>NZ_CP121643.1:0-356050 GCF_029714385.1 Rhizobium sp. CC1099 | reverse complement strand
GATTCTCCCAAACGCGTCCAGAAGTTTAGAGTTAACAAGTGGTTAAAGGCTTGGGAATGATGCACAAGCGGTTTTTCCGATTTTTGTATTTCCGCTCCGAGGGTTAGCCCAGCTCTCCTATGTCCTTGATCTCGAATTGTTCTCCTGTGAATCCTACAAGTAACGAACGCGAATGAGCTGGCAGACCACCATGGGATGTCATCGCACTTTCGACAAATGGGCGATGCGGCACAGCTGAACCGACCTTGTAGAATTCGACAACTGCCGCACCGCTTCGATCCGTGCTCATTTCCCAGCCGTCATTCAATGACGGAGAAAATCATGCATATGATCGCTATCTCTACCGCAAGGACTCATCGCGAGCACCAGCTCCTCGATGCCCACCACTCCTTGCGGGCACATGTCTTTTCCGATCGGCTCGGCTGGGAGGTCGACGTTGTCGATGGCCGAGAGGAGGATTCGTTCGACAATCTCCGGCCCGTTTACATCCTCGCGGTCTCTTCCGACAACCGCGTTGCGGGCTGCGCCAGGCTTCTTCCAACCCTGGGTCCAACAATGGCCGAAAACGTCTTTTCGTCGCTCCTTCCAGGAGGACGGCTCCATGCCCATTCGGCGATGATCGAGAGCTCCCGCTTCTGCGTAGACACGACGCTTACGGAGAGAACGGGAGACGGGTCGGTCCATGAGACGACGCTGACCATGTTCGCAGGCATCATCGAATGGTGCGTGGCGAATGGCTACACCGAGATTGTCACTGTGACTGACGTTCGATTCGAGCGGATCCTCGCTCGTGTCGGATGGCCGCTGCAGCGTTTGGGTGAGCCCAAGAAGATCGGCATGACGATAGCCGTGGCGGGCACGCTGCCCGCCAATGCGGACATATTCCTTAAGCTTCGCCCCTCCAATTATCGCTCTGAAGTCACCCATCTCAGCCAATCAGCGTAAGGAGAAATCCGTGAACCAGCTTCGTTCGCACCCGCGGCTTGTCCGCAAAATTCAGGAGGCGCTCGGCGATCAGCTATGCGTTGCGCTGAACGACAAAAATGTCGTTGAGATCATGCTCAATCCGGACGGAAGGCTGTACATCGAACGACTCGGTCATGGCGTTGCTCCCGCCGGCGAAATGTCCGCAGCCGCCGCAGAAATGGTGATCGGAACCGTGGCGCATGCACTTCAGTCCGAAGTCGGCCCGGAACAACCGATCATCTCCGGCGAACTGCCGATCGGCGGCCACCGCTTTGAAGGGCTCTTGCCCCCCGTGGTCGCCAACCCTGCCTTCACCATCCGCCGTCGTGCCTCGCGCCTCATTCCGCTTGAAGACTATGTGGGCTCTGGCGTGATAAGCGGGTATCAGGCGTCCACGATCCGCAGTGCAATCTCTTCGCGCTTGAACATTGTTATTTCCGGGGGGACCGGTTCAGGCAAGACGACGCTCGCAAACGCAGTTATCGACGAGATCGTCAAATCCGCGCCGGAGGATCGGCTCGTCATTCTTGAGGACACTGCGGAAATTCAGTGCGCGGCTGAAAACGCCGTTCTCCTGCATACCAGCGATACGGTCGACATGGCGCGGCTCTTGAAGAGCACCATGCGCTTGCGTCCCGACAGGATCGTCGTGGGTGAAGTCCGTGACGGCGCTGCCCTTACACTACTCAAGGCCTGGAACACCGGCCATCCGGGAGGTGTGGCGACAATTCACTCTAACACCGCCATGTCGGCGCTGCGTCGCCTTGAGCAGCTGACAGCCGAGGCAAGCCAGCAGCCGATGCACGAGGTGATCGGCGAGGCTGTCGATCTCATCATTTCGATCGAGCGGACGCCGCGCGGGCGGCGCGTTCGCGACGTCATCCACGTCGAGCGGTTTGCGGGCGGTCAATACGAGATCGAATCCGATCAGCTCACCGAAGAACAGGAGGCGCGCCATGTCGCGTAAGCATGCACTCATCGCCGTCGCGCTCATTGCAGCGTCCAGTCTTTTCGCATCGGTCGCGCCGGCACTGGCCAGTTCCGGCGGCAGCCTTCCTTGGGAGGGACCGCTCGAGCAAATTCAGGAATCCATCACTGGCCCGGTTGCCGGCTATATCGCGCTTGCGGCCGTCGCAATCGCAGGCGGCATGTTGATCTTTGGCGGGGAGCTGAACGATTTCGCGCGGCGACTTGTGTACGTCGTGCTCGTCGCCGGCATCCTGCTCGGCGCCACCACCATCGTGGGCTTGTTCGGTGCGACGGGCGCCTCGATCGGGCTGACGGACGAGCAGATCACGTCGATTGGTTCGACCGGAGAAGGGGAGGGGGCTCATGGCTGAGTCGCTGTCCGGCCTGCAGCGCAATCGTATCCACCGCGCTCTGTCCCGCCCGAACCTGCTGATGGGCGCGGACCGGGAGCTAGTATTGATCACGGGTCTTGCGGCCGTGATCCTGATCTTCGTCGTCCTCACGGTCTATTCGGCGCTCTTCGGCGTCGCCGTCTGGATCGTGATCGTCGGGCTGCTCAGGATGATGGCGAAGTCCGATCCGCTCATGCGGCAGGTCTACGTGCGACACATTTCCTACAAGCCATATTACAAGGCGACCACATCGCCGTGGCGACGGTTTTGAGGGGGCGGTTGTGGTAGGTCTCAAACGCTTCCGGGCCACGGGCCCATCCTTTGCGGATCTCGTTCCATATGCCGGTCTAGTCGACAATGGCGTCCTCCTGCTGAAGGACGGAAGCCTGATGGCCGGCTGGTACTTTGCCGGCCCCGATTCCGAAAGTGCGACCGACCTCGAACGCAATGAGGTGTCGAGGCAGATGAATGCGGTCCTGTCGCGGCTTGGAAGCGGCTGGATGATCCAAGCCGAGGCCATCCGCATTCCGACGGTCGACTATCCATCGGAGGACCGTTGCTATTTCCCTGACCCGGTCACGCGCGCGATTGACGCCGAGCGCCGGGCGCATTTCGCGCGCGAGCAGGGGCATTTCGAGAGCAAGCACGCCCTGATCCTGACCTACCGGCCGCTCGAGTCCAAGAAGATCGCTCTCAGCAAATACATCTATGCCGACGGGGAGAGCCGTAGGACGTCCTATGCGGACACGGTGCTCTTCGTTTTCAAGAACGCCATCCGCGAAATCGAGCAGTATTTCGCGAACACGTTATCGATCCGGCGAATGGAAACCCGCGAAACGGTCGAGAGGGGAGGGGAGCGGATTGTCCGGTATGACGAACTGCTTCAGTTCGTCCGCTTCTGCATCACCGGGGAAAGCCATCCGATCCGGCTTCCGGATGTCCCCATGTATCTCGATTGGATCGCCACGGCCGAGCTTGAGCACGGGCTGACGCCGAAGATTGAGAACCGATACCTCAGCGTTGTCGCTATCGACGGCCTGCCGGCAGAGAGCTGGCCGGGCATTTTGAACAGCCTCGACCTGATGCCGCTCACCTATCGGTGGTCGTCGCGCTTCATCTTCCTCGATGCCGAGGAAGCGAGAGCGAAGCTCGAACGCACGCGAAAGAAGTGGCAACAGAAGGTACGGCCGTTTTTCGACCAGCTCTTTCAGACGCAATCGCGTTCCGTCGATCAGGACGCGATGACCATGGTGGCTGAGACCGAGGATGCGATCGCGCAAGCCTCGTCGCAACTGGTTGCCTATGGCTACTACACACCTGTTGTCATCCTCTTTGATTCAGACCGCGAGGCGCTGCAGGAGAAGGCTGAAGCCATCCGGCGGCTGATCCAGGCCGAAGGTTTCGGCGCGCGGATCGAAACGCTCAACGCCACCGACGCCTTCCTCGGAAGTCTTCCGGGGAATTGGTATAGCAACATCCGCGAGCCGCTGATCAACACCAGCAATCTCGCCGACCTGATCCCCCTCAACGCGGTCTGGTCGGGAAACCCGGTTGCTCCGTGCCCGTTCTACCCCCCGAACTCGCCGCCGCTGATGCAGGTCGCAAGCGGCTCCACGCCGTTCCGGCTCAACCTGCATGTGGATGATGTCGGCCACACGCTGATCTTCGGTCCGACCGGATCCGGCAAATCGACACTCCTGGCACTGATCGCTGCACAGTTTCGTCGCTACCAAAATGCGCAGATCTTCGCGTTTGACAAGGGAAGCTCGCTTCTGCCCCTGACGCTCGCCGCGGGTGGCGATCACTATGAGATCGGCGGCGACAACGCGGAAGAGGGGAGGGCTCTGGCGTTCTGCCCGCTTTCCGGCCTCGGAACCGACGCCGATCGGGCCTGGGCGACGGATTGGATCGAGATGCTGGTCGGCCTGCGAAGGGCGAAGCCGCGGCTCTGCTTGTCCCATCAGGCATCGGGGCGGATGGTAGCCAGGGCCATAGAGCGGCCAGTTCGAATTTCTGTTGCCGCTAGAGTCGGCAGAAGCCAGACGTCTACGACAAAGCTCTCTGTCTTCGCAGGTCGAGAACCTATTCGCCAAACTCAAGGATTGGAGGCGCATCGCAACACGCTATGACCGATGTGCCCACACGTTCTTCTCAGCGATCTGCATCGCAGCTTCCGTTATCTTCTGGCTTGGGATTGGCGAAGTCCTGACCTAGGCTTCGGGGCGTCGTTGCAACGAGCAAGTTTTTTGGTCGCGTTCAGAGCTGATCATGCAGGAGTGATGAGTTTCGCGGGAGTTTTAAACGGATTTAAAACAGCCACTCCCCGGCTGGCGAAATCCTCCTCGTTTCTGGTGACGACAAGAAGGCCGTGAACCTGTGCAGTTGCCGCCAAGCCCACATCATCGATATTCTTGTCGCTGCGACCGAGATGGCCTCCCCAAACGATTGCGACCTTCTGGTCGACAGGAAGGATCCGACCTTCATATGCGGTGAAAATTTGCTGAGCCGCCGCAGCAAGGCGATCAGCAACAAGCTCATCGGTCTTCCGCTTTTTCTCGATGCCCTTGGTTATTTCACGCACGGATATGACACTGATGGCGAGATCGAGATCATCCACCTTCGAAAGCCAGGCTTTGGCGTTGTCGTGTGGCTTCGGTCGGCTCAGTTCCTTCAGGACGTTTGTATCAAGCATATACTTCAATCAAGATCATCCAAGGCGCTGAGATCAGCTTCGCGCATCGCCGCTTTTGCTGTCTGCTTTGGGTAAGGCCGGCCCGCTTTTGGATTCGCTTCGGCGTAAATTTTCGCGGCGATGATTTGAGACTCGGCGAGCGAGGGATAATCTTGCTGGACCTGACGAACGGAAACTCCGGCATCGAGAAGTGCTGCAATTCGATGGGCTTCGATTTTGGTCCCCCGGATGAAGGCCTCCTTGCCTGACGCATCAATATGCGCGTTCAGCCTATCGAGTTCTTTTACCTTCTTCTCGACATCACGGACGTGGCTGGAGATGTCGTATCGATGATTTCCAAAGACGACCACTTTCTCATGACGGCCTTGGAGCGTCGTTCGTAGCGCATTGTAAAGCTCCGACTGAGTTTTCGGTGTGAACGCTTGTTTTAGTTCGTCATAAGCGTGCAGAAACACTAGCTCGGCGGTACCGAACTGCCGTATGCGCCGACCGCCTCTCGTCACCAGATGAGGCTTGACCGGCGAACGCTCGACAACTTTTTTGAAGCTCTCCAGCGGCTCGCCGAGCACGAATGCGGCCTGAGCTGTTGTCAAAGTTTCCATTCTTTCCTCACTAATTCGGCCCCAATAATAGGGTTTAATTAGAAGTCTTTCAAGATATGAGGATCATCATTGCCGAGCATCAGAACGGCGATCATCCCAAGCCTCGGATCTTCAACTATCCGGCTCTTTCAATTTAGCCTCTCACGCGCCCAGTAATGGGCGCTCCCGCGGGCTTTCATAACAACAAGTGCCGGTGATCGCTCTGACATCAACCGGAAGAACTGCCCGCTGATATGCGAATTTGCCGTCCGCCGTTAAGCTTCGAACGAACGTGTAAATCAGCTCATCGTTTCACCTGCGCAGTTCAAACTTTGCGAATTCCTCGGGCCTATCCGTCATCACGGGGCAACTCCTTGTGCTTTTTCGCAGAGGCGTGGATGGAATTTCATACGCCACCTTTGGAAAGCAATGGATCGTCGGCATCATTCCGTTACGACCGCAATGCGCTCCTTGCGTTCTACGAGCCGCCAATCCGGACGTTCGTCCGGGACGTTCATAATTTCAAGAAGCAGCGGTGTGTCGATTGGCTTCAACCAAACCTTGTAGATCGCCATCGGGACGTCGAATTTCACTCTATCCCTAACTCGGAGTTCGTGAGATGTGCCAGAGCGGCTTTGCGTGCATCCTCTTCGGTCGCTTCGTATCCGAGGTCGTCCGTGCTTCCGGCCACCAGCTCGAACGCATAAATTGGATCGATTTTCATTAGGTACTTGCCTCCACGCGATATCGATGATGAAGTTGGCCGGACAAAAAGTTGGCGGACTAAAAAAGGTGCAGTTTCGTTAGATCAACGTCGGCAGGAAGCACGGTGATTGCAGTGCCGTCGCTTTGTAGACTTCGAATTCATGCAGCTTGCCTTCGAGCACGTGAGTTAGCAGATGAATGGCTGGTCCGCTGTCTCTGTTTGGTCAATCTATCATGGCGCCATTTGCCGACCCAGCCTGCAGGATAATCCCGAGCGCTTTTCGGGAAGTCCCCGCGCAACTGCGCGGGGAGTGTCGAGAAGCGCTGCCGCAACGATAGGATCTCCTAAATAAACCGAATCGCGAATTTTATCTTCAGCCGAGTCGAGCCATCATTTCGGATTGAATGGTGGCTGCGGTGTACAGGGAAGCTTCCAGCGGCAAACTCCCAAACGCAAGTTGACAAAGAAGATAGTTGGCGCCTGCCTCTTCCAGCTGATTAAGAAGAGCTTGTCGCACCGAAGCCGCCGTTCCTGCTACGCATAATTCACTCTCGACCGCCTCGTCAAAGGTCAGCGGCAGGTTTGGGGGGGTGGGAAGTTCGTTGAGCTCGTAAAGGAATTTAAAGCTCTTAAGCCAATGTTCGTAGGCAGATGCTGCGAGCGAACAGGCATGCAGGTCAGAACGTCCAATCACGACCATGCGGAGCAATCCACGAAATGGCTCTTGATCGTCTGTGCTCGTGTTGTGCTTTCGATGGGCGCGGAAGGCATCAGTAATTTTGCGGACAGTAGAGGATGGTCCTACGCACGCGATATTTGCACCATTTGCAGCGGCCCAGTGGGCTGAATCGGGTCGATTGGTGGCGATCCACGTCGGCGGATGCGGACGTTGATGAGGTCTTAGCGTCAGCGGAATGTCGCTCAGCTCAAAATGCTCGCCTTTATGGGATAGCGTGCCGCCTTTCATCGCATTAACTAGGATTTCACTGGCTTCCGCGTAGCAGCCTGGCGCCGCCTCCGCACCAATCCCGAAATAACCCAACTCGACCGGCAGAGAGCCACGCCCTATTCCGAGCTCGACCCTACCACCGCTCAATTGGTCCAGCATGCAGATTTCTTCGAACGCCCGCAGCGGATGGTAAAGCGGCAGCAGCATGACGAGGGGCCCGACACGAAGCCGACGCGTGCGCTGTGCGACGCTCGATAAAAACAGATTTGGCGATGGACCTCTCCCATGCGGGGTGCAGTGGTGCTCAGCGAGATGATACGCATAAAAACCGAGGTGATCGCACGCCTCTGCTAACCTTAGGCGATCTGAGTATTGCTGGGCGATGTCGCAGCCGTCCTCATCGAGGTGATCGAAGATGCCGAAGGTTAGATTGGAAGGAAAGGCGTTTCCCATTCGATTGTCTCCAATGTTTAATTAAAAGGTTTAGGTCCAGGCGATCAAAGAGGTTGGTTTATCTGGCGGCCACGGTTCTCCACGTGTGGCCTCCAAGTGGGCACCGGGGACAAGCAGTCCTCGACACGGCTGCGCCGACTTCGCGCTGTGCGGAAATCTCAGTTCCCGTAATATCTTGGCTGTTTATTGTGTCTGCGCGACAAGCAGCGATTAACGGTGCTTAACCGGCAAGCTCTGGATTTTCAGGCTTTCAGAAATGTCACGGGCGGCGGAAAGGAATGCATCCATTTGCGTTTTCGTACCGATGCTGACGCGGATATAATTTTCCAAGCCATCATCGGGAAAGACGGCTACAAGTATCTTTTGTCTTTCCAAAGACGCTTGCCACCAATTGCCGTCTTGTCCCGGTGGCACACGCGCAAGCAAAAAGTTTGTGTGGGACGGGATCACAGAAAATCCGAGTTGAGACAGGGCAATGGTTGCTCGGTGTCTTTCATCTTTGATATATCGGTGGTTCTCGTCGTAGGCGGCGCGGTGCGAAAGGATGCTAATGCCGACCGCATGGCCGATCAGGTTCATGTTGAAGACATTTTGGAGGTTGCGTAGCCTCCCAATAAGTTCAGGATGACCGAAGCCGAAGCCAACGCGAATACCGGCAGCGGCATAGCTTTTCGAAAATGTTCTTAAGACGAGAAGGTTCGAATGGCGATTGACAAGGCGCAGGGCATCATCGGGTGCAAAATCGACATACGCCTCATCCACCACGATCAATCGGTCGGATTGCGCGACGAGGCTGTCGATTTCGGCCACCGGAACAAATGTTCCAGTCGGATTGTTCGGATTGGCCAACAGGATGAACTTTGCATCTTTTGCCGGACCTCGAAGCAATTGCTCGATGGGCAACGAATAGGATTCGCCCCATCCAATTTCGAGAAATCGAGCACCCTGCAACATGGCAAGTTTGCGGTTAAACGAAAAACCTGGCGACATCATCGCCACGCTATCGCCCGGGGCCAGGAAAGCTCTGTAGATGAGCCCCATCAGCTCAGACGAGCCGTTGCCGGCGATCACCTGATCCTGGGAGAGGCCATATGCATTGGCGGCTGCGTCCCGCAAGCTGAGATTGTCATCTTCGGGGTACAGATAATGCCGTTCGAGGGCCGCAAGCGCACTTTGCATCACCATCATCGGCAACGGAAATGGATTCTCGTTCGTGTTTAGTTTAACGCAATTGGCATCCGGCCCCGGTTGATTGGACGGCACCGCACTTAACTGTCTCGCCACCTGCGAAAGAGCCAACAGCACGCCTTGCAGTTTTGCATCAGACATATCTTTTCTCCGTTCCAGTTAGTTAGCCGACCCGTGAGCACGTGATCGGCTGTCTCCTGCTGAAGCCAATATGGCTTCGGACGTTCGTGCCCCCCGATCGGGGGCAGCAATGATCATCCCGTCGTTAGATAGCCAGGGACCGCCGTGGCCGCCTGCAAAATGCTCAAGCCTTCGCATTAAAGCGTCATTTCTCCTCCATTCTCCTCTCGAGGAACTGTTCGATCTTAAGCGCCAGCGCCGCGGGCTCGTGGCCAACCGTTTCGAGACGCAGCTCAGGGCTCTCAGGGACCTCATAGGGCGAGGACACGCCGGTGAAGTTCGCGATCTTGCCCGCGAAGGCCTTCTCGTAGAGGCCTTTCGGATCACGCCGGGCGCACTCGTCGAGCGGTGTGTCGACGAAGATCTCGATGAACTCGTCCTCCTCCATCAATTCGCGCGCCATGCGCCGCTCGTCGCGGAACGGCGAAATCAAGGAGACGAGAACGATCAGGCCGGCGTCAGCCATGAGCTTGGCAACCTCTGCCACCCGGCGGATATTCTCGACGCGATCGGCTTCGGTGAAGCCAAGGTCCCGGTTCAGTCCGTGGCGCACATTGTCGCCGTCCAGCATATAGGTGTGTTTGCCGCGGGCGTGCAGCAGGCGGTCGAGCGCGTTCGCGATCGTCGACTTTCCCGAGCCCGAAAGGCCCGTGAACCACAGGACCCCGGGCCGCTGGCTCTTCGTCGCCGCGCGCGCCCCCTTGTTCACGTCGGTGGCCTGCCAATGGACATTGTCGGCGCGCCGGAGAGGGAAGTCGATCATGCCGGCGCCGACCGTTGCGTTGGTCGCCCGGTCGACCAGGATGAAATTGCCGGTCGACCTGTTGTCCTTGTAGGCGTCGAAGGCGATCGGCGCCTGTGTCGAGATGTTGCAGACGCCGACCTCGTTCATCTGCAAGGATTTCGCCGCCTCTCGGGCAAAGCTGTTGATATTCACCTGGTGCTTCAGCGCCGTGACCGTTGCGCTGACGCTGTCCGTTTCCGTCCGCAGGATACAACTTCGCCCGGGAAGCATGGGATTAGCGCCGAACCAGATGACATGTGCCTGGAACTGATCCGCTACAAACGGTCTCGATGAGGGTGCTACCAGCATGTTTCCGCGCGAGGCATCGACCTCGTCCGAAAGGACGAGTGTCACGGCCTCGCCCTCGGCCGCGGCGGCCAAGCTCCCGTCGAAAGTCACGATCGCCTTGACTGACGAACGCTGCCCGGAGTTTGCAACGACGACCGGATCCCCAACCGAGATCCCGCCCGAAGCCACCTGCCCGGCATACCCGCGGAAATCCGCATTGGGCCGCATCGCCAGTTGAACCGGAAAGCGGAACGGCCTTTCCTCAACGGGCGGGTCGAGTTGCACCGTTTCGAGGTACTCGAGAAGTGCTGGCCCCGTGTACCAGGGTGTGTTCTGTGATGCCGAAATGACGTTGTCGCCGAACCGCGCGGAGATCGGGATGGGCTGGATGCTGGCAAAGCCCAGTTCCTTGGCAATGACCATGTAGTCGGCGACCATTTCGTCGAAGACCAATTGCCGGAAGTCGACGAGGTCGATCTTGTTGATCGCCACGACGACATGGCGGATGCCGAGCATCGACGCAATATAGGAGTGGCGCCGCGTCTGCTGAAGGATGCCCTGGCGGCTGTCGATCAAGATTATAGCCAGGTCGGCCGTCGAGGCGCCGGTCACCATGTTGCGCGTATATTCCTCATGGCCGGGAGTGTCGGCGACGATGAACTTTCGCTTCGACGTGGCGAAGTAACGGTAGGCGACGTCGATGGTGATGCGCTGTTCACGCTCCGCCTCGAGCCCATCGAGAAGCAGGGCGAGGTCGATCTCCTTCCCGTTGGCGGCACCGACGCGCCCGAGATTTGCCAACTGATCCTCGAAGATCAGCTTCGCGTCGTAAAGCAAGCGTCCGATCAGCGTCGATTTGCCGTCGTCGACCGAGCCACACGTGATGAACCTCAGGATGGACTTTTTGTCGTGCTCGGTCAGATGCGCCTCGATGTCATGCGGCGGCACAGTTTGAAGATACGACATCAGAAGTACCCCTCCCGCTTCTTTTTCTCCATCGCCCCGACTTCGTCCGAGTCGATCAGGCGGCTTTGCCGTTCCGACGTGCGCACCGTCAGCATTTCCCGCAAGATGTCCGGAACCGTGGCAGCGTCGGATTCAACTGCGCCGGTCAGCGGATAGCAGCCGAGGGTGCGGAAACGCACCAGGCGCTCCGCGACCTCTTCTCCAGGCTGGATCGGCATGCGGCCGTCATCGATCATGATCAGCGCGCCGTCACGCCGCACCACCGGCCGGCGCGCCGCGAAATAGAGCGGCACGATCGGAATGTTCTCGCGCAGGATATATTGCCAGATGTCGAACTCGGTCCAGTTGGACAGCGGGAAGACTCGCATCGTCTCGCCCGGCCCGACGCGCGCGTTATAGGTCTTCCACATCTCGGGCCGCTGATGCTTCGGATCCCAGCCATGCTGAGCGTTACGGATCGAGAAGATGCGCTCCTTGGCCCGCGACTTCTCCTCGTCGCGCCGCGCTCCGGCGAGCGCTGCGTCAAAACCGTATTTCTCCAGCGCCTGCCTGAGCGCCGTCGTCTTCATGGCGTGGGTGTGGACGTTGGACCCGTGGGTGAAAGGTCCAATTCCCTGATCGATGCCGTCCTGATTGACGTGCACCAGAAGTTCGAACCCGAGTTCGCGTGCCATCCGGTCACGGAACTCGATCATCTCCCGGAACTTCCATTTGGTGTCAACGTGCAAGAAGGGAAAAGGTGGTTTGGCCGGGTAGAACGCCTTCATCGCCAGATGCAGCAAAACCGATGAGTCCTTGCCGATGGAATAAAGCACAACCGGGTTGGAAAACGTTGCAACGACTTCTCGAAGCACATGAATTGCTTCCGCTTCAAGACGTTGGAGGTTGCCAAGAGACATACTGATTATCCCTTTGGGACTAATGCGTCATCAATCTCGAAGAATCTCGCGTAAGGTCCGTCTGCGAAGTGGCGCCGCAACGCGTCGAAATTCTCTACCGTTTCGTCCAGCGGCCGCGATTCCTGGCGCTCAAGGATCGCGCGGCCAGAAAGCTGATGCGATGGAACGCCCAGAAAATCCCAAATCGTTGCCAAGCATGCGGCGGGTTCACGAAGGAGTCTCTCGTACTCGATCTCAAGTAAGCTGGCCGAAGCGAACGAATGCTCGACCCGAGCGTGGAAATCGTCGGCGGCCTTGAAGTAGGCCTCGCAGGAGGCGATCGGCAACTCGACCCGTGGCGGCGGAGCCGCATCGTCATCCGAACTGAATTTCAGCCATTGGCGGCTTTGCCTTGCCTGCACCAGCGACCGCAGGGACTCCAAGGTATTTCTGCGAGACAAGAAAATGACCTTGAGCTCCGGCCAACGGGACAGCTCGTCAAAAAAGCCCGGACGTTCCTGAAACTGAGGTTCGTTGATCTTGCACCCAACATGCGTCACCTTCTTGTCGCTACGCACGGGGAAGCGCAAATAGGCGAGCTCGAGGAGCTCGCGATCGCTGCGTAACAGGCGATCCTTATCGGGCCAATTTGTATCATACGTGTTGAGTAACTCGCCGTTGCTCAACACGTTCGGATGCTCGTTTAGCAACGCTTCGAGATAGTGCGTTCCAGTCCTTGGCATCCCAAGGATCGCAAATGGTTCAGGTGATAGTGCGGAGTGGGTCATTGCATGTGTTCCCAACATAGTTCGCGAAGGTGTGGGTGGCGAGCCAGCACTAGAATCTCGGGCCGCGCAGATCGGCGCGAGTTCTCAACCCGCGTGTCTCTTTTGGCAGTTCTCAAAAACGGTCACGGGACCAACCGGCGGCGTCACTTTGCACGAGGAGGCCGACATTCGGTTCATGGCGACGGCGTTCCATAACGCTGATAGATCGATTGGATTCCATCCAGGACTTCGCGCGACAGGCTGACTTCGACGCTGGCGATGCTGTGCTGCAGTTGCTGCACGGAGGTGGCGCCTACCAGGGTGCTTGCAACAAACGGCCGGCTTCTGACGAATGACAACGCGCCGTGCACCGGATCGATGCCATGTTCCCGGAAGAGCGTCGTATATGCGAGTGCCGCGTGCTGCGCCCTTTCACTACTGTAGCGGAAGAACCGTCCGAACAGGTTCAGGCGCGAGCCAGTTGGCCGCTGGCCCCCCAAGTATTTGCCAGTCAGCGTGCCCATTGCGAGCGGTGAATACGCCAGGTGCCCCACCTGTTCACGCAGCGCCATCTCGGCAAGGCCGTTCTCGAAATCCAGGTTGAGTAGATTGTATGGATTCTGCATGCTTATCACGCGGGCTAACCCCCATGAGTCGGCGTAATGCAGGAACCGGGCAAGGACCCAAGGTGTTTCGTTGCAGAGCCCGATGTGACGAACGCGACCGCTTTTGACGAGCGCGTCCAAAGCCTCCAGCGTCTCCAGGATAGGGACCGTGTCGTCGTCGAGTTCATACTGGTGGTCGATTGACTGGAAGACGTTGGTGCTGCGGTCAGGCCAATGCAGTTGGTAGAGGTCGATATAGTCCGTCTGGAGCCTTTGGAGGCTGGCGTCCACGGCCTCGAACAGATTGGCGCGCGTATCGCTGACGCGGCCGTCGCGCACGTATGGTAAGTACGCTTTGCCTGCGCGAGCAGGCCCTGCGGCCTTTGTCGCAAGCACGACGTCTTGCCTGCGACCATTCTTGCGTATCCAGCTCCCGATATAACGTTCCGTCAGTCCATGTGTCTCGACGCGGGGTGGCACAGGGTACATCTCTGCGGTATCGACAAAATTTATGCCCGCATCCAGGGCTGCGTCCAGTTGCGCGTGCGCCTCGGCTTCCGTGTTCTGCTCTCCCCAGCTCATGGAGCCCAGGCCAAGCATGCTTACTTTCAGGCCGCTGCGGCCCAGTTCGCGAGACTGCATCGCGCATCTCCTTCTTGTATGGGTGGCGTCAAGGCATCAGACGCCGACGAAACAGTGCCGCCGACAGGAAAAACGGCAATACCGCGTAGATGCAGAGCGCGCCGATATGCAGGCCCATGCTGTCGGCCGGACGGCCAAGCATGGCCGGACGAATGAGGTCGATTGCATGTGCCAGCGGCAAGAAACGTGCTGCCTGCTGGAAAACGTCGGGCAATTGAGTGATTGGAAAGACCGCGCCACACAGGAACAACATGGGTGTGAGGACGAGCGTCTGGTAAAACACGAAGTAGTCGTAACTGGGAGCAAGCGCGGTGATGACCATTGCCAGGCTCGCGAAGGCTAACCCGGTGAGCGCGATGACTGGCAGCGCATAGAGGATGGACGGCCACGCCGCATAACCCAGCACGGCGGCAACAATTGTTATTCCGGTACCGGCGAGAAAGGCCTTCGTGGCTGCCCACGCCAATTCGCCAAGAACGATGTCGCCCAGCGTAAGCTGTGTGTAGAGGATTGCTTCCCATGTGCGCTGAGCGTGCATGCGAGCGAAAGCCGCATAAATCGTCTCGAAGGTCGCAGAGGTCATTGCGCTTGTCGCGACCATGCCGCCTGCCAAAAACGCCACATACGGAGTACCGTCAACGCGACCTACAATCACTCCGAGGCCAAAGCCGAGACCGAACAGGTAGATCATAGGATCGGCCAGGTTGCCGAGAATTGACGCGAGCGCGACCTTCTTCCACGCCAGATAGTTGCGGCGCCAGACTGCGATCCAGTTCCAAGCGTTGGCGGGCAGTGCCGCGGCACACAGTTCACGCATCGTTCATTTCTCCATCTCGCGCCCGGTCAGCCGCAAAAAAACATCCTCGAGATTTGGCGGCCGCTGCAGAAGACGCAAACCCGCATGCCCGCGCAGTTGCAGGCGCACCTGTTCCGGATCGGGCGCATAGCAAAAGAGTGTCTCGCCACTCACCTCGATACGCTGCGCATAGGGGCTGATGAGCGAACGCAGTTCATGCGGATTGCCGCCGTAGATCTCGATCACCTGGCACCCGATCTGCTCGTCGATCAGCGCATGAGGGCGGCCTTCGGCGATCTTGCGACCTCTTTCGAGCACGCACAGCCGATCGCACAACCGCTCGGCCTCTTCCATGAAGTGGGTCGTCAAGATAATCGTTATGCCGCGCGCCAGTAGGGAACGCAGGCGCTCCCAAATCAGGTGGCGCCCGTGCGGATCGAGCCCGGTGGTCGGCTCGTCCATTACAAGCAACTGCGGATCGTTGATCAACGCACGCGCCAGCGTCAGGCGCCGCTTCATGCCGCCGGACAGTTCAGAGACGCGCGCATGGGCCTTGCTCTCCAGGCGGGCGAACTCGAGGAGCGACGGGATCACCGCTTCGACCTCGCGTGTGCTCATGCCGAAGTAGCGCCCGAACACCAATAGATTTTCGCGCACAGTAAACTCGAGGTCGAGATTGTCGAACTGCGGGACCACGCCGATGCGCGCGCGGGCCAAGCGAGCGCGAGCCGGCACCGGCACGCCGAGCACCGTAATCTCCCCCGCATCAGGCGATGTCATGCCGAGGACCATTCGCGCAATCGTGCTTTTGCCCGCGCCGTTCGGTCCCAGCAGGCCGAAGCATTCCCCTGCGGCAACGCGGAACGACAACCCGTCGACAACCACCTTGTCCTCATATGTCTTGCTTACGCCCGCAAGATCGATTGCTACCGTGGACATTGCGTTCATCTTACCGTGAAGGTCGCGTCGTCTGGCGATCGCTCAGTTACCTGCGTTTTCGTGAACAGCTGGCCGTCGCACCATATGTGTTCAACGCGTCCCCACTCGCAGGCTGCAGCTGCATCCGGGAAAAAGCCACGTCCATGGTAATTGGCACTCGTGTTGCAAAGCAGCGGAATGCCCGTGAGTTTTTCATATTCGACGAGTAGCTCGGCGACTTTGTGTTGAGAGCCTCTGGATATCGTTTGAAGTCGCGCAGATCCGTCGAGATGGACAACAGCAGGGATTTTGTCCTGCCATTCCATTCGCGTGTCGTGATCGAACAACATGTAGGGATCCGGCGTTCCGGGGCTGAATATTTCCGGCGCACGGTCCTCCAGGCATATCGGCGCTACAGGCCGGAAGTGTTCGCGAAGTTTGACTTCGTTCAGAAAATCCTTCATTTCGGGCGAAGTCGCGGCTGCGAGAATGCTTCTACCTCCTAACGCCCGTGGTCCAAGCTCGGCGCGCCCGGAAAGGAAAATGACGGGCTTGTTGCCGGCGAGGATGCTGGCGAGTTCCGGCATACTGCACGGCGTGGCCTCCCATCCGGGCGGCGCATGGCCACTTTGCAGGACCGGGCCACTGTAGACCGACCATTCCAGCGGTATGAAGCCTTGCTGCGCCACCATTGCGCTGCAAGCGGCGCCGATTGCCGAGCCGCTGTCATTCGGAAAAGGCGGTACCCAGACGGAATCGAAAAGGCCCGACCCCCGCAGTGCACTGTTCCATTTGATATTGAGGCCGCAGCCGCCGGCTATACATAAATTTTGCTGTCCCGGAAACGGATGGCGCTTCAAGGCAATTGTCATTTCGCGGACGAGGAGACGCTCAAGGAAGAGGTGAAACGATGCCAGCACGTCTTCGGGTGGCTTTTCTCCCAATCGGAGGACGCTGGCATCGAAGAAATCATGCACAGCCGCAAGCGTCGTATCTGCGCTGTTGATATCCGCGCGGTAACGACGGGCAGGCTCGGTGTTGGCCGCAAAGCGCTCCTCGTAGAGCTCCTGAAACACCGCCACGATGTCTTCATCAACCGACCCAAGTGCTATATAGGCCATCAGCTTGCCGGCGACACCTAGATCCCAGCCACCGCGGCTCGCCCGCTTATAAGGTCCGAAATAATGGCCTGCGGCAGCGTAGGCTTGGCCTATCACCGGGAACAGGCATTCGAGGAACCGCGCGCCCCGGCCGTCCACATAATAGAGGCGCGGAAAGATGCAGCCATCCCACACCAAGCAGAACGCGGGTTGTCCGGCCGTCGCAAAGGGGCTGGTGCAGTATGCGGAGGCCACATGGCCCGTCACATGGGGATAGCTCTTATAAGGAAAAACCCGGTCATCCAGCAGCAAGCCGGAGCCGTCGAGGCAATCGAGAACGCCCTCGGCATGGCGTTCAACATAAGGCGCCCCCTTGAGTGTTAGGGGAACCACCCCACTGAGGACCTGGAACTGCGACTCGTCCTCACCGTCCCAGCCGTCGATAACGAATTGATCAACATCGCACGCATTCAGACCGTGTTCCGCCAAAGCGGTGACAACAGCGTCGAGATTGTCGATCGTTTGATATCGTGGATTGTTGTCCCGCTTCTCCTGCTCAATGCAGAAGACGAGCCGTCCGTCTTCGATAAGGGCGATCGCCCCGTCATGGGTCAGCTTGATACCACAGATGCGCATAGTGTCTCCATGTCTAGTCGACCGTTCGATTCATCAGGAACCGGAAACCGGATTCCGGAAACGGGCGAGCAAGCAGTCTTCGTTGATCGATTCACCCCGGCACTCAAGACGCTCTACCTCGATCAAGGTTTCGTTCAACATGGCGATGACCGTCTCAGCACCGGCAGCGTGACCCCAGCGCCGGCAATTGGCATCGCGTGCCGATCCGAAAACCAGGTGCCCGCCTGGCGCAAGCAGTCGCATCAAATTGCGGACGGCCGCGCGCATCTCGGCTATGTCTCCGACATAGTAGAGAACCTCCGCCACAACGATCAGGTCGAACAGCTCGTCAGCCGAAAACTGCTGAACATCGGAGACTATCCAGCTGATGTGCGGCGGCTCCTTCATCCGTCGGCGTGCTAGAGCAATCGCTCGGGGCACGACATCGATCACCGTGAGCCGTTGGCAGGAGGGCGCTAGTCTCTCCGTGAATGCGCCGGCAGCGCACCCCACTTCGAGTGCATTTGTGATAGAACCTTGGTCAAGAGACAGTCGGAGCATTTGCGTGTGACGCTCGCGCTCGAACGGATTGCCGTCGAGCCGCCACGGATCGTCTGCGGCCAGTTCCCGACTCAGCAATTCATGATTCATGTTCTGGGTCAAACTCGTCCACCTAGGTAAAGTAACTATCACTCGTCGCTGCAAACGACGTCAGATGTCATTGGCCTCGCGGAATCCCGCGCGAGACTGAACCTGCGAAGCGGAGTCGCACGGCTCGAGTATTCGGCAGTCCCTGATTCAGGGATCGGACTTTGGATGGGGCTCTGCTTTCCCACCTTGTTTGAAGGGTTGGCAGTAGAACCGCGCGACAGCCAATCGCTATTGCTCAATGTGCACAACGCATAGGCTTTCAAGGGCAGTAGGAGAAAGATGTTGATGAATGTGTGCAGCGAAAAGCCCAAAAATCGAAGTTGGCGAGCACGAAACGCTACAACGGTGCAGCGAATCATCGTCATGGATACAATCATCAGGCATGTCCACCAAGGGACGGTGTCTGTCAGTGCGAGCTCTGCAAGCCCAGTTAGTACCGATAGCGCGAGAAGCAGTGGCCCGAGATTCTGTCCGACCACGTCCAACGTGAGATAGCGATCGAGGCCGGGCAGTAGGCGCAGCCCAAGCAGCGTGTCCCGGAACGTGCTGCGTGCCCAGCGAAGTTGTTGGCGCAGATACGGTCCTAGTCTGTCCGGAACGACTGTAGCCGCGATAGCGCCTGGAACGTACTCGGTTCGAAATCCTGCCCTCAGCATGAGGATAGTGAGATGGCGATCCTCGCCGAAGTCGCTTGGCTTGCCCCGAAAAAATTGCGACTCGTATTGATCGAGCAGCGAAAGGAGCGCGGACCGGCGATACATAGCACATGGGCCGCAGCAGCACATAACGGCACCGAAGCGAGCCTGTGCCGCACGCTCCTCGTTGCAAGCCAGCCAGTACTCCATATCGATCAACCGGGTCAACCAAGTGTCGCTCCGATTACTGGCCGTCAACTGCCCCATGGCCGCGCCGACCGCTGGATCTTGCATCTTCGGTACGAGCTTCGCGATGACGTCGGACGCGAGTATCGTGTCTGAGTCGACGTTCAGCACCAAATCTCCGGAGGAGCGGCGTATCGCGGCGATCTGCGCCTTGCGCTTTCCAACGTTCTCGGGAAGCAGAATGATTGTGAACATAGGATCGAGCGCGTAGGCGGTATGTACAGGTGCGACAGCGTCGCGATTTCTGGAACCGTCATCAACCACATAGACTCGGACGTCCCCGGCGTATTCCTGGTTTGCAATGGAAGCCAGACACTCCGAAAGCGTGCGCGGGTCTTCGTTGAAACAGGGGACGATGACATCCACACTCGGCAGCTGGTCGAAGCCGATCAGGTCCTCCGACTCTGATGAATTGTTTGCCGGCGCAGCGTAAACGACCTGCATGCTTTTATAAGCAGTCGAGAGCAGCGCATAGAGTGAAATGGCGACAGTGCTAGTTGTGTCAAGCAGATTCATGGAATATCGCTTTCAGTGGTCTTGAGGAAGCGCGCTGATTACAAATCCGCGGTCATGCAAAGCTGGAATGATGCTAGATAGCGCCGCGATGGTCTGGTAGCGCAGACTGGCGTCAGTGCCCGGTTGCAACTCGCTGGGAGGGCATCCGTCGTGCAAGAGCACAATTGCGCCCGGCCGGATAGAGTCGAGCACTGCATCGACAATGGCGTCCACCCCGGGAAGAGACCAATCTCGCGGATCTACCGACCAATGGACGGCGGCCAGTCCAGCGCTCGCCGCCGTAGTGAGCACTTCTTCGGTCCAGATCCCATATGGTGCGCGGATGTGCCGCACTGAGGCTTGCGGGGACGCCATTGTGATGGCTCTGTTCGCCTCGAGTATTTGACGTTGCACTTCGCCGGGTTCGCATGTGGACAAGTCCGGATGCGTCATCGTGTGGTTAGCGACTTCGTGCCCTTCTGAAATCATTCGTTGGATCAGTTTTGGCTGATCTGCCGCGTACTCGCCGATGACGAAGAAAGTCGCCGGTACCCGGTGTTCAGCCAACACGTCGAGAACTTCAGGTGTGCAAAATGGATAAGGACCGTCGTCGAACGTCAAATAAACGCTGCGCTGGCCGGTGCCGTCAGCGCACTCGCTGGGCACTTCGGATAAGCAATCGAGGTGTGTCATAGCTCTGGTCCGTTCCGATCGATCATCGTACCGGTGGGCCAATCGGACATCGAACGTCCAACTGGCAGAACGATGACCAGTGGATCCTCGACGCGCGTGGGCGGCAGATCGACACGCGCGTGTGGCAGCGTGGACCTTACGCTTATTCCCGACAACACGGTCACCAGGCCGTGTCGGCCGAACCTCTCAATATGTTTCCGCAGCTCTGGCCGAACCGTGCCGAAAGCGAATGGAACTTGAAGCTCCTGCAGTGTCGGAAACATGACATGGATCGAATGGGCGATTCCGAGTCCCTCAAGATTCGGACGGACCCCATACAAGCCTAGTTCAGCCACCAGCTGGTCGACTCCGTCAACCTTGATGAAACGGCGCAGCAATCCCATATGAGCCGCCACGCCACTTGAGTCATAGGCGATTGCCCGAAGTTCAGGTCTTGCTCCGGCCCAGCTTTGACTACCTTCGAACGGCTTTGCATTAAAGACCCCAGTCGGCCCATAGGTTTTGCGAAAGAACTCGGCAAGTTCTACATGGTCGGCGAGTTCCAACTCGTTTTCCCAGCACAGCCTCCACCGCACCTCAGAGCGCATGCAAAGACCTCCTTTTTCTTGCTGTTGTTTTGAAGCACGCATTGTGCGATCGAAGCAGCGGTCCGTTCGCTGCACGTCAGACACTGTCGCCAGAGATCGCGATATCAGCCAATCGGGATGGTAGAACTTTTCGACAGTACTCGCGCTTGAGATGATAAGCTCTCTCAATACTTCCGACCTTCCTGAGCCGTTCGTAGACTTATGCCGACTTACTTGTCCGGCAATTGCCAAACTTGTCGGGTTATCGACATTTTCCTAATGCATCATCGGGAGATTGGTAAAATTGATTGTTTGGATGGCATGCATCCACGTTATGGATAGATGGAAACATGCGTTTCAAGGACTTTGACCTGAACCTCCTCGTTACGCTCGACGCGCTGATGACCGAGCGTAACCTCATGGCGGCGGGACGCAGCACCAACTTAAGCCAGCCGGCCACCTGTGCGGCCTTCGCCCGGTTACGCGCCTGTTTCCGCGATTGAGCTGTTACGATGAATGGCTAGGAATTTGTCCCAACGCCGCGTGCGCAAGGCTCGCCTCGGCAGCCTGCGACGGCGCGGAGCGTTTGGTCTTGGTTTTCTGATAAAACTTCATCCGGGACCGACGCCGTTCTATTTTTTGACGCTGTCATCTGCTTCCCGTTTCGCCATCGACTGCAGTGGCGCACGAAGGCGCGGCGTTCGCCGCACCATCGCCGCTATCGCCACAGGTCTCTTCTATGCGGCTTAGTAAGCTGAAAACATCCCGTAAAATCTCTTCATCAAAAGTGCGCAACTTCTCGATAGTAGCCAACAGCAGAACCGCTTTGGTTTCAGTCTCGCCCCAAAGGTGGCGTGCTGCCGGCGCGATAATCTCTTCCGGAGTTGCATCCAAAACCTCACAGAGATGAATCAGTCGGCCCACCGTGAGACGGGAGACTTTATTTTCGTAGCGGCCGTAAACCTGCTCGCTGATACCAAGCAAGGGCGCTAGTTTCGAGCGAGGCAGTTTTCGCTTATTGCGCGCTTCGCGAAGGCTGATACTGATTTGTTTTTCCAATTCGGCGCTAAGTGCAATCTGCCCGTCAAAAGGTTTTCGATAGACCGGCTTGTCTATGCCCGGATCATCGACTTGTTGCAAACCGAGTTCATTAATCCATTGCTTCAATGATGGTCCTGACATTGCTCCGACTGAGGTTGATGCTCCAAGCTCTTTATACGGAAAAGTGATGTGCTTGGAACCATTAATATCGCGATTTCGATCATATTTGGCGCGTTTCAATGTGGCGGAGCCCCATTCTCGCGGCATCGTGCGTATAAAATTATATTTGTTATCAATGATATATATGCCTGGCACACCGGAGTTGCTTCGTGTTCGGAATGTCCAGTTGCGCCAAATTGGTTACCAATGCATTTGGTGAGGCTTGGCGAAAATTGTCGTGCATTTCGTCGTCTAGCACCAGGCACGTCCTTTTTGACAGGCATGGTGGCCTTTTGCCTTACACCCGCATGGACCCTTCTCGATTCACGGCCATTCACTGACGGCTGCGTGCGTCGGCTGTTGGACGGCGATGTCCACAGGCCTGCTTCAGAAAGACGACGGCCGGAGTGGCGGTTCGTTGATTGCCGACAAAGGCGGCGGCCATGAAAGGCGGAGTTTTTCCAACTGCCATGGATTGAATTGTGCAATCAAGTTCTCAAAGGACAGTGGCTCCGTTATCTACCTTGGATTGCACACCAACTGGGCGATATACCTTGATCGAAATAATCGCTCGAAAACTCTTAACAGAACTTTTGTTTACAAAATTGGCGCAGTCAGGATGCAGCCTCGCTCCTGTTTTCATCGCGATATCGCCGGGAATATTGTGTCTTTTCAACATTCCCTAATATTGTTTTCCCCAGCCGCGGGCAAATCAATTTGGCGCATAAGCCGTTTGCACAACCGGATGAAAATCAGCATATTGCGGCATGGCGTTGCTATGCAGGGTTGGTCACGCAAATTGCTGAACCTCCCTTGTCATGCGTTAGAGGACGAGATCGCTTTAAGGAAATTGAGGGCCACGACATGAACAATATCGCATACGTATTGGAGTCGGATACGACACTCTTTCGAGCTGTTGAGCTTCAAATTGGCATCAGCTTTTCGCCAATCTATGATTTGGTTGGTAGTTCACTGATCGAGATGATCCGCTTTGACGATATGCACTCGCTATTCTTAGATGAAGAAGCATTGCGAGATGGGCTCACCGCCTTCACAGTTTTCGATGGCTGCCTCAAACCTCTTGCCGGCAAAATCGTTCTTGTCGGAGGCGACGGAAGGGAGCCTTATCACTCCCCCCTGATAACGATTGCAGACGCGGCGGCACGTTTCCAGTGTTGCCGCCCGGTGCTCGACCCGGTTTTTGTGGAACCTGATGACGTGATGTCGAACGGCCTCATTTTTCCGAGCGCATTGGCGGGACTGCAATTCCGCATCGATCGTCGCCCCCCGATACTTGTGGAGGGGCCGCATGATGAAAATCGCGGTTCGGGAAAATAATACCTTCTCCATTCGCGGGAACTTTCGCAGGCGTGGCGGCAAAGGATATCGAGCCGAAACTTAACGGCTCATCCAAATCGGCGATCCATTGCCGAACTTGGCCGACTGGCGCAACGGCTAAAATGGATTCGCCGAGTGGAATGGAGCCGTGGGAAAGGGCGAGCACCGATTCGGGAGCTCGAAATGAAAGCCCTGCGTACTGTCACGCCCACTCATCCAACCGCGTTGGGCAGCGGAACCCAATGTGTGAATTGAGTTTATCATGGGTCTCGCTGTCGAAGCAAAAGCGCATGTGAATTTCGAGTGTCGCTCGCCGATCTGAAAGCACGCAAGGAGAAGGCGGGCAGAGCCGTCCAGCGGAGGCCGCTCCGTGCGCCAATGACTGGGCCAATGCGTCCAAGCGATTCGTCAGCCGTGCAGTGGATCGTTGCCTGACTCGAAGAGCTGACGCCAAGCAGGCCTACCACTCGCGTGGACCTGTGTCCCACTGCTCAAACAATAAGTACGACAGGGGGAACTTTGCTTTCCCTTGCGTCGATGGTCATCGACTCGAACTGCAGGCGCCGAAGGCCCCGAAACTGCCGCCCCCCGTCATCAATACCGCGAAGCAAAATGGATCGTCGCGAATGCAATTTTCGTGCGCACTGTCCATCCAAAATACTCATAAAATTTAGACGTATAGGTGCTGTATAGGTCAAGCTCGCATCGTGCGGCAACCCATACAAGCCCCGCATCTTGCGCCAAATTGCTTTGTTGCGATATGCTTTCTCGTATTCAACACAACGGTTCCGACGCGTAAGTCGGGCTTGAAACGGAGATGATGAAACCGACCAGAAAAAGAAAAACCGCTCCCGAAGAAATCCGGAAGCGGGTCTGTAAGAGAATAATTTAAGCCAAAACCTTTCTCGCAGACCCATACTTCCTTGTCAACAGAAAACACCGTTTCGGTGAACGGCGGAGCTTTACCTGGTCCTCAACGGAGACGAGGGCATGGAAGATATCATCGCGTATCGGCGGCCAGTAGGCCGCAGGATAACGCCTCAACGCACCGAATTCCGCCGACTCGCACAATCGGCCGAAATCGGAACGGTGACACGCGCTCAACTGGCAGTGCTTGTTCAAAATCTGACCTGCACAGGGGTGATAAATGGGACAGAAAGCCATCTTTTGCTGGCATTGATCAACACCGCTCCCGCCGAGTCTTTCGATCGATCGGGGCGACCGATTGTGTTCAAATCGAACCGGCAATTGGCTTTTGAGATCGGCCGTTCAGTTGGTCGGGTCAGCCGAATGCTTTCCCGCCTTTTCGATGTGGGTCTGATCACGACGCAGGACAGCGGGAATTACAAACGATATCCGATCCGAAACGCTGATGGCGAGATAACGGATGCGTGCGGAGTCGACCTTCGAATTCTGATCGTGCGTTATGCCGAGCTTCATGAGCTCGTGAAGGAGGTGCGTGCGGAAAAGAAGGCAGCAGAGGCCGCGCTTCGGCGCTATCGAGGAGCGTTGCGCAATACCCGTTATGCCCTCGCTGCTGCTGCTGATCTTGGCGCAGCAGCGCGCCAACGTGTCGCCGGTCGCATCGAGCGCATCAGCAGTTATGTGGAAGTGCCTGCCAAGGCACCAAGCGAGTTGCTGCGCCGCGCTACATTCCTTCTTGAGTGGACCATCGATCGGCTGATGCAGCTCGCTCCCCGATATCGAAGTGAGCCCGCCGCTCGAAAAACGACATGCGTGTATGTCGAAAACGGCATGCACAAACAGATTACACTCTCCTATCAATCTAAACGTAGTAATGATGAGCAATGTCTGGCTCACGCCGAAGAACCTAATTTCTCGAAAGCTGGCGCCAGCAAAGGGGCTTTTGAAAAAAGTCTGGGGAGCCGGCAGAGCTCAGTCAACGAGCAATATGATCAGCGGAAAGCGCTGGTTGCTCTTCAGGAAGTCTTGCGCGCAGCGCCGGCGCTTAGGGAGCTTGGGTACAAACCCAACACCTGGGCGGATCTGGTCCGGCTGACACCGATGTTGTGCCGCTATGCCGGGATCTCGGAGGATGCCCGCCGCCGCGCTGTCGAGAAGATGGGTGAGCAGCAAGCCGCCGTGGCAGTGGCGATTACCCTTGAAAAAACAAATCGCCAGGACGTCAGCTCGCCGGGCGGATATTTGCGGGCAATGACTGAGCGAGCCGCCGCGGGCAAATTATACCTTGCCCGCTCTGTTTTCGGGCTCGCTGCCCGCAACTCCCTGGAGGCCAAACATCGAGACATCGGGCAAACTTAGCAGGTCAGTTCGCCGCTTCGCCCTCGGGGATGGCCTTGCCAACCGGCAATGATTTTCGCACGCACGTCCAGAGGGATCGACGGCGACCATCAATATCGGGTTTTCGGGCAATCGGCGTATGCGGTGATCAAACGGAAATGAAGAGTGCAAGGCTTGTTGTTGGGGTTGGGGTGTCTATCCCGGCAAACCGACGGAAACACGTCGGCTGCTACATCGATAAGCACCAATACCGCCAGCTGGTCGACCGGGGCTTCATAGTACAGATCAAGCTCACTTGGCGGTCTCCGTTCCGCCATTGATCCCTCTTTCGTTCTGGTTTTCATCGGGGATCATTCGCTGCAAGAGCCGAATGAGATCGCGCGTCGTGTCGCTCGGAAGGCTCCTAAGTATCCGAGCCAGCGTTAGACAATCCTCTGCTTCCTCTGGTGTTCGCCCCCAAAGATGGGGCGCAGCTTCAAAGATCATATCTATAGGCATGAAGCCGAGAATCTCGCAGAGATGAATCATCCGAGTGACAGTCATTTTGGAAAATGCCCGCTCGTAACGTCCGTACACAGGTATCGACAGACCAAGCATTGGGGCAACGTCGGCGCGAGAGAGGCCTTGAGCTTCGCGCGTTTTCTTCAGAAATGCGCTGATCAGTTCCTCCATGTGCCCCAGGGTTGTAATTCTGCCATCAAAACCGGGCTTTCGATAGATTGGCTTGTCAACTTCTGGATCGGCGGTGCTGACGAGGCCTCTTGAACTTCTGTAACTTGCTAGATCTTCCGTCACCGCCCGTCCCTTTTTTCCAGCCACTCGTTGGTTGGCATGCACCAGCTTGAACCGATTTGAATCACTTTGTCACCGCCACATTTCAGTCGTTTCTTATACCTTTTGGAGATTTTTTGAGTTATAGCAATTTTTGAGGTCTTAGCCAAATTGCTTCAGTAATCCACGCCCCACGAACACAAATCAGGGGCGCGGAAATTGGTCGCTTGGTTCTGGAAAAGATCCGCCGGTCTTTGCTGCAAACGCCATCCAATCATCTAGATTAACTTGAATTTTGGTCCAAATTCACGTTTAGCCCTTCGGCCAGCTCAGGGTCGCCTTCAGCCGTTATCGTCGATCTCGATATTCATCACCCATGCGAAGGACCGATCCATTTCCGTGTCCATTGATATCCCATTTGGCTAGCTGGGAAAGCCCGGCCATGGCCTGAGCATCACTCGGCCAGGGGGCCTTATCGGCTCTCACTCTTGCAATCCCTGTAAGTCAATTTGATTTCTGAAAACTCCGCCTCGTTCAACTAAGAGGCAACCGAAAGAAAGCGCTCTATAGATCCAAGACGCGGCCGAAGGAAAGGCAAAAATTCAGCGTGATCTAAATGAGATTCGTGAAAACTGCGGTATGAGGAAGCAACCTACGCGCTATCACCCCGGCTTTCGTGATGAGAAATCAAAGAACGTAGGATATCGATTTATAATCACTTTTCACCGGGTATATGGTCGAAGACCTGATTGCCCGCCACATCATCGTCACCGGCCTGTAAGACGATTTTGCCGCCGTGGTGAGGCTTGGCCCACAGGGCGCCACCGACTTCAGCCCTGCCGACGATCTGGCACTCGCCAATTCTGTGCGCTCAAAGCTGTGATCGCCGTCGCCTCGGCTCGCGGGTGCCCATCGGGAGCATGAGGCGCTGAAGCCCAGGCAGGCGGTGGAGCATTGTCTATATCAGCATCGGCTGCATCGCCAACGCAGTCCTTTCTTTCGACGTCCTATACATGACGCTGACGTGCATGCCAGCGTCCATGAAGGCGCGGCTAGCAAGGTATCGGCGATCTGCTTAACGCATAGATGATGTCGAAAGCTCCGCCGACAGCATATGACGAAAGCGGCATAAGCATCTGTGGATCGTCGTCGAAAGTCCCTATTCAATGGCTACCCGATGCGCTGATCGCCTGGTTTGGCGAGCACGGCGTGGCCATGGAGCAGATCGGTCTTGACGCAGTGGCTCGGCTCCATGCCGGGATGACAAAGGCGGGTCCGGCGGTCGAACTGATCGAGACGCGCCACGTGCGTGCGGCCTTCAAGACGATGCCCGTGGAGACCGACAAGAAGGATGCGCGGGGTATTACGCAGATGATGCGGCTTGGCTGGTTCAGAGCAGTCCACTGCAAATCTCTTCCAGCCCAGGAAGTGCGCGCGCTGCTGACCGCCCGCAGGTTCATTCAGGGCAAGCTTCACGACATCGAGATGAGCTTGCGGGGCATTCTGCGAGGCTTCGGCCTCAAGGTGGGGCCGACGACGCGGCGTACCTATGCGGCACGGATCCGCGAGCTGATTGAAGGTCATCCGACCTTGGAGGCGATTGCCGCGTCGCTGCTTCCTGACACGGATCAAAGATACCGACGGACCGGCATAATGGAGGGCTAAGATCGCAGTGCGGCCCGATGACAAAGCGAACGGAGCGCGTCCGGCTTTATGATGTCGACTGTCCTCACATGTCGCAGGGCGATCACCTTCCGCTCCTTCAACTCGGTCATGGCACGCGATACGGTCTCGATTGTCAGGGCGAGATAGTCCGCAATGTCCTGTCGCGACATCGGCAATCTTAGCTGCCGAACACCACCTAGACGGTCGGAGAGATCCATCAAGAATGCGGCGACGCGTTCAACCGCACATTGCCGCCCGATAACCAAAAGATGTTCCTGAGCACGCTTCATGCCGACCAATGCAAGTGCAAGAAGTTCCGGCGAATGCTCCTGGATAGGGCGCCGCGCAAACACGATTATTCTTGTCTCGGCGATAGCCTCGGCAAAAAAGCGATGCTTTGAGGCCGCTTCAAAGCCGAACGTCTCCCCTGCGAGATGGAAGGAAACAACCTGCCGCCGTCCGTCCGAGATGAGGCCGTATTCACGGACAGCTCCGGCACAAACCTGATAGCATTTATCCACTCTATCGCCTTCGGCATATATGACTCGGCCGCCCTTATATGTCACAACGAGGTGCGCCCCGGGAAATTGTGCCCGCGCAACGTTCTCCGGCATTACGACACTCTGCGCTGCGGGTTTGAAAGTGGCATGCATGTCGTATTCCTCATGGTTTCGGGGAAGATTGCCAGTTCTTGCCACGGCGAAAAACTCGGTTACCTCACTACGGGAAATTACTTAGACGGGACGCCGTGCGGTTTGCGCCAGCGAGCCCCATTAAAAAGGCCTGCGGCACGACGGCGCATTGCGCGAGGTCGACACCGCGAAACTAAGAAGGCCCGAAACCGGCAGCGAGAGCCATGCGCACGAGATGTGGGAGGTTTTTTGCTTTCATTTTTGACATGGCGCGGGCGCGATGCACCTCCACCGTGCGGGCACTGATATCGAGATCATGGGCGATCGATTTGTTCGGAAAGCCGGCCACTACGGCACAGAGCACCTGGCGCTCTCTCTCGCTCAGGGTTTGGAGGCGCGTTTGAATGTCGGTGATCTCGTCGGCGTCGGGCCCTGGAACGATGAGATGTTCTGACGCTCGTTCGATTGCCTCTATGATCACGGTGTCCTCGAAAGGCTTTTCGATGAAGTCGACTGCGCCCGCTTTCATGGCCTCGACTGCCATCGGTACATCGCCATGTCCGGTAATCACGATGGAAGGGATGGGGATCTTTTTCACACCGAGTTGCCTGATGAGATCGAGACCCGAGATCTCCGGCATCCTGAGGTCAGTGACCAGGATTCCGTTATGGATGCTCGGGGCGAAGGAAAGAAACGAGGCGGCCGATTGATGCAACTTCACGGCATAGCCGTTGATGGCCAGCATGAAGGCAAACGATTTCCGCACCGGCTCTTCGTCGTCGACAATATGAACTGTGTAGTCAGTCATTTCCACCCGTTCGTCCTTCCCCATAGGCGGGCAGCGTGAACCGGAACGTAGCTCCGCCAGCCGCATTTTTCGAGACTGTCATTTCACCACCATGGGCTTCGACAATCCGTTTCGAGATCGAAAGGCCGATGCCCATTCCGCTTGCCTTGGTCGTGACGAACGGCTTGAAGAGGTCCGCGGCAATTTCTTCCGGAATGCCTCCGCCGGTGTCTTCCACAATGACGGCGACTTCGCCGGCATCGGTGGGCATCGTGCGGATCGTGAGCTCGCGATAATCGACATGGCGCATCGCCTCGATGGCGTTTCGCATCAGATTGATGAGGACCTGTTGGATCTGAACACGATCGACCATCACCATCTCAGCACCGGGCAGGTATTCGAACACAGTCATGACGCCGTTCGCGCGGGAACCGACGAGCGCCAGCGCGCCCGCTTCCTCCACCAGTTTGCGAATGTCTTCGAGTGCCTTTTCCGTTTCGCCTTTCGTGACGAACTCCCTAAGACGTTTGATGATCTGTCCCGCCCGCAGGGACTGGCTCGCAATCTCTTCCAAGGCACCTCGCACTCTCGTTGCGAGGGTGTTGTCCATGTCGCGCAACAGCCTCGTACACCCCTGAGCGTAATTTGCGATCGCTGACAAGGGCTGGTTCAGTTCGTGTGCAAGCGTCGATGCCATTTCGCCCATTTCGCTCAGGCGGGCCAATCTCGCCAATTCAGCCTGAATTTGTTCGAAGCGAGCGGCAGATTCTTCTCGCTCCGTCAGGTCTCTGATGAAGCCTGTGAAAAACCGTTCACCGCTCGATTTCATCTCGCCCACGGTTAGCTTCATGGGAAAGGTCGATCCATCCTTCCTGCGCCCGTCGACAACACGATCGATGCCGATGACGCGCTTCTCGCCGGTTCTAAGGTACCGTTGCATATAGCCGTCGTGGTCGCCTCGATAAGGTTCAGGCATCAATACTCGCAGGTTCTCGCCGATGACTTCCTGTTCCGCATACCCGAACTGCCGGACGGCGGCGGCATTGAAGGAAACAATCGTGCCATCGGCCGCAATGACCACCGTCGCGTCGGGCAATGTGTCCAAGATCGATCTCAGATGCGCATCGCGGGCCGCCACGAGAGTTTCCATCTTGGCGATGGCGTGTCTCGTCGCCTGGAGCGACTTTCCCAGACAAGCAATCAGAAACACCGACGCGCCAAAGAAGACCAATTCGACGCCAGTCGGATCGACGGCATCATGCCATCGCTGAACAAAGATAGCTGCGGCAAGCGACGCTGCCGCAGTAAGCACGACTGGCTTCAAGCCGCCGACCATTGCGACGATCAGAATTGCGGGGATAAACGAAAACAGAATAAGCCTGTCGCCGATAAGCTCCGAAAGTGCCAATCTCAGTGCAAGAATAACCAATGGAGCCGCGGTGACGATAATATAGGTCGCGATCGGCTTGCCTCGCCACCTGACGAACATCCTGCTGAGTCGCGTCCTCCCACCAACGCTTTGTGAATGCATTCCGTGATCCACCATAGGATTAGTTACTGTGGCTACGCCGCCTCTCGACTGGCAGAGCGCAATTGAGCCGCATGCTTTTCATAGACCATGCTGCTGCCATCAGTCATCCCGCCATTTGCCTATGTGTCCGCGCTCGACCGCGGAGATAAATCACCGGAAGCCCGAAGCACTCCTTTGTTTTCGATCAACGAACTAAGCGAAGCGCGCACCTAGAATGCGACACAATGCCCAAGCACCCTCTGGAGAGAAGGATTTCAAATGCAATCGGCTCTTGTTGCAAAATATGGCGAGGAGCGCTTGCCTCGCTATACCAGCTACCCGACATCGCCGTGCTTCTCACTCGGTATTGATGCCAGCACCTATGACGACTGGCTTACCGCCATCCCTCTGGAGAAGGCGGTGTCTCTTTACGTGCACATACCGTTTTGTCAGTCGATGTGCTGGTATTGCGGCTGTCATACGACCGTCACGCGCGGCGACCAGCCGATCCTCAACTACCTGCAAATGCTGCGAGAGGAGATATGCCTTGTATCTGAAAGGACGAAGGCGCCACTCAATATCCATCATCTGCACTTCGGTGGAGGAACGCCAACAATCATGGGGCCGCAAAAAATGCTGGGCCTGATTGGGCTTCTGCAAGAGCATTTCGACTTCACCAGTACCAGCCAGATCGCGTTGGAAATCGATCCAAGGACGCTGGAGGAGGAGATGGCGGCGGTTCTCGGGGAAGCGGGGGTCCACCGAGCAAGCCTCGGGGTGCAGAGCTTCGATCCGGTGGTGCAGAAGGCGATCAACCGGACTCAAAGCGATGAACAGACGATGCAGGCGGTGTCTCGCCTGCGTCGGGCGGGCGTCGACAGCATCAATTTCGATCTTATCTACGGTCTGCCGCACCAGACGGTCGAATCCTGCATCGAGACGACCAAGGTCGCCATCGAGATGCGCCCTGACCGTTTGGCCGTCTTCGGCTATGCGCACGTACCTTCCTTCAAGAAGCATCAGCGACTGATCGACGAAGGCGCGCTCGCCAACGCGGAAAGCCGTCTTGCCCAGGCGGAGGCAATCGCGGAAAACCTTCTTGCAGCCGGCTATCGCCGCATTGGGCTCGACCATTTCGCTTGGCCGGGAGACAGTCTAGCGGTTGCACAGGCAAACGGCCAACTGCATCGCAACTTTCAGGGATACACCACCGACGCCTGTGAGACGCTCATCGGTTTCGGTGCATCGGCAATTGGCCGCATGGCAGGCGGCTACGTCCAGAACGAGGCACTCCCCGGTCGCTACGCGCAGCGGATCGCATCCGGGCGCTTTGCGACAATGAAAGGCTATCGCTTGTCGGCCGAGGATCGGCTGCGAGCAAACGTCATCGAGCGCCTGATGTGCGACTTCCAAGTCGACATCCCGGCCCTCGCGGCCGAACATGGCTTCGATTCTGGCGCACTTCTCGACGATAATGACAGGCTCACCATGCTGGAAAGCGACGGAATTCTTGAAAACGCGGGCGGCGTCATTCGTTTGCGGGAAGAAGGGCGATTTCTGATCCGCGCCGTTGCTGCCGCTTTCGATTCTTATCTGCTGCAATCGGCGCGGAGCTACAGCAAGACGGCTTGAAGTTCCTCTCTGCACTGCCGGAACCATGCCGGGCTCTGGTTCGCGACCTGCCCCAACTCGCCAACCGGTTTGATCTGTTGCTGGGAACGATCAAACAATTACAGGGCATCGCAAACTGTTACTTTAAGGAGAAGACCGGCATGGAATGCGACAATAAATCCCTCACCCCGCTCAAGACAGTATAGGAGGGTCATTGGCGTTCGCTGTGCGCCTGCGCACAATCATCTGGACAGGGTGACATCCTCTAACTTCGTTGCTTTCAGGAGAAGGTCGAACCAAAATTGGTACTCGAGCCGCCCAGAATTTCACCGGACTAAAAACGGTAAGTAACGCCGGCGCCGATTAGCCATGGATCGAGCTTGGCCTTGCCGCTGACGCCGGCGCCGCCGACATTGGCATCGAAATCAGGTCTCAGGAAGATTTTCTTCGCGTCAAAGTTCACGCCCCAATGATCGTCGACCATATAGTCGAAACCGGCCTGTAAGGCGACGCCGAAGGTGTTCTTTACATCAAGGCTGCGGGCACTCTTGCCGGACTGGTTGTAGAACACCGTGTAGTTGACGCCGGCGCCGACATAGGGCCGAAAAGTGCCGAAATCGGTGAAATGGTATTGTAGGGTCAGCGTTGGCGGCAGCAGCCATGTCTTGCCGACCTCGTCGAGCGCTGAAATCGAGCCACCGCCATAAACCTTGGCGTAAGTTGTGCCGAGGATGAGTTCTGCAGCGATATTATCGCTGAAGAAATATGAGATGTCGAATTCCGGTATGACCGTATTCGAAAAGGAAAGGTCCGAACCCGGCAATCCGTCGACGCGGCCGGAGTCGTTGGTGATCACGTCAAGTGCCCGCAAGCGTAACTGCCACGGGGTCGGCTCTGCCTCTGCAGCAGCACCAGGCGCCGCACCATGTGCGGTCGTCGTATCCGCCGCTTCCGCGGTACAGGCGGCAACCAAAGCTGTGACGGCCATGATGGCGCGGACGATGTTGCTGGATTTCATTTTCCTCTCCTTTGATCGAGTTTCGTAACGGTCGAGAGAAATAACACCGTTTGACGTGTAGTGACTTGAGCTGGATCAAATGGAGAAAACTAGTCTTATTCTAGCCTCAGATATCTCTCATTCGCTCGCTGATATCGACGATCATTTCCAATATCAGCGTTAGCGCATTCCACTTCCGGCGCACAGATGCTGACCTGACGGCAAATCGCCGCCTGTCGACATTCCTCGCCTGTCCACGCCTCTGCGAAATATCGGCAATTGAAATTATGCACCGAAGGTGCCTCTGCAAAATAACTGCGGACCTTTGCCCGTTGAACGTCGCCCTTTCAACACCGCGACGGGTTGCTAAGCCTGAGCGACATACGCTTTAGATCGGCCAGCAAAAAAAGTGGCTCCAAAGTCGAACAGCACCAGCAGCGGCAGCGATGAACCTCATGCTACCACCAGCAAGGGCAGCGCTTCTGCTTGCGGTTCACGGTGCATCGTCATCATCGGCCAATATACGGCATGAAGCCCCGTCCAAATCATCGTACTGCCCGCTCTTTAGCGACCACAAAAAGGCTTGCAGGCCAAGCGCACCCATGAACAATGCGAGCGGAATGAGATAGATCAGTATGCTCATGGTAGCGAGACCTTCTTCAGCGAGGCAAAATCCTCGACATCAAGTGTTCATTTTCTTGGCCGTTTCCAGCCGTTGAGCCGCAGCGCATTGGTCACGACAATGAGCGAAGACGTTGACATCGCCACAGCAGCGATCAGTGGCGTTGCATAGCCAGCGATCGCGACCGGGACGGCCAATACATTGTAGCCAATGGCAAGCGCGAAGTTCTGGCGGATCAAAGCGGCCGTTCTTCGAGCAACCAGGAGGGCTGCGGGAACAGCGTCGAGGCCTTCGCCCAGGAAGACGATGTCTGCCGCCTGCCGGCCAACGTCGGAGGCGGTCGCGGGAGCCATAGACACATGCGCCGCCGCCAGCGCCGGCGCGTCGTTGATGCCATCGCCAACCATCATCACCTTGCTGCCCGCCTCGCTTAAACGGCCGCATTCTTCCACTTTCTGTTTCGGATTCAATTCCGCAATCGACCGGTCCACATGCAATGCCCGTGCCGTCGCTTCGACGACGGCTTGCCGGTCGCCCGAAAGGATCATCGTTTGCAATCCCGCACGACCGAGCTCGCGAATGGCGCGAGCCGCTCCCGGTCGAAGCGTGTCTTCAAAGTAGAAGCGGGAAAGTATGATGCCGTTCCTCGACAGCACAACCTCGGAAAGCGAACTACTCGCTTTTTTTTCGCGGGTCGGATTAGAACAAGCAAACTCCATCTTGCCGAGACGATACAGGCCGTCGGCGGTATCGACCCAAAGGCCGGCGCCCGCAAACTCGACAACGCTGTCAAACCGGCGCGCGTTGCTGCCGGCGCTACGCAGCAATGCCTGAGAGAGCGGATGGCGGGAATGCGCCGCAAGACCGGCTGCGATCGCCGTTTCCTCTGGGCCTGCATCCATCACCTCAAGGAGACGTGGCCGGCCAAATGTCAACGTGCCGGTCTTGTCGAACGCGACAGCATCGACTTCCGCGAGCCGTTCTAAAGCGGAACCGTCCTTGATCACGATGCCGCGGCGAAACAGGTTCCCTGCGGCAACGATCTGCACGACCGGCACAGCAAGGCCAAGCGCGCAGGGACAGGTGATGATCAGCACCGCGACCGCGACAAGCATGGCGTGCTTCCAATCGCCGCCAGCAAATCCCCAGGCAAGAAAGGAAACCAGCGCAAGCAAATGAACCGCCGGAGCATAAAGGCCGGCGGCGCGGTCGGCGATCCTGCGATAGCGCGCCTTTCCCCCTTCTGCCGCCTCCATAAGGTTAATGATCTCTGCAAGCAGCGAATTTTCCGCCGTCTTCGTGGCGCGAATGGTCAGCGAAGCCATGAGGTTCATCGCACCCGATCTCACCTCCGCGCCGGCCGCAACGGCGACTGGCGTGCTTTCTCCGGTGACGATGGAAAGATCCATCTCGCTCGTGCCGACGGTCACGACGCCATCGATCGGGCAGCGTTCGCCCGCAGCGATGAAGATGTTGTCACCAATGCCGATGTCCTTTACGGCAGTGTAGCGCTTGCTGCCATCGGCGGCCATCACCAGGGCGCCGCGCGGCGCAAGTCTCGCCAGGCTATTGATGGCAGCTCGCGCCTTTTCTCGCATGATGTGGTCGAGCGTGCGGCCGATGAGCAGGAAGAACAACAGCGACGCGGAGGCGTCAAACCAGGTGTGCTCGCCGTGATGGACAGCCTCCCAAAGCGATACGGCATAGGATAGGATGACCGCGAGCGAGATCGGCACGTCCATGTTGGTGCGCCCGTGCTTCAAGCCATTCCAGGCGGACTGGAAAAAGAAGCGCCCGGCATAGACAAGCGCCGGAGCGGCGATCACCGCCGAGATCCAGTGGAACAGGTCGCGGGTCGCCGCTTCCGCGCCGGACCAGACAGATATGGACAGCAGCATGATGTTTGCGGCCGCAAAGCCCGAGACAGCGACAGCCATCAACAGTTGGTCGCGCTGGGTATCGGTCTGGTCCAATACCGAAGTGGGAGTGAATACATGTACGCGATGGCCTGCGCCCATAATCGCCGACAGAATACCGGTTGGATCGACGGCGACATCCCCCAGTCGCTCGACATAGGTACAGCTGACCCGCCGGGCCGTCAGGTTGACCCGCGCGCCCTTCACGTAGGGAAGCTTGCGCAAAGCCCGCTCAATCGTTGAAATGCAGACTGCGCAGCGCACGTCTGGGACACTGAGGTCCAATTGACGCAATCCGTCCGCAAGCGGGTGGCTGGCCAGCGCGATCTCCTCGGCACTGACCGAGTGGTTGCCCAAGGCCATGACGCCTTCCGCATCCATGGTACAGCACGTCATCGCCCGTACTCCGCCATATCGATGCGCACGGCTTCCTGCATCACCGTGACATCCTTCTTCCGTGAGATGATTTCAACGATCCAGTCGCCTGACCGAACGTGATGTTCCACTTCGAAACGGCCTTCGCTTTTCTTCGTGAGGACGAGTTGGAAATCCTCACGGTCGCCGACGGGCCTCCTGAACCTTACCGTCACATCCTGGACCGTTGCCGGCGACCCGTCGCGATTGTGAATATCGTAATGGATGACGTCATGGCTGAGAGAAAGGTTGCCCGAGATGCCGCTCGCAGCCATTGCGCGCATCGCGGCGGCCTTGCTGTTGAATTCCTGACTTGCGACATAGGTGTCTTCAACCACAAGCCCGCTCCAACTCCTTGACGCGAACGTTGCCATCATAACGTTCATTCCAATCACCACGGCGAAGAACGCGGCCATGACGTTGAGCATATGATGGCCGGTGAAAGTGCGATGGACGGCGGCTTTGTCCCTCATTTTGGTGCTCCCGGCGTGTTGAAGGCGGCTTGGTAGGTTGCCTGGTCCGAATGATTTTCGTCCTCTATGACAAACCGGAATTCGCTGACGGTCGCAGCCTTGGCGTGTCGTGTTACGAACACTTTGAACGTCGTGGCCGCATCCGGATCCGCTTCAACCCTGAAGCGCCGGCCCTTCGCCTTGGAGTGTTCTGGGATTTTCATCGTCGCGCCATCCAGGCCCTCGAGCCGGATATCGATCTTCCTCGGTATCGGCACCATGTTGAGCACGCGAAGCGTATATCCGTTACGGATCGAGCCATCCGACTCCATCACATATTGTGGATTCCGGTCGTGAACCACGTTCAGTCCCAGCCGTTCCCGGAGCGCTAAATGCACGAGCAGGGCTATTCCGATCGACGCCCAGATTGCCGCATAAAAAAGGACACGCGGCCTGAAGATCACCCAGGAGGTGAAGTGCCGGATCCCCGCAACGAAGCTTCCGTCAGCGTGTCGGATGAGATTCGGCTGCACGGCGTTCTTTCCGCCATCGGTCGCAAGACTGACGTTGCCCGCATACTCACTCAGTGTCGCATAGGAGACCAGAGCACGCTGCCTGGCGAGCTTGGCCATCACACCGTTGCAGGCATCGATGCACAAGGCGCAAGTTATGCACTCCATCTGCTGGCCATTGCGGATGTCTATCCCCATGGGACAGACCGCAACGCAGGCATTGCAGTCCACGCAGTCGCCGACCAGCCGCCCCGATGCGCGGGCCTTCTTGGCATGACGCGAACGAGGCTCTCCGCGCCAGTCGTTATAGGTGACGACAAGGGAGTTTTCATCGAGCATAGCGCCCTGTATGCGCGGCCAAGGACACATGAAGATGCAGACCTGTTCCCTCATCAGCCCGCCGAGAATGTAGGTGGCCGAGGTGAGAACGGCGACGGTGGCGTAGGCAACGGCCGGCGCCTCGCCTTTGAACATGGCGGAAGCCAGGGAGCGCGCGTCCGCGAAATAGAAGATCCACGTGCCACCTGTAGCAGCGCCTATCAGCAGCCATATGAAGTGCTTGGCAACCCGCTTCACAATCTTGTCCAGTGTCCAGGGCGCTGCGTCAAGTTTGATGCGCGCGTTACGATCGCCTTCGATCGCATGCTCCACGGCAAGAATGAGATCGACCCATACGGTCTGCGGACAGGCGTATCCACACCATGCTCTTCCCACCGCAGAGGTCACCAGCAAGAGGCCGAAGCCGGCCATGAGCAATAGACCGGCGACATAGTAGAATTCCTGTGGCCAGAGCTCGATGAAAAAGAAAAAGAAACGGCGGGACGCCAGATCGACGAGGATCGCCTGATCCGGCGCATAGGGCCCGCGGTACCAACGGATCCACGGCGAAACGTAATAAACACCAAGCGTGATGAGCATGACGATCCATTTGAACCGTCTGAACCGACCCTTCGCCCGCTTCGGAAACACCTTCTTTCGCGCCGCATAAAGTGGCTGACGCCTGCGCCGGGTGCTGACCTTTTCGCCGTCGAACGGTTCGACGCGATCGTCAGGTGGGCCCGGAGCAACGTCAAGGTTCATCGCTTAGCACCCTGTTGATGATCCTCATCTCGCATTCGACGAGCCGAGCGTTCTTGACGTAAATCAAGGAGAGACGAACAAGCCGTCGGCTTAACCAAAAGAGCCACACTCCCTCCCGGAGCGTGGCTCGGAGGAACTACGGGGAGAGACCGCAGGGAACGTCCTCCAGCCGCGGACCATATCGTCTTGTGATGCTTCGGTCTTTAATCGAAATCAAATTCGCGATGAAACTTTCTCGTTTTTCGCGGTGGCCTTCTTCCCGCGCCAAAGGCAACGGCATTGCTTGATCGCAAACACGTTGGCGAACGACCGCGCGGCATTGCACATAGGACGTGTAGAGGATGGTGATATGGTTGGCTGTTCTTCTTTCTTCCTATTTCCCCCCGCCCAGCGAACGAACAAACACCGTCAGTTCCTTCACGACGGCGTCGCCCAAGCGGTCCGACCACGCCGGCATGACGCCGTGTTTAGGCGCGGTCACCTGGCGGATGATCGCCCCCTCCCCCCGCCCCTTGAGCCAGATGGCGTCGGCGAGATTCGGTGCACCCATCTCCTGCTTGCCCTTTTCATCTTCACCGTGACAGACGGCGCAATTGTCGATGAAAACCTGCTTTCCGGCTTCCGCCAATGCCGGATTTAAAGGTGTGTTCGTCAGGCCCCACACATAAGCGGCAACCTGTCGTATCTGCGTGGTTTCGAGCACGTCACCGAAGGCGGGCATCTCCGACACGCGCGTCTCGGGATCCGCGTCAAAGCGGATGCCGTGAGCGACAGTCTGTTGAATGGCGGTAAGATCGCCGCCCCAGAGCCAATCGTCGTCGTTCAGGTTCGGAAAACCCGGCCCACCTGTCGCACCCGAACCATGGCACGGGGCGCAGTTGACTTTGAAAGCAGACGCACCGCCTGCGATCGCCAATTCGCGCAGAGACGGATCCGCGTCAATTTCCGCTACGGTCTTTGCGGCGATCTGCTGCTCGAACTGTGTCTGAACAGCCTTTGCCAGTTGCACTTGCTGCTGCAGCTCCGCGCGGCTGGAGAAGCCGAGCAGGCCCTTTGTCGTTTCCTTGATCATCGGTATCGACGGATACGCGAATGCATAACCGATCGCCCATAGAATGGTGGCGTAAAACGTCCAGATCCACCAACGCGGCATGGGATTGTTGAGCTCTCGGATTCCGTCCCACTCGTGACCGGTCGTCTCGACGCCGCTGATTTCGTCAACGTGTTTCTCCGTCATCTCATTCATCCTTCAGCGGTATGATCGCGGCGTCGTCGGCGATCTGTTTGCTGCCGGGCCGGAGGATGAAAAAGAGCGCGCCCACAAAGAACACCGCCATTGCCAGAAGACCCCAACTGTCGGCGAAGTGACGTATTGCGTCGTAGGTTTCCATGGTGATCCTCATCGATAGCCGGTCGCGTCGTCGTACGTCGAAAAATCAACCAGGGTGCCGAGCATCTGGAGATACGAGATCAGTGCATCCATCTCGGTCAGCCTTGAGGGATCGCCGTCGAAGTCACCCACTTTTGCTTTCGGGTAGCGCGCAAGCAAATCGGTCGTGTCGGCGTTCGGATCGGCTTGAGCCCGCATGTCGGCTTCGGCGTTTGCCAGCATGTCGTCGGTATAGGGCACACCCACGACTTCGTTGGCCTTCAGATCCATGGCGATGTTCTTGACCGTCACCTCCCTGTCTTTGAGGAAGGCGTAGCTTGGCATGATCGATTCCGGGACGACGGCGCGCGGATCGGACAGATGCTGCACATGCCATTCGTTCGAATAACGACCGCCCACCCTGGCGAGGTCAGGCCCCGTGCGCTTCGAACCCCATTGGAAGGGATGGTCGTACATGGATTCGGCTGCGAGCGAATAATGTCCGTAGCGTTCGACTTCGTCGCGGAATGGTCGGATCATCTGGCTGTGGCAGACGTAGCAGCCCTCGCGCACGTAGATATTTCGTCCGGCGAGCTCGAGCGGCATATAGGGCCGCATGCCCTCCACCTTCTCGATCGTGTTCTGGAGATAGAACAGCGGTGCGATCTCAACCATGCCGCCAATACTGACAACCAGGAGAGACGCTACGAGCAGCAGCGTGGCATTTTTCTCAAGGATCTGATGTTTTTCCAGGATGGACATCTTGTTTTACCTCACTCTCCGGCGTGGGTGATGAACGCCCCGGGGATGGCGGCTTCGTCGCGCTGGTGTCCGCGGATGGTCATGGTGACGTTGACGGCCATGACCACGCCGCCGGCCAGATAAAGGCCGCCACCGACGGCGCGCAGCAGGTAGTAAGGGAACATCGCTGCGACAGTCTCGGCGAAGGAATAGACCAGGAAGCCTTGGGTATTGTACTCGCGCCACATGAGACCCTGCTGGATACCGGCGACCCAAAGGGCGACCGCGTAGATGACGATGCCGAGGGTGGCGAGCCAGAAGTGCCAGTTGACCATGCGAAGGCTGTAAAGCCGCTCGCGACCCCACAGCTTCGGCGTCAGATAGTAGATTGCACCGAAGGTGATCATGCCGACCCAGCCGAGCGCCCCTGAATGAACATGGCCAATCGTCCATTCCGTGTAGTGGCTGAGGGAATTGACTGTCTTGACCGCCATCATCGGACCCTCGAAGGTCGACATCCCATAAAAGGCGATTGCCATGATCATCATGCGGATGATCGGGTCTGTGCGGATCTTGTCCCAGGCGCCCGATAACGTCATTATACCGTTGATCATACCGCCCCACGAGGGCATCCAGAGCATGACGGAGAAGACCATGCCGAGCGTCTGCGCCCAATCCGGCAGCGCGGTGTAGTGCAGATGATGCGGACCGGCCCAGATATACATGAAGATCAAGGCCCAGAAGTGGATGATCGACAGGCGGTAGGAATAGACCGGGCGGTTCGCCTGCTTCGGCACGAAATAATACATCATGCCCAGGAAGCCAGCAGTCAGGAAGAAGCCAACCGCGTTATGGCCGTACCACCACTGGGTTAGAGCGTCCTGCACGCCCGAAGAAAGCGAATAGCTCTTCGAGCCGAGCAAGGAAACCGGCACGGCCAGATTGTTGACGACGTGCAACATGGCGATCGTGACGATGAAGCTCAGATAGAACCAGTTCGCAACGTAGATATGCGGTTCCTTGCGCTTCAGGATCGTTCCCAGAAAGGCGACGAGATAGGCAACCCAAACAAGGGTGAGCCAGACATCGACATACCATTCGGGCTCCGCATATTCTCGCCCCTCGGTGATCCCCAGGAGGTAGCCGGTTGCGGCCATGACGATGAAGAGCTGGTAGCCCCAAAATACGAACCAGCCGAGATTGCCGCCGAAGAGGCGGGCCCGACAGGTACGCTGCACGACGTAGAAGGAAGTCATTATTAAAGCATTGCCGCCAAACGCGAAAATGACGGCGGAGGTATGAACGGGGCGGAGCCGACCAAAGTTAAAATGTGGCGCAACATTCAAATCTGGAAAGGCAAGTTGGAGGGCGATGACGACACCTGCCAGGAAGCCGATCACGCCCCAAAAGACGGTGGCGATCAATCCATACCGGATAACCTCGTCAAAATAGGGCCCCGATCCGGCCTTGACGCGAGCTCCCCCTGGCGAAAAATCAACCCGCAGCAGCAGCAACACTGTGCCTGCCAGGAGGCAGAAGAACAGGACCCCCATGTGGGCCGCAAAAAGCTGATCATGAGCGGCCCCCGCACCAACCAGTGCCAAGAAAGCGCCGACCGCAACCAACACGGTTTCAGCGGGGTAATTCATGTCATGGCCTCCAAGCCGCAGATGACTGCGCCATGGACAGCCGTCTTTCTTGCCACTTTGGGGAACAGTTCCCACGAGAGGGGCAACAAGTCCTTGATCTATATCAACGAACGCTACAGTTTTTCCCGCTTTGCTGACTTTGGTTACAGACAATCGCGCTTTTCAAGCCGATGGCTGTTGCCTGAGGGCCGACATTCCGAAGGCTCCCATCGACAACGCGAGCCGGTCCGGGTGGGGCGCAAGAATACCGCATTCGAGAGGAGACAATAACCGGCCGCGAGCTCGCTTGCCGCCCGCCCTCAAGAATATGAACCGGAATTTGCTCGATCTCAAAGAATATATGCCGATCCGCACCTAACGTCGGGGGCCGACGGCTGATCGGCCTTCGACACAGGAGATAAGAAATGCCTTTTAAAATCGGTCCGATCGTTGCAACGGCAGCGCTGGCCATTTCGACGATGCCACTCATGGCGGCGGATCACCAGATCCGGATGCTCAACAAAGGCGCCGACGGCGCAATGGCCTTCGAACCGGGATTTGTGAAGATCACACCCGGCGACACTGTCACCTTCATACCCGTTGACAAGGGCCACAATGTCGAAACCTACAAAGGTTTGATCCCCAACGGAGCGCCCGAATTCAAATCCAAAGCGAACGAAGAATATCGGGCAAAATTCGACATTCCGGGCGCCTATGTCGTGAAATGCACGCCGCATGCAGGTATGGGAATGGTGGCCCTCATTGAGGTTGGCGATAACCCCGCCGATCTCGACGCCATTAAGACTGCCAAACTTCCAAATCTGGTGCGCAAGCGCCTTGATGCCCACCTCATGCGTGCAGATAAGAAAGGGCCGAGCGAACAATAGATCGCTTGCAACAACCCTGCGTAAAGCCATTAGCAATGGGGAGGTTGAGGCGTATGTATTAGCTGAGGCGGCATTGCCTCGCTCCGCACGCGCGCGCGGCCGGTTGAGCTAGAAACGGGAGGAACCTGAGTTAGAGCTTGCAGCTTCCGCTGACAAGAGATCGGTCTGAAGTCGCTGAACCCGCTCGGAAACAGCTGCCCGCCACTGTTGCGGAACTTGACAGCTGTTTTCTACTGTCGTCTTTTCGCTGTCGTCGGAATTGGTGGCACCGCAAAGTTGTAGCGGCTCTTGCGCTTGTGCCGTGGAGCTTAGTCGGTTGCAGTGCCTTGGTGTCAGAGAGCATGCAATACCTCAGTTATCGCAGACCAACACATCGATGATCCTGATCGGCATTACCTCAAGAAAACCCCACGTCCGCAATCTCCTCCCGTCGGCCGGGCAAGGCGCCGCCGTCACAGCTACCGCGGACTCCCGACTTCGTCCCTTTTCGGGGGTTGATGATCATTCGACAGTGACTGATTTTGCAAGATTGCGGGGCTGGTCGACATCGGTGCCCAAGAAGACAGCCGTGTTATAGGCAAGCAGCTGTATCGGTAGTGAGAATATCATCGGCGCAATAATCTCATCCACATTCGGAAGTGCGATTGTCATCCCGAGTTTCGACACGGCCGCACCACGCTCGTCGGTGATCAGGATGATCCGGCCGCCGCGGGCTGCCACCTCCTGCATGTTGGAGACGGTTTTATCGAAAAAGCGGTCATGGGGCGCGATGACGATGACGGGCATGTTCTCGTCGACGAGAGCGATCGGCCCGTGCTTCAGCTCACCGGCGGCATAGCCCTCCGCGTGGATATAGGAAATCTCCTTGAGCTTCAGGGCGCCTTCGACGGCCAGTGGAAAGCTGGTGCCGCGGCCGAGATAGAGCACGTTCGGACACTTCGACAGTTCCCGCGACAGGAGTTCGATCTTCGGCTGGATGCTGTTCAGCACCTGGCTCATGATGCGCGGCATCTCGGCAAGGCTCCTGACGAGCGCCTGCTCCTCTTCATCGCTGACGTAGCCGCGCACCTTGCCCGCGCCGATCGCGAGCGTAGCAAGGACCGCAAGCTGACAGGTGAAGGCCTTGGTAGAGGCAACCCCGATTTCCGGGCCGGCCAGGATCGGAAAAACCGCATCGGATTCCCGTGCGATCGTCGACTCACGGGCGTTGACGATCGCGCCGATCTTCAGACCGTGCTCCTTGCAATAGCGGAGCGACGCCAGCGTGTCGGCGGTCTCGCCGGATTGCGAGATGAAGAGTCCTGCCGATTGTCGCGACAGCGGGATTTCGCGGTAGCGGAACTCCGACGCCACATCGATTTCCACCGGCAGGCGCGCATAGCGCTCGAACCAGTATTTGCCGATCAGACCTGCCAGATAGGCCGTGCCGCAGGCGGAAATGGCAAGGCTCGGCAATTTGGCGAAATCGATCGCGCCGGACACGGGCGCGACCCGGTTGTCGATGAAGTTGACGTAGTGACCGAGAGCGTGAGCCACGACCTCCGGCTGCTCGTAGATTTCCTTCTCCATGAAGTGGCGATGATTACCCTTGTCGACCATAAACGCGGCGTCCGAGGAAACCTGCCGCGGCCGGGAGACGATATTGCCGTCGATATCAAAGATAAGGACACCGGCATTGTCGATCACCGCCCAGTCGCCATCGACCAGATAGGTGATTTCATTGGTAAAGGGCGCCAGGGCGATGGCGTCGGAGCCAAGGAACATTTCGCCATTGCCATGGCCAATCGCCAGCGGCGGTCCGTTACGGGCCGCCATAATGGTGGACGGATCATCTTCGAAAAGGACAGCGAGTGCGTAGGCGCCCCTCAACCGCCTCAACATCGCAAACATCGCCTCGAGACGTCCAGTGCCATCCCGGCGAAACCTTGCCAGGAGATGCGCGACAACCTCGGTGTCCGTCTCGGTCTGGAACTCGGCGCCGGCCACGGCCAGTTCGTCCTTCAACTCAGCAAAATTCTCGATAATGCCATTGTGTACGACTGCGATACCGTCAGTGAAATGTGGGTGCGCATTGCGCTCCGTCGGCGCGCCATGGGTCGCCCAGCGCGTATGGCCTATGCCGATGGTGCCGACCAGAGGCTGCTCTTTCAGCCTTGCCTCTAGATTGACGAGCTTGCCCTCCGCGCGCCGGCGATGGAGGGCTCCATCGTCGATCGTCGCGACGCCGGCCGAATCGTAGCCGCGATATTCCAGGCGTTTCAACGCATCGACCAGCCGTGTCGAGACAGGCTGCTTCCCGACGATGCCTACAATCCCGCACATATCTCTCTTCGCGTTCCTTCCACGCCGCTCGCGGCGTACTCAAATTCTCGTCTAAGCGAGGCTATATCACTCGCACCTGGTCGCCTCACACAGGGGCTGTCCTCAATCGTGACTCCGACGAATGCCGGCTGGCGGGAACCTTCGTACCCATAGTCGGCCTACCGCGACGGACTTGATTTTGGTCAGTTTCAGCGCGTTTTAATGGCGCTCAACGGATTGGCAAAATTGATTCTTTGGATAACACCCATTCGTCTCATGGATGCACCACGCTGGTATGATGCTCTTTTGCGTTTTTTCCTCGGTTGTCCCGCGGAGAGACCATGGGCGGTCTTCGGAGGACAAGTCATTAAGGAGACGCTGACATGAACAGGTTTGAATAGATTCCGCATCCGAAAGGCCTTCCGATCCTCGGGCACATCACTGCGCTCAATCCCAAGGCACCAGTCGCCTGAAGCGCCTGTCGAGGAGTTCGGTCCGATCATCCGTCTGCAGAACTGGGGAAGCAACGTGATCATCGTCACAAGCCAGGAACTGACCGCGGAGCTCTGCGACGAGCCCAGATTCCGCAAGGCGCTGCGCCCGCCCCTCGCGGATCTCAGGATAATCGGCAAAGATGGTCTTTTCACCGCCGTAACGACGATGAAAGGCATGTCAACTGGAACTCCGAAGGCGTAGTCGTCGGCCGGCGCGGCGCGGCGATCGGTGCGTAGCCCCGAGTCGCAGCTTCGCTTCCGATCTGTTTCGCGGAGGATTCTGACGTGCCTGAATTACTACCATGGAGTACGAGCAGCGGTCTCCGGTCGGCGATCGATGGCGTCCTGCGAAGATCAACCGCCGAACAACGCCGGACGGTTCGTTGCCTGGGCTGAGAGCCTCCAGCCGGACACGCTCAAGGGCCGGCCCTTTGCCCTGGTCGGGTGCGGCAACCGTCATCGGGCGCGGACTTGGTGGCTCTGCGGTGAACGACTGGGTTAAAATCCATAGGGTGGCGGAGCCAAGCGCTGCTTGGTTGTTTGAGAGACCTAATCTAAGCCCATCGGGTCTTGCGCTTCGGAAGGAACGCATTTCGTCAAGCCGGAGTAAGCGGAAATGCCTTACTATTGCTACATTGTCTGCACACGACGAAACGATCGCCGAAAGCGGCCGTCATAAACCATTGCCATCCGCTGGCCGTCGGCAGGTCTGCATCAAGATGGTCGTGAGGCGAAAATCCTGGAAAGTCCAGCGGGAAAGCCGCTGCATTTTCACCAACTCGCCGATAAACCTTCACGTTTCCGCCGACGTCTCCTCCCTCAAGAGGGCGCCCTGAGCAGCTTCGTCAACCGTTGTTGCAGCCGGAAACGACCTGGTGCAACCATATGACCCGACGCGGAGTTAATGGACAGTGAACGACTGAACTAGTGGTCAAAATCTGACGCTTGGTACCGGAGCCGTAGGCCCGCTCAGGGTGGGAAGCGGACATCAGAGGCGATTCGCATTGAGCTCCCCTAGTCCGCCACCGTCACGCCCGGCTTGCGGCGGCCAGCGCCGCCTTGATCTGCGGTCCGATCTTGTCCCCTACCCCATTACCGAGGGCCATGACGCCCTTGGCCGGCCGCGCGATCAGGTCGATGTCCAAGATCTCCCCATCGGCGTTGAAGCGGATGAGATGCGCGCCCTTCATCTGGATGTCGCCGACATGCGCGGCGAATTCGAGCATGGCGCTGTCGCCGCCCGCCATCTGGCGTTCATACCTGAAGTCCTCGAATACCCCCGCCGCGGTTCGGACCAGAAGGCACACCAGGTCATGTCCCGGATAGGGGTGCCACTCCACCGGCGAATGGTAGATCGCCTCGGCGGCAATGATCGTGTCCAGCTCGCCAAAGTCACCGCTTGCGACCATGGCGAGCCACCTCGCCAGAGTTGCCCGCGCCGCCGAACCGAGCGGTGTCGTCGTTTCAGTGGGCATGGCAGTTCATCCTTCCGCTGAGGACAAGATAGGGATTCCTCTTTCGCGCCCATAGGACGAACGGCACCGACGCATTCCGACACCGAGGACGAATTATTCCTCGGCGGACGCGCGGGGCTTCCGCGCACTGCCACGGCCGCTATCGCCGTGGCGCAGGCGGCCGCTGAACGTGGCGGCCGTGAGCAGTGTCCTTCTCAAGACGCGACCGCAACGCTCGAATGGCAGCTCAGGGTCGGAACAGGTAATCCGCATCGGGTACCAAGCGTCAGATTTTTACCACTAGCTGGAGCTCAGAATATAGCGGCGATTGGTGACGAGCGCCGGCCGGGCATTCATCGAATACAGTGCCGTGAACTTCTTGATGTCGGCAGCATCGACCTCGACTGGGTGCATTGCCACCATCCAATCGACGATTTCGCTGCAAGGCGGCGTGGTCAGTGATCCCTCGTAAGCCCAGTATCCGAGGGTGGATGGCAGCAACCCGCTAGGGTCCACCCCGGCGATTGCGGCTTCCTCACCGGGCTTGTGCGGGAAAGCTGCCGCGAGGTTGGAGAAGACCGCATTGGAAGGCCCAGGAACAAGGAAAATGCCTAATACGCCCAGCGCACCCGTTTCGGCATGCTTGTGGACGAAATGTGCTTCCATCGGAAAGGCCTTTCCTTCAACCAGATGTTCACTCGGCGCATGGAAATGGTACTGTACCAGTTCATAGGTCCTGTCGCCGCGGCGGAGCGTGCCGCCGGGCGCCGCTTTCACTTGGATCGTATGCCCATTGTTGAGGATTGTGCCGCCGCTCTTCCAATCGGGCACAAGGTCTGGAATATCGGCCTTGATCGCCCCCCCCGATGTCGAGCGGCGATTGCTGTTGACCCACCGAGCAGGCGTTGTTCTCCTTCCTGAGCGAGCCCCAATGTTCAGGACCCGCGTCACCTTCATAGCCCCAATGGACACCTTCTGCCGCAAATGTTGTCTTAGTGCAGAGTGGACAAGCGGCAAGCAAAGCCAGGCCCCTAAGAAAGTGACGCCTTTCCATATTTTATTCCTTTCCTAACGAGGATGAATACAAAAAGTGTTCGTAGCTCGACATCTCTGGATCGGGTTCGCCTGTCAATCGACAGACATTCCCCTGGGGAAAAGATCACACTGGCACTTGCTGAATAAGACCGTCGGCCGGTTGCGATGACTGACGTTGAGGGAGCGGTCTCGCGGTTCCGCGCACAACTCAAGTGTACTGTCAATCGGCGTCCAAATTGCACGCCGGAACACACGGCTGGCCTCATTTCTGAAGAGGAAATGAGAACAGACACGGGGTGGAACTTGATTTCTAGTGCCACCGTGTGCTCGTCGGATCGACGGTTTTTCGACGTACGAGCAAGAAACGAACACATTGCAGGCGACGCCTTCGCGCTATAGGTTTTTCGTAGCGGCAAATCAGCCGCGGGAGCGTCGAGGATTAGTTATGGCCACTGGAACCGTCAAGTTTTTCAATGGAGACAAAGGATTTGGCTTCATTACGCCCGAAAATGGAGGAACTGACGTGTTTGTGCACGTGTCAGCTTTACAGGGGGGCAGTTCGCTAAGCGAAGGGCAAAGAGTGAGCTACGAGGTCGGCCAAGATCGCAAGACTGGAAAATCGAAGGCTGAAAACGTCCGTGTGCTTTGATTGATGCTGTTCAGCTAGAGGATCAGCCGCGAAGGCAGGCCATCCTCTTTTGCTGCCGACAGAATCCTTCGCCTGGATAGGGATCCGGATCGCCGATACGCAAACCAGACGATCAATCCACAAGATGGTTCAAATAACGCCAAATCGCGCAAGCATCGTTCGAAGCTGCATATTCTGTTGAAGAAGATGTCTTGTCAGCAAGCCAGTTAGTCGCCGATTCTCTTCGTCAAGCGCAACTAACTCATCGACAGGTGCTTCGACCCGCGTGGCGGTTGATCGCGCCCTGGGTGCGCTTTTCGTGCCGTCCGCACGATGGTTGACACTCGCCTCGCGCCGACGCTTCGCCGCCCTTGGAGATCGCCGCTGGGAAGAGTCCTCTTGCGATTGTGGAACGGCGTTGAAAGTTGGATCATTATCTTGCAGAGGTGGATCAGCTTGCTCTGCCTCGATCGATGAAGGCGAAATCTGTTTGTCGTCGAAGGTTTCAGAGGTGTCGTTGAGGTGTGTTTCTGGCGTTGGATCCGTCCGCAGCTCGCTGTCTTGGCCCGGAGTCTCTGAGACCATGTTGGGAGCGAAAAGATGCGGCGCGTCAGCTTCCGCCTCACGCACAAGAGCCTTGAGATCGGTGCTGGCCCAAATGGAATCTGGCCGCATTACTGACCGCCGGCGCGCCGATCTGAGTTCGACGACGAACTTTCGTTGCTGTGTTTTCATATGTGTTTCCAATCTGTGAGATTGTAAGGCAGGTTCACGTTATGTCGAATCGCACAAGCATCTTTTTAAGCTGAATATTCTGCAAATGCAGCTTTCGCGCCAATTGAATTCTCAGTTGCTTGATTTCCTCGTCCAGGCCGGCCATTTCGTCGAAGAAGGCTTCACTGGAGGACGATGATAATGCACTTTCATCCCTGTTCGCGACGGCAGTCTTCCGTGCAACCATGTCGGTGCGGGTTCTCTTAGCGCGTCCTGTCCTCTTGGTCCGCCGTGTTCGTGGAGACTCGTCGCTTGTCTCGCTTTTCAGCCATACCGCATACGCTTCAGCACTCGACTGGCTGACTTCATGACGCGCGGCTGTTTGGACCTCTTCAACGTCGACTGGCACCGAGAATGCCCGCTTAGCATCGTCTTCGCGTTCGGTCTCGTTCGGAGTCGTGGTGGCCACGAGCTCAACAGATCGGTTTTCACCCTGCTCAGATCCAAGAGATGCTTCCGCTGGGTTTAACGGAAGCGCCGACGGTTGTTGCGCATCGCTTTCACTTGCCTCGCCATCGGCATCATGCCCAATAGAACTCTCTCGTGTTTTTGGCGGCCGTCGCTGCGACGTCAATTGAGCTAGAAATTTCCATGGTGATTTCATAGTGCTTCAACCTCGTGCAATCCCTACCACGACGTTGCCGCAGTTTCAGGTCCGGGCTCGCGACCTGAGCCCGGAGAATGTGTTTCCTACCCAGAATGTAATTGCTTTGGTCGATCTCGCAACCTCCCAGCGATTGCTCGGTGATCAATCGAGCCCGAGTCGCCTGCGCAGGTCGGCATTTTCCGCACGCAGTTTATCTGTCAAGGTTTTACGGAGCCTTTTATTCTCTTCTTCAAGCTGAACGAGATCTGCCATCTCATTCGCCGCCGGAATAGGCGCCTTAGTCGATCGCTCGGTTTGCTTTGCCGTCCTCTTTCTTGCAGTGTCCTTGATGTCCTTCGCCGTGCTCTTGCCCGCAACTTGCGTTTCGACGCGGGCAGGCTTAGCGTCTCCAGCTTGTTCGCCACGCTTCCCGACACCCCTCGGCATCTTCGCAGTCTTCGCAAGTGGTGTGGCTCCCGTTGCTTCGGCAGTTGCCTTCGAACGCCGTGGTGCGCGTTGCTTTTTGGGTTCCGGCGGTTTTTTCGGTGCATCCGTCTCTACAACATCGGCAATAGAACCCGTATTATTCTGATCAGCCATGAGTTATCTCCCTCTGTCGGCAAAAGTTCTTTTCGGCTGAGTGAACGACGGAGTCAACATGAGGCTGCGGTGCTGGATCAGAAGTCGAGATGGACTTCGGCGTCACAGACGATGCCGCCGAAAGACGCGTCAGCGTCGACAGCCAGATACTCGTGCACCTAGCGGCCCGCGTTGTCTTTGAGTTACCGTTCGGCGCCAGGCTCCGAACGCTGCTTGTGGCATCGGCTGGGTCGCTTAGCCTGCGAGCGCGGCTCGACACACGGTCCACGTCCAGACGTTTGGCGATATTATCGTAATAGGTCGTCTATTCGCACCAACCGCGACCGCGGGGAACGGGCATCCCCGATTGATTCCGCTGACAGCGCCCCGGGGACCAGCCGGGCCACCTTCGAAAGGGGCGTTGCAAAGTGCAAGCGTGTTTCAATGTATCCATGGGATCGATGTATGTCATCCAAACAATCAATTTTTAAGATCCTGCTGAATGCTGCATGAAGCGAAGGTGCTCGTTCTAAGCACCCAGCTGAACCACTAATGCTAGCTGGGAAACGCCAGGAAATGCGAAAGCTGGACAAAATAATGCGGAATTTTTTTCAAGTAGCTGCGCTTCACTTCACAGACGGGATCTTACATGAGGTTCTTTGTGGTTTGGGGACTTTGACCCGCCTTCGCCACAATTAAAGCGGGAACACAGACCGACAGTTTTTATGAAAATAAAGAGTTCCATTGCGGAACGTCGAAGGACCTGGCGCGCCGGTCCGACGATTAAAATTGGGGGGAAGAACAATGGCCGATAGGTTGGCAATCGAAATTATCGAAAAGATAAAAACTCTTACGGACACCGACAGGGAAATTACTGTCGACACTACACTTGGAGATCTCGAAATCCAATCACTCGAACTGACCGAAATCGTGTTCGATCTGGAAGTGGCCTACGGCATCGAAATCGAGATGGATACTTCCGAGGCCTGGAGCAACCTCAAAAAAGTAGGCGACATCATCGAGGCCACGCGCGCGTTGGTCGCAGCCAAGAACTAAAGTGATCAGCATGGCCCGTTCTCGCATCGTTATCACCGGAATCGGCGGCATCTGCGCCATGGGCGTCGGCGCGCCCTCCATCTGGGAGGGGATGCGCGCAGGCCGATCAGCGATCGGCGAGATCGCCGTGGCGCCGGTCAATGACCTGAAAATCCGCATAGGCGCGGAGGTCAAGCAACTGCCCGGGGTGGAGTTCGACCGAAAGCGCCTCGTGACGATGGACCGCTACAGCCTCCTAGCAGTTCTTGCCGCCGGCGAGGCGCTAAGGCAATCCGGTCTCGTGGTGGACGAAGCCAACACGAGCCGCATCGGCGCGGTTGTCGGCACGGCGATCTTCGGAGCCGAGACACTTGAAGACAACTACCGCGGGCTGTTCATCGACCGGAAACCACGTACGAATGTCTTTGCCGTGCCTCGCGCCATGCCCGGCGCGCCAGCCGGCCAGGTCAGCATAGTCTACGGGCTACGCGGGCCTGTTTTCGGCGTCAGCTCCGCCTGCTCGTCGTCCAACCACGCTTTCATATCGGCGTGCGATCAGCTGAGACTCGGCAGGGCTGACGTCATGTTAGCTGGGGGCACCGATGCGCCGCTCACTTTTGGTATATTGAAGGCTTGGGAGGCGCTGCGCGCCGTCGCCCGCGAAACCTGCCGCCCATTCTCCGCCGACCGTGACGGACTGGTGCTCGGCGAAGGTGCGGGCATCGCCGTGCTGGAAACCTACGAGCACGCCGCAGCGCGTGGCGCTCCAATCCTCGCCGAGCTTGCCGGTACCGGCATGTCCGGAGACGCGTCCGACATCGTCGCGCCGACCATCGAAGGCCCGGTCGCTGCAATAAACGCCTGCCTTGCCGATGCCGGGCTCCTCCCCGAAGACATTGACTATGTCAACGCGCACGGTACGGGCACCAAATTCAATGACCATTTCGAGACCCAGGCGATCCGCCGCGTCTTCGGCAAGCACGCGGACGCCCTGTCGGTGTCCTCGACCAAGTCGATGCATGCGCACTGCCTGGGGGCATCCGGCGCCATCGAGTTGATCGCCTGTGTTATGGCGATCCGTGAGGGGACCATCCCGCCGACCGCGAACTACCGCGAGAAGGATCCGGATTGCGATCTCGACGTGACGCCCAACGTAGCCCGGGAGCGCAAGGTGCGGGCAGCCATTAACAATTCCTTCGCCTTTGGCGGTACGAACGCCGTGGTCGCGATCAAGGAAGCCTGATCAGTTGACCCGGTAGACGTTGCGCCTTTCATGCAGGTGAAAGCGATTGCCCATCGACTGCGTATTTACCGAATACGCAACAGAAACTTGTTTGAGGCTTTAAAGCGGTGAGAAGCATTGGAGCCTGGGTGGAGACCGGCAATGTTCATTTTGCGTCGAATCCATCATCCCTGCGCTCAACCACTCGGGCTACAGATGCCGAACGCCGCCTCCAACCAGTTCTCCAGCCCGCCCGACGCTCCTCCCCGGCTTCGCTGCTCGCGGAGGCGACATCGGTCGTGGGGCATCAGGGCCCCGCCCCCACATCAGCGCGATCGACCGAAAGAACGACTCCATCGCGATGCGGATTGGCATGTGCCGGTGCCGTGAACCACGAGGTTTCATAGTTGAGAAAGCCACTTACCCCACTCGCCAACGTTCTTGTCTGCGTAGCACTACTTCCGTTCCGCATTGCCATGGCGGATCAGCCCGCAGCACCCGCCCTTACCGTCTCACTGGTGAAGCCGGCGCAGCGGGAATGGCCGGAAATCGTCCCTGCGAGTGGCTGGCTGAAACCGTGGCAGGAAGCAATCATCGCCTCCGAGACGAGTGGCCTGCGCATAACCGATGTGCTTGCCGATGTCGGATCTATTGTCACAAAGGGGCAGACACTCGTTCAGCTTTCTAAGAACAGTATGCTGGCCGACCTCCGTAAACAGGAAGCGGCCGTTGTGACCGCCAAGGCAAATCTGACGAGGGCCAAGGCCAATGCGGACCGGGCGCGGCGGCTTCGTCCTTCGGGCGCCCTTTCCGACGAAAAGATCGCCGAATATCTGGTCGATGAGGAGACGGCAACCGCAAGCCTTGCATCCGAAGACGCCGCGCTGGATAGCGCCAAAATCAAGCTTGCCCAGACAACCATCACGGCAGTCGACGACGGTCTCATAACCTCGCGCTCTGCCGAACTCGGTGCAGTCGTCTCCGCCGGCACCGAGCTGTTCCGCCTGGTTCGCCAGCAGCGTGTCGAGTGGCAGGCTGAAGTTTCGCCGCGCTATCTTCCGCGCCTTTCGGAAGGGTTGAGCGTGAAGATCGACGGGCCGGATGATCACTCCATTCCGGGGAAAGTGAGGCTTGTCGGGCCTCTTGTCAGCACAGACACCAGCCGGGCGATCGTCTATGTCACGCTCCCTGCCGACGTCCGTCCGCGCGTCGGCCTTTACGTCACGGGCGAGATCGAACTGCAGACCACTCCGGCCCTCACCGTTCCCGAGACGGCGGTCGTGTTCCGTGATGGGATAAACTATGTGTTCGCCGCGGGCGACGACAAGCGGGTGCGGCGTATACGGGTGGAAACGGGGCGTCGCAACAATGGCGAAGTCGAGATTATCTCCGGCATAGACCGATCGTCGAAGGTCGTGATGTCGGGCGGAGCGTTTCTGTCGGACAACGACTTCGTGAGGATTGCGGAGTAAGGCTGATGAATTTCTCCGCCTGGTCGATTCTCAATCCCATACCGGCGATACTGCTCTTCGCGATGCTCACGGTCGGTGGGATATTGGCTTTCGAGCGCCTGCCGGTCCAATACTTCCCGGATATGGACCTTCCGAGGATCAACATCACCGCGACACTCGAGGGCGCCGCGCCGGCGCAGCTCGAGACCGAAGTTGCCCGCATTATCGAGGACCGGGTGGCCTCGTTGAGTGATCTCGACCACATCGCCACAACGATCACCGACGGAACCGTCTCACTCAGCGTCACCTTCGATCTGGAAAAGAACACCGATGAAGCCTTGAACGAGGTCCGCAATGCTGTCGACAGTGCAAAGGGGCATCTGCCGGCGGAGATGCAGACGCCGAGCGTCACCAAAGTGACCCTGCAGGGCGCCGCGCTGGTCACCTACGCGATCCGTTCCGCTCATCTTAGCGAGACCGAGCTTTCCTGGTTCATCGACAACGACATGACGAAGGCACTCCTGTCGGTGCCGGGAGTGGGACAGGTGAGCCGCGTCGGCGGGATCGATCGCGAGGTCCATGTCGACCTCGATCCCGCAACGATGGCGTCGCTCGGGGTCACTGCGGCGACTGTTTCAGCACAGTTGAAGTCGGTCCAAGCTGATACGTCGGGTGGGCTTGGAGAAATCGGCGGAGCCCGACAGACGTTGCGGACGCTCGGCGCCGTAGCGTCGGTCGAGGCGCTGAAAGGGCTCCAAATTCCGCTGCCCAACGGGCAGCAGGTCCGTCTTGACGATGTCGCTTCCGTCACTGACAGTTTCGCGGACCGATCCTCGCTGGCCTATCTCGACGGCCAGCCCGTGATCGCTGTCGCGATCAAGCGCTCGAACGGGTTCTCGGACGCCGGCGTTGCCGCCGACCTCGACCAGACGGTAGCACAGTTCGCCGGCGAACATCCCGAGGTGCAGATCGATAAAGTCTACAGCACCGTCGGGGCGGTCCTCGAGAACTATCATGGTTCGATGCGGATGTTGTTCGAGGGGGCGATCCTCGCCGTCGTGGTGGTCTGGCTCTTCCTCCGGGATTGGCGCGCGACGATCTTGTCGGCGGTGGCGCTGCCTTTGTCGGTCATACCGACCTTCCTCTTAATGTACGCCGCTGACTTCAGCCTCAATATCATCACTCTACTTGCACTATCGCTGGTGGTCGGCATTCTTGTCGATGATGCCATCGTGGAGATCGAAAACATCGCTCGCCATCTCCAGATGGGCAAACGACCGTTTAATGCAGCCCTCGAAGCGGCCGATGAGATCTGGTTGGCAGTTATCGCGACCACACTCACGCTCGTCGCGGTCTTCCTGCCCACGGCCTTCATGGGCGGCGTCTCAGGGCTGCTCTTCCGCCAGTTCGGCATCACCGCGGCAGTCGCCGTACTCGCGTCGCTAATCGTTGCGCGCCTGCTGACGCCGATGATGGCCGCCTATTTCATGAAGCCGCATTCCACCCAGGAAAAGGATGGGCGAATCATGCGGGTCTACATCGCGCTTGTGAAGGCGTCTTTGAAGCACAGGAAGAAGACGCTCCTAGGCACCGCAGTCTTCGTCGCACTCTCCCTTTCCACCATCCCTTTCCTGAAATCGGGCTTCCTACCGGCTGCCGACGACGCCCGGACCAAAGTGACGCTGACCCAGCAGCCCGGAGCGACAATCGACCAAATGGACACGACGACCAAGAAGGCGGCGGACATCGTAAGCAAGCTTCGCGATGTGACACATGTCTTCTCGTCAGTCGGTTCGGCATCATCGGATGATGGCACCGAGGTCAGTATCGGAACAGCCGCGCTCGACGTCATGCTGACGCCCATTAACGAACGAGACCGCAAACAGTCAGAGATCGAACAGGATATCCGGTTGGCCCTCTCGGCGCTCCCCGGCGTGCGGGTTGCGGTCGGCAGCGGCGGCCACGGCACGCAGCTCGTCATCACCCTTGCCGGCGATGACTCCAATGCCCTTGACGAAGCAACCAAGGCGCTTGAGGAGCAACTCCGAACGCTCAATGGCATCGGAGCAGTCACCTCAACCGCATCGAGGCAGGCGCCCGAGGTTCAGATCACCCCGGACTTTGTACGCGCAGCCGCACTCGGGGTGACGTCAACCGCCATCGCGGAAGCCGTGCGCGTTGCGACGCATGGAGACTACTCTTCCGCCCTGCCAAAGCTCAATCTGCCTCAGCGGCAGATCCCCATCGTCGTCCGTTTCAACCCCGAGGTACGCACAAATCTCGACGACATCAGGAACATAAGGGTGCCCGGAACCCATGGCAGCGTGGATCTTGGATCAATCGCCGACATACGTATCGGCGGAAGTCCTTCCGAGATCGACCGCATCGATAGAATGCGCAAAATGACTGTTTCCGTCGAGCTCAACGGCCGTATCCTGGGTGAAGTCTATCGCGAGGCAAAGGCACTGCCGGCTCTTGAGCACCTGCCGGCGGGCGTCACGCTCGTGAAGCAAGGCGAACTTCAGCGCAGTTCGGAGCTGTTCCAAAGCTTCGCTCTTGCAATGGCGATCGGCGTGTTCTGCATCTATGCGGTACTCGTCCTGCTCTTCCAAGATTTCCTGCAGCCGTTCACCATCCTCATGGCCCTCCCGCTTTCGCTCGGAGGCGCGCTCCTGCCTCTGTTGGTAACCGAAACTAGCTTCTCGATGCCGGTCGTCATCGGGCTGCTGATGCTGATGGGCGTGGTGACGAAGAATTCGATCCTGCTCGTCGAACACGCAATCATGTCGCGCCGCGAAGGAATTGGAAGGTTCAATGCTCTCGTTGGTGCCTGCCACAAGCGCGGGCGCCCCATTGTCATGACGACCATCGCCATGGCATCGGGCATGCTTCCGGCTGCTCTTAGCCTGACGGGAGGCGATTCAAGTTTCCGACAGCCGATGGCTATTGTCGTGATCGGCGGCGTAATGACCTCAACGCTACTCAGCCTTATTGTCATCCCCATCATCTTCACGTTCGTCGATGACCTGCTTGAGGCACTGAAAAGGCTCGGAGGCCGGACCGGCCTACGCAACGAAACCGCGGGGCAGGAAACGGATACATTCAAAAATTTCGAGCCGATCGCCTTCAAACGTAGCCCTGCGGCTCGAGGACATGGCCAGAGATAACCATCTCTCAGCGAGAAATCCACGAGGCTATTCCTGTCAGCTTGACTTAACCCGGCCAGCCGACGAGCAGCGCACGTTTGCTTCGCTCCGTCTCAGAAAGGATCGACCCATTACGGCCTGATCTTTTTGCCCAACGCAGCAGCTAAACCGCTGGAGCTTTACGACCGGATCGATCTTCAACCCGGCCGGACGGTCATGGTCGCTCCCGACATGAAAAGGGTTCACTTGTTTTCATCGCAGGGGCTACGCGCAAACTGATTGGCCCTCCGCGCACCGGGAAACTTGGTAACAACAAGCGTTACGGCAACGCCGTGGGATAATGACTATCAGGTTCCTCTGGCTACGCTATCTCGCGAATACTCCGCTGCGTTCGTTGCCGGACGCGCCATTGCGCCGGAATGGCAACTCCTCACCAGGCGGTGTAATGCCAATCGGTCAACTCAAAAGCCATCGAAGGAGGCCGCCTTCGCGAAATTCCGGCAGCTTAGGCAAGGGAGGCGGTACCGTTGTCAAACATGGAGGGGTCTTCGAGAACATTCGCCGTCAGCATCGCGCCTTCTAATGTCGCAAGAACCCGCAGCGCGTCGTTTTGCGACAATCCTCCCCTCGTCAATTTGTCAATTCCGAGCAGGAAGAACCTTTTCACTTCGTCCCTGACTTCACCCGCCAGATCTTGCGACGTCGCCCCCAATGCGCCGCCTTGTAACTACAGCCGTAGCTGGGTGTTGGAATCGAACCACGGACCCGGCTATTCTAATCTCACGCCATAACCAGCATTCGTGGAATATTATGGGATGAGCGGTGGGTATTTCTCCCGTTGTCGAGCGCCCTAAGGCGCGGGAAACGAGCCCCTTTTCTCACAAAGTTACCACGGGATCAGGTCAGGACGTCAAGCCCTGCCACCCTCGACAGGTGGTCGCGGTACAGCCGAGAGGCTGGATCACTGGCTTAGCCTGACGCGCGCGGAAGAAGAGCTATCATCTTCTTCACCCTCGGTCGCTCCACGTCGAGATGGTAAGACAGGGCAGTGATTGAATTGAAATGGGTCGTGTTCCTCGCGATTTTCCGTCGCAGTCGGCTTTGCGGCAGGCCTTGTTCGTCCAATGATAGATGCTTACAGTTGACGAGCACTCTGTTCACGTAACAAATGGGTTAAGCCTGTGATGACAGGCTGATTCTAGGCAGAAAGCTCTTCAGGCGACCAATGGCACGCGGCGAATTGATGAAGAAATTGCTGGCAAGCTACGGTCGGGACGACGAGTTCCGCGCCGTTGCCGAACAGATCATCACAGAAGAGGAAAAGAAGAACAATCTGGCCTTGGCAAAGACCTTGAGGAAGACGCTTGAGGGTGGGTCAAACCGTCCAGCCGCTCCGAAAGCGCTCGCACCTCTCCTTCCTTTTCCGGAGGCGGCATCCGACTTCATAGAACGGATCGAGCCTCAGCACACGAAGGGGGATATTGTCCTTAGCGCAACGAATGTTCGCGTGTTGCTGGGGTTAATCAAAGAATTCCGGCGCGGTGAGGACCTTCGCCGCCATGGATTACAGGTCCGCTCGAAGGTGCTTTTCTGTGGGCCACCTGGCTGCGGCAAGACGCTTTGCGCAGAAATTTTTGCGGCCGAACTCGGTCTGCCATTATTCGTCGTCAAACTCGACAGGCTTATATCATCCTATCTCGGTGAGACAGCCTCCAATATTCGCAAGATTTTCGAGTTCGCGCGCAAACAGCCCTGCGTTTTGTTCTTCGACGAATTCGATGCGCTTGCTCGAGCACGCGACGACAGCGGTGAGCACAATGAGCTGCGCAGGGTCGTGAACAGCCTTTTGCTGTTCATAGACCAGATCAGGCCCAAGGGTTTCCTGATCGCGGCCACGAATCTTGACCAGTCACTTGATCCCGCGGTGTGGCGCCGGTTCGACGAAGTCGTATGGTTTGAGCGGCCCGATCGCAGGATGATTGATCGCTTCCTGCGCATGAAGTTCAAGAACGTTGCAACCGCGTTCGAGCCCACGGCCTTCATTTCATCGCTTGAGGGCTACTCTTACGCAGAGATCGAGCGGGTCTGCATTCAGGCGATCAAGTCGATGATCGTCGAACGCCGCAAACAGGTCCAGGAGCGTGATTTCAATCGAGCTCTGAAAGACGAGACGCGTCGGCGCTCGAACTCCGCGCGGTTGAAAGCCGGCTCCTGATCGGCTGATACATGGCACGGTATGACCATATACAACTCGTCCGTCTTCCAGAACGCTTTGAACGGCGCAAGCACGGTGGCGGGTCACCGCCGCCAAACAGAGACCTCGCGGCTCATAGCACGAAACTTGAAACCGAACTGGACGCGGCGACCGCCACGCAGCAACGTCGACGCAAAGCCGAATTTGTCGATCCCTCTCTGATCCTGCGTGTCCACATGAGCAGCCAATTGCTCGAGGAGCAGTGGGAGCAATTGGGTCTGACGGTCCTGTCGAGCGATCTGGATCGTTCACTTGTCCTGTTTGCATCAACCGACGAGATGCAGGAGTTCCGGCGCCGGCTTGCAGCATGGAAGGCCGGAATACCTGAGGGACAGAAAGCTCCCCCTATAACAGCTTCATCGCAGCGATCGAAAGCATCGGCGCTATCGAACCTCGAGATCGCATCGGCGTCCGCTTCCGTGAGGAAGGTTTCAACGAATCGTCGGATTTTGAAGACGACGCCATATACCTTGTTGACCTTGAGCTCTGGGATCTCGGCGAGCGACGGTTGCGCGAGCGCAAGCTAGAGCAAACTGAAGCCTACATTGAGGCCAGGGACGGTGAAGTCCTTGATCGTTATATTGGCCCGTCAATCACAATGGCCCGCATTCGGGTGTCGGGCTCGCTTCTAAAGACCTTGCTCGCCGTAGAGGCCGTTGCGACGATTGACCAACCGCCCCAGCCCGACGTAACGACGAGCGAGGCTTATGATCTCACCTTGGAGAACGTTCCCCCGTTGAATGGGATTGCGGCCGATGCCCCACTTATCGGAATTCTCGATAGTGGCATCAACGCCCATCCTTTCCTCGATGATATTCTGGTCGGTTCGATCGGCGTTCCCGCCCGCCTGGGAACTGCTGATGACTTCGGGCACGGCACGCGGGTCGGTGGGGTCCGCCGTATTCGGTGATTTGCGCGCACAGCTCGCGGCAGGCACGCTTAATCGAGGAGCCCGGCTTTGCTCGGCAAAGGTCGTCAATGAGCAACATCGACTTGATCCGCGCCGCCTGGTGTTCGTTGACGAAACCTGGGTCAAAACCAACATGACGCGCACCCGCGGCTGGTGTCAGCGCGGCCAGCCGCTGATCGCCAGAATACCGCATGGCCATTGGAAGACGCTGACCTTCCTCGCCGGCCTGCGCCACGACCGCATCGTCGCGCCCTTCGTGCTCGATGGCCCGATCAACGGCATCGCCTTCACCGCCTGGGTCGAGCAATGCCTGGCACCAACCCTCAACCCCGGCGATATCGTCATCCTCGACAATCTCGGTAGCCACAAGGGCAAGCCGGCGCGCAACGCCATCCGCGATGCCGGCGCCCATCTGTTCTTCCTGCCGCCCTACAGCCCCGATCTCAATCCGATCGAGATGATGTTCGCCAAACTCAAGACCCTGCTGCGCAAGGCCGACGAGCGGAGCGTCGACGCGACATGGAGGCGCGTCGGCGAAGTCCTCAAAGCCTTCAGCTCACACGAATGCGCCGCCTATCTCAGGTGTCAGGCGAAATGAGAAACTGACCCCCGCATTGCCTCAAGCAAAATGTTACCGATAGTGTTGATGCTCCCGATGGGATGGTCATGGTTCGCTGTCCCGGCTCGGGGGATGGATGGCACGGCGGATCAGCATGGCGACACGGACGGAACTGATTGAGGCAATCATTGAGCGCTATCGATCGAGCTGTCGGGCGGACAAGCATAGAATCCTAGATGAGTTCGTCGCAGTTACCGGCTACCACTGCAAGCATGCGATCAGAGTGCTCCGCCATCGTGGGTTCGAGCCGCCTTCCGCTAGGCAGCACGTTGTCCAGTATGGTCCCGACGTCAGGGAAGCGCTGGTGGCTCTATGGGAAGCGTCCGATCGTCTTTGCTCGAAACGCCTGAAGCCGCTGATTCCGATTTTACTGCCAGCCCTTGAGCGTCACGGCCGGCTCGAGCTGAACAGCGAGCTTCGCGATAAACTGCTAATGGTCAGTGCAGCGACGATGGATCGGTTGCTGTCAGAGATACGCGTGGTGGCTCGCGGTGGCCAGCGTCGGCGTTCCGGAATGAGTTCCGCGGTTCGCCGGTCGGTCCCGGTGCGCACTTTCGGGGACTGGAATGATCCGTTGCCCGGTTACGTCGAGGTCGATTTCGTGGCCCATTCGGGTACCTCTTCGTCCGGCAGCTTCGCGCAGACGATGGTGCTGACCGATATCGCCACGGGCTGGACCGAGTGCGTGCCGGTGCGGACGCGCGAAAGCGGCCTCGTGATCGCTGCCATCAAGCAGGCCCGCTCGCAGTTTCCATTTCCGCTGCTTGGCGTCGACTTCGACAATGACAGCGCCTTCATGAACGAACTGGTGGTCTGCTGGTGTCGAAGCCAGGGCTTGGAGGTGACCCGTTCGCGCGCGTATCGAAAGAACGATCAAGCCTGGGTCGAGCAGAAGAACGGTGCGATCGTGCGAAGGCTGGTCGGTTACGGAAGGTTCGTCGGCGCGGAGGCGACGACAGCGCTGGCTCGCCTCTATGAGGTGGTGCGTCTGCATGGCAACCTGTTCCAACCTTCGTTCAAGTTGCGGGAGAAGACGCGGATCGGCGCTCGTGTCATCAAACGCTACCATCCGCCCGTGCCGCCTGTTGCGCGGGTGCTGGCCCATTCCGGTGTGGCCGAGGCCGACAAGGATCGGCTCCAGGCGATGTTGGAAAGGGCGGATCCAGTGATACTGTTTGCCGGGATCCGCGCCGCCCAGGAGGAGCTCGGAAGGCGGGTCGATCGGCGTGGCCTAAACGCCAGATCCGAAGAACCGGTCGCCGTCGATCTGCAGCGTTTCACCTTGAGCCTGAAGACAGCCTGGCAGGTTGGGGAGAAACGGCCGACACATCGGAGACCATATCGGCGGACCAAGCCTTACCCGAAAAGGCAGAGCATGCTGGAGCCATTCGAGCCCCAGATTCGAGCGTGGCTTGAGGCGGATCCGGCGGTTTCGGCAGCCTCGGTCCTAGAGCGTCTAATGAGCGCAGATTCGTCACGCTTCACGAAGAAAAGCCTGCGGACGGTGCAAATGGCCGTCAAGGCTTGGCGCATCGAAACAGCCGGGCAGATTATTCTCGATGGAGACTGGATGAAGCGCGCGTCGTTATCTTCTCCCGCCGCGGCGGGAGAAGATAACGACCATTTCAGTGCACACAACTTCGGTAACATTCCTGGGTGAGGCAATAGGTGGGGTCAAATCTTCAGTTCGCTTGACATCAGGCATGCAGGATATGCTTCAACGTAAATCTGACAGACTCTAGCGGATCGCTCGCGCTTGTGCCGATCGTTCAGCAAACACTCAGTTGAAGTCTTAGATATCGAACAGAATGGCAGGGTTGCCGCGTGTGGTATGTTGACGGAACACTTCTTTTGACGGTCCGCCTATGCGCGAAAAGGTCATGCGTCCTCGGGATAGAGGCGAGGGAAAAGAGTATCGAGCGCCTGGACCGGGAAACGCAGCGACACAGGCCCCTTTTCGGTAGTAGATGCGAGCAGGCCCTCATCGGTCAACGCCTTCAGCACGCGCCGCGCCGATCGCTCTGGCAGGCCAGTGATACGCGAAGCCTCTCCCCGCTCGAATTCCCCACGTACAAGCGCTTCCTGAAGCAAGGGCGCGCATTCGTCCGGCAACGTTTCCTGACGATGGACATAGCGCTTGAGGCGTCCGCCCAGCGTCTTGAGGTCGAACAGGCTGTCCATGTAATCGAGTTGATCGAGACACACGCGCAGAAACCAGGTGGTGAATAGTTCCAGTCCCTTGAGCGAAAGGTTGCCCCGTCCATCACGGTCGCCCTGGCGTGGTTCGTCGGCCCGGGCCATATGCTGCTTATATTCGGCGCGGCCTTCTGGCCCCCCCGCCAGGCCTCTCGCCAGACCGCGGGAAACTGACCAGAGACCATGAGCTCCCACTCCGGCCGCTTGTGCCATCGCATGACTCATCAAACGGCTGACCCGGCCATTGCCGTCCGGAAATGGATGGATGTAGTTGAAGCGATGATGCGCGGTCGCCATCGCAAAAAGGCGGGCGCTACGACTCACCCCGACGGCCATCATCGCTCCTCCTGGAGCCGGCTGAAAGGCGAACCGCTGGTGGAAATAGGCCATGAAATCGGGCACTCGATCGCTCGCGGGAGGCAGATGCCTGCCGACCTCGACGTCCTGCTCTTGCCCCTGCCGCCATTCGCCAGGCGTCATGACAAAGCTGTGGTGGTTACCGGCGATCGTCAGCATGTTTTCTGTTGCACCGTCGTAGAAGGCGCGGTGGAGGTACCGGATGAATTCTAGTGATGCCGGATCGGGGAGCGTCCCCGCCGCCGCCCGCTCATCGATCTCCTGCTGAACACGATAGTGTGCAACGGCTTCGATCTTGAGGTCGCGCCTATCGTCCTCAGGTTTAATTCCGTGAAGGGCCTGCTCGATCTCGCGTGGCCGGGTGTTGTGGCCTTCGATCAGGTTGCTGTAGTAGGTATTCATGATCCTGACTGTTCGGGCCAGTTGGGCTGCCGTTTCAGGATGGAGAGCCCGGCCAAGACTTTCGGCCCTAGCGACAATCTCAAGCGAAAGGTCGAGTAGTTCGCCATTGGGATGCTCGATACGCGCAGGCTCGATGCGTGTGGGTGCTTCCACGATATCCATTTTGGCCGATATCCAATTTTCCTATTATTATCACATATAAGGATTTTTCCCAATTATCCATTGCATTTGGCCGATCCGTTGGCCGATATTCTGCGCATGGATTAACATGGCCCCCAACCCGCAATCGATCATACCGTCGGGCACCGTCACAGAACGTGGGACGATCATGGCGATCGTGAGAGGGGCATGCCGTGGGTGGTCTCTTGATCGCAATGAACCCACCGCCTATCACGCTGCCGGCTTTCTGCATGCACTTTGGCCGATACTCAATCGCTGATTCTGAAATCAACTCAAGTATTTCCAAAGATTTCCATCAATCCTGGCCGATCGCTTGGCCGATGCCCTGCGCGCGCAACCGGCCTCATCATCGCAAGATACTTTGCCTAATAACCAAAATCCCGTTCTGACCATCAGAAGGAGAGAAAGAGTATTGGCGATCACGTACCGTCGGTCTGGCTATCCCGTGAACTTCTGCTCTCGCCACATGATTTCTGTTCTTCTGCTCGCCCTGAACGGAATCGAACCAAGGGCACGCTGTTTAAACCCATAGCCCGCGGCAAAACCCAAATCATGTGAATTAAGACCAAAAAACTCACGGAAGGTATGCAGCCAGCGCAACTTTGACTAGAGCGGCACGCGAATCTGTGTAAGCTTTCACTCGGGTTGGGGAGTTCGCCGTTGGTCAACAGCGTCAGCGCAATATTCTCCCTTATGAGTGAGCGCAGAATAGATGATCAGTACCCTCGGGCTAAGTCTTATTGCAGAGCTTATGCAGTGGGATAATGATGAAGCGACGGCTGAGTACGGCTGGCTTCAACTCATGTCCTCAATCAAATACGATGGCTATGCCGACTTCAGAGCCGGAGTTCGCTTCTTTGAGAGTTTGGCCACCTGGCTTCGTCAATTCACACAAGAGGACCGTAAGACCGCATACGCCTTCATCCGCAAGCGCTTGGTCTACATCTCGGCCGCAGAAATGCAACGCGTTATCGAGATCTTCGTACCGGAAACGGTCACGCCGTTCCTGCGAAAGGCCGCGGCGATCGAAGCGAGTATCAAGCCATACGAAGTTTGGGGACGCAAGGAAGGTGTCGAGGCCTTCAATCGCGTCCTGCGACGCTCGCTGTTCATTGGATTGAGTGACGGCAGCCGCATCGATGTATTGCGCAGAGCCAACGCCGGCCGCCTTTCGCAGGAGCAGATCGTTCCCATGATGAATATCGGCCGGGAGAAATGGGCGGACCTCGGCAAGGAATTGCGTAACGAGCAGGGCGAAGACGCCCGCTTCGACGATGTCTACCTGATTGACGATTTCACGGCGTCCGGAACAACATTCATTCGGCAGGTCGATGGCAAGTGGAAGGGCAAGCTGAAAAAGTTCAATGACATGATCTGCGACGCCCGCAAGCATGACGGCTTTCCGATCGCCGAGAACTACCGGCTGCACATTCATCACTACGTCTCGACCGATCAGGCGCAGATCGCGTTGAGGGACCGCGTCGCTGACGCCAGCGCGAACTGGGCTGAGAAATCGTTCGCCGATGTCGATATCTCGGAGGGATGCCTGCTCCCCAGCCGTCTGAAGCTCAGCCAGCCTGACGACGCCGCCATGTTGAAACTGTGTGAAGACTATTACGATGACCAGCTTTACATTCGGCTGAAGAAACATTGCGATGAAGCCGGACAGAGCCATATGAAATTCGGATATCGACGGCGTTCGCGCAATAGGTCAACCGCTAGAGTGACACTTACGAATGGCGATCAAGGCGCATGGTCCACAGATTGCGTTTGAGAGCAACTTGTGCACTTGCGGAAATCCCCTCGAACAGCAGGCCCGCGACGGAATGGTAGTCGCGAACCAGCGCTATTTATAAGTCGGCAGGGAAGTCAGGCCCAAGAACTTAGACCTGAATAAGTCAGGTTTCCGGAGTTCGGTGGAGGTGGAGGTGGAGGACGTTTGATCCATTGACGCCTTCATGACCTCTCCTTCGCAGCTCTTCAGCTGCCTTCACGCTTGCTGGATAAACCGGTCTTGGGTGGCAAAAATCAGCGTTGCCTGACCGATATACGGCATACACGAGGCTGATGAAGTAGGCGACCTGGACTACCAAAAATACTGGAAGCAGAACGAAAATCGTCCGAGTTATGGACAGTGAGGCTGCGTATGCTGACCCCCCACTCACGATAACAATCAGCAGCGGGATACGAAAAAATGCTCGAAAGGACACGATGAACTCTCCTAATCATGCGTATCAGTGATCGACTCTTGAAGCGCCGACGTGGGTTTGACAGTTCTTTGGGCAGACACGCGCGCAGGCTCCACAGCCAATGGAGCGCCCTGGCTGGTCGACGACCATAATCATACGATTTAGCTGATCATCTAAATCATCATCTTCGGACACCTCGAAGATCTCCCCCAGCTCGTCGACCCCGTGAAGACGCATCACTTGTCGTGAGCAGACCTTGAAGCAGCGCCCGCATCCAATGCAGGTAACCGCATCGATGCAAGTCAGGTATTGAGGTTCCCAGCTTGAACCATCGCGCGTCAGGAATGGTCCTGTCATCGCGACTTCTCCGACATTGACAGCTTCTTTCGAGCGGCGTCCAACTCTGCAAAAGCATCGAATGTCTTTTCGGCCACGCGCTTGATGTCGGTCCAGCGAACCGGGAGGTCCTCAGCCAGGTCATGCAGCTCCAGCTTCGCCGACGCGGCCCGGAACTGCAACTTGCGTACGATTTTGAGCTGCTCATCAAGGTTCACCATGGTTCCCTCATTTTACGTCGAACGTTATGCCCGCGCCATATCCGGAAAGGTAAAGAATGATTTTCATGGCATCGTCGAGAAACCCCTCACCGCGTCTCGATAGCTCCTGCAGGGAGCCAAAACCAAAGCGATGGACATCGCGTAGTGTCTTCGACAAAACCACCAGACGTCCTGTCGTTAGAACGACACGCCCGAACACCTCGTGGTTCATTGTCATCAACGAAGATGTTTGGAGGCCGGTACGTTCCTCCACTCCGAGCGCTACGCAGGTGTAGAAAATTTGAAGCCTGGAAAGCACGTCCGGATCGGGATCGCCGATGATCGCCATTGCGCGACGCTGTTCCTTCGTAACAATGAAATCGGAAAGAAGCTCCTGGTCGTTCTTTCCATCACAGACGCCGTTCGTATCCTGGGCTCACACGAGGCGAACCAAGCATTCCATGAAGGGGCCTGCAATCGCGCTTCGATCGTCGGGTGCTGTGCCTTCGGAGATTGCGCCGGAGGTCATGGCGATCTCCCTTCAGTCTTCTTCGTCGAAAAAGGGCTTCGGATGCCCATACCGGCATCGGCTAACGCCTTCCTCAACCATGGCGGGGGCGCGGTTTTCAGCATCTTAGTGCGCAGCAATACATCTTCGATGACGACTGGCTCCGGAACCTGGATTGGGTGAAGTTTTGCTGCGACGACCCTCGCGGCGGAGGGGCCGCCAATTGCTTGGCAGAATAGCAGGTGGCAGCCTTTCGGGGCTTCCACCCTTGTAGCGATGCGGCTGTCACGCTCGCCTGCGTGTTTTCCTGTTTCGTGTGACCCATCGCCAAAATCAACCACCTCCGCGATTTCCCAGCCTGTCGGTCCGACGTCATAGACGGCAAAGAGCCTCGCCGATCGATCCCTTTCGCGATATTGTTGGCAGCATAAAGTGCCATCATCTCGCCGGACATGACGATGTAAATTTCTTGAGCTTTGTTTTCGCGGATTGGCATCGCAAAGCCGCCGCACACAACGTCGCCCAGCACGTCGTAGGAGACATAGTCAACATTGTCATAGGCGCCGTTTTCTTCGAGGAAGTTATCGACATTATAACGCCGCGGCCGGCGCATCCCACGCCCGGTTCGGGCCCTCCCGATTCCACACACTTGATCCCTTTGTAGCCGGACTTTCAGAACGTCCTCGAGTTCTAGGTTTTCCACGGAACCCTCTTGCGCTGCGAGGTGCAGAACAGTGTCCTGGGCCTTGGCGTTTAGAATCAGGCGCGTCGAATCAGCTTTCGGGGCGCAACCGACAATGAGAATTTTTTGCCCGAGATCGACGAGGGCCGCTAGCGTATTCTGGGAGGTAGTGGACTTGCCGATCCCCCCTTTGCCGTAGAATGCGATCTGACGCAAATCTGACATCTTTGCCTTCCTTTTTCGTTCCATCGGCTTTCGGCGTGCGGTCGGCAGCTCACGCCGCCCCGCTCGCAGTGTTTCGAAACGCGTTCCACGTGCAAGATCAGCTTCAAGAGCGATCCAAACGGTGTTTTTAGGCAGTACAGAGACAACTGCAGCCGTATTGCGAACAACCGGCTGTCGCAGGACGGACAAAATGGACACAACTGTTTGGAGCGGACCCGTCGATCGAAAGGGTTGCCTCGAAAGGATGACCAGCGGAGCTAAGACTTTCGCCTTTCCGCCCAGCCACGAGGTCAAGCAAAGCGACTGCCTCGTTCTGTGGTCCAGATTATGAATGTCACACAAGGGGTGTTTCTGCTGTTCGGGAGGCCGCGTCGGCAGACGTCGCGCCCGACCAGCTCCGGCTCTAGACTGTTGAGAATGCCGGGAGCGAACGCAATGCGCCGCCTTTGATAGGTGATCAGGCGGCTGTGCTTTCTAGAGACACGGACTCCCGTTCGAGCGCGGGAAACAACTGCTCAAAAGGTGCCATCCTTGCGGCCACTTCAAGAAGCGTCTGACGCATCCAGAGGCTGGCAGGATCGGTATTGTGAAGCATCGGCCACTGAACTGCCTCCGTCAGCTTTGGTATCGGTAGCGGTAGATCCAGAATGCGCAGTGGCGTAGTCTTCGCGCAATCCTGAGCAAGTCTCAGAGGCATCGTTCCGATACGAGTCGTTCCAGAGAGCATCCCCGGTATCATGCTGAAGGACTGAACCACGACCTCTACGCGCCTCGAGTAGCCGCTTTCGCGCAAATACCATTCATCAACAGCCGGTTTTAGGGAACAGCCGAATTTGACGGCGACATGTCCCATCGACATGTACTGATCGAAGGAGAAGGATTCGCTGATGCGGCTGTTTCCTTCGCAAGCCACGCATACGAAGACATCGTCGAAAAGCCCTGCGTGGGGGTGCTTCGACATGAATGGCTCAGGCATAATCAGAAAATCTACGTCGACGCGCTGTAGGAGCTCCTCAAAATTTTCCGTGATCGGCATGAATTCAAAACTTACACCTGGAGCCTCTCGCGCTACCCGCTCGACGACCTTCTCGATGAATACCAGCGTGACGTAGTCGGACAGGATCACTCTGAACCGACGTTCGCTTTGAGCGGGATCGAAAGGCTGCCATGAAATAACCGATAGCTGGATGTGCACCAACGCTTCACGCACCGACGCAGCAAGCCCTTCGGCTCGGGGAGTCGGGACGAGCTCGCGGCCCACCATCATAAAGAGCTCGTCTCGAAAATATGTTCGTAGCCTGGCAACCGCCGCGCTCATCGCAGGCTGGCTAAGGTTGATGCTACGTGCAGCAGCGGTAAGATTTCGCTCCGTCATCAGCGCGTCGAGCGCGACGAGAAGGTTAAGATCAAGACCTTTAAATCGCATAGATTTGTCTCTGCCTGTAACGCTAGAACGCCTGCTGCTCAGGCCCTTTCCTAGTAAAGTAATATAATTGACAGAAATCAAGCCCAATAAGTTTCGCGTCGTGGTAGCCTCCACATTTTCAGGTAGTAAAGCAGTTGTATAAACGCATTCCAGCCTATCGTCTTGCCCCCTGTTACGGGTGTTAATGTTCTTACACATCTACGTCGAGATTTTGGGCCGAGTTCATCTCAGCGTTGCACGATTCAAAACATTTGGGTTAGCAGAAGCTGCTGACAGGCTGCATCGGCGGCGACACCTTCTCCCGGATGGGGCTTGAACAAACTAAGGCTCGACATTTTGGTTACACATTTCAGGGGATGCTGATGAGGACGAAGATTCCACACAGACCACCACCGGAGCCTTGCTCGGCTTGCGGCCTACGACGGATCTGTCAAGGAGGATGGAAGGTGTAGCGCTCGCCAGGATCCGCGTCGGGATTACATATTTCTGTAAATCATTCGCCGAACGACGGTTGCTACCCCACGCGAAGGGGCGTCTCAATCGCTTCCTGGGAATTGTTTCGACGGTTAAGATTGCTGAAGGCAGCGGGTGAAGTTCCTGTCGCGGATGTGCCTGACCGCCACCTCACCAAGGGACGGCAAGCCCACAGCATCGCACCCGCCTAGAAAAGAAGGTCCTGGTCGAGCTCTTTCACCTGGATCACCAGCGGTCCTCACGTCCAGGGCCAACAATCTCTGTCAAAAAACGAGCAACTTTTAGAGCCACTTACATTTGACAAATACATTTCCTTGGGGCACGTAGCCGCCACGTTCGGCAATGCCCGCAGACCCTCTATCGAAGAGTGGTATCTGCTTCAGCACGGATTCAAACGGCGCATCGAGGTCGTTGTACAGGGCCTGAGCATGATCCCGCCGGTGATATCCAACACGAACCGAATAGGTACCATGCCATCGCGGCTCGCGGAACATTTTTCGCAAACCTTGCCGCTTGCGATAATGGAGCTACCGCTACCGCTTCCTTCCTTTATTGAGGCCGTGCAATGGCCTGCCCTCCATAATAGCGATCCGGCCAGCGTTTGGATGCGCGAGATTCTGGCGGATGAGGCGTCGCGATTGTTCCCGGCATCGATGCAGAAACTGAATGGCGGGGCCTAAGCTTCGGGGCCTCCGCCAAAGGATCCTGCTCGGCATTCTTAGACCTCAGGCGACCTCGGCTCATGAGGCATGATTTTGAACGCATCATCGGCCGGCCTCTCGTCACCCTCGCCTAATCGGGCTAACAAGCTAAACACGTCACGCAACGTCTCTTCATCAAAGGACCTGAGCTTTTTAATGCATGTTAGGATCAGTTCCGCCTGATCTTTAGTTCCGCCCCACAAATGGGGCGCGGCGGGCGCGATGATCTCTTCAGGCGTCGCGTCAAGAACTTCGCAAAGATGTATCAAGCGACCGACTGTTAGGCGTGACACCTTGTTCTCATAGCGGCCATATACTTGCTCGCTGAGACCAAGCATGGGAGCAAGTTTTGATCGTGGTAGCTTTCGTCTATCACGGGCTTCGCGGATGCTGAGCCTGATCTGCCTCTCGAGTTCAGCGCTTGAGGCAATCACTCCCTGAAATGGCTTTCTGTAAACCGTCTTGCCTGTAGCTAGATCGTCGACCTCCCGCAAGCCGTGCTCTTTGACCCATTGCTTCAATGATCGTCCCACCCATTGGTTACAAATAAACGTTATAATCTTTATAAGCGAAAGTTCGCAGGGTGAAACCATTAATGTGCTCCCCGTGATCATTTTTGGCGCATTCTTGATAGCTTTCGCCAACCCCGCATGCTCGTTCCGCCCCTTACACATCGCGCGAATGGATGCTCGCTCTGGCAACGCCTGAGGAAAAAGCAGGCTGAAAAGCAGCCAGAAAGCCTCAGGATCAGCCGAAGACGGCCGAGGAGCCGACCGACGGGGAGGAAACACGATCAAACCGACCAGCGGATTTTCATGGCGCCAATTTGGCGCAAATCCGATCCGCTGCGGTCTGAAGCCTGCGCTCGCGGTCCACACACGATGACAGAGGCATCAAGCGCTGGAACCAAAGCCCGACGGCGCACGACTGCCATGTCCAAATTTAAATTAAGGGGCGGTGGCCCATGCGTCACCGCGTTCCTGGCCGACCGGCGCCCGCTGTTGGTCGAGTAGCCGTTCAACGCGCAATCGAGCGTGGGAGCACTCACTTGTAGGAGAAGATCATCATCGAACATTCGAGATTTTGACAGCGGAGCCGGTCAAGTCTAGACGGAAGCCGGTTGTGTGCGTCAAGTTCTACAAAATTGGGCGGCCATAGGGCTGGTCATACGGCTTTGATCTCGGCGGTTTGCTCACTCCGCCAGTTCATCAGCAATTGCTTAAAATGCAATCGCGCCGCTTGACTCATTTTGCGGATGAGAACATTTAAGGAACAGGCGTAGCGACCGCCGTCACGAAAACAGGATAGAAGAACCCTTCACGGGGAAGAACGACGCGTGGCCGAGACGATTGGCGAAGCGATGGATGAGGGATGGGATTTGAAGGCTCGCTGCGCCTGGGGAAAGCATGAAGGCCTGAAGACCGTTCGCGCATGCCGCTGCAAGCGCGATCTCGACCTGGTGACGACGGTCGCGATGCGCGGCCGCGATTTTCCGCTGTCGATGCTCTCCGAACGTCTTCGCTGTCCGGTCTGCGGCAGCCGCGAGATCGCCGTGATGTTCGCTGCCGGGCGCACATCCGCCAATGGCCATGCCGATGAAGCGCAAGCATAGGTGGCGAGCCGGAGCGCGTCGCCGCCGGCGAGATGCTGAAGCAGATGGCCAATTGGGAAAATCCTGTTCGCGATCTGTCGCTGCCATAGCACGATCGACAAGAACCTCCTGTGCTGGAAGTATTGCGTAGACGTCGTCTTGCGCGAGCTGGAGCCAAAGCTCCGCTGCCGCCGGTGCAGCGAGCTGCGGTCGCGCCGGTTTCTACGTGAAGAAAATCGCCGAGATAGGAAAAACATGGCAGAGATCGACAGAACAACGGCACAAGGCGCCACCATCCATGTAAACGACCTGTGCGACCATGAGGACGCGACCGGCATTCGCTGCAACGGAATGGGGCGGTTACGGCTTCGGGAGAGCAAGACGATCACGCTCTGGGACTGCGGAAAACATCAGCCGTTGAATTATCGTGGACTGCCGCCGCACGGCAGCGCGCCATCCTTTACAAAGTGATCACTTTCCAGCCGATCAAAGCCGATGTAGGGCTATGCTCAACACCCATACGGATCATGTCTCATTTGGAAAACCTGAAGGGAAAGCGGCACATTTTCCAATTTTACGTCGACAAGGCCGAAGCGCGAGCTGCAAAGGCTACGGAAGATCGTGACTTCGAACTGGCTGACCTTCAGCATTACTCGCGAGGATATCCAGGTCCTCGACGATGAAATTGCTGATCAGCAGTATGAAGGCTAACAAGCGCCGGCTGTCGCTGACAACTTTTACCCGTTCGGCAGTCCGGCCGAGCTTCGGAAACTCCCCATGCGGCCGGTGCTGCACAAACAAAAGGATGGCTTCGTTTGCCTTATGGGGTACTTAAGCGTATTCTTATTTATCGGCTCGACAATTCAACCGGGTGCCCCGGGCCGCTTGAGAGACGATCTGCTCTTGCCTGAAATAGGAGAGCTGTCATGTCTCTTTTCGAATTATTTTCCTTTACCGATCGAAGAAGCTTTTCGATGGCGGCGGTGTCGATGAGAAAGCAGCGAACGGTGCGGTCGATGCCCACGGCCGCTCATCTCGTGCGACATTCCACAGGCGGCCGGTTTTGGTTTTGCCGCGTGTGTCGCTTGACAGCGTCCAGGATCAAGAACCCGAACGGTGTATCGTACGCATGCACTCGCCTGTCCTGTCATGGGCGCCTGCTTGCTTTGCGACGGAAGGCGCACTCCGTTCTCGATGCGGTAACTAGCCCTGCTAGTGGACGCCTTGGCGGCGGCGACCTCAATGGAATTTCTTTTGTCGGAACTCTTAAAAAGCCTCGTCTGATGATCGGTTACATGGCGGTCCGGCACAAAGGAAATTCTCCATTCTCAGAAAATCATCCATCTAGGCCAAACGCGCCGAAGCCTTTGATTGGGCGCCGACGTGAGCCACCGTGTGATAGTCACCCAGGTCCGCCTCCTTCGTCAGCTTCCAATAATCGATCAGGCGCCAAGGGCTGTTGGCTACAACTCGCCCTCGGTCGTTTCGGAAATAGGTGGACATGCCGGGATGGCTCCAGATCATATGCTGGTGCATCTCTTGGATCGTCCGGTTGTAGCGTTGATAGACGTCTCGCCGGCATTCCACCTCGACGAGCTTCTTCTCTCCCATCTTGCGCAGAACGCTCAGCACGTAATCGATCTGGCTTTCGATCGTGAAGATGAAGTTGCCGCGATGGCCGAGCGCCGTATTGGGGCCGTACACCATGAAGAAGTTCGGGAAACCCGTTACGACGGTGCCAAGATAAGCCTGGCAGTCGTCATCGTCCCAGACCTCTCGTACCGTCACGCCGTTGCGTCCGATCACCTGAACCGGAAGTAAGAAGCGTGTGATATCGTAGCCCGAGGCGACGATGAGAACATCTGCCTCATGCGTGTCCCCGTTTGTCCCATGGATTGACTTGCCTTCAACATGCGCAGCAGCGCCGTCCACCAGCCTAACATGCGGCATCAGTAGGGTCTTGTACCAGCCGTTGTCTAGGAGCATCCGCTTGCCGAATGGCGGGTACGGCGGAATGACCTTGGCCAGGAGGTCGGGGCGCCCGGCCAGCTGTTCTTCGATATAACGTGTACAAGTCTCGCGGTAGCCGTCGTTTACCGCATTCACAGAACGGTCTGGATGCGGCCAGGCCGGGTCCTTTTGCAGGCCCTGGTGCACTTGGCTGTCGAAGATCCAACTCAGCCGGAGCCTATAGAGCCATTCGTAGTGTGGCACCTCGCGGAGCAAGAACTGCACCGGCTCCGGAACCGGCATTCGCAATTTCGAGAAGGGCGCCGCCCATTGGCGTGACCGCTGGAAGATTGTCAGGGCACCCACCCGATCTGCGATGGCCGGAACAACCTGCATTGCCGAGGCCCCATTCCCAATCACAGCCACGCGTTTGCCGTCAAGCGTAACCTCTGGATCCCATTTCGAGGTATGTATTACCGGGCCGTCGAAGTCAGGCAGGCCCGGAATATTCGGCCACTTCGGCGTGGTGAAGCCTCCCACGGCCGAAATCACCACATTGGTCACAAGGGTTTCTTCCGCACCGTCGGGCAGGCGTAACCGGGAATGCCAGGTCCGGCTCTCTTCGTCATAGCGAGTGACCACGCACTCCGTGCTGTAGCGAATTGAGCTCTCGATCCCGAATTCGCTGGCGATCCGATTGAAATAGTCGTCGATTTCCTGCTGCAGCGGGTAGAACTTGCTCCAGTTGCCACCGGCAAAGGTTTAGGAGTAGAGATGTCCCGGCGTGTCCACCCCGCAGCCAGGGTAGTGATGTGAGTGCCAGACCCCGCCGGTGTGGTCTTGCATTTCGATCTGGATGTAGGAAATGCCCAGTTGTCGTAGCCGAATTGCGGCTGCTACACCGGACATGCCGGCCCCGATGATAAGTACGCGGAAGCCCTCCGGCAAGCACACCGGATCGGGAAGCGCGCCTGAATACCTGCGCAGCTTGTGGATCATCATGTCAGCGTATTCCGGCGGAATAGGCTCGGCCTCTGACGTAGACAGCATGCGGATCAACTCTTCTGCCGACAGGTCCGGCTTGGCGATGTTTGCCCTCTGGCGCCAAGCCATGATGGCGGCCAATGCTGCATCGCGAATCTCCGTCTGCAATTCGACCGCTAAGCCGCCGGAATCGTTGTCGTCCCAGCGACTCTTCACGGGAATAAATGGCGGGTTTAACCAGTACTCTTGTCCTGTAAACTGGTACAGAAGGAGTAGCAGGGTGGGAATGTTGGCCGAAGGGAGTGCCTCGGCGATGCGTTGGCGGAACGGGTCGAGGTCCGTCGAGTCAGCCATGATTTATATCCCTGCAGTTGCAAAAATCCGGACCAACCCACCAAGGCGCTAATCTGGAAACCGGCAATGAAGCCGTGGAAACCGTTCGGGAAGAAGCCGTCAAGAGATGCGAGAGCGATGCCGTGCTTCCGTCAGGAAGTGTGAAGGCATGGCCCAAATCGCCCGGCCATGCGCGGCAGCCATCGGTCGGTTTACCAGGATTGGAGTTAAGCATGGCATATTAAAAGTCAGACGGTGAAGCGTCTGTCCTGCTATACCTGCTTGAATGCCACAACTGCGTTCGTGCCGCCCATGGCGAAGGCGTTGCTCAGCGCAACGCGCACCTTGCGCTCGCGCGGCACATTGGGAGTAACGTCGAGATCGCAATCGGGATCTGGCTCACGATAATTTGCGGTCGGCGGCACGAGGCCCTCGCGGATCGCCATCACACAGGCGATCATTTCGAGCGCGCTTGCTGCGCCGAGGCAATGCGCGTGAACGGACTTGGTGGAAGAGACGGACATCGAATGGGCATGATGACGGAAGACGCGCTTGATCGCCGCAGTTTCGATCTGATCGTTGGCCCTGGTGGCAGTGCCATGCGCGTTTAGGTAGTCCACATCCTCGGCATTCAGCCCGGCATCAAAAAGGCAGGCGCGCATCGCTGCCTCCGGGCCTTCGACGGCAGGCGCGACGATGTCGAACGCATCAGCGGAGAGGCCAGCACCGGCGATCTCAGCAAGAATTGTGGCACCGCGCCCTGCGGCGTGCTCATAGCTTTCCAGCACGGCCATTCCCGCCCCCTCACCCAACACTACCCCCTTTCTGTCGGCCGAGAAGGGCCGGCAGGTATCCGGTGAAAGTACGCGCAGTGCTTCCCATGACTTCAGCACGCCCCACACAAGCGGCGCATCGCTGCCGCCGGCGAGCATTACGTCGGCACGGCCAAGTCTAATCTGATCCACCGCCGAAGCGATCGCATGGTTGGCCGAGGCACAAGCGGACGTGACGCCGAAGACCGGCCCGCGCAAGCCGAGGCTCATGCTGACCTGAGCGCAAGCCGCACTCGGCATAACCTTAGGTGCAGTGAGGATGGCAGCGCGCTTCGCGCCGTTCAAAAGCATAGCACGGTAGTTTTCTTCAATCGCATCCCAGCCACAGACGCCGACGCCCACTGTTGCGCCGATGCGATAGGTGTTTCCTCCATCAATGGAGAGTTCGGCCTGTCTTGCGGCTTCGCGTGCGGCAATCACCGCGAGCAAGCTGAAGCGGTCCATGGAGACTGATTGCTTGCGGTTAATGTCATGCTCCGGCAACGCCTTGATCTCGGCGCCGATCATGCCTTTCAACTCATGAAGTTCTGAATTGGCGATGGGTCCGATAGCGGAACGTCCTTCACGCATTGCTTTCCAGATGGAGGCGGCGTCGGTTCCTAGCCCGCACAGCCCGCCAATTCCGGTAATGACGACACGCCTTTCCATTCAAACCTCCTTAGCGGCCAAGCCGCGGACGGCTTCAACCAGATCGCCGACACTCTGGAGATTTGACCAGTCATCGACTGTGCTAACCTCGATCCTGATGCCGTAGGCCTCCTCTATCTCCCAGAGGATATCTGCCAGTCCCAATGAATCGATCCCCAGCGACGTCAGTTCGGTTGCAGCTGTTATTTCGTCATGGCCCAAGGCGGAATCAGCGCCGTTAGATGCGGCGCTTTTCTTGATCATGGCGATGACGTTATCTGCGATTTGATCTGGCATCTTGTCTCCTATCGGTTTTTGTTTCGGCGCCAGGGTGCGCACTACATTCCCTCGTCACTGGAAGGGGATTTCCATTTGCCAACATGCTTTAACGAGCAGCCCTGATGCCGTCGATCTCGGTCCTGCATGTTGTGTCGTCGCAGAGAAAGTCGTGGTAAGAAACAACCTCTACGCCAGCCTTCAAGGCCACTTGGTTCAACAGCTCGAGAGTGCGGGATCGGAACCGGCGGTAGTCGCTGACATATATTTTACAGTCGCTGTAGCGCCCGAGAATAACGCTTCCCCGTGCCTTTCGCTCAAGGCAATCGCCGATATCGAAACTTGCGACTGGCGGAGGAGCAACAACAACCACTTGCTTGCCCAGGGAGCGAACGGCTTCGACGAGAGCCTTGATGCCCTCGACGGCTATATCCAGAGAAGCGTCAACCTCCGTGAAAGTATCATTGTTCCTCTTAAGCAGCACAAATTCGCTCGATACAGGGGCATCAAAAGGGCTTGAAATGGCAACCGTCCTGATCTCCGGTCGATTTTTCAGGGTAGCCAAAACACCGTCATTGAAACGAATACAGTCCTCGCCGAAGGCATGGGAATAGGGCGACGCTGACGCCTTCGAGAATGCAGCAATGCCAATGGCGGGGAAGCATCCGCTCATCGTGAGCTGAGCCAGTCCGGCTTCTCCGACTGTCGTGGCCAAGCCGGGAACCAGTGCCATGGCAAATGAATCGCCCCAGACTAGCAATTCGGGTCTGTTTGTTGTCTGGCAGTTCTTCGGGATTTCCTGAGGAGGCGATCCGGGGCTGAAATCACATGCTCTTCCCAGGCCGAAGTTGATCCGCCGGATCTTCGCAAAGTCAACGGTGCTGTCGGTTGTGGCGATAGCGACTGAGGGCGAGAAGCCAAGAAGAACCGATGCCCCAACGAGTCCTGAGGCAAGCCGTATGCGAGACATAACGTGCCCCCGCCGGAATGGCTCCTCCACGAAATGGTAAAGAGCCCAGCTCGCAACAAATGAGAAAGCAACTGCCGCATAGATCGCAGGGGCAGGAGGCTCTGCCATCCAAACCGCTCTCACGTAGACAAGCATGGGCCAGTGGATCAGATAGAGCGAGTAGGAGACGTCACCTACCCTTGCCATGCCTCGAACCGCCAGATTATCCCTGCTGGGCGCAAGCAAGAGGATCAGGCTTGCCAAACAAACCAAAGCGGCATCCACTACGGGATGTGCGAAACCCATAGGGGCGACGATGATAAATGCGAGCGCCGGGAGGCGCAGCTTCGCAAGCCTGGCAGTCACGAGTGAGGTGGTGGGAAGCAAGGCTCCGAATGAACCAATGGCCATTTCCCAAAATCGGGTCGGCAGAAGATAAAATGCAGCGGATGGGTCACGAGGGACCACATATCGACATAGAACTAGGCTGGCAACGAGGAGCGAACTAACGCCTGTCAGCCACCATCTCCGGGGAACCAAGGCCAAGAAGGCCGGCAGCAGCAGATAACCCTGCTCTTCGACAGCAAGCGACCAAAAATGCAGGAGGGGCTTCGTTTCGGCGGCTCCGCCGAAATAGTCCTCCTGGAACCAGAAAACGATATTGCCGGAAAAAGAGAGCGCCCCGTAGACTTGATTTTGGAACTCCCGCAGGCCCACGTCTGACAGGAAAAAAGGCGCAGCGATCGTCGTAAGCGCAATGACGACATAGGCGGCCGGCAACAGGCGCTTCGCACGCCGATAATAGAATTCCGAAAAGCTGAACCGCGATTGCTCAAGCTGCGTCCTGATCAGATTAGTGATCAGAAAGCCCGAAATCACGAAAAAAATATCCACCCCAAGATAACCCGCTGCGAAGGGTCCAATATGTGCGTGGTAAAGGACAACCAGCACAACAGCCAACCCCCGCAGAGCTTGGATATCAGTTCGAAATTCTCGCGGCATTAGCTGGACCTATGATTTTTCGATTGGCTGGATTGACTGAGGGCTCCGCCGCAGGGTGGCAGCTAGAGCTGCCCTGCAGCCAGGATGCAAAGTTCGCGCCCTTGAGCAGCCTGCCGTTGGATTAAGTTCGGCTGGTCTGCCCGGACCTGCCGATGCCGAAAAAATCAGCATCTGGTGTGGGCAGCACGTCGAGGATTTCCGGTGTGCGATATGGCGCGATCGTCAATAAACGCTGCCTAGTCGGCGCCATCGGTGCACTCACCGTGCACTTCGAAGGTGCAATCAAGGTCAGTCATAGCTCCGGTCCGTTTCGATCAATTATTTCACCTGTGGGCCAGTCGGAGATCGGCCGTCCAACTGGCAGAACGATGACAAGTGCGTCATCGATGCGCGTGGGCGGCTTATCGAGACGCGGCTCTGGTAGGGTGGACTGTGTGAGAATGTCCGACAAAACGGTCACCGGCCCATGTCGGCCGAACCATGCAATATGTTTCCGTAGCTCGTGGCGAACGGTGCCAAAAGCAAATGGGACGCCGAGCTCCTGCAGTGTTGGAAGCATGACACGGATTGAATGGCTGATGCCGAGCCTTTCAAGATCGGCACGCACCCCGTACAATCCCAGCTCAGCCACCAACAGATCGACTGTGCCAACCTTTATAAAACGGCGCAGCAATCCCATATGAGCCGCTACACCATTAGAGTCATAACCGATTGCCCGAAGCTCAGGCCTGGCTCCGGCCCAACTTCGACTACCTTCGAACGGCTTTGCATTAAAGGCCCCAGTCGGCCCATAGGTTTTGCGAAAGAACTCGGCGAGTTCTACATGGTCAGCGAGTTCCAACTCGTTTTCCCAGCACAGCTTCCACCGCACCTCAGAGCACATGCCGACCTCCTTATTTTTGCTGTTTTCCTGAGGCACCAGATCACACAATCGAAGCAGCGGGTGATTGTGAACGTCCAGAGGCTGTCGTCAGTCATCGTGATGCTAGCCCATTGAGGTGGCAGAACCATTGTGAGCGCCGCGTTTCCGATATGATATGCGCTCTAACAACTTGCTACCTCCTGCACCGCTCGTAATAGGCGGTCGATGTACTTGATTTTGATCAATTGATGTTCTTCTAATGGCATCCCGTTTAATTCGTAAAATCGATTGTTTGGATGGTATACATCCACACCATGAATGAAGGAAAATATGCGTTTCAAGGGCCTTGACCTCAATCTCCTCGTGGCGCTCGATGCGCTGATGACCGAGCGTAACCTCACGGCGGCGGCACGCAGCATCAACTTAAGCCAGCCGGCCATGAGCGCGGCCGTCGCCCGGTTACGCGCCTATTTCTGCGATGAGCTGTTTACGATGAATGGCCGAGAACTTGTCCCAACGCCGCGTGCGGAAGAGCTCGCCTCGGCAGCTCGCGAGACACTGCTGCACATCCAGCTCTCCATTATTTCCTGGGAGCCATTTAATCCCTTCCAATCAGATCGCCGCTTCAGGATCATCCTTTCGGATTTCGTCACCCTCACGTTTTTTGAAAAGGTCGTGAAGCGTGTGGCGCGAGAAGCTCCCGCCGTCAGCTTCGAATTTCTGCCGCTTGCCGACGACCACGAGGAGCTTCTCCGGCGCGGTGACGTCGATTTTCTCATTCTGCCGGAATTGTTTATGTCGAACGCGCATCCTCGAGCGAGACTGTTCGACGAGACACTCGTTTGCATAGGCTGCCATACGAACCAGCAGCTATCACAGCCGCTTACATTCGAGAGATACATGTCGATCGGGCATGTTGCGGCAAAATTCGGAAATGCGCGGAGGCCCTCCATCGAGGAATGGTATTTGCTCGAGCACGGTTTCACGAGACGTGTTGAAGTCGTCGTACAGGGCTTTAGCATGATTCCACCAATGGTGTCGGGTACCGACCGTATAGGGACCATGCCCTTACGGCTAGCGCAGCATTTCGCGAAAACAATACCCCTGCAGATCGTCGAGCTTCCCCTGCCAGTTCCTGCGTTCACTGAGGCCGTTCAATGGCCTGCACTTCACAATGGTGATCCGGCAAGCCTCTGGGTGCGGGGGATCTTATCGCAGGAGGCGTCGCGCATGGTTTCGCCGCGTGACCTCGGCGCAGGGCCTCAGGTGATCTAGGCTAAGCTGAGTCTAGCGTGGCCATAGCGATCCGCCCTCGAAGAACCAAGGTGCGCGTTCCTGCCCCATCCGCAGGAGCCGCTCGATCATCGGGCTGGAGCGGTCCAGCTTTGAGGGATAGTCTAGGTCATCTTCGAGTTCGACGACGCGGATGTTGATAGGCTGGTAGCGTTCGCGAAGTGAAGGATGCTGGGCGAGCAGCTCATTGATTTTCGTAATGAAGAACAACTCCTGACTGAGTGCCAGGTTGGCAGATAGCTCATTCCGACGGTCGATAATCTCCGGCATTGCCCGTGGCTCGCGTTTCCGCTGCTGCGGGTTGATCTGCACCACCCAGATTTCGTCTGGCGGCTCCGGCAAGTCGGTGAATTCGCGCACAGGTGGATTGCGGCTGAAGAGCCCATCCCAGAAGAGAGTGCCGTGAGCCTGCACGGCACGGAAGAGCGGGGGAACCGCAGCCGATGCGATCAGTTCATCATACGTCAAGCTCTCGCCCTCAAACGCCACCCCGAGGCCGTGAATGATGTCCGTAGCCCCGATCAAAAGCTTGGGACTCGCGCGACGATGGGGCTCGCTCGGCAATGACGCAAGGTCGAGGTGACGAGTAAGAAGGCCGCGCAACCGCGGCTCGGCTATAGGACTATAGAGATAAGGGCTGACCTCGGCGCTGACTGGGAGGCGTGCCGACGACACTGCCCAAAAATTAGCGACCGCATCAAGAATGTCATTCACCTCAAGGTCGCGCCAAAAGTCAATCAAGCGGCGCCTAGCCTCGTCCGCCCCACCGCGGATCAGCCCGGACCACACCAAGGCAGCGCATATGGCGCCGCCCGACGTCCCACTCAAGGCAATGAGCTGATAGCGATCACGAAACTCGGGCGCCAGTAAGGCGCTCAACACACCGGCCGCAAACGCAGCGTGGCTTCCGCCCCCTTGGCAGGCTATCGCGATTTTGGGAGCCAGCGACATGAAGAAACACAACCCTCGGGAAGTAATTACGTGACCGCGACAGTAGCAGCGGTGCCCGTCGAAGACTAGATCAGAACCCATTCAAATCTGACATCCTATTCGGCGACCCTTCCGCGGACGGAATCGCAAATAGGATGTCTTCGTTGGTGGTGCGAGCTGTCAAAGACATACCTCGATCAAACCGTGGGTGGATTATGGAGATAAGCTCGTTCGTAGCGGATGGATGCCATAGACCTGCATCGAGAGGCCAAGCAGAGGGTGCCGCAGGTCGGTGTCATCGCTGTGGACGGCGGTCCAGTTTTGGCGAACCGACGTGCAACGGGTCAATGTCGCTTGGCATTGTCCGGTGTACGACAATTTCGGACATGCGAGACAGCCGGTTCGATCGATTACGTTGTATCAAAAGAGTTTTTCCTTTGGCACGCATATTGCGTCCAGGCATTTGCAGACGCGGAACGGACCAACGAAATTGTGGGGAGATCTCGAAATGTTAGCGCAATGCTTTCTGCCGGGGCCGACGTCCGCTCGGCCTACTACAGGACGTTCCAGTTGCAGAAGAAGTAGTCGAGCCGAGGCTGCACAAGCGCTTTTGCCGCGGTTGTCCTCGTGCGGATGCCAACTCCGCAATCGGTCCAATCCGGCTAGTCCATGGATATTCGCAAACGAACTGTCATCGTGGCGACGCTCAACGCTGCTGCAACACGGTCAGCGCTTTAAAGCTCGCGCTATTCGTTCAGGGGGAATCGGGACCGGCAACAGCTCAGGCGCTGGCGAACGCGCCGAGTGTTACGCATCCGCCGCCAGCACCGACCGGTTTCGAGCGTGCACTCACGGCCAACGCCGCCATGGCCTGCTTACCGTCAATGTCCCAGAGGTGCCGTTCTGGCTGAATGGGGACGACACATTCTACCGCCGGACCACCCATGGCGAGCAGCGGTTCATGCTGGTCGATGTCGCCACCGGCGTGCGGCTCGCCGTTGATCAGGCCCGCCTAGCTGCGGTGCTAAATAAGGCGAGCCACAAGAAATATCGGCCCTAGAATCCTGCCTTTAGGGAGACAAAATGATGCATGTTGGAATGGTTTCGCGTATCCGCGCATTTGCGCTGAGCATGGTTGCGCTGCAAACTCTGATGACCTGGGAAGCGGCGGCTGTCGAGCCCCCGCGAGGCGAATCCGAGATCGGAAATTTCCTGCTGAGCAACGGCATGGAGGTGGTCATCATACCCGATCACCGGACGCCGACCGTCACGCACATGGTCTGGTACAAGGTCGGCAACGCCGATGAGCCACCCGGCAAATCCGGCATCGCTCATTTCCTGGAGCATCTGATGTTCAAGGGCACGAAGAACCACCCGGCCGGCGAGTTTGACGCAAAGATCTCAGAGATCGGCGGCAAGCAGAACGCCTTCACGTCGTCCGACTACACCGCCTACTATCAGACGGTCACGCCCGAGGCGCTCGGGACGATGATGGAATTCGAAGCTGACCGGATGCGCCATCTCGTACTCACCGACGCGGTGATCGCGCCGGAGCGCGATGTCATTCTCGAAGAGCGGCGCTCTCGCGTCGAGGATAATCCCGAGGCGCTTCTCGACGAGGAGATGCGGGCGACCCTCTATCAGAACCATCCTTACCGCATCCCGGTCATCGGCTGGATGCACGAGATGGAACAGCTCAATCGTGGGGACGCCGTAGCGTTCTATGATCGCTACTATGCCCCGAACAACGCCATACTGGTCGTGGCAGGCGACGTGGACGCCGCGACGGTGTCGTGGCTAGCGGAGAAGATCTACGGAGCCGTACCGCGCGGCCGGGACCTGCCGCAGCGGGTGAGGCCGCAGGAGCCGGAGCAGAACACCAAGCGGACGGTCGTGCTCACCGACCCGCGCGTGACCGTGCCGAGCTTCCAGAAGTCCTGGGTGGCGCCTTCCTACAGAATAACCGAGCCGGGCGAAGCGGAAGCCCTCGATCTTCTGTCGGAAATTCTCGGCGGAGGAACGCTCAGCCGGATCTATCAGGAATTGGTGGTGAAACAGGGAATAGCCTCCGGGGCCGGCGCCTATTTCGACGGAAGATCGCTCGATGCGTCGAGCTTCACGATTTATGGCTCGCCGCGGGGCGAGGCAAAGATCGAGGCGGTGGAAGACGCGATCGACGCTGAAGTTCGGAAATTCATCGACGCCGGCGTTACCGATGTCGAGCTCGAGAAGGCCAAGAACCGCTTGGTCCGCTCGATGATCTTCGCACGCGACAGCCGGGCGGATATGGCCCACATCTACGGGGAAGCGCTTGCGACCGGCAGTACTGTTTACGACTTAAAGCAATGGCCGTTGAGGGTCCGCGCTGTAACGGCGACGGAGGTGCAGGCGGTTGCCAGGAAATATCTTAATTCGGACCGCTCGGTAACGGGATATCTGCTGCCGCGGGAAAGCGCGACCTCAGGAGATAAAAGCCAATGACGATGTTCAACCGCCTGCCGATCGGGGCCACCAAGCCACTGCTGGTCGTGCTCGTATTGCTGGGTCTTGCCGCAATGCCGGCGCGGGCGGCCATGGCCATCCAGGAAGTCAAGGGTTCGAGCGGGATCAAGGCGTGGCTGGCGGAAGACTATTCGCTGCCGATCGTCACCATTCGTTTCGCGTTCCGGGGCGGCAGCACGCAGGATCCTTCCGGTAACGAAGGCCTTGTCAATCTCATGACCCAATTGTTCGACGAAGGGGCCGGCGACCTTGACAGCGAAGCCTTCCAGGAGCAGCTAGACGATGCTGGCGCCGAGATGCGGTTCAACGCCGGGCGCGATGCGCTCTACGGCTCCATGCGCGTGGTCGCCGATCAGAAGGATGTTGCGTTCGATCTTCTCCGGCTGGCCGTCGAGCAGCCGCGCTTCGACCAAGCGCCCGTGGATCGCATCCGCGCGCAGATCGTCTCCGGCATCATGGCGGAAGCCAAGGATCCGGAGGCGGTCGCACAGGTCGCATGGAGGAAAGCGCTCTATGGCGATCATCCTTATTCCCGGCGAGACGAGGGCACCGAGCAAACCCTCGCCGCTGTCTCGACCTCCGATCTGAAGGCGCTTCATAAGCGGCTTTTCGCGCGCAGCAACCTTGCCATCGCCGTGGCGGGAGCGATCGATGCCAGCGCACTCAAGCGCGATCTGGATCGGATATTCGGCGGATTGCCTGCCGAACCGTCGCTGATGCCGATCGCCGACACCGCGCCGAAGCTGGCGCAGGAAATTCGCGTCCCCTATGATTTACCTCAGAGCCGGCTGCGCCTGGCCTATTCCGCGATCAGCGACAAAGAGCCGCAGTTCTTCGCAGCCTATCTGATGAACCACATCCTCGGCGGAGGAGCGTTCACTTCCAGGCTCTGGAACGAGGTGCGCGAGAAGCGTGGGCTCGCCTACGGCATCGGATCTACCTTGGTGAACAACGACCATGCCTCGGCGCTCGTGATCGACACGGGGACCCGCCCGGATCGGGCCGCAGAGACGCTCGCCCTCATTCGCGCCGAGGCGAGGCGGATGGCGGCGGAGGGCGTCAGCCAGGAGGAGCTCGAAGCGGCGAAGAAAAACGTGATCGGCGGTTACGCGATCGACAATCTCAACTCATCCAGCGCGATCGCCAACACTCTGGTCGGAATCCAGATGAAAGATCTCGGCATCGACTATATCGCGCGGCGGAAACAGCTGATCGAGGCGGTAACCGTTGAGGATGTCCGGTCGGTCGCGAGACAGCTTCTCTCCGCCGACCCCGCCGTGATGATCGTCGGACCGCCGCTCAAGGAAAGGAAAGAATGATGGCACAAAGGGTAAGCACGCCCGTCTTGCGGCAGCCGAGGCGACCTTCTGCGTAACTGCTCGCTAGAGCAAAAGATCGGAGCCGGGAGTTCTTCTACACGAGCGCACGCACATGTCGCCGAGCTATACCCCTCGGAGGATACGACCGGCACAGGTGATCGCGCACTTACGGCCGGAACGGTGACATCGCTGCGACATTCAACTCCCAAAGGTGAATTGAGGCGATGCGCGGCGTAGACGCCGACGCGCTGCTTCCGGCGACTGGCCTGCTCTTCCGCGGCAGCAGCGTTTACTTCCGGACGTGGGTTCGCTGCGATCGGTCGATTTCGCCCCTCTACCAGCTGAACGGTAGATAGCCGAGTTCATCGAGGACCATGAGATCGGAATGGACAATCCGATTGGTGATTTGGCCGGAGGGCCTCTGCGCGTTTTCTGCCCGAGCGCTGGTTCGAACACTCCATGAGAGCATGTATGGATGGCCTTTTTATGCCGCTGGCCCCAATGAAGTCAGCGGATAGAAGGTGAGTAGGTCAGCACTCGTGCTGGTCCGGTCGATGAGGGGCTCGGACAGGGCAAAGGGCGATACCATACGGGACGCTTCCTGCAGCAATATCTCCCGCATCCAGATGCTTGCCGGGTGACTGTTGTGAAGGGCAGGCCATTGAACGGCCTCAGTGAACGCAGGAACTGGCAGGGGAAGCTCGACGATCTGCAGGGGTATTGTTCTTGCGAAATGCTGCGCTAGCCGTAAGGGCATGGTCCCTATACGGTCGGTACCCGACACCATTGGTGGAATCATGCTAAAGCCCTGTACGACGACTTCAACACGTCTCGTGAAACCGTGCTCGAGCAAATACCATTCGTCGATGGTGGGCTTCCGCTTATTCCCAAACTTGACCGCAACGTGCCCCGTCGACATGTATTGCTCAAATGTAAATGGTTCTGATAGCTGCTTGTTCGTGTGACAGCCCACACACACGAATCTATCCTCGAACAGTGCTGCGTGAGGATGCTTCGACATGAACACTTCCGGCATAATTAGAAAATCGACATCGCCGCGCCGGACGAGCTCCTCGAAGTCGTCGGCAAGAGGCAGAAATTCGAAGCTGACGGCGGGAGCTTCCCGCGCCACACGCTCCACGACCTTTTCAAAAAATACGAGCGTGACGTAGTCCGAGAGGATGATCCTGAAGCGGCGATCCGACTGAGCCGGGTTAAACGGGTCCCAGGAAATGATGGAGAGCTGGATGTTCAGCAGAGCCTCGCGGACTGCCGAGGCGAGCCCTTCTGCACGCGGCGATGGAACAAGTTCTCGGCCAGCCATTGTAAAGAGATCATCGCGGAAATAGGTGCGCAACCGGGCGACGGCGGCGCTCATGGCCGGCTGGCTCAGGTTGATGCTGCGCGCCGCCGCCGTGAGATTACGCTCGGTCATCAGCGCGTCGAGCGCCACGAGGAGATTTAGGTCAAGGCCCTTGAACCGCATGTCTTCATCTATCCATAACGTGGATGTATGCCATCCAAATTTATCAGCATTGTTCATTAGTAATATATTTTGACATTTCACAGCACGGAGACCGAGTATGGAAACTTTCATTCGCGAATTGCATATTGAACGCGAATTTGAATATGGCGGTGGCGGATTGCGGTCGCGCGGTGTTCGGCCAACGCGGGCGATCCATCCACCTTGCGTCGCGAATAATCTTTGCCGATCTTGCGGTGCAGCGCGGCTCAAACTGGGTGAATGCGCCCGCGGACGATGCTCACGTGGAACTTCGCCCCATATACAAGCCCATCATCCTTGAAATCATAGGGCAACGGCGCCGACTCCTTTCCGTTGCCGAGGAAGACGAAGCACCCGGGTACGAAACTGAAGAAGCGGGTGAAATCCTCTGAGCCCGTTATCCGATTTTGCGGACCGCGATGCTCCCGCGGTTGAACACATCACGCGCAACCGCAGAGGCCTCCTCAACCAACGCCGCGTTGTTCAACAACGGTACGAATTCCTCGTATTCTAACCTCGGCGACGTTATAGGTCCGCCCGTCCCGTCGGCAATCACACGCATCTGGTTCTCGATCTCGGCACTCACATCGCACTGAAAAGGAAAATTGCGTGACGTGGCTATATGCAATTCGTGCTTTCTGCGCGGGCCGCGCTGGAAATTCATACTATTGGACTCGCCCTCGTGACGAAGACGACCGCGGTGATGAGAGTCACTCCGACCTGAGGTTGGCGCATTTTAACAATTCGCCGGAGCAAACAAATGCACGTTCTCGACATTAATCAGATGATCCAATTCTTCGTGAGATCGCTTGAGCTGGTTGTGATCTTCGCCACCTTTTGCGCCGCGCTGGAGCTAACCTTTCCGGCTCATCGATACAGTTTTGCCTCATACGTGCGCGGCGTGCGGAATTGGATTATTCGCCTCGGATGGGGTGCGTTGTTCTGGCACCTCTTCGCTGTGGGTTTGGGCTGGTTAGGGATAAAGCCGCTCGTAACGATCAATTTCGGTACGTTGCTTCACTCTGACAACGCAATCATTAACAATGGATTAGCCGTCCTTTCAGGGATTTTAGTCGCGATTGCCGACGACTTCTTTGTCTACTGGATGCACCGCGCTCAGCATGCTGTTCCATTCCTCTGGCGCCTGCACGCTACTCACCACTCGATCCGCGAATTGACGGCATGGAATTGCAATCATCACGTTTCCGAGCCCCTCATTTACGCAGCGTTAGTAGCACTGCCACTCGCGCTGATCCACTTCGAATCTGGCGTAGTGCCCGTTGTTGCCATGACACTGATTACCTTTCAGGGCCATCTTTCACACTCTAGCACCCGCATCAATCTTGGGCCGCTTCGAGATATCATTGGCGACAATAAGTTCCACCGCATTCACCACTCGATGGAACCGCATCACCGGCACCGAAACTATGGGTTCTTTACAACCATCTGGGATACGGTTTTTCTAACGGCATATTGGCCAAAAGAGAATGAGTGGCCGGAAGTTGGCCTCCGAAACCAGCCCGAGCCGCTCACCGTGCGCGATTACATTATGTTCCCATTCGATCGACGTCGTTGGCGTAGAGGTAAAGTCGGAAGTGGTGTAGAGGCGTAGAGGCTGGGGATTGAACGAGCGGAGATTTGCGCTTCGAATCTGATTGGGTCGCGAAAACACCAAAACAAGCAATCCATTATGGAACAGCTGCCTCAAACCCCAAACAAGCCTCGATTTAAAGTAGCGGATGGAAGGACTGTGGGGTGCAACACAAGCATAAAGTTTCCGTCGGCGGCGCATTACATGCTTTCCTTTGGACTCTCTAACGCTGGAAAGCGCGACACCGTTAAGTTAATGATGCAGCCGTGCGCCGAAACTCACGCGCGCGGCCGGTTCGTTCGCGCGTGCCCGACTGCGTATGCAGATTATGGTCAGGTCTGACCCTAGCCGCCATGAAGCGCTGGATTGCAGGGCATGGCGCTCCACAAGAGGCGATCCGCATAATTCAGGATGGCCCTGCGCTACTGGACCGGGCCCAAGAGGTCCTCAGGCGGACTCACGGTCATGCCAAAGCGGGCAAAGCAGAAGTTCTGAAAAACCCGGCTTATACATTTGAGGCCGGAACATCGTAATGATGTCCCGGCCTCGTTTGTCATTGGGGTGATTGCAACATCCCAATGGCGTTGCGCAAAGCGGTTGGGCCTCCCGGCCTGAACTTTCGTTCGCAAAAAAGCAGAACCCTTTGCGCATTTCGAGGCTTCGTCGAACCGTTGAGAGAGCTTTGCGCTCGCGTATAAGGGAGACCAGCCTCATGACTTATACTAACCGTTTTGTCGGCATCGACATATCGAAATCATCTTTTGACATCTGCCTTCTGCCCGATGAGCAGTCTGCGACCTTTGCCAACACGGCTGCGGGCACTGCCGAAATGATCGCCTTCCTTGCGGCTTTCGATGCTATCAAGCGCCTGGTTCTGGAGCCGACCGGTGGCTATGAGCGTCGTGTCGTGAAAGCGCTGCAGGCAGCGGGCCTGCCTGTCGCGCGTGTCAACGCCAAGCAAATCAGGCAGTTCGCTCGCGCCAGCGGGCAGCTTTCCAAGACCGACAAGATCGACGCCTTCGTTCTGGCCGACTATGGACGGCGCATGGAAACACGCCTGCTTTGTCAGCCCAGCGTCGAGCAAGCCGAGCTGAGCGATCTGGTGTCACGCTACAAGCAATTGTCGCACATGATCGTCCAGGAGAAGAACCGCCGGGAAAAGCTGAACGACCGGACGAGGGATTGGATCGAGCAGACGCTGCAGTTCTTGCTCAGCCAACGGCAGGCCGTGGTGGACGCCATGACGGCCTGTCTTGCATCGGACCCAGAATTGTCAGCCAAAGCCGACGTGCTGATGTCGCTGAAGGGAATCGGCCTGCGCACGGCATGCTTTCTTCTCGCAGGTCTGCCCGAACTGGGGCTGATGGAAAAGGGGCAGATCGCCAAGCTGGTCGGCGTCGCGCCACTCAACCGAGACAGTGGCCTGATGCGAGGCAAGCGCATGATCGCGGGAGGAAGGCAACCAGTTCGAGACGCGCTGTACATCGCCGCTCTGCCAGCCATTCGCTTCGATCCCGCCATGAAGGCCTTTTATACAAATCTCCGAAACAGGGGCAAACCCGCCAAGCTCGCTCTTGTCGCCGTCATGCGAAAGATGATCATCATCACCTTGAACGCAAGGATGCGAGAATACCGCGAAGCGTCCCTTGACGCCTAACACCGTTGCTTTTTCTATCCCGTCGCAGTCAACAAATAAGCTGTGGCTGTTCGTCACACTCACAAAGCAGCACCGCTGACATGCCCAATAGTGCAAGTCTCTTGAGGACTAATCTTCATGCTGTAAAAACTCAAATCGTACTCGGAATTGTTGCTCTTCTCCTGGGGCAAGATTGACATTATATTCCCGCTCGTCAAATGGAATGCGTCGGTCCTCTATGTCACCGTGGCCCGTACATGGTTCTAACGCCAGAAAATCCTGCTGTGGAAGAGACCATACAACCCAGTGACGTGCGTCTGGCGCGTCAATTCTGATTGTGGCCTTCTCTCCAACGAGCGACAGCCTTTTACTGTTCGCGTTCAAAAAACAGAGGGCCTCATTCTGGAAAAGGCTTTCATTTAGATGAAGGCAACGTCCGTGGAATGAAAGTTTCCGTTGATTACCTCGAATTAGCCCTTGGGAAGATATGCACGGGACGAGAGCGGATTCCGATTTCTCGAATTGCAGCCGCCAACTGTCTTTGTGCGGAGACAGTAACGGCCATCTAAATCCGGGATGTATGCCGATGGAATAGGGCAAGAAAGCACTAAAGGACTTGTTTGTTACGGAGATCTCAATGTTCAGTTGACTATCTACAATTTTATACGAAATCCTGAAAAGGAAATAAAATGGAAACATTGTTTTCGTGAATTCATTGTCAGATGCTTCTAGTGTTACCTCACTTTCTGAGTTGGAAACCACGTCAAATTCCTGCATGCTGATAAAGCCGTGAACAGGCATCGGATAATATTGCCCTTTTATTTCGACAAGCGAAGACTCACTCCATCCGCATGAAGGAAACATCAGGGGACAAGTTTGGTTCCAACCTGGGGAGCCTCGCGGCCAAAGGAGGTCGTTTGCACCGACCTGCCACCCAATTAGCTCTGCTCCTTTTCGGTTGACAGTTGCCTGTGCAATACCGGAACGAATAACGACAGCATCATGCATGAAATGTTGTTACCATAGAACCTTCGGAAGCGGCAGTCAGGGTCTTTGCCGTCTGCAATCGTCGCGCGACCGGATTAAACAACCTCTGGATCGGCATCACGATGGCCAGTGGACACTTTGACTGGGCGTCATGAACAGGTTCACGGGAGTTTCTCGATGACCTAAGCATTATTCGTGCCAAGAAGAACCTCTTATAAATACAATGGCGGTTGGTCGAAACCGATATGTCGCATGCCTAACATTCGTCGAGCATTGGACATGGCGTTTGGTCGCCGCGCCCTCCGACGAAAAGCCCCGGCTGACCAGCGCGCCACGGCTGGCAGGCTGATGAGCGGATCATCGCTCATCTGGCTGATAGTTTCCAGTGTCATGTAGCGGGCCCGCTGCACGACCCCACTTGGTGGCATGGACCGCTCCCTTCCCCTCAGCGAAGATGGCTGAGGTCTTTTTGCAGAAGGAACGTTTCCATACCTGTTGTCGTCGTGGTCTTGATCTCGCAAGACAGTCTTCCAAGCTCAGCGTTGATGACGCCAGTCAAACCGTTCTACGGTGCGAGTAGCCGCCGTAGGCATCGACCTGGATCGTGCCGTTGAAGCCGTCGAGGATTTCTGCGACATATTCGCCTCTACGCCTCCATGCGTCGGCACTTCGGCTAGCGGTGGTTGTTTGTCCTGCTCAAACGGGAGTGAAGCTGTCCGGGGCGAACCGCATACACCGCCAACACATTCCGGCCGCACTCGTCAGTCGGATACCACCAGGCCGGTCTGAAACGCGCATCCGCGAGATTTGTGAGACCCGTGCGCGTTTATGCTATCGTCGCGTACATGTGCAACTGGAGCGCGAGGGATGGGGCACAACATCAAGCGACGTGAGTATGCCAGCGGGGCTGGGTGTCTATCCTTGCAATCAGCCGGGAAGATCGCGCCTGATCAACAAGAATGTTGAACATCGATTGCGAATCAATGAACCTATCCGCGGGGTACGTGAATCCTCGTGCACCAAGTGTGCGGAGGAGCCCGATCAGGAGACGGCGCACTGCCCACATATGTGCAAACGCGGTTTGCGCCATCATGAATGTCGCCTTTGGATTGACGGCGCGGAAAGGATGCTACATGCGTGCGCCATCAGGTGCTGTTGCGGGACTTTGCTCTGCCTCCGCCACCATGTTCGCAGTGGGAATGGCGTTCCTTGGCTACTGGGGTTTGTATGAGCCCGGCGGCTGGCGCAGCGCCGATTTGGTCATTGTGATTTTGGCGCTCGTCGGATTTGCAGCGCTTGGCTCGGTGCCCTGGATTGTGACAACCCCCGTTGTAGATGACGGCGAGGAGAAGGTCATAGCCGCCAGGCGAGCGTTGGCGTTGGGAGTCGTCCTGATCTGGCTGTCCGTTCTCGTCTCAGTATTCACCTAGTCTAGTGTTCTGGAATTAACAGAAGGATTCCCTATAGGCGAGTCTGGATCCATGGAGAGGGACAAGAGGTTGTTGCTGTCGCCTGAGGATTGGGTGCGGCTGGAAGGTGGGTGGCGGACCTGAACACGCCGCAGAAGCTGGTTTGGCGGGCGCGGAGATGTGGGCGGACGCTATCTCGCTTGCGAAGTTCCTCCGTGAAGCGGACAACAAATTGGCCGATCAAATGAAGGGCTGAACGCGACGGATGCTAACGAGGAGAAAGTCAGGCGCACCAATAGCGATCATCCGCCGCGCAGAGGCTTATCTAATATCTACGGCATGGCCGTCTTCCGATTCGCGCAAACTGGGCCTGTTTGCCTGGTGAGCGCCTTCGTCAATCCGCTTTGTCAGGAGGACCTACGAGGATATGATCCGCAGACGCGTCTCCTTGTTTCGGACGGATTTTCTCCATAGTATGCCCTATAAACTGCGGAGAACCTCCCGAACTGAAAGAATCCCCATTTCAGGCAGATTTCTTTCAAAAGCATATGGTTCTCAGGGTCGAGCAGGTCCTCCCGTGCTGCCCGTAACCGAAGCATCTGTAGATACGCTGCAGGCGTTGTGTCCTTGAATCCACGAAAACCCGCTTCGAGTGCTCTGGTGGAAACACCCGCTGCATCTGCCACCATTGGCATTGTAATCGGCTGGTTGATATTGGCGCACATGAACTCGATCCCGCGGCGGACATGTCCGGGAGCAATCATGCAAGGCTTCTTATCCAGCAGATGCGATAATCGATGAGGTACCATCCGTATCACGACATCGGCTAGCGCCTGCGTAATATGAGCCATGGCTATGGGAGACTGACAGAGGGGACCATTATCGCGTATTCCGTCTATGATCGCTTCTGTGAGATTGCCGATTGTTCGACCAACTGGTGTTGACAGATCTAGTTCGGGCGACAGGTCGAGCGAGCCTCTAAACGGCACATCGAAAGTTTCGCCAATGGTCCGTTGGATCAATGGCCAATTAAGCACCAGCTCATCTATTAGATTGGATTGCCCATGCATTGAGATGCTGTCAGGCTCAAAATTCCTGTAAAGAAGCAATTCTCCTTGTCGGGCCTCGGCCATGCGCGAACCATACGCAACCGCCATGCCACCTCTGCGCGGCACCACGATCGATAGATGCTCTGTTGCCTCGGAACACCACTGAGCGCGGAACTGAAACCCTTCATTATGGTAACCCGTAATCAATGCTGCGCTTTCAGAGGCCGTAAGATCGAGCCCCCAACGGAAGTCTTGAGAACGACCGACGAGATTGGCGTCGAATGTGCCGAAAACCTCTCCGAGGGTTTCGATCATGCTGTCGAACGTTGAGCCACGATATCGAAAAACGGCATCACCGGGGCTTTTTTCCGTCATGTATTCTCCAGGTTCATTGTTGCCGCTTTATCGCTCCTTCAATGGCCGAGGACCTGACCGAGAGATGTGCGTGTGCATTCCGATTGCGGCGCGCTGTCGATAGTGCCGGGATGTGCGCCCAGGACACCTGATTGCCGCTGAAGAGCCACCTTGACAAGAGTTTCTTGCAGCCGACAAAAAAACATTGTCAATTTTGCGGTGAAGCGCGGCTCAAACTGGGGACGTGTGTCGAGTTGCCGACGATCGAGAGCGCCTTTTCCGGATCCACATAAGGATCCTCGAACGGGCCCTGTCGAGCTTCTGGATCAAATCCGGATCGCGGATTGATCGAGGCGCTGTTCGCTATGCGTCCCGAGGCCGCTTCGCGGCGATCTCCTCGGCCACGGCCTTCGCCTGCACCCGAATGTCAGGGGCGGCCGTAATTTCCCAGAATTGTCCCGCCGTCAAGGCGCCAATCAAGCTTCATGCGAACCCCCTGTCAAGGACCGATATTCTTCGGCTAGGAAATCAGCGAATGACGTCGCGCATTGGCAAGAAGATCGCGAAGCGATGCGGTTGGTCCGTACAGCATCAGGAGGCGATTCTCCTCGCGTTTGGCGAGGCGATATCGTCGTGCGAATTCCACAACTGCTCGCTCACCGCATCGTCGCCTCGAACCACGGCGACGAGCGTTACTCGGCCGCCGCCAGCGCCGGGTTTGCGTCCGGAAAGAAGGCCGCCAATTCGCCGATCACTTCGTTGATGCGGCTCAAAAGCGGATCGGATGAGACCGCATAGTCTGCAAAATCGCGATCGGACGCATAAATGGCGGTCGGAAGCGTATGGGACATGAAAAAACCGAACAGCGGCCGAAGCTGATGCTCGACCATCAACGCATGCCGGTCACCGCCGCCCGTCGCCGTGATGATGATCGGCTTGCCCCGAAGCTCGTGCGGGTCGATCAGATCGATGAGGTGTTTGAAATGACCGGGATACGAGCCCTTGTAGGTCGGCGAGCCGATGATCAGGGCATCGGCCTGCACGATCTCTTCGATGACACGTCTGGCCTGCTCGTCGAGATCCCTGCGCCACAAGGCCCCACCCAGCGACGGTCCGATATCGTTCAGATCATAGGTCCTGCTCATAAAGCTGTATCGAAAGCTTGCGCGTTCGGCGACATGCCGGACAAGTGCCAGTGTCTTGGATGGACGGTTGAAGCTGCCAGCGATGCCGACGAGTTTGAAACCTGACATGGGGTTTTTCCTCTCCTTGGATTGCCCCAACTATTGTTAACAAAATTACTAGATTAAAGGAATGGGCGTCTGACCTTGCTCGCGTCGTTGAAAAAACATTCGTCTTGATGATCCAAGCTAAGGCCTATCGCCTCGAAGATGACGTTCGAGGAAAGGCAAACTGTCCTGTCCCCAGTAGATTTCGCCATCGTAGACATAGGTGGGAAACCCGAAGACGCCGCTGTCGCGCGCATGCACGCGGTCCGCCGACCACTTGTTCTGGACGTCGTCGTCGGCTTGGCGCCGGAGAAGTGCCGCGCCATCGAAACCTGCAGCGGTGACGATCGCTTCGCGCACATCGGGCTTGCCGATATCCCTGGCCGCGACCCAGAAGGCATGCTGCAGAGCCCGGGCAGCGCCGATCCAGTCCTGTCCGTCGAGATAGGCCGCAATCACGAAGAGGGAGGCCGGCGTCGGATCGCTCAGCTCAGGGCGATGTTCGAGCTGCAGTTCCTTCCCGCGCACGCGCGCCCAGCGTTTGAGATCCCGCGTCCAGTAAGCGCGGCGGATCTCCGGCCGGTTGCGCGAGAAGATCCCGCCATTTTCCTCGACCACCGTCGTCAGATAGGGCGTGATGACGACGTCGTTCTTCGCCGCAAGTTCGACGAAGGCATCGAAGCCGATGTAGGACCAGGGCGAGCCGATCGAAAAGTAATATTCCACCGATTTTGTCACTGATGAATGTTCCTCGTAAGGTGATTGTTCTGGTGTCGAGTGGCCGTTGCCCGACGGTATTTCAGGAAGCGGCCCGAATTTCGGGCTGTGCCTTCCATCCGAGCTCCGGCGCGATGAGCGTCACGAAGTCGTGGAGAATCTGGCGATATTCCTCGTGCTCGAACTCGTAAGGAAGCTCCAGCCTCAGCTCGCTGACCTCGGGCAGGATCGGATCGGCGAAAAGCTGCTCCAGTATTTCGTCCGACGTGCCGACGACATCGCTAGCGAACAAGGTGCGCCGCTCGCCCTGCGGCGAAAGCGTTCGCTCATAGCGGCCATCGGCATAGTCTCGATATCGGCGGCGCGTTGCCGCATCGGCGCTGTCGAAAGGTACGATGACGCGGCCCAGCGCGACGCGGCGGTGCGTGTCAGCAGTGCGATAGGTTTCGATCAGCCGCGATTGGGCGATGAAGAAATCGTCGGTCCCCTCCCCCGTAATCACATTCCCGGTCAACAGGTTGAAGCCGTTGCGGCCCGCCCAGCCGGCCGAGCGCTGCGACCCGCCGCCATACCAGATCCGGTCGATCAGGCCCTTGGCATAAGGTTGCAGGCGCGGCCGTTGCGGGCCGAAGGGCGTCTTGATGAAGGTCTCGTCGTCTCCGAGATAAGCCCCGCGCAGATTGTCGGCAAAGCGCAGCACACGATCATGCGAGAAATCGTAGCTCGTCAAGTCGCCGTCAAAGGCGAGCGGGCCAATCAGTTCGGCATGCACCGGCCGGCTGGCGCTGACGCCGATATTCAGCCGTCCGCGTGAGAGGATATCGACCGTCGCAAGGTCTTCGGCCAACCGATACGGGCTTTCATAACCGATCGGAATGACCGCCGTTCCAATCTCAATCCGGCTGGTGCGCTGGGTGGCCGCCGCCAGAAAGGCGCTGGCGGACGAGATCCCCGGCTCCAAGTGCCGCTGGCGGACCCAGGCGCTGTCGAAGCCGAGTGCCTCACCGTAGTGCAACTGTTGAAGCGTCTGTTCCAATCCCGACAAGGGATCATCATCGGAATAATTGCCGGGAGTGAGGAAGCCGATATGGCTGATGGATATATTGCGGCCGCTCATGTCGTGCTTTCCGATGATCAATATTTCGGCAGACCGGGCGGATTGGTCTCGGATGCGGGCAAGGCTTCCTCGGAAAGATGCCAATGATCGAGTATCCCCGCATAGGTGCCGTCCTTGATCAGACCATTGGTGGCGATGGTCAGCGCATCGGCGAGCCCGCTTCCCTTGCGGGTGGTGATCGCGACGTCCGATCGGTCCGGCCAGCCGGCACTCAGCGTGCCCACCCGCTTGATGTTCTTGTCGCGCGCCGCGATGAAGACGAGCTGCGCGTGCGGCTGGACGATGACATCGGCCCGACCGGAACGCAGAGCGAGAAGGCTCGCCGCCTCGTCATCGTAATATTGCAATTCGATCGGCTTCAGACCAGCGGCGACGTCCTCTTCGCTCCACTTGACCAGGATACGCTCCTGATTGGTGCCGGCGCCGACGATGATCCTCAGGCCCGCCGCATCCTTCGGCTCCTTGATCGACGTGATGGGACTATCGGATTTCACGAAGAAACCGTGCAGGCCCTGGCGATAGGTGGAGAAATCGAACTTCTCCTTGCGCTGCTCGGTCACGCCGACATTGGAGATGACGGCATCGTACTTGCCCGATGTGAGGCCGAGCGGCCAGTCGATCCAGGCGACCGGCACAATCTCCAGCGTCAGGCCGAGACCGTCGGCGATGGCATAGGCATAGTCAGGATCCGCGCCGACCACGGTTTTGGCGTCGGTGGCATAAGTCGCGAGCGGCGGGCCGCCAGGGCTGACGGCGATGGTGAACTTGCCTGGTGTGACGAACTTGAAATCCTCAGGGATCGCAGCGATCGCCGCATCGTTTCTGGCGGCATGAAGCCTATCCGGTTGCTGCCGGCTCAGGTCGAAATCATCGGCCGCATGGGCCGTCCCGAAGCCCGTCGAGGCTGCCGTCAGCGCCGCGAAGAAAAAGGTGCGGATATCAAGAAAGATGGCCACGTTCGATATATCTCCGTTTGCAGTAAAGGCAGGGACGGACCGGCTCGAACGGCCGGCCGTCCCATAAACATTACGAACCGCTCTTCGGCAGGCCGGGCGGATTGGTCTGGGCCTTGTCGATCGCCTCGGGGCCGAGATTCCAGGCGTCGAGGATCTTCTTGTAGGCGCCGCTGGCGATCAGGTCGTTGACGACATCGGTCAAGGGAGCCGCCAGACCGCTACCCTTGCGCGTGGTGACGGCGATTTCGGCGGTGATCGGCCAGCCGCCGCTGACGGTGCCTACAAGTTTGGTCTTGCCGTTGATTCCCGCCGCATAGGCCTGGGTGGCGTTGACACTGAAGACGGCGTCGGCCCTGCCGGACTGGACGGCGAGATCCTTGACCGCATCGTCGTCGTAATACTGCACTTCGATCGGCTTGAGACCGGCCGCAACGTTCCGTCGATCCCATTCCAGAAGGATCTTCTCCTGGTTGGTGCCGGCATCGGTGATGACCTTCAGACCGGCAATATCCTTCGGCTCCTTGATCGCCGTGATCGGATTGTCGGCCCTAACGTAGAAACCAAGCTCATCCTTGCGGTAGGTCGAGAAATCGAATTTTTCCTTGCGCTCTTCCGTGACCGTCACGTTTGAGATTACCGCATCGAACTTGCCGGAAGTGAGTCCGAGCGGCCAATCAGCCCAGGCGACGGAAACGAGGTTGAGCTTCAGGCCCAGGCTGTCGGCGATCGCCTGGGCGAGATCGACGTCATAACCGATAACCGTCTTGGAATCGGAGGCATAGTCGTGCAGCGGTAGATTACCGCTCGAGCTGATGCCGACGGTGAAGACACCGTTCTCGACGAACTTGAAGTCCTTGATTTCAACGATGCGCTTCTCGTTCTTTTCCACCCGCAGCCGGTTCGGCTGTTCGGGGCTAAGATCGAACTTCTGCTGCGCTTGAGCGGAACTGAACCCAATCGCGCCAATGGTGACAGCTCCCGCTATGAGAAGCCTTACTCTATCTGTAAATGCCATGCCCCTTCTCCATTTCGTCTTAAGGTTGTGATTGTTGTCATTCGACCGGAGCAGCCCGTCGCGGCCCGGCATTTCACCAGCGCTGTTCGGCGCTAGAGAACCTTGGCAAGGAATTCGCGCGTTCTAGGATGCTCCGCCTGCGTGAAGATCCGGGCCGGCGGACCGGCCTCCAGAATGCGGCCGCTTTCCATGAAGACGACGGTATCGGCGACTTCGCGGGCAAAACCGATTTCGTGCGTGACGATGACGAGCGTCGTGCCGGTGCGGGCGAGCTCCTTGATGACGTCGAGCACCTCGCCGACAAGTTCCGGATCGAGTGCGGAAGTCGGTTCGTCGAAGAGCAGCACCTTGGGGCGGAGCGCCAGCGCCCGGGCGATCGCGACGCGCTGCTGCTGGCCGCCGGAGAGCTGGCGCGGATAGGCATTGATCTTGTCGCTGAGACCGACGCGCGCCAGCAGTTCCTGCGCCAACTGCACGGCTTTCTCGCGGCCGACGCTACGGACCTGGACAGGCGCCTCGATGAGGTTTTCGAGCACGGTCAGATGCGGGAAGAGATTGAAGCTCTGGAAGACCATGCCGATATCGGCGCGGCGTTGGAGGATCTCTTTTTCCTTGAGCTCATAGAGCGTGTCGCCCTTCCTGCTGTAGCCGACGAAATCGCCGTCGACGGAGATGAAGCCCTCGTCGACACGCTCCAGATGATTGATTGATCGCAGCAGCGTCGACTTGCCCGAACCGGAGGGGCCAAGAATGGCGGTCACGCTGCCGGCCGGCAGGTTGAGCTCGACATCGTCAAGTACCTTCAGCGAGCCGAAGCTTTTCGAGATGCCCTGGATGCGCACAGCACCGCCTGCCCGCAGAGCCGTCGCATCATGGAAACCAAGATTGCGCACTTTGTCGGTCGCGCTCTCGAGAGCCGGCAGCGGACGGCGGAAGCGCTCCAGGAATGACTGGAAGGGCAGCGGTGTCGGATTGCGCACGGCGCCCTTGGAGAAATAGCGCTCGATATAGTGCTGGGCGACCGACAGCACGGTCATGATGATCAGATACCAGACCGTTGCGACCATCAGCAGCGGAATGACTTCGAGATTGCGGCGATAGATCACCTGGACCGTATAGAAGAGTTCCGGCAGCGCCAGCACATAGACGACGGACGTGCTTTTCGCCAATCCGATCAGTTCGTTGAAGCCGGTCGGCAGAATGGAGCGCATGGCCTGCGGCAGCACGATGCGGAAGGCCTGGCGGCGGCGTGGCAGGCCGAGTGCGGCTGCGGCCTCCAGCTGCCCATGATCCACCGACAGGATACCACCGCGGACGATCTCGGCGAAGAAGGCCGATTGGTTGAGCGTGAGGCCGAGATAGGCAGCGGCGAAGGGCGTCAGCAGCTGTACGGTGGGATAGTCGAACAAGACCTTATCGGTGAACGGGATGCCGATCCTGATCGTTTCATAGAGATAACCGAGATTGTTCAATATCAGGAGCAGCACGATCATCGGGATCGAGCGCAGCAGCCAGATATAGCCCCAGGAAAGGCCAGAAAGCAGCGGCGACCTGGAGACGCGGGCAAGCGCCAGGGCTGTTCCAAGGATGGAGCCCGATATGGCGGCAAGCGCGGTCAGGAGCAATGTCCTGCCGAGGCCGACGAGCACCGGCTCGGCGAAGAACCATTCGGCAAAGACACCCCAACCCCAGCGCGGATTGGTGAAGGTGGAATAGAGCACGGCGACGATGACGACAGCGGCGAATATCGTGCCCGCCAGCCGCTCGGGATGGCGCGCCGGCACGATGCGGTAACGGGAATGATCCTGCTTCGGTTCTGCCGTTCTGCTGCCGGGCTCAATGCCCGCGAAATCCGTCGTCAGTGCCATTTTGCTTCCCTTTTATGGTTATCGTCTCGTCGCTTTCAGAGATTTGCCCCGGCCACGCGCAGGCGCGGTCCGGCCGCCTCGGTTGCGAAAACCGGCGGAACGAGATGGCTAATGTCCTTCTCGAAGGGCAGGCTCTTGTAGATCTCGGGATCGGCTGATGTGTCGAAGAGAGGGGTGTAGCCATAATTCAGATAGAGGCCGACGGCCTCGGGCTGGCGGAAACCGGTCGTCAGATAGATCCTCGTATAACCTTGGCGGGCCGCTTGAGTTTCCAGCTCCACTAGCACCTTGCGGGCAAGGCCCTGGCGGCGCAGGTCCGTGCGTGTCCAGATGCGTTTGAACTCGGCCGTGCGATCGTCGTAATGTTTGAAGGCGCCGCCGCCGATGGTCTGGCCATTGCGGATCAGCAGGAGAAAATTGCCGTGAGGCGGCGCGAAAGCTTCGGGGGGATAGCGGTTCAATTCGGCTGCGGCGCCTTCGGCATTGAAATAGGTGCCGTAGCGGCTGTCATATTCGTGGATCAATTCATCGATGAGCGGCTTGGCGCGGGGATCGAGGGGGCTCGTATAGAGAAACGTATCGCTCATATCGTTCGTCACCCGTTGTCATCAGTGAGGAAGGTTTCGGCGAGCCGGACCCAATAGCGGGCGGCCGGCGCAATGATCGCGTCGTTGAAATCGTAGTGGGCGCTGTGGAGAGGCGCGCTGTCGCCATTGCCGACGAAAAAATAGCTGCCGGGGTTGGCCTGCAGCATGAAGGCGAAATCCTCGCTTGCGGTTCTCGGGCGGAAATCCTTCTCGATTGCAGCGAGACCGAGCGCGTCATAGGCGACGTCGCGGGCAAACGCAGTTTCCTTGGGATGATTGACCAGCGCCGGGAAACCCAGCCGGTAATTCACATCGGCCTCGGCGCCGAAGCTTTCGGCCTGGGCGCGGGCAAGGGCTGGAATGCGCTCCTGCAGTTGCTGGCGTACGTTCTCGCTGAAGGCGCGCATGGTCAGTTTCAGCTCCACGCTTTCCGGTATGACGTTCGAGGCGGAGCCGGCATGGATGGAGCCGACGGTGGCGACCGCCATCTCCTGCGGATCGACGTTGCGGGAGACGACGCTCTGCAGAGCAGTGATGAAGGAGGCCGAGGCCAGCACGGGATCGACGGCCCGATGTGGTTCGGCGCCATGGCCGCCCTTGCCGATGATCCTGATGATGGCCTGATCGACGGAGGCCATGGCGGGGCCGGCGACGAAGCCGAACTGCCCGGCAGGCACGCCCGGCCAATTGTGCAACCCGAAGACGGCATCGACGGGAAACCGTTCGAACAGGCCTTCCGAGATCATCTTGCGGGCGCCGGCGCCGATCTCCTCGGCGGGCTGGAAGATCAGCCTCAACGTGCCGCTGAAATTGCCGCTCTCGGCGAGATAGCGGGCAGCCGCCAGCAGGATCGCGGTATGCCCGTCATGGCCGCAGGCATGCATGACGCCGGGATTGCTGCTGGCATAGACAAGGTCGGACGCCTCCTCGATCGGCAGCCCGTCCATGTCCGCCCGGATGCCGATCCGCCTGCCTTCGCCGCGCCTCAGGGTGGCGACGATGCCGGTGCCGGCAATGCCCGTCGCCACCTCGTAGCCCCAGGAGGAAAGGCGGGATGCCACGAGCTTGCTGGTCCTGAGCTCCTGAAAGGCAAGCTCCGGATATTGATGCAGATCGTGGCGAAGCGCGATGATCTCGTCGAGATAGGCGGCGATGCCCTCTTCGACCGGATCGTTGCTGCGCGGGTTCTGAGCGATGCTGTCCATGGCGGTTCGCCGGCGCCTCAGGCGCCGACAGCCCTTCCCTGCTCGACTTGATCGGCGCTGGCCGCATACCGGCTTTCCCGGAAGGGCAGGCCCAGATGATCGCGCAGCGTCTCGCCCTTCAGGACCGGATCGAAATAGCCGCGCTCGGTGAGGATCGGCACGACGTGCTCGGCGAAGTCGTCGAAGCCTTCGGCGATGACGGGGAAGCCGAGAATGAAGCCGTCGGCGGCGCCATGATCCACCCAGCGGATGATCTCATCGGCAATATGCTCCGCCGTGCCGATGAAGGCGGTGCGGGGCGTCGCGGAATCGAGCGCGACCTGCCGAAGCGTCAGCCCCTTCTCGTGCGCTGTCCTCTTGATGCGGTCGGTGGTGGCGCGGAAATTATTCCTGCCGATATCGCCAATGTCAGGGAACGCCTCATCGAGCGGGTAGACGCTGAAATCATGGTGATCAAAGAAGCGGCCGAGATAGAGTAGCGCCTCCTCGATGGTGACGAGATTGCGGATCGCCTGGTACTTGGCTTCCGCTTCCTCGGACGTCTTCCCGACGATGGGGCCGATGCCGGGATAGATGCCGACTTCCGCCGCGGGGCGTCCCTGAGCGATGACACTGTCCTTGAGCTGTCGATAGAAGCCTTGAGCCTCCTCGAACGGTCCGCCATTGGTGAAGACGGCGTCGGCATGCTTGCCGGCAAGCCTGATGCCGGAATCCGAAGCGCCTGCCTGGAAGACGACGGGCTGGCCCTGCTTCGAACGGCCGATATTGAGCGGCCCTTCGATACGGAAGAAGCGGCCCTTATGGTTGAGGCGATGCATCTTCGCCTTGTCGACGAAAACGCCGGTCTCGCGATTGCGCACGAAAGCGTCATCGTCCCAGGAATCCCAGAGACCCTTGATCGCGTCGATATAGTCCTCGGCGATCTCGTAGCGCACCTCGTGCTCGGGATGTTCACGGCTGTAATTGCGTCCCGAACCCTCGAGCGGCGAGGTCACCGCATTCCACCCTGCCCTGCCGCCGCTGATCAGATCGATCGAGGCGAACTGGCGGGCAATGGTGAAGGGATCACTGTAGGAAGTCGAGACGGTGCCGACGAGGCCGATTTTCGAGGTCGAGGCCGCCAGCGCCGAGAGAATGGCAATCGGCTCAAACCGGTTGAGGAAATGCGGGATCGACTGCTCGTTGATATAAAGCCCGTCGGCGACGAAGGCGAAAGCGATGCCGGCCGCCTCCGCCTTGCGCGCCGTCTTGACGAAGAAGTCGAAATTGACGCTGGCATCGGCAGGGCCGCTCGGATGTTTCCAGGCATTCATGTGACCGCCGGGACCCTGCAGCATGATGCCGAACGTGACGTGTTTCTGAGCCATAAAACTATCCTCTTTGGAAGTGTCAGGCGACGAGGGAGAGCTGCTCCTTGGCGAGCAGCTCGATGGAGGCAAGGCGGTCAGCGGTTGAAAGCGCCGGCGTGTCGAGCACGAATTCCTTGACGCCGTAGCGGTGGTGAAGCTCGTCCAGTTCGTTGCGGATCTGCTTTGCAGTGCCGTGCAGCACGTTCGGCACCTTCTCCTCAATCCGGTAATCCGTGACACCGGCCTGCCGGGCGAATTCGGCCGCCTGCTCCTCGCTGCCGACATTGACGGTCTGGCCGTTCGGCAGGAACAGCTTGACGATGCGCAAGTCTCCGACACGCTCGCGGGCATAGTCCTCGCTTTCGGCGGCGAAAGCTGCGAGAGCCAGCAGGGGACGCTTGCCGCCCGAGGCCCGTTCATAGGCTTCGAAGGTCTGGCGCAGATTGTCGGGATCGCCATTCAGGTGGCCGGCGAAGACAAGGTTCCAGCCCTTCTCGGCCGCCAGTTCGGCGCTTTCGACGCTGGCGCCGAGCAGGAAACGATCGGGCGCCGTCGGCGGGAAAGGAGTCGCCCGCGCACCGTGGTAGTTCGGATCGGCGGCAAGATAGGTGTTGAGATCTGAAAGCTGGCTGGCAAAATCCGGCTTCCTCTCTGGGTCGAAGGCAAACTGCAGGGCGCACGTTGCGAACGGAAAACCGCCCGGCGCCTTGCCGACGCCGAGATCGACGCGTCCCGGGGCAAGCGATGCCAGAAGATTGAAGGTTTCGGCGACCTTGTAGGCGCTGTAGTGCTGCAGCATGACGCCGCCGGAGCCGACGCGGATCCTCGATGTCCTGGCGAGAAGATAGGCGATCAGCGCCTCCGGCGCTGAACTCGCCAGGTTGGACATGTTGTGATGTTCGGCGACCCAGAAGCGGTGATAACCGAGTTCCTCGGCCCGGGCGGCAATCTTCACCGTCGCCCGCAACGCATCCACAGCGGTGAGACCCTGTTCGATTGGGCTTTTGTCGAGAAGGCTGAGGAGGTAGGTCATGACACCACGATCCGCTCGCTGGTTGCAAATTATAGTCTATAAAATCAGTAGACAAACTTCCTTATAAGAAATGACATTCTCTTTCGACGGCGTTGCGTGAAAAAAGCGCCGCGCCCAAGATGCAAAATTGGATGCCGGAAAGCTGTAAGAACAGGTCAAGCCGATCAGCTATCTCTTCATCAGGCCTGTTGGCCGGTCGATCCGGCCGGCAGGGCTTCGATAGGTTGTTGAATAAGTCGGCATCATCGTAGCCATCGAGGCAGATTTGTCCGTTGATGATGCCGTCTGATTGGATTTCAGCCCAGCCGTCGCCTTGCGCTTCGTCCATTTCGTCTTGCCTTGCGAGGAAAAGGTGACGTGTTGCCGTCGCCCGCGCCGAAGATCTGCCCGGTGACGCAGCCGAAGGCGAATTCGCCGTGACCGTTGGCCGCGAACTCGATGTAAGCGGGCTCGATCATGTCGGGATAGTCCTCGACATAGTAGGGCATCGCGACGATGAGGCCAAAGTGCGCGGCGATCCATCCATGATGCGGATGCATTCGATCAATACAAACGATTATGCTGATTCACCGACGAAGGGTATTGAAGGCATCACACGGGCGTTTGGGCGGCTAGATCAAAAGGACCATTGCGATGGAAAATTTCAAGTTCTGGGAAAAGTTCTTCGAGGGCAGCGAGGAGCCCGATACCCTCGTCGGCAGCGATCGTGACGATCTGCTCTGGGATCACGGCGGCAATGACTGGATCGACGGTCGCGCGGGCACTGACCGAGCCTTCGGTGGCGCCGGGAATGACCGGGTGTTTGGCGGCCCGGGTAATGACCAGGTCTACGGCGAAGACGGCAGCGACGTTTTATACGGCGGCAATGATCGATACCACCCCCGCGTGGCCGGTCAGGACAATGACTATGTCCGCGGCGGTGGCGGCGATGATGTTCTGTTCATCGGTGACGGCAGGGATTGGCTAAGTGGTGACGGAGGCCGCGACACGTTCGTGTTCCAGTTCCATGACCCGATGCCCGGGCAGCATAACCCAATGCCCGGGCTTCCGAAACAGGGGCCCGACCCGGATATCACCACCATCGCGGATTTCGACCCGGAGCAGGATACTTTCGCCTTCGATGCGCCGGGGCTCTACAACGATGGCGTTGGCGCAAACTTCATCAACCACGCCAGCGTGCAGTCAGGTTACCCGGTGGACACCTTCTACAGCGGCGATGCCTCGCGTGCGAACGGCGAGCACGTCGTGGTTATCACCGACCGTAGTTTCGCCGATGGCTCTGCCGCCGCGAGCGCGATATCCAGCGAGAGCGCCGGCGACATCATCGTCTACCACAACTACAAGACCCACACGGCTGATCTCGCCTATGTCACCTCGGGAAATCACGTGGATGTGTTCGCTCACCTGTCTGCGGTGGACAGTGTGTCCAACCTTGCCAGTCTGCACCTGAGCGCTTCGGACTTCACCTTCGTCTGATTCCGCTTCTTGGTATGGTCCGCAGCGCCTAGTAGGGCGCAGCGTTTTCAGCTTGCCCGCGCGGCTCCGCTCGCAGCCCCAGCCCTCTGGAAGGTTTGCGGTCGGAGGCGCGCTCGCTCACATGATTACATAAAGCTATCTTTATGCAGTCTTGACGCGCGGTAGCCTGTCGTGAGTGTCTGGGTGCCGTGGATCTCCGTACAGCACTGCCGCTCGTCTCCTGGCTCGCGGGTCATCGCTTCGCCCGTCTTCCCAAGGCTGTTCGCGTCAGTGACATGAGTGGGTTGGCGCGGCGCTGACAGTTGCGGGGGCATGCCGGCATCGCCCCGGGCTCCCTCTTAGCTCCCGCGCGGCGAGCAAGGTCAGACAGGAGATTGCGGGCACTCTGGTCATAGCATGCGGCTGGTCCTGCCCTAACCGCGATGGAATGGCCAAAATGGTTTGACACCAACTATCACTACATTGTGCCGGAACTTGACGATGATCTGACCTTCACCCTCTCGTCGACGAAACCGATTGATCACTTCCCCGAGGCTAAGGCCATCGGCATTCACATACCCCTGGTCATCCTGGGACCGATCGCTTTTTTAAGCTGGCTAACTCCCCTGCCGAAAAGTTCAAGCCCATCGCGCTGCTGCCACGGCTTTCGTCCGTCTACGAGCAACTCCTGCGGAGGTTGAAATTCTCGTCGCCGATTGGGTGCAGGTCGATGAGCCGGCGCTTGTGCTCGATCTAAACCCGAACGAACGAGCTGCGTTTGAATTCGCACGCCTTGAGACGAAGCTGGGCGTTTACGCCGGTTCCCATCGTTTCCGACGAGCTGATCAGGAAGCGGATCTTGCCGGCGCGAACGTCAGCGAACAAACGCTAGTTTGCCTCGGAGTTCTTGTAGGCCTGCATGAACGCGACCTCCGATGCCGAAACGCCAATGCGCACGAGCTCGCCGCGGATCCAGCGGTAGGCGGAAAACGTCTGCACTTCTCGACATTGATCGTGCCGAAATCGGAAAAGATCATTTGCGCCGCCCCAGGGAGATCGAATTAGCTTGCCGTCCGGTCGAACAAACGTGCTTTGCGACGTCTCCTGCCAGATGCGCTAGTCGTTGACCCTTGGAACCTCTCGCCTCGTAGGCTGAACAGGCAGCCGTAAGTGATGCGCCATACATCCTCGACGACCTAGCGGCCGCGCTGCGGCGCATGGGGAGATGGGGTATTCGGCCCGCGCCCAGCAAGCGGCTATGCTGCACGCTGCAACGCTCACCAACCCATCTCAGGAGATATGCACATGCAGTATTTTGCCGGCCTCGATATTTCCGTGAAAGAGACATCCGTTTGCATTGTGGATGCGGAGGGCAGGATCGTTCGGGAGACAAAGGTGCCCAGTCATCCACGGCGCCGCCAGGCGCCGTGACCGTTCCCGGCGACCAGCCGGCCATGCAGCCGTTCCTTTTCGCCGCCGCCGGACGATCGCGTTGACGATGCGGCTGGCGCGAGATGGGGCGTCACCCGAATGGGCGGAGACCGCTTGCGGTCTCCGTGAGCGATAGCGCATAGCGCCGTCCGCCGCAGGAGGCTCGCCCGAGGACTACATCCGTCCACTAACGCATCACCGTCATGAATCAATCGCGGCCGACCGATTCAAATGTCTCGTTGGACGCGGAATCGGCAATCGGCGATTCTCTGCTCCATGATCGCGCAGCCCTATCAGCTTTATGTCGAACGCACGGACGCCACGAAGAATATGGCCCGCTACTATGCCATGTCGATCGAGCCGACGCTGTTCGGGGAAGCGTGCCTGATCCGTCGATGGGGACGCATCGGTGCTGGCGGTCAGAGGCTGGTGCATCATTTCAAACGCGAGGAGGAGGCCGTTGGGCTCTTCCTCCAGCTCTTGCGACAGAAACGATCGCGCGGCTATCGTCCGAGATCCAGTATCTGACGCGACAATTCCAACTGATCGAGCGTCAAGGTCTAGCCAAGATTGATCCGTTCAATGGACAATCGCCTTGCCGGTTCAGGGCTGGCGACGAGTTATTGGCGTTTCTCGACAAACTTTGGTCCCTGCCGGAGCTGTTGACATCGCGGTGAGGGCCACGATGTCCATGCCGAGCCCACCAATCATCGAGGAACTTTCACTTGGCAGGAAAGCGCCATTTGCGGTGATTGGCGCCGTCCCGAGTGGCCGCCCGGGACAGAAAGGCACTCACGGTCAATCCGATGCACAGTGCTTGAAGTAGCGCCTCGACCATCGCATTGCCCTCGACGCTGAACGCCACCGAATTGGACAGATCGACCGGATCGGAGATCAGGCAGATCGTTCGACACGGTCAGCTTGCGATCTTTTGTTGCTCGTTGAAGTGGTGACGGATCTGCGGAAACCGACTTTCACCGAGAGCCATGAGGGCTTTCCGGACTTCGGTTGTCAAGCCGAAGGTGACTTTCGAATTAATCGGCCGGTCGACATAGCGGTACTTGACGTCAACCACCAGGATTGGATCGAAATCGCAATCCGGCCGGATTTCCGCACCTTCAAATCCGTCCGATGCCAGGCGGTCGCGGAGAACCTTGTCGACCGTCTGCTCTACCTTGCGCGAAATGTCCTGTTCCTGGGTCATGCTGCCAATATAATCGACGACGTCGATCTCGCCACTGGGAAGGCAAATGAAAAACCGGCCGCTACGGCTTATCGACAGTATGAGAAGAACCCCTCATGACTAGGCGGCCTAGTCGCCGCCGGCCCGCCAGACCGGGATGCCGAGCCGGCGCGTCTTGTCGGCGAGATTGCCGGTGATACCGCTGCCGGGGAAAGCGATCAGCCCGGCCGGCATGACCGAGAGCATTTCGTCGTTGCGCCGGAAGGGGGCGGCCTTGGCGTGTTTCGTCCAATTCGGCTTGAAGCTGATCTGCGTGACCTTACGGGCTTCAGCCCAGAGGCGGCGATGCGCTCGGCACTCTTGGGCGAACCTCCGTGCAGCAGGACCATGTCGGGATGCTTGGCATGGGTCGAGTTTGGCCCAGATGCGCTCACGGTCGTTATAGTCCATGCCGCCGGCAAATCCGCATCGCCCGCATGTCTGTCTGCTGATCCCGCCACGGTGCTGCGCATGACCTTCTCGAACATCGCGTAATCGTCGCTTAGCCGGCTGCCGGAAGGTTGGGCTGCGAGGACGCCGATGAATGTTTGCTGTCTCTACCGAACTGCCTTAGCCGCCGACGCCCGCCTAAGAGCGCTTCTTAGTATGACTTTACGCAACGATACATCCTCAGAGATTTTCCAGCGCAAGATTTGTCAGCTTCTGCGAGATCAGGCTTTGTACCCTTCTTCACATCAAGGTCTTCGGAATCTCTGGTCAGATTATGAAATTTAGCAATTCACAAAGAACGAGGCCTGCGGCACCGCGCAGGCCAGCTACGTCTTCACTATCGCCAAGAGCGAGGGTGATCTCCTCATCCGCGAGATTGAATGTCAGTTCTTGAAAGCTCGCTTCAATAAGATCTAACATCGATTTTCCTCCACGCACGACATCACCATGCAGAATAATGCAGTTGGGTGCCGTCAGCTGCTGAAGGTTCGCCAATCCAACAGAAATATTGAATGCGTACTCTTGAAGTAGTTTTTTTGCCCCTTTGATGCCATTCTCGGCTAGCGACACTAAGCGGCCCGCATTCAACGAGCCAGGTCGCGGCAACCTCCTGGCTTGTGCTTCGTTTCTCAACCATCTCAATGTGGCGATCGTTTCCCAACATCCTCGTCGTCCGCATTGGCACATCTGGCCATTAAGTTGCACGATGGTATGACCAATTTTTCCGGCTTCACCCGCTGTCCCCCTATAAAGATGTCCATCAACGTATAGGGCCGCATCCAACGACTCACCGATATAGACGACAGCAAAATTTCTCTGTCCACGTCCTTGCCCAAACCAACGATCGCCAACAAGCAAAGCTCTGGTATCTTGGTCGATGCAGGCCGGAACCCCGAACCTTTTCGTTAACTCTGCGCCTATCGGAAATCCATCAAGGTATGGCGCAAGGCTCATAGACACGATAGAATCTGTTTCCGTGTTAATCGGTCCTGCGACCGCCACCCCGATGCCTAAAACCGGTACGTGGGCGGAAGCGATAGTCTCTTCAACACAAGCACTGACGATCCGAAATGCATCGGAAGCATCTGTTCGGCCTTTAGCCAAACCGGCGTGATGTTGGGCATAGATCTCGCCCTCCAGAGAGACCAAGCATGTACGGACACGATCGTGCATCAGGAGGACTGCGCATATTGGCTTGGCCTCCTTCGAGAACCACAACTTGGTAGCCGGTTTTCCGCCGGCCCGGTCAGCAGGAACCACTTCGCCTTCGACAAGAATACCTTGATCGATCAATGGTTGGACAATGCCGCCGATAGTTGCTCGACTTGCTCCGGTGACGCGCGCTAGATCCACCCTGCTAGATGGGCCAATGTCGTATAAGGCCTGGAGCAAGCGTCCCCGATTTGCCGGCCCTAGTGTCCCCGCTGAGATTAGAGTATGAGCCGGCTTAAATCGTTTGGAGCCGTTTTTATTGTTGGCGAGCGATCCCATGAAACAGAGCTTTCTGGTTCCACTAGGACTATCCGCATTTTCTCCAAATGATCGTTTTCCTAATCTTTTTATCATGGACTCCATTAGATCCAACCCTCTCTTCATCGAACGCGAATGCCTTCGCGCCGAATTCCTCATGACCATTGTCTGACGTTTCCCAGAGCCTTGGATTGTAATTTGGGCCTGTGTGGCTAGCCGGTTGAGAATCTCCTTTCCGTCCGATGATCTTGGTTGGTGTAGGCGACTATCAAAAAAGCCGAAGCTCTCCACCAGGCCAATCATCTCACATCGCAAGTAAGAAGTGTTATTTCCAGTATATATAACGCTTCTCATACATACATCTTTAGCAAAATCCAGATCAAAATCGGAACCTCTGTCATCCATAAAATATATTTAAAAATATATTTTTGCTATCTGTTGTTTTACCTCCGGAAAACATTAGACATATTTCGGAAATCGCCACAGCATCTATCGCGACTAGCGGTGGGAGAAGCAAATGAACGGACATACCAGCAATAATCTGGACGTTTACAATACCAGAGGGCCCTGGCAGGAAATGGATCTCGCCTTCCTCGGCGGGGAACCCGTCGTCCCTCCAGGACGGATCACGCCTTGGCCAGCTCCAAAGAAGGAGCATTTGGATGCTCTCCGCGAAGTTGTAGATAGTGGAAGGTATCATCGGGTTAACCACCCAATCGTGGCTGACTTGGAGCAAAATCTCGCAACATGGACCGGTAAGTGGAAAGTCCGCGCCGTCGGCAGTGGTACGGCGGCGATCCATATCGAACTCGATTATGTCAAAGACCGAGGCGAGAGTGTGGTTACCGCAGCGCTGAACTGGCCCGGCGCGGTTGGACCAATTGCAATCAGTGGCCTCCAGCCGGTCTTCGTTGATGTTGACCTGAACTTGGCCGGCATCGATCAAGAGGCGGCAGCCGACAGGTTCGGACCAGGCGTCGGAGCAACTCTCATCACCCACCTCTTTGGGAATAATATTCTTGTTCCTCATGCAAGGTCTGCCGCGCGTGCTCAAGGGGTTGCAGTCATCGATGACGTTTGCCAATCGATCGGCGCCATTAAAGCGATCGTAGATGGGGCATACATTGATACCGACGCGCTCGCTTTGTCCGGCAACGGCGCAAAGCACCTTGGAGCCGGCGAACTAGGGTTTGTGATTACGGAGGACCCAAATCTGATTAAACATGTGGACCGCGTTTCGCTGACAAGCTCATCTCGCAATGGAGAACGAACTTTTTCCCCCTACTCAGAAGGATATAACTACCGCCCCAACGTCTTCTCTTCATCTATCGCAAAAATGCGAGTCATTGATCTGGAAACACAACTTCAGATTCGAAGAAATAACGGAAAACTTCTATGGGAGATGATCCGAGATCTGTCAGGTATTTTTCCTCTCTTCGACCCATTTGACTGCAATCAGTCCATGCTCAACTTCCCGCTTCGAATCGAACCGGAAGCACTCGGTTTCAGGCCAGGTCCGGCCGCAAGGGATACCGTGGTGAAACTGCTACAGGCCGAAGGTGTGCCCGTTTTGGTTTGGCTTACGAAGCCCGTCTTCGAATATCTGCCGACCATTGCCAACGATTGGAGGGCCAGCGACTTTCCCAATACGGTAAAACTCTTGGATACGATGTTTTACGTATCGGAGATCGCGCCACCCAATGAAGCCGAGGTAATGGCACTTTACGCGGAGGCGTTTCACAGGGTTTGGAAGGCTCTTTCCAAGTTCGGCCCAAAGATTTCCGATATCGCAACAACCATTTAAAGAAGACAGGGATGGGAAAATTTAGCCTACATTTTCCGGCTTGCTGTTCTTGCAGCGTTGATTGTGTCGACAATGGTGTAATCCTATGGCCACTTACAAAACTCCAAAGCTCCTAATTTTCGATTGTGATGGAGTTCTAGTCGACAGTGAAATCATTGCTACCGCTGTGCATGTCGAAGCTCTGGCCGGATACGGATATAATATTTCCGCCGATACTTATAATAGTCGCTTCATAGGCATGACCGATCAGCAAAGTTACTCAATCATCGAAGCCGAGTCTGGCTTACGTTTGCCGAAGGGTCATCATGAATGTGTGATGGCAGAGATTGGCAGACGGTATGCCAGCGATCTCAAAGCCATTTCGGGCGTTAATCAAGCTTTGGACGCCATCAATGTGGAGAGATGCGTGGCATCGAGCAGCGATCTGGAAAAGCTGCATTTTGCACTTAAACTAACAGACCTGTACGATCATTTTTCGCCTTGGGTTTTCAGTGCTTCCCAAGTCGCATGTGGCAAGCCCGCCCCAGATCTTTTTCTGTTTGCATCTCAGAGAATGAATACATCGGCTGAGGCCTGCCTAGTCATCGAAGATAGCGTTGCTGGAGTTCAGGCGGCAGTGGCGGCTCGAATGCGGGTCATTGGTTTCGTCGGGGGTTCTCATTGTCCTCCCGGACATGCTGAGAAATTGATGGAAGCAGGTGCGATGAGAACATTCAGCCATATGACAGCGTTACCAAAGATCCTAGCAGATTGATTGTCGGGCCGCTGGACGCCGTGGAAGCTAATCCGAATATGCCACGAACCAAGCGCCGAAGCGGCTGATGCACTAGTGACTTTGCGCGTGAGGACTCATATGCTTATTAGTTGCTGCGAATCCCATTTGGCGAGAGAATCATCGCGCTTTAAGGTCCCGATGGGCCTCGATCTAAAAGCGTCTGGCACGCCGGTAAAATAGGGAGAAACGATGGCCGCGAAGCAAATACATACTCGATCTCCGATAGTGATCGAGTATCTGGAGAGTTGTCGGGATTGGATCCCCGTTTGCACAAGCTGGTCGTTTGGACAATGGGGTTGCCAAGCCAATGGATCATTCGAGCAGACGAAGCATGAATTCGAAGCCTCAACAAAAAGTTCTCTGCCGCTGACATTGGTTGCCGTCGAAGATGGCAGACCTGCGGGAATGATCAGCCTGAACGAGAGCGATTTTAAAGGAAGACCCGACCTTTCCCCATGGCTCAAGTCGCTATACGTCCATCCATTCCACCGCAATAAAGGAATAGCTTCGTTGCTGATCAAGAGGTTGGAGCACGAAGCTGTGCGCCTCGGCTATGAAAGGCTTTACCTTACAACAGAGGACGCAAAGGGCCTCTACATGAAGAATGACTGGCTGGACATTGACCGAGTGCGGACGCCTTATGGCGACGCGGCTTTAATGACAAAGATTTTGCTGGGCGCCCGGACTGGCTAAATCAAGCAACTTTATCTGAGTTGAATTGGCTTTCGAGTGCTCAACTTGCCTCCGAGACTCAGGTGACGTGCCCACGTTGAAGGTATCGGAGGCTGCAACAGATGTGCTTCAGCGCGTCAAAAAACCGCAGACTTTAACCTCAGCCCGACTGTCGTCTATATTAGACCTCAAAAATCATCGCCCATACGAAATCCCTAAGCTGGGCAATTAGTTGTGTAGTGTTTTGAACTTGCCGCGCGCTACGCGGTCTTCAAAGCACATCGACAGAGGAAATTAAAAAATGTGGCTCTGTGAGAATTCGCTCCAATGTCGTGGGATAGCCGTTCCAGCTTTCGCAGGTGAACCGATGCCGGCAAAGGCTGACACTGCCTACAATGCTGTTCTTCAATTGCTCTACAGCTATGCCCGCGTGCCGGCGCAACATCTCAGTGACCAGGAGCTTGCCTCCAAACTTAACCTTGGTCGGACCCCGGTACGCGAAGCGCTTATCCGACTTGCCGCGGAGGGCAAGATTCTCTCCATCCCTCAAAGAGGCTATTTCACCAGGCCCCTCGTGGAAGGGGCGCTATTGGACTTATATGTTGTCGCACGTCAAACCCTCAGCTCCGCACTAAGGCGTGTGCCGCCGCATATCCCGGACAGTGGCCGGCGTGCGCGTGATAACCCGCCCCGCGACCAGCTCGCAGTCTATGCGGAAACCATCTTTGCCAATATCGCCCAGCTGTCGGCAAATTGCGAGGTTTGCAGAATTATCGACAAATTCTGTTTTTGCTCTCATCCTATCCGGATGGAGATAACTAAGACGGAGCTTAGTCCTTCTTACGAAAAGAGCCTCGCAAGACTGATGGGTGCGATCCCCCAGCTAGGCAAGGCAACAAGTGTGGTGGAGTCCGCATTAATGAGCCACCTTGACGTGGAACAGAGCGCTCTCGCGCGCGTCGTACACGAGGCAAACGAACGACGGTCAACAAGTCTTGCTTGGCTGGTGAGAAGTTTGTAAATACGCGGTCCTGATCGTAGCGAGTAGCTCAGCCATTCGGCTTTTGCCTTCACAGAAGCGGACGGGCGGATTCCCGCTCTGGGCTCTTCCCGAGAAGCATCCCAAGGCATATCCGGGTCTCCACCAAAACTACCCGCAGGACAGACGGCCAGCCTCATGCCGAAGGAGCTCGATGATGGCGCGTGAACGATACATTGTGACAAGACGAACTCCTCATCCGCGCCCTGCCCCATATCGCCAGCAATGAGGCATACGCGTAAAGGCCAGGAGCCAAAAGCGTGTAACGTTACCAATGTGTTAGCGGGGCACTATCAGGCGATCAGACCTAAGGAGATTCGCCTTCTTGAGCGCATCCTCCATCGAGGTCGCACCGAGGGAGACAACCGCTCGGTCCAAACATAGACGAATTTCGGCTTCGCCCTTGCCTTCAAGCAAGGCAATTTCGGCGACACTCCTGCCCACCGATATCCACCAGAGGCACGATCTTTCAAAGGGCGAGAGTTTCCACGTCATAAACACCCGGTAAAAATTTGGTCTGTGATATCGTGATCGGAACCAATTCTCAGCTTGAATTGCGAAATCGAAATTCGACGTGCCCCGAATGGCCGGCGCACAGGACAGCGAAGGCACCGGTCGTGGCGTCGCGCTTGCAGCGTTCCCAAGTTTCCCTGCCAACGCTCAGCAGCGTTGTTCGATGGCTTGCATGGGAGAAAACGCCTTACATCACCCTACCAGAACTGCGTGCCGACTCATTCGCCTCCATTGCTACCTGGCGCGCCTCCTCGGTACGTCTGGAGGAACTGGAGATCTTCCGCGTGATCTGATCGAGAGCAGCGGCAGTTTCTCGCAGAGAAGCAGCCTGTTGTTCCGTGCGCTTCGATAGATCCTGGGCACGTTGGCGTATTTCCGATGCGCTATTGTCAATCGCTGCTCCACTCCTACCCTTAGGGTGCCATTAGTCTCGAAATTTGATCCCGATGTGCCGACATCCCGCCGTTCGAAAAAATGGCTGCCGCCGAGCTTTGCTCGACGACAGCCAAAGCGCCTTGGGAGGCAGACAAACAAAGCCGGGACAGTTTCAGACGACATTTTTGCATGGAGCACCTGGATCAGTCGCGAATTGCGGTTCCTGTCAGAGGATCGAACCAGTGCAGCTTTTGCAAGTCGACGTTCATCGGAAGTCGCTGGTTGGGAGCGGGCGTCGCTGCTGGCGGGATACGCGCCACCAACCGGTTCTTGCCCTTGTGTTTGAACTCGTCCGGTTCCTCGGCGTCGCTGACGGTGACGGCGGGGGAGGCAATGTCGAAGAAGACATAGGTGTCGGCGCCGAGCGCCTCGGCCACCGGAATCTGCTCGTTGAACAGCGCCTCCTGCTCGGAACACACCTGAAACATTTCCGGGCGTATGCCGGCGATGACCTGGCGCCCGGCATAGGCTGACAGCGCAGCGCTGGCGCGAACCGAAAAGGTGATGCCGGTTCCCACGATCGTGGCGCGCAGCGACTGCGCTTCGACCCGAAGCTCGACCCCGACGAAATTCATTGCCGGCGAACCGATAAAGCCGGCGACGAAAATATTCGCCGGCCGGTCGTAAAGCCGTTGCGGCGTGTCGATCTGCTGCAGGTTGCTTTCCTCGTTATTGCCGACGGGCTTGAGCACAGCAACCCGATCCCCCATCGTCATCGCCTCGACCTGATCGTGGGTCACGTAGAGCGTCGTGACGCCAAGGCGCTGGTTTAGAAGCTTGAGCTCGGCACGCATCTGGACCCGTAGCTTGGCGTCGAGGTTGGAGAGAGGCTCGTCCATCAGGAAAGCCATGGGATGCCGGACGATCGCCCGCCCCATCGCAACGCGCTGGCGCTGGCCGCCTGACAATGCGCCTGGCTTGCGGTGCAGGTATTTCGACAGGTCGAGCATATCGGCCGCATCGCGGACAAGCTTCTCGATCTTGTCCTTCGGCATTTTGCGCTGCTGCAGGCCGAAGGCCATGTTTTCGTAGACCGTCATATGCGGATAGAGCGCGTAGTTCTGGAACACCATCGCGATGTCGCGGTCCTGCGGTTCGGTGTTGGTGACATCCTGATCGTCCATGAGAAGCCGGCCGCTGTTGAGCAGCTCAAGCCCAGCCGCCATCCTCAACAAGGTGGATTTACCGCAGCCCGACGGTCCGACCAGCACGACGAACTCGCCGTCTGCAACCGTGAAGCTCACATTGGCGACGGCAACGGTCCCGTCCGGATAGGTTTTTCCAATCCCGTCAAAGGTCATGGACGCCATAATAGATCTACTCCCAGTATCAAGTGGCGAGGCAATTCATCCCATGGAATGAAATGCCTCGCAGGCTTGGTCACGACATCAGCCGATGTTCACAGGTTTGCCGCTGGCGACCGACTCCTCGATCGCGGCCAGAACCTTGGTGTTGGCGAGGCCATCGTTTGCGTCCGCAAGCAACGGGACGTCGCGCACCACACTGTCGACGAAGCGCGCGATCGACTCCTGCACGAAACCTCCGATCCGGGTCGCCCCCGTGGGCGTTACGCCGATGTAATCGTTGTATCTCAGGCCGCCCTCCATAATGCGGCGGAGACCGCCGTTATGGGTTGGATCGGCCTGAACCTGACCCTTCTCGCCAACGAACTCGATCTTGAAATCGACAAGAGACGGATTGTCGCGCGAGAGGATCCAGCTGTTCTCCATGGTCACGACCGTGCCCTTGGAGAATTCCAGGATCGATGCGTGGAAATCCTTGGTATCGACGCCGCCGGCTGACAACGTGCCGGAGCGGGCAACGGCGTAGACGCGGGTAACCTCGTCTGCGAGGATGAAGCGCAGGACGTCGACCAGGTGGCTGCCCAGGAACCAGAGTGCAGAGGATTTCGCGGCCCAGCTCAGCATCTGGAACGGAACGAATGTCGTGTTCGACAGCCGTGCCGTGCCGTGTTTGGCAAGACCGATCTGGCCATCCTGGATCATGCCGCGGACCTGGGCGAGAATCGGGTTCACCCGGTTGTGGAAGTCGATCATCAGCTTGCCGCTGGACTTCGCGGCAGCCTCGGCGATCTCCTCGGCTTCTATGACGGTCGTTGCCAGCGGCTTTTCGCTGAGAACGTGCTTGCCGGCCTTGAGGGCGGCAAGAATGATCGGCGTGTGCGTGAAATCAGGCGTCGCCACGGACACTGCGTCGATGCGATCGCTGGCGATCACCTTCTGGTAATCGGTGAATGCTTCCGCCGCACCGAAGCTCTCCTTCATCTTGAGCGCCCTGCCCTCATCGAGGTCGCAGACGCCGACAAGTTCGGTCTCCGGCAGGACGTTGAACGTGTGGGCGTGGTTGTTGCCCCAAAGGCCGGCGCCGATGACGCCGATGCGAAGTTTGCTCATTTTCTATGACTCCATTCAAACAGTAGAAAGATCAGCCCTTCACCGAACCGAAGGTGAGGCCCCGGACGACGTATCGATCGAAAACCAGGAAGATGATCATCGGCGGGATCATGGCGAGCACCGCCGCGGCGGCGATGTAATTCCACGTCACGCCGCTGGTGGCGAAGTATCCAAGCGTTCCGATCGGAAGGGTGGCGGTCGAGCGCGAGCTCAGGACCAGCGGAAAGGCAGCATTGTTCCAGGCAAAAACGAAGGCGAACATCGAAGTGACGATGATGCCGGGGCGAACGATCGGGAGCGTGATGCGCCACATGATCGTGTACCAGCGGGCGCCGTCGACCCGGGCGGCCTCCTCCAGCTCTGCCGGCACCTCGTCGATGAAGCTTTTCATCAGCCAGACCGAAAACGGGATCGTCAGTGTCTGCAGAACCAGCACCATCGAAAAGTAGGAGCCCTGCAGGCCGATCCGCGTGATCAACACGAAATACGGGATCAGGAATGCAATCGGCGGCGCCATCAGCAGACCGAGATACCAGAGCATGATGTTCTTCTTGCCGCGCATCTTAAAACGCGAGAGCGCGTAAGCCGCAGGAACGGAGAACGGCAGATTAAGCAGCACGGCGCCAATCGCGACGATCAGGGAGTTCACCAGTTGCGGCGCGTTGGTGCCGGGATCGACGAGGATATGGCGGACGGCATCGAGCGTCGGCTCGAAGGTCAGTTGCGGCGGCATTGCAAAAGCCGTGTCTGCCGGACGGATCGCGAGCGCCAGGAACCACAGGATCGGGCCGATGAAGATCGCCAGGAAAAGCAGGCCGGCAGCATAGGTAAGAGCGGTATAGAACGTCGTGCGGTTTGACATATCACCACTCCTCATTGCGGAAGGCGAAGAACACGTAGAGGGCGACAATGACGTTGACGATCAGCACTGTGATCCAGGTCATCGCGCTGACGAGCCCGACATTGAAGTTGACGAGGCCCTGCTCGTAGAGCGAATAGCCGAGCGTACGCGTGGTGGTGCCCGGCCCACCGCGTGTCAGCACCAGCACGGTGTCGAAGGTGTTGAAGATCTGCATGAAGCGCAGCATGACGATGATGATCGCCGTGCGCCGGATGAGCGGCAGCTTGATGCGCATGAGGATCGTCCAGGCCGATGCGCGATCCAGCCGTGCGGCCTCGATGATCTCGTCGGGAACAGCGAGCAAGCTTGCATAAAGGACGATGGCGAAGAATGGCGTCCACTGCCAGATATCGACGAACAGGATGGCGGCCAGCGCCGTCGAGGGCGAGCCAAGAATACCTTCTGCTGGAACCGGCAGCCAAAGAGACTGCAGCACCCAGGTCAAAAGACCGCCGCCGGGATCGTAGAGATAGCGGAACAAGAAGCCGACAACGATCGGCGCGATGGTAGTCGGCAGGATCAGAAGTGCGCGCACGACATTCATGCCGGGCAGCGTCTTGAGCAGGACCAGCGCGATCGCCAGGCCGAGGCCAAACTCGATCGCAGTGCCCAGGACCGAGAGGATCAGCGTGTTGGTGAGTGCCGCGCGAAAATCGAAGGCATTGATGGCCTGGACGTAGTTGTCAAGGCCGACGAAGGCCATCGGCTCCGGCCCGACCTGCAGGTTCCAGAAATAGAAACTCGATTTGAGGGCAAAGAGCAGCGGGTAGGCGATCAGGGCAAGCAGCATGATCACCGAAGGCGCAATTAGCAGGTAGGGCAGGTTCCGGCGGACAAAGCCCCGTCGGACAGGCGCAAGCGCCTGCGGCGAGCGAATGATTGTAGAATGCATGATCGAGATCCAGTTCTTCTTCACCCGTTTTGCCGGCGCGAGCGTTGCCGCGCCGGCCCGAGGAGAATTTATTACGCCTTGCCGAGCGTGCCGATCAGGGCGTTGGCACCGTCGAGCGTGTCGGCGAAGCTTTCCTTCTGGTAAGGGATCATGAGATTGCCCTTGAGGATGCTTTCAAACAGACTGTTCGTCCGCTCGAGCGCCGTCTTCGGATCTTCGCTGCCCGTCAGAAGCTGGTTGAGCGTGAGACCGAGCACGCTTTCAACTGCGGTGTAACCGGGAACCGGCGGACGCGTGATCTTGCCGTTGCCCTGCTTCATCATCGCATATTGCACGTCCAGGTAAGGGTAGATCGCCTTGACCTCGTCGTCCTCATAGAGCGAAACGCGGGCGAAATCCGAGAACTGGTAGTTGAGATCCGGCCATTGGGCCATCTTCTTCTGGGTCACCTTCGATGTCGCCCATTTGATGAAGGCGTAACCGTTGTCCTGCCGCTCGGAACTGGACGGGACACCCAGGCTCCAGCCGCCAAGGCTGACCGTCTGTGCCACGCCGTCGGCCTTCGGCAGTGCCGCGGTCGCGTATTTGTCCATGACATCCGACTTCTTGCCGGTCATGTAACCGGAATTCTTGACCAGGTAAAAATATGGCGTCCACCAGTAGAACATGCCGATATCGCCCTTGGCAAAGCGGGTTCCGGCGTCGAACCAAACGTAGTTGATCGCCTCGGGCGGCGACAGTTTATAGAGCTGCCGGTAGATCTCGACCGACTTCGCCCATGCCGGAGCGGTGAGCTGCGGGGAGAAGTCCCAGGGCGCACCCGGGAAGGATTTGAACCAGTTCGCGCCATGGCTGACGGAAAGCTGCGTGAACATGTGGGTGATCGGGGACGGCTGCGACCCACAGATCACCGTCGGGAACAGCGGCTTGCCGTCGAACGACTTTCCTTCGAGCGACTTCAGCGTCTCGACGTATTTCGTCCAGGTCCAGTCTTCGGAGGCCTTGGTCGGAGGTGCGGCGATGCCGAAGTTGTCGAAGATATCCTTGCGGTACATGACGCCCTGCGCGTAGGCCGCGACCGGCAGCGTGCCGATCTGCCCGCGCCACATGTTCGACGAATAGAGAACCTCGGGAATGAAGTCCAAAAGATCGATGTCGCTGTCCTTGGCAATGAAGTCGTTGAGCGAAATGATCCAGCCGTTGTCGAGATACTGCCCAAGCCACATCTGGTCGACGGCGATGACGTCTGCATCCGACGTCTTGGCGACGAACGCGGAGACGAGACGTGTCTGCAGGGCATCATAAGAGAGGCTTTCCAGCTCGACCTTGATGCCGGTTTCCTTTTCAAACTCCGGGATCATCGCCTTCATCGAGAAGAAGAACGGATCTTCGACCGACAGAACGCGCACAGTGTTGGTGTCTTGAGCGCCTGCGCCCCGTGGTGCGACCAGCGAGCCGACGCCGGATGCCAAAAGAGTGGCGACAGACGCTGATTTCAGCATGTTCCGGCGCGACATGTTTCCGATATCGAATGTCATGAATTCCTCCTCAATTGCCTGTAATCCAATCCCACTCGATACCGGAGAGCCAGTGGGCCCCTGCTCGCTTGTGATCGTTATCCCTCCATCCTGCTTTTTGCAGCAGTATGTTTGTACGTCGCACAAACTTATGGTACTGTCAAGAAGTCGACACATGGAATCTTACGAGCCCCGTTGATGACAGTGTTCACGCTAACGAAGCAAGCAATCGCCATCTGGTCGAGCAAGCGCTCACAGGGTAGAAAGACGAGCAGCAAATCGGAGCGAAATTTTGAAGTTCGAGAATCAGCCATCCTACTCGCTTGGGCAGCGCAGTCCTTCCAGCAAGGAAGTTCTGCCTGGCGAGGGTGGCGTCAACGTTACCCTCGTCTCCCAATCAACTCTCGGCGAGATCAATCGTGGCCGGGTGCTGCAGGCACTGTACGACAACGGTCCGAAAAGCCGTGCGGAACTTGCGCGTCTGGCAGGGGTGAACCGTACGACGATTACGGGCATCGTCCAGCCGATGATCGAAGAGGGATTGCTCGTTGAAGGCGACGCCGTTCCCTCCGACTTCAAGGGCGGCAAGCCGGCGCGTCCGATCTATTTCAATCCGGAAGCCCCGATGCTCGGTGCAGTCCTTCTCTTGCCCGGCAGGATCCAGACATGCCTGGTCACGCTGAGCGGAGAGATCAAGGCGCTGAGGAAGGCGCAATTCGATCCGCGGGGGGACAGGGACGCGTTCCTGACGATCATGAAGGATACGCTGTCTGCAACGCTCTCCCAGGCGAATCGGGCGCCGTTCGGAATCGGGATTGCGTCGGGCGGCATGATCGACAGCGACAACGGAGTGATCCTTGCCGTCAACCTGGCGCCCGTTTTAACGGGCCTGCCCCTGGTCGACATCCTGCAGGAACATTACGCATTGCCTGTTGTCATCGATCACCATCCGCGCGCGCTGCTTGTGGGGGATCGATGGTTTGGGCCGGGACGGGGCCAGCAGACTTTCGCGGCGATCTATACCGGTGAGGTTCTAGGTGGAGCCTTCTATATCGACGGGCGCGTCTATCGGGGGCTTGCCGGCTCCGGAGGTGAACTGGGGCACACGGTGGTCCAGATCGATGGCGAGCTCTGCAACTGCGGCAAGCATGGATGTTGGGAAACCGTCGCCGCCCTGCCGTGGTTGCGGCGGGAGGCAGCACAGATGGGCTTCGAGGAACCCGAAAGCATCACCGCTGCGCGCCTGGTAAACGAAGCCGCCGAAGGATCGAAAGCGGCCGATGACCTGCTGGACCGCTATGCACGCAACGTCGCCTTCGGGATCCTGAACCTGCAGCAGACCTTGTCTCTCAATTCCTATGTCTTGCATGGAGACATCGCAGGCGGCGGCGATATCGCGGCCGAGCGTGTCAGGCAGCATGTGGAGCGGTTGGTTCGAAAGCGACCGAACCAGGAGATCTCCATCACGGTAAACGGTATCGGCGAGGGCCATACCGCGTTGCGCGGCGCGGCGGGCCTGGTCCTGTCCAGCCATCTGAAGCTGGTCATCTAGACGGGCATAATTGGAGACCTTTGATGGCTACGGATCTCGAGCGGCAGTTTGATAGTGCGATGATGGCAATCTACCAACGGGCCAAGACCGAGGCCAAATACAATGCCAATGTGTTCCTCGGCATGCTGAGTGATCGCGGTGGTCTTGCAACGGCGCGATATCTCATCAACTCCGCTTCTGCCTCGGAGGGTTATACGAACCTGTGGGAACGGAACCGGCTCGATCTGACTGTCGAAGCCTTGGTGCTGGAGAACGGCAAGTGGCATCCGCTCTTCACTGCGGAGGAGCTTGCGAAAGCCAAGGCACGGCTCATCGCGTATAATTATAAGTTCTAGAGCTGACAGCTCCTACGGTCTCATCGGCTTTGCTCATCTTCGGATAGTGATGCCCCGATCCGGTGAACCGCGCTGGAAAGTCTTCGTTCCACCGCTATTCCAAGTCGGCGTTTGACTTCCGCTTTCTTCGCGATCCGAACTTTTTAAGCAAGTTGATGCGGACTTGATGATCGATTAGCTTGGGCGCGGTCGGTCGCGTATCGCCACTGCTCCATATCTTCCGTCCAACTGCGCCAAGCAAGTGGATCTCGTCTAGCTGGCTAACAGCAGCCACTGCATCAGGCTTGACTTATGCCTATGTTTGTGCGACGCACGAACATACTATTGAGCAGAAATGGTGGTGGCTGCTGTCGCCTATCGCTTTCAAACACGAGCGTTCCAGACTGACGGAGCTCCATGACCTATCTAATTGGCATTGATGGTGGCGGAACGAGTTGCCGGGCAGCCGTTGCAGACAGGGATGGCCGCATTCTCGGCCGGGCAAAATCTGGCGCTGCGAATATTCTTTCCGATCCTGACACTGCTCTTCAAAATATCATCGATGGGGCTCGTGCAGCGTTCGTCGAAGCCGGTCTCGATCCCGCCGGCATTACCAAGTGCTTTGCGGTTCTGGGCTTGGCCGGCCACAATGTGGGTGACGCGGTGCATTATGTCCGTCGATCGCTGCCGTTTGCCGAAGCTCACATCGAGTCTGACGGGCTCATCGCGCTTCAGGGCGCTTTGGGCGACAAGGATGGCGCTGTCGCGATCCTCGGTACGGGCACGATCTACATCGAACGCCAAGGGCAGAACGTGCGATATATAGGAGGCTGGGGCTTTACGATCGGAGACCTTGGCAGCGGCGCCCGAATTGGTCATGCGCTCCTGCAGGAAACCCTGTTGGTTCATGATGGCATTCACGCCCCCTCCCCCCTCACCAGTTCCGTTCTTGCGGAGTTTCACAACGACCCACGTGAAATCGTCGAATTCGCGCGTCTGGCAAAGCCTGGCGACTTCGGCCGCTTTGCGCCACGCGTGTTTGAACATGCCGAACGGGGCGACGTCATCGCAACGCTTCTCTTGGCGACTGCCGTCTGGTCGATAGATGAGGTGCTCGATCGTCTCGTCGCTCAAGGGACGCAGAAGGTCTGTCTCCTTGGTGGCCTGGCCCCGCTTTATCTACGCTGGATCGCGAAGCGGCACCAATCGCGGCTCACAGAACCCGAAGCCGATGCCCTCACAGGCGCAGTCGCACTCGCGCTTGCGCGCTACGGCGTCGATCGGAGCTCCGCGCATGAGCGCTAGACCGTCGGCAACGGTTCAAGATGCGGACATACATCTGCAGGGCGCCGGTCCGCTCTATCAAAAACTGCGCCGGTCCCTCGAAGAGGCGATCCTGTCGGGTAGACTCGGCAGCGGAGATGCATTGTCTCCTGAGCGCGATCTCGCCAACTCCGCGCGGGTCAGCCGGGTGACCGTTCGCAAAGCGATCGACGAACTCGTGCGCGATGGCCTGCTCGTGCGCCGCCGAGGCTCCGGGACCTTCGTCTCCCGTTCGATGGCCGGGTTGGCTCAACCGGCGTCGCCCGCACCCTCGCCGCCGACCGAGGACATGTTCTGGTTGGCTTCGAACTTGCGAACCGAATGGCTGGAGCGTCAGATCATCAGTCCATCATCGGATGAGATGATGGCGCTCGGCCTCTCCGCCGGCGCAAAGGTCGCTCGCCTGGCCCGGCTGCGCATATCCGGAGATTTGCCGTTTGCGATAGAACGCAGCTGCGTTCCACTTGAGTTCCTGCCGAACCCGCTCAGCGTCTCGGCCTCGATTTACGCCGCGCTGCAAGACAGAGATGCGCGGCCCGTGCGCGCGATTCAACGCCTGTTCGCAAGCGCCATTCGTGAGCCGGATGCCTTGGTGCTCCGCGTAGCTGATGGCGCCGCCGGTCTCCTGGTCAGGCGCGTAGGCTTTCTCCGTTCCGGCCGGCCAGTCGAATTTACCTACTCGCTCTGTCGGGGCGACACCGACGGTTTCGTCAACGAATTCACGATCCCAGAAACCTGAGCCCCTGGTCTCGGGTGGAGCCTTCCAAATGGAGATGACTGTGCAAACAAATATGCGCCGCGAGATAGATGAGATCCCTGAAGCGACTGCCCGGCTGCTTGAGCGATCGGAGAAAGCCTTTGCTGATGTCGGGGAAGCGTTCCGCACCAAGGATCCGGCCTTCGTCGTCACGATTGCCCGCGGCTCGTCGGACCATGCTGCTCTGTTTCTCAAATATGCCATCGAACTGACCGCAGGCGTACCGGTTGCCTCTCTTGGACCGTCGCTCGCGTCGATCTATGGCGCCAAGTTGAAACTTGGCCGCGGTGCAGCGATCGCGGTTTCGCAATCGGGCAAGAGCCCCGACATCGTCGCCATGGCTGAGGCGGCAACCCGGGCCGGCGCCACGTCGATTGCGCTGACAAACACGCTGCCTTCGCCGATCGCCGATGCCTGCAGCCATTCATTGGATATTTTCGCAGGCACCGAACATGCGGTGGCGGCAACAAAATCCTATGTGAACTCCATCGTCGCTGGCCTCGCGGTCCTCGGCCATTGGACGGGAGACGCTTCGCTGAAGCGCGCCGTGGCGGATCTTCCCAGGCACTTTGCCGACGCTGTGAGCCTCGATTGGCAGGAATTTGCCGCGGACGCTGGTGAAGCGAAATCTCTTTATGTGCTCGGCCGTGGGCCGGCTTTGGCGATCGCCAGTGAAGCGGCATTAAAGTTCAAGGAAACGACTGGCGTCCATGCGGAAGCGTTTTCTGCCGCGGAAGTGCTGCATGGACCCGTAGCGCTGGTCGGGGCGGATTTCCCGGTGCTTGCGCTGGCTTCGCACGACGCCGCCGAAGCATCGACGGTCGCTGTTGCCGATAGCCTGAAAGCCAAGGGTGCAATCGTACGTGTCACCTCGACCCGAGCAGAGAAGGCCAAGTCTCTGCCTTCCATTGAGACCGGTCACCCGCTCACAGATGCGCTGACACTCATCCTTCCCTTCTATGGCTTCGTGGAAGCCTTGTCACGCGCGCGAGGCCAAAACCCCGACGCACCCGCGCATCTCAAGAAGGTGACGGAGACCAAATGAGCGGAACAAGGACAATAGCGGGCGCACGGATCTTCGACGGTCTGGAGTGGCATGATGACGCCGCTCTCCTGATCGGAGAAGGCCGGGTCCTTTCCATCCTCGCGGATGCCGCTCTCATCGATGACGCTGAAACAGTGCACGCACCTGGCCAATTGCTGGTGCCGGGCTTTATCGACCTGCAGGTCAATGGCGGCGGCGGCGTCCTGTTCAATGAGCGGCCGACGCTCCAAGGCATTCAAGGTATCTGCTCGGCACATGCGCGGTTCGGCACCACGGCATTGCTGCCGACATTGATTACCGACACATCGAAGGGCATCGTCAACTTAACGGAATGTGGAATTCGATGTGCGATGAAGGTTCATGACAGACCGTGATCCACTCTATCGCCGACATCGCTTTCCCGCTAAAGTTATTGCCCACGCCGTGTGGCTCTATTTCCGTTTCCCTCTGAGCCTGCGAATGGTCGAGGACTTGCTGGCTGCCGGTGGGATCATTGTCTCGCACCAGACCGTCCGGCTGTGGGCGGAGAAATTCGGCCGCACCTTTGCCAACGAGATCCGTCGTCGATCATCCGGTCGGCTTGGGGACAAGTGGCATCTCGATGAAGCCGTTGTTTCAATCCGCGGCAAGAAGCATTGGCTGTGGCGCGCAGTTGATCAGGACGGTTTCGTCTTGGAGGTTCTCGTACAAAGCCGCCGAAATGCAAAGGCCGCCAAGCGCCTGATGCGCAAGCTCTTGAAGGGTCAGGGACGGTCGCCGCGTGCGATGATCACCGACAAGCTGCAGTCCTACGGCGCAGCAAAGCGAGAGATCATGCCGGGTGTAGAGCATCGCTCCCACAAAGGGTTGAATAATCGGGCGGAGAATTCTCACCAACCAGTCCGGCGGCGAGAGCGGATCATGAAGCGCTTCAAGTCACAGCGACATCTACAACGCTTCGTCTCCATCCATGATCCGATCCCAACCTATTTCAAATCCCGCGCCACGACATCTCCTCCGGCCACCATCGCGAACTGCGCAAGGCGGCGATGAGCCTGTGGGCGAAAATTGCCCGAGCATGAGAGATATCTGCGGATGGCGTCTTTCGCTGGCCTTTCATCCGTTAAGTTTACGATGCCGGCATGCCAGCGTTTCAGAAGGCAATCGTCTCTGTCCCCGGCAGGGTGCGTACCGCCAGGACCCCGTATGGTGCCAAACTGGTGATCCATGTCACTGCTGCCGAGACCGGAAGCGGTTGCCGGTCGGCCGGACAGCGCCTCGCCAAGACCAAATTATTATACCCGGTGGCCCGCACATGTAGACCCGAGGCCGTCGGTGGATCACGTCGCTTGGGAATGGCGTTCAGTTTCTTTGCGTCCTTCCACTCCGCCGCGATCACTATCTACAAGGTTGTCGTATTCGCCGAGTTGTTGATGGTGAAGAACAGATTTCACCAGCCCAAGCTGAGCCCCTCCGCATATTGCCGCCTCGACTGAGCGGACACTGATTTTACCCAGCGTTCGCCGTCGGATACCATATTGCAACCGGCCGATGTCCTAAGGCCTTGAAGCCGCTCCTACCGACGCCGAAGCCGATCTTAGAAATCACTCGTCCATCCCCTTTGGACGCGATCAGTTCCTTCTTTAGAGCGGCGTTCCTACGGTCATAACGGTGGGGTCGGCACCGAGAAGCCGTTTTGCGACCGACCGGACGTCCTCAACGGTTACGGCCTGGATCAGCTGCTTTCGGCGCTCGATATGGTCGATGCCGAGATCGTCCATCTGGATTTCGACCAGCGTGTTGGCGATCGCGCTGGAGGAGTTTAGATTTTTGATCGCATAACCGCCGATGACGTTTTTCTTCGCCGCTTCAAGCTCCTCCCGACTTACGCCTTGCTCTGCCATTTGCCGGACTTCGGCACGAATGATTGAAAGCGTCTCTGCAGCCCGATCCGGACGGGTCCCCGTATTGATCACGAGCATAGAGCTGTGGCCGCTGTTCACAAGGCGAGATCTGATCTTGTAAGTAAGCCCTCGCTTATCGCGCACCTCTTTCCAAAGCCTCGACGTGAACGCTCCTCCGCCGAAAATATGATTCATCAGATAGGCGGCGAAGAACTGCGGATCCTTGACGCCGATCCCGGAATAGGCCAGGTGCAGCCCAGTCTTGGGGAGGTCAGACGGAATATGTATTTCCTGCCCCAATTTAGGGGCGGTTTGTGACACGGGCACCAGCGACGGTGTGGCTGGCAACCCGGCGAATATCCGATCCAGATCACCCTTGAGGGCGTTGGCATCGATCGCGCCCGCCACGGCGATGGTTAGCTTGCCCCGTGCGAAAAGCCGCTTGTGCAGCGCCTTTAGATCGGTGGTCGTGACAGTGGCAAGAGTTTGCTCGGTCCCTTCGCCCGGCCGGGAATAAGGATGATCGCCATAGAGCGCCTTCCTCCATGCGCCCTGCGCGGCCGTCTCCGGATCTTTGGCTTCCGCGATGATGCCCGTGACGATCTGCCCGCGGACGCGGTCCAAAGGCGCTTGGTCGAAGCGCGGCTGCTCGACGGCCAGCCGGAGTAGATCGAACGCATCATCCTTCTGATCGGCGAGCACTCGCATGGAGCCGTAGACCGCATCGCGCCGAGCCCCGAACCGCATCTCAGCGCCAGCATCGTCGAGCCGCTCCTGGAAGGCTTCGCTGTCAAGGTCGCCGGCCCCTTCGTACAATAGCCAGGTCATAAGCCTGACCTCGCCTTCCTTACCGGAAGAATCCTGGGTGGTGCCGCCCTCGAACGCGAACCCAATGGTGATGATCGGCAGCGAATAATCTTCCACCAGCCAAGCCTTTATCCCCCCCGTTGTCTCGATTTTCTGTATCGCCGGGGCGGCTCGGCCCGACGCCGCAGCGTCTAGGTTGCGCGCGGCGAGCAGTGGCTTGGAGCTTTCGATCAGCATGCGGTTGAGCGTTGTCATTGGCATTTAGCTCCCGAGATGGCAGTTTCATGTGGCAGAAGGTATCCCGTCACGGAACGGTCAGGATTAAGGTACTTCCGGGCAACCGACTGTACCTCGGCCGGCGTCACCGCGCGGATCCTCAAGGGCCAGGCGTGTAAATCGTCTACGGTGCGGCCGGTCGCAAGCGCCCTCCCGTATATCTCGGCTAATCCTCGCTGGCGGTCGCCTGCGAATATCATCGAGCGCACTAAACGGTTCTTGGCCTTCTCCAGTTCGACATCGGTAACACCGGTGTCGATGATTTTCTGGACTTCAGCGTCGATTGCGTTTTCCACCTCCTCGATCGTCGCATCGCCCCGCGGTGCGCCATAAACACTGAAGCTCGATGGATCGAGCGATGTTCCGTTGAAATAGGCGCCACCCGAGGAGACTATCCCCTGTTTCACGATTAATTCCTGATAGATCCGGCTGCGCGTTCCTTTGCCCAGAATTTCCGACAGAAGATCGAGGGCTTCCGCCTCGCCCGCTTCGGAGCTCCCGTAGGAGGTCGTCACCCATGATTTTTCAAAGTCCGGCACGGTCACACGCGGGTCGGTAAGCACGACCGTTCGTTTGGTGTTCTGCTCCGGCTCCTGCGGCCTGACCCGCGGCGGCAGGTCCCGGCCGCGCGGTACGGCCCCATAGGTCTTCTCCGCCAGCTTGCGCACCGTTGTTGCATCCACGTCGCCCGCCACCACCAGTACGGCGTTGTTCGGAGCATAGTAGCGATCGTAGAACGCTTCGGCGTCCTCACGATTAAGCTGTTCAATCTCGTGCATCCAGCCGATCCTCGGAATGCGGTACGGATGGTTCTGATAGAGGGTCGCTTGCAGCGCCCAATAGCGACGAGCACTTGGGTTGTTCTCATAGCGCATGCGCCGCTCTTCGAGAACGACATCGCGCTCCGGTGCAATTACCGCGTCGGTTAGAACGAGATGCCTCATTCGGTCGGCTTCGAATTCCATCATTGTTCCGAGGGCTTCCGGCGTGACCGTCTGATGGTACGCGGTGCAGTCAAACCCCGTGAAGGCGTTTTGCTGGCCACCGATTTCCGCGACCCTGGCGTCAAACTCGCCGGCCGGGTGATTTCTCGTGCCCTTGAACATCAGATGCTCTAGAAAATGGGCGATGCCGGATTTCCCCGGAGGCGCATCGGCGCCGCCGGCTTTGTACCAGACCATCTGCTTGACGGTTGGCATCCGGTGGTCAGGTATGACGACCACCTCCATACCGTTATCTAGAAGAAAATTTGCGATCTCGGGGCTGCCTCGCCAGTCCTCGGCGGCCGTTGTTGCTTCCGGGGTCCTGAAAGCTTGCAGCGCCAACGCACTGATCTGCGAATCCATTCCTGTACCCATCATCTTCTCCCTAGGACGGGATCGTCAGGCCAAGTATTTCCTTTGGGCCGTCCTAATTTGCGCCGATACCCAGCCTGCCGATCTACAGGCATGCGGTGCAATAAGTGTGCCAGGACGAACCAGGCTCGTTTTGCAAGGGAAACGCCCTTCAGATTCAGCGGCGGGAGAATGCCGCTGCCTGTCCATCGCGTCCTACTTTGTCCTGAACCGGACAGTCGTAAATCGAACATTCCGAACAAGACCTTTGCGCCAGGTCGCGTGCTTCGACGACCTCGACGCCGGCACAGGCCAGCCCGGTTCCCGCCGAGGGTCCGAGTGTAATCTCAGCAACTCGCCGGATCGATCGCCGAGAACTCCTTTGGCTCGCATCTACCCGAAGTAGCGAGGCACTCTGTCAATGGTCAACTTTTCAGTTCAATCGAGTACGCGAGTCTTCAAGAATATGCATTGTTTCCGCCACGTGGGCGCGCTGCTCTTCCCCCCTGAATTCTACAAGGTCGCGGTCGCCAACAGCGGTTGCTACGACAACCGCACAAGATCTGGTGGAACGAGCAACGGATGGGCTGGCTGTCGGCATCGACTATTCGCAGCGCTCCGACACAGACAACGCCAACAGCTGCAGGGCAAGCTGATGCTCATCGTCGGCGAAGTGGACACCGGCGAACATGCGGCTCGGCCGCGAGGATCGTAGTACCGGCGGCTTTCCTGCCGCTGACCGCCGGCATCGACCTGTGGCATATCAAGTACACTGTGCTCGGGCTCGACCGGGTCGCAACGCACTGCCGCGTGAACCATCGGCATTCGACTGTGCACAAGTGCATAGCCGGTCCAGTTTCTCCGCTGCAATGCGAGAGGTTTCCCCGATTCGAGGCGCCCCCTTGCTCTTGCGACAATCTGTGATGGCGGCTCGCGCTCGGGTGCAACGCGGATCGCATTGTCACGCTGCAGATCGTGCGGGACTGGGTCCTGCGCTTCAACGCGCGCGGCCCGACGGACTTGTGAACTGGCAGGTGCCCCGCGGTCGGGCGAGGCTGAAGGACGCGCAGTGCCAGGCGCTGGCGAAGATCGTCGAGAGCGGGCCGATCCCTGCGAGCCCGGTGTCGTGCGCTGGCGGCGCAAAGATCTAGTGCAGTGGATCCTTTCAGGAATTCCGCATCTCGATCGATGAGACAACGGTCGGGTGTGAGTTGAAGGCGCTCGGCTTTGCCGAGCTGGCGGCCGCCCACGACACTACGCGAAGAACGAGCTCGCGGCGGCGTCTTTAGAAGACGTCCCTGCCGCTCTGGCAGAAATCGGAGCCAAGTTCCCGCAGGACGCGACCGAACTGTGGTGGGCCGACGGAGCGCATGGGCCAGAAGAACAGGACGTGGCGTTGGGCGCGTTGTGGAACCAGGCATCCGTGCCCGCCGCGGACCAGCGAACCATGTGGGCCCACAGCTTCGGCGCCATCTGTCCCAAGAGGCGCAAGGGCGCCGCCCTCGTGCTGCCCTGAAGCGATGCAGGAGCACCTCGCCGAAATCAGCCGGGGCGTCGATGTCGGCGCGCATGCAGTACTCATCCTCGATCAGGCAGGATGGCCGTCACGCCGAAACTCAAGGTGCCCGACAACATCCCCCTGATGTTCCTGCCTCCGCGCTCGCCGGACTGAACCCCGTAGAGAACGTCTGGCAGCTCATGCGCGACAACTGGCTCTCGAACCGAGTCTTCAAGGACGACGACGATTACCGTCGCCCATTGCTGCGCCGCATGGACCAAGCTCGTCAGGCGGTCGTGGAAGATCATGTCCATCGAACTCCGCCAATGGGTCATGATCACTCCCCGGGCAAGAGGAAGTAGTCAACCTGCCTCGCGATTAGTTGCTGAACTTGATGTTCCATCTCGACGGCGTGGCGGCTTCTTCGACTTGGGCGAACTCGCAATACGCAACGGTCCGCATCCGGGTTCCGACCGTGTTAGGAGCGTAATACTCCAGGCGAACTTTATGCAGTTGCGGCTTATCTTCGCCGGACTCTGCTAGATTGTTCAGCTTTGTACGCGCCTTTGAAGAGACAACCGTGGCATAGAGGTATTTGTAAAGGTCCTTCGCATCCAGTGCACGCGCACTGTGCTCATATCTGATGCGCTTGTAGTCGCTAGTGGATGGAATCTAACGCTTGGTGCCCGCGCTTGACGGCGGCGATGATTTTGTCGGGGTCGGCGGTCCAGGTGAAGGGCGTGGGCTGCTGGTTGTGTTCGGCGAGGAAGCGGTTGATGGCGGCCTGAAGGTCGACGACGGAGTGGAAGACGCCGCGTTTCAGGCGCCGCTTCGACAGCTTGGCGAAGAATCCCTCCACCGCGTTGAGCCACGAGCACGAGGTCGGCGTGAAGTGGAAGGTGAAGCGCTGATGGCGGTCGAGCCAGGCGCGCACCTTGGGATGCTTGTGGGCGGCATAATTGTCGAGGATGACGTGCACGGCCTTGTCGGCCGGCACCTGGGCGTTGATGGCGTTGAGAAAACGGATGAACTCCTGATGCCTGTGACGCTGCATGTTCCTGCCGATGACGGTGCCGTCGAGCACGTTGAGGGCGGCAAACAACGTGGTCGTGCCGTGCCGCTTGTAGTCATGGGTCATGGTGCCGAGCCGCCCCTTCTTCAGGGGCAGGCCGGGCTGGGTGCGGTCGAGCGCCTGGATCTGGCTCTTCTCGTCGACCGACAGCACGATGGCGTGGGCTGGCGGGTCAATGTAGAGGCCGACAACGTCTTTGAGCTTGGCGACGAACTGCGGGTCGTTGGAGAGCTTGAAGGCCCGCCAACGGTGGGGCTGAAGGCCGTGCGCCTTCCAGATGCGACGTACCGCGCTGGCGCTGATGCCCGCCGCGGCCGCCATCATGTCGGCAGTCCAGTGCGTCGTCTCGCCCGGCGGGTCGGCAAGCGTCAGCGCCACCACCCGCTCGCTGATCTCCGGCCCGAGCGGCGCAATGCGCGACGGCCGCGTCTTGTCGCGCAGCAGCCCGTCGCAGCCTTCCGCGGCAAAGCGCTCCTGCCAGCGCCACACGCAGGTCTTCGACTTGCCAGTCCGGCGCATGATTTCGACTGTGCCGACTCCGTCGGCGGACAAAAGCACGATCTGGGCGCGCCAGACATGCTTCTGCGGGGCGTTGCGATTCCTGATCAGCGCCGTCAGACGGGCGCGATCGCTCGGCGAAATGGTGAAGGAGATTCCTGTGCGCATGCCCCAGACTCGCCTGCGCATGCTAGAAAGGGAATCCCCATCTGGACTCTCATGTCAGGTGGAAACCGGTAGCTCTGGCAAGTCGTCTGGCACCCGATCCCAAGGAGCATGGCTGTGCCGAAAGAATGACCACGTCGGCTTGAACACTGAGGGATCGTCGAGCGTGCCCGCGTAGATGTTTACCAAGTCGGGAATGACCTCGGGCGTGCTAAAGAGAAGACTGCCACAGGTGGGGCAAAAGTGGCGGACTGTCATCTTCCCGCTCCCTCCCGGAGCCGCGTAGCTTCTTGTCTCGCCGCTAATCGTTAGGCATCGTCAACTTAACGCAAGAGGGAATATCCCTGTGGGAGTAGCTGTCGCGTTGCCGAATCCAAAAATAGCAAGACCATCGATCATATGCGGTCGTGCTTAAATGTCTGGTAGCGTTGTTTAGCGGGAAACCAACGCAACGGCCTCCCATACGCCGAACGCATCGTTCTTGAAGACCGCTGCCCTGCCCGAGGCCCACCTCATTCGCCGATATCTACTCGCCGCCCCAGCCACGCGCTGTTCAATCCTCCCGGAACGCATGCCGCATCTGATCGGTGAGCGGCTTCGTAAGGTAGGAGATGACGGTACGGTCGGCGATCTTGATGAAGACCTCGGCGGGCATGCCGGGGTAGAGCGAAAGGCCCTTGAGCTTGGCGAGGCTTTCTGGTTTGGGGTGGATGCGCAGCGGATAATAGGTCGCTCCGGTGCGCTCATCGGTTACGAGGTCGGGAGCGACCGTCACGACCTCCGCTTCGACTTCGGGCGTGGTGTGCTGGTTGAAGGCGCTGAAGCGGATCTCGACCGGCTGGCCGACGTGGATCTGGTCGATGTCACGGGTGGCCACCCGGGCTTCGACGGTCAGATCATCTGCCTCCGGTACGACGAGCATCAGCGTCTCGCCTGCTTTGACGACGCCGTTGATGGTGTGGACTGCAAGCTGGTAGACGCGCCCGGAAAGCGGCGCGGTGATGTCGAGACGGCGCAACTGATCGGTTGCGGCGGTACGGCGCTCCTCATATTCGGCGATCTTCGCCTCGACCTCCGTCAGGTCCTTGGAAATCTCCGTGCGCCGGTCTTCATCGAGCTGCAGGATTTGCAGGTCTATTTCGCTCGACTTGCCGCGGGCCTGGGCCCGCGCGGCGAAATGCTGTCCCCGCTCGCCTTCAAGCTCCGCGCGCTGGCGCTTCAGCGTCGTCAGCTGCTGGATCGGCACGAGCCCCCGGCCATAAAGTAAATCGACGCGGGTCAGCTCTTCCGCGATCAGCTTGAGCGCATCCTCGATCGCCTTCAACTGCACCCTCAGGCCTTCGATCTCATCCGCGAGCTGCGCCTTTCTCGATCCGAGCTGGCTTTTCATACCGGCGAGCCCCGCGTTGCGGCTTGCGAAAAGCTTCTGCTCGCCTTCGATCAACTTCGCCGCCGCGGGGCCGGAGATGAACTGGTCGAGATCCTCGTCGACCGAGAAGGAGGCCGCACCGATGCCCTCGGCTTGGAGCCGGGCCCGCCGGGCATAGAGCTGCGCCATGGTGCTTTCGAGGATGGCTAGGTTAGCGCGCACAGTGGTGCCATCGAGACGGACCAGAACCTGCCCGGCTTCGACACGATCGCCTTCCTTGACGAGGAGTTCGCCGACGATGCCGCCGGTCAGGTGCTGGATCTTCTTGACGTTGTCGTCGACGACGACGACGCCCCCGGCGACGACGGCGTTCGACAGCTCCGTGGTCGCCGCCCAGCCCCCGACGCCTACGACCAGCGCAAGCGCCAGCACGGAAACGCCGATCATGTGGCGTGAAAGCGAACGGCGCGAACTCGATGTCTGCTGCATGCGGCCGTTCATTGCTTCGTCTCCTGGCCTTCAACGATCTTCAGCGGCGCAGGCGTCTGCTGCTGGCGCAGCACCTTGCCAAGGACTTCTTCCTTTGGGCCGAAGGCCTGCATGCGGCCCTCCTGCATCGTCAGCACGAAGTCGACGCTCGCAAGCGCGCTCGGGCGATGAGCGACGACCACGACGATGCCGCCGCGCGTACGCACATTCATGATCGCTTCGCTCAGCGCCTGTTCGCCTTCCGCATCGAGGTTGGAGTTCGGCTCGTCTAGGACGACTAAGAAGGGATCGCCGTAAAGCGCCCGGGCAAGCGCCACGCGCTGGCGCTGGCCGGCGGAAAGTGCCATGCCGCCCTCGCCGATCTCGGTATCGTAGCCGCTCGGCAGACGCAGGATCAGATCATTGACTCGGGCAGCCTTGGCTGCGGCGACGATCGCCTCGGAGGTAGCGTCCGGGACAAAGCGAGCGATGTTCTGGGCAACGGTTCCGGCGAAAAGCTCGACGTCCTGAGGCAGGTAGCCGACATGCTTGCCGAGAGCATCGCTATCCCATTGGTGTAGTGCTGCGCCGTCGAGCCGGACGGAGCCGCGATAGGCGGGCCAGACGCCGATAATGGCGCGCGCCAGCGACGATTTCCCCGATGCGCTCGGGCCTATAACGCCAAGGGCGCTGCCCGCTCGCATGGTGAAGGTCACGTCAGTGACGGCGAGGCGCTGTGCCGCCGGCGGACCGCTTGCCAGGGCCTCGACACTGAGCCGCTCTTGCGGGCTCGGCAGTGCCAGCGGCGTTTCCGTCTCGGGCAGGGCTTCCAGCAGTTCCTTTAGGCGCTGCCAGCTCTGGCGCGCCGAGACGAGACCGCGCCAATTGCCGATCGCGAGTTCGACCGGAGCAAGCGCTCGCGCAGTTAGGATGGAGCCGGCGATGATGATGCCCGGCGACGCCTGTCCCTCCATCACCAGGACCGCACCAGCTGCGAGCACGCCCGATTGCAACGCCATACGGAACACCTTCGACATCGCGCCATATCCGTTGCCGATATCGGAGGTACGGCGGTTTTCGTCACGGTATTCGGCGTTGCGGCGCTCCCAACGCTCGGTCATGCGCCCCGACATGCCCATGGCCTGAACGACCTCTGCGTTGCGCTGCGACGCCTGCGCAAAGGCGTTGCGGTATCCCCCGGCCTCGGCCGCCTTCTTGGCGGGCACCTGGGTGCCACGATTAGTGAGATAGGTAAGAAGCGTCAGGATCATCCCGCCGACGACGGCAACCGTGCCGATGACCGGGTGAAACAGGAAGCAAATGCTGACATAGAAGGGGAGCCAGGGCAGGTCGAAGAGCGCGGACGGTCCGGTGCCTGAAAGGAATGACCGGACCTGATCGAAATCGCGCAGGCCCTGAAGGCCGTCCCCCTGCATCTTGAGCTTCAGCGGGGCCTTGACGAGCGCTCGATAGATGCGTCCGCTGAGGCTCTCGTCGAGCGCGCCGGCGATACGCACGAGCATGCGGCCGCGGATCAGCTCGAACACCCCCTGGAATCCATAGAGCAACAGTGCGAGGAGACAGAGGGCGATGAGCGAAGGAATGCTCCGGCTCGGCAGCACGCGATCATAAACCTCGAGCATGAAGAAGGAGCCGGTGAGATAGAGAATGTTGACGAGTGCGCTCGCAATGCCGACGCCGATGAAGGCCGTTCGGCAGTCGCGCAGGGCGGAGGCGGGATTGGCGCTACTGCTGCTCGATGTTGCTGCAAAGTCAGTCACTAACAATGTCTCCCCTCGGAACAGCCGGCTGCGCACGGCCTTACTGTATCCGCGACGGCTTGCTGCAAAGATAAAGTGGAAAGTACCGCCACGGTGGCAAGTGTAAGACGCATGCTTCATCTCCGGCTTTTAATTCCACGAGTAGGTTCTCGGCAGGGCTTCTCTTGATTCTTTTTGATTGCTTTCAGCACCACGCCCGATTTTCGTCAATCAATGGCCCGCGTGATGCAGCACGACCATCAATCCGTAAAATCGATTATTTGGATAGCACGCATCCACGGCATCAATATCACCGCAGTCCTCGTCAGAATCGCCGAGCCGGCCAGGCCGCGGCGGATCTCAGGAAGCTGAATTCAAGGGCTGCTTTTGAGCGATGAGCTCTTCATGACAAGTCGCGGCAAATGCAAAAATCAACGCTCGAGAACAAGGAGTGCAGCTATCCATCGGCAACGTGGATGCGACCCATCGAAACAATCAATTATGCCCGCCGTCCGAACAGAAATAGATAGGTGCCGCCCGGCGTCTTATAGCGCCGCATCAAAAGGAGTATTTGCGATGGAAAAATTTTTCCGAGGTAGCGAGAACGGCGATAGCCTCTTTGGCAGCATTTGGGAGGATGTGATCGATGGTCGTGGCGGCAACGACTGGATCCACTCTGGATCAGGCAATGACTTTGCCTTCGGCGGCGGACGATGATCATGTCTACGGCGGAGACGGCAACGACAAGCTCTCCGGCGACGACGGCCGTGATAACCTCCCCATTCTGGGTAAGGACAACGACTATCTCTCCGGTGGAAAAGGCGATGATGTTCTCTTCGTCGGTTGGGGGTGGGATCGGCTGTTAGGGGGCGAGGGGCGCGACACGTTCGTCTTCCAGTCCCACAATTCTCAGCTCCAGGAGTTCCCGCCGGGCCTCTCCACCATCCTCGATTTCAACGCGGCGGAGGATACGTTCGCTTTCGACGTCCCGGGACTTTCTAACGACAGCGCGTTAGCGAACTTCATCAATCACGCCAGCGTTCAGTCGGGCTATCCGGTGGACACATTCTACAGCGGCAAGGCCCCGGGTGCAAATGGTGAGCACGTCGTGGTAATCACCGACCGGAGTTTCGTCGATGGCTCTGACGCCGCACGCGCGATTTCAGGCGAAGCTGCCGGCGACATCATTGTCTACCACGACAATAAAACACACACTGCAAATCTGGCCTATGTCACCTCGGAAAACAGCGTGGACCCATTGGTTGAGTTGTCTGGTGTGCAGACTGTGGCTGACCTTGCCAACATGCATCTGACAGGGTCGAACTTCACATTCGTCTGATTGCATGATTTGCCGCGAAACTTTACCCGCTATCAGCTGCACGGTTTCGTGCCTGTCCGGGAGTTCGCTGCTCGCAGGGCATCGTAAACTTAACGGATAAAAGGCCAGCGAAAGACGCCATCCGCAGATATCTCTCATGCTCGGGCAATTTTCGCCCACAGGCTCATCGCCGCCTTGCGCAGTTCGCGATGGTGGCCGGAGGAGATGTCGTGGCGCGGGATTTGAAATAGGTTGGGATCGGATCATGGATGGAGACGAAGCGTTGTAGATGTCGCTGTGACTTGAAGCGCTTCATGATCCGCTCTCGCCGCCGGACTGGTTGGTGAGAATTCTCCGCCCGATTATTCAACCCTTTGTGGGAGCGATGCTCTACACCCGGCATGATCTCTCGCTTTGCTGCGCCGTAGGACTGCAGCTTGTCGGTGATCATCGCACGCGGCGACCGTCCCTGACCCTTCAAGAGCTTGCGCATCAGGCGCTTGGCGGCCTTTGCATTTCGGCGGCTTTGTACGAGAACCTCCAAGACGAAACCGTCCTGATCAACTGCGCGCCACAGCCAATGCTTCTTGCCGCGGATTGAAACAACGGCTTCATCGAGATGCCACTTGTCCCCAAGCCGACCGGATGATCGACGACGGATCTCGTTGGCAAAGGTGCGGCCGAATTTCTCCGCCCACAGCCGGACGGTCTGGTGCGAGACAATGATCCCACCGGCAGCCAGCAAGTCCTCGACCATTCGCAGGCTCAGAGGGAAACGGAAATAGAGCCACACGGCGTGGGCAATAACTTCAGCGGGAAAGCGATGTCGGCGATAGAGTGGATCACGGTCTGTCATGAACCTTCATCGCACATCGAATTCCACATTCCGTTAAGTTGACGATGCCGGCTTTCAACCGCGCAACATAAGCTGTCGGCCGGAAATATCCGAGTGGGGCCTGTGTCTAAAACGCCCTTGTCCCGGAAAAGCATTTCGCGGGAAAGCCTGGCACCGGAATGTTTTGGCTGAAAGGGTGCTACTGACGGGCCGCGATCGCTGCCGCGGCGCCGACCATGAAGCCGGCGGCGGTGCGGTTCAGCAACTTCAGCGCGCGCGGCGATTTCAGGAACCAGCGCGCCTTGGCGGCAAAGGCCAGATAGGGAACCAGCACGACGAACAGGACGACGACCGTCAGCGCGACGAGAATGCCGTAGTCCGCAAGCGTGATCGTCTTGAGGTCGACGATGGTCGGCGTGATGGCGAGGTAGAAGATCATCGTCTTCGGATTGCCGAGCGTGACGGTGAGGCCGGCAATAAAGCTCGAAACCAGTCCGCCCTTGCCCTTCTTGGCCTCGACGGTTTCGGGCGTGATGCCCGCGGTCCAGAAGCGCCAGCCGAGGAAAGCGAGATAGGCGACACCCAGCCATTTGATGGCCAGGAACACCATGCCGAAGGTCTGCGCGACAAAGGCGAGGCCGAGCACCACGGCGGTCAGATAGGTGAGGTCGCCCAGCATCAGGCCGAACGACATGGCCAGCGACGAGCGAAAACCGGAGCCGAGCGCCCGCGCGACAAGCGCGGTGATGCCAGGGCCGGGAATGGCGGCGGCGATGCCGAGAGCGGCACTGTAGGCGAGGAATCCGGTGAGGGTCATGGTTGCGGCCTTGCGCGACGTGCCAAAGACATGCGGATGTGGTTGCGCGTAGCCTCATAGTCGGGATCGCCGGCAAAATCGACCGCTTGATTGGCATGCTCCAACGCCGCATCAGGCTGGTTGGCGTTGAACAGCTCAATTGCGAGATTGTTGTGGGCCGGCGCATGACGGGGATTGATTTCGAGTGCCTTTTGATAATGAGCGATGCTTTGCTCAGGCTTCTCCAACTCGGAATAGGCAAGACCCAAGTTGCTTTGCAGGTCCGCATGTGACGGAACGAATTCAGCGGCCGCTAGGTACGATTCAATTGCGGCAGAAGGATTTCCGATTGAGAGAAGGATATTGCCTTTCTCTAGCAGAGCTCGCCATTCTTCGGGTTTGATTGACAGCGCGCGATCAAGATCGGATAGCGCGCCTTGATTATCACCGAGCCGTTTACGCAGACCTGCTCGGTTCAAATGCGCCTCATAGTAAGGCGGGCAGAGCTCGATCGCACGCGCATATGCATTTGACGAGTCGACTTCACGGCCCGGCACTTTGCCGAGGAGATTGCCAAGGTCGTTCTGGTATTCGCCGTAGTAGGGATCGCAGGCGATGGCCTCGCCAAGCTTTTGCTCCGCCAAAGAAAGGTCGTTTACAAGCTCGTATACCTGGCTGGTATTATAAATCAAAATCGACTGATGGAGTTTGAAGCGATTGTCGCCATATATCTCTAACATTCTCGCTTTGCCTTCCGAGCAAAGTGTGAGAGCTTCATCAAACTTGCCTTGCTTTGCCTTTATATAAGCATAGGCGTTCTCAGCAAAAACTTTGATGTAGTGATACTTGTCATAATCTTTGAAATTGCTCTCAATCGTATCGAGGTTTCGCAACGCGTATTCTTCCGCCAAGGGAAGGTTGACTGGCTGTTGATATCTAGCATAGGTCATTGACTGAGCGTAAAGGACCGTCGGCGTGTAGCGGCTTGATGGGAATTTTGCGTAGAAAAGATCGAGATACGGAACAGAGACGAGGCCGCATCCCAAGCTGTAAAGAACAAAGGCTGCATTGATGAAAACCGCGTTGACGGCATCGTTTCCCGTTCCGTAAACGCGCAGCTCGGGATCCGCAAACATTTCGCCGAAATAGCTGAACCAAGTATCATAGAGCCCAATGCTCTTTAGAATTTCACTTGGCTCCGCAATAAGTTCTAGGCGCTTGAATTTATCCCGAACAGATAAGCCGTGGAATGTCACCAGGGGTGCCTTCCCAGCAAGATATCTTTCAAATGCAGCCTGATGCTTTTTTGCATGCAGAACATCAGCATACTCGTGACTGAATGTCTCATAATTGCGTTGGGCGATCAAATCGGTCGGGCTGCAGTCCGCTTCCACATAAGATCGCAGCATCTCGCTGCGTTCTTCAGGGGTCAGGCTCGCGAGGTGCAAGTCGATAGCAGCATTGGAGCTCAAGTAGCCAACAACTGGAATGCCGCCTTCACTGCAGGTGATCAGAGCGCGAACGAGTAGCGGATTCCCGCGAGCTGCCTCAAAAATTGACCGCCGCTTCTGTCGGGCCATACTAGGGCTAAAGAGATTGACCAGTTCGTCGATCGAATAACAGCCGAAATTGACTTCACGGGCCTCTTCGAGGAACACTGCGTTAGAGTAGTCCACTAGAACAAATCGGAAATGCCGTTCGCTGTCGAATCGCCGCAAAACCTTTATTAGGTTGAGGGTCGTAGGTGACATTTCTGAAGCTCGATCAATGACTAGCACAACGCGGAGACCACTTCGACCAGCATATTCGAGCAGATACTCGGCGAGCCCGACGAGCAGCTTGTTCTGATATTCGTGATGATAAAACCGTGTTCGCTCTTCCTTGCTCGACGTGTTGGTGAGGTCTTTTGGAAAGGTAAAAGCCGCGCTTGAGAGAAGCGGAAACAGACGCTTGAGCGATTGCTGGTGCCTCTCGATCAGGTCCGGGCATTCTTTGGTCGTCCATTCCAAAGCCGCATCAATCACGTTTTGCAATCCCGCGAGATAGCCGCCACGTTGCCAATCTCCATCCACAAACTCGACATCAGACCCACAGTTTGCAAGGGCTGTCGCGATGGTGGCTTGAGGAGCCATGCCTTTGTCGGCCTTGAGCACGGTTATTGTTGAGGCGCCAACCGCCTCCGAAATCAACGCCAACGCATTCGACTGTACAAAATCGACCATATTGCTCCCCGTTTTCGATTGAGGGAGGGTGGCGCATTGCCACCCTCCCAGGTTCATTTAGACCGTGCCGGTGTACGGCGTGGTCGTACGGATAACCGTGTTGGTTTCTGCGATCTTCTTCTTCATGGTGCATTCCTTTCCGTATGAGGGTTTGGCGGATGCCGCTCCAGTCATGTTGCCGTACGCTGGCTTCCTGGTGTCAGCACCCTGCAAGGAGGAACAGCAACTTTCGTGCCGCATTTGTAAGGTGTTCGAAGAAACTCGGAAGTTCTATAGGGTTCCCAGTCGCCTATCGATAAAAGGCTCTCGCGCATGAGCCTCGACCCACAGGGCGCAGAGTTGTCGTGTGTGGGACAATTGTTAGGTTTGTCCTTCCGCTGAACTGTCATCCAGCGACGATTAGAGCCTTGGTCATTTCTACTGCTCCAGCAGGTAATGTCACGTTATCTGGCTCTGATCGCGCTGAGGCCTGTATGGCGGATGTCAGTTGCCCACGGTGACGACTTTCCACTCTGCCATGGCTTGCAGGCGGTGAAGATGGATCTGAATGGCGGAGCGTTTCGGACGGGGTGGGATGAAGAGATTTCGGACGGCGGAAAAGATCGACACGAAGCGCTGCAGACTTCCTGGTGATCGGGGTTCCGTTGCAAAGTTTTGTCTGGTCAGAGAATTTGCCAGAGTGGTGGCAATCATGCGGCAGCGAGGATTTCGAACTGCTCGGGGTCGGAACAAGAGCAGTTCGAAATCCTGCGCTAAGAACGAACGGACGATCCATTTTTATGTGGCATTCAATCGGGGATGATAGACCTGACCAATAGCAGCTTCAGCATTTGGTGGCGCTCCGTTTAGGAGCGGCAGTCGTCATCTATTGAATTTGACCATTTGCCGCCGTGAGCTGGCAAAGTATGGTCGAATCTCCCCATCTCCCGGTCACGGCGGCTCCCTAAGAGGAGTGTTCCATGACTAAATTCTCACTTGCTTCAATTCTCAGGCGACTCTCTGAAGGCCAAGACATATCCGCTGACCAAGCGGAATCGATGATGTGTTCCTTTATAAACGGGGACTTCTCGCCTGTTGAACTGGGCTGCATCATGATGGGGATGCGGCTGAAGGGAGAGACGGCCGAAGAGCTTGCGGGAATGGTGCGTGCTTACCGCGAAGCGTCGATACCCGTTGCAACACCGCCAGGCCTTGACGTTGTGGACGTCTGTGGCACCGGGGGTGATGGACCAAGCGCAGGCGTTTTCAACATATCGACCACCGCTATGTTCGTTGCGGCCGGCGCTGGTATTCCGATGACAAAGCACGGTACCAGCGCAGTTTCCAGTCAATCAGGCAGTTCGGACGTATTGGAGGCGCTTGGAGGGAGGAACCTCAGCGATCCGAGACAGGTCTCGGAATGCCTTGATGCTATAGGGCTTGCGTTTATACATGGTCCCTCCTTTAACCAGGGGATGAAGAACGTCATTCAGAGCCGGAAAGAGGCAGGGATCCGCTCTTTCTTCAATCTGCTTGGCCCCATGTCGAATCCCGCCAAGCCTCGACGTCAGGTTATTGGGATCTATGACCGCCGATACACCAATGTCGTCGCAGATACGTTAGGGCCGTCTCGGAGCGGTGCACGTCATGGCCGTATCCGCCCACAATGGCTTGGACGAGATATCCACGGAAGGTCCCACCCAGATCAGCGAATTCAAAAACGGGAAGGTCACCACAATGCAATTCGATCCGACCCCTTTCGGGTTTGGCAAAATTGATTGGGAAGAATTGCATGGAGAGGATCCGGCATTTAACGCCTCGAAGATGGTTCGAATCCTTAACGGCGAGATTTCAGGGTGCGCACGAGAAATTGTTGTTCTCAATGCCGCGGCGGCCATCATTGTCGGTGGGTTCGCCCCCTCTTTTGAAGAGGGGTTAGCCCTAGCTCGCAATAGCATTGATAGCGGCAAGGCTCTCGAGAAGCTGGATGACTATAGGCGATGGACCAGTCGCGCGGATCATGCCGCGGCGAACATCATGCGGCCCGCAGAAGATGGCCGGGAGTTCGCAGCGGTCTGAAGCCCTCCGGCATCTGTTGTTCGGCGTCCCAGGAATAGATGCCGGTGAGATTGATGTGTTCCCAGCTGAGCGGCGACACATGTTTAAGGATATCATCTGGGATGTTTCGGCCTCGCTGGCGCAAGTGGGCGACGGCGCGGCTGAGATAGACGGTATTCCAATGAACGATGGCGCTGACAACCAGATTGAGGCCGGAAGCTCGAAAGGCCTGGCTGTCATAGGATCTGTCGCGGATTTCGCCGCGCTCGTGGAAGAAGACAGCGCGTTTGAGCTTATGAGCTGCCTCGCCCTTGTTGAGACCGGCCTGGCAACGCCGGCGAAGTGCCGGGCTCGAATACCATTCGATCATGAACAGGGTGCGCTCGATGCGGCCGAGCTCGCGAAGCGCTTTGACGAGGTCGCTGGATTTCGAGGACGTGGAGCACCACTTGAGGATCGTCGATGGCGCAACGGTGCGCGTCATGATCGAGACGCCCAGCCGCAAGAGATCATCCCAGTGCTCCAAGATGAGATCGGTATTGATCGGCGCGCCGATGTGCTTGGCCAACACCGGATAGGTATCGGCCTTTTCGAATGTATGGAATTTCCGGTCCTTGAGATTGCGCAAGCGGGGCGAGAAGCGCCGGTTGACTATGGGGAAAAGCCCGAAGAGTTGATCGCTGGCGCCTCCGGTATCGGTGAAGAGTTCCTCGATATCGAGGATCGTGTCGTGATCAAACAGGCCATCGAGCACATAGACGGCCTCGCTTTCGGTCGGGCTGATCGGCAGGATGCTGAAGTACCCGTACTGATCGGAAAGGGCGCTGTAGAACTTCATGCCCGGCTCGCTGCCATAATGCGGATTGATATCACCGCGCCTGGCGGCGCGGTCGCTGGCGCGGAAAAATTGCCCGTCGGATGAGGCGGTGGTGCCGTCGCCCCAGATTTGTGAATGCGGATGACGCGTATGTGCATCGGTCACACAGGCCTGGGCGAGTCGGTAAGTTTCGGAGCGGGAATGGAAGCTCCGCATCCAGCCGATCTGGTGAGCGCTGATCCCTTTCGATGCGCCGGCCATACGTTTCGGCCCAAGATTGGTGCCGTCAGCCAGAACGCCGGCGAGCATGGCGGGGATATTTTGCGGCGCATCCCCCGTCCGCAGATGGGTGAATTGATCGGCAAACCAGGTCCACTCATGCACCTCCCGCAACAGGTCGGGAACATCAATCAGAGGATACATCTCGCTAATTTCGGCTTTCAGATCCTTTGCCGCCGCGGGAACGTCACTGACATACGGCGTCACGATCAAGGTTCCGGCTTCGAGCCTGACACCTTCGAGCTTTCCATAACGAGCACGCCGCGCCAGCTGCTTGAGATTGAAGTCCATCATCTCCCGAGCTTCGGCGAGCCAGGCCGCTCCGTCGCTCTGAACACCGAGGCCGAGCTTGTCTTCCTGGTTCAGGGCAATAAAGGCAGGCTGCGACACAAGATGTTCGTCGATTGGCCGGAATGAGTGGCTGCCTCAACCCAGACGTCTCGTGACCGGAGCCGGTCACGCAACAGGGCAAGTGTCGCGATCTCGTAGAGTGGCCGATCCGGCTTTCCGCCTTCGAAGATAAGCTCACGCTCCGATTTCGTCAGATGGGCGACCGGAACACGATTGGGAAACACGCGTCGCCCGTCCGCATAGGGCTCTGTTGCAAAAATCCCATTGATGTTTGAAAGAGCGCTGAAGATTTTCAGCGAGATTTTTGATGAGCGATTTCAAGTGGCGCCATTTTCAGGGTGACGTGATTTTGTGGGCAGTGCGGTGGTATTGCCGCTATGGCGTCAGCTACCGCGATCTTGAACAAATGATGGGCGAACGGGGCGTGATCGTCGATCATTCGACAATCTATCGCTGGGTCCAGAAATACGCGCCAGAGATTGAAAAGCGGCTGCGTTGGCACTGGCGACGGCCACAGTCAACAAGCTGGCGGGTCGATGAGACCTATGTGAAGGTTCGTGGACAATGGACGTACCTTTACCGGGCTGTCGACAAATTCGGCAACACGATTGATTTCTATCTGTCTCCGACGCGCAATGCCAAGGCGGCCAAACGCTTTCTCGGCAAAGCTCTGAACGGCTTGAAGGACTGGGAGAAGCCAACCGTCATCAACACCGACAAGGCTCCGACCTATGGCATCGCGATCGCCCAACTCAAGACCGACGGCAAATGTCCGGGAGACCTTGTGCACCGACAGGTCAAATATCTGAACAATGTCGTTGAGGCCGATCACGGCAAGCTGAAGCAGTTGATCAAACCTGTGAGAGGATTCAAGACGTTGAAAACCGCTATGCAACGATCAAAGGTTTCGAGGTTATGCGGGCTCTGCGCAAAGGACAGGCTGCAATTTTCAACCTGACAGGCGACGTGCGTGGAGAAGCACGCATAGTCGAACGCGCATTCAACATCGGACCGAGCGCATTGACGGAAGCGGCAGCATTACTCGCCCAGCATCTCGAAAACCGCCAGACTGCCAGATAATTGGCGCCCCAACCTTCGGCCATCATAACCAGAATGGAAATTTGCAACAGAGCCGTATTGCAGGCGTTGCGTCAAACAGGTTGATGCATCGCCTTCTCGACATCAGCCAACGTGTCTGTCAAGTCCTCTCTGTGCTTACGGTAGAGTGCATTTTTCGGATCTTCGAGCTTCTCGAGCGCGAGACGCAGGCAGTCTCGGGCCTGATCGAGATCGCCGTGGCCAAATAGAAATCGACCGACCGAGCGAAGTACCATGGGATGAACCCGGTCTATCTTATGGGCGCGGCGTAGAAATCGATCCGCGAATCCTGCTCGCCTCGATGACATAAGGATTTCAGCAGCAAGCACGTAACAATCAACACGGGCCGGATCGCGCCGGATAGCCTTCATGGCCGCACGAAGCGCATTGTTGGTGTCCCCAAGCCAAAACCGCGCTTGTGCTTCGTGTTCGAAGTCCTGGCATCGGGTAACACCGCCGGCCTGATTTTCGAGCGCGTCTTCGAGTTGACCTCGCGCTCGGTCGATGAATTCGCGCCCATCGATGGACTCGATTTCATTCAAGACCTTGTAGCCTCGGTCGAGAACACCTGTGACAGGATTGTCGATCGGTGGCAGATCACCCTCGATCAGGAAGGATCCGATAAGGGTTGCGGCATGCCATGTGAAACCGAAAATCGGATCCTCGGAAGGCTCGGGCCATAGTTCGCATCGGTACAGGCTAGTCACAAGCTGTGGCGAATGCCTGAAATAAAAAGCTTCAAAACCCTCGCGCTGCTTCACGTCCTCCATCGCGATCAGCTTTTCTTTCAGCGCAAGCGACGGATGTGCCCTCGGCCACGGCAGGCCGTCATCTTCGATTTCCTGGCCAAGGGTCAGACGCATTTTAATCGGATCGACGACGTGAAGGTAGCTTGCAACACGACTCTGATAAAAGAAGGCGGGCCTGATAAAGCCACCCTCCTGTGCTGCTGCGCGCGAGATGTGCCAATCCATGGGAAGGACCGTATCCCGAATAAGATCCGCATGGGCTCCTCTAATGTTGTGAATGCTTTCGAGGACCTCATCCCATGAAATCAGAGTCGGAAGGGTAGCGACAACGGCACCACGCCCCTGCTCCCGTTCATTCCAGAGATCCCGCTCCATAATACCGTTGGGTTGCTTGACGAAATCCTCGAAGTAAACGCCTTCACCTTGGCCCATGCGGAACCACAGATCCAAAGCTTTAATGCTAGTATGGCTCGGGCGTATATCTGGCGTGCGTCGGAATCGATATATGACACCCATCTCGTCCCGAACATCGTGGTGACGGTAGTGAGGCCATCTTCGCGTTGCGAAAAAGGCTGCAATCCGCGGATTATGGGTGACATCGATGCATTCAGACGTGAGCCCGTATTGTTGTGAGACGAGGTTTCCGAGCGCCACACCAAGTTTGGTGACGATGTAAAAATGCGCTTGCCGTCGCCATTTGAACCGTGGGGTTGCGTGGGCTGGATCGTCATCGAGAGAAAGATCCAGTTGAATTTGTCCCGGACTTGTCTGATCCGGAGCAGTGAGGTGCCGATACCCCGACGGCACGATATAGGTGTAGTCTTTCGTCTGGCCTCGATAGAGAACGCCTTCTCGGTGTTCCCTGCCTAGGAAATCGAGCAATACATTGATATCGGATGCAGGGTCTTTTCGGGAAAACATTCACCTACCTACTGCTTGACGACTAAAATCCTGAAGATGACAGAACCGCCTGATCGTTGATCGGTTTGAGCGACGGCGGTCAGAGCCCCAAATGGTGCACGCATCTGCGAGCACGACCCGCAACAAGACCAATTATGAGCAAACTGACAGCACCAACTCACGCGAGACTACCCAAAAAAGCCGTAAAGCGTCACCCTCATTCTGCAGCATACACTGCGACGTATAGGGACTATCAGCGTCGCTCGATCCGTTGACAAAATCGTTGCTAGACCTTACATGTTCAGCAGATTGGAGAAGCTGATTATGCGTAGTTCTTTGTGGCAAAGCTTCGAAACCGTATCCGAACTGGTCACAAGCGGCGATTTCACGAAAGTTGCCGAAAAGGTTGACTCGGCGATAAACGCCTCAATGGAAACCGTTGCCGACGTTCTGCCGACAGCTGCCGCGCCAATTCTGCGCGCTGGAGCGGCTGCGGCAACAGGCGCGCTGAACAAGCTGCGCAGCACGACATCCGCGAACCGCCTTTCGCCCGATTATGCGGCCGGCCGCCTGGCCGCCGCCGTCGATATTCTGGGTTATGCGGCCTATGCGACCGCCGACGATGAAGCGGTCAAAAAGGCAAGACAACAACCTTACGCTCGCATCTTGGACCTGCTTGCCGGGGAGCCGCTTCGAAACACCGACATCGTCGTCAAACTCCGCAGGGACAAGGCCTACGTCTCAAGGCTTCTAGACGAGCTTCGCGGCATGGAGATGGTGACCAGCCACAGGCATGGGCGCGACCTCTTCAACGCCTTGACGCCTGTTGGTCGTCTAGTTGTCGAGGAAGGCGTAGAAGCCAGGCAGCGCGCCCCTCTAGCCCAAAGCAAGGTTGTTGCACTTCGCGTCTTTGATCTTGGCAATCTACCGACGCCATCTGGAACAAAACAATCGCAACTGCCACGACTGAGTGCTGCAGGGTATCGATGAGCAGGTCGCAGGTTACGACGTTTTATTCCTACAAAGGTGGCAGCGGCCGGAGCATGACGCTTGCCAATGTGGCATGGGCGCTTGCCACCAATGACAACAAGGTTCTTGCAATCGACTGGGATCTTGAGGCGCCGGGCCTTCACCGATATTTTCATCCCTTCCTCAGCGATCCCGACCAGAGCTCAAGCAGCGGTTTGATCGACCGGATTTGGGACTATGTCCAGCAACTACCGACCGAGAGTGACCGTAAAAGCCGGTTCAAGCTCGCCGACTGCAGCGATATCGTCCAAAAGCTCGAAATGCCGTCCATCGGCGAAGGATGCCTGCACTTCATCGGATCCGGCCGGCAGGACGAGCAATATAGCGAGAAGGTCGGAGGCCTCGATTGGAACGGCTTTTACCAGCGGTTTGACGGAGAGGCATTCATCAATGCCCTGATGAAATGGGCGCGCGGCAAATACACCCACATACTGATCGACAGCCGAACCGGTGTCGCCGACACAGCTGGGATCTGCACAACTCAAATCCCAGATTCGCTGGTCCTCTGCCTCGTTTATAATCGTCAAAGCATCGAGGGGAGCGCCGCCGTTGCGCAATCCATCAAGGCCAGTCGCCGGCAATCCCAAAAATCAGCCTTGAAGATGTTTTTCGTGCCTTGCCGGGTCGAAGAGCGTTCTACCGTCGAAGCAGCACGCCGCCACACAGCCAAGAGGCTGCTGAGCGTGATCGACCAAGACCTTTCTCGGATCGCGCATCATCTGCGGCGAGCGGAGGTTCGAAACTATCCTTGGTGCGCTTTTGAGGAGAAACTGGCGGTTTTCGAAGAATTGCCCGACGAGCGAGGATCGCTCCTCGATGCCATGCATGACCTGGCGCACCGTATTACAGGCGAAGCAATAAAAATCAAGCCGATCGATCCCGAAATCCTTGGGTCGTTGTGGCGCCGCGCCGCTTTCGACGATCCACGGATTTTCGACCTGCAGGCTATCACGGAGCAGTCGGTCCCTGACGGATGGAAGCAGGTTCAGTTCTGGTTGGATAGCGCCCGGGAGACGGAGGGGGAGCGATCCGATTGGCTGATGGCACTTGCCGAGGCAGCTGTCGCCTATGCCTGTCGTCGAGACGGACGCCTGTCTCAGAAGACTGCTGCAACGTTTGCCGAAAGCGCCGTCCATTTGGCGCGAGAATCCTACCAAGCCGAACCCGGTTCTTATGGACCTCGACTTGCGCTTGTTCTGGAGGACCTCGCGGGCTTCTGGCAGAGAGCGGGGAAGCTTAAGGCGGCGCTCGATTACGTCCTGGAGGCGGAGCAGCTATGGCGGATGGCGGGTGATCCAATCAGCCGTTGGCGGCTCACGCGCGCGCTCGAACGGCGCGCCGATATTTTCGACAGATTGGGTGAAGCAGAGGCCACCATCCAGACATATCAGGAGATGACCGAGATCTTTCGATCGATTGGGCGGCGCACGCTCCCGATCGGTAACGAACTGGAGCCGGCGCGCGCGCAGCGGCTGCTGGCATCCAAGCTCATGGAGTTCGGCGACTGGCCGAGTGCGCAAGATGCAATTACGGCTGCCATACAGCTTCTCGCGCACACGTCGCCATCCGGTCGGGACCGGGACGTCGCTGAGATCGTCAACATCCTCACCACTCGGCTGAAGATTGCAGCTCAGACCGAGGAAGACACGTTCGACAAAATTGGCCATGCGGTCGTCGTCATGGCGAATCGTTATCTTCAATCTGAAAATGCCCGCGAGACTGTCGTCAGCGAGCTGTTTCTTGCACAAGCTTCGTTTCTGGCTCAACGCGGCGCGTTCGACGAGGCGCTTTCCCGGATTGACAGCCTTCCTGCCGAGATCTGCCAGCGGCCGCGTGTGCTGCTGGAGCGAACGGAGATCCTTAAAAACATGGGGCGGGAGGCGGAAGCTTCTAACTTGCTTCTCGAGTTGATCGATCAGGGTGACGTTCCGCTGACAACAGAAGTCGTCGAGCAATTGCGCCAACTTCTCAATGCGATTGGGCATGGCGAGCAGATCTATGATGTGCTCCTGTCGGCCTTCAGAAAGGCCGATGATCGCACAAGATCTCTCGTCCCGCTCCTGGAGCGATATTTTCAGAAGGCCACCAACGACTTCGAGCATAAGGTCGGTGCCGAGGATCTGTCGGCCTTCGTCGCCCTTTTACCTGCGCTTCAACAGAAGACGGACTGACGATCGTGCGGCCGGGCGCGCTTTTCGCAAAACTCTGGGCGCGTGTGGAACCGCACGAACGGGCCGTGACGCTTCGTCCCTGGAAGGGGTGGCGCTCGAAGGAATTTCAGGCTGTGCTTGCGCGCCTAGAAAGCTGCGACGACAGTGAAGTTCCGCTCGACATTATGGCTTACCTCGACGGAAACCCCCCGGTGTTCGATCACGAGGTAAACGACGTCGACGAGCGCGCCTTCGTCGTCATGTGCGCCGTTGATCGCGCGACGATGCGAATTCATCCGTCCGGTAAAACGCGGCACGGCGGGCGAAGCGCTCCGATATGCGAGATGCTTTCGATCATGCGCAGCGACCGAACCATGAACGGTTCCTACGCAGAGCTTCCGGGCAAGGGATTTGTTCTCCCGAAAGGTCTCCTGATGCTCGGCAAATCGCAAATGAGGGGAGAAGACGAAAGCGGCACCTCGCTTGCACACCAGTTCTCACATCTTAGCTTCGTACCGCATCCAGGCAGGCACTACTCGCTGAAACCGCTTGCGCTTCCACCGAGCCGTCTGTCCGTGGAGAAGGCCGCGCTCGATCGCGTCGGACTTGCGCCAATCGCCGTCGATCGGCACGATCTCGAATTCACCGCATCAGATCGGGGTCGTCGAGCATTCCTCGACACGGCGCCGAAAAGCACCGAACTCGGGCAGCGGATCAAATCTGAAGTCACGGCGCTCCTTGATAAGCATGCTGGTCTGATCGTTCTTCCTGAACTTGTCACAAGCGATGAGGCGGTGGAGGGCCTAAGCGCAAGCTTGCAAAGGGGGGCGCGAAGCCACCAAGCGATGATTCTGGTCGGAAGCGGCCCAACGAAGGAAATCGATGCTGGCATAGGGCGTCCGTTCAATGAGGCTGTGGTCATGAGTGCCACAGGAGACGTCCTGTTTCGCCAACGAAAGCTCAACTCCTTCAACATGCGATGGGAAAGGATGCAGGAATGCGACGTGCCTCGTGCCAAGGGGCACGAGAGTGATCGGCACATGGAGGACTGCGCGACTGGTCAGGAGCTTATCATTTGCGACATTCTCGGGCTCGGGCGGGTGATGGTGTTGATCTGCGAGGACCTGGAACAGCAGACGCCAGGAGGCGACGTCGCCTTGCACGCCCTTCCTGACTGGGTGCTGACACCGGTGCTCGACGTTGGCCTCGCATTTGGGCGCTGGGAACATCAGCGATCGATTGAAATTGGCCGAAAGAGCCAGTCAAGGTTTGTCGTCAGTTGTAGCGCAATCCTCGAAGTCCGACGTCGGGGCAAGGAGAAGCTGATCGATACGGATCCCAGGGCCGTGCGCACAGGGTTTTGCTTGGATGGCTCTGCCGGACTTCGCGTCCATCACGTCGAAACCGGAGGGCCTGGATCTGATGATCACATGGTGGTGGAATGGACACCCGAAACTTGGGAAGCGCACAGGGTCGTCCAGGCCGATCACTAGCAGAACGGCACTCGCTGATTCCTGGGGAACATCGCTCCCACGTTGCACGCAAAAACCGTGATGGTGCTACAGTTTCGCCATGCGCCCGATTCATATCTTCTACGCCTGGCAAAATGACCGCGATGGAAAAGTCTGCAACCATTTTATCAGGATTGCGCTGGAAGCGGCGGTCGAAACACTAAGGCAGGATCATGATGTCGAGATCCGTCTGGACTCAGACACCGCGGACGTTTCGGGTACCCCGCCTGTCAGCGAGACAATTCTTCGAAAGATCCGCGAATGCGAGATCTTTGTTGGGGATGTAACGTTCGTCGGTATGACAGCAAATGGAAAGCAGCTCCCGAATCCGAATGTGATGATCGAATTTGGTTTTGCACGTCATGAACACCGCCTTCGGGCCACCGGAGCAACTGCCATTCGATCTTGCCCATCTCCGTCATCCGACCTCCCATACTTTGGGAGAGACAGCGAACAATAGTGAACGCCGTGAACGTCGTTCCGCCTTTGCGGGTAAACTTGTACCGCATCTGAAAGCTATGGCGGAAAGAGTCCTGGAGGTCAGAAACAGTGAGCACTGCGACGTAGGTATATTCATCAATCGGCGCCACTTGGCGGCATGTGAGCGGCGTCCTCGAAAAATGACGGGACGCCTTCGCGATCGAGCCAGGCACAGCTAGCCGCCCACTCAACGAGCGGCTCAATCTTACGAAACACCGTTCTGACCGACTGGGTGATCATCGGATTGTCGCCGAGCGCAAGAAGTTGGCGGGGATCATCCTTATAGGCCACGCATATCTTGCCCAAAGCCCAAGCCACGCCTAGTTCGAACGCGGCACCTTCGTCGACTGTGCGTCCGTTCAAAACAATCAACAGAATATCGCAGTCCCGCAACGCTGTTACATCACAGTCGAACACATAGCGGGAGGCCACCTCGGGGTCATCCCCGCGCTCAATCGCTTCCGCAAGCAACGCCCCGTCTTCCTGCGGAAGATAGACGTCACAATGGACGGCCAAAGCATCGCGGATCGTTGCATTTAAATCTCGCTCGCCCGCTGTGAAAAGTGGAGCCGCCAGATAGATGCGGGGCCTTCTCAAGCCTTCAGTCCCTCTTTTGCGATCTGCGTCAAACGCGCGTGGAGGTCCACAGGCCGATAGACGCCGAGATGGACAATCTTGGCAACGGATTTAACGACGTAGTGGATTGAGCTGCCTGACGTGTCAACATCCTGTGTCTGTTCATAAATCCGACGGAGATTTTTCTGCAGGTCCTCGATCACGGCCGCTGTGCTCTCTTTATGCCGGCCGATCACGCGTGCCTCAAACTCCGACGCGGCTCCGTCGAGCATGATGACCTGTCCCGGGACCACCTGCCGGTGCGACTTCCCCGGGCTGAACGCACTCATCATCTTTTCCGCCTTTGCGGCAACCTCCCCAGGATTGGAGAACGAAAGGGGGTCCAGCGGCGGTCGATCGACAGCGATCACGCCGGACGTCTTCTCGATGAGCGCCATGTTCTTGTTCACAAACTGCCGTTGGATCCAGTCATCCACTTCCTCACGCTGAGGTCCGGTAAGATCGATCCAAGATTTTCCAAGAAGTTCGTTTCGAGCCTCGGTCCACTCTTCGAACGTTATCAGCGAACCGAGGTAGGAAAGGGTGGTCGTTTTGCCGGCGCCGATCGCTCCCGTCAGATAGTAGACATAGCGGAGCTCGACACCCTCTTCTTCCGCCGCGTGCCGGATATCCGCATCGCCGGCGGTGACGAGGCGGCCGAGGGATGCAATCTCACTGTCGTCAAGAAAAAGCGTGATGAGGTTATAAACATCGAAATTGGCCTCCTGCATGAGCTTTTCGGCCTCGAGGTTGCGTGGCTCGCCGGCTTTGCGCCAGGAGATGTAATAGTGGCATTGGCCGGGATTGATGCGCGCATTTTGACGAAGGAGATGCCGCAGTGTCTCGTCTTGCAGCGACAAGCCTAAGAATACACAGGTCGTCCGTGCGAGATGGTGGAGAAGCGAGGCATGATGGCCGGCCATGCTTTCGATTAGCTGGTCGGCAAAGCTGTCTTCGGAAAAGACCAGGTTTTCGCTGGGATACTCGAGCAGATTGCTTGGAAGATAGCCGTTAGGATGGTAGATGACGGCCGCATCACGTTTCGGCTGGAGAGCCGCATCCCAAACAGTCTCAAAGCCGCGGCCATAGGCGTTGCCGTTCGGGTTCTTGGCGAACTGCAGTAGCCTTTCGATCGTATCGTCGAAATTGTACGTCACCGTCATTGGCGATTCAGCAATAATGCCGATCAACGCTGACAGATATGGGTGTGTGGCATCGAGCTCTTTGGCTTCTCGTGGCGCATCGCGATAGAGCGCTGTCTGAACGATCCGTCGCCATTCGCCGTGGATTTTCCGGAGCGAACGGGCCGACTGCTGATAGCCGAGCTGGTCTAGTCGTTTAGTTCGAAAATGCTGAAGCAGCATCTGTGTCTTTGCCGTATCCGACAGACCGTTTGCGGCCGCCAGAAGGTGGTCGCCCTGGACGTCAGGCGAAGAGGCGATCCGGTCGACAAGCTCTCCCCAGGCAGGAAAGCCAATAGGCTGGCTGACACCGGCGCCGAGGATAAGGCCGAGGCCCTTGGAAGAATGTCTTTCGCGCATGTGAATGACAGCACGTGCGTATTGCCGAAGAAAGGCTCTATCTTCGTTCTTCATTTCGAACTCGAATCTACAGTTTGTGTTTGAGGGGTCGGCCGCGCATCGCTTACCCGATGATTCTCAAAGCCGAAGCGACCCGCCATTTCGCGGTAAAAGTTCCAGTCGGCCGAGGAGACCGGCTGTGAAGCGTCATTGAACACCTGCAGTGCGCCACGCGCCACTGGCGAGACTTCATTGTCGCCACTGCGTTTCAGGATCTCGTCGATACTACCGCCCTCGGCAAGCTCGCCAAGCAATGTCAAACCCTCGCCTTTCTTCGACCCAACGATCAAAGCAAGTTGGGCCATCAGGGCTCGATAACCGCCGCTTTCCAAGCGGACAAGGTTGCCGGCGTCGAGGCTGGCTTTAATGACGCGATAAATATTGAGAAACCGAAGCGTGCGTCGGGGTGTATTGCCGACCCACGGAGCGATGGACGACATGTATCTGCGCTCTGCATCGGAAAGGGTCAACGCTCGTGCGCCGGGAGGCTGTGGAAGCTCCCCTGCCCGGGAGGAAGGCTGACCAAACTCCTCACCGCTCTCCCGTTCCTTCTGCGGATCTCCGGCTTCTGGCAAATCGACGTGGTTTGGCGCATCCAAGGCCGTCCGGTCCGGAACCGTCTTGGGATCAGAGGCCGGCGGGGCCGAACTCTGCACAGCGGTCGAGAGCGGCCGCGGAACCGCCGATAGTGACGAAAGGAGGGCAATGCTTGCCTCCCGCGTCATTGGCCGCACCCAGTAGGGGATCTGGAAGATTTTCTCGAGATAATCGCTGGCGGATGCACTGGCATGCTTCGTCGAATGGTCTGCCAGCAGGCCGGCATAATGAGCCTCGAGAGAACGGCTGACCCAACGGGTATCGACAGCAACGACGACGACAAAGAGAGGAAACGATAGCAGCAAATGCACGGCTTGTAGAACTTGGACCACTTGCTCGGGCGGGCATCGGTCCAGGTCATCAATATAGAGAATAATGCGGTCGAAGCTTTGTGCTGGGTCTGGTTCTGAACGCAACAGAAGCGCCTCAAGACGCGCTTTCTCGTCGCCGGTCAGATAGTTTTCGCCAGCGTCAGCGATGAGCGCCTGGACGCGAAGTTTGTAATCCTCGAACTGTTTGTCGTCGTCTTTTCGCAGTCGTGCATCGACCTCCGCCATGAGGACAGAGAGCTGGGTGAAGTCTTTGCGAATATTGGCGATAAGGCCCAGATGCTTAGAGTAGCCATCTTTACCTGCGCGATCGCGAACAAACCGTAATAAACGGTCCCGCCCGCTATCGCTTTCGTATTCTTTGGCAGCTCGTGCCAACCGGTCACTTGAGGTCGCTAGGGCAGCTTTGGCTTCAGCAACCTCAGACGTCAAGCGCACCAAATCGCTTTCTGCCGCCGCAACTGCATCCGCCGGTGTCTTGAGCTGGGCGTCGATCGCCTCCTCCAACTTGTCACGATAGCTCTCCAGGACTACGAGGCCCGTCCGTACCCGATGCTGAAGAAATTTCACGACTACGGTCGTGGCGCTGAGCAGTCCGACCAGGGAAGCAACCCAGCGATTGACATATTCTGAGATCCCGCTGAAGCATGTCGCCAGCTGGTCATAACCGAAAGCGAACACCGCTGGCCCCGCAACGATAGCGCAGAACAACGCGGCGATGGACCAGCTCGATGAAAGACGATTTAACAAGCCTCGACCCAGCACCCTTGCTCTGGCGGCGTCGGTCTTTACCTCATCGAGCGTGGATTTCAGCGCCTCGGCGTTTTCAGCGAGTTCGGTCAAACCAAGCTGGTCGGCCGCTTTCTTGATTTTCTCGGGTCCGACTTCCTTCGCGAAATTCTCTTTGACAACGTTCCAGAGAGCCCGCGGCGTAATCCCGACCTGTTGCTTTTTCAGCCGCAGTTCGCGTTCGGCAGCAAGAAGCCTGTCTGCCGCCAGCTCTTGTTGCTGGCGTTGGTGAACAAGCCGCTCTGCGGCATCGAGGGACAATTCCCGAGCGGTGACGAGCTCATCGAGGAGAAAGTTGCCGCCATCAGCTGGTTGACGGGCCCGCGACCACCTATCGAGTTCGACGAAAATATTGTCGACGAGACTGGCCCACAGGTTGCTCTCGACGTAGTGCCAGGCATTAAACCGGATCTGCACAACGTTCTCATGAAATGCGCCTCCGTTTTGAGCCTCGGTGGCTTCTCTCCTTGAGATCTTATCGACATATTCCTGCATGAGCCGCATGAAAAACGATTTGCCTGATCCCCACTCTCCAAAGACGCCGAAGGCGAGGGGCGGACTGACCCCACGGGCCGTCGCGACTCTCGCAAAGGCTCGGGCCTCATCCGCGGCGCCAAGAACGTCGTTGAGGGTCGCTTTGTCGGGATTATCATTGCCGACTTCGGCGAAGAGAATGTCCGTTGATTGTGTCAACGGCGGCGGACTTCCGAAGCTGTCGAGATCGGCCGGCGACAGATTGAAAGCTTTGGCCCATCGATTCCATTGCGGGTCGTAGGGTCTCAGCGTTGCCACAAGGGCGGTACGAAGGAGGTCATGCGAAATGTTGCCGGTTAGAAAACGCTCTTCGATCTTCGTTCCGGATTGCAACAGCAGTGCAGTTAACAGCTCGTCGACGCCGAGGGCGCGGCTGTTATACCAGCCAGAGTTCCCGGCGGTCCGCAGGATTTCTAAAACGTTGCTAGTGGCTTTTATCGACTGGGGTGGCGGAGAGGACGTCGTCCGATAAGTTCTCTCGATCGCTCCCAACCCTCGAAAGCGCTCGTCATCAGAAAGTGCCACCAGCGCCGTTAAGAGATCGAATGGCCGTCGCTCAACGGGTCGTCGGCGACCGACCACAAGGCAAGAGAGGAACAGACGTGTACTGCTGACTTCTGCAGGCCCGTCAGGCTGCTGGTTCATTCTTGCCGCTTCAGCCAGGACGACACGAACGGTGTGTGTGACGTCGTTTATCTCGAGCTGTCTGAGTAGGTCATCAACAGCTGGATCAACCGGCCCAATGTCCGCCTCTCGCGTCGATTCTGCGAACAACTTCTTATCACTTTCAGGGAGTGAAAAGGTGGTCAGCCACTTCTCAAGGGTCTCGCCCGTATCTGGCTGGGTGAGCAGGCGGGCGATCAGGTTTCGTTTGAGATCATCCTCGACATTGGCAATATAGAACCCGAACAGCTCCGCTAGCTGCTTCGCCAGCAAACCCGAGCCGACCATTGCTGCAAAGAAATGCCGTGCCTCAAAGTCTGCGCGGCCATTCATGAACAGCGAGACTTCAGCCGCCCGGGAGATAAGAGCCTGGACGTCGCCCGAAAGTTCAACCTGGAAACCTTCTTCATAGCCGGGGAAAATCAAATCAGGGTCGGTCTTCGCCGCATCGATCGCGGTGCGGTAATCGCCTTCTGACAGTTGCCGAACAAACCAATCGTAAAACCATGTGGCGGTGTCGCCCCAACGAATAGAGTCTCGCTCGGTTTCTCCTGCCGCAAGAAGGCCAACAACCAGCGACTTGGCATCGAAGACGATCCGGCGGGCTCGTTCATCGATCGAAACATATCGGATGCCACGTTCAATTGTTCGATTAAGTGCTGGCGATCGGGGGCGCGAGAACCCAAAGAGTTGCGCGACATCGCTTGCTAAGTCACTCCATCTCGGTGCGATTGGCAAAGATCTTCTCCCCGAAGTCACTGCGAAAAAAGTGTGTAGGTCAATTTATCTGCCAGCACGCTTATCAGGAGAGAGTTACGCGATTCAACCACAGATTATCGAAATCGCCTTGATCCCGGGGTTCGTTTTACCCCGCAAAGCGTTCAGATGAGACGGGCAGCGACCGCTTCGCCGGCGTTGCATTGCCGCAGTAGCTACCGGCCCGCTGAAAGAAGCGAAGGAGCAAGGCTGACGTGGCCTCCTGGAGAGGAAAGTCGCGGATACCGTGAAGACATTGCTGAGATGGTTCAAAAATGGTTCGAAAATACACCTGATCTATCTGAAGCTAGGAAGAAGGTCGATGCGCGCCTGTCTAGTGCCTGGAATGAACTAGTTGTACAGCGGTTAATCGTAGCGACTCAGATAGAAGACGAGGCGTAATAATGCGCGTTAACTGCTGAGTGTTCGACAGTTTAGAGAGAGCCGCTTGAACGAAAGCAACTTCGAAGCAGGCGCCGTATCTGCGTTACTTTATTCTCCCACTCCAATGGACGTCCGGTAAGTATTTCGAAGGGGTGGCCATTGACTTGGTATATCACTTCGGCAATCAAATGCGGTAAGCTGATGTGATAGTAATTTTGCGAGTTTTCGCACAGATGCGGCGCCTGGCGATGCGCTTCAACGATCTGGGCAATCAACGCCTCGGTGGGAAGACCACTTGGAACGACACGTTCGGGCGCATGCGCCTGGACAACTGCGCCCGAACAGCGCCGGCAAGCATATTTCGGCCGTCGCGTCACCAGGACGCGCAATTGGGCAGGAACCCTGTCGAGGCGTTCGGAGGTATCTTCGTCGATCCTGGCCATCTGTCCGCAGCCGCAGGGGCACATCGTACTCTCGGGCTCGATGACCTGCTCCACGCGCGGCAGATGCGCTGGCAAATGGCCGCGACTGCGGCGCGGCCCGTTTGGCTCTTGGCGTTTGCCCTTAATGACGGCTTCGGCCCTTTCCTGGGTGGCATCGAGAATGCCTTGCGCGATCTCGATATCTTCAAGAGGTAGATTGAACTGCTCCGGGCTCAGCTTTTCCGATTTCGCGCCGAACTTGTCGCGCCGCAGATCGCTGACGATGGCTTCCAGTCGCCGCCGTGCTTCCTCTGACTGGGCCAACGCCACCTGATGCTCGACAAGAGCAGCCTGCGTCTGCGCTAAAAGCGCCTTCAAGGCAGCGTTTTCTTCGGACAGTGACGCTTGGCTCATGCGCAATTTTAATCATATTTTCGAATGGCTTACCACATCGAACACGGTGCTGATTCAATCCGCCGCACTTATCCGGCAAGCTGCGGACGTCGCTGTCGCTCGGACCGTACGAGCCGCCAATCGAGCCCCTCGAACAGGGCTGCAAACTGAACCGGCGACATCCGCATCACGCCGTCACGGACCTGTGGCCAGACGAATTTGGTCCCCTCCAACCGCTTGTGGATCAGCACCTTGAGAATAGAGGCGCGTTCTCCGGCCGTCTTCTTCGCCCAAAGCTTCTGGGCGACGACGGCTGCCCGGATGGCATCCTCCGTTTCCGCGGCCCCGAGGTCGGGGACCGCGCCGAGCGGCGCGCCGGTTGCCGGATTGCGCACCGTCGTCGCCGGGCGGCCTTCCGCTTCGATCCAGCGGCCGGCGATCGGGCATGCCTGACGGAACAGCGAGGGATCACTGAGTTTCATAGGACGACTTTCAACAGAAGACATGGGCCGCACCGGGATCGAAATCCAGATGTACCGTGTCTCCACGGCCAAGCCCGGTGATCGCCTCGTGACCGAAGGGCAGGCGAACCGCCAGCGCCTCGCCGGTCGCCGTTTTGGTCGAGACATGTATATTGTTGCCGAGAAACGTGATGTCGCTGACGGTTGCGGCGAGCCCCGCTCCCGCCGCCTGGGCGCGCGACAGCCGAATGCGCTCCGGCCGCAGCATCAGGGCTGCCCTCGTCCCGGAGGTTCCTTTTCCATGCACCGGAATATGGTTGAAGACGCTCCCGCCGCCAAGCGAAATGCTGGCCTGCCCGTCGGACGACGACAGCAGGTCGCAGGAAATGAAGTCGCTGTCGCCGATGAATTCGGCAACGAAGCGGGTCCGCGGATTGGCGTAAAGTTCCGGCCCCGTCCCAATCTGATCGATGACGCCCTTGGAAAAGACGGCGATGCGGTCGGAGAGCCGCAGCGCCTCCTCCTGGTCGTGCGTGACATAGAGGATCGTCACTTCGGTCTGCTGATGGATCCGGCGTATCTCATGCTGGATTTCCTCGCGCAGCTTCTTGTCGAGCGCCGACAGCGGCTCGTCCATCAGAAGCACCGGCGGATCATAGGCAAGGGCTCTGGCAAGGGCGACGCGCTGCTGCTGGCCGCCGGACATTTGTGCAGGCTTGCGATCCTCGAAGCCTTCGAGCCTGACGAGGCGCAGCATCTCCTTCACCTTGCTGTCGACCTCGGCTTTGGACTTGCGCCTGACCTTCAGCGGGAATGCGATGTTTTCGCCGACGGTCAGATGCGGAAACAGGGTGTAGCGCTGGAACACCATGCCGATGTTGCGCTTGTGCGACGGCGTGGCGAGCAGGGTCTTGCCCTCCAGCGTGATGTCGCCTTTCGTCGGAGTTTCAAAGCCGGCCAGAATGTAGAGGGTCGTGCTTTTCCCGGATCCGGATGGTCCGAGAAAGGTCAGGAACTCCCCGCGCCGAACGTCTAGATTGACGTCGTGGACGGCAACGACAGGGCCGTATTCCTTGCGTATTCCGCGGATCTGAAGGAATGGTTCTTTCATTGTTTCAGTACCTTACGCACGACGGCAACCAGCGCCATCAAGATGATCGTCAAAAGGATGAGAAGGGTCGACGCCGCAGCGACAACCGGCGTCAGGTCCTGCCGCAGCGTCGCCCATACCTTGACGGGCAGCGTCTGCAGGGTCGGGCTGGACATGAAGATCGCCACCACCACCTCGTCCCAGGATGTCAGGAACGAGAAGACGGCGCCCGAAAACAGCCCATGGCTGATCGCAGGCAGGGTGACCCTGATCTTTGCTTCCAGAGGCGAGGCTCCGCACAGAACCGCCGCATCCTCGATCGACTTGTCGAAGCCCTCCAGCGCACTTGAGATGGAGAGGATCGAGAAGGGCAGCGCGAGAACGAGGTGCGAAATGACGAAGCCCACCAGCGTGCCGCCGAGGCCGATCCTCAGAAAGAAGGCATAGAGGGCAACCGCAAGAACCACGACGGGAAGGATCATCGGCGTCAGAAACAGCGCCTTCAGCGCATCGCGGAACAGGAACGAACCGCGCACCAGCCCGAAGGATGTCACGAGCCCGAGCAGCACCGACAGGACAGTGACGATCACCGCGATCTTGAAGCTCGTCCAGGCCGATTCCAGCCAGCGCGGATCGGCAAAGAGCTCGCTGTACCATTGAACCGTCCAGCCCGGCGGCGGAAAGATCAGCCACTGCGAGGAGCCGAAGGAGAGCGCCGCGATAAAGACGATCGGCAGCAGCAGAAAGGCCGCGGTCAGAAGCGTTATCGTCAGCAGGATGTATTTCCACCAGCCGAGGCGGTCGAAATTGAGCAACATGTCAACGCCCTCCCGGGTTCTGGTTGCCGACGAAGCGCAGCTGGACGGCATAAAGCAACAGGGTCACCACGAGTAGAACCAGCGCCGCAGCACCTCCCATTCCCCAATTGACCAGCGACTGCACGAATTGCGCGATCAGCTCCGCGAGCATCATGTTGGCAGTGCCGCCGAGAAGCGACGGCGTGACGAAATAACCAAGGGACATGACGAAGACCATGAGGGCACCAGCCGCCATACCGGGCATGGCCAAGGGCAGCAGAACACGGGTCAGGCACTGCCACCGGTTGGCGCCGCAAAGGGCTGCCGCCTGCAGGGTCGACGGATCGATCTTCCTGATCACGCCGTAGAGCGGCAGGATGATGAAGGGCAGCATGATATAGGTCATGCCGATGGTGACTCCGGTCAGATTGTTGACCAATGCCAGGGGTTTTTCGATCAGCCCCATTCCGATCAGCATCTTGTTGATCAGCCCCGTCCGCTGCAAAAGCACCATCCAGGCATAGGTGCGCGCAAGCAGGTTGGTCCACATCGAGAGCAGCAGGATCGCAAAGATCACCGAGGTCAGCCGCCCGGGCATGATTGCCAGCGCCCAGGCAACGGGAAATCCGATCAGCAGCGAGATCACTGTGACGAGGCCTGAGACGATGAAGGTGTTGGCGAAAATCTTGAGATAGGTCGCGGACCCGATCAGCTGCGCATAGTTTCCAAAGCCCGGCACGGGTTCCAGCACGCTGCGCAGCAAGAGCACCGCCACCGGCGCGATGAAAAAGATCGTCACGAAGGCGAGAGCCGGAAGGACCCCGCTGAACCCTGTTGCCCTGCGCACCTTCGGCAGGGGCGCAATTGCGCCGGAGGCATCGCTATATGTCGACATGACAGTCCTTCTCACCCGTCAATTTCCGCCGACGCCGAGGTCCAACAAATGCGCACCGACGCTGGCAGAGGCACGGCGAACATTCGCCGTGCCCGTTCATCTCAAGTTTCAGGCTATTTTGCCTGCCAGGCGTACCACTTCTCGCCGATGGCATCGCGATTGTCCGCCCAGTAGTTCATGTCGGCATTCACCTGGCTGGCCGTCTGCTGATCCGGCAGCGTCTTGGCCGTCTCCGGATCCATCAGCTTGGCCGAGTCAAGGTTGATTGGCGCATATCCGGTGGCCTTTGCAAAGGCGGCCTGCGGTTCAGCCGAGGTCGCCATTGCAATGAACTTCATCGCCGCTTCCACGTTCGGCGAACCCTTCGGCACGACGAGCGAATCCGCAGCGGTGATGTTCTGTTCCCAAGAGGTCTCCGTCTTGATGCCACTTGCCGCAAGCGCCGTCATGCGGCCGTTCCAGACACTGCCGAAGGGCGCCTCGGCGGAGGCCAGCAGTTGCTGCGACTGGGCGCCGCCCGACCACCAGATGATATCCGACTTGATCGTATCGAGCTTCTTGAAGGCGCGGTCGAGATCGAGCGGATAAAGCTTGTCGGCAGGCACGCCGTCGGCAAGCAGCGCCGCTTCGATCACGCCGGGAGCCGACCACTTGTAGAATGTGCGCTTGCCGGGAAACTTCGTCGTATCGAACAAGTCCGCCCATGTCTTCGGGCAGGCGCTGACGGCATCGGCGTTGCAGCCGATGACGAAGGAATAATAGAAGCTGCCGACCGAATAATCGGTGACGAAGCGCGGATCGAGCTTGGATTTATCGATGACCGAGAAATCGAGTTTCTCGAGCTGGCCATTCTTGCCGGCCTGGGCGGCATAGTCGCCTTCGACGTCGACAACGTCCCAGGTGACCTGGCCAGCCTCGACCATCGCCTTGAGCTTGCCGTAGTCGGTCGGCCCGTCCTGTACGACCGTGATGCCGGTCTTCTCGGTGAACGGGCTGGCCCATGCCGCCTTCTGCGCGTCCTGGGTCGTTCCTCCCCAGCTCGAGAAGACCATGCTGTCAGCGTGTGCCGGTACGGACACAGCCACGAATGCGGCAACCGCCGCGAAAGCAAATGTTGTTTTCATGTTCCCTTATCCTTGTTCTGGTTTGTCCTACGGGTATGCCTTATGCCGTCAGCGCGCCTCGCTCCTGGGAGAAAAGTTAGCTGGCTTCATAATCTTGTTTTCCGCTACGTCGATGAGATCGCGGATCTTGGGCAGGAAGGCCTGCCACCGGGGATCGGCCAATAGCCTCTGGCGCCGCGCTTCCCGGTCGTCCAGGCTCGTAAAGGCCCAGATGTGGACGATCTCGTTGATCGTGCCGATCTCCGAGAAGAAGTAGCCGACCAGCGTGCCGAGATGACTCTTCTGGATCTCGATGCCCTCTTCCTCGACGACCTTGAGATATTGCGGGATCGTTCCGTTCTTGAGCCGATAGGTGCGGACCTCGTAAAACATCGCTCACCTCATCACGAAAGGATCGGGGATCGGATCGTCGGAGGTCCGGAGCCAGATCGTCTTGGTGCGGGTATAATCGAGCGCCGCGGCCATGCCGCCTTCCCTGCCGTGGCCCGACAGGCCGAAGCCGCCAAAGGGCGCGATCGGCGAGACGGCGCGGTAGGTGTTGACCCAGACGATGCCGGCGCGGATGCCCTTCATCAGCCGGTGCGCCCGGGTGAGGTTCTGGGTGAAGATGCCGGAAGCCAGGCCATAGCGGGTGTCGTTGGCAAGCCGCAGCGCCTCGGCTTCGGTCTCGAAGGACACGACGGAGAGGACCGGCCCGAAGAACTCCTCGATCAGAGACGGCGAAGCGACATCGTCGCAATCGAGGATCGTCGGCGGGAAATAATAGCCTTCGCCATCGATCTTGCGTCCTCCCGTGACGAGGCGGGCGCCGCTTTCGATCGACTTCGCGACGAGGGCGCCGATATTGTCCTGCTGGCGCTTGGTGGCAAGCGGCCCGACTTCGGTCGCCATATCAAGCGGGGCGCCGATCCGGATCGCTTCCGCCTTTTCCCGCAGCAAGGTGACGAATTTATCCTTGACGCTGCGTTCGACGATCAGCCGTGACCCGGCAACGCAGCTCTGCCCTGTCGCGGCGAAGATGCCCGCGACCTGGGCATTGGCCGCGCTCTCGAGATCTGCGTCGGCAAAGACGATGAATGGCGACTTGCCGCCAAGTTCAAGCGAGGTGGAGGCGAGGTTTTCGGCCGAGTTGCGAACGACGTGCCGGGCGGTTTCAGGGCCGCCGGTAAAAGCGACATGCGCGACCTTCGGGTGCCGGCCGAGGGCAGCGCCGCAGGAGGCGCCGAAACCCGTGATGATGTTGACGACGCCGGCGGGAAAGCCTGCCTCGTGCACGAGCCGTGCAAATTCGAGAAGTGGCGCCGGCCCGTCTTCCGAGGCCTTGACCACCATCGTGCAGCCGGCCGCGAGCGCCGGGCCGATCTTCACCGCGGACAGGAAGAGCTGGCTGTTCCACGGCACGACCATCGCAACGACGCCGATCGGCTCGCGGCGAAGCCAGACATCCATGTCGGGCTTGTCGATCGGCAGGTAGGCGCCTTCGATCTTGTCGGCGATGCCGGCATAGTAGCGATAGTATTCAGCGACATAAGCGATCTGCGCCGATGTCTCGCGGATGATCTTGCCGGTGTCGCGTGTCTCCAGTTCAGCGAGGATCTGCGCGTTGGCGGCAACCAGGTCGGCCAGCTTGTAAAGCAGCTTGCCGCGTTGGGTGGCCGTCAGTTTCGACCAGGGGCCTTCGTAAAGCGCCCTGTCGGCCGCGTTGACAGCCCGATCGACATCTCCTTCGCGCGCCTCGGGCATATCAGCCCAGACCGCGCCGGAGGCGGGATCGATGCTCGGATAGCTGGCCTCGCCATCTGAGAATTCGCCGTCGATGTAGTGCTGGAAACGCCGCATGGTCTTACTCCTGAAATGCTGGCATGACCTCGGTGATGAAGCGTTCGAGCGACGCCTTCTTGCGCTCGAAGCTCATGCCGGTGTCGATCCAGAAGGAATATTCGTCATAACCGAGCGCTTCATACGCCTTGAGCCGGGCGATGACGGTCTCAGCGTCGCCAACGACATTGTTGGTGCGCATGACCTCATCCGACAGCATCGCGTTTGCTCTGACCTGTTCGTCCGGGATCCGTTCGATCAGACCCTGGGTAACCGGCTTCTCATTCTTGAACCAGGCGAAGAAATAATTGTAGTAGACGCTGAGTTCATGGGCAGCCTGGGCGACATCGTCCTCTGACGAGCCGACATAGGTGTGACGCAGCAACATGATCTTGGGCCGCTCGATCTCGGGATTCTTCGCGCAGGCATCGTTGAAGCGCTCCATCAACGACTGAACCTCGTCGTCGCCCTGCCAGAGGGGCGTCACCTGAACGTTGCAGCCGTTGGCGACGGCAAATTCGTGCGAGTTCGGATCGCGCGCCGCAACCCATATGGGCGGGTTCGGCTGCTGCAGCGGCTTCGGCGCCGAGGTGGTCGAGGGAAACTTGAAGAACTCCCCGTCATGGGCGTAGTCGCCGGCCCATATGCCCTTGACCGCCGGAATAAGCTCGCGCATGCGCTGGCCGGCGCCCCAGGCATCGAGACCGGGCAGCAGACGTTCGTATTCGAAGGAATAGGCCCCGCGCGCAATACCGATATCGAGCCTTCCGTCGCAGATGATGTCGGCCATGGCGGCCTCGCCGGCTAGCTTGATCGGGTGCCAGAAGGGGGCGATCACCGTCCCCGTCCCAAGCCGGGCTCGCGATGTGTGCGGCGCGCCAGATCGGCAATGGTCACGAACGGGTTGGGCGCAATGGTGAAATCCATGCCATGGTGCTCGCCCGTCCAGATCGCATGCATGCCGCCCTTGTCGGCGATCTCGCAGAGCGCGACGAATTCCTCATAGAGGCTTTTATGGCTCTGGCTGGCGTCGAGCCGTTCCATATGGACGAAGAGGGAGAACTTCATGCTTTTGCGCCCTTGGCTGGAATGGGATGAACGGTGCCGCCGGTCTCGTCGCCGAAATAGACGCCGAAATTGCCGATCAAGCTTTCCATCGCAAAACGGTTGACGATATCGGCGGTCGAACTGGTCTTGAACTTTGCCGCAACCAAGGCGTCAGGTTTTACGAACCTGCCGCCGGCAGGCTCGCCCTCGCCGGCAACGGCGTGATAGACGATGTGCTGCTTGCCGTCGCTTTTGCCCTCATAGACCGAATAGAGAAAGCCGATGCTGACCCTCAGCCCGGTGAGCGACTCCAGGTATGTTTGCAACGCCTCGGTCGGGTTGCCATCATAGGCGTCGACGCTTGGCAGGCAGAGCACATCCTCGCCGAGCAGCAGTACCTCTCCGCGGCGCTCGACGACTGCGGCCAGTTCGATATTGCCTTCGCTTGCCGCGGAAACCGCCTTGCTTGCCAGCGTCGGCGTGAAATAACCGCCGCGCGCATAGCCGAGACCGTTGCGGCCGCTATTGTCGAAAGCTTCGATGCGTCCCATCAAAATGACGTGGTCGCCGGCCTCGATGACCTGTTCCATGGCGCATTCGAACCAGGCCGCCACATTCGAGAATATCGGGCAGCCTGCCGATCCCCTCGCCCACTCGACCGCCGAAAACCGGTCTTCGACCGGGCGCGCAAAAGTGTTCGACACGTCTTTCTGCGTTTCCGAAAGCACGTTGATGGCAAAATGCGGCGCTCCGGTCATGATGGCGAAATTGCGCGACGTCTTGGCAAGGCAGACGAGCAGCAGAGGTGGATTGAGCGAGACCGAGGTGAAGGAGTTCGCCGTGAAGCCGATCGGATTTCCATCCCCGTCGCAGGCGGTGACGACAGTCACGCCGGTGGGAAAAGCCCCGAATGCATCTCGCAGCGCTCTTGGGTCGACAGTCTGGATTGTCATCGTTCATCCTCCCCGAACGACAGCCACTCGGCGAGCAGCAAATTTACGATATCAGGCGCGGTCAGGTTCACCATGTGACGATGGCCTTCGACGATACGGACGTAGCCCCGCGGCGCAAGCTCCGCCATCTGGGTTGCCATCAGGGGTGTCGAATTCGGGTCATCGGACCCCGTCAGGAACAGGGCCGGACCGGCCACATCCTTCCAGCCATCGGCATAGGTCTCGTCTCCGCGTGCAAAGGCAGCGTAAGCGACGGCATAGCCCTGGGGATCAACGAGGTTCAGCCATTTTCGTGTCAATTCACGCGCAACGATGCTGTCCGCATCATCGCCGAACCAGCGGGCCAAAGGCCCTTCCTTGTCGACGCCCGCCACCGGAATGGCCGCAGCCCGCGCCAAGACGGCAGCCTTGGCTTCAGGGTCACGCCTGTAGACGCCATTGAGGTAGGCGACACGGCTGATACGCTTGCCAAAGGTCGCCGCCGCCCCTCCCGATACCAATGCGCCCATCGAGTGCCCGGCAACATTTGCCGTATCGATCGCCATCTCGTCGAGAAAGCGGCCGAACCAGGCAACGAATTCCTCGAGCCGACTGCCTGCCGGCAGCTTTGCGCTCTCACCGTGTCCCGGCATGTCGACGGCGATGACGCGATGGTCCGCAGACAGAAATGCGATCTGCGGAGCCCAGGCCTCGAGCCGCATGCCGACGCCGTGAATGAGAACCAGCGGCTCACCACTGCCGGCCTCGTGATAGGCCGTGCCGCTTGCCGTCTTCTTTCGGGGCAAGGCACCGGCGGCGTTCGTTGCTGCAGCGGTGCCTGTGGTCGATCCGGCTGTCAGCATCTCAAAGCGCTCCTTCAAACGCCCGCAGGATTGGCAACGTCTTGCCCCAGGTCCTTCAGATCCTGGTAGCGGTCGCCGATGCGGTGATGGGGGCGTCCGCCTATCGAAGCACCGAGGGCCACGACGATCTCGTCGGCGGCAGGCGCGTCGGGGATCGACGTCTGGATGGTCAGGTAGTGCGAACGACGGCCCTCATCGTTCTTGTCCATCAGCGGGATCATGATCGGCGCATTGGCAGGACCGCGTGTGTTGCAGAAGGCGAGATAGGACTTGGCGCCGACGGCCTGGCGATAAAAATTGCCGAAACGCAGCGTGTGGATGAGCGCCGATCCGTGTTCGATCTCGCCGTCCAGGCCGACGACTGCGGACTTTCCATATGCTTCGACTGCCTCGCCGGACCCGACCGCATCGATGATCATCTTGGTCAGCAGCTCGCCGAGCACCGGAGCGCCTGCATGGATTTCAGGCTTGAGGTCATCGACGAAGCCACGGCCCGCCCAGGGATTCTTCACGACCGCGAAGGCGGTAAACAGCTTCAGCGGAACCGCCGCGGCCTTGCCGCCCTCGATCAGCGTCGTTTCGATCTGCAGTCCCGTCTTGCGAATTTGAATGGCCATCCGAATACCTCACTTTCTATATTAGATATTATGGTATACCATGATATTGCGCTGTCAAGTTTGTTTCTGCAGAGACGCCGGCGGAGCCAACCAATTCAAAATACATATCTAAAAACAGCACTTTACAGGATCTTCCCGGTTGCCCAACTGCTGTGGATAGGGCGGATTTGAAACTCGGCGACGCGCGAACGATGTCGAGCCTCGAAGGCAATTTGGATCAGCTTGTTGTCAGGCGTTCGAGACGCCGCGTCGGCAGCCCGCAGGCGCTCGACAAATCCGAAAAGGCAGAATGATCCCAGTCCATATGATACCGCCTTAGATATGATAGATTATGGCATACCATCACATTGCGCAAAGTTGGGTGTCAAGTCTCAGTGCGGCTTCTTTCTGGATTCCATGGAGTCGTGATTGCGGCTGTAGAACAGCAGCGGCGGTCTGCAGCTGGTTTATTCGGCTGGCTTCTGGGCGGACAGCACCGCTTCGGCAATCGCACTCGCCGCCGCGACATGATCCATCGCTGCCTGCTGGGCTCCCTCGCCGTCACCGCGGCGGATGGCGTCGACGATCTGCGCCATCTGCGCCGGCCCCTCGATGCCGCGCCGCTCAGTCTTGATCGTCATCGAGCGCAAGTGATTTATGCGCACGGTAAGAAGATTGACGACGCCCCAGGCAACGTGCCGGTCGACCATGGTGAACAGCGTCTGGTAGAACGCCGTAGTGTGCGACAGCACCCCGGGCATATTGTTGTCGCGATAGCAGTCCCGGATCGATTGCAGCGAAGCTTCCAGCGCAGAGACTATATTTGGATTGCCGCGTTCGGCACACAGCCGCGCCGCCATACCTTCGAGTGCGCCGCGAATTTCGTAGATCTGCTTGGCCTCCGCCAGGTCGAGCTCGGCGACGATCGGCCCCTTGTTGGGGAGGTTGGCGACCAGCCCCTCGGATTCGAGATGTCGCAGGACCTCGCGGACAATCGTCCGACTGACGCCGAGCTGGGCGCACAGATCCCTTTCGACTAGTCGATCCCCTGGGCGGAAATAACCGTTCACGATTGCTTCCCGGACCTTGTCGAGTGCCAGCTCCCGCAATGTCTTTGCCGGGCGTTCCACTCTAATTTCCGCGCCCTTTAAAGCACCGCTCATGTTTCAAGCCCCCGGGTTGGACGTATCGGCGCCCGACCGAAGTCCACCTCGGGCACCGACCTCGTCAGAATCGTATTATGGCGTACCAAATACTGCATTGAAGTTCAACTACACTTGGCAAAGGTCGGAGAACGCATCAGCCCATGCGTTCAGAGGCATAGCCGCCGGGGCTTGCCGGGAAAACGATCGTCCGATTGCCATTGATGAAGGTGCGATAATGGATGTGTGCATGGATGGCACGGGCCAAGACCTGACTTTCAACATCGCGGCCGATCGAGACATAGTCTTCTGCCGACTGCGCATGCGTGATGCGCGCCGTGTCCTGCTCGATGATTGGACCTTCGTCGAGATCGGCGGTGACGTAATGCGCCGTCGCCCCGATCAGTTTCACACCGCGTTCGTAGGCCTGTTTGTAGGGGTTTGCGCCCTTGAAACTTGGGAGAAAGGAATGGTGGATATTGATGATTCGGCCGGACATGAGCTTGCAGAGTCCGTCGGACAGCACCTGCATGTAGCGGGCGAGCACGATTAGCTCGGTGCCAGTCTGCTTCACGATTGCGAGAAGCTGCGCTTCGGCTTCAGGTTTATTTTCCTTTGTCACCTTGATGTGATGGAAGGGAATGTCGTGATTGACGACGACCTTCTGGTAATCGAAATGGTTGGAGACGACGCCGACAATGTCGATCGGCAGCGCACCGATTTTCCAGCGATATAGAATATCATTCAGGCAGTGCCCGAAGCGCGAGACCATCAACAGCACCTTCATCTTCTGCTGGCCGTCATGCATTTCATAGGTCATGTCGAACTGCGCCGCGACCGTCTCGAACCCAGCCCCGATCTCTTCTAAGGACAGACCTTCTTCGGAGATGAAACTCACGCGCATGAAGAATTTGTCGGTCTCCAGATCGTCGAACTGCGAGCTGTCGACGATGTTACAACCTTTCCCGGCGAGATAGCCGGAGATGGCCGCAACGATGCCGCGGGTTGATTGACAGGACACGGTAAGAACGATGTTTTTCACGAGATCTTTCCTTGAGATAGACCTCATGAGGTAGCGATCACCTCATGAGAAAAGCGTAACCTGGCTCTCGGCCAGGCTTCAACTCAGATGTCGAGCGTGGTCTGATGCTCCCATTCGGTGAACTGGGAGCAATAGGTGTTCCACTCGCCGCGCTTCAACTTGAGATAGGCGGCGGAGAATTCGAGACCGAGCGCTTGCTGAAGCTCGGCGTCCTTTTCGTATTCGCGAAGGGCGTCGAGCAGGTTCAATGGCAGTTTCGGCGCATCGGTGATCGTGTGGCCTTCGCGATACATGTCGATATCGTGGTGCGGACCGGGATCGGCCTTGCTGCGGATGCCTGACAGGCCGGCGGCGATGATGATGGCCTGTAGAAGGTACGGATTGACGGCTCCATCCGGCAGACGGAGTTCGAAGCGACCTGGACCTGGTACGCGGACCATGTGGGTTCGGTTGTTACCTGTCCAGGTCACACTGTTAGGAGCCCACGTAGCCCCTGATATCGTCCGCGGTGCGTTGATGCGCTTGTAGGAATTCACCGTCGGATTGGTGACGGCGGCCAGTGCCGATGCATGCTTCATGATACCGCCGAGGAAGGTTTTACCCTGAGCGGAGAGCCCGAAGGCCATTTCCTTGTCCGCGAAGGCGTTGACCTTGCCATCGATGTCCCAGACGGAGATGTGGGCATGGCAACCGTTTCCGGTCAGGCCTTTGAAGGGCTTCGGCATGAAGGTGGCGCGAAGGCCGTGCTTTTCGGCGACCGACTTGACCATGAACTTGAAGAAGGAATGCTTGTCTGCCGTCTGAAGAGCGTCGTCATATTCCCAGTTCATCTCGAACTGGCCATTCGCGTCCTCGTGGTCGTTCTGATAGGGCTTCCAGCCAAGCTCGAGCATGTAGTCGCAAATCTCGGCGATGACATCATAGCGACGCATCACGGCCTGCTGATCGTAGCAAGGCTTCTCGGCTGTATCGAACTGGTCTGAAATCACCGAGCCGTCCGAAGAGATAAGAAAGAACTCGGGCTCCACGCCGGTTTTCACCCGGAGCCCTTCTTTCGCAGCTTCAGCGACCAGTCTTTTCAGCACCACACGCGGTGCCTGTTCGACAGGCTGATCGTCCATGACGCAGTCGGCAGCAACCCATGCGACGTCTTTCTTCCAGGGTAGTTGGATGACGGAGGAGGCGTCGGGCACCGCGAACAGGTCGGGATGGGCAGGCGTCAAATCGAGCCAGGTTGCAAAGCCCGCGAAGCCGGCGCCATCTTTCTGCATATCGGCGATGGCTTCTGCGGGGACCAGCTTGGCGCGTTGACCGCCGAACAGGTCAGTATAGCTGATCATGAAATATTTGATGCCTTTGTCTCTGGCAAAAGCAGCAAGGTCCAGTGTCATTCTCGTTCCCCTTTGGATTTCTTGGAGACACCTTGGTTATGGATGCGAGACGGCCGGGATGTTTGCCCGGCCGGTAGAAATCAGTAGCCTCCCTTGCCGGGATACCAGTTTGTGCCGGCGAGCGGGATCTGGGCCATAGCGGCGGCCTCCATCGTCAGGGCGCAAAGATCTTCCGGTTCCAGGTTGTGCAGGTGGTTCTTGCCACAGGCGCGCGCAATGGTCTGGGCTTCCAGCGTCATAACCTTCAGATAGTTGGCGAGACGGCGGCCGGCGGCGATTGGATCAAGCCGCTTCATCAGTTCCGGGTCCTGCGTCGTGATGCCAGCCGGATCTTTGCCTTCATGCCAGTCGTCATAAGCGCCGGCCGTTGTGCCGAGTTTCTGGTATTCGTCTTCCCAATGCGGATCGTTGTCGCCGATCGCCACGAGCGCCGCCGTGCCGATGGCGACGGCATCGGCACCCAGCGCCAAAACCTTGGCTACGTCGGCGCCCGAACGGATGCCGCCGGAGATGATCAGCTGCACCTTCCGATGCATGCCGAGATCCTGCAGCGCCTGAACCGCCGGACGAATGCAAGCGAGTGTCGGCATGCCGACATTCTCGATGAAGACGTCCTGTGTGGCCGCCGTGCCGCCCTGCATGCCGTCGAGCACGACGACGTCGGCGCCGGCCTTCACGGCAAGGGCTGTATCGTAATAGGGACGCGCGCCGCCGACCTTGACGTAGATCGGCTTTTCCCAATTGGTGATCTCGCGCAGCTCCATGATCTTGATTTCCAGATCATCGGGGCCGGTCCAATCCGGATGGCGGCAGGCTGAGCGCTGATCGATGCCCTTCGGCAGGTTGCGCATATTGGCGACGCGGTCGGAGATCTTCTGGCCGAGCAGCATGCCGCCACCGCCGGGCTTGGCGCCCTGCCCGACCACGACTTCGATCGCGTCGGCGCGGCGTAAATCCCTAGGATTCATGCCGTAGCGGGAGGGCAGGTATTGGTAGACCAGCGTCTGCGAATGGCCGCGCTCCTCATCGGTCATGCCGCCGTCGCCGGTCGTGGTCGAGGTGCCTGCGATCGTCGCACCGCGACCGAGCGCTTCCTTGGCGTTGCCGGAAAGCGCGCCAAAACTCATGCCGGCAATGGTGATCGGAGTCTTCAGCGTGATCGGCTTCTTGGCAAAGCGCGAGCCGAGCACCACCGTCGTGTCGCACTTCTCCCGATAGCCTTCGAGCGGATAGCGTGAAATCGAGGCGCCGAGGAACAGCAAATCGTCGAAATGCGGAACCTTGCGCTTGGTGCCGGCGCCGCGGATGTCGTAGATCCCGGTGGCGGCCGCACGACGGATTTCGGCGAGCGTATAGTCATCGAAGGTCGCGGACTTGCGTGGCGGGGTATAGGGGTTGTGATAGCTCATGGGTGTCCCTCGCCTCAATACGCGTCGGCGTTGTCGATGTTGAAATTGTAGAGCTTGCGAGCCGAGCCGTAGCGCTTGAACTCTTCGGGCCTGACGCCCGTGACCCCTGCGCGCTCGAGCAGCTCGGCAAGCTTCTCCAGATGCTCCGGCCGCATCTCTTTCTCGATGCAGTCGGAGCCGAGGCTCTTGACCTCGCCGCGGACGAAGAGCTTGGCTTCGTAGAGCGAATCCCCCAGCGCATCGCCGGCGTCGCCGAGCACGACGAGATGGCCGGACTGGCCCATGAAGGCCGACATGTGGCCAATGCTACCGTGAACGACGATATCGATGCCCTTCATCGAAATGCCGCAGCGCGATGCGGCATTGCCCCTGATGACGAGCAACCCGCCGCGGCCGGTGGCGCCGGCATACTGGCTGGCGTCGCCCTCGATGACGACGGTGCCGGACATCATGTTTTCGGCAACGCCCGGACCGGCCGAACCATGAACGGTGACGGCGCCGCCGTCGTTCATACCGGCGCAGTAATAGCCGACGGATCCCTTCACATCGACGGTGACCAGCGCATCGATACCGACGGCAACCGAATGGCTGCCGCGCGGATTGATCACTTCAAATGCAGTGTCGTTGGAGCCGCTTGGAATGGCGTGAAGTGCACTGTTGAGGGCGCGCAGTTCAGTTGTGGAGAGGTCGAATGTTGGCATTGTCTCAGGCAGCCTTCTCGTGATCCCAGAAATAGACGGTCGCCGGTTCCGGCTCCCAGACCCGGGCAGTCTCGATGCTCGGCAGATTGACCAGCGCGCGATATTCGGAGCCGAAGGCGACATACTGGTCGGTCTCCGCCATGACGGCGGGCTTGCAGGCAATCGGATCGCGCACCACGCCGAAACCGGATTTGGTGCCGACGACAAAGGTGAAAAAGCCGTCGAGATCATCGAGTGCGCCGGTCAGCGCCTCGCCGAGGTTTTTTCCCTTTGCCATTTCCGCCGTCAGGTAGGCGGCCGCGACCTCCGAGTCGTTCTGCGTCTCGAAGGTCATGCCCTCACGGACAAGTTCCCGACGCAGATTGTTGTGGTTGGATAGCGAACCGTTGTGCACCAGGCACTGATCTGCGCCGGTCGAGAAGGGGTGTGCGCCAAGCGTGGTTACGGCCGATTCCGTCGCCATGCGGGTGTGGCCGATGCCATGCGACCCCCCCATCGAGCGAACGTCAAAGCGGGCAACGACATCCTTCGGGAGACCGGTTTCCTTATAGATCTCGACACTGTCGCCGGAACCCATGATGCGGACGTTGGGGCGAATGGCGGCCAGAACCGCGCGAATCTCGGCGAGCTTAGCGGCGTCGACTTCTGCGACAGCGTGGGTGCTCTTGACGCTGACCGTCGCGGCAATGCCGACACGGCCGAGATCCGCGGCAAGACCGCCGAAATCCGTATCCGGCGCAGCCGACTGCAGAGTAACCTTGGCCTTGCCGTCGGCGGCGGCACCATAGATCGCGATACCCGCTGAGTCAGGACCGCGGTCGGTCATGATGATCAGCATATCCGACAGGAGCGCCCCCAACTGGGGCTCCAGGCTCTTGTCCTTCAGGAATAGTCCAACAATGCCACACATCTGTGCGTACCTCCATTCGTGTCTGAATGAAGGGCTATCATATGGAATTCCAGAGATCAACTATGGGGAATAAAATTTTCTTTTAAGGAAAAGTTGGTCGGAGCTGAGATGGCGTTGCGGGTATGAAATGATGGAGAGATAGCGGGCGCAACCAGTTGCTCAGGCCCATGCGGTGCATCGGCATCGAAGAACAGGCTGTCGCCCGGCTGCATCTGGAAAAGCTGGTCGCCATGGCGGTAAACAACCTCGCCCTCGAGCATATAGAGAAACTCCATTCCCTCGTGCTGGAAGGTCGGGAAGATGTCGGAATCGGCTGTCAGCGTAATGAGATAGGGTTCGACGATGACGCCGCTGGTATTGTTGTCGATATGGCCTAGCAGATTATATTGATGGCCGGCGCGCGTGCCGCGCCGCTCGAGCTCGATACCCTGACCCGCTTTGACGAAGACGGCGTTGCGCGGTTCCTCGTAGCGCCGGAAGAAAGCGGTTAGCGGCACGCCGAGCGCCCGCGACAGCGATTGCAGCGTCGTCAACGACGGCGAGATGTTGCCGTTCTCGATCTTCGACAGCATGCCTAGCGAAATGCCGGTGGCGGCCGCCAGGTCGGTGACCGTGATGCCGAGTTTCTTGCGGTAGGCGCGCACCTCGTGGCCGATCGCCATTTCGAGGTTGTTGACCCGCGGCTCGCGCACGGCATGCGGATCCTGCGACAATGCTGCGTCGACTTTCGCCGTCTTCTCTACCATTCTTCCCTGCCCAGCGATTGTATCGTGAGAGGAATAATCGCTTAATTCTGAGGAAACCTCAAACGAAAAGCACTTGGTGGCTTGCCGGTCATCGCCTTGAACGCGTTGGAGAAATGGCTGGCGCTGGAGAACCCTGTCGCGAAGGCGATCTCAGCAATGGAGAGCGGGCTCTGCTCGAGCAGCCGTTGCGCGTACTGTAACCGGATGCCCCGATAGGTCTCAAGAAAGCCTGATTTCATATGTTGGGAAAACAGGCGATCCAGATGACGCGGACTGATACCCGCCAGTTTCGCCAGGCTCGCGCGGTCAAGCGGCTGCTCGATGGACGCCTCCATCTTTTCGAGAACTGCAAGCAACGCTGGATGATACGTTCCGAAGCGTTCGGCGGCCGACGCGCGCTGCGGCGCCATCGGTTCGGCGATGTCGGTGTACAGATACCAGTCGCTGACCCGGCGGGCGAAATGCGAACCCATGCGCTCCGAGATCAACGCGTGCATCATGTCGAGCGGGGCAACACCGCCACCGCAGGTGATACGGTCGCCGTCGATGACATAGCGCGCCTGACGTGGGTTGAGATGCGGGAATGCTTCCCTGAGCGCGGCCGCATGCTCCCAGTGGATGGTGAAACTCCGGTTGTCCATCAACCCCGCGGCAGCAAGCACGAATGCGCCGCTGGAAATACCGCCGATCCGCACGCCCTGGCGCGCCAGCTTTCGCAGGGTCGCGTACAGTCCCGCGTGATCCGCCCAGTCGGTAGGGCTGCCACCCGCGCAGACGAACACCGTATGGCAGCCACTCCCGTCGGCAGCAAGATCCCCGCAATCGACGCTCAGACCGGACGAACTGCGCACTGCCCGCCCATCCGGCGACAATACCGCGACGTCGTAAAGCGTAAGGCCAGCAATAAGATTTGCGGCGCGCAGTGGCTCGGTCGCCGATGCAAAGGACATCAGCGCGAAATTTGGCATCAGCACGAATCCCATGCGTTGCATTCTCTTGAGGTCGTTGGACGTCATGTCCGAATCTTATAGTAGTTTGTCCCTTTGATGCAATCGCGCGATGCGCTCCAGGGATAGTCTCCTGCCCACATCATTCTCAAGAGATACGGCAGGCCATCATGCGCTACTCGGCACTCTCCCTCTTTCTGAACGCCTTTCGCGGCAACAGCGGCTGGACACCCGCTTGGCGGCAGCCGACGCCGAAGAAGAACTATGACATCGTCATCATCGGTGGCGGCGGCCACGGGCTGGCGACGGCCTATTATCTCGCCACGAAATTCGGGATCACCAATGTGGCGGTACTTGAGAAGGGCTATATCGGTTCTGGCAATGTTGGCCGCAACACAACGATTATCCGCTCCAACTATCTCCTGCAGGGTAACAATCCCTTCTACGAGCTGTCGATGAAACTATGGGAAGGGCTGGAGAAGGACTTCAACTTCAATGCCATGGTCTCCCAGCGAGGCGTGCTGAACCTGTATCATTCGGATGCTCAGCGCGACGCCTATACGCGGCGCGGCAATGCCATGCGTCTGCACGGTGTGGATGCCGAGCTGCTGGATCGAGCCGCTGTTCGCAAGATGCTGCCCTTCCTCGACTACGACAATGCCCGCTTCCCGATCCAGGGCGGTCTATTGCAGAAGCGGGGTGGCACCGTACGTCACGATGCGGTCGCCTGGGGCTATGCACGCGGTGCCGACATGCGCGGCATCGATATCATTCAAAATTGCGAGGTCACCGGCATCCGCCGCGAGAACGGCAAGGTCGTTGGGGTCGAGACAAGCCAGGGCTTCATCGGTTGCGGCAAGCTCGCCCTGGCGGCGGCCGGCAACTCCTCGCGCGTAGCCGAGATGGCGGGCATGAAGCTTCCCATTGAAAGCCACGTGCTGCAGGCCTTCGTCTCCGAGGGCTTGAAGCCGTTCATCGATGGCGTTGTTACGTTCGGAGCCGGCCATTTCTACGTGTCGCAGTCCGACAAGGGTGGCCTGGTCTTCGGCGGCGACATCGACGGTTACAATTCCTACGCCCAGCGCGGAAATCTGGCGACCGTCGAGCACGTTGCGGAAGCCGGCAAGGCGATGATTCCTGCCCTGTCTCGGCTGAGGGTCCTGCGCTCCTGGGGCGGCATCATGGACATGAGCATGGACGGTTCGCCGATCATCGACCGCACACATATCGACAACCTCTACCTGAATGCCGGCTGGTGCTACGGCGGCTTCAAGGCGACGCCGGCTTCCGGCTATTGCTTCGCCCATCTTCTTGCACGCGGAACGCCGCAGGAAACGGCGATCGCCTTCCGTCTCGATCGGTTCGAGCGCGGTTACATGATTGACGAAAAGGGCCAGGGCGCCCAGCCCAACCTTCACTGATCTTTGAATAAGGAATAGCCCGACATGGCCAGTCTCGTCCCCTGCCCGCATTGCGGCGCAAGACCCAAGGAAGAATTCACCATCAAGGGCGCCGTCCTTGCCCGCCCAGCGCCCGGCGCTGATGCGCAGAGCTGGGTGGACTATGTCTACCTGCGCGAAAACCCGCGCGGCCTCTACGAAGAGTACTGGCACCATACGTCCGGCTGCCGCCGCTGGCTGGTGATAACCCGCGACACTGGTACCCACGAGATCGAAGCAAGCCGCGACGCTTCTTTGGCCAAGGCAACGGATACTCGCCCATGACATCCTATCGCATTCAATCCGGCGGCCTTATCGACCGCGACAAGCCGCTTTCCTTTTCCTTTGACGGCAAGCGGATGCTCGGCTTTGCAGGTGACAGCCTAGCATCGGCCCTGCTGGCCAATGGCCGCCAGCTCGTCGGTCGCAGCTTCAAGTACCACCGCCCGCGTGGTTTCCTGACAGCAGGCGGAGCGGAGCCGAACGGCTTGATGACAATCGGCCACGGCGGCCGTACCGAGCCGAACACCCGCGCCACGATGCAGGAGCTGTATCAGGGTCTGCAGGCCAGGAGTCAAAGCCGCTGGCCGTCGCTCGAATTCGACATCGGCGCCGTCAACAGCCTGTTGTCGCCGTTCCTTGGCGCGGGCTTCTACTACAAGACCTTTATGTGGCCAGCGCCGCTTTGGGAAAAGCTCTACGAGCCGCTCATCCGCAAGGCCGCCGGCCTTGGCAAGGGCGGCTACGAGGCCGATCCCGACGCCTATGAAAAGTGCTGGGCACATTGTGATCTGCTCGTTATCGGAGCAGGTCCGGCCGGGCTCGCCGCCGCACTGACGGCCGGACGCTCCGGCGCGCGCGTCATTCTCGTGGACGAACATGCCATGGCCGGCGGATCGCTGCTGTCCGAGACCGCCATCATCGACGGCAAGACGGCATCCGTCTTTGCAAGCGGGATCGTCGAAGAGCTGAAATCGCTTGTGAATGTCGAGATCCTCACGCGCACGACCGCCTTCGGCTGGTACGACGGCAACGTCTTCGGCGCCGTCGAGCGGGTTCAAAAGCACTTTCCCACCGTTGAAGCGACAGTGCCCGTCGAGCGGCTGTGGCGCGTCGTCGCCAAGAGGGCAATTCTGGCCAGCGGCGCCGAGGAGCGGCCCCTGATATTTGGCGGCAACGACATTCCGGGTGTGATGATGGCAACCGCAATGCGCACCTATCTGAACCGCTATGGCGTTGCGCCCGGCAGAGATGTCGCGATCTTCACCACCAATGACAGTGGCTACGCACTGGCGCAGGATCTCGAAGCATGCGGCATCGTCCCTGTAGCCATCATCGATAGCCGACCGGATCGCGGTTTTGCCTATCGTGGCACGGCGCGGGTGATCGCAGGCGCGGTCGTCACCGATGCCCATGGCGGCAAGTCGCTTGCCAGGATCGACGTCTCCAGAGGTGGCCGGATGGAGAGCATCTCCGTGGATGCGCTGGCGATGGCCGGCGGCTTCAGCCCGATCATACACCTCGCCTGCCATCGCGGCGCCAAACCGGCCTGGTCCGACGAGCACGCGGCGTTCCGGGCACCCGACGACCTCAGGGGCCTCGACCTTGTCGGAAGTGCCCATTCGACGACAGGCATGGCCGCATGCGCGGCCGACGGCGCCCAGCGCGCAGCCGAACTGCTTGACCGGCTAGGCTTCAAGGCAACCGCCGTCGGCTTCGGGCCTGTAGAAGGAGACATTGGCGCGCCCGCGGCAAAGCCGCTGTGGAACATTCCTGGCGTCAAGGGCAAGGCCTTCGTCGATTATCAGAACGACGTCCATCGCAAGGACCTCGCACTGGCCGTGCACGAAGGATACGGCCATGTTGAACTCGCCAAACGTTACACAACCAACGGCATGGCGACAGACCAGGGAAAGCTGTCCAACGTCAATGCTATAGGCCTGCTGGCCGAAGCACGCGGCATTTCGCCTGCTGATGTCGGCACCACGACATTCCGGCCATTTTATACACCGGTTTCGTTCGGCGCTCTGACCGGCGCCTATCACGGCGCTCATTTTCAGCCCGTACGCAAATCGCCGCTTCACGAATGGGCACGGAAGAACGGCGCTCAGTTCGTCGAGACCGGACTTTGGTATCGCTCGTCTTGGTTCCCGCGCTCCGGCGAAAGCGGCTGGCGCGAGAGCGTGGACCGGGAAGTGCTGAACGTTCGCAAGAATGCCGGCCTTTGCGATGTATCGATGCTCGGCAAGATCGAGATCTGCGGTAAGGACGCGGCCGAATTCATCAACCGCGTCTATTGCAATGCCTTTTTGAAGCTGCCAGTCGGTAGGGCTCGCTATGGTCTGATGCTGCGCGAAGACGGCATGATCTACGATGACGGCACAACCAGCCGCCTGTTGGATGATCACTTCTTCATGACGACCACAACAGCCTATGCGGCAGGCGTGATGAACCACCTCGAATTCTGCTCGCAGGCGCTGTGGCCGGATCTTGACGTACGGCTAGCATCGGCGACTGATCAGTGGGCGCAGATGGCGATCGCAGGTCCCAAGGCGCGGTTGATCCTGCAGCAGATCGTCGATGAGGATATTTCGAACGAGGCGTTTCCATTTCTCGCTGCGATGGAAGTCTCGTTGTTCGGCGGCCAGCTCCACGGCCGGCTATTTCGGATCTCCTTCTCCGGCGAGCTCGCATTCGAGCTTGCGGTACCCGCTGGCTTCGGCGAGAGCGTCGCCGACGCGCTGATGGAAGAAGGTGCCGCGCACGGAATCCAGCCTTATGGTGTCGAGGCACTAAGCGTGTTGCGCATCGAGAAGGGACATGTCACCCACAATGAGATCAACGGCACTGTCGTGCCCGCCGATCTGGGATTCGCGAAGATGGTTTCGACCGCCAAGGCCGATTTCATCGGCAAGGCGATGGTTTGCCGTGAAGGCCTCTCCTCCGCCGAGCGCCTTCAGCTCGTCGGTGTCGTTCCGGTCGATCCGTCGGCCTCCTTCCGCACCGGCTCGCACATACTGGCGAAAGACGTCGCAGCGACGCTCGAAAACGATCAGGGCTATATCAGCTCGAGCGCCTTTTCTCCCCACATCGGCTCTACGATCGGCCTTGCTTTGGTCAAGCGCGGATCGGAGCGCCATGGCGAGGAAGTTATAATCTGGAATGGCCTACGCAACGAGTTCACCCCCGGCAAGCTTTGCTCACCGGTTTTCTTCGACCCAGAAAATGTGAGGCTCCATGTCTAAGTACCGCACCCAACTCCGTTCGGCACTCGCCGGTCAGCGACCGATAACCGGCGCAGGCATCACCGTCACCGCCGGGTCGGAAGGATATATTCTGCATGTGCTGGGCCCACAGGGCGGGCCGGATTTGGCCCGCGATCTTTTACCACTCTCTGGTGGCACGCCGGGCGCAGTCAGACACGTGGCGCCGGCACAATGGTTTGTCGTCGGCGAGGAGCCGCTTTCACATGACGCGCTGGTGGCGATCCAAGCAAATCTCGGAAGCATGGTAAAGATTGTCGACCAGAGCCATGGCCGCGTGCGTATCCGCGTCAGTGGCCCAATGGTCGAGCGCGTTCTGGCAAAGGGCACGGGCGTTGATCTGCACGAGAGTGTTTTCCCTCTCGGTCGCTCCACCACCTGCCTGATTGGTCACATCTCCAGCCACGTCACGCGGATCTCCGACGATGCGTTCGAACTGATTGTTCTGCGCGGTTTCGCAGAAAGCCTTTGGGACGACCTGGCACAGATGAGTGCCGAGTTCGCCTAACCGCTAGCTATTGGGAGGCACGCGTGACGACAGTGATTGATGGCAGGCAGGTCGCGGCTTCGGTAATTGAAACCGTCAAGGTGGCGACCGCGGCTTTGGAAAAACAAAGCGGTGTCAAAACCGGTCTTGCGGTTGTGATCGTAGGCGACGATCCTGCAAGTCACGCCTATGTCAATTCCAAGAGCAATATGGCCGAGGAATGCGGCTTCAAGTCGGTGCAGCATACGCTGCCTGCCGAGACGACGCAGGAAGAACTTGCTGCCATCGTCGCAACGCTCAACGGCGACCCGTCCATTCACGGCATTCTCGTACAACTGCCGCTGCCGAAGCCGCTGAACAGCGAGCCCATCATCCAGTCGATCCGGCCGGAAAAGGACGTCGATGGTCTGCATGTCGTCAACGCCGGCAAGCTTGCGTCCGGCGATCTCGAAACCGGCCTTGTGTCCTGCACGCCTGCAGGCGCGATGGTCTTCGTACGCCGCACGCACGGGGAGGACCTGTCGGGCATGAACGCCGTGGTCATCGGTCGTTCGAACCTCTTCGGCAAGCCGATGGCGCAGTTGCTCTTGAATGCGAACGCGACTGTTACGATCGCACATTCGCGCACCAAGGACCTGTCGGCCGTCTGCCGCAGGGCCGATATTCTTGTTGCCGCCGTCGGCCGCCCGGAGTTGGTCAAGGCGGATTGGGTCAAGCCCGGCGCAACGGTCATCGACGTCGGTATCAATCGCGTTGCAGCCCCGAAGAAGGGCCATGGAAAGACACGTCTCGTCGGTGATGTGGCATTTGCCGAGACCGCGAAGGTCGCTGCGGTCATCACGCCTGTTCCAGGTGGGGTTGGCCCAATGACCATCGCCATGCTGATGGCGAACACGATGATTGCCGCCCACAGAGCGTGCCGCCATGTGCCACCGCGCATTTGAGGACTGTGGCAATCAAAGCCTAATCGTTCTTGGTAGGATCAGCGGATGTACCATCGGTTGTCATCGGGGAGTATATCCGTTTGGCATGGCGGGAGATGAATTTGATATTGGGTAACGCAAGAAAAGCGATCTAGCATTGATCGGGCAACTGGCCACGGAATCTAATTACAGCGCCAGATCCAAGGGAGCTTGACAATGCGAATCCTTCTCGCAATTTTGGTCGCACTTTCTAGCATTCACCCTGCTTTCGCCGACACCAATACGCTCACCGGCACATGGAAGCTGAAACGTTGGGTGATGGAAGACGTGGACACAAAGGAACAAAAACCTTCTCCGTTCGGGGAGCGCCCTGCGGGCTACGTCTTCTTCTCATCATCGGATCGCATATTCGTTCTGATTACCGCTGAAGATCGCAAGCCGGCCGAAGGCGCCGACGGTCAGAGTGCCGCCTTCCGCAGCTTGTATACGTACTCCGGGAAATATCGGCTGGAGAACGATCGTTTCATTACGAAAGTTGACATTGCGGGTGATCAGAAGTTGGTGGGCTCCGAACAACAACGGACCTATCGCGTGAACGGAGACACCCTGATCATCGAAAGCGCTCCAGCCACGCAGGCCGGAAAGACAGTGCGCGGAATCTTGGAGTGGGAGAGAGAGCCTTAAGTCAAGAGCAGGCGGGCATGTTACCTCCGAGCGTTCCTCCCCAATCCCGGCTACACAGCCGGGATCTTTTTTGCCCCTGAACCTTTATGGGCCAAAAGTGCGGCCGCCAGGAATTGGTCACCCGGCGAACGCATCCCTATGCCGCGGATATCGACCTATATCACGCCGAGGCGTGATGACCGTCTGATATGGTCGGGAGCTTCGGCTCGGCCCGCCGGTTAGAGCGGAGACGAGCCTGCTGGTATTCGATAGCAAGCGCTTCCACTTGCTGCACCATATCGGATCGACGAGGACGTTGCCTGTGCCGTCGAGACGACAAGTTCGCCTTGGAAACTTTGTCAGTCCTCACGCCCCACATTCAGTCAACCCTCGTTTCTGTTGCCGCGTTGCTGATGACATTGGCCGAAGACATAAGGCTTTGCATGCTGTGTCTTCAGTCAGAAATCGCGATGGCAGAGCCGACCGGTCCAATCGGGGTCGGCGTGACGGGTTGCTGGTAATAGACAAGGCGTTCGCCCTACTTTGCTTCACGGCCCGGTCTACCCTCGGAATCCAAAGGCCCCTCCTCCGGGGACTCACGGTTCGTGCGATCGAGAAATGCTGCTGGCCGTCCGGTAACTCGAGCCACTTTCCCACTGCTTCCTGGTCAGACCGGTGCGAGACGAAATTTGGCCTGTCGGCCCGATCGATATGATTGGATAATCTGTTACGGATGACCCGGCAAAGGCTAGACCTGATTGTCCGGCACGTCGCCTTCCAGCCGGTTATACAAGATACCTCGCGCATCGACGCTGCTACTCCTGAAGTGTTGGGATGACTTTTGGTGGTCTTTGCAGCTCTGACGCGGCAGCGGTTGCTGCTGCATCAGCGGGACCGCCGGAAACATGAACCGTCGGCGTTGCAAACTGGATGCCTTTCTCCGCGAATGTCTTCTTGAGCATGGCGAGCGCCTTTCGGCGAACGCCGAACTGTTCGCCGGGTTTCGCCATGAATTTCAGCCGAATCTGCACGCCGTAGTCCGCCATCTGCTCAATCCCTTGCATTTTCAAGGGCTCGATGATGTTGGGCCCGAGTTCGGCATCCTCCAGAAGCTCAACGCCGATGCGCTTGATGGTCTTGCGGACCTCCTCAAGGTCGCTGTCATAGTTCAGCGTGAGCGTAATGATGTCGATGACCCAGTCGCGGCTGAGGTTTTGCACCGCGCCGAGTTCGCCGAAGGGAACGATGGTGACCGGACCGCGATGATGGCGCAAGCGGATCGATCGCAGTGAGAAACCTTCGACCGTTCCTTTATATTTTGCCGCCTGGATGTATTCGCCGATGCGAAAGGCATCGTCGAACAAATAAAAGACGCCGGAGATGATGTCCTTGACGAGTGTTTGGGCACCGAAGCCGACAGCTATGCCGACAACACCGGCGCCTGCCAGCAGCGGTCCGATCTGAATGCCAATGGCGTCCAGGATCATCAGGAAGCCGACAGCTCCGATCGCCAGGAACAGCACATTGCGAAGAATGGGAAGGAGGGTATTCAACCGCTGACGCCGGCGCGCGTCGGGTCCTTCCTGATGCCCCGCCTGCACGCTTCGCGACGCCATCGCCATCTGACTGTCGATCAGCGTGCTTGCGAGCTTCCAGATGACGTCGGTCACCAGCAGCACGATAACGATGCGGATTCCGGCGCGGATCAGACGCGTGGTCACTGTTTCGGCTGCGGCGAGGTCACTGAGATTGACATTCCACGCGCGGGCAATGAGGAGAGCGGCGACCACAATGAGGCCGTTCCGCAGCGTTTGCATGATGACAACAGACCATCCGACGATGGCCGGATCTTCGACCGCCTGCCCCTCCCCGGACTGAATAATGCGACCAATGATATCACGAGCCACCGAAACGGTAAGAGGCAGAAGCGTGACGATGATCACCGTCCAGAATGCCCCGTGGAGCCCGGACACCCATAACAGCCACGATAACAGGATGCTCGCGCTGAAGCCGACACAGACCAGCCGGCTCACCGGCGGCCCGTCAGAACGAAAGTGCCGCAGCCAAATCATGGTGATCAGCGCGATTGCAACGACACCTAGCCATGCCGCGATAAAGAGGTCGACCAGGATAGCCGAATCTCCGATCGTCTGGATCACTTCGATGGCGGCCCAGCCGAACGCAAGCATTGCGACGATTCCGAGGAGCCAGTAGTACCAGAACCAGGCAAGCGACGTGACAAGCGTCAGGAGCCGCATATGCGGTAGTCGGGCGCCTGGCGCGAGGAGGATCCGGCCGACAAGCACTGCAAGGCGCACCATGAGCGCGGCCGACAGCAGGATGAGCGCGACATCGCGAAACACGGCAGGCCATGGAAAAAGGATAAATGCGCCGACGCTTCCGATGAGGTAACCAGCCAACGCGAGTAGACCTATTGAAAGCCGGCACGCGTGGAGCTTGATCCGCTGCCGGACTGTGTCGGCAGGCGCGGTCAGCACAAAATGGAGGAGCCCTCGCCCCGACCACCGGGCAAGGCGCTGCGCAGCGAATCCACCTGCAACGAAGAGAGTGACCGCCAGGATCAGGCTGATAGGGTCGATATGATTTTCGCTTTGGAAGTCCCGGATCGTCGTTCGGATCTGCCCCGGAAGTGTTGGAACCGCGTCGACGAGCGAGAGCAGCCTCTGGCGCAAATTCTGTAATGAAGTCGCAATAGTCGGGGCTGCCTCTTGCGAGACCGCTACCGCAGGTGCCGGTTCCTGATTTCCGGGAACGATCCGATTGACCAATGCGCGTCCGGAATCGTCATTCGGCAGTTCGATGATAACTCGGATCGGTGGCGAGGAATTTGTCGATTCCGCTGCTTGTGAGGGGTTTACACTCACAAGCAGAAGCGTCGAAAATAGCACCGTCAGGAATGTGGACACGCTGCGGAGAGGATGATTGTCATTGATGCGCATGTAGCCGTGGCTCCCGAAGGCGTGATCGCTTTATGCTGGTTGGTAGAAACTTCGCACCTTGTGAAGCGTCGTACGATCAAGGTCAATCGACGAACCCGTCTGGCGGCGCGGCCTGACGTCGTTCCCTGCGCAAATCGGCCCTTCGTCGGCGTTTGCGCATTGTCTTCAATGCTGTCCTGATCTCCTGACTGAACAAGTTCCGGCTCGACCCAGGGCTTCTTCGCCGCCCGATGGCAGGATGCACGCGCCTTGGCGAAAACGATATCAAAGATGTCATTATCGCCACTCGCACTGTGGGTTCGATGACTTAGATTGAGGCTCTCTTCAACGCATCCTCAAGGAGCAAATGATGGTCTCTCTAAAGTACTCCGCAACCGCGATGTTGGTCGCCTTCAACATCAGCGCTGCACTCATTCAAGGGGCACCGGCGCATGCCGCCGAGTCTACTTCAACCGCTCAGGCGAACATCGGTTTGTGGGTCGTGCTAGATGCCAAAGCTGGAAAGGAAGAGGACGTCGCGCAATTCCTGCTCAGCGGCCGCGCTATCGTGCAGGACGAGCCGGCAACGATCGCTTGGTACGCGGTTCGTTTGAATAAGACCCAATTTGCAATCTTCGACACGTTCCCCAACGAGGCAGGTCGGTCGGCGCACTTGGCTGGCAAGGTCGCAGCGGCATTGATGGCCAAGGCCCCCGAATTGCTGGATCATGCGCCCACTATTTCTAAGATCGACATCATGGCGACGAAATAGCTCGCATCGGATCAACTGGTCGTTTGTGGCAGGCCAACTCCAACCATAGTTCGGCGTTGGCCTGACACGGACGACATTGAAATCGCTCGATCGGCTTTGGCGCTCGAGGTGAGCGTCAATGCGGCGATCCAACCTCCTAATCAGACGCGGCTCGACATTGACGCCCGTCTGAACACCATGTGCATTTTCGCTGGTATCCTCACTGGGGCTGTGCCTGAAGGACCGGAGTCCGTCGGAATTGACCTACGCTGGTGCGGCAGCCATCGGCGGAGAGCTGGCCGCCCGGGATCGTAGAATTCTCAGCCACGCACGACAAGAAACATTATGACGCCCTGCTTCCCGGTTCACGTCGTGTGCTGCTGTCGATGCACGCGGATGCCTGGGTCACGCAGACACGTGCTAGAGGTGCGCGTGGGTGCCAATGTTTGCCGGAGGCACCGGGCGACGAGGGATGGACGGGCTCGTCGCCCGGGATTCCTCCCCGCGCCGCGTCGGCTTCGGGAAGGGTCGAGATTCCTGGACTTCCGGTCGATCTCAGCGCAGGCGAGCCTTGAGTTCCTCGCTCGCCTGATGCATCGCGGCACGCGAGGCGGGCAAATCGGACAACGGGTTGATCGCTCCGAAATCGTGGATCATGCCGTTGTAGCGGGTAACGACCACGTCGACGCCGGCAGCGTCGAGCTTGCGGGCATAGGCTTCGGCTTCGTCGCGCAGGACGTCCATTTCCGCCGTCTGCATAAGTGTCGGGGGCAAGCCTTTCAACTGCTCAGGCGTCGCCTGGAGCGGCGAGGCGTAGACTTCCTGGCGCTGCTCAGCGTCGGGGGTATAGGCGCTCCAAAACCACTTCATCATGTCCTTGGTAAGGAAGTGACCGGTGGCGAACTCGTCGTAGGAGGCGTCCCCGAAGTTCGCGTTTGTAGCTGGCCAGAACAGCACCTGAGCACGCAGAGCCGGACCGCCCTTATCCTTGGCCATCAGCGCGACAACCGCCGCCATATTGCCGCCGACGCTGTTACCGACAACGGCTAGCCGCTTGCCATCGACGCTGATCTGTTCGCCATTCTCGGCGACCCACTTTGTGGCTGCATAAGCCTCGTTGATCGCCACCGGATAGCGCACCTCCGGCGACAGCGTGTAGTTGACGAATATTGCCGCTGCGCCGGAGTCTGCGACCAGGTCGCGCACGAACCGCTCGTTTGTGGGGAAGTCGCCGAGGATCCAGCCACCGCCGTGGAAGAACATGAAGCCCGGCAGCACGCCATTGGCGCCCGCCGGACGTACGATGGTGAGTTTCAGAGATTTGCCGTCGACGCTTATCGTTTTCTCGCTGATGTCGGCCGGCGCAAGCTTGGCGCCGGCCTGTGCAGCCGCCACAGCCGCCCGTGCATCGGCGGGGGAGAGAGACTCCAGGGGCGGAGCGCCAGCCTTGGCCATCGCTTCCAGGAAGGCCTGCGTATTGCGTTCGACGCCGGGGCTACCGGCGGCCAACGCCACGTTCGCTACAGCGGCGGCAACGGCGCTGGCGATGACGGTTTGGACGATTTTCATGATATGGCCTTTATAAGAATGATGCAAAAAGGATTTAAGCTAGAGCCGGTCGCCCGTTGGGGGATCGCGTTCGCTTTTGATTACCGGCGAACGGGTAGCATCGGAGCCAGGTTGCACGCGCTGGTCACCGACGGCGGCCAACCTAGGATCTTGTAAAACCGCAGGAAATGACCGTTCATGCCAACATCGATATCATTCGCGCCACGGGTGGCACTCTCGACACGGGCTGGGTCGTCGTTCTGGAAATTCTCGTCGAGTCTGCCAGCGGGAGTGATGTCAGCTTTTCATCTCCCACATGTTGAGAGTGCAACACGAGGCCAGTCGCTAGGCCCGTGTGCTCCAGTGCAGCGATTGTCGAGGGTAAGGCAAGTTACTGGATCCTGTCCGACACTTGGAAACACGATGGCCCGCCGCTTGCTTGACCTCGGGCGACAGAGGGGGTGCTGGCCGCAGCAGAGTCCAGCTGGAGGTCGACCAGTGCGTCATACGTTGAGACTCTCATGGCGCGGCGATTTCACGTCGTCGCTGATCGCTGAATCGTTGGTTTCGCGGTACGCGGCCGCTGGAAATTCCTCGGCCAGCTAAAGGCTATCGGTGAGCCCTTAGTGGGCCGGAGCGAAAAGACGCTGTCTTCTGCAGGTCGCCTAGTACGATGGGGAATATACCCTCTGCCGCATGGTGCTTTTATATAGCGCGCGGAAGTTTTTGATTATCAGGTGGATTTCAGTGCGCGGATCTCCGCCTCATCGTCGCCCCCTATCAGTGAGCAACAATGAGCCGAAAAATCCTCTCTTCTCACTGAACAAGTTCTGTCTCAGGGCGCTGGGGCCGGACATGATGGCGTTCGAACGTGAACAGCGGGTGCTTCAGATCGGAATAGGAGCGGCATCGCGCTTATCGGCGCCGCCCCCCAATCGGCTCGGGTTAGCCGAGGCCACTAGACGGTCCCGATCAGTTCAGCACGCTGTTTTGGGGTGAGCACAGGCTCGCTCGCTGCCTTTGTGTTGTCGATCATGGAAGCCGGATTCCCGGTGCCCGGAATTGCGCAGGTGATTGCTGGGTGACCGAGCACGAATTTGAGCGCGAGCTGCGCCCACGAAGTCGCATCGACCTCCGCTGCCCAGTCAGGAAGCGGCTTCGCCTTAAGGCGGCGCAACAGATCACCGCCTCCAAAGGGACGGTTACACAAGACCGCGACGCCCTTGTCCTCAGCCAGTGGGAGTAGTCTGTTCTCCGCTTCGCGTTCTTCTACTGAATAGTTGATCTGAAGGAAGTCGACCGGCGTTGTGTTCAGAACCCGCTCCACCTCGGCATAAGCCGAGCGGGTGTAATGGGTGATGCCGATATAGCGGATACGTTCGGCTTCTTTGAGACTGCGCAGGGTCTGCAGATGCGTTTGCCAGTCTTGAAGATTGTGAACCTGTATGAGGTCGATAACGTCACTGCGAAGCAGCCGGAACGACTGCTCGATCTGCCGGACGCCAGCCTCTCGCCCTGATGTCCACACCTTGGTCGCAAGAAAAGGCTGTGCAGCGCGGGGCTGGCGAGTGAGCAGCGCGCCGACGGCCTCTTCGGCGCGCCCGTACATAGGCGAGCTGTCGAGGAGCGTTCCGCCGGCCGAAAAAAGCGCATCGAGCACATTGGAGAGCCGTTCCTCGCTCAGCGCATTGAGCTTGACGTCGAAGCCACGATAGGTACCGAGCCCTATCACGGGCAGGGCTTCTTTCGTGGCGGGAATGATGCGTGTTAACATCGCTTATCCTCCACTCAGCTCATATACCAGCCACCGTTGACGCTGATCGTCTGACCGGTGATATAGCCATTCCCGGCCAGCAGCACGACCACCGACGACACCTCGTGGGTCTGGCCGAATCGCCCTACCGGGATGAGCGTAGGCTGGATCGCCGAATTGCTCTTGAGCATTTCCGTCTCGATCAGCGCCGGAGCAATGGCATTGGAGGTGATGCCCTCCTTGGCCAGCGCAGCCGCGTAGTAATGAGCAAGCCCGATCAGACCAGCCTTGCTGGCTGCATAATGCGGACCGATGACGCCGCCGAGCTGTGCGGCCACTGACGATATGGTGATGATCCTGCCCCACTTGCGTTCCCGCAGGCCGGGTACAGCGGCCTGAGTGACATGAAAGGCGGAAGTCAGATTGACTCGGATGGTCTCGTCCCAGTCGGCCGCTGTGATCTGGTCGATTGGCCGTGATGGGTTGATACCAGCATTGTTCACGAGGATGCCCAGCGGTCCCAACTGCGCCTCTGTCTCGCGAACGAGATCCACTGCGATCTGCGGGTCGGACACGTCGCCGCCTGCGGCGACTGCCCTGCCACCCTTCTGGCGGATCGTCTCGGCGACAGCCTCCGCGCCCGATCGATCGCTGTGGTAGCCCACCGCGACGCTGGCGCCGGCAGAGGACAGGGCGTACGCTATGTCACGGCCGATACCGCGCGAGGCGCCGGTGACAAGTGCGACTCTTCCGTTAAGACCGCTCATTTCATTCTCCATTCATGTGAGAGGATTGGTGTTCATTCTTCCAGTTCAGGATGAGCATGGTACCCGCCGCAGCTATAAGCGCTAGCGATGGGCCGCAGGCACTGGTCCAGCCGCCGAAGCTCCATGCCAGTACCCCAGCAAAGGAACCGGCTGCTCCCCCGCCGAAGGTGGCGGCCATGTAGAGCGTGTTGACGCGGGCGCGGATCTCATCGCCAAGACCCAAGATGTGCGTCTGGCTCGCGATCTGACCACTTTGCAGACCGAAGTCGAGACATCGGGTGCGCCACAAATCCTCAGGTGATAGAGTGACGATGTCACTCCGCCGATAAGCTGATTTCGACTTCACGACGATTTGCCGGATTAGCAGCATTCGGCAATTCCTGCGCGTCAACACTGTCACCGGTTCTGCCGGTTGGCGATCAGACCGTCGACGACTGCCGGATCGGCAAGCGTCGATGTGTCGCCGAGAGCGCCGAAATCGTCTTCGGCAATCTTGCGCAGGATGCGGCGCATGATCTTGCCGGAGCGGGTCTTCGGCAGGCCGGGGGCAAACTGGATCTTGTCAGGCGCAGCGATCGGGCCGATTTCAGCACGAACATGTTTCACCAGTTCTTGCCGAAGCGTATCCGATCCCTCGTGGCCGGCCATCAGCGTCACGTAGCAATAAATGCCCTGGCCCTTGATCGAATGCGGATAACCGACGACTGCGGCTTCCGAAACCAGGTTGTGAGAGACAAGCGCGGATTCCACTTCGGCCGTGCCGAGACGGTGGCCGGAGACGTTCAGCACATCGTCGACACGACCGGTGATCCAGTAGTAGCCGTCTTCATCGCGGCGGCAGCCGTCGCCGGTGAAATACTTGCCCTTGTAGGTGGAAAAGTATGTCTGGATGAAGCGCTCATGGTCGCCATACACCGTGCGCATCTGCCCGGGCCAGCTGTCGGTAATGCAGAGATTGCCGTCGGCAGTGCCTTCCAGCACCTTGCCTTCATTGTCGACGAGCTGCGGCTTCACACCGAAGAACGGGACGGTCGCTGAACCCGGCTTCAGGTCGATCGCACCAGGCAGCGGCGTGATCAGGATGCCGCCGGTCTCTGTCTGCCACCAGGTATCGACGATTGGGCAACGGCCATCACCGACGACATTGTAATACCACTCCCAAGCTTCCGGGTTAATCGGCTCGCCCACCGTCCCGAGCAGGCGCAAGGACGAGCGGGACGAGCGGGTGACAAAATGGTCGCCGGCACCCATCAACGAACGGATCGCTGTCGGAGCGGTATAAAAGATGTTGACCTTGTGCTTGTCGATGATCTCCCAGAAGCGGCCCTGGTCGGGAAAGTTCGGCACACCTTCGAACATCAGCGTCGTCGCGCAATTGGCAAGCGGACCGTAGACAATATAGGAATGGCCGGTCACCCAGCCGACGTCGGCAGTGCACCAGTAGATATCGCCATGGTGATAGTCGAAGACATATTCATGCGTCATCGACGCGTAGACGAGGTAACCGCCCGTCGTGTGCAGGACGCCCTTCGGCTTGCCGGTCGAGCCTGAGGTATAGAGAATGAACAGCGGGTCTTCCGCCTTCATCTTCACGGGCGGGCACTCGGCTTTGACCGTCGCCGCTTCCTGGTGGTACCAAAGGTCGCGGCCGGGAGCCCAACCGGTCTTGCCGCCGGTCCGGCGCACGACGAGAACCTTGCTGACCGTCACATGCTGGCGGGCCGCAATGTGGATCGCGATATCGGTATTGTCCTTCAGCGGCACCGGCTTGCCGCCGCGCACGCCCTCGTCGCAGGTGATGATGAACGTCGATTCACAGTCTACGATACGTCCGGCAAGCGCTTCCGGCGAGAAGCCACCGAAGACGACAGAATGCACGGCGCCGATACGGGCACAGGCGAGCATGGCATAGGCTGCTTCGGGTATCATCGGCATATAGATGGTGACGCGGTCACCCTTCTTGACGCCATGCTTCTTCAACACGTTCGCCATCCGGCAGACATGCTCGTAGAGCTCGTTATAGGTGACCTTATTATCGATATAGGGGTTGTCGCCTTCCCAGATGATCGCCACCTGGTCGCCATTCGTTTTCAGATGACGGTCGATGCAGTTGTAGGAGACGTTTGTCTGACCGTCCTCAAACCACTTGATCGAAACCTTGCCGGTAAAGGAAGTGTTCTTGACCTTGGTGTAGGGCTTGAACCAGTCGATCCGCTTGCCGTGCTTGCCCCAGAACTTGTCCGGGTTCTCGACGCTTTCCTCGTACCATTTCAGGTACTTTTCCTTATCGATAAGAGCACGCAAAACGGTTGATTTTGCTGGCGGATAGCGGACGATGTCAGACATTTGGCACCATTTTCATTGAGAACAAACCTGATCGGGTCGGCTAAGATGATTTCTAACGAAGACCGGCACCATCGAGCTGGATGGCAGGCATTCGCGATGAGCGGATGTTGCGCCAAATTGGCCCCGGTGTCCGGGTCGGGACGTGAGGTGAGCAGGCAGCGTGGCCGGCACATCAAGACGGCCGCCTGATCAGGCTGCAATCACCTTCGGCATAAGCTCTTCGAGGCTTCTGCGGGCATCGCCATAGAACATTCTGGTGTTTTCCCTGAAGAACAACGGGTTTTCGATCCCGGAATAGCCCGTTCCCTGCCCTCGCTTGGAGACGAAGACCTGCTTGGCCTTCCAGACTTCGAGCACCGGCATCCCTGCTATTGGAGAGTTCGGGTCTTCCTGCGCGGCTGGATTGACGATGTCATTCGAACCAATGACGATAACGACGTCGGTCGAGGCAAAGTCTTCGTTGATCTCATCCATTTCGAGCACAATGTCATAAGGCACCTTGGCTTCGGCGAGCAGGACGTTCATATGGCCCGGCAGGCGTCCGGCGACAGGATGGATGGCGAACCGGACTGTCTTGCCGGCGGCGCGCAGCCTGCGGGTCAGTTCCGACACGGCTTGCTGCGCCTGGGCCACGGCCATTCCATAGCCTGGCACGATAATGACGCTCTGCGCGTCGTTCAGAGCTGCGGCAACACCGGCGGAATCGATGGCGACCTGTTCGCCCGAGATCTCGAGTAGCGGTCCGGCCTTCGTACCAAATCCGCCGAGGATCACAGATATGAACGAGCGGTTCATCGCTTTGCACATGATATAGGAGAGGATCGCCCCCGAGGAACCGACGAGCGCACCAGTCACGATCAGGAGATCATTGCCGAGCGTGAAGCCGATGGCCGCAGCCGCCCAACCGGAATAGCTGTTGAGCATCGAAACGACGACCGGCATGTCGGCGCCGCCGATTCCCATGATCAGGTGGAAGCCGATGAAAAAGGCGAGCGCCGTCATGACGGCAAGGGGCCAGAGACCGCCGCTTTGATAATAGATGATGAGGAGTGCGACGGACAAAAGTGCTGCAGCAGCGTTCAGCCCGTGCCCGCCCGCGAGCTTCCTTGCCTTGCCATCCACCTTCCCGGCAAGCTTGCCGAATGCGACGACCGAGCCCGTGAAGGTCACGGCTCCGATGAAGACGCCAATGAAGATTTCGGCCTTCATGATCAGAAGCTCGACAGCGTCCTTCTGCGCCAGGATCGCGGCATAACCAGCAAGACCAGTACGGCTCGCTTCGTCAAGCGCAGCAACGCGCGCAGCCTCCAGATGTGTGTTAAAGCCGATAAAGACCGCTGCCAGCCCGACAAATGAGTGTAGCGCCGCGACAAGCTGCGGCATCTCCGTCATCTCGACGCGGCGTGCGAGAGCATAACCGATGACGGCGCCGCCCCCGATCATGAGGATAAAATTAAGCCAACTGCCGCCAGCCGTGCCGAAAATGGCGGCGACAAGGGCAAGGCCCATCCCTGCGATACCATACCAGACGGCGCGCTTGGCGCTCTCCTGGCCCGACAGCCCGCCAAGGGAGAGGATGAACAGAATTGCCGCGGCGACATTGGCTGCGGAAATGATACCCATTGTCAAAACGATTCCTCCTCCAGGTTCAGGACTTCTGGAACATTGCCAGCATGCGCCGCGTCACGAAGAAGCCGCCGATGATGTTGATCGTCGATATAAGGACGGCAATCGACGCAAGGATCGTGACCGGGATCGATGCGGAGCCGATCTGCAGCAGCGCGCCCAGGACGACAATGCCGGAGACGGCGTTGGTGACAGCCATGAGCGGAGTGTGAAGAGCGTGCGACACATTCCAGATCACCTGGAACCCGATAAAGCAGGACAGCGCGAAGACGATCAGATGGTTCATGAAGCTTGCCGGGGCGTACGCGCCGGCAACAAGCAGAAGTAAGGTTGCGAACGCGAGCAAGGCGACTTGACTGCGGGTCTGTGCTCGAAAGGCCGCCACTTCCCGCTGGCGTCGCTCTTCAGGGCTTGGCTCCTTTGGCTTCTGCTTGGGCTTTTGCACCGCAATCGCCTGCACCTTAGGCGGCGGCGGCGGGAAGGTCACGGCGCCTTCATATGCAACGGTTGCCCCGCGTATGACGTCGTCTTCCATGTTATGGACGAGACTACCGTCCCTTGCTGGCGTCAGATCCGCCAGCATGTGGCGAATGTTTGTGGCGTAAAGGGTGGAAGATTGTGTCGCCATGCGACTCGGAAAATCCGTATAGCCAATGACCACGACGCCATTGCTCGAGACAATCCGTGTGCCTTCGACCGTGAGCTCGCAATTTCCGCCCCGTTCGGCGGCAAGGTCGACGACCACCGAGCCAGGCTTCATCATCGCCACCATGTCGGCCAGCCAAAGCTTGGGCGCGTCGCGACCTGGGATCAGGGCGGTGGTGATGACGATGTCGATTTTGGGTGCGAGCGAGCGGAATGTATCGAGCTGCTTCTGACGAAACTCTGGCGAGGACGGCGTCGCATAGCCCCCGGTCGCCGCTCCATCCTGTTGCTGATCGCCAAAGTCGAGGAAGACGAACTCGGCGCCCATGCTTTCGATTTGTTCGGCGACTTCGGGGCGCACGTCGAACGCATAGGTGATGGCGCCCAAGGATGTCGCCGTGCCGATGGCGGCCAGGCCGGCGACGCCAGCGCCGATGACCAGCACCTTGGCCGGCGGCACCTTGCCGGCAGCCGTGACCTGGCCGGTGAAGAAGCGGCCGAAATTGCTGCCCGCCTCGATCACGGCGCGGTAGCCAGAGATGTTGGCCATCGAGGACAAAGCATCCATCTTCTGGGCGCGCGAGATGCGCGGCACCAAATCCATCGCTATGACGTTGACGCCCCTGTCGGTCGCCCGCGCAAGCAGCGCGTCATTCTGGCCTGGGTAGAAAAACGAGATCATCGTCTTTCCGGCATCGATACTGTCAATTTCGTTGGGCTCCGGCGGGCGCACCTTTGCGATGACGTCCGCTGACCGGAAGAGCTCCGTCGCGCTTTCGATGATCTCAACACCGGCACCGCGATAGGTGTCGTCAGTAAATCCCGCCAGAAGACCGGCGCCTGACTCGATCAAGCAGGTGTGGCCGAGCTTCTGCAAATGGGCCGCGCTATCGGGCGTCATAGCAACGCGCGCTTCACCGGCACATATTTCACGTGGAGTCCCGATCCTCATTGTCCCTCCTCTCCTCCTCGCCTGCTCACAGGCTCACAGGCGCGCAGTCATGGACGGCGGCGAGAGCCGCCGGCCAAAACTCAATGTTGGCGATGTCATGAGATTTGCCTTTGCGGTCCAAGGGACCAAAGCAAAGGCGTCTGAACGCTAGCCTGCTTCAGGCAATCATTCGGCCGCCGTTCCGTAGGCGACGTTGCGGCCGCCATAGCGCCTCACACGCACATTGGCTTGCTCCGCGTGACCAACGAACCCTTCCAGCATGCAAAGCCGCGAACAATATTGGCCGATCATCGTGGCCGCCTCATCCGTCAGCACCTTCTGGTAGGAATGGGTCTTGATGAATTTCCCCACCCAAAGACCGCCGGTATAGCGGCCGGCCTTCTTCGTCGGCAGCGTGTGGTTCGTGCCGATGACCTTGTCGCCATTGGCGACGTTGGTGCGGGGGCCAAGGAAAAGGGCGCCGTAAGAATGCATCTTGGCAAGAAACCAGTCATCCCGGTCGGTCATGACCTGAACATGCTCCGAGGCGATGTCATTGGCAACATCGAGCATCTCCTCATAGGTGTCACAAACGATGATCTCACCATAGTCCGCCCAGCTCTTTGACGCGGTATCGGCAGTGGGCAGGATTTTCAGGATGCGGTCGATTTCCGTCAGCGTCGCCCGCGCAAGTTTGTGCGAATTGGTGATCAGGACTGCTGGCGAATTATAGCCATGCTCGGCTTGTCCGAGCAAGTCAGTTGCGCAGATCTCGGCATCGACCGTTTCATCGGCAATGACCATCGTTTCCGTCGGGCCCGCAAAAAGGTCGATCCCCACGCGGCCGTACAACTGGCGCTTCGCCTCGGCAACGAAGGCATTGCCGGGGCCGACAAGCATATGGACCGGCTCAATGGTCTCGGTGCCGATTGCAAGTGCTCCGATCGCTTGGATGCCGCCCAGCACGTAGATTTCGTGGGCACCACCAAGATGCATCGCCGCGATGACGGCCGGGTTCGGTTCTCCCCTGAATGCCGGTGTTGCGGCAGCAATCCGCGGCACGCCGGCGACGGAGGCGGTCGCAACCGACATGTGAGCCGAAGCGACCATCGGGAATTTGCCCCCCGGAATGTAGCAGCCGACCGACTGAACGGGGATGTTCTTGTGCCCAAGAATGACGCCCGGCAAGGTCTCGACCTCGATATCGAGCATGGAGTCTCGTTGAGCCTGTGCGAAATTGCGAACCTGGGCCTGGGCGAATTTGATGTCTTCCATGTCACGAGCCGAAACCCGATTCATGAGCGCCTCGATCTCGCTCGCAGAGAGCTTGAAGGACGCCGGCGAATATTTGTCGAATTTTTCCGAAAGTTCGCGGACCGCGGCGTCGCCTCGCGCCTCGATGTCCTTCAGAATATTTTCAACGGTCGAGCGGACTTTCTGATCGTCTTCGGAGCGCTCGTTTTCGGGCTTTCCGCGCTTGATATAGGTAATAGCCATTGTCTTCTCCCTTTCTGAAAAGAGCATAAGCTGCTACATCTGCGTTGCAAGTTTTCATGCACGTAGTGAAAAATTTTCAGGACGACGCAGATGAAACCGACGGCAAAACAAGTTGCTCATGCAGCCGGCGTCTCCATCGCCGCCGTTTCCCGAGCCTTCACACCGGGAGCCCCGATCAATCCGGAAAAGAAAAAGAAGATCTTCGCGGTCGCCGAGGAGATCGGTTACATCAGCCCGGCCCGGCGGACCGCCAAGGCCGTGGCGGCAAGCACGATAACGCTGGTCGCGGGGGACCTTCACAACCCCTTTTACCCGCTCGTGCTCGATACGCTCGCAAGACACCTGCAAGAGAGCGAGCGCCAGTTGCTGGTTTATGCCCTGCCGACTGACTGCAACATCGACGCGGTCACAGACCAGGTGCTGGCGGCACGTCCATCGGGCATCATCGTCACTTCCGCATCTCTGACATCGAACATGGCACGTGCGTGCCGGCAAAATCAGATCAAGGCCGTTCTGCTCAACCGGATACAGCGCGACATGCGCATCAACGCGGTCTCCTGCGACAATTATCAGGGGGGTCGCGATATCGGTCGGCTGCTGCTCGATCGCGGTTACCAAAGGATCGGTTTGATCGGCGGCGTCGCCAATACGTCGACACATGCCGAGCGCGTCCGGGGCTTTCGTGATGTCCTTGCGGAGTCGGGAAGAACAATTCATGCGCAGGCGAGCGGCAACTACCAGTATGAGATCGGCAAGCAGGCAGCTGTCCAACTTCTTTCGGTGGTCCACCCGCCGGACGCGATCTTCTGCTGCAACGACATCATGGCATTGGCGGTCATCGATGCGGCAAAAGAGCGGGGACTGCGCATCCCGCAGGATCTCGCCGTCGCCGGTTTCGACGACATCCCGATGGCGAGCTGGAGTTCCTACCAACTGACGACGATCCGCCAACCGGTCGAGCGGATGGTGCAGGAGGCAGTCAGTCTGATCGACGATCCCAACATCAAGGCCTCCGATAATGGATTCACGCGCATGCTGTCGGGAACACTGGTCGTACGTTCAAGTGCTTGATTGGGCAACCGTTCGCGCGACGGCATCGACGCGTACCGGCGATGCGATGGACCGGTCGGGCGCGTAATCTGAGGCGTGAGTTATAGCGGTGATCAGGCAGGTCGCTATCCCACCGTGTCCCCGAACGTAACGTCTGGCACACATGTGATCTGGTGATCAACGAAAGAGCTGCCGTCGGATTTGGCGGCACCATCAAAGCAAAAACCGATCGGGTCGTTTTCGAGCTGATCGGTCAGTCGGCGATGGTCCCGGTCTCAACCCCGGATCATCCTCTTGCAATTTTACGGCGGCCGTTGCCCTTTGCCGACGTGCGTGCCGAAACCCGTTCGTGGTCTTCGACGCTTCAAGCTCGCGTCCAGATTTTCCTAGTCGTGAGAACATCCAATTTGTCTCCATGGAGAAACTCCCGTTCTCGTCCAATGAAAAGGCGGGCGGCCAGGACAACGTGGAGTAGAAGACTGGTTGCGTTCGAGGACCAAGGCGGGCGGAACGTCGGTTCTCATCCGTCGGCGCTCGCCATTGGCCGCATGCGATCTATTTGGCTATGCCAGATTGTCCACCGTCCTACGAAGGGTTTGCGATGGCAGTTCGCCGAAGCGCCTTCGATATTGGCCGGAGAACCGGCCGCCATGCGTAAAGCCCCATTTCTGCGCAATGCCTCTTACCGATTGATCAGATTCGCCAGATGAAAGCTCCTGGCGAACAGCATCGAGACGGAGATGCTCTAGGTAGGCCATAGGCGTCGTCATACGAAATTTTCGAAATCCACTTTGCAGAGTGCGGATACTGACACCGCACGCCTCGGCGATCTCGTTCAGCGTCACCCCCCGGGAAACGTTGGTATGCATATAGTGGATTGCACGCTTGACGTGCCATGGAATGGGAGATGTGGTCTTGCGGGAAAACTCGCGGGCGTAGTTGTGCCCAACCGCGTCGATGAGAAACTCGAGGCTAGCCTCCAGAAGATGCCCGAGCGCCACCGGTGTTTTATGCAGGGTCTCACCTGCAAGGCCGTGATGCATGGTCATTGCGAGTCGCGCCAAATCCAAACCCGGTCCCTGAGAAAGATCGATCTCATTGGCAAATTGCAGGCGGCCCCGCACTGAAATGTTCAACCGAACTTCGATCCGCCGCACCAGCTCTGCGTGAGGCACCCTGAAGCAAAGATGTGTTCGAGGGCCGGCAATGTGAAGCTCATAATTCTGTAGCCGATCGACAAAAACGCCGAGGTTTTCGATGGACGGTATCTTGCGGTCGGTGACCGCGACTATGGCGTTGCCCGTAAGCGGGATCAGAACCGTGGCCGTGTCGATCGACGCGGGAAAATGGATCGTGAAAGCTCCGTCATAGCTGCTCGCTATGATCGAGATCCCCCGCGTGCCGACCAAGTCGATCCGGTATTTTGTCGTCCCCCTGCTTTCCCTTCTCACCTCTCCATTGTGCAGGTGGGAAAGCGACGCCGAGAGCTCCTGCAGATCCGTTCCGGCGAACGACAGGTGGTCGACGCTGTTCCAGTTCACATCAGGCACTCCCGTCGCCTCTGGACAATGGTGATGTCTGCGTTTGCCATGAGCCGAAGCGTGGTTCCCGATCGTCCGTCATCGACGCGGCACGATCGGCGCTCTCTTGCCGCAGCCCACAGGATGAAGGCAGAAAGAGCAAGCAGGATGACGTTGAGCGGCAGCGCGGCGGCTTCGCCGCGGAAGAGATGCAAGACCATCGCGGCGATCTGCAGCACCGTCGGAAGTTGTCGTTAACGTCTTGCGTGCCTTCCTGAGTCATTTTTTGTCCGCCTTGTCCCGTGTGCCTTCGATATCCGGCCGAACCCGGTTCATACCCGTCCAGAGCTCGTGACAATCATAAACACAATATGCTGAGCCAAGCCGCGCGGCCTCGTGGCGCAACCATGACAACCACTTATGAAGATGGGCGGTCCAACAGGCCGAAGTCATGGCTCACCTCGCGCTGATCGGGAGACAATGCAGTCCGGTCATAGACAACACTCCTTCGTCAGGTTGCGCTCCTGTGGTGCTCCGAAAACTTGCGAACCGGCTGCGATGATTTCGGCGAGCACCGACACCGCCAGCGACTTTGGATCGCGCGACGAGGGGATTACACCGATCGGCCCGCGAACTCGGCTCGACTGTTCAAGGGAGACTCCAATCTCTTCCAGCCGCTGCAGCCTTGAGCGTTGGGTGGCGCGACTGCCCTGGGCACCGATATAGAAGGCAGGGGTCGACAGAAGATGCTTGAGGATTTCCGGCTCGTAATCGTGATCATGATAAAAGAGCACGGCCGCTGTGTGCGCATCGATCTGCAGTGCGAAAAGCTCTGAAAGGTTGGTGAGCTCGCGGCAATGGTTGCCGGACGCCGGCGTTGACGCAAGTGTTATGGCATCATGAGAGACCAGCAACTGTTCGTAACCAAGCCCCTCGACCCAAGCAGCAAACACCGATGCCTCTGGTCCAGCCCCGAACGTTAAGAATTGCAGCGGCGGCTCGAACCCAAGGGAGAAACCATGCGTATCGACCTTTGTTTCACAGACTGGCCCGAGCGTGAGTCGGCCGAATTTCGAAATCTGTAGGCTGACGGGCCGCCGGAGCCTCCTGACCTTGGAAAGTTTCCGCAGCACCTCGACATCCCGCAGCGGAAACAACATGACATCGATGCCACCGCCACAGGGTAGACGGATGTCGATGAAGGTGGATCCCTCGCCATAGCGAAGCACCCGCACATCACCGCCCGTGCGAATATCATTCGCATGCAGGATGAGGTCTGCTTCGACACAGCCCGACGTGATCGCCCCGGCAAAACTCCCGTCGGGAAGAATTGCCATGGCCGCTCCTGGCGAGCGATAGGCTGGACCGCGAGTTTCAGTCAGAACGGCAAGAACCACATCGCCGCTGATGGCATTGCTGGCAAATTCCCATGGATCGGCGAGCGCCGGATGCGCGCCTGACAGCAAAGGCGCGGCTTGCAACTCACATCGCATCGGCAATCCTCCCGAATACCTAGTCGCGAAAGCTCTCTCCAGCCGCCTTGCGTGATGCGCAAGGCACGGGGTGCTGGCCCGAAACCCTTTCGGCTCCACGGCCCGCCTCTCAAAGAACCTTATTTATCACTCGAACACTAAACGCCTTCTCTGTCAAGTATCAACATCCGCACCGAGCAAACTTCGCGTGTCCGAACAGACGGTTATGCTTGGCGATCCTGCATGCCGATGTGATTGCCGGCGGCGCTGCAGCATGCGGGCAGTCGCCCTTCCACGATCAATCCGCCGTCCACCCGCCATCGACGAGGAGAGCGCTTCCCGTGACAAGCGACGATGCATCCGATGCGAGGAAAAGCACCGCTCCGACCACGTCCTCGGGCGTACCGAGGCGGCCAAGCTTGATTTTCGAGACAATCGCGTTTCGGGCGGCGGCATCCTCCAGAAACGGCCTTGTCATTGGTGTTTCGATGAATGTGGGGGCAACCGTGTTGACTCGGATCCCAACAGGGCCAAGCTCGACGGCGAGCGCCTTCGTAAACCCCTCCAACGCCCACTTGGAGGCACAGTAGATGGTCCGATTGGCGGCGCCGACATGCCCCATTTGCGATGACATGTTGATGACCGAACCTTGAATGCCGAGGGCGGCCATACGGGTCGTGACGGCCTGAGCCGCAAAGACAGCGGCCCGCAGGTTCAATCCCATCACCGCGTCGAAGTCCTCCTCCGTAACGTCTGAGAGTGGCTTCGGCCTGTTCGTGCCGGCATTGTTGACGAAGATGTCGTAGGCCGGGATAGCGTCGACGGTCGCGCGAAAGCCGGCGATATCGCTGACATCTGCAACAAGCGCCTTAGCCTTGAAGCCATGATTTCGGATGGACTGGGCGCCCTCTTCCACCTCGCTTTCGGTCCTAGCGCAGAGGGTGACCTCTGCGCCGGCGCTCGCCAGTCCCTCAGCGATCGAGCGACCAAGCCCGCGTCCAGCGCCGGTGACGAGCGCCCGACGCCCGGACAGCGAAAGCCGTTCAAGGATGTTGAAACCGGACATGGTCTCGTTCACTTGATGGCTTGCGGATTAATTGGCGAGCCGGCCCCACCGGGCAAATGCAAGGGCGGCGCCAGGAAGAAGAACTCATAAACCTTGTCCTCGGCGCAATCCTCGGCAAGCTCCTTGAGGTAGAAGATCTCGCCCATCGCAATACCCATCGCCGGGATGACGACCCAGTGCCAGGGCTGGTTGGCTTCCTTGGTTTGATTTGGACGTACTTCGCATCCCCAAGTGTCGGTGCAGATGCCGGCAACATCCTTATCACGAAGCCAGAAGCAGGTATCAAAGCCCATGCCAGGCGCATCGCCCCCGGCGTACCCTTCCCAACTTCCCTTCGCCAGACAGCGCTCCTGATGGCCTGTGCGGACAATCACGAAATCGCCCTTGCGTATCTCCACGCCCTGCGAGGCCGCGCAGCCATCAAGGTCGGCAGGCGTGATCGGGTAACCGTCGTCCAGCGATGCGACACCTTTCCAGCGTGCGATGTCGAGAAGCACGCCACGCCCGACCATCTTGTCGCGATAGTGCTCGATGCCCAGCTTCTTGGCGCCTTTGACGTCGACAAGTTTTGCGTCGTAGCCGTTATACATTTTGTCATCGAGGAAGATGTGGCAGAGCGCATCCCATTGCGTCGAGGCCTGGCAAGGCATGTTGATCGCATCATCGGCGTAGCGCAGATAGGGTGCCGGCTCGTCTTGATTGCCGGCGGCCGCGTCCGTGCCCGTTGCCAGCATCGTGTGGATCGGGTTCCAGCGGCCTCCGAACAGGCCTGACTGGATCTGTTCCTTCAGCGACAGCCCAAGCGAAAAGGTTTTGCCCTTCCTGACCAGCGATGCTGCCGCAACGATGTCGGCAGGGTCGATGTTGTTCAGGGTGCCGATCTGGTCGTCGTCGCCCCAGCGTCCCCAGTTCGAAACCTTCTTGGCGGCGTCGTAAATCGCCTGACGGGTGAATGTCATGATGAATCCTCCTCCTAGGTTATCATTTGATAAATAAAACTCATCCGTCACAGTAGTCAAGAAGTCTTTTTCCGTGCTAGGAAAACCGCATCAGCCCAAACCTCGATTTTCGTAGGACAATGGTTCCAAAGCACGCCACCAAGAGACGCCGCCTTCCGCCCACCGAAAGGCGTGAGGAGATCCTCCAGAAGGCCATCAACCTCTTCTCGGAACATGGGTTCGAGAGCAGTACCCGCGAGATTGCCCGGCAGCTGGGCATCACGCAGCCCCTGCTCTATCGCTACTTTCCAAGCAAGGAAGACCTCATCCGCGAAGCCTATCGTTCTGTCTATCTGGAGCGTTGGGACGTGGAGTGGGATCGGCTGCTCTGCGACCGCGCCAAGCCCCTGGAGTTGCGACTGAAGACTTTCTACGGCAGTTACACACAAGCGATTTTCACCCGCGACTGGATGCGCATCTATCTCTTCTCAGGCCTGAAGGGCGCTGACATCAATCGTTGGTATATCGGCCTTCTGGAGGAGCGGATCCTCCAGCGTATCATCAAGGAATATCGGCATCTGGCGGGTCTTAGCGACGAGGGCCCGCCGGAGGCCGAAGAACTCGAATTGGCCTGGGCATTGCACAGCGGTATCTTCTATCTAGGCGTTCGCGAGCACATCTTCAGTCTACCACCGCCGAAAGACCGTCAAAGGATCATCGCAAACGTCGTGGACGTCTTCCATCACGGAATCCAGGCGTATTTTTCGAAACTTTCGGCGATGAAGCCGGCAAAGCTTGCGGCGCAATCCTAGACGCAAACCTCAGCATCGATCATTAGAAGGGCTCGCATGGCTGTGTTCCGCGGCCGGGCTAAGCCTTCCTGGCTTCGAAAATTCGGCCGAATTCGGAAAACGTTGAGCAGCTGTTGACAAAATAAATAATCGACCGATAATTATCGTGCCGGTACTGGCCATCCTCCCCCGTGCCGCCTCCCGGGCAAAGAAAGCATCCAGCCGGAGCCCGGGAGGTAGCAGGGACGTGGAATATGAGCTCCGACAGACTGAAGCATCCGTCTGCTTTCTTTGGAAATGGACAGAAAGTTCGGCGGAGAGCGCACAACGTCCGACGGTCGGGAGGAGCAAGCCGGCGTCCGGGGACGTGACTTTGGGGGCAAGCGCCGGCGAAAGCCGACGGAGGGAGGAAAGATGTTCACAATGCTGGAGGGTCAGCGGAGGCTGACCCGTAATCAAAAGAGCCTGATCGCGGCCGGGGCCTTCGGGCTCGTTCTGGAATTTCTCGACTATTTCTTGATCGGTTTTATTTTGACCTTCGTCTCGAAACCTTGGGGACTGACCTTTGGTCAATCCTCGGTCATTCTCCTGTCCTCCGGGGTGGGGGCGATGATCGGCGCTGCCTGGTTTGGTCGCATGGCTGACCGTTTTGGGCGCCGGAAGATCTTCATGACAACGATTACGGTCTTCAGTCTGAGCATGTTTGCCCTGATCTTCACGCCGGAAACACCCGCCGTCGGGTGGTTGTATCTCAGCTTTTTCCGCTTTCTCATCGGCTTTGGCGCCGGCGGACTATATTGCGTTGATCTGCCGCTCATCCAGGAGTTCGTGCCCTCGCGGAAACGCGGGCTTGTGACTGGTCTGGTCACCTGCGCGGTTCCGCTCGGTTTCCTCATCGGCTCTGCCATGGTTGCTTTTGTCGCGCCCGCTATCGGCTGGCGTGGACTGATGGCGGTGTGTGTTGGCTTGAGCCTCGGGGTGCTGTTCATGCGGCGGTGGGTGCCCGAATCGCCACGCTGGCTGATGCACAATGGGCGCGTGGCCGAAGCCAGGGCATCGATTGCCTGGGCGCTTGAAGTCCCCCCGGCGTCGTTGCCGATGACGGACGCGCCGCCAGCACAACCTGCTGGAAAGCTGAAGGACCTGCTTCAGCATCCGCGGGCTTTGCTCATGAGCTGGACCTCAAATATAGGCATGCAGACGGGCTATTACGGGCTAACGCTTTGGGCCCCGTCGCTCCTCGTTCTTATCCTTGGCGTGAGCCCGGCGCAGGCCGCTTTCTATATGATCTTCATCACCATGGCGGCGCTTGCCGGGCGCGTTTCATTTTCCTTGCTGTCCGAGGCGATCGGCAGGCGCGCGGCAGGGATACTGTGCACGGGCGGCGCTGCGGCGGTGCTGTTGCTGGCCGCCTTCTTGGCCGGATCACTGCAAGGCGCATTCCTGGGCCTGATCGCGCTGATGATGCTCGCGTTCTTCTTCGGTGAAGGAGGGTTCGCGATCGTTGGACCTTACTCGGCGGAGGTCTGGCCGACACACCTACGCGCCACAGGCATGGGAGCAGCCTACGGGTTCGGCGGTATCGGAAAGATCATTGGGCCAATGGGACTGGCGGTGATCGTCGGGGCATCGACTTCGGCTTCGCCAGCGTCCGGTCAGATCCCTTTTGAAAATGCCTTCATCTACTTCGCTGCGTGGTACGCACTGGCTTGCCTCGCCTATCTCTTGTGGGGCATTGAAACGCGCGGGCGCACCATGGAAGCGATCGACGCGAAAGCTTAACGCGAAGAATTGAGGCAATTTGACTCGACGGGTCGAACTGCCTCATCAAACAATTGCCGAGATGACAGCCTTTCCGCTACCATCAAAGGCGATAGGTTTACCGGCTTCGTATTTGTCCCTGTACCAAGCAGAGACTCTGCAAGACTTTGGAGCGCGCCTATGCTCGCATTCAGCGGCAGCCGGCCGGGGTCGAGGACGACACCTATGATCGACCCGTTCGGCCGGGCCGTCACCTATCTGCGCGTCTCCGTGACCGACCGCTGCGATTTCCGCTGCACCTATTGCATGGCCGAAAACATGACCTTCCTGCCGAAGAAGGATCTATTGACGCTGGAAGAGCTCGACCGGCTCTGTTCCGCCTTCATCGCCAAGGGCGTGCGCAAGATCAGGCTGACCGGCGGCGAGCCGCTGGTGCGCAAGAACATCATGTTCCTCATCCGCGAGCTCGGCCGGCAGCTCGGCACCAGTCTTGAGGAACTGACGCTGACGACCAACGGCTCGCAGCTCGCCCGCCATGCCGAAGAACTCTATGACTATGGCGTGCGCCGCATCAACGTCTCGCTCGACACGCTCGACCCGGACAAGTTTCGCAAGGTGACGCGCTGGGGCGAGCTCTCCAAGGTCATGGAGGGCATCGACGCCGCGCAGAAGGCGGGGTTGAAGATCAAGCTGAATGCGGTGGCGTTGAAAGGCTGCAACGAGGACGAGATCCCCGGCATGCTGCGTTTCGCTCACGGCCGCGGCATGGACCTGACCGTCATCGAAACCATGCCGATGGGCGAGATCGAGGAGGACCGTACCGACCAGTATCTGCCGCTCTCCGAGCTTCGCGCCGATCTCGAGCGTCAGTTCACGCTGACCGATATCGGCTACAAGACTGGCGGCCCGGCGCGCTATGTCGAGGTCGCCGAGACCGGCGGCCGCCTCGGCTTCATCACGCCGATGACCCATAATTTCTGTGAAAGCTGCAACCGCGTCCGCCTCACCTGCACCGGCACGCTCTACATGTGCCTTGGCCAGAACGACGCCGCAGACCTGCGCTCGGCCCTGCGATCTGCCGAAGACGACAGCCTGCTCCATGCTGCGATCGATGAAGCGATCAGCCGCAAGCCCAAGGGTCATGACTTCATTATCGACCGCACTCACAAGCGGCCGGCGGTGGCGCGGCATATGAGTGTCACCGGCGGCTGAAGGTAGGATAGGCTCGAATGTCCGACATCCCTCCGATCGATGGTGCGACTGGCGGGCCCCAGGCAGCAGGCCGAAGCTCTATTCCCCGCGTCGCCATCATCTTGCTTGCGGCCGGTCAGTCGGCCCGGATGGGTCCGACTGGTGCGCACAAATTGCTTGCGGAGTTCGACGGGATCCCGCTGGTGCGCCGCATGGCCACGGTTGCGCTCGGCTCGAATGCGGCGGCCGTCATCCTTGTGACCGGCCACCGGCGAAGAGAGATCGAGACTGCAGTTGAGGGCCTGAACCTGGAGGTGGTCGAAAATCCACATTATCTCACGGGGATGGCGAGCTCCTTGGTTGCAGGGTTTCACACCTCGAAGATCGGCAGATCGATGGCGCTTTGGTTATGCTTGCCGATATGCCAGGCTTGCTCAGTTCGCACCTTAATCAGCTGATCGCCACCTTCCAATCTTCCGGGCGAGATTGCATCGTGCGCGCGGCATGTCAGGGGCGGCCCGGAAATCCGGTTATTCTACCGACCTCACTCTATCCGAAGATCTTGCAGCTGCAAGGTGATGTCGGGGCACGCCAGATCATTGAAAGCGCGTCCTTGCCTGTTATTCAGGTAGAGATCGGCGAAGCTGCGCTCCTTGATCTCGACACGCCAGAGGCGGTGAAGGGTGCCGGCGGCATCATTAAATATTAAATGCTCAGGCACGCGTGCAAGCATCACGGCAGAGAACAAGTTCTGCGGTCCACGCTAGACCCACATCAAGGTGATGGGAGATGATTCAGACGGCCGGATGACGCCAATCGCGCCGAGCCCGCGGCTCGACGCGGGCTGGCGCTACGCCAGTTGACGCCTCTTCCAACTTGACGGCATGATGTGAGCAAAAATGAACAGGGCGGGAACAAGAGCATGAATCTGCGGCAAATCCGATATTTTCTTGAGATCGCCGAGCACGGCAATTTTACGCGTGCCTCTGAAGTTCTCAATATCGCTCAGCCCGCCCTCTCAAGACAGATCCGGCTTCTCGAGGAAGATCTGGGTGAAGCCCTTTTCATTCGATCCGGCCATGGCGTTGCGCTGACCGCTGCGGGCAAGGCTTTGCGTGAAAGAGCAACAGCGCTTGTCTACGAATTTGACAAGCTTCGTGATGTCGTTGCCGATCAATCAGAACCGCGAGGCCATCTCACGGTCGGGTTGCCGCCTGCCATCGCCCAGATGGTGAGCATTGAGCTGATCGACGCTTACTGCCGACAGTATACCGATGTTCACCTTCATATTCGCGAAGGGATCAGTTTGGATCTCATTGCCGGTATCCAGCAGAGCAAAATCGACTGCGCAATCGTCGTGTCCGACGAGAACCAGGGCATGCGCTCCGAATTTCTATTCAGGGAAACCCTTTTCCTCGTCGCCCCCGCATCTCAGAAATACGACCTGAACCAGGAGCTCACGCTGGATAGCGCTGCTGGCAAGCCGCTCATTTTGACCAACAGACTGAACAATTTTCGCGTGGCGATCGAAGATGCTTTTGGGCGTAGCCAGCTGCCGATGCGCGTCTTTGCTGATAGCAATTCCACAAGCATGATCGCAGCCCTCGTCGCCAAAGGCACCGCTTATAGCATCTTGCCCTATTGTGCGATTGACGCCGCCCTCAACCAAGGGCTTGTTTCAGCAAGCCCGATCCAGGGGCTCTATGTCGACTGGGCATTTGTGAGCCCTCCTCAGACGGAACTGACCATTCCTGCGAAGCTCTTTCATCAAATGCTGCTCGATCAGATCCGTCGAAAAATCGAAGGAAATAACTGGCTGGGCGCCGTGATGACAGCTACGCCTGGGCCGGCCAAGGCAGACCCTTAGCACGGCTCTCATCGATGGCGCGGTGCAACCGCCTGCGACGCGCAGGCAATTTTTCGTTGAAGCGGCGCATGGGGCTATCGGCTTTAACCCACGGACGCGATCTTGGCGGTGACTTGGGCTGTCGCAGTGCCACTAACATTGAACTGGCCAAGCAAACGAAACAGTGCGGTGGCTTCGGCCGCAAGATTGTGGGCGGCGGCAGCGGATTCCTCGACCATCGCCGCATTTTGCTGGGTGCCGCGGTCGACGACGTTGATTGCTTGGTTGATCTCGGCAATTCCGAGGGACTGCTCCTTGGCAGCTTCGACGATCGCCTCGACATTGTCGCTCACCTGCTGAACCTGCGATACGATTGCATGAAGCGCAGTGCCCGTTTCACCAACCAAGGCAACGCCAGTCTGGACGTGGACATTCGACACGGCAATCAGCTGATTGATCTGTTGCGCAGCCTTGGCAGAGCGCTGCGCAAGTTCGCGCACCTCCTGGGCAACGACTGCAAAGCCTTTCCCGGCATCACCTGCCCGCGCTGCTTCGACGCCAGCGTTTAGGGCCAGCAGATTGGTCTGAAAGGCGATCTCATCGATAACGCCGATGATGCCGGAAATTTCTGTTGAAGAGGCTTCAATTTTGCTCATTGCCTCAATGGCGCGACCAACAACCGTCCCGGAAATTTCGGCATTCTCCCGTGTCCGACGCACAAGACGCCCTGCCTCTTCAGCGCGTCGGCTTGCCTGCGCCACCGTTGTCGTGATCTCCTCCAATGCCGCAGCCGTCTCCTCGACGGAAGCTGCCTGCTGTTCTGTGCGCTTCGACAGTTCGTCCGATGCGCTGCGGATCTGCTCCGAGCCCGCGGTGATGGCGCTGGCATTGCGTGCGACCGCGTGCATCGCTTGAAGAAGCCTGCTCATGGCGGAGTTGAAATTAGCGCGCAGTACATCGTAGCGGTGTCCGAGATCCGAGCAGCGCACCGTCAGATCACCTTCAGAAAGTGCTGCTAGCGCTTGGCTCAATTGTTTCACGACATGTGCCTGTCCCTCAGCTTCCTCCTGCTGAATGCGGGAGCTCTCGGAACGTTCCTGTTCGATCAGCTTCTGCTGTTCGCCTTCACGCTTTTCCATCGCCAGACGATCGCGAACCTTGTCTTGAAGGATCTTCGTGGCTCTTGCCATCATTCCGATTTCGTTCGTCAGGCTGGTATGGGGAATAGCGATCATGACGTCGTCGTTCGAAACCGCCGACAGAGATGAATGGATGCGGGCGAGCGGTCGCGTAATGCTGCGCATGACCACAAGTGCTCCTATCAAGCTGACGATGAGGACAGCCGCCACGACCGCGAGTGCCTGACCGTAAACCTGGTTGACCTTCGCATCGATGTCATCGAGATAGGCGCCGGTCCCAAGGACCAGCTGCCATGGCTCAAAAGCCTTTGAGTATGAGACCTTCTTGAAGGTCACATCATCTGCGCCACCGGGTTTTGGCCAGAAATATTCGCTGAAACCACCGCCGGATCTGCCGGCAGCGATGATATTCTTGATCAGTGGCGTTCCGTTTTTGTCGGTCAGGCTTATGAAGTTCTTGCCAACCCCGACATTGCCCGGGTTGATGACGCGCACGCCGGAATAGTCATATCCGAAAATAACACCCTTCGGCTCGTAATGGATCTGGGAAATGAGCGCCGTCGCCTGCGCGATTGCATCGTCCCGGCTTATCTTCCCGGCAGTCTCGTCACCATGGAGTTTCGTCACGATTGAATAGGCGATATCGACCTGGGTCTTCAGCGCGTCCTTGCGTTCGCTGTAGATTGTTTTGGTTGCTGAATTGATGAGGAATACGGCAGCTATGGCGAAGAGGATGACAAGGCCCGTCGTCAACATGATCAATTTGGTAGAAATGCGGACATTTGACATAGAAACCTCTCCGGAGGGCAAGGAGCTGATCCAGTTGACACGCGTTTTTTGAAACGGACTTGGAGACGGAGACGGCTTTCAGCCATTAACCTCCCAGGTAGAGTTGGCTGATGAGCTCGCTGTCGCGAAGTTCAGCGGCAGTGTCCGCCGAAAAGGCTACCTCACCATGCACGAGAACATAGCCTCGATCGGCAATGCGCATAGCTTCCTGAAAATTCTGTTCGGCCATGATGACGGTTAGCCCGAACTGCTCTTTCAACTCACCGATCTTCGCGATCGCCTGTGACACCATGATCGGTGCCAGACCCACGGAAGGCTCGTCGACAAGGAGAATCCGCGGCGAGGACATGATCGCCCGGCCAAGCGCCAGCATCTGCTGCTGTCCGCCTGACATAGATCCGGAGAGCTGCCGGCGTCTTTCCTTCAGGATTGGGAAGGCGCCATAACAAAACTCCAGATTGGCGACGATCTTTTTTCTTGCGGCTTTCCGATAGGCGCCGAGGAGCAGATTTTCCTCCACGGTCAGCTGCGGAAATAGCCGCCGCCCCTCTGGAACGATGCTGATACCGTGTTCAACGATTTCATCGGTTTTGAGGTTGGTCAGGTCAATCGCCTGTCCGTCAAGCTCGAGGATGATCGAGCCATGCGTCGGACGGACGTCGCCGATCAGGCACTTCATCAATGTGCTCTTGCCATTCCCGTTGGTGCCGAGGAGGGCAACTGTCTCGCCGTCCCGCGCTTCGATTGACAGACCATGTAGAACTTGCACCGTGCCGTATCCGGCGTGCAAGTCGCGCACCACTATCTTAACTGCCAAGATATGCCCTCCGCACTTCTGGATTAGCCATGACATCCGCGGGCGCGCCGTCGCATATGATCCGGCCGGCGGTCAGGCAAACGATGCGCTGCGAAAACCGCATGACCGCTTGCAGAATATGCTCCACCATAATGATGGTAATGCCGGAAGCGTTGAGCTCCATCAGAATATCGAGGATTTCGTGGACTTCCTTGGTGGCAAGGCCGGCCATGGCCTCGTCGCAAATCAGTAATTTGGGACGAGCGGCGACTGCCCTCGCCAGCTCAAGTTTGCGCAACTCAACCTGCGACAATTGTCCCGCCGGCGCGTTCATGCGATCGGAGAGCCGGACGCGGCGTAGTAGATCGCTCGCTTCGGAACGAACCACACTCTCGTTCTTGGCGTCAACCAGACGGTGAACGATGTATTCGAGCGGCACCATCAGATTCTCGATGACAGTCATCGAGTGGAACGGCTTCGGGATCTGAAACGTCCGCGCCAAGCCGGCCTTAGCCCTGCGATAAGTCGCTAGCTTCGAAATGTCTGCGCCGTCAAATGCAATTGCTCCCCCTTCGATCGGCAAAACGCCGGAAATGCAGTTGATGAGGGTTGTCTTGCCAGAGCCGTTCGGGCCGATCAGACCGAGGCGCTCGCCCTTGGCAATGTCTAGATTGACATCGGTGAGCGCGGTAAAGCCACCGAACCGTTTCGTGACGTTGTCCACCTTCAAAAGGCTAGTCATGCGCTTTTGCTCCTTCGGCGAGGCGGATTGGTTTTGCGCCTGGTTGGACGCTCTTGCGGACAAGCTTTACCAAGCCCACCAGACCTTCAGGTGCCATGATCACAAAGACGACCATGAGCAGTCCAACAACGAGCAGGTGAAGCTCAGGGCTCGCCGAGGCCGCGAATTGCTGGCTGCCGGCGATCAGGATTGCGCCGAGCACGGGCCCCCACCAGCGCGACATCCCACCCACAACGGCCATCGAAAGCGCCATAACCGAATAGTTCAGGCTAAACGTCGAACTCGGTTCGACAAAGCTTGTATAGAGCGGGAACGGAGCACCAGCTGCCGCCATGAGCGCGCCCGATATCGCGCAGGCTATGAGCTTCAGCCGCAAGGTCGGAACTCCCGAGCACTCAGCCGCCGCTTCTGCGTCGCGCACGGCATGAAGGCCTCTGCCGAGCCAGGAACGCTCGATGTATCGAGCGACAATGACTGCAATAACCGTGAGGATCGTCATGACGAACAGCAACAGCCTGGTATAGGTCTCGAATCCAAACGGGACCTCTGGGCGGATGATCTGCATGCCCGTCGCGCCGCCGACGAAACGCCAGTTGAGGATGAAGGTCTCGATGACGATCGCGGCTGCGATCGTTGCGATCGAAAAGAAGATGCCTTTCAGGCGAAGCGTCAGTAAACCGGCCCCGATACCAAGGAGGGAGCCAACGACGGCCGCACCGACGATCTGTAAGAGGAGTGGCGCATCGAAGGCCTTCATCAGCACAAGAGCGGTGTAGGCGCCAAGACCGAAAAAGGCCCCTGTTCCAAAATTGACGTAACCTGCGTAGCCGCCGAGAATGTTCCAGGCCGTTGCGAGCACGACGTATTGAAGAATGACGTACCCGACATACAAGTAGTATTCGTTGAGCCCGAGCCTCGGCAATAGGAATGCCACGACCGGGAGCGCCAGCGCGAGTAACCAGAATGGGATCGAGTTGTTTTTCATCGTCCGAAAAGCCCCTGTGGCCGCAAGCCCAATACGAGCAAGAGAAGTCCGAAGGCCACCGCAGGCGCCCATGAGGCACCAAACGCGGTCAGTACGAGGGATTCCATCACTCCCAGCAAAATGCCGGCGATCAACGTCCCGTTCATACTTCCCAGGCCTGCAAGGACCACGACGCAGAAAGTTCTGCCAATATAGACCCTGTCGAGACTCGGCTCGACGGGGCTAACGATGATCAGGAGCGCACCGCCGACTGCTGTCGCCGCGGTGGCAAGGCCGAACGCCCATTGTTTGGTCAAAACCGGGTTCGCCCCAATCACCTTCAACGCCCACGGATCCTGAGCAACAGCACGTACCGCGCGCCCCCGGAATGTTTTGGACAGATAAAGATTAAGGCCAAGAACCAGGCCGACGGCCACCACAAGCGCGACGATCAAGCGCCAGGGTATTCTCATTTCCCCCAGCCTGAGGCTGCTGCCGATATAGGGTGCACTCACACTTTGCTGGTCGAGGCCGAAGATGAGCGAAAGCACAACCTGGACAATGAAGGCAATGCCGAAGAAAAAGGCGATCCCGCGTACCCCCGCATCGGTGCCGCGCTTCTCGAATGCCTCATAGTAGAACCGGTATACGGCGGCACCGAGGAAGAAAAACGGGATTAATATGAGGGCTCCGGCGACGAGCGGATCGATCCCGTAGGATCCGAGCAGGAACGTCATGTAAGCTGCCAACACAAGGAAGGAAGCGTGGGCGATGTGGGGCACGTCAAGCAGCCCGAATGCGATCGAGAGCCCGATGCTGACGGCTGCGTAAAAGCAGCCGACAAGAACACCGAAGACGAGCCCCTCAAACAAAAGATCGATCGAAACCATGGTCATTTCCTCCCTCGGAGCGCGCGGACGCTCAGTCCTGTGCCTCGCTGAGGGGCGAAATCAGATCGCCGGTCTTATATTTGTCAGGGTAGACGATGATTTGCTTGCCCTCCTGGCGAAACTGTTCGGCATCGCCGTCCTTGACGTCGCGGAATTGGATCATCACGACCCTGGGCTGCGCCCATTCACCGTCAGCGCCCCAACGGATCGGGCCAACAATTGTCTGGACCTCGTTGGCGCGCAGATATTTGGCAAGTTCAGCATTATCCAGGCTTCCGGTGGCCTTTACGGCCTGTTCGAGGATCTGCCCGGACGCATAGGAGAAAGGAGCAACATAGTAGCCCAGGGTCTCGACGTTGGCTGCCTTTGCCCTCACAGCATACCGATCCAGGAATTCCTTGACGCCAGGAAACGCCATGGTTTTTTCGGGAACATAGGTGTGATAATTGACGATCCCGTTGAGTTGGGAACCCAGGGCCTGCATGACAGAGGCATACTGAAGCCCTACCATTCCGCCGCCAAACACCTTTACGGAAGATCCGACGCCGATCTCGTTGACAGCACGGATGATTGCCGTGGAATCTGCGGGGTAAGAGGCGACGAAGACCATATCGGGAGAGGCCGCGCGAATGGCCCGGATCATTGCCGAGAAATCAACAGTCGTGGGTGGATAGGTCTGCTCATAGACCGTCTCAAAACCCGCCTCTCCGGCAAGGGTCTTGGCACCTGCCAGAATATTCTGGGAGAACTCTTGGTCTGCCGCCAGAAACGCCACCTTCTTGACCCCGATCTTTTCGCCGAGTTTGAAGAATCCGCCGACCCAGCTTTCCGCGTCACTCCAGGGAGAATTGTTGAACCACATGTCGTGGTGGACCTTGGAATTGATCTGGTAGCCGATCTGACCGATCAGAAGCCTGCTGCGTTCCTTGATCATCGGCATAACTGCAGCGGCGGGCACGGTGCCATAAGGCGCAATCAGAAGGTCGACCTGGTCGAGGTCGATCAGCTTGGAAAAGATGCCAGGGCTTTGTGCGGGGCTCCCTTGGTCGTCATAGCTGACAAGCTCAACCTTTCTGCCGAGAAGCCCTCCGCGCGAATTGACCTCCTCCACCCACATTTGAAGCGCAAGCTGCGATTGCCGACCGCCGGCGGCGAGCGGCCCGGACAAGGCCATGCTCGTGCCGATCTTGATGGGCTGGTCCTCGGACCAGGCAGGCTGCGCCAAGGTCAGGGCTCCCATCGTAAGCGCCATGACACGAAGCAATTCGCGTTTGGTAAAATCTGACATTTTTTCCTCCCTGAAGTGTCAGTCTCTATCTGCAGAAGCCAGGCGATCGAGCCCCTCTAGGACGCGCTCCGGCGTCATCGGCATATGCCTGAGACGAAGGCCGACCGCGTCGAAGATCGCATTTGCAATGGCTGGCGCCGTCGGTGACGTCGTCGCCTCCGAAAATCCCTTCGCTTTGTATGGACCATCGAATTGCGGGATCTCGACGATGTGGGTCGAAACATACTCGTTCGACGGCGCATCTTTGGCTGTTAGGAAGCGATAGGACGAGAAGTCGCCGTTGGTCACGCCTCCCTCGCTAATCTGCAGCTCCTCCGAGATCGCCTGACCCAATCCCATGGAAATGGCAGCATGCATCTGGCCCTCGCATGACATTGGATTGATAGCCTTCCCGAGATCGTTCGCGATGGCGATCTTCTCCAGCTTGACTTGCCCCGTCTCGATATTGACGGCCACCTCGACGGCCTGAGCGGCCCGGGTGCAGAAGGAGAAAATCTTTCGCATCCCGTCGTTGGCGGCATGCCCCGTCTCCGGATCGATCTTGCTTGAGGGAACCGTGAAGGTCGCCTTTCCCAGCAGCTCGCCGCCGGTTGGCAGGAAGGAGCCGGTAAAGAACACGGTGCGGAAGAGATCACGGACGCGCATGGTGCGCCCGGGATTGTCCTTCACGAACACCACCATATCGGCAAGATCCAGCTCTTCAGGCTTCGCCTGCATCATCTGGGATGCCATTGTCAGGATCTGGTTCTTGACGTCCTCACAAGCCATCAGGACGGCGTTTCCGGCCGCGAAAGTGAGGCGGCTCGACCCGGTCAGCTGGTCATAAGGGGTTACCCAGGTGTCGACTTCGGCCGTCCTTACCCGCTCAGGCCCGACCTTGAAGAACTCCGCGGTGATCTGGATGAGCGTCGTCGAGCTGCCCTGACCGATATTGCCGGCGCTGTGGCGAATTTCGACAGTCTCGTCATTATGGATCTTGACGATGGCAGAGGATGCAGACGGGGCCACGCTGTCCTTGTTTGCAAAGGCGATGCCCCTGCCGCGGCGCCACGGTCCGTCTTCCCGTTGCAAGGGGCCGTGACGCTCCAGGCCGGCCTTGATCTCGTCAAGCAGCTCGGCGCCCGCGACCGAATGCTGGATTTCGCCGGCTGCGTTGATCTCATTTTCCTTGAGAACATTCTTTCGGCGAATCTCGTAAGGATCCATTCCGATCGCATGCGCGAGCTCATCGATGTGAGACTCCAGTCCGAAATGGATTTGGGTGTTGCCAAAACCGCGATAGGCGACGCCTGGAGGATTGTTGGTATAGACAACATAGTTGTCGAGCTTGAAATGTGGGAAGCGATACGAGCCGAGTGGCCCATAGCTCGCCTGGCGGGTGACGAGGAAGCCGTGCTGAGCGTAGGCGCCGCCATTCACGAGCACGAACATCTTGCACGCCGTGATAACGCCATCTTTGCGCACGCCCGACTTGATCCGCATCTCGAAGGGATGCTGCACCCCTGCCCAGCAAAGTGATTCCTCGCGCGTATAGATGATCTTGATGTGCCTGTGGCCGGCGGCGCGTGAAAGCACCGCGCATAGGCCCTCAGCCTTCATCTCGATCTTCCCGCCGAAGCCGCCCCCGACATATTTCGGGATAATGACCCGGACACGCGAATGCGGGATGTCCAGCGCCTCGCTGATCTGGTTCAGCAGCGGATAGGCGGCCTGAGCGGACGACCAGGCCGTTACCTTGCCGTCGGCGTCCCACAGCGAGATCGAATTGTGCCGCTCCATGGTGGCGTGCGCCATCATGGCGTTGGAGTAGGTCTTTTCTAGAACGACGTCGGCCTCGGCGAAGCCTTGCGACACGTCACCGGTGCGGATCCTATAGTAACCGAATGCATTGGGGTGTTTCGGATCGTACTGCGCTGGCCCGATAGGAACGCGACGGTAATTGGCCTGGCCTTCGTGGATGACGACTTTCGGCTCGGCTTCGAAGGCTTCCCACGGGTCGAAGATCGCCGGCAAGTCCTCGTAGTCGATCTCGATCAGATCACAGGCTTGCTCAGCAATGGCTTCACTGTCGGCTGCGACCGCTGCCACAGGCTCGCCGATATAGCGCACTTTCCCACGGGCGAGCAAAGGTTCGTCATAGCAGCCGAAGCCGAACAAGGTCTGGGGGCAGTCCTTGTCGACGATGACGGCGTGAACGCCCGGCAATGCTTGCGCCCGGCTGATATCGACATTGATGATCTTGGCATGAGGGCGCGTACTGCGCTTGATTTTTGCCCAGAGCATCCGTGGAAATTCCAGGTCGATGGCGTATTTGCCGAGGCCGGTGACCTTTCCCGGACCTTCTTCACGGATGACGTTCTTGCCGATGACGTTGAATTCTTGATCTTGACTATTCATGTGCGTGGCTCCGCATTTCGCTTGCAGCTGCCAGAACGGCATCGACAATTTTCACGTAGCCGGTGCAGCGGCAAAGATTGCCCCTGAGTGCATCGCGCACTTCGGCTTCCGTCGGGTCTGGATTACTTTTCAAGAGTGCGTCGGCAGTGACGATCAGGCCTGGCGAACAGAACCCGCACTGGACAGCGCCAAGCTCCAGAAACTTCCGCTGGAGAGGATGAAGCGTTTCGCCATCGGCCATGCCTTCGATCGTCGTGATCGATTTGCCGTCCACCTGGACCGCCAGCGTCAGGCAGGATCTGACGAGTTCGCCATCGACATTGACGGTGCAGGAGCCGCAAACGCCCTCACCGCATCCTTCCTTGGTTCCCGTCAGGCCGACTTCCCATCTCAGCAGGTCGAGCAAGAGCGTGTTCGCCGGGACGTCTAGAGATTGGGTCCGCCCGTTGATCACAAGCGTTATGTTTTTGCGCATGATGGTTCCTCCTCCTAACGCCTACGCCACGCGGCTTGCTGCCGCCCGCAAGGCGTCGCGCACATAAACTCCGACAAGCCTGCGCCGGTACTCGCCGGATGCGTAGACGTCGCTGTCTGGCGAACAGTCCTCGGCCGCGATGGCCGCTGCTTGAAGGATCGCCACATCGTCGAGCTTGCATCCGATGAGCGCCTCCTCCGCTCGCGAAATACGGACAGGCGTTTCATCGGCTCCGGCGAGTGCAATGCTTGCACTGCTGCAGATGCCGTTCCTGGTTGAAACGATTGCTCCTGCCGCAACAAGCGGGGTTTCCATGGCAGCTCTTCCGGCGTGCGCCAGATAGGCCATCCCCGGCTTGTCATTGCGTCTGCGTATACGCACTTCACGAACGAGATCGGCGACGTCGAGAGAAGTCGACATATGGCCGACGAAGAACTCACCGATCGGAACGATGCGTTCGCCTTCAGGGCCGACGACGACAAGTTCAGCATCCAGAGCGAGCAAGGCCGCAGAGGGGTCGCTCGCGGTATGTCCGACGCAAATATTGCCGACGACCGTCGCGGTGTTGCGGACCGCGGTCGTTGCGATCCTGGCAATGGCCTCGGCCAGCAGAGGGAATTCCTTCTGGACGATGTCGCAACGCAAGACGTCGCTTTGGGTGGCGGTGGCGCCGATACGCAACGTATCGGCGTCGCCTTCGATGTAGCGCAGGCCGGGTATGGCCTTTACATCCACCAGAAGCTCTGGCGCCATGATGCGGAATTTCATGACGCGCAGTATCGACTGTCCGCCGGCGAGCAGTTTTGCCCCGTCCGGATTGGATGCCAGTGCCGCGCAAGCCTCTTCGATACTTTTGGGTGCGAAGTAGTCAAAAACCGGTAGCGCCACGTTCGTTTGCCTCCCTAAGCGATCTCTGCGATGCGCTCTTGCGGCGCATCCGCCTTGAGATAGCGATCATACCACTTGATCGATTCCGCGATCACCTTCTCGAACACGTCCGGATTGACGAATTGATAGACGTCGTAATGGTCGGCGTTCGGAATGGTGACGAGTTTCTTCGGCTCTTCGGCCTTCGCGAAGAGTGCGTAGCACTCGTCGATAGGCACGAGGCCGTCGCACTCGGTGTGCATGAAGAGGATAGGACGGGGAGCAATGGCGTGCGCGAAATCCTCCGGTTTCCAGCGCAGGGTCGCTTCGGCATTTTCCAGAGGATAGCCTTGCGTATAGGTTTCTGCCGCCTTTACCTTCTCCTGGATGACCTGCCGTGAGTGGGGGTCGCCAGGCATCAGTTCCGTAACGTCAACGCGGCGAGACTCTCCTGTCAGAACCCGCTGGCGGCGATCCTCGGCCAAGACGTCCTGAAACTTCAGCCACTCCCAGTGCTTGCGAAGGCTTTTCAGCCAGCGCTCACCGTTGCCAACGGGCACAACAGACACAACACAGCGTACGCGGTCGTCGGTTGCGGTCGCGACCACGACATTGCCCCCGCCGAACGACGTGCCGTAGAGTGCGATGCGGTCGGTATCCACTGAGGGCAAAGTGGAGACGAAGGTGATCGCGTTGCGAATATCCTCAACCTGCTCCGGCGGTATCAGACGCGCACGCACACCCTCGCTCTTGCCGAAGCCGCGATGGTCGAATGCGAATGCCACATAACCGTGCACGGCCAAGCGCTCAGGGACGGGGAGAAGATATACGTCCTTCATGCCGGTGTAGCCGTGGCAGCACACGACGGTGGGGCGTTTTTCTCCCGGCTTGAGATCGTCCGGCTCATAGAGCAGACCCTTGAGCTTCAAGCCTTCACTAAAGAACGTTAATTCCGTAACCTTGGGCATAGTTCTACCTTTCAATTCGTCGATTGAATGAGGGGTCGGTGAATCCGGGAATTTCTATTTCGCTTCAGCCGTGACGGCCCCATTTTGCAGATGCTTCACGAGTGTCTCGAAAAAGCGATCGGCAATTTTCTTGCTGGTGCTGGCGATCAAACGCTGTCCCAGCTGAGCGATCTTGCCGTTGACATTGGCTTCGGCCTCGTAGGACAAAAGCGTTCCGCCTTCGCCGTCTGGTGCAAGCTTCAGAGCTGCACCTCCCTTGGCGAACCCAGCGATACCGCCGTCACCTTCGCCGATGATCCGGTAGCCGTTCGGAGGATCCAGATCCTCCAAGCGGACTTTACCTCGAAAGCGCGTCTTCAAGGGACCAAGCTCCAGCCTGACCACAGCCGCAAATATACCGTCTGCACGAGCTTCCAGCTCCTCGCAGCCTGGAATACATTCGCGAAGCACGTCCGCGTCATTGAGCGCGGCGTAAACCTCAGCCTGACTCACTGGCAAAGAATAATTCCCCGATAGCAGAACCGCCATCATCAACCTCCCTGGATACTTCCGACCGACCTTTCCTTTTAGAAAGGCCGTGCCTCACCAAACCCGCCGAAGAAGCTCTGCTCCTCGACCGGAACCACAATAGAATTCGACAAATGCTGGCGCGAAGCGCCAACTCCGATCCATGAAGCGTACGCAGACCACCTAATCTTGCCGGTGTGGAAAACCGCTTGGACGATCGCAGTTCTGACAACGCAGTGATCGCGGCGCACTTGCTTTTAACTAGACGCCTCGCTCACAGGCGAAACCTCGCGGCTCAGCGCGAGACCGCTGCGTTGTCGATCGAAACCGGTACGTCATAGATCGAAAGCGTAGGTGGTGCGCCATACCGTTGCGTCAGCGACTCCCGCCACTGCTCGGTGTATAGCGCTTCCGCATCGGCCCGCGACGACCACACGTAGAAGGCTCCGCCTTGGCCGGCGCCATCAAACAAATAGTGCTTGCTAAGAAGACCGGGCATTCCGGTAAAGCGCGGGGCGGACAGTTCGTACGCTTCTTTTATCTGCTCCATCGTCGTTCCTACGGGAACGGGAAACAGTACCAAAGCTGCGATCAAGATCACCTCCTCCTAAAATCTCCCAAAGGCGGCTCCATTCCGCCTGTCAAGGAAACGTGCCCTTGAACAATTGTAACGGTAGTCCAGCGCCCTTTCCGGGTCCAATATCATTTTGCTACGAGCCGATACCCGACTTCTATCGCCCCAGGTTTTGCCTCGTGCAGACCGGGTCAGCGGCGGAAATTGCGGGCCACGATGAAGCGCAGGCGCGGGACCATGAGGATCAAGTGGCGGAATGGGGGACCGTCCGGCCATACCGCCAAGGCGGTATCGCCAATCGCCACATCGGCGATGGCTCATAAAGCCTTCCGATCATGAAACCCGTGATGGATCGATCTGAGAAGGCTTCTCAAATAGGCAGCGCGGAAGTGTTTATCTTCCGCGCTGTAGGAGAAGATCAAGGCTTCGCGACGCCCCAAACGCCGCCGACGCCGTCGCCGGTGACATCGCCTTGCTTGGCGTCCTTGATCCAATAATAGAGCGGCTTGCCGTCCTTTGCCCACTGCTTGGCGCCGTCTTTGCGCGTCACGATCGAGTAGGCACCCTCGGCCTTGGCATTGCCGGCGGCAATCACCGGTGGCCAGTTTTGGGCGCACTCATCGTAGCAATTCGAGGTGCCCGCTTCATCCTTTTTGAAGGTATAGAGCGTCCGGCCCTTTTCGCCGGAAAGGACCTCCCCTTTCTCTGTCTTGACAGTCTTGAAGGGAGTGGCTGCAAAGACAACACCGGTCATCGAGGCCAGAAGGATCGGTACGAGAATAACTTTCTTCATGATGATCTCCAAACTCTAATGATCGATTAGCGGCCGTAGGCGGCTGTGAAGGACGCCTTGCCCAGCAATTTATCGCCGAGGCCCTTGTTCAGCACGAAGCCATGCAGCGCCGCCGTACCCGTTTTTGGAACGCCGGCCGCTGCATCGATGTCATCGACGGCCAGTGCATAGAGCGAGAATTCGTACCGATGCGGCTTGTCGCCAGCCGGCGGGCACGGGCCGCCATAGTTGCCATTGTCGCCGGTTGCACCGGTGTCATGGTAGTCGTTGACGCCGCCATAGGCGCCTGCCGGCAGATTTGCCGGGGAATTGCCGGCGCCCTGGCCAAGCTGCGTGACGTTGGCCGGGATATTATAGACCGTCCAATGCCAGAAACCGCTGCCGGTAGGTGCATCCGGATCGTAAACTTGCAGGACGAACGACTTGGTGCCTGCCGGCGCGTTTTTCCATTGCAGGGCCGGTGAGATATTCCCGCCCTTGCAGCCAAAGCCGTTGAGGACGAATTTGTCGTCGATCTTGCCGCCAGGCGCAATGTCGGGGCTCGAAAGCTCGAACTTGTCTGACGAACCGGCAACGGCCGGCACCGAGGCAAGGCCGCTCGCGCCGACAAGGAGGGCGGCAAGCAGTGAGAATCCGGTAGATAGTTTCAAGGTCATGTGATTGCTTTCAAAATTTTGGCCGAGGCCAGTGCCTGTCCTCGACGCGATGTGTCAGTTTGCGGTCGTTTCGTTCTTCAGGCCCAACACCTGGATCAGCTCGATGGCGGGTGCCACAGCAAACAGATCCGGTGCCTTAGCCATCAGGGTTTGTGCGATCGGGCCGGACAGGTGGTCCTGCCGTGCCTTCTCGTCGTTAAACGCGTCGAATATGCCGAACGTCGTGTTCGACAGTCGCAGCGCGAACCAGATCGGGGTTGAGCCCTCGTCCTCAGCCATTTCGAGCGCGGATTTCAAAAATGCTTCGACATCAGCCTCTTTGCCGGGCTTGGCTTCGAGGCGGGCAAACAGGGCGTACTGGATCATGGGTTAACTCCTTCACTCGGTGTCGGACACCCGACAGGACGCACATTAAGTCCGGTATTTCCCAAACAGTATTGCCGCAAATGACTTTTTCGATATCATAAGCGCCATGAAGGTCATTGTACTTGCCCACAACAATGTGTTCGACACCGGCTTGGCGGCCGTGCTCGACACGCTTGCCACCGCCAACGAACTGGCCGAGCTGGATTCGTTTCCGGTGCCGCGGTTCGAATGCGTGGTGGCCGGTGTCAGGGACGCCGTACAGACGTCGCAGGGCCTGAGCGTGCCGGTGCAACCTGCGGCCACGGTTAAGAGAGCAGACTGGGTGATCGTTCCGGCGCTCGGCACCAAGATGCCGGAACCATTGCTTAAGGTATTGGATGGGCGCGAATCCCAGGATGCCGCTGACCAGCTGCAAGCCTGGCACGCCGATGGCGCGCGGATCGGTGCGGCGTGTATCGGGACCTTTCTACTGGCTGAGTCGGGTCTTTTGTCCGGTCACGAGGCGACGACGGCCTGGTGGTTGGGGCCGCTCTTTCGTCAACGCTACCCCGAAGTCCGGCTCGACGAACAACGCATGTTGGTTCCATCGGGCGACGTCGTCACCGCCGGCGCTGCGATGGGGCATCTGGAACTCGCCTTGTGGCTGGTGCGCCAAACAAGTCCGGCACTGGCCGATATGGTGGCACGCTACCTCCTCGTCGATACAAGGCCTTCGCAAGCCCCTTACATGATCCCGATGCACTTGGCCAACGCCGATCCGCTGGTCCAGCACTTCGAACGCTGGGCGCGAAACCGTTTGCACGAAGGTTTCTCTTTGGACGTGGCCGCGGATGCTCTGCATGTCAGCAAACGGACACTCCAGCGCCGCATGGAAGCCGTGCTTGGCAAATCGCCGCTGTCTTATTTTCAGGACCTGCGTGTGGAACGTGCCGTGCACCTCTTGCGGACCAGTCGCAAGGACATAGAGGCGATCGCTACGGAAATAGGCTACGCCGACGGGGTAACGCTGCGCACGCTGCTGCGCAGGCGGCTTGGACGCGGGGTGCGTGAGCTGCGAGCCGTTTACAACCCATGAACGAAAAGGATCAACGCTGCGGGTCCGGTGTCCCGACTCCGCTCGCTTTGTGATTGTGGAAGCTACCGTTGCCCATGTGCTGGTCTCCAACACCTGCTGCCATAGAAACTCCTGTCGCAGGACCGCTGAAGATCATGCGGTTGCAGGCACGACGCTCGTAATCACGAGTGCCGCCATACCTTGATCGCGGAGATCACGAGGATCAAGGCAAGACCTGGCAATAGCACGGCGCTCGGGACAATCCCCAGGAGCCGTCCGCCGATGAAGGCGCCAAGGATTGATCCGGCGGCCATGACGAGCAAAAATATCCGGTTATTTCTGATAACGGCAAAGCTCTGGTCACGACTGTAGCGGGTAAAGCCAACGATCATGGTCGGCAGGCTCACCGCCAGAGACAGACTTCCGGCAAGCTTGATGTCGGCCCCGAACAAGAGGATGAGGGTTGGTATCAGGAGTTCGCCACCAGCGACACCAAGCAAGGACGCGACAACGCCAATGACGAGGCCCGCGACCACGCCTGCCATAATCTGCGCAGTCCCAGTGACAAGGGCTGAACCTGTTGTGACGTCGTGACCGAACACCAGCACGGCCGCGATCATGAGCAGCAGAACCGCAATCAGCTTGTAGAGCGTCTCGAACTTCAGTCGGGTTGCCCACTCCGCGCCGAGCCAGGCACCAGCCAGGCTCCCGGCCAAAAGGTTGACGATGATCGCCCAGTGCGCCGCAATCTGGTCAAAGGGAACTGTAGCGGCGCGAAATGGCAGTGCGAAAGCGACGACGACCAGGCTCATGGCCTTGTTGAGGATCACGGCTTCCAACGCTGCGAAGCCGAACGAGCCGATCAGCAAAGGCAGACGGAACTCCGCGCCGCCAAGACCCATCAGCCCCCAAGGGTCCCTATGGCAGCTCCGCCGAAAAATGCTGCTGGCCGATTTCTGGAAAGGTTCTTCAAGGCGGGATCAGCCATGGCGTTATGTTCTCCACGATATTTCGTGCCATGACCTATGACCCGGAGGCTGAGCATCTACAAGGGCAGCATAAAGTGCTTGGGAAGCACCCTTATACGCACTCAGCAGATTGGGAGCACCCAGGCGGGACCAGTACATCGCCTACGAAAACGTAGCGTTCAGCCACAGATTATGGCGATTGCTACGGCCCGACTCACCTGGCCGGAAAGAAATCAGTCCTTCGCCACCTATGCGCAGATCCGGGTCGATTTGGGTTTTGCCGGCTGAGGATCGCTTTATTATAGGATTTGAGATGAGAGAGGGACGAACGAATCAACACCGCCTGTGACATCGACGACTCCCACTTTTGATTGAGGGCAACCGGGAAGCCGAGGAGCCGGCCGTCGATCCTCAAACAATCATACGGCGCGTCTTCAGCCGCCTTTGCTCAGGTTTTGCGCCGCCATAGCGTATCCTCCGGCTCCACCATCTATGAAATGCATGTGATCGCGGCTCATCGGCGAAGAGGCGATGCAGGTCATCAGCGCGGAATCCTGCTGGTGCAGCCCGTAGCGGCAGATGCCGGCCGCTGCCCCCACGGCCAACCGCTCCTCAATGCGACGCAGCCGGTCGAGGTCAATATCAATTGTCATCTTTAGCCCGTCATCGAACTTGCGATAATCGGAATTACTGGCGAGATCTCGCGTGCTTTGCTTGAAGTTGAAAGGCCCGAAATTGATCCCGAGCCGGAAGCATGCGAATAGGATCAGGCTCTGCACGGCGATGAAGGGCCAGATGAGCAAGCGTCGGCCTCTAGACGCGCTCGCGCGCGATTCGATCGTCACGCCCCGCATGGAAAGGCGCGGTTCGGGTCCCTCCTTCGGAACCGGGTGGCCTCCCCGGTCCTCCCCCTCGGCCAACGCCACGATATCGGCGATCAGTGCCTGGAATTCAGGACTGCTGACGCGTTTGCTCGGGACGGCGATGATCGACACAATCGCTCCATGGCGCGAGACGATTGGGCTCCAGCGGCACGACAGCCCGGTGAGATCCGGCCGTATGCCTGAAGGAGCCGCCTCGATCCGGTAGTGTCCCGCCTTCATTTCGGCTTCCGCCCAACTGGCGCCACCCCCAGAAAACATCGCATAGGAAACCACCTCGCTTGCCTTGAAACGAGCGAGGCGAATGTCATGTCCTTTCGCGCGAATATCGGCAACTGGAATGAGCGCGGCACGCAGCTCGAGCCCGAGCTCTTCTGCCACCCACGTCTTGACGGCGGCAAGCGCCTCCCTCGCCTTTGCAGACAATGTCCCCGGCACCGCCGCGAGCGCTCCATCGCCACCGAAGACGAAAGGCAGGTCCCGCTCGTCAAGCCCATTCATGAGCGCTGAGATGACGCTCGCGCCTGCCATGTTCACGCTCTTGTATTTCCCTTCCGCGATCGCGCTCGTCGAGCCGACGATGTCGGCAACGGCCAGCCACCAGCCATCCGGCAAGGGTCTGTAATTCGACTCGTCGGCGACGCCTTCAAACGCCTCGAAAGGAGGAAGGCTCTCATAGAAACGCTTGTTTTCTGTCTGCGCCATGAACGCAATGACCTTTCGCAATGGTCAACTTTTACCTGCGGCGAAAGGATTTGCCTGCCGGTGGTGAGATCACATTAAAGAAATTTAGTTTCAATTGGATTTGCGCCCCCGAACCTACGGATGGGGAAAGTGAAGGCGAAAGCGGATCACGCCGGGCGCCGGGAGATCAACAGTCGCCGATCCATCATGCAGTTTCATAATCGCCTGTACAATCGCTAGTCCAAGCCCGTGAGTTTCTGTCGATGTGCTGCGTGATCGATCGACCTTGTAGAAGCGGTCAAATAGACGACCGAGCTCATCGACAGAGATTTCTGGCCCCACATTTTCAACCTCGACAGACGAGCCTTGCTCGTCCCCATCGCCACGAAGGTAGATGGTTGAATCCTCTCTTCCATGCCGGACTGCATTGACGACCAGGTTGCCGACAGCGCGGCGCCACAGTCCGGGGTCGACCATAGCTTTTCCGCAAGCGTCGACCTGGAAAGCCAATCCTCGTTCCGTAGCCAGTCCTTCAAAATAGTCGGCGACTTTTTGCAGCTCCAGCTGCATATCAATCGTCTTACGCTCAATCGCTTGCGTGGCATGATCCGCTCTGGCAAGGAAGAGGATGTTCTCGCTCAATCGGTGCAACTGTTCGAGCTCTTCCAGATTGGATTCCAGAAGATATTGATATTCCTTCACCGAGCGAGGCTTCGCCAGAGTAACCTGGGTTTGCCCGATCAAAACACCGAGTGGCGTGCGAATTTCATGAGCCAGATCGGCGGAAAATTGCGATAGACGTTGATAACCGTCTGCCAAGCGATCAAGCATGGCGTTAAACGCAGCGGCAAGCGAGCGCAGCTCTATAGGTGCCGACTTCTCGTCGAGTCGAAGTTCGAGCTGCCCAGGATGAATCTCGGCCGCTTTCCTCGCCATGCCGCCAATAGGCCTCAACCCATGCGTTAAAAGACCATAACCGAGGAGAGTCGCGATGGCGACGCTGACAGCAATTGCCCAGACAGTTCGATCGCGATACGCGTCAAGCATCTCGCGTTCCGCCGTTGTGGGATGACCCGCCAGGACGAGCAGCGATTTCCCGTCTTCCAAGGCTCTGGTTGTAATCGATGCCCAGTAGACCACCGTTCCATCGGCTAACGTTGTCTCAGAGTGTCTGACCTGTTGATCTTCTTCCGAGACGTCATTTGGCAACCGCGGAAGTTCTACGTGATCGGGATTTACCTCTATTACCGTTTCCCCGGAGGATCTCCTAAAGACGAGGACATCCCGTTCAGCCCCAAGCATATTTGCGACCAGGAGTGGCCGCGCCTGCAGGTCATTCAGGGAGTACATTTTATTTGCGAGGCGGGCAAAATAGACGACCCGGGCCGCAAGAACGGTGCGCAGCCGGTCTTCCTGCGCCACCCGGACAGAACTGTAAAAGTAAACTCCAAGCGAAATTGTGAGGATCAAAATCACGGATGCATAGGACAGGGTCATCCGCAATATCAAAGAATTTTTGAACCAATTATTGATTATCATGGCCGTCGCAATTCAGGCCGTATCCAACGCTCCTCACAGTATAGATCAGCTTCTTGTCGAATGGCGCGTCGATCTTGGCACGCAAGCGCTTCACCGCCACGTCGACGACGTTCGTATCGCTGTCGAAATTCATGTCCCAGACCTCTGACGCGATCTGTGTGCGAGACAAGACTTCCCCCTGGCGTCTGATGAGCAAGTGCAGCAGCATGAATTCTTTGTTCGTCAGCGTGATTTCAGTGCCTGCACGCATGACTTTTCGGCGCAGAACATCAAGCCGGAGATCGGCCGCTTCGAATACGTCCGTCTCGCGAACCGTCCCTCGGCGCAAGATCGTCCTAATGCGCAGCTCCAGCTCGACAAACGAAAAAGGCTTAACAAGATAATCGTCCGCTCCAAGCCGTAGACCCTGGATGCGACTACTTACGTCGTCACGGGCCGACAGGAAAATAATCGGGAGATCTTGCTCGAGGCGGATGCGCCTGATTATTTCCCATCCATCGAGCCCAGGCAGCATGACGTCCAGAACGATCAAATCATACTGAGATTCCATCGCCATATGGAGACCGTCCAAGCCGGTTCTGGCGAGGTCGACGGAGTAGCCATTTTCTCTCAGTCCCTTCCGAAGGTAGTCTCCGGTCTTTTGATCATCTTCAACGATGAGGATCGCCATTCTCCGCACTCCACATGCATCAGAAAGTACCGGAAGGCTCGAACAATCCGATGACCTGCGCATGACAAAATTGTCATCCGCTGGTCATCCTGCGGAGCCGGGCTCTTCACTAAGCTCCTCCATATGCCCTCAATGAAGCTATGGAGCAACGAATACCATGTTCAGGCCTACGAAACTGACCGCATTATGCGCAGCTTTTACAGTCGCCATTGGCTACGCCACAGTGATCAAGGCCCAGGAGACAGCGCCCAGCCGCGTCCGTGGCACGTTAACTGAAGTGTCGCCCACTCAGCTGAAAATTCGGACTCGAGACGGCAAGGAACAGGACGTCGCGATCAATAAGGATACCAAGGTTGTCGTGGTTACGCTAAGTGATATCGGCGCCATCAAACCAGACAGTTATATTGGAACGGCAGCAGCGCCGCAGCCGGATGGTTCGCTCAAGGCTCTCGAAGTGCATGTGTTTCCCTCCTCTATGCGCGGTGTCGGCGAAGGCTCGACCCCCTGGGATCTAACACCGGGAAGCACGATGACGAATGGCGCGGTCGGGAGCATTGTGGAGACAGACGGACGCGTTCTTACCGTCAAATACGGTGATTCCGAGCGGAAAGTCTCAGTGCCGGCGGATGTTCCTGTCGTCAGCATGGAACCTGCAGACCAAACAGCTCTGTCGGTCGGTTCCAAAGCCCTTCTGCTGGCGGTCAAGGAAGCGGACGGTTCATCATCTGCCCGCTTCGTGATTGTCGGCAAGAACGGCCTCGCCCCTCCCATGTGAGAACACGCGATGCTACCGAACCGCGCGCCAGCCAAGTCTCATAGCCATCCGATTCTCGTTCGAGCAACTCACTGGTTGAACGTGATTGCCATGGTCCTGTTGGCCATGAGTGGGATGGGCATTTACAATGCGCATCCTATTCTTCCCTTCGCTTTCCCCGAGATCGTTACTCTCGGGGGATGGCTCGGCGCCCATACGGCCTGGCATTTTGCAGCGATGTGGTTGCTGATTGGAAATGGGCTTGTCTATATCCTTTATGGTATCGCCAGCGGATCATTGCGCCGTCGCTTGTTACCGATCCGCCCTCAAGACATTGCTCGTGAAATCAAATTGGCTTTAAAGTTTCGCCTCCAGCACGACACGGGATCATACAACGCCACCCAGAAGTTCCTTTACGTCACGGCGCTGCTCCTGGGCGCATTGATGGTTGCTTCCGGCTTGGCGATCTGGAAGCCCGTTCAGTTCTGGTGGCTCACAAAGGCCTTCGGAGGCTTCGATATTGCTCGCGTAGTTCATTTCGTCGGCATGGCTTCGATCATGGCCTTCGTGGCGCTGCACCTCGTCATGGTCCTCCTTGTGCCGAGTACGCTGCTATCGATGACGATTGGACATCGCTCAAGATCCGAAAGGCGCTGCAGCGATGAAGATCGGTCCTGATTCAAATGCTGATGGCAAGACGCCTCACGAGAGCAAAGGATCATCAAACATGATGAAACGCAAAGCCATAGATATAACCGGCCACCGCAGAGAACTCGAGAATTTGCAGCGGCGGCTCTTTATTCGTGGATCGCTGTCGCTCGGTGCGGTTTCGATGCTTTCTGGCTGCAATCTCCAAAGCGGAGATTCCATTGATAAAGTTCTGTGGGCTATGTCGCGGTGGAATGACCGAGTGCAGGCGTGGCTGTTTAGCCAGCAAAAGCTCGCGCCGACATACACTGAAGCTCAGATCACACGGCCCTTTCCTTTCAATGCCTTCTACCCTGACGACAGCGTTCCAGAAATCGACGGCTCCGATTACAGGCTTGAAGTCTCGGGCCTTGTCGACGACAAGCGTTCCTGGAGTCTCAGTGACTTGCGACGGCTTCCCCAGGTTTCGCAGATTACGCGACACATCTGCATCGAAGGCTGGAGCGCGGTGGGTCAATGGGGAGGCGTGCCACTTCGCACTTTCCTCAACATGATAGGCGCAGATATGAGGGCTCGTTACGTCGGCTTTAAGTGCGCGGATCGCTACTACACAAGTCTCGACATGGCGACTGCCCTCCATCCGCAGACCATCCTCGCGCTCGATTTCGGCAAGGACCCGCTTCCGGAAAAATATGGTTATCCTCTGAAGTTGAGAGTCCCGACCAAACTCGGGTTCAAGAATCCGAAGCATATTGGCGCGCTGTTCGTGACGAATGATTACCCAGGCGGATATTGGGAAGATCAGGGCTACAACTGGTTCAGCGGGCTATAGACACTAAACTGATGCGGTGAATGCCTGCTTAGCCGGCATGGGCGATGAATTCCCCGTTCGCGAGCAGGCGTAGAATTTTCTTGTCAATCGGGGCATCCACCCCACCGGTCAGAGCGCTAGCCGGAAGATTTCTCCCTCGACGCGGCGGCTGAGGCCCTGCGCGTCAGCGAACGGTACTCCCACGCCGTGTGGAAGCCCTTGGTCAAACTGCGCGTACGGTTCGCAATGCCTACGCCACGCTCGTGGCTACCGGATCGTGCACAGTGAGCCCGCCGGAGCGCCTTAAAGCCCAAGATGCCACGATCGGCGCTAAGATGGCGGTGACCAAAACTGCTGTCGCAGTCTGCGCTGTGGCCGACTCGACGAAGGGTAGGAAGCGGGGGTCGGCGGCGGCGACCGCCATGGGGACGGCCACAGCGTTGCCGGCAGTTGTACCTGCAGCGAAACCAATGCCGCTTTTCGGACCGCGGCGTAACAAGAACCGATAGCCAAGGTAAGTAAGTCCGCCGGTGAAAACGACAACGCCGACACCAAGGAACAGCCCCTGCAGTCCACCGGTCAGCACAGTACCCAGACTAATGCCAGTGCCTACTGCGAAGGACATGAAGGGGATGGTAATGCTCGGCACGCTATCGAGAACACGGGTCCACTCACGATCGACGGCGCCGACAATCAGGCCCAAGGCGAATGGGACAATCGCTGCGACCAGGGCAAGGAACGGGATCTGCCCGAGGCCGGAGGCTCCCAGAAAGATCATGGCAAGGAAAGGGCCATCATCGAAGGCGCTGGCGACATAGGCCCCTGTGTCCCGTTCGTCTCCGTACTCACCGGCGAAAGCCAACCACAAGGCTCCGTTGCTGTTGCCCATAATCGCGAGCAGGGCCAGGATCGATATCCCCCAGAAACCTTCGAGCCCAAATATAAGGCCCAGAATAACGGCAATCGCCGCAGGGATGAGGGTCTTGCAAAGTAGCACCACACCAGTGGTAGCGGCCGCTGCCTTGCCGCTGTGACTTCCAGTGATTTGCGCACCGGTTGCAAAGATCAGCAGCCCGATCAGAGCTAGAGCACCGTCTTTGAACAATGCTTGAGTAAAGCCGCCAATCCTCAGCGCCTCCGGCGCAAACGAGTTGATGAGAACGCCAAGTATGAGCGGGATTAACATCATACCCGCTGGGACCTTCTGCATCGTCTTGAAGAACGGAATTGACGATGAACCTTGCCTGAATTGAATTTTTTCCATGAGGCACACCCCTGTTGCGCGCCATACCTCCCAGGTATTGACGACGTTTTGTTAAACCTTGAATCTCAACTCAAATCTTGCGTCGAGTAGATGTGCCAGCACCTGAGCTTGTAGCCCCAAGCGGCCGCGCCCCACATCAACGCTCCTTAAAGAGCCGCTGCCCAACTCACCTTACCGCAGCGATCCGGGCTTAAGCCGGGAGCGCCCCGGTTGCGAGAAAGCCGCCATCTACCGGAATGACTGCACCGTTCACATAACTCGCGCCCTCGGACGCCAGAAAAGACACGGTCGCCGCAATCTCACTTGGCTTGCCATAACGTCGCGCCGGAATTGCTGCCGTGTATGTCGCTCTGAACTCCGCCGTATGCAGGACCTCCGTGAGTGGCGTGTCTACTGGACCGGGAGCCACGGCATTGCTGGTGATGCCGTAGGTCGCCAGTTCAGCAGCCATTTGCCTCGTGAGCCCGATGACCGCAGCCTTTGACACACCGTAGGCGGTCCGGCCATGGCCCACGGCGCGCTCGCCCGCGACAGACGCGATGTTGATGATCCTGCCCCAACCAGACTGGCGCATGAGCCGCGCGGCATGTTGACTGCACAGCATTGATCCCGTGACATTGATGTTGATCGTTGCAACCCAGTTGTCGTAGGGAAAGTCGATAAAGGGAAACGTCTTGGCGATCCCAGCATTGTTGACAAGCACATCGCAGCGACCGTGTTCTTTTTCAACCGTACTAAACGCCTCAGCGATAGAGTCGGGGTTTCCGACATCCATAGGCACGTAGGCCGCTTTCAAACCTGCAGCCTTGAGCTCGTCGGCAGCCTTCTCTGCCGCCTCCTTGTTTATATCGGCAACGATAACCGCGTAACCGTCTGAAGCGAGGTGATGCGCAATCGAAAAGCCGATCCCCATCGCAGACCCGGTCACAAGGGCAATTCTGGTTCTGTCTTCATGTGGCATGTTGTTTCCTCCCTAAGGCCAAATTTCCCTGCACATGCGCCGACGCACAGGCCGGCCTCCTCAAATTCACGCGCTCCTAGATCGTGTGACCATCCCTTGCCGCCACGAAGTAATCGACAGCCCCCACCTGCCCGCCCTTCATTGCGATCTCGATCCCGTTTCTGGATGGATCCGCGGAATGAGCGCGGCACAAAGGGCCTCCTGGCGCGAGCTTCGCAACACTGGTCAAGGCGTCGATCTTCAGCCTCAAAGCAGCATGGCTCGACGTATCTCCTCCCGACAGCACCACTCGAGTGAGGCCTGTCTCCGTGATCAGCCTGTCGAGTATGTGCCCCAGGCTGCTTCCGATGAGATCGTTAACGGCCTCGGCCGTCTTCCGGTCATCGTGGAATTTGTCCTTCAATTGCCGGACGGCCGGGTCGTCAGGACCCTTGGCGGTAAACACCACAGGATCTCGGCCTTCGGACAAGGCTGCTCTGGATTTAGTCACAGCCCGGTCAAGTTCGGCATCCCATGCATGCGGGTCAGACAACCGACTAAGGTCGAGCCGAATTGCCTCAAAGCCATGAGATGTTGCGTGGTCGATCTGAGCGGCAGTCATGGGCGAAACCGAACCAGACACCACGGCGATACGGTTCACTCGACGCACCTGTGGTGCAACCGGAGGATCCGCCAATAAACCCTCAGAGCGCCAGTACGCCGCCAAGGCTGCTTGGACGCCTTGGGAGCCGATAACAAATTTCTGCCCCTTCCCCATGGTCCAGATGGCTTGCCCTGCGGCACGCAACGTCTCCTCATCGAGCAGATCGATCGCGTAAATTTGCGACATGTCAGGGGACTGCCGGCGAATGATTTCTTCCGTGTCGTCCCTCTTCAGATGGAGGAAGTTGACATTCGTTATGGGCAAACTAGTCTGCAACGCCAGGTGCCGGGTCAGATCGGCTTCATGCATAGGTGTCGCCGGATGGTTGGCCATTGTGGGGTGCCGGTCCAACCGATAGTAGTCACCATTGGCCTGAGCGAAGAGGTGACCAAAGACCTGCATGCGCCCCATTCCAAGATCCCCTACCAACATGGGTATCGGACCGGGAAAACGCTCTGCGCCGATATCGGCGGCCTTTCCAATGGAGCCGGTCTGCGGCGAGGAATCGAAGGTCGAGCAGACCTTATATTGCACGACAGGCGCGCCCGTTTGGGCCAATCGCTCGAAGATGGCAGGTAAATGAGCGTCCATCCAGGACGGATTTTTGGAGCGCGCGATTCCCGCGATACCGATACACCTGTAATCGGGAAACTCCGCCAGACGTTCAACCGAAGGAACATCCAGAAAGAGGACTGTCTTGATGCCTTGCCAGGCGAAGGCTTCCATCGCGGCAGACGATCCCGTGAAATCATCGCCGTAAAAGGAAACCAATGGACCTGGTGGCAGCGAGGTAAGCGGACTGCTCATGCGCGCATTTCCATGGCGAGCCTCAATTCAGTGCTGCCTGTTGCGGCGGACGCGAGGCTTTCTCCGGCAATAGCGGCTTGATAGGCCTCCCGAAGAGCCTGGACACCTGCCGCAGGTCCTTTCGGATGCGCCATTATAGCGCCGCCGGCTGTGACGATCAGATCATCCGATTGCAAGCCTGCATATGTGCTATGGGCTTGGCGAACACTCTGCCCGCTCGAAAATACTGGCATGGCCAGGCAAGGTTTGTCGTTAGACATTGGCGTCAGGCATTCGCGCGCCGACCGAAGGACCGATTCATTATCCTCTGAAAACTTGTTGTCGATGCCATTGACGTGCATGTGATCCGCGCCGGCAAGCCGCCAAATCTTCTGCCACGCGACATAAGACCAGCCCAGCGATTGGTGGCGCGTCAGATAGCCCCAGCCGTTTCGATGCGCGTGGATCGGAAGCTTGCTGAACGACCTCAGATCCACAAAACCTGCCAAGCCGACCGAGTTCAGGCTAACCATCAGGCATGTCGCACCAGCCGACACAAGCCTGTCATGACGCCGTCGCATCTCATCCATATCGCCGGTCAGGTTGAATGCGTACATCGTCTTCTTGCCGGTACGGTCGGCAGCCTCATTGATAACGCGCATCACGTGATCGACGCGGTCGTCGAAAGGGCATACCGCGGAGTCACTTTGAAGTTCGTCATCCTTGATGAAGTCGATGCCGCCATTGACGAGTTCCTGCACCAGCGAAGCGGTTTGTTCGGCTGTCATACCGACGCTGGGCTTGATGATCGTCCCGATGATCGGTCCGGTTTGAACGCCACTGAGGTCTCGGGTTCCTGCGATCCCGAACGCTGGACCTTTATATTTCTGGAAGAACGGCGGCGGAAGCCGGATGTCGATGATCCGGAGGCCGCTTACGCAGGCCAGTTCGAAAAGATTTCCGGCGACCGTCGCCAGAAGATTGGGAAGGGATGTGCCGACAGTTGCGAGCGGCCAGGACAGCGTCATCTTCACCCGATGCAGCACCATTGTGCCGTCGGTCGGATAACGCCCTTCAAGAGAAGGTACGCCACTGTAGGTCGAGATGGTCTCCAGGCACTCCACCCTTGCGGCTGCCAAGACTTTAAGTTCGGGTGTTTCGCCTGGGACCGCGACAAAGGTACCGCTCGATTGTTCGCCGGCAATTATCTCCGCGGCTTTCTCGGGGGCTAGATATGTCTCTAGGATATAATCAGCCTCAAGGCGCACCGACTTGGTCACAATATTCCTCCTCGATCGAAAGTGTACCGGACCCTCCTCCGTACCCCTTGATCACTCGGGCCAAGATACACATGCAGCCCGTCGAAAACAGGCACAAAACAAGCACCATGATGTGAGTTTGAATGACATCAGGCCATAAACACGAGCCTTACGACGGCCCACCACCCGGAAGCGAAGATTCCACGCATAATCCTGGCAAAACGTCGAGCCTATGCTAACTCTTGAGCTCCATCTCAGCGCGTTAAACTAACATCAGGGCGGCTGACGATGGACCTGCTTATGCAGCACGCGAGGAGGCTGTCACATGTCCTATGCAAATCTTCCCTTACATGCTCTCAGGGCATTCGAAGCAACGATACGGTTGGGGAGCATGACAAAAGCCGCGCAGGAACTCGAAGTGAGCCACGGAGCCATAAGCCGTCATATTCGCGAACTGGAGCGCTTGTACGCGACGAAACTAGTCCGGCGCCTGTCGAAATCATCAGAGCCCACGCCGGCGGGGGCAGAGATGGCGCAGACTTTGAGTGAAGGATTTCGGTCTCTCAGCTTGGCGGTGGCACGTCTGTCTGTTGGCCCCCTGACCCTGTCATGCTCGGCCACGATCATGCAGTACTGGCTGATCCCCAAACTACCTGAATTTCGAACACTATACCCGAACGTACATTTCCGTCTCAACGTAAACTACGGAGAAGTAGATTTTGCCAGAGACGGTATCAGCGTAGCAATTCGAAATACAATGTACAGCCCTCCCGATGATGTCGTGATCCTCGATATGATTGGCGAGGAAATCGGGCCAGTTTGTAGCCCAGAGTATCTGTTGCGCAATCCGTTGGAATCACCTGAGAGTCTTAGATCCGCAAGGATTTTGGGGACCGCGACGCGGAAGGGAGCCTGGGAAGAGTGGCTTTCAGCCGTTCGAAGCGAAAGCTCAGAAATCGAGATCGATGAGGAGTACGAGCATTTTTATCTCATGCTTCAAGCTGCTGCCTTTGGCGCAGGCGTCGCCATTGCTCCGAAATATCTCGTCCAAAGGGAGGTTTCTACAGGACAACTTGTCGCTCCGTTTGGGTTCACCCTCGGGCCGCACAGATTGCAGTTATGGATTGCTCATCACCTAAGGCAAAATCCCGAGCTTAAAACGCTAGCCCGATGGATTGAAGCGAAAATGGTCGGCCCTGAAACGCCAAATGCGCACTAAAAAACCGGGCCGTTGGCAGAGAAGCACAGCAGCTTCCCTTAAGCTCTTGAAGTGATCAGGAGCGTCATGCATTCTGCTTGAACAGATCAGGTTCAGATCACGATACGACTGCTCCCACCCGACCTTCACATATCGCCGCCAACAGCTTCTCGAATTCCGGGCGGACCGGGCCACCTGCGGATCGTCCAAGGTCATCGTCCACGACCTCGACGGTCTCCCAACTTAACTGTCGAGCACGCTCGACTAAGCTGTACTGTCGACTTTGGCTTTCCAGGTTATTGGGAGCCTGGGATGCCGTTGGCCTCCGACGTAGATGAAGGCGCTAAGGCTAAGATGGTCGGCAGTGATATTACTCATAGTTCTCCTCCCTTGTATCATCGACGCACCGCTCCGGGGCAGCTTTGCCGCCGCTTCTGTCACCGGTAGTTGCACGAGTGTTAACTCTTTCCGACGCTGGGTGTCGCTCAGATCCAACGGCCGGACTGCGACGAATAGATCTAATTGTCCGACGGTGACAAAGCGGAGGATGCCTATGCGGCCCTGCTTGCTTGAATTGAACATCCTTGATAGTCGAATTGCGCGTTATGGTTCGCCGACGTGGATGTCGCCATGAAACGCGAAGGCGCCGTTGGCCCGCATCCTGCGAGGCAACGAGACGGGCGGCAAAAAATTCCCACTATCTGATGGATATAAGACCCGAGCTCGCTCGTGGGCGCAGCAAGGAGTGCAAGACAAAGATTAGATCGTTACGACGGTCAACAATCGACACATCCCCGGCCGAACGAATGCTATCGAAAGACATTTAATGCATCGACCCGCTCACCTTCATTTCACCTATCACATTGATGCTCACCTTACTCATTCGCATTAGCTATCACAGCGATCGTTCCTTCGTAATTTCCAGAAGAAAAGAATTCGGGGACACTCCCGCCTGAACCAAAGATGGATAAGGCGCCATGACATATTCTTGCTTCCTCGACCGACTGGCCGGCCTCGACACCAATACAGTCTCAGATGCGTTGGATTTCCTCGATCTCCCGGGTGCAACCGTAGGGCTCCGTCCCCTTTGGGCCTGCCCGAAGATCGTCGGGCGCGCAAGTACGATTCAACTTGGCCCAAAAACGAGCACCGCGCCAACCGTTCACCTCATATCCCCAGTGATCTCACGCATTGAAACGTCTGACCGCGTTCTCGTGATTGCGGGCGGTCAAGACGGCATCTCTTGCTGGGGTGATATTCTTGCGAACGCCGCCAAAACGCGGGGTCTGCGCGGTTCGATCATCGACGGCTTCAGCCGTGACATCGAAGGCAGCGAAGCAATCGATTATCCGGTTTACGGTCGAGGCGTCACAATGGTCAGCGCCCGTAACCGCTTGATCCAACTGCGTTCAGGCGAGCCTGTTAGAATGGCGGGGGTGCTCGTGCACGAGGACGACTACGTGATCGCCGATCGATGCGGCACGGTGTTCGTACCAGCAGCCCGCATCGAGGAGGTGCTCGATCTCGGCGAGCGCATAGCACTCAGACAGGACGGCATGGTAGCCGCCGTGCGCGCAGGCCGTTCCGTCGAACAGGTGATGCACGACAAGGAATTTGAAGCGATCAGACAGGAGCAGGCGAAATGACAGACGAAGATCGTGAACTGGTCAAGCTCTTCGAGGGGCTTGATACCCCTGGCGTCTCCGACGCCCTCGACAAGCTCGGCCTGGGTGGTCACTGCTTTGATGTGATGCCGCTCGCAAATTACAGCCAGGCGATCGTCGGACCGGCCTTTACGGTTAGGTATGTTCCCGCAGCCAATCCGGCTGGAACAGTCGGGGACTTCATCGACGATGTGGCGGAAGGCGACGTGGTTGTCATCGACAATGGCGGCCGCACCGACTGCACAGTCTGGGGCGACATCATGACCCAGTATGCCGGTGCCCGGCGCTTCGCTGCAACAGTCATTGACGGAGTTTGCCGCGACGTTTCGCGGGCGCTCAGCGACAATTACCCTCTCTTCACCCGCGGACGGTTCATGCGCACCGGCAAGGACCGGGTCGAGGTCGGTTCGATCAACGAAGTGGTCTCCATCGGCCAAGCCCGCGTCGTGCCGCGTGATATCGTTGTCGCCGATGCGAACGGTGTCGTTGTCGTGCCTCGCAACCGAGCCCGTGAAGTTGCTGAGATCGCTCGTCGGATCGAAAGCGTCGAGTCGAAAATTCGTGAAGCCATCGCAAACGGGCAAACGCTGAAGCAGTCGCGTGAGGCTTTGGGCTATCATCTCCTCCAGAGGAAGCAGTCATGACCGTCGGTTCTGCAATGACAGAGCTGCCCGCTGATGCGTCATCGCGGGCGCTCGCTTTAGGCACCTCGACACTTTTCGAAGCATCTGGTCTTCCCTGCTCCGTCGATCCAGCAATACGTCCCGTATGGAACGGTGCAGCAGTCGCCGCGCCAATCTATCCTTTGGCCTGCGCACCTGGGGACAATCTCGCCATTCATATCGCTATGGAGCGTGCTCCACGTGGGAGCGTTTTGGTGGTGGCCACGGGGAATTACATTGCGGGCTATTGGGGCGAGGTTCTGACGGTTGCGGCCGAAGCAGTCGGCATTGCGGGGCTTGTTATCGACGGGGGTGTGAGGGATGTGGCCGCACTCGCGGCTCGTCGGTTTCCCGTCTTCTCGCGCGGCATCTCCATGCGTGGCACCATCAAGGCGGGTGTTCCGTCAGTTGGCGCACCACTTCTGTTCGGCGGCGTCGCCGCAGCTGCGGGAGATTTCCTGGTCGCCGACGACGATGGCGTGCTCATACTTCCTAGGAAAGAAGTTGAGCGAACGCTTTCCTATGGCGAAGTTCGTGCAGCAAAAGAGCGCAGCATGATGGAAAAGCTCGCCGCAGGTGAGACGACCCTCGAGTTGATGGGGCTTGGGGCTTGGAGAGACAAAGCATGAGCCATGCTGCCATGCTCAATCGGCACCTTGCCGCGGCCAAACCGTCCGCGACCTATCGGATGATCGACCGGGTTGCAGCACGCCGCGAAACTGGCGCGAAGATTATTTCACTGAGCGCCGGCGAGCCAGACTTCGACACACCGGCTCATATTTGTGATGCCGCTGTATCGGCAATTCGCGCGGGTCATACGCGCTACACGCAAGTGGCGGGGCTCCGCGCTCTGCGCGAGGCGGTGGCGACCAAGTTCCGCAATGAGAACGGGCTAGACGTCTCCTGGCAAGACACGATTGTCTGCAGTGGCGGCAAGCAGGTTATTTTCAATGCGCTGGCAGCGACATTGAACGAAGGTGACGAGGTTATTGTCCCGGCCCCCTATTGGGTGAGCTATCCGGAAATCGTGTCGCTCTGCGGCGCCGTGCCAATTATCATATCCTGCGGCGAAGACACGGGATTCAAGCTCACACCAGCGGCACTAGAAGCAGCAATCACTTCGAAAACCCGTTGGCTCATCCTGAACTCACCATCCAATCCGACAGGCGCGGTCTACAGTCGCGACGAGCTGGCTTTGCTTGCTCACCCGCATGTGCTCATTCTTTCCGATGACATTTACGAGCATCTCATCTTCGACGGCTCAGAGTTTCATACCTTGGCGCAGGTCGAACCGAGGCTCGCGTCCCGAACGCTCACGATGAATGGTGTTTCAAAGGCGTATGCGATGACCGGGTGGCGCATCGGTTTCGGTACAGGCCCGCGCTGGTTGCTCGACGCCATGGAGAAGCTCCAGGGTCAGCAGACCTCCGGGGCTTGTTCGATAGCCCAACATGCAGCAATCGCTGCCCTGACTGGACCACAGTCGTTCATCGAAATGTCGCGCGGTGTTTTCCAGCAACGCCGCGACCTGGCCGTTCGAATGCTGAACGAGACACCCGGCATGCATTGCAATACTCCTGGTGGGGCTTTCTATGCCTTTGCTTCCTGTGCCGGCCTGATAGGACGAACAACACCAGCAGGCAAATTTCTCGAGACAGATGAGGATGTTGCAATCGCACTGCTGGAAGAATGCAACGTCGCGGTCGTGCATGGAAGCGCTTTTGGGCTCGGCCCGTATATCCGGTTCGCCTACGCACTGGATACGGACACACTTCAAGGTGCCTGCGGTGCGATCAGGCGTTTTGTGGACCGTTTGAAGAACTGAGGAGGAGGCGCGTATGCGACTCAAGCGCATGATGATCGTCGATGTGCCGATTATCCTCGACGACGGATCGATCGTCCACTACGAAGGGTATCGCGTACAGAATACCTTGTCGCGAGGGCCTGGAAAGGGTGGCCTCCGCTTTCATCCCTCCGTCACGCTCAACGAGGTCATGGCGCTTGCGTGCTGGATGACGATCAAGAACGCCGCTCTCAATCTGCCCTATGGCGGAGCCAAGGGTGGCATACGCCTCGACCCTCACCAGCACTGCAAGGGCGAGCTCCAGCGCATAACCCGCCGTTACACATCCGAGCTCGGCGGATTCATCGGCCCTGCTCGCGACATACCGGCGCCCGACGTCGGCACGAACGAACAGACGATGGCCTGGATGATGGACACCTATTCCATGAACGTCGGCGGCACTGCCACCGGCGTCGTCACTGGCAAGCCAGTAGCACTCGGCGGATCGCTGGGACGTCACGACGCTACAGGTCGCGGTGTCTTCATCTCAGCGCAGGAGGCTGGCCGTCGGCGCGGCGTCCCTATCAAGGGTGCGCGCGTCGCGGTTCAAGGCTTTGGCAATGTCGGGAGTGTAGCAGCCCGCCTTTTCGAGCAGGCAGGAGCAAGGGTGGTGGCTCTGCAAGACCACTCCGCGACCCTGGTGGACGAAGCCGGAATCAGCATAGCGGCGGCAAGCGAACACGTGGCCAATACTGGACAATTAGCAGGGTTTCTGCCAGGTGCTGAAGCCTCAACTGAGACCTTCTGGCTCGTGCCCAGCGAGTTTCTGGTGCCGGCGGCGCTGGAAGGCCAGCTTCTTCCGGAGCGGGCACGACTTGTCGAAACCAAGATCGTGGTGGAAGGCGCCAACGGACCGACAACACCAGCCGCCGATGATATTCTGAGCGAGCGGGGCATTCTCGTCGTGCCAGATGTTTTGGCCAATGCTGGCGGCGTGACCGTCTCCTATTTCGAATGGGTGCAAGACTTCTCGTCCTTTTTCTGGACTGAAGAAGAAATCAACGCGCGACTTGAGAAGATCATGGTCGGCGCCTTCGATTCTATCTCGTCTGTTGCCGAGGAGCGGAGGATTTCCTTGCGCACGGCCGCCTTCATAGTCGCGTGCGAACGTGTTCTCTCGGCTCGGGAACAGCGCGGCCTCTATCCTTAACACAGTGATTTCGCGCTGCTCAAGCGGCCGCTCATCGACGAATGAGAGAATTGAACGGATGACTCAGCTTTTTCGCAAGACAACGTTTGATCAAAGTCATGCCGGCGCTGATGTGACGGTTTCTGCCCTCCAGCGCGATGGAGACAGAATTCCCTTCTTGTTTCTCCACGGATTTGGATCGACTAAGGAGGACTACGCGGATTTCGTTCGCCAACCGGCCTTTGACGGACATCCCTTCCTCGCCTTCGACGCACCGGGTTGCGGCGAGACGGTCTGTTCCGACCTGTCGAAGATTTCCATGCCTTTCCTCGCAGAGACGGCGCTTCGCGTTGCTGACGCCGCCGGTTTTGATCAGTTCCATCTCGTCGGTCATTCGATGGGAGGCCTGACCGCCCTGGTGCTTGCTCATCAGAACGTAGACCGCATCGTGAGCTTCATTGACATTAAAGGCAATCTCGCCCCGGAGGATTGTTTTCTTTCAAGGCAGATCCTGGATTATCCCAACGCTGACGACGAGCGATTTTTCAACGATTTTGTAGAGCGAACTCACAGCTCGCCGACATTTTCGAGCGCCCTTTATGCTGCCAGCCTTCGCTCTAAGGTGCGCGTGAAGGTCGTGCGCCCGATCTTCGAATCCATGGTCGAATTTTCAGACAATTGGGATCTGCTTCCGAAGTTCCTCAATTTGCCCAGACCGAAGATGTTTATGTTTGGAGAGCAATATGCAACCCTCTCCTATCTGCCGGTTCTGCGGTCAAATGGAGTCCGGCTCGCGGAGATTCCTCACTGCGGTCATTTCCCAATGTATTCAAATCCCCCAGCCATGTGGCGTGAGATCGCCGACTTCATCGCGGCGGTGTAAGAGAACCTCACAATCAACCAACAGGCGCGGTAACGTCACATTTTACATTCATTTCAGGCGCTTTTCGCCCGCTTCTGGCCGCGAGACTTCAACTGTGAAACAACCACGTCGACCATGGGATGAAAGCGGTTCTTGTTCCATGCCAGCGCTGCGGTGACGACCATCACTCTTTCCTTGAGCGGGCGTACCACAACGTTGTCCGGAGCAAGTTTACGCATGGAGGATGGCACGAGCGCCAGCCCCTGGCCGCAACTCACATAGGCAATCTGCGACGCCACCGATCTCACCTCGTGTAGAACGCGAGGCGCGAAGCCGTGCGATCGGCAGACTGAAACCAACATATCGAAATAGACGGGACTCACCTGGCGAGAGGACATGACCAGGTGTTCCGATTCCAGCGATTTTAGGCGGACCCTCGGCAGAGTTGCCAAAGGATGCTCCTTCGGCACCGCAACGGCAAGGCGATCCTCCGTCAGCGGCATGGTGGCAATTCCGCTGCCTAGTTCGCCTTCGAGCCTCACGAAGGCGAGATCAAGCTCTCCGGCTTCCAGCCCAGGGATCGCCTCGACGCTATCGATCTCCCTCACGAAAACCGTGAGGTTCGGGTGGGTTGCTCGAAGCTCGTCGAGCAGAGGTGGGACTGTGTCAAGCATCGCCGACGTGATAGCTCCAACGTGCAGGACCCCACACTGACCGGCGGCAACCTCCCTGACAACGGTCTCAAGTTGCTCAACCTGATGTGCAAACCTTCGGACAGCGGGGAGTATCGCAGCACCAGCTGCGCTTAGCTTGGTGCCACGCCGCGAACGGTCGAACAGTTGCAGCTTAAGTGATTGCTCCAAAACCTTGATTTGCTCGGTGAGCGGTGGCTGGGACATACCGAGACGGCTGGCTGCGCGACCAAAGTGTTCTTCTTCGGCTACCGCGAGAAACATCCATAGTTGGCGAACAAGCCGGAAGTCCACGACGCTCAATTTAAGCCTCCCAAATCAACGACCTATTCCACATCTCATATCACAGGGCTACCAGTATAAAAATATGCAAATCAGGTCTGTTAGTTGATGCTTCCTATGCCAATTGAACCTGCCGTTCAAATCTGCGCACGCCTGGCCCTGTCCCGATAATTACAAAAGCTACTACTGATCCACGTATCGAATGGAGGCGAGCGGCCGGTTGACCGCTCGTCTCGATGCAGGGAGAGGAACTGAACCTTGCCGATTTCGAGGGTCCTGGTTGCCAACCGTTGCGAAATCGCCATGCGCGTATTCCGCGTCGCCAACGAACTTGGCATAAAAACGATCGCCATCTGCGCTGAGCCGCTTCAGGGCATTTCCTTGAGTCATGAATTGATTGCTTTCCTTGTGACTGGCCGGGCAAAGAGAGCCCAGCCATCTTTTTTATCGATGAGCAAAATTGCTTTTCCTGCGCCGCCACAAACGAGGACCGGCCGGTCGCGTTGAACATGTTACTGCAACTGGCAAGCCGTTGCCCCTTGCGACCGGCAACAACAGAGACGCCCCTACTCCCTCGCCACTCGACTTCACTGTCGGATGTCATTCAAACTTCAATGGCGGAGCGATTTCGCGGGCTGCGGGGGCACACTGTGCGAATACTCCTGTATTCCGCTTTTCCTATCACAGAGATAAGTCGGTAGAATTTTACATGTGATTGGCAATGAGCAAATGTGCAGAAAAATAACTACAAGGGAACAAAGAATGAGGCTCAAGAGACGCTTATTTTTCCGCTGCTCGGTGTGCAGGAGACTTGTCTAAGCCAGGTCACGCATGGCCGAGCCGACAGTGAACGCTGCAAGAGCGCGTTTCCATAACGTCAAACCCATCTCCAGTCGAAAACCGACAACTCCTATCCGCAGCGACTGCAAAACGCCGTCGGTGCGAATCCATTGCATTAGCCTGCTCAAACCTCACCCACAAACAGGGAGATACGCATGAAATCGATTATTTGCGCCGCCGGCCTAGCGTTGATGGCCAGCACGGCTTCGGCCGAAACCATCAAAGTCGGCCTCCTTTTAGGCTTGACCGGACCGCTTGAGTCGATCGCTCCTCTGCAGGCAAAATCGGCTGAACTAGCGATCGCAGAAATCAACAACTCCAAGGCCTTCTTCAAAGGCAACGTGCTTCAAGCCGTTCGCGGGGATTCTACCTGCACGGACGCCGCCGCTGCAACGGCTGCGGCGCCACGTCTGGTAACTTCGGAAAAAGTTGTCGCCATCGTTGGGGCCGACTGCTCGGGCGTGACGGACATGGCCTATTCGCGCCGGTGAGCTATGACGAGCCCCTCCGCTATACATTTCTCATCTGGGCCATGGTGATTCTTGGCGGCTCCGGTAACAATTGGGGGGCCGTGCTCGGCGCTCTCATCGTTATGCTGATCTGGGGGCAAACCGAAAATCTTGGCCCTGCGGTTTTTCAGCTACTCACTGCTCCACTCGCGGAAGGGCCGCTCAAAGCTCATCTCATCGACGCGGCCGTGCAAATGCGGCTTCCAATGGTCGGGTTGATGCTATTGCTCGTACTGCGCTTCAGTCCGCGTGGACTGCTTCCAGAGAAATGACGGTTGCGATCTTTTCCTTGTTCCGAGGGCTCCACGGGCATCCTTGCAATTCGAAAGAGGTAATGGTCAACTTTCGTATTGATGACCGCTACGACAATTGCCGACAGCTCTAAAATGCGGGCCAGCCAGTCGTCGTTGCTCGAGATGGGAAGCACAGCTTTGGACTTGCGCCAGCTGAAATATTTCGTGTTTGTTGCAGACCTGCAAAGTATCGCGCGGGCATCGACCCATCTAAATGTGGCTGCGCCGGCAATCAGCCGTTCCATTGGCGCCCTTGAAGAAGAAATGAAAACTCCGCTTTTCGAACGGGATGGGCGAGGCATGCGGCTCACTTCCGCAGGACTGCTGCTTCATCGCAGTGCCTCCCAAATTCTACGGGATGTGGAACTTGCCCGCCAAGGTGTCATGGCCGAGGGGAAACACCTAACGGGAGATGTCATCATCGGTGCCACGCCTTCCGTCGTCGCGCTTTCCGGCGCGCAGCTGATCAATGCATGCATGGAAGAACTTCCGCGGGTGAAGCCGCGTTTTCTGGAAGGTTACAGTGCCTATCTGCAGAATTGGGTGGTCACCGGGGCAGTTGACGTGGCGTTTGTCAACGGCCTTCAGCCAGACACACCCCGCCTGTCATGCGAGCGCATCGCCGTCGAGCGTCTTTTCGCGATCTCGGCGCCGGGAGCCTTTGAACAGCATTCTTCCGGCATAACATTGGAACATCTTCTGCAAAGCCGTTTGCTGCTTCCATCCGCCAATAATCCTATACGCGCGTTGATCGACAAGGCTGCCTCAGGGATTGGAGCGCGTGTAGAGGTCATGCTTGAGATTGACTCCGTGGGTCTGCTAAAGGATCTCGCCCACCAAGGCATCGCACCGGCCGTATTGCCTTATGGCGCGATCAAGCGCGAAGTGGAAAGTGGCTTCCTTTCTGCTTGCCCGATCACCGAACCTGAGGTGCGGAGCGACCTGAACCTTCTATATCTGACCGACCGGCCGCCTACACGTGTTGCCTTCGCGGTCATTGCTCTTTTCGTCGATATCCTCCGGCAGATCGTGGACGGCAATGTTCAGCATGGTTTCGTGGAAATCAGCCCGTCGAGGTTTTTAGGGCAGCGTGTGAAAAATCCCAAAGCTGAATTGCCTAAACGGTAATTTGCGGGGTGCTGAATTGCTCCTACCGTTTCCCTCAATTCAAACAAAAATGGGAACACGGATATGCGTATCGGTGCCGATATCGGCGGAACTTTTACTGATATTGTTTTAGTGGACGACCAGTCGGGGCTTTTCCGGCTGGGGAAAGTCCTGACCACGCCCAGTCAGCCTGACGACGGCGTCATCAACGGCATCCGGCAAGTGATGACACGGGATATCCGGGCGGATCACGTGTCCCACGTTGTTCACGGCACCACGCTATTTACCAATGCTCTGATCGAGCGGAAGGGCGCCCTTACTGCCCTGATAACCACGCGCGGCTTCCGCGATTCAATCGAGATCGCGCGTGAACATCGGTACGACATGTACGATCTGCGTCTCAAACGCCCCGCGCCGATCGCCAGGCGCCGCCACCGCTTCGAAATTGCCGAGCGCGTACTCGCCGACGGGACTGTGCGGCGCGTACCCAATGTGAAGGAGATCGAGGCGATTGCCGCCATTATTCAGGAACTTGGTATCGAGGCGGTCGCGGTCTGCTTGATCAATTCCTATCTGTATCCTGAGCATGAGCGCATGGTGGGGGAAATTCTCAACAAAACCCTACCGCATCTCGCCATTACGCTCTCAAGCGACATTTCCCCTGAAATTCGCGAATACGAGCGGACATCGACGGCTCTTTGCAACGTCTATGTCAAAAGTATCGCAGAGAGATACCTGACCCGGTTGGAAGCCCGTACCCGCGAGGCGCTCAGCAAGGAAGCCGGCCTTTACGTCATGCAGTCGAACGGCGGCCTTCTGACGGCAAATCAAGCCATAGAGGCGCCTATCCGCCTGGTGGAATCCGGCCCGGCAGCTGGGGCATTGGCCGCGGCACACTATGCGAAGTCGCTGGGTCTGAAGGACATTCTCTCTTTTGATATGGGCGGCACCACCGCCAAGGCCTGCCTGATCGTCGATGGCGAACCGCTACTTGCTCCCGAATTTGAAGTCGACCGGCAATATCAGTTCAAGAAGGGTAGCGGGCTGCCGGTGAAGGTTCCGGTCATCGAGATGATCGAGATCGGTACGGGCGGTGGTTCCGTCGCCGAAATCGATGCATTGCAACGTCTGAAGGTCGGACCGGAAAGCGCCAGCTCCGTGCCTGGTCCAGCATGCTACGGCCTCGGTGGCATTCGGCCGACCGTCACGGACGCCGATCTTCTTCTCGGCTACCTCAATCCGGATTTCTTCTTGGGTGGCGATATGCGACTGGATCGAGGCGCTGCGGAACGGGCGATTGATTCCGACGTAGGCAATGTGCTTGGGCTCGACACGGAAAGTGCTGCGTGGGGCATCCACCAGCTTGCCAACGAGGCTATGGCCTCAGCGGCCCGCATCCATGCCATCGAGCGGGGCCGTACCATCTCGCAATTTGCCATGTTCGCCTTTGGCGGAGCCGGACCTGTGCATGCCTATGGCGTGGCGCGCATCCTCAAGCTTTCCAAGATAATTTATCCGTTTGGCGCCGGCGTCATGTCGGCGGCCGGATTTCTCACTGCGCCGCTCGCCTTCGATTTTGTCCGCTCGAGCCCAGTACAACTGGAGAAGATCGACTGGGACAGTGTCAACCTCCTGATTGGACAAATGGAGCAGGAAGGACGCTCGCGGCTTTCCGATACGCTCAAGGCTGGCGACGTCTCCTATCGGCGTTGGGCCGACATGCGCTATCGCAAGCAGGGCTTTGATATCCGCGTGCCTATCCCGGACGGCAAGCTCGGTCCGGAAAGTTTGGCGCAGATCACCGCGGAATTCGAACGCGTGTATGAGGAGCTCTATGGTCATATTGTTCCCAATACGCCTGTCGACATCATTTCCTGGCGGGTGATTGCCGCTGGGCCGAAGCCCCGTTTCGATCTTCCCGAAACACCACGCGGTACGAAAACTGCGCTGAAGGGGTATCGCAAGATCTATGTGCCCGACATCGGCTACACCGAGGTGCCCGTCTATGACCGCTACAATCTGAGCGCCGGACAGAAATTTGATGGCCCGGCGGTAATCGAGGAACGCGAGTCGACTGTCATCGTCAACGGACCTGGCCGCATCGGCATAGACGACAATCGCAACCTCATCGTATCCCTGGAGAATGTCTGATGATTTCCGCTGCTCTTGATCCGATCACACTGGACATCATGTGGGGACGGCTGATCGCAACCGTCAATGAACAGGCGGCCGCACTGATGCGCTCCTCCTTCACATCCATCGTGCGCGACGCTGGCGATCTGTCGGCCTGCGTCTTCGATCGCCGCGGAAGAATGGTGGCACAAGCTGTTACTGGCTCCCCCGGCCACATTAATTCCATGGCTACCGGCATGGCGCATATCGTTAAGGAGTTTCCGGTGGACACTCTGGAACAGGGCGACGTCATCATCACCAACGATCCGTGGATCACGGTTTCGCAGTTGCATGATATCACAATCGCCACGCCAGTGTTCCATAAGGGCAAGGTCGTCGCGTTTTTCGCAAATTGCTGCCATGCACTCGACATCGGTGGCCGCGGCCTGTCGGCGGATGCGCGCTCCATTTTCGAAGAGGGGCTCTTTATCCCGATCATGAAGCTTCACAGGGCGGGCAAGCCAGTGGAGGCGCTATATAAGCTGATAGCTTCGAACGTGCGCACTCCCGATGAGGTGATCGGCGATATCCATGCTCAGATCATCGCCAATGAAGTGGGCGGCCGACAGCTGAAATCCTTTCTGCAGGAATTCGATCTGGACGATATCGAAGAAGTCTCGGATGCTATTATTGCCCGCACGGAAAAAGCCATGCGTGCTGCCATCAAGGCGCTCCCGAACGGCGCCCATTCTTTCGACATCACGCTCGACGGCTTTGGCACGCCGATCCATCTGAAGACCAAGGTGACGATTGCCGACGATGAGGTAATTGTCGATTACGAAGGCTCATCCGGTCAGGTGGACCTGGGCATCAACGTCGGCTTCAACTATACCGTCGCCTACACCACCTATGGGGTGAAATGCGCAATCGCACCGACCGTGCCTAACAATGCCGGCTCTTTCGAAACGATCAAGACGGTCGCGGTCAAAGGCTCCATCCTCAATGCGCAGCATCCGGCGCCGGTGGCGGGCCGCCACACCGTCGGCCATTTCCTGCCTTCGGCGATCATGGGTGCACTCTCAGGCATTATGCCCGACAAGGTTATGGCGCCGGGCGCGGATAGCCTTTGGAATACCCATGTCAGCGGGTTCGACGGACGAGACGACTCCTTCTTCTCCTATACGTGGTTTTCGACTGGCGGCACGGGCGCCTTGCAGGGTCAGGATGGTCTGTCGGCGACGTCCTATCCGAGCGGAGTCGCTGGAGTGCCGGCAGAGATTATAGAAGCGTTGACGCCTCTGGTGGTGCTGCAACGGGCTCTAAGGCCCGATTCCGGCGGGGCCGGGGAAAATCGTGGCGGTCTTGGCCAGACGATGGAAATCGAGGTACGCTCCAAACGCCCTTATCTCTTCTCCGGGCTTTACGAGCGGTGTGAATTTCCGGCGCCCGGACTGTACGGCGGTCGCGCAGGTGCGACAGGCAGCGTTTCTGCCTCTAATGGTGAAACCGTAAAGCCCAAGATCAGCCGAATGCTTCCGCCCGATACGATCGTCACGTTGGCCATTCCCGGCGGCGGAGGTTTCGGCGATCCGGCAAAGCGGCCGGAAGAAGTCATTCGCGAGGATCTTCTCGACGGTTACATCACGGTTGAAGGCGCCCGCCGTGACTACGGTTTCCTGCATGCCTGAGGCGTGATCGGCACGCACTGCGAAAGACCGACGCGCTCCGCGACTAGAAAGGAGCGCTTCGGCAAGTTTCCAATCCGCCAGAGGATAATTCTTATGCCGATCGAAACCCGCTATGTGCTTGTGGCATCCATGGACGTGGACCCGGAGTATGAAGAACTCTTCAACGCTGTCTATGATGAGCATGCCGAATATCTGTCTAGCGTGCCAGGCGTGCGCAGCATCACGCGTATGAAAGGCGAACCATTCAGTCTGATCATAGCCTCCGAAGTCAAGGAGCAGCCTGCTCCATCTCCGATATACACGGCCATCTACGAGATCAACAGCCCAGCCGTCCTCAATAGCGTGGAATGGGCAAAAGCCGTGGAGGAAGGACGTTGGGCTACGGAAGTCCGCCCTCATACGCGAAATCGGCAACATGCGGTCTACGAGGTCCGCAGGACCGTCGACGGTATCTGACCGAAATCACACCCGGCTGGATCGGTCAAGGACCGAGACTTCCGCAGCTCATCTCCGACAAGAAACAGACTAGGGGACATCAGAAAAATCTTCCGCGCATGACGTAAAATCCAACATAGAAAAGAGGGAACAATGACTGTCAGTGCAAAAGAATATGAGACAACTTCGTCTACAACGAATGCAGAGACTTCCCATATTGCAACAATGCGTCGCCTGGCATTGGCGAGCATGGTCGGCACCTCGCTTGAGTGGTATGAATTCGTTCTATACAACTCCATGGCGGCGCTTGTCTTCAACAAGCTTTTCTTCCCATCCTATGATCCATTGGTCGGAACAATTCTTGCCTTTTCCACCTATGCCGTCGGTTATATTTCGCGGCCGCTTGGAGGTGTCGTTTTCGGCCGCCTAGGAGACAAATTAGGACGGCGCGCCATTCTGGTTTACACGCTAAGCCTTATGGGCTTTTCAACGCTGCTGATGGGTCTTCTGCCGAGTTACGAGACGATAGGCGTCTGGGCGCCGCTATTGCTTGTGGCTTTGCGTGCGGTGCAGGGCATTGCTCTTGGCGGCGAATGGGCTGGCGCCGTATTGCTCTCCGTGGAACATGGCTCGCCTAGGAATCGCGGCCTCAACGCCTCCTGGACACAGATGGGGCCGTCCGTGGGCACTCTTCTGGCCGCGGGCGCGATCGCCATCATTACCAGTATTCTGACCGACACTGACTTTCTCTCCTGGGGCTGGCGTATTCCGTTTGTCGCAAGCGTGATCCTCGTCATCTTCGGCTTCTGGCTTCGCTGGTCGGTCGAAGAAACCCCTAAATTCCATGAGTTGCAGTCAGGACATGCAACGCCGAAGGCGCCGGTTTCTGAAGTCCTGAAGAACTACTGGCGCAATCTTTTTATTGCCGGCGGAGTACGGATTGGCTCTGACGTCGTCTACGGCATGCTGGCCGTCTTCACTCTGACCTACGTTACCCAGAAACTGGGCTTGGGCAGGCCACTAGCGCTGACTGCCATCCTTATCGGCTCGGCAGTTCACGCGTTCTGCGTTCCCGTCTTTGCCGCACTCTCGGACAGGATCGGCCGGCGGGTGGTTTACGGCTTCGGCGCTGTCGCATCACTCATCTGGTCTTTTGTCATGTTCGGCATGCTTGACACAAAGGCCACCTTCGCGATCATCGCCGCCGTGGTCATCGGGATGGTTTTCCAAGCGGCGATGTTCGGTCCGCAGGCTGCCTTTGTCACCGAGCAGTTTCCAACGCGGGTCCGCTACACCGGCTCATCCCTCGCCTATACCTTCGCAGGCGTTCTGGGCGGCGGTTTCGCACCCCTTATTTTCGTGACACTCCTCAAGGAATATCCAGGCAGCCATGCTATCCCGATTTACGTGACCATCGCTCTGACAATCACCTTGGTCGCGCTTTGGGTCGCGACGGAAAAAGCAGGTCGAGAAATCGATTAAGGCATTCGGCCGGAAAATTGGAGGGCCGAATGCGGATTCGGCCCTTGTGCTGTAATCACCAGCCAGATCCGAGGGGCTGGATGGCGCTCAGTTTGATCGAAGAGGTATTGGTCGCAATACGGATGTGGCCACGAAGTCTATCCGCAAACTCGCTCATGTTGGCTTCCATTTTCTCAACAAGCCGCTCGATGGATTGCGCGTACCGCAGGAGCTCGTTACCGGCCCGCGTGAGATCAACTCCGCGCTGGCGACGGTGGAGCAAAGGCGCACCGATGGACTGCTCGAGGTCTGATATGCGATTGCTGACGGCCGAAGCCGCAATGTTCTGAGTCTCGGCCGCTCGTGCAATGTTCTTATGCAACGCTGCAAGGAAGAGCTGCAACGAATACAGATCATATTTCATGAAGACATCTTACAATCTATGCCCCTTAGATCACCACGCGATCCTATGAACTCAAACATATTGCGATATCTCAACCAGGTTTGCCGTCCGGATCGCGCGCATATACCAATACGATTGACTCTGTGGCACCAGTCCGGGCGACCGGTCCCTCCTCGATACGTATTTTGAGAGAGGACAGGTGTTCGACCACGGCGTCTATAGGTGGGTCGGTTATGAGACAAAGGTCTGCGAGACAGACTTTGGAAATACCTTTCAGCGGTTTCTGCACAGAATGTGGGAGGACTTTTCGCGCTTATCCGTGCGGGAGTATCGCTTTATAGCGCGTAAAACGGATCGGTAGCCTTACCGGCAAGGACGACTGCGAGGGGTATTGGCTGACGCTGATGGCAGACATCAAAATCTGGTTCGGGTCGCCAACTCAAAGTAGCCGCTGCCACCAACCCACGTCGTGCCAGCGTCCAAACTTGCGGCCGACCTCCCGATAGATCCCGACCGAACGAAAACCCATCGTCTGATGCAGTCTAACGCTTGCCTCGTTGGGAAGTGCGATGCCGGCAAAAGCGGCATGGTAGCCCCGCGCCGCTGCAGCGGGCAGCAATTCGCTGTAGAGAAGCCGCCCGATACCTCGACGGTGCGCCCTGTCCGCCACGTAAACGGTCACGTCGACGGAAAAACGATAAGCTGAGCGGGTGCGGTGCTCGCAGGCATAGGCGTAACCGAGCACCTGTCCGTCTTCTTCGGCAACAAGGTAGGGATAGACTGGCGCGATAGTGGCGATTCGTCGTGCCATCTCCGAGATATCAGGCGGGATTTCCTCGAACGAGATAATGGTGTTGGCTACGACTGGCGCGTAGATGGCCTGGATCATCGCCGCATCGCTAACATCCACCTCTCGAACGATCATGGCTTCGCCGCCCCCGCGGCCATGACGGGATTTTTTCAACCTCAGGCCGTATTCGTCACATCGTGATCTTATCAGACAAGCGGGTGTTCGCCAAGGCGGCGAGTTCTTTCGAAAGCTCCGGTAAACGCCGTTCGATGTCTTCGCCATTCTGGTACCAGGACAGCAGCGTTCGAACGGCGAAGGTGTGGCGGAGATCGTGAATCCTGGGACCGTCACGCTCATCCGGATGCCTCAGTCCCCCTGGCGGGTCCAGAGAATAAAGGAGAAGTGTGGGTTGGCATGGATCAGGGCCTTGCCAAGGTCTCCGGCGAAGACGTATTTGCTGATCCGTCTAACCGGATGATCGTCACGCATTGAAGCATATCGCCGAAGCGCCAGCGTTGTACTCGGATGCAACGGAACGATGCGGGTCTTTCCGAACTTCGTCTCACGGATCGTCAGCATCCGACTTCCAGATCGGCGTCCTCACGAAGCAATCGTGCCGCCTCTGAGAAGCGGAGCCCGGTGGATGCCAGCAACCCGAAGAAGTAATGATATGTCGCCCCTCGGAAGCTTCCAGGATGCAGGTCGAGCATCGACTTCAGGAGATCGGCGATTTGCTCGTCTGAATAAATGAAAGGACGCGGTCTTCGTTGTGGTGCAAAGATGTGCGATGGCGGAATCTGGGTTTGAGGGTGGACCACCTGGAGGTGGCGGGCAAAAGCTCTGACCGTCGAAAGGCGCGACGACCACGTTGCGGGACCACATTGGTGGCTTGCCCATTCCACCGCAATCTTCGCGGTGACCCGCAGTTTGCCACGCGCAGTCGCGTATCTCACAAAGTTGCGCAGACGGCTCGATTGAGTTTGGAGCTTGAACCCGAGTGAGCGCCTTAACGTCAGATATTGTTCAAGGGCATCGGACATGTCCCTCATAGAACCGCTCCTGCCCATGGCCGTGAGAGGGAGCGCAGGCCCTCGATATCGAACTTCTCATATATTCTGGTGTATTAGGGTCGTTGTGGCGGAGGAGCTGGGCAAGCGCCCACGCCAGACCTGATCGCAATCGTGGCGAAGGTGTGCCTGAAAATATGCGCATGGTGAGACCGCGTGCCCGAAATCCTCGCGCGCTTCAGCGCCCTGCGTGCAATCAGGATGACGGGCGTGGCCGTCTCGAAAGGTGTGCGTGGGGTTTGCACCCTGTGAAAGATGGGCGCGTGACCCAGATGTTGGACGTCCATGCTAGTCCGATATTGCCGCTCCGACATCCTTTGGAAGCGGCATGGTTGCAACCCTGCCGCCTTTGCCGTTCACACGCAGAGCCCTGATCGCCAGTCGATGTGATCGCGGTAGCTGACGCCATACCGACAATACCAGCGGACTGCCCAAAGGATAATCTCACCCTGAAAATGCCGCCACTTGAAATCATGGGGACCAGCTCATCCGCGTTGAATCATGGCGGAGCGCTCAGGATCAAGGAATATTGGCCGCAGCAAACCTCTTGGGCGGTAAACGCCATTCTTGCAATCCTGGTCTCAAGTTATTGGAGAAGTTTTGCCAGGATCTGTTTCCGGTTCGACGTTCCCGTCTTTTCGGTTACGCCGATAGGTCGCGCGCTCAGCGAAAAACCGGGCTGTCTCTCCACAGCGTTCCAGCCGTGAACTCCGCATAGCCGAGATTATAGACGGCACGCATATAGTTGGTGTTGAATGGGTCGAGCATGGAATAGGGAACTTGCACGTCGATCGACGCGAGATGAAAATGCGCGCCCGTCAATTTCGAATAGTTGTAGAGTGCCGTCAGCGCGCTCTGTGTCTGCGATTTTACGAAGATGGAGTATGCCCTTGCGATCACGGACAGCGTTTTATCCGGCGTGACGGAAAATTCCGGCATGAGCGCATTGTTGACGATTACATAGAGGTCGACACTTCGGCGTTTGCTCGCCAGACGAGTGCTGCTTGTCAGCAAAAACTGTGGAAACGTCAGGATCTGAGACGCGGAGCCTCCATCTGAATGCATTTCCTCGAAATGGCGTCCTCCCGACTCGGCTTTAATCATGACCGCCGGATAGACGCCTGGTATGCTTGCGGAGGCCACCATGATATCCTGAAATAGTCTCAGTGTATCTGGCCGACCAGTGTTGGCTATGACGCCCATGTTCCATACGACGGCGCGCTGGGTGTCGAGGTTGGTTGTCAGGATAAGGAGGCGACGGCCTTTCCGGTGTTCCGCTGCAACCTGCTGCAAGATCGCCGGGGTAATAACGCGTTCGACCATTCGTCTCAATGGACCGGCTCTCAGCAGGCTCCGTCCAAACAATCCGCCGGCCCGTTTGCTTCGGACAAGGTCTTCGGCGATGCCGCTTGTGTAAAGATGGATCAGGGTCTCGTCATAAGCCGATCCCAGAAATGCCAAAGGCGCAATCAGGGCTCCGGTGCTGACGCCAGTGACGACATCGAATTTCGGGCGGGTATTTTCGGCGCTCCATGCGGAAAGGACACCGACGCTGAAGGCGCCGCCTGCGCCGCCGCCTGAGATCATCAGAGAATTGAATCTGCTCCGCTTGATCGCGGGCGCCCAGTCGACGGTATTTCGGGGAGCTTCGTCGAGGCGGACGTCGAGATAAGACCGTATTTCGCCATAGCCGGCGATCGAAGCTATTTCGGCCTCCTTCGCATCAAGAGCCCTGTCCAGCGTCTGCATGCATCCGGACAGGATGAAGGCGGTCGCAATCAGAGAGGTTAGTGCCCGCATCAGGCCGGCTCTTAAAGGCGCGGCCATTCCGACAGTCCATTACCGGGGCACCTCGCAAGGATTGGCAGGACGCGCAGGCGGCATGGGGCCGCCTGCGGGGGATATACGTCCCGCGGCCTCATTCCGGGGGAGGGAACTTGACCGAAGAGGTTGCTGAGAAAATCGCCAATCACTGCCGGTATCCGGCGCAAAACCATCTGACCAATTGCTCGCCGAGAAGGGATCATCGCTGACCTTGCCCTCGCTTCAAAAGCTCGGGCTTGAAGGCGATCGCTGCGTGATCGTTGGATGCATGCGGTTCTTCGACGGCGGTGTCCGAATTCGGGCCGGTGCGGTGCAGGAGGCGTTTGAGCGCCTCATGTAGGTCGTCGATGAAGGTGAAGATGACAGGGATGACGACGAGGCTGAGCAGCGTCGACAATATCACCCCGCCGATCACCACGATCGCCATCGGCTGCCGGAAACTGGAATCTCCCCCTGTCAGGCTGAGAGCGACCGGAAGCATGCCAGATGCCATGGCGATGGTGGTCATGACGATGGGCCGCGCGCGCTTATGGCAGGCATCCACGAGGGCGTCGAACCGGGACATGCCCTGACGGCGTGACATGATCGCGTATTCGACGAGAAGGATGGAGTTCTTCGTCACCACACCCATGAGCATGAGCAGCCCGATGACCGCCGCCATCGAGAAACTGGTTCCCGTCATCACCAGCGGCACCAGCGCGCCACCGAGCGAGAGCGGCAAAGCCATCAGGATGGTCAATGGCTGCAGGAAGTCATGAAAGAGCAGAACCAGAACCGCGTAGATGCAGAACACGCCGATCGCCATGGCAAGAGCGAAGCTCTGGAACAGTTCTGAGCTGCGCTGAAGTTCGCCCTGCTCGACGAGGGTGACGCCCGACGGCAGATGCTGGAGCGCCGGCAGAGCCTGTGCCTCGCGATTGACGTCGCCGAGGATGCGGCCGTTGAGTTCGACGGAAAGGGTGACATTGCGCATCCGGTCGATGCGGTCGATTTCGGAAGGGCTGCCGCCGATCTTCACATCGGCGATCGATCCGAGATCGACATTGCCGTTCGTGCCCGCCACCCGCATGCTCTTGATGTCGTCCAGATTGGTGCGCGTCTCGGGGCTGAAGCGGACGACGATCGGAATCTGGCGCTGCGGCAGGTTGAGCTTCGGCAGGTCGGCCGAATATTCTCCATTCGTCGCCACGCGCACGGCTTCGGCGATTGAGCTCGACGTCACGCCGAGCGCTGCTGCATGGGCAAAATCGGGCGTGATCTGGATTTCGGGCGCCTGCCTCGCCGCGGTCGACGTCACTGCTCCGATACCCTGCAGCGTGCGGAGCTGTTCCTCGAGCGCCGTGCTGGCGCTGTCGAGGACATTCGCATCGTCGCTCGCCAGCGTGATATCGAGTTTCGTGCCGTTGCCGCCGCTGCCGACCTCCACGCGTACACCGGGGAGGATGGAGAGCGCCTGGCGCATGTCGTTTTCGATTTCCGACTGCTTGCGATCGCGATCGCCGATGGGCGACAAGACGGCGACGATCGTGGCGGAGCCGACATCGCTCGTCGTGTTGCTGTCGGGGCCGCCGCCCGAGGATGCGGAGCCGACGGAGGAAAAGACACGCGTGACATCATTGAGTTTGCCAACGATATCGGCTGCCTTCCTCGCCGCGTCGTCGGTCTGCTCGATCGTGGCGCCTGGCTGCATGGTGAGCGTAATCTGGGTTCGCGCGTCGTCGGAAGCGGGCAGGAAGCCCGATTTCAGCAGGGGAATGGTGGAAAGCGAAAGGGCGACGACGATGGCGGTCACGGCGAACGTCGTTTTCCGGCGGTTCATGGCGGCTTTCACGACTGCCATATAGGCGCGCATGATACGGCCGTCCTTTTCCTCCTTAGGATGGGCCTTCATGAAATAGGCGGCCATCATCGGCGTCAGCAGGCGCGCGACGACCAGCGAGGCGAGGACGGCGACGGCGGTGGTGATCCCGAACTGGCGGAACAGAAGTCCCGGAATGCCGCTCATGAATGCGGTTGGAAGGAAGACTGCGACCAGCGTGAAGGTGGTTGCGATGACGGCAAGCCCGATCTCGTTGGCGGCTTCGAGGGCGGCATCGAGCGGCCGCTTTCCCATCTGCAGATGGCGGGCGATGTTCTCGATTTCGACGATGGCGTCGTCGACGAGGATGCCGACCACGAGCGACAGCGCAAGCAACGTGATGATATTCAGGCTGAAGCCGCAGAGGTACATGACGAGGAAGGTCGGTATGACAGACAAAGGCAGCGCCACGGCCGATAGGATCGTTGCCCGCCAGTCCCGAAGGAAGAGCCAGACGACGATGATCGCCAGGATCGCACCCTCGTACAGCATGTGCATCGAACCATTGTAATTCTCGATGATCGGTCCGATCGTGCTGTAGGCGTCTTCGATCTGCACGTTGGAATGCTTGGAGGCAAACTGCTTGATCGCTGTGTCCACGTCGTCAGCGACACCGCTGTCCGAAAACCCGTTCGAGCGCTTGATCTCGACCGCGACCACCGGTTTGCCGTCGAGATAGGCCATCGAGGATCGTTCGGCGAAACTGTCGGTCACGGATGCTACCTCGTCGAGGCGAACCTGCTGGCCGTTCGCCAGCGGAATCCTGAGCGCCTTCAGCGCCTCGACAGATGGCAGGGCGCCGAGCGTGCGCAAGGTCTGACGGGTGCCGCCGATTTCGCCAAGCCCGCCTGACGTATCCGCCTGCACGGCCTTCAGCTGCGATGACACGGTTGCCGCAGTGACACCAAGGGACACCATCGTCGCGGGGTCGAGATCCACATGAACCTCACGGTCGATCCCACCGATACGGTTGACTTGCCCGACCCCGGGCACCGATAGCAGCGCCTTGGTCAGATCATTGTCGACAAACCAGGAAAGTTCAGTCTCGTTGAGAGTGGTCGAGCGGATGGCATAGGTGACGAGCGCGGAGCTCTGTACCGTGACCTTGGTGACGCTTGGGCTTTCCATCTGCGCCGGCAGATCGCCTTTGACGCTGTCGACGGCGTTGCGGACTTCGTTCAGGGCCGTTTCGCTATCTTTCTCAAGCTCGAAGGAGACCTTGATCGAGACGGTACCATCCGTAATGGTCGTAGTGATGTGGTCGAGATAGCTGAGCGAGGCGAGACTATCCTCGATGGTGCGGGCGACCTCCGTCTCGAGCTGCGTCGGTGCTGCGCCGTCGAGCGTTGCGGTGACGCTGATCGTCGGAAGGTCCATATCGGGGAAGTTCTGGATCGGCAACTGCTTGAAGGCCAGGAGCCCGCCGACGGCAAGCATCACGAACAGCAATATCGCCGGTACGGGGTTGCGGATCGACCATGCTGAGAAGTTCATCAGTTTGTCTCCGCGATCTTTACGAGGTCGTTGTCCGACAGGAACGCGCCGCCGGAGCTCACTACTTTCGAGGAGCGGTCCAGTCCGGAGACGATTTCCACCTCGCCATCGTTGCGGCGACCGGTTTCCACACGGATCCTTTGCACGCGTTGGTCCCCGCCTGATGTGAAGACGTAGCTGATGCCGTCCCGGAACACGATCGCCGTTTCGGGAACGGTCAGCGCCGGGGAGGTCTGCAGTTCGATGTTGCCGGTCACGTAAAGCCCGGTGCGCGGGCGCATGTCGGCTGGAAGGGTGACATAGACGATCGCCCGGCTGGTATCGGTGCTGACCGTCGGTCCGACAAGCCTTACCTTGCCTTCCATGGCCTGGCCGTCCGGCCCGTTGATCTCGACGCTCAAGCCTTCGGAAATGCGCGGGAGGTAGCGGGCGGAAACCTCAGCCTGCCATTCGATCCGCTGCTGGCGCACCATGCGGAACAGCTCGGTGCCCGTAGAAACGACAGCGCCGAGATTGGCGGAACGCGAAGTTATGACGCCATCGTCGACCGCGGTGATGGTCGTCTGCGCAAGCTTGATCTTCTCGCTGTCGAGTGCAGCTTCTTCGGACGAAAGACTGGCCGTCGCCGTCTGCTCGTCGGCCAGATATTCGACGATCTTCTCGTCGGAAAGGGCACCCGAAGGGCGCAGTTGCCGCGCGCGGTCGGCATTGGCCTTGGCCTTGGAAAGATTGGCCTTGGCGGTCTCGATGGCCGCCTCCTGCTTGCGAAGATCGGCGAGCACACTTTCCTGGGAAAGCCGGACGAGCGTCTGTCCCTTCGTGACCACGGAGCCGACATCGACCAGGACATCGGTGATGCGCAGGCCGCTCGTTTCGGAGGCGATGATCGCTTCCTGCCATGGTTTAAGCCAACCGCTCGCGGGAACGGTTTCAGGCCAGTTCCGCTGCGCCGGCACCGTCAGAGAAACGGTGAGCGCTGTCGAAGCAGCCTGTTCCGCCGCTGCATTGCGCAGAGGTAAGACAAGCACTGCCGCAACAAGAGCGGTGGCAAGTACTCTGGATGATTTTCTCAATGATGTACTCCTAGCGGGAAAGGTGTCTGCGTCTTTCCCGATCCGCGCCGGCGCGAGAAGGATTGCGGCTCATGTCGTGGCAATCCGATCCCGGCGTGTGTCGATGTCATGGCCGGATAAGTAACGGTGCGAACGTTAAGTGCGGTCAAGTTAGTGTTAAGTTAGGTAAAACTCAGTCGCGTGGCTGTGTTTGTGCTGTATGGCTGACCGGGATTAATGACGGACAACGTGAATGAACAAGGTTCTCCTCATCGACGACGATGCCGAGCTGACGACGCTTCTGCAGGAATATCTGGTCGAGGAAGGATATGAAGTCGCAACGGATACGGACGGGCGCGCCGCCATTGCTGCGGCTGCCGGCAATACGGTCGATATCATCGTGCTCGACATCATGATGCCGCGGATGAACGGGATCGAGGTGCTGCAGCGGATCAGGAAGCTGAGCCAGGTCCCCGTGCTGATGCTGACCGCAAGAGGCGATGACGTGGACAGGATATCGGGCCTCAATCTCGGCGCCGACGATTACGTGCCGAAACCCTGCTCGCCGGGCGAACTGGCGGCGCGGCTGCGCGCCATCCTGCGCCGCGCGGGCCAGGCGGCGGCGGGTGTGTCGACCGAGACGATCAGGGCGGGGCAACTCGTGATCCATTCCGGTAATAGAAGCGCCGAATGGCGCGGCGAGACCTTGGAGCTGACCGGCACCGAATTCAGCCTGCTCGAAGTCCTCGCCCGCAGCGCCGGCCAGCTGGTGTCGAAGCAGGAGATTTCGAAGCGGGCCTTCGGCAAGCCGCTCACGCCGTTCGATCGCCGCATCGACGTCCACATCAGCAGCGTTCGCCAGAAGCTCGGGCTGCGGGAGGATGGGCAATCCTGGATACAGTCCGTTCGCGGCCAGGGCTATCAACTTCTTGTGGACTGACCATGCCCCGGCTTTTCTGGAAATTCTTCAGGATCATCTGGCTGACTCTGGCCGCAAGCCTTGCTGCCATTATCCTGATCGTCAAACTCCTTCAGGCGGTTCCCTTCGCAAGCGAGCTGGAACATGAGCGGCGGACGCTTGTGCTCAACCTGACTGCAAATATTTTGGCTGAGGACGGCGAAGCGGCAGCTGCGCGTTTCGTGACCACAAGCGAAAAGACGCAACCGCTTGGCCTGACCCTGTCGAATCCTGCCGAGGCCGATGCCTGCGCTGAGAAGAACACGGTCACCACCCGATCCGTGCTGAAGGATGGAGTCTGCTATCGGCTTTCCGTGTCGGCTCCGGCCGGTTCCACCTTCGACAGCCTTGGCCCATTCCTACCGTGGCTCACCATCCTGGTCGCCAGCACGATCGCGGCCGGCGCGCTGGCGCGATACCTCATTCGTCCTGTCGTGCATCTGCGCGACGGCCTGAGCGCGCTCGCCCATGGCCGTTTCGACTTTCGCATCGGCGATAAGATGGCCGGGCGAAAGGATGAAGTGACCGCCCTTGCCTACGATTTCGATGCGAGCGCCACCCGGCTTCAGGAGCTTCAGGATGCGCAGCAGAGGCTGTTCCATGACGTCTCCCATGAGCTGCGCTCGCCTTTGTCCCGGCTGCAGGCAGCCGTGGGCGTCCTTAGGCAGAGCCCGGCCAAACTCGGCTCCATGCTGGATCGTATGGACCGTGAGGTCGAACGGCTCGATACGCTGGTAGGCGAGGTCTTGACACTTGCCAGGCTGACAGCGGGATCCAGCCTGCCGCTGAAGACGCAGACCCTTGATGTCATCGAACTCCTCAACGAAATCTTGGGCGACGCGGCGTTCGAAGCCCAGGCGCGGGAGGTCTCGATCACGACGGGCGTCGACGGCATATTCCGTGCCGAGGTCGAAGGCGAGCTGATCTACAGGGCGCTCGAAAACGTCGTCCGCAATGCCGTCAAACATACGGCGGAGCATTCGCACATATCGGTGTCCTGCGAGGCGACGACCAAACGTCTCACGATCCGCGTGGCGGATCAGGGACCGGGTGTCGGGCGCGACGAACTCGAACGCATCTTCCAGCCCTTTTCCCGCGGGAAGGATGCCGTGCCGAGAGGCGGATACGGCCTGGGCCTCGCCATTACCCGGCAGGCTATCGAGCGCCACGGCGGGCGCGTGCACGCGTCATTGCCCGAGGCCGGCGGCCTGGCCATCACGCTGGAGCTTCCGAGAAGACCGACGTCCTATGGCGCGGGCGGCGATGAAAGCTGATCTCGATGACGGCGGGTTTTACCTAACTTTACAGTTTCTTAACCGCCATTAACGCTGGTGTCGCTAAGCCTGAACCCACGATCCCGGTTCAGAAGGCTCGCCCGTGAGTACGTCGCTTCGCACAAGACTATCATCCCTCCGCTACGCCGCATCCGCACTGACACTTCTTCTGGCAGGCTGCGTCAGCGGCCCGGATCACGTTCCCCCGCAAATGCCGCTTCCGGCCAAATTCGAAGAGGGGGGCAACAAGAGCAACGGCAATGTCGTGACGGCCGAGTGGTGGACGGCCTATCGTGACAAGCGGCTCGACGGTCTGGTGGCCCTTGGCCTCAGAGAGAACCTCGACGTGCTGCAGGCGCTCGAAAACATCAACGCGGCTTCGGCCAATGTCACCGTCGCCGGCGCCAGCGGCCTGCCGAGCCTGAGTGTCGGCGCATCGCATACGGTGTCCGGGGAGAAGGGGCGGCTGCGCACGAGCGTCGGCACCACCAACACATCAGGCGGCGAAGCCAGCCTTTCCTGGCTGCTCGACATTTTCGGCCAGTATCGTCGCTCCAGGGAAAGTGCAATCGCCTCGCTCGGGGCCGCCTATGCAACGGCCGACAATGCCAAGCTCACCTTCCTCAAGGACCTTGTCGAGAGCTATATCGACGCCCGCTACTACCAGGAGCGCATCGCGCTGTCGCAGGCGAGTTTGAAATCCCGCCAGCAGACGTATGAACTCACGCAGCTGCAGTTGAAAGCTGGTGCGGCCTCCCGCCTCGATGTCGTTCAGGCCGAGGGCCTGGTGCAGTCGACGAAGTCGGAAATTCCAGGCCTCCAGCAGAGCTTCACGGAATCGGCCCATCATATCGCCACGCTCATCGGGATGCCGGCGTCTTCGCTGATGGAGGAGCTGCAGAAGAGCGCCGGCCAGCCGGTCTTCCGCGGCGACATCCGCGCTGGCATCCCGGCCGACCTCATCCGCAACCGTCCCGATATCCGCAAGGCCGAACGCGAGCTGGCGGCGGCCGTTGCCGATATCGGCGCGGCCGAAGCCCAGCTCTATCCATCGATCACCTTGTCCGGTTCGATCTCGCCGAGCTGGGTCAAATCGTCGGGTGCCAGCGGCGGAAGTCTGACCAGCTGGTCGTTCGGGCCATCGCTCAACCTGCCGATCTTCGATGGTGGCACGTTGCGGGCAAATGTTGATATCGAAAAATCCGATGCCCGGACTCAATATCTCGCCTGGAAGGCGGCGGTGCTGAACGGCGTGGAAGAGGTGGAAAACGCGCTGACGGCCGTTCGTCGCGATACGCAGACGCTCAAACCATTGCGCAGGCAGGTAGGGACGGCGCAGGAGTCGCTGGCGCTTTCGACGGCGAGTTACAAGGATGGCGCCTCGTCCCTGCTCGACGTCCTGGATGCGCAACGCTCGGTCTCCGACGCCCAGGAAAGCCTCGCCGCCACCGTGCAGCAGGTCGCGAAGGACTATGTCGACCTCTACGTTGCCATCGGTGCGGGTTATCTCAGGCAAGGGTCGGCCGCCTCGTGGAAACCTGCCTCCATTAGCAGCGTCAGATTCTGAACGTGGCTGGCTGATCTCTTCCGTCTCGCGGCCTCCGGCGAACTCGACGATGTCGAGTTGAGCAGAATGAGACTCAGCGTTCGGCGCAACTGGTGCGGGCCGTGGTCGCAGCCCATAGTGTATATCCGGGCCTACATCGTGTCCTGCTAGACGAAGCTCCCATGTATCGGAACCCTAACAGCAAATTCGAAATTGAATATCTCTCCTATTACGGCCGTCGCCACCTACCGGAAACGCCATTCCAACCCGGCCGAACATGTCGCTGCCCGCGTGATGTCGGACGCGATTGACGGGTGATACATAATGCGACGTGGCATGGTCCCATTACAGACCCGGCAATACAACGAGCCCTGGTCCGCTTGATCACCCGTACCTCGGAGATGGGTAGTTATGACTCAGTTCCCGATAGCTACCCCATTGAGCGTTGAGCCAAAAAACTGTTCCCCCAGTCTTCGATACCATTACAGCAAATGGCTACTTTGGGACCCCAGGGCCGAAACGCTCGAAAGGCGGTCGTGAGGGCGCGAAACCGACGATTAGCGATCTAATCTTCTATTTCCGACTGGGCGCACTGCGAAAGTGAGCGATGCGCATTCCAGCGCTCATCAGCAATGCCTATGGGACGTCCTACAAACAATCCTTGTGTTGAAAACACGACTGTAATTGGGTCACTCAACCAAGCTGCCTCAATAAAGTTCTCAAACCCGGTTGTGAGGCATTTCTCGCGGCTGACTTGATGGGAAACCAGCGGCTCTTGCGAATGGCCTTTTCGGGATAGGTGTCGGCAAGCTCGGTGACCTGAAGCAGGTGCACCGTGACACGGTAGGTGTTCAGACTGCCTTCCTTTCTATACTCGAACGAGCCGAACACAGTTCGCTCTACCGAACCGGATACGCCGGCTTCCTCGAATGCCTCCCGAGCTGCGGCCGTATCTGAGGTCTCGCCAGGATCAACGTGACCCTTTGGCACACCCCATCGGCCGTTGCGCTTGCTTCCGACAAGAAGGACCTCGAGCCGCTCCTTCTTGTTGTGCCGCCAACAGATGGCGCCCGCCTGCTGAACGTCGAGAGCCGTGTCGCGCCGGTCAGTGGCTAGCGTGGTCATGCATATCCTTCCATGCGATAAAATATCCTTGTAGTGTAAACATCAACCATCCGAACGTCCGGTGCATTATCAAGCGAACGAGCAGGAGGGAATATTGGCTGAAGAGATCGAACTTAAGCTGGAACTCGCTCCCGGCGCTGTCGAGGACGCTCTTGGGTCCGGGCTGCTTGGCGAACCGACGAGCATCCTTCAGCAAACCTCGACATATTTCGATACGACAGATCGAAAACTATTCGACCGCGGCTTCACACTCCGCATCCGGAAGACCGGAAATAGTCTCGTCCAGACAGTAAAGGCCACCGGGGAAAGCGCGTCGCTGTTTGCCCGGTCGGAATGGGAGACACCGGTGGATCGGGGCCAGCCTGTCCTCGATCATTTCAGCCCGATTGAAAACGAGTTCGGTACGGACATCGTTCTCGTGCCGAAGTTCGACGTTGAGATCGAGCGTCGCATCTGGAATTTCGACGAACAGCATTCGAAGATCGAGGTTGCAGTCGATCAGGGCGAGGTGGTCTCCGGGGAGCGGCGAATGTCCGTCCGAGAGGTCGAACTCGAACTCAAAGACGGCGATCCCGCGCGCCTGTTCATCTTTGCCCGAAAACTTGACGCCACCGCGCCTTTCCGATTCGGCGTGCGGTCGAAGGCGGAACGCGGATTTGCACTGATCGACGCCGAGCGATTGGTTTACAAAGCCGAACGCCTTCACCTCGAAAAGAGTATGCGTGCCAGCACCTCCTTCCAAACGATTGCCGAATCGTGTTTCCGGCATTTCCGCCTCAACGAAGATATTCTGCTGCGACATCGCAACCCGGAGGCCCTCCACCAGGCTCGTGTCGCTATCCGGCGCCTTCGCTCCGCCTTCTCGATTTACAAGCCGATGCTGCCCGGGGACGAGCCACAGCGGCTGAAGGATGAGTTCCGATGGCTGGCGCAGGTGCTTGGTGAAGCCCGAAACGTCGATGTCCTGCTGCCGAAGGCTAACGATGCCGATATGCGCTCCCGCCTAGATGACGCAAGGGAAAAGGCTTACGACGACGCTATTGCAGCTCTCACGTCGAGCCGCGCGCGGGCTCTCATGCTCGACTTCAACGAGTGGCTCCGGTGCGGCGGATACTTATCGCTCGTTCAAACCGCCGAGATCCGAGAACAGCCGGCGGCAGACTTTGCCCGCTCGGCACTGCAGCGAATGCGCAAGAAGTTGAAGAAGCACGGGCAGGCGCTTGCGGAGATCGACGATGAGCATCGTCACGAGGCACGCAAGGATGCAAAGAAGTTTCGCTACGCAGCCGAATTCTTCGCCGCTTTGTTCGACGACAAGCGCGGTGAGCGTCGCCATGAAAAGTTTATCGCCTTGATGGAGAGTCTACAAGATGAGCTCGGTGCGCTGAACGATCTGGTGACCGGCCCCGACGTTCTGGAAAAGCTCGGTCTTTCCGATCATCCGGCTCGGGACAGCATGGTTTCGCACGCGGACAAGTCGAGTCTGATCGATGCCGCCCAGATCGCACTGGACGAGGTCATCGATGCAAAGCGGTTTTGGAAATGAACCCAGCTTCGTGAATCAAAGAAATCCTAGCGTTATTTCGGACAGGGAGGCTTCGGAACCCGTTGCCCACGCTATTATCGAACAGTGCTCGCGTGCAAGAGCTGCACATGATTGTCAGCGTCGTCGGAAATCCTGCGTCTGCACCTTTATCGCGTGAGGCATGGTTCAGACGAGCCGACGACGTGCAATAACTAATCACACTCGCGAGAATTGCGTAAGCATGGGAACCTTCGATCGTTCAAGGGAGGGGCGGCATCATGAGAATTCGCGAGCTACTGGTAGGGGCGCTGGCTGTCCTGCCATCTGCGGCATTGGCATCTCAATCGACCACAATTCCTGAAATCCAGGGTGCGGGCCATTCTTCGCCGCTTGACGGCAGAATGGTTCGCTTTGAGGGAGTCGTCACGCAACTGCGGGATGGTAGTTTCTACATACAGGACCCGGTCGGCGACGGCGACGACATGACCTCTGACGTAGTCGGTGGACTGACAATCGGCTTATTGGAAAACCTGGCGGAGTTCGTGGACGGTCAGTACCTGCATATCGGCAACATGTATTCGGTCGCACCGTTCTATGTCCTCAGCGATTGCGATACCTGCTGGCTGTAAGCCGTCGCCCGCATGGCAAGCCCCCAGCGCGAATAGAGGAAGAAGACAAAGAACAGCCCCATGACGGCAACCGACAGGACAAGGCTCAAAACATAGGCGGTTTCGACTTTCGGACCGGCAATCGAAACAAACTTGCGGAATTTCACATCGCCTGTCACCAACGCCCCGTGCAACTGGAAAACACTCTTTGCCAGATCCACCCCGATCATCGTATCCTTCATCTTGCCGTCTTCTCCGTCCTGTGGCCTACACCACATCATCTTGGCACATTGCGATGCCGTTAGGGGAGGACGGCAACCACCCCATCTTGTTCTGACCCCAGGATAGACCTCCAATAGGCCGGGGCAATGCACTTCTTTCGTGAGCAGTCCGTAACCGCATCGCTCGAATCCGGTCCTGAGATCATTGCTAAGCGTACAGAGAGTTTTTTTGGAACTTTTCGAAGCACCAGCGAACGTCACTTCGCACGGAAAAAGCAATTCGTTCATCGAGTGTGATTACGACGATTTACGAATACTCGCACGCCAACCACCTGCAAGACAAGAACGACCATGCTGGCTAGTTCGGGAGCGCAAAGGCGCGCCCATGGCACAGAACTCGTTGCAGCAAACCAATCGGCGCCTAAAACGAAGGGCCATACTTCAGGAGAGCGCCATTCATCATAGGTAGATACGAACGCTACAATTCCAGAGGCAATTGCAGGCGCAACCCAGGTCCACTTGCCTAACCGTGAGCCCGGCTCTGATGCTTGCCGCCGCGCGAGCGCCGATTGCGCTCGCAAACTGGCTGCGGAACACGCCATCGCCAGCACGAACAGAAATCCACCTGATGCGTCCACGAAACTCTCCCAAAGACCGCAGAACGCGATTGCAGTGTCGCCTACAATGCTTTCCCACGTTAACGGGTCTGAGCCAAAGCCGCCTGGCGACGCTATCGCGGTGGCCAGATGAGTGAGTAGGTAGCCAATCTGGTAGAGGTTGATGCGCGGAAGCGTACTTGCAAGGCAAAGAAAGACCGCTAGCCAGGTCGTCGTGCGCCAAGAGAGAGGCGCGCATTGTGAAAGCGCGGCGGACACGGTCATGCCGACGGTCGTGACGTGGGCCACGACGACGACAGCGGAGACAAGCATGTGATCAAACGCGCCTCCCGCAAGCAGGGGGGTGTATGGATTTAACGGAAGCAGAAATGGCAGTGCGAGCGACAGTGCGAAATAACGGAGTTTCGGCGTGGCTAACCTTGCAGTGTCGTTCAGGAGAGCAACCCGCTCCGAATTGGATACGTGCGTCAAATCGGGCGAAAGGATGGAGTGGCGAATTTCAGCGAGTGAGGAACTTTTGACGTCGGGATCTTGAGCAAGAGAACGCGCAAAACCGGCGAGCCCATTCGTCCAAATGCCTGCGACTGCATCAGCGCGAATTTCTATGAGTGCCGTAATTAGCGCCGCCTGTCGCCGAATGATTAGGTTTGCGAGGGAGGGGATCAGCAGTACGAGCGCGGCGAAGGCGACAACAGATACCTCACGCCAGGGCAGGGAATTCATTTGGGCGCCGCTGGACTCCACTGCAAACACGATTCCTGCCACGACCGCCGTTGTAACCACACCGGCCTTTGTTATGTTCAACACCAGACGCGCAGCCGCCACGATGCTTTCCATGGGTCGCAGACGTCGTCCGTCGCGAAAAGCCAAATGAGCCATCTCGTGTGCTAGAATCCCGATTGCCACGGCATCACGCCGCACTGCGCGCTCCCAAAGCGCGGAACTCACTTGGATTGCCCGAGAAGCACCACTCTCACTCGCGCTGGCCAAGACATTGAAGTTTGAAAACCACATTACGAGCGGTGGGTTTTGGCGCTTCTTGGGTAAGAGACGCCAAAGTTCTGCAACTATTTGGTTCAACGCCTCTCCTTGTCGACCACTCAGCGGGTGCAAACGACGTTCCCTTGAGAAATATTCTGAACTGCGACACATAAAGAACTGCGCGCCGCTAACACTCAGTGAAACGATGCCGCTCGCAACCAAGAGGGTCGACCACTTGCTCTCGGCCCAACTGCCAATCCATTGCAGGTTGGCCGAAAGCTCCCCCATCAAGTTGGCTACAATATACAGGCAGAGGGCAAGCAGCGTTGCTGGGACGAGGACGATGCCCGTCGGCAGAACGACCAGCCACAGCAGGACGGTTTGTGCTGCGATCTCGATTGAAGAGGCTTCGACAAGAGCGTTGGATGCGGCGTCCACCTCTGAACAACGCGCTGCATCAGTCCTTGGTAACTTCATTGGCCATTGCCGGCTGGTTCAGCGCTGCTATCAGTCCCTCCGTTTGTGATTGCGAAAGACCTTGCTTGGCCGCTTCTGCTTCGAGGATCGTCTCATACAATGCTCTGCTGTCGTCACCAGGCGTTGACCAATGTTGCTTTATGAACGCGCTCACCTCTTCTGCGGTCACGTCTGCCAATTTGCCCGCGGCCTTGTCCGTGAGTTTTTTCAAATAGGCTGCCCAGAGTTGTTTACCTGCTTCAATGAGAATTGGGATTACGACAGCACCGATGATTTCGGCGCCGAAATCTCCACCCCTACGATCAAAGCGGCGCATTGCATCTAGCTCGCTTTCAAGATCGCCACTGTGTTGAGCTTGTCGAGCAAGATCATCCAAGGAGAGAGCGTCTATCTCTCGATGGGCGCTTCGGAGCGTCGCCCCTGCGAGCCACATCGCGAATTTGTCGTCGTCTTTCATGCTTGTCCCTCCACTATTGCTACAGGAGTGCCTTCTGCTTCGTAATGCGAGGCCTCGGGTCGACTTCGGGTCCCAGTTGTCTTTCTGAGAATACTAATGTAACTTAATGTTGCGTAGATGGGGAGATACGACCATGAAACTTTTGGTATCAGTTTTCCTATTAGCGGCGGTGGCATCGGGGGTGTCGGCCACAGACTCAAGAGAGTGGGCTACCTCACCCAAGCTTGTCTTTATGATTGCACCTGATCGGATCCCACTGAATATGTCTCAGGTGCAGCGTGCCCAAGGGGATCCCTATTGCCCCGGTGGAACTACGAGTTGTGGCCAGTTTTGCGACACGGTTGCGGGCAGACATGAATGCAGTTCAAATGCTCTTTGTTGCTATCCAGGCAATGGTCAACCCGGAGACTGTGTGTTCGCTGACAAATGCCAATGATAAGCAGCGACACCCGCGCGAAAAAGGAACGCAAGGTTTTTTCTCGGCGCGATGAGACAAAAGCGGTGAATTGGTGAGGTAATGTCCCTCGTCAGTCATAGTACGACGGTTGCTCGCTCTCTTCTACCGAACGTAGCAGCACCTGGAAAAAAGTCTGTAGGGCAAAATTTAAGAACGGGTGAAATTTCAGGTTTGCAACGCTCCGACGGGGGACCCGGATCATGCGGCATGAACTGGACGCGCGCGAATACAAGCTCCTCGTGAACCCTAAACGGTTCCTGGAGGCACCTGCAGACACCGTCGCCGACATCTTCTGGCAAGAGCATCTGAAGCCGCTTATCGACGCGCGGCTCGGGTTGCGCAGTGGTGGGGAACCACGCCACGCGGGTCGGTTCGACATGCGAACCGAACGCATTGTCCGCTTTTGGGATACCCCGGACTGTGCTCTCACCCGGGCCGACCTTGCATTACGAGAGCGCCTGCCCGTTGAAGATGAAGCCCGAGCCGGCGCAAGGCCGAAAATCACGCTCAAGCTGCGGACGCCGGACCTCTTCGTCGTGGCCTCCACCGCCTTGCCGGGGAATGGACGAAAAGTCCAAACCACGTTCGAGGAGGACATAGCTCCCCTCGAGGTCGACGATCCGAAGCCAAACAGGCGATCGGTCGTCGTACCGGAGAAGCGATCGATCCGCAGCCGTTTCGCCCGCTCCACGACCCAGAAGGTGGAATGGACGACCTCCTCCCAGACGCTGGCCGATCTCAGTCTCATGTTTCCAACCGTTCTCGACATTGTCGCAAGCTCGGGTGCACGACCTGCCACGCAAACAGGATTGATCGGCGGTCCGACCGTTCGCGAGCTCGTCCTGGAGGGTCCGAGCGTCAAGCTCAGCGCTGAAATCGTCGGAGAGTTCGCGCTTACATTGTGGTTCTTCGGCTCGGACCATGTCCGCCCCACAGTTGCGGAAATATCCTTTAAGTGCACCACCGTCCGCGGCGACATGCCCGGCAGGGCGGCGCGACGCGCGCTCGACCTTTTCATCGGCATGCAAGGGCTCGGTGGCTGGGTGAACACCGAGCACTCCAGCAAGACTTCGCTGGCGTTGCCTAAGGGATGCGGAAGGCCCGTGGAATAGACAAGGGCTCGTGAGCCACGCCGCCGCCCCGGGGGCACGGCACCTGTCATCAGCTTATGAGTTCGCGTCGATAGAGTACCCGAACAGACTTTTTTGACGGAGGAGAACGGGCATGGATATCTATCAGCAGATCTGGGACGCCGACCAAAGCGGCAATGGCGTGAAAGCCATCCTGGCCGGGGCTGGCGACGCGCCGGAAACAGGTTATGTCAGAGTGGACAATACCGATAGCCTGGAAAGTCCCCCCGGCGATCTCAAGGTCCTTTCCGAAGTGCGGATTCCGGACAACAAGATGAAGACCTATCATCTGGTCCGGGCTCTGTTCGACAACTACGCGCTCGACGAGCGCGATGTCGAGGTCGAAACGCCGGAAGAGCGTGCCGAGGTGCACGAACTCCTAGAGGCCATCGTCGACACGGCGCCGATGCAGGTCGCGCGCGCCTATATCTCCGAGGAAACCGGCACGCCGATCTCGCGCGACCGCTGGTATGCGACGCTGACCGAGCAATGGTTCCGCCGCTTCTCCCAAAGCGGTGACCGCGACCTCTCCGGCTTCGAGCACGTCTTCGTTGGCGAGCAGGAGGGACCGAAGGTTCAGGGCTATCACTTCTGGTACAAGTATCACCTCGATGACGGCCTCGCCTTGCACATCGACCGCAACAGCTTCCCCGGTTTCCGGGACGATCGGATCGTCTACCTGCGTGGAGAATACAAGGATGGACAGGAGCACTTCCCGGAATCCGTGACGATCTCGTATCGTTGGAATGCACCCGACTACGACGCTGGCACGACCCGGCCGCTGACGAAACCGATCGGCGGCTTCTTCGTCGGCTGCAGCGTCGAAGGCTTGATGGCCATAGGAGCGGTGCGGGCCCATCGCGGCGCCCGTGCACCGAAGGAAGCGGTGATCAATGGCGCCCGCTATGACATGAAGCTCTTCCTCGATCAGAGCCAGCGGTTTGTCCGCACGTTCTATCCGGTCTATCTCGGGCCGGCCGGCGAACGGCCTTTCGGCGGCACGGGCGAAGGAATGCCAAGAGAGACGCCGCGGGTCGTCAGCGGCGCCGTCAAGATCGTCGCCGCACTGGTCAATCCGATGGGCCACGACGAGGGCAAGGAAACCGTGACGCTCGTCAATACCGGCATCGACACGATCTCGCTCGACGGCTGGTTCCTCGTCGACAAGATGAGCAACCGCTTCGGCATCAAGGAGGTGACCCTCGCGCCCGGCATGGCGACGACCATCCTGTTGCCGCGCAATTCCGTCCAACTGTCGAATAGGGGCGGCGAAATCCGGCTCGTCGACCGGGCGGGTTCGACGAACCATCTCGTTACCTACAGCAAGACACAGGCCGATCGGCAGGGTGAAACGATCATATTCTGAGCGGCCGCGTGCATTGATCCGGCAACCACAGCGTCTGTTGTACCCAGATATTCGAGGGGGATGCGATGAGTGACAATTGGCAGAACGTCGTACTGCGAAACCAGCATCCCAAATTGCGGATGTTCGCCAATTGTAACGCGGACGTCAGTTCCGCCAAATCTGAGGTACAGCCGGCGCTGCGGGTAGACAGCGTTGAACTCGCGGCCTCCACGCCGCCACTCGCGACGGCCATTGCACCTGACCCCACCCCGCCCAGCGGCACCGTCAAAAAACACGGGATCGACGTGCAGGCGCAACGGGAGGCCGTCGAGGTCAGCGTTTTAGTCCGCTCCACCGATTCACTGCCACCCGTGCCTGGCCAGCAGACACTGCGTGGCATGGCGACCCGCACGATGACGTTTGATGAAATCTACAATCTCGCCCGCGAGCCCAGCACGATCTTTATCGAACCGGCCGATGCCCTCAAGCTGCCCCGGCCGATCAAGGGCAGTGCCGGCAGCGCCGCTCCTGCTCGCCGCGTCCAGGGCGTCCCCCCGGACGAACTAGGGGATGGCAAGGGGATGCTGATCGGGATCATCGATGTCGAGGGCTTCGACTGGGCCCACCCGGATTTCCTCGTCCAAGGGAAATCGCGCTTTGTCAGTATTTGGGATCAGGGCGCCAAGGTTGGCCGCAATCGCAAGGGCCTGAAGCGCGGCCGGGTGATCTCCGCCGCGGACATGCAATCCGCACTGACCGACGCCGCCAAAATAGGCGTCTCGCCGCATGATCTCGAGCCGCAATCGCAGATGGTCGTGGGCTCGCACGGAACCCACGTCGCCTCCATCGCTGCCGGCAACAGCGGTCTCTGCAGCGCCGCCGAAATCGCGGCAGTGCTGATCGCGCTGCCAGAAGACGAGATCGACCGACGCACCTCGTTCTACGATTCGACTTCCCTGCTCGACGCCGTCTACTACCTGCTCGATCTCGCCGGTGAGCGCCCCATCTCAATCAACATCAGTCTCGGAACGAACGGCCACGCCCATGACGGCTCGAGCATCCTCGACCGCTGGATCGACGTCTTGCTGTCGGAGCCCGGCCGTTCGATCTGCATCGCCGCCGGCAATGCCGGGCAGGAACGACCCGAGGCTCCGGACGATCTCGGCTACATGATGGGTCGGATTCACGCGAGCGGCAAAATTGACGCCCAGGGCCTTGATCACATCCTCGAATGGCAGGTCGTCGGCGACAAGATCAAGGACGCATCGGAGAATGAGCTCGAAATCTGGTATGAGCCACAGGATCGCTTAGCCATCAGCATCCGGCCGCCCGATGGAGACTGGATCGGCCCCGTCTTGCCGGGACAGTTCATCGAGAACCACCAGTTGCCAGACAGGACGCTGATCAGCATCTATAACGAACTGCATCACCCGACCAACGGTGCCAACTACATCGCCGCCTACCTGACGCCGTTCTTCGGCAAGGACCTGATCATCGGTATCCCTGCCGGCGTCTGGCAGGTTCGGCTGCACGGTCTGGTTATCCGAGAAGGCACCTTCCATGCCTGGATCGAGCGCGACGATCCCGCCGATCTGGGTGACGGAAACTTTTTTTGGCCCTCGTTCTTCACCGACGCCTCGCATGTCGACAGCTCCTCCGTCAGCGCGCTGGCCTGCGGTCAGCGTATCGTCTCGGTCGCCAATCTCGATGAACTGAAGCGACGCGCCCACATCACCTCGAGCCAAGGCCCGACCCGCGATGGCCGGTTGAAGCCCGACATCACGGCTCCCGGCACTGAGATCGTCGCCGCCAACGGCTTCGGCGATCCAGACAATCCTTGGATCGAAATGACCGGCACGAGCATGGCCAGTCCCTTTGTCGCCGGTGTGATCGGCCTGATGTTCGCCGCCAATCCGACGCTCACAGCCGCCCAGGTCCTCGGCATCATCAAGGCCACTGCACAGCCCCTGCCGGGTGCCACCTATCAGTGGGTGCACGATTTGGGGTTTGGCGTGATTTCTCCGCGGGCCTGTGTCGACGAAGCCTCCCTCGCGCTCATCCGCACCGAGTTGAAGAAGCCCACTGCGCCAACTGCTGCAGCGCCAGTCGCCGCGGTTCCTGCGCCCCGCCATGGCGCTCCCCAAAAAGCCCTCACGACACGACGCCCCCCGAGGACCGCATCATGAAAATCACGCTCCTACCGTCCGAGAAGGGCGATTGCCTGTTGATCGAATCCGGCGCCATCAGCATCCTCGCCGATGGCGGGATGCCGGGATCCTACACCTCGGCGGTGCGCGGCTTCCTCGGCAAATGGGCGGAAGAAACCGGCAAGGACCTCGACCTCGTCTATGTCTCACATGTCGATCAGGATCATATCGCCGGCGTACTGCAGTTGCTCGAAGATACTGTGCAGTGGCGCGTCTTCGACCACAAGCAAACCAACGGCCAACCAGCCACCAAACCGCCCTTCAAAAGGCCTCCGAAGATCAAACGCATCTGGCACAATGCGTTTAAGGCCATGGTCGACGAATCCGAGGCAATCGGCAGCGTTCTCGCTGCCCGCGCCAACACGCTTTCCAGTTCGATCAACCCGTCGCTGCTTCGGCTCGCAGATGCCTTTCGAAGCGTCGCGAACTCCATCCCCGAGGCAATCAAAGTGTCCCGCCGCATCGCCGCCGACCAGCTGAACATTCCGCTCAACGGTGAGTTTGGCAATCTGCTCGCCATGGTCCGCGGCCAGGAGGTAATCAGCCTCAACCCCGCCAGCGACCTTGCCATCCGCGTCATCGGTCCATCCAAGAAGGATCTCGAAATCCTCCGCAAATACTGGAAGAACTGGCTGGCCAACTCCGAAAATGCCGGCAGCGTCGACAAACTCGAGGCCTGGCTCGAGGACAACGAGGGCCCCCTTCCGCCCGGCTTCGGCGTCTCCATTGATGACGAGCTGGGCAAAAGAAAGAGCGTCACAGAGCCCAATCTTGCCTCCCTCATGCTGTTGCTCGAGGAGCCCAAGGCCGGCGGTGGCGTCACGCGCGTCGTCCTGACCGGCGACGGCCATTCCGATGATGTCCTTGCCGGCCTCACCCATCATGGCCGCCTCGTCGATGGGTCCGGATTGCATGTCGATGTGCTGAAGCTCCAGCACCATGGCTCCGAACACAATCTCGACCGCTCCTTCGTTAAGCGCATCACCGCCGATAACTACCTGATCTGCGCCAATGGCGAGCACGAGAACCCTGACCTTCGTGTCCTCGAAGTGCTTCTCGACTCGCGCTTGGGCGCGGCCGAGCAACTCTCGCCAAACCCGCAAGCCGGCCATCCATTCACCATCTGGTTGAACTGCAGCACCGATTATCTGGAGAAACAACAGGCGGCTCACATCGCCAAGAAAGGCGCACCATCGGACAAGCTCGCCAAGTGCATCGCCCACTTTACAGTAGTCGAACAGAAGCTCGCAAAAGCCAAGCAGGCGAGCAACGGCCGGCTGAAGCTGAAATATCTGAGAGCCTCTCCTGTCGGGCTGGAGGTGTGAACGGACAACGCCACGAAGTAAACGCAAGTTAGCTGGCCGGAATCTGCGCCGGATCGCCCAAGCGATTCGATTGCACAACTTCCGTCTACAACCAGCGAGCAAATTTTGACCCGGGATCTGCGGGATAGTTCGGTAATCACTGCTACGGATAGCCTCCTGAAGGGATTCGAACAGGCGCACCGCCTAACTGAAGGCGGCAACTTCATCGAGGAACGTCACCCGTTCGGCAAGATCGATAGAGCGGCCCCTCGTAGACCTCGCCGTCGGAGTCGCGGAACGGATCGTAGGCGCGCATGTCGACTGGATCCATCGCACCAATCTCGCGCGGCTCGTCGATTTCCTTTGCTGCCGCCGCGATGGAGGGACCGATGATACGTTTGATCGTTCGCGGCATGCCCGTCCATTCGGGACTTGCCTGCTTCGGTTGGCTTCCAGCAGGCGGATTGATGGCACTGAAGGCAGCGGGAAAGGAAGCCGCACCCGTTCCGGCGAGCTGATCCATGTCGAGATGCCAGTCAGCATAAAGTTGATCCTTGTGCTGCGAGCGATCGAAGTCTTTCAAAAATGCGGGTGGAAGGACGTCTGCGTCATAAAGCCTCCCAAGGTGGGCTATGTTGATGCGTAATTCCGAACGGCAGAGTAACGCGTCGATGCTCAACCGCAAGTACCTATTTTGGACTGTTTCAATCAATTCCTCGGAGCAAGCCAATGGCTCGCCGGTCGACTGCTGGCGGCGACAAAACTCGGTTAGCCCAAGCGTCTTTACTCGTGAATTTTCCGCTATCCGCTGCCTTACCGAGGGTCACCAGTTCAGTCGGTCCACCGTGCCGGCCAGCCCGCCGAAGCGCGTGGGATCACTGCTTTTGGTTCAGTGCCTTGCCCGCGATATAACAAATTCGAATGTTAACCTTGGACGAAAATCGCCTCCTGGATGCGACCGTAGAAAAGGCCTGTCACAGATGCTGGAACTCGCCAAACACACCTTCACTGATCGACAGCAGGCATGTGACGATGACCAGCAGGCATGCAAGATAAAGGGTCATTAGCAGCAGGTAGGAAACGATGACCGCCTGTAACGTCCACAGTTGAGGCACGACAGCGTCGCATCCGAAGAATCTTATCATCGCGGTACTGCTGTCGTAGCCGCAGCCCAGGGCCTTTCTGAGACTTTCAGCTTCCGCCCAGAGCCCAATCACAGCCCTGTTGCCCGACAATCCTGGACCCGTGTCGATGACGGGTGCGGTCAGGCTCTGGCGCGCGACAACATAGGCGGGTATCAGGATGATCGATGTCGCAAACAGCCACAGTGCCAGGACGAACCAGCTGCGCTGACGCGCCCTTGTCCGGCGCTGGCGTGTCGCGGCAATAATGACGAGCGTCAACGCTAGAATAATGAAGGATGCGAGAGAGCCGTTCGTCAGTTCGCTGCCAGGACCATCGCATGCCAAGCCCGGGAGAGGCGGAGCCACAGCCAGTAGCACCGAGCCGAACAAGGCAAGAATGGATCCAACCAGTTGACCCGCCCTTAGAATTTTATGGGAATCCATTGGTGTCCCGCTCACTGTTGGCATCGATTGGGTGATTTTTGAGCTCGTTTGCCAAGATAGATCAAATCGAGAGGCTGGGCATCGTCATCGAAATGGTTGGGAGGCTGCCACATCGCAACCTCGCTGACGATGGTTCCAACCGGCTCTTCCGCCCAGATGCAATAGATGCCGTACATGGCCGAGAAGTTGACGGGCGAGGAAAGCCCCGCGCGCCGGAACTGTCGCGGATCGGTCTGGTATGGTTTCGAATAGAAGATCGTAATCCCTGACTGTGGACGCGTCATTGGCAGATCGGCCCACAGCCGCACCTCGATCTTCATCTCCATCCGCGTTCCGCCGGCAGGATTCGCGCTGCTCCCGAGCGTCTCGCCGAGGAAGCTTGCCTGGTATCGCCCATCTGCGGCGATGTCGGCGGCCGTTTCCACATCGTTGACGGACGCACTCCCCCCGAGGATACGAGAAACTATTTCGTTGAGCGTCGCGAATTGCTGCGAAAGCCCTTCGAGCGACTGGATCGAAAAGGGCATCTGCCTCGCATCGAGCGCATTCATCCAAGCCTGGGAAATAGGTTTCATCGCCGCGAGGCTCTCGGCCAGCGATGGAGGGCTGATATTTCCACCTAGGTCCTGCGTCCGTTTATCAAACAGGTCGAGGCCGTCCCTGAGCTGATTTTTCAGTTTGCGGTCGAGAAAGACAACCAGCTGATCGCCCCTCTCGATCCGCTCCTTGACATCGGCATTGCCGATATCGGCTGTCGGTACCAACAGGCTTGGTTTTTGCGCAAGTCCCACAAGGTCTTCGCTGCCATTGACCCGGAAGAGAAATTCAATGAGATCCCCATCTAGACGGAAATGCCTTTCAGCGACCGTCTGGCCGATTTCGAACAGAAAGCCCGCGGGCTCCCGTTTCGTGAGCGCGACGCTTGCCAGGCCAAGCTTTGCATCGACAGTCATCACCTGTCCGACATCGGAGTTATCCTTGTTTGCGGCGAGCAGTTCAAAGAGCAAGCCGTCTGGAACGTCCGCACCTTCGACCGTATGGAACGCCCCCGACTCTTGTGCTTTGGGGCCGTCCAAACCAAGTCCGCTTGCGAACAACGCAAACAGCAAGACCCATCCCGGCAGAAGCCAATGTCCGATGTTGCGGCTTATCATTTTTCTCCCATCCCTTCAGGTGACATCTCCACCCAAGCTGCGCCGTCGGCTGGCTGTACCAACGCAATTTCTCGCGCTCGGTCCTCAATCGACTTGCTGAGCCGATAAAATTGGGCGCGCTCTGCCTCCGAAGGATCCCGACTGCCGATTCCCGGCAGAACGAACTCGACATAATCCAAGAGGTCTTTCAGGTTTGCATGTGAAGGGTAGGTCCAAAGGCCCTTCGATATCAGCGCATTATCGACAATGGCCTGGGTCAGATAGGTCTTGCCGACTGCGGTTGCCCGCTTGCTCGGCTCTGAGGACACCAGCACAATCATCTGCTTGTCGTAGATCAGCTGTCCGAGGCGCGCCCCATTGAAAGGTCCGAGTTTTCTCCCTTCGGCGACAACAGCCGAAGCAGACGAACATGTATCGAGAACAAGAACAAGATGGCGAGCGTCGATTGCGGCAAACGACGTGGTCAGCTCCGTATCGGTGATGGCGCAATCGCACGGTTTATCCCGGGCGATGTTATACGCCGGATCGGTATCTTGCGGCATGATCTGAAAGACCTTCCCTTGCTCCACGCCGTGGGCCGCGACGTAGAGAACCACCGCATCGTCTGGGCCAACGGGCTTGAGGCTTTCGGCGATTTCGCGCGGCCACTCGTTGGTGTTCACGGGCCGGCCGGCCAAAAGAGCGAGAACGCCGAGAATGGTTTTCTTGTCAGCAGGAAGAACCGGCGGCCGTTGCTCTCCCGGGACGAGCCGCCCGGGCGAACGTGCCTCAATTGGCACTTTGACGAGTTGGTAGTGCATGCCTTCATGGTCGATCGCATTGCCGAGACCGTTCAGAAATGCTTCGGAACTGGCCACCGCATGGCTAAGGACCAGACCGTTATTGTCGTTCGCGTTGACGCCGACGGCGATGACATACATAGTCCGCGTGGCGATCTGTCCAGCCGGATGTGGAATGCTAAAGGCGAACGGTGCTGACGGCGCCGACCGACGCCCTGTTGCGTTGAACGCATAGGCGGTAAAGACGGTTTGCGAAATCGCCGGGTCTTTCGGCAGCATGACACTGTATGTCATCTCGACCGCGCCGTCCGGATCGACCTTTGCCTTGTCCGATTCGCTTATGTCACCGGCTGTTGCCGCGACGAGTTGGCCATCGCGGAACAGTTTCAGGTCGAAGGCGCCCGATTGCGCCACGGGATCCGCGACAAGCCCTGGTCTCGTTATGACGGTGACGTCTGCGCGTCCCGCGTCCAGTGGCTTTACCCCACTGATGGATACGGTCGGCGGCTCTTCGATCAATCGACCCTCATCGACATGTCCGGGCTTTTCTCCCCCAAACACGTCCCCAATCAGGCCCGGCGAGAAATAGGGTTCCATCAGTGCTTCGAACGAAATCGCGTGACGGACGTCTTCTGGATCGAGACGCCAGCGAAAATCCCCGAGAATGTCGAAATTGTTGGTATCGAAACGGCCGGTCGGATCGACCGCGATCCAGCTGCCGTCCGACGTCTCGAACAGGCTCAGTTTAGGCTCTAAGCTGACCGCATCGAATACATCGACACCGAGGCTCGCAACGAGCAGAAGTCTCTTGTCCGGGGTAAACGCTACGCGCCTCACATCCTCGTAGGATCCCCAGATGCGCCGAGGCGGGCCAAAGCCACTTCCCGCCCGCGGCACAGCGAAGAGCTTTCCGCTCTCCACACCAATGACAATGCTCCCATCCACGGGGGAGATTGCCAGCGTGCGGACATGTTGCGGCACGGGGTCGGCCCCCCATTCGTCGACGGGAATCACGAGCTCCGGCTTGCCGGAGCCTTTGAAATCGAAGCGCCAGACACCACCGCGTGTGGCATACAAAATGGATTTGCCGTCGGTGTCGAACACCGCGTCCTCGACATATTGATCCTCACTGAATTCGGCCATCGATGATGGCTGGCCGACCTGGAAAACCCGCACACCATATTCGTTGCACTGGATGAAAAGATCCGCGGTCGGATGCGGTACAAGACAGGTCGTGTGCCATTGAGAGTCCGGAACATATATGATCTCGGTCTCGAATGTGTCGGCGCGCAATTGATAGAGCGGCCCGTAAATCGTGGCGTAGAGCAGATGGTCGCCGTCCGGAAGGTAGGCGATGCTAGTCGTCGGGTAGAGCGCCTGCGTGACGGCGGAGAGCTTTGTCGGCCCATCCGGTGACCAGCGCGTCAACTGCTCTGCCGGGGGATCGGCGTCGCCTTGGAGCCGCTGAACGGTAACGATTGAACTATCCTTCGGGCTGACGGCAAACACGCGCCCGGCGATATTAACGTCTCGCCCTGAAGTAATGTCGAGCAATCGCGTGTTTGGAGGCGCAGGGTCGACATACATTCTTTTTGGACCACTCGCCGTGTTGGCAAGCGCCAGCGCTCTCCCTTCCCCGAGAAACGACAGTTTGGCGCGCCGCTCAAATTCGATCTTCGGGTTGATCCGCTTCGAAACCGTCGCCGACAGCTGCCCGCCAGGCCCCGGCGCTACGATCTCCCAGACAGCAAAGCTGCCATCCGCGCACGCGGCCAGGAGATGGGTGTCATCGAGAAAGGAGAGCGCCAGAGTGTCCTGCGCACCGAACCGGTCGTAGGCAGCGTGAAACCTCGTCCCTATGGAAGGGTCCGGCAGGTAGACGAGATCGATGTTGCAGCCCATGCCACCGTAGGCAAGCCAGGATCTGGTCTCGGATATCGCCAGGATGTTCCCGCTCAGTCCGTCGATCCCCGACAAAGCAATGTCGGCCTGGACCGCCCCGAGATTGGCATCGAAAATCGAAAGAACAAGCTTTCCCCTGCTTGGACCGGTCAGCTTCACCTGGAGGTTGTTTGCCTCGTCGAAGGTCGCGAGACCAAAGGCACCCATCGTGCTCTTGCCGGTTTCGGTGAGCTTCACCGTTTCCCAGTTGATGACCGCTGTATCCTCCACGTAGCCGAAGAGCTTCTGATCGTTGGAATAGAATCTGAGGTCTCGGGGTCGCCGGTCATAGCGGGGTGAACGCGCGAGAACCCTTCGGCTGCTGGCCTCGACGAGAGTGACCTGGAAACTGCCATTCCCGCTCGACAGGGAGAGCGCGATCAGTTCTCCATTGGAACTGATCGCCGCGTCCTCGATCCACTCGGGCTCGGTCACGAATTTCGACAGGACTGCTCCGGTCGCGCTTTGAAGCAATTCGGCGCGCCTTACTTCCTGTGCCGAGAAAATGAACGCGCCATCGCGGCTAACGGCGACGTGGTTAATCGCGGCCTCATGCTCCGGATAGCGTGCGACAGGCAGGCCCAGCGCCAGATCCCACATCATCACGAAGCCGTCAGCGCCACTTGTCACAAGCCAATGACGGTCGGCGCTGACGACCGCGTTGCGTACAGGACCCGAATGCCCGAACGGGATTACGAGACGTCCGAGGTCGGCGGCGCTCAAGACGTCCGGGACCACCAATACAAGCATGAGAATGAGGTATCTCGCTACTGCAAACATCACCCGCCCCCCCTCTGGAACGTCGGCAGTTCAATTGGTATTGATCTGCTTTGCGTTTGGTCGCCTTCAGCGTAATTCTACGGAATAATTTTTCCAACTTTACTTGTCTGACCGCACCCTCCAAGGTTCACCTGGAAAATAATCAGATCAGATCAAGTATTAGACTGCCATTTATACTACGCCTCACGCCGAAAATGCAACCACACAAGCGGCACGGGGCGATCCCGCGCATCGTGCCTCATGACCTGAACGGGCAGGCTCCGGCGTCAGGGGCACCCAGTGTTCGCGGACCATGTACTTCAATTGCGTTTCCGAACACTTTATCGTTAAAGAACTTCCTCGCTGCACACCAACACGCTTGCTGCCGTTTTGCAGTTAATCGTAAGACTCTTACCTCAATCGTTTCAATAAGATAGCGTGGCATTTAATTTGAGACTAGTCAGTTAATGTGAGATTTTCGTGTGGATTTTGGCACTTAGTTTGAGAATTACCGCGGGGAATAGCTGGCTATTGTCATTGCAGCAATAAGATCGGTTATAGTGGCATTGGCAGCCGCCAATCGCCTCGAGAATATTAAATGCCCCGACCCGCTTGTACCGCCGCATTCTCACGATTAACTGCCAAAGGACACGACCCCAAATTCGGTAACTGGGGCAAATTCGGTGGCCTAGCAACGTCGAGCCGACTGGACCACTCATGATCGGCGCGACGAGGCTGGGAGCAGCGGTTTATCGGTTGTGCGCGGTTCTGGCGAACTGCGAAACCGATAGGAATCACCGACGTAACAAACCTCGTGCTGGACCTGCGTTGTTCCGAGATGATGCCGCCCCTGAATGGGCTGTTTGTCGGGGTGTCCTGCTGGTGAGAAGTTCGTCCTTTCAGTTGCCTGAGAGGAAGGAATGCAATGCCAGCGGAGAGACTAAAGATGCGGCGTGTCCGCGAGATCTTAAGATACCGATTTGAGGAAGTCCTTGACCACAAGTCGATTGCTGTGCGCGTTGGTGCGGCGCCGTCGACGGTGCGTGAGCCGCAGCGCCGTGTCGAGATTTCCGGGCTTTCCTGGCCGTTGGGCGATAATGTCAGCGATGCGGTGCTGCAACGATGTAACCTTGCTCGACGAGATCAATCGCCAACCAGCTAAGGTTTCGCCACGAACCGCTGTAGCCGTGCGACAGGACAACAAGTGGCCGCCCCGTTGACGCACGTTTCGCATCCCGAATAGCCGGGACCCCAAAGAATGCCCGATTCTCACCGACGATGTCTGCCTTGGCCAAGGCTGAGAAACTCGCTGCCAAAGGCAAGCCTTTCGACCTAGAGGAACTGATCCGCATGGAGGCCGACCGCGGCACGACCAATGTGCGCAATCTCGATTTCCCGCACTGGACACGGTGGTTCGGCGTGGAGCATCGATGCCTTGTCCCTGTCACCAGCTTCGCCGAGCCCGATCCGGCGAGTAAACAGGAAGGTGGCAATGTGCCCAATGCCTGGTTTGCCTGCGATGACGCAAAATCGCTGATGTTTTTCGCCGGCATACATGTGCCGCAGTGGAAAAGCGTTCGAAAGGTCAGGGACGGCCTGACGACCGACGACCTCTATGGGTTTTTGACCACCGATCCCAACAGCCTGGTAAAGCCGATCCATGAGAAAGCCATGCCCGTCCTGTTGCTGACGAAGGAAGAAACGGACACGTGGATGCGAGCGCCCTGGGACGAGGCCAAGGATCTCGCCCGTCCGCTGCCAAATGACGCGTTGATCATTTCCTCACGCGAACCATACGGATCCACGATCGTGTCGAAATCCGGAGAGCCGGTGGAACAGGGCAGTCTGCTTTGACGCTCTGAACTCAGAGCTTGATTGTATTGGAAAACGAAAAAGCCTACCGCGGGAGGAGGTGCATCGCTTCGATGACTTCAAGATAATAGAGGCTTTTTTGCTGCGGTGCGTTCGGACCTACGCAGTCCGGCCGGACTTAGCACACCAACCTTCACTCCTGAACGTCGTTTGAGCTGGCTCCTCACAAATGGGTTTTGGCCCATAGGAGCGCGCTTAGTGCGGCGGCTTTCGCGCCATCACGCGTCGGATAGTTCTTCCTTCCAGTCTGATGCCTATCGTTCCGCGACGCGCGACAGAGATCCCAAAACCTTCGGCGCGTTCAAAGACGGTAAGATTGAAGCCTTCTGTATTGACGAAATGATTTCCGAGTAGCGAAACACGCCACTTCTTCCGCGTCCAGGATTTGCGCCGGCGGGCGATCAGACGCATTCCTGTCTCTCGCTGCTTTGGCCTGACGTAGTCGTCTTCCATATGCTCCGCGCATATGCAGCCTACAGCAAGTGTGTCCGGATAGTCCGGGTGCTCCATGTAGTGAACATAGCGAACATCAACGCTTTCGCACATTTCGCGTTCCTGCGACGGTGCCTCAAGATCATCGATACCTACGCAGGTCCACCCCTTATGTGGAATTCCTGTCGAAGACCACTTGCCCCGGCCGGTATGTACGACCTATCTGCCATTCTGGCTTTCACAAAATAAGCACGCCGGGTTTCATTGCTTCCGCAGCTGCCACAAGACCGAAATTTCCTAATTTCGCAAGGGTAGTCAGCTAGAACGTCATCGTTCTTGATATGATCATTATTTATCAGGCGCCGGCCGGTGGCAAGCGGCGCAACCGGATTCGCTCCAAAGGCGATCGATCACCCGCGCGTCTCCATCCCTTATTCCGAACTCGGAAAGCCAGTCAGTGCTGTAACCTCCCCCGAGCATCCCAATGCGCTTCTGCGACGCAGCAAAGATCCGATGAACCGACGTAGTGGGCGCATCAAGCAAGCAGTCGAGCGCCATATCGCTTGCCATGGCGTTCACGAACGAAAGCTCCACTGGGCCATATGGCTGAAAATGCGCGCCGCACGCTGGCTCTTCTCTATTTTGACCGAGACCGTCTGGCCAATTTACCACCTTGAAATCCGGGGTACCGGTGCGGCCAAGATGGCATTGCAGGCATCCGCCGTGTTCGGCTATTGCCACGGCATGACCTGCGCAAGCGTGCGCTTCAGTCCAGCAATAGAGGACTGGTTTTTTCCTTCCTTGCTCAAGATGCCAGTTGTTCAAAGCATGCTCCGCCGCCCAACTGCCCGTCGCCGAGATGATAAGATCAGCCTCGGTGAGCAATTCGGTGTCTATCTGCAAAAGGGCGTTCATGCCATATGACCGGCTTTCGACAAGAAGATGGGGGTAATCCATCTGCAAACGCTCAGCCAGCGCAACCGCCTTGTTCTTGCCGATCGCAGTCGCCCCCAGAGGGTGGCGGCCGACATTCGGCCAGCTCAACTCATCGAGATCGACGAGAATGAGATGGCCGACGCCGGCTTGCGCCAGCGAGCAGGCGACGGGCGCCCCGACCGAACCGCAACCGATGACGATGACGGTGGAGGAAAGAAGTCTCTCGGTTCGGGGGTCCTGCCCTCGTCCGTGTATCCAGGCCGCATCCGCGCGCTGCACTGACGATCTCACCACGGGTATCCTCCCGAAAAAGCGCTGACTGACTAATATCGGCGGTGCCTTGCCAGCGCGAAATCCTTTCGTCACTGGCTCAGCGACCGGTGATGGTCGGCTATGTGCGAACTTCGGATTCAATGCCCGGACGGCAATAAGGCCAGCGCCGCCACGGCCTTCGGCGCCAATGACGGTGACAATTTCTTCAGGTATCTGGCGGGCCGCATCCTCGATCGCGTCAACGGAATCCGGTCCTAATTCTGCCGCCAGCGAATAGAGGTCGGCTGCCGTGTCCGGATATTGTGCAGGAAGCGGTGGGGTTTCCATCCAGAGGAACGCGCCCTGCGTAGTATTGCCCGTTGCGCCTTCTCCATACCGCCGAGCAACCCATGTCAGGAGCGCCTTCTCGTTTTCGCCAACGACAGTGATGCCCTCACCTTTCCAAACGCAGACAGAGCGCGATGGCGCCTCCGGGCGGATCAGGCTGAACAGTCGGCTGCCATCGAAATGGGTCTTATAGGCCCAGTAGGTCAGAAACTCTTCCTTGAAATCCCGTTCAACGATAGCACCCTGCAACAGCTCCTCGATCAGACCGACCGACCGGATCAGGAGATTTTCGGCGACCGCCGTTGGATCGTCGGGATCGACCTCTGACATATTCGGTAGCAGGCAGAGGATTCCATCGCCTTCGACATGCGGCCAGGTCAGTGCTTCGGGATGATCTACCAACGCGGTCCGAACGGGTATCCTGGGAAAGGCTGCCGTCGCAACAACATCCATGCGCCGTGTATTGCCATCGCTAAACGTGATGCTCACTCTCCAGGCGGCGGTCCAATTCCTTTTGGGGTAGCAGGTCGAAATCGTGTGACCGTCCAATCGCTCTGGTGCCTGACCGAAAAGGTCCCGCAGCCGCGCCTCGAGCTGAAGCGCGGCCTGTCGCCATTCAAGCGATGGATTAAAGTCATGCATGGCGTCCGCCACCTGCGCTGCTAACCGCAGCGGCAGCAGTGGCCGCCTGACCGAGAAGAGCCGCTGATCCGATGATCGCGGGCGCATAAGCATTAGCCCTTTTCTCTTCCTCCAGCCGTTCACTGAAGAAGGTCGTCGAAAAGAACTTGTCCCAGCACTTCAAGGCCTTTTCACGAGTGCAGTCATTGTCGAACAGCGGCGCGAGCATATCGATCGCATCGGTCAGCTTGTCGCGGAAAAAGCGCGCGCGCGCGTCATCAGTCCCGTTGGTAATGTAGCTGTCCGGCGTTACCGGGTGGGCGATCTGCAGGTTCCAATCGAGCCTGTTTCGGATCGACACCATCGTGTCGTAGAGCGCCTCGTCTTCACGCGCGGAATATCGGTAGCGCTCGGTCAAAACCACGGTGATGCCGAAACCGCTCAAGATCGATGAACGCCAGCTGAACCGGCTGCGCGCGAATTTCTTCAGGTCGCGATTGATACGGCGCAGCTGACGGCCATCCGAAGAGCTCGAACGCTCATTTTCGTACCAGGCCGAAACGTCGCGTGCGTCGGACCGCTTCCAGCCGCTGCTCGCGGCCAACTCGTAGTGGTATACGTCTCCGAAGATAGTGGACGTCGTGACGCGACGATAGACGGGGGATCGACATGATAGCCCGCTTCGTAGAAGATGCGGACGCAGTTCGAACGAACCTCCGGGGCACGCTTGAATTTGCCATCGTCAACGGCATCACGCACCATCCAACGTGCTTGCAGAGACGTCATCTCAGCGCCCCGATCTCCGACAAGATCCTCCTTGGCGAAATAGACGCCGTCATCGATGTCGTAATCATTGTCCGGGTCACGGACCATCGTCTTCATCGCGTAACTGCCCTGCTTGACGAACTCCAGAGGACCGGGCTTTTCAGCCTTCTGCAGCCCATTGCGAAGCCGCGTCCGGTTGGCGTCACGCCGATTGCGCATCTTCTCCTGCTCGGTCTGCGGCAGGGTCACATCCTGATCGTGGTAGGCCCGGACATCTTTTGAACAGTCGAACATGCCTTATCCTTTCCGGCCATCATTCGTCGGCCATACAAAACCCGATACCGGCATAGCCGGCAGATCATTCATCAAACTCAAGATCATCACCCCTTCCGGGTTGTTGCGATCATCGCAGGCACTTTTCGTCAAATCCGCATCCGTGTGGGCCTGGTGAACAAGCCGATCCATCGCCTCGGGACGGGTATCGTCCAGAGCGAGATAAGGCATCATGCTCGCGGGCACCGCCTTGTTTGGAAACCTGACGCGCCGAATAGAGCGCCCGCAATCGCTCATCGCATTGGCGAGAAGGCGAGCCATATTGTCGAACGCAAACTCCTGAGCGGAAATGCTTAAGGGAGCGACGTCGGCACCAAGGGACCAGTCCAGCATAGACCGATGAGCCGATTCCTCGTCAAGATGGTCGCCCTCGGGACGTGGGCAGGTGCCGAGCGAGTAGATTTCGATCGGCTGATCGGGTCCGGCAATGGTCAGGGCATCGACGAGACCAACCATGATCGGGTTGTTGGCCCAAAGGCCGCCATCGGCGAAGACCTGCTTCGGCCCGCCGGCGCAGTTCGGATCATCGATTGCAGCCAGAGAACGATAGATCGGCGCGGCACTTGTCGCCATGCAGACGTCGACAAGAGGATAAAGGTCGTCGCGCACGCCGCTGCGGGGCGTCTTCTTGAAAACCCATGCCCGATGCGTGCTCATCAGAACCGCCGGAATGGACAGAGAAATATTGCGTACCTGGAAAACATCGAGCATCGTCTTGGCGCCAAGAACACCTGTCAGCGCCTCGCGCAGCGCTTGGTCACCCTGACGCACGTAACTACTTCCGCGTGCCGCACGAAAGAGCGCGCTGCGCTTACCGGTTATGCGATGGGGAAAAATTCTTGGCCCGTGATCGCGATACAGGTTCACGACCTCCTGCATCGGGCGTCCGACCGCAAGAGCGCATCCGACAATCGCGCCAGTGCTGGTACCGGTGATCAGATCGAAGCCTGCGCCGAGATCGAGTGCGGTCGTCCCGCGAACGCGCGCGAACTGATCGATAAGCCGCGCGAGAAACGCGGCGGTGTAGATCCCGCGCATTCCGCCGCCGTCGAGGCTCAGGACACGAAACGGGCGCTTGAGCGACGGAACGTCTTCCTTGTCGGGCGACGCGGTACCTGCAACTTCGTCTGAACTACCAGCCACCATCGGTTCTTTCACTTGCACTTGTCGCGTTCGACATGAGATAACTGTCTAACCATATATGATTTGGTTTACAACTCGTCAAGATTTACATGCCGGAGTAGACATGCCAGAAGAAAAGAACCCGTCGCAAATTTTTCAGGAACGGCTGAAAAGTGCCCGGATTCTAAGGGGTTACAATCAGGATGAACTCGCAAAAAAAGCGGGGATGCCAGCAAGCTCCATCGCTCATTTTGAAACGGGCACACGCAAACCGTCGTTCGACTCACTGCGCCGACTAGCAAACGCTCTCGAGATTACGACCGACTACCTGCTGGGGCGGTCCGAAGAGCCAGAGCTTGCAAAGGATGGCGACCCGCTGTTCCGCGACATGAGCAAGCTGACAGGAAATGACCGTGAAATTGCGAAAGACTTTCTGCAGATGCTCGCGCGGCGCGCGGCTGAGAAAAAGGGTTCGGGTGGATGAGCAAGGTATTCAGCCTCAAAATGGCAAGACAAGCTGCTGAGGCTCTCCTCAAGGAGGAGGAACTCCTGTCTCTTCCGGTCGATCCGTTTGCAATCGCCGCAAGCCGCGACATCATGGTCGAGGGTAAGCCGGAGAAGGTTGATGGCGTATCAGGGATGCTGCTCCGGCACGGAAACGATTTCGGCATTGTCTATGCGACCCATATCCGCAGCGAAGGCTTTCAACGTTTCAGCGTTGCCCACGAGCTTGGCCATTATTTTCTTCCGGGTCACGTGGATCAGGTTATTCAGAACGGCATTCACGTTTCTCGCGGCGGATTCGTCACGAATGATCCCTACGAGCTTGAAGCCGATCACTTCGCGGCCGGTTTGTTGATGCCGGAACAGCCGTTCCGCAGGGAGATTGACCGCCGGGAGCCAGGCCTGGGAGCTATCGAAGCCATCGCCGACCTCTGTATAGCCTCAAGGACGGCGGCGGCAATCCGGTATGCGGAAGTCGGCGATGCTGCCACGGCCGTGATCATGAGCACCGGCGGTGTCATTGATTATTGCTTCATGTCCGAGGCCATGAAATCGCTCCCAAAACTTGACTGGCTTCGCAAGGGTATCAAGTTGCCCCTGGGCACGGTAACTGCCACGCTCGCTGCTGATCCGACGCGCGTTGCCGCCGGCGAACGGGTCAAGGATGAGATCGATGTCCGGGAGTGGCTTGGAGGCCCCACACGCCAGACCGTCAAGGAAGAATCTCTTGGCCTTGGCGCCTACGGAAAAGTGCTGACTGTTCTCACGTCTACCAAGATTGGGCAGGAATTGGAGCCTGACGAAGAGGACGAGCAGCAGGAATTGATCGAAAGCTGGACGCCACGGTTCAAGCGCTGATGGTAGCCTTGGGTCAGAAGTTCGAGTTTAGCCGAGCTTACAAGCTGGGCTAAATCTTGAGCTGCCAATGACTACGTTCTGATGCCATCATCCTGTAGCCGGATCTAACGAAAAGCGCCGCGACCGCTTCCCCGGCATCAAGTAAGAGGCTTGCAGGCGGGTTGTCGACGGGAGTGTAGAGGACGTAGTGCTCATCTACCTGCTGGCGGCGGAGTGGAGTAATCGCATTGAATGTGGCGAGCGCCTCCGTTAACAGCGCCTCATCTGCACAATTGAATTCAACGAATACATCGCGATCGTCATCATAGACATAGAGGCTCGCGTCGTAGATGAACGAGCTGAGCGAGCGAGCGTTAGGGTCCGAGAATTTTGCTGCAAACAGCGTGTCGCTATAACGACCCGGATAGCTACCATGAGTGCTGAAGCCGAATTTCTCGGCCGCAAGATCTACGGCGGGTTCGATCGACAGCAGACTCATATATCCCATTTCTACAGGCTTATCTCGTGTCCCGAGACTCTCGGTTACAAGAGCAAGCGCAATGCCGGACTTGTCGAGCACCACACCACCGCTGAACCCGCCACGGGCTGTCGCGGAGGCGATGAAGTGCAGAACCTTGGAATGATGAACGCGCACGACAGCGTTTATCTGTCCCAGCGTCACGACCTGGCTTGGGAGAATCGTAAAGGGGATCGGAGGATAACCAATGATCAACACGTCAGATAGGATGAGATCATTTTCTTCGAGCGCGTAGTCCGTGTGCTGGCTGACCGTTATGGCCGGCAAAAGGGTTTGCCCGAGATCGACTCGGAAGACTGCGACATCGAGCTCATCCGGTCCATAGTAGGGTCCGTCGGTGATCTTAAACAACCGGGGCGGGGACGCTTTGCCGCCCGTATCGTCGCTTAGGTGTGCTGGCTTCGTCGTAGCAATTTCGTTGATGGTGACCCCGTCGATCACATGCCGAGCTGTAACGAAGATCCCGTCGCCGATATGGAACGCCGAACCAATCCCCTCATCACCATTAGCATCAACGATAGCGATAAAGGCAATCGCTCCCGCCGCCCGTACGTAGGTTTCCTGGTAAACGCTCTTTTCGGACTTCGTCATCAGCTCTACTCCGCAATCAATGTTCGCGCGCAAGATTCAGAGTTGTTATGAGGGGATGAAGGTAAACGGTCCAGCGAACAGGGATGAAATCACTTGCTGAGATGTAACCTATAGGCTACATATATCGCTGCTGGGAGATAAAAATGGCAGTCGAGATTCACTGGCAAGAGATAAACGGCAACTGGCAATCTGGCGTGGCTCTGGATCTTCATACGACCAGCAGCACGCCAGTTGGTTATAACGAAGCTGGTCACATGCAATTTGACACGGTGCGGCCCCCAATTGCAGACCTACTCTATCAATTGAAGTATAAGAACAACCAAGGTGCTGCGCAGGGTATTATCGAAGCCGCCGCAGCATTCGTCCAACCTCATCGCGCAAAATTTGACATTCTTATTCCTGCTCCTCCGTCGACTCCCCGTGCTATCCAGCCGGTGTACGTTCTGGCGGATGGGATTGGTGCAGCCGTCCAGATTCCCGTCATTAAGTGCGTTGTCACCACTCGACCGACGGCTCAGCTAAAAAATGAGAATGACCCGGCCAAGCGCAAGGAACTTGCATCTGGTCTTTATAGTGTTGATCCCCAGCATACAGCCGGGAAAAACATCCTTCTATTCGACGACGTTTTCTGATCTGGGACGACCTTAAACGAGATCACCAAGGTCCTGCTCGAACAAGGGCAGGCATCGAGCGTGCGCGTCCTGACAATAACCAAGACACGGAGCAACCAATGAACACCGTTTTCATCGGTGGCTCGCGACACATTTCGCGGCTGCCTGCTCAAGCGAAAGAGCGTCTAAACAACATTATCGAGAATGGGCATCACGTTGTTGTCGGTGACGCCAATGGTGCGGACAAAGCGGTCCAGAAGCACTTTTCAGACGCCGCGTATGAAAAGGTGACCGTATTCTGCTCCGGTGACAAAGCTCGCAATAATCTCGGTGATTGGCGAACGCAAAATATCACGCCGCCGAAGCACGTGAAGGGCTTCCAATTTTACGCGGCGAAAGACCGTGAGATGGCCCGAGAGGCCGATTTCGGATTCATGATCTGGGACGGCAAGAGCCCAGGCACGGTCTTGAATGTCCTGCGTCTAATCAAGGCGGGGAAAAAAGCCGTCCTTTTAAACGTACCTGAAAAATCACCGGTAACATTCAAAACCGGGGAACAATGGAGCGCATTTCTAGCTAAATGCAGTTCTGACCTGCGCGAGAATTTACGCGAACGCGCTACTTCTGACGAATGGGAAGTAGAGGAGTCAAGCGCGCAAGCCGATCTACTCGAAACGGCTCGAGACGTTGAGCCGGTCCAGAGCTCTACCACAGGCCTTCCACCGTCCGAGGATCTGGCTGCCAATATAAATGCTGCCTTGGCCTCTGGCGACCCTTCCTCATTTATCGACGCGTTGGGCCATCTTGCCCGTGCAAAAAAGGGAGGAATGACGCAGATCGCGAAAGAAACGGGGTTAGCGAGAGAGAGCCTCTACAGGGCGCTTGGAAAAGACGGTAATCCGGAACTCGTGACAATACTTAAGGTCATTTCCGCGCTCGGCCTCACGCTTGAAGCAAAGATGCAGACCAACCTGTAACCCCGAAGGATGCGTTGCGCATCGGAGCGGTCGTTTAAATATGCAACGTATTTGGGGTGACTTGAGCGTGGCGTTGTTGCGTGGATCACCCATATCCAGCGGCCTGAGGGTCCGTGGGTGCTCGTGCATTGCTGGAGCCATTTGCGTCGGCGCTTCGTCAAGCAGATGCGCAATACGAAATCGCCAATTGCCGAAACCGCCGTCCGCCAGATTGCAGCACTCTACGCTGTCGAAGCGACCGTCCGGGGCGCTCCGCCGGAGATCAGGCTTGCCACGCGCCGGCAACAGTCAGCGCCGATCATCGAAGCGCTCAAGCCCTGGTTCGAAAAGCAATTATCGATGATCTCTTCAGGCTCCCAGCTTGCCGTCGACATCCGCTATGCACTCAGCCACTGGGATGGCCTAACCAGCTTCCTTGACGACGGCCGTCTCGAGCTGGACACCAACCCAGTCGAAAACGCGATCAGACCTGTGGCTCTGACGAGAAAAAATGCGCTATTTGCGGGTCACGAAGTCGGCGCGGAAAACTGGGCTCTTCTGGCTTCCATCGTCGCCACCTGCAAGCTCAACGACGTTGACCCCGTCGCCTATATCGACGAAACCCTGACAGCCATCATCAACGGCCATCCCAAGAGCCGCATTGAAGAACTCATGCCCTGGCAATTCCGCAAGATATCAAGCCAAATTCTATAGGGTCGCGGCGAAGCGCTTACATCATGTCTAACGGCGAGTGAACCACACAAATTGAGGAGGACCCAATTTAAGCGCTAAGGGACAGCACCACTCAGACATTGCCTCAGTCGGCTCCTCGCGGTTGAGGTGTTGGATGTTCTCGGACGCTTCAGGCGTCCAAACTTGGCTGCCCGAGGTGCGGGTGTTTTTCCGGACTTTCCGAGCCCACGCGGTCAGATATAGTTGTAGGTGTGGCCATCTCCTCCAGACTGTGATCCTCTCTTACCATCATCACGCGTGAGGGCTCCGGAAGGCTGCCTGTCTGGCTTTCGAAAATGCATTTCAGTATGCGATCGGAATAATACCGGACCTTTCGCAGTTGCAGTGGTGGCTGACCCTTAATGAGGACGATCTGGCAATCGTTATCAAGAAGGCGCACCTGTTCGGGCCGCAGAAGGCGTGCTCCTTGAGCTGATACCTGAATATTCCGATCGAAAGCCCGCCCGCCGCCATAAGAAATGGAACGTGACTGAAAAGTATATTCACCGATAGCATCCGAAATATAAGTCGGGGTCTCGTCATCGGCCGTAGCCATGAAGACCTGCAGGCCGGTATTGCTAAGAAAGTTCTCCTTGCCGGCCTCCTCGTATGTTCCCGTTAGTGCCGAGAGACTCTGAATAATGAACATAAAGCGACCCTTGTATCCGGCAATGGTCGTAATCGCCGTCTCAATCGTCTCCAGCTTGCCCAAGTGCTTGAATTCATCGAGCAGGAATAGCACCTCATGCTTCTCTTCCTTGCAAGGCAGCGAGCGCTGTAGAACTGAGACGATCTGCTGAAAAAGCAGGCGCATCAGAGGCGCGAGCACGTCAAGATCGTTTGGGCTGACGCAGAGATAAACGCAAGTTCTGCGACGGCGCAGATCGTAGATTGAAAAATCTGATCGGCTTGTCGCTGCCTTGATTTGCGGATCCGCCCATAAGTTGAGCCCGCCGTCTCCTAGCACTGAAGTGTATGACGTTATGATTTTTGTGTCGTTGCTCGCCATGTCATCGAAGATCCGCTGAGCCTCTTTGTTCTGAGTCTCCTCGGCTAGCCGCGCGAAAAGCTTATATTTCTCACCCGGTTGAGCAAAGAGGTCGTAAACGGCACCGATTGTTGGCGTGCCGCGCTCGACGCAGGCAAGTAAGCCGGCAACAAAAAGATCTCGCGCGCCGCTGATGAAACCTTCAGCGCCCTTGCCCTTTGCCGTAATGAGATTGGCGGCCAGACGACGTGCCTCGGTGAACTGCCGATCCGGGGGGAGCGCTATGATATCTAAAACAGGATTATAGCAATGCGTCCGTCGCTCTGGGTCTAGCGGCGCAAATTTAAATACACCATCGCCCGAGCTTTTGCGTGCTCTCGAGGTAAGTTCGAAAAGCTCACCCTTGACGTCGAGAGCTATCACTGAGCCTTTGAACGTAAGTAGCGTTGGAATGACGATGCCCACGCCTTTGCCAGCGCGGGTTGGCGCAACAACGAGGCTGTGAGGCTGATCGCCGTTTGTCAAGTAATAGCCAGACCAAGAAGGGCCACACGTCTTACCAAATACCGGGCCTTTAATGCGACTGTACCGCTGCAGATAACCTGCGCGCCGCATCTCGTGGAAGCGAGCCCAGCGTGCCGTGCCGTGATGTTCGCGATCGTGTCGGGACACCGCCTGCTGAATTAGCAGGACAAGCCCGGACGTTGAGACAATGACAGCTAAGCCACGATAGAAGACAGGGCTTGTGTAACCAAGATAGAAGGGGGTCTCGTACCAAAAAGCGAGAATGTTGACTGTCATCATCGCTTCAGCGCTAAAACCATTATCGAATGTTGTGTACAAACTTGCCGCACAGAAACCTGCTGCCAGTGAGCACACGATGCTGATGGTTATTCTTGAGAGTGTCGTTTTGCCTGAAGTCATTGTTCCACCGTACCGGCCGAGCGGTTCCAAGGCATCGAGCCTTCTTCACGCAATGTCGCCATTCAGCCAGCCTCACCCACTCGTGCTGAAGCGAGAGACGCGGGTTGTGCCCGGCATGCGGGAAGCAAGGGCAAACGCTACGGGGCGGAGGAATTACGATCAACGGAAAAAAATAAATTATTGTTGCATGTCCAACCAACATGAAACACGTTTGTAACGTAGGGGGATAACGAGCTCATGATTCCGCTTCATCATGGCCGGGCAGAATTGCAGTCCATCGCCCGCACTGCAACTGCCTAGGGATGGCGGGGCTCGCTGCACAATGCTCTTCGAGTCGATGCGTTCCGATGCCCTCGCCAGTTGCCCGTTGGTTTCAGACGTGCACTCGGCGGCTTTCTCCGCGAAAGGCAAAAGCGACCTAGGCAAGTCTCCGACGTAACCGGCGGCAAGCCAGACCGTCCTTAAAACCCTCTTGTAGTCAACCTCGAAGCTACGGTTGCCTACATGTTGCCCCTTCACAGGATCTCACCGCGGCAGGGATAGGGAAAGGGGATATCAAGGAGGCGAGGCTTCGGTAAGCTCGTATGCTTGGATCTGAACCTCGGTAGAACTACATTTGTAACGCGATATCGGTTTGGTAGGCCACTGTTGGATGTTAGGTTGGAGCGGTAGAAACAACATCGGAGTGTAACCCATGAATCGCGATAGACAGCGGGCACGTACGGCTGGCAATTCATACAGAGATGGCGGCGGTGCCGAACGAAACACTCACTTTCCAAATGACCTCCCAAATGACCTCGTGGCCGAGGTGGCAAGCCGTCTACCCACCCACGACACTGCTGAAACGGCGAATAATCTCGCGAGCTTTGAACTCACGAGCCACTCCATGCGAGAGGCGGTTCAGACAAGCCCCGTTGGAACGTTTCACGAGCGGATCAACCGGCTCGGCAGCTCAGCAAGAGCGCTGCACGACAGGGCGCTAACCGATATCGCGCCGGACCAAGGCCTACCAGACCGGGTGTTCTCACGGGCCGTAGCTCCTGTAATCGCGCCAACGTTTAAGTTTCAAACTCCTGAGAGAAAAACAGCCGCCGTCAATCGCATTCTGAACATCGACGAGCAAAGAACTCAAGCCCTTACACTCGCCAAGATAGGAGATTACCTAGGTGATCTAGACAGCGCAAACAGAAATCGTCTTATTAATCGCGCGGTTGAGTTAGTCACACATCCGGAAGACCGTGTCACTCAGTACAATGCTGCCCGTGCCCTGTTGAAGGGATACCACCACTTGAACGCGGAGCAACAGGCGCAATTGCCGGTCACCGACCTGCAGAGTGTCAGTACGTATGCTGGTGACGAGCCGCTTGCGCCGTCTGCATCTCGACATGCGGCAGAGGCGTCGCTTCCAAATTTGGACAGGAGGATCGGGGAGGTTCAGGCTCAAGCTCATGGGCACGCAGGAGAGCAGGGACCCATTTCTTATAGCCAACTGAGAGAAATGCGTCCGACCGCGGAGAACCTCCACAGGGCGGACAATGACGCACGAGCTGAACTAGCATCTTCCTCCAGAAGCAGAGAGCGAAACTGGGGGCGTTGAGTTTCACTAGCGAGTCACTCTGCCAGTGTTACCGCTGTTTGTGAGTAAAGCTCGTTATTGCATGACAGCATTTCTGGCTGGAACAGAGCGAGAGCTACCCCCAAGTATTACCACAACAGCGGTGCAATTTCCCAGCACTGGGCGTCGAACATCCGCCCAGTGTCCAAGGCAATAAGGTGCTACCCGTGGGCTGTTGGCAACTCATCCGAGGTCCCAAGAAGTCGAAGAATTTCCGACAGTCCCACCCGAACATGTGGCCTTCGATCCAAAAACGCTGTGGCGGATCGTTGCGGTCATGCCGGAGGCCTAAGTGGCTTTCCTAACCAAGCAATGGGGGCTCACCCGCCAGATCGAAACCGAGCTGATGTTTGAGTCACGGCGTTCGGAGAGGCAGACAAACGCGGATGGTTGTCCGCGTTCTGGCCGCGAGAAACGGCTTAGTGCCAACCTTATCCTAGTCTTGGTGATTATGACTTGGTTGTTTGCAGTGCTGGGGACAACGCATGGGCAGGATGACCAGACCAATCAGGCGATCCTGAGTGAACTGGGGGCAATTCAGATCAATTCTGCACTACTGCACCGTGACCTCTTCCGCGCCCGTGCCGGCACGCGGTGGAATTACCAAGCTCTGCTCACAACGATACGCGCTCTGCGGCAGAGCCTGATCAACCTAGTGGTCAAAATCTGACGCTTGGTACCGGAGCCGTAGGCCCGCTCAGGGTGGGAAGCGGACATCAGAGGCGATTCGCATTGAGCTCCCCTAGTCCGCCACCGTCACGCCCGGCTTGCGGCGGCCAGCGCCGCCTTGATCTGCGGTCCGATCTTGTCCCCTACCCCATTACCGAGGGCCATGACGCCCTTGGCCGGCCGCGCGATCAGGTCGATGTCCAAGATCTCCCCATCGGCGTTGAAGCGGATGAGATGCGCGCCCTTCATCTGGATGTCGCCGACATGCGCGGCGAATTCGAGCATGGCGCTGTCGCCGCCCGCCATCTGGCGTTCATACCTGAAGTCCTCGAATACCCCCGCCGCGGTTCGGACCAGAAGGCACACCAGGTCATGTCCCGGATAGGGGTGCCACTCCACCGGCGAATGGTAGATCGCCTCGGCGGCAATGATCGTGTCCAGCTCGCCAAAGTCACCGCTTGCGACCATGGCGAGCCACCTCGCCAGAGTTGCCCGCGCCGCCGAACCGAGCGGTGTCGTCGTTTCAGTGGGCATGGCAGTTCATCCTTCCGCTGAGGACAAGATAGGGATTCCTCTTTCGCGCCCATAGGACGAACGGCACCGACGCATTCCGACACCGAGGACGAATTATTCCTCGGCGGACGCGCGGGGCTTCCGCGCACTGCCACGGCCGCTATCGCCGTGGCGCAGGCGGCCGCTGAACGTGGCGGCCGTGAGCAGTGTCCTTCTCAAGACGCGACCGCAACGCTCGAATGGCAGCTCAGGGTCGGAACAGGTAATCCGCATCGGGTACCAAGCGTCAGATTTTTACCACTAGAGACACTGTTCGAAAAGGCGCCTCTTGAGAACCCCAGTGACCTCTCGCACCTGCTAAGGGAGGTAGAGGCTTCGGTCGAAAGGACTAGCGCGGCCGTTGTGGCTATGGGCGCACAAAACCTGATCGTGCCGCGTTCTCTTACCAGCCTCGCCGAGTCGCTGAGTCTGCTTGCGAAATTGCCTCCGAAAACCGAAAATACTGGTACTGTGCGGCCCGTCGAGTTAGGCAACTCAATTCTACGGTTTTCGCCGAGGCCGAGTTCGACCCTGGCATCAGGGATCGATCGAGATCTCGACCGGTTTCAGGCGACTAAGGGCCAAGATGATGCCATCGAACATTCGGTTGCGCGCAATGGCCAGGTTATCCTGTCCTTGCTGCCGCAGATGAATGACGCTGCAAACAGGACCGCCTCATCCGACACCATCGACAAAGCTGCAAAACTCGAGCGCGAATATCTGAAAGGCTACAGCTTGGTCAATGTGAGCGAGCGGCGGATACGTGTTTTCCTCGGTTCAGTTTCTATATGCCTTTGCTGCTGGATAATCGTGTTAGCCTGTAGACTGCGCGGACAGACGGACAGATTGGCAAGGTGCTTGGAATTTCAAGCAGCGACCCGCGAGATTGGGGCTTGCTTTGAAGCTGTTTCAGCAACAAAGCCTTCGCTATCCGCCTCCACCCAAGCAGCACTGAGAGTTGTCCAGCGGTTTTTCAATGCTGATCAGTGCGCGCTGGCACTGGTCGACATGAGTTCGGGGCGTCTCGCCGAGTGTTTCGCTGCCAACACTCCTGCCCCCATCTGGAATGATGCTTGGCTTCTTGAAATCGCTTCTCTTGCCCAGGCGCAGGAGCGCAGATTGTTTCGCATCATACCCGCGCAAAAAGTTGGCTGCGTTGCTAAAGGGACTCCCGAGGTTTGTCAGTTGCTTGTCTTCAAGGTCTCGGATCAGCTCATCGCGGTTTGTTGCCTTTTCCTTCAGCGGGACTGTTTACGGATCTCTTCTAGTGAGATCCAACTTCTTGAGTGCGCGACTGGCCGTGTCTGCAGTTACCTCGATCTTCGACGTCGGCAGACGGAATGCAACCTCCTAGAGAGGAGATTGGAGCATGCGGAACGGCTGAAATCCGTCGGCACGCTCGCCGGTGGTATCGCGCATGAATTCAACAACATCTTAGGGGCGATACTCGGCTACGCCGAGATGGCCCAAAGTCTTCTGCGTCGCCCTTCAAGAACTCGGGGTTATATCGACCAAATCATCGCGGCAGGCGACAGAGCGGGGCTGATTATCGATCAGATCTTGGCGTTGAGCCGAAAACGAGAACGTATGATCAAGCCCTTCAATGTCTCCGAGGTCGTGATGGATCTAGCTCCGTTGCTGCGCGTAGCGCTCCGTGCAGATGTAGAGTTGAACTTCAAGATTGACGAAAAGGAAACGGTGATCGAAGGGAACCCACTCGAGATTCAGCAGATCCTGATGAATCTCTGCAAGAACGCCTCAGAGGCCTTCTCGAATGAAGGCCGCATTGATGTCAGCGTTTCTCGCACTGTTGTCTCTCAATCGAAGATACTTGCTTATGGCGACCTGCCACCCGGGGACTATGTCCTCCTTTCCGTTGGAGACACCGGCGAAGGCATTGCTGAAGCGATACTACCATATATTTTTGAGGCTTACTTTACCACGCGCGCTCGCATCGGCGGAACGGGGCTCGGTCTCGCCGCAGTGCACGGCCATGTGAGCGCGCTTGCAGGATACATTGATGTTAGCTCAACTATTGGGCGCGGTACCCGCTTCGACATCTATCTGCCACCTTCCCCCGAAGGAGCCAGTCAGTCCAGGTAGCTTTTTTTCGTCCCTGTAATATACACCACTCGGCCACGGAGAGATCATCGCCGTAGTGGAGACCAATACGGCGATGCTAGGGATGTATGAGGACAAAATTGCCGTCCTGGGTTATGAGCCCGTCGGCCTCAAGTCATTCAACGGTCTTTTCGACTGGATTAGGAGGGGGAAAACGCCCGATCTCATCGTGGCGGGCCTGCTTATCTGTTCCCGTGTCACAATATGCCGACGCCGTGCAGGCGTTTCTAAAGAGAATGCCCGTCATCCTCATCGGAGAAGCTAATCTTAACGAGTCAACTGCGCCGGTTGCCCAAGTCCCTATCGATTTGCTGCAAAGGCCAGTGTCATCCAGGACATCGCCGAGCGACAGCGCTCTGGATCGACGCTCGCCGCTTGCTGACGGTGCGGCACTGTGGGATGTAGATCACCTCGGCCGCCAAGCCAGCACCAGTGTGATTTTCGCACCGTGTTGCTCGTCATGAGCCTGCCCGCGCCTTACCGATTGCGGCAAATTATTGTCCCTAGGATGATCCGAAATGGCCGCCCGGAGCCCTCTGCTGATCTGCCCGTCGCCCGCATCCCGTCGTGCTTGCCACCCTCACCTTGTGCAGAATCATGCCAATGTCCGTCCTGAACCTCGCCGCCTCGGCGGATGGCACCTTATCATCTGCGATCCGAGTGAAGGAGCGAATGAGCGCAACACCTTCATCGCTGAACGCGAACTGCATGATGTCTGGATGGACCTTAGCTTTGCTAGTGCTGTCCCGCGTCGACGATTGGGGCGCAAGGATGTGGGGTCGAAAAGTGTGAGACCGGCACGTTCGACGCGTCCGCTATCTATTGGAGCCGACGCAGTTAATGCCCTCTCCGATCGCCTGTGCCTATCTGTGTGACCTGCAGCATGCGCGCTGCATGCGAATTCGATGCCCGACGTGAACCTTGGTTCGCCCTTCCGTGGTTCTCGCAGGACAAGGACTCTACATGCAATTCTTCGTGTAGTTTCCCCGACATTCGCCCCTCCCCTGCTTTTCCGGCGCTATCTGGCGCTTTGCACCAGTGAACTGCGCGACAACCTTGCACTCAGGGGGCGGCGCCGCTTGTCCGCGGACAGTCCATTAATCTCGCACTTGACGTGGAAAAGCGCTTCGATACGGCCTTGAGCTCGGCAGAAACGTCCTTTGCTTCAAATGAAACAAAAAGACGGATCCTGAAAATCCTAGAGTAACAGTCCCTTCCGATAATCGCGCGAGATGACGCCGATTCTTTCAGGCTGATTGAGTGCGATAGTGAGGTGATAGGGAATGTTGAACACAGCGTGGCCCGTTTCGATTGTCTTCTCGATCTCCATGTGTCTCTCAACCAAGGCGGCGCCACTCTCCCTGCGTGAGTTCAACAATCTCGCTCGCGAATGCGCGCCGTGGGTTGCTTCCTCGACGCTTGCAGCAATTGCCACCGTTGAAAGCAGTTTTGAACCGCTTGCGGCACATGACAATACCACCGGTGAAACCCTTCACTGGAAAGATGCAACTGAAGCAACGCAGAGCGTCGAGAAGCGCCTCAAAGCGCGACATTCGATCGACGTCGGGCTTATGCAGATCAATTCCGAGAATTTTCCTCCGCTGGGTCTCACGCCCGAAAAGGCGTTCCAGCCCTGTTTCTCACTTTCGGCTGCAGCGCACTTGCTTGAAAGCCGCTACGCCGGCGGCAAGACCGCCGCAGCAGAGCAACGGGCGCTTCGTCAGGCAATCTCCGCCTACAATACTGGAGATCTCACGCGCGGCTTTGCGAATGGGTACGTGCGGAAGGTTGAGCTCGCCGCCCGAAAGATGGTGCCGCCGCTGGTTCAGTTGCCGGAGACAGGCGGTGAAAAGGCAGTCCAGCAAGAAACATGGGACGTTTGGGGCTCGCATGAACGGCACCGTTCGGCAGGCGAATCATCAAGCCCTCCAATGCAGCAGAGGCCGAAGGACGGCGAATCCACGAACGACAATCAACTCATATTCGATTGAACGACAGAGGTGTTGTGATGATATTCCTTGAAAGATTCCGCGGGCAGTTGAAGCGCTTTTCGCTGCTGGACACGATGTTGCGCATGGCTGTTGCGTATGCGCCCGCCGTTGCCGGGGCAGCCGGGGGGAGCGTTTTCTCCTCCGGGCCGGCTGCGGCACAAGTGGCGGGAGGCGGCGACCCTGCGACAATGATCAACAACATATGCACGTTTATCTTGGGTCCGTTCGGACAGTCGCTCGCTGTTCTCGGCATCGTCGCTATCGGCATTTCATGGATGTTCGGTCGTGCTTCACTCGGTCTCGTCGCCGGCGTCGTTGGGGGTATCGTTATCATGTTCGGGGCCAGCTTCCTTGGCAAAACGCTCATTGGGGGCGGCTGATGAGTGTCCGTCTGGAAGAAAGCACCCTTTATTTGGCGGCGACACGACCGGCATTGTTTTTCGGTGTCCCGCTGACCCTGGCTGGATTGTTCATGATGTTAGGCGGCTTTCTGATCGTCATCGTCCAGAATCCTCTCTACGAAGTTATTCTTGTGCCACTCTGGTTCGGAGCGCGGATCGTCGTGGAGCGTGACTATAACGCCGCGAGCGTAGTCTTACTTTTTCTGCAGACTGCCGGCAGAAGCGTCGACGGCCAAGTCTGGGGCGGCGCGAGCGTCAGCCCAAATCCGATCAAAGTGCCCGATCGAGGAAGAGGGATGGTGTAATGCTCGGCACAAGTGGCAAGACCGAGAGGTCTGGGGAGATCTATTTACCCTATATTGGGCACCTCAGCGACGAGGTTGTACTTCTAGAGGACGGGTCGATCATGACCATGGCACATGTCAGAGGTTTGCCCTTTGAACTGGAAGACGTCGAAATCCGCAATGCACGGTGCCGCACGTTTAATACGCTGTTACGCAACATTGCCGATGACAATGTATCAATGTACGCCCATCTCGTGCGCCATAACGATGTGCCGTCGCCACCAGGGCGGCAGTTCCGCAGCGCTTTCGCCACCCAATTGAGCGAAGCTTTTGAGCAGCGTGTGCTCTCCGGAAATCTCTATCGCAACGATCACTTCCTAACATTGATCGTCTTCCCCCGCTCAACGCTTGGCAAAATAGGTAGCCGGTTCACCAGGTTCTACAAAAGAAAAGAAATCGACCTGGCAAGCCAGGTGCGAAGTCTGGAAGATCTTTGGCACGTGCTTGCTGGCGCTCTCGACGCATATGGTCTCCGCCGGCTCGGTATTCGGGAGAAGGACAACGTAGTTTTCTCGGAGATCGGGGAAGCACTCCGCATGATCATGACTTGCCGTTTCACACCGGTTCCTGTCGTCAGCGGCTCGCTCGGCGCTTCGATCTATACCGACCGGGTCATCTGTGGCAAGCGGGCACTAGAGATTCGGACGCCACAAGATAGTTACGTGGGTTCAATCTTTTCGTTTCGCGAGTATCCGGCAAAGACGCGGCCGGGCATGCTCAACACGCTGTTGTCCACAGACTTTCCGCTTGTCTTAAGCCAAAGTTTCTCCTTCCTAACCCGCGCACAGGCTCATGCCAATCTCAGCCTTAAGTCCAGTCAAATGATAAGTTCCGGTGACAAGGCTATCACCCAGATCGACAAACTCGCCGAGGCAGAGGACGCACTCGCAAGCAACGAGTTCGTGATGGGCTCGCATCACTTAAGCCTTTGCGTCTATGCAGATAATCTCGATAGCCTTGCCGACCGCGCTGCGCGTGCCCGCGCGCGATTGACGGATGCAGGGGCCGTCGCGGTCCAAGAGAGTATTGGCATGGAAGCCGGTTACTGGTCGCAACTCCCGGGCAACAACAAGTGGCGCACGCGTCCCGGGGCGGTCACATCGCGAAATTTTGCCGGTCTAGTCTCGTTTGAGAACTATCCGGGCGGCACTTTGTCCGGGCATTGGGGAAATGCAATTGCGCGCTTTCGCACCAACGGTGGGACGCCCTTCGATTATGTCCCTCATGAGAACGACGTTGGGATGACTGCAATATTCGGACCTATCGGGACAGGCAAGACGACGCTCATGACCTTCATCCTAGCGATGCTCGAGCAGAGCATGGCTTATCGCGATGGCGCGATCGTCTTTTTTGATAAGGACCGTGGCGGTGAGCTGTTGGTACGTGCAACGGGAGGGACATACCTCGCTCTACGCAGAGGAATGCCGAGCGGCTTGGCACCTCTGCGGGGCCTGGCCAATACGTCGGCGTCCCGGGATTTTCTGCGCGAATGGATCGTCGCGCTGATTGAGAGCGACGGACGCGGAGGCGTCTCGCCGGAGGAGAACCGCCGGTTGGAGCGCGGTATCGCTCGGCAGCTTTCGTATGAGCCGGGTATGCGTTCACTCGCAGGCCTGCGAGAGTTCTTGTTGCATGGCCCATCCGAGGGCGCAGGAGCGCGACTACAGCGCTGGTGCAGAGGAAATGCGCTCGGATGGGCGTTTGACGGCGAAGTGGACGAAGTAACGCTCGATAGATCGATTACCGGCTTCGATATGACGCAACTCCTGGAGTATGAGGAGGTCTGTGCCCCGGCCGCTGCGTATCTTCTGCACCGAGTGGGTGCTGTCGTGGATGGTCGGCGCTTTGTCATGAGCTGCGATGAGTTTCGATTCTATCTACTGAACCCGCAATTCTCCGCAGTCGTCGACAAGTTCTTGCTCACGGTTCGCAAGAACAACGGGATGCTCATTCTTGCAACACAGCAACCCGAGCACGTCCTGGAATCGCGACTTGGAGCCAGCCTCGTTGCACAATGCATGACGAAGATCATTTACCCCTCACCTACAGCGGACCGCACGGCTTATATCGACGGGCTGAAGTGTACCGAACGAGAATTTCATGCGATCCGCGAGGATATGGCCGTTGGCAGCCGCAAGTTTTTGCTTAAGCGCGAGAGCGGGAGCGTTATCTGCGAGTTCGATCTTCGGGAGATGCGCGAATTTGTCGCGGTACTCTCAGGGCGGGCCAATACCGTGCGATTCGCCGATCAGCTACGTGAGACGTATGGGGAGGATCCTGCTGCCTGGCTCGACAAATTCATAGCTCGTTACCATGAAGTACAAGACTGACGGAGGGAGTTCCCATGAAACTTGCACAACTCACCGCAACGGCGCTTGCCATTTGCCTTACTTTGCCGGGGCCAGCCCGGGCGCAGTTTGTCGTCAGCGATCCCGCAACGGTTGCAACGGCTGCAAGCACTGCAGAGAACGTTATCCAGACAATCGCAATGCTCGAACAGACAATCCAAATGGTGCAGATGTTCACGACGTCCTTCGGCGTCACCGGCCTGTTAAGCTCGCTCAACCAACCAAACCGCTATCCGACCACCAATCAGCTAGAAAAGCAGATGTTTGCCGCGGAGGCGCCGGCGTCCGCCACGGCACGCGCGATAGCATCGGATGCCCAAAACAAAGTGGTGTGGGGTAACGACGCGGAAGGAGCTCTCTTACGCGAGCAGATCGCAGGTTCGTCGAATGCTGCGGCGGCTGCAGCCGATAATCTAGACGCTATGGCTCAGCGCCTGAAGCAAAATGCCAACACGTTAGGTCAGCTTTCGCGTTCAAGGAACATTATGCAGGCAACCGTTACTAACGGCCTACTCCTCAAACAGATCCACGATGCAATTATCCAAAACACCCAGGCGACCAGCCTGTTGACGATGACCACCGCTCAGGCACGCCTTCAAGAAGCAGAGGAGGCAACGACACAGCGGCGGGAACGCCAGGCAACCGCGGCTATCTTCGGCGCAAAGCCATAACGATCCGTGAGTTCTGTCGCTCGGTGACCTCAATTAGTCTACCTTCGGTGGAGAGAAGCAAGTGCGTGGAGCGATGAATTTCGGGATCCCTGCGCCGTTTACGGCTATTCATACGATCTTTGATCAGGCCTTTGAGATCGGAATGAACACAGTGCTGGAAAGGATCCAGACTGCGGTCAGTGCGCCTCTTACTGCGTGTGTTACGCTTTGGATCATAGTTCAAGGCATTCTGGTGATGCGTGGTGAAATCGACACTCGTGGCGGCATTACGAGGGTCATCACGGTGTCACTTGTTGTCTCCCTTGTGATCGGGCAGGCGAACTATCATAACTATGTCGTGTCACTCTTTGAGGAAACGATCCCAGGCTTCGTTCACCAGGTCAGTGGCAGTCACATTCCCTTCATTGATATTCCCAAGCAGCTCGACATCATGTTCGCGCTAACCCAATTTTACTTTCAAAAAGTTGCATCCGAAATTGGACCAATGAATGGCCAGGACATTCTCGCCTTTCAAGGCGCACAGTGGGTTTTTTACGGTGCGCTTTGGGCTGTGTTCGCGATCTATGATGCCGCTGGAATTCTCACGAAGGTGCTCTTGGCGATCGGCCCACTGATTCTTGTAGGCTATCTCTTTGATCGCACACGAGAGATGGCTGTGAAATGGCTCACTCAACTCCTCACCTACGGGATACTTCTCCTCCTGCTGAACATCGTGACGTCTCTAGTCATCGCAACGGAAGTGAGCGTCCTCGCAATAATGCTCAGGGTGATTTCTGGCGCGGGTACGACCGCAGCCAAGATTATTGGGCTATACGAACTCGATATGTTTTTTCTCGCCGGTGACGCTCTGATCGTCGCGCTTCCGGTGATCGCCGGCAATATTGGAGGCGCCTATGTGGCAGGAGCATACCAACCCGGCAGCAGCCTGAATCGGCATCTCGCCAAGTTAACCCGTGGGTAGGATCTCACTTGGATCGTTCAATTTGGAAGGTTTGCATGAAGTATTGTCTGTTGTTCCTAATTCTTACTCTAGCGGCCTGCCAGACGACTGACAAGCCGGCGACCTGCAGCGGGCCGATTTTCCCGCTAAACGTTGGATACTGGCAATCGACTCCAACTGATCTTCAGGCTCCGGGGGAACTTAATGAAAGGCCCTGAATACGCTCTCCTGGTCGAGAAGAAGGCATTGGCTACCCATTATAAGAAAGTGGAAGCCTTTCAAACTGCACGTGCGAAATCTGCGCGGCGTCTCTCCAAGGTTCTAGTAGCGGTTGCGGCAGTCGCTGTTCTTGGAAATGTGGCACAGGCTTTCACTATCGCGACCATGGTTCCGTTGATCAAGCTTGTGCCTGTGTATCTTTGGGTACGCCCCGACGGTACCGTTGACAGCGAAGTGTCCGTCTCTCGGCTGCCCGCCACGCAAGAGCAAGCGGTTGTTAATGCCTCCCTCTGGCAATATGTCCGCCTGCGCGAGAGCTACACGGCGGACACAGCTCAATATGCCTATGATCTCGTATCGAGTTTCAGCGCCCCGGCCGTGCGGCAAGATTACCAAGACTTCTTCAACTACCCCAACCCTGAATCACCGCAAGTCGCAATCGGTAAGCGCGGTAGGCTAGAGGTCGAGCACATCGCCTCGAACGACATCACTCCGGGCGTGCAACAGATTCGCTACAAGCGCACGCTCGTTCTGGAGGGGCAAACGCCGGTGGCGAGTACTTGGACTGCAACGGTTCGCTACGAAAAGGTGACAAATCTACCCGGGCGATCGAGGCTGACTAATCCGGGCGGATTGCTTGTTACCTCCTATCAAACCTCAGAAGACACTATTTCGAACGTGGGGCGCACCCAGCCATGATGAAAAGAGCGTTTATCTCACTGGCCTGTTTGCTTTGCCTCACGGTGAACGCGCGTGCGGAGGACACTCCTACGGCCGGCAAATTAGATCCGCGCATGCGCTATCTGGCATACAACCCCGATCAGGTGGTGCGCCTGTCTACGGCTGTCGGAGCAACAATGGTTGTGACATTCGGGGCAGGCGAGACCGTCACAGCGGTCGCCGTTTCCAACAGCAACGACCTATCTGCCCTTCCGCGCGACAACTACCTCTTCTTCAAGGCAAGCAACGTCCTTCCGCCACAGCCAGTCATCGTGCTTACCGCAAGCGACGCAGGTATACGACGATATGTTTTCAGTATCTCCACCAGGGCCATGTCTCGGCTCGACAAAGAGCAGCCTGACCTCTACTACAGCGTGCAATTCGGCTACCCTGTCGATGAGGCTGCTGCGCGCCGTAAGCAAGCGGAACAGAGGTCCCTCGCCTACCGCCTTCGAGCGAAAGCGCAGTATCAACAGAGGGCTAAGCAATTATTCGATGAGCCGGCCGCAACCGCCAGCCCCAGCCCGAACAACTGGCATTATGTCGCCCAAGGGGACCGTTCTTTGATGCCTTTGGAGGTTTTCGACAACGGCATCACCACCGTATTCCGATTCCCGGGTAATGTACGCGTACCATCGATCTATAGGATCAATCCAGATGGCGAAGAAGCCACTGCTAATTATTCCGTCAAAGGAGACTACGTCGAGGCTTCCTCGGTTGCTCGTGGTTGGCGACTGAGGGACGGCGACACAGTGTTATGCATCTGGAATAGCGCCTTCGATCCCATTGGACGAAACCCGGGCACTGGCACGAGCAGACCCGATGTTTGGCGCGTTCTGAAGGAGCCAAAGCGATGAGCGACGTCAACCCCCAATCTGCTCACGATGTGGATGCGTCCGGATCCGTGGTCTCTGGCCCACATCGTCAGCATCTTTCGGGGTCGCAGAAGTTAATGGTTGCTGGCTTGATTCTGTCGTTATCACTGGGCCTTATCTGGCTCGGTGGACGTTCAAAGGCTAGCGACGGGGCTTCTCCGCCGCCGACAACAATTCTCACCGACACCGCGCCCTTTCGTCCCGCGCCCGTTGATGTAGCTCCTGAGCCTGAGGAAACACCGGAGCATGGGCAGGCGACAGCTCCCGCGCCAGCCATGAGCCAGCCGGAACGCGATGACCTGCGGCCTGAGAAAACACCGATCTTTGCCTATAGCAGCGGCGACCAAGGCATCAGCAAGCCCGAGCAACGGGCGAACTTTCGCCGCGAAAACGAAGACGAAGAGCAAGACACGTCCTCGCATTCGGGCGGAGGTTCGGTCGACAATGATCTTCAAACGAGGATGAAGCCGTCTGTACTGGAGGCAAGCCGGGCTACACTTTTGCCGAACCCCGACTTCATGATTACGCAAGGAACGACGATCCACTGCATTTTGCAAACAGCGATCGATACCAATCTGGCGGGTTATGTGAAATGCGTACTACCCGAGGACGTCCGGGGGGCAACGGGCAACGTTGTGCTCTTGGACCGAGGCACGACAGTGATTGGCGAAATCCAGCGTGGCCTACAACAAGGCGATGCGCGGGTCTTCGTGATCTGGAATCGCGCCGAGACGCCGAATCATGCCTTGGTGTCGCTCGCGTCACCAGGTGCCGACGAACTCGGCCGCTCAGGACTGCCTGGCACGGTCGATAATCACTTCTGGCAACGCTTCGGAGGGGCAATGCTCTTAAGCGTCGTCCAGGGTGCGTTCCAGGCAGCGAGTAGTTATGCTGGCAGCTCAGGTGAGGGCACTGGCATTAACAGCTTTCAGGGCAATAGCGCACAAATCGCCAACACCGCGCTAAGCGCAACGATCAACATTCCACCCACTCTGAAGAAAAATCAGGGGGATGCGGTATCCATATTTGTCGCACGGGATCTCGATTTTTCAGATGTATACGAGCTTCGGACGGCCATTGGGACAACGACAGGGCGAAATCGGCAATTCTCGCCGAAGTAGCTCAACGACAACGAAAAATTGGAGACCTGAATGCGAACGGAGGCAGATCCTCAATTGCGTTTCCTCCTCAAACCAGTTTTGAGTTGGCTTGAGGATCCAAGGACCGAAGAGGTCGCGATCAATAGACCCGAGGAAGCTTTCGTCCGCCAGGACGGTGCCTTCACGAAATATCCTTTACCTCTTACCTATGATGATCTCGAAGATATCGCGATCCTGGCGGGAGCGTCACGAAGGCAAGATGTTGGACCACGAAACCCACTCTGCGCCACCGAACTGCCAAATGGGGAGCGGCTGCAAATCTGTTTACCGCCCGCGGTGCCGTCGGGCACCGTCAGCCTGACAATTCGACGCCCAGGCGCCCGTGTTTCGGAGCTCGAAGAAGTCGCATCCCGGTATGATGCTTCGCGATGGAATCAGTGGCGCTCGCGCAAGCAGCGCCAAACTCAGCATGACGAAGAGATCCTTCACCATTACGACCGCGGTGATCTGGAAGGATTTCTGCGCGCATGCGTGACTACTCGACTCACGATGCTGCTCTGTGGGGCCACGGGTAGCGGAAAGACGACGATGAGTAAGACATTAATCAGCGCCATCCCGCCGCAGGAAAGGCTGATCACTATCGAAGACACGCTCGAGCTCGTAATTCCGCATGAGAACCATGTCCGGCTACTCTATTCAAAGGACGGCGCAGGTTTAGGCGGGGTGACCGCAGAACAGCTTTTACAAGCCAGCCTCCGCATGCGCCCGGATCGAATACTGCTCGGCGAAATGCGCGACGACGCCGCCTGGGCTTATCTCAGCGAAGTCGTTTCCGGCCATCCAGGATCGATCTCTACTGTACATGGGGCGGATCCGGTTCAAGGTTTCAAAAAGCTATTTTCGCTGGTCAAGAGCAGCTCGCAAGGAGCTGCTCTTGAAGACCGCACGCTGATCGATATGCTGGCGGCCGCGATCGATGTCATTGTGCCGTTCCGTACCTATGGTGACATCTATGAGGTGGGCGAGATTTGGCTCGCAGCCGACGCGCGCAGGCGCGGAGAGACAGTGGCTGATCTTCTCAAGCAGCATTAGGGCCATCATTCTTGGCGCTGTCTTCAGTGCCAAGGGCTGACACCAAAAGTCCTTTCATATCGCTTTTTGTGCCACCCATCCATTCGGTGAAGCTGTCCCATTCACCGAATGGATTGGTGTGCCGCAGCTTGTGCATGTACACGACTGACCAGCTGCTTCACCAGGCAGCTTGATCCCAATCTGAAAGGTGAGCCGTTGAAACATGTTCTTGTCATCGATGATGATGCCGCGATGCGGCGCCTCATTGTTGAGTACCTTACGATACATGCATTTAAGGTAACCGCAGTAACCGATAGTTGGCAGTTCAATCGCGTCCTCACGTGTGAGCCGGTCGACCTCGTCGTTGTCGATCTTAACCTAGGGCGCGAAGATGGACTCGAGATCGTCCGCAATCTGACAATAAAGTCTGATGTTCCGATAATTGCCATCAGCGGCGTTCGTCTCGAGGAGGCCGAAAAGGTTCTTGTACTGGAGCTTGGAGCAAATGACTTTATTGCAAAGCCCTTTGGAATGCGAGAATTCTTAGCGCGCATTCGGGTCGCGTTGCGCGACCGGCCGCCCAGCCAACGGACAAAAGATCGACGTTCATTTCATTTCGCCGGTTGGACGCTCGGTCTAAAGCAGCGCCGATTGATCTCTGAACAGAGCGGCGAGGTCAAGCTGACGTCCAGTGAGTTCAATCTTCTGCTGGCCTTGCTGGAAAACCCAAATGACATCTTATCCAGAGAACAGCTTCTGTTAGCGAGCCGAGTGCGTGGAGATGAGGTATATGATCGAAGTGTTGACGTGCTCATTTTGCGCTTGCGCCGCAAGCTGGAAGCAGATCCGGCTAATCCTTGTCTGATTAAAACATCCCGGGGTGCGGGTTATTTCTTCGACGCTGACGTGGAAATTAGCCATGGGGGTACATGGGCCGCCCGCTCAGTGGCTGTCTCTAGCAGTCGGCGAGGCGCTGCCAGCGCCGCCGATGCCGTTGCCGTTGCCGTTGCCGTTGCCGTTGGAGGGATCGCGCATCTCCCGAGGCAGCGCAAGAATGGATCGTCCCCCGAGACTAGCTGAGCGCGTACGGACGGTGAGCTGAGACCGCTCCGAGCGGTGCAGGGCGTCCGGTGACCCGATCGTTTCGGATCCCAGTTTGAGCATGAAGCATGGTGATTGTTGAGACGACGCTGCCGGGTGCATGGTTGTCTTCGCGGTCGACATGAGTCGCCGCATGATGGAGTAGACTGCGCCCCCTGTGGGGGACAGGGTCGCCTTGGTCAGCGCCACCGCGAGGCGGACCCCGATCGAAGGCCGCCCGCTTCTCGCCCGTGGCGGCCTTGACCAGCAAGAACTCGGGCTCGCCGTGACTGCTCCGGCGGTAGGCGAAGGTGTACTCGCTCGGCCGAAAAGTCACTTCGGGGAGATTGACCGAGAGCCGGCGATAGCGGTCGTTGGTCGTGAGCGCCCGCCCGAAGTCGGTCACCGCCAGCGGCGGCTCCGCAGGCGCCGGGGCGTTCGGCAGCGCCTGCGCGCCCGCCGCTCCCGCCTCAACGAACAGCGCGAGCGTTAAAGCTCCGATCTTCAACATGGCCATTTGCCTCCATTCAGTTTTGTCAATTGCCGCGTCCTGGATCTACGCTCCTCAAAAGCCGGTGTGCAGCAGGGTTCAAGCCTTGAGGAGCCTGCGGCTGCCTTGTTGCGCAACCGCCGCGCCCGGACCTGATGCCTTGACGAGTTTCCGGACATTTCAGGAACTGGCCAAATTGGACCGATTGCAAAGTTGGTATGGACTTTCCGCCCTCACCTTTACTCGTATGAACGGTAGCAAATTCCAGGCGCAGCAGTCTGGCCCCGCATTGTCATCGACGTGAACGCGCATCTGGATCGGCATGGGGATGATCAGTGGAGAACATTGGTATCACTTGACTCGGCGTAGATATCGGGTTCACGAGGTTTGTGGATTACCCGAAGCATTAATCGTGCCAAAGAAGAAACTCTTGTAAACACAACGCGGTCGGTCGAAACCGCTATGTCGCATGTCTAACATCGTCGGACATCGGATAAGGTGAACATTGAGACGCGGCTACCCGCGTCTCCAAAAACGGCCTCGGGGAGCGCCTGCGTATCGCTATCGCGAGAGCGCTCTATGGCGAGCCTGCCATTCTCGTTCTGAACGAGGCGAGCTCGGCACTCGAAGAGGTTCTTCCTCACTTTCTGTGATTCAGCGGCAGCATTCTCGACCTCATCAGTTTCTGGCCCAGCTCTGCCATACATGGCTCACTTCAGCGTCTTGAGACGGTTGATCTGCCCCTCTGCCTGTCCGTTGTTACAGGGTAGTTCGACTGAATTTTTGACCGCATCGATATCCCGGCGCAAAATGCGGGCGAAACGATGATTGCGGTGAGATCAGCGCCGAAGGCGGCGCTTTCGGCGATGACGGTGAAGACCGACTGCAAGGATGCACGGGCGATCGCGCAACTGCTCCGCATGGGGTGGTATCGCCGGTTCACGCCAAATCGTCGCCGGCCCAGGATACTCGGGCTCTCCTGGTTGGCCGCAAGCTTCTGCAATCCAAGCTGCTCGACGTCGAGCTCAGCCTGCGCGCCTATGGATTAAAGGTCGGCGAAGTCAGCCGAGGGCGTTTCGAGGCGCGCATCCGCGAACTGATTGCAGGGCATGCGATATTGTCGATGGTGATTGACGCGATGCTGACGCGGGCGACGCGCTTTTCCAGTCTAAAGCGCTGGGCGCTCGATGTGGCTAGGCGTCGCGGGATGAAGCGCGCAAAGGTTGCCCTTGCACGCAAACTGGGTTTCGTTCTTCACCGCATGTGAATGGATGCGACGGGCATTCGCTGGAGCGCAAACCCTATGGCGGCATGAAGAGAGCTACGTGGTTGACGTAGGCAAGTATAAGGCTTGCGTCTGATGAGGTCCCGTCGCGGGACGCAGGCTTGACAAGGTCGTGTGTAGTGCACTCAATGATCTCAGAGGCTTAGCATTGCGTGTAATTTGGTGAGTGTAACACGGAGAACGCAGAAGAAAACTGTCGCCCCGCGCATTCCCGATCTTGGTTATTTCAGACCGAGCCTCTTGCGCAGTTCGGCATTTTCCGCTCGCAACTTTTCCGCCAATAGCTTGCGGAGCCTCTGGTTTTCCTCTTCGAGCTGCACAAGATCTGCCAACTCATCGCCGACCGGTACGGGCTTGGTGCCCCTAGTGTCCTTTCGCACTCCTCTTGTTCCGCCCCCTCTCAGTCGCAGCTCTTGCGAAAGTCACGCGCGCGGGAAAAATTTTAATGCGAACCGATGCCGAGGCTGAATCGGCCTATTTCAAATCTTACTCAAGCCTAGCCGCGCCCGAACGTCAAATCCGCTTCGCGGTGCTGTACCGAGGTCAACCGCCGGCGGATACAATCGATGCTCTAGCACCCGACAGTTCCTCTCGGGATGGTCGAAATTTATTCGGTTGCGGGCAAACACCTAAAACGAGAGGGATCATGGTTTGCTCTCGCGAGTGAATGGCATTCAACCAAGATCTGGGCATGGACCATCCTCTCGCTTATCGCTGGTCTGCTCACATTAGCGGCTTTGACCACGGGCCTGTGGATGATGCTTTCTAGCCAGCCCGTTTTTTCCGATCTCATCTCGGGACCGACTGCACTCTTCGAAGCGCTTATCTTGGCGTTAGGGACAAATGCTCTCATACAGGACCTGCGAGCTTACGCCCAAGCCTATCATTTGATTGCGTCAAAACCGCCTTCCACGTGAGTGGGGCAGCGCTCAGGGTCCGATCTTGCTGCGGATATAATTCAAGAGCGCCTCCCCGGCCGCTTGAAGAGATGGCCAGGCTGTTGTCAGAAAGGCAAGGATGAGGGCACCCAGTATTGCCAGCTGGACAGCACGCCAGATGAAGGTCAGGTTGTCGATGACCGGCTTTTGTTCAGCGAGCTTCTGGTTCATGTTGGCCTCAAGCTCGCGCATCTTCACGGCGAGCGCCTGAAGAGAGAAAATTTCCTGGCTCATGCCGCGAACGAGGTCGTTGCTAATGTCGGTGTTGCCTTTGCCCTCGAAAACGTAGGGTATCTCAGAAGCGCGATCGAGCTCCGCGAACCAGATTTTAAAAAGATTGTCGCCTTCGCATATCTGGATGGGAGAAGGGCTCGCGTTATAAACCGAATAGACCAGCTTACCCTTGTAACCGGGATCGACATGAAATCCCGAAACGTTGATCAACCCTTCAAACTTAATCCTGGTCCGCATCGAAATGAACGCCATAGCGTTGGGCGGCACGCTGATCGAATCCTTGGAGACGAGGAAGGCGAATTGACCTGGTGGGATGGTAAATGCCTCCCCCTCTTTAAGCTTGAGCTTCTTGGCTTCCTTGACGACGGAGCCGTCCGCCGTGCGGAAGTAGGAATCGCCCATCCGAAGATTGTAGGCATTCACATCAATCTGCTTCTCGTCGAAATCAACGACAACCGAAGGGTTTGCTTTCAGTTTTTCCCCACTCCAGAAGCTCATCAATCAATCCGCAATGTAAAACTGCCGGATCGCCAGCTCTTTGCGGCGATGATTTATACCTTCCTCCAGATTGAAGTGCCGTTCGTTTGCCGAGGTGACTACCCAGGAAAGAACATCTTCGTTGGCGGTGCGGGCGATTGTCAGGAATTCCTCAAGGTGATCGATTTTCTCGCAGGCGTCAGCAAAGCGTCCGGCCGCGTCAGCAAAATTGCGCAACGGGTCGACCTGATCGTTAAAAGCTTTTATCTCCTTCGGCTGCAGGTGCTGGTGCAACACATTGGCAGCGCTGAGGCACACAAGCGCGGCATCGACCATGGTTCGCTCGAAAGTCTTTGTTTCGTCCGCACCGCGAGCGACACGGCCGACATATTTTGCAAAATGCAGGCCATAATGTTTCAACCGATCGGTTTTCGGCAAGCACCAAATGTCGGAGTGGTTCCGCTGGTCGTGGCGGAATTGCTCTTGCTGCAAGCGAAGCAGGTCCTCTGCGGATAGCGTTGTCACGAGCGTCTCAGTCCTTCGCTGTTGGTGGAAGATCTATAACCTTGCCTCGGGGGCCAGACAACAATAGTGCTTTCATCATTTGGGTCAGTATGCGATCTTCCACTGGAAATGTGTATTTGTTGCCGCAATGCAAGCCAAAAATGCCGCCCTCCCTCGTTCAGGCTGAGGACGCTGTTGCGAGCCGCCCGAAAAAATGGTGTCACATCGATGCTCACCTCTCCGTCAGGCGATTCGAGATGGATACCACGATAAAAAACACCAACGATTTCATCGAGAAATTGAGCAACCTGCGTTTTGAGGCCGTTTTCAATCCGTATCGGGACCGTTGCGGAGAATTCGACAATGCCGATGCGCCTGCCATCCGGCGCGCGAATTTGCGGCTTGTTATTGAAGCGGCCCAGACGAAAGGCGTTGCCTCGCTCTGGATAGCGCGCGACCTTGGGTATCGCGGAGGCCGCAGGACCGGCTTGGCGCTCACCGACGAATTGCATCTTGAAGCGCATAGCGAGCTCTATGGCTCGTTGCCTCTTGCCCGAGCCACCCACGGGCCGGCCCTGGCGGAACGGACCGCAACCGTCATCTGGGACGTTTTGAGCGTCGTCGGTCAGCCGATCTTTCTTTGGAACGTGTTTCCGCTCCATCCGCATGAGCAGGGCGACGCGATGTCGAACCGTTGTCATACCCGCGCCGAGCGGCATGCATGCCGCCCATTCCTTGCATGGTTGTTGCAGACGCTGCGGCCGCGCAGCGTGATTGCGATCGGGCGTGACGCGCAGTCCGCGCTCTCGGAACTCGACATTATCTCGCAACAGGTCCGGCATCCGAGTTACGGTGGCCAAACTGAATTCGTGTCTGGGATGTATCATCATTATGGTCTCTCGAGCCCGGTTCCAAGACAAGCAAGTCTTCCATTCTAGTCTGCTACCGGTTGCTGATCCGGTTCCAGAAGCGCAGCACACGCCTGATGGCATCGTAAACTTAACGGATGAAAGGCCAGCGAAAGACGCCATCCGCAGATATCTCTCATGCTCGGGCAATTTTCGCCCACAGGCTCATCGCCGCCTTGCGCAGTTCGCGATGGTGGCCGGAGGAGATGTCGTGGCGCGGGATTTGAAATAGGTTGGGATCGGATCATGGATGGAGACGAAGCGTTGTAGATGTCGCTGTGACTTGAAGCGCTTCATGATCCGCTCTCGCCGCCGGACTGGTTGGTGAGAATTCTCCGCCCGATTATTCAACCCTTTGTGGGAGCGATGCTCTACACCCGGCATGATCTCTCGCTTTGCTGCGCCGTAGGACTGCAGCTTGTCGGTGATCATCGCACGCGGCGACCGTCCCTGACCCTTCAAGAGCTTGCGCATCAGGCGCTTGGCGGCCTTTGCATTTCGGCGGCTTTGTACGAGAACCTCCAAGACGAAACCGTCCTGATCAACTGCGCGCCACAGCCAATGCTTCTTGCCGCGGATTGAAACAACGGCTTCATCGAGATGCCACTTGTCCCCAAGCCGACCGGATGATCGACGACGGATCTCGTTGGCAAAGGTGCGGCCGAATTTCTCCGCCCACAGCCGGACGGTCTGGTGCGAGACAATGATCCCACCGGCAGCCAGCAAGTCCTCGACCATTCGCAGGCTCAGAGGGAAACGGAAATAGAGCCACACGGCGTGGGCAATAACTTTAGCGGGAAAGCGATGTCGGCGATAGAGTGGATCACGGTCTGTCATGAACCTTCATCGCACATCGAATTCCACATTCCGTTAAGTTGACGATGCCTTTCCGAAAGTCCCCGTGCTTTTGTTCGCGCTTTCCTGCCACCGAAGCCACCCTAGGTCGAAAAGCTTGATTAGCGAAAGCGCGGACGGCGTTTATCGCTGAAGAACTCTAGAATCAGGCCAGCCGGGATGATCCATGCTGTGTGCCTCTTCGGATTCAGGTCTGGAGGACTTCTCCATCAACCGATCAGCTCTTGCAGCTGACACCGAACCTTCTTTGGCGCGCGCTTTGAACCTACCGTTCTTATTGCCGTCGAGTACACTGTCGAACTCGAACAACCAATACTGGTAGCCCAAAGAAACGTCAAGTACATAAGAGCGCGGTGGCTTCTGTTACCTCACGTTGCTTGAAATGAGTAGAACTTTAGACCGGTTGTTTCGCACCCTCGGAGCCATTAGTTCATCGAATACCTCGGGCGACGCGGGGAATGTCACTGCCACAGCCGCTCGTTCAAACCTCAAATTCCGTATCAGTCAAAACATATCGTTTTGTTGCGAAGTGACCCCCGCCCGAACGCCTACATCTATGACAGCAGTTCGATCTGGGCGATTTGCTTTGATCATCCAACTGTGAGAGCAGACACGTTATCGTCGGCCGACGCGCATGTGTAGAAGCTTTGTTCAGGATCAAATTACGACGTCATTGATATCGCTGATCCAACGGGTTTGCCGGGTCGATTCTAGCGTCCCCTGCGCATCGAAAGGCCGGACTGCGGAAAAATCGAGCCCAGTCTCGGCTTCAATGGCAGCAATCGTCGTCTGGATCCGACGCTTGCGCATCTGATCGACGGTGTAGGGCTTCAGTCCTGAAAACACCTTCGCCTCATACAGCGCCTGCACATACTGCGTCTGCCCAACAATGAACGCTGCGGCCGCGACCTTGGCCGGGGACTTCTGAAGCACGGCGATCTTCCAAAACGACAACGGGACTTTCCAAGGACCACCCTTTCGGTCTTTGCCGTAAAGGGGATCATTTTCCCGAAAGATCGGGCCTGTGAAAATGGTCAGCCGCTTGTCTGTGCTTTGGGCTTTGTCGAGCAGGTAATCTTCGAGATTGCCCCAGTCGATGTCATTGTAGGTTTGAACCTGTGGAGCCGCATTCGTGTAGTGGAACGTACCCTCTGCGCCCATCTGTGACTCGACCAGTGCCTGGTCCTTGTCGGCTGCGCTGCTCCAGCAGGGGTCGAGCAGCCGAACCTGGTGCCCGCGACTGAATTGCACAGGGTCTTTTCCCTTGTTCCTTTCGTAGAATTCTCCATCCGGCTGGTATTCTGCGGCGATCCGCGCATCGCGCCGCCACGTATCCTTGCGTGGGCCGGGATGAACCAGCTTGTTGCCGTCGATATTGACGGCGGTCAGCAGTGGAAACTTCCTGTCCGCTCGGATCACGGATGTGAAATGATGATACGCCAGCTCGTGCCCGGACCCATCCAGCAGTGGCGCAATCTGGTTTTGGGCCAGCCATGGTGCGTAGATGTCGGGGAGATCGATCCGCGCGCTGAGGAAGAGCGGATCATATCCGGTGACGCCGGCCCAACGCTTGAGCGCCAGCGGCCTCCGGTCCGCTTCAAGCAGAGTGTCTCCCTGGATGCCGCCTTGAGACAGCGACGGCAGCCCAAGCGAGTTATCGAGCCGGTCCAGCACAAGGCCTGCCTGTGGCTGTTCGAAGCGCTGTTGTTCGAGCAGGCCGAAGATCGCACTGATGCGGACGCCTTCATTGGCGATCCAGACTGGCTTTCCTTCGGGCCTCCCTGGTTTTTTCGGTTCGGGTACTGCCTTGTGATGCAGGGCCAGCACCTGCCATTGATCGTTGAGTACCGGAGCGCCGGAGGAGCCCGGCTCCGTATCTGTGGAGTAGTGGATGAAATGATCAAGATTGACGTCGGGCGCCGCATGCGGATCGAGGATAATGATCTGGCTTGCTCGAATGGCAATCTGCTTCGGCTCGCTGTTCGGATGTTGGATGATGGTCACCCACTCGCCATCGATCGCCTTACCGGAAAGCGGGATCAGCGGTAGCCGGCCATAACGGTCGATCGGTACGCCCTCATCCGACAAAGGCGTGACCGCGACGAAGGTGATGTCGAGTTCCGCGTTGGTGTAAAAAATCTCGTGCGGACGCAGATTAAACCTGACGCCCTCGCGCAACACGCCATCGATATCGTGCTCATAACCGAATTCGGCTTCGCACTGGCTGGCTTCGTCAGCGTTACCGAGGACATGGTGGTTGGTCAGCAATAGGCGTGGCCCGACGAGAAACCCCGTTCCATACCAGGCGCCGCCATCGCTCGGCACCTTGATCCGGCACACTGCCGCGGCCGCCCGCCGCCCGCGATCAAGGAAATTGATCGACATAAGGTCGCTTTGGCCGATGATCCGCTCGAAACCGTTCGGATCGCTACGCCGGGGTTCAAGAAAATTCTGGCGAGCGGAAAAACGACTATCGGCTTCAGCGCGGGTCCGCCTCAAGTCGCGCTCTTCAGCCGGGACATAATTGGATTCGGCGAGCGCAACCTTTTCCACCTCTATGGAAAGCGCCGCGGACTGAGTGGCAACGATGTCCTTCTCGCCATCTGACGCTTCCCGATCCTTTTCCATGCCATGGTCTTCAATCTTGAAAGCAGCAGTTTAGCTTTGGCGGTCATCTTCTGGGGGCGAAGAGATGGCGACACGCGGCCCCTTGTCGTGCAAATGATTGAAGCATATTTCACGCTGAACGCGAAAGCGCTTTTTTACTGTCGTGTCGTCCTGTAGGACGGCAATCTTCTTCGCTTGATTTGACAGCTTTATAAATTGTCGCACAAAACAAGTATTTCAGATGGTTTTAGCTTGTGAGTCCGCGAATAAAATGAAACAGATACTGCACGCCTGACGCGAAGATCGCTATCGGCCTCGAGGGGGACCAGCGGACCATGCGGCAGCAGGAGGTTTGCGGCGACCTCGTCGAGCCGGAGGGGCAGGTATGACACAATCGCTTGTAACAAGTGCGATCCCGTTCGGTGTCGAAAGGGCCGACCATGTCGATGCAAAACTCAAGAAATTCCGCCCTCAGCTGTTCGGCAAAGAAGGGCTCATCCGCAGCGCCCTTCGCGACCAGGGTGTGCATTTCATGTCGATCACCGTTGTTCGTGGCGATGTTGGAGAGCCGACGCATCTGGTTTTCGAAATGTCGGTCGACGGAGAGCCGCAACACGCCTTCGACACCGTCGGCACCAAGCTGGCAGCATTCGTCAGCGACATCCTATCGGTGGCCGCAATTCAATCGACAGGCTCGCTCAGCCAGCTTCTCGCATCGCACCATGTCCGCACCGGCCAGGACCTGTTCGATGTCCCAGGGCTCGACTTCTGCGGCACGCCCGGGATGACAGTGGCGCGGATCAAGCGCGAATATCAGCTCGCCCGCGAACTCCGCTCCCATTTCGACACTCACCCGGCCGCCGGCGCCCCGCTAGCCACCGTTGCGCGCGTACGGGATTTAGTCAAAGCCAATGCCGACCTGGCGCCGCTGCTGAGCCCCGAACCATTTCCCCGCCTTGCCGCCGAAGGGCCGTCCCGCCTTGATTTCGGCTTCGTACTGTCTCTTGTCTTCGGGGGACTGCTCAAGTTTTTCTGGCCGGTTCTTTGTTTGCTCGGGCTTTCGGTTATTGCCGCGACGATCGCGGCTGGGCTTTCACAAGGCTTCGCGGTCGGAGTGATCGCCTTCTTCCTCTCGACCATCATCGCCACGGTGGCCATACTGGCGGTCGTTGTGAGTGTTTACCTTGGCCTGCGCCGGCGCGAGGCCGCCAATACGCCGGTCGACACCTTGGTCAATCCGGATGTGATGGCTTCGCTGACCGAGGCCGAAAATCTCAAGGACACGCAGCAGAACCATCTTGCCGGCATTTCGATCATGCAGGCCGGGCTGTTGCGCGGCCTGACGCTCAGGATAGCCTTCTGGGTGATCGGGCAGATGGCAACGAGGCGCTTTCGGCCCGGATTTCTCGGCGATATCAGCACGATCCACTATGCCCGCTGGCTGCGACTGCCGAAGACCAACAAGCTCCTGTTTTTCTCGAACTACGGTGGTAGCTGGGAAAGCTATCTGGAGGATTTCATCACCAAGGCGTCAGGTGGCCTCACCGCCGCCTGGAGTAATACCATCGGTTTCCCACGCACCGAAAACCTGTTCTTCAAGGGAGCGACAGATGGCGACCGTTTCAAGCGCTGGGCGCGCCGCCAGCAGCAACCGACATGGTTCTGGTACAGCGCCTATCCGCACCTGACGACCGCGCGCATTCGCACCAACGCCGCAATCCGCCAGGGACTTGGCACGGTATCGACTGAAGATGAAGCCGCGGCGTGGCTCGGACTGTTCGGCTCAAAGGTAAGACCGGCCACGTTGATCGAGACCTTCGAGGTCCAGACGCTTCTTTACGGCGGCTTGAGCAAACACCCCTATGCGACATGCCTCGCGATTAGGTTATCCGACGACTCCAAGCAAGCATGTGCCTGGCTGAAATCGATCGAGGATCAGATCACCTTTGGAGATCAGCCACCCGCCGACAAGGTTTTGATCTGCGCGCTGACGGCAGGCGGCCTGGGACGGTTGGGCTTGCCCTCGGATGTCCAGGATGCCTTCCCGACCGCATTTCGTTTGGGCATGGGTTCGCCCGGTCGGGCCAATCTTCTTGCCGATACCGGCGACGACCAGGCTGCGCAATGGCTATGGGGCGGTCCGGAGAACGCGGTCGATGCCGCGCTGCTCATTTATGCAGACTCTGAACCTACTCTTGCCTCATACGTCGGGGAATTGATCTCAGGAATCGATGCCGCCGGCGCACGGGTCACGCATCGGGTCACACCGACGCCGCTGCCACAGCCAGGGCCGGGTGAAACGGCATCACAGACGGTCCGAGAGCCGTTTGGCTTCGCCGACGGAATTTCCCAACCGATCATCAAGGGAACCCGGCGGTGGATGCGCCAGTCGGACACCATCCATGCGGTCGAGCCGGGGGAGTTCTTGCTCGGCTATCCCGACACGCGTGGCTTCTTTCCACCGTCGCCGCAGGTGCCGGCTGCGATGGACCCCGGCAATCTTTTGCCGCTCGCCGAGCCTACGCACTCGCGTGGCGCACTCCAGCCTGATTTTGGCAGCAGCAGCACTGCCGCTGCGCGCGACCTCGGACGGAACGGCACGTTCCTGGTCATCCGTCAACTTGCGCAATATGTCGATGTCTTCAATGATTATGTGAGCGACGCGGCGAAACGCTACGCCGACCATCCGGCAGTGCCCGATCAACTCGACCCGGAGCTTTTGCCGGAATGGATCGGCGCCAAGATGATTGGTCGTTGGAAGGATGGCTCCTCGCTGGTGCGCTATCCGCATGGTCCGGGGACCAGAAAGCAGAATGGGGGGCAATTTCGGCCCGACAACGATTTCCTCCCTGGCGCCGAGGATCCGCTCGGCGAGCGCTGTCCCCTCGGCGCGCATATTCGCCGCTCCAATCCTCGCGATAGTCTGGCCCCGGCCTCAAAGGATGAACTGTCAATCGTCAATCGTCATCGCATCCTGCGTGTGGGGCGAGGCTTTGACGCAGTTGGCGCCAATGATCCTGAGGAACAAAAACCCGGCCTTCTCTTCATGTGCCTCAATGCCGACATCGAACGCCAATTCGAATTCGTTCAGCAGACCTGGGCCACGGCTTGGCAGTTTCACGGATTGGAAAACGAGGTCGACCCCATCACTGGCCGTGGGGGCGGCATGGGACGGCTGACGATACCGTCACCGCGCGGCCCGCTGAACCTAACCGGAATAAAGGATTTCGTGCGGATGCGCGGGGGAGCTTACCTGTTCATGCCGAGCAGGAGCGCGGTCCGGTTTCTCGCTCGACTTGGCAGCAATTAGCGTCCGCTCAAACGCTCGAAAGCAGGTGGAGCTTGCCGCGGCAGAAAGGTGGACAGCAGGCGTCATGGATGACATGCGCTTCGCTGATAGAAATAGGCGCGCACCGCGGGACTATACATGAACCCGGAGGGGAAAATGCTGACACGTTCGATATGCATGATGCTGATCTCGATGGTCTTAGCGATGCCGGCAGTAGCGGCGGAATTGACGCTCGGCAATTGGAACATTCAAACACTGGTCTACCCAGGCGACCCCATGACCGTCTTTCCCGATGACCATATCCGCTCCAGCCAAGACTATGCCGACCTTAAACACTGGCGTGATGCGGTATCCGCAAACGTGATGTTTCTTCAAGAGGTAACCAGCCCGGCTGCGCTGGACGCAGTCTTTCCGGTGGCCGAGGGCTGGGAGCATTGCATCAGCGGCCAGTTCGCGGAGGCCGAGGGACAAACCATCGCTCCAGTTTGTACCAAGAGCGGCACGACCGCCGTCAAACCGAAGACCGCGACGCGCGTACAATATCCGGCAGTGGCCTTGCGGCCGAACTCAGAGCTGAAGATTATCTCCGCAGCAGACTACAAGCCACTCGATGTCACCTTTGACGACAACGGAACGATCCGCCGGATCCGATGGGGCCTGGACGTCACGATCCAGTCGCCGGGCGGGTCGGCACTGCGGGTCCTCGATGTTCATCTCAAGAGCGGCTGCTTCGACGACTTCATAAGTTTCAGGCTGTGGAACACCGATCCGGCAACCGGACAGCCAGCCAGCCGGGCATGTGATACTATCGGACAGCAGATGTATCCGCTTCGCAAATGGATCGAGGCGCGCGAAGCCGCGGGCGAAGCGTGGATGATTGTCGGGGACTTCAACCGTCGCCTCGACGCGCAGCCCGGCGCGATCCCTGACGAAGTCTGGATTGCACTGAGCGGCTACAGCGCCGACAAGACCGGTCATGACCGGGACCCGCGTTCCGACATTCAACTCTACCGGCAGCCTTATGAAAACATGTCGACATGCTGGCGCGAGTTTCGGCAGCCGAACCCGTCCGGTATCGCTAACCCCGACGCCTATAACATTCTCCCCATCGAGTTCTTTATCTATGGCACCCGGGCCGCAAGCATGATCGTACCGGAATCGGAAAAGCAATTTCCCTGGCCCAACCCGACGCCGGCCGACAAGATGCGTCTTTCCGACCATTGCCCGAGCAGTTTAACCATCAAGATGAACTAGGAGGACGGGCCATGAACAGCCGATGGATCTGCGCACTGGCCCTGATGCTGGTGATGGCTGGAGGCCGACAGGCGAACGCGGCGTCACCGACGATCCGCGACGAGTTCGATGCCACGAGCGTTTCCGATAATTGGTTTTCATGCAGCCGGGACGAAAACAGTTTCTCCTTTGGCAAATTGGCAGGTGACGCCAGAACTGCCGCAACGCAGGTCGTAAGAGCCCTGCCGCAGAACAACGTGCTGGCCTTTGCCTGGCGCCCAAAAGGATGCGCCCGAGAGGATGGTTCCTATGACCGCGATGGTAGCGAACGCTCCGAACTATGGGAAGCCCAGAAAATCCTGGCGCAGATCGGGACCGATATTTGGTACCGGTTTGATATGTTCATCGACGACAGCATAACGCCGACCACCGGGCGATTCGTCATCGGCCAGTGGAAGCAAACTAATTCTCCGAAGGACGCTCCTGTCCTCGCGCAGCGTTTCAACGGCCGCGCCTTTACCGTCTCCCTCGAGCAGGATAATGCTGATCCGAACCGCGACCCGAAGAATGTCCTATGCCGCGTCTTCATCGCCTCGCAAGACACTGCCCCGGTCGAACCAGGATTCGGCACCCCACATACGCTCGTCAAGCCGGCGCAGGTCTTCTCCTTGATGAAGACCCAGACGCTGTCGGTCGGACACGACACCGACGATCTCGCCCATGGACCAGCACCGTTGTCGCTCCCGGGGTTGACCGGCTGTGCGCAAGGGTTGTCGGTTACCCGCTACAATTCGCTGCCCGATCCGTTCGGGAAATGGACCACGATGGTCTACCACCTGCGACTGGTTTCGGATCAAACAGGTCTGATCGAAATCTGGGCCGACGGGAAAAAAATCTCCAAGACCGAGGGCACCATTGGATTTAAGCCGTTTCTGGCAAAGGAGAGCCAGTATTTCAAATTCGGGTCGTATCGCAACCACGCTGAGTTCGAAACCGTGACGCGCCTCGATCACTTCATCCGCAGCGAGCGGAAGGAGGATGTCGATCCCGATGGCACGTTAGCGCCGCCCTGACCGACGACGCGCTGGCGCAGGATCGCCAGGCCGTATCAACGAAATAGAGCGGATCCACAAGCCCAATCGACGGAGAGTTAGCATGGATGAGCGAAGGTTGACGGCAATGGCCATACTGAACAAACCTGGATGGCCCGGTCATCCGAACTCTGGCGAATTTTTCTCGTCACTTCCGTGCTGCTGGCCCTACCGTCATCTGCAAAGGCCGGAAATGCCCTCGAGAATGCGATCGAGAAAGCCCAGCCTTGCCAGGCGCTAAAGGTGAAGACGGGGTTGTTCACCATCGGCGTCGACCACTTCGAGAAAGTTGAAATCGAAGAACTCGCCATCGACGTGAAGAGGGATGTTGCGACAGCAAGAGCCATAGGTTCTCTGACTTGCCGGACATCGGACGCCGTGGCACTGAAAGGCAACGTTTCGGCCCGATTTAGTTTCGACGCGGAAATTGACCTCGCCACCTGCGCGATGAACCGCCGGGAGATCAAGCTTCTTTCTGCCGGCGGGACATTCGGCGACATCGTGAAGGCGCTCGGCGAGCAGATTTCTCAATCACTTGGCGACGGTCTGTCCAACGAGGCGAAAAAATTGTGCCAGTAGCACGCGCAACAACAAGAGGGAGTGCTGTCAATGGGAGAAACATCCGCGGGAGATGCCGGAACGTTTCTGAAGGATCCGGTCGTCCGACTTGCCCTCATTACTCTGGCGGGCCTTATTCTGGCTCTATGGATCGCACGCGCGCCGACGAGCTACACCGGCGAGCTCCCCTTGATCGGCGACTATGTTCCTCTCAAGTTGAATGCCGTGTACTTCATCATTCTTGGTCCCATGCTTGCATCGTTGGTCGCGGGAGCGATGTGGTTCCAAGCGGCCCGCGCCGGGCAAGTGCAATCTGACAACGTGCCATCTGGAAACGTCGGTCACGATGGAATCGCGCTCTCGATCGTCTTTGCCCTTATCGTTCTCGCATCTGCTGCCCTCTCGCTGCAGTATTTCCTTACCTTGGCGCCGGCGGAGCTGTGCCCAACACGACCGCATTACGACTTCCTCTGGACGAACGTCTCTGGACCGACGCGCATCACACATTGCATGAGTCGCACCGAGGAAATAAACAAGGAAGCGCCTTATTATTTCGAACCGCAGATCCTCCAATCATGGGGACATGTCCTATGGCCTGTCCTGACTACGTGTCTGCTCATCGGAACATGGCGTTCATGGCGCAGAACTACGGCCATGTAAGCGCAAGTGCTCGCCTTGAAAGGGTTCGAACCATCGACCCGCGCGTTGCTTCGCTAAGCGATTGAAAACCCGATCGCTTGATTTAGCGTAGCGTTGGCGGCAGCGTAACCCTCCAATATGGGCTACCGGCCCATTTCGCGCCTAGTGCGATACTTGGGGAGCCTATCCTAGTGCCGCCTAGGTTGGCCGTGAGTTCAAGCGACACTTCTGCCGTTTAACGGCGGCGAAAGCAGGCAAATGGGCGTGACAACACATCTGGTGGCGCCACAGACGCTAAACCGGATCTCAGCGTGCGCGATCGCCGTGACGAGCCAATGAGTATGCTCAACTCTAAGCTGCAGAATTTAACGATTCGCGATTAGATCATGACGGCTACCATGTATCGAGCAGGCTACAAGCTGGCGACGTTAAATCGACCAAGCGAAACAGGTGGTAGCTGCCATTTTGCTGCACGTCTCTCCGCGCATAGGCCTTGGGAACCCGAGCTTTGACCTGAACCCTTCGATCAGCGCAAGCAAAAAGGGCCGCAGCGATAGCCTGAACTTTGGGACCACCCGCAAACACGCTTATGACAGCCCTCTCGCCAACTTTCATCGCATATTCCTCGAAGGCTTTGAGGTATGCCTCGATTGAGAAGGACCCAAGTCTGCGGACTTCCTCGTCGCCCAGTCTGTACATTTCAGTAATTTTTGCAACCTGCTGGTTGAGAAGCGTATCGAGATGTGCGTGACGGCTGCTCTGGGGTACAAGAACCGCTACCCTTTCGGGGCTGAATTCGTCCACCAGACCGTAAAACATGTCGGCGTCGCCGCCGATGCCTACGATGAGAAATTTTTCCTCCCCCATGCCCCCGCTACCATTGAGCAATGGAACTGTTTCGTATCGGTCAACGACGCTGGAAAACTCCGCCGATCCGGACGGAGGTGCGTAGGAGCCCTCTGCATATCCGAAATCCACTGCGGGAAATGCGCCCATGCTGCCAAATCCGAATGCCACCAACCACTGAATATAGACGCGCGGCATTGTAGAACAATCGATAAATACCCGTCTCAGACTTCCATGGTAGGTTCCGATCTGCCTAGCGAGTTCGGTGAGGGTGTGGCCGAGCGTGTTGATATTTTTAAGGAATTCCGTAGACGGAGCCAGCTTTATCTCGGTAAGCGCAACGTCCCATTTCTTAGCGAGGTCGAGAAGCTTTTTACGGTTGGCTTCAATGGCCGGGTCACCCGTATCCGCGAGTTCAAAATCCAGAACCAAGATGCGCTTGATATTCAGCGCCACGTGGGATTCCAGCGCCAAAAACCGCGATTCCCATCCCAGCGCAAATATCGCGATGTCGGCCGTGACCTTTTCGAGGTCTTCGCCACCAGTCAGCAGTTTATGACCGACAGCTATGTTGCCGCAGACGCTATACCCACCGGTCATCATTGGTCTCTTACCTCAAACAGCGAGCCTTGGCGCAAACCCAAGTCATCTGCAGGCGGGAAGAGCTCGTCGAGTACGCTGTCGGCCCATTCTTCCGCAGTCTGGCTCCGATTGAGCAATAGCTCGACAACCCTCCCAGCAGGCAAAACATTCACTACATAAGGACCGCGATAGGAAAACTGAAAGTGTGGTGCGAACCGACGGTGAAGGCGTACAGTGATTTCGTTTGCTTCTGGGTTGTGCTCAGCCGCCTCGAGTTTCCCTTTTTCGGAGACCTCTCGAATGAAGCCGTCTTTCTCCGCACGCCTCAGAATTTCATCGATCTTCGTTCCGATCGGGTCGAGACCCATGGCCAAGGCCCGCATCTCCGCTCGGTTGATACGGAAGAGGCCGCGCTCTGTCGTTGTCGCCGCCTGTCGCTCTATGACATCGGTTTGAAGGCGAGACGTCAATCGTCCTAGAGCGCGAACCATCCTCACGCTTTCTTCTTCAAAGGGCTGGGAAAGCGACTGGAGACCCTGTAGCTTCTTCTCGGAAGCCGCGGTTACCGCACTTCGTTGTTTCTCCAGGCTCACCGAATGGTCCGAATTGATGAATTCCAGGAGACGCTTGGGTGACGTGCCGGAGACTTCCTCCGAATAAATTGCGCCCATTATGTCCAGAAAGTCGCGGATGCAGAGATCGCTCAGCTGGATAATCATCTGGTGGCCGACATACGGATATTCGTGGAGGCGAAGGATCCTGCAAGCCTCCAAGAACGCCCATCCCTGCTTTCGTGCAATTACGCGTTTCAGCAAAACCGTATCAACGCGACGTTCTGGTTTTGGCCGGACGTCTTCCGACAGCTGAGCGAGCGCCAGTCCTTCAACGTACAGTCCGGCCTTCGAGTTGAGTGGGAATTGCTCCCTCTCGGCTTTGGTGACATGCAATTCAAAGAAATGCCGCGCCTCCTCGGCAATCCTGACCAGCCGTTGCCTGCCTTCTGACGATCCGGATTCGATCACCCGCTCGATGATCTGATTCACCGACATTTTGCCAAGGCGGTTCCTTAGTGAAAAAGCGGTCAGGGGATCATTACGACGGAGTTGGTCCTTCATGGCCTCCGGAAGCGCGTAAAAGAGCCTAAGCGACGCGACATTCTGACAAAGAGTGGCGAACTCGCTGTCCGTGGCGGAGTCCAGGTTTTCGACATCCCGATCAGCGCTCGATAGCGACTGCCCCGGAATTATCGTCCTGATCGTGTCATATATCCCGCCGATGAAGGCGAGGACCCATTTGACCTCACCTCGCGTCTTACGGACGATCGTGTTGAGGAACTGCTGCTGTAACGGCGTCAATGCCTCGCAATCGTCGATCATGATCTTGAACTGGAGCGGCTGGTCGCTTGCGAAAGCCGGCCCGGATATTAACGGGGAAATCGTCTTCACGACCTTGTTAATCAACGATCCCGGGTCAGTGGCGAAGAACATCTCGCGTGCTTTCTCGCTCCCGATGAAGAAAGCGTTGAAGCAATTGTCTATATAACGAGAGACCAACCTCCTAAGCTCGCCAAGCCCAAAAAAATCTTGACGCCCGCTAATCTCGAGAAAGTGCAGCGCTTCGCGATGTATTTCCAACGCGGCGTCGCGATCCTCCGTTCCGGTGTAGGCAAGGTTTCCCTCTTCTCTGAGTGCGGACACCGTTTCCAGGAAGCGTTCGATGATTTTAAGCTCGAGATAGTGCGAGAAGATAACGAACTGCCGATTTTTGACCGCCTCGGGATCAAGCCTAATCGGACCGGGGATCAGCGCCAGCGCAGCGTTGTCGATTAGAGGGGAAAAGGTCTCGTTAAGCTGGAAGAATACCCCATACCACGGCAGGATGCCGACCTGTTTGGCGAGGTTGGCATCTTCGAGGATGTGGATGGTGGACAACGACCTAAGAATACTTGTCTTGCCGCTTCCCCGCGTGCCGGAGACAAATACAGGCTTTTTCGCCGTAGATATTTCGCGCGATTTTTGACTGAACCACAGGACCGGCCGGCTCTCGTATTCGATACGATTAGGGCCAAATGGATTTTGCATTTATTTGCCCTTCAGCTGGATACGCCAACTCTTGTTCGGCTTGTTTAGGTCATCGATTTCAATTAGATGCGACGCGTGCAGCATGATGAGAGCGTCTTCCAGTGCCTCGCCCTCGAAATCTGAGCCAGCCAAATGCTGGACTTCGTTCCAGAACAGCAGGTCTCCGCTCCGCTCTTCCTTATGCTGTCTCAGCCGGCGAAAGAGATCGAAAGTCCTGCTGTCGATGCTCGCGCGCGAGGGCGATAGCGTCGAGATGAAACAATGCGCGGCCTCCACCAGAGTGCCATCCTCAGACTTGGCACGATGGGGTATCAGACGGATACCAACAAGGTCGTCTTGTTCGCTCAAATAGAATACGATCTCATTGAACCCATCCTTGATCTCCGGAGCCGAAATGAGGATGAGTTTACTGTCCGGAATTCGAGGATCGCTCACGACCTCCACCGGGTCCTGATGGATATGGCCGTGAAGATATACGATCGGTCGATTGAGGCTGAGCATCTGACTTCTAACAAAACCCGCGTTTAGCATTTCCCCGTAAGGCGAAATACGTGGTATTTTTTGGGGAAGGAGATTGTGGTGTCCGACAAGCACACCAAATGTGGCGTTTCCCTCATCCAGCGTCCTTTGCACGGCATCCAACATTTGCGGCATCACATATGGCGTGTCGAGTTGACCGTAGTACTGTTCCACGAGCTTGGCAGGGGGTACGGTGGGAGCGGCCGAAGGGTCGATGTCCGTTCCTGAAAAACTGCCAAGGTCGAGTGCTGCCGTGTGCGTGTTGGCAGCCTGGAGTTTGTCCCGTAGAAACTCCGGCAGATTATGCAATTCCCAACTTCCGACGGCGGTGTTTAGAAGGGTCAAATCAAGGGAGCAGTCCTTGCCAGTTAGCTTGACCTGGACCGGTTGTTCGGAGGGGACCTTTTCCCAGCGATACTTTGCGGCCAGCTGGGCCATGGCGCGAAATTTCTCCAAGCGGCCCAGGTCTCGGGCGTCCGCTCGATTGACGTCATGATTTCCCGGAACAAACAGGAGTGGTGTCTCGATTTCCTTTCCATTGCGCCGACACAGCAACGTAAAATGTCGAAAAACCCCTTCGAGATACTCTGATCGCCCAGCCGTCGTGAAATCGCCGACGAAGACGACACCATGACAGCTTGGCCCTGTTGACAATTGGCCGATCTTTCGAAGGATCGCCGGGAACGATGAACGGCGAAGACCGTCCGTGATTCCGGGTGCGAACTGGCGATCCTTTGCGTCGAGATTGCTTTGGTGCAGCCGCCAACCCGGATAGTGGATGTCGCCAATTTGAAGAATTCGAACCCGCCGCATCAAGCACCTCTCATGACTCAACGATTACAACGACCCTTTGAGGTGTGCGAGACGTCACCGACGATTTCAACGAGATAAGTTGTACGTTGGCATGCTACTTGATGCGGGAGGTACCGTCGGGAACCAGTTTTGGCCGTCGTCCGTGACGCCACGAAGGCAGAAGAATCCTCTCGACGGAGGATCGCACGCTGAACGCTGGGTCGCTGTCAGCGGTACTGACCCAGAGCCTTGGCGCAGTCTCCGAGTGACTGATGAAAGCCTAAATGGGCTTGAACATGCTCTCAGCGGCGTCCGACCGGAGGCGAGCCCAAAATTCCACCGCATATCTGTCGGTCATGCCCGCAACGAAATCGCATATGTGGCGAGCCTTCAGCGCTTTGTCGTCTCCTGCGTCCTGTACCTGCCTTCGTACGTCGTCGGGCATAAGGAGATGTCCGTTCTCCTTCTGGAGCGCGTCGAAAATATCTTCGACCAGTTCTGTTCCACGATACTCACCAAGCTTCACGCGGTTTGAATAGATCGTCGATAGGAATGTGTACTGTTTGAGTATTTCGACCTTGATCCGCGTTTCCTTTACGAGGCTGACCTTCGACAACGCCGGGCACTCTTCATTGACCTTGAGTTCAACGTCGTTGATGAATTCTTTCACCAGTTCCGAGCTTAGTTCCATCCTCTTGCCGGCGTCCATGTTCAGATCGCGAGACGCTCTCATTGCACTGATGAAGTTTGCCATATCGTCCTGCTTGCGAGCTTCGCCATCGTCCGAGGTCTTCGGTTCTCCGGTCGCGAAAATATCGCTGAAAATCGCCACAAACGTCGCCTGCACCTTAGAAACCGTCACGGTCTCCCCGATATCGTCCTTGAGCTGCTCGGTTACCACTTCCGCAACGCGCTTCAGCAGGTCGTCATCCGTTGCCAGGATCGACGCGGGCGTCAGGAAGCCCGCCTTCAGACTGTCTTCCAAGTCATAGACCGAGTACGCAATGTCGTCAGCGATATCCATAATTGCGCATTCGACGGTCTTCAGCTTTGCGCCTTCCGGAAGCGACTTCCCACCTAAGACCTTACGCTTGATCTCGGCGACGATCTTGGCCTCGGACGCATAATAGCCCTTCTGAGGCTTCTTGGCGTTGGGACGCTCGACAGGAATTTCAGTGTCGTACTTCAAAACAGCGGCGAGCGTCCTGAAGCACAGATTCAAACCAGCACGGATGTCGCCATCGACAGGCTCGTCGTACTTTGCCTTTTTTTCGAGCCTGCTCAAAATCCGCAGCGTCTGCGCGTTCCCTTCGAAGCCGCCGTAAAGCTTCATTTTTCCGTCGAGCGCCCGCTCACCGTTGTGGCCGAAGGGCGGGTGCCCGATGTCGTGCACGAGGCCAGCCGCTGCGCAAAGGCGGCTGTCGATTTTGTTTTTGCCGAGCGCCTCTTCGAAAACATCGTTCAGGCGGTCAGCAATACCTTCCGCAATCTGCGCCACTTCAAGCGAATGAGTCAGACGATTGCGGAAGAAATCCGATTCATGTCCAGGGAAGACCTGCGTCTTTCCCTGCAACCTTCTAAAGCTCGCACTGTGAATGATCCGGCCGAAGTCCCTCACAAACGGAGGCCGCCAGCTCTCCGACTTGTCAACTTCGCCGTTCTGACGCTGCCGATCTTCGCCGGTGTACATCTCGGTTGCCACTATTAGCGAGCCTGAGCTTGCAGACGCGCCGCTTCCTGCGCGGCCTTCTTTTGTTCCTGCTCACGCTTCAACTCGAAGCCAAGACGAACAGCCTCGCGAACTCTTTCCTGATTAACTTCTGCCGCCTTACGGGCTTCTACTACTGCTGCATATGCCATGATCTTCCTCCTAGTGAAACGCTATGCACGATTACAACGAGCATGCGCCTTATTGGTTTACGACGGGTTTCAAGTTCCCGCCTTTAAAAGCCTACCGGGCCCCTACGCGCGCCGGAACCCCGGCTTTGCGCAAAACGTCTGCCAGATGGCTGGTTAAGCCGATTCTACGGTCAAGCGTAATACCCGTGTCTGGCGTAAGGCTGGCGGTCAGAGACCTCAATTCCTCCAGCCCTCTCGAAACGTCGAACTCGATCCAGACCGTAGCATCGCCGGGCACGATGGTATCACCGTCGGAGACGCTCGCTCCGCTGTGCAACTGGACAATCCAGACTTCGTCGCCATCGAAAACCCATTCGAACCTTGTCGCGCCCAGGACAAGGTGGAGCCTTTCGTGCAGCTCCGTTACCTTGGCAACGACGCTTTCGGGTACGCGTTCCGGATCTGCCAAACCGACCATCATCCGGTCGCCCGTCCCTTTCACGCCTTCCACTACAAGGCCCCCGCTCGCAGTCTCGATAGCGGCACCCGACCACTGAGCGGCAACACCCTTTTGCGACAGCACCGAGGATATAGCCGTGCCGTCGGGGTCTTCGACTTGCAACAGGGCAAACGGGTCTTGCCAACCACGGGCAGTGGTAAACTTGCCCGGAACCTGCTCTCTCGGGCTGGTCCGAATCCACACCTCTTCGAGGCCGGTGGGCCGGCCAAACGAGAACGGCGCGAGCCGGCGACCAATCACCGTTGTCCGCGGCACGCAAAAGCCGTTGATATCGGCAATCAACAGACCATATGCCTTGTCGCCGACCATCCGGCTGAAATCGTTGGGCCACTCGGCCTTTATTGGGACCGGAGGGAAAAAGTCTTGGGAATGCTCCCAGAAAATCACGTTTTCCTTCTTCCAGCCACGCGGACGCGGATGAAGACTGAATTCGAGCCGCCCTCGCCGGCTCTTCGCGAAATCAACGCTTACACCGTAAACCGTCTGAAATAGCCGCAACGCCCATTCCGTCGGAAGTCGCGCAAACCCTGGCTTCTCGACGCCTCGCGGGGTCATGTCGGGCCGAAATTCGACGAGCTCACCCATGGCGACACCGGACACTCCCCCATCGGAGACATCAATGGTCTCATTGACGATGGTGTAAGCTCCCTCGCCGGCCATTCGCTGCACAGCGTCGACGACAGCGTCAACCGTATCGACCCCGTATATGAATTCGCGACTTTGGGTTTGGTGTGCGCTGAAGCTGCGAACGTTCACCGTTCCTTCAGAACTTTCTCCGAAGAGAGCCGTGACAGCGTCTCGTAACGTCTCGAAGCGATGGTTCGCCTTGTAGCCTGCTATCCTGGAGAACTGCTGCGCCGGTCCGTGCTGTTCGGGAGCGAAGCTTACAAACTGCGCGACATTGAACGTTTCCGCTAGTCGATCCAACGTTTCGTCTTTTCTGAAAAACGCCCCGTCAGGTTGATGAAGTTTGCTTTGCGGACCGACCAACGAACCTTCCTTCACTCTACACGCCTCAGCGCAATTCACTGCGCTCGTGCCGAGCATCCTATCTGCTAGTTTTGCGATGGCCAAATGACGTTCGCTCATAGCAGCACGATCTCCCCAGTTTTGCGCCTAACCTCCCGTTCCGATCAACGACCGAGATTTGCCTCGGTCAACCGGCCCTTGAAGCTTTCGGTTGCTGAATGAGAACAAATAGAGAACATACCCCCGACTGTCAAGAATATTGCTGGTGGAGATCGCGTGCTGATGGAGCGATCGCGCCGCTAGGGCCACCCAAAATCCAACGGTTATTGTCAGCCGTGGTAGGCGGCGACCTTTACCCGATAGTCTTCCTCCACCTTCGCTACGCTGTCCGTGACCTCGGCCATGTCAGTTGACATTAGCCTTGCAAGTTCGATCTCGCTGTTTACGGTCACCAGCCGGGTTCCGGTGAAGTCTGCGTTATATTCGACGGGATAGACGTTGCCTGCTGCCCGATTGAAAGTCATTTCCATCTCCATGCAGGCAGCAAGCAAACTCACGACGATGGTGTAGGTACCCCGCAGATAATCCGAGGGCTTGTCCTGTATCGCCCAAAGGATCGGGTAGAGCCGTTCGCGAACCGTGAAAATGTCTTTTCTCAAGCGTGCGATGATCAATTTCGCCAGAGCCAGCTGGCTAAGCTCACTCAACTCTTCCACGCTTGCCAGGGTGACGTTGGTGTTAGTAATAGAGCGCACTGCGCCAGCCTGAAAACCGCTCTCCGACATCAGGAAAGCCCTGTCCGCACCCACATCCTGAGCGATCTGATACAAGGTGAGCACGTTCTCCTTTTCGACAGGTCGGTTCCAGAGCTTGCATTCGACGATCCAACAGACCAAAACGCCACACATCTCGATCCTAGCGACTACATCGACGACATGGCTTCCACGGGCTCCGTCGATCTTTTCTTCGACGGCGACTGAGAAACCGAGCTGCTTGAAGTGGTCCGCAACATCTCTTTGGTATTGTCGCCATGGGGCAACGGAACTCATGAACGGGCCGCTCCGTCAAGTTCGCGCATTGTATCGCTATGCTTTTCGCATCCTCGGCAACGCCCGCAGGGGTATTCGGCGACGTGGCAAGAGAAAGTCGCACCCAGCAACGACTTCGGAACACCAGAGTCTCTGATGAGGTCGACCGGGTCGGTGTCGATCGCCGGCGCAGTGACCCGCACACCGCCTTCCTGTAGCGCGACCAGCGCGCTGATGGCGTCGACGAACGGCTTTTTGCCGTCAGCATGAACGTCAGTCGCGACGGCACCGAACATGATTTCCTTGAGTCCCTGCCCCACGAACTTCATCGCGGCCAGAGTGATAAGCATCTGGTTCCTGTACGGCCACCACTCGGGCGCTGATCCGATGTTGGCGCTTTCAGAGCCCGCCAGCGATCCAGACCCAAGGTGAGCCAGGTTAACTGTCAGGACCTCGTGGCGAAGGCCCATCAACCCCGAAAGGCCGGAAGAAGCCCGGATTTCTCCCTGCGCCGGCCTTTGCCCGTAATCGATTGTGAGACATAGGTCGGGACGCTGCGACCATGCCAGCGCCGTTGAGTCCAGACCACCTGAGTAGAGTAGCAGCCTCATGCTGCCCATGCCTCCATGGCGGCTTTATAGACGGCCGTGGTGTAATCGCTTTCCATCACGCAGGCTGTCCCCTCGAACATCGTGAGGTGAAGCGCGTCGAGTTGTTCGGAATATCCGACCACGGCAATACCGGCCCTCCGGGCGTAACCGACCTCGAAAACCGTACCCGGGTCGGCCCCGTCGAGCAGCGCTAGCACCACCGCACTCTGATTCAGACCTGCGAGATCTCCCGACGCAAGGTCGCGGGCTGACTTGGCGGTACCGACATCATGAAGCGGAGAGAATACAGGTACCCCCATCGACGTCAGGATGTCGCGCGTTTCCTCGATGAGCCAGCGCTGAGCCATCGCGAAGAACGGTCCAGCGAGATAGAGCTGCCTCGGCGATCCCCGGGTCGAATAGGCGTCGCCATGGCGAAGCGCATCGATCGCCGGAAGTGGCAACTGGTGTCCGTCCACAAAATGCGCGACCGAGCGAGAAGCTGCATCGGCCGCCTCGTCGGGTTGCAGCCCCGCCTCGGCCCAGAAATAGGCAAACGCCGCGCTGAAGACATCACCAGACCCGATCTTGAAAACGCTGTCGGATCGATAGGGAGGCACGAGCACGGAGCTGCGCCCCTTAGAGTGAACAATTGCTCCCCGCGGTCCGAGTTTGATCACGACTGCGTCGGCATTCTCGCGAGCGAGTATGAGAGCGCCGGCCTCCTCCGGAGGAAGGCCTGTCGTCTGGCTTGCTTCCCAGCCATTCAATACGATCGCCAAGTGCTCAGCGACGGAGCCGTTGGAGTGGAAGGACTCGGGGTTAGCTCCTGTCTGCGGGTCGAAGACGGCATACTCGGCTCTTACAATCGCACTTCCCGCCACCATGCCGAAACGCAGTACGGCATCGCCGTCTACGCGCAAGGGCTCTAGATCGTCGTCGCCGTCGTATTCGAGCTCCGCCGTGGATAGCTGATGAAAGTATCGAAAAGTCGCCGGCATCCGGCATTCGGTGATCAGCGCCTTCACTCCGAACGCGGCTGCAGACATTGCGACGTCTTCCGCCCATTCCGGCGGCGCGTATGTCGCGAGTGTCACATCCTCGGAGAGTTCGCTGATCGCCGCGGCTGCTCGAAGACCCGACCCGAAGAAGCGGTCCCAATGCGGGTTGTCGCAAACCTCCCGGTATGTGCCACCCGCCACTATCACGGCGCTAGCTCCACGTGGACAGTGACGATCGTACCGTTGAGGACCGTGACCTGTGCGATGTAACGTCGCCCGCTGCGCAGGCAGCCGACCAAAGTCGCCAAGCCCGGGAAAGCCGCCAACGAGCCGACGACTTGGCCGGCGGCGGTCTGGCAAACCACGACATCGAAACCATTGCTGACAGTGAGAACGACCTGAAGCGTTGTCCCCACCGAAATGCCGGCCGCTACCGCAACATTGACGCCGCTCAGGTTGACGTCGAACGCAATTGCACAAGGATCGGAAGACCCGAATCCGCCGCCTGCGCCTGTCGAAGCTCCCTTTGTGCCCGACTGAGGCGCTGCCTGTTGAGGTTGAGAGGAACCCCGTGATTTCCGTCTGCCACTGCCTGACATTCTTTCACCTTCGAATCGTAAACGCGAAAATAAGAACTCTAGCAGTTGTCGAAGTCAAACGTCGGCGCGGCCGAGTTTGCGCATTTCCCCCCAAATAATCGCGTCGAGCAACGAAGCCTTGATTTCCATGATTTTACAGAGATCGAGGAAACGACGTTCCATGTCGAAATAATCTCGCGGCAGTTTGGTTTCGCCGTGGAAGAGCCCCATTAGTTTTCCGGCTCTAATAACGTGGATGTCTAGTATTGCCACCTCGTCTGTCCCGAGCAAATTCCGCGCAATCCATGATGCGGTCTTGGGGCCGATCCCCGGTATCGAAAGAAGCGCATTCCGAAATGCCACCGGATCGTCCACCGGAGGCGGGTCGCTTTCGATCCTTCGCAGTGCCACTTCGATCCTAGCGGCCTTCTGTTTCGGAAACCTGTATCGCCTCGGTCTGCCGTCCACGATGGCGTTCGACCGCAGCAGACCTTCGATCACCGACGCGGGCACCCTCGCGCCCGGCACGAAAACGCCGGCGTCGCAAAGAACCTCGAAGAACGCGTGGTTCATTTCGGCGGTCACGCCATAGCCGCCCAACAGACAGAAGCCGACTTCCTCGTGGAGCGTGGCCGACGGACTTACGAAACCGTGCGACGCCTCCGTCACCTGGTTCGCAATGGCGGCCCAGTAGGCGGGGCTTGGGACCCATTCGGGTTTGCCCCACTTCACCCCTGGGAGAATCTCCGAGTGCGGCTGGTACATTAGTGGCCTCCGGTATTAAAGCGTCGAAGCGCCTATTGACGTTTCCATAGAATATTCGTTTATATTCGTTCTATGCAAGCGAAATCAAACGACGGGATGACGAGCGACTGGGGTGGGATGCTTAAAGGCATCGCCGCCAGGGATCGCATCACCCAGGCCGAGCTAGCTCTGGCGCTGCATACCAGTCAATCCACAATATCGAAAATCATGCATGGAATCAGTCGGCCGCGGCCAAACCTCAGGTATCGGATCGAAGCGCTCGCCGCATCAAAAGAGGTCTCCAGTCAGTGGCTTGAAAAGGTAGGTGACGCGGCGCGCAGTTCCCCGAAGTTCTTCAAGATCGTAGACGCCGCACTCTCCCTAGTGAATGCTAACGGATAATTCAATTCGTTTTGTCACGAACACCATCATAGCTGTTGCCGAATGCTAACAAGTCGGCCTGTACGGCACAGGGAAGTTGCCGTTCGAAGTCAGCGACAGCGTCGCGCCGATGCAGCTATCTTATACCAATGCACTGCGGCAATTGAATGCTGTGCTCTAGGTGGCTCTCGTTGCCCGCGAAGGGCACGCCGATCGCGTTACGACTAGATAACTCCCCACGCTCGAAACCTCCCCCTCCCGGTCATCTCCCGCAAGCCGAGCTCCAAAACGATCCGCCGCGCCGCCTGCGGCGTGACCTCAAGCATCTTCGCCAACATCCCGGCCGACACCAGCGGTTTTGCCATGACGAGCTCGACCAGCTCCGGCAATTTTGACGACGTCCGGCGCCCCTCCAGTTTTCGGTCCATCATGGTTTTCGCCAGCGTCAGCCTGTCGTGTTCTTTCATGCCGATCTCGGCGGCCGCCAAAAACCCCTGGGCGATGGCCAGCAGCCGGATCTCGCGATCGCGATGCCGGCGCCGATCGACGGGGATGGTTTTCAGTCCGACGTTGATGGCGGCGAGATGGGCACCGGTGGTGACGCCGGCCTGGCGCAGGATGGAGGCGGCAAATAGCCGGCCGAGCCAGGGCGCATGCTGCAGGACGGAAAGCTCGTTCCAGGCATCGAGGGCGACGATCGCCTGCAGCACCGCCGGCAAGTTTTCGGCCTGGCGCAGCACGCCGCGCCATTCCTCCAGCCGCGCATCCTCGTCCCAGTCGAGATCATAGACCAGTGCGTTTCTGTCTGCCGCGCTGGCGCGGCCGGGCCGGGTTGCGTTTTCGATCGCGGCCTCCGATCGGGCCAGTACCGCATCGATGGCGGCATAGTCGACGCCGGGCAGATCTTTCGCGTCGTCACCCTCCTCGCCCTCCCCTTCCGGATTTATCGGCGCCGCGGGGCGAATGGCGACGGCAGTCTTCCCCTCGCCCGCGCCGGCCGAATTGATTTCCGATGTTTGTCGCAAGGTTCGGATACCCTCTGCGGACAAGACCCAATCCGGCGACTGCGCCGCGATGCGCCGGCGGGTTCGCGACACGTCGCGAGCGATGGTCAGCTCGTGGGTCGGGGTGCGGATGTCGCGGGTGGCGTCGTGCAGGACGAGGTCTTCGAGATGCACGAGTTCGCCGTCGATCCACAGCGAGGCGCAGGCATCGGCGAAATGCGAGCGCTCGATCCACCCCTGTCCGACCGGCGAGCGGGCGATGCGCTCGTCGAGGCGGGCGAGCGCGATGCCGGCGTGAAAACAGGCCGCAGCAGGGTCCGGATAGGCAATGTCCGGATATCTTAACACACTGAATTCATAGTAAATGCGCTATTAACCAGAAGTGATATTGGCCTTAGCTTCCGTCATGGCGGCGAATATCCAACGACGTCCTAACCATCGATAACCAGCGTTTATCGATGGTTATTGATTTTGACCCGCAAATCACCCTTGTTAGTCGCCCTTGATCGGCGGGTTCACCCGGAAATCCATCTTTTGCGCCACTTTTCACCCAGGTTCGGCGGACTCCTTTGCTTAATCGAGTGGAACGTCGTTCGCTCGATCCGCTGAATTGAAGCACCTCCCCTTCCCTCCTCCTGGCGTCAGCGCCTGCTAGAAGCGACAACCGGTGCTGCGCCCTCTCAAAAGAGCCAGTTTTGCCGCATTTCGACGGTGGAAGGCCACTGACGGGCATCTCGCACCCGGGATGGCTCGTTGCCCGTCTTCGACAAGAAAACGCGCTGTGTGGCCTTCTATTTTGGTCATAAAACACGCTTGCAAAGGAACGTTTGCTGATACATTCTTTATTTGTACAAAACGCCTCCAAAAGACCGCGAGATTCCATGGCGAGAGCTGCAACCTCCAATCCCCTCCCCCCGCCGCAGAGGCTGATTGGATACGCGCGCGTCTCGACGGACGACCAGCTCAACGATGCCCAGATCGACGAGTTGCGAGCGGCCGGTTGTCATCGCATCCATCAGGAGCACGGATCCGGCGCATCACGGGCCAGGCCGATCCTGACGAAGCTTCTCCGGGAACTTGTCGCGGGCGACGCCCTCGTCGTCGTCCGCCTGGACCGGCTGGCGCGTTCCGTTAGCCACTTGCTTAACGTAATCGAAGACCTCGAGAAACGAGGCGTTCACTTCCGGTCCCTTCGCGATCCAATCGACACCTCGACGCCGCAAGGCATGTTTTCTCTCCAAGTGCTAGGTGCCGTAGCCCAGCTCGAGCGTGCGCTGATCGCGGAGCGAACCAAAGCCGGCATGGCGGCAGCTAAGGCACGCGGCCGGCTCGCTGGTAACCCTGGACTTCGCGAGCGCCGACCGGAAGCGGTCCGCGCTATCTCAGCCGCCCGCAATCGGGCTTATCTGGACGAAGTGATCTCATCGGCGCAGACATGGCTGCCAACCGTACGCCAGCTGCGACCGCAACACAGTTGGGATAATGTCGTGCGGATACTCAATCGCAAAGGTCACGACTGGACGGTCGAACGCTTGCGCCGGGCAATCCACCGGATGGTGCGCGAGAAACTCGCCGAGCCAGAATTGCTCGGCCGCTCTCCTCGCCGGCCGCCGGAGGACAATCTGATGAAGCTGGTCGCTGCGATCGCGATCGCCGATCCTGATCTATCGCTGCGCGAAATTGCTGCGCAATTGGACCAGATGCATGAGCGGCCGCCGCGTGGTGGCCGGAAATGGCAACCGTCTTCTGTCAGGGCACTGTTGGATGAAGCGCGCCGCTTCGGTCTCTTTCGCCCATAAGAGCCAGTACAGAAGGCTACCGAGTCGGGCGGGTGCCTCCGCTTGGTAAAAATCTTAATCCACGCCGGGCTTGCCGCGAATTGCTTATTTCCGGCATTTCCGTAACTTTTCAAGTGCGCTGGAACTATGTCGAAAACGCCTATATCGCCGGGGATCGCTAGAAGATAGAGCTGCTGTCAACGTCCCTTCACAATCGATCCCTAGTGACAAGAAGCGCAAGGTAGGAGCTCATGGACAAACCCTGGACCGTCAGCCACGGACCCATCATTGCAACAGAGTTCGATGTTCAAAAGGCAGAGGCGATCAGCGTACTGCTGATCCGTCCGATAGACATTCTTCCCAGTAAACCAGGCGATCAGATCCGTCCCTTCGCGCTTGGCCTCTTCAACGATCTCCGCGCGCTGGTAAAGCCTGATGTCAAAGCGACGGCATTGCGCCGAGCCGTTGGCTCCTTTGTCCACTCAAAACGGTACTATTTCGCGAGCGCCCAACCTGGTTCGATGCGCCATGACATCGATGGCAAGCCCGTGGAACCACTTTCGACCGAAGACCGACTTGTTGCGCAGCGACGCTTTCTCAGCCTGAAACGAAGCAATGACGAGAATAGCGCCCCTCACGTCGAGCCACCCACCGCTGCTCCCCCGAGCAAGACTGAGCAGATCCGCGCCGCCCTTCTCAGACGGGATCGGCAGACCTAACGGCGCCATTCATCTCGGCTTGGTGGGCAGATTTCCCCGTTCTGCACGTGGAGAATCTTGTCGATGAAGAGCCGGAAGGCGGAGCGGTGAGGGCCGGTAGTGTGCGTTGGCGAATCCACGCAAGGAAGACGTTGATTGGCTTTTCTCCCGGGGATGGGCGTGGCTCGGTTTCGGCATCGAAATCTGCTTTGCCGGCACCTAAATTAGCTCAGGAGGCCCCAGCGCTTCCGTCTTTAGGTTGCCAAGAATGGGGCATGGCTTGGAGGATACCAAAACCCTGACAGCTGTCAGGGTTTTCACTCGATCCTCAACCGGTTTTCTGGCCAGAGCCTCCGTTCGCTCTTAGCTGCGCCATGAGAACCGGACCGAGGGAAAATTCGTCACGCTTCGTTTTCGAAGTTAGATCTCGCAGATATCCACCAGCCGAGTTGATGTGCCCTGCCCGCTCAAGAATGCAGGCGATCGTAGCGGCTGCATTTTCCGGTCCCATGGCATCACAAGCTTCCTGATAGGCGGACGGGCTAACGCCCAGCATCGATCGCACGGTGACGGCCGCCGCCATCAGATCTCGCCAGCTCTTTACCGCTCCGCCAGGCCCGTATGCCGCGATTACGGGGCACGCCCTCAACACACTACCCAGCGGAAACGCCTTCAGCTGCACCTTCATCCGTTCGTGGGCGTCGCCGGGAATTTCCACGCGCTACCCTTGGCTCATCCGTCTCAGGTGCTCTACTTTTTTCCTCGTTGCTTCAGACGAATGCTGACGGGACGCCCCTCGGCCTGCTGAACGTCGAACTGGTTCGTCTTACGGATAAGGTCGCTGAGTTTTCGGAAACCGAAGGTGCGAGGATCGAAATCCGGCGCAAGGTTCAGAAGCTGCTTGCCGACGGTGCCGAGATTGACCCAGCCGTCCTCGGTGTCCTCCTGCGACAGCACCTTCTTGATCAACGGCACGGCGGTGCTCGCCGGCTGCAGTGGCTTGTCGGGGGACGCGGTATTCTGCTCACCCTTGACCGTCCCGGGAACGAGGTTTTCGGTATAGACGAACCGCCGGCAGGCTTGGCGAAAACTCTCCGGCGTCTTCTGCTCGCCGAAACCGAAAACGTCGACCCCTTGCTCGCGTATACGAGCGGCCAGCCGTGTGAAATCGCTGTCGGAGGAGACCAAGCAGAACCCATCGAAGCGGCCACTGTGCAGCAAATCCATGGCATCGATCACCAGAGTGATATCGGAGGCATTTTTCCCAGTTGTGTAAGCGAACTGCTGCTGCGGTATGATCGCATGCTTTGCCAGAACGTCCGCCCACCCTTTGGAGCGCGTGCCGGAGAAATCGCCATAAATGCGACGCACGCTCGCCTCACCGATCTTGGCGACCTCTTCAAACAGCCCGTCGGCGATCTTGGCCGAAGTGTTGTCGGCATCAATCAGGACTGCCAGGCGCGGCGACCGAGTTTCAGACGGCATTGCGTTTCCTCATATTCCAAACGGGCTGAAATCTACCAGCAGGACACGATTCCAACTAGGCAAACACCTTCGTCAGGCCCCGGCCCGGACGCAAAGGCTGATCGGACATATCGGTGCTTTCGCACGGACGACCAAACTCAATAATGCGCAAGCGACGAATTGCGAGCGGGCGACGTAATATAACCGCATCGACGTCACTCAGTTTGAAAATAGTCTGGCTTGCCATTAGCGGTGACATTCAGGCGGGGCGGTTTTGTGGTGACCGGTAGTGTGCTTGGCGAACCCACGCAAGGAAAAGGCGTTGATTGGTTTTTCTCCCGGCGGAGGGCTCGGCTCGGTTTTCGGTAATCGAAATCTGCTTTGCCGGCACCTAGCTCAGGTGGCCCCAGCGCTTCCGTCTTTTGGTTACCAAGAATGGGGCATGGCTTGGAGAATTCCGAAACCCTGACAACTGTCAGGGTTTTCACTCGATCCTCAACCGGTTTTCTGGCCAGAGCCTCCGTTCGCTCTTAGCAGCGCCATGAGAACCGGACCGAGGGAAAATTCGTCACGCTTCGTTTTCGAAGTTAGATCTCGCAGATATCCACCAGCCGAGTTGATGTGCCCTGCCCGCTCAAGAATGCAGGCGATCGTGGCGGCTGCATTTTCCGGTCCCATGGCATCACAAGCTTCCTGATAGGCGGACGGGCTAACGCCCAGCATCGATCGCACGGTGACGGCCGCGGCCATCAGATCTCGCCAGCTCCCTACCGCTCCGCCAGGACCGTATGCCGCGATTTCAGGGCACGCCCGCAACACCATACCCAGCGGAAATGCCTTCAGCTGCACGTTCGTCCGTTCGTGGCTTCGGCTCGGCATCGCGCCCTGCTCATTTCTTGAGCTAGGTTCAAGTTCATTAATGGATTCGGTATCTGAATTCTGTATGTGGTGCTCATAGTGGGCATCATTGGTGCTATTATTTTCTGCTTTTCGCTGCAGATCCAATGTGTTGAGGATTTCTTCCTGCAGCATATTCATTTCGTCGAGCAGGTCGCCCAAATCGGACGGGGTTGGGGAACGAGGTATGCGGCCGACCAACTCAACATACATAGACTCAATTTTCTCCCAATCCCCATCCGCACCCTCTTCGATCGCGGCAGTGATGAGCTTGCGGACATCCCGCCGGCATATAGTGAGGTTTTCCTTCGACCTTTTGAACGCTTTCCGATCCGCAGCAACCTGCTGCGCCATCTGAGCAAGTTCCCCGGAGCGCATGAGGAGCGGCGACAGATCGAATCCAAATGCGCTCTCGATAGCGCCGGCCCTGTCTTTGCGCGCGTAGCGCTTGCCGTTGGCGCTGTCCTTCCGAAGAATCAACCCAGCCTCGACGAGGAATGCTAGATGTCGGCGAAGCGTGGCACCCGCTATGCCGTGCGCACGAAGTGTGAGCTGAGCGTTCGACGGGAACACGACAAGCCCGGCGTCCTGACGCAGCTCATTTTCGGGATAGAAGCTCAAAAGAGCGTCTAGAATCGCCAAGCTGCGATCATGGAGGCCGAGCAGTCCGCGCGCTGTGGAAACGTCGCGGAAGATCTTCCATTTATCTGCCGACTTGCCCGACTCGATCTTTGTGGCGATCTGCCGTTTCACCAGGGCAAGGGTTATCGGCCGCCGCCCAAAGGGCGTCGTCACCTGCTCACTTTGCATTTTCCTTCACCTTCTAAGAGGCAAAAGAAAGCCGCTCACCAAAAACGGTGCCAAAGACTCTTGACTAGGATTCGGGGAAATGCGATTCTCTAGTTGTCACACAGAGAGAGAGGCTTCCACGACGGCAACGTTTGGGGGCCTTTTTCTTTTGCTACACTTCCTTTCCTCACTAAGCTCCAAAACCCTGACAGCTGTCAGGAATTCTCGTTTTCTCGCAGGCGGGCAAAACGCTCAGTAAGCGCTGGGAGCTCCGCCTCAACAAACTTCAAAAACTCGATCCCGAGTGATCCCTCGGCCGAAATTCGAACTTCTTTCGAGGACATCGATAAGGCGCCGAGCTTTGTGCCGCTCTTGTCCGTAATCGGGCTCGGCTCCCGACGCCCACTCGCTGCTGGCTTGATGGCGTTCAACGCACGCTGAAACCTCTGATCGGAGGTCTCAGCTGCATCGCCCTCCTTAACCAACGTCGCCCGCAGGGCATCAAGTGTTCCCGAGTCGCCCGCAACCGTCTTGGCAAGCTCGAGCCAGCGTGGCCGCCCAACCTTTGGCGCCCGCCCAATGGCCTCAATGATATCCGCGGGAATGATCCTGTAGACATTCCGCATCCGTGCCAGTTCGGCGTCTTCGATCGAAAGCGCGGCGTAGATGTGGCGCGGCTTGATCCCCGCAACATCCATTCTCGATGCAAATAGCGCGCGCTCGATCCAGGTCAGGTCTTGGCGACTCGCATTTTCGATACCTTGTGCGAGAACGAGGTCGAGGTCGGAAATCTCCACCTCGATGGTTCGAACGGGCTTGCCGAGCTGCTTGGCCGCAAGCCAGCGCCGGTGACCGTAGACGATCTGATACCGACCGGCTGACGACGGGTGTTTCCGGACCTGGATGGGAACTTTTTGTCCCTCAGTCTCAATCGACCGCTTGAACGCCTCAAAACTCGCTCCGTCATCATCGGGCAGCCTGTCTGGGTAAGGGGAGGGGTCAATGAGAGAAGGATCCAGCTCTCGAACAGTACCGCCGCCCGCCTCGACAAGAGCCTTCAACCGATCTCGCTCTGATCTGATGTCGTCGATTGCCCGGTGGGCCGCGCCAATGACACCAGCCCCGACACGATTGCCGGAAGGCAGAGCCGGAGGCTCAGGCTGTTGGTCAGTTGTCTGGCTATTCTCCAGCTCTGCGGAAAGCAGCCCGAAGCTGGCGACAATGGACTTGCGGGGTGATTTGCTCATGTCCGCCCCCAGCTATCGTTGATGAGGCGAACTATCGCCTCGTTTACGGCGTCTACCGCCTCACGAGCGCGTTTTTGAGTATCACGACCGATTTGTCCCATCTCGAGCTCGTAGATCGAACGTTTCGCTAGGCCGGCGGCCTCGACCGCAGTGCTCTCGATGGCGGTCGGCAAAAAGACATCAGCGCCGAACAAGTGCCTAAGCATCGCGACGACCTGTGACTGCGGAGCGTCATTTGGGTTGTGCCGTGTTACCAAGTAACGGATGAAATCCTGATCCAGCTGGGCGCCGCTCTCGTTGAGGACACTAATCAGATCGCCCATCATGAGAAGAAACTGGCTCATCGATGCGACGTCCAGCATGGCCGGATGGACCGTTATGATCATGCTCGTCGCCGCGTATATCGCGCTCAGGGTTAGAAAGCCGAGCGACGGCGGAGTATCGAGGATCACGACATCGTAGTCCGTCTCGACTTCCGAAAGGGCTAGCTTCAATCGCTCGAAGAAGATTGCGCCCGCGCTCGACTTATTCGCCAAAACCCGTGGCGTTTCGTGCTCATACTCCATGACTTCCAGATTTCCCGGAATGAGGTCAATGCCATCGAAGTATGTCTTGCGGATGATATCGCGGATTGGACGACGTTCGGTCTCATCGTAGCGCAGGGCGGCGTAAATCGTTTCATTTGACCCAACGTCGATCTCTGGCTGAGCACCAAACATAGCGGACAGGGATGCTTGAGGATCCAAATCCAGTGCAAGGACGCGGTAACCGTGAAGCGCGAGATAATGGGAGAGATGAACGCAGGTCGTGGTTTTTGCGCTGCCGCCCTTAAAGTTGGCTATTGCAACGACCTGGAGATGCTCGCCGGCGCGACGGCGAGGAAGGAATCGCAAGGCGTCCGCAGGTTTCTGCATTGCGAACAACTCACGCAGCTCATTGATCTGGGCCAGCGTGTAGACGCGATGGTTATTCTCCAGCCTGCTGGGAACCGGTCCACGTCCTTCGGTAGACATGAGCTTCAGGGTGGAATCGGGTATAGACGTGAGCTTCGATACTTCATTGGTCAGAAACGGACGCAGGATCTTTTCCGACTTTGGAGGATACATGCGAGTTCTGAGCTGCTGCAATTGCCCGGACAGAAGCCCTGCGTGACGCATGATTTTGCCGCCAGCATCTTCCTTGGAGCCGACAACTGATTCTACTCGGTTTGCTATCGCCATCTGTTCCTCTTGGCGGCCTTCAACCGGTTTACCGGCCATTGCCCGCCAGAGATAGAACAT
>NZ_CP121642.1:0-2523472 GCF_029714385.1 Rhizobium sp. CC1099 | reverse complement strand
GGAAATCTCGAAAATGCGATTTTAACGCCGTGAGGCCAATGAAACCGCATTTAGCGCCGATTCTCATTTTCTTGCAAGGCCGCTGGCTTAACAGGCGGTTAAGCGCCTTCTTAACGGGCTTATTCGCGCAATACTTACCCGCGTCACCGAAGCATGGCTTGCGGAAATGAACCTCTTTTTAACTTCAGTAATGAACTGGAAACAAATCATATCAGCGCATTAGCTGGAAAGCGCCAAGGTTCTGCACCAGCCGAATCGGGTACGCGGGCAGATAAGGTGTCTGTCGCTTTTGCTTTCGGATTTCAATTAACCAGCCGCGCCCGTCCTCGGTCTGGTCGCGCCCGAGGTTGAGCCCGATGATTTCGGAGCGGCGCAGGCTCCGGCAAAACCGACGAGCGGCATGGCGCGGTCGCGCAAGCCCGGCAGCGTGCCACGATCCAGCGTCTCCAGCATGGCGACCAGGTCTTCCGGAAGAATGGCTTCCTTCTGCCGAGGCGTGGAAGAGTGGCGGTTGCGGTTTCCAGTCGGCGGCATAGGCGCGTCGGGTATTGGCAGAGTTCGCCGCCTCGACATAGCCGCGGGCACGATCGGTGACATCCTGCAAATGTGCGGGTCGCCAGCCATCATTATGCCGCCTCGATATCGGTGCGCGAAAAGTCCTCGCCGATGAAGAGAAGCGGTTCGTCCGCACGCTTTGCCAAAGCGTAGGAAAAACAATCGGCAAAATTCAATGCCGCCGGATGGCGGCCCTTGCCGTAAGTAAGCCAGGCCTGTGTCGCCAGATCCACCAGATCGGCGTCGACCGGAACGATGTCGGCCTCGATTCTGGCGAGCCACAGATCGATCTCGGCAAGTGCGTGTTCGCCGCGCCGGCTGACCAAGACCATACGCGTCTCAAGAACACATGTCGCGGGGACCAAACGAATAGGGTTGGCGACGACCGTTCTCTCGAGCGTTGCGGCCTCTGGTTCACTGCGCAGGATCGCGACAATCGCAGAGGTATCGATCACCATCAGTTCGGAATTCCATGCTCATCGTAGCCGATGATTTCTTCATCGCTTCGGCTGTCGAGTTCGGGCAATCGCGCCACTCGCCCACGGATCGCCTGTATCTCGGTGAGCAGACGCTCCTGCGCCACATCGCCGTATCCCATGCGATGTAGACGCTCCGTCAAAGCCTGATGAATGGCTGCGGTCTTGCTGATACCTTGCCGCCGCGCAAGCTCGTCAACGAGAGCGACTGTGGCGGGGTTTTTGATATTGAGCGACATGACAGCTCCGATATTTCTACCTTTTGAGGCATTTCTACCCTAAATTTCGATCGCTGTCAAAACTCCGCGGCGGCGCTCTTTGCAATCCCGGCCCGCGGCTGGCCTAATTGTCTTCGAACACCAGGCGTTCGCCGATCGCCAATTCGAGCAGGGCGTGCATTGTCTTTTGCTGATGCAGAAAGTGCAGCCGATCAACGACCGCATCGTGCGATGCGATCAGCTCTGCTTCATTCAAGTCTCCAGGGTCTGTCCCGTGCATTTTAGGCCTCCGTCCAGGTCAATCGTCGCTCCGAAAACCGGCCAATGCAATCGAGGATCAGCGCTACCCACGGCATCGTTCAGCGATGCAAAGGTCTCGCCTTGCCACCCGTTCTGCCCCACTTAACCGAGTCGCTTCCGACCTAATCGGCCGGCCCCATTTTTACACCCCATTTAAGTCCATCCATCAACAGGCGGATCAGCCTGCGCGAGCGTTCCCGCCATTCCGGCGAGTCGGGCATCGAATAGATGCTGGAAAGCGCATGCAAGAGGTCGGTGCTCTCCACGTCGCTGCGGATCATGCTCTTTGCGGCAGCGTTGTCCATCAACTGTCGAAGAGCCCCGGAGATGATGCCGGCGCTTTCGGCAAAGAGCTCCGAGTTGCAATTCAGCAAAATGCGCAGGCTTTGTGCCATACCGCGCTTGGCGGCAATGTAGTTGACGAAACGGTGCATCCATTCTTCAAGGGCCTGGTCCGCCGGATGTGTTGCCGCCAGATCGCTGGCGGCCGTCGCCAAATTCTGCAGCTCCCGCCGATAGACAACTTCGACCAGATGTTCGCGCGTCGGAAAGTGCCGGTAGAGCGTTCCGATACCGACGCCGGCACGCCGGGCGACCTCCTCCAGCGAACCTTCGACGCCATGATCGGCGAAGACGTCGGCGGCAACAGCAATGAGTTTGTCGCGGTTGCGCAACGCATCGGAACGCATGCGTCTTTCGGGTTTCGTCTCGCTTCCGGCTATTGCCTTTCCGGTCAAAAGCCTCTCCTGCGGATGAGGACTTGACGCTGCCGCGCAAGCCGCTAGTTTAATCGGAGGCACCTCCGCTTAACTTGAGGGCCCTGCACCTGTTATCGCAGAAAGAGGCGGAATGTCATGTCTCAATTGCGCAGGCGCCACGAGGTGAAAGCAAATCCCGCAGAGACCGAAACCAGATTTTAGCTGGCGCAGGCGCTTTGCAATTCAAGACCCGGCTATTTTCAATGACGGCGCAAAATTCCTCCGTCGAGGCAGGAGAACACCATGACCCGGACAATCAACCTCAGGCTTGATATCAACGGTGCATCGCACGCGCTTGCTGTCGATCCACGCGTGACGCTGCTCGATGCATTGCGTGAACATCTGGCGCTGACCGGCACGAAGAAAGGCTGCGACCACGGGCAGTGCGGCGCTTGCACCGTCCATATCGACGGCAGGCGCGTGCTTGCCTGTCTCACGCTTGCGGCCCAGGCTGAGGGGCGGCAAGTCACGACAATCGAAGGCCTTGCCGCGGCAGACGGCACCCTTCATCCGGTGCAGGCGGCGTTTCTTGAGCATGATGCTTTCCAGTGCGGCTATTGCACGCCGGGCCAGATCATGTCGGCGGTTGCCTGCATTGGCGAGGGTCATACGGGCTGCGATAGCGAGATCCGTGAATATATGTCCGGCAATCTCTGTCGGTGCGGAGCCCATAACAGCATCGTAGCGGCGGTGCGCGAAGCTGCGGAGATGGCGCGATGAAAGAGTTTTCCTATTTGCGCGCATCGTCGGCCGATCAAGCCCGTGAGGCGGCCGCCCGGCAAGGCGCGATGGTCATTGCAGGCGGCACCACGCTGCTGGATCTTGCCAAATGCGGCATTGCCGCGCCGGAAACGGTCGTCGATATCACATTTCTTTCCGGGCTGGACGCAATCTCGTCGACCGAGACAGGCGTTACCATCGGCGCGCTTGCCAAGATGAGCGCGGTCGCCGAGCATCGGGTCATAAGAGAAGCGTTCCCTGCGATCTCGCAATCGCTGTCGCTGGCGGCATCCGCCCAGCTTCGCAACATGGCGACGATTGGTGGCAACCTCCTGCAGCGCACCCGCTGTCCGTATTTCCGCGACCCGGCGGTCTTCAAGGCTTGCAACAAGCGCGAGCCGGGTTCGGGATGTTCGGCGATTGGCGGAATGACCCGCAACCACGCCGTCCTCGGCACCAGCGAGCACTGCATCGCGGGTAATCCCGGCGATCTCGCGGTGGCGCTCGTCGCGTTCGACGCGGTGATCCATCTGGGCGTGCGGCAGATTGCTGTCGACGACTTCTTTCTGGCGCCGGGCAACACGCCGCAACTGGAGCATAAAATTGAACGCGGTGAACTCATCACCGCCATTTTCATCCCCGCCTCGCAAGCAGCCCGAAGATCGATTTATCTCAAGGTCCGCGACCGGCAATCCTACGAATTTGCTGCCGCCAGCGCTGCTGTCGGCCTTGAGCTGGAAGAGGATGGCAAAACGATCCGCGACCTTCGTGTTGCGCTCGGAGGCGTTGCGACAAAACCGTGGCGCGCCCGCGCGGTCGAACGCGCCTTGATCGGCAAGACCGTCGAACCGGCGGCGATCGCAAAAGCAAGCGTGCTTGCCATTGAGGGCGCCATCGACCATGGCGCCAACCGGTACAAGATCGACCTGGCGCCACGTGTCGTTGCTCGCGCCATAGAAAGATTGGGAGGTCTGGCATGACCGTCATGGAACCGAAAATCAAACGCGGTGATGCAGCAGATGGCGTGCTCGGAGGCCGCCTGTCGCGCTTGGATGGACCGGCAAAGATCACCGGCAAGGCAAACTACGCGCTCGAAAATCAAATCGACGGCGTCGTTCACGGCGTGATGGTCCAGAGCACGATTGCGGCAGGCACAATCAGCTCGATGGACATCTCTGCAGCTGAGGCATCGCCCGGCGTGCTGCTCGTGCTGACCCCGGACAACATCATGGAGCTGAAATCGGCAACCACCTGGGCCGGCACGCCCGGTCCTGAAGGTCCTTATCTCGCGCTGACCAACGAGATTACCTTCAGTGGGCAGCATGTTGCAGCCGTGTTCGCCGAAACGCTGGAACAGGCGACCGCTGCCGCGGCGTTGATTAAGGTGCGCTACGACGAGAAGCAGGCCATCTTCGGCTTCGATGATCCACGGGCCGGGGAGGGTATTGCGGTCGAGCAAATGACGATTGAATGGGGTAACGCCGAATTGGCGCTGGCTGAAGCTCCTGTTCGGATCGAAGCTGAATATAAGACACCGCGTGAATACAACGTGCCGATCGAACCCCATGGGCTGATCGCCAAATGGGACGGCGATGTGCTGACGCTTTGGGAACCGAGCCAATGGGTGGATGGCATGGCGCGCAGCTATGCCGAGTGGTTCGAATTGCCCTTCGAGAATGTGCGGATCATCTCGCCCTATATCGGCGGCGGTTTCGGTTCCAAGGCACTCTCGTTGCCGCATGCAGCGCTTGCGATCATGGCCGCACGGAAGCTCGACCGTCCCGTCAAGCTCGCGGTCACCCGTGCGCAGACATTCACTGCCTTCGGCGGCCGCCCTGCCACCCGGCAAACGCTGGCGCTCGGCGCAACGAAGCAAGGAAAGCTGCTTTCGATCGTCCAGCGCGGTGCCAATGAAACGGCGATGACGGGTGTGGCCGTCGAGCCGCTCGGTGCCGTCACCTCGATCATGTATGACGTGCCGAACTTCAGCTCGAGGCAGAACATCGTTCCTGTGCATACGGTTCTGCCCGGCGCGCTTCGTGCTCCCGGCGAAAATCCCAGTGCATGGGGCCTGGAGTCGGCAATCGATGAACTCGCCTATGAAGTCGGCATCGACCCCGTCGAGATCCGTTTGCTGAACTATGCCGAGCGAGACCCGCATGCCAAGATCCCTTGGTCGACGAGACAACTGCGCGAAGCCTTTGCCGTGGGTGGCGAGGCCTTCGGCTGGTCGAAGCGCTCGCCAAAGCCGCGTTCCATGCGGGACGGCAACGCGCTGATCGGCTGGGGTGTGGCGGCAGGCACTTATCCGGTGCGCCGCACGCCTGGTGAGGCACTTGTGCGAATCCTTGCCGATGGTACGGCGGAGATTGCAAGCAGCGGCATCGACATGGGCCAGGGGACCTATACCATCATGGCCCAGACTGCCGCTGAAGTCCTTGGCATCCCCGTCGAGCAGATCCACGTCAAGCTCGGCGACTCGGCCTTGCCGAGGGCGCCCGTCGCTGGCGGCTCGCAGCTTGCAAACCTGATGACGGGTGCCGTTCATAAGGCCGCCCTTGCCGCGCGCGACGAGTTGATCGGGCTTGCTCTCAACGATCAGAATTCGCCGTTCCGGGACGCGCAGGCCAATACGCTCACGATCTCTGAAGGCCGGATCTTGCCGCCGAGGGGAGAAGGTGATGGCGTTGCGATTGCAGACTTCATGCGGCAGATCGGCCGTGAGAAGGTCGAGACGCTGCGTGACACGCTGCCGGAAGACAAGCGGGATGGAAAAGACCGCTACGACAACTTTACGACGATGATGACAATGAAGGCGCCGACTGAAGGCGGCTATTCGCTCCATAGCTGGTGTGCGCATTTCGTCGAGGTTCGCGTCGATGAAGATTTCGGCACGGTCCGCGTCTCGCGCATGGTTTCCGCGCTCGATTCGGGAAGGCTCTACAACCCGAAGCTCGCCGAAAGCCAGTGGCGGGGCGGCATTATCATGGGCATTGGCCAGGCGTTGCTGGAGGAAGGTATTGTCGACGAACGATATGCCCGCGTGATCAACAACAATCTGGCCGACTATCTCGTGCCGACCAATTCGGACGTGCCCGACCTTCAGGTGATTTCCGTCGGCATCCCCGATTACCGTGCCTCGGTGCTCGGCGGCAAGGCTGTCGGCGAATTGCCGATCGTCGGGGTGGCACCTGCGATCGCCAACGCCGTCTTTCACGCGACCGGCAAGCGCATCCGTTCGTTGCCAATCACGCTGGAGAAGCTCATCTAGGCTGGGTGCTGCGAATAAAGAACGCTCCCACAGCTCCGGCAAGGCCGGGCCAGGGAGCGTTGCGGTTCTCCCGGCAGCGGTTTTTCCTCAAGCGTCGAGCGCAGCGCCCGTCTCAGAGTTTGCCGGATCGACAGTCATATCCCGGCGCTCTGCGGCCTGGGCCATCGCCTTGACGAGGGAAAGGACCTTTTCACGCACGGTTGGGTCGGTGATCTTCAAGAAAGCGCGATTAAGCGCCAGCCCCTCCTTCGAACGCAGGAATTCTCCGACCGGGTCGAAGTTTTCGGAGGGCTCCAGTCCGTCGAGGCTCAGCGGCTGCGCGGCGTCCTGCTGGAAGAAGAAGCTCGGCGGTACGGCAAGTACTTCGGCAATCTTTTGCAGCCGGCTTGCGCCGATGCGGTTCATGCCCTTCTCGTATTTCTGCACCTGTTGAAAGGTAACGCCGATCTGGTCGGCCAGCCGCTCCTGGCTGAACCCCAACAGCAGTCTCCGCATCCTCACGCGCGAGCCCACGTAGACGTCGATTGCATTAGGAGCTTTTGCGTTCATTTTTGGGTTCCATGGACTGTGTTGACGGGGCGCGCCGTTTCGAGGCGGCATTTCGGGCAGAATGATAGTGTATGAGCACATAGGAAAATTCAATTGGTACTTTCTTGTGGCGGAATCATTCGTGCAGGAATACAGGCGTTCCAGCGAAATTAAAGCATCAGCGTACCAAACTTGGGAAAACTGGGCTGTAACTGACGCGCAAGTTGCGCTAAATGCTCTCTTTGCGGCCGCCGAGAGCTTCCCCAGGGCTCCAGTCGCCGGATTCATCTTATGAAGAAGTGATCGGCGGCACGCGCAGCGGTCCGCAGGAGAAATGCCTATGGCCGTATTGAGCGAGACTTCCCCCCGTTTTGAGAAGACGACGATGTCGATCCTCGTGGCTGTGAGCTTCTGCCATATGCTGAACGACATCATGCAGTCGCTGCTTTCTTCGCTTTATCCGCTCTTCAAGGCAAACTACGATCTCGATTTCGTCCAGATCGGACTTCTGACGATGACGTTCCAGGTCACGGCTTCCCTGTTGCAGCCCTTTGTGGGGATCGTCACCGACCGCTGGCCGATGCCTTATTCTCTCCCGGTCGGCATGGCCAGCACCTTCTGCGGCCTGATCCTGCTCGGCAATGCCGCAAGTTTCGAATTGTTGCTGGTTGCTGCGAGCCTCATCGGTTTTGGTTCGGCCGTCTTTCATCCGGAATCCTCGCGCGTTGCGCGTCTTGCCTCCGGCGGCCGTCACGGTTTTGCGCAATCCTTCTTCCAGGTCGGCGGCAATGCCGGCCAGGCCATTGGGCCGCTGATTGCCGCCTTCGTCGTGCTGCCGCTCGGCCAGCACAGCGTCTCCTGGCTCTCCGCCATCGCGATGATCGGCATCGTCGTGCTCGGCTGGGTCGGCAACTGGTTCATGAGCCACCGCCGGCAGAATGCCGGAAAGCCTGCGGTGAGCCGTGCGCTGCCCTTGCCGCAGAACAAGGTGATCATTGCGCTCATCATTCTCGTCTTGCTGACGGCGACGAAGAACGTCTACATGGCGAGCGTGTCGAGCTACTTCACATTCTACGTCATCGACAAATTCCAGCTCGATGTGCAGCAGGCCCAACTGATGCTGTTCCTCTTCCTCGGTTCGGTCGCTGTCGGCACCTTCCTCGGCGGGCCGATCGGGGATCGCTTCGGCTCCCGTTTCGTAATCTGGTTCTCGATCCTTGGGGTTATTCCCTTCGCATTGCTGCTGCCTTATGCAAACCTCTTCTGGACCGGTATCCTCAGTGTCGTGATCGGCCTTGTCTTTGCCTCTGCGTTCTCGGCGATCGTCGTCTTCGCGCAGGAACTGGTGCCGGGTCGCGTCGGCCTGATCGCCGGCGTCTTCTTCGGCTTCGCCTTCGGGGCGGGGGGACTGGGTGCTGCCTTCCTCGGCGATTTCGCCGACAGCCACGGCATTGAGTTCGTCTACCGGATCTGCTCGTATTTGCCGCTGCTCGGCCTGCTCACGGTTTTCCTGCCGCGCATTCCGAGGCACAAGGCCGTCTGATCCGGCTCCCCCAAATCTCGACCGCAATGCTTTCCCGCCCCGGTGTGAAAGCCCTAGAGATTTAATTTCTCGGATCAAACCGTAATAGAATACTATTTCTATGGATTATAGTCATTGTTGCTAGGCTTTCCGGATCGCCATTGCCGAGGAGAGCAACATGACCGACACTCGCCGAGAGCTCAAGCTTGGAGCCTTTCTCTATCCGACCGGCCACCATGTTGCCGCCTGGCGCCATCCCGATGCACAAGCCGATGCCGGCTCCAACTTCACCCATTATGTCGCGCTTGCGCAGGCTGCCGAAGCTGCAAAATTCGATCTCATCTTCATGGCGGATGGTGTCGGTACCCGCGGCACGGACATCGAAGCGCTGAGCCGTACCGCCATCCGCTACGTCGCGCAGTTCGAACCGATCACCCTGCTTTCGGCACTTTCCGCCGTAACGAGGAGTATCGGTTTTGTGGCAACCGCCTCCACGTCCTACAACGAGCCTTATCATATCGCCCGCAAATTTGCCTCCCTCGATCACATCAGCGGCGGTCGGGCGGGCTGGAACCTCGTTACTTCGTCGAGCGAACATGAGGCCCACAATTTCGGCCGCGACGAGCATTATGCCCATGCCGAACGCTACGAACGCGCCGAGGAATTCGCCGACGTGGTGCGCGGCCTTTGGGATACCTGGGAGGAAGATGCCTTCCCTCGCGACAAGGAAAGCGGCATCTATTTCGACCCCGACAAGCAGCATATCCTCAATCACAAGGGCAAGTATTTCAAAGTCCGCGGGCCGCTGAACGTTGCCCGTGCGCCGCAGGGACATCCGGTGCTGGTTCAGGCAGGCTCCTCCGAGCCCGGCAAGGAACTTGCCGCCCGCACCGCGGAAGTGGTCTTCACCGCCCACCAAACGACCGAGGATGCGCGCGCCTTCTATGCGGACCTCAAGGGCAGGCTCGCAAAATACGGCCGCGACCGCGACGATCTGAAGGTCATGCCCGGCATCTTCCCAGTCGTCGGGCGTACCGAGCAGGAGGCCAAGGACAAGTTTCAACAGATCCAGGATCTCATCCACCCGGCCGTCGGACTGTCGATGCTCGCGGGCATGGCAGGCTCGATCGATCTGTCGCAATATCCGCTGGACGGCCCAGTGCCGGAGCTTCCCGAAACCAACAGCAGCAAGAGCCGCCAGAAATTGCTGCTCGATCTTGCGCGCCGCGAGAACCTCACCATCCGCGACCTTTATCTTCGCATCGCCGGCGCCCGCGGTCATTACCAGGTCGTCGGAACGCCGGTGCAGATTGCCGACAAGATGGAGGAGTGGTTCACGACGGGGGCTGCCGACGGCTTCAACATCATGCCGCCGCATCTGCCGGTCGGCCTTTATGATTTCATCGAGCATGTTTTGCCGGAGCTTCGCCGCCGCGGCCTTTTCCGCAGCGACTACGAAGGCCGGACGCTTCGTGAAAATCTCGGGCTCGGCGTGCCGCACCATCCGGCCCGCGCCCAGATCGCTGCCGAATAAGGGGAGGAAACAACATGACCAGTTCGACCCATCTCGAAATCCGCAGCGTCACCCGCGACTTCCAGGTGAACGGCAACAAGCTCACCGCACTCGACGATATCAGCCTTGATGTCGCAGAGGGTGAATTCGTGACGATCGTCGGCGCCAGCGGCTGCGGAAAATCGACGCTGCTGCGCCTTGGCGCCGGACTCGATACGGCCTACGTCGGCTCGATCACCCATGCCGGAAAAAGAGTAACCGGTCCCAGCCTCGCTCGCGGCATCGTCTTCCAGGAGCCACGGCTGTTTCCCTGGCTGACCGTCGGCCGCAATGTTGCGCTCGGGCTTGAGAACGCCGGCCTTGGCACGGCCGAAAAGAAGCGTCTCGTCGAGGAGCATCTGGAGCTGGTCGGCCTGTCGGCCTTCGCCGATGCCTATCCGCACCAGCTGTCGGGCGGCATGGCCCAGCGCGCGGGCATTGCCCGCGGGCTTGTCAACCGGCCGAACGTGCTTTTCCTCGATGAGCCCTTTGGCGCGCTCGACGCGATCACCAGGACGCGGCTGCAGGACGAGCTTCAGGAAATCTGGGCCAGGGAGCGCATCACCATGATCCTCGTCACCCATGATGTCGAGGAGGCGGCCTATCTCGGCGACCGCGTCGTCGTGATGTCGCCACGTCCCGGCCGCATCCGCGAGATTGTGCCTGTCGATCTGCCGCGGCCGCGCGACCGGACCTCGGCAGCACTTTCTAAAGTCCGCAACCGCGTGCTCGAAAGCCTCAGCACCACGACGAAGGCTGGCCCACAGCAGAGCCCCGGTGTTCCCCCCAAGGCCCGCAAGGTGGCTGGACTGCGTCCAGCCATTGCCGCAGCCGGCTAAATTTGACGAAACGGAGAGAAATTATGAAACTTGCATCCCTTGCCGCAGGCATTGCGCTTGCACTTGGCCTCTTCACTGATGCGCTAGCTGAGGAGCCACTCGTCATTCATGTCGGCTATGCGGCAATCGGCGTCGATAACCGGCCTTACTCGGAGGGCACATCGGCGGCCACGGCGCGTGCTGGTGAATACCTGGAGAAGGAATTCGCAAACGATCCGAATATCAAGATCGAATGGACATTCTTCAAGGGCGCCGGCCCGGCGGTCAATGAGGGCTTTGCCAACGACCAGCTCGATTTCGCCTACCAGGGCGACCTGCCCTCGCTGATCGGGCGGGCAACCGGCTTGAAGACCAAGTACCTGCTGGCAAGCGGTGCCCGCAAGCCACTCTATCTTGCTGCCGCAAAGGCCTCCGGCATCACAAGGATCGAGGACCTGAAGGGACGCAAGATCGCCCTGCAGCGCGGCACGAATGGTCATCTTGCCGCCATCAAGGTGCTTGCGGCTCACGGACTGAATGAGCGCGACGTGCAGGTCGTCAATCTCGACAGTGCCGGAACGGTCGCTGCGCTGACGAGCAAGGACATCGATGCAGCCTTCGGCGACACGCAGCTCATCAACCTGGCGGCCAAGGGTGCAGCCGACATCATCTACACGACCAAGGGCGATGATCCGCGCTTCGGTCGCAATGCCGGCGTGATCGGCCGCCAAGCCTTTATCGAGGCGCATCCGGAAATAACGCAGCGCCTCGTCGATGCCTTCGTCAAGGCGGCGAAATGGTCGTCCGACGAGCCAAATCGTCCCGCGCTTTTCGAACTCTGGCACAAGTCCGGCACGCCGGTTCCGATCCTGGAGGAATATTTCAGCAACGACACGCTGGCTTACCGCAACTCGCCACTCATCGATGACCTGCTGGTGTCGCAGTACAAGGAGCAGGCGGTAAAGGGCAAGGAGTTCGGTCTCATCCGCCGCGATGTCGATCTCAACGGCTGGTTCGAGCCGAAATACTTGAACAGCGCGATCGAACGGCTCGGCCTCAAGGATTTCTGGCAATCTTACGGCGCAGATGGAAAACCTCACGCATCGTGAGCTGACGCAAACGGAGACGGGCATGGCTGCAATCTTCGAGGCCGACGGCGATGCCGGCATTCGCATGGCGCGACGACGGCGAAGCCGCGCCGTCTTCGGCGCAGCCGGTCTGGTCCTGCCTGCCGCGCTTCTTGGCCTCTGGTGGGTGGCCTCGGCAAAGGGCTGGCTTGCAGAACAAATCCTGCCGCCGCCTTTCTTCGTCTATGAGACGGCGCGCGACATGATCGCAAGCGGCGAACTTCTCTTTCACGCCGGCGTTAGCCTTCGCCGTGTGGTGATCGGCTTTGCAATCGGTTCCGTGGCCGGGCTTTGCCTCGGTATCGCGATCGGCCTGTCGCAGAAAATCGAGGACTATGTGAAGCCGCTCTTCCTTGCCTTTGCGCAAATCCCGACGCTCGGCTGGATCCCGTTGCTGATGCTTTTTGTCGGCATCGGCGAAACGCTGAAGATCATCATCATCGCCAAGGGAGCGCTCGTGCCGATGACGCTGAATACCTTTTCCGGCATCCGCGGCGTATCGCCAAAATACGTCGAGGTCGGCGAAGCGCTGTGTTTCAGCCGCTGGCAAAGATTGCGGCTGATCGTGCTCCCGGGCGCCGTCCCCTCGATCTTTACGGGCGTCCGCTACGGTCTAACCCATTCCTGGACCTCGCTTGTCGGGGTCGAACTGCTCGCTTCGTCCGAAGGACTTGGCTATCTGCTCGTCTGGGGCCGGCAGATGTTCTGGCTCGATACGGTCATCGTTGCCATGATTGTCATCGGCCTCGTCGGCTTTGCCATGGACAAGGGCTTGGATCGCACCGAAATGCTGATCCAGCGCTGGAAACGTCAGGAGATATGACATGACGGTGGCACTCTCCGTCCGCTTCCGCCGCGGCGTCACACTGCCGGTCCTTCTTCTTGTTGCATGGGAAGTATCGGCCCGTACTGGCCTTGCCGACCCGCGGTTCCTGCCTTCTCTTAAAGACGTGGCGCTGACGGCCAAGCGTGAGATTTTCGACAACGGCCTCTTTGCCGAACTCGGCTTTTCTTTGATGCGCAATATCGCCGGTTTCTGGATCGGCACCGTCCTAGGCATCGCTTTGGCAACGCTGCTTGCGCTCTCGCGTCCCGCCGACCGGCTGATCTCACCCACCTTCAACGGCCTGAAGCAGATTTCGCTGCTTGCGTGGATCCCGCTCATTTCCGTCTGGTTCGGCTTCGGCGAGCAGGCGAAGATCGTCTTCGTGGCACTTGCCGCCTTCATCCCGATTGTGCTCAACACCTATGAAGGAATGCGCAGCGCTCCCGCCGATCTCATTGAAGTCGGCCGCGCGCTGAAATTCACGACCCGTCAACGTATCCTGCGCATCCATCTGCCGTCGGCCATGCCGTCGATTGCCACCGGCGTGCATCTCGGGCTGATCTACTCCTGGCTTGCGACGGTGGGTGCTGAATATTTCCTCGCCGTCGGCCCGGGCATCGGCGGGCTGGTCATCGCCGGCCGCGAGCGTTTCGACATGGCCCTTGTCATGGTCGGCGTGTTCGTTCTCGGCCTGGTCGGCTTCTCGCTCAACCGTCTCGCCTATGCGCTTGAATCCTACCTCCTGCGCTGGCGGCCGAGACAGGCGCGATAGGCGCCACGCTGGGCATGGAAATCGCCAGTTTCCTGCGTAAATTATCCTAAGGCCCTATCGCGCCGTATGCGGTTCGAGTGATAGCGTGCGGCCAAAAGGAAATGCCGGAGGAAAACATGGCCAAGAAGACGACCGCGGATTGGGCGGCATTGGCGCAGAAGGAGCTGCGCGCTCAGCCTGAGACGCTGACCTGGCACACCCCAGAAGGCATCGACGTCAAGCCGCTTTACACGGCCGCCGATATCGAAGGGGCGGGGCATCTCGACTCCCTTCCGGGATTTGCACCGTTCGTCCGGGGTCCGCGTGCGACGATGTATGCCGGCAGGCCCTGGACGATCCGCCAGTATGCCGGTTTTTCGACGGCCGAAGAATCCAACGCCTTTTACCGTCGCAATCTCGCCGCCGGCCAGAAGGGCCTCTCCGTCGCCTTCGATCTCGCCACCCATCGCGGCTATGACAGCGACCATCCGCGCGTCGAAGGTGACGTCGGCAAGGCCGGTGTCGCAATCGACTCGGTCGAAGACATGAAGATCCTCTTTGACGGCATTCCGTTAAACGAGATGTCCGTGTCGATGACCATGAACGGCGCGGTCATTCCGATCCTTGCCTCCTTCATCGTCGCAGGCGAGGAGCAGGGCTGCTTAAGGGGCGATCTTTCCGGCACCATACAGAATGACATTCTCAAGGAGTTCATGGTCCGCAACACCTATATTTATCCGCCTGAACCTTCGATGCGGATCGTCGCAGACATCATTGAGTATACGGCGAAGGAAATGCCGAAGTTCAATTCGATCTCGATCTCCGGCTACCACATGCAGGAGGCGGGTGCGACACTGGTTCAGGAGCTTGCCTTCACGCTGGCCGATGGCCGCGAATATGTGCGGGCGGCAATCGCCAAAGGTCTCAATGTCGACGACTTTGCCGGACGTCTTTCCTTCTTCTTTGGGATCGGCATGAACTTTTTCATGGAGGCGGCGAAGCTGCGCGCGGCCCGGCTGCTCTGGGCGCGGATCATGGAGGAGTTCGAGCCGAAGAAATCGTCCTCGTTGATGCTGCGCACCCATTGTCAGACCTCGGGCGTGTCGCTCCAGGAGCAGGATCCCTATAACAATATCATCCGCACTGCCTTCGAAGCGATGTCGGCGGTGCTGGGTGGCACGCAGTCGCTGCACACCAATTCCTTCGACGAGGCGATCGCGCTGCCGACGGAATTTTCCGCGCGCATCGCCCGCAACACGCAACTCATCCTGAGCCATGAGACAGGTGTCACCAGGGTCGTCGACCCGCTCGCCGGCTCCTATTATGTCGAGAGCCTGACGCAGGAACTGGCAGACAAGGCATGGGCTCTGATCGAGGAGGTCGAGGCACTTGGCGGCATGACACGCGCAGTCAACGACGGCCTGCCGAAGCGGTTGATCGAGGAAGCCGCCGCGCGGCGGCAAGCTGCGGTGGACAAGGGCGATGAGGTTATCGTTGGCGTTAACAAGTACCGCCTCGAAAACGAAGAGCCGATCGACATCCTGGAAATCGACAACAGCGCCGTGAGAGCCGCGCAGATCAAGCGTATCGAAGAGACGAAGCGGCGGCGCGACAGCGCCAAGGTCGCCCAAACGCTCGCTGCGCTTGTCGATGTCGCCCGCAGTGGAAAAGGCAATCTCTTGGCTGCGGCCGTCGAGGCGGCCCGTGCGCGCGCCACCGTGGGCGAGATCTCCGATGCCATGCGGAAAGCCTTCGGCGATCACGCCGCGACGCCAAGGGTCATCAAGGATGTCTATGGCGAAGCCTATCGCGACGAGCCGGAGCTTGCGGTCTTGAAGAGCCGCATGTCGGACGTCAGCGCGGCGCTCGGCCGCAGGCCGAAGATCATGGTTGCCAAACTTGGCCAGGACGGCCATGACCGCGGTGCCAAGGTGATCGCATCGGCGTTCGGCGATATCGGTTTTGACGTGCTTGCCGGTCCGCTTTTCCAGACGCCGGAAGAGGCGGCGCAAATGGCGATCGGCGAAAACGTCAACGTCATCGGTGTCTCGTCGCTTGCCGCCGGCCACAAGACGTTGCTGCCGCAGCTCGTCGATATCCTGAAAGCAAAGGGCGGCGGCGATGTCATCGTCATTTGTGGCGGTGTCATCCCGCGCCAGGACTATCAGTTTCTGGCTGATCACGGTGTTTCTGCCGTTTTCGGCCCCGGCACGCATGTGCTCGACGCCGCCAACTCCGTGCTGGATCTTATGCAGGGAATCCGGCGCAACCAGTAGATTCCTGGCCGGCATTTGCCCGCTGTTGCAGGCGATCGACAGGATCTTACTGCGTGGTATTTTTTGATACGCGCAGGCCAAGCCGGAAGCGGAAATCGCCGAACCTACGTCGCTTGCCGGATGTTGCCGGGCCAAGCTTTTTTCTTCGCCGGTTGCCGTCGAGGTGACCGCCAGATGGGGCGCTAAGCTTAGCCTTGCTGCATCGGTTTCGAGGAACTGATGGATCGGGCGACTATCGCCAAGGCAAGAGCCGTTGTTGGACTGCCGGCAGGAGGTTAGCGAAGCAGCCCGGCTGCGCGCAGCGCGTCATTGATGATTTTGCCGACCCGGCTATCGCCGGGCTCCGGTTGAGGGCTTCGTCGCTCTCTTGCGCCAACCGATTTCCGAGCGCCAGACCCCTCGGCAGCGGCGAACTCTGTTGCTTCGACATCGGAATCGGAAGCGAGGCCCCAACTGCGCGCAATGCGCGCGGTTGACGAAATGCCCGCCTCAAGCATGTAGGGCCCCGGTCGGCCGAACGAGGAGCCGCCTTGGGTTGCAAGAGGAAGGCCATGCGCCATGCCTTTGATGGAATAGGTTTCGATGACCATTCGCCCATCGGCATCGTACCAGACCTTGTGCTGGTGCCCATTAGCCACTTCCGTGCGATCCGGCTCTTTACGTGTCGCGTGAACGCCGCTCCACTGATCCACGATCTGATCTGCATTCCTCGGTCGCACTGTTTGATCATGCGTTCCATGCCACACGGATACAGTCGGCCACGGACCTGCGTGATGTCCGGCACGCTTCAACGCGGACCGGAGCTTGGCGGCGCTCGACGGATTTCGCCCCTGCATTTGTGCGAACGCTTCTGCAACATTGGCCGCCGCGCCATAGGGAAGTCCCGCGATGATCGCGCCGCCGGCGAACATCTCAGGATAGGTCGACAGCATCGCGTTCGCCATGGCGCCACCTGCTGAAAGACCCGTCACGAAAACCCGGTTTGGATCGATGCCCTGTGACTGAACGACATGTGCGACCATTTGGCTGATGGATGCGGCTTCGCCCGCACCGCGTCGTGCATCCCCGGGTTCAAACCAATTGAAACAGAGGTTCGGGTTGTTCGAGTGCTGTTGTTCTGGATAGAGAACCGCAAATCCCCGCCGCTCAGCGAGCTGCGACCATCCAGAACCCAGTGCGTATCCTTTAGCTGTCTGGGTGCAGCCATGGAGGGCTACGACGAGCGGGGTTCGCGTATCCATATGTGTCGGGAGGAACAGCCAAGCCTTGAGCGCGCCGGGATTGGATCCGAATGCTGCGATCTCGACAAGGCGTTCGTGAGGTGAATCTCGAAAGGACACATGCTTCTCCTTGAGCCAACAAAGGCGCCGAGGATACATATAGGGACGATTGCTGCAGTGCACAAATGCGGGAGGCCAAATGCCGCAGATCCAGGCGGCCGAACTGGGCCGGAGCTATGTCAGGCGTGAAGCAGCCCGCGCGCGGCGAGGTTTGCCATCAAAGCCGAAATGCCGAACGTCCATGGGGGGCATTCGGTGGAAAGGCGAACGGTATTGACAAGCGTTCCAAGCCCAGATGAGGAGATCTCGACCACATCGCCGACCTTGTGCGTAAAGCCCTGGTTGGGGGCGTCGCGGTCCTGCGTCGGGGCAAACAGGGTGCCGAGGAACAGCATGAACCCATCCGGATACTGATGATGAGGCCCGCAGGTCTGCCTGACGAGATCGGTCGGGTCGCGGCTGATCTTCGACATTGAGCTCTTTCCGTTGAGAACGAAGCCGTCCTGGCCGGTGACCTTCAGGTCAAGCTCGGCCTTGCGGACCTCGTCGAGGCCGTAGGTGGCGTCGAACAGGCGAACGAAAGGACCGATCGAGCAGGAGGCATTGTTGTCCTTCGCCTTGCCGAGCAGCAGCGCCGAGCGGCCTTCGACATCGCGCAGGTTGACGTCGTTGCCGAGGGTCGCGCCCTTGATTTCGCCGCGGCTGTTGACCGCAAGCACGATTTCCGGTTCCGGATTGTTCCACGTCGAAATCGGATGCAGGCCAACATCGGCACCCCAGCCGACGGAGGAAAGAACCGGCGCCTTGGTAAAGACCTCGGCATCCGGGCCGATGCCGACTTCGAGATATTGCGACCACATGCCTTCGTCGATCAACGCCTGCTTGACCTTTGCCGCTTCCGGAGAGCCTGCTTTGATGTTGGCGAGGCTGCCGCCGATCAGTGTGCCAACGCGGCTCCGGATCGAGGCTGCGCGATCCGGATTGCCGGCAGCTTTTTCCTCAATGACGCGCTCGATCATCGATTGGGCAAAGGTCACACCGCAGGCCTTCACGGCCTGAAGGTCTGCCGGGGCCAAGAGATAAGGCCTGGCAGCGTCCGGCCTGCCGGTGCTGTTTGCTGCCACTGTTTCGAGTGAAGCAAGCCGATTGCCATCCGCTTGGCGCACGAAACCTGCCGGGTCGGCTTTCTCCAGAAGCGCGCTCAATGTCGGGGCTTGCCTGGACGTTATGTCGACTATTTCTCCGGCGCGGATCGTGACAATCGCCGGACCGGCTGCCTGCGGATTCCAGACGCGGCCGACAAACAGGCCGCCCGATGAGGCGTCGTCGAGAAGCTGAGGCATGATGACCTTCCGTCGCAGTCGAGCTTTTGCTCATGTGATTAGAAATTCGCCGCCCTCCAGCAGCGCCGGAAAATCGATCACATCTGTCCGGGCGGGGCAAGGTCAAAAATACGACCGCAAGCAAGTTGAGAAGTCTTTGGTAAAATCAGGCCGGCGGCGCTGGGTGATGCCGCCGGCCCTGGCAATGTCACTTCGGTGTCACGTCGAAGCCGAACCACTTTTCCGAGAGCGTCTTGATGGTGCCGTCGGCCTTGGCGGCGGCAATCGCCTTGTTGAATTCCTCTTTCAGCTCGGAATCGCTCTTGCGCAGGCCAACCGAGCTGCCGCGGCCAAGAAAGCCGCCCTGGAAGCGCGGGCCGGCGGTTGCCATGTCTTCGTTGCCCGGTTTTTGCGATGCCGTGGTCAGATAGGCCATGGAGGCCATGACGAGGTCGACACGGCCGGCCTTGAGATCGAGGTCGTGCTCTTCGGTCGTTTTGTATTCGCGAACCTCGACGACACCCTTCAGATATTTGTCAACAAAGGCTGCGGCCGTCGATGCGGTCTGCACGCCGATCGTCTTGCCCTCAAGCATCGGCTTCAGCTTGTCAATTTCGGCGGCCGCACCTGCTTCGTCGCTTGCAAGCGAAAAGACCTGGCCCTTTTCGGGCATGTGGGCGAGATCGCTGGATTTGGACGTTGCAAATGCCTGGCCCGTCGAGCCGTAGGAGTCGCTGAATGCAAACACGTCCTGTGGCTTGCCGTCCTCTTCGACGAGGCCCTTGTGGAGGAAGACGACGCGGCTGGAGACGTCGCGGGCAAAGCCCATCTCGTGCGTGACCACGAGCATTGTGCGTCCTTCCTCGGCAAGCGCGCGCATGACGCGCAGGACTTCACCGACGAGTTCCGGATCGAGCGCTGAGGTCGGTTCGTCGAAGAGCATGACCTTCGGTCGCATCGCCAGCGCCCGGGCGATTGCTGCGCGCTGCTGCTGGCCGCCGGAAAGATGGGCGGGATAGAAATTCCGCTTCTCGGCAATGCCGACCTTGGCAAGCAGAGCCTCGGCCTCTTCGACGCTTTCGGCGCGGGGCCGGCCCTGGACGTGAATAGGCGCCTCGATGACATTTTCAAGCACGGTCTTGTGGGACCACAGATTGAAGCTCTGGAAGACCATGCCGAGCTGCGAGCGGATGCGGTCGACCTGCCTGCGATCGGCCGGACGGCTGCCGCCCCTGCCGTCAGCCGCCATACGGATCGTCTCACCGGCCACGGTGACCTCGCCGGAATTTGGCGTTTCGAGCAGGTTGATGCAGCGCAGAAAGGTCGATTTGCCGGAACCGGAGGAACCGAGAATGGAAACGACATCGCCTTCGTGGGCGTCGAGCGAGATGCCCTTCAACACTTCGACGGGGCCGAAGCTCTTGTGCATGTCCTTGACGCTGAGTGCGATCGGCGAAGGGGAGGGCATTGCCGCGGTCATCGCGCGTCTCCTTCAATGGGTGCGGTGGAAAGGCCTGCCGGAGGATGTGGCACGGGCTGGCGCAGGTGCGGGCTCAGCCAGTATTCGAGAAGATGGACCAGCCGCGTCAGCAGGAAGTTGATCGCGAGATAGATGGCACCTGCGACGACGAAGACCTCGATGGCACGGTAGGTCTCGGAGATAATTTTGGCGGCAACACCGGTTACCTCCATAAGCGTTATGATGGAGGCAAGCGAAGTTGCCTTGACCATCGATATCATTTCGTTGCTGTAGCCGGGCAGCGCTTGACGAATGGCAAGCGGCAGGAGGATGCGTCGGAACTGCATCAGGCGTGGCATGCCGCAGGCCCGGGCTGCCTCGATCTGCCCGAAAGGCACCGACAGGAGGCCGCCGCGGATGATCTCGCTGCCATAGGCGGCCGTGTTCATCGTCAGCGCCAGAACGGCGCACCAGTAGGGCTCGCGCAGGAAGGGCCAGAATAGGCTGTGGCGGACTGCTGGAAACTGCCCAAGACCGTAGTAGATCAGGAAGATCTGTACGAGCAGCGGCGTGCCGCGGACGATGAAGACGTAGCTTCGTGCGAACCAGTCGAGGGCTGTGATGCCGGAGAGCCGGCAAAGTGCCAGGGCAAGCGCGAGGATTGCGCCAAGTGTGATCGATGTCGCGGCAAGCTCCAGGCTCAACGGGATCGCGGACATGAGGCTCAAGAAGGTCTCGAAGAGAAATTGCCAGTCCATCAGCTTCTCCTCACACCGCGCGAAAAGTGCTGCTCGGCGCGGCGCATGAAGAGACCGGAAACCGTCGAGATCAGCAGGTAGATTGCGCCCGCGATGAGATAAAAATCGAATGGCAGGCCGGTCGATCCCGCCGCCACCTGGGTCTGGCGCAACAACTCGGCGACACCGGTAATCGAGACGAGCGCCGACTCCTTCAGTACCACCTGCCAGACATTGCCGAGCCCCGGCAGTGCGTGGCGCAGCGTCAGCGGCGCGACGATCCGCCGAAAGCGCAGCCATCGGCTCATGCCGCACGCGATCGCTGCTTCGATCTCGCCGGCATGCACCGCCTTGAACGCGCCACGGAAGACCTCGGTAAACTGCGCCCCGGAGGTGACCGCGACGGCGAGCGACCCGGCGAGGAAGCCGGGAAAGCCGACGAAGCCCTGGGCACCAAAGAGCTGGCCGACGGCGGTGACAACGGCACTGCCGCCGAAATAGAAGAGATAGATCACCAGGAGATCGGGAATTCCGCGCAGCACGGTCGTATAGGTGTCGGCTGCGATACGAAGCCCGCGGCTTCCCGATATCTTGGCCCAGGCTCCGAAGGACCCGATAACCGCGCCGATCGAATAGCCGGCAAGTGCGATCAGAATTGTCATCCATGCACCGGCAAGCAGTGCCTTGCCCCAGCCGTCCGGGCCGAAACTGACCAGTTCCAGGATGCCGGGCTGGTTCATGGCGCCTGCCTTTTGCATTTTTCTTGAGGAGCTGGAAACAACATGTCACCCATCACGGAAAAGTCGGTGGCGGAATAAGGCGACGGTCTGCCGCCGCCTGGAACAAGATCAATTCGTCTCGAAGGATGGCGTGAGGTCGATCTTGCTCCAGTGTTCGGAGAGCTTCTTGATCGTGCCGTCCTTTGCAGCGGATCTGATGGCTTCGTCGAATTTCGCCTTCAGATCTGCTTCGCCCTTGCGCATGCCAAGGGCGACTTCCGTGGCGAGCATGGCGCCCTTTATCAGCGGTCCCGACATTATCAGTTCGTCGTTGCCAGATTTTGCAAGTACGGAGGTCGCATAGACGCCGCTGTCAAAGCCGGCATCAATGCGGCCTGCCTTCAGGTCGAGGTCGCGTTCGCCGGAATTCTTGTAGGCGCGCACCGTGACATTGCTGCCGAAGTAAGCATTGATCAATTGTTCCTGGCTGGTCGACTGGACAACACCGACGGTCTTGCCGTCCAATGCCTCGCCGATCTTGGCCATGACGGGATCGGCCTTGCTCTTGTCGTTGAGGTTGAGCTTCTGTCCGGTCATCGGCAGCGAAGCGACAGGACCGTTCTTCAGCAGAATGAAGCTTGCAACGCCACTGGCGTATGGAACGGTGAAATCGACAACCTGCCGGCGCTTTTCATTGATGCCAAGCGTCATCACCAGATCGAACTTGCCGGCATTGAGGCTCGGGATCATGGCGGTCCACTCGCCGGGAGTGAGCTCACACTCCACTTTGGCCCGGGCGCACAGATCGTTGATCAGGTCGACATCGAAGCCGGCGAGCTTGCCGCTGGAATCCATCATGTTCCAGGGTGGAAAGGCGCCTTCTATGCCGACCTTCACATGTGTCCAGTCCTTGGCCTCGGCAGCAATTGCAGCCGTGCTCAAAACGGCCGCCAGACCGAAGAGAAGCAGATTTTTCCTTTTCATGACATCATTCCCCTTTTTTATTGCGGTTCGCTGTTCAGGCATCAAATGCAGATCTCAATGCGGCATTGGCCTTACGAAGAGCGTGGGCGATGCGATTGCGGGTCTGCCGGGCATGAACGACATAAAATGGCGTGTCGGGTGCGTGCTCGGGCAGGCCGGCCAGTTCGCGCAGGCCTTCCAAAGCCGGCCAAGGCGGATGCGGCAGAGCTGAATCGTGATGGAAGCGATCGCCGCGCGTATAGTTCAGTGGCACGAGCTGGCGGGACGCGCGCATCAGCGCTGCGTTGAGACGCTCGGCCTGCTTTAGGCAGCCACCGCTCGCTGCCAGGACTGCCTGGGCATTGCGCCGGAGCTCGGCAATCGCGTCGGCAATCGGTGCGAGATCGAGGCGGCCGCCAATGGCGGTACTCAGCCGCGCCAGCTCCTCTTCAAGCGAGGCGGCGTAGACCGTGTAGTCCAGCGGCAGAACGGGGGAGATGAGCAGGCGCTCGAGAACTTCGGTGATGATCTGTGTGTCGCGCCGCAGATTGTCCGGGTCGATATGGTCGATGGTGTCATGGGCAGTGTGCCACCACCAACCGAGCGCCGTCAGCATCTTTATCGGTTCGGGAGGCTGATGGCTCAGGCTGCCGAACATCGATGGAATACCGATGCCCCAGAAGGACTGGTCGGCCGCGCGGCCGTGACGTCGGCCGGCATGGCGCTGGCCGGTGATTTTCTCGATCGCCTCGGCCGCCAGCGGTCTGAGCTCGTCGATCACGCTGGAATTGCTCAAAATCGCCGCGCCCTTGCCACCCGTCGAGTCGACATTGACGTGGACGGCGCAACGGCGCTCGAGATCATCGAAATATTCGTCGGCATACCAGGCTGAGCCGGAGTAGCGCCCATGCGAATGACCCGACCAGAAGCAAATGCGCAACCCGCGCTTCCAGCTCGACGCCGCTTCGCCCAGCAGTCGTGCTGCCTCCAGCATCGTCGCATTCGCGCCGCCATTGTCCATGACGCCGTAGTGCCAGGTGTCGTGATGACCCGACAAAAGTATGAACGGATCGTCTGCCCCTTTACCGGGGGCGGGCATCTCGGCCACCAGCAAAGGTGTCTTGGTCCAGCGGGTGTCGACCTCGGCAAACAAGACGGCCTTGACGGTTTGGCCGTCTGCAAGGCGTTTGCGCAACGCGGCGCCGTCATGTGCGTCGATCGAGCAGATCACGGTCGCAGGAAGGCGGTCGCGGGTATGCTGGGAGGGGTTTCCCCACACGGGCGAAACGCACATTTCATAGAGATGCTCGGTAGGACTGATATGGAGCTGGCCGCGCGCGCCGGCCGCACTTGCCAGCGCCGCGACCTCTTCGGTTGCAATGCCATCCACGAGAACGATCTTTCCAGTCACCTCGGCCTGCGAAAAATCGGCTTCGGTGCCTTCGCCGACATGAACGAGTTCGGCGCTGATGCCCGCAGGAGGGCTGGAAGCGGACATCGAATGGGTGATGCAGCGAAGAGCTGCGCCGTCGATTTCCACCTTTGCCTGTCCCGGCAGGCTGATGAAGGCCTCGTGAAACAGCAGCTCGGTGCGATAGCCATAGCTTTTCATCTGCCGGTTGAGGTAGTCGAAACTTTCCAGCTCCTCAGGCGTTCCGGACAGCTTGACGCGTCGGGAAAACTCCCAAAGATGCGCCATCAGGCGCCCGACATCGGGTTGTGTGAGCTCGTCAGGCATGTCGTTTCTCCGGCAGCGGCGGCTGCACGTCATCCGGGATAGGATTGACGAAGGGTGTCCCGTCGAGGCGGGCTTTGAGGTCGGCCTTGGCGGCATCGATGAGGGACGGGTCGCAGATCAGATCAACGGCCGTGCTTGCCATCACCTTTGCTGCATGTTCGGTGCCCTTATGGGCGGCCGGAAGCTTGCCCTGTGCGACAAGCTGCCAGGAATGGCCGGGTGTACCGATCGCATAAGTCGCGCCGCGCATCTGCACGGTCGGAACGACCCAGCTCACGCTGCCGACATCGGTCGAGCCGACGATAGAGCCGTCTCCGGAATACAGCGGGATTATCTCCTCGCAAAGCGGTTGATCCTTATTCGGTTTCAAGCCGAAGCGGGCATAGGAAGACGCGACATCCTCCGCACTCATCGTCTGCTGGAACGTGCGGGCGGTTTGTTTGTCATTTTCGTCAAAAACGGGAGGGCCGAGACGCTGGAGATGGGCAAACATCCGTTCTTCCAGCGGGGTATTGCCGACCAGGTTCGCATCGCCGCTGAGGATCTCGCTGCGGACCGACGTCTCGGTCATCAGCGCTGCCCCCTCGGCGACTTTTTTGACGCGCGCAACAAGCGACAAAAGTTCGGGCAAAGTGCGGGCGCGGATGAGATAGCGCACGGTCGCGCGGGCCTGGACGACGTTTGGCGCTGCGCCTCCGGTATCGGTCACGGCATAATGAATGCGGGCCGTCGATGGCATATGCTCGCGCATGTAATTGACGCCGACATTCATCAGCTCGACGGCATCGAGCGCACTACGGCCGAGATGCGGTGTCGCGGAGGCATGCGAGGCGCGGCCGGTGAAATGGAAGTTGAGTTCGTTGCAGGCAAGCGAGATCGGATTGTTGACCCCGGCAAAGGCAGCCGGGTGCCATGAAATGGCGACATCGACGTCGTCGAAGACGCCGGCGCGCACCATGAAGCCCTTGGAGGAGCCGCCTTCTTCGGCCGGGCAACCATAATAGCGCACGCGTCCCTTCAGGCCGTTCTGTGCAAGGAAATCCTTGACTGCAGCGGCCGCAAGCATTGAACCGGCGCCTAAAAGGTTATGACCGCAACCATGACCATTGCCGCCGGCAATTGCTTCGCGCTGCTCGGCAAGGCCTGCCACCTGGCTGAGGCCCGGCAGCGCGTCGAACTCGCCGAGAATTGCAATAACCGGTCCGCCCTCCCCGGCCTCTCCCAGGACGGCTGTCGGCATCCCGGCGAGGCCGCGTTCGACGCGAAAGCCTTCCTGTTGCAGGAGCCGCGCATGTTCGTCTGACGAGCGATATTCCTCATAGTTCGTTTCCGGCAGATCCCAGATGCGATCGCTGAGCGCAAAGAAGATTTCGCGCTTGCCTTCGACGATGTCCCATACGCTGTCCGAGTTTTTCATGGCTTTCAAAACGGCTTCTTATCGCTTAGTATCCAAAATTGGCGCCAATTTAGGATACAAAAGATTTTTGCGCAATGCGTGGGCATGAATAAAATTTGAACAGGGTCGAAATTGTCTGGCTGCCTACAGAAACTGAAGGCGCCGTGATATCCGTTTCGAAAAAGGGAGTCTTGAATGGCAGACGTTTTGATGGGGCCGAAGCCGGAGATCGGAAATTCGAAAGACGTGACCGATCTTGTCCTCCAGGATATTCTGGCGGGCGTGCTTCTTCCCGGCACCTGGCTCAAGCAGATCGATCTCGAGCGACGCTACAAATGCACGCGGCCGGAAGTCCGCCGAGCGCTCGATCGCCTTGCGCAGAAGCGGCTGGTCGAGCATGTGCCCAATCGCGGCTATCACGTTTACGAGCCCGACGGCCGCCGCGCCAGGGAGGTAAGCGAAATCCGTATCATTCTTGAAACCGCGGTTGCCGGCACGATCGTCAAGAATGCTTCTGCTGACGATCTCGACACGCTCCGGAAGCTAGCGGTCCATTTCGACCGGATGGTCCTTGATGGTACGATGCTGGAGCTTTACGAAGCCAACCTCGCCTTTCACAGGCAACTTCTGGTTCTTGGCGGCAATCAGGAGCTTGTCGACCTTATTGCGGAAATTCGCCAACGAACCTCCTCGGCGCCCGTCGCTCAATGGCGCACGCGCGCCCGCATCGAACAGTCCGGCCGCGAACATCACCTGATGATCGACGCCATTCAGCATAAGGACGCAGAAGAGCTCAAGCGACTGGTAAGGCAGCACATCATTCAGAACTGACCGTTGCGCGTGGGCCGGACTGCATGCGGGTCTACCGGCGTGCAGCCCAGGCAAGGCCGCGGCGAAGAATGAGACGCATGTACGGATGGTCGAATTCGGCTGCGACATGGCCGAGTGCCGAATAAAAGACGCGGCCCGCGCCAAAGTGGCGTTTGAAGACCACCGGCATTACGACATTGCGGGCCGCCTCGTCATATTCGCCGGTGAACGTGGTAGTCGCCAGAATTTCAACGGATGGATCGTAGTGCAGGTAATACTGCTCCGAGTGGTAGTCGAAGTCCGGAATGCCCTGCATCAGCGGATCGTTTTGTCGGCTCACATTCACGCGGAAGTCGATGATGTTGCCCGGATGAGAAACCCAGGTGACGCCCGAAACATAGCGGAACGGCGCACTCTCCTTGAAGGATGTCGCGAGTGCGCCATGATGACCGCCGAGGCCAAGACCGTCACGAACAGCCATGACCAGCGCATTGGCATGCGCCTTTTCCAACTGCTCCCCGGTGATGATCGGAACAAGCAGATCGGCTTTAGCAATCACCGGCGAGCCGAAGATGTCGAGATCGCAGGTAATTTCAACTAAGAAGCCGTCTTCCCGCAAAAGTTCGCCGACGACGCTTGCGCATGCTTCCGGTTCGTGGCCCTGCCAGCCGCCCCAAACGATGATCGCTTTGCGCATGCCCTGCCTCCCGGCTTTCGATGGTTAGGTCGTGACGTCGTGGCTTTTCCAACCAGATAGCGCTCGATTTCATCGACCGCAAGCCAGGTCGCTTCGATTGCCATCACACGATTTAGTCTTGACGGCGGCAAGGGACCGCAGTCAGCTCGAGGATTATCTGTGGGAGGAATTTTGAATGCTGAAATCCTTTGAACATATCGGCATGACGGTAAGCGATATGGACCGTGCCGTCGCCTTTTATTGCGGCCTCCTCGGCCTTCGGCTGCATCTGCGCAAGACGATGCCGGATGGCTCGCACGTTGCTTTTCTCGATGCCGGCGGTGGCATGCTGGAGGTCTTCGCGCCTGCAAGCGGGGCGGTGCGGGCAACCGACGTTCCCGAGGGTGCCGCCGGTCTGCGCCACCTCACCTTCCTGTTCGGCAGCGTCGCTGAAACCTTCGCAAAGCTCGAAGCGGCCGGAGTTGAGGTGAAGGAGCGCCCGCGTCTTGCTTACAACTCCGAGGTTCTGCACAAGGTCGCTTTTCTGCGCGATCCCGACGGCATCCTCATCGAGCTCGCCGAGCGGACGGATTGAGGCAGTTGCTGGGCAACAGTAATATCTGAGCGGCGCTGCTGTTTCCCGCGTGATACCGCGCTTCCGGTCTGAGGCGAAGTAAGGCGAAGTAACAACTCCGTAAGCGAAATCTGGCAACCTTCAGACGAATATTTCTCTCCATTTAGTTGGGTGTCATGGTTTACAACAAGGAAGATTGGATCAGCCAGCGCGCATACGCCATATGGGAGGCGGAGGGACGCCCCTGCGGGCGCGAGGCCGAAAACTGGCAGCAGGCGGCGGCCGAGTTCGAACAGCTCCAAATGACCAAGGCGTCCATCGATGGAACTGACCTGATCGCGATGCTGCGCGCCACCGGACGTCTGATGCGCGCCAGCGAAAATGACCAGGCTCGGATCATTCAAGAGCGCGCCACGATCGCCAAACGCTAGCGATACCAGCACCTATTTCGGGAACAAATTCCTGCTCCTTGCGTTTTGTGCAGTTCGGTTTGCACTCCTGGGAGGGTCATATCGGCAATGCGAGCCATCAGACTGCTGTCGACGATCCTTACCCTCTTCATCGTTTTCGGTCTCGCATTCTTTTTTCTTGCCTGGCGCCCCGAAATCAAGCCGCAAAACCCTTCAGAGACCATGCGCTTCGATAACGCCCTGATCGCCAAGGGAGCCAGCCTCGCGGCGGTCGGAAACTGTATCGCCTGTCATACGTTCCCGGGAAAGGAAGCTTTTTCCGGGGGGCTTAAACTGGCGACGCCTTTCGGGATTATTTATTCGACGAACATCACGCCGGACGATGAAACCGGTATCGGACGCTGGAGCGAGGCTGCCTTCCAGCGCGCCATGCGCGAAGGAGTGGATCGAAAGGGCGATCATCTTTATCCGGCATTTCCCTATGATCATTTTACCCGCGTCACCGACGAGGACAACAAGGCACTCTATGCCTTTTTGATGACGCGCACGCCCGTCAAGGCGACGGCACCCAAAAACGAGCTGCCGTACCTCCTGCATGTCCGCCCCATCCTTGCCGCCTGGAAACTGGTCTTCTTCGACAAGGGCGCTTTCACGCTCGATCCGCAGAAAAGCGAGGAATGGAACCGCGGCGCCTATCTTACCGAAGGCCTCGGCCACTGCGGCGCTTGCCACACGCCTCGCAACGCCTTTGGTGCCGAGGAGCGCGGCAGGCACTTCGGCGGCGGCGAGGCGGAAGGCTGGCAGGCTTATGCGATTAATGCGCAAAGCCCCTCGCCGATCCCGTGGGACAAGGAGTCGCTCGCGTTCTATCTGCGTCATGGCTACCACGCGTTCCACGGCGTCTCGCGTGGTCCGATGGCTGAAGTCACCGGCAATCTCGGTGCGCTTCCCGACAGCGATATCAATGCAATCGCAGCCTATGTCGCCTCGATCATGGGCGAACCGTCTGGCGAACGCGTTCAAAGGGGCGAAGAGCTGAAGAAGCAGTTCTTTCCGGAGCAAGATGGCATAGTGACGGCGGCGATTGACGAGAACAAGGCGTCGGCCGAACTTGCCTCTCATCCGGGTGCAGCCATCTATGGCGCGGCTTGTGCGACCTGTCATGAATCCGGCCGCGCCGCGCCGTTTGGAGGACTGAATTTCAATCTCAGCACCGCCGTCAACGCGCCCAATCCGCAAAACATTGTCAATGTCGTGCTTTTCGGCCTGCCACCGGCCGACGGTGAGCCAAGCGCCGTGATGCCCGGCTTTGCCGGGGCATTGAACGACAAGCAGATCGCCGATCTGCTCGATTTCATGCGCCAGCGCTTTACGACGGGCGATCCTTGGCCCGATCTGCTGCAACGCGTCAACCGCACGCGGTCCGGTGAATATTTTGTCGCCGTCCGCCCCTCGGAAGGAATTGAACGAGCGCCGTCCAATGTCGGCGCGAAGGAGCTGAGATGACAACGCTCAACGTCAACGGACACACCCACGAGGTCGCCAGCGAGCCCGACACGCCATTGCTTTACGTGCTTCGCAACGATCTTGATCTCAACGCCGCAAAATTTGGCTGCGGCCTTGGCCAATGCGGCGCCTGCACCGTCATGGTCGACGGCCAGGCGGTGCTTTCGTGCGTGACGCCGCTCATCGTCGTCGAAGGCAAGGAAATCGTGACTGTGGAAGGGCTTGGAACAGCTGAAAAGCCCGGACCGCTGCAGGCCGCCTTCATCGAGAAACAGGCGGCGCAATGCGGCTACTGCATTCCCGGCATGATGATGAGCGCAGCAGCGCTTCTGAAGCAGAATGCCACGCCGACTGACGAGGAAATCCGATCGGCGTTGCGGACCAATCTCTGTCGCTGCGGCACCCATATGCGCATCCTTGCCGCCATCAGGCGCGCGAGTGAACTGATGAAAGCTGTCGGGCTTCCGGCCGCCAAAAGGAGTGCCGGATGATGGATATTCTCACCAGACATGAAATGAGCCGGCGCGGCCTGCTTGCTGGTACCGGCGCTCTCATCGTCAGCTTCTCCACGATCCGTGCGCTGGCCCAAGAGATACCGAGTGCGGCGCCCGAAAAACCGAAGTTGCCGGGCAGCCTGGATGACGACCGCTATCTCGATAGCTGGATAAGGATCGATTCTGACGGCAAGATCACCGTGTTTACCGGCAAGGTGGAGCTTGGACAGGGGATCGGCACGGCCCTCATCCAGGTCGCCGCAGAGGAACTGGAAGTCGATCCCTCAGAAATCACGCTCGTGACCGCCGATACGGGGCGCACGCCCGACGAAGGGTTTACGGCAGGCAGCCAGTCGATGCAGAACAGCGGTACTGCCATCCGCAACGCAGCCGCGCAGGTTCGCGGGCTGCTGATCGCCGAGGCAGCGCGCCGTTTTAACCTGCCCCCAGACCAGCTCAGGGCGAAAAAGAAAAGCGTCTCCGGGCCGGACGGCAGATCGACGACCTATGGCGAGCTGGTGTCGGGCCAGTTCCTGCACGTCGAAGCCCAGCCGCAATCGCAACTGAAACAACCCGATGCGCTGAGCATCATCGGCCGTGATGTGCAGCGCATCGACATCCCGGGCAAGGTCACCGGTGCTGCAGCCTATGTGCAGGACCTGCGCCTCGAAGGAATGGTGCACGCGCGCGTAATCCGTCCGCCGAGCTATGGCGCCACATTGAAAGACATCGACGCCACGGCGGCCGCCGCCATGGCTGGTGTCATCTCGGTCATCCGCGACGGCAGTTTCCTTGCCGTCGTGGCGGAGAAAGAATGGCAGGCGATCAAGGCCATGCGCGCCGTCGAAAAAGCGGCGCAGTGGGACGAACCTGCAACGCTTCCGGAACAGACCGATCTTGCCGCTGCTCTCACAGCTCTGGAAAAGGATGTCGGCACAGTGGCCGAATCCGGCCATCCGAGCTTCCCGAACGGCGCGATCTACGAGGCAACCTTCACGCGGCCCTACCAGATGCACGGTTCGATCGGTCCTTCCTGTGCGGCCGCGCATCTGAAGGCCGACGGCAGCCTTGATATCTGGTCGCACACGCAGGGGGTTTTCCCCGATCGGGGTGCGATTGCCCAGATGCTGGCGATGCCGGAGGAGAAGGTGCGTGTCATCCACATGGAAGGGTCCGGCTGCTACGGGCACAACGGCGCTGACGACGCAGCTGCCGATGCAGCACTCATCGCCATGAAAATTCCCGGCCGCCCTGTGCGTGTCCAGTGGATGCGCGAGCAGGAGCACATGTGGGAACCTTACGGGCCTGGCATGGTGTCCAAGGTCCGGGCATCGCTCGATGCAAGCGGCAGGATCGACAACTGGACCTATGATGTGTGGAGCAATACCCATAGCACGCGCCCCGGCAATGCCGGCTCGCTGCTTGCCGGCCGCGCCAAGGAACAGCCGACGCCCTTAGAACCGCCGAAACTCAGCATCAGTCCCAATGGCAGCGGCGATCGAAATGCCGATCCTCTCTATGCGATCCCGAACCGCCGGGTGCTGTGGCATTTCCTGCCCGACATGCCGCTACGGGTTTCGGCGCTGCGCGGCCTTGGTGCTTATGCCAATGTCTTCTCGATCGAAAGCGCCATGGACGAGCTGGCTATTGCCGCCAAAGCCGATCCTGTCGAATTCCGCCTGCGTCATCTGGAAGATGATCGTGCCAGCGACGTCGTGAAGCTCGCGGCCGACAAATTCGGCTGGGGGAGGGGCGAAGTGCCTTCCGGTCACGGTCGCGGCTTTGCTTTTGCGCGTTACAAGAACCGTGCCGCCTATCTGGCGGTCGCACTGGAAGCGAAGATCGAGCGCGAAACCGGCCGTGTGCAGGTGCTGCGCGCCGTTGCCGCCATCGATGCCGGTCAGGCCGTCAATCCCGACGGGATCCGCAACCAGACGGAGGGCGGCATCCTGCAATCGATCAGTTGGACGCTCTATGAAGCCGTCACCTTCGATCGCACCCGCATTACCAGCACCGATTGGGCGAGCTATCCGATACTGCGCTTCGGGAGCGTTCCAGAAAGCGTCGAAGTGCATATTCTCGATCGGCCCGGTCAGCCCTTCCTCGGCACAGGCGAGGCGGCGCAGGGGCCGACCTGTGCAGCACTCGCCAACGCAATCCGCAATGCGACGGGAAAGCGGCTGGTCGATCTGCCGTTATCGCGCAACAGGGTGAAGGAAGCGACCCGTCTCGGCTGATAAGAACCTTAGCCGGCGTCTCATCGCAAAGGGGGCAGACGGCAGGACCGCATCATCCATCAGCCGCTCGCGATCGCCGGCGGGCGGGATGGGTTTCGGCGACGTGGCGGCCGGTGGTCTTGGTCTGAACCGGACCAGCACCTCGCGCCCGTCGGCGGAAGCCTGCATGCGCTCCAGCTCGTCGCGCTCTCGCACCGCCTGTGCCCAGTGCTCGCCATCGCGGCCATGTTGGCGCCCGGACGCTTCCCAAAGTGCATAGGCCCTCTTGGCGATCCATTCGTTCCTGTCGTGGCGGCTCATGGCTGCGCACCCCTGTCAGTGTAACGAGGCTGCTTCGGAAGATTGCGTCTCGCCGAGCATTTCAAGAAGATGGTTGCGAGCGCGGCTCACCCGGCTCTTGATGGTGCCCACTTGGCAGTCGCAGATCGCGGCCGCTTCTTCGTAGCTTGTCCCGTTCACCACGAGCAGCAGTGCATGGCGGTGCGATGCTCCGAGCTTGTCGATCGCTGCCTGCACGTCACGGGCTCTCAGCGACCATTCCTGCGTTGATTTGACCGGTATTGGATAGTCGGTCAGGTCGCCGACGCAACCGACCGGTTCGCGCTTGCGGCGTTTGTAGCTGCTGCAATACGTATTGCGCATGATCGTAAAGAGCCAGGATTTCAGGCTCGTGCCGTCCTGGAACTGCTCGATATGACAAAGCGCCTTGGAGACCGTCTCTTGAACGAGATCGTCGGCGTCGCTTTCAACACGCTCGAAACGCCTCGCAAAGGCTTTGAGAGCTGGAAGAAGCGAGATAATTTCTGCCTGAGCGCTGCAAGGTTGTGCAACGGAGACTGTTGGCATGGTGTCCTCCTTCTACGGAGGAATTAATGCCCTCGCACTCGGTGGGGTTCCCGATAAACTTCATAGGTCCGCAATCGTACAATGGGGCCGTCTGAGCCCGAAGTTTCAGGCAGTCTCTTTACGCACATGCCTCAAGACTCAGCATACTGTGGGGTCGCTCAAGTCGCTCGTATATGGTCTTGTCACGCTTCAAAACGCCATGATCGAAGATGCGGTGTTGAGAAACACAGTTGCGCCGTTGAAATCTTGAACCTTGAGGCACTTGCTCCATCATTCGAATTTATCAGGAGCGTTGAAACCTGTAGCGGTCAAACCGTTAGCACGGTCTTGCATGGGAGATCATCCATGAAGAAGATCATCATTGTCGTCCTTCTTCTCATCCTTGTTGCAGGCGGGTGGATATTCGTCTTTGAGCGTGAATCCGCCACCGTCCCGATCGAACAGGGCTACGGTCCCTCACCGACGCTGCCCGCGCCGAACCCGACGCTGATCCCGACAGTTAATGTCGCGGAAGCGGCGGGCTGGCCAGAAGGAGCCACACCAAAAGCCGCGGAGGGGCTGAAGGTGGAAGCCTTTGCAAGGGGCCTCGACCACCCGCGCTGGATCCAAGTCCTGCCGAACGGCGATGTCCTTGTTGCCGAAAGCAACAAGCCGCCAAAAGGTGAAGACGCCGGGTTCAGCATCCGCGGCTGGTTCGAAGGTCTGCTCATGAGCCGGGCCGGCGCCGAGGTCAAAAGTGCAAACCGCATCACACTGCTGCGCGATGCCGACAAGGACGGTGCAGCCGAGATGCGCACCGTCTTCCTGAAGGATCTCAATTCGCCCTTCGGCATGGCATATTCCAAGGACACGCTCTACGTCGCCAATACCGATGCGGTCATGGCTTTTCCCTATATGGAGGGTGAAACGGTGATCACCACGCCGGGCGCGAAAATTGCCGATCTACCAGCAGGCCCGATCAATCAGCACTGGACGAAGGACGTGATCGTGAGCCCTGACGGCACCAAGCTCTATGCCACCGTGGGCTCCAACAGCAATGTCGGGGAAAACGGCATGGATGCGGAAAAAAACCGTGCCTCGATCCTCGAAATCGATCTTGCGACAAAGGCTGTTCGCGTCTTCGCAAGCGGCTTACGCAATCCAAATGGTCTTGCCTGGCAGCCGCGGACGGGCGCACTTTGGGTGGCGGTCAACGAACGCGACGAGCTCGGAAGCGATCTCGTTCCCGACTATATGACCTCGGTGAAGGAAGGCGGCTTTTATGGCTGGCCCTACAGCTATTTCGGCCAGCATATCGATAGCCGGGCAAAGCCGCAAAACCCTGAAATGGTTGCGAGCGCCATCGTCCCCGATTATGCCCTTGGTCCGCATACCGCCTCGCTTGGCCTGACCTTCAACACGAGCAATCTGTTTGGTCCGGATTATGTCGGCGGTGCTTTCGTCGGCCAGCACGGCTCCTGGAACCGCAAGCCGCGCAGCGGCTACAAGGTGATTTTCGTGCCATTCGTCGATGGCAAGCCCTCTGGCCAGCCGCGCGATGTCTTGACGGGCTTTATCGGGGCGGACGACAAGGCCTTTGGCCGACCTGTCGGCGTCGCAATCGACATCAAGGGTGCCTTGCTTGTTGCCGATGACGTCGGCAACACGATATGGCGCGTCTCACCGGCTTCGGCACAGTGAGGGGGCCAGCGCGCAACCATACAAAAGCGCCGAGCAAAAATAGCCGAAGCAAGAAGCAAGCCTTGCTTTCATTGTTGGCGCTTTGCCCCTATTTTGAGGCATCGCTGTCAATATCATAGGCTTCTTTTGTTTCTGGAAATCATAATCGTTGTGCTGCTCACTATCTTGAACGGTGTGCTCGCAATGTCCGAACTTGCCGTCGTTTCATCACGTCCCGCCCGTTTGAGGGTCCTGGCCGATCATGGGAGCCGGGGGGCTGCCCAAGCCATCAAACTTGCCGAACATCCCGGCCGCTTTCTCTCGACCGTTCAGATCGGGATTACACTCGTCGGCGTTCTCTCGGGTGCCTTTTCGGGCGCCACGCTGGGCGGCCGTCTTTCGGCCTGGCTTAGCGCACAGGGCGTTTCCCCCGCCGTCTCCGATGCGCTTGGCGTCGGCACGGTGGTCGTTGCCATTACCTATCTTTCGCTCATTATCGGCGAACTGGTGCCGAAGCAGATTGCGCTTCGGGAACCTGAAGTGGTCGCGAGCAAGGTTGCTCCGGCCATGGCTCTGCTTTCCAAGCTTGCCTTGCCGCTCGTCTGGCTTCTCGACGCGTCCGGCAAGCTTGTGCTTACGCTTCTTGGTCAGTCCGGAAAAGGCAGCGATGGGGTGACCGACGAAGAGATCAAGACGGTGCTCGCCGAGGCGCAGAATGCCGGCGTGATCGAGAGCGAGGAATCCGCGATGATATCCGGCGTCATGCGCCTTGCCGACCGGACCGCGAGAGCCTTGATGACGCCTCGCCGCGACGTCGAAGTCGTCGACATCGAAGACAGCATCGAAGACATTCGCAAGCAGCTGCACCGAACGCACCGCTCGCGCCTGCCTGTGCGCCGTAACAGTTCTGACGAGGTGCTTGGCGTGCTCTTCGTGAAGGACTTTTACGATGCGCTCGACGCGCGTGGCCATGCAGACATCCAGTCGCTTGCCCATGAAGTTCCGGTGATCTCGGATCTTTCGACGGCAACGCATGTCATCCAGGCAATCCGCAAATCACCGGTCCACATGGTGCTTGTCTATGACGAATACGGCCACTTCGAGGGCATTGTCTCTTCCGGCGACATCATGGAAGCGATCATGGGAGCACTGCAGGAGGGACCTACTGACGAGCAGGCAATCGTTCGCCGCGGCGACGGTTCCTATCTTGTTTCCGGCTGGACGCCGATCGACGAATTCGCCGAATTCATGAACTTCAAGCTGGCGGATGACATTGGATTCCAGACCGTCGCCGGCCTTGTGCTGGAAGAGTTGAAACACCTGCCGGATCTCGGCGAAAGCTTCGTGAAGGATGGCTGGCGCTTCGAGGTCATCGATCTTGATGGCCGCCGCGTCGACAAGATCCTCCTCTCGCCGGAACCTGTAGAAGGTGAAGATCGGAGGGCTTAATCCGCCCGCTGCATGTGGAAATCTTTATCCGGCTTTCCAACCGTCTTCCGATTTGTCCAAAACGCAGCTACGTTCCTGCAATCCTGAATGCGGGAATTGGGCTCGATGAAGCAGATGCACAGCCTGATCGCAAAGCCTGTCGCGATCGCTATCGTGCTGTTTGCCCGCGCGATCACGGCTGTGCGGGCGATCTGGGCGAATGACGGTTTGCCGCCCCGGCGCTGCATCTATTTTGCCAACCATTCGAGCCATGGCGATTTCATTCTGATCTGGACGGTCCTGCCGCCGCGTCTGCGCGGGCAAGCAAGGCCTGTGGCCGGGGCAGACTACTGGCTGAGATCGCCGCTCACCACGTTCATTGGCCGCGAAGTCTTCAATGCCGTGCTGATCGAGCGCGACCGTGAAAGGCGCACGCAGGATCCGGTCGAGCAGATGGCGGCGGCAATCGATGCCGGCTCGTCGCTGATCCTGTTTCCGGAAGGCACGCGCAACCAGACGGACGAGCCGCTTTTGCCTTTCAAGAGCGGCCTCTTCCATCTTGCCGCAGTGCGCCCGGGGATCGATCTCGTGCCGGTCTGGATCAACAATCTCAATCGCGTCATGCCAAAAGGCGAGATCGTGCCGATTCCTCTGATCTGCACGGTAACCTTCGGCAGTCCGATACGGCTTGAACCCGGCGAGACCAAGGACGGCTTCCTGGCAAGGGCAAGGGCCGCCTTGATTTCCCTTTCTCCAAAACATTCAGGCGGCAGCGAATGAACGACGCGCGGTCCGATCTTATTACGCTCGTGCTCGGCATTTTCGCCGTGCTGATCTTTGCCTCACTGGTTGGCTATGTCCTGCATCGGCGTCTTTCGCCGGATGGCTCCAATAGCGCCGTCGAGAACCTGAATGCGCGCATCAAGGCCTGGTGGATCATGGTGATCTTCATCGGCGTCGCGTTTCTGGCGGGTCGTGCCGGTGTCATCATTCTCTTCGCCTTCTGCTCCTTTGCGGCACTTCGAGAATTCATCACGCTGACAAACACGAAGCGGGCTGATCACTGGGCGCTCGCCTCGGCCTTCTTCGTGGTGCTTCCCATTCAGTATTATTTGCTGTGGGCTGAAGAATACGGGATCTATTCGATCTTCGTACCGGTTTACGCGTTTTTGCTGATGCCGATCATTTCCGTGCTCCGGGGCGATACCGAACGGTTCCTCATCCGCATTGCCGAAGTGCAATGGGCCCTGATGATCTGCGTCTTCTGCGCTTCGCACGTGCCGGCGCTGCTGACGTTGAACATTCCCGGCTATGAGGACCGCAACGTTCTTCTCATCGCATTTCTGGTCATCGTCGTGCAGCTCAGCGACGTCTTGCAGTATGTCTGGGGCAAGCTTTTCGGGCGAACGAAGATCGCCCCGAAACTCTCGCCGTCGAAAACCGTTGAGGGCTTTGCGGGCGGTGTCGCCAGTGCGACTTTGATCGGGGCGTCGCTCTGGTGGATCACACCGTTTACGCCCTTGCAGGCGGGCCTGCTTTCGCTGGTCATCACGCTGATGGGCTTCTTCGGCGGTCTGGTGATGTCGGCAATCAAGCGCGACCGGGGCGTCAAGGATTGGGGCAATCTGATCGAGGGTCACGGCGGACTGATCGACCGGCTCGATTCCGTGGTGTTTTCGGCGCCGATCTTCTTTCATCTTGTCCGCTACTGGTGGTCGCTGACATGAGTGGTTGGGTCGCACGGCTTGGACGCAGCAGCACCGTTCATGTGACCTTCGCCTTTCTCGCGATGGGAGGCTGGGCGCTGTTTGCCAATCGCGTCCATCCGCTGCCGCGCATGCTGCTTGCCGGCGTCGTTCAGGGCGCGCTGTCTGCCTGCCTCACCTTGTTCTTGAAATCGGCGGTCGAAACATTTTCGAAGCGCTTCAAAGGCTCTGCCGCATTCGTTGCGCCGCCTCTCATCGCCTGCCTCGGTTCTGCAAGCATTCTCATCGCCATCCACGCACTCGCCGCAACACCCGAAATATTGAGGACCGTTGCGGTGCCGCTTGCCGTCTCCACCAGCTATGCGGCGATTTACAACTATTCTCTTTTGACCGGGAAAGGTAAGTGATGACGAACACTGAAGATCGCCGGCCGTTGAACAGCCGGAACAGCTGGTGGGCAAAGGCGATCGCGCAGAAGATCGCGGCGAGATCCGTCACGCCGAACCAGATATCGCAGGCAAGCATCGCCGCCGCCTTCATCGCCGGTCTCCTGTTCTTTGTCGCCGGACGCGACGCCGGCTATTCGCGTATGGTCCTTCTCGCTCTTGCGGCGCTTTTTTGCCAGGTGAGGCTTCTCTGCAATCTCTTTGACGGCATGGTGGCGGTCGAAGGAGGCAAGGCAGAAGCCGACGGGCCGTTCTGGAACGAATTTCCAGATCGCGCCGCCGACATCCTGATTTTTGCCGGCATCGGTCTCGGTATCGGCCATCCCGGCCTTGGCTGGGCGGCTGCAGCATTCGCAGTGCTGACCGCCTATGTGCGCGAGCTTGGCCGGGCGACGGGCCACGGCAGTGATTTTTCAGGCCCGATGGCCAAGCAGCACCGCATGGCGATCGTCACCATGGCTGCTGTCATTTCGATCGGCGAACCTTACTGGGATCTGCAAAACCATGTCCTTTGGCTCGGGCTTTGGATCGTGCTTCTCGGTGCCGCCGCAACCGCAGTCCGACGCAGCTTGCGCTTGATCCGGTCCATGAAAACTCCGCTCTGACAACGGCTGTGCCGTGGGCGGCAGTTGCTGCGGCTTTAAATTGTCATCCGTACAATTCCACTCTTGCGGCGTGCCAGGGGCTCCTTCATCACTAGGCGATCGAGCCGGAGATCCGTCATGCCCGAACTTGCAAGTCTGCTTGCCTTTGGCCTTATCGCTCTCGGCATGGTGCTGACGCCCGGGCCGAACATGATCTATCTCGTATCGCGCTCGATATGCCAGGGACCGGCGGCCGGATTGATCTCGCTTGGCGGTGTGGCACTCGGTTTCGTCTTCTACATGCTATCGGCAGCGCTCGGGATTACGGCATTGGTCTTCGCCGTGCCACTCGCTTATGATGCGCTTCGGTTGGCAGGCGCCGCCTATCTTGCCTGGCTTGCCTGGAATGCGTTAAGGCCCGGCGGCCGCTCGGCCTTTCACATTCGCGACCTTCCGCGAGATACCAATCGCGAGCTCTTCGCCATGGGCTTCGTCACCAGCTTGCTCAACCCGAAGATCGCCATGCTTTATCTCTCACTGCTGCCGCAATTCGTGAACCCGGAGGTCGGCAGCGTCTTTGTGCAATCGATCGCGTTCGGCTTTACGCAGATCGCGATCAGCGTCAGCGTCAACGCACTCATCGCCCTTTCTGCCGGGTCCATCGCGCTTTTTCTCGGCGAACGGCCGGTCTGGATGCGGGCGCAGCGCATGCTGATGGCAACCGTCCTTGGAGGACTTGCCGTTCGCATGGCGCTTGAATCGCGCCGCTGATACGCTTTAAGCTTCACCCTGACCTTGACATCGGTGCTGTTAAAGCGGAAGCCGCGCTCGGCTGCCTCGCGGTGTCGTATCAAGGAATGTCAGGATGAAACGCAGTGCCGTTGCCGTCAGTTCGAACGTGATCTTGACGGGCGTCTTGTTGATGCTGCTCGGCGATTTCCTTTTTGCGCTCAACGATGCGATGGGCAAATGGCTGGTTGCGAGTTTCGCCGTCGGCCAGGTGCTGGTGATCCGCTCGGTCGGCGCCTTCATCGTGCTCGGTCCGATGATCATCCGGCAAGGGACGCGGCAGCTCTTCAATGTCGAGCAAAAGGGGCAGCAGGTGATGCGCGTCATCATGACGACCTGCGATGTCAGCCTGTTTTATGCGGCCGTCGCCTATCTGCCGCTTGCCGATGTCATGACCTTCTATATGGCGGGGCCTATCTATGTCGCCGCGCTTTCGCACTTTTTCCTCGGCGAGAAGATCGGCTGGCGCCGCTGGCTTGCGGTTTTCATCGGCTTTGCCGGTGTCGTCGTAGCGCTCCGTCCATCATCTGCGATGCTGTCCTTGCCATCTCTTTTCGGTCTGACGGGCAGTCTCGCCTTCGCGCTGACGCTGGTGATGAACCGCTCCTTGCGTGCGACAAGCGACACCACGCTCGTCACCTGGCAGACGATCGCTGCTCTCATTGCCGGGATCGTTCTCAGTATCGGCCATTGGCGTCAGGCGACGCTTCTCGACTACTCAGGCATGCTGCTTCTGGGCGTCGTCGCCTCCTGCGCCCACCTGCTGATTACCCGATCGCTGAAGCTTGCGCCCGCATCGCTGCTGGCGCCGCTGCAATACACGCTGCTCATATGGGCGATCGTGCTTGGCATGATCTTTTTCGATGATGTACCCGATATGCAGATCCTCATCGGCGCGGCGATCATCGTCGTTGCAGGACTTTTCATCTTCCACCGGAAAAACCTCAGGGACACGATCACGCCGGACGCGGTTGCGCCGGACGGACATTGAGCGTTCAGTCGAAGGATTGTCCCGGCAGGGTCAGTCGGTTTTGATCCGCAGGCCTGTTTCATCGAACAGATGCCAATGGCCCGGGCGGGGTGCGATGTTGAGGACATCGCCGCGCGCGACCCGGCTCTGGCCCTGCTGGTGCACCAGGATCGGCTCGCCGTTTGGAAGGGTGCAATGCAGGTAGCTGTTGGCCCCGTGCTGTTCGGCAACGGCGACCTCGGCTGGCCAGCCGCTTTCACCGACCAGGAAATCTTCGGGCCGCACACCGAGTGTTGCTTTCCGTCCGGCTGCAAGCCCGGCTTCAAGGGGCAATTCCAAAGGCGGCAATCCGGCGCACTCGAAGGCGAGCGTCCCGTTGGTCGAAGTGCCGATTGTCCCTTCGATGAGGTTCATGCGCGGCGAGCCGATGAAGCCGGCAACGAACGTGTTGTGCGGGCGATTATAAAGATCAAGCGGCGCACCGACCTGCTCGATGACGCCCTTGCGAAGGACGACGATCTTATCTGCCATCGTCATCGCCTCGATCTGGTCATGCGTCACATAGATCATCGTATTGCCGAGCCGCTCGTGCAGCTTGGTAATCTCGACACGCATCAGCACCCGCAGTTCCGCATCGAGGTTGGAAAGCGGCTCGTCGAAGAGGAATATCTTCGGATCGCGGGTGATGGCGCGACCGATTGCGACGCGCTGGCGCTGACCGCCGGACAACTGGCGGGGGCGCCGGTCGAGCAGCGTGTCGATCTGCAAAAGCTTGCCGGCTGCTTCAACGCGGCGATCGATCTCGTCTTTCGGCATCCGGATATTCTCAAGTCCGAAGCTCAGATTCTGGCGAACGGTCATGTGGGGATAAAGAGCGTAGGACTGGAAGACCATGGCGACGCCGCGATCGGCCGCCGGTGTGTCGATGACGGTTTCGCCGTTAATGCGGATGTCGCCGCCCGTTGCCTCTTCGAGCCCGGCAATCATTCTAAGCAGCGTCGACTTTCCGCAGCCGGACGGGCCGACGAAGACGACGAATTCGCCATCCTTGATATCGAGATTGATATCGGGGATCACCTGCAGCGTGCCGAAGGATTTGTTGACATTTTCAAGTACGAGGTTTGCCATGAACGAAACTCACTTGATGCCCGTGGATGCGATGCCGGTGGTGATGTAACGCTGCAGAAAGATAAAGGCGCAGGCAAGCGGCAGCGCCGTTAGGGTCGTCATGGCGAGCATCAGATCGTAACGGACCTCGAACTCGCTCTGGAAAGAGTTGAGCGCCAGCTGCAGCGTATAGACCTCGCGGCGATTGAGGACGATCAAGGGCAGCAGGAAGTCGTTCCAGCGCGACAGGATCGAGAAGATCGCCACAACGGCAAGCGCCGGGCTGGAAAGCGGCAGGACGATCCTAAAGAAGATGCGCCACTCGCTCGCATGATCCATGCGCGCTGCTTCGATCAGTTCGTCAGGGATCGTCAGCATGTATTGGCGTAGCAGGAAGACGCCGGTCGGCGTCGCGACGGTCGGCAGGATGACACCCCAGAGATTTCCGACAAGGCCGAGCTCGGCAACGATGAGGTAAGTCGGCACGAGAACCACGGTGGCCGGGATCATCAGCGTCGACAGGATCGAGATCAAGGCGACGCTGCTGCCTGCGAAACGGTACTTCGAAAGCGCAAAGGCAGCCATGGAATTCATCACCAGCGTGATAATGGTCGCAACAGTGGTGATGAACAGGCTGTTATAGACATAGCGGCCCATCGCCTGGCCGGAACTTGCGACCAGGTTGGTGTAGTTCTCGGTCGCAAGCCGCACCTTGCGGACAGGGACGGCATCGGTCACGGCAACGGTGACACGGCCGGCGCCAGGGTTGTCGGGATTGATCATCTGCGCATTCCTGCCGACACGGCGGATCTGCGCAAGCCGCGCCTTCGTGCCGTCCTTCAAGGTTACGTCGAAGAGCGGCAGCGGCTGGTCGAAACCTTCAACCACGGCTGTTTCGCTGGAATAGGGCAGAATGCTCGGCGGAAATTCCTGCAGATTGGCTTGCGTCTTGAAAGAAGACAGGACCACCCAGGCAACCGGCGTGAACATGATGAGCAGTCCAAGGACGAGGAAGCCATAGGTGAGCCAATCGGTAACGTCGAGCCTGTTGCGCCCGCGCCGGGCAAAGAGCAGACCGCGCATGGGAGCTCCGGATTTGGACAGGGCAACGTCAGCCATGTTGCGAATTCCTCGACAGGCGCAGCTGCAGGCCGGTGAAGATCAAGAGCACGACGCCGAGCAGCAGCGAGGCCGCGGCCGCGAGACCGAAATTGCGAGGCTGCACGGCGAAACCGACCTCGTAGATATATTGGACGATCAGCATCGTCGCAGATCCGGGGCCGCCGCCTGTCAGCACGTAGAGCTCATCGAAGGTCTGGACCGAGCGGATGACGCAGAGGACGAAGACGACGAGCAGGACGGGCTTTAGAAGCGGCAGCGTGATGCGCGTGAAGACCCGCCAGTTGGTGGCGGAGTCCATCTTGGCAGCTTCGTAGACATCGCGCGGGATCGACTGCAGACCGGCAAGCAGAATGATCGTGTAAAAGCCCATATGCGCCCAGACGGTGACGAAGACCGACCAGAAGAAGGCGGTATTTGGAAATACCAGCCAGTTGACGGGCGAAAGTCCGAGCCAGGTTAGGATGCCGTTCAACGCGCCGTTGCGCTGCAGGATCCACTGCCAGGTCAACGCCACGACGACAGGCGAAAGCATGACGGGAAAGAAGAAGACAGCGCGAAAGAAGCCGCGGCCGCGGATCTCGCGGTTGAGGCAGACAGCGGCAAGCAGCGCGACGCCGATCATGCAGATCACCTGGATCGGCACGAAGACGAGACTATTGCCGAGCGCCCGCCAGAAGAGATCGCTCGAGCAGGTGGATGCGTCGAGGTAGTTGGTGCAGTCGAACAGCGTTTCGTAATTGACAGATCCGATGAAGGGTCGCTCGCTCGGATAAAGACGGTCGCTGCCGGTGACCGAATAGAAGACGTTGATTGCGACCGGAAGGAGCGAGAAAAACAAAACGGCGAGGAGGTTCGGCAGAAGAAAGACCCACGGCATGCGCCGGATGCCCAGGATCTTTTGCAGGCCCGTCATCAAAGGCTCGGCGAGCCTTGCCGGCAGGAGGATGATGCCGCCGGCAACTGTCGCAAGTCGAGCCCTTGTGGCCATACCGCTCTCCTTCCGGATCATCCTGTCTATTGGCCGGCCGCCTTGATGGCGAGCTCGACATCCTGCTTGACACGGTCAAGTGCTGCATCGACCTCCAATTCGCTATTCAGGACCTGGCTGATGCGCGTCGTCAGCGCGTTCATCATGGCACGCTGATAGCGCCAGCCCTGGAAGCGATAGGCGGCCGGCGCCATTTTCGGGATCTGGGCGATGAAGGTCGAAAGTGATTGTTGCGTACGCTCAGAGGCGCCCGGATAGGTCACGCCATTTTCGATTAGCGATTTTGCCGCCGGAATCTCCACGGCCGCCGAGACGATTTCGGCGTTGTTCTTCGACTGGGCGATATAGTCGATCAGCTTGCCGACCGCTTCGGGCTGTTTGGTATGCTTGAAGCCGACGAGCGCTCCGCCGCCCGGCATGACGGTGCACGATGAGGGCCCGCAGGGCGCAGGTGCCACCTGCCAGTCGAAGAGGTCCCCGACTTCCTTGTCCATCTGGCTGAGCGTCCAGGAACCGCCGAAGTAAAGCACGGTCTTGGCATTCAGGAAATCTGAGAAGAGTTCGCGATGCGTTGCGCCGCCGACCGCTCCCCAAAGGTCCATCGGCATTGTTCCGTCCTTGTGCCATGCCACGAACTGTTCGACGGCATCCTTCAGCCCCTTGTCGACAACCGGTTTGCCCTGGTCATCGACCAATTCGGCGCCGTAGCTGATGGCAAGGCTTGCAAAGCGGTGGCCGGAGCGGTCCATCTCCATGGCGTATTCGGTGTTGGTCGCCTTGGCCACCTTGCGTGTCGCTTCGGCCCATTCGGCCCAGGTTGCGCCCTCCTTGGGAACCGGAACGCCCGCCTGCTCGAACAAGGTGAGATTGACATAGGCGCCATTGACGGTGAGCGTCGTCGGCATGCCGTTGATTGCCTTGCTCGTCGGATTGGAGCCACGCAGCCATTGCAGGGTCTGGCTGTATTCCTTCTCGAAATTCGCGGCGTTCACATAAGGCGTCAGGTCGAGATAGTAACGGCTGAGGCCGCCGAGGTCGGTGATGATCGCCGCATCGGGGCCCTCGCCGGATTCGAGCTGCACCGGCAGGCTTTCGACGAGCGACTGATAGGGAACGGTCTCGAGCTTGACCTTGACGCCTGGATTTTCGGATTCGTATCGTTTGACGACCGGGTCCATGGTCAGGCAGCCGAAGCCGATATCGTCGCAAAAAACGGTGAGTTCCTGCGCCTGGGCAATACCCGTCAGCGCCGTGGCTGCAAGCAGCGTCGAGGCCGCCCACAAGCCGATGCGGGTGCGTTTCATATCCAGATCCTCCAGCGATCGCGACGGGCCTCCCGCCCGGGGTGGCGATCTGCCATAAACATGTCTGGACTTACCAGATTGTCAACCGGCAAGGCGAAAGAATTTTTGCCAAAACCAGTGCTAATGTGGCTGGTTTGCCGCAGTTCCATTTGCAAAAACATTCTTGACAGGTTCGAGCTTTGAGTGTCTGGTTTGACCAATTATCAGGAGACGAGAAGCCGCAGCTCCCACGGCTTTTGCAGGAGGACGAGACTAAAATGCTGAGATTTGCCGTTGTCGGAATCGACCATCCGCACACGTTTGATCATGTGAAGGGATTGCAAGCGGCGGGTGGAGAATTCGTCGGCTATTGCCCGAAGACCTCTGTTCCGGCGCTGCTCGAAAATTTCAAGAAGACATATCCGGATGCGCCGCAGATCGACCGCGAGACGATTTTCGCCGATCCGTCCATCGACGTCATCTGCATCTCCGCCATTCCGCGCGATCGCGCCGGTCTTGCGATCCGCGCCATGAGGGCCGGCAAGGACGTGATGACGGACAAGCCGGGCGTCACGACGTTTGCGCAGTTGGAGGAGGTCAAGAAGGCCGTCGCCGAGACAGGCAAGATCTTCTCGATCTGCTTTTCGGAGCGCCATTGCGTTCGCTCGGCGGTCAAAGCAGCCAAACTCGTCAAGGAAGGTGCGATCGGCAAGGTCATCCAGACGCTCGGCATGGGACCGCACCGGCTGCAGCTGCCGACGCGGCCGGACTGGTTTTTCGATCCCGAAGCCTTTGGCGGCATCATCGTAGACATCGCCTCGCATCAGATCGACCAGTTTCTCTTCTATACCGGCTCGACGAGCGGCGAAGTCGTCGCAAGCGCAATCGGCAACTTCGGCATGCCGGAGAAACCGGCATTCCAGGACTTCGGCGAGGTATTGCTTCGCTCCGACAAGGCGTCCGGCTATGTCCGCGTCGACTGGTTTACGCCCGAGGCGCTGCCGACCTGGGGTGACGGACGTCTGACCATTCTCGGCACCAAAGGCTATATCGAGCTTCGCAAATACATCGATATTTCCGGCCGCCCCGGCAAGGATCATCTGTTCCTCGTGAACGGCGAGGAAAATACCTACATCGACTGCAGCAGCGAGAAGCTCGACTATTTTGAAGCATTCACCGCCGATGTGCGCGATCGCACGGAAACGGCGATGACGCAGGCGCACGTCTACGAGGTCTGCCGCCTTTCGCTTGAGGCGCAGGCCAAGGCTTCCCGGCTCGGCGGACGATAGGAGGAGATATCATGACGAAGAAATTGCGCGTTGGCGTAATCGGTGCGGGCATCGCTTCGCGCCATCTGATCGGCTACGACTGGAACAAGGACCTTTTCGACGTGCCGGTGCTTTGCTCGCTGGACGAAGAACGCGGCCGCGAACTTTGCGAAATGCATGGCATTGGCGAATATACTCAGAATGTCGACGACCTCTTTGTCCGCAACGATCTCGACATCATCGATATTTCGACGCCGCCGGATTCTCATTTCGAACTCTGCAAGAAGGGCATCGAATCGGGAAAACATGTGATTTGCGAAAAGCCGCTCTTCGGCTCGATTGCCGACGTCGACGAGATGAGCCGCATTGTTGCGCGTTCCGGCGGCAAGAAACTCATGCCGATCTTTCAGTATCGCTACGGCTCCGGTCTTCAGAAGCTGAAGCTGCTGATCGAACTTGGTCTGACCGGGCGTCCCTTCCTGACGACGATCGAGACCCATTGGTGGCGTGGCCCTGCCTACTACGAAGTTCCGTGGCGCGGAAAGTGGAAGAGCGAGCTCGGCGGCGGCCTGCTGGGGCACGCGATCCATGCGCACGACATGCTGAACTATGTGCATGGCGCCTGCGCCGAAGTCTTTGCCTATGGCGCGACGCTGGTAAACAAGATCGAAGTCGAAGATACGATGGCGCTTTCCGTCAAGATGCAGAACGGATCGCTGGCGGCACTTTCCATGACGCTCGGCTCACGCAAGGAGATCTCGCGCCTGCGCTTCTGCTTCCATGATCTCGTCGCCGAAAGCATTCTCGAACCTTATACGATGGGTCGCGATCCGTGGAGCTTCATCGCAGGCACCGAGGAGCACCAGAAGCGTGTCGACGAAGCGCTCGCCGGCTACGAAGTGAAGGAAGACGGCTATACCCGCCAGTTCGAGCTGTTCCATCAGGCGATCATCGAAGACAAGGAGCCGCCGGTGACGCTGCAGGACGCGCGCAATTCGCTGGAACTGGTGACGGCGGCCTATCATTCGCAGCGCACCGGCAAGCCGACGCCGCTGCCGATCACCGCCGAGCATCCGCTTTACCACTCGTGGCTTCCGGACGAAGAGCGGCGTATGGCCGCCAGCGCCTGAGCGCCAAACAGACATGCGTCACCCGTCTTAAGGGTGGCGCCGCAAGGAGGTATCATGGGGGCAGCCGTACCAGCGCTTCGGCTTCAGGGGGAGCAGCGGCTTTATCAGATCGTCGCACGCCGTATTGCGCGCATGATCGAGGCAAACGCCAAGAACCCGGACTGGCGCATGCCTTCCGAACGCGAGCTTGCCGAAGAACTCGAAGTCAGCCGCCCGGTCGTGCGCGAGGCGGTTATTGCTCTGGAGATGCGCGGCCTGGTCGAAGTCAAGGGCAGGGCCGGCATCGTCGTTTTGCCGGTCCGCGGCAATCAGGTCAATTTTGACAAGATCAGTGCGGATGCCGGCCCCGGCCCGTTCGAACTTCTGGAAGCCCGGCTTGCAGTCGAGGCGAGTGCCGCCGCCATGGCGGCCGAACGCGCGACGAATTACGATATTGCCGTGCTCGAGGACTGTATCGCTCAGATGGAGCATGAGACCGACGTCACCTTAAACAACGAAAAGGGCGACCGCGATTTCCATGTGACGATTGCGCGCATGACCGGTAATGCCATCATCGTTTCAATCGTCGAGGCGCTTTGGGTTCAGCGCGACGAGTCGCTGATGTGGAAAAAACTGCATGAGCATATCCACGCGCCAAGCGTGCGCCCGCTCTGGATCGGCGATCACCATGCAATCCTGACGGCTCTGCGTCTGCGCAATCCCGACGCCGCCTACAAGGCGATGGCGCGCCACATCCGCAACGTCAGTAACGAGTTGATGGAAGCTGACGAAAGGGGACGGTTTGCGCCGGAAGTCATGCAGGCGGATGATGGAAAATCGCGCTAGCGGTATGGTCAAGGGTTCTGGGTTCAACGCCCACCTTCTCCAGCCTTTCGGCAGGGATTCCGATTGGCTCTCCTGTCCGGTAGAACGCACATGAGCGGCTGCCAAATGGGCAGACAGTCGACAGACAGTCGGGTGCGCTAACAGCCTGCTCCTGAACCAGGCTTTACCCCAGGGGTGATCCTGGCTCATCGTCGCGCGGCGTTTTCGGTACAAATCCAACAGCGAAGCCGAATAGCCTGCAGATCTTCTCTAGCGTCTCTAGAGTCGGGTTTCCTGTGCCGGTTTCGATTTCGGCAACCTGTCAGGAAGGGTGGCCAGTGGCGACTGTATCGGTTTTTAAGGTCTACGGGATAGCGGACGGATAGGGCGCGATGGTCGCAAACAGCTTTTCCATTGGCAAAATCGACAGAAGCTGCCTCAACAAAGTAATCGAGATCGTAGTCAATGACCGAGGCGCCCGCATAGCCAGCTGCTTCGTCTTGAAGTTGTAGGGTTGCGGCCCCACGCCATTCGCCATTGTCATGAACTTGAAGCGTCAGGCGCATGTTTAATCCCCTTTAATGGGTCAATTAATGCGCTGAAGTAAAAAAATAAACCCCTATGATGGTACAATAGAGAGTGCAGTGGGCAATGGATGGCGGTCTTCGTTTTGGTCTGAATCCAAAATGGCGCAGCACGACACCAAGACCACCCACGCCAGCCATAGCATCCGTGCCGGATTCGAGCCGCAAGAGCTATATGACCCGCAAAAATTTCCCGCTTTCATCGAGCCGAAATTCCGGTGAGACAAAACGAGGAAAAGCAACCTGCGAAAATCGAAATGGCGGGCCTGGAGGGCTCTCTCACGATCAGGATGGTTTGGCACCGAGCGCGTGCAGGATGCCGCGCAGTTCCGCCAGTCCGCGCATGCGGCCGATCGCGGGATAGCCTGGCGTGACGGTCTTGTTCAGATCATCCAGCATACGGTGACCATGGTCGGAGCGAAACACGATTTCGTCTTTCGGGCTGCGCTTGCCGTCCTCGGCCACGAGTTCCTTGAGAACCGCGACCATATCGACATCACCTTCCAGATGTGCGCTTTCATGGAAGGAGCGGCCGTCGCCTTCACGCTTGGTGGCGCGCAGATGCGCGAAGTAGATGCGCGAGGCAAAGCGTCGGGCGATCGCCGGCAGGTCGTTGTCGGCACGCACGCCGAGGCTGCCGGTGCAGTAGCACATGCCGTTGGCCTTTGATGGTACGGCCTCGAAAAGGGCGCCGTAGTCGTCTGCCGTCGAGGCAATGCGCGGCAGGCCGAAGAGCGAACGCGGCGGGTCGTCCGGATGGAGCGTCAGCTTGACGCCGCGCGCTTCGGCGGCAGGTGTGACGGCCTGAAGGAATTCGATGAGGTGCTGGCGAAGCTTCGCGGCGTCGATGCCGGCATAGGCGGCAAGCTTTTCGCGGAAGCCGGGAATGGTCAAAGGCTCGGTTGTCGAGCCGGGCAGCGCCGAGGTTATGATGCGTGTGATCTCGGCGATCTCGGCTTCCGGCATAGCCTCGTAGACATCGCGGGCGCGTTTCCGGTCGTCCGCTGAATATTCCTTTTCGGCGCCCTGACGCTGCAGCACGAAGAGGTCGAAGGCAGCAAAGCGTTCGTGGTCGAAGCGCATGGCGGTCGCGCCCGTTGGTATCTCGTAGTCGAGCTCGGTGCGTGTCCAGTCGACTACGGGCATGAAGTTGTAGCAGATGATCGGGATCCCACAGGCGGCGACGGCTTCGAGGCTTGCAATCCAAGCCTCTATTTCGGCCTTGGCCTGGCCGCCCTTGCGCTTGACTGCATCGGGGATCGGAATGCTCTCGACGACGGACCAGGTGAGGGACGAGCGGCCGGGCGGCGTGTTTTCGATCATGGCCTTGCGTTCGCTGACTTCGCTTTCCGTCCAGGCGCGGCCGATCGGCACCTGATGCAGCGAGGAAACGATGTTCGTCGCGCCCGTCTGGCGTACATCGTCCAGGGTGACGGGAGCCTCAGGCCCAAACCATCTCCAACCTTGCCGCATCTGTTTCCTCCTTGCTGTCTCGTTGCTTATGGTTCTGCCGGCTGCTTCAGCAGAAATAATCGGGATAACGTGTTCGAAGCTCCGCGACATCGGGGATGACGGCGCTCAGATGGTGAAGCATGGCGTTGCGGGCGGCTTCCGCATCGTGGGCTGCGATCGCATCGCGGATAGCACAGTGTTCGGGAACCACATTGTCCATACGCCCTAGGGCCGGAAGCGTCAGCCGCCGAGCTCGGTCGATCTGCACCTTGACCGTTTTCAGGATGGTCCAGATACCGGGATAGCCGGCGATCTGTATTATCGCCTCGTGAAAGGCCTCGTCCTCTTCATGGAAGCTGGACACGTCGCCGAGGGCGGCAAGCGCTTTCTGCCGGAAGATGATGGCATCGAGCCTGGCAATGTGGTGCGGCGTGGCCATCCTGGCAGCACTCTCGATGGTCGTGCCTTCCAGTGCTTTGCGAACGACAACCGCTTCCGGGATTGCCGATACGGGGATACGCGAAACGACGGTGCCGGACTGCGGATAAATCTCCACGAGCCCACCTTCGGCAAGACGAAGCAGCGCTTCACGCACCGGCGTGCGGCTGACGCCGAATTCCTCGGCGATGCGCTTTTCCTGAAGCGCAATTCCCGGCGGCATGCGCAGCGAAACGATGTCGGCATGAAGCCTCTCGAAGATCGCATCCGCCGTCGTTACGCGGCGAAGCTTCGCCGGTCTTTCCAAAAGAGCCGGAAAATCGATCGCTTCGGAACTGGACGCCTGCCGCATGGACTGCCTGAACATGACTTCGTGTTGCATACTAGTATATCAATCGAAGTCTGTTGCCAAGGCGCGCCGAGAGGTGCCACACGGCGCTTCCGCATCGACGAGGCCAAAGGCCTCAAGCCGAGCATTCCGCCCCAGCGGAAATCCTCAAGTTCTGCCGGCGCGAACTTGGCGGCAAGCAGTACGAGGATCTGGAACGCGCCCTCGCGCGGCTGCCGGCGACAAATATCCGCATCACCAACCTCAAGGGTGGCCGTGAGGGCCGGGACCGGCGCGCGACCGAAACCTTCCCCCTGATCGGCCGCTACAAGGTGGTCAGCCGTACCAACCAGGATCGGGTCGACCAGGTCGAGATCGAGATCCCGGGCTCGTGCGCCCCGATGGAAAGCCGACCATGCTGACGCTCAATCCGGACTATTTCCTGCTGTCACGGCCGCTCGCTCGTTTCATCTACCGGCTTGCGCGCAAGGCCGCCGGCGACACGACGGCCTTTTATTCCCTGAAAACGGGACACAGGTCGGCTGGGAAGGCTAAACGCGTTTGAAGCGCGCCTGAATGGCGGATGCCACCACGTTTCCATGGTGGCATCCTAACCCTTTACGGTTATCGGCTTCGCAGCCTGTACCGTGCCCGCAGTGAATCACGCCGGCCGAGGCTTGCCAAGCGGAATCCTTTTGCCGCCTGCCATAAGGACGTGATAGGTTCTGATTCATGAACACTCTGAAAACGCCCAAACTAAACCGCAACGCCAAGACCGGCCGCCTTTCGCAGGCGCGTGCCGAGAAGATCAGTGCCGTTGAAGGTCTCGTGCTCAGCGCGCGCATGCGCAAGATCCTCGCCCAGACCAAGGACCAGCCGGCCGAGGAACGCCGCCAGGCTATCCGCGCGCAGTTCGCTCGCAAGTCCGCCTAAGCATTGGTCTATACCGCCGAATCCGATCCCCTCTGTTATCCGGGCACGACTGTGCTCCGCAACAAGCTGGATCTGACTGACCAGGACGAGCTGGACGAGTTCGAGACCGCCATGTTCGTCATTCGCTCCGACGAAGCCTGGCCGGCCGGAAAACTCGACGTCGCGCATTATCTGGCGCTTCATCGCCACCTCTTCCAGGATGTTTACGATTGGGCCGGCGAGATCCGCACGATCCGGATCGGGAAGGGCGGCAACTGGTTCTGCTACCCCGAGCACATCCACGCCCAGCTGGGCCAGGCGTTTCAGTTCCTGGCGAATGCCAATTATTTCGAAGGCTTGGCGCCCGCCGAATTCGCGGCCCAAGCCGCACATCTGCTAGCCGAGATCAACGCGGTCCATCCTTTCCGCGAAGGCAACGGCCGCACGCAGCTGACGTTGCTCGCGGTCCTGGCCGAGCACGTTGGCCTTCCCTTCAATGAAGAGGCGCTTGATCGCGATCGCGTCCTCGGTGCCATGATCGAGAGCTTGCGGGCTCCGAAGCGCCGCTGGCGGCCCTGATCCTCGACATCATCACCGAACCCTCATCCTAACCCTTTTCGAAATATCCTCGGGGGGCCAGGGGGCAGACAGCCCCCTGGGGTACGCCGCGAATTTGCGGGTAGGATAGGGGTCTGGGGGACTCCCCAGGGGTAGGCGCGCGCAGAGCGCCGTGAATTTTTTAGGTATACAGGACGCGCCCAGGTAGTGTGGCAAGACGGCCGGCGCGACAAACAGGCCGAAGCCACCGATGATCAAGGAAAAACCGGCGGCAGCCACAAGTAGGTGGCTATCCGCCGGGCGGACTGTCTTGACCAGCATCGAGGCTTCTACACGCCTTATAAGGATGCTCAGCTGATGTTTTTCGTGCCGTCTGTCCACGACGCGCCCCTCAAGGACGACTTCAACCTGATGGACATCGCCTACTGTCGATGCGCATGATGCCGACTGTGACGAACCACAGTACGACGCCAAGGCCGAGAAGGACGGCGGCGATCAGGTACTGAACCGGATCGCGGCCGGTCCAAGGTCCGGCGAGGAACACACAGGTGATCGAACCCAGCACCGGTACAATCGTCGGTGCTTTGAAATGCGAATGTCCGACGCTGTCGCGTCGAAGCACGAGCGCGGCGATATTGACCACTGCGAAGACGCACAGCAGCAGGAGGGCCGTGGTGCCGCCGAGCGCCGGAACGCCGCCTGCGAACACGATCAGCGCGACGGCAAGAAGCGAGGTGAAGATGATTGCCACATACGGCGTCTTTCTGGCCGCATGAACCTTTCCAAGCACGTCGGGCAGAACGTTCTCGCGGCTCATCCCATAGATCAAGCGGCTCGCCATCATCATGTTGATCAGGGCGGAGTTCGCAACCGCAAACATTGTGATGATCCCGAAGATGCCGACCGGGAAACTCGGCACACCTGCCTGCACGACTTTCAAGAGCGGCGTTTCGCCTTCGCCGAGAGCGGCGGCAGGGACGAGTGTAATGGCCGATATCGCAAAAAGGATATAGATGGTGCCGGTGATCACCAGGCCGCCAAGGAGCACTTTCGAAAATATCCGGCTCGGTGCCTTGCATTCCTCGGCCATGTTGACCGAATCCTCGAAGCCGACCATGGCGAAGAAGGCAAGCGTCGTCGCCGCGATGACGGACCAAAAGACGCCGCGATCGCCGCTCGGCTGGAAAGTCCATACTCGGAAACGTCGCCTTGTCCGCCGGCGATTGCCCAAAAGCCGATGCCGATAATAATCAGAAGACCGGTGAGTTCGACGGTGGTCAGCAGTACGTTGAGCTTGACGCTCTCGCCGACGCCGCGAAAATTGATCGCTGCGACGAGCGAGATGAAGACAACTGCGATGAGGGTCACGCCATAACCGCCGAAATCGAAGCCGAAGGCTGTCGAGAAGTTGGCCGCAAAAGCGCGGGAGGCCGTCGACGCGGACGTAATCCCCGAGGACATGACGGCAAAGGCGACGAGGAAGGTGAGGAAGTGGATGCCGAACGCCTTGTGCGTATAGAGTGCAGCACCGGCGGCGCGCGGATATTTCGTCACCAGTTCAAGATAGCTGAAGGCGGTCAGCAGTGCGACGACGAAAGCAACCAGGAACGGCAGCCAGACCACGCCGCCGACCTGTTTGGCGACTTGCCCTGTCAACGCATAAATACCCGTCCCGAGAATATCGCCGACGATGAAAAGCAAGAGCAGACCGGGTCCCATGACCCGCTTCAGTTCCGGCTGCTCCGGAAGCGTCTCCAATGGTATCCTACTCATGCCCCCTCCTTTCAGATGTCCGACAATGACTGCATTTGCTCAGGCTTTTGGCAGCTAGAGCGGGAAATAGGAAAGAAAAGCAGTATTCTGAGCGTCGGGCAGCTGGACGAAGGCGAGCTTGCAGAGCCGGAGGTGGCACACCACATGCCGCGCCGCCAATGGAAGCCGCCGTCGCAGCAGGGACATCGAGAACGGTCATCGGCAAGTGGCTCTTGAATCTGGTGCCGAACTTCGCTTCACGGATCGTCGGCCTTCCGAAAGCGCTTATCCGCAAGAGGCTGACGGCGGTCGGTTCGGCATCCGGGCTCGAGTCCGCCCGGCCTTTTTGCTTTTTGTCGCTTAAGGCAGGAAACATCGATATACGGGCTTGAATTTGCTGCGTTGCAGCATTATCTTTTGATGATCCGAAGCGATTCACCCTCCTCCCGAGCCGCTTCGGTCCGACGGGCAGCACTCCTCCTCCCAAGCTGCCAGTCATTATCGAAGCCCGGCGCACCTCCTCCCGCGCCGGGCTTTTCGTTGCGCAAGCGCAGGCTTGTCGCAAGGAAGGTCGTACGCCGATTTGACCGCGCGCTACCGCGGTGATGAGACGGAAATTCTTGCGTCATAAGCCGCTGGAAATCTTGCGCCCCACACCCTGCGGGGGCTGGCTGCATCCGTTCACCTGAGCAAGCTGGAAGGGGGCCGGCATCGCCCAATCAGATTCGGCTATCCAGTGGTTAAACCCCCCCTCCGGTACAGTCGGTATACACTGCATGGCGAATGCTTTTTCCCGGTGGATGCGGTATAGTGTTTTCTTGAGGGTCGTCCTGGGGAGGGGACCCCGATGATTATTTCTTCCTGGCTGGAGAGCTTGGGATGCGGGCAGTATGCCTCGGCCTTCGAGATCAATGCGATTGACGCGGAGATGCTGCCAAAGCTGACCTCCGACGACCTTAAAGAGATCGGGGTGGCCGCCCTCGCGCACAGAAAGAAAATACTCGAGGCAATTGCTGGACTTGATGACGGCCAAGGGGCCTCGCGTCTGCGTCAGCAGGCGGATTTGACCGCCGTTCCTCCTCGCCACCAACCATTGTCCGCGCGTCCCCGGGAGGCGGAAAGACGCCAGCTGACAGTGATGTTCGTCGACCTGGTGGGTTCTACTGGCTTTTCCACCCATCTCGATCCTGAGGAAATGGGCGCGCTGTTGCGTGAATTCCAGAATGCCGTGGTGGGCGACGTCGTCCGCTTTGACGGCTACGTGGCGAAGCTGATGGGCGATGGCGTGCTTTGTTATTTCGGCTGGCCCCAGACCCATGAGGACGAAGCGGAGCGAGCCGTCAAGGCGGGTCTTGCAGTTGTGGAAACCGTCAAGGGCTTGTCGACCAAGGGCGGCCAGCAACTCTCCGTTCGTGTTGGGATAGCGACCGGTCTGGTGGTCGTCGGCGACTTAGTCGGCTCCGGCGCCGCTCAGGAGAATGCAGTTGTCGGCGAGACACCAAACCTCGCGGCCAGACTGCAAGCTCTTGCTGAACCGAACACAGTGCTGATTTCTGAACTCACATTCCGACTGATAGGTAAGCTCTTCGAGGTGAAGCGTATCCGTCCGCAGAAACTGCACGGTTTCGATACCCCCACGAATTCCTACCAAGTGATCGGGGAGGGCCGGGCGGAAAGCCGTTTCGACGCTCTCCACGCTGGGGGCACCGCTCCGTTGGCGGGGCGAGATCTTGACCTTGCCCTGTTGACCGAACGATGGAATCTCGCGGCGTCGGGGGAAGGTCAGGTCGTCGAGCTATTTGGCGAAGCAGGGATCGGAAAGTCACGCATCCTTCAGGAACTTCGCGAACGGTTGAAGGAGGAGAACGTCACATATTTGCGTTATTTCTGCTCACCTTATCATACGCAGAGCGCGCTTTTCCCAGTCATTGACCAGTTGCTGCGGGCTGCCAGCATTTCACGGACGGATCCGCCGGAACGGCAGCTGGCGTTTCTCGAAGGAGTGCTTGCAGCGACCAACAATCCGCAGGAGGAAGTGCCGCTGATTGCCACCCTGTTGTCGATCCCCACGGGAGACCGTTATCCTAAACCCGATCTGATGCCCCAAAAATTGAAAACGCGCACATTCGAGGTCTTGGTCGACCAACTGGTGGCCCTCGCGGGAGTAAAGCCGACCCTCATGCTGCTTGAGGATGCGCATTATCTTGATCCCGTATCGGCCGAGCTCTTCGATGTGATTGTGGATCGGATTCAAAAGCTTCCAATCATGCTGGTCGCCACATCCCGGCCGGAAGGCCTGGTTCGGTGGAATGGCCTTCCGCACGCAACTTTATTGACGCTGAACCGATTGAGTCGTGCGCAGGCGGCCTCGATTATCATGGTCATGACAGGAGGAAAGCGTCTTCCACCCTCGGTTCTCGACCAAATTCTTTCAAAAACCGAGGGCGTGCCGCTTTTCATCGAGGAATTGACCAAGGTCATCTTGGAATCAGGCATGCTTTGCGACACAGGCGACGACTACAAACTGTCAGGCCCCTTGCCTCCGCTGGCGGTACCCGCAACGCTGCACGACTCCTTGATGGCAAGGCTCGATCGGCTGGCCCCTGTCAGGGAGGTTGCCCAGATCGGTGCAGTGATCGGCCGGGAATTCAGTCACGAATTGCTGGCTGCTGCCGCTGGGCTGGCAGAACCCGAGCTGGAGAGGGCGACTGACCAGCTTGTGGCTGCAGGCCTGGTATTCCGCCGTGGTGGAGGCGGCGATGTCAGCTACGCCTTCAAACACGCATTGGTTCAAGATGCCGCTTACGGGAGCCTTTTATTGAGCCGACGCCAACAGTTACACGCGCGAATTGCGCACATCATGGAGGAAAGCTTTCCTGAAAAGGTGGAAGCTGAGCCTGAGTTGCTTGCGCATCATTTCAACCAGGCCTCTCTTTTAGACAAGGCCATCGAGTATAACGAATTGGCCGGTCGGCGTGCGCTTTCGCGCTCCTCGATATCGGAAGCGCTTGTTCGGTTCCAAAATGCCCTGAACGGATTGGCGGCTCTGCCGCCTTCCCAGGAGCGATCGCGGCGAGAACTAGCGATTCAGGTAGCGCTCGGCAGCGCGCAAGTGGCAGCGCATGGCTTTGCCGCGCCGGAAACAGGAGCGGCGTACCTGCGGGCCCACGAGCTGTGCGAAGAGCTTGGTGAGGTGCGCCAGCTGTTCCCGGTTCTCTACGGCCTCTGCCTCTACCATCTCTATGCGGCCGAGCTTGCTGAGGCACGTCGCGCCGCCGACAAGCTGCTGGAGCTGGCCGGTCACAACAATGACCGGGGCCTGTCTTTCTTCGCCCATCGGGCGGCTGGTGTCAGCGCGCTTCCCGCAGGCGAATTTTTGCGTGCTCGCGCCCATTTGAAGGAAGCGCTGTCACTTTATGACCCGCAGGAGCATCGGTCTGAAGCATTCGTGTATGCCTTTGACCCCCGCGTCGTCTGTCTCGATTATCTTGCCCGCACTCTATTGCCGCTTGGTTTGCCCGATCAGGCGATTGCGGCCAATGATGAAGCGGTGCGGGAAGCGAGAAGCTTAGGACACCGCAACAGTCTCGCTCTGCCTTTGTTTTTCGGCGGCGTTGTCCATCAGATACTCGGCAATCGGGAGGCTGTGAAAAGTCGGGCCTGTGAACTCCTGGAAATATCAGAAGAGGCCGGATTTCGCTTTTGGCAAGCAGGAGCAATGATCCTGCAGGCCTGGGCAATTGCCGAGGAGGGCGAAACAGATCGTGGCAGATCCGATTTGTTGAGGGGTATTGAAGAGTGGCGTCGCACCGGGGCGAAGTACATGTCGCCGTACTTCTCGGCGGTTCAAGCGCAGATCGACATTAAAGCCGGACATCCGGGTGCGGCCCTCGCCCTCCTTGTGGAAGCACAGCAGGTCATCGAACGTACCAATGAGCGTTGGTTCGCGGCCGAGGTTTTCCGTCTTCAGGGAGAGGCCATGCTGCAAATCGATCCCGAACGGAAAACGATGGCTGCGGAGCGCTTCGGCGAGTCGCTGGCCACTGCCCGAGCACAGGGCGCACGCTTTTGGGAACTGAGGGCAGCAACGAGCCTTGCCCGGATTGACAACGAAGGTTCCGCGCGTGAACAGCTTGCCAAAATTTGTGAAAGTTTCACAGAGGGTACGGCACTGCCAGACCTTAAGAACGCGCAATTGCTAAGCGGACACACCGCAGGAGCAGCTTAGCCCACAGCAGGGAGGTGACCACGCCGGAGTCGAATATCCGCGGGATAGTCAAGGACGCTAACGACCGCTGGAATGCAGCTTTCAACAGCGGAGATTCAGCTTCGATAGCGGCTCTATACACCGAAGACGGAACCGTGCTGCCGCACACACATGCAATCGTAAAAGGTCGCACGGCAATCGCCGATTTCTGGGCCGGAATGATCTCGGCCGGGGTCAAAGGCCACGGCATAGAATTGCTTGATGCCCATGATGCGGGTGACATCGCCTATTCCAGCGGCAGGTGGTGGGCGTCTGGTTTGGGAGCAGACGGGAAGGCGATACGCTACGAGGGCACGATCGTCACGATCTTGCGAAAACAAAGCGACGGTTCCTGGAAGACGTGCCTGCACACGTGGAACTGAAGCGGCTGGAGACGGGGGCACGTTCAGGAAATTCCCGCCGGGTGAGTTTATAACGCCTTGGGGGACGCGATGGACCCCACTCGATTGTTCAATAAGCCTACAACCCATTGAAATCGCTAGTAAATACTTTCCGACGGCGGCCAAACCCCGACAGTCGAGCCGTCAAAAAGTTACGCTGTTGATTTTCAAGAGAAATTCGCGGTGAAATTTATTTCGAGGTTTCACCAACTATCCGTGTCAGTCGGACGATTTTGTGGATCGATAACCTCGGCGCAGTATCTAACTCGCCTCAAAAAGTACCGTCACCAAAGTCATATCGTCGCCTACCTTGGGCTAACCAAAACCCCAACCTCATTGGTCGAACGACCTCTTCTAGCCTCGTTGGATACCATGAGTTGTTAGTCGGCCATTCGTCCCTGCCCTGCCTGTCCGCTTCGCGCCCGCATTTCAGCCATTCGAGCAACCTCGGCGATTTTCTGAAAGCTGCCGGTCCGCTTGACCCATCCCGATGTCGACAAGTGGGTGGGTCGGCGGAAAGGCTCGTCGGCGCCAACTCCTGCACGTCCCGGGATCCTGGGGGCTTCCCACTACAATGAAGCCTTTCGCTATGGTAGACCTAGAATGCTGCGAACATGTAGAACCGCTGATGGTGGACGATCAACTGAACTCGTTCGGTTGACAATAGCGCAGTCCGGGGAGGAGGTCGCCATGGCATCGATCGACGAGAAGAACCTCGAAGAGAAGCTGACGGCGCTAGAGTCGGCCCGGACCTGGAGTGCGCGGCTCGTATCCAAGCTCGAGAGCAACATCCGTTCGGCAAGCGACGCCGAGCTCTTCCGCATCAATCCGATCAAATTCGCCGCCGACAAGAGCCTCAACGAGGAGGAGACGATTGTTCTCTTCCTGCACGCCACCGCCCTAGGTCTCTTCGATATGACCTGGATTCTGATCTGTCCGGTCTGCTCCTGTGTCATCGATAGCTTCCGGGCTCTCAAGAATCTCCGCAGTCACTGCCGCTGCACCCACTGCCATCTGGATTTCGTGGCGGCTCTCGACGACATGATCGCGATAACCTTCACCGTGAACCCGGCCATTCGCCGCATCTCCTATCACGATCCGCAGACGCTGACGGTGGAGGATTATCTTTTCCGCTACAGCTCGACGAATGAGGGCTTGATCCCGGACGGAACGCCTTTCGTCCACCTGAGGGAGATGCTGAGCCGCGGATTAGCCTATATCGAGCCGGGCGAGACGACCGCTTTTGAGATAATCGCAGAGGCTGGCATATTACATGGCAGCAGCTCCGACAGCGACGCAGGTATCACATTCATTGTCGATCCCGCGCTTCCGACTGGCGAACAGCGCATTGCAATCCGTCTTGACCTCGAGTCCAGCACGCCGGACGCGGGCACCATCGCGACCGGCAAGGTGATTTTCGAGATGTCCAATGTCGCGGACAAACGCATCGAGTTCGGGATCCTTCAACTGCCGCCCGGCGTCGACAGGCCGCCGCCGCTCCACTTCGCGCCGTTCCTCTCAGGGAAGCGGCTGCTCACGACCCAGACGTTCCGCGACCTCTTTCGCTCCGAGGTGATCCGCAGCCACGAAGGGCTCGGCGTCACGGACATCGCTCTCCTTTTCACCGACCTGAAGGGCTCGACTGCACTTTATGACCGGATCGGAGACCTGAATGCCTTTGCACTTGTGCAGCAGCATTTTGAGCGGCTGCAGGACGTGACGGTCCGCCACAACGGCGCGATCATCAAGACGATCGGCGATGCGGTGATGGCAGCGTTCCTGAGGCCTGCCGATGCCGTGCGCGCGGCGCTCGACATGCGCAGCGAAATCGCCTCGTTCAACAAGCGGCAGCCAGACAAGGCTCTGATCCTCAAGATCGGCGTTCACAGAGGCGCGGCAATTGCGGTCACGCTGAACGAGCGCCTCGACTATTTCGGCCAGACCGTGAACATTGCTGCGCGCGTCCAAGGCCTTGCCGACGCCGACGAGATTTTTGTCAGCCAGGACGTTTACGACGCGACCGGGGTTCGCGACGGACTGGCGGCTTTTGCGGTCGACCCGAGAACTGCACATCTTCGAGGCGTGCGGCAGGAACTGCCGGTGTTTCGGGTGGGAGGGGCCGTTTAAGGCGAGCTGAGCGATTGGCCCACGGACCATGCGTCAGAAAAGCAGTGTGTGTGTGTGTGTGTGTGTGTCGAACCCCCGATCACCGAAAACTCCCGAGGGAATTGGTTCGACCCGCTCTGTTGCCAACGCGACTTCGTTCGGGGAGGTCAAAGTGGCCAAGGTCAGCGCTGCGATCTATCTCAGCCCACCTGTGACGATGTTGTGGGGTTGGATGCTGTTTTCCGAACCGCTGACAACAGCGATGTTCGCGGGGCGGCCCTGCACATTGCGGGGCCGCACCTCCCAGAACGATTTTCCGTGTTTCCAAGTTAAGCGGTCGGCTATACGCCGTCATGGCAGCCGTTGGACACAGACTTATTCGATCCCGTAAGCAGGCGTTCGGACATTGTAGCCGCACGAGTTGCGCCCGCACCTTTCGGCTCCGCCATGCTCGTCGACATGACTTTCGTCGCCTAGCCGCTGCCGGGCCAGTTCGGCGAGTTCAATCGCCTCGACTTCAAGGTAAGTATGGCCCAAATGGCAACGCAACAGCCCGTCTACCGACTTGGAATCCTGAGGCCGCTCCAGGGGCGCTACGACCCCTTCTTGACGTCTGGAAGGTTCGTCACGCCATCCGCGAGTGCGCGCGCAAACGCCCGCAGTGTTGCCGTGTAATTGGTGAAGCGCTTCTTATCGAGCTTGATGGGATCGCCCTCCTTGAGCGCGATATTGCGCCCTGCCGCCGTCGTTACTAGAGTGATCGCCTTGCGGTTTAACACCGTGATGCCGTGAGCGCAGAGATTGCGGACCGTCACTGCTCGACGACCGTGCGCGCTTGCCGCCTTTGATCCCCGACCAGTCGCGGCCGCCCGCTTTTAAGATGGCATCGCCCCAAACTTCCATTGCTACGTCAGTGACGTAGCGCTCGGCTGCGTCACGAATCGGCTTGAGTCAAGAAGATTCCGGCTTGTGGGCCGGCTATTTTGCTGACATTATTCCCTGTTAACGGGGTTGCACTGTGGCAGGTGTTCAAATGGGGGGGCATAAGGATGGCAAAGGAACCTTCGAGTACCGCTTCTTCTGCGAATAAGGCGGACGAAAATCTGATAGGTAATGCAGAGGGAAACGGGCTGAACTTCATGGCGGCCCAGGCCCGCGAGGGCGGGATCTCCGGTGACGCTGTAGGTGTCGACAAGATACGCGATCTGCTGTTCGGCAACCAGATGCAGGACTATGACCGCCGTTTTTCCAAGCTTGAAGACCGGTTCTTGCAGCGCTTTAAGGATGTCGAATCCGAGGCCAAGCGCAATCTTGAAACGTACGAGTCAAATTCAAAGAAGCAGGTCGAATCGCTCGCGGCGCAATTGCGGAGCGAAAAAGATGCACGAGCCGAGGCCGACAAGGAGATTGACCGGAATCTTCGCGAGCAAAATCAGGCACTTGAAAAGCAGGTGCGCGCGTTGTCGGACCAATTGAGCGAGCTTGAGCGCGACGTTGCGGACCGGATAAATCGAAGCGATCATTTGCTGCGTGAGGAAATCAAGCAAAAGAATGAAAGCATTCAGATGCTAATGGAGAAAATGTTTTCCGATCTCAGCAACGTCAAGACCGACAGAAATCTTTTGGCTGGCCTGTTTGTCGAGGTTGCAAAATGCATAAATCAGGATTCCGGCGGTAGCAAGAGCAACTCGGAACGTGGCTGGAAAGTGAGTTGATCGGAACTTGACGTCGACCGTCGACCCAATCAGGCTTCCTCAAAAAGCCGCCTCGAACGATACCGAGATTGATCGCGCGGCTCTGGCTATTCTTTTGGTCGAAATTGCTCGGAACATTGATCCGGACCATCATGCGCGTTTCGACGGAGTTCCAACCGCCGATCGTCGCATGGAAACGCTGCGCCAGTTGCTGGTCGGCCGCGAAATTTCGGAGCTTTCACGAGTTACGCATCTGCTGGGCGAACCGGAGCAGCTTGCGGAAGCAGTGGGCGGCGTTCTTCCCAGTGCAGCCGCACGGGCGCCTCATGCGCAGCTCGGCGAGGCCCTTGCGCCAGCCGTCGAGAGGGCTGTGCAACGGTCGATCCAGAAGAGCCCGCGCACGCTGACGGATATATTATACCCGGTGTTTCTGCCGGCAATTCGCAAGTCGATCGGGGAAAAGATCGACCAGACCTTTCAGTCGCTGAATGAAACTTTAAGACATATATTTACCTGGCATGGGCTCAAGTGGAGATTTGAATCTTGGAGAACTGGTGCCAGCTTCTCGGAAGTTGTTCTGAAGCATTCTCTTGTCTATCGTGTAGAACATGTCTTTCTCATTAACCGAAATTCCGGGCTTTTGATCGCGCATGTAACTGCCGATAATGCAACGAGCGAGGATCCTCAACTCATTTCTTCGATGCTCAGTGCAATTCAAGACTTTGTTAAAGACTCATTTAACGAGAAAGAACAGAGCGGCCTGGACACTATCCGCTTTGGGGAGCTTCGTCTCTGGTCAGAAGTTGGACCGTTTGCGACCTTGGTTGCGGTGATCCGGGGAAATCCGCCAGAGGAATTACATGAAATAGTTCGCGATGTGTTGCTTCGCATCCATGATGAATACTCACAGGCTTTAGAGCAGTTTGACGGCGACGGTTCTCAGTTAGCCGGCATAGAGACGCAGTTGCAGACCTGCGTTGAACTGAAGCAGGAGGACTCAAACCAGGGATTTCCGTGGCTGGTGGTGGCTGCAGTCCTGCTGGTTTTGATTCCGGCAGGCGGTTGGTTCTTTCTTTCCTGGCAATCCGGGCAGCGCTGGCAGGCCTATGTGTCGCGACTGGGGACCCAACCGGGCATCATCGTCGCCCAACAAACGGTGCGCGATGGACATTTCTACATTTCCGGCCTGAGAGACCCGCTTGGCGCCGACCCGCAGTCGCTGTTGTCTGGAACGCAGGTCGATCCCGCCCGCGTTCATTCACGCTGGCAATTCTATCAGAGCCTTGAGCCGGAGTTCGTGTTGAAGCGGCTGACGGCGTCGCTGGCTCCGCCGGATACAGTACGACTTTCGATCGTCAAGGATCGCATCGTTGCCGAGGGTGAGGCTGCCGACACCTGGATAGATCGGGCGCGCGCAGCGGCCCGACAGCTTTCGGCAGGCGGACCGGAATTCGACATCTCCAAGGTTCGTGATGTGAGCCCCGAAGCACGCGCGGCGGAGCACTGGCAGGCCTATGTGTCGCGACTTGAGGCCCAACCGGGCATCATCGTTGCGGAACAAAAGGTGCGCGATGGCCAATTCTACATTTCCGGCCTGAGAGACCCGCTTGGCGCCGACCCGCAGTCGCTGTTGTCTGGAACGCATGTCGATCCCGCCCGCGTTCATTCGCAATGGCAATTCTATCAGAGCCTTGAGCCGGAGTTCGTGTTGAAGCGGCTGACGGCGTCGCTGGCTCCGCCCAAATCTGTTCTGCTTTCGATCGTCCAGGGTCGCATCGTTGCCGAGGGTGAGGCTGCCGACACCTGGATAGATCGGGCGCGCGCAGCGGCCCGACAGCTTTCGGCAGGCGGACCGGAATTCGACATCTCCAAGGTTCGTGATGTGAGCCCCGAAGCACGCGCGGCGGAGCACTGGCAGGCCTATGTGTCGCGACTTGAGGCCCAACCGGGCATCATCGTTGCGGAACAAAAGGTGCGCGATGGCCAATTCTACATTTCCGGCCTGAGAGACCCGCTTGGCGCCGACCCGCAGTCGCTGTTGTCTGGAACGCATGTCGATCCCGCCCGCGTTCATTCGCAATGGCAATTCTATCAGAGCCTTGAGCCGGAGTTCGTGTTGAAGCGGCTGACGGCGTCGCTGGCTCCGCCCAAATCTGTTCTGCTTTCGATCGTCCAGGGTCGCATCGTTGCCGAGGGTGAGGCTGCCGACACCTGGATAGATCGGGCGCGCGCAGCGGCCCGACAGCTTTCGGCAGGCGGACCGGAATTCGACATCTCCAAGGTTCGTGATGTGAGCCCCGAAGCACGCGCGGCGGAGCACTGGCAGGCCTATGTGTCGCGACTTGAGGCCCAACCGGGCATCATCGTTGCGGAACAAAAGGTGCGCGATGGCCAATTCTACATTTCCGGCCTGAGAGACCCGCTTGGCGCCGACCCGCAGTCGCTGTTGTCTGGAACGCATGTCGATCCCGCCCGCGTTCATTCGCAATGGCAATTCTATCAGAGCCTTGAGCCGGAGTTCGTGTTGAAGCGGCTGACGGCGTCGCTGGCTCCGCCGGATACAGTACGACTTTCGATCGTCAAGGATCGCATCGTTGCCGAGGGTGAGGCTCCTGCCAACTGGATCAACCGGGCGCGGGCCGCCGCAGAACAACTTTCGGCGGACGGAGTGGTTCTGGATGTCTCGCAGCTGCGTGAGCTGAACCTTGCAGAACTTAATTATTTGAGAGAGGCCATCCAGGCGACCGATATTTTCTTCTATTCCGGCAAAGCTGTGCCGGGACCAGAGCAGATGCCGGTCCTCGACAGGTTGGCGGATCAAATAAAGGAATTCGCCCAAAATGCCCGCAAGTCAGGCGTAACAGCGCGGTTCATGTTGACCGGCCATGCGGACGCCACGGGCCGTGAGACGGCCAACGTGTCGATCAGCGCCGCCCGCGCCGAGACAGTTCGTGCGCTTCTCAACAAGCGCGGCGTCGCTCCGGAACTGCTGCTGGTTCGGGGCGCTGGCACCTTTGAGCCGGTGGTGCCTGAAAATAGTCGAACTGGGAGCTCCACCAATCGCCGGGTTTCGATTACGGTAAGCCTAGAGTAGTGCGGAGCTAGGATATTGCAAAAAAAGATCTGCATGTTGGGTGGGTTCGCTGTCGGAAAGACGAGTCTGGTTCGCAGGTTTGTGCAAAGCATCTTTTCAGATACCTACTTGACCACGGTGGGAGTGAAAATCGACAAGAAGAGTGTCGCACTCCCGGACAAAACCGTGGATCTAATTTTGTGGGATTTGGCCGGCGAAGACGATATCGGCTCATTCCGCGTCAGCAATGTGCGGGGTGCGACCGGGCTCGTGCTTGTCGTCGATGGAACCCGCGCCGCTACTCTTGCCGTGGCGCTCACTCTGCGCGAGCGGGCCGAGGCCGAATTCGGCGCTATGCCGTTTGTATTGCTGTTCAACAAATCCGACCTGGCCGATCGGTGGGCAATATCGGATAGTGAGATTAACGAACTCAGGCAACTTGGATGGCAAATCTATCGAACAAGTGCGCTTTCGGGTGAACATGTTGATGATGCGTTTCGTCAGCTTGCTTCGATGGTCACCAAATAGACCATGCATAGATTGCCAAGAGAAGTCGGAAGCTGGATTTACGATTTCTTCTACAATGAGCACTCTGTCGCATATCTGAAAATTGACGCCCAGCTTTGCATAGCTGCGAAGGGCGGTAACGTTAAACATTACGGGCTCTCATCGCTTCGCATTGGCAAGCCTGTTGCCGATCAGCTTGAATTTATGGAAGGTTTGCTGCCTTGCCCGGAGCTTCCATATCATATGGCCATGGTCGAACTGCCCAGCGGGCGTGTCGCGGACCTTCATCTTTTTGCCGGCAATGCCTGCGTGTGGCTGCTCTTTCTTGACGCCACTGCCGAACGCGACAACAAGCAGCGGCTTCAACAGAAGGCCTATGAAATGACGCTCCTGCAAGAGAGGGAGCGTCAACTCAACGAGAAATTACAATCGACGAACGAGGCGTTGAGGAAGAGCCAGGAGGGATTGTCGCGTGAATACCAGCGCGCCGAATCCCTACTCCTCAACATTCTTCCGGCGTCGATCGCGGAGCGGTTAAAAGCGCACAAAAAAATTGCAGACAACCACGCAGAGGTGAGTGTGCTTTTTGCCGACATCGTCGGTTTTACGGAAAGAACGCGGAGCGTCGGAGCCGTGACGACGCTCGCTATCTTAAATTACTTCTTCAAGGCGGCGGATCGGCTCTCGGAACGATACGGCTGCGAAAAGATCAAGACAATCGGCGATTGTGTGATGGTGGTCGCTGGCCTGCCCACCGCGCGATCCGATCATGCAGAAGCCCTCGCGCACTATGCACTTGAACTGCGGAAGGCGGTTAAGCGCGAACGCTTCGCAGGAGAACCGCTGAGACTCAGAATTGGAATTCACTCGGGACCAATCGTCGCTGGCGTCATAGGCAAAAGGCGGTTCGCCTATGACCTGTGGGGCGAGACCGTTAATCTCGCCTCACGCATTCAAACGTCCGCGGAGCCCGATGAGATCCGTATTTCGGATGCAACTCACCAACTGCTTGGACCAAAATTTGCTTGCGACCTACTCGAGGAAACGGAATTGCGTGGTACAGGTCGTGTGCGAATGTGGCGGCTCCCGGCTTGATTTGCCGCTTGGCAGTGCCGACCCTGGAACGCATTGCATCTCAAACTAATCAAACATCATGGTTTCGAATGTCCGCAGAGGTGCGCGAAGCAGTCGACCACCGAGCGACCGCCAAAGGTCTGTCCTGGGTCAACTCAGAACATCGGATCCTGGAGATTTAAGTCCGCTATCGTTCTTGCCTGCGCCACAAGCGGACCTACTGCTCTCGGCCCCCTTGCTGTCGAGACGCCATGGCAGCTTCGCGCCCGCAAGACGGTCGTTGACACACCCGGTTTGTCGTTCTGAAAGCTGCCGGTCGGCTACGAAAGCGACAATGCCGCCAGTGAGCCGTTCAGGCGGCTAGCGTCTTTCCCGCAATAATCGAGTGCTTCCCATCCCATTCACAATACTTTCAGGGCTTCAGGTGAGTTGAGCGAGGATATCGTCGACGACACTTGGGACGGTATCTGCCGTGTCGATATTGATGCCGACGGGGAGGTATCCCCGAGTATGATGGTAGCGGAGTACCAACGCCCGCTCGGCCGGCTCGAAGCCCGGCTCATTCGGCCGCCCATCTAATCGTCGGTTCAATGTCTCAACGTCTATGTCCAGCACGAAAACCTTGTCGAATAGGTCTAGGAATTTATCGAAATTGCGCGAGCCGCCACAGAAGAAGGTGATAGGATGGGTGGTGTCGGCAGCAAAAGCGCGGACCTTGTCGACAGGCCAGATCCAGTGCGCGTATCCCCAAACGATGCGGTCCGCGCCTGTGGGTGGTCCTGCGAGTGCCTGGCCTGTCTCGGGGTCGCCGACATAGGCCAAGACCCGGTCACCATGGACGACATGGTAGCCCCGCCGCTCCAGTTCGGTAGCGACAGACGTTTTTCCAGTGCCGGAACCGCCTTCGATCAGATAGTTCTTAATTCCCATAGGCGCCGTTTATCATGGCCTTCAATCCGGTGAGAAGAGACTTTACGTGCGGACGCTCCACCAACGAACTCACCTGATCAAGGACAGCTTTCGGTACTTTTCGGATTAGTGGCGAATGTCTAGCGGATAAGCGCCTCATATCGGTCGTCAAAGCCACGTTGAGCAACTTCCAAAAGCGGACTTCGCCAGCGCCCGCACCGGAACTTCGCGGCTGCGGACCCACCCAACAGTCTCTGCGAGCTTCGGCCACCGCTTAACTGCGGATTTCGGATTAACGGGACATCGATTCCGGTAAATCCCGGACAGTCGTTTCACTAAATCGCGGACAGTCTCGGGGGATCGACTTTCGTTCGCCTGGTTGATGTCATGGGTTATTGATTTCGGCGTTTCGCGCTTCGGTCAAGAGCGGTCGTGGTTTTTGCTTCCTCATGCTGTCTCCTTCGAGTGCAATTCGATGGGCGTTATGGACGATGCGGTCGAGGATGGCGTCAGCGATCGTCGGCTCCCCGATCATCTCGTGCCACTGCGCCACGGGGAGTTGGGCGGTGATCAGAGTGGATTTCCGGCGGTAGCGCTCTTCGAAGATTTCCAGGAGATCGAGCCGCTGCTGATCGCTGAGCGCATGGGTTCCCCAGTCATCGAGGATGAGCAATTGAACACGCGCGAGCTTGTCGACCAATCGAGGGAACCGACCGTCGAGGCGCGCCAGCGCCAAATCCTCGAAGAGACGGGGCATCCGGACATAGAGAACGGAATAATCGAGGCGGGCCGCCTGCCGTCCGATGGCGCAGGCAAGCCAGGTTTTGCCCGTTCCCGTTTGTCCGGTCAGGATCAAGTGCTCATGGGCTTTGAGCCATTCGCCTTGGGCCAGGGTGAGAAGCTGTCGGCGGTCAAGGCCGCGATGGGCGGCGAAGTCGATGTTCTCGATGCAAGCGTCGGGGAAGCGCAGTTTGGCGATTGCAAGCCGGCTGGTCAGGCGCTTGTCGCCGCGCACGGCCATCTCCCGGTCGAGCATCAGGCCCAGCCATTCATCGCGGTTGAGATCGCTGCCCTCGGGCTGATTGGCCAGTTCGCGATAAGCTGCCGCCATGCCGGATAGACCGAGTGCGTGCATCTGGTCGAGGGTTGGATGTGTGAGCATGTGAGTGTCTTCCTTTCTTCACTGGTAATAGGAGCTGCCGCGGATGTTGCCGTGCGCTGGGGCGGCTTGACCGGCTCGGCGACGGGCGGAGCCTGATCGAGGCCGGATTTGAGGATGGTGCTGACGGAGGAATAGCTGAGCGCATTGATCGTCAGTGCCCGATCGCACGCCGCCTCAAGACGCTCAGGCCCGAACCGGCGCGCGAGCGATAGAACGCCTTGAGCGGCGCGGTATCCCTGCTGGGGATGGGGCCTGTCGCGCATCAGCCGCTCGATCAGGATCGCCGTGCTGCGACCAATCTTTGCGGCCTGCTTCACAAGGCTTGCCGGTGTGGTGTTGGCATAATGCTGATGCGTTTTGGGCATGTGCTCGTTGACGGTGACATGACCAGCTCGCTGCGACGTCCGGCGGTGGCTGGCGACACGTTGGTGATCGTGGAATATCTCGACGATCCGGCTTGTGAGCCGGACATCGACCTGGCGGCCGATCAGACGATGGGGAACGGAATAGAAGCACTTGTCGACCTCGACATGATAGTCGGGATGAACCTTTGCCGATTTCCATTCGGAATATTCGAATGGAGTTGCCGGCAAGGGTGCGAGCGCGTCTTCCTCGATTTCCTCGAAGAGCTGACGTCGGGATTTGCCAACCCGTCGCATCGGCCGGTTGTTGAGATCGTTGAGAAGCTGGCTGATCCGCACGTTGAGATCGACGAGGCTGAAGAAGCGGTCGTTTCTCAGCCGCGCCAGGATCCAGCGCTCAACGATGAGAACGCTGCCTTCGACCTTTGCCTTGTCCTTTGGCCGTTTTGGACGGGTCGGCAGGATCGTCGTGTCGTAATGCTCGGCGAACGCTGCAAAAGTGGCGTTGATGGTCGGCTCAAACCACAAGGGCTTGGCAACGCCGGCCTTGAGGTTGTCGCAGACGATCGCTTTCGTCACGCCACCGAAGAAGCTCAGTGCCCGTTGCTGACCCTCGATCCAGTCCGGCAGCCGTTGAGTGAAGCTTGCATAGGCGAAGGTGTACAAGGAGGCGGGCAGAACGGCGACGAAGATCTGCGCCAGCCGGATCTCGCCCGTCGCCGGATCGATCACCGGGACGGTGTGGCCGGCGTAGTCGGTCTGCATCGCCGCGCCGGCAATGTGGCGATTGCGGAAGGTGGCGCTGGCGCGCTGTTCGAAAGCGGCGAAACGCTCACAGAACCATGTATATCCATAACCGTTGGGGTGCCGTCCGCGATATTCCTGCCACAACAGCGTCAGCGTCACGCCCTTTCGCTTCAGTTCGCTGGCGATCTTGCCCCAGTCGGGCTCGTGCATGTCCTGGGGCGGGCGGCCGCGACGATGGAACAGGCGGCGCTGCAAAACAGCGTCCTCGTCAAGCCCAGGCGGCAACGGCCAGCCCGTCAGCCCGGCCTCACGCGCCCGCAGTAGGTAGGTTGAAATGGTCGTTTTGCTGATCTTCAGCCGTTCCGATATCGCACGAACGGAAAGGCCCTGTTCGTGCGTCAGTCTCAATATCGATCGAATGTCCTTCACACTCGTAAGCCTCGCCTGCTTCCGTCTCGCCATTCACCGCACCCCTTTCAAATCGGGGTCCAGAATGGCAAGACGGCGCGTGCGAAAGTCGATCTCTTTATCGCCGAAAGACTGTCCGGGATTTACCGGAATCGCTGTCCGGGAATTAGCGGAAATGCTGTCCCGGATTTAGTGAAATCGCTGTCCGGGATTTAATGGAATCCCTGTCCGCGAATTACCGAAACCCGCAGCTTAACCGACGGTTGAAGCGGAAGTTATGGGCAGACGGTCGAGAAGGCGTGATCGGGTCCATTCTTCTGCTGGACGATCAAAAGACGAAAACCTAAAAGAGATTAAGCCCAAACCCGCCTCTTGAAGGAGGAGAAAAAATGAAACGCATCGAGATGGAGGTGAGCGGCGGCTGCCAGTGCGGTGCCGTGCGCTACCACGCAACCGCTATGCTTGACAATTCGCATCTCTGCCATTGCCGCATGTGCCAGAAAGCCTCGGGCAACATCTTTGCCGCGCTCGTCGCCGCGCCCGATGATGCGCTCACCTGGACACGCGGCAAGCCGAGCGTCTGGAAGAGCTCGGAGCTTGTCGAGCGCGGCTTCTGCGCCAATTGCGGCACGCCATTGTTCTTCCACCACCTCGAAAACGGTCGCACCAACCTGATGATCGGTTCGCTTGACGATCCGCACGCCTTCTCGCCGCGTGCCAATACCTGCACCGAGAACATGGTGGCATGGTTCGATACGATCACGGGCATAGAAAATACCGGTGCGACCGAATACAACGGCGCCGACTGGGCCGCGGCGATCAAGGAGAGCAACAACCAGCACCCCGATCACGATACCACCTCATGGGCGGTGAGGGGGCGTGATGGCTAAGTCCTACTCCGGCGGTTGCCAGTGCGGCGCTGTCCGTTGCTCTATTCCGAAAAGCCGTCGTGCCGGAAACCAACGACAGCAACAGCTTACTTTCAAGATGATGCACGCAGGGTGCCTGAAGGTCTGCTCTTTAGCTAATTCGTGCCTCGAAGCAGCCTGTCAGCTTCCGGCCCCGCCGCTCCTTGCGTTCGCACGTTTTTCCGACGGCCAATGGTGGCCGAAGGAGAACTCAAATGGGTATCGCACAATACGATCCTGCTGCACTGGGTCGACTGGCATGGAACGCCGGCCGGAAGGTCGGCGTAAAGAAGCCCCTTAAGCAGCGCCAGATTTGGGCAATTCGTTTCTTCCTCGATAGGGAGGGGCGCATGCGAGACCGGGCACTGTTCGATCTCGCAATCGACAGTAAGCTGCGAGGCTGCGATCTGGTTAAGATCAAGATCGGAACCCTCGTCACAGGTCAAGAAATCCGAACTCGTGCCATGGTCGTCCAGCAAAAAACCGGACGTCCCGTACAGTTCGAGACCACGGCCGACGTCAGGGCAAGTTTGCTTGCGTGGCTTGAACGGAGAGGCGGTACAATTGACGACTACGCCTTTCCCAGCCGGGTCGATCATGCCGATCATCTCAGCACTCGCCAATATGCCAGATTGGTCGATGAGTGGGTCACTGCAAGGGCTACGATGCGAAGACTACGGCACGCACTCGCTTCGACGCACGAAGGCCGCGATGATCTACAAAGCGACAGGCAATCTTCGTGCAATCCAGATCCTGCTTGGACATACCAAGATCGAGAACACGGTTAGGTACCTGGGCGTGGACATCGAGGATGGGACGGCGACCGCCGTTGGCACGAGAGCAGTCGGACTGCCTTGAGCGACCGGAATGCAGAAGCGGACATTCACCTAGTTTCGATAGACGTCGCAGTTTGCCCCACCAGGCCCTCGCGGGCCCCATTGCATGGCCTCCAGGATCAGGCTGGGACCAAGCCACGCGCCACACGGAACATCATGGGAAATGATCGGGGTCCATCGGGCAAGCCAACTAGATACCCGGCACGAACATGCTGCTCGATCGAACCGCGGGCGTCATCCGAAAGTGCCATCAACATGCCTGTGACGCTGCCCGGGCCATCGGTGAACGTAGCCCAATAGTCCGCGAAGGACTGATACTCGCAATCTACGACAACGGGAACCTCCGTCACCTCGGCGAGGCCGATCTTCCGCCACAACGCCGCCTGACCGTTAGGCCAGAAGTGCGTTCGCCCCGCCCGCATGGATCTCATCCTGGCGACGTCGGTATCAAGCACAGCACCGGTATTATAGACGAGGTCGAAGGCGGGCATGCCACCAAAGAACTGAGTAACAGCGGACGCGACCACGCCGCCCGGACGGGTCACGCGCTTCATCTCGGCAACTACCTGTTCAATTTCCGGGATAACGTCCAGGGCCAGCGAGGAAACGGCCGCATCGAATACGTCATCGTCGAACCGCAGGTGCCGGACATCGCCGTGTTCATACGCGATATTGGGGTGGGATCGACGAAGGCGGGCTCCTTCCAGGTATCCCTCCGATGCATCAACACCGATCACATGCGCGCCCGCCTCGGCCAGTGCTTTCGTCAACACACCTGTCCCACAGGCTACATCGAGTACGCGACCGCCCGGAGCGACATTGACACGGGCGAGAAATGGGCTTGCCAGATGTTCGCTCCAGCGTCCCATGAAAGCCTCGTAGACGTCGGAATCAGTCCAATTATATCGTAGTTGTGCGGTTTCCATGACTTGCCATCCTCCCTCAATCAAGAATGGACCTTAACACGGTCATGCGGGCTGCGCGCATCGCCGTCACACCGGGCAATCCAGCGGAACCTTATTTGCGCTTCCCAAGAAACATGACGCAGTGGCAACCCCTGAAACCACACTGGCCTTTCCGCCGGGGGTGCTCCGAAGTTCCCGCTTTGGTCGGTTTGACCAGTTCGATCCGCGTAGGTCGAACGGCGGGTATGCGCGCAATACGGCCGAACCTTCGCCCTCGCGGCAACGGCCGCCTCCCACCCCACCCAGTCCTTCGACGCTCATTTCGGCCGTTCTGCGGCTCAGGTGCCTGAACCAGCGGGACGCGCCATAAGGCGACCTTCATGGCGCTCCCTCAAAGCTGCCCTTCGCGCAACGGCCCGAGTCGGACCTATAGCTGACCTTTGGCGAGCGGTTTGGAGACTTTGTCATTGCCAGCCGCCTACGCCTCGTCCGCGATCCATTCGAGCGAGGCGCCATGCGGGTCGGTCCAAGCGACAGGGGAGCCGTTCACAGATAGGAGGAAGCGGCCTGGCGGCCGGCTTTTTCCGGCGCACGTGGCGATGCACGGGAATACGCGAGGGAACTCGTTCGATACCCAATACGGAGAGAGACGCATCACCTGCTCAGCGAAAGCCTCTCTGTCTGCGGGGTCGGAAACATAGTCGAGGACGGCTGTGTGAAAGACGACGAGGGTAGCATCCTTTGGAGCTTCGCTGCAGAGCCGCACTAAGTCGCTCCCGCGCAGGTCGCCCTCCAGCACTCGGGGCTTGACCGTGGCAGCGATCTTTACGGCCGCCCGCAGATTGGCGAGCCGCGCCGTCTGCTCTGGCCAGACCAGCGTCTCAAGCCATGCGACTTGCGAGGGGTCCGAAGCATCGATCGGGCTCAGGTCCAGTCCTGCCCGCCAGACGACCTGCGGTGCGGCCGCAGGCATCGGCGTTGTCTCACTGGCGGAACATCGGAAGACAGGCGGCTCCGCGGCCATCGCGGGTGCGCGGATCGCCTTGCGCCCGTAATCGTAGCTGTAGAGGTCGGGCATGAGGCAGAGGCCTGCGGAAGTCCCGACCTCCAGGAGGGCCAGCGGCTGCGGCAAGCGCGCCAGTACGGGGAGTAATGTGGCGCACCTTCCCGGCTCGTTGGTTTGCGTCGAGCGCTCGAGCATTAGTGAGCGGATAGCGTCGGGATTAGCCTGAAGCGCCTGGCGAAACTCGTTCCATCCTGTCGGCGTGCCGAACAGGTGACGCACCGCGGCGAGCAGAAGGTTCGGTTGCCGCTTCACGTCCGGGAGGGTCGACAGGAAGCCGAGTGTTTCCCGGTCCCCAGCGACCGCACGAGCCAACTTCTCGTATAGCGGCGACCGACCGTGAGCCTCCGTATCGGCGAAGCGAATATATCGGGCTGAGATTTCGGCCAAGCCCTCCTCGCCCATATCCGCTGATCTCCGATCCCGACGTCTCGTCACAGTACACGATCCACGGATCAGATTGAAGCCGGGCGCGGCGTTTTTACACAAGTTCGACCCATTCCGGTCGTCAAGACGGCGGGTGTTACGCTTTTGCGGTAGCCCAATGCCTCGTCACTTCCGGCTGCCCCTCGAAAGAGGCCTCGAAGGTTGGCGCGGCCAGTATGGCCTGCATGTGCAATGTCGTGCTTCCGGTATTACGAAAGCCATGCCAGCTGCCGGCCGGCACGATGACTGATTGTCCCGTCGATACTGTTTCTCGTTCATCATCCAACCACAGCTCGGCTTGGCCTTCCAGAACGGTCAAGACTTCCTCGACGGGATGGGTGTGAGTACGTGTGCCACTTCCTGGTGCGACCCACTGTTCGAATATGCAGAGCGTGGCTGCCTCGGTGACCGCAGAAACGCGCATTCTGGTCAACACGCCGGGACGCCACTCTTCTGTCGGCTGAAGGTTATGATCGATAATCTGCATGATCCCCTCTGTTGGCAGAGTAGCACGCCGCGTCCGCATGAAGCCGGCAACCGGTGGTTCATCAAGTTAGTAGAGCCGGTCGCGATTACCCGTGTCGATGATCGTTTGCATCTCCTCAACCGTCTCCGCGAGTTTGCCGTGGGCGACCAACATCTCCGCAAACGAGGGAACGTTGCTGGTATCAGGCCACGCTTCCGGCTGCCACAAGCCCGAGCGGACCATGCATTTCGGGCAATGAGAAAGTACGTGCGAGATCTCGATGACGAGTATGTGCTCAGGGAGCTTGCGGTTGACAGCCAAGGCCTCACGCAGCTCAGCATCACGGACGATGAGCGCCTTGCCGGCCACGCGAAGGGTGTAGGTCACACCGGGGATTACGAAAATCAGGCCGACATTCGGGTTGCTCAGGACGTTACGGAAAGTATCGAGTCGACGATTGCCGGGGCGGTCTGGAATGGCGAGAGTTCTTTTGTCCAGCACCTTGACGAAGCCGGCGGGATCGCCCTTTGGCGAGACGTCGAGCATGCCATCGGCGCCGGCGGACGCTACGAACACAAAAGGCGCGTGAGCAATGAAGCGGCGAGCATGTTCGTCAATTAATCGAACGACCTTGGCAACCGCTCGGTCTGTGGGCGCCCCCAAAACCGCTCGCAATTGCTCTTCGCTCGTGATGACATCGCGGAAACGGCGCCGAAGACTGCTCTCGTGGTCTTGCATGATGCCGGTCCCTCTCCGCGTACCTACGTTACGTAGTATGACGCAAAGGATCGCGCGACCGCAACTCCGTTGACGAGCCATTCCCTGCCGGCGTCGCGTTCTGGCGCGCATTTGAGCCGTTCAGCTGTGCGACTGAAAGTCGGCTCACCACCCCAGCCAGTCTTTCGGTGCTCGATTCTGGCGTTCTGCGAGTCAGGTATTTGAACCAGCGGGACGCGCCATTTCTTGACATTCCAGCCGCTTCTCCGAAACGGACCTTCGCTGTGCGACCGCAGTCGACCCGAAGACGACCTTGGCCCGCCGGGTCATGACTGGCAGCCCTACGCCCGCAACTGCCCTTTCCGACCCCAGCGCCGGATCCCGATATCTGCCACGCGAGTCCTTGCAGTTGTTGTCCGGCTGTTTGCGCTTATCACATGTCAATAGCCACAGCCGCGTGACCGCGATCCTGGTTCATTGAGGTCGAACCGTCCGGAAGAAACGCCCTCTCCGAATCGTTCTTCCGCGCGCCCTTAACGAAATAATTGACAGTCCAACCAAAACGGCGCTCCGTGGCTCGACGGGGATGGATCTTGGCACTCCTGGTTGATGCCGGCCTTCGCCGTCACGATAGGGAGGATGCAATGCCGACAGTCATTGGCCACCATAACATCACAAAGGGAGCGAAGCACTGGCTCGACTCGCCGAAGCGCAAAGAGCTTTTTGGTCCGCTCGGCGTGACCAACATACGAACATTTGTAGATCCACAAAATCCGACTCGGGTGGCCGTTCTTATGGACGTTCCGGACATGGACGCCATGATGAAAGCTATGCAGAGCAAGGAAGCCGCGGATGCGATGGCCTTCGATGGAGTGGTGCCAGAGTCTTTGGTGATCCTGGTCGAATCGCAAAGGTGATTGCTCCGCTGGCCAAGGTTAGAAGGGTTTGGTCAGCGATTGCGGTGCGGTTCCGGTCATTCTGGAAAGCGCCCCATAATGGTCATCGAGCCACCCGTCGGTGTTGCTGCAAAGCGGACATGACGCAGTGACAACGCGGGTCGCAGTTGCGCCAAAAGCCGCCATTCCGCCCCATGCGGGTGATTAGATCACGAATTCCTCCTCGTACGTCTGTGGCTCGGGAACGACCGTAACCTCCACCGGAACGATCCAATTGGCCGCGTAGCTCTCGCAGTCGGAACGCTGGAGGTCGGGCTGCACGCACCCCGCCCCATCGATCGCGCGACATCGCAGTATATATCGCCCCACTTCTTCAGGGGTCCACATGTACTCCCACAAGCGCCATGCAAAGGGACGTTCTGTTTCGAGGAGCCTTCCCTCGCGCCAGCCCCTGCCATCTCCGGTGCAGACCTGCACCTGCCGGATAACAGCCTCTCCGCTCCAGGCGGCTCCGAAAATCCGGTACGGTTGGCCGGCGATGAGATGCGCCCCCTGTACGGGACGCGCGATCTGCGCTTTGACCTCCATCTCCGCAAGGGGGACCAGCCTGGGTTCCCCGAGGCTGCGCTCCCAACGGAAATAGTCGCGCGCCTGCCAGTAGCCAAGGAACGGTTGCTCCACAACCGTGATATGCGTGATCCACTTGACCCAAGCCATGCCGAACCAGCCACCCACGACCGCGCGTAGCGGGTAGCCGTGATCGCGCGTCAACGGCTCCTCGTTCATCGAATAGGCAAGGATCGTGCTGTCAACGATGGCCTTCTCAAGCGGTAAACTGCGCGCAAAAGCGATGGGGCCGGGAGAAGCCGTTTTCTTGTTCGTGTCGACGACGCCGCTGTCGGCGCCTGCGAGCAGAACCTCACGTGCGGTTCGCTTAACGCCCGCCATTTCCAAAATCTCGCGCAGAAGAACACCTGTCCACGCGGCATTGCCGACGGCTCCGTTCTGCCACTGCAACCCCTCCTTCGGCGGCACATAGTAGACGCGCCCGTTCCCTGCACACTCGACGACGGCGGTGAAAGTCGTGCTCCGCATCGCCTTGATGCTGTCGAGGTCAAGTTCGATCGGCCGCTCCACCGCCCCGCCAACGCGCAATCTCCAGTCTCGCGCATCGAGGTCCGGCGACGGGAAATGGTTTCGCACGAAGAACAGCTCGGTTGGGATCAGCCAATCGGAGAGCGACGCAAACGGAAACTCGATGTTCTGTGGGGATTTCTGTCGAACTATTAGACTGGGTTGCTGTGGTGTCGGCATCGTCCTCGTCTCCCCTTTCAAGAGCACAACGTCGGCTCTCGGTCGCGCGAATTCCGGTACGATCACACCGCCCCTCGCAGTGCGTCTGTCGCATTCCGCCTTCGGGCCGCATTCTAGCACATACCGCACGTTCCTCGGATCGACCTCGAACGGCAGCAAAGGGGCCGACGGCGGTCTTGACCGCTTTGCGCCTCATGTCGGACGTCGCTGCAATTCGTTCGGCCAGCTCAAGGCGGCCGTTCCGCTTTGTGGCTTCCGCCATGCGTCATGTGCAGTCATCAATTGCAGCCCTGCAAGGCAGATCTAATTTCCGCGCACTGTTGTCGGCGGCATGCCGAATTGTGCCTTGAAGGCGCGGCTGAAGGCCGCATCGGATTCGTAGCCGACTCGGCGGGCCACTTCGCTGACCAGGATATCGGATCGCCTGAGCATGTCGCTCGCCAAAAGTAGGCGCCAGCGCGTCTGGTAATGCAGAGGTCCGGCGCCGACTAGCGTCGAAAAACGTTCTGCGAAATTCGAGCGTGACATCCCGGCCATACCTGCGAGCTCGGCCACTGTCCGGCGCAGGAAAGGCTCGTCGTGAATAACCTTCAGCGCCCGGCTGATCCTGGCATCGGCCAGCGCCGCCAGCCACCCCTTTTCCTCCGGCGGCGCGGTGCGGACCCAGATGCGCATCGCCCGGATCACCATCACGTCGATCAGCCGCGAGATCATGATCGCGGCGCCGGGATGTGGCGTCCGCGCCTCAGACAGCAGAGACCGAGCCTGCACCTCCAGCCAGCCCTTATCCTCAGTCTCGAGCGAGCCCGGAATGTGGATAACCGAGGGTAGGACCGCCAGCATCGAGGGTATGTTGTCGCCTTCGAACCGGAAAGCACCTGTGATCATGCGGGTGCATGGCCCGCTGTCTCCGATATGGATCGCCAGACTGTCGTCGCGCAACTGCGCAGCCAGCACGTCCCGGGCCTCCGCCGGGCTAGCGCCCGGCGTGCCGATCGCATGACCGGTGCCTTGCGGCATGACGAGCAGGTCGCCGGCAAGGGCATGGACGACCTTCCCGTCTTGAGCCGCCAGCAGGAGCTCACCCTCGGAGACCACGTGAAAGTAGCCCGACCCGGGTTCGAATCGGAGCGCCCAAGGCGCATGCAGTTCGGCGGAAAAGACGACTTCGCCACGCAGCCGGATCAGCGTGAGGATCTGCGACAGGAAGTCTGTCCGGGACGCCAGTGCGGGAAAGCCTGTTTCGGACGCCGGGGCATGAGGTTGGGAGACGCGATCATGGCTTGTCATGCCGAAGTTCCTTATCTTCCACTCATCGCCTGAAGCGAAAACACAATCAAAACCTGACGATACGGAGAAATCCAGTCGACGGCGCCGTGATCGGCACCGATGGGAGGAACATTGCCGATCGTCCAGAGCTTAACACGACCTATGGAGATGGAAATGAAAACTATCCTGTCAACGCTCATGCTCAGCGCCGCTGCTTTCGGTGCCGCTCCCGTACTCGCTCAGCCGGCCAAGAACATTGTTCTCGTCCACGGCGCTTTCGCCGACGAGACCAGTTGGGACAAGGTCGCTGCGATCCTCGGCGCCAAGGGCTATCATGTCACGCAGGTCGCCAATCCGCTGACCTCGCTGTCCGACGATGTCGCCGCCACTAAGGCCGCGCTCGCCGCCCAGGACGGCCCAACTGTACTGGTCGCCCATAGCTGGGGAGGCATGGTGATCGGCGAAGCCGGCGACGACCCCAAGGTCAAGTCGCTGGTCTATGTCTCGGCCTTCGGCCCGGACAGGGGTGAATCGCTTGCCAAGCTGCTGGCCGGCGGCCAGCCGAGCGAAGGCACCAAGGCCATCCGTCCGAACGAGAAGGGTGGCTTGATCGTCGACCCTGCAGCCTTCCCCACCGTCTTCGCCGGCGACCTGCCCAAGGCCGAAGCCGAGGTGCTGGCCAAGAAGCAACTGCCGTTGAACCCGGCCAATTTCGAAGCCGTGACCGAGGTCGCTGCCTGGCATGACAAGCCGAACTTTTACGTCGTCACGACCGAGGACAAGACGGTCCCGGCCGATGCCCAGCTCTTCTTCGCCGGCCGCATGAAGGCCGGGGTCACCGAGATTGCGGCAAGCCATGCCGGGTTGATTTCAAAGGCCGCGGATGTCGCTGACGTGATCGCAAAGGCGGCACAGTGAGGCCGTGCCCCAGGCTCCTCCTCTCCCCAGCGGGGAGAAGAGGGGCAGACCCTACCCCATCTGTGAATTCCCTTCGCATCTCCTGCGAACCTCACCCAGCTACCGCCTGAACCGGGCTTCTTCTATCTCTTCTGCCAACAGGGCCCTAGTCCACACAGCCAAGAACGAAAGGTTAAGACAATGACTCTCAAGCAAATTCTCCCCAGCAGGCTCGGTTTCGGTGCTGCTCCCCTCGGCAACATGTTCCGTGACATTCCGGAAGCCGAAGCGCAGGCCACGGTCGAAGCCGCCTGGAGCGACGGCATCCGCTACTACGATAACGCGCCCTTTTATGGCGCCGGTCTGGCCGAGATCCGCATGGGCGAAGCCTTGGCCGGCAAGCCGCGCGAGAACTATGTCATCAGCACCAAGGTCGGCCGCGTCATTCTCGACGAGATCGAGGATATCAGCGCCCGCGACCTCGGCGAGAAGGGCGATGTCTTCAAGTATGGCCGCCCCAACAAGATCGTCAACGACTACACAGAAGACGGCACGTACCGGTCGATCGAAGACAGCCTGAAGCGGCTGAAGACCGACCAGATCGACATCGCCTTCGTCCATGACGTCGCCCAGGATTTTTATGGCGACGAATGGCTGAGCGTGTTCGAAACCGCCCGCAAGGGTGCCTTCAAGGCACTCGACCGGCTGCGCGACGAAGGCGTGATCAAGGCCTGGGGCCTTGGCGTCAACCGCGTCGAGCCGATCGAATTGCTGCTGGCGCTGGATGGTCCGCGCCCGGATGGCTTCCTGCTCGCCGGCCGCTATACGCTGCTCGACCATGACCGCGCGCTTCAGCGTGTGATGTCCGAAGTTGTCAGGCGCGGTCTCGGCATCGTCGTCGGTGGTCCCTACAGCTCCGGCGCGCTGGTCGGCGGCCCGAACTTCGAATACGCCCCCGCAACGCCAGAGATTCTCGACAAGGTCGCCCGGATCAAGGCCATCGCCGACCGCCACGGCATTAGCATGAAGGCTGCAGGCCTGCAATTCGCGCTCGCCCATCCCGCCGTCGCCGCCGTCATCCCCGGCGCCAGCAAGCCCGGTCGCATCGCCGAAGACAGCGCTGCACTGGCGGAACAGATCCCCGCCGACTTCTGGGGCGAAATTCGCGCGGCCGGTCTCGTCAACCTGGAAGCCCCGCTTCCCACACTGGAGTGAAGGTCATGGCCTGCAAGTTCAAGAAGAGCTTAGGCGTTGGTTACTACGGTGTCCCCAAGGGGATCGGCGCCAAGGAATTTCTGCATCCGCGGTACCGTGAAATCGAGGAAGGCGCGTACGCGCGCCGGCAGGAGCTGCGTGCCCCGGTAGAGCGCGTTGATATCGTCGAAATCACTGACCGTGCTGTCGGCGAGAAGCTCTACCAGCTCGCCGCGCGCGATCGGGCCGCGGACATGGTAGTCCGCGATGCGGCCAATGCCGACGCCCGCGATCGCCATGCGGCGGATCGTTTCGCCATTGTTCACCAGAAGCGAGCCGCTCAGCATTCGTTCGACGATCCGACCTCCTTCGCGCATCGGCCATACCGGGTTCGCCCGACGGAAGTTGAAGCCCAGGCAGTTGTGACGGAGGAGGTCCTCCGGCGCTTCGGGGACGCCCCATTTTTCGAGATAGGCGGGCGAGGCGACGATGCGGCGACGGGTCGTGCCGATCTTGCGGGCAATGAGATTGGAGTCCGCGAGCTTGCCCACCCGGATCGCCACGTCGGTCCGGTCGAGATAGAGGTCGACCGTTTCGTCGGACAGCGACAGGTCCACGACAATGCCCGGATAGGACTGCCAGAATTCCGGCAGGATAGGCTCCAGTGCCGCTACGCCGAAGGTGACCGACGAGCTTACCCGGATCAAACCCTCCGGCTCGGCGCCGCCCTGCGCGAGCTGCTGCTCCGTTTCGTTGAGATCGGCGAGCAGTTGCTGACTGCGTTCGTAGTAAAACTCACCTTCCTTGGTGAGAACCAGCCGCCGCGTCGAGCGCTCCACAAGCCGGACGCCCAACCGGGTCTCCAGCCGCGCTACAAGCTTAGAGACCGTCGATGGCGTCATCATCAGCAGCCGGGCAGCCTCGGAAAAGCTGCCGGCCTCGACGACCTGAACGAAAACCATTGCCTCACCGGCCCTGTTGTCCATGCCGCCACCCCGCTCCAGCCTAAAAGTGGGCCGACAATAGCCGCTGATACGGGCGCTGTCTCTGGCTAGGCAGAGCCATCTGTGAATTTTCTTCTCAAATCGTGAGAACACGACCTGGCTACAGCGGTCCGGCCGGACGTGAGATCCATGTCCTCACACAACACGCGGTTTTGAGTTCCGCCAAACGACTTTCACCAATCGCTCCCTGAAGGATCACCCCAATGTCCATCACCTCGGAAACCCAGATCATCGCCCCCTCCGTAGCAGACACTGCCGCCCGTTCGCAGAAGCTGACGCTGCTGGCTCTTGCGCTCGGCAGTTTCTCGATCGGCACGTCAGAATTTGCCAGCATGGGCATCATCCAGCTCTTTTCCGACAGCCTCGGCATCAGCGTTCCCGATGCTACCCACGCCATCGAGGCCTATGCTTTCGGCGTCGTCCTCGGCGCTCCCTTCGTCACCCTAGCCGCTGCCCGGCTCAATCGCCGAACGCTGCTGCTTTTGCTGATGGGTCTGTTCATCGCCGGCAACGTTCTCTCTGCAATTGCTTCCAACCTCGGCTTCCTGATGTTGGCCCGCTTCATCAGCGGCGTGCCACAGGGCGCTTATTTCGGCGCTGGCGCCGTGGTCGCTTCCTATATCGTCGGCCCCGGCCATGCAGGCAAAGCCTTCGCCATCGTCATGACTGGCCTGACTGTCGCAACGATTGTCGGCTCGCCGCTTGCCACATTCCTCGGCCAGACCATTGGCTGGCGCGAAACCTATCTCGCGGTGGCTACCTTCTCGCTGGTCGCTTTCGGCGCAATATGGCAGTGGGTGCCGCGCACCAAGGCGCTTGACGGTGTCCCGGTCATCCAAGAACTGTCGTCGCTACGCAAGGGTTCGGTCTGGGGTGTCATGCTCGTCGCGGCCCTTGGTGTAGCCAGTATCTTCGCGGTCTATACCTTCATCGCCCCCATGGTCACTGACACCGTCCGCCTTGCCCCTGAAATGATCCCGGTAGCGCTCACACTGTTCGGCATCGGCATGACCGCCGGCAATGTCTATGGCGGCAAGCTCGCAGACCTCTATCCGGCTCGCGGCATTGTCATCGGTTTCGGCAGTGCCCTCGTCATCATGGCCATCCTGGCTGTCGGCGGTTCCAACCCCTTTATCTTCTTCCCAGCCATGTTCGGTGTCGGCGCCGCCATGATGGCCGCCATCCCCACCATCCAGGTTCGCCTGACCAAGTTCGCTCCCGAAGCCCCGAGCCTGATGGGCGCAATGAACCTCGCCTCGCTCAATGTCGCCAATGCGGTCGGTGCCGCGGCTGGTGGTGCCGCGATCGCCGCTGGATACGGTCTTCTCTCGGCAGTCTGGGCCGGCTTCACCCTCACCTTGGTCGGACTGGTGATCTTTGGCGTGACCCTACTGGAGAAGCGAACTGTCGTGGCCGAAACCATTCAGCATTGAGCGGTCAGGGCCAGGTCTTGCTCAGTGTTACATCGGCATCGCTGGTCGGCGTTTTTCTGGGTCAGAGATGTCTGGTGTTCGCAGCGGTGCTCTGGAAGCAGACGGTCCGCAAGCGGCCCCATATCAGACATCATTAGGCTTCTGGCGGACTATGGGCTCCCAGTCTCGTAGTCACAGCAAGATCCGAATGGGTAACCCGGACTGAACCGTAATATTGGGGGCGGAAAACTGTTCCGGTAGCGGCGGGTGCCGCCCAATCAAATCGTTGATTTATCTGAAAAAGAGAGATTGGCTGGGGAGCCTGGATTCTCACATGATTTCAAGAGCTTAGTGAGTGCGACTTGAAATCCCCTCTGTTTTCCCATCGCGAGCGACCATGGATGCCACCTTTGTGCCCTGGCTTTGGGCATCAGTCAATCGGTGGAGTTGGCGGAAATAATTTCCACCTTCGGACCTCACCGTGGCGATGACGCCGCCATTAAGCCGGCGGCAGTTATGCGCCGTCAAGTCGGACACTGAGCAGAGCACGGTGGTATCCCAGAAGCGGACATGCATAGATGCCGCCGAGCTGCAGGGTTGCGCCAATAACAGTCATTGGACACGTCGCCTGCTATCAAGCGTCAGCCTTCAGCTTCCATACTTGCCTTTGCTCGTTTTCCAACAGCTGTCGCAATTGGAGCCGCAATATCCTCAAGCGCGTCGCACGCAGCATTCCAAGCATGTTCATCGACTGTCAGGGCCGTCCGGAGCCAGGCAAGCGTCAGCCGTTTCGTTGCTTCAAGCGCATCTGGTGCCTCCATCTCAGTCTCCTTTGCGTCAAGGCCCGCGATTCCGCCGAGCCCGTGCCCAACGCCGCGCATCATCAACAGTGCGTCAGCGCCGGGCGCGTCGTGGAAGGCGTCCGCGTGCCATTCAGGGCCTCGACCCGTAAAGTGCGGATCATCGGTATCGCCACAGACGACAAGGGTACGCGTCGTCAGGCGGGAAAAGTCTACGTCGAAAAAGGGGAACCGGGCAGCGCTCTCCTCCGTCAGTTCACTCCCACCTCGCCCCGGAGCGGCCAACAAGATACCCGCCGTGATACGTGGATCGGAGAAATCCTTCCCCGACACGCGCGCACCTAATAGCAGTCCAACTGTATGGCCGCCGAACGAATGACCCGCCGCTGCGATCCGGGAATGATCTAGCCGACCCGTTACGGAGGGTGCCTGACGCTCTACTTCGGGCAACTGGTCGAGGATCGCCTTCATCTCCTGAACACGCTCCTGCCAGAAGAAGGGAGCACCCGGTGCGTCTTCCGCCAGGCCGCCGACACGCGAGCTGGCGTGTGTCGGTTGGATTACCGCGAAACCGCGTTCTGCCCAAAACTGCGCAAGCGGAGCGTAGCCGTCTTTGGACGGGATGTAGTTCGACGGCCCGAACCCGTGCGACAACAGTACGATCGGCAGGCTGTCGCCATTTGCTGGTGCAGTCAGGCGCAACTCAAGCGGCTGGCGGTCGCCCATCGGCAGACGGATCGGAGTATAGGCGACTGTGAGAGCGGCATCAGGCGCGGGAATGTGACGGGCCAATTTGATGAGGTTGTTCATGATCAGTGTCCTGACGTAGATTTCTGAAGGGAAGCTTTAGTCGGCAGATTGACCTGCCTCGAGGAACCAGGTCCGAGCATCTGCTCCAGCAGGGATTTTCATCGGCGCGTTCGTTTCTGTCACGGCGCGCAACACCGCCTGAGCCACGTCTTCGGCCGATGTAAATTCGGTGCCGGATCGTAGCGTGTTCAGATAGGCGGAGACGAATGCGTTGTACGGCTCGGGAATATCCATTCCCATGCGGGCGACGGCATTTTTTCCGAATCCAGTGGTCGGGGCCGATCCGGGCAGGACGAGCCGGACACCGACACCGAAAAGAGATGCCTCAAGGGCTAGGCTTTCCGTAAAAGCATTCAGCGCCGCCTTGCTGGCGCTGTAGATGGACAGTGCGGGCAGCGGCTTGATGGTGACGCTCGAGCTGACATTGACGATGACCCCAGCCGCCCGAACCCGCATCTGCGGAAGGACAGCCTTGGTCATGGCGATCGCGCCAAAAATATTCGTCTCGAACAGCTCGCGGACCTTCGACATCTCGGAGCCTTCCAGCACGTTTAACATGCCGACACCGGCATTGTTGACCAGTGCATCAAGAGGCCCTGCCGCTTCCACGGCTTTGGCGATACTCTCCTCGCTGGTGACATCCAGCGCCATCACTTGGAGTCTTTCATTGTCGGAAAGCAGGTCATTGCGCGGGTTGCGCATTGTCGCAACCACGTCCCAGCCTTCTGAGAGGAAAGTCTGCGCAATTTCGAGGCCGAAACCGGATGAACAACCGGTGATAAGAATCTTTGGCAAGTGCCGTCTCCTGAAGCGATGATCTCGCAATAAGATGGACTGGGGGATTCGGACTTGCTATCTTTGTTCGTCCGAATTGCTTTAGCAAAAGTCCGAAATCATGACTGATCCTGTTGCGGATGTCGTTTCACTCCTCAAGCCAAGCCCGTCCATCTCAAAGTTGGTGACAGGTGGAGGTCAGTGGCTCGTCGAGCGTACCGACCTCGGAAGCCCGTTCTATTGCGCAGTGGTTGAAGGACAGTGTTTGATGACCATCACAGGCCGAGAGCCCATGCTGTTAACGGCCGGCGACTTCGTGCTGGTTCCGGAGATTTTCTCGTTCACGATGAGCAGTCTGGTGCCACTGCCTCGCGGAGCGCTCGCGCAGCGCCTTGAGACCAGTCCGGGTGTGTTCCAGCTTGGAGACCCTGATGCACCAACAGAAATCAAGGCGATGGTCGGGCACTGTGCATTTGGCTCAGACGATAAGGCTCTTCTTGTCTCGCTCTTGCCAGAGGTCGTCCTTGTCCGCGGTGAGGAGCGCCTTACCTTGCTTGTCGGGATGATAAACGACGAAACAAGAGCCGATCGAACCGCACGAGAAATGGTGCTCCGTCGATTGCTGGAAGTGCTCCTGATCGAAGCGCTGCGCTCGACTGGTGGCGCATCAGCATCGCCTGGTCTCCTGCGAGGCATGGCTGACCCTCAGTTGGCACCCACATTGCGCCGCATTCACGAAGACCCGGGTCGGAGTATGACGGTGGAGGGACTGGCACAAGATGCCGCGATGTCCCGTTCGACTTTCTTCGATCGCTTCCGAAGAGAGGTCGGCATGGCTCCAATGGAATACGCGACCGGTTGGCGGATGGCACTGGCGAAAGAACTCCTTCGCAGTGATGTTGCAACGGCAGAGATCGCACAACGCGTTGGCTATGGCTCGGCAAGCGCATTCAGCGTGGCGTTCAGTCGGCATGTGGGAATGTCGCCGGGAGCCTATTCGCGGTCAGCAGAACCACATTGAGCGACAAGGTTTCCTTATGCCTGGTCTGGGTTGTCAGATGAGGGCATCGGGCCAACACGCGCCTGGTTCAGGCAATGACCTAGTCCGCAACATATGCCGCGAGTTCCTCGGCGGTGCCGTTGGGAAACGCCTCTTTGAGGTAATCGAGGAAGGCGGAGACACGGGCGCTAAGGAGACGGCGCGACGGATAGAGAGCCCATAGCAGAGTTTCAGGCCCTTCCACAGTACCCCAGCGCACAAGTTGACCCGCTGCAAGGTCGTGACTCACCAGCGATAATGGAAGGCGAGCAGCGCCGACACCCATGCGTACGGCGTCGCGAACCATAATGAGCGAAGACAGGCAGAGCACGGGATCGACATCAATCTTGGAGGTTCCAGCTGGTGTCGTCATGCTCCATAACCTGGCTTGGTCCGGTGAACCGCGGACAACAACAGGTGTCATAGTCCCAGCCGTCGGACGCTCAACGTCTGGATTGGCCACGACCACCAATCCATCGCGCAGAAACACCCGCCCGACCAGGCTGGCATCCGGATCAGGGTTGACCCGGATCACCAGGTCATAGCCTTCTTCCACCATGTCGACGGCACCATCCTCCGTCGTAATCTCAAGGCGCACTTCGGGATACCTGAGCGCAAAGCTAGCAGCGAGTTTGCCCATTGCCGTCTGCGAGAATAGTAGCGGTGCACTGATCCGCAGCCTGCCACGCGGCCTGCGGCCCCCAGACGCGATCGCCGCCGCCGTCTCGTCGAGTTCAGTCAACAGCGCTCCCGCGCGCTCGTGCAGCGCGCGTCCTTCCTCCGTCAGCCTGAGCATCCTAGCCCCGCGCTCGAAAAGCCGCAGGCTAAGGCTTCCTTCGAGTTCCGCCACCCGGCGCGAGAGCGTGGCCTTGGGGCGGCCCGTAGCGCGGGCGGCGCGTCCGAACCCGCCATGGCGGGCCACGATGACGAAATCGGAGAGAGCGAGCAAGTCCATCTGTTCCACCTGTGAGACACCAAGTCTATCTTTAGCGTCTATTGGATCGCATGTGAACCATCCATATTCGGATTGTCTTCAACACCGAACCACGGAGAAATCACATGACCATCCTCGTTACAGGCGCAACCGGTCGGGTTGGCCGCCATGTCGTCGATCAGCTTCTTACACGCAACGCCGATGTCCGGGTCCTCGTTCGCGACCCCTCGAAAGCAGGCTTTCCCTCCAACGTCGAGGTGGTACAGGGAGACATGCTCGACATCGACGCGCTGCGCCTTGCCCTTGCTGGAGTCAGGACCCTGTTCCTGCTCAATGCCGTCGCCGGCGACGAATTCACCCAGGCAATCATTACCTTGAACATCGCCCGCGAATCCGGTGTCGAACGGGTTGTCTATCTGTCGGTGTTCGATGCTGACCGAGCCGTGAACGTCCCGCACTTCGCGGTCAAATCGGGTGCCGAGCGCATGCTGGAGGCGATGGGGTTCAGCGCTACGATCTTGCGCCCGGCCTATTTCATCGACAATGAACTGATGATCAAGGACGTCATCTTCAACTACAGCGTCTACCCGATGCCGATCGGCGGCAAGGGTGTTGCCATGGTGGATGCCCGCGACATTGCAGAGGTTGCCGCGATCGAACTGGTTCGCCGCGACCAAGCCGAAGGCAAACTGCCGAGCGAGACCATCAACTTGGTTGGACCGGATACGTTGACTGGCTCCGACCTGGCAACGATCTGGTCAGAGACCTTGGGTCACCCGGTCGTCTACGGCGGTGATGATCCTTCGGGCTTCGAACAGAACCTCGCCAACATCATGCCGAAATGGATGGCCTACGAGATGCGTTTGATGGCCGAGCGCTATGTCAGCGACGGCATGGTCCCCGGGGCTGGCGACGTCGAACGTCTAACGCGGATACTCGGCCGCCCTCTGCACAACTATCGCGACTTTGCATCCCAACTGGCTGCCGCGACCTGACCGCCTGCACCCTGATTCAGGAGAAGGAATGATCCAATGATCTACTCAACCGCCACTATCCCAGTGAACCCCGAAGGCGAAACCAGACTGACCCGGGCACAGGCCTGGGCCGGGCTGGAGCTCAAGGCGCGAGACGCCCACCTCTTCCTGCCGCCGGGTCTCTGCACGCGCTGCGACGTCGTGGAGGAAAGCGCTACCCACTTTGTCCGCGAAGCTACAATCGGCGGCGCTGAGCTCCGCGAGATCATCGCACTCGAGCCAGAGCAAAAGGTGACCTTCTTCCAGGCCACCGGTCCACGGGAAGGTGCGATCGTCAACGAGCTCTTTGAGGACGCAAACGGCTTACTGCAACTTCGCTTTTATTGCTATGTCGGCCTTCGCGGCAAACAGCCTGGTGGCTCGGAAGAACAAGCTGAACAGGCGCAATTCGATGGCGACAACGGCTACAAGGCCGCGCTGCTGTCGACCCTCAAGCGAACACGCGAACTGCTCGCGGAGGGCAGGCTCTGACCACGGTATTGAACATCAATAGGAGGACGCCCCTGCATATCGGCGTCCTTCATAAGGGGATAGGTTGAGCCGCATCTCATCGTCACACCCCGCGCTTCAGCGCGCCCGGTATTGTGGCCTGCCAATTCGGCATGTCCACCTTGGGCCACCAACCGACTACCTGTGATACCATCCCGTTGCTCACGGTGAGCGACGAGGTGGGAGGCGCGGCGGAGCAGGTGTCATGGAGTCCAATATATCGCGTACCCGCCGTCCTTGGAACAAAGGCATACTCGTAGGTCAGAAGCGCCCTCTTCAGCCAAAGAACGTCTGGTCAATCCGGGTACGCCTGGAGATGGGTGGCGCAACACGAGAGCTGGCCCTCTTCAACCTAGCCATCGATAGCAAGCTGCGCGCATGTGACCTGGTCAGGCTAAGAGTCGAAGACCTTTGGTCAGGGAGCTCGATCAGAGATCGCGCAACCATCATCCAAAAGAAAACAAAGCGTCCCGTCCAATTCGAAGTGACAGAGCAGACGAAAATCGCGCTGGCTGCTTGGCTTCCGTCGGTTAAGAGAACCGGAGGAAGCTACCTCTTCCCTGGCAGACGTCGCCCGTCGGCCCACCTCTCGACGCGACAGTACGCGCGCATCGTCCATGGATGGGTACAAAGCATTGGTCTTGAGGCGAGCGACTATGGCACCCCTTCGATGCGCAGGACGAAGGCAGCCTTGATATACAAGAAGACAGGCAACCTCCGTGCCGTCCAAATCCTTCTCGGGCACACCAAACTCGAGAGCACCGTTCGGTACCTCGGCATCGAAATCGACGATGCGTTGCGGATTGCCGAACAGATCGAGCTTTAAAGCGACGACCATCGGCCGAGGCCGGTGGTCGCCATCGGGCCAACAGGAGCCATGAGCTCAGGTCTCTGAAGCGCCAAAAGCGGACGTTAAGCTTTGTCTTTATTTGTCACATCCCAATATGGTGGATCACCGAATGTAATGCGTAAATGATCGATGACCGCCCGCAGTTTTGCGGAGGCGTTGCGGCCTTCTGGATGGGCCATATAGACGAACTCCTCCTCCGGCTGGTGGTCGATATCAATTATCTGAAGGAGCCCCTCCCGTACGGATGGACCGACGATGAAAGCGGGTAGTAGGGCAATACCCAATCCAGCCAAGGCCGCATCACGCATCATGTCACCGTTATTCATACCAATCGCCTGCTGGGCGCGGACCACAACCGCGCCACCAGGGGTCTGAAAACGCCAGTCGGCGACGCCGCGGTTAGTGTAGAAGATTGCCTTGTGATCATCGAGATCGGTCAAGACTTTCGGCGTTCCGTATCGCCTCAGGTAGTCAGGCGAGGCGACCAGCAGTCGACGGCTGCTACACAATTTCCAAACAACAAGGCGAGAGTCGTTGATGGGGCCGTGTCGTATGATGGCGTCATATCCGTCGGAAGAAACGTCAACGCGCCGATCATCGAGATCGAGCACGAGTTCTATCAGCGGGTTTAGAGCAAGGAACGGGTAAAGCGCTGGCCCGAGATGCATGCGTCCGAACGTTACCGGGGCAGACATTCGCAGTGGTCCGGAAAGCGTACCTCGGCGTTCGGCCATCTCAGACACACCGATACTGATCTCCTCAAGGATCCGTAATGAGCGCTGAAGGAAAGCGGTCCCGTCCTCAGTGAGCGTTAGCTTGCGGGTACTTCGGTGCAGCAGAGCGCCGCCCAGGGATCGCTCAAGCTCAGCCAGCCTTTCGCTGACGACAGATTTGGAAAGGCGTAGCCTTCGCGCCGCTTCACTGACGGAACCAGCCTCCGCGACGGTCACGAACGCCGTAATTCCTTCTATCCTGATCACGTTCGGTCTTTCCGAATTCGAGTTTCGCTATCTGGAGGCTAATCCGAACGGTCAGGAAATGCCATCTTCGCTTTAACCAAGAGTGACATGTGTCGCCATGGAATGATGAAGGAGATGGAAGAATGTCTCGATTGAATAACAAAGTCGCTATTATAACTGGCGCAAGCGCCGGTATCGGACGAGCAACAGCACAACTGTTTGCCGCCGAAGGTGCAAAAATCGTCGTTGGTGCTCGGCGCCAGGCCGAATTGGACAGCCTGGTGGCGGAAGTGAAAGAGATCGGCGGAGATGCCATCGCCCTCGCAGGCGACGTCCGATCTGAAGAATACCACAAGGCACTCGTTGCCGCTGCGACGGAGCACTACGGGAAACTCGACGTCGCTTTCAACAATGCCGGCATTCTTGGTGAAGCTGGCCCGAGCACTGGCGTGTCCGAGGCGGGTTTCACCGAGGCCCTGACGATCAACTTGACTGCCTCCTTTCTGGCGGCCAAGCATCAGATCGCCCAGATGGAGAAGGGCAACAGCGGCTCGATCATCTTTACGTCGACATTCGTCGGCTACAGCTTCGCGTTTCCCGGTGTAGCCGCTTATGCGGCCAGCAAGTCTGGTCTCATCGGACTGACACAAGCTTTGGCTGCGGAGTACGGACCAAAGAGCATTCGCGTGAACGCGGTTCTTCCGGGTGCAGTCGACACAGACATGTATCGTGAGATGAACAACACGCCGGACAAGCAGGGGTTCGTCACCAATTTACATGCGCTGAAGCGCGTTGCCACCCCTGATGAACTGGCACGTTCGGTCCTCTACCTGGCGTCGGACGATTCCAGCTTCGCGACCGGTACTGCGATGTTGATCGACGGCGGGGCCTCGATAACTCGTACCTAACAATCGCAGGGCTTCGTCCTCCAGCCTTAAAGGGCTGCCAGATGTTACCTTACCAACTCCAACCGTAGAACCGGATGTTCCGGTGTCTGCCTTTTTATGGGGGAATCAAGATGTTGAAGTTTATTCAAGCAGTGCTGGCAGTGCTCATCTTTGCCGGGCCAGCCGCGGCGCAGGTCCACTCATTTCCAGCGACTTTCAAAGTGCAGGATGTGGACGTAAACGGCGTGACGCTTCATGTAAGAAGTGGCGGACACGGGTCGACTGTTGTCCTTATACACGGATTTGGCGACACCGGCGATATGTGGGTTCCACTTGCAACAGACCTTGCCCGGGATCATCGAGTCATCGTCCCGGATTTGAGAGGGATGGGGCTTTCCTCCATTCCAAGCAGCGGGTACGACAAGCGAACCCAGGCGGCGGATATACGCGAGGTGATGACCTCTTTCGGTATCGATAGCGCCGTCATTGTAGGTCACGACATCGGCACGATGGTCGCCTACGCGTTCGCTGCCCGTTATCCAGAGGCAACCGAAAAGCTAGTGGTGATGGATGCGCCTGTCCCCGGCATCACGCCCTGGGATGATATCGTTCGCAATCCACTTCTTTGGCATTTCGATTTCGGCGGTCCTGATGCCGAGCGCTTGGTTGAAGGTCGAGAGCGAATCTACCTTGATCGCTTCTGGAACGAGTTCGCTGGCAATCCTTCCAAGTTGGACAAGGCTATGCGAAACCACTACGCTGCACTTTATGCACGGCCTGGCGCGATGCGTGCCGCGTTTGCACAGTTTCGCTCCATCAGACAGGACACTGAAGACAACCGAAAATCTATGGCAACCAAACTGAGGATGCCGGTGCTAGCAATTGGCGGTGAGAAGTCGTTCGGCGAGAACGAAGCGATCGTCATGCGAAATGCTGCCGTGGATGTAACTGGTGTAGTGATACCTGACGCTGGGCACTGGCTGATGGAAGAGCAACCAGCCGCGACAGTCAGCACAGTTCGAAAGTTCATCGACAAAAAGTAGCCCGAATGTTCAGCCGGTTCGAACGTACGCTGGCGTGCTGGAACCGGCGCTTCGTCTCGGGGCGTTGATCGTCAGGTCTCCTCCTCGATGTGGTTAACTTTGTAGGACCGCTTTGGGCCGATTTCAGACCTTGGCATCGGGCGGCCATGTGTCTGGTTTTCGTGTTGCACCTCCTAGCAGCGGACGGTCGGCAGTCGGCCCCCCAGTGTATGCTTGAGCTCACGCGTTTTCCTGAAGGCCAAGGGTGGCCGAAGGAGAACTCAAATGGGTATTGCACAATATGATCCTGCCGCATTGGGCCGACCGGCATGGAACGCCGGACGGAAGGTCGGCGTCAAGAAACCCCTGAAGCAGCGCCAGATTTGGGCGATCCGCTTCTTCCTCGACCGGGAGGGGCGCATGAGAGATCGCGCGCTGTTTGATCTCGCAATCGACAGTAAGCTCCGAGGCTGCGATCTTGTTAAGGTCAAAATCGGAACCCTCGTCACAGGTCAAGAAATTCGAACCCGCGCCATGGTCGTCCAGCAAAAGACCGGTCGTCCGGTACAGTTTGAGATCACGGCCGACGTCAGGGCAAGTCTGCTTGCATGGCTTGAACGGAGAGGTGGAACAATTGACGACCACGCCTTTCCCAGTCGAGTCGATCATGCCGATCATCTCAGCACTCGCCAGTATGCCCGATTGGTCGATGAGTGGGTGACCGCAATTGGGCTGAGGCGCGAAGACTACGGCACACACTCGCTTCGACGCACGAAGGCCGCGATGATCTACAAAGCGACGGGCAATCTTCGTGCAATCCAGATCCTGCTCGGGCACACCAAGATCGAGAACACAGTCAGGTACCTTGGTGTGGACATCGAGGATGCGCTGGAACTAGCGGAGCATACAGAGATTTGAGCGAGCGCGGTTCCGCACCCAGCGGGGCCGCAGCTATTGAGAAAAATGTTTCCGGTTTTAGCAGGTCGATCAGCGGCTACGCGCCCTCATTTCGGCCGTAACATGACCTTCGCCATGGCCTGAAAGCTGTCGATCGGCTGAGCGCCGGCCCTTGCCAACTTCTCGATCGTTTCCAAACGTGACGGCACATCGATAGAGTCGATAGTCGGACGCTATGGCGGCGTCTGATACAGTACCCTGTCCCGATCTGGAGGCGCTCGGTGGCTGGCTCATGATCTAGGCCCGGTACGGAACGAGGTTTGGAAACGTGGCCGATAAGTAGAACCAACGCACAATTGCGATAAGATGTTTCATCATTTCCGGTTCTTGAGGTCCAATGTCTGAAGTCGATTGGTTAAGCCATCTCCTGCAAATCGTCACCGTAACCGGTCAGCTCGAGGTCCGCTGTGCCTATGGTGCGCCGTGGCGCGTGGCCTGGGGCCGGGCGGCGGCGAACGAAATTCCCTACCACGTCATCGTCAAGGGCCGGGCCATTTTCGAGGATCCGGAGACGAGAACAGCGAGGGAGCTGGTGAGCGGAGATATCGTGTTGCTGCCTCACGGTGCGGCGCATGTGCTTCACGACGGTAGCGGGCAAACGCCGATCCCCACCCAGCAGCGCCAAGGGTCTGCCGGATGGATGTTGAGCGAGAACGACGGTCAGGGCGAGCAACTCGATTTGTTGTGTGGCCGATTTTTCATCGCCCCGCCCCATGATCGACTGATCCGTAATTATCTGCCCACAAATCTGGTGGCACGGACGATCGACGGCCTCGGAAAAGACGGTATCGGATCTGCTACCGATCAACTGGCCAGTTTGGTGGGGCTGATGCGAATGGAGTCCGCCGGCGATCGCGCGGGAGGACGCGCCGTTCTCAACGCGCTTTCTTCGGCCCTCTTCACATTAGTGCTGCGAGCTGCAAGTGAATCCGAGAAAGCCCCTGAAGGCTTGTTGGCCCTCGCCGGCCACCCACGACTGGCGCCGGCAATTACGGCTATGCTCGCCGATCCGGGCAAGCCTTGGAAACTGCCTGATCTGGCGGACTTGTGCGGCATGTCGCGCGCCACATTCATGCGCCGCTTTCAGGACAGGCTGGGTTGTTCGGCCCTCGATCTGTTGACTGATCTCCGCATGAGCCTGGCAGCCAACGAGTTGAAAAAGCCGACGATCAGCACCGAGGCTGTGGCCGAAACGGTCGGCTATCAATCTGTTTCGGCATTCCGCCGTGTGTTTACTGAGAGAATGGGGATGACGCCCGGGGAATGGCGCAGACAAGCGCATACCGGCACGCGCGCGGACTAGGATCGACCCATAGGATTGATCCTTTCGCGCATTATATTGAGGCAATTCAGTCTCGATATTCTCGCTGCCGGCCGTAAATTGGGCTCCGTAATCACTTGATGAGGGAGCCACCCAATGAACTATATCAGCAACGCAGCCAACGAACTGACGCCGACGAACGCCGTCATCGAAACCATCCTGAGCCGTAGTGCTGCCAAGTACTACGACACCGCCGCCACACTGAGCGACGATCAGATTCGCGACCTGGTGCGGATCGGCACGTCCGCGCCGACATCCTTCCACCTGCAGAACTGGCGGTTTATCGCCGTCCGTACGCCTGAGGCCAAGGCTCGGTTGCGTCCGATCGCCTGGAACCAGCCCGCGATCACCGACGCCGCCGTTACCTTCATCATCGTCGGCCAGTTGGCCAATGCTAGTACCGTCCCCGCGCGCCTGGCGCCGGTCGTGGAAGCCGGCATCATGCCGGCACATCTGGTGCCGGAATGGGAAACGCCCGCTCGCGGTCTGTATGACGATCAGCCGCAGCGCCAGCGCGACGAGGCGGTGCGCTCCGCTACCTTCGGCACCGCCGCAATCATCTATGCCGCCCGCTCGCTCGGCCTGGGTTCGACGCCGATGATCGGTTTCGACGCAGAGGCCGTGCATCGCGAGTTCGGCCTGGCCGAAGACGAAATCCCGGTGATGCTGCTGACGGTCGGGCCGGAGCGGGCCGGCAACTGGCCGCAGAAGCCGCGCATGCCGGTGGCCGATGTCCTGGACTTCGCATAATTCCAAATCAACTCAATCACTTATGGAGACTATAATGGCAAGAATTGCTGCTCTGACGCCGGAAGAGGTGCCGGCTGAATCGAAACAGACTCTCGATACGTTCACGAAGAACATCGGGTTCACCCCAAACATGATGGTGGCCTTCGCGCAGAGTCCTATCGCGTTCAACGCGTGGGCCACCCTGCTCGGCTCCCTGAGCAAGGCACTCGACGTAAAGACACGCGACAGCATCGGCCTTGCCGTCTCCGAGGTGAACGGTTGCAACTATTGCCTGACGGTTCACAGCTTCACCGCCGAACATATGGCCAGGCTGCCGGCCGATGACATCATCCTCGCCCGAAAGGGCCACGCCAGCGACCCGAAGCGGGATGCCGCTGTTCAGTTTGCGCGAAAAGTCATCGAGACCCGCGGGCACGTCAGCGACGCCGATCTCAAAGCCGTCCGCGATGCTGGCTATACCGATGCGAACATCATCGAGATCGTCGCGCTTGTGGCCATGTATTCCCTGACGAACTTCTTCAACAACGTGTTCGATCACGAGAAGGACTTTCCCGCCGTGACACCAGCCGGCTCGATCTGAGCTTTCGCCTGCCGCAACCTTTTGAAGCTGTTGGGATCAATCACATGAATATTCTCCATATCGATATCAGTCCGCGTCAGGAATCGCACAGCCGTCAGCTTTCGGCGGCGATCGTCGAAAAGCTTCTTGAGGTTGCGCCCGGCGCGAGCATCACTCGGCGTGACTTGGGGGCTGAACCCCTGCCCCAAACCGAGGCCCTCTACGCCGCCGCGTTGGCGTCGCCGGCAACGTTGGCCGCCCCGCCGATGGGTTCTCTAGATCTTTCCGAAGCGCTTATTCGGGAAGTCGAAGCGGCCGATGTGATTGTCATCGGAACGCCGATGCACAATTTGACGATTCCCTCGGTCCTCAAGGCGTGGATCGACCAGATCCTGCGCGTCGGCCGCACAATGAAGTCAACGCCGGCCGGCAAGGTGGGAATGCTCCGGGACCGTCCGGTCTTTATCGGCGTGGCTTCTGGTGGCTTCTTCACCGGTGAGCGAGCCAACCAGCCGGATTTTCTCACGCCCTATCTGTCGCTGGCACTCAGCTCCATTGGGCTGAGGACTCAACAATTTCTCCCGCTTCAACGCACTGCCTTCCTGGATCGGAGTCAGGGGCCGTTGGCGAGGGACAAAGCGCTCGCCGCTCTCGACCTGACCGCCGCGGAGCATTTTCGAGAATTCCACGATCGTCCTGCGGTGCTCTCGAGCACTGGCAGACCGTATCGCGATGTCCCCTCGCTCCGGCAAGCGTCACCAGGAGCATTCTGAGGGCGCGCGCAAGCTTTTGGCGCCCGCATCCTAACCCTCCGGCCTCCGCCGGACCATTGAATATGAGGCTTCAGATGATTTTATCAAATAGTACCCCTTCCCAAATCGGCGACAGGATTACCGACAGATCAGCACCGCCTGATGACAGCGCCGTTCGGGATTGGCTCGGACCAGAGGCATTCGGCCATTGGACCGAGCTGCGGACCTGGATTGACGAATTCTATCCGGGAGTTTTCGCGCCGGACTGGCTCTACGGCGGCAAGAACCGTGGTTGGTCCTTGCGCTATAAGAAAACGAAGGCGTTCACCACCTTGGTGCCGAAATACCGGCGGTTTTCGGCTGTTGTGGTTATGGGTGGAGCAGAACGTGAGAAATTCGAGGAGCGGCGTTATGTCTGGCGCCCGCAACTGGTCAAGCTTTACGATGAAGCCAAAACATATATCGACGGAAAATGGCTGACACTTGCCATCTCATCGGCAGACGATCTGCATGATGTGACGGAACTTTTGACGATGAAGCGCCCGCCACTGCCGCGCAGTTGAAGCCGAAATAAGCCGGGCTCGCCGCGCGGCATCACACAGCAATTCGACAACAAGGTCTTCGCGAAAGGCGTCAAGCCGATAACGAGTTGCGCGAGAGATCGAAAAGACCTTCCACGCCTGCAATTTACCCAAACAAACAAATATCTGAGGAGACAATTCCCATGAAAGCGATCGTAGTGACCGACCGGGCTGCGGGAACAGCCGGAATGAAGCTGGTGGAGTGGCTCGAGCCGCAGGCCGCGATAAACGACGTCGTCGTACAGGTCTATGCAGCGGGGTTCGTCAACACCGAACTGGATTGGCCTTCGACCTGGACCGATCGGACCTTTCGTGATCGGACGCCATCGATCCTCGGCCATGAGCTGGCCGGTGTGATCACCGCGCTGGGCTATGGCACCACGGGACTGTCGATCGGTCAGCGGGTGTTCGGCCTGTCTGACTGGTATCGCGACGGCACACTCGCTGAGTACGTCGCTGTGGAGTCCCGCAACCTCGCGCCATTGCCCGGCAACGTCGACTTCACGGTGGGCGCAAGCCTGCCGATATCTGGCCTGACCGCATGGCAGGGACTATTTCAGCATGGCCGCCTTCAAGCGGGGCAGAGCGTGCTCGCACACGGCGCGGCTGGCGCCGTCGGCTCGATCGTGACGCAGCTTGCGCGGGAAGCCGGCGCCTATGTCATCGGTACCGGACGCGCCGCTGACCGCCAGAGGGCTCTGGACTTCGGTGCAAATGAATTCGTCGATCTTGGAAACGACACCTTGGAAGACGTCGGCGGCGTCGATCTGGTATTCGACGTTATCGGCGGCGATGTTCAGAGGCGGTCCGCAACGCTGATCCGGGCCGGGGGAACGCTTGTGACAGCCGTCGGACCGACGGATATTCGACCTGTGGATGGCCCGGCGGTTGACTTCGTCGTCGAGGCTGATCGTGCCCAGCTATCCGAGATCGTTCAGCGGGTCCGGGACGGAAGACTGCGGACGAACATCGGCAAGGTTTCAAGCCTGGACGATGCGGTCGCCACCTTCAATTCGACGGAGCGGCGCGCGGGAAAGACGGTCATCCGCGTTCTCCCGTGAGGACGCGGCGAGAATTAGGATATTAGTGGGACACTTGAACCCGCCGTATCTTCCTGACGGATTGGCCTCCACGCGCACTCCTTGGAGGGGGTTCCTCTAGGGAGTGCGCATTGCACACAAGCTGCGCATTCCTAGCGCCTCAGATTCGCTTAGCGCCCGCATTTCAGCCGTTCAGACACTATGGTCAGTGTCCCAAAAGCTGCCATCGAGCTGAGCGCCATAAAACTCAAAGACGACAGCAACGCCAGCCTGAAGTTACCTAAAGGCCGGAAGCCGAAAAACGAGCCTATAATGAGCACTTCGGAAGCTGGTGGTACTTCCGACATTAAATCGACGGCCATCCCCCGCTCTTAATTCCTAGATGTCGAAGCCGAGACGCCGAGCCATTTCGGCCGGTGGAGTAATCGGCCACCGCAACGAAAAATTTAAGCGCGACAAGTTGCATCTTTCACTACGCACCAAGCAAATTGCCACTGTCGGAAGCACCCTCCGGGAACGCTCCACGTACCAGCACCAACAGGTGTCACCCGGCACTGCCGGGTGACAGATCGTCCGGCCGACGTTGGATGAAGGCCGCGGTCCGGTCGATGTCGTCAAGACCTGATGAACGAGAGCAGGTCGGGGTTGAGGACATCTGCATGTGTGGTCAGCATGCCATGGGGGTAGCCCGGATAGGTCTTCAGCGACCCGTTCTTGAGCAGGTCGACCGCACGCGGCACGGAACTTGCAAAGGGGACGACTTGATCGGCCTCGCCATGCATCACCAGCACCGGCACGGTGATCTTCTTGAGGTCTTCGGTATAATCTTCCAGCCAAGAGTCGACAGTCGCGTAGTGAGCCAGGGCACCGCCGGCCATGCCCTGGCGCCACCAGTTCGCAATGATCGCCTCCGAAGGCTCGGCCCCGTCGAGGTTGTAACCGTAGAACGGGTTCTCAGGGACGAACCGGAAGAACTGCGACCGGTTGCCCAGCACGCCCGCGCGGATCGCTTCGAACCACTCCGGCGGCTGACCGGACGGGTTTTCCTCGCTCCGGTACATGTTCGGCGTCAGGGAAGCGACCAGTACCGCCTTCGCGACGCGCTCCGGGTGGCGGGCGACATAGCGAGCCACCTCACCGCCACCTGTGGAGTGGCCGATGTGGATCGCGTCGCGCAAGTTGAGGTGCTCGGTCAGGGCCGCGAGGTCGGCAACCCAGTGGTCCATGTCGTTGCCGGTGCCGGGCTGGTCGGACCGGCCGTGGCCGCGCCGGTCGTGGGCGATCACCCGGTAGCCGTGGCGAAGGAAGAAGGTCATCTGGGCGTCCCAGTCGTCCGCCGACAGCGGCCAGCCGTGGCTGAAAACGATCGGCTGGCCTGAGCCCCAGTCCTTGTAGAAGATGTTTACGCCGTCCGTGGTAGTGATTGTAGGCATCGAGTCGCTCCATCTGCCCTGTTAAACATTCCTTTTTGGACACAGTTGATTGCGAAATACCTCCGGTGAGGCGTGTTCGATTATATCCCAAAATTGCGACGTTAATTAAATCCCCATTTTATCAAAGACAAATACCTTGTACGTTCGAGCTATGCCTTAAATGTATAGCGAGGACCCGATGGAACTGAGGCATTTGCGCTATTTTGTTGCTGTTGCGGAGGAGGGAAGCTTACTGACCGCAGCCGAGCGGCGGCTACACACTTCCCAACCCTCACTCAGCAGGCAAATTCGCGATCTGGAAACCGAAATCGGTGTAAAACTGCTGGAACGGCAGCCGCGCGGCGTGACGCTCACCGCCGCCGGTAAAGTGTTTCTTGATCACGCGCGGCTGGCGTTATTGCAAGTCGAGGCGGCTGCGGAGGGGGCCCGGCGGGCAGAACGGCCGGAAAAGCAGTCGTTCGTTATCGGTTTTCTCGCAGGGCAAGAGGTCGTGTGGCTACCCCATGCATTGCGCATTATTCGTGAGGAAGCGCCGGAGGTTGAAATCATACTGTCCAGTCAGTCTTCCCCGGACCTTGCTCTGGCACTGATGCGAGGCAAGCTGGACGTCGCTTTCCTTCGCCCCGAGACGCAGAGTGTTGGTGTGTCCTTCAAGTTTTTAGCCAAGGAGCCACTGATCGCCGTACTGCCGGCGGACCATCGCTTGACGTCGCGCAAAAAGATCCGGCCGCAGGACCTTGCCCGCGAAACTTACGTCAGTTCGGCTAGAATTTCTCCCGTATTGCAATCCGTGATCCAAGATTACGCGTCGAAAGTTGGGATCACACTCAAGGCAGAGTACGAAGGTGACGGCCTACCATCAGCAATGTCGCTCGTCGTGTCTACAGGTGGAATAACGCTTATTCCGCTTTATGCGCAAAATATGCTGACGCCAAATGTCGTTGCTAGAGCACTTGAGGGTGTGCCTCCGACAATTGATCTCACCTTAGGATACAACGATTCAAATTCCTCACCTTTGCTCCGCCGATTTTTGTCTCGTTCTGATGAATTAGTCGCCAACGTACAAAATCAGAGCATCATCCGCTATGCTGAAGTTCCATAGTAGAGATCAAGCTCATGCGATTTCTGCTTGTTGGCGTGCTCCCGAATTTTGTTCAGCATTCTCGAATTTCGGGTATCGACCCATCTCGACTTTTCCGATCAAGGAGCGCGAGGCAAAAGTGGACGGCAGGCTTCACCACTATCAGAGGTCGACACAATTCAAGGGCTGTCTGTGACAGCAGTTTTGTGGGCAGGAGGTAATTGTTTGCAAACAGTGCGCGCGGTAGCGACCAACACGCCTGCCCCATTCGCATCGCTTCCGGGGCAAACGCGTTGGTCGCCGACGGATTACTCCTTCTTCGCATTCCTGTCTGGTAAACCGCCATACTGAGCATAGGCGTCCAGCATCATTTGCGTATATTCGCTCGTGTTCGAGGTCAACTCGCCCAGGCCTGGCCAAGCGAAAGGTATCGTGGACCAGCTCGATACGAACTCAGTTTCGAGGCCCAGTAACTTTGAAACCGCTAAAGCTTGAACCGGCTCCTTATCCTCCGGCCACAAATCCACCTCAAGAGCGATCAAGACGTCGTTCTCGTCATCGACGCTAATCTTAGCCAGGAGAGCGCCTAGCTTCTCGCTGACGTTGGTCGCGTCATCAAGCAAAGCGCCGCGCATAAGAAGGGCGATCTTCTCTTCATCGAGGTCGAGTTTGGGTCTGCCATCGGCGATCTGGACATCGGGCTTGTCTTGGCTGACTGTACCGTTTTTTTCACCGGCAGGAAAGACTTGCCTTCATCTTCAGACCAGAACGCCGTTTCAAAGATATCGAGAGGCGACGCCCCACACCCAGGACAATGCCAAAGGTTTTCGGCGATCTGCGTGCCTGTGATCCTCCCATCGCAATGCAGGCAGAACCACACGTCGGACTCCCCGCGGCCCAGCGGGTGCCGTACTACACCACGAAGGTCAGGTTTTGTGGATCGGCGGGGCCAATCGTTAGAGATTTCTGCACGTACCTGACCAGCTCGATCTCCGGCTAGCCTGAGAGCTCTCTGCAGGAACTCTGGTTCAAGAACCGGGCAGTCCGCCGCCGGGTCAGTATATGTCTCGACCACCGGGATCGCGCTTGGGTTCTCCGGAACCCTGATGCTCCATCCTTCGCCTGCTATGATGACGTCCCCCAAAACTTCTTGAAGCCGATATGCATGATCCCCAATCGTGCCGTGTTCGGCCTGCTCAAGATATGCGAAGCGACGCTTCATCGCTTCAGGATCACCCTTCAGGAAAGTTGACGCAGGAAGGGAGCCCCTAGAGAAGGCTTCGACGCCCATCATTTTCTCGGTATCGATTTCCCAGCCATTCTTGCTGGCGGAGATCAGCTTGACCCAGTTGGGGAACCCTAGTTTCCCCGCAATCAGGTCGAGAGCCTGATGTTGCGGGATCCTATTGGCACGGGCGTATCGCTTGGCCAGAGTTTTAAGTCTGTGAAGATCGTTTGTTTCGGTCATTGTCCATATCCTGGAATGATCCGACCATGTGCCCGCTAATGGTCAGACCATGCCTCAAGGCACGGAGTGACGGTTTCAGAGTTGGAACGCTGACATAGCTTTGCGTGGCGGGCACACCGGCCCGCGTGTAGGGCCGAGCCCTATATGCCAAGTACGCTTGGAGCGGTCAAGGCGTACTTCTCCATATCGATCAAGCCTACCGGCTCCTAGCCCGCGGTCGGTGCTGCATAAACCACGGGAAAACACGACCGCAGAAGGGAAATCGGTCTGCTTCGCACCTCATCTCGGTCATTGAGATATTAGCAGCCGCTTCCAAAAAGCAGACATCACAGTGACCGCGCCGTAGCTCTCCATGCGCAACGATATCAGACTCTCCAACCCGCCATTGGCAGAGATTGAATTGAAGCCGGCTGCAAGATGTTGCCCACATGCATCTCCAGGACGGCCATTGATCGCTCAGGCAAGAATTCCGGGCCGGTCCGGATCACCCCAGGTGAGATGGCGTCTGCTGGGTCGACGCTGATGTCAGTCGGCGTACGTCAACTCATAGTAGGCCGCAATAACTTCGGAGAACAAGGCGGACTGCTGGGGTCGGAAGAAGCTGGGGTACTTCCACACTGGTGCGATCCGATACTTTACATATTATGTGACCTTCAATTGGGGGCTATAGCAAATGAAAGATGAGACCGGCGTTCAGAACTTGGTGCGCACGCTGCGTGCCCGAGCACCTGATGACGCAGCTGAATTGCTCGCCAGAGAGTCTCCCGAGTTCATCCGCGACACACTAAAGCTGTTGCCGGACGGGCACGCCCGTAAGGTGGCCGAGCATTTGCCACTGCATATGCGGCCCATCGGGTCTCATGGCGATGGCAAGGGTTTCGCGATGCCCGAGTCGCTCATTGAGCTGATGGACCCGATTTCCGCCAGCGTTCCTGTCGGGACGACAGTCACTGCCGCGGTGGAAGCTGTCAGACGCGCCCAGGTGCCGACCGAGCTCACTTATCTGTACGTCACGGACGAGGACAATAAACTGGTCGGCCTGGTGGTCCTGCGCGATCTGATGCTGAGCGAACCGGACGCGATTGTCGATCAGATCATGCTGCCCAGGCCGTTCGCTCTTAATGTCGGTCTCTCTTTGAGCAACGCATGCAACGCAGCGGTACGGCGTCACTACCCTGTCTACCCGGTGGTGGACGCGGAGAACCGGCTGCTCGGGCAGGTTCGCGGTTGGCGCTTGTTTGAGCAGCAAATCATCGAGGTTTCCGCCCAGTCTGGCCAGATGGTAGGTGTCCAGAAGGAGGAGCGCTCTTTTACGCCGATATTTTCAGCCTTCTTGAAGCGTCATCCGTGGCTGCAGTTGAACCTCCTGACGGCCTTCATGGCCGCATTCGTGGTCAGTTCGTTCACAGGAACGATCGAGAAGATCGTCGCCCTGGCGGCGTTCCTCCCGGTCTTGGCCGGGCAGAGCGGAAACACCGGCTGCCAAGCACTGGCTATGACGCTGCGTGGCCTTGCCCTGGGGGATGTGGACAAACGACCGAAGCTGCACTTGGTGATGAGAGAGGGCGCGCTAGGGATCGCCAACGGCTTGCTCGTCGGCCTTCTTGCTGCTGCGGCGATGTGGTTCTACGCCTCGAGGCAACCGGAGTCGGCGGCCCAAGCGCCCATGTTGGCACTTGTGATCCTGCTTGCCATGTCCGGATCGTGCCTCATCTCCGGAATCTCCGGCGTGCTGATCCCGTTGGGCCTGCGCCGGGTCGGCGCCGACCCGGCGGTCGCTTCGGCGATCTTCCTCACCACCTTGACCGATATTGTAGGCATGGGCCTGATGCTGGGGCTGGCCACCATGCTGGTGCTGTAGCAAGGTCAGTCGGAAATCTGACGTCCGGCCCTCCTCTACAGATTGATCGGAAATGCTCAGCGCCACCGAGTTCGTTTGACGACGAAAGCTGCATCGATGTCTCGTTTCACTCCTGAGCAAGGGATCAGACTGGCCAAGGCGCACGACGCGGCGCTCCGCCGTCACGGAAGCGGTAATGGCATTCTATGACCGGGTGAGGCCAGCAGTGGCCGAGATCGCCGAAGCGCGGCTTGAAGCCAGCGAGCGGCGCGCGTGGCCTCGCGGCCTTCTGCGCATCGGTGCGCCAACCGCTTTCGCCACCAGATTCGTGGTACCGACGATTGGGGCATTGCAGGACAGGCTGTGCGAAAACTAATCTCTACGACGGAATTATCTGCGGCAGCTCCCGACCACTTTAAGTCTTTCGGTCTGCTAACTGCAGCCCCTGAAAACGGACGTCGCAAGTTCTGCGCAGTATCTATCTCGGGAGCGGCCCCGCTGCGCGGTAGCTCTCGATCAATCCGTCGAAGACTGAGATGTCCGACCGACTCCGAGCGATTATTTGAGCGCCAGCTACGGCGGCATAGATCGCGCGAGCCCTTGGTTCGCTTTCGTCGGGCCCGACAATTCCCGCAGCGGTGAGATGCCGACTCAACCAAGCGACATTGACGTCGGCAAAGGTCTGCACTTCTTTCAAGACCGCTTCGGGCAGTTCGGCGTGTTCGGTTGCCATAAAGCTGGCCAGGCAAATGCGATTATCGCGCTCGAGCGACGCTCGGAAGACGCTCGGATAGCGGCGCAAGGCGTCGATCGGATCTCGAGCTTCCGCTGAGATGGCGTCCAGGTCAGCGGCAATGTCTTCCCAATAGCGCTTCGCGACTGCCTCGCCGAGGGAGGCTTTGTTTGGGAAATAGTAATTGATGCTGGCGGCCTTGATGCCGACGGTTTCCGCAAGATCGCGGAAGTTTATCCCACCGTAGCCGTACGCCATCGCCGCTTCCCGCGCGGCCAGAAGGATCGCTTCCCTCGCATTCTCTTTCATCGTCGCCGCCATTTTTCACACCTCATCTGTCATATGGCAGACAGGGGTTGACGTTGCAAGCTTCGGGTGTTAGTTGGATACCTGTCATCTGACAGGCAGGTGGCGAGCTAGATAAAAGCGAGACATCCGATGACCGACAAGTTGAAACTCTTGGGTCTGAACACTCACTCCTCGACCGACGCTTAATCCGAAACCCAACCTGAAGGAGGCTACAATGCCGTTCGCACGCATCGATCTGATCCAAGGCAAAACCCCCGAGTACCGCGCCGCAGTGGCCGACATCGTTTACAGGGGCATCATCGATATCCTCAAGGCGCCCGACGGTGACCGCTTCGTGGTTGTCGGCGAACACACCGCCGAAAACCTAATTTATGATCCCAAATTCCTCGGCTTCAGTCGGTCCCCCGACTTCATGCTGATCCAGGTAACCAGCACCGTCGGAAACGAGAGAGACACTAAGTTCGCCTTCTACCGGTTCATCGCCGACGAGCTGAAAACCAAGCTGGCCATCCGTGCAGACGACATCATGATCAACATGGTCTTCGTGGACAAAGAGGACTGGTCGTTTGGCGACGGCCAGCCCTGGTGAATGGCTGAATCTGAACTGTAACGGTGAGGCGGAGGCAAAGCCTCCGTCATTCCAACAGGCGGCTCGCGTTCACACGCCTTGGTGCATGGGGCCGCCGGGTGGGCAAAGCCTACCCAGAGACTTCCCAGCCGCAGGTTTTGGGCAGGGTTCTCATGGCCGGTTCGGGTCGTTAGCGAAGGGCGCAGCCCTTCCGCGAACCGGACCTTCGCGAGGCTCCCCGTCAAGGGTGGCGAGACCCAGAAACGACGCGCGTGGAGCCGAGCAGTGGAACTATGTGCCGATTGATCCGCCCACGATCGGTGTAAAGGGTGCTCGTCTTCTTGGGGCGATTTCCCTTGCCGAGCACAAGGCCTTTCTCGGCCATGGCCAGATAATCTTCACACAGTTCGCGGACGGTAACCGATCGACGGCGTGTCGCCCGATCGTCGGCAGGATCCCTGCCTGTCACGACACCGCCGAGTTCTGCCATGGCCAGCTTGCGCGCCTGCTCCACGGTGAGCGGTCCATGCCGCCCAATAGTCATGCGTTTAGTCGAAGATGATTTTGGCAAGCGGCCACGCTCTTTTTGCGCGGAAGCACTACGGAAGCACAAGAGATCGTACCAATTTCGCCGCAAATCCTCTTGTGGAAAAAATGCCATCGAAGCCTGCTCGACGTTGATGCAGTGACCGAAGGCCGCCCATTTCGGGGCGATAGGATGCATCGGCTCATGAGATGAAAGTGGTTGATGATGGTAGTGCTCGAGCGCTGCCGCCTTTCCCCACATTCGGAATCTCAGCGATATTTTCTACGGTGTAAGCCGTGATGGACCTTGCTCGGCGCTGCAAAAACCGGTGGGGAACGGAAAGTCCGACCGGAAGCCGACGTACGATTTCCACGACGCGAACGACAGCTTTGCGCCCGCATTTCTGCCGTTCAGTCCATCAGCAAACAATCGTAGAAGCTACCACCTGCTTCGGCCCAAGCCTGCGTCTGATCTGTTCGAAACCTGCCTTAACCGAGCGCTTCCTCCGTGAAGATGGCTTCATTAGGGAAGATGCCTGCATCGCGGACCCGACGCTCCGCCGTTTCGGGATCGTCGGTAAAATAGACTACCACCAAATCCTTCAGCGCTCTCGTGCAGCAGACGTAGAACAGGCGCCTAGTCCGATCCACCGCCGTTTCCTTGCCCTCGGCAATGTTCTCATTATCGCGCTTGGACAGCGGTTTCACGCCAAAGTACTTATCATATGAGAACTGCACATGGGTTCCCTCGTCGTCGTCGAGAACGACCAGCACGCGTTCGAACTCGGCACCCTTGATACCCTGCTGTGTCGAAAAAGGTGACGACTGCCGGATATAGTCCCGGTATCCGATGAACTGGTTCGCCGGACACGCAAGGAAACGATCCATGGCGTCCACTTCCAAGGACACCTCCTCCTTATCGGCATCCTCTGTTTCCTCCCCATCCTCGTCGGCCGCCGCCACTTTCTGTTCAAGAAGCGGCTGTCCGATGAATGCGGCGATCTTCGGGTCAAGCAACATCAACCGGTTCTCGGCGATATGTAGCAGAACATCCCGCACGGTGGTTTTTTCGTCCGACATCAGTTGCACCAAGGTCAGTACGGCGGTCCTCACCGAGGCGAGAAGGTCGGCGACGTTCGACTTCGCGGCCACATCCGGTTGCAACTTGGGACACGACTTGCGCAGCAACGACATCGCCTCGAATTCGTTGCCTGTCTTCATCGCTTCGACGATAGGCAGGATAAAGGAGACGAAGGGCTTGAGCGGCCAAGAAGTCGCCTCCATGAAGCCATCTCTGAAAGCGCTCGGCGCCTTATCGTTCATCGCGGCATACAGCTCTCCGAAACCCAACCTGTTCGCGGCCATACGATGGACGATCACCAATAGCTTGATATCGGCATCCGCACCGCCAGCCCATATGGGATCGCCGACCTGTTCGGATACCAAGCGCCGGACCGCCGCCATTTTCTCATCGCGCCTGTCATCGCCGGGCAGAATGAATATCCATGCCGATCCCTCGACTGATCTGGGCGCGCCGCCAGCCGGGTCCGGCGCGATGCGCCCTCCCGTCTGTATGAGGTCGTCGCCGTCGCGCCTGATGGCGTTGGCGACGGAGAGTACCTTGGTCGGGCACCTGAAGTTCTCTTCCTTGGCGATCTCCTCCCAGTCCTCTTCCGCTACGATGTCGCCGATGCCTGTGGCGTAGATGCGCTGCATGGGATCGCCGAAGAAACCCAGACAGAAGTCCGATCCGGCTTGGTGGGCAACAGCCTTGAGGGCCTCCACGACGACAGGTTGTGTGTCTTGGCTCTCGTCCACGAAGACAATCGGGAACTGCTGAGCTACGAGCGTCCGGAAGAGCGGGCGGTTCGACATAAAGTAGGTGGCCATACGGATGATATCGTCATGGCCGAGTACGCCCCTCGGGTAGTCGCTTCCGGTACCATAGCGGAAGGTTGTGACCTTTTCGACGGCAGGAATATTGGCCCTATACCTGTCGATGTCGCTCTGGTTTTTTACTCGCGTCCGCTGTTGAACACGGGAGCCGAAATTGGCCGCCGTCTCCTCCAGTTCTAGGATCCGTTCCGCGATACGCTGCAGCACCCAAGCTTTGATGTCCGCCTGGAACGACCTCGTGATGGACCACAAGAAACTGTGGATGGTGGAGACATGCAGAAGAGGGTTGTTGCCGACGTCAGCCCAGATCTCGCCGGCCGCGATTTCGGTATAGGTGATACAAGCGATTCGCCTCCGGCGGCGTTTAAGCTCCTGCCCATGCACCTGGATGGCGGTTGCTAGTGCTTTCACCAACGAGGTGGTCTTACCCGATCCGGCGCCGGCCACCATGATGAAGCTACGCTTTGCCTCGCCGGTGAGACACGCCTTAAGAAGCTTGTCCGCCTCCGTGTCGGGTTTGTCGATACGGCCGCCACTCATTCTGCGGCCTCCTCGAAAACATCGACCGCCCCAACTATCGCCTCCGCTTCCTGCGCGACTTCCAGTGCGACTTGTCCGGCAAGCCAGACCAGTCCGTCCTTGATGTATTTGGGAGTGACCCACCCCCCGCCGCCGGAGGCCATGACCTCCAGCGCGAACTTGGTCTTGTCGAAGTGCTTTCCGCCTACTCGCTTGTGCAGGCCGCCTGCCAGAGCCGCGACATCGGACGGGGCCTTCTTGAGCTTCAGACCGACACCCTTGTGGTCCTCCGACTGACACCATTCGGCATTTTCTAGGCCGAAGGCCTCTTCCAGCGTTCGCCCGCAGACGGAGGTCGTCGCTCCCCGCCAACTGACGTCGGTGGCGACCTGGTATGCTACAAATACCTTCGCCGGTTCTGAGCCCGCGATCTCCGCGGTCTTTTCTGAATCCTCTGCAACCAACAACTCGGTGATAAGCCGCTTCTTGGGCAGCCACTTGATTAAGGTCTGGTTGGACGTTTCTGCGCCATCAACCGCAGGCAGGCATGCCTTGCCGTAACGTTTCTTGGCAGGTTCACCTGCAGCATCGCCAGGAACCTCGAATTCCAGCTCTTCTTCCTCTTCGTCCGAATGTTCATCTACTGGCTCCGGGGCCGGTTTTGCCGTGACGCTGTCAATGTCCGTCACGATCAAGGTCGTGATACCGAGAAATTCGATCAGCTCTTTGAAACGATGGCCGAAGGCGCCACTGACCTCGAGAATACAAAGGGAGGCGGACCGTAGAGTGTGCGCCTCACGCTCGATCATGAGAGGAAGCAGAAGGCGTTCGACGTTGCCTTCGACCAGGATCGCAGCGTCTGCGAAGAACAGATCGCAATGCGTGAGCTTGAGATATCTCTGTAGAAAGTCCCGGTCCTTTGGCGCGTCACCTACTTGGAACGACGAAAGATTCAGCACCTGCGTGGTCTGCTCGCCCTCTGCGTGCCGACGAAAGTAACGGATCGGAGCAAAACCCCGCTCATATAGGATGTGGGGGGAGTGGGTCGTGACGACGACCTGGCTGGCGAACGCTGTCTCGTCCTTCTCCTCGACAAGACTGAGGACATTCCGGATGAACACCTGTTGCAACTGCGTGTGCAGGTGAGCTTCCGGTTCCTCTATGAAGACCAGATGCAGGGGCGCCCGCTTTTCCTCGTCGGCTTTCCACTTCTCGTGGAGGTCGAGGATTTCGACTACCATGTAGATCAAGTTCTTGAATCCGAGACCGTTGTAGCTGTCTGGCAATCGGGTAGCGTCGTCGCCGTCGCCGAGTAGGTAGTGTATCCTGGCGTCTTGGCTCATTACGGAAGCAGGGTTGAGCGCCGACTTTATCTCAAGACGCGGATTGTTGAGGCCGGGGTAGCCGAGGGTAGCGATCCGGTCCAAAGTTTCTTTGAATACATCCTTGAGGTGGTCGTTAAGGCCGGCCTCAGAATTGAAAAGAGCCCTGAGTGCGGTGTGGTCCTCTTCCCTCTGAACCAGGTTGCGCTCGTAAAACCGACTCAGTCTCCGAGAGAGATCCTCTGAACGTCCCGCCCCGCCTTCCGAACGTGAGGCAGGATCCGCCAGATGGCGCTGGGCGTTCAGGCAGTCTACACGTATGAGCGATCGCAAAACTGCGGCCCCGCTCGACTCCGCAGCTAGCGCAGCGGGCTCGTATCCTGCTTCCTCCACCAAGGCGGGATTGAACCTGGCCCTGTCCAGGACGAAGTAGCGAAACTCGTACTCGTTGTGCAGTTCCTTCTCGAGATAATCGGCAAGCGACTTCGGCCATGGCTTGTAGTCGCCCGGACCGCCGGGCAGCGCGTCCGCCCTTTCGACGGCCGCGGCCTTCCTTTGGCGGAACCGCTGCAGGAGCTCCGAGGGCGACCGTGCCGCCAACTCTATGCGCATCCCTACCATGTTGCCTTCCCAAGCTGAGCTTGGAAGGATCGGCATAACCAGATACAGGTCCGCCGCGTTCACCTCGAACCAGAGATCCAGGCTGATCTTCGGCAGTTCCGCCGACGAGTCCCCAGAAGGATCGGCCGCCTCGATCTCATTGAGCTGCTGCCAGGTATGAGAGCTGAAATCGAACAGCGTGAATCTGTCCTTCGCGCCTGACAGGAACATGATGATCGCCTGCGTAGCAGACGTTTTCCCGCTGTTGTTCGACCCGACGAAGATAGAGATATCGGATGCCAGTTCGATATGTACGTCTCGCAGGCGACGGTAATTTTTCAGGCGATAGGAATGGAGATGCATTGGTGCGGCTCAGCTAATACACGTGGTAGCACCATCTAGCTTAATGCAACCAGATTCGTCCAAGCGTTCTTGAATTGCAAAGAAGAATGACCCTTTCCAACTGGAATGACGTTGGCGGTGCGCAACGCTCGACGACATGCATCCAGCGCAGTATCTTGCTCTTCCGCGCCAATTAGAGGCTCGGAAAAACGCCAACCGCATTAGCGCCGGCGAAAGAATTGCCGAGGGCATATTTGTTGAGCCGACACCTCCAATGCGCCACCAACCGTCGGTCACGAAGCCGCCGGCCACGTTGTTCGACCAAGTTTCGGCTTCTAGCAAAAAACACACGCGCGACCGCTTGTGCGAAGATCTGGCCACGCGACGAATGCCTGCTTTAGCCGGCGCGTCACCAAAAGCCGACTAACAGGTTACGGCCCCTATCCGGTCGTCCGTACCAGAATATCCCTAGATCGATACCTACCGTTCCTATCGCGGACGCTCAAGAATGTGGCGTCGCCGGGCGGCATACCGCCGCTTCAAGCGATCGCAACTCGATCGCCGACGAAACGTCCGCAACCCACGGGCGGCCGATAGACAACTATACAGCCGGCACGGCTGTCCTCGCGGCCAAATTGGCCCCGTGGTGCGAATATGCATAACGGATGTCGAGGATTCGGGGGTCCTTCCCCCGTCGCGCACTTCCTAGATAGTTCTGCAGAGGAACCGGCCCGCGCAAAGCCTGTGGGCGGGAAGTGAACGAGCGGTGCGTAAAAGCGCGGCCAACTGTTCGTCCCAGCCGCCGTACGCGAAATCGCACGCGTCCGTTCAAGGTCAATCGAGAAGAAAGAAGTCGACATGTATGAAGTAATCAAGTGGCCCGAGGATATGACGCCCAGCCGGTCCCCGATCCATTTCACAAACGAATTGGAAGTCGCAGCATCCCCTGAAACCATCTGGTCGCTGCTCGTGGACCATACCGCCTGGCCCAGCTTCTACCCCGGGGTCAAGTATGTCGAACTACTCGGCGGACACGAGTCGTTGCGCCTTGGCACGCGGTTCGAGACCAATCTGGCCGGCCAGGACGTCTACGCGTCTGTGCAGGAATTCGAGCCGATGACGCGCATCGCCTGGGGCGGCGGCCCCAAATCGTCCCTCGAATCCAAGGCCTATCACGCCTGGATCATTACCCCCACGCCGAACGGAACCCACCTCTGGACCGAAGAAACAATGCAGGGGCCGCTGTGGATCGAACTGGCCAAGGAAGCTCCAGACATCTTCTGGCGCACGCACGAGAAGCTTCTGCAGGATCTCGCGAAGGTCGCTACGCAGCGCGGTAAGCCTGCCGCGAGATAAGGCCCGAGCCGACGACGTCCGGGCATCAACATAGATTGGAATAGCAACATGAGTTACACAATTGTCGGTTTCGGTGCAGTGGGCCAGGCGCTTGCCCGCGCCTTCGCTCGCAATAATATCGAAGTCGCGGTCACCAGTCGGCGAGCGCCCGAGGCGCTGGCGCCGCAGGCTCGCGCGATTGGGCCCACGGTCGTTCCCAAGGCGTTGCAGGATGCAATCAAGGCCGACACCATCGTCCTGGCGGTCCCGTTCTGGGAGCACCGAGAGGTTGCCAAGGTCCAAGTTAGCTGGCGAGGCAAGACAATCATCGACGTCACGAACGCGTTTGGCGTTCCCGTTGAAGACCTAGGCGGTCTTCCATCCTCCGCCGTCATCGCCAAGGCCTTCCCCGGCGCTCAGTTCGTAAAGGGCTTTAACCACTTGCCCGCAGGCGTCCTCGCCGAAGACCCGGTCATCAACGGTGGGCGCCGCGTCGTCTTCCTGTCGAGCGATGACGTAAGCGCAATTGCGACGGTCGCCGCGTTGGTCGAGCGGCTCGGCTACGCGCCGGTTAGCCTCGGCAAGATCGCGGAAGGCGGTCAGCTCGTGCAGGCGCGGGACAACAGCTGGGCACCATTGATCTTCCAGGATCTGTTCAAAAAGGACAAATGAACCATGTACGACCATGTAATCTGGCCGGAGCGGTATGACCCCAGAACGTCGGCCATCTATGCGCTGAACGACATCGACATTAAGGCGCCGCCTGAAGTGGTCTGGAAGCTGCTCGTCGATGCCGAGAATTGGCTGAGCTACTTTCCTGCCGAAGATCAGGTCAAGATTCTGACAGGTGAGGCAGAACTGGCGCTCGGAACCAAGTACAGGCGAGTCACCGTCGGATTCCCGATGAGCCTTATCGTGACCGAGTTCGAGCCCTTGCGCCGGCTCGCTTGGGCGACGACTGTCGACGGCGATGAGATCGGCTCGAGCGCATATCACGGCTGGGTTATCACGCCGACCAACGATGGCTGCCATGTGCTGACCGAGGAGACGCAACAGGGAGCCTGGTTTCTGGACTTGCTCGGGCACAAGCATCCCGGCGCGCTCTACCGCTATCACCAGGAGTGGGTCGAAAGCCTCGCCCGCGCAGCGGAGGCTGAAGCAGCAAAGAGAGCGAGCTGACGCCCCTGTCCTAAAATTGGAGATGAAATAACATGAATATCGAACTCAAGGGCCGCACAGCGATCGTTACGGGGTCAACGGCTGGCATCGGCCGTGCTACCGCGGAGGGACTGGCCCGTGCCGGCGCGTCGCTCGTGATCAACGGCCGTGGAGAAGCCCGGGTCGACGAGGCGGTGTGGCAGATGCGACAGGCCTTTCCCGGAAGCGACATCTCGGGCATCGCCGCCGACCTCTCGACAGCAGAGGGCGCCGAGACCTTCTTCGCGCAAGCGCCGGAGACCGACATCCTCGTCAATAATCTTGGAACGGCGGTTCTGAGAGACTTTGCAGACACGACCGACGAGGACTGGCTCAGCATTTTCCAGATCAACGTCATGAGCGGCGTGCGCATGACGCGCCACTACCTGCCGAATATGGTGCGGCAGGGCTGGGGTCGCGTCGTGTTCGTCAGCAGCGAGTCCGCGCTCAACATTCCCAAAGAGATGATCGACTACGGGGTGACGAAGACGGCGCAACTCGCGGTTTCCCGCGGTCTGGCCGAGTCGGTCGCGGGCACCGGCGTCACCGTCAACGCCGTCGTGCCAGGTCCGACCAGATCCGAGATCCTGTCGAACTGGATGGCAGGACAAGCCAAAGACCAGGGAATCACGCAGGAAGAAGCCGAGCAAGCGTTCTTGAAAGCGGCCCGCCCGACGAGCCTTATCCAGCGTTTTGCGACGACCGACGAGGTCGCCAACATGATCGTCTATGTGTGCTCGAAGCAGGCTTCGGCGACCACCGGGGCGGCTCTGCGGGTCGATGGCGGCGTGGTCCGCTTCGTCGCCTGATTCTGCGTTCACACCTGCGTGAGCGTGAAACAACCGTGCCCTGATCACGAAATACACCGATGAGGCATTTGCTGCAGAACCGGGTAGCGTCGCGATCAATCATGACCGGCCGCTGCCTCAACCAACCGACCAAAACGGGCTAGAACCACAATGATCAATAGACGCACATTCTCCAAAGCTCTCGTGGCCGGCGCCGCCGTCTCTCTTGCGGCCACAGGCGGCTTTGCGGCAACCGCCAAGCCGGATCAGGCGCGCAACGTCGTTCTCGTTCACGGGCTTTTTGCCGACGGCTCCTGCTGGCTCGACGTTCTCGCCCGTCTGCAAGGCCATGGCCTCAATGCGACATCAGTGCAAAATCCGCTGACGACGCTCGAAGAGTCGGTGGAATCCGCAAAGCGCGTGCTCGACCGGCAGGACGGTCCGACGGTTCTGGTGGGGCATTCCTTCGGCGGCATGCTCGTTTCCGAGGCGGGCGTCCACCGTCAACGCCGTCCTTCCAGGTTTGACGAGATCCAAGTCGATGTGGGTCTCAGCACGCATCCCAACAACTGGAAGAATCGGGAAAATTGGCGGTGTCCGTCCTTATGCTGATCTACCGAGCGTGTGTAACGTGACCCGATGCGAAGCGTCGGTGAATATGGCGGAACGACTGAACCAGCTAAGGGGAGCCACTCCGCGTTGGATGTCACTTTCCTACTGCCGTCATCAAAGATTTCTGGTCATGAGCCAGGTGCGGATGGCCTGAGTGAGTTCTGCCTTGCGTTCCAGCGGCAGCCAGTGTCCGGAGGGCATACTTGTCACGGTAAGGTCCGCGCAGGCCGCGCGCATCGGGTCGCCTTGGCGGTTTCCGGTGAATTTTCGCCTGAGCTGCGGTAAAGACCATGACCATGCGCCGGCCGGCAAAGCCCGCCGCAAAGCGCTGATCGGCAAAAGCACGGAAATCCGGCCCGGTGATGCTCCAGATGTGCTCGAGCTTTTCGGCCCGGCTCATGGCTCGCACTGGACGCGATTCCCGCTCGATGATCGCTCCGCGCATGTCATCGATCGAGCCGGCGTCGGCCAGATCGCAATAGCCGTGAAACCAGCGAAAGCGGCCGTCGATCTTCAGGCTGAAGAACACGCTCGTCACCTGCGCTGCCTGGAACTCGCGCATGGCGAAGTGGTCGGCGCGCTCCCTTGCAGCCACGGTGCGCGCGGCCTTTGCCAGACAACGGCGATGGCCATGGCGACGGCCGGGAGGATGCTGCTTGGCGGGAGCATGGAGAGGGTGACTGCTCTTGGAAGCAGCAACATGTTGAGCGCGAGCGTCAGCACATCCAACAAGGCTACCCATATCATCCAGGCGCGAACGATCTTGGCCGTCCGCAACCAGGAGCGCTCCCGAAACAGGCGGCGAAGCTCGCCTTTGAGGCGGATGTCACGTGTGCGCCGCGCCAGAAGCCGTTCAACTTCCGCGATGACAGCTGGGTCCTGCACGTGGAGCAGCGCCCGAGTGGACGAACTGGCCGAAACTGCATTCTCCTGGACATCCATGTGAACCCAACTAGTGGAACATCTGTCGCAGGCAAGCATGGCAAGGATATCCCGAAAATTTGATTTCCACTATCGCAGCCATTTGCGTGCTCACCTGTAAATTCTTGCAAGCAGTGACGCTTTGCACTACCCGGCAATCGCGTTCGGTTGATTGCGTCGTCGAGCGCGCACACAGGACGAAAGAACCGATTTCCCTCTCACTGAAAGTTGAAGGGATGCAGGCGGCAGAGGGTCGCTCTCGGACCAAGCTGTGTTACAGTCCGGTACGTGAATAATGCAGTGATTGGGTTGGCGATGCTTACGACGCTCGCGGTGCTCATGAGCCTCTCCGGCGTCGCCTCGACGGTGGCACAAGCGGGAGGAGGCGAGGTCGATGTCGAGCTTGTCCTTGCCGTCGATACCTCACGGTCGATGGACTATGAGGAAGTACGCATCCAGCGTGAGGGTTATGTTGTAGCCCTCAAGCATGAGGAATTCATCGATGCGGTGAAGAACGGTCTAACCGGCCGCATCGCCATCAGCTATTTCGAATGGGCAGGCTATGTGGTGCCCGATTCCGTGATCGACTGGCAGCTGATCGAGACGCAGCAGGATGCGATCGATTTCGCCGGAAAGCTCGAGGCCCGGCCGATCAGCACGCAGCGCCGAACATCGATCTCCGCCGCAATCGCCCAAGGCGCCACAATGATCGCATCCAGTCCCTATGACGGCATAAAGGAGGTGATCGATGTTTCCGGGGACGGCCCAAACAATTCCGGCGACCCGGTAATGTCCACCCGGGACAAGGCGACGAAGGCCGGCATCGTCATCAATGGTCTCGCGATTATGCTAAGGCCTGCCGAGGCGCCGAGCGGGCCCGACAGATATTATGCGGATTGTGTAATCGGTGGTCCCGGCTCCTTCGTACTCCCGGTTCGCAAGATCGAAGATTTCGCCGTTGCTGTGCGCCGTAAGCTGGTCATGGAGATCAGTGGCCTTACCCCGCCGGCGGCGGTACGGAAAATTGCTGGCGACGTGCCGGCTACCGATTGCCTGATCGGCGAGAAGCAGTGGCAAGATCTGTTTAACCGCTGAGTCTCCATCCAGTTTCTTCTCAGCGACCTGGATCCGCAGCAACCTCCCCTCGCCAGCGACTCATTGAGCAGTTTGCTTTTCTGCTACTACTCTCACTTGGGCCCGAATGCGACGAACACGGAGATCAATGAATGGTCCAATGCGCGCCCAAACGCGGCATGCGAAGTGAAAGGCTTGCCATCCTAGCCATGCCTGAATCTTAGGCCATTTGGGAGGCCAAGCATGGGCTACCACTCGGGCCTCAATGACGCGGAATCCAGCGGCACGGGCGAGATTTCCCAAATTGCTGGCGCTATACGAAAATAAATGGAAATCAGGATCGTCTAATCGGAACCGATACGATGGCTTATCGCAGGGCACGACGATAACAATCTTCCCGCCAGGCGCTAGCACGCGGTGCATCTCCCGCATCTCCTTCAGAGGATCTTCGACGTGCTCCAGTGCGTGATTGCTGACAATAACGTCAGCGGAGACGTCAGGGAGGTCACGCAAACTATGTTCGACAGTCAGGCCGCTGGCACGGGCGACCGAAATTGCATGTTCATTGATTTCGATACCGGTACCTCCGCCCAAAGCGAGCAGCAGAGAGCCATCTCCACAGCCGAAGTCGACAATTCGGCTGCCTGGCTGAATGAAAGGTGCGAACTTGAAACGATTTGCCTCTCCAGCCAGCCGGCCGTTCTTTCCTTGCCATCTGAAGTAAGTGGCATCGTAGTGGCTGGTCGGGTCCTTGGCAGTCATGCCGTCCCTCCACAAAATATCCCCTCAATCGGTACCATGGTGCTCGGCAGAGCCATTACGAACCAACTCCGCCCCTGTCATATTCTGTCGCGATACTCGCTTTACTATTTTTCACCGGCAACCGAGTCTTACGGTGTATAGGCCCCTTCAAAATGGGTAAGAGACGAGGCGGTCGAGGGTCGGACTGTCAGCGAGGCGTTTGGTGCGCATTTGGACTCTGCGCCCGGCCGGTTGCGACAAGGCGCCGGTAGACCTAGCTAAATTTCAGGCGTCAAACATGCCGGAGAGAAGGAGGAAAAAATGGCAAGCTTTCGGTTTGACCATCCTGTTTACGTTCGCCGCAAGCATTTTATCGAAGAAATTATGGAGCTCGATGAAGCGTTTGACTTTCTTGAAGAATGGCCAGAGGAGAGGCGTGACCTGGCCTACGAGACGTTAGTAAGGGCTTGCCGGGAAGCTGCTTGCGGGAGGTTCCCGCTGAGTGCTGTGCGTCAGAATTTCCAACGCTTCGTCAAGGAAGCAAGGATGCTGATTGAAATTGGCGATATACCCTATTTCGCCGGGGCGCTGAAAGATCGCAATATCGGGAACGTCTAACCAGCTGAAATCAAACCATACTGCCCGGTGATCTCTGTCTGCCGGCCTGCTGGTATCAAGCGCGAAGAGGGTTGTTCGCCGACTCACTTCAAGCGGTCTCGCGCTTATCGCCGAAGGCCGCATCGACCCGCGGATCGCACGAGCAAGACCTCCGTGACTTTCGCCTGAAAAGGGACCGCTGCAAGCCGACGCTAATTAAAAAGATGGACGCCGCTGACAATTTGCGCTGGGCTGGAATGCGCTTCAAGCTCTGGGATCACCTCTCAGTGGATGAACACCTGGGCGATATCGACAGCATGCTCAAAGGTAAAAAACGAACCGGCTACATCGCATTGCTTCCCGATCGGGAGCCCGTTGGATTTGCAGAGATATCCATTCGCGAATACGCGAACGGCTGCACGGCACAGCCGGTTCCTTTTTTGGAAGGCGTCTGGGTCGATCCAAAGCACCGCCGGCAAGGAATCGGCCGCGCGCTGGTTGAAAGAATTGCCAGCGATTTGATCGCTCAGGGATTTCACGAGCTCTGCTCAGATGCCGGAATCAGAAATACACGATCGCATCAAGCCCATGAGAACTGGGGTTTTGCCGAAACGGATCGCGTTGTCTATTTCCGCAGACCCCTCCGCTAGCCTCGGCCGCTGCGACCATTCCGGCGAGCCGCCGGCCGCTACCATTCGTCAAATACCGGCAAATGCGCGGCGCTGGGAGTCACTCAGCTTCCGATTTGGTTATATTCTCCAGCCGAGTCAGTTGATTGGGATGTCCCGAATAGCCATGAACCTTCGCGCTCACGACGATCGGCTCAAATCGCTCAAATAGCGGCAATGCAGGCTTGAATTTAGGAACATTTTCTGCAGCTGAACGTGCAGTTCGCCGCGCTTTTTAGGGTCTTTCTCGACCGCCGTTTTGCCGAAAGCGCGGTCAGTTCCGCGATGTCCCAGGCAGAGCACCAAGCAAAGTTCCCAGCATTGTTGGCTTCAAGGGGTCGGAACAGGAATTGCTCAAAATTGTACGTTAGAGTCGTACAAAAGGTGAACATTCTCGCCGGATAAGCCTTGCGCGGACTCCAAGCGCGCGAACTTCTCTGTGGATAGGCTGCCGTAAACCACCTGGTCTCGTTTTCCCTGTTCAAGAATCGGCGGACCATAACGGTCGCGCCGACAGCAATTGCATTGCCATCGACTGCTTGTGATCGGCTGACGTACGGAGGTCAGGATGGGCAGACGCAAGCTTCTCAAGGATCATGAGCGACAAGAGCTCTTCGGTATTCCAACCGATGAGGAGAGTCTGATCCGGCACTATTCGTTGTCGCTGGCAGATCGGTTGGAAATAGAAGTTCGCAGGCGTCAGCACAACCAACTTGGCTTCGCGGTTCAACTTTGCCTAATGCGATATCCTAGCCGAGTGCTTAGGGCAGACGAAATTCCACCGAGAGCGATGCTGGGATATGTCACTCAGCAAATCGGAGCTGATCCTGCATCGTTCAAACTCTATGCCCGCCGAGACGAGACGCGTCGCGATCATGTCGCCCGATTGATGGATTACCTAAAGGTCGGAAGCGCAACGGCGCGGGATCGCCGAGCTGCGCTCCTTTCGGCGATCGACGCGGCTGCGATGACGGACAAGGGGCTTCTGATTGCCAAAGCCGTTGTGGGCACGCTGCGAGAACGTGGTGCATTGTTACCTGCCTTGGAGACAATCGAACGAATTTGTCTTGCTGGCCGGGCCATTGCCCGCCGACGCGCTGAGACGGCGCTGATCAAGGATATCGCGCCCGAGACCCTGCAAACGCTTAATAGATTATTGGAGGTCGACCCGACGATCGGGCAGACGCGCTTTCATTGGCTGCGATCAGCCGCAGAGGCGCCAGGAGGCTCGAACCTGGTCGGGCTAATTAATCGGATTTCGTTCCTGCGAACACTCTGCATCGATCCAGGTCTGCAGTCCCGCGTTCCTTCCGGGCGGTGGGATCAGATGATCCGTGAGGGTGACGCGACACCGGCCTGGCTCGCCAACGACTTCAACCCCAGTCGCCGGCACGCGCTGATTGTCGCGCAAGTCATCAAGCTTGGCCAGAAGCTCTCCGACGATGCGGTCACGATGTTCATCAAGCTGATCGGCCGACTGTTCTCTCAGGCCCATAGCCGGAAGAAGCGGCGGCATATGGACAGTAGGACAGAAACATCCAAAGCTCTCCGACTGTTCCTCGATACAATATCCGCTTTGCAGTCCGCGAATGATCGCGGACAGGACGCTCTTCAGGTTATCGATCGCGAGATCGGCTGGCATCGCTTGCTTTGTATGAAGCCTGAACTCGCTGCAATGGTCGATGACAATGAAGCCTCACCTTTGATCCTTGCGGCCGAACAATACGGAACAGTCAATAAATATGCAGGGGCGTTCCTGCGGACATTCACGTTCCACTCGGCGCGGCGGCACGATCCGCTTCTCGCGGCAATTGCGCTGCTGAAGCGTCTCCATGCCGAGAAGCGGCGGACACTCCCGGATCGCATCCCGCTCACCCACCTCAGCCAGACCGATCGGCGGCTCACCTTCGAACAGGGAAAACCTGATCGCCGTCTCTACGAGATCGCAACGCTCGCGGCTTTGCGAGACCGGCTTAGATCTGCGGAGATCTGGATCGACGGCAGCCGATCTTTCCGGCCGATTGACGAGCATCTGATGCCGCGGTCGACATTCATCACGATGAAGGAAGCGGATTGCCTCGGATTGGGTGTCGAAGCTGATGGCGCGCAGTGGCTTGCCGAAGCCCGTCAGATGCTCGACTTCAACCTTAAGCGTCTGGCGCACAGAGCCCGATCCGGGAAGCTCGAAGGAGTTCGTCTAGAGGCCGGAACGTTGATCGTCACACCAACCCCCGGCGAAGTCCCGGTGGCCGCCGAGGAAACGAATGCCGAAATCAGCGACATGTATCCGCTGGTCGAGGTTCCCGACCATCACTCGTGGCACGGAAAGGCCTATTATGCCGCCATCATCGGCAAGATCATCGAGCAGCACGAGCGCCGCATCATCGCGCCCAAGGCGGCCGACTTCACCTTTCTGAGCAACGATCACGCCTTCATCGGCGGCTGGGGGCAGCGAACGATCTTTTCTTATTTCGGACCCCGCAATTTCCGGCGGGCGCAATGGGAGCACAAGACAGATCTTAGCACGCTGGCGACCGACGTCGACGCCGCCCCGACTTTCGAGCAGATCAAAAAGCCCGGCCTGACGTCGCTCGAACTGCTGGCAACGCTGGGCGACACACTCTGCGAGGCGACAGCAAATCCGAAACTCGATCCGGATAGAGACGGACTGGCCATCCTGCCCACAAAACTCGCCGATAGTGGCGCCTCAATCGCGCTGATCCACTCCGTCGACGCAATCACACAGTCCGGACGCACGTCGGTGCGGCTTCAAATGACGGATTAGAGCCGGGTCGTCACGGCGTTTGCCTGCTGCGCATCGACAATGAGTTTACCAATCCCATGGAAGTGTGGGAGGCGCAGCGGGACGAAAGCAACCCACGCGGTCCGTGGGAGCCGGTCGGTGCGCCGCGCGAGCCAACCGCCGATCAGTTTGCCGAATTGCGGCGAGCCCAGGAGCCGGCGCTTTTGCACCCGATCAGCATCGTCGACGCGCAGGAGGGCCGGATCAGCCTCGACCTTGACGTACCGCTGCCATCCCTCACGCAGATACTGGTGGTCCCCGACACGGGTGCGGCGCCGTCCGCCCCGACCGGGCTGACGGCGACGCGCTACCGCGGTCTTGGGGAGCGGCAGCAACGGATGCTGTTCTGGGCCGCAGGCGATGCCCGTCCGGGCATTTTCTACGACGTTTTGACCAGCACCGATGGAAAGATCTTCGAGAAGGTCAATCCCGTTCCTCTGATCTCGACGGCCTACTTGCATGTATCGCCGCAATCGGGCGTGCGCTATGCCGTGCGGGCGCGCGACGCCTTCGGACGGGAGAGCCCGCTCTGCATCATCGCCGACTGATGCTGGCGCCGCGGGTGTTTAGCCGGACATATCCTTCTTCCCGAAGGCACTGCTGAACAAAGCGAGCTGCATGTGCCATTTTCCGATCAGTGCATCAGGGTATTTGCGGGTGGCCCGGAATTGAGACCAGCACTGCGACCTCTCCGGCGTTGCACCTCCGCTATGCCTGTAGCGTGCCTGTCATCAACCATATCCTACGTGGCCCACGCCTAGAAGTTCGCTCTGCCAGCGACAACACGCTCCTTGTCGCAAAATCCTATGTTGACGACGGTGAGTATGGCCCTCAGGTGATTGGAGAATGGACCTTGGCAGTGATGAGAGACGAGCTGAACTTGACTGAAGACGTAATGCTAACGACACGGTTAGCAGCGAAGAGAAAGATTCGTGCATTTTGCGGGCTCTCGCGATACTGAAAATAAGCGAGACGACACGATCAGATATAGTTTGTCTTATGCAGCGGAGAATCACTGATGATCCAATGTCAAACGACAACGAGGCGCAGCAACGTTGTTCCGTCGTCTCGACATAGCCATGAGCGTCTGTTTGCCATTCCTATTTCCAGTTGCCCGCTTTTACCATGGAGTTCTGCATGCTCAGACGTCTAGCCAGTCTTTTCGCCGCTGCTCCGCTTGTTGCGTTGCAAGCGCTCAGCAATCCCGCCGTCTCTCAAGAGAGGTGGTTGGCTGGCTTCTATCCGGGCTGGGAATATGAATTTTATCCGCCGGAACTTATTGATTTTTCTTCCCTCACTCACGTGGTGATGTTCTCGGTGGTTCCGGAAAATGATGGATCGCTTGATACGAGCTTCTTCATGGACTCGATGACTGGTCCCCGAATCGCGCAGGAGGTCGTTATGCGGGCGCACGCAGCGGGTCGAAAGGCGCTCCTCGCAGTTGGCGGGGCTGGACTGGTCGACCGAATGCGCGAAGCCTCAAACGACGCCAACAGGCAACGCTTCGTGACCAATCTCGTGGATCTGGTGAGGCGGTGGAATTACGACGGTCTCGACATCGATTGGGAGCCTATAGAGTCAATGGACCAGGCAAACCTGACGGCCTTGGCAAAGGCGCTTCGCGATCAGATGCCTGACAAATTGTTAACGATCGACCTGAGCTGGAAGAATTCGAATTCTTCCATTGAAAATCAGGAGGCTCGATTCTTGATGCAAATCGAGCCAATCTTCGACCGGCTGAACGTGATGACATACGATATGGCTGATAACTGGGAGGGTTGGCTGTCGTGGCACAATTCACCGCTTTACGGCGACTCCAACAGCACTCCGACTTCGGTCGCCAGCAGCATCAAGGCTTACATCCAAGTGGGCATCCCCGCCGGGAAACTTGGTCTCGGCGTGGCATTCTACGGGAGCTGCTGGAACACGCCGGTATCGGCTCCGCGCCAGGCTGCTGGAACCGCGCAAGTGATCGCCGGCGATCAGGACATGAGCTATAAGAATATCATGACGTACTATTACGACCCTAACTACGCCGAGTACGACACAACGGCTCAGGCGCCGTACCTGTCTCCATCGAAGGCGATCGGCCCGTTCGGATGCACGTTCGTTTCATACGAGGACGAGCGTTCTATCGCGGCCAAGGGGGAATTCGCCCGACAGAATGGCCTGGGTGGGGCAATCATCTGGTCCCTGGGTGAGGGATACATGCCGAAGGCGACAAACCCGAGTGGCCTTCTGCACGCTACTCGAAATGCGATTCTCGATTGAACTGAAGGACGATCTCGGTGCTGGCTAGTCCCCACTTGCGAGGGGTGAGACTGGTTGAGAAGACCGGGCGAAGCCTCCGGAGCGCTTTCGATCGTCTCAACCGGTTCTCAGCCATTTCGGCAGGCCGCGCCAGCGCGGCGGCAGCGCTTGCAAAGTGCTAGCGACAAGCCGGGGAAAGAACACGGCGACGATCCCGATGTACAGCGCAAGCGATGTCGCGAATGAGGTCACGCTGAACCAGTCGGAGACGAGCGCGCGCCGAAACAGAAAGAGCACTGCAAGCGACACCTCCACTATGGCCACAAGGGCGATCGCCTCGCGGATCAGCTGCGCGTCGACGCGAGCGGATCGGGCAAGAGACCGCGACCAAAGCATGCCAGCCCCCAGGCATATAGAGAGCACAAACCCGAAGGATGCCAGCACGACATCCCACAATGCCCCGATTGCAACTAAGGCCATGCCCGCCAGCAACTGGACCGCAGAACACTGAAGCAGCGTTCCGGCTTGCTGGGTGGCGATCATGAAGGAAGGCACGGAAGCGACGAGGGCCAGGACGGGTAGCGCCAGCGCGAAAATCATCATGATGTCGGCCACCTGGATCCAGGCAGATCCCAAGGTAATCCGGACGATCTGGGCTGAGAAAATGGAAAATCCGAACGCCGGGACGCAGAACAGCACGACGCTTGCAAGCGAGATATTCAATATGAAGCTCTCGAGCTTTTGGGAGTCGCCTGACATGCGGGCGAATATGGGAAGGAGGCCTGCCGAAATCGGATAGAACAGCACGCTCGTCACCAGATCGAGGAGCGCCTTCGCCGAGCGGAAAATGCCCGCAGCAGCGGGTCCTGCAAGGAGCCCTAGCGTGACTTCCGGCAGGCGTTGGCCTGCGGCATCGAGCACAAGCCGACCCATCAGCTTGGCGACGCTCGAGGAAGCGTTCTGCCAGTCCGACTTGGAAAACCGGGATCTCGGAACGGCCGGCAGGGCCACCAGGCACACGAGGGACCCCGTCGCCGCCGCGAGAATGGTCTGCGCGATGATGCTCCAGGCTCCGCCGCCGAAATAGGCAAGGGCGATCGACAGCGCACCCCCCGTGAGGATTGCCAAGGGGCGCCGGATCGCCAGCACCGAAAAGGCAAATTGTCTAGCGAGCAGCCCCTCTGGGACCAGTCCGATCCCGGTCAGTGCTGGAGCAAGCGCCGAAGCCCGCATCAGATCGCCAACCAAGGGATTGCCGGTGGCGGATGATAGGATCGGTGCGGCTGCGACGATGAGCATCGCCATCAGCAGGCTGCTACCGATTGCGCAGACAAAACACGCGCTCAGATAGCCTGGCCCGGCATCCTCCCGCTGTATGACGGTCTGCGTGATGCCCTGCAATGTATGATTCGCAATCAGCGCGGGAGCAACGGCCATGGCCGCCATGCCGAAGTCGGTCGGGCCGAGCAGTCTAGCCGTGATCAAGAAGACGCTGGCTTGGGTGGCCCGCTCAGCGCAGATTTGCACCAAGGACCACGCGGCACCCCGTATAGCGGTGGCGCGCACCTCATTGCTTGCAAGTCCCTGCGTGGCCGTTGGCGCTTGCAGGTTTTGGATTTCGACGCCGGGATCGCTACGGTTCTCGGGGCTCATTGGTAACCCGTTACCGCCGGGGCGCTGCTGAGGGTCCGGTCCGAAAGCGAGCCTGTCGTGCGGCGTGAGACCTTGATCACGTCTCCCGGTCTGACCGGGCTCGTTTCGGCAGTCACCTCCTCGACCAACTGTCCGTCCCGCTCCCTGAGGAGCGAATACGTAACCTCGATCTCTTCGTCGCGACTTGCAGCAGGCGCTCCGTCTATCTGCAATTGCTGGATCAAGTCCTCGGCGGTGCCAAGCTTGCCTATCACGTTCTCGAGTTCGCCGTCCACGCCGTTAAGCTCGGCAAGCAACTCACGGCCGTCCGTGTCCTGCAGTCGCCTTATTGAGGCCTCAGTGCTCGCAACGCGCTCGCTAACCTTGAGCATTTCGGTCTGGACCTCTTTGCGCTTGCTGTCGGCGTCCAGGGCCGTCCGCTCAAGCGCATATACACGTGCGGAAGGAGCCAAGCCCCGGGATTCGAGCTTCCGCACCTGGACAAGTTCGCGGTCTACGCTGTTGCTCTGCGCGTTCTGGGTCTCGATCTGGCTCTGCAAAGTACGCATCTGCCCGCGGAGCAGTGAAAGCTGTTCGTTGTAGTTACCTAACTCGAGAGCGCGTGTCTTGCGCCGCTGATCAAAAACAAGCTGCTCTCGCATAATGACATCTTGGACAGTCGGCTCGCTTGCGCGCAATCTCAGTCTCGCGGGAAATTCGACTTTATCTTTGCCCCCGATTGTCGCTTCCAGCCGGGCGCGTCTAGCCTCGAGCCTGTCCCTTTGCGCCCTCAAGACGCTCAGTTCGCCGTTGGCCTGAATCATATCGCGTTCGAAACGGGTCTCTCCTAACGCAGCGCCCCTTGCTATGCCACCTGCCACGCTGAGCGCATGGATCACTCTCATGCCTGGCCTGAAGGGATACTCTCCCGGTTTCTCGACCGCACCGATGATGTAGAATGGACGATGTTGCACTATTTCGACGGCCGTTACGGGAGGATTGACCAGCCGCACCTTCGCTTGAAACTGCGATGCGATCGAGGTTGCGAATTCGGAAGCGCTCATCCCGGCCGCTTTGATGTTGCCAAGGAGCGGTATCGCAACGTCGCCTGCCGCGTCCACCGTGAATTCGCCATCCAACCGAGGTCGGATCTCGCCGCTCGCCGAAGAGATCTCCGTCAAGCTGATCCTGAGTTTATCCTGGGAGCCTAGCGTATATTCATCCGATGCTTTGCCGGCTGTGGCTCCCGCCGAGAACAGGAGCACCAGCGCCAGTGCGCCATTTTGCGCCGCGCCTGGCACGTTAAGACGAGCCATAATCACACTCCCTCCACCGCTTCTGGCGCACCGCCTCTGCCCGCGCTAGCTCTTGGAAAATGCTGAGCTACCAGTGTTTGAACCACAGCCCGGGCCAGGTAGGGCGCACAAATCCACACCTTGCGTCATTCCATCAGCGTCATCTTCCGCCGGGCAACCTTGTTCAGCACGACTCCGAGGACCTTCGGCCGCTGCGGCTCTAGCATCTTCAACGTTAGACCGAGAGCAGACCTGTCAGTCTTGTTCCACTCCGCCAATATCACGAGATGATCCAAGAAATTGACTATCGCCAGGGCATCTCCGCATCTGGCCAATGCCGGCATGTCCACGCAAATCCAGTCGAACTCCTTACGATGAGTTGCGATTATGCGGCCGACCCAATCCTGTCGGCTCATGAACTTCTCGTCCACAGCTGGCCCGAGCAGAGGAGCGAATTTCAGGGCGATGCCGGGAAAGCACCGGACTTCGGAGATCTCGGCGTCAGCGTCCGCCCCGTCTGACGACAGGAATGTCAGGGAAGCAAGCGTCTCGGTGAGCTGCCGGGTCTGAAAATCGGCATCGACGAGCAGGACCTTCTCCCCCGCGCGAGCGAGAAGCTGAGCGAAATTGGCGATCAGCGTCGAACGACCTTCGGATCCACACGCAGACACAACGCCGACGACGATAGCCCGGTGCCCGCTGGCTGCAACCACCAACTGGGACCTGAGTAAGCGAAGCGCCTCGCAAAATAGCGAGGTCGGGAAGTCCGCCGCATAAGACAGTGCGGAGGACGATAGGGGCTTCCTGGAGGACGCTCGCAACCATCGGGGCAAGAGCTGCGAGAACGGATTGGGCCTCAACGCGCGCACCGATGGAACGAGTCCCAAGCATCGGATGGCAAGTTCGTCCTCGAGATCGCTCCTTCCCCCGACCGTCCGCTTCATCGCGACACGGGCGGCGGCGATGCAGATTCCGAACCCCAATCCGGCAAAGAGGCCGAGCGCCAGCAGGACAGGCGTCCTCATGCCGGTGCGCTCCACGAGCGGACTTGCCGGCGTCAAGATACGGGCTAGGGGCGCACTCTCCCGCTCGGTCGCCTCCATCCTGAATTTCCACTGATAATCCACATAGGTTCGCGCAATGGCATTCGCGATGCGCGCTGACTTCTCAGAGCTGTTTGCTGTGACTTCGATTTCGGCCACGTACGATCGCCCGGCCCGGCTGGCCCGCATCGCGGACCAAAGCTGTCTGGCGGCGATCTGCCGAAGTTCGTCAGCAGGTATCGCCTCCGCGCTTGACGTCGTGTCCTGCGGCGGCATCCGTGCCGCGAAGATCATTTGTTCAAGGCTCGACCGCCAAGCAGCCAACTTGGAGGAGCGGCCGGATTTGACAGAAACGAATTCGGGATCTTTATCAAGTGCGAGCTCATCAACGACCTTCAGAAGCACGTCATTAGACTCGATAATCTTGATCTGTGTATCGATATAGGCGGAGTCCGCAGAGTCGCTGGGGACTCGCCCGTCAGACCCTGGTAAGCGGTAATCGAGAATAATGACCGCCCGCGACCGATACGTCGGTTCGGCACGCATGACGTAGGTTGCCGTCAGGGACAAGCCTATGACGGCCCAAAGGGCAAGCCCAAGCCAGTTGGCCGATAAGAACGACACAATAGGACCAAGGAGGAGCGGGCGCGGACCATCATCTGAGGTCAACGCCGAGACCTTCGACCAACGTGCTGCTTGGGGATGTTCATAACGCATAAACTTACCCATGATACGGATGAGGACGGCCGTTACTTCTTTCGTTCGTTATTTCCTCTGATACTATCGTGCTCAAGATCTTTGCCCCATTGTCGATGGTATAGGGGGCGATGCTGGCTTCGCACTTTTCCCGAAGGGATGCTATTTCGGCCTGTGACAGGGAAAGAAGCGTTCTCAGGCAGTCTTCGATGTCGCGAACTCTGGGCTCGAAGACGAGACGCGGATCGATCGATCGGGCTAATTCTGCGCTGCCGCACGCTGTGCTGACTGCACACAGGCATCCGCGTTGCAGGGCCTCATTGACCACCAGTCCCCACGGGTCTGCCAATGACGGAAGGACCATCACGTCGATCGAGCGATAGAATTCCTCCCGCAGTTCGCCGTCAACGTAGCCCCACCATCGTATTCGTTTTGCCGTTCCGACGGGCATCGGAGCCATTCCGGCCATGTGAAGCGACGCGTCGGCTTCTCCCAGTGCCGCGAATGCCTCGATGAGGGCCGTCACGTTTTTACGATTCGAGCCTGCTCCGATATAGCCGAACGATCTGATCGGGCCGCTCCGGCGAACCAGAGGGCCTCTGGCGTCGGGCACAACACAGATCATTCGCTTGGTGGGGATGTTGGTCGGCAAGCTGCGCAGGTATGCCTTGGTCATGTCGGAGAAAACGATCGCTGTGTCGCATATTGCACACAATATCTTTGAACAAATTCGCTGATAGAGTTGTTTGACGCGTGGCTTGAAATGATCTGGAATGTGCATTTCCCAAAGCAATAAACGCTTTCCTTCCAATTTTAGAACGAAGGCCCAAAAGAGCATGCAAAGGTTCGTTGGATTGTTATCCAATAGGACGACGGTCTGCGGTTCCGGTCGAAGCCAGAAGAAGACGAATGGACCGACGGTAAAACTGGGACACCTGACGACTGTGTACGTGGTCTTATGACAGGCGCCGCCCCATCTTCGCCCCTCGTCCTCCGGGCTCTGCAGATAATAGACTGTCAGGTCCGTGCCTGAGCGCGCCAGATGCTCAAAGACGGCATGTTGGTGCGGCGAGTAGTAGTTCTGCACAAAGGCAATCGTCCCACTCGCCTTATCCGGCTGTTTGCTTTCTGCCCTCTTCACGAAGATTTTTTGAGCGTCCGTCATGATACAACTCTGCTAATGGTGGGTTGCCCGCCTAGCGAGGTCAGTCGCCAGGATGGCGATGAAACGGGAATTGGTTGTAAGATTGCGCTTCCACAGCTTCCGCGGTTCCAAGCAAAGCCGCCAGGCCCATTCGAGTCCGGCATTCTGTAGGAGGACCGGCGCCCGGGGCAGAAACCCGGCGACGACGTCGAACGCTCCGCCCACGCCCAAGACAGCCGGGATCTGCAAGGCGGAGCGCTGTTCCTCGCACCAGATCTCCTTGAACGGCGCGGGCATTGCCACCAAGAGCAGATCTGCGCCGCTGTTATTGATCTCTGTTGTGATGTCAGCGTACTCGTTCTTCGAGAAGAAGCCGTTTCTCGCGCCTGCAATTCGTATGCCTGGATATCTCGACGCGACGACTTCCATGAACCGTTGCAGTCGCTGCTGGGTCGTCCCGAGCAAATACACGCTCAGCCTTTCGGTCGACCCTCTCTCCAATAACGCTTCCATTAGATCGATTCCGGTCACTCGTTCGGGAACCGGGGTGCCGAGCAAGCGACTGGCCCACACCAAGGGCATTCCATCGGTCACGACGAGATCCGCCTTCCCGACAGCTGCCGAAAGCGTCGAATCGGTCCGCATCGTCACAAGAAGAGAAACATTCGCAGTGATTATGATGTGCGTTTGCCGAACAGGTTCGGCCTGCCAGTGCAAGACGAGACTTACAACATCGTCAGCAGGTATGGCGTGGAAACGGGTATTCAGAAATTCCACAACTGGAATATTGTCAAAGCTGTTCATACTATGTGCCTCCCCCTGTTCCCGCCCTTATCGAGGCTGGCGGCATAGAGGCACCATCCCCATTCATAGGGCCGTATCTCGTGGTTGATGCATAGTGCCGCTGAAGGGGCTTCGCTCCCGCGGTAACGTCCGGCCAGCGCGAGCAGCTTGTTGCCCAAGGATGCGATCGGGGGCTCGGTCCGTTCGATATTCCTCCAGATCGCAGTCGCCTCCTCGTCGATGAGGCTGACACCCAGCTCGTTCTTGAGAATCCAGCGTTGGCTACGTTCGATTGCTTGCGAATAATCCCCTCCACCCGCCGCCCGCAGGATCATCAAAGCCATCGGTGCCATCGCATGCTGATGAACCGAATAGACTGGATAGCCTTCCGCAACCCGTCCCGAGGACACGTCGTAGTGCCACCACCACTGGCCCCGGCTGCCTTGTAGCTCGGTCAGCCGCCCGGCTATCCGTTCCGCCAACCGAAGGGCTCGCTCGTCGCAGAGCACGACCGCTGCGAAGCCTAAGGCCTGGACGGCGTAAATTTGGTCGGCGAAGTTCGCAAGTTGCCGACGCAGTCGATGTCGGAGCGGGGCCGCGGCACTGGCGTGGCTGACCAAACGAGCGTTCTCGTCATAGCGGGACGACAATACCGAAACAGCCGAACGAGCCAGATCGAACATGCGGGCGTTGCGCACCCGCCCCAGTTCATGAAGCAGGCCGCTGGCAAGCCACGCGACCTCCATCGTGGTTAGCCGGTCGGCCCATTCCCGCCGGTCATCCAATGACACGCCGATACGATCGAGGAGGTCTCCCAATGCAAGACCGTCGAGGACTGCGTTCGCCCAGATGGCAAGGCCGGTTGCACCAAGCGCATGCTCTCGGCCCATGCGGTCGAGGGCCGCAGATAGCGCCTTCTCGGATGGCAGTCCGATCTGATTGGGAGCGATACCGGCTCTGTCGAGACCTATCAGGCAGATGAGCGTGCTCGTAATATTCTCTGTCCCTCGGGTGGGCTGACCGGATCTGCGGTCCCTGATCTGTAGGTCGAAGAGGGCTGTTTCGGGATTGGCGGCCGCTTGCAAGCCGGAGGCGCAGAGCGGCAACAAACGTGCATATGCGTCAAGAACGGCGGATGAGGGTTCCGGGCCTGTTTCGAAAGTCATAATGGTTGGCATCGGAGCCTCTCCATTGTCCCGCGGCATGTCTGAAGCCGAATAAAGTCAGCAGATAATTGCCTGCGCCTTCGTCGTACCTGCAACCCGTTCGCGCAGGCTCTCAAGGATTCGAGCGCTGGCCAAGCCATCGCCGTACGGGCTTTTGTGAATGGTCATTGTGGGAAGGCGGCTGGTGCTCAGTGCGCCGATAGCTTCTTCCACAATTCGGGTCCGGTCGGTGCCGATCAGCTTGGCAAACCCTGCTTCGATGCCCTCCGGACGCTCGGTATGCTGCCGGGTGACCAGGACTGGCACACCCAACGAGGGAGCCTCCTCTTGAACGCCGCCCGAGTCAGTAATGATGAGATGAGCCCTAGCCATCAGATAGACGAAGGAGACATAGTCGACGGGCGCTATCAGATGTATTCGTTCAAGCAACTCCGGATGTGCGCTCCCGAGAATGGCCTTGACAGGCTCCTGCACGTTTGGATTCAGATGAACTGGATACAGTATCTCGACATCCGACAATTCCCTAACCAAGTCGATGAGGGCTTCACACGTCCTGCGGATAGGACTGCCAAAACTTTCGCGGCGATGCCCTGTGACCAAAACGAGGCGTCTTTGCGGTTTCAAGAATGAGAATCGATCGTCCAGTTGTTTCCGCAATACGCTGTTCGACTTTATAAGATTGATCACCCACACCAACGCATCGATGACGCTATTCCCGGTCACGAATACCGAGCTCTCTGGATGGCCTTCCTGCAGCAGGTTGGCGCGGGCCCGAGAGGTGGGCGCGAAATGGAGGTCCGCTATGGTGCTGATGAAGCGCCGGTTAGCTTCTTCAGGATAAGGAGAATACTTGTCGGATGTGCGAAGCCCGGCTTCCACATGCGCAATTGAGACCTTTTCGTAAAATGCGGCCAAGCTCGACGCGAACGCCGTTGTCGTATCGCCTTGGACGATAACCCACTCCGGTCGCGCCTCCCGGATTACATTCGCGACCTCTACAACAATTCGTGACGTAACCTCGGCAAGGCTCTGCGCGGGTTTCATCAAGTTCAGATCGTAGTCAGGCTTGATGCCGAATACATCGAGCACCTGATCCAACATGGAGCGGTGCTGTCCGGTTACGCAGACCCGAATATCGAATGCCCGATCAGCAGCTGCCGCCTTGACAAGAGGAGCAAGCTTTATTGCCTCGGGCCTGGTGCCCAAGACAGTTAATATGGTTGTCCCCGCGGAACCCATTGGCTAAAGACCGCCCAGCTCTAAATTTTTCATAGCAACAATGTACGATAGCCATCATAAAACAAGAGATCATAAGGAGTATAATTCGTTGGTATTAGAGTAATAAATCTGGCCCAGGACAGACCATTTGCTTGATGAAGTGCAGGAGTAGATCTGGACCTGAGAGTTCGATCACGATCATGTGTTATTCGAATGGCAGAGTCTGTGGAAGGATCACATGGCTCCTGCGGTCAGACGCGGAGCGCTTGGCGTGTCCAGACAACCGGACTCACGATCAGCTGCCCATCCTAACCAGCTCCCGAAAAGGGCAACGGCATCGCGATGATTACGGAAGCGGTTCCTCCTCGCCGGCGATGCGGCGGCTGAAGTCGTGGATGGCAGGGCCCAGATAGAGTTCCGAGTACCTTCGCAGGGCATGCTCATTGCGCTGACGTCTGATCAGCGCCACTTGCCGAGGCGGTGCAGGGTTTGGCGCAGTGACGCCGGTCTTCGTCGCAAGCTTCACTTGCCGCTTCCCGATCGATGGGTGAGCGCTTCGACCGGGAATGTCACGGTTTTTGCTGGAGGGCGGTGTCCACCCTCACCTGGCGCGTATCCTGCGGCTTCATCGCCCCGGTCTTGACCGCTTGGCTGCAAGGAAGCTTGTGTTTGCCGATGGAAACTACCTGTCGGGCGAAGGAAAGAGCTCGGTTCTCATTGCGAGGTGGTAGGCCACCAGTCCGATCCATTCATGAGCGGCCAGATCGGCGAGGTACAAACCCATAGAGACGGAACGTGTCGGACGTCCCACATCGGACGGCCGAGTCCGATAGCCTACGGGGTATGGGATGACCGGAAAATCGGTGGCGCGAAAGCAGGCGACGGCCCTCGGCATGTGAAAGGCGGATGTGATGAGCAGCCACGACTCCCCCGGCTTGGGACTTGCAACAGCCTTGCTCTCGACCGCATTCTCGCAGGTGTTTCGCGAGCGCTCTTCAAGTTCGATCCGTCTCTCCGGAACACCGATTTCGATGAGAAGGTCGCGCGCGACTGCGGCCTCCGACTTCTCCTCGGCAGACAGTAAATTCGCCGTCCCGCCTGAAAGGAGAATTCTCGCGTTGGGGTAGAGCAGGCTGAGCTCGGCCGTCTTGGTGAGACGCTCGCCTGCATCGGTCAAGGTGATGGTTTGGCGTTCGGTCGAGATATCAGTGTCAATTTCCCCGCCGAGGACAACAATGCCCGTCACATTGTCCTGGATAGCGGGTCGCGGGAACCGGTCCTCCAGTAAGAGAAGCGCAGCACTTCCAACGGGGAACCAGCCGACGATCAGCAAAAGTACGGTCGACATGATCAGAAGAATTCGCGCTGCTCTGAACCGACGCATGGCAAAGGCCACGATCCCCGCGAATGCCGTCAATCCAATCAGATTCGATATCACGAGAAATGCCATTAAAAGCTTCGAAAGAACGAAGAACACGTGCCGCTCCTGAGATCGCTCTGAATATACGCGGAGCAAATCATACACTGCATTTGGAAAGTGGAAGAATCATCCAACGTAGCCTTTTTGTCATGGTCAGCTGCCGGGGCACAAGTTCGACGGCGCACACGGCGCTCGAAGATCGGCGTTGCCTCAACCAAGGTCCTTCGCCTGCCAGTCTGCCGTGCTCGCTTCGCTCGCCTTTCGCGCTGCTAGCATCGGCGGCGCAATCACGTGAGGAGGAGAAGGGCCTCGTCTTGAAGTTTACCGAGGCGCTATGCCTAGCAAGCCGGCGTTGAAGCTTGAGGAGCGGATCGCGATGATGGTGTGCGAGCTCGCCGAGGTTTGGTACGAACGATACGCGCGCGCTGGCGCTGAAGCTCAAGGAAATCTGCGACATCCATGCCGAAGGCAACACAGCGCGGGAGCTGAAGCGCGGGTCCGGCCTCTGGTCACCGAGACGTGCCGGTCGAAACGTTCGCCCGAGTTGATCGCGCTGATGATCTATTTGCTATCCGTCCGGCTGCTTGCCTGCTTCACGGCAGACTTTATGCACCGATGTCGATTAGCCCCGCAAATCTCGCGAAATCTAAAATGGTGGCATGACGCAGCGCCGGCGGTTCCAATAAATGTTGGACCAGTTGGCGAATGCCAGAGCAGCCAGTGCCGCGTCTAATGTGCGGCTTGCGAGTGGGCTTTGCCGACCCGCATCAACCGGCCTTGATCAGGTTCATCTTGATCCATTCTGCGCCGGTATTGGCGTCGTCGTATTCCATGCGGATCACCACCGCGTCATTGATCATTGTAGACAACGCGACAAAGCCCTTCGCAGTTAGCCATTGGCTGGCGTTCATCGCCTCATTGAGCAGGGACACCAATGCATTAAGCTTCCGCACGTGTGTGATCCGCAACGGTGTCATGATTGAATATCGCGGGAAAATGATGGCGGTGATGGCGCCAGCCTGTTCGGACGATCGAACAGGCTGGATGTATTTCACAGTTCGTCCATCTGGACGCCGATACTTAGGAAGGCGGTCCAAGTTCGGAAACCGAGTCCGAAGGAGCTCCCAACTGCCCGGCTTGGCCGCAAATGCGAAGGCCAGTCCTCGAAGGCCCGGGGGCTGCGCGGTGACAAGAGCAACGTCATCGGCAATGGCAGACATGCCCGATGCGCTTAGCAGCGCCGCCAGTGTGGTTTTGCCTTGACCGGAAGAGCCGGCCAACGCTATTGCGCCCGACGCGGAGGAAAGGACCGCTGCGTGGAGTGCGATCCAGTCGGGCCGAGGCCTAAGCACGGCATGGAGGACAGCCTCTTTCAGGCCGACAGCGAGAGCCGCTGGGTCACCGAAGCTCGCCCGTTCTCCAGGCTGGTGTGCGATCCAGTAGCCGTCTTCGCACGCTCCAACCGTAATTTCGGTTTCGGCAACGCCAGTCTGGCCATGGCGCAGATGACCGGCAATGGCATTCCAAGCCCGTTTTGCGCTCGAGTCTGGGAAAGAGATGGCAATCATTGCGCCAGAGACGCAGTAGATTTCCCGGATGGCGGAAATGGATTCTGGGCTTTCGTCGCTTCTAGATTTCGGTCGAATGGGTTCCATCAGCCCTTGCTTCAGAAGGGCAAGTTTTTCCCATTCCACCAGGCAAGACGAAATGTAGTCATTCGCCTCGTCCAGACGACATCCCGTCTCATTGGCGACGAACCGCGCGATCCTGCTCGCTGGTTCGCCTGCAGAAACGCCAAGCCAGATCGGCCCTGATATGGGGCTCAACTGATAGACGCGTTGCTGGGGTTCGGAGAAAAGAGCGTAATCATCGTCAAGAGCGCAGAGCACAACACCATTGTCCGGCCCTGGTACCATTGGTCCGGTTGTCGCCGGGTTGTCCGGGTGCAGGCGCCGGGTCATCGTTGATTTGCCGCGGCAATTTTAAACGGCTTCCAGATCGCGCGCAGCAAGGAAAGCCCGAAATCGTCCAGATTCTTATAAGCGCCGTGATCCTGCCGTGCGATTTGACGGCTAAATAGGAGGTTCGCCAGCAACCCTGCGGGGCTGCCGTCGATCTTGACGCCGGCCAGGCGTTGCAGGTTCAGGAAAAACAAATCCCGTGCCAGGGCCAGTCGACCTGACGGCAACCTGGCACGGACCGCATCCCAGTCGACGTCGTACCCCAAGTCGAAGATCTCGCGGCAGTCGAGAAGATGCCGCAGCTCGACATCGCCCGTGCGCAGACGGCGGTCCAATATCATGTCGTGAACGATTAGGTGTACCACCCACTCCACTGGCGTGGGGATACAAACCCGAACACCCATCACTTCGAGGCGTGTGCTATGGAGCGGTTCGCCCTCTGTGTATAAAATAGCTGGGCCTGGCGGCCTCAGATGCAAGTCCAAGGAACCAACATCGGTAGGCCGATAGAATTTCCCGTATGCGTGTGGACCAGGGTCTTCTGGAAGGGGTTGGTAGCCGATGCCGCGAAGTCGCCCCACGCTTCGCTCGACATTGTTCCTGTCAATCACCAGATCCAAGTCGCTGATCATCCGGTTGCCCAGCCGATGTTCCGGCATAATCATCAGGAGGGCCGACCCTTTGATAAGCAATGGTTCGATCCCCGCTTCGTTCAATACACGCAGGGTCTCGACGGACTGTAGGCGCAGTCGTCGATTTCGCTCTTCGTTCAAATCATACAAAAAGCGCAAGTATTTTTCGACTTCCCCAGGAACGCTGATAAGTAACCCCCAATGGCGAAGCCAACCATATAATGCGGGTCCAACAAGGTGCCGATTGGCCTCCTGCACGACTTTGTCCCACTGATCTTGACCGGTAGTGATCCCGTTCAACAACGCAGCCAGTACCTGGAAGCCGGATTCAGAGCCTCCCGATCTCATGCAACCCCTCCCGCATCATTGGACCTTGCAGCTGACAACTAGAACGGTTTTCAAGCCGTCTTTCGAACGCTGAAGAGCTTGTCGTATTGTGCAATTGGTTGGGGACGCAGGGTGAATAACCAGAATGGACCATGACGACGCCAACAGCACAGCGGAATGGTTCACGATGACATTGGTCCACGGCACTCAGTTCCATGGCAGCTGACAACTCAATACCAACGAGCGCTGATGATGACCGATGGGGCCAAGTTCGGGGGCCGTGGGCATGATCTTCGACGGCAGATCGACTAGATTGTTTGCCGCGGTGACGCTTAAGTTCAATTCCACCACGTGCGAGGGCGGCGTCGAGGAGGACCAGTGTGCACATAGTTCTTATCGCCGTTTCCCCAGCCGGGCCGACCGCCGGACGCAGCTACAGCGGGCGAGTTCATGGCGACATCAAGCAGCACCGTCACCGCGGGCGGCGTCAGGGCAGCGAATTTCCCAAGCCCCTTGATGAAATCACGCCGTTCCATTGCGGAATTTGCATCACTTTTTTCTTTGGTTTCACGCTCCGTTGCCATCGGGTTACCTCACGTGCTCGATCTTATATCTTTATAGCATTAATGTGATGGTGAAAAGTCAGACATAAGTTGTATGCGGTAACCTTAAATAACCCGAACGAATACTCAATCGAGTTACCCCTGACTCTTTGAAAACCAAATCATCCCGGATTGACCGGCCGCGCAATCCATTCAAAGGCGCGCCATGGCGCTCTGACGAAGGTGCTCCAGGCGTCGGCCGTGCACGAGCGCATACGTTTGAACGACGAAGCCGTCATAGCTCTATTTGATGACCCTCTACTGACATGATCGGCATGACACTCGGGCCAGCCCCTGGTGAATGATGTCTGGCTCTCATGAGCCGGGCCTGGAGAAGCCAGATGTGCAGAAATTTGAGCACTGGCTGGACCGGTGTCGCGAGGCGCTAAAGCATGCCATGGTTGTGATCGTTTCGGTTGTTGCCCGGCGCCACCGCCTTCTGATTGATTTCTCCATATCGATAAACTGTTCGAGACTTGCAGATGAGCCGCTCGCAACTCGTAGGTACTTGCAATAGATTTACACGGCAGAGCGGTAGCATAAAACATAAAAAAACGAATTGTAACATTGAGTAACCCGACAAGTACCTAAATAGCATTACTAATTTATTTCTTTTAATTTAGAAGTTTTGCATATATACATAGATATAGCAAAAGCATTAGCTCTGAAGCCGGGGCGGCGGAAGAGATATACGCAATGTAATATCTTCCTAACCTTTTGATTTGGGGGGGGTTATGTCCATATGGTATGCGCATCGTCACATCTCGCCGCTGCACTTTCGCGAGAGCCCAAAATGCGAGCGCTTGCCGCTGCACCTCGCCGATCCCGGCCATATAGATGCAGCAGTTGGCCGGTCAACGAGATATCTTTTCATCAGGCGCATGTTCGATATCGCGTTTGTCCTGGCGAGTGCGCCGGCTAGCGTCCTGCTGATAGGCGTTGCCGCGGCGGCAGTGGCGGTGACGATGGGGCGTCCAGTCTTTCTCGCCCAAGAGCGTGTTGGTTACAGGGGACGGACGTTCCGCGCACTGAAACTTCGGAGCATGCGCACATCCGATGGTACTCCCCGACCAACCAGTCAGGATGATGACAGAATTACACCTCTCGGTGCGTACCTAAGACAATCGCATCTCGACGAACTGCCGCAGCTCTGGAATGTCCTCGTCGGCCATATGAGCCTTATCGGCCCCAGGCCGGAGTGGGTCCCTCTGGCTCGCCGGTATGAATGCGCTTTCCCGGAGTACAAACTGCGCTACTGCGCACCTCCAGGTTTGACCGGCTTGGCCCAAGTCAAGCAGGGATATGTTTCGACAATTGACGAAGTTCAGGTAAAAGTAGAATATGATCTATACTATATACTAAATATATCAGTTGCCATGGATTTTAAGATACTTCTTCTAACATCGAAGACATTATTTAACAGTGCACTATCGCGGTAAACAACAATGGTCGATTTGTGCGATAATTCGCACTCGATTATTTAAAAAGGGGGGTTTACATTGAGCGATCAGAACCATGTCTTGGTCACAGGAGGCTGCGGTTTCTTGGGCCGCCACGTCGTGTCGAGGCTTGCGGCCCAGGGGTGCCATGTAACAATTCTGGACGACTTGTCCGCCGGCGCCCCGCCAGACACGGCGGACGCGTCGATCAAATTCGTCAACGGAGACATCGCCGATCCGAGCACCGTCCGGGCGGTCCTCGGCGAGCGGCCTTTCGACCATGTCATCCACCTTGCAGCGATACATTTCATTCCTCGCTGCGACGCGGATCCGAGGGCCGCGTTCATGGTGAACGTGGTCGGAACAAGGAACTTGGTCGAAGCACTCGTACCGTCCTCGTCGCTAAAGTCTTTGGTCTTCGCATCCAGCGTCGCAGTCTACGCGCCGTCCGCAGAGGTCTTATCTGAGGACGCCGATACGGTGCCGATGGATATCTACGGCTGGAGCAAACTTGTGTGCGAAGATCTCGTTCGGAGCGCTTCGGTCCGAGGGGGATGGCGAGCCGTCTGCTGCCGTCTTTCCAACTTGATCGGGCCGGGCGAGACGAATCCGCACCTCTTTCCTGAGATCGGCAGGCAGATTGCAAGAGGAGAAGCGCTGATAGAAGTTGGGAATACGACGCCGAGGAGAAACTATCTGCATGTTATGGACGCAGCCGACCTATTCGTTCGATGCATTGGACTGTCAGGAAGCGACGCCTACACGATAAATTTGGGCTCAGGTGAGGAGTATTCGGTCGCGGACATTTTGAGCCTGTTCCAGAAAGCCGCGCAGAGACCAGTCAAATTCGTTGAAGCAGCAGCGCGTAAGCGCAAGGTCGATCGGCCTAGGCTTCAGCCAAACACTACCGTCATGCGGGGGCTAATCGGAGAGCCGCAGCGCTCGGTCGAGGATGCGATCAAAGCCGTTTTGACGGAGTTTGCTCTTAAAACACAGCCGAAATTGTCAAATACCGGGTAGGGTGGCATGCGTGTTATAATGGCAAATAGATATTTCCTCGGTTATCTCGGAGGGGTCGAGCGCTACATCGCGTCCCTTGCTGCCGAACTGGGGAGGCTGGGCGTAGACGTCGTGATATGCGCGGCCGGCAGTGACGCGCTCGTCCAGTTCGAGGGGCTCGCAGTCAAGACGGTGCCGTCGCAGGCCCAACTGCGCGCCTTCGTCAACCGTGGAGCCGATGTCGTCCACGCGCATCTGCCGCGCAATCCCTTCTCTTTCGGGGCCCTCCGGGCGGGCCACAAGGCTGGTATGCGCACAGTGTTCACGCCGCACGCCTTCTATCCCGATGGATCCGCCATCAAGAAGCTCGCGAAAGCGGTGACTGATCTCACGATGACGCGCCATACTATGAAGATCTGCGACACCGTCGTGAACTTGACCCCGCAAGATCAGGCAGACTCGATCCGCAACGGATTGGACAGGGAAAAGTCGGTCATAATCCCGAACTCTGTGTCGCTGCGCGAGCTCATTGAACTCGAGGACAAATCCCGCGACATAGTTCCTCCATTTGAGCAGCCATATGTCCTGCACGTCGGGCGTTTTCACCGCGTGAAGAACATCCCATTTCTTGTCAGGGCGCATCGTAGGATCCCCGACCATCATCTGGTCCTAATCGGCCAGGACGACGGTGAGTTGCCCGCCGTCAGAGAACTCGTCTCGCGACTTCAGCTCGAAGGACGGGTCCATATTCTGGAACGTGCCGATCGGGCTCTGGTCATGGCCGCCTACATGAACGCCTCTGCGGTGGTGCTGAGTTCGCGCTGGGAGGGACTCCCAACGGTTCTGCTCGAGGCGATGTTCTTCGGAAAGCCCTTTGTCGCCTCCGACGTGGGTGGAAACGGCTGGCTGGTAGAGCGCGGTGCTCCCGGAATGATATTCAAGCTGGACGACGAAGATGGTTATGTCTCGTCACTTGCATCCGCCTGCAGGATTCCTGCGAGTGCACTTGCCGGCGGCAGAGCCCTCGTCGCCGATGAATTCTCATGGGAAGTTAATGCCCGGCGCCTCCTGAACATCTACGCTAAGAGTACCTAGTCACCCGAATCCGAAGTTCGTGTCATAAGCTGTTGTCGACCTTCTGACAAAAGCGTTTGACGGATGCGAGAATGTCATCTGCGGATTTCGTCCACCTGTAAGGCTTCGGGTTTTCGGTGTGGCGTTCGATGAAGCTTTTGATTTCAACTTCGAGCTGCATTGTCGAGGTATGGACGCCTCGACGGAGCTGCTTGCGGGTCAGTTCCGCAAACCAGCGTTCGACCTGATTGATCCATGACGTTGAGATCGGGGTGAAGTGCACGTGGTAGCGTGGCCGGCGCATCAGCCAGTTTTTGATCGATGCAGTTTTGTGGGTCGCATAGTTGTCCATCACGATAGGAACGTCCAAATCGGACGGTACGCTCGCATCGATCTGCTTCAGGAAGTCCAGGGAACTCGGTGGCGCGATGCCGCTTGTCGCATTTGCCGATGACAAAGCCGGAGGCGACATCTTGAGCTGCAAACAACGTGGTTGTGCCGTGTCGACCATAAGAATGGGTACGCCGTTCAGGCACGCCGGGCATCATCGGCAGCACTGGCTGCTCGCGATCGAGTGCCTGGATTTGGCTCTTCTCGTCGACACTGAGAACCAGCGCTCGATTGGGAGGTGACAGATCAAGACCGACGATGTCGCGGACCTTATCGATGAACAAAGGGTCGCTGGAAAGCTTGAACGTCTCAGTGCGATGAGGCTGCAAGCCGAAGGCGTTCCATATCCGGCGGATCGTCGTGTGTGAAAAGCCTGTTGCCCCTGCCATCGGGCGGATCGACCAATGGGTCGCATCGCTTGGCGTTGGCCGCAGCGTGCGCTCGATCACAGCAGCAATCTGATCGTCGTCAATCGTCGGGGGCCGACCAGGGCGAACTTCGTCGATCAGACCATCGAGCCGATCTTTAAGAAAGCGCCGTCTCCATTTGCCGAGCGTATGTTCATGCACGCCCAGGTCGTCCGCAACCACCTTGCTCGGAATTCCGTCAGTACAGCGAAGAATGATCCGGCACCGCTCCGACATGGAGCGAGCAACGCGATGCCTCCGTGCCTGTCGTTCTAAATTTCGCGTTCCGCCTTGCTCAAAACTAATGGTGCCGTCGGTCGGCCAGTCGCATTTGCCATTGCTCAACCTCTCATGAAGAGGTCAAGCGTACAATGTAATCAACTTCAGTTCCAGATGACTAGCATAAGCTTTCGTTAGCCATACGGGGATCGATTGTTCGCTGTGGCCAAGGGCGGTGCGCCGTCAGCCCGACGAGTTCCATGCCAACAAGGGCTATGTCTTTCACGCTGACGCCACGACCTGCGCCAAGGCAGCATCCTCCCGCGCATCGCCCGATGCAACATTGAGCTATCCGACAGGGGTCGAACGAACGATCGCTTGGGTCAAACGCGTTCGCGCCCAATCATCGGCGACTGGCGTCACGCCGACCTTTAGTTCGCCCATCCTCGCGCCGCCATAGCCCGTGTCGGGGACGCTTAGGAGCCTGCCGGACTGCGCGCGTCTATCGTTCGGAGAGATTGCCGGGCCAGTTGCGCATGCGCACGCAGTCCTTCGAGCTCGTCGTCTGCAATCGGCGGGACGGGCGTATTCATCGGGCCGGATGAGAACGACCATTGCGCCGTCACGCTAATGCATGCATCGTGCCGGACGTTGAATATGCACCTTAGCAATCAAGTGCGTGCGCCGTTCGACATGCGGCACGACAAGGCTCAGGTCATGGGAACGTACTGGCTTCTAACTGCGTCCTGCATTGGTGGGATTATCGCTGCGGTTCTTAGGCTCTCAGCGATGTCCTGCGTGAACATCGCTACGGTTTTGCTGCTGGGAAGTATAGCGCGCTTGCTTTTCAGCGACTATCGTCTCAACATCATCATCACATCCACTGGAGCACCTGCCATTCTCCTTGTTTCGTTCTTTTTCAGCGGGTGGGCACTCAGTGCAATTCGGAAGACCGACAAGAACGATTGACGGTCGCGTGAACCATTTTGGTTGTCACGGAGCTTTATATAATGAGTGGCATGCCGGCTGCTGATCGGAAAGGCACCTTGGCTCGGTGGGATGGCGATTTTCTTCCGCTCGCTCTCCTAGCTTTTTGTACGGTCATGAACTTCGGGCTGGCAATCGTCAACAATCTCGTCACGAATATTCAGGAGATCCACGTCGTTGCCGTGCAGCTCTTTGTGACCCTTTGTGCTGCCGCATTGGTCGTGTTGCGGCGACCTCGTTTGACAGCCGATCAAGTCATATTGTTTGTTATGCTAGTATCCTGCATTGTAATATCGACAATATATCACGGTTATACCGATGTAAAAATTCTGTATGACATGTCGGTGATTCCGCTTTTCGTTGTTTTAGGTTCGACCATCAGGCGAATACCGAGATGGTATATGCATATGCTATTTGTAATTGTATTGACTACGGTGGCCTTCGAGACTGTCATGCCTGATGTTTATGCGAAGATCGTCAATCCCCTGAGATACTATGCGAACACACGAAGCTGGGTCGCGGCCAAGATGGATGACCAGGCCGATGTCTCAGGTTTCTATTTCGGTGCCCAGCGGGCGGGGGAGGGCGACGCTACGCATCGCGCCAGCGGCCTCTTTCTCGAGCCTCTGTCCCTAGGTTACTTCGCTTGTATTGCCGCAATTTTCTATTTGAATGAATACAGATTTCAAGTCGGCAGGAAAATACTTGCTGTCGCTAGCTGCTCCTTGCTCATAATATTGTCCGACGTTCGAGCCGCCTTGGGGGTGCTTTTCGTCATTGCGGTAGGGGCGCAGGTCCTTGCGCGATTGCCGCGATTGGCGGGCCTTGCGCTGCCATTCCTTGTGATCGCAGGTGGAGCGGTTTTGCATTTTTCCTCGGCTGGTGATCAACACATTGCCGACTTGGCGGGACGGTTGTCCTGGACCTTCGAGGAACTCAGGGAAGCTGACTTGACGACGCTGCTGTTCGGAGGCTTCGATCAAACCCATGCCAATGACAGCGCAATTCTCTACTTTGCAGAGGTTTCTGGAATATTGGGGTACGTCCTTCTATTGTACATATCTGCGGGCGTCTCGTCCTTGAAAGAGCGCCCATTTATCACGAACGCCGCGTTGATATACTTGGCGAGTACGAGCCTGTTCGGGCACGCTTATGCTTCGATCAAGACCGGAGCACTTCTCGGCTTCGTCGTGGGAAGCCAAAAGCACAATCAAGACACGCCAAACATTAAGTGTCTGCCCCGAAAAGCGGTTGACTGGTGAAGAATCGACGGAAATGCATCATTCCGATCAACGTATCGAACCTTCCCAAGCCGGCGAGCCGGCCTGCAGCGACGCAGATCGTTGCACGGGCCAAACAGCGACCGGTGTGTTAGCCGTGGCCGCATTGCCAAAATTTTGCCGACGCCGGCGCGATCGTCGGTATCGCGCCAGTGGTCTTAGCGCCCCTTGCGGCAGGCCTAGGACAAATACTCCTGGCAACTGCTGCCCTTTCTTTACACGATAGCAATTGCCGCTACAGTCTTGGCGAGCCCCTCTGATATTCAGGCGAGGCGAGGATGGAGAGGAGTTTCATGCCATTGCGATCAAAAACCGGTTTGGCTGGCAGGGCGATGGCATGCTTGCTTCTGGTATCATCGCCGATCGGCATTGCCCGTGCCGACGACGCCAGCGCAACAAAGTCGGACCCGCGATCGCGCGCTAAGGAAATCATCGCTCGGCTTCTGGACGATAAGAGTGATTTTCGCGATCGAAGGCTGCGCTTCGAGGAGGCGATGAGGGCCACGCCTGAGCCAACCCGGGTGCAGATACGCCAGGTCGATGCCGATGGCGTAGACGGCGAGTTGATCTGGCCCGCTCGCCTCCACCACCCGCTCGGCAGGCGGGCGATCCTCTATCTCCACGGTGGAGGCTTTTATGGCGGCTCCTTGCGTAGTCATCGCAACATCGCCGCGTCGTTCGCGAAGGCCTCGTCTGCCGATGTGCTGTTGATCGAATATCGGCTTTTGCCTCAATACCGCTTTCCGAGGCAGGTCGAGGATGCCGTAACCGCATTTCGCTGGCTGCTTGAATCCGGCTACGAGGCGGCAAACATTGTGGTGATCGGAGATTCCGTCGGCGGAACCTTGGCGCTTCAAATGTCCCTTCGCCAGATCGCCACGAACGGCGAGAAGCCCGCTGCCGTGATCGCTATCAGCCCGATTGCCGATTTTGAGGGTGCGGGGTTTCCGGCGCATGGCGAAGACGAGGTTTCCGTCAGCCGCGAATGGCTGCAGCAGGTGGGGAAGGAATATGCGGGGAAGGGGAGTCCCTCGCTTCAAACCGTGTCGCCGATAAACAGCGAATATTCAGGTTTTCCTCCGATCCTGCTGCAGATCGGGGACAAGGAGGCTTTGCGGGGGGATGTTCAGCGTCTTTTCGAAAAGCTGAAGGCCGCAAACGTCGATGTGCGGCTCGACGTCGTGCCGGGCCTGTTCCATGAGGCGTCGCTGTTTCCGTTCTGGCTCGACCAAGCCAGGAGATCCAACCAGAATGCGGCGGAATTTGCCATGGCTCATTTCGCCGATAGACCACCGCAATGAAACCGGGTTGGCGATGCTCCGACAGCCGCTATTCGCCTTCGTCCGCCAAGCTGGCTGTATTCTAGATCGCAAAGGCTTCCTTCAATCCGAAGCTTTTGCGTTCGCGCAGATCCAGATCGGCTTCGATATGAGAAATGTGGTGCACCATCAGGCGGCAGGCGGTATCGAGATCGTCGTGTTCAATAGCCGCAACGATATCGCCGTGCTCTGTGTGGCCGCAGCTTGATACGGTCGACTGACCGTAGAGCGCGATGACAAGCGAGGAGCGGGCGACGAGCTCTTCCATGAAGCGCTGCATGATGGCATTGCCGGAAATCTGTGCAAGCATTAAGTGAAAATCGCCGGAGGCCTTGATTTCTGCGCGTCGCGCTGTTTGGCCGCGCTCGCTCATCAGACGGCCCTCTTCCAATAGAAGCTGCCTCAGATGCTGGATCTGCGAAGGTGTAATGCGCGCGGCCGCTTCGCGCAGGATTCCGGGCTCCACGAGCCGGCGGGCAGCGAAAATCTGACGGGCCTCGTCCGGGGACGGATAGGCGACGAAGGCGCCACGGTTCTTCTCCACGCTGACGAGGCCCTCATAGGACAGGGCCTGGAGTGCGGCGCGGGCAAGCGTGCGGCTGACGTTGAAGAGATTTCCGACATCGCCTTCGGAAAGTTTCGTGCCGGGAGAAAGGCGCCGCTCGACGATCGCATCGCGGATCGCATCGCGAATTTGCTGCGTGCTTATCTCGGCTGAATCATCTGCCGAAAGAACGGCGTCAGAGGTGGACTTCATGAAATCGGATACCTGATTACCGCCTCGATGATAGACAGCTTCGGAAGAAAAGTTAAACGGAATTTGCGAGCAAAACACGGGTCAAATTGTATACGATTCTTTGCATAAATTGCAGACAAAAGCCTATTTCCTGTGCAAGTCGATCAAGGCCGCAATGGGCGGCGGCCCTTGGATCTTCCAAAAAAACCCAGTGATTCATGGGGGTTTGGTGCCGGTGACGAAACTGGCACGGCGGATGCATTAATCTTTCTGGAACAGGGGAAGACATGATGTCGAAAGCGGCGGAAATCGATATAGCATCCGTTTCGAAGGTTTATGGCGCGACAACTGCTGTGCACACCATCAGCTTGAAGATTCCGGCTGGATCATATTGCTGCTTCCTCGGCCCATCGGGCTGCGGGAAGACCTCGACGCTCCGCATGATCGCCGGCCATGAAAGCATCTCGTCGGGCGATATCCGCCTCGGCAATACGGTTGTGACCGACTTTCCTCCGGCCAAGCGCGGCACGGCGATGATGTTCCAGTCTTATGCGCTCTTTCCGCATCTGGACCTTATCGACAATGTTGCCTTCAGCCTGAAGATGAAGGGGGTCGGCAAGGACGAGCGCCGGGCCAAGGCGCTGGAGATGCTGAAGCTGATGCAGATGGAAGCTTACGCGACCAGGCGTCCGGCGCAGCTTTCGGGCGGCCAGCAGCAGCGCGTGGCGCTGGCGCGCGCGCTGATCACCGATCCGGAAGCGCTGCTGCTTGACGAGCCTTTGTCGGCCCTCGACCCGTTCCTGAAGATCCGGATGCGCGCGGAGCTCAAGAAGCTTCAAAAGACGCTTGGCATCACCTTCGTCCATGTGACGCACAGCCAGGAAGAGGCGATGGCGCTTGCCGACATGATTGTCGTCATGAATGACGGCAAGATCGAACAGGCGGCAGCACCGCGCCAGGTGTTCGAGCGCCCAGCAACGGCTTTCGTCGCCCGTTTCATGGGCGACCACAACGTTCTATCCGGTCGCGTCGTCTCTGCCGAAGGCGGCTTGATCACACTCAAGGTGCCGGAAGGCCAGACATTTTCCGTGCGTGGTGAGGGCAGGAAGGTGGGCGAGCCTATCGATATCGGCATCCGCACCGATCGCGTCCGCCTCGAAGCGCCGGTGGAAAAGACGCTCGGCTTCCACGGCGTGGTTTCAAACATCGAATATCGCGGCGCTTCGGTGAAGATCACCGCAATCGGCGCGGGCAGTGATGACTTCACGGTCATCGCGAGCGACGGCGATTACTTCGCCAAACCCGTATCGATCGGCGATGCGGTGTCTTTGAGTTGGACCCTGGAGGATGCCGTCCTCCTCGGCCGTGCATAAATTTCGCAATCAAAAAAGGGGAACTGACATGACGACTGAAACGAAGACCACCAAGACTGAGAAGGGCATGTCCCGCCGTTCGCTTTTGAAAACGGGCGCTGCCGCCATCGGTGCAGCCGCCGGCTCGGGCCTGATCACCGGCTTTCCGACGATTTGGGCGCAGTCCAGCATCACGCTTCGCCAGTTCGGCACCGGCGTCTCCAATATCAACGCGATCGCCGAACAGTGCAAGAAGGACCTCGGCATCACGCTTGAGATGACGGCGACGGACTCGGACGCTGCTGCACAGCGTGCCGTCACCCAGCCGGACAGCTATGACATCGCCGACATCGAATACTGGATTGCCAAGAAAGTCTTTCCGACCGGCGTCCTTCAGCCGATGGATACGTCGAAGCTGAAATATTTCGACAAGATCGTGCCGCTCTTCATCAACGGCAAGATGAAGCCGGACAGCGTCATTGCGCAGGGTACTGCACCGCATACGGTCGGCTTCGTCGGAGGCGCCGATTCCAAGACCTTCGCCAAGGAGCCGACGAAGTGGATGACGATGGTTCCGACCATTTACAACGCCGACACCCTGGGCATCCGACCGGATCTCGTCGGCCGCGAGATCACCACTTGGGCCGACATCATGGATCCGAAGTTCAAGGGCAAGACCTCGATCCTGAATATTCCCTCGATCGGCATCATGGATGCCGCGATGATCATGGAAGCCATGGGCAACATCAAATATGCCGACAAGGGCAACATGACCAAGGAAGAGATCGACAAGACGATTGAATTCCTGATCAAGGCAAAGAGCGAAGGCCAGTTCCGCGCCTTCTGGAAGAGCTTCGACGAGTCGGTCAACCTGATGGCGTCGGGCGAGGTCGTCATCCAATCCATGTGGTCGCCGGCCGTTGCCGCTGTCCGTTCCAAGGGTATTGCCTGCAAGTATCAGCCGCTCAAGGAAGGCTACCGCGCATGGGGCGGCGGTCTCGGCCTTGCCTCGCACCTCAAGGGCGCTCAGCTCGACGCCGCCTACGAGTACATCAACTGGTACACGTCCGGCTGGGTCGGCGGCTACCTCAACCGCCAGGGCTACTACTCTGCCTGCATGGAAACCGCCAAGGGCTTCATGTCGGCCGACGAATGGGGCTACTGGATCGAGGGCAAGCCGGCGCAGGGCGATATTCTCTCGCCGGAAGGCAAGGTCATGGAGAAGGCCGGCGCCGTCCGCGATGGCGGCTCCTTCGAGGCCCGCATGGGCGCTGTTGCCTGCTGGAACTCGGTCATGGACGAAGACCGCTACATGGTCCGCCGCTGGAACGAGTTCGTCGCCGCATAAGGTGTTCGCCGCGTTTGTCTCCTCAGCCCTCCCGACAGGAGGAGCGGACGGAGAGGTTGCGGCAGAAAACTCCCTCCTTCTGCGGGAGGGCTGGGGAGGGGTCTTTCGGATCCCTTCCATTTTGGTTTCCGCGAATGTCTAAGAGGATGGCAGATGGCAACGATCGCTTCCGCACAACCCGGTGAGAAGGCTGAGCGCGTTCGAAATGGCGGCTTTCGCCTGCCGCTGGCTGCGATTTCCTATCTCCAGGCCTTGCCGCTCTTTCTGATCCTCGGTTTCTTCTTCCTGCTGCCGATCGCGATGATCGCGGTCGTGAGCTTCTGGGATTACGACTTTGCGGGGCTCTATCCCGCCTTCCTCACCATGAATTATACCGAGACGCTCGGTTCATGGGTGACCTGGAAGATCTACCTTAACACGCTCAAATTCACCGTCATCGTCTGGGCGCTGACGCTCCTCATCGGCTTTTGGGTCGCCTATTTCCTGGCTTTCCATATCCGCAAGACCTCGACGCAGATGATCCTCTTCCTTGTCTGCACCGTCCCCTTCATGACGTCGAACATCATCCGCATGATCTCGTGGATTCCGGTGCTCGGCCGCAATGGGCTCGTCAATACGACGCTGATTGAGATGGGCCTCATTCCGCAGCCGATCGAGTGGTTGCTCTATTCCGAGTTCGCCGTCGTACTCGCCATGGTGCACCTTTATACGCTCTTCATGGTGACGCCGATCTTCAACACGCTGATGCGCATCGACCGCTCGCTCTTCGAGGCGGCGCGCGATGCCGGTGCCAGCGGCTGGCAAATCCTCTGGAACGTCGTCATCCCGCTTGCAAAACCCGGCATGGCGATCGGTACGATCTTCGTCGTGACGCTGGTGATGGCGGATTTTTCGACCGTGCAGGTCATGTCCGGCGGCCAGAGCGCTTCGGTCGCATTGATGATGAAAAACCAGATGTCGCTGCTGCAGTATCCGGCCGCTGCCGCAAATGCTGTCGTGCTTCTGGTCGTCGTGCTGTTGATGGTCGCCGCCATCCTGCGCGTCGTCGACATCCGCAAGGAGCTTTGAGATGAACCATGAAAAGCGAACCGTCGAATTCTATGTGCTCGCGGTCTTTTTCGCCGTCTTCGTGGTCTTTCTCTACGGCCCGCTCTCGGCGGTTTTGATCCTGTCATTCCAGGGGCCGGACGGGGGCCTGACCTTCCCGCTGAACGGGGTTTCGGTTCACTGGTTCTTCAACCTTTTCGAAAAGCAGGCCGTCGGCGATTTCGGCGCATCCTTCAAACGGTCCTTTTTGCTCGGCCTGATGGTGATGATCGTCACCGTCGTCGTTTCGCTGCTCGCAGGTCTGGCCTTCCGCCGGAAATTCCGGGGCTCGACGGCACTGTTTTATGCGACTGTTGCGAGCCTCGTTGTCCCCTCGATCATCATTTCGCTCGGCATCGGCGTCGTCTTCCAGCAGGGCGGCCTGAAGCCCGCCTGGTATTCCTCGGCTTTCGGCGCGCACCTCACCTGGACGCTGCCGTTCGGCGTGCTGATCATGTTTGCCGTCTTCAACCGCTTCTCTCCGGCCTATGAGGAAGCGGCGCGCGATCTCGGCGCAAGCTCATGGCAGACCTTCCGGCACGTCGTTTTGCCGATGATCCTGCCGAGCCTGATCGGCGTCGGCCTTTTCGGCTTCACGCTTTCCTATGACGAATTCGCCCGCACGCTGATGACGTCGGGCACCTACAACACGCTGCCGCTCGAGATCTACGGCATGACGACAAACGTCACGACGCCCGTGCTTTATGCGCTCGGAACGGTGACGACGCTCTTCTCCTTCACCATTATCCTCGTCGCGCTCGCCATCATGATGATGCTCAGCCGGCGGCAGGCAAAGATCAAATGACATGCGCATATTGCTGGTAAACCCCAACACGACGGCCTCGATGACGGAAAAGGCTGCTATCGCCGCACGCGCTGTCGCCGCAACAGGAACGGACATCATCGCTGCCACGTCCCGTATGGGACCGGTTTCGATCGAAGGCCATTATGACGGGGCGCTGGCAATCCCGGGACTGCTGATGGAGCTGAAGGAGCGCCAGGGGGCCGGCTATGACGCGGCGGTCGTCGCCTGCTTCGACGACACCGGCCTTGATGCCGCGCGCTCCTTTGCCGATGTGCCGGTGCTCGGCCTTTGCGAATCTGCGGTAGCGACGGCCGGCTTCCTGGCGCAACGCTTCACGGTCGTTACCACGCTGGAACGCTCCCGCGTGCTCATCGACAATCTTGTCCGCCGCTACGGCATGGGCGGCCGGGCGAAGGTAAGGGCGTGCGACATCCCGGTGCTCGAGCTCGAAAACGAGGGCTCTGGTGCCATCGGAAAGCTTCGGGCTGAAATCGAAAAGGCCCTTTCAGAAGATGGTGCAGAAGCAATCGTGCTCGGCTGTGCGGGCATGACCGACCTCGCGCGCGATTTGCAGGAGATCTATGGTGTTCCGGTCGTCGATGGCGTCGCCGCGGCCGTGAAGCAGGCCGAAGCGCTGGTGTCGCTCGGACTTTCGACCAGCAAGCGCGGCTCCTATGCCTCGCCGCTTCCCAAGGCCTTCACGGGCGCGATGAGCAGATTTGCCCCGATGCGGACGCCAAGCTGAGATGAGCATCTCCTTCGACTTTACGGCACTGAGCGAGCGCGAGCGCTACAAGCTGATGATCGGCACGATCATTCCGCGTCCGATCGCGCTGGTGACGACGGTGGATGAGGAGGGCCGCATCAATGCCGCTCCCTTTTCCTTCTTCAACTGCCTTTCGGCCGATCCGCCGATCCTGGCGCTGGGCGTCGAGAACCATCCGGACATGTCCTTCAAGGATACCGCCCACAATATCCGCATGACCGAGGTTTTCACCGTCAACATCGTCTCCTTTTCAATCGCCGAGGCGATGCATGTCTGCGGCGCGAAGTATCCGCGCGGTGTCGACGAACTGAAGGAGGCGGGTCTGACCGCCATGCCCGGAGTAAAGGTCGGTTCGCCCTGGATTGCGGAGGCTCCTGCCGCCTTCGAATGCCGCAGGCATGTGACGCTGGAGCTTGGCAAGTCGCGCCAGGTTATCCTCGGTGAAATCGTCTTTGCGCATTATCGTGACGGTGTTGTTGATCCGGAGCGCCTTCACGTTGATCCAGCAGCGGTCGATGCGATCGCCCGCCTTGGCGGCGACATCTGCTCCACCGTCCGCGACCGCTTCGAGATGCTGACGCCGAAGTTGTAGAGCGGCGGTTATTTGCGAGAAGCAAGCCCTGCTCGTATCTCAAGACTCTAGCGGTAATTTTCTGGAAGCGATCCTTGGGGGATAGAAGGCCGAAGACAAGCCCGATTGCCTCTGACGGGTGGTTTGACGGCTCTTTGATGTCGAACGGGCGAACCGTTTGGCGTCATTCGCCTCTTTCGCCTTCGTCACGAAAAAAGCTTTGCGCTCGCAAGCGGAACGCCAGGCACCGCGCCGATGGAATCAGATCGTCACCTGGATCCCGAGTTCGACGACACGCCCGGTCGGGAGCCGGAAATACTCAGTTGCGTTGCTGGCATTGTGCGCGAGTGCGATGAACACCCGATCCTGCCACAGCGGCATGCCGCCTTTCTCGGACGGCAAGATCGTCCTGCGCGACAGGAAAAAGGTCGTCGACATGATATCGAATTTCAGGCCGAGCTTGCGCGCCAGGATAAGGGCGCGGGGAATGTTGGGGGTCTCCATATAGCCAAAAGTGATGACGATGCGGCTGAACAGGGGATGCAGGCTCTCAAGGAAGATTTTCTCGTCATCGGCGACATAAGGTGACGGGGACGTCAGAACGGAGAGGATGATATTGTGCTCGTGCAGCACCTTGTAGTGCTTCATGCTATGCAAGAGAGCAGTAGGCGCACCTTCGACGTCACTCGTCAGAAACACTGCAGTTCCCGGCACGGTTGATGGCTTTTTCCTTGTCAGATTGTCAATGATCATCGTGAGGGGGACCTCGTCCGCCCTCGTTCTAATTGTCAGCAAGCGACGTCCGGAAATCCAGGTTTGCATCAAGAACGCAGCGGTGAGGGCCACGGCGACGGGAACCCAGCCGCCTTGTCCGAACTTTGCGACGTTGGCGACGAAGAAGCTTGTGTCGATCAGGATCAGCGGAGCGATTACGATCAATGCAAGTGTCCGTCGCCATCTCCAGACGCGTCGCGCGACGACGAAAAGCAAAATAGCGGTAATGAGCATCTCACCGGTGACGGCGATCCCGTAGGCGGCGGACAGACCGCTGGAATTTCGAAACGTGATCACCAATGCGATGACGGCGACGAACAACAAGGCATTGATCTGGGGCATGTAGATTTGTCCGGCCTGAGTTTCCGACGTATGGCGGATGCTGAAGCGCGGCAGAAGATTGAGATGCATCGCTTGGCGGATAAGGGAATATGCCCCGGATATAACCGCTTGGCTGGCAATGACGGTTGCAGCGGTAGCGAGAGCAACCACAGGAAATTGCGCCCATTCGGGCTGCATTGCAAAAAAAGGATGTTCGATGTCCTCAGGATGGCTGAGGACATATGCGCCCTGACCGAAATAATTCAAAAGCAGGCTTGGAAACACCAGCGCGAACCAGGCAAAGACGATCGGCTTGCGCCCGAAATGCCCAAGATCCACATAGAGCGCCTCAGCGCCGGTTACTGCCAGGAACACTGCACCCAGAACCGACACTGAAATTCCAGCATGCGTGCCGAGAAATTGTATGGCGTGAAGCGGATTGATGGCCGAGAGGATCAAGGGCTGTTGGAGGATGTGCGCAAGGCCGGAGACGCCAAGGGTTAAAAACCATACTGCGGTGACGGGACCGAATACCGATGCGACACCGCCCGTCCCGAACCGTTGAACGAGAAATAGTACCGTTATGATGACAACCGTGGTCGGAACGACCCAATGCGAAAGCTGCGGGGCGACCACCTCGAGGCCTTCGACCGCCGATAATACCGATATCGCAGGGGTGATAATGGCATCGCCCAGAAACAGCGACGCGCCGACAATGCCAAGAACAAGGACCCAAACCGGCCTGCCTTCAAGGCTCTCTCGGGCGAGCGTCATCAGTGAAAGTGTGCCGCCTTCTCCTTTGTTATCGGCTTTCAAAACGAAGCCGACATATTTGATGGCGACGATGGAGGTCAATGCCCAGACGATCAGAGAAAGCAAACCGAGAATTTGCTTGCCATCGACCATTCCTGACACCTGACCGGAGACTCTCAGGGCTTCGCGGAATGCATAAATCGGGCTTGTGCCGATATCGCCGTAGACGACGCCGAGGGCTCCGAGCACGAGGAGGGGAAAATTCGCCGGTCCCCGGTGATGGTTTTCGGCTTGGGGTCCGTTCCCGGGTGGCTTCGTCGAGGTCAAGGTTATTTCCTGGTTGACGATCGCTGTTCAAGCGCCGCCGACTATCCGCCGTCCCGCCGCCAAAAAAGTCCTCGAAGAGGAAACGACGAGAACGTGCAAAGAGATCCCTGCCTCGGATTGTCCTGGTGACGGTTCCTCTCGATCTGGCGCTCATAATCGCAGTTTCTGCGGTCAATGTCACGCCAGCGCAGCGATCCTTCAAGTGGATCGCGGCCGGTCGATGGCGACCGGATGCGAAGTGGAAATGCGCAGGTGGCCAAGAAAAAGCAAGGCACAACACATACCTGGAATCAGCGTTACGCATCGCGGAAAATATGTGCGCCAATCGCACACGCCCACCATATGAAACTGATTTTTTGATACAAAACAAAATCATTGAAATAACTTGCGGAAAAATCAAATTCAATAAACGAGGAACATTCATGCGGGCAAAAGCCACACTCAACCGGGAATTCACGATTTCGACCGTCGACAAGCGGGTCTACGGCTCCTTCCTTGAGCACATGGGCCGCGCCGTTTACACCGGCATCTATGAACCGGGCCATGCGAAGGCGGACAAGGACGGCTTTCGAACCGATGTTCTTGATATGGTGCGCGATCTCGACATGCCGATCGTGCGCTATCCGGGTGGCAATTTCGTCTCGGCCTATCATTGGGAAGACGGTATCGGACCGCGGGACCAGCGTCCAACCCGGCTTGATCTTGCGTGGCGAACACGTGAAACCAACCAAGTAGGCATCAACGAATTCGCCGACTGGTCGAAGCTTGCCAACACCGAGATGATGCTTGCCATGAACCTCGGCTCGCGCGGACTGAACGATGCCCGCAACTTCCTCGAATATTGCAATCATCCGGGCGGAACCTACTGGAGCGACCTGCGCGCCAAGCACGGCTACAAGGACCCGCACAATGTCCGTACCTGGTGCCTCGGAAACGAGATGGACGGTCCCTGGCAGGTCGGCCACAAGAGTGCGGCCGAGTACGGCCACCTCGCCAACGAGGTCAGCAAGGCCTTCAAATATTTCGACAAGACCCTGGAGACGGTTGTCTGCGGCTCGTCCAACGACAAGATGAAGAGTTATCCCGAATGGGAGGCGACGGTACTCGATGCGAGCTATGACAGCGTCGACTACATTTCGTTGCACAAGTACTTCGGCAACGAAGAAAACGACACGCTGAACTACTATGCCAAGGCGATCGAGCTCGATCGTTATATCGTCACCATCGGCGGCGTCATCGACTACATCAAGGCGAAGAAGCGGTCGAAGCGCGACGTGAAGATCTGCTTCGACGAATGGAACGTCTGGTATCACGACCGCAAGGAAGACGGCGAGCGTATCGCGAGCTGGGATTGGCCGGAAGCGCCGCCGCTCCTCGAAGAGCTCTATAATCTCGAAGATGCGATTTTCGTCGCTTCGCTGATCAATGTCTTCATCCGCCGCTCTGACCGGGTCAAGATCGCCTGCATGGCGCAGCTCGTCAATGTGATTGCGCCGATCCTCACCAAGGCCGGCGGTCCGGCATGGCGCCAGTCGATTTATTATCCGCTGCAATTTGCCTCGAAATACGGTCGCGGCACGGCGCTGACGGTGTCGTCATCCGGCCCGACTTACGACTGCGAGGTCGCGCAGGACGTGCCCTATCTCGATCTGTCGGCGGTGCTGCACGACGATGGCAAGACCAATAGCGCTCTTTGCGATCAACCGCAGCCTTGACGAGGCGATCGACCTCAGCGTCGACCTGCAAGGCTTCAAGGGTCTCAAGATCGTGCAACATCACGTCATGACCGGCGAGGATCTGAAAGCCAGGAACGCGGTCGAGAACCAGGAGCGCATCGTCCCAAGACCGGGCACAGGTCTTTCCATCACCGACGAGGGTGCGCTCATCGGGCCCCTGCCGGCAAAATCCTATCATTTCATACTGCTGTCTGTCGCCTCGGCGTGAACTGATTGCCATCGGGGCGGCGCAGGAGCCGCCCCGATCAAAACGACAATCGGGAGGATGCATGTCTGGTATCAAGCTGGCGAATGTCAGCAAGTCGTTCGGCTCGTTCAAGGTCATTCATGGCGTCGATACCGAGATAGAACAGGGCGAGTTCGCGGTTTTTGTCGGCCCCTCGGGCTGCGGAAAGTCGACGTTGCTCAGAATGATTGCGGGGCTGGAGGAGACGAGCGGCGGGCAAATCCGCATCGAAAACGACGACGTGACGCACAGGGAGGCCTCCAAGCGCGGCGTGGCGATGGTCTTCCAGTCCTATGCGCTTTATCCGCATCTGTCCGTTTTCGAAAACATGGCGTTCAGCCTGTCGATCGCGCGCCGGCCAAAAGCGGAGATCCAGCAGAAGGTCAAGGCGGCGGCGGACATTCTGCGTCTCGGTGACTATCTGGATCACAAGCCAAGCCAGCTTTCCGGCGGCCAGCGCCAGCGCGTGGCGATCGGTCGGGCGATCGTGCGCGAGCCGCGCGTCTTCCTGTTTGATGAGCCACTGTCCAATCTTGACGCCGAACTGCGCGTAAAGATGCGCATGGAGATCGCCCGCCTGCACCGGCAGATCGGCGCGACCATGGTCTATGTCACGCATGACCAGGTGGAGGCGATGACGCCTTGCCGACAAGATCGTCGTGCTGAGAGGAGGCGTCGTCCAGCAGGTCGGCGCGCCGCTCGAGCTCTATCGCGATCCGCAAAACATGTTCGTCGCAGGCTTCATCGGCTCGCCGGGCATGAACTTTCTGAAGGCAAAAGTCGTAAACGCAGGGCAAGGCTTTTTGCGGGTCGAGCTTGAAGACGCGCCCGGCCAGCCGTTCGATCTGCCGACGCGTACGGGTGTTGCTGCCGGCGCATCCGTCCATGTCGGCGTCCGTCCGGAGCATATCGGGCTCGGGGCGGGCGAAGGCACTGTGACGCTTCCGGCCGTGGCCGAGTTCACCGAGGAGCTCGGCGGCACCGGCTACCTGCACATTCTGACTGCGAGTGGCGCGGAAATGACGGTCGAGTGCCGCGACAGCCGCCCGCAGCCCAAGGAAAAGATCAACCTCTCTTTGAGGGTGCCCGAAATGCTGGCCTTCGACAGCGAAGGCAGGAGGCTCAGCTGATAGCCGCAATTCGGGCGTCTGCGCCCGGATTTCGGAAGTGAATGCAGGACGAGGATGCGGACCTTGGAGGAGGTTTGCGGAAAAGACCGTTTCGTACCACGCGATGGTCACAACCCATGAATTTTTCGAGGAGGAACCGACGTGAAAATACTATTGAAACTGGCCGTTTCGGCGGCAATCGCATTGCTGCCCTCGGCAGCGGCATTCGCACAGACGGATATTACCTGGTGGGATTTCTTAAGCGGAGGTGACGGTATCCGCATGAAGGCGCTCATCAAGGAGTTCAACGACACCCACCCGGACATCAAGATCAACGCGACGACGCTTGAATGGGGCGTTCCCTTCTATACGAAGGTGCAGACGTCCGCAGCCGTCGGCCAGCAGCCCGACATCATGACCTATCATATCATATGTCGCGTTATCCGCTCGCCGTTCCGACCGGCATCCTGCGGCCATTTTCGGATGAAGAGCTCGCTTCCGCCGGAATCAAGAAGGAAAACTACGTCGATGCGGCCTGGAAACAGGCGACTTTTGACAACAAGGTCTATGGCATTCCCTTCGACGTTCATTCGATCGTCCTTTACTACAACAAGACCATTTTGAAAGAGGCCGGGCTGCTGGGCGACGACGGTCTGCCCAAGGGTCTCGACGGGCTCGACAATTTCAATGCCGCGCTCGAGAAGATCAAGGCAACCGGCAAGGTCGAGTATCCGTTGTCGCTGCATACCGACGAAGGCGGTTCGATGTGGCGCGTCTTTTATACCCTGCTTTCACAGCAGGGCGCGAAGTTCATCGACGCAGACGAGATCCTGCCCGGCGATGCCGGCGTCAAGGCGCTGCAGACCATGGCGCACTGGGTCTCCACCGGCTATTCGCCGAAACTGATTTCCTATGAAGCCTCGATTGCGCTTTTCACCTCCGGCAAGGCCGCCATGCATATCAACGGCGTCTGGGAGGTGCCGACCATGGTCGACCTCCAGAAGAACGGCAATCTCGGTTTTGAATGGGGTGCCATCGAAATACCGAACCTCATGGGTACGCAGGCGACCTGGGCGGACTCGCACTCCTTCGCGATCCCGAACAGCGATGCCAAGCCGATCGCTCCGGAGAAGGTGAAGATCGTACTCGAGATCATCAACTGGATGAACGAGCACAGCATCTCCTGGGCGAGCGCGGGTCACATTCCGGCCTATAAGCCCGTGACCGACAGCAAGGAATTCAAGGAAATGCAGCCGAACGCGACCTATGCGAAGCTCGCAGACACGGCTGTCTTCGATCCGGTCTCCAAACTCGCAGGCGTCGCAGATCTACGATGCGACGCAGAACTTCGTGGTTCCGGCATTGAACGGGCAGCTCGAACCGGAAGACGCGATCGAGCAGATGCGCGAAGAACTGCAGAGCCAGATGTGAGAATTCGTCGGCCGGAGCGACCCTCCGGCCGGCGTTTGCGCTTGAAGGAGATGCTTAGTGTTCAGCAGTGAAAGACGAGGCAAGACGCTGACGGCGATCATCATGATCGCGCCGTTTCTGACCGCCTATCTGGTCGTGTTTGCCTACCCGGTCTACAAGATGTTTGCCTTGAGCTTCACCGACGCGCCACTGATCGGCGTGGGGCAGTGGGTTGGCTTCGGCAACTATGTGAAGCTTTTCGGCCAGAAGCTCTTCTATACCTCCGTGTGGAACACCGGCTATTTCGTCTTGTTGACCGTCATTCCGAATACGCTGATCGGCCTTGGTCTGGCGCTGATGGTCGTGCGGCTGAAGGGCTGGCTGCAGAGCCTGATACTCGTGCTTTTCTTCATCCCCTATATCCTGCCGGTTTCGGTCGTGACCCAGATATGGCAATGGGTGCTCGACCAGCAGTTCGGCATCGCGCAGTACATCATCGAATTCTTCACCGGCAAGCGCGTCAGTGTTTTCCGTGATCCCGTCTGGGCCATGCCGATGGTGGCCCTCGTCACGGTCTGGTGGACGAACGGCTTCAACCTTTTGCTTTTCATCGCCGGACTGCGCAATATTCCGCAGGATTATTATGAGGCTGCGATGCTCGACGGTGCGACGCGCCTCCAGTGCTTCCGCCGCATCACCTGGCCGCTGATCTGGCCGGTCACGGCGCTCGTTCTCACGCTCCAGCTTATCCTGCAGCTGAAGATTTTCGACAAGGTCTATCTGATGACCGAAGGCGGACCGTTCAACTCGACCTATGTGCTGCTGCAGCTTGTTTACCGCGAGGCCTTCCGCCTCAATCATGGTGGTGTCGGCTCGGCGGTCGCCGTGATGCTCTTCCTGATCATCATCGTCGTTTCCGTGCTGCAATACCAGCTTCTGCGCGTAAGGGAGCGCTGACACATGCCCGGCAAGACTATCGGTAACGCGCTTCTTCTCGTCCTGACCCTGTGCATCGCCTGTATGTGGGCATTCCCGATCTATTGGGCGATCGTCACATCGATCAAACCGGAGCAGGAGGTGGTATCGAAAACGACCTTCATTCCGGACGTCTTCAACTTTTCGGCCTATTACTTTGCGCTCTTCAATACCAATCTCGCCACCTGGTACATGAATTCGATCGTGACCTCGGTCACCGTCACGATCGTCGTGATCGTGATCAGCGTGATGTGCGCCTACGCGCTGTCGCAGATCGTCTTTCCGGGCCGCAAACTGCTCTATGGCATCATCCTCGCGAGCTTCATGGTGTGCCATCGCAGGCTCTTGTGGTATCGCAGTTCGTGCTTATGCACCGGCTGGGCCTGATCAAAACCTGGGGTGGCATCATCCTGCCGCAACTGGTCGTTCCGGTGGTCGTCATAGTCTACAAGCAGTTCTTCGATTCCGTTCCAAAGGAACTGCGCGAAGCGGCAAAGCTCGATGGCTGCGGGGAATTCCAGATCCTCTTCAAGCTCTATCTGCCACTGAACTGGGGAATTACCACGGCACTTGCGATCATTACCTACATCATCGCCTGGAACGCCTTCCTGTGGCCCTTCCTTGTCACGAGCTCGGAGGACATGATGACGGTTCCCGTCGGCATTACCCAGATCAGCGATGCCTTCGGCGTCAAATATGCCCGTGACATGGCCGTCGCGATCCTCGCCGCCATGCCCGTCGCAGTTGCCTATCTGCTCTTCCAGAAGCGCGTGACGCAGGCGCTGATGCTCTCTTCCGGCATCAAGGGCTAGACGAGTGAAGAACACCTTTCGGGCCGAGGTGAGAAGGCCCAGCCGGTCCGCGGCAGCTCTCCCGTGGCGCGGGCCGGCACCTATAAAAAAGGCGGCGACACCGCCGGCCACTGGACGTCACCGGGCGATTTCGGCGATCGGCGCGGCATGTACTCGCCGGCTTGGTGGAAACTCAGCGGCTCGCAGTACGGCAAGCTCAAGACCTGGACGATCGACGACAAGGGAACCTGGATCGATGGTGCGATGGTCTCGACACAGACGATTGCCTCGCTCGGTATTGCCGATCATCATTCCATTCGCTTTCGCATCGGCATTGACGAGAAGGCGGACAATCCGGGCGGCATGAATATTTTTGGCAAGGGCTTCGGGGATTTCGACCAGGACCTGGTGATGTCGATCTATTTTTGAGCAAACCAGGGAAACGGAAGGAGCTCGCCTCCTGTCATGTCGGCGAGCCCCATGAATGTCATCGACTTGGTCGAGTTCGGTGACAGCAGACAAACGTGGCTTTCGGCAAAAAGTTCCCGTGTGACGCTTGAAACTTAGCACTCTCTAGTCCGTGCGGACGTGCACGCCGAATGGCTCAGTCTTGGCGGTCGAGGATGTGAAAGACCGGAACGATGTGCGCGGTGAACTGAACGGATGCAATGCTCCATCAGCGGAATTTCAACTTCAACGTGATCGAATTTGATAGGGTCGCACATCTAGCCCCTTGAAAAACGATATCATTTGGTGTATTTCGATATCAAAGTCATCGTTTCTAGAAGGGTGATATCAATGCCGGCGGTAACTATTCGCAATCTTTCTGATGAAACGCATCGCGCCCTACGGGTGCGAGCAGCTCACCATGGCCGAAGCACCGAGGCCGAAATCCGTGACATTATCGAGGCCGCCGTTCGTCCATCTGAACGCGTGAAACTCGGCTCCTTACTCGCGGCCATAGGTCGTGACGCTGAGCTTTCCAACCACGACGTTGAAGCCCTGCAGCAAAATCGCGATAAAGCGCCTGCCGAGCCGATGACTTTCGAATGATCTTGCTGGATACCAATGTGATATCGGAGCCGTGGAAACCGGTTCCTGACGGGGCAGTGATCGAGTGGATGGACGCCCAAGCCATCGAGACACTGTTCCTTTCCGCGATAACAATTGCTGAACTTCGTTTCGGGATCGCTGCCATGCCCTCAGGCAAACGGCAAATTATCCTTCGCGATCGCCTGGAGGGCGAAGTGCTTCCGCACTTTGCCGAGCGCATCCTGCCTTTCGGCCTTGCCACCTCGCAGTTCTACTCGGAGCTGATGGTACGAGCTCGAGTATCCGGGAAAGCGATCGGCAAGGCGGATGGATATATTGCAGCCACAGCAGCAGCGAACGGCCTCGCGGTCGCAACTCGAGACACCAGCCCTTTCGAGGCCGCCGGGGTGAAAGTGATCAATCCTTGGTCACTACAAAAAAGATATTAATCTAAGTCGTCGTGAGTTCGATTCCTATCAAGGCGGTCGATCAGATTGTGGCCCGAAGTGGATCTCCGGAGAAAATCTCCCTTTTTATGCAAAGAGTGCGCCACGCAAATGAACGCCCTCTCGCATTACCGGTATCGGCGGCCGCGGCTACGAGGAACCTTCAGGCCTTGTCGAGTTGGACATCTGCCCTACTCATTTGCACAACCGGTTGTTCGCGCCTCGTCCTTCTTCCGATACAACATGGTTGATCGCCGCCGCAAAGCTGGCCGGCGTCAATCCGGCGACGGGCAGGACTTGAGATAGCTGACGACGGCATCGGCGATCATTCCGCGGTGCCGGTCGATGGTCTCGCTTTCCGAGAGATCCCGCCTGAAAATCGTGCCGAAGGTATAGCGGTTCGAGACGCGGAAGAAACAGAAGGCGCTGATCATCATGTGGACATCGATCGGATCGGCCTTGCGATGAAATATGCCCTGTTCGAAACCACGTTCCAGGATTTTAGCGATCGTCTCTATGACCGAGACGTTGAGGTCGCGGATGGCATCCGAGCGCAGCATATGCGCGGCGTGATGAATGTTCTCGATGCTCACCAGCCGGACGAAATCCGGGTTGGCCTCGTCGTGATCGAAGGTCGTTGCGATTAGCGTGCGCAGCGCTGCTTCCGGCTCAAGGTTCGAAAGCTGAAGGTCGGCTTCCAGCGAGCGGATCTTGCGGTAGGACTGCTCCAGGACGGCGAGATAGAGACCCTCCTTACTGCCGAAATAGTAATAGATCATCCGCTTCGAGGTGCGGGTCTTTTCCGCGATCGCATCGACGCGCGCACCGGCGAGGCCATGGGTCGCGAACTCCTTCGTCGCGACGACGAGAATATCCGCCTGCGTCCGCTGCGGATCGTTCTTTCGTCCGTTTTCAGCCCGCTCCGCCATCACTCTCACGACCATATTCCCTAAACCGCTGTTTCCAATCGTCAAAACGGAGCCTGAACGTGGAGGCTGCCATTCGTGGCGCTCGACGACAAAGTCATATTCACCTTGCACGTCCGTTTCAATAGATCACCGCTTGACATTCGAACTAGTTAGTACATTTTGAAGACAAGGCAACATGTCCCGGAGGAGGGGCGCGGGGGTCTCCGCGCTCAGATGCGCGTTTCCCGCGCGACTGACGGACGTCGGAAGAACACTTGGATCTGTTGCCCACGCTTTGGGAGGAGCGAATGACCCGCATCATCGATTTCTATTTTCTCGTGCTGAAGGCGACGATCGCGCTCTTGCTGGCAGGCATGGTCGTGCTCGTCTTCGGCAACGTCGTCCTTCGCTATGCCTTCAATCAGGGCATCACGTCCTCCGAAGAGCTGTCGCGGATGTTCTTCGTCTGGCTGACATTTCTCGGCGCGGTCGTCGCAATGCGCGAGCATGGCCATCTCGGTGTCGATTCCGTGCTGCGGCGCCTGCCACCCACGGCTGCCAGAATGGCTGCGCTCGGCGGGCATGCAATGATGCTGCTGGCGACCTGGCTGATGATCAGCGGTGCCTGGACGCAGACCATGATCAACGTCCATGTGGCAGCGCCGGCAACCGGGATTTCGATGGCAGTCTTCTACGGCGCCGGTCTGGCGTTCGGCATTCCGGCATTTCTCATTCTCCTGTGGGACGCATTCGCGATCGCCACGGGCCGCATCGATGTCACGACGGTCGAACTTGTCCGCGACAGTGAGGAACGAGTCGCGCTCGAGGATCACGATCCGGCACTTGCCAAGCTCGTGACAAAGCATTGAGGGGCGGGAAATGACTGTATCCATCTTCCTCGGAGCACTTCTCGGACCCATGGCGCTTGGTGTGCCGATCGCCTTTGCCCTTATCATCAGCGGCGTTGCTTTGATGATGTATCTTGACATGTTCGATGCGCAGATCGTGGCGCAGAACGTGCTGAACGGCGCCGATAGCTTTCCGCTGATGGCGGTGCCTTTCTTTCTTCTTGCCGGCGAGGTCATGAATACCGGCGGACTTTCTCGTCGCATTGTCGAGCTTGCTATGGCGATGGTGGGCCATGTCCGCGGCGGCCTCGGTTTTGTCGCCATCTTCGCCGCCTGTGTCCTTTCGAGCCTTTCCGGGTCGGCCGTTGCCGATGCAGCGGCCCTGGGCGCGCTTCTTTTTCCGATGATGCAGAAGTCCGGACACGACCCGGCCCGCACCGGCGGCCTCCTCGCCTCAGCTTCCGTTATCGGGCCGATCATTCCTCCGTCGATCGGTTTCATCCTGTTCGGCGTGGTCGGCGGCGTTTCGATCACCAAGCTTTTTCTGGCGGGAATTTTCCCGGGCCTTATGATCGCAGCCGCACTCTGCGTCACCTGGCTGATCGTTGCTCGAAAGGAGCAGTTCGCACTTCCCCCGAAGCAGAGCGGCGCGGTGCGTCTCAAAGCCTTCATCGACAGCATCTGGGCCCTGATGCTGCCGGTCATCATCATCGTCGGCTTGAAATTCGGCGTCTTCACGCCAACCGAAGCCGGCGTCGTTGCCGCTGTTTATTCGCTCTTCGTCTCGATGGTCATCTATCGCGAACTACCCCCGGCGAGACTGTTTCATGTCTTCGTGGCGGCCGCCAAGATCACCTCCGTCGTCATGTTCCTGGTTGCCTGTGCGGCGGTTTCCGCCTGGCTGATCACAGTTGCCGACGTGCCCGGCGAGCTCGCGGCCCTGGTCGAACCGCTGATGGACAATCAGACCCTTCTGCTGCTCGCCATCATGGTGCTGATCGTCGTCGTCGGAACCGCCATGGACATGACGCCGACGATCCTGATCATGACGCCGGTGCTGATGCCGATCATCAAGCAGGCGGGCATTGATCCGGTCTATTTCGGCGTGCTTTTCATCATCAACAACGCGATTGGCCTGATCACGCCGCCGGTCGGCACCGTGCTCAATGTCATCTGCGGCGTCTCGAAGCTCTCAATGGAAGAGTTGATGAAGGGCGTGATGCCCTTTCTCATCGCCGAACTGATCGTTCTGTTTCTGCTCGTCCTGTTTCCGCAACTGGTGACCGTCCCGGTCTCGTGGTTCGGACACTGATCGTAGTTTCGTCGGCAACGGCGAACGAATTTCAACGCGGCCGGAGGGAGATGCCGGCCACAACCTGGGAGGAAGACATGCTGAATAAATTGACGAAGCTGGCATTGGGATTGGCGTTGCCGATCGCATTGCTGGCAACCGGCCCGGCCATGGCCGAAATCCGCGAGCATCAGCTCAAATTCGCGTCGGCGAACAACAAGGGCCATCCCCAGGTCATGGGAATGGAGAAGTTCGCCGAGCTCTTGAAGGAGAAGAGCGGCGGCAAGATCGAGGTGAAACTCTTTCCCGGCGGTGTGCTTGGCGGCGACGTTCAGACCGTCTCGGCGCTGCAGGGCGGCGTCATCGAAATGACGGTGCTCAATGCCGGCATCCTTGCAAGCAATGTCAAGCAGTTCGGCGCCGTCGATCTGCCCTTCCTCTTCAATAGCGGCGAGGAAGCAGACAAGGTGATGGACGGACCGTTCGGCTCCGGTCTGATGAAGCTTCTGCCGGATACCGGCCTCGTCGGTCTTGCCTATTGGGAGCTCGGTTTCCGCAACCTGACGAACAATCGTCACGCAGTCACCAAGCTTGAGGACATCAAGGGCCTTAAGATCCGCACGATCCAGTCGCCGATCCCGATCGAGCTCTTCAACAGCCTTGGCGCCAACGCCGTTCCGCTTCCATACACCGAGCTCTATACGGCGCTCGAAACCGGCACTGTCGACGGCCAGGAAAATCCGGCTGCGAACATCATCAATGCCAAGTTCTTCGAAGTGCAGAAGTACATGACGGTGACCCGCCATCAGTACAATCCGCAGATCGTGCTCATCAGCAAGAAGTTCTGGGATGGGCTCAACGATGAAGAAAAAGCCCTCTTCCAATCGGCCGCAACCGAGGCGCGCGACTATCAGCGCAAGGTTTCGCGCGAGATGGACGCCAAGGCGATCGAAGAGATCAAGAAGACCGGCATGGAAGTCAGCGAACTGAGCCCGGAAGAGACGCAGAAGCTGCGCGACGCCGTCAAGCCGTTGATCGACAAGTTCAGCCCTCAGATCGGCGCAGAAACGGTCGCCCAGCTCATGAAGGAACTCGACACCGTTCGCGGCAAATAAGCAAAGGACCAGGCCCGCTGCTGCGGGCCTGGTCCCTTTCTCATCGGAACCACGGAAAAGACGGATGGCCGAAACAATCATAAGACCGCTAAAGGCCGGCCTGATCGGCGCCGGCATCCAAGCGTCGCTGACACCCGCCATGCATATGAAGGAGGGTGCCGCCCAGGGTCTGAACTACGAGTATGAACTGATCGACCTTAACCGGATCGGCGCCTCGCCAGCCGACCTGCCGAAACTTCTGGCTAAGGCCGAAGCTCAAGGCCTTGCAGGCCTCAACATCACCCATCCCTGCAAACAGATCGTCATCTCTTGTCTGGACGACCTGTCATCCGAGGCGCGGGCTCTCGGGGCCGTCAATACCGTCGTTTTCAAGGATGGACGGCGATATGGACACAATACCGATTGGTGGGGCTTTGCCGAAAGCTTCCGTCGCGGGCTGCCGGACGCCGATCTTTCTTCGGGCGTCCAGCTCGGTGCTGGCGGCGCAGGCGTTGCGACCGCTTATGCAATGCTCTTTCTTGGCTTGCAGAGGTTGGCCGTCTTCGATCGCGAAGCCGAACGTGCTGCCGCTTTGACGGAAACGATGGCGCGGCTCTTTCCCGCTGCTTCCATCATCACCGGAAGGGATCTGGCATCCGAGATGGGGCAGGCAGCCGGCCTCATACATGCAACGCCGACCGGAATGACGAAGTATCCGGGCACCCCCTTGCCGCCGGAACTGCTTGAGGAACGGCACTGGGTCGCCGAGATCGTCTACTTCCCCTTGGAGACCGAACTGCTGAGGCAGGCCAGACATCGCGGCTGCCGGACGCTCGATGGCGGAGGCATGGCGGTCTTCCAGGCCGTTGGCGCCTTTCGTCTGTTGACAGGACGAACGCCGGATGCAGCCCGAATGCTCGCGCATTTCAAGGCCATGACCGAATAACCCTCCATTCGACAGCACAAGGGAGGTGGCATGAAAGAGGGCCGCGCCGCTGGAGAGAACGGATCACTGAGATGCAGTCGATGATCGAGGGACAGTCACACTTCCAGCCTTTCGGCTTACCTTACTGGGGTTCGGAAAATCTCAATAAGGGAGTTGGAAGCATGACTGCCTCTTATGATTACCATATCGGCGTCGACTACCACAAATCCTATAGCCACTTGGTGGTGCAGGACAGCAGCGGCAAGACGCTGAGATCCGGCCGGGTGAAGAACGACCGCCAGTCTCTGGGTGGGTTTTTGGAACGCTACCGGGAGAATTCGCATGCGGTTGTCGAGGCGACCCGCAACTGGATGGTGATCTACGACTGGCTCGACGACATTTGTGATGATGTCGTTCTCGCCCATCCCTGGAAGGTCAAGGCGATTGCCGACGCCAAGATCAAGACCGACAAGATCGATGCGACGGTGCTGGCGCATCTGCTCCGAGCCGATCTGGTGCCGGAGGCCTGGGCGCCCGGCGAACGCGCCCGAGAACTGCGTGTCGCCCTGCGTGAGCGGATGTTCTACGTGCGGCTGCGGACGATGACCAAGAACCGGATCGTCACGGTGTTTGATCGCTATCCGGAACAGACGGCACAGCTGAAGAAGCTCGCTGATCTGTTCGGCAAGGCCGGTCGCGTCCAGCTGGCGCAGGTGAAGGTCTCAGAGATCGACCGCATCCAGATCGATCGTGGCCTCGATTTCATCGGCGATATCAATGAGCGGATCAAGCAGTCGGAGAGGACGATCCGGGCGATGACCAAGGCCAATGGCAATGTGAAGCTGTTGAAGACGATCCCCGGCATCGGCGAGTTCTTTGCAAGGCTGATCGATGCGGAGATCGACGATATAGCGCGGTTTCGCAACCCGAAGAAGCTGGCCGCCTATGCCGGGCTGGTGCCGTCGACCTATTCCTCCGGCGGCAAGACCTTTCACGGCAAGATCATCAAGCAGGGCAACAAGTGGCTGCGCTGGGCTTTCGTCGAGGCGGTGGCCCCTGCCATCGCCAGCGATGTGCAGCTGCGCGCCCAATACGAGCATCTGAAGTTCAGAGGAGTAAACAAGGCGCGCGTTGCCATTGCGCGCAAACTTTTGACGATCGCCTTCCAGATCCTGCGTGACCAGCGCGCCTATGAGCGGCGCGGCGAAAGCACCATGGAAGGCGTGCTGACGATATCCCGGTTGTCCTGATGGTCTACTAGCGAGCCCGGTCAAGTCCCGGGTTGCGCTCCTTAAGGAGGAGAATGGGAAACCGGGAGCCGAACGTCACTCTGTGACCGAAGCTAACGCATCAGGTCACGCATTGGAGATTGGTTCGAGAACCGCAGGACGGCAACACTCTGTCCAGCGAAAGAAAGAGATTTAGCCGATCGGCAAAAAAGCTGATCAAACCATAACCGAACCCAAGGAAAAGCCGCCAGTTGAAGGCGTTTTGCCCCTTGTGTTCTTTCATTGGAGCAGGCCGATGAAGACGTCTATAGCGACCGTATCGTTGAGCGGCGATCTCCGCGACAAGCTCGAAGCGATCGCCAAGGCCGGTTTCGATGGCGTCGAGATATTCGAAAACGACTTCCTCATCTTTGATGAAAGCCCGCGTCAGGTCGGCAAGATGGTGCGTGATCTCGGGATGGAGATCACATTATTTCAGCCGTTCCGTGATTTCGAGGGAATGCCCGAGCCGCTTCGCAGCCGCACATTCGACCGTGCCGAGCGCAAATTCGACGTCATGCAGGAAATGGGCACGGATCTGGTACTCGTCTGCTCTAATGTGTCGCCGGCATCGCTTGGCGGTCTCGACCGAGCCGCGGTCGACTTTCATGAACTTGGCGAGCGCGCGGCAAAGCGCGGGCTGAGGGTGGGTTACGAGGCGCTGGCCTGGGGGCGGCACATTCACGATCACCGCGACGCCTGGGAGATCGTGCGCCGTGCCGACCATCCCAACATCGGCCTTATCCTCGACAGCTTCCATACGCTGTCGCGCAAGATCGACGTCAACTCGATCCGCTCGATCCCGAAAGAAAAGATCTTCATCATCCAGCTTGCCGATGCGCCCCTGATCGACATGGATCTGCTTTTCTGGAGCAGGCATTTCCGCAACATGCCCGGCGAGGGCGACTTGCCGGTCCTGGACTTCATGAAAGCCGTGGCGGCAACCGGATACGACGGATATCTGTCGCTGGAGATTTTCAACGATCAGTTCCGCGGCGGCTCGCCCACGGCAATCGCCGTCGATGGCCAGCGCTCTCTGATCTATCTCGGCGATCAGGTAAAGCGGCAGGAGCCGGAAAGCTCCTTGCCCGTCCCCGCGATGCCGCCGCGCGCCTCCGTCGAAGGTGTTGCATTCGTCGAGTTCACGGTAGACGAGGACGAAGCGCCGCAGCTCGAAAGGTTGATTGCAAGCCTCGGTTTTCGAAAGGTTTCGAGACACAAGACCAAGAGTGTCACAGTCTTTCGCCAAGGCGGTATCAATCTTGTCGTCAATACCGAGCAAAAGGGCTTTGCCGGCGCGTCATTCGCTGTCCATGGCACGACGGCTTATGCTGCCGGCCTGATGGTCGGCGATGCGAAGGCGGCAGTCGAACGCGCCGTGGCCCTGGGCGCCGAGCGCTTTCGGCAACCCCTCGATGCTGGCGAGATCGAGATGCCGGCCGTACGCGGTGTCGGCGGCGGCATCCTCTACTTCCTCGACCCCAAGACGGAGCTTGCCCGCATATGGGAGATCGAGTTCGATCCGGTCGAAGACACAGCAGCGCCTGAGCCTGTCGGGCTGCAGTCGATCGATCACATAGCCCAGACCATGAAATATGAGGAATTGCTCACCTGGCTGCTGTTCTACACATCGATCCTCGATGCTCATAAGACGCCGATGGTCGACATCATCGATCCGTCCGGCATAGTGAGAAGCCAAGCCATAGAAAATGCCGACGGGTCGCTGCGCATCACCATGAACGGTGCCGAAAACCGCAACACACTTGCCGGCCACTTCATCGCCGAAACCTTCGGCTCCGGCATCCAGCATCTGGCCTTCAAAACGCAGGATATCTTTTCCGCTGCCGCTGCCCTTTCCGCAAACGGCTTCGTACCCCTTGCGATCTCGCCGAACTATTATGACGACCTGGAAGCCCGTTTCGGTCTGGACGCGGAATTTGCGGAACGATTGAAGGCGAACAACATCCTCTATGACCGCGACGAGCATGGCGAATATTTCCAGCTCTACAGTCCTACCTACGGTGAAGGTCTGTTCTTCGAGATTGTCGAAAGGCGCGGTTATCGGGGATACGGTGCGGCAAACGCCATTTTCCGCATCGCTGCGCTCAGAAAGCATCTGCGGCCGGCGGGCGTACCGCGGGCCTGACGGCAGACTTACTGATCTTTGCGAAAATACTGGTCAGTTATCACGCTTTCGTGTGGCGCCCAGTCGCTCGGCGGCCGTGGCAAGGTCCTGAAAGATCCGTCCAAATCAGAGCCATATTCCAGGGGTTGTCGGATTCTCTCATTGTCGAATTCCGCCTTTACGCTTTGCCGATGATGGTTATTTCCGCGCCGAGCTGTGCGCCGTTCGTTTCGATCGTCGACCGCGTCCCTTGCCGCATCGACCGCGCTGTCGTCTTGAGACACGACCTTCCCTTGCCGTTGTTCGTCATAGGCCGCGGCTTCCTAAACCGAAGAACCGTGCCATCGCCGCGTCGACTATTGCCATCGTATTCGAATCCAGCCTGCCGAATACTGCGCCTGTCTTTGATCGCGGTACGGTCATGGTGCGGTCGACCATCACCTGTGAAGGTTTGAGCAAGCCATTGCCGTCATTGGGCTGCATCGTGATTCGGATCAAGTGTTCGTCATGGACGTCGCTGGTTATTTGCAGCAAGGTCACGGAAGGCAGTTCGGCAAATGCGTCGTCTTGCACAATGAGCGCAGGGCGCGGTTTGCCATAGTCACCACTGACGGCAAACGTCACCAGGTCGCCGCGCTTCATGCCTTCCATTCGTCCCTGAGCTGTTCTTCATTGATGAGTGCATCCAGCTCCTTCAGAGACTTTGCCTCGTCGCTCTCGGAGTTGCGGGCGCGTTTGGCCACGGCAAGCGATTGCCGCCGCGCCGCGCCCTCAAATGCCTTGCGCTTCTGGCGTTCGACATAGGCCCGCATAAAATAGCTGGGCGGCGGGCCGATCTTCAGATTCCGCCGCCTGTGTGAATGCGGCCTTCAAGGCGGGATCGATTCGGAAATTGAACGTATCGCCCTTCGGATGACCGGCGCGGGGCATGGCAACCTCATTATGTTTTACATTTAGCACTTACAATGTAGTTACAATTTTGCCTCTGGCAAGCCGTCATTCGAGCTCAAGATTGCGGCCGCGCACCGACTGCCGTTATCTCACGGACCGAGATAATTTCGCTACCGCTTCGTATCCCGCGGAATTTGCGGAACGATTGAAGGCGAACAACATCCTCTATGACCGCGACGAGCATGGCGAATATTTCCAGCTCTACAGTCCTACCTACGGTGAAGGTCTGTTCTTCGAGATTGTCGAAAGGCGCGGCTATCGGGGATAGGGTCTAGTAGTTTCGGCGCATCGCCACCCGCTACGACAAAACGGAAAGGTCATTCGCTGCATTCCTCACTCTGTGGTCTGGCTGCCATCATTCCACTGGGATAGCCTAAAGGCCACGACGCAATCGGAGCTTCGCCAGCGCGGACGTCTTTGTGGTCGAGCTGATCTTTTTCAGGGCCTTGTGTATCGTATCGTTATTCCAAAGCTTGAGCGTAACCGGTGTGCCGCTCACACCTTGGGCGGATAATTCCGGTACTCGATATCAAATGCCACCGACCGTGGAGCGCTATGGCAACTATGCGCCCTTATTCCGGTCTTAGACCATCAAAACCGCAACTATCCAAAAGCTGCCGATCCCGCGTGCTTCCATAAGAACCTCCAGGTTCAAGCTTCCATCAGCGTGGAGGACAGGAATTCGATGAACCGCTGGGTCTTGGCTGGAATAAGGCGAGTTTCGGTGACGGCGTAAATGCTGACCGTCGACCCCTGCCATTCGGGCAGGATGCGTCGGAGCCGGCCAGTGGCCAAGTCTTCGGCGACGATCCTCTCGGGAAGCAGGGCGATGCCCTGGTGGTTGACCGCCAGGGCGCGGATCATCCCGACGCTGTTGAGCGTGAAGCGGCCGCGAACGGCGACATCGACCTTGTTTACCTCCTGGTGCAAAGTCCAGGTCGGGCTCCGCAGCATGCCGATGCATTCATGCTTCGCCAGGTCCGCCGGTGTGGCGGGCTCGCCTGAAGCTTCGATATAGCCAGGAGACGCATAGAGGTGGCGCGAATGCCGCCCGATCAGACGAGTGATCAGACTGGAATCTTCCAGTTTGCCTATGCGGATCGCCACATCGAACGGCTCGGCCACCAAATCGACACGGCGTGGGGTCAGGTCGAATTCGAACGTGATGCCGGGATAGTGCCGCGCGAAATCGCCGATGATCGGTGTGAGGTAAAAAATAGCGAGGTCGACTGGGAGCGAAACCCGCAGGACACCGCTGGGCTGCTCAAGCATCGCGCCGAGCTGTTCGTGCGCGAGCCGTGCCTCGTCAACGATTCGCTTGCTTCGTTCATAATAGAGCTGGCCGGCCTCGGTGAGCTCGATCTTGCGCGTCGTGCGATGCAGGAGCCTCAAGCCGATTGCCTTCTCCAGTTCGCTAATGCGTCGCGACAGAGTAGAGTTTGGCATGCCGAGAGCCTCCGCGGCCTTCCGAAAGCTCCTGGCTCTAGCGACCTCCACGAACAGCGCCATGTCGTTCAAATGACTCATCTGATTGCTCCATAGATGGAAAACTGATTTCAATTCTGCTGAATTTATCCCGAGATTGGAATAGTGGACAAGAACTCCAACGAATGGAGACCCTAATGAATCCACTGTTCACCCCGGCCTGCATTGGCCGCTGCATGCTTCCCAACCGGCTGGTGATGGCGCCTATGACCCGCAGCCGCGCTGCCTTCGACGGTACGCCAGGAGAGTTGGCTGCCGAATATTATGCCCAGCGCGCCGACGTCGGTCTGATCGTCACTGAAGGCACCCAGCCCTCGGATGACGGCCAGGGCTATCTCACTACCCCGGGCATCTATACTCCCGCACACGTCACCGGCTGGCGGAAGATCACCTCTTCCGTGCACGACAAGGGCGGCCATATCTTCATCCAGCTCATGCACGCCGGACGCATGTCGCATCCCGACAACACGCCGCATCATCGCCAGGGCGTCGCGCCGGGGACGGGTATGTTCACGGTGACCGGGATGCAGGGCATTCCCACGCCGTGCGCGCTGACGACCGAAGAAGTGCGCCAGACCGTCGCCGATTTCCGCCACGCGGCCCGCTCAGCGATCGAGGCCGGTGCCGACGGCGTGGAGATTCACGGCGCGAACGCCTACCTCGTCCAGCAGTTCTTCGCGCCGAGTGCCAACACGCGCACGGACGAATATGGCGGCCCTATGGAGAACCGCGCCCGCTTCGCCATCGAGGTTGCCTCGGCGATCGCAGAGGAGATCGGCGCAGACCGAACCCCGATCCGCCTGTCGCCAGGCACGACCATGTGGGGGATCGACGAAGGCGCCGAAGGGCCGGATCTCTACCGCTATCTTATTGCTGAACTCGATAAGCTCGGGCTCGCCTATGTGCACATCATGCACCAGGGCAACGAACCGTTGCTGGTCGATATTCGCAAGCTCTGGCACCAGCCGCTGATCCTCAACCGGCCGGGTCGTCCGCGCGACCAGATCGGCGCCGACGTGGCTTCGGGGCTGTCCGATCTCGAAGCCTATGGTCAGATGATTCGTTGCGCGGCTGAAGGCTGATGCGGCGATGAACGAGCCAGACCATAACACCTTCTTCGGCGGTACCGCGCGAGGCTACATCGATTACCCCGCCCTGAGCGCCCGAACCGATACCAGACCATGACAGGAGATTAGATTGACTCAATCACCCCATCCCTCCACTGCCTCGGATAATAAGGCACTTGCCGAGACCGCAAGTTCAAGCGCGACGGCGAAAAAGAAGGTCTTGGTCGTCGGCGCAACAGGGTTTCTCGGAGCCAAGATTCTCCGCAACCTTGCGCATGATACGAATGTGGCCGTCGTTGCGATGTCGCGTAAGGGCGCGCCCTCAAATGAGAGCGCCGATGTCGAATGGGTGCGCGGCGACATGATGGATCCAGCTTCATTGGATCGTGCTTTGCAGGGCGTGGACGTCGTCGTCAGCTCGGCTAACAGTTACATGAAAGGAAGCCTCGACACGGACTTCCAGGGCAACAAGAATCTTATTGAGGCCGCAGCAAGAGCCAATGTTGGCCGATTTGTCTTTCTCAGCATCGTCAGCTGCGAGGCTGCGTCAGCAGTGCCGCATTTCCACGCCAAGAAAGTGGCAGAGGATCTGATCAAGGCCTCCGGTGTGCCATATGTATTTGTCCGCGCCCCCACATTTCTCGATCAAAGCTCAGACATCATTGCGAAGGGTGTGAAAGCTGGCCGGTTCCTGGCGTTGGGCGATAAGACCACGAGATGGTCCTATGTTCTGACAGATGATCTGGCGTCATATCTCGCCAAAGCCGCGACGTTTCTTGGTAGCGAGATGAACAACCAAACGATCGATGTCGGCTGGCGCGATGGCCCCAAGAGCCAGCAAGAGATCGCCGATCTCGTCTCCGAGGTTATAAAGAAACGTCTCAAGGTGCGGGTTGTGCCCTGGCTGGTTTTCCGCTTGCTCGCGCGCCCGGTAAAGCTGTTTTCCGAGCTTGGGTACGATCTGATCCAGATGTTCCTGTTCTTCAAGAAGGGCGTCTATGTTTCGAACATTTCGCAACAAGAACACTTCTTTGGACCTGCCCCTACATCCAGAGATGCGATCACGCGATGGGCGAAAAGTCAGCAGCTAATTTCGTGAAGTATAGTGTGCCGGCATTTCAAGAGTAGCGAGATGGGCGCCTGTCTTTCGGCTGAATCAGAAAATCATGGAGGAAGGACTTATGATAAGTGATCCGACAGCGCTTAAACGGCCGGAGCAGGTGATCCCCGTGCCGACGAATTTAAGTCCGCAGGCCCAAACCTATTTGACTCAGAGGACCGATCAGCTGGCCACTTCCGGGCAGACGCACGTAGAGCCGCCAGCGCTCTCGGCATTTATGGAACCCATGCTCGACATGATGGGACCGCTCGCAGCCGGGTTTCAGGGATCGGCGACGGTGATTGCGTTGCCGAACGGCGCAGAACTCCGCCGAGCCAATCCGGAGGGAACCAGGGGGCGCCTCGCGGAAGTAGCCTATTTCGACATCCATGGCGGCGGCTTCGTCGTCGGCGGTGGCGAGATGTGCGCTCTGACCGCGAAGCTGAAGATCGCCGAATAGGAATGCAGGCGTGACGGCCGAACTCCACGTTATCGAAGCTGGTCCTCACGGCGGGTTCTTGGGAGCTACCCCTGAAGTATAGAGCGACAATCTGGATGAGATCAGCGCGACAATCTGGATGAGACTCTGGTGTCGCGGTTGTCGGTGAGCGTATCATCATGATTGTCGCGGGCAACAACTTCGTCGGTCTCTGATTGTCGCGCAGCGTCAATCTCAGCGGTATTCCTGATTGTCGCATAGGAGGCTGGCCTGCCGCGCTGTCGTTTTGCCTCCATCGCTGCTCGGCGACGATAGCTTTCGACGTTCATCTCAAAGATGGTTGCATGATGGACGAGACGATCAACGGCTGCGAGGGTCATGGCGGGATCTGGGAAGACCCTGTTCCATTCTCCGAAGGGCTGATTGGCGGTGATCATAATTGATCGTCGCTCGTAACGCGCAGAGATGAGCTCGAAGAGCACACTCGTCTCCGCCTGGTCCTTGGTGACATAAGCGAGGTCATCGAGGATCAGCAGATCGGACTTGTCGAGCTTGGCGATGGCGGATTCGAGCTGGAGTTCGCGACGAGCTACTTGCAGTTTCTGAACGAGTTCCGTCGTGCGCGTGAACAGCACACGCCAACCATTCTCGATGAGCGCCAGCCCGATTGCTGCAGCGAGATGGCTCTTTCCACCACCTGGTGGTCCAAACAAGAGAATGTTGGCACCCTTTGCGAGCCAGCTATCGCCAGCAGTGATGGCCATAACCTGCGCCTTCGAGACCATTGGGACGGCGTCGAAGTCGAAGCTATCGAGGGTCTTTCCTGGCGGCAATCGCGCTTCGGCGAGATGACGTTCAATGCGGCGGCGATCGCGTTCCGACAGTTCGTGCTCGGCAATGGCGGATAAGAACCTCGCCGCCGGCCACCCTTCCTTGTCGGACTGCTCGGCAAAGTCAGGCCAAAGTACCTTTATTGCCGGCAACCTAAGTTCATTCAGCATGATGCCGAGCCTGGCTGCATCAATAGCGTGGGCGTTCTTCATGCGGCGTCTCCGGTGTGGCGAGTATCGATCAGGGCCTCGTAGCCATTGAGAGAGGCAAGATGGACGTTGACGGTCGGCAACCGCGCGGGGTCGGGAGCGAAGAAGGTTCGCAGTTTGACGATGTCCGGCAGATCACCCGCGTCGAGTATTTTGCGCAGCCTTCCGGCAAGCTCATGTTCACAGCCGCGATCGTGTGCCAAGGCCAAGAGTTCGACGGTGATCTTGCATGCCTGCTTGTGGGAAAGCCGGTCGAGCAGGATCTCGAAGGCTCTTCGATATTCCTGTCGAGGGAAGAGCTTGTCGCGGTAAACAAGCTGGAGAAGCGCCATCGGCTTTTTGCGAAGGGAATGGATGACATGCCGGTAATCGACGACCTGGTCATGTTTGCCGCTGGCGTGACCACGACCTCTTCGAAGCGTCATCAGATGCGTGCCGCCTATAAAGACGTCGAGACGATCATCGAACATGCGCACCCGTAGCCGGTGCCCAATCAAGCGTGATGGCACCGTGTAAAAGACCTTTCGCAATGTAAAGCCGCCGCTGCGAGAAACGCGAACGACAACTTCCTCAAAATCGCTGGACCGTGTTCCGGGCAACGGCTGAAGCGCGGCACGCTCAGCATCAATGCGCTTGCCATATCGGGCATTGCGTCGGCTGACGATCTCATCAATGAAGCCCCGATAGGCATCGAGATCGTCGAAGTCTCTCGTGCCACGCATCAACAGCGCATCGCGGATCGAATTCTTGAGATGACCATGCGAGCTCTCGATCGAGCCATTCTCGTGAGCTATCCCTTTGTTGTTGCGCGTTGGGGTCATCTGATAGTGAGCGCAAAGCTCGGCGTATCGCCGGGTCAGGTCATCCTTTGCATCGGCATCCAGATTGCGGAAGGCCGCCGACAGGCTATCGCTGCGATGATAAAGCGGAGCGCCTCCGAGGAACCACAAAGCATTCTGCAATCCTTCTGCCAGAGCCACGAAGCTTTCGCCGCCAAGGACGACATGCGCGTGCTCGAAGCCGGAATATGCCAAGCGGAAGTGATAAAGCAGATGATCGAGCGGCTGGCCTGCGATCGTGATCCCAATCTCATTCATGTCTGTGAAGTCGGACAATCCTAATCGACCTGGCTCGTGAATTTGCCGGAAGATCACTTCTTGTTCCTCGCCGTGAACAGCGCGCCATGAACGAATACGGCGCTCCATTGTGCGGCGAACGCCTTCGCTCAGCTCTGGATGCCGGCGCAGCATCTCCTCAAAGACAGCGACGGCGCGAATTCCGGGTGCCGCCTTCAAAAGCGGAACGACCTCGGCGTCGAAGATATGAGCGAGTGGATCGGGACGACGACGTTCCCGCGTCTTCTTGGTTTGTGATGGAAGCTGCGGCTTCTTCTCGATGCGGTAAGCGGTCGCTCTACTGATCGAAGCCTTTGCGGCGGCGACTTCAGTCGTGTGCTCCTGTCGTAACTTCATGAAAAGCCTCATCTGATGATCGGTTACGTGACGACCTGGCACAGAGTGGTTCCCCGTTCTTCGAAGAACCCAAAGTACCGGCCAACCGTGATCACCAGACGCAAAATCAGCGCTCAGCAGCAGTGAAACTCCACTCGGGCTACGCCCTCACGACGTTCCACTGCTGCTGCCGAGTCTCATCTTGATTGACGCTTCGTCTCACCTTGATTGCCGCCCTGCACCTGAAGACGCCGAGATCATGGCGGAGGCTCGTCGGCGCACCTATTCGGCATGGGGCGTTTCAACCTGATGTAGGAGCTTCGGTTGGTTAGCTCATTCCAACTCGGGTCGCATGCGGTTCGGACAGCGAGCCAATGCCTTAGAGAGCGTCAAATATTCTGTCATGCCGTCAGCCAGGGTTCGCGGCCATACCTGTCGTTCAGCTCCAGCGGGTGGGCTCGCACTGAATGGCCGCAGTTCTCACAAGGCTGTCTCGGATCGGCAGCTTTCATGGTCTCAGTTCTCGAAAGCTGTCAGTCCGCTTCCGGCCCCGTGAATCCTTGAGATCATGCGTTTTCTTGAAGGCCAATGGTGGCCGAAGGGAGAACTCAAATGGGTATTGCACAATACGATCCTGCCGCACTGGGCCGACCGGCATGGAACGCCGGCCGAAAGGTCGGCGTCAAGAAACCCCTGAAGCAGCGCCAGATTTGGGCGATCCGCTTCTTCCTCGACCGGGAGGGGCGCATGAGAGATCGCGCGCTGTTTGATCTAGCAATCGACAGTAAGCTCCGAGGCTGCGATCTTGTTAAGGTCAAAATCGGAACCCTCGTCACAGGTCAAGAAATTCGAACCCGCGCCATGGTCGTCCAGCAAAAGACCGGTCGTCCCGTACAGTTTGAGATCACGGCCGACGTCAGGGCAAGTCTGCTTGCATGGCTTGAACGGAGAGGTGGAACAATTGACGACTACGCCTTTCCCAGTCGAGTCGATCATTCCGATCATCTCAGCACTCGCCAGTATGCCCGATTGGTCGATGAGTGGGTAACTGCAATTGGGCTAGATCGTGTCCATGGAAGTGGTGTAGCTCGCGGCTGATGGCCGTGCTTTCCGACATAGGGCCGGAGGGATATCAGCGCGCCACAGCGGGCAGACTGATTTGGGGATCATCGCTCATTTGCGCCATGGTCTCAAGTGTCAGGTATCTGGCGCGTTGGACGGCCCATTCATCATTCTGTTCGAGCAGCAGTGCGCCGACGAGACGGACGATGGCTTCGTCGTTCGGAAAGATGCCGACGACCTCGGTGCGTCGCTTGATCTCGCCATTGAGACGCTCGATTGGATTCGTCGAATGCAGCTTTGCCCGGTGCTCTTTCGGGAAGGTCATGTAGGCGAGCACGTCCTCTTCGGCATCGTCCATGATGGTGGCGAGCTTCGGCACTTTCGGCCTGATCTGATCGGCGACGCTGCGCCATTGAGCGCTTGCTGCCTCCGGGGTCTCCTGGGCAAAGGCCGTTGCGATGAAAGCGGATACGACCCGCCTGCCGCTCTTTCCGGCATGTGCCAGGACGTTTCTCATGAAGTGAACCCGGCACCTCTGCCAGGTGGCGCTGAGAACCTTGGTGACCGCGGCCTTGAGCCCTTCATGCGCATCGGAGACGACGAGCTTGACGCCACGCAGACCCCGGCGTGTCAGCCTGCGCAGGAATTCCGTCCAGATCGGCTCAGCTTCGGACGTGCCGACTTCCATACCCAGAACCTCACGCCGCCCGTCGCTGTTGACACCGACGGCGATGATGACGGCGACGGAGACGATGCGACCACCACGCCGGACTTTGAGGTAAGTCGCGTCGATCCAAAGGTATGGCCAATCGCCTTCGATGGGACGATCGAGGAACGCCTTCACCTTGACGTCGATCTCTTCGCACAGGCGGCTCACCTGGCTCTTGGAGATGCCGCTCATACCCATCGCCTTGACGAGATCATCGACTGAGCGCGTCGAGATGCCTTGGATATAAGCCTCCTGGATAACAGCCGTCAGAGCCTTCTCCGCCATCCGACGTGGTTCGAGGAAGCTCGGAAAGTAGCTGCCCTTGCGCAGCTTGGGAATGCGAAGCTCGACCGTTCCGGCTCGCGTCTCCCAATCCCGATCACGGTAGCCATTGCGTTGAGCGAGCCGCATCGGGTTCTTCTCGCCGAAGTCAGCGCCGGTGGCTCCGCCAACCTCCAGCTCCATCAGCCGCTCGGCTGCAAAGCCAATCATCTCGCGCAATAAATCGGCATCGGCGCTCTTCTCAACAAGCGAGCGCACGTTCATCATGTCATTGGTCATCGGTGGTCTTTCCGTCAGGTTGGTCTTGAACAACCCGACCCTACCGGAAAACACTGATGGCCACCTTACTCCTCAAAACCTACACCACGTGCCGGGACACGATCTTGGGCTAGGACGCGAAGACTACGGCACACACTCGCTTCGACGCACGAAGGCCGCGATGATCTACAAAGCGACGGGCAATCTTCGTGCAATCCAGATTCTGCTCGGACATACCAAGATCGAGAACACGGTCAGGTACTTTGGTGTGGACATCGAGGATGCGCTGGAACTAGCAGAGCATACAGAGATTTGACAGAGTGCGGCCCCGAACCCAGCGGGGCCGTGTCTCTTGGGGAAAATGTTTCCGGTTTTAGCAGTTCGATTGAGCGGCTATGCGCCAGGAGCCGTCGCTTAGACCGCTCGAACTTCGGCAAGTCGCTGTTTCGCGTATACGTCATCCCAACAGACGGCGGCTTCCCATGCGGCCGATGCTTGCGCGGCGATGTCATACGCCCCGGCTTCCAGATCGGCAGCATTGTGGGGCAAGACGAGGTCAAGGTCGGGGACGTCGACATGCGACTCATCCCAGTCGATCAGTGCGACGCGGTCCGTGGTCATGCGGATGTTGGCAGGGTTGTTGGGATTGCCGTGGACGACGCTTGTCTCACGTCCGATAAGCCGTGCCCACGCCGCGCGGCATCGAGCGACGCCATCTGGCGGCATCGCGGCAAGGTCGATCCTCGTCCCCTTCTCGGCATGCAGGAGGTCCGTCGAGGATCGCCACCCTGGGCGCTGCGGCCAGCCTTGCGTCAAACGATGCAGTTCGCGGAGGGTCTCGGCTACGCGACGCCAGTCGCCCTCGGTCTCGGGTGGTCCGCCATGCATGTATTTCATTACCATCAGGCCATCCGCGAATAGCCGGCCGTCGTCCGCCGGGATCGGCACCGGCACGCTCAGACCTTCGCGGTCAAGGTGCCGGAGGAGCTCAACCTCCCACGCCAGATCAGCGTCGCTCCTGGTACCCAGACGACCGACTGCAAGTTGCCCGTGGACGTGCACGCTCCAGACGTCATTGGCAACCCCGCCAGCGAGCCGTTCGATGCGAGCCGCATCTTTGCCCCACAGCTCTAGTGCTTCCCATCCCACTCGCGGCATCCTTGATCAACCCTATTGAGACTTGAGTAAACCAAGCGCAGGATCGGGACAACGTGGATCAGCTCGGCTACGATGACGCTGTTAAGCTTGTGCGCATTAGTCGCGGATCGAACGGCAGCTCGCGCAACTGGTGCCCGCGTCGTCCTCTGCTTCCTCGACGTTCCCTTTGATGAGCTTTGGGACCGGGTCTCCCGGCGAAACGCCGAGTTTCCAGTCGGCACGTTCGACATCTCGCGGGCGGACCTGCTTAGGTGGTCGAAGCTGTTCGAGCCGCCAACCGCCGAGGAGTTGGCGCTTTACGATCGACAAATCCATCCAGCCATCACCGCCCTTACATGAAACGCCACAACGCCAGGGTATTCTCAGTCTGCGGTAGGCGGGTCCGGACCAGCTCGTTCATTTCTCGTAAGATGACAGCGCAATTATTTATAGCAGCTTTCTGGCCGTCGTGCTCATGCTGCGAAGGTCTGCTTTGGGGTCGCAACGGGGCAGACTGCTTTGCGCCTCATAATGGTCATCGAGCCACCCGTCGCTGTTGCTGCAAAGCGGACATGACGCAGTGACAACGCGGGTCGCAGTTGCGCCAAAAGCCGCCATTCCGCCCCATGCGGGTGATTAGATCACGAATTCCTCCTCGTACGTCTGTGGCTCGGGAACGACCGTAACCTCCACCGGAACGATCCAATTGGCCGCGTAGCTCTCGCAGTCGGAACGCTGGAGGTCGGGCTGCACGCACCCCGCCCCATCGATCGCGCGACATCGCAGTATATATCGCCCCACTTCTTCAGGGGTCCACATGTACTCCCACAAGCGCCATGCAAAGGGACGTTCTGTTTCGAGGAGCCTTCCCTCGCGCCAGCCCCTGCCATCTCCGGTGCAGACCTGCACCTGCCGGATAGCAGCCTCTCCGCTCCAGGCGGCTCCGAAAATCCGGTACGGTTGGCCGGCGATGAGATGCGCCCCCTGTACGGGACGCGCGATCTGCGCTTTGACCTCCATCTCCGCAAGGGGGACCAGCCTGGGTTCCCCGAGGCTGCGCTCCCAACGGAAATAGTCGCGCGCCTGCCAGTAGCCAAGGAACGGTTGCTCCACAACCGTGATATGCGTGATCCACTTGACCCAAGCCATGCCGAACCAGCCACCCACGACCGCGCGTAGCGGGTAGCCGTGATCGCGCGTCAACGGCTCCTCGTTCATCGAATAGGCAAGGATCGTGCTGTCAACGATGGCCTTCTCAAGCGGTAAACTGCGCGCAAAAGCGATGGGGCCGGGAGAAGCCGTTTTCTTGTTTGTGTCGACGACGCCGCTGTCGGCGCCTGCGAGCAGAACCTCACGTGCGGTTCGCTTAACGCCCGCCATTTCCAAAATCTCGCGCAGAAGAACACCTGTCCACGCGGCATTGCCGACGGCTCCGTTCTGCCACTGCAACCCCTCCTTCGGCGGCACATAGTAGACGCGCCCGTTCCCTGCACATTCGACGACGGCGGTGAAAGTCGTGCTCCGCATCGCCTTGATGCTGTCGAGGTCAAGTTCGATCGGCCGCTCCACCGTCCCGCCAACGCGCAATCTCCAGTCTCGCGCATCGAGGTCCGGCGACGGGAAATGGTTTCGCACGAAGAACAGCTCGGTTGGGATCAGCCAATCGGAGAGCGACGCAAACGGAAACTCGATGTTCTGTGGGGATTTCTGTCGAACTATTAGACTGGGTTGCTGTGGTGTCGGCATCGTCCTCGTCTCCCCTTTCAAGAGCACAACGTCGGCTCTCGGTCGCGCGAATTCCGGTACGATCAGCCCCTCGCAGTGCGTCTGTCGCATTCCGCCTTCGGGCCGCATTCTAGCACATACCGCACGTTCCTCGGATCGACCTCGAACGGCAGCAAAGGGGCCGACGGCGGTCTTGACTGCATTGCGCCTTCTCTTGTCGGTCATAAAGGCAGTTGTTGCCTCGGACCGAAAGCGGCCATCGCATTGGTTTGACGCAACGACATCTGTGCGCCAACACGAGCCGTGTGAGCGCCAGGCCTAATATTCGCGTTGCGATGCGGCCCGCGTCACAGCCGCGCCCTCCATGACGTAGGTCGCATATCGATGGTCGCGGATCAGTGTTATCTTTTGGTCCCTCCATTCAAGCAGCATGAAGTAAGCAGGAGCAGCGGACGGCGCAGCCGAGACCAGCAGTATTTCCCTGCCCTCCAGACAAGCCGGTTCGATCCAAACCCGCGGATAGTCCGCATAATAGGAAAAGAATCGGCCAACGTTCGCCGCACCGGAGACCTGCGGCCGTCGTGCCTGACGAAGCCGAACATCCTCGGCAAGCAGCCTGCGCAGGGCGGTCCAGTCCCTCGCGTTGAAGAGCGCTGCGAAATTCAGAACCTCGGCACTTGGGGGCAACGGAACTTCGGACTCTGACTCGGAGATGGATCGCAATCCTGCCCGACCACGTGAGAGATGGGCTTTGACAGCATCGATACTCAGGCCTAATAGCGCGGCGATGTCTGCGATGGACTCTCCCAGCACATCCTTGAGGATCACCGCGCTACGCTGCGGCACCGGCAATTTAGCAAAGTGAGCCAAGGCGATCCGCACCGTGTCCTGCCGGATCAGTGCATCCTCTGGATCAACAGCACTGACATCAGCTAGATCAAAGGCCGTCTCCAGCGGCTCCGACCGACGGGTACTTCGCTGGCGCAGCGCATCAATGGCGCGATTGTGAACAATGCGAAACAGCCAAGGTCGCAGCGGCGTGCCGGACGAGATCGAGCCGACCATCGCGAACGCACTGACTAACGCGTCCTGTATCACGTCCTCGCCGTCGATCACCGAGCCGACCAATCGGGCGGCATAGCGGTGCAGTTCCGGGCGAACTGCATCCGCCTCCTTGGCCAGCGCCGCGTACAGTGTGTTCTTCGCTTCTGCTTCGAGGGCAGCTTCATCCATCATTCGATGACCGTCACACCCGTATCTCCACGCACGGCATAGATCATAGCCTCTTCTAGCGCCGTCTTGCCGATCAGTTCGGCTACCGTATCGCCAAAGCCACGCGGTGTCATGTCCGGCCAGGTAGCGGCCTGTTCGGCGAATGTCCGGCCCGCCGCCGCAGCATAGCCGGAGATTCCGGCGTTGCCCACGCCGGTTCCTGCGAACATCTGCCGGGGAACAATGACCCGGAAACGCAGGCCCAGGCCGAGCTGGGTCGACAAGCCCTCAGCATATTTTGCAATGAACCACTGCGCCCGTTTTGCTCCTGCATAGCCTCCCGATAGCGGCGAGCCCTGCACCGCGGCTCCGCTGGAAACGAGAACGACCAGCCCGCCCGACGCCATCGGCAACGTCAGAGCGGCCTGGACCCAATGCAGGGCGGCCTTCACATCGACGTTCCAGTTGGTCGTGAACGCCTCCCAGCCAACTCGGTCGATACGTTCCATGGGCGGTTCCGCGCCAGCATTCATGATGACGACATCAGGTCGTGTCTCTGACATGATCCGCTTCGCGGCGTCGGCACTGGTCGCCTCAGCAGACACAGTCGTGACGGCTAGTTGCTCGCCCAGCGCTTGCAAAGTCGTCGCGTCGCGAGCCACGACGGTCACTTTAGCTGCGCGCGCCACAAACGCCTCGGCCATTCCGAAGCCCAACCCGCGGCTACCACCGACGACGACTATTCGTTTTCCATCCAAATCCATGTTCTTTTCCTCATTCGATCCAAACCGCGCAAAGGCAGTCGCGACAAGGACGTTCGAATGAGCTGAAAAGAGTCATCATTTTCGCGCTTGGGCGGGGACAATGAAAAGCTTGATTGGGCGCGACTCAACTCAGACAGATTTCGGTCTGTGCTGGCTCCAGTTGCAAATGTGAAATGCCAATTCCTCAACCATGCGGACGTTCGGGACGGAAAAAGCGAAGCCACTCTGCGCCGCTTCAGTGAACTTGATAAGAGAACGGTAACTTCGCGCCTTCCAATCAGCCGTTCAGCGGTCACGCGCTACAGCTTCAAAGCGGACATCGTAGCGATTGATGCAGCAGAGGCTTGCATTGCGTTGGCCACCATTTGGGGCGACGAACTCTTTGGAAGGATTTGGTCACAATGGCCATCAGCAACGTCGCTGGCAAGAATTTGACCTGAGAAAAAATCCGGGGGCAAAGCCCCCGGCTGCAGTTGCATTCAAAGTTCGCCGAACCCACCGTCGACGACCAATTCGGAACCGAGCATATAGCTGGATGCGTCGCTGGCAAGGAACAGCACGGCGGCGGCGATTTCTTCAGGCTGTCCAAGCCGCCCGATCGGAATCAATCTACTTGCGCCAGCGAGGTAGTGACGAAATTCCTCTTCGGTCTGCCCAGGATGCTCCGATTGGCCCACGCCGCGAAGAATGGGCGTCTCTATGAGGCCCGGACTGACTGCGTTGACGCGGATGCGCCGGTTGAGCAGTTCCGCCGACAGCGTGCGGGCGAGGGATCGCACAGCCGCCTTCGATGCTGAAAGCATCGCTCGACCAGGCACGCCGACATGGTTGAGCCAGGCTGTATTCAGGATGATCGAGCCCCCCTCCTTCATGATAGGCTCCACCGCTTGGATGGAAAAGAACACGGACTTGACGTTCGTATCCATGAGACGGTCGTATTGAGCTTCGTCGGTGGTGGACAGAGGCGTTACATAAGCGACGCCCGCGTTTGCAAACAAGACGTCGAGTGCGCCGAAGGCCTGTTGAACGTCAGTGGCCATCTTCTGCAAGGCGTCTCGGGAAAGCACATCTGCCTGCAGTAGTAGGACATTCTCCCCGATGGTCTCCCGCGCCCGCTCAAGGGCGTCCCGATCGCGGCCGCTAATCGCAATGCGCGCGCCGTTGTGGTGCAGAAGCTTGGCAGTCGCGAGACCAATACCCGAGGTTCCGCCGGTGATGAGTGCTGTCTTGCCGTTAACCATGCTATGTTCCTTTCTTGGGTTAGGCTTTGAGGGTGCTGACGGCGTCCAGCACATGGCTGCTGTAGACCATGGCCGCGCCGGTGTTGAGGTTGATCGCCACGCCGAGCGCTTCTGCAATCTCGTCGTCGCTTACGCCGAGTTTCACGGCTTCGGCCGAATGAAAGGCAATGCAACCGTCGCAGCGCGTCGTCACCGCGACTGCCAAAGCGATCAGTTGGCGGGTTTTCGCATCGAGATGGTTGGTTTTCGCTCCGGCACCGGCGAGGAGCGCAGCGCCCCGCAGGGTATCGGGCGTACGCAAGGCTAGCTCCTTGAGCCGCCCGTTCACATCATGGATATTCTTCTTCCAGTCGAGCAAATTAACTTCCTTTCTCTCCTAAGTTGCTAACGTTGACGTTGACTTTGACGGCCCTCGCGTTGCCGGTTCATCAGTGGTGTTTGTCAGCCATAGCCGGCCATTCGGACGCCGGCGTTACTGCTTAATCTGGATGCCGTGATCCTTGAGAGGACGCGGACGGCGGGAGGAGGTCCGTCCGCGTCCAGACGCAATTCCGGGTCAAGAATTGCGTGATCAAAGGGTACTTAGCGTTCGTGCTTCCGGGCCGCTGGTGTCATTCCGCAGTGTGAATGTGTTGCGTTGGTGCCGAGTCGGGCACGGTGAACGCCACCATCACCATCTGTCCGGGGACGAAGTTATGGTTAGCGTCGACCAATGCGATCTTCACCTTGTGCTCGCCCGGCGGCAGTCCGGCTATGTCGACTGTGTTGTTGTCACTCGCATCCGCCCACCACCAGGGCAGTTCGTCGACGGTGATGTGCAGGTGGCCGACGCGTGGAGACACCTGGAGTGCACCCGCCCCGAACACCGGTGCTATGTGCAAATTCTCGACCCGGTACTGGGCCCAGAAGACGCCTTGTGCCAGGCCTTCGGGAAGCGGAGGATCCACGATCAGCCTGGGCGCAGGCTCGTTCTCAATGGCGACATAGGGTGAAGCGCCGCGGATCTCCTTCGCGCTCTGGGCGATGGCGCCAGTGGCGAGCACGGTGGCGGCCGCGGCTGCGGCAAGCGTCTTGATAAGAGTCATGGCATTGCCTTTCTTTGATGAGTACAGGACGTTATTGAGCCAACGGGTCGCCGCGAGGTCCGCAGCGATTTTCCGGCCGACCCTCGTATGCGTCTTTCGGGCTAGTCGCGCCTCGCGCGCCACGGCAAGCCGCGTAGTTCCTCAGCGAGAGCCGGCACCGCTGATTCTCCATGGCGACGCGCCCAAAGATCGAGCAGTTCCTCGTTGTCCAGAAAGAATTTCCAATCGCTGATGACGGTGTGCCTGATCAGCAGAAACGGCACGGGCGCTGTGAACGGTCGAAAGCTGGGGTTGTATAGCGCAGCCCCCTCATTGGTTTCGTAAAACCCTCCGAGCACCAGTCCATCTTCTGCATAGGACGGTACTCCGAGATGCTGTAGGACGCCGTCAAAGAGATCACTTGCTCGATCCGCCGACAAATCGGTGAATACAACGACGATTGATTTGTCGATCGCGTCCTCGCCGCCAATAGGTTGAGCGTTCAGGAACAGTTTCCTATAAACCTTTATGAGTTGGACAACGTCGAGCACGCTCCGGTCGGCGATCCGCTCAGGAGCGAGCCAAAGTGTTTCACGTTCCCAGGCCCGAGGTACGAAAGGACAGACAGGCCCAGCGCGGCCGAGATCCTTGTGAGGTCTGGCCACGAAAGTCTTGATCCAGTCCGCAACGGCGTGAAGCGCTTTCAGATCGCGTTCCGCGAGCTTCCGCGTCCTGCTGACGTCCTCGAGATCCTCCGGGAGGAAGAGGTTGGTGGTCATTGCATTCTCCTCTGGTCTTTATGTTTCGGTCTGCTTCTCGGAGAGTGCGGGGCGGCAAGCGTCCGCCCCGCACCCTCTCAATTAAGTTCCTCACGCAGCGGCTTGAACGCCGCCCGGAGTTCGCGGGTGAAAATCACCGGTTCCTCCCAGGCGGGGAAGTGGCCGCCTCTTTCGGCATCGTGGAAATAGGTCAAGCTGGGGAAGGCGCGGCGCGCCCATGTCTCCGGTGCTCGAAAAAGATCGTCGTCCGGGAACGTCGTGATCGCCACGGGGATCGTGATCTCATTGGTCTTTTGCGCGGCCGCACTGATGAGGTTCTGATCGCGATTCTCCCAGTAGAGCCTCGCCCCAGACGATATGGTGTTGGTCAGCCAGTGCAGCGAAAAGTTGTCCAGCACTTCGTCCGGCGTCGGCCGCTGTTCGGAATCCTTGCCATACGTCCATTTGCCGAACCCGCCGTGTACGAGCATCCATCCCGCGAGGCCGGCGGGCGAGTCCGTCAAGCCGTAGCCGACGGCCTGCGGTCGCGCACTCATCATCGTCAGGTAGCCCCACCCCCCCATTCTTGATGAACCCTTGCATGGCATCGAATTCCGCGCGCTCCTTGGAGGTCAGGTCCGCAGGAGCGGCCTCGCCGGTAGCGACCGCCTCGGCAGCATCCGGCGGAAACACCGCCGGCAGGTTAGTATGGATGCCGAGCAGTCCCTTCGGCGCCTGTCGCGCCATCGCTTCAACCACGCCCGCCCCCCAATCGCCGCCCTGGGCGACGTAGCGCGTATACCCCAGCCGCTTCATCAGCACGTCCCAGGCATTGCCGATGCGCTCCACGCCCCATCCGGTCTCGGTGGGGCGAGACGAGAAGCCGTAGCCCGGAAGGGACGGGATCACCACGTCGAAGGCATCCTCGGCCCGGCCGCCGAACGCGGTTGGGTCGGTGAGCGGACCGATGATCTTGATCTGCTCGAAGATCGAGCCGGGCCAACCGTGCGTAACGATCAGCGGCATCGCGTTCGGGTGGCGCGAGCGGACGTGGATGAAGTGGATGTCAACGCCGTCGACGGTCGTCATGAACTGCGGGTGGGCGTTGAGCTTGGCTTCCCCCTCCCGCCAATCGTAATCCGTGGCCCAGTGGCGGACGAGTTCCTGGAGCTTTGCGAGCTGTGCGCCCTGCGACTGATCGGCCACCGTCTCCTTGTCAGGCCAGCGGGTCGCCGCGAGGCGCCGCTTCAGGTCGGCAAGGTCCGCGTCCGGCACGTGGACGCGGAAGGGGATGATTGCGTCGGCCTTGCTGGTCGGCGCGGTGTTGACGGTCCCGTTATCCGGCGACCCGGCGGACAAGTGTTCGGCATGGGCAAAGACGGCACTAGACGACAGAACCGCAAAAGCGGCAGCAATGATTTCCTTGTGCATGGAGTTGGTTCCTTTTCTCATGGGGTCTTCACCCCGGACTTCGATCCACTAAGACCGGGTGCTGCATGTCGGTTGTTGCGAGCGTTGCTGGACTAGTGGCGGCCACCGCCAGGGCAGGTCATCGACAGTTATAGATAGATGCCAATACCGGTGATGCCTGGAGGGTGCCGCCCCCTAACACGGGTGCGATTAGCGCGTTTCTTCACTCGGTGCTGGCCTCAGAGGGCGGCCTCGGCCAGCGCCTGGGGAATCGAGGGAGCGGAGAATCCCAGATCAGCGTGCGTGCGGACCCGCCTCCAATCGCGACGAAGGTTGGAGCGTCGCGGAACTCTCTCGCGCTGTGGACAGCGGCGTGGGCGAAGGCGCTGGTGGCGAGCACGGTGCCGACGGCGGCAAGCGTCTGCATGAGCATGGTCATTGCATTGTCTCCTTTCGAGCAGCGTTGGGATTTGCCGAGCTTTCGAAGCCGACGCGAAGAACATAGACCGTTCCAGTTTCGACGATTAGACGGTAAACTTGGCAGGCATCCTTCCACTGGTGAAAGGCTATGGACCGTCTCGAAGCCATGACCATTCTGCTTGCCGCAGTAGACACGGGGAGCCTCTCCGCCGCCAGTCGCCAGCTCCGCTTACCCTTGACGACGGTGAGCAGACGGGTCTCTGAGCTGGAGGAGCACCTGAAAATCCGCTTGCTGCTGCGTGGCAACCGCAAGCTGGCGCTCACCGACGCCGGGCGCAGCTACGTCGCCTTATGCCGACGGATCATGGAAGACATCGCGGAAGCCGAGCGCGTGGCCGCCGGCGAATTTCTGACACCCCGAGGGGAACTGACCATCAGCGTGTCGCCAGCCATGGGGCGCGTCCATGTCATGCCCGTCGTCGCGGAATTTCTGCGCGCCTTTCCGGACATTCACATGCGCGTGCAGATGACTTATCGGAACGTGAATTTGCTCGAGGAGAATGTCGATCTCGCGCTGCGCGTCGGCAAACTGCCCGACAGCAGTATGATCTCCACGCGCGTTGCGTCGATACGCCAAGTGCTGTGCGCCAGTCCGAGCTATTTGGAAATGCGAGGTGTGCCAAAGACGCCAACCGATCTGTCCTCGCACGACTGTGTAACTTACGACGATTTGGTGCTTGGGAGTAATTGGAACTTCCATTCGGTGGGAGCCCCGCAGATTATACCAATCCCATCCCGGCTTGTCGTGAACTCGGGCGAGGCGGCGGTTAGCGCTGCAACTGCCGGGGCCGGCATTGCCCGAGTGTTGTCATACCAGATCGACGACTTGGTGAACTCGGGCGCGCTCGTCACATTGCTGGAGGCGTATGAACCCTCCGCTATACCGGTCAGCTTCGTCTATCCCAGCCAACGCCAGGTGCCACTGAAACTGCGCGCCTTTCTGGACTTTTCGGTCCCGCGTCTCAGAGAACGGTTTGGTTCGTAACCAGCTTAGACCATTCGTCCTCCCGTATTTGGCACTCGACCTCGACAAACCATCTGGGGCACACAAGCCTTCCTCGTGGAAAAACTGATCGAAAGTGCTGCAAGGCTAGGCGTCCGTTTTGGCGATATCGCGTGCCATGCCCCGCGCCCCCTCATGGATTGATCGCGGAACCTTCCGTGCCTGTTCTTTTGGGCAGCATCTCGTTTTGAGTTCGCAGACCTCGCAATCGTATTTGCTCGCGCGGTACGGAAGCTGGTTGTCGTTGACGATAGTGCCGCTGGTGGTCAACACCTTGTCTGCGGGGCAGCGGTAAACGTCGTTCTGCCGATCCCAAGTAAAGTCCTTGCGGGAGAATGTGCCATCTGTTCTGCCCGACTTATCGAAGACCGGAATGGCGGCTTGATGCCTTGCTCGTGCACCAGCCAACCGTTTCTGCGCAGCACCCTGCCGATGCTGGTCGGTATCCTTGTCTGCTTCACGGATGCACGCAAACACCGGTCATCGTTGTCCTAAATCTCTGCGAGAATCAGCGTCCTCTTTTGCCGATCCTGCGCCGGAAACCTGCCCATCCGTTCCCGGCCCCGATCTTGCCGAACGGAAAAGCGCCTTCATTTCGGTCATTCGTGCCAAAGTTTCTTTTCTCCTAACAGCCGCCAATCGGTCATCTGGCCGGCGACGGCTGCACCGTCGCCTCGCGCGATACAGAAAGCCCCGCGAGAAGCGGCGCGTGCGCGGCGAGCCTGCGGGATACGAACTCCGTGAAGAGCCGCACGCGCTTGGTCTTGCGTGTCTCCCCCTGCGTGAGAAGCCAGAGTGTCCCATGCATGGGCAGGTTGGTGCCCGGCACCCTCACCAGCAGGGGGTCGGTATCTCCGACGAAGCACGGGAGTTTCGTCATCCCGATCCCTTGCTGCGCCGCGATGATCTGCGTCTCGGCGTCCGGAGTCCTGAACGGAGCTCCCGTGGTGTGAACTTCTGCCTCGCGCGCCCAGTCCGGAATTCCATGATTGTCTATGACGATCCACCGGATGGGATCAGGCTTGCCCGCACTCAACGCGGCTAGTCGATCGCGAGACATGTAGACGCCGCTGAACAACTGCGGTCCCTTCAGGCCGTGAAGATTGAGAGGCAGGGTCTTGCGTTCGGCGACAATGCGGACCGCGACGTCGGCCTCTCGGTTGGTCAGATTTGCCACCTCGCCGGTAGTCAAGATTTCGATCTCGATGTCCGGATGCAAACGCGCGAAGTCGGCGAGATCCGGCATGAGCAAGTGTGTGGCGAGGAACGGTGGAAGCGTCACCCGCAAAAGCCCGCGCGCGCTCTGGTCGCGACCGAAGACGCGCGTCTCCAGCAAATGCGACGACGCTTCCATCTGGTGTGCGAGATCGAGAACCTCCTCGCCCGCAGCCGTCAGGCGGTAGCCCGAAGGCAGCTTTTCGAACATCTGCGCCCCCAAGCTTTCCTCGAGCTGAGCGATGCGTCGCAGCACGGTCGCGTGGTTCACGCCGAGGCGCTTGGCGGCGGCCCGCACTGAGCCTCCGCGCGCGACGGCAAGAAAGTAGCGAACGTCATCCCAGTCGATCATGGTGAAATCCCGCACCGCGGCGGTGCGCCTTCCAAAACCCATATCTAACACACTGATCTGTAGTGGGCGCGATGTCGCGGCGTTCAATCGTCCGGCTGGATCGTTTTCGCACCACCGATGTGCGCGATTCCGCACTCACCGCCTGACTTCGGCGAACCCATCTTGAGGATCTCGATGAAACCTCTCCGTACAGCCAATCAGCGAAAGACAAAAGATTATGAAAGCACTCGAAGGTAAAATCGCAGTCATCACGGGCGGAAGCAGCGGGATCGGGTTAGCGACAGCCAAGCGCTTCGTGGAAGAAGGTGCGCACGTCGTGATCACCGGGCGAAGAGAGAAAGAGCTGAAGGAGGCCGCAGCCTTCATTACGAGAAACGTTACGACGGTCGTCGGCGACGTGTCACGCTTGGAAGATCTGGACCACCTCTATGCCGTCGTGAAAGAGAAACATGGTCACATCGACATTCTCTTCGCGAACGCGGGCGCAGGGACAATCGCACCGCTCGCGGTCGCTACTGAGGCCCATTTTGACCAGACCTTCGATGTGAACGTGAAGGGTCTGTTCTTTACGGTGCAGAAGGCCCTTCCTCTCTTCAAAGACGGCGGTTCGATTATCCTGAACTCTTCAGTGTCGAACGTGTTGGGGGTTCCCGGGTTTAGCACCTACGCCGCGAGTAAGGCTGCTGTGCGCAACTTTGCGCGCGCTTGGACACTGGAGCTGAAAGACCGCAAAATCCGCGTGAACGCGATGAGCCCCGGGCCAATCGAGACCCCCGCCTTAGAGACAACGGCAGGCCTTACCCCCGAGCAAGCCGAGCAAGCGGCCGCCCAGTTTGCGTCACAGATCCCAATGGGTCGCAGGGGCAAACCAGGGGAAATCGCGGCTGCCGTCACGTTCCTCGCCTCCGATGAAAGTTCTTTCATCACTGGCGTGGATCTCGCCGTCGACGGAGGCATGGCGCAGGTCTGACCCCGGCGTTAAAACAAGATCGGAGAAGCATTATGAGCTATTCAATTATAGGATTCGGCAATATCGGCCACGCATTGGCCAAGGCGTTTGCCCGCAACGGCATCAAAGTATCCGTTGCAACCACACGCGACCCAGAAAGCTTTGCATCCGATCGGCCGCGATCGGACCCACGATCATTCCCAAAACACTGGCAGAAGCCCTCAAGGCGGATATCATCTTTTTGGCTGTCCGTTTCGAGTCGCACCCAGAGGTCGCGAAGGCGCTCGCCAGCTGGCAGGGGAAGACCATCGTCGATGTGACCAACGCCTACGGCGTGCCTCCTGAAAAACTGGGGGGACAGCCTTCTTCCAAGTTTGTTGCACAGGCATTCTCTGGTGCAAAACTAGTCAAGGGCTTCAACCATCTGGTCGCTGCCGTCCTTGATCAGGATCCGGCCGTGCATGGTGGCAGGAGGGTCGTGTTCCTGGCGAGCGACGATGACGACGCCGCAGCGGAGATTGGTGTGCTCGCGGAAAATCTCGGTTTCGCGCCGATCAAACTTGGCGGGCTGTCGGAAGGTGGGCTGCTGGTCCAGGCGCGCGGAAATAGCTGGGGTCAACTGATCTTCAAGGACCTGGTCAAGTTCGACTGATGAACACGACGTGCCAACCGGCAGGGCCACGATGCACGGATCGGATCGAGCACGATGCGATCGGTGCCAAATGGAGAAATTCCCATGAGCATTGAGAAGAACATCCAGACCGTGAAGGACTTCTTCGCCGCGATCGGCCGCGGCGACAGGGATGGCCTGCTGGCACTGGTCGCCGAAGACATCGAGTGGATCATCCCCGGCAAAGACTGGCCGCTGGCCGGAACGCACCGCGGACACGCGGGGCTAAAGGATTTGCTTGAGACGGCATCCAAGTCGATTGAAACGTCCACGGAACCCCGGGAGTTCGTGGCGCAAGGAGACCGGGTCCTCGTGCTCGGCTTCGCGAGGGGAAGGATCAAAGCCACGAACAAGACGTTCGAGGACGACTGGATCTTCGCCATCACCGTCCGGGACGGCAGACTGACCAACATCCGGGAATACGTCGACACACAAGCATTGGCGCGCGCCGCGCAGATGGGCGCGGCCGGGCCTGCATAGCACTGTTCGGCCATCGGTTCGGGGTAGACGATAGATCAGCCGAAAATCGCCCCATTGTACGCCGCGCGCTCGTCTAATGCCCAACCGTAAAGGAGATTCCGATGTACGACCAATCCAAACTATCCGAGTTGATCCGGTTCGCACGTGTAGATGCGGGCTCCACTGTCATTGACGTCTACCCAGGCGACGGTGATTGGACGCGCCTGTTCTCCGACGTCGTGGGACCCAAAGGGCGGGTCTACAGCTTCGTGCCGGCCGAAGTCGCCGACTTCAAGAACGATCCGGTTGGCCGCATGCGGACGCTCGCGAAGGAACCGGGCCGAGAGAACGTCGAAGCCGTCTCGGCGGACCTCGTCGCGATGCCGCAGGCCACGCAACCAGCGGATGTGCTGTGGCTGCACCTGTTCTACCACGATCTCCACACCGCGCTGATTCAGAAGAAGGGCGCGACGGCGGCCGACTTCAATCGAGCCGTCTACGAGCGGCTGAAGCCCGGTGGGTGCTACGTCATCGTCGACCACGCCGCCGCTGCAGGGGCGGGCACGGGCGACGCCCAGTCGCTGCATCGGATCGACCCTGCCTCTGTTCGCGAGGAGGTGGAGGCGGCCGGCTTCGTACTGGATGCGAAAAGCACAATGCTCGCGAACAACGACGATCCGCACTCGATCAAGGTGTTCGATCCCCCGATCAAGGGCCAGACCGATCGTTTCGCCTATCGGTTCGTGAAGATCTAACACTAAGCTATTCGCCAACGATGAGGTCGGCTCTCGTACGGAAGGCGGCTCTGACAAGTGCGATGACCGATTGTGGGTTGGTTTCGGAACGACAGCTTACCGCAGAAGCTGGTTGAAACCGGATCGTCCGCTGTCGGCCCCGGTTCCGCCGGTAGGTTGAGCGCCTCACGATGCAGGCAGTTGTGCTCACCCATGAGCAGCGCCGGGCACGGATCAATCCGACACGTCGGCCTGCTTGGAGAGGAGAATTTCTCTTGCATTAAAGGGTGGCGACGCGGTCAAAGAATCGCTATCTTCCCTGTATGGCAAAGACGACGTCCAAAAAACGAGCCACCGGGGCCGCATCGACACTCACAATGCGTACTTCTAGGAGTTCGCGTCCTAGCAAGGTGAAGTTCGGTAGTGTCGTTGTTACCGGTGCAAAGCCTAGTTCCGAGCTCGTGCAGGTGAACGTCAAAAAAAGCACCGAAGCGCTTGCGAGAGTAACAGCCAAACTGGCGAAGCCAGGCGTGTCCCTTCGCTCTAAGAAAGGCGTCCCCCGCTTCTCGATTGCAGAAAACGAAGCTGGCGTGTTCATACGACGCTTGGACGGACGTACCGAACGTGGTCGTTTGGTAAACGGCGTTTTCGAGGTCATTGATTGAGGCGTCTGAACGAAGCGATTGATCAGATTCTTCACGCTCAGCGGATAACAGGAAAGCCGCTTGCGATAATCCTTGCAGGCCATAACGGTTCGGGAAAGTCGACGATGTGGCGGAAGGTCCTTTCGGATAGGCTCCAAATCCCACTCATAAATGCCGACCGAATGATGTTGTCCATCCTGCCTGAGGCGGGCAGCGACGGGGCTCTGGTTCCATGGGCGCAGTCTCTCAGAGACACCGACCAAAGCTGGATGAAAGTGGCGCAGGACGGCGTTCAGGCCTTCGTCGGCCACGCGATGCAATCTAAAAAAAGTTCCCTTCGCCATGGAGACGGTTTTTTCTTACTGGGAGGAGCTTGCGGATGGCACCGTCCATTCCAAGCTCGAGCTTATTCGCGACATGCAGGCAGCCGGCTATTTTGTTCTGTTGTTATTTGTCGGTCTCTCCAATGTCGAACTCTCTATCCTTCGCGTTCAGACACGTGTCGCGGAACACGGGCATGACGTTGAGACGGAGCGTCTGATACGCCGATTCCCGAAAACCCAGCGTGCCATTGGCGCAGCTTCAACGATTGCCGATGCAACGGTGTTCGTTGACAACAGTCGTGAGGAGCGGCTGGCTTTCACGGTCTGCCGTGTACAGGTAGGGGAAGAGTGCATGTACGATCTCAGGAATACAGGGCGCTCGGTCCCCTCGGCAATTGCGCAATGGCTCGGTACCGTCAGCCCGCAGGTATGAAACGCCGCACGGGTGGCACCATTCCTCTTGCGCGAAGCTGCGATAGATCGTGGAACATCGTGAGAGAGGTCCTCAGCGGAACGGCAGGTTACCGATTTCCACGGCCAGAACCGGACGGGCAGCGAACGGCCCCCAAGGGTAGGTGCCAGTCAGCAACGCGCCCCCATGTCGACGTAGTGCTGAGCTTGGCCATCGTTCGAAGGCAGACATTGGCGAGACGCCTACAAACATCTCGATTGCCCTCAAAGCGGAACCTAAAACTATAGGAAGAGGCCGGCTTGCCGGTAGGGCCAATACCGCCGTTCGACCTGCGGTGCCGAAGTGTAATCACTCGATATCGGCGCTATTGTCGAAGGCGCCGATCGAACTTATGCTACGCCATCTTACCGCGGTATTTCTGCTATGGCATATAATCGGCATCGACTTCGCGTTTGGCCTGGGGTGGAGGAGTCAAATGGGTGCGTACGATTATCCATATATACGTGATAAAATTGTAATAAATGCCTATGTCCGGGGATTCTACGAAAAATTTGCGGGAGCCGGGCCGGTTTTTCTAATCGGTCGCGTGGTGACCCATGAGGTAGACCTCATTATCGGCTCGAGGCCGCTGATCATCATCGCCGACGAGTATCACGGCAATGGGAGAATGATAAACGCCGGCGGCGCATTCCCCAGCGGAAACGGTGGCACCGTCATTGTGCGATGCAAGCGATCGACCGGCGCCTATATCAGCGTGTCCGGCGGCCGGGGCGCCGATGGCGGGGTGGGGGCGGATGGCACCGAAGGCGTGCCCGACACCATTATTGAGGGACGATGGGTGACGGTGCCCGATCCCTGGCCGATGGAAACCACGCATGAGGAATGGATACCGGGCGAGGTCATTCCCGGCACGCCGGGCACCCCTCCCAGCATGGGTGGAAACGGCGGAGCAGGCGGAAATGCCGGCACGCTCATCTTCACGAGCATGATCGAGGACGAATTTCCGACCCTGCTCGCTGAGGGCGGCGGCGGGGGTGCCGGCGGCCCGGGAGGGTTTTTGGGCCAGGAACAAGCTCCGAGCGGAGCGGACGGGGCCTCGGGTGCAGCTTCTGCTGTCTCCTACACAGTTGTTTCCGAGGCCGATTTCCTGGCGCTCGTTCGCAACGATATCGGGGTCTACGCAAACTACTGGGCGCCGTTCCGGATCGCTGTCGGGAATTATTTCTACCACAAGTATAATTCTCGCGTGGCCCATCGGGCGGGCTATCTGACGCTGGCTGCAGGAGAGCTTGCGGCTGCGCTGCAGTTTCAGCCGGACAATGCGGAGGCGCTGCGGCTGCAAAGGCAGATGGTAGGCTTTCCCGAGCCTGCCGCGGGAACCGAGGAGGTGGTGTGGAAGGGCGGCGGCAACAACGCGCTGGGCCTGCCACGCGAGATGGACCTGCTGCCGCGCTTTGACTACTACATTGATGCCTATACCAGCTTCGGGCGGCTGGTGCTGGACTTCCTGAGCATGGGGACAGCGTCGCTCGCCAGCGCGCAGGGAATCGCGGCGATGACCGAGTTTGCGACGCAGCAGCTCACGGAAGTCACCGCAGCGCGCGACAACAGCAGTGACGAACTCGATATCGCCAAGGCCGAACAGAAGAATTCGGCCGAAGAAGTCACCTATGCCAAACAGCGGCTGGACAAGGTGATCGCGGAAATCCAGACCGCACGCCCGGTGATGCAGACCAAGAGCTTTTCATTTGGCGGGCTCATCGGCACGATCGCCTCAATCGGCGCGGCAGTGGTGAGCATTGCGGCCGCGATCCCGACGGGCGGCGCGAGCGTCGTGGCGCTGGCACCGTCATTGGTCGCGCTGACAAATTCCCTGAGCGACAATGCGGAGCCGATCGTCAAGGCCCTGATCGATGGCGCCAAGGTCAAGGACGAGGACCTCAATGAAGTCAAGAAGGCCTATGAGAAAGTCGGCAAGAATGTCGACGCCGTGGTCAAGGGCGGCAAATCCATCGTCAGCTTCGTCAAGCTGGTGCAGAGCCTCAATGCAGCAGGGGCGGCCCCCGACAGCTCCAAATATGTGGCGCTGGTCAAGCAGGGCACCGAGCTGGCGCACGAGCTGATGCTCGCCGGCAACCGGGCGACGCTGGCCCAGCAGCGCCTCGAGGCTGCAATCGCCAGGCTGGCGCGGGCCGAAGCCGTCGTCACCTCGGTGAACCAACTGATCGATGACCTAGAGAACAGGCGGCACACGATCCGGCAGGTTGGCCTCGCCGCCATAGACATAGCGGCTTCAAAAGCGCAGTCATTGCAGACCCTGGCATTCAGGGCACAAAGATCGGTCGAGATCTATACGCTGGAAAATCATAAACAGAACGTGTTCCTCGAAGCCGGCATGATCAGTCCGGACGACAGCAGGGCCTTTTATGAAGGCGAAATAGATGAAGTGCCTCTCGCCAATGCGTTGGTGAGGTCATGGGGCAACATATTGAACCCGATCAATATGAAGCTCGCCTATATTTCCTTCTTCGACGCAAGGCCGAGCTGGGATACCCACAGGATCTCCTTCAACGGGGACGGGCTCGAATTACCATCGCTTCGTGATACGCACAGCTTCAGATTCAGGGTCGAAGCGACGGACCTCGACGAAAGTCACTTTGAAACCAAGATCAAGAACGTGCTCGTTTCCTTTGTCGGAGCGGACAACCGAAGCGGAGAGATTTCGTGCATGGTGCGGCACGGCGGACAATATGAGCAGCGTCGACCGGATGGAACGGTAGACGTGCAGCAGTTGGCGCCGCAAACCATCAATCGCCGAGCGAAAACCACGCGGCTGGACCGGCCGATCGTGAACACCGACCCAGCGCTCGACGCCCCGACGTCATTGGCCATCTGGGGTCGGGGCGTGGGCGGAGAATGGGAGATCACCATAGAGCCGCACGAAATCGAAGCGAGCTCTCTGGATTTGAGCGGACTTTCGGAAATCCAGGTGTGGATTGATTATCAGTTTGTTCGGTAGGCATGGAAAAGGTCTTGCCAGTAGGTCGCGCTCGGGAAGACGAGCGACCGCAAGGTCTGCGAAGCGTTGGTTCTGAGCACAATCCTGGTGCCCGATAGGCTTGGCTGAGGGCCAGAGGCGCGGCCCCGACCGCGCACTTCGCTATATAGGCCAGCATTCACCGACAATACCCTGCCGATCGTCGTTGCAAGTCGGATAGCCACCCCGAACGTCTGCTTTGCGCCTGCTCGATCTGCAAGCTGCCAGACAGCATCCGGCCCCGTGAATCCTTGAGATCATGCGTTTTCTTGAAGGCCAATGATGGCCGAAGGAGAACTCAAATGGGTATTGCACAATACGATCCTGCCGCACTGGGCCGACCGGCATGGAACGCCGGCCGAAAGGTCGGCGTCAAGAAACCCCTGAAGCAGCGCCAGATTTGGGCGATCCGCTTCTTCCTCGACCGGGAGGGGCGCATGAGAGATCGCGCGCTGTTTGATCTAGCAATCGACAGTAAGCTCCGAGGCTGCGATCTTGTTAAGGTCAAAATCGGAACCCTCGTCACAGGTCAAGAAATTCGAACCCGCGCCATGGTCGTCCAGCAAAAGACCGGTCGTCCCGTACAGTTTGAGATCACGGCCGACGTCAGGGCAAGTCTGCTTGCATGGCTTGAACGGAGAGGTGGAACAATTGACGACTACGCCTTTCCCAGTCGAGTCGATCATTCCGATCATCTCAGCACTCGCCAGTATGCCCGATTGGTCGATGAGTGGGTAACTGCAATTGGGCTAGGACGCGAAGACTACGGCACACACTCGCTTCGACGCACGAAGGCCGCGATGATCTACAAAGCGACGGGCAATCTTCGTGCAATCCAGATTCTGCTCGGACATACCAAGATCGAGAACACGGCCAGGTACTTTGGTGTGGACATCGAGGATGCGCTGGAACTAGCAGAGCATACAGAGATTTGACAGAGTGCGGCCCCGAACCCAGCGGGGCCGTGCCTCTTGGGGAAAATGTTTCCGGTTTTAGCAGTTCGATTGAGCGGCCATGCGCCCTCATTTCGGCCATTCGGGCTGCTTTTTAGCTGTACTGTGAGCTGCCGATCCCCTGGGCCAGATTGACGAGCATCCACGAACTGTGTGAATTGCAGCGATGGGAGTGAGCAATGTTTAAAGAGCCCCCTCGCAGGTTTCACCGCTGCTACATTTCGGCGCCCTTTGGCATCGACCTGGGATCGTTGCCGAGTCTTTTGGGTCAACGTCAAATCGCCTGGAACTGGGCCGCCGCCGACGTCCCGAGTGAACTAACTTACGCGACGGGGATCGAACGATGCGATTTCGTCGTTGCCGATTTAGATGCCCGGCTGATATGCAATTCGTCCGCACATCCCGGATCAGTTGCGAAACTGTCGGACGGTTTCGCGTCAGGTAGTATTTGCTAAGGGTAACGCGGACGATCTCTTCCCGCTTTGCATCCAGTACCCGGTGGCCCTCAGGCCGGCCACGTTTACGGTCGACTAGAGAGGTGACCGTCCCACCTGATCGAAACAGTTTGATAAGGCGGTAAACCGTTGATCGGCTGACGTCGAGCTCAGTTGTAAGTTGTTTCACGTCTGCGGCGGTCATCGGACCAGTTCGATGCTTCAGGAATTCCCGAATGCCGTCTGCGCGTTTGCACGCTTCATCCCAAAGCGCTTCATCGACTTCATCAGGAAATGCGTCAATTTGCCAAGGCACCATCGATTATCTCGATCGCCTGAATCTCCCAAAAGCCAAGTCAAAATCTCACATTAACTGCTAAATCCCAAATTAAGTGGCACGGCAACCAATTGAAATCATTGGCCAACGAGTCTTACATTTTAAAGATAAAGCGACAAGTCCTCGCAGCCCTACCCGCCGGCATGACCGCGACATCGTCGAATTACGGTCAGGTTTCTCGCATAGCGAAATGAGCCGTCACGGTGGCAGGCCTGCGTTTCGCAAACCATCGGCCCATCGTGCGGCGTCGTCCGGTCGCCGGATCGGGAAGAAATCGTTGAGGCTGGAGAGGCGGAAGTCGGGATCAAGCTGACGCAATCGTGTCATCGCCTCCGTGGCCTCTGGAGCTTGTCCAGCCAGTGCGTGGCTTGCTGCAGCGACGCAGGTTGCGATGAAGTGGACCGGCTGCTCACGAATGGCCGCGTGCGCCCATGATGACGCATCCGCGTATTGGCCAGCAAAGAAGTAGGCGGCGGCCATTGCGGCTTGCGCATTACAAATCTGGGGGTCTTGTGGGTTCAGCCGCATGGCCCGCGTGAGATGATCGATTGCCCCCTCCGGTTCGCCAAGCCAAATCCTGGCCCACCCGCTGAACAGCCATGCTGAGGCCAAATTGGGATTGAGCCCAAGAGCACGTTGCAATAAATCTGCGCCATAATCGTGTGCGCCAAGAACATACGCGAAGGCGATTCCAGCGGTGCAGAGCGCCACCGCATCATCCTTGCCCAGGGCCGCTGCATGCCGGGCCAGCCGCTCGGTTTCGGCAGCCTCCTGCGCGTGATCGACCATCCAACCACTTGCCTTCCGCTGAGAATAGCAGCGCGCCGCCATGCCGTAAGCCGCAGCAAATTCCGGATCGAGTTCGATGGCGCGGTAAAAGAGCCGCAGAGCCTCATTGTTGGTTTCTCGGCTCCAGCAATGCAAGGCTGCCAAGCCCCGAAGGAAGTAATCGTAGGCGTCGAGGTTCTCGGTAGGCTTGTGCTTGGCCCGCTTGATCTCAGCCTGCTCGAGCTTCGGTCCGATGGCGCCGACCACGCTCGAGGTTACTCGGTCCTGCAGTTCGAAAATGTCTTCCAGTTCCCCTTCAAAGCGATCCGCCCATATATGTACGCCCGTCGTGGCCTCAACAAGCTCGGCAGATATGCGCACTCGATTGGCCGCCCTGCGCACGCTGCCTTCCAGCACGTAGCGCACGCCTAATTCGCGCCCGACCTGCTTCACGTCGACAGCGCGCCCCTTGTACGTGAAGCTGGAATTGCGGGCGATAACGAAGAGCCAGCGAATGCGCGACAGCCCGATGATAATCTCTTCGACGATGCCGTCGCCAAAATAGTCCTGTGCTGGATCGCTGCTCATGTTCCCAAACGGCAGTACTGCGATCGATGGCCGGTCCGGTAACGCGGGTCCAGGCGCCCGCAACGGGATGATCTGCTCGAGGTGCGCTCGGAAGGTCCTCAGCGGGCGCGCGATATTCTTAAGGTGGTGCAAGCCCATATCGGCAAAACTAATATCGACCTTGCCATCGATCTGTCGGTATACGTCTTCGGAGATGCAGATTCCGCCGGCCTCGGAAATCTCCTCAAGCCGGGTCGCCACGTTGACACCGTCTCCCAGAATGTCATCGCCCTCGATCAGGACGTCGCCGAGATTGATTCCGATGCGGAACAGCATCCGTTGATCGGCGGGTGCCACCGCATTTCGCTCCGCCATCAACTTCTGGATGGCCGCTGCGCACGCGACGGCCGCGACGACCGAGGGGAACTCCAGTAGCACGCCGTCGCCTATGGTCTTTACAATCCGACCGCCGTGGTCTGTGATAATCGGCGAGATGGCTTCGCGGTGGCCCCGCAGCGCACGCGCCGTTCCGGCTTCATCGACTCCCATCAGCCGACTGAAGCCCACGACGTCGGCAGCCAGAATAGCTGCCAGTCTGCGTTCCACCTGGGGCTGGCCCACGGACTCGTACCTTTCTCCCAGTTTTAAGGCACGCACTATAGCACGAGCCCCCCATGGGGCGCTCGGCTCAATTTCGAAAGTCCTTGGAAGAAGGCCGGTGCATCGCCATCCAGCCCCTCTCTTGCTTTTCGACTAGGGTGTGAAGGCAGCTAATCCTGCTTTGTCACGTTCATTTCGCGCACCGTGCGCATGGCAAACAGGTCGCAATGACCGCGTTGGCGGAGCTGCCTGCCTCTGATCTGAATGGCCGCTATTGCAGTTCGGGCCTTGAAAGCGGACAGCCCGCTCCCGGCCCCGAAGACGCCATCGCCATCATCGAGCGCATGCTGACGGTGATCCGCTTCTCCCGACCGCTCTCTGACTCTCCGACTTCAGCTACACCTGTTCCGCCGGCATCGCCGCCTGCCTCCCGTCAGACAGCGCCTCGGAGCTTTATCGGCGCGCCGACCAGGCGCTCTATGCCGCCAAGCTGAGCGGCCGGGACAGGGCGCGCGGCGTAGGATGCTGGCTGATTTCCGCGGGCTCATAAAGCCACGTCGTGCGCGTGATCGATTCTCTTCGAGTGCAGGATGCAAGTACCATATCTGAACCGACCTCGTCGTGCTAGGCATCGGGCATGGGATTCGGGGTATTCATTCACCGCTCAGATTCGATCTACGAGGACAGCCCGGCAGAACAATATCAGTTCCCGCGCCAGGATCTCGGCCGCATGCAAGCCTGCCTCGGAGATTGGATCATTTACTACGAGCCCCGCAAGGTCGCGGCTGCCGATTTGTCGGTCACTGTTGTCAGTTGGCTTGCGCGAATGGCCACCTTTTCCGGTTGCCACCGCAAAGAAATCATTCCGGATTATAGGACGCTCACACTCGCCGCTTTTCCCCGCACCCACTCACACCGCCGCGCTAAAATCCGCCGCCAGCACTGCGTCCTTGAGAGCGCGTGAATAGGGATGCTGCGGGTTATCAAGCACGGGGCGGGCCTGTCCGCGTTCGACGATTTCGCCCTTGCGCATGATGATGATGTTGTCGCTGATGTAATAGGCGGTGGCGAGGTCGTGGGTGATGTAGATGATCGAAAGCCCGAGCTCGTTTTTCAGGCGGCCGAAGAGGTTGACGATCGCCATGCGCAGCGAGGCGTCGACCATGGAGACGGGCTCGTCGGCGACCAGCAGGCGGGGTTGCGGGATCAGCGCGCGGGCAATAGCGACGCGCTGAAGCTGGCCGCCGGATAGTTCGTGGGGAAAGCGGCCTTTCACTTCCTCCAGCGTGAGGCCGACATGCACCAAGGCGGCATCGGCCATCCGCTCCGCCTCTTTCCGGTCCGGCCGCTTTCCCGAGGCGGAGAAATTGCGGGCCGTCTCGAAGAGGTAACGGTCGACCCGCTTCAGCGGATTGAAGGCTTCGAACGGGTTCTGGAGGACCGGCTGGACCTCCTTCATGAAAGCCGTGCGTTCGGATCGGCTATGGATGGAGACGGTTTTTCCCGAAAATTCCAGCCGTCCTTCCGTCGGCTCGGTCTGCCCCAGGATCATGGCCGCGATCGTCGATTTGCCCGAGCCGGACTCGCCGACGATCGACAGGATCTCCGGTTCCGCCCCCACTTCGAAGCTGACGTCCTTGACCGCCGTGATTAGGCGCCGGCCGAGCAGGCCGCCTTGGCGGTAGACCTTGGTGACATGCGAGAGGCGAAGCAGAGCACTCAAACCGGATCTCCCGTAACGGCAAAACACGCCACGCGCCGCCCAGGCTCGACGGTGACGAGCGGCGGAACCTTCTGTGAGCAGATGTCCATCCGTTTTGGACAGCGCGGGTGAAACCGGCAGCCTTCCGGCGGCATGGCAAGGTTCGGCGGCCGTCCCTCCAGCGAGGGCCGCGCTGTGGCGTCGCCGATGCGTGGCAGGCTGCCGACCAGATGCTGCGTATAGGGGTGGAGCGGCATGCTGAAGAGCTTGGGGGTCGGCGCCTCCTCGACAAGCCGCCCGGCATAGACGATGCCGATGCGGTCGGAGACCGTCGCATGCACCCCCATATCATGCGTGACGAATAGGAAGGACGAGCCCATCTCGCGCTGGATTTCGCGGATCATCGAAAGCACGTCGCGCTGAACGATCACGTCGAGCGCGGTCGTCGGCTCGTCGGCGATGATGAACTCCGGCGTCAGGATGGTCGCGAGCGCAATCGTCATGCGCTGGCGCATGCCGCCGGATAGTTCGTGCGGATAGGCGTCGAGCAGCTGCGGATCGAGCTTCAGCCGCTGCAGATGGGCGGCGACCTTCTCGAAAAAGATCCCCTTGCTGACCTTCATGTGGCGAAAGGCGAAATCGGTGAAGGAATGGCGGATCCGGCGCACCGGATTAAGCACATTCATCGAGCCCTGCATGATATAGGACAGATGCCGCCAGCGCAGCGCCATGCGCTCGTCAGGCGTCATCGCGTAGATATCCTGGGTGCCGCCGGCGAAATGGAATTTGACATTGCCCGATACGACCCTCAGCGGCGGCCGAATGGCGCCTGCGATGGTCTTGATCAACGTCGTCTTGCCGCTGCTCGATTCGCCGGCAACGCCATAAACCTCGCCGCGGCCGATCGTCAGGCTGATATCGTCGACGGCCCGCACTTCGCGGTCGACGCCGAAGAGGAAGGCGCGGTAATAGGCTTTCAGATTCTGGATTTCGACCAAAGGCTCCATACTAACTTCCCATCCGGTTGAGCCGGCTGCGCGGATCATTGTATTCGTTCATCGACATGGAGAGCAGGAAGAGCGCCAGGAAGAGAATGACGATCACGGCGACGGGGGCGGCCACCCACCACCATATGCCTGAGATCAGCGCCGAATGGGCATTAGCCCAGTAGATCATCATGCCCATGGTCGGCGTCTCGATATCGGTGAAACCGAGCACCGAAAGCGTGATCTCCATACCGATCGACCAGATCATGTTGTTCATCGTCGTGGCGAAGACGATCGGCAGCACATACGGCAGGTGCTCCTCGACGAGGATCTTGCGCATCGTCATGCCGGAATAGACGCTCTGGGTGGTAAACGGCCTGGATTTCAGGCCGATCGCCACCGATCGGATGAGGCGGGCGTCATAGGACCAGCCGAGCAGGGCCATGATGACGATCAGCGCCGTCCAGGTCATGCTGTCCTTCAGCACGAAATAGAAAAGGATTAGCAGCGGAAACTGCGGGATGACCATGACGCTGTCGTTGATGGCCATCAGCACCCGGTCGACCGTGCCGCCGGCATAACCGGCGACAAGGCCGACCACCAGCGAGATGATGCGCGAGAGAAAGGCGACGCCGATGCCGAAATACAGGGTGTTGCGAAGGGCTGTCGTCAGCTGCCAGAAAACGTCCTGGCCGCGCGATGTCGTGCCCAGCCAATATTCGCCGTCGGGCGGCATGTCGGCCGGCAGAAGATAGATGTCCGTCGCGCCATAGGGCGAGAAATAGGACATGATGACCAGCCCGGCGATGACCGCAAAGAGCAGCAGGCCGCAGAGGAATTCCATGTTGTGGCGTGAGAGGTCGCGGATGATCGTAAACATGCTCTATTCCACCTTGATGCGCGGATCGATCAGCGGGCTCAGAATGTCGATGATGAAGACGGCGGCGGCAACGCCGACGATCGACAATGCGCTGAGGCCGAGCACCAGGCTGTAGTCGCCGGCATGCACCGCCGAGATCAGCAGGTTTCCAATGCCCGGATAGCCGAAGACGATTTCGGTGATGACAGTGCCGTTGAAGATCGCACCAAGCGACATGGCAAGCCCGGTGAATTGCGGCACCATGGCATTGCGGGCGATGTAGGAGCGGAGAATTTTATTCTTCGGGACCCCACCGAGCTCGGCGAAGGTGACGTAATCATCGGTGATGATGTTGGAGACGAGCGCCCGCATCCCGATCAGCCAACTGCCTGCTCCCACAAGGATCAGCGACAGGGCGGGCAGGATTGAATGTTCCAGGATGTCGAGAACCAAGGCGAAGGAGAGGTCCAGATTGGCGTTCATCTCGTAGCCGCCATTGATTGGCAGCACCGGCCAGAGATAGCCGAAGACAATGAGAAGCACGAAGGCGAGGATATAATAGGGAATGGGAAGCAGCGCGATGAAAACGAGGCTGACGCCCTTCAGCACCATATTCTTCCGGTAATAGCCGGCGAGCGCGCCGATCGCATTGCCGAGCACGAAGGTGATCAGCGTCGAGACCGTCATCAGCCCGATCGTCCAGGGCAGTGACCGCAGGATGATGGTGGAAACGGGTGTGGGAAAGGCCGAGAGCGACGGGCCGAGATCGCCTGTGGCAAGCCGCAGCCAGAAATTCAGATATTGCTGCCAGATCGAACCTTCCATGCCGTAAAGCTCGCGAAGCGACTGGCGCATCAGCTCGATCGCATTGGGGTCGGACTGACCCATCTGCGTGATGGCGCCTATGCTTTCTTCGACCGGATCGATCGGGGTCAGGTGGGTGACGAAGAAGGTGATCGTCACGCCGAGAAATACGACGAGCAGAAACTGACCGAACCGCTTCAGCACAAAGAGCAGATAGGACGTCATAAGGCGGAGGTTCCTCTCTGGTTCCTTTCTGGAAAGGATCGACGAGCATGGCAGCTGGGGCTCATGCCCGTCGATGAGGGGGCCGGCGCGATGGCTGCGCGCCGGCGTTGGGAGGATTATTTCGGTTGAGCCGGTTTCAGTTTGACCATCATCAGCCTTGAGTTCGCCCAGTTCGGCACTGGATCGGTGTAGGGGTCTGCGATGGTCGGATAGCCGGTCCAATAGGTCGTATCCATCGAGGTGAAGACGTTATAGGACATCAGCGGGATCGTCGGCATTTCGCGGGCAACGAGCTTCAGATAATCCTTGCCGAGTTCGATGCCCTTCGGATCTTCGGCGCCGATGCCGCGGATGCTCTCGATGATCTTGTCGAGCTCCGGATTGGACCAGCGCTGCCAGTTGCGCGGCGGCTGGTTCTCGCCCTTCTTCGCCACGAACTGCGAGTGCCAGCTGTCGAGGAAGAAGGACAGGTCGGGATCGCCGCCCCAGGTTTCGACGCTCCAAGCGATCGCCACCTGGAAATCGCCGGGCTGCAGCGCCACCTGCCAAAGCTTCGCGGCCGGCACCGCTTTGGCGTCGATGCCGAAGGAGGCCCATTGCTGCGCGATCAGGGTTCCGGCCCGGGTGAAGACGGAGCGCGTGTCGCCCTCCACCGTCATCCGGATCCTGAACGGCTGGCCGTCCGGCGTCATCCACTTGCCGCCGGTTTTCTTGAAGCCGGCCTTTTCCAGAAGCTCGGTCGCTGCCTGCGGATCCGGTTTCCACCAGCCATAGCCGAATGCCGTGGTGATCGCCTGCGGGTCGGTCGGGATCTGGTCCTTGAACTTCGGCTGCTTGCGCAGGATATCGGCGATCTGTTGCCCGATCGTCGGATCGTAAGGCTTGATCTTGCGCTTGCCGGTATCGATTTCGAAGTCCTTCAGCCAATCCTGCATCGGCGCCTGGTAATCTTTCATCGTGGCTGCCGTGGGCGGCACGCCGAGCGCTGACAGCGTGGCAGCGCCGCGGTAGCTCGCCATGTCGACGGCCTTGATGTCGATCAGCAGGGCAAGCGCCCAGCGCACATCGGCATTGTCAAAGGGCGGATTTTGGGTGTTGAAAATGACAGCCGGAAGTGTCGGATCCGGATGGGCGAAAGGAAAGCCCGGGAACCAGGTTTCGACCGATTTGGATTTCTCCTTGAGGGTGAACATGCCCTCCGGCGTATTGTCGTGAATGATATCGAGATTGTGCTCGAGCTGAGCGATGGTGCGTTTATCCGGCGGGCCGGGATCGACATAGGTCACATATTTCGGGGCCGGTTCGCCAAAGCGGGCAAGCGATGTCCGCTGCCAATCCTCACGCTTCTCCCAGGTATACCACTGGCCCTGAGGATCGTACGCCTTGAGCTTGTAGGCGCCGAGCGAGACCGGATTGGCGAAATCATAGCGAAGCGGATCCTCCACCTTCTCGAAGACATGCTTGGGCATGATCCAGGCGCCGTTCCAGCGCACGGTGAAGATGGCGTGGAAGCGCGAATTCGGCTTCTTCAGCTTGAACACGACGGTCTGGGGATCGGTCGCCTCGACGCTTGCCACCTGCACCGTGAAGGCCGCACTCCAGACCATGCCGGGGTGGTCCATCTGCGTCTTGACGGTATAGACGACGTCATCGGCCGTGAATTCCACGCCGTCGCTCCAATAGAGCCCCTTGCGCAGTTTCACGGTCATTTCTGTGAAGTCGGCATTATATTGCGGCTTGTCGGCGGCCAGCGAATTGTCCCATGTCGCGCCGCCAAGCCCTTGTTCGGGGTCGATATACCAGAGCGTATCCATGGTCAGCTGCTGCAGACCGGTCGATACGCCGCCGCCGCCATTGACCCAGATGTTGAACCAGCCGGGATTCTTGATCGTCCCTTCCGGATTTTCGACGATGAGCGTCTCCTTGCGTGGCAAGGAGGTGTATTCTTGGGCTCCGGCCACTGCGGTCAGGCCGAACGTGGCCAGCACGAAGCCGAATGCAAACCTCTTCCACTTTTGCATGAACTCCTCCCTTGAAAGCGACCATGCCGCGGCCGCAAAGGCGCGCATGGGCATGTCGCGGTTGCCGGATCGCAGAAGCCTCAAGGACTTGGCAGAGCGCCCAAGTCTTCGACGAACCATCCCTCCGGCTCGCCTGCCTCCTCGCAGTGAGCCGAATAACCTCAGCCGGGGGCGAACCCGGCGGCGGCTGTCACACCGACAGCCGGATGACGTTATAGGACAGCGGTTTCAGCGCCGCCCGCACCCGTACGTCCTCAACCCCGGCGCTCTCGACCTTTGTGGGCACGACCGTCTCCGGCCGCTGCGCCGTATTAACGGCTTCGAGATCGCCATGGCTCATTTCCACCTGTTCGATCAGCCGGGCGCCGCCAAAACCTTCCAGCCGCACGTCGAGATCGAGCGCCGTATCCGGATGGCGGTTGACGGCAAAGAAGGTCAGCGTCCTGCCGTCCTCGGAATGGACCGCCGAGACGTCCAGATAGGGCACCTCGTTCTCCTCGTCGCTGTCATAGCTCGGGCCGTCGACGACCAACTGCAGTGCTGCGCCGCGGCCATATCTGGAGGCGTAGTAGAAGGGGTAATAGATCGTCTGGCGCCAGGCAGCACCGCCGTCCTCGGTCATAATAGGGGCGATCACGTTGACGAGCTGGGCGATGCAGGCTATGCGCACCCGGTCGGAGCGGCGGATGAAGGTGTTGAGGATGCCGCCCACCTGCAGCACGTCCTCGAAATTATAGACGTCCTCAAGCAGATGCGGCGCATCCGGCCACTCGTCGCGCGCGAGAATCTCCTTGTCCTGCTGGTTGGAATGATACCAGACGTTCCATTCGTCGAAGGAAATGCCGATCGTCTTCTTCGAGCGTTTCTTCGCCTTGATGTAGTCGATAACGCCGCCGATCGTGGTGATGTAGCGGTCGAGCTTTGTCGCGCGGGCGAGATAGTTCAGCGTATTCTTCTCGCGGTTGGCGAAATACATATGCAGCGAGATGTAATCGGCGCTGTCATAGCACTGGTCGAGAACCTCCGCCTCCCACTGCGGATAGGTCTTCATGTCGGAATTGGACGAGCCGCAGACCACGAGTTCGAGCGACTTGTCGAAGCCGCGCATGGCTTTGGCCGTCTCGTCCGCCAGCCGGCCATATTCATAGGCCGACTTGTGGCCGACCTGCCAGGGGCCGTCCATCTCGTTGCCGAGGCACCACAATTTCACGTCGTGCGGATTGGACCAGCCGTGCTTGCGGCGCAGATCCGACCAGTAGGTGCCGCCGGGATGGTTGCAATATTCCAGGAAATTGCGGGCGGCGTCGAGGCCGCGTGATCCGAGATTGACGGCGAGCATCGGCTTGGTATTGGCCTTCTTGCACCAGTCGACGAATTCGTTGACGCCGATCTGGTTGGCTTCGCGCGTGCGCCAGGCCAGGTCGAGGCGAACGGGGCGCTCCGAACGCGGGCCGACGCCGTCTTCCCAATTATAGGCCGAGACGAAATTGCCGCCGGGATAACGGCAGTAAGGCGTGTCGAGCTCGCGCACCAGATCGAGCACGTCGCGGCGAAAGCCGTCCTCGTCGGCTGTGGGATGTCCTGGCTCATAGATGCCCCCGTAGATCGCTCTGCCGAGGTGCTCGAGAAACGAGCTGTAGAGCCTGGCATCAATGGTCGCGATGCGAAAATCGCGGTGGGCAACGATATTCGTCTTCAACGGATACTCCCGTTTTATGTATCAAGAATTTTGTTTTCTTGTCTCTAACTTGATATCAGCAATGTCGTTCTGTCAACCGATTCACGGATTTAATCATACTAATGAAGAATTCAGATAAATCCATTTAATTACATATAGTTAAATACATTTGGGCGTCGCTAAAACTGGAAATAAATAAGCTTTTTAAATCAGGATATCCGATATTAACTGCCTCAGACATGTAGCCGCATGATGATATCGCGGCCGCGATTTCCGAAGCCGCGGCCGAAAATATTCACCCCGCCGGTATGGCCGGCGTTCTCGGCGATACCGACCCTCAGCCGGATGGAAGAATGCTGGGCGAGCGCCAGATCGTTGAGGGTGACATTCGATGCTGCCACACCGTCGATGAAGGTGCCGCGCGTCGAGATCCGCCAGGTCTTCATCATCCCATATTGCGAACCCTCGAGCTTCCACCAGGCCGGCGTGAAAGCGCCGCGCTTGTCGCCGTAATCGCCCGGCGACGTCCAGGTGCCGATCGCCATGCCATTGACCCAGAGCGTAATGTCGGAAGGCCAATCCGGATTGGTCCCGGGCACCTCCGACGACAGCTCCAGCGCAAATTCGATGGCGCGGATATCCTTGTTCAACACCTTGGCATTATTGGGGAATTTATATTCCACATAGCCCCGGCCGAACCAGACGAGCCCGGCCTGCATCCGCTGCGGATCGAGGAAGTAGTCGGGCACATCGAGCGGACCGATAACGCTCTCCGTGGAGCAGAGGCCGCATGGCGCATGGACGTCGCAGCTCGTATAGAGCCCGACCGGCATCTCGACCTCGATGATATTGTTCGCCCTCTGCGCCGCACTTTCCTCGAAGCTGATCAGAATTTCGCTATAGACCGCCGAGCAGATCTTCTGATTTCCCTTCCGCGCCTTTGCCAGCCGGGAATCCACCAGCCCTGCATCTTCCAGGATCTGGATGCCGGTTGCGACGGTGGATTGCGGAAGGGAAAGCGCCTGCGCGATGTCGTTGATATTAAGCGGTCCCTTGGCGCAGAGCAGCTTCAGAATCTCGATCCGCGCCGGTGCCGAAAGCGCCCGAATGGCCTCGCTGTTCTCCCCAGCGGCAATTGTCAAAAACGAACGTTCCATCACTTCCCCATAATTTCCGGTGAAGTGATGTATATCGGAAATTATGATACGGCAAGGGGATGTTGGTAAAAACAATCACAGGTCAAAGTCCGGCGCGTCCGGGATCGACAGCCGGGGTGGAATGTCGAGCGCAACTCCTCCGACCGATTGCAAGCGGGCACGGATAGTATCGGCGAGATTACGCGCCACCGGCTCGGTGTTCGCAAGTGCCGTGCAGAATATCGCGTGCCTCGTCTTCCATTGAACGGCCATGCGTGGCGGCGCGAACGCGCAGCCGCTGCTTCAATCTCTCATCGAAATTGCGGATCGTGATCCTGGCCATCATTGCCTCAATTATCAAGCGACGGTTACCAGATGCGGCGCAGCCTCAGTCTGTTAGGGCGGTTCGTCGGCGGACCGAGCTCGCGACAGGCGTAGGCAAGGACGAGAAGGCACGACGATCTTGTCCATGATCAGCCACGAGTGGCGGCCTCCGTTCTTGATCATCACCGTGTAGCGGCTCTTGCGCTCGTCCAGTGAGGTGACATTGGCTGTACCGAATCCTCGTCGGAAGATCAGGAGATCGCCTTCCCAGTGTCCAAACTGCGAGCGGTCGTCAACAAACCAGGACGTTGATCGATCCTGCAGTCAAATGGGATCAAGCCGTTGCGGGCTTGCGCAATCCACGTCGTCGGCACATGCGACGGCCTTCGGGCCGACGCCAATAAAGTTCCAGAGCATAAACCTCCTTGCCGTAGATGACGCGATAGACGTCTCCGGACAAACGCGGCCGGCGATCTGGCTCCGGCGACCGGTGTGCCTTCAGTCGATCGGATGACCGGCGCGGGACCGCAGGAAAGGTACCGTTCTCAAGATTGCGACTGCGCAACAGCTGCCGTTATCTCACGGACACGATACCTTCGCTACCGCTGCGGCCTTGCCGCAACGGCTTCATATCCAGCGGAATTTTCGGAACGATTGAAGGCGAACAACAATCGCTCTGTGCGCGACGAGCATGGCGAATATTTCCAGCTCTACAGTCCTACGGTGAAGTCCGTTTTTCGAGATTGTCGAAAGGCGCGGCTATCGGAGATACGGCGCGGCAAAGCCATTTTCCGCATCGCTGCGCTCAGAAAGCATCTGCGACCGGTGGCGTTTCGCAGGCCGGACTAACCGCAACCTGCGCGAAAACGCCGTTTTTTGAACGCGTATAAGCGTATGAGGTTGAGCTCGTCGAAAGGCGTTCCTGTCAACTTTAGAGCCACCTAATGAACGATTTGTGATCGTCCGGCGTTATCCTCACAAGGAGGAAATGACCATGAAGAATATGAACAATAGGCAAGTGCATGTGCCAGGCCCGCACGAGCGCGACGTTGCCGATCACTGCAAGAAACTTGGGGTTGATCCGGCAGAGGAGCGCAAGCTCTTGCGGTTGCTTGGCAAGAACGCACCCCTTCATGAGATTCGGGCGAACGTCTCGCCGAAACAGCCGCGGTTCCGCTGATCGATGTCCTTTGTGCCTCGGGATCGGCGACGAATGGCTGAGCCCTCCGTCGCCATCTCCGGTGTGGCCGAAGGAATCGTCAGACGCCGCGCTTGTTGCCCCACAGCAGCACATGTAGTTGCGGCAGCACGCGCGCCTCGAACCACCGATCTTCCGTCACCTTGTCGATCAGCCAGAGCATCCGGTCCATGATGCCGTCGATATCGACGCTTGCGTCTTCGTCTACGAGCGGGGGCGGCGTATGATTGCCGGGTTGAAGATAAACGGGAAGCGTCGGGTAACGTGCCGCGGCGGTCCGGGCGAAGAGGTAATCGCGATCGTCGAACACAACGATCTTCAGCGCAAGCTGCGGCTTTTCGGCAGCCATTTTCAGGCAGGCCTCGAACGCGCACCAGTCGGTCTCCATGCCGCTTGACGGCGGCTTCGGGCTCAGGACAAGAACGTCGAGATCGGCAAACCAATCCTTGGCAATGCTGCCCTGGCTTTCCAGCGCGAAACGGAAACCCTCGCTGTGTCCGCGTTCTATCAGCGGCCCGAGCGGTTGGATCGCCGGATTACCTCCTGATAGCGACACCGTCAGCGGTTTGTTGCCCGAAAGCCGCAAGACCTCCTGCCAGATATCGTCGACCGACATCGCACGCCATTGATCGCGATACTCGCTGTCGACGGCATGCAGCGTATCACACCATGAGCAACGGTAATCGCAGCCCCCCGTCCTGACAAAAACGGTCGGAAGGCCGATCAAGATACCTTCCCCCTGAATGGTAGGCCCGAAGATCTCGCTGACGCGGATTTCGGCCTTGCGGGCGACGGTCATGGCCGGTATTCCGCCCAGGTCTTCGGCGTCTCGCTGACGCGCACGGCCGAGGTTTCCGGCAGGCGATCCTTGCACCAATCGTAGAAATGCTTCGCCAGACACTCAGCCGTCACCTGATCATGACCGAGGACCTCGTTCAGGTGTCGGTGGTCGAAGGACTCGTCAATATAGGACTTCAGCGGCGCAAGCTCGTGGTAATCGCGGACAAATCCGTGGCTGTTGAGGGTTGCTGCCGAAAGTTCCACCTCCACGACGTAATTGTGTCCGTGAAGGCGGCCGCATTGATGGTCGGCGGGCAGGCTTGTGAGCCGGTGCGAGGCGGAGAAATGAAATTCCTTGGTGATGCGGAACATCATTTCACCTCTTCAGCAGCAAAGCCCGTGGTTGCGGCCACCCAGAAGTCCGGGTCCTCGTAGTCCGTCGGATCGTCTATGCCGGCCAGATGAAACGCTTCGCGCCGTTCGACACAGGTGCCGCAGCGGCCGCAGTGGCGCGAACCGCCCTTGTAGCACGACCAGGTCTCTGCGAACGGAGTGCCGTTCCTGGCGCCATCCGTTACGATGTCGGCCTTCGAGACGGTGACGTAAGGTGCAAAAAGCGAAACGCTGGCATAGCCGTCGAGCGCATGGTTCTGCATGTCCTGGAAGGACTGGATAAAACCTGGCCGGCAGTCCGGATAGATGAAGTGGTCCCCGCCATGCACGGCGACTGCGACCGCATCGGCCTTCTGCGCCGCCGCAAGCCCAAAGGCGATGGCAAGCATGATGGCGTTGCGGTTCGGTACGACGGTCGCCTTCATCGTCTCTTCGGCATAATGCCCGTCCGGAACATCGATGTCGTCGGTCAGCGCCGATCCCGTCAGATGGCGGCCTATATTCTTGATGTCGATGATCTGATGGGCCACACCCAGGCGTTTGGCGCATGCAGCCGCGAAATCGAGTTCCTTGCGGTGCCGCTGTCCGTAGTCGAAGGAGAGAAGGCCGATGAGTTCGTGTTCCGCGGCAACCTTGTGCGCAAGCGAAACGGAGTCCAATCCGCCGGAGCAGATGACGATGGTTTTCATGATGTCGGATCCCTTGTTTTGACCGGGTGGGCTGCGACCGGATTACGGGAGCGCTTCTAAAGCAATAAACCCAGCTTGTGAAGGGTCCCGGCAGGAATGTTTTATTAGCATTATCTTGCGTAGCAAAGGAACGAAGCGCAAGATGCTGCCACGGCGGAACGGGGCTCTGCCGCCTTGGGGAGGAAATCATGGACAACTTGAACCTTACGACCCTGCAGAAGGGCCAAACGGCCATGTCGGACGTTGCGCTCGATGCCTTCGCGGCAGGTCTGCGCGGCAGATTGCTCACGGGAACGGACGTCGACTACGACGAGGCGCGGGCCATATGGAATGGGATGATTGACCGGCGCCCGGGTCTCATCGTGCGCTGCGCTGGTGCCGCCGACGTTATGAGATCCGTCCGGTTCGCGCGCGAAAACAATCTTCTTTTGGCGGTCCGCGGTGGCGGGCACAACATCGCCGGCAATGCCGTCTGTGAAGGCGGCCTGGTCATTGATCTGTCGCCGATGAAATCGGTAAGGGTCGACCCGGGCACACGGCGTTTACGGGTCGAGCCGGGTGCAACGCTTGCTGATGTCGATAACGAAACACAGGCTTTCGGGCTGGCTCTACCGACAGGAATCAATTCCACGACCGGCATTGCCGGACTGACACTTGGTGGCGGTTTCGGCTGGCTTACACGCAAGTTCGGGCTGACGATCGACAATATCATTTCGATGGAGGTCGTAACCGCTGAAGGCAAGCTGGTACGCGTGAGCGAGAACGAAGAGCCGGATCTGTTTTGGGCGCTACGCGGGGGCGGTGGCAATTTCGGCGTCGTAACCTCCTTTGAGTTCCGGCTCCACGACCTGCCGGGCGAGGTTCTGGCAGGTCTGGTCGTCCATCCTTTTGCCGACGCGGAAATGGTGCTCAGGCAATATCGCCAGGTGCTCGAAACGGCGCCGGACGAACTCACATGCTGGGCGGTCATGCGCAAGGCACCGCCGCTGCCTTTCCTGCCCGCCGAATGGCACGGCAGGGAAATCCTTGCACTCGCCATGTGCCATTGCGGCGACATCGAAGCGGGCAAAGTCGCTGCCGCGGCGCTTCGTGACATCGGCAATCCGATTGCCGATGTTGTCGGTCCGACACCTTTTGCCGCCTGGCAACAGGCATTCGACCCGCTGCTGACCCCAGGCGCGCGCAATTATTGGAAGAGCCAGGATTTCGCAGAGCTCTCGGATGCGACGATTGCAGCTCTCCTCGATGCCGTTCGCAAGCTTCCGGGGCCGGAATGCGAGATCTTCATTGGCCATGTGGGCGGTGCAGCGGGCCGCATCGCAGTGGAGGATACGGCTTTTCCACAGCGCAACTCGCATTTCGTCATGAACGTCCATGCGCGCTGGCGCGAGAAATCGATGGACAGCACGTGCATCGGCTGGGCACGCGAGCTTTTCGAGGCAACGAAGAAGCACGCCATCGGCACAGCCTACATCAACTTCATGCCGGAGGATGAAAGCGATCGTGTCGAAGCGGCCTATGGCGGCAACTACAAACGTCTGACGGAGATCAAGCGGCGTTACGATCCTCAGAATCTGTTCCGCATGAACCAGAATGTGCAGCCACAGGCGGAAATGCGGGCCGCCGGCTGACCGGTCAGCAACGGAATTGGATGAAACGCTAGGTGCCGCCGCAATGCTGATCCTCGGCGGTACCGCAATGAGTTGGGATCGCTCCATCCGTCTCCAAGCGGACCCAGGAGGCTTGGTCTATCGCGGCTTCGCCGTAAGTGCCGAGGCGCAATTTGGCTTTCGGACGGGGGCGCGACCGCAACCGCTTCAGAATGATGGTTTCAATTTTGATTTGCAGCCACCCGATATCTCCCGCTAAAAACACGTAAAAATCTCAGCTGTGCAGCCCAATGAAAAGGCGGCAATGGAAGACGCATCAGCAGCCTTCGAGCGGATTCTCGTTATGGGCAACGGGGGAACGGGCAAGGCATGGCTTGCCCGTCGCCTGCGCACGCGACTTTGCCATACAGTTATTCATCTTGATGACATGCACTGGGAGCGCAGAACGCATTTTTTGTTGAACTTTACGAAGAACTTCGTATCTTGAGGAAGAAATTGCTTTCAAGGGCGTCAGGTATCGCGTCATCAGGGCACTGAAGGAAGGTACTTATCAGCACGCAGCACGTGGGAACATCGAGGACAAGAATGCCTTGATGACTGGGGATATTTCCCCCGAGCAACTGATAACGATCATCGACAGATGCAATGGCACGCATCATGCGAGTTCTGAACACCATGAATTCGAGGGCATTGAAGTCCACATCCTCAAGCGAGATGGATGGTACATAAGTTCTATTTCGTTGACCCGGATACGGTCTTCATAAGTGTACATCCATCAAAGTAGGCGAACATGAAAATCTGGTATGCTGGAGATAAGAGCAAGGCGCTCTGCGAGAAGTGCCGGAAAGTCGTTACGACGACCTTCGACTACCACGATGTGCCTTTCGAGAGTGGGATCGGCGTGGCGAAGCAGATCATGGCGGCTACCTGCGACGAGTGTGGTACTGTTGTGGCTATCCCGCCGCAGTCGACGCCAGCAATCCGGGTTGCTCGCGAGATTGCCTGTAGGCCCCTGGAAGTGGTTATGGCTGCGCCGTTTATGGATATGTTGGACCTAGCGTCCTATCGGATTGATCCTTCAGCTGGCGTGATCCTGCGAAAATCGCTGATAGCGTACTTCGTGCACAGGTCTGTAAACGATGATTCCTTGGTCGAGCGGCTTCGCAGAAACGCGGAGGTTCATCGAGCGAAGTGGAAAAGCTGGCACGATGCCCCGTCAAAACGGCTTTCGATGAAGGTAACCCCGCGCGTTGGCGACGAGTTTGACGAACTCGTCAAGAAAAGTGCGTTGAATAAGACAACGTTGGTCAAGTCCATCGTGATGGATATTGGCTCGGAGATTGTTGAACCTGAAGAGCCGCGGATGATGCCTGAGTTGCGCAGGATGGCTGCGGCGCTTGCTGCCTAGTGGCAAGCCCCCTGATTTTCCTCCGATCGACTCCTGAGAGAATTCCAGCAAGGACCTGGGTCATGTTCAGGATGATACGAATACAGCTCTGATCTCCCGCGGCCGTGTTGGGCTGCCGATCGGCTGTGTCTGCCGTCGACTTCCGGAGCCGGAACATAACCCTTAACGCCATCGCTATCGCCGCCATTGCCCCATCGCTCCCACGCTGAGGGGTTGACCATCAGCGCGCGGGCGAAGGCTTTATCGGCTGGCGATTGCGTACGTCACAATGACCGCGAGCAGCGTCACGAGGGCGCTCCCATAGCGCCGTAGCGAGCGGGCAAGGCGGGCGTCCGAGCGACGACGGTGCGTACTCTCCCCGCAGATAGGAGAGGCCTCTTTACTATAGCGCTTGTGCAGCGCGTTCCGAGACCCTTTCCTATCTGCGTAGTCGGCTAACCCCATGCTGGAGCCAGCAGCGGGAATATCGGCAAACGTCGCCGGCGAGATATCCAGGCGGCGGGCCACGTCCTCCAGGTTGATCTCCGGATCGGCCAGGAGCGCACCGCCTGCTTTCAGATCGGCTGGCTTCAATTTTGGCGGCCAACCGCCCCGGCGGCCCGGGTCGATGATGACCTTCCCGCGCTCATTGTCGTAGCCATTCGTGGCGTTATTCTACAACTCCAAAGATCGGACCGAACCCGCCATGCCAGGATCTGTCATTGCGGCCCATCTTCGGATTGTAAATCCCCACACCTCGTCCGCCGTCGAGAAACAATGCATTGGGGCATTTCAAATGGTCGCGGAACAGGCGCGCAAAATCGTGGAAATTCACCATGTCGTCGCTTGCGGCAAGGCGAACTGTGCCACCGCCACAGACTCCCACGCCGCTCCGACGGGTTCGGTCTGTCGACCCTAAAATAAAGGCCGGGTGCAGCTTGTTCTGAATGACAAGCATTGGACCAGACTGGGTCGCGAACCGCACCTTGGGCCGACGTTTCAAAAATTGATCTGTCGGGAGTATTCCAGCGCTTGTGTCGTCAAAAAAGAACACGCCGTTCGGCTTCTTATAGAAATTTGGCAGCAGACCGGCCGAGCCTTCACCTCCGGCCGTGTTGGCGGGTCGTAGTTCTCGGCCGGCCTCGACATAAAGGCCCATCGGAGAAAAATCGGCGCGGTACATCCCTGCGTTCATCGCGAATGTCAGCGCTCGTCCCGCTTTCCCCACGGCTTCGGCGACGCTCGAGAAATGACGGTAAGGCTCGCCATCCACGCCCTTCCAGAACAATCGCAGGTCAGCTTTCCCCGGTTCCAGGGTGCAGACAATGTATCGCACCTCCTCGAACGTTTCTTGCTCACAATCTTTGGCAAAAGCCGGCGGCAAGGACGTTATCAATGCAGCCAGCATCACGGCTGCGATAAGCACACCATTTTTCAGATACGTCATCGCGGCCGATACACCTTATTCAAGTCTTAATGGACCCATCTCGTTTGTGATTACATGATGCGGCTAAATTCGAATGTGACGGCCGAGAAACCGGTGGTCACTATGGGGAATTCCAGCAGTTCGAGGAAGACAGTTTCGAGTTTATTATTGACGGCGGTATGGAGCAGCACGTTCTCGGCTTCTCGAAGCGTATTCGCGGTGGTTTAGGCCATTGTAACATCAGGAATTCAGGCTGGACGGTCGCTTGGCACCGCTGATGTCATCGGCTCTCGCCTGCTAACGCCGCAACGGTCCAGAGGAGTGTCGAAAGGTGCCCGCCAAAGCCGGTCCGGGCAGTGGTTTCGTTGACATGATGCGGTCTGCGGGATGTAGTGGAAGGCAGCATGGAACCGGTTCATCCGACCGCGGTTAATCCGAAAAGGAGGCTTTGATCATGGTGCCAAATGAAATGGACGTTGTACTCGCCACTCTTCCGCTGCGCATCGGCACGTATGTACCGGACGATCTGCTTGAGGACTGGTTTGCCCCTGATACAGGGATGAATCCGGTCAGCGATCAATGCCTGAAGGCTGCCAAAGCTTACGGACGGAAGTTTGAGTGCGAGTTCAAGTATTATACGGATCGCCAGGAAGGAGTCTTTTGGAAATTCGTCCCTGCTCTGTGACCCCGATTCGCGTAGGTCATAATTGGAACGGCCGGCGCCGAGAGCGAGAGCTGCGGCGCCGGGTCCAGACCGCAAATCTCGTTTAGTCGGGGACGACGACGAGCTTTCCGATGAAGTTCTTGGCCATGAAGTCCGTCTGAGCCCGATGGAAATCCGATAGCGGATAGACGCCGCCGACCAGGGGCCGGATTTTCTTGTCCTCGATATAGCGGACGAGCCGACGGAAGTCGGCGCGCGTACCCTGGCTCGATCCATGCAACTCCAGTTGCTTCAGGTACATTGTCCGCAAGTCGAGCTGAACCACCGGCCCGCCGATCGCACCGGCCGTCGTATAGCGGCCTTCGGGGCGCAGGATCTTCAAAAGATCGTTGAACATCGATCCGGCGACGAGATCGGCCACGACGTCGATCGGCCGGCCGGCTGATGCCCGATCGACGGCTTCGACGAGATCATCGCCGCCGCGTGTGACGACCGCTTCTGCGCCGATGTCCAGCACAGCCTGCTCCTTGCCAGGACCAGCTATCGCAATCGGGATTGCGCCGCGCGCTCTTGCGAGCTGGATGATCGCCGATCCGACACCGCCCGATGCCCCCGTCACCAGCACGTGTTCGCCCGCAGCAAGCCGCGCCCGCTCAAGCATCCGTTCTCCGGTCAGGTAGGCACAGCAGAAGGTTGCAAGTTCGACGTCGGTGAGATCGGTATCGACGATATGGGCGTTTTGCGCAGGCAGCGCCATGTATTGGGCATAACCGCCATCCCGGCCGTGACCCATATAGTCGATGTCGGCAAGGCTGTCGTCTTCGCGATTATAGATCGAGAAATCGACCATTACACGCTCGCCGATCCGTTTTGCGTCGATGCCGGCGCCAACCGCGACGATATGGCCGACAGCATCCGTCCCCTGGATGCGCGGGAACGTCAGCGTATTGCCCTTCCTGCGCCACGTGGAGACGGCCGACGGGTCGTCTTCGGTGCCGTAGGCGCCCTGGCGGACCCAGACGTCGGTGTTGTTCATGCCGCAGGCCGTGACCTTGATGAGCACTTCGCCTGCGCCCGGCATCGGGACAGGAGCGGATTCGTTATAGACCAGCTTGTCGAGCCCGCCATGACCGACGAGTTGTACGGCTGCCATCGTCTTCGGAACAACGGTCATCTCACACTCCTTCAGATGGATTTGAAGACGCTGTCGATGGCTTCGGCCGCAGCTTTGACCACAGTATCGGCCTCGCCCCGGGTCAAACAAAGCGGCGGCGCAAAACCGAGGATGTCGCCCTGCGGCATGGCGCGGCCGATGACGCCGCGCTCCAGCAGTGCAGCGGCCACCTGCGGACCGATTTTTTGCGAGGGGTCGAAGAATTTGCGATCGTCCCGATCTGCAACAAACTCAACAGCCGCCATCAACCCGTCTCCACGCACCTCACCAACGTTCTTGTGACCGCCGACGGCCTTTGCCAGTTCCGAGCGGAAATAGGCGCCGGTCTCGCCGGCATTCCTCACGAGATCGAGCTCATCGATCAGTTCCAGGTTGGCAATCCCAGCGGCGGCGCAGATCGGATGTGCGGAGTAGGTCCAGCCATGACCAATCGCCCCCATCTGATCGGAGCCCTGGACGAGCACCTGCCAGACCTTGTCGGAAACGATCGTACCGGAAAGCGGCGCATAGGCCGAGGTGAGGCCCTTGGCGATGGTGATCAGGTCCGGCTTCATGCCGTAGTGGTCCGAGCCGAACATCGTGCCCAAGCGGCCGAAACCGGTCACCACCTCATCTGCAGCCAGCAGGATATCGTACTTTTCCAGCACGGCCTGGATCTTCTGCCAATATCCGGCGGGCGGCGGAACGATACCGCCTGTCCCGAGGATTGGTTCGCCGATAAAGGCGGCAATTGTTTCGGGACCTTCGGCAAGGATCATCTCCTCCAGCTTGTCGGCGCAAAATTGCGAAAACTGCTCCTCGTCCATCGAGCGGTCGGGCCGGCGGAAATAATAAGGAGCTTCCGTGTGGAGAATGGGCGCGCGCGGCAGGTCAAAAGCCTTGTGGAAAAGTTCGAGCCCCGTTAGCGATCCTGTCATGACACCCGAGCCGTGATAACCGCGCCAGCGCGAGATGATCTTCTTCTTGTCCGGACGGCCGAGGATGTTGTTGTAATACCAGATGAGCTTGATGTTCGTCTCGTTCGCATCGGACCCGGAAAGGCCGAAGTAGACGCGGCTCATGCCTTCTGGCGCGCGGTCGATGATCATCTTCGACAGCCTGATCGATGCTTCCGTGCCATGGCCGACATAGGCGTGATAGTAGGCAAGGCTCTTTGCCTGTTCGGCGATCGCATCGGCGATTTTCTGCCGGCCGTAGCCGACATTGACGCAGTAAAGTCCGGCAAAGGCATCGAGACTGGAGCGGCCGCTCGTATCGGTGATGTAGACGCCTTCACCGTTGCCGATCACCCGCGTCGGCGTCTCGCCACGTGCGTGCATGCCCATATGAGTGGAGGGATGGAAGAAATGATCCCGGTCCCAGGCGTTGAGTTCGTTGCTTCGTTCCAGCATGGCATTATCCTTGATGTTAAACGGAAGGGCCTCAGGCGGCCGTGTCGATGCAGAGATATTTGAGCTCGGTGAAAGCTTCGATGCCGTGCCTCGAGCCCTCGCGCCCAAGTCCGGATTGTTTCCAGCCGCCGAAAGGAATGGGACCGCCGGTGATCTTCACCCGGTTGATCGCCACCATGCCGTATTCGAGCGCACGTCCAAGGCGCATTTGCCGGGCGCCATTGTCCGTGACGACATAGGCGACGAGACCGTATTCGGTGGCGTTCGCCTTAGCGATCACTTCGTCTTCCGTGTCGAAGACGCTGATGCCTGCCACGGGGCCAAAAGTTTCCTCGCGCATGATGAGAGCATCGGCAGGAACGTCTGTCAGCAGCGTCGGTTCGAAGAACAGTTGGCCGGCGACGTGACGTTTACCGCCGGTGACCAGTTTGGCTCCGCGCTTCAGTGCATCGCAGACCTGTTCCTCGACCTTGACGATGGCACGTTCGTGCATCAGCGGGCCGATATCGGCATTCGCCGAAAGGCCGTTTGCCACTTTCAATGCCTTGATGTGGCGTGCGAATGCCTCAGCGAAGCGATCGGCAATTGAGCGGTGCACGAAGATGCGGTTGGCGGCCAGGCAATCCTGGCCCGACGTGGCGAACTTGGCGTCGATGGCAATTCTGGCCGCACGCTCGATGTCGGCATCGTCGAATATGATCAGTGGTGCATGTCCGCCAAGCTCCATCACCAGTCTTTTCATGCTTGACGCGCATTGAGCGGCAATGAGCTTGCCGATCCCGGTCGAGCCGGTGAAGCTCATCGCCCTGATGCGCTCGTCCTCGCACATGCGGCCGACGATGGTTGCCGCATCACCGGTGACAACATTGAATACGCCCGCCGGAATCCCGGCGCGCTCGCCGAGCTCGGCAAGTGCGAGTGCTGAAAGCGGGGTCTCGGATGAAGGATGGGCAACGACGGTGCAGCCCGCAGCAATTGCTGCCGCAGCCTTGCGCGTGATCATGGCGGACGGAAAGTTCCACGGCGTGACGATACCGACGACACCGAGCGCCTCGCGGCGGACGATCATCTCGGCATCCAAAAGGTGGCTGGTGACGTTTTCGGCATTCAGCCGCTTGCCTTCCTCACTGTACCATTCGACGAAAGAGGCGGCATAATCGATCTCGCCCAAGGATTCCGAAAGCGGCTTGCCCTGCTCGAGCGTCATGATCAAGGCGAGATCTTCCTTTGATGCCAGGATCAGATCGAACCAGTTGCGCAGGATTTTTGCCCGGTGCTGCGGCAGCATGGCGCGCCAGGCCGGCATTGCCCGCGCCGCCGCGTCGATCGCCGTTACCGTCTCGTCCGCGCCAAGACTCGCTACCCAGGCAACTGTTGTTCGGGAAGCAGGATCGGTGACTTCGAAGCTTTTGCCGGCGTCGCCCGCCGACCAGCGTCCGCCGATATAGGCGAGATCACGCAGGAGATGCCTGTCCTTGAGGCGTGAAAGCGCATTGTGGAAATCGGGGCGGGCAAAAACCGCGGTCATGATTTATCTCCTCATTGCCGACGGGCAAGTCTCCCACAGGCGGAGGCGAGAAATTGTCCATTGCCGGTGGCCAGAAGAGAGAGATTGACTAAGGCTCCGGCGTGCCGCGGCTGATCTGTCTACGCGCCGGTTTGCGCATGACAATCCGAGATGGCGCAGCGCCATCCGCTATGATGGGCTGAAGGACAGTGATATACACCACTTCAAGGGAGAACGGGTATCAAGCAGACGCCATTTTAAAGGCCGCCTGCAGCGGTCTTTGCTCTTTGGCGCTGAAATTGGATGGTCGACGGACCTCACTACCGAGGCCGGGCCAGTCCCAGACGCCGTGGGCTGCCAGAGATTAACCCTCGCTTATCGTCACCATTTTAGATGAGTACCGGCAGCCCACTACGCCGGTGCGCGCGGCAGGCTGCCGTATGCCGGCGATGGCGCGGTTGAGCCGCCGCACATCACCGACGTCTGCGATCAGCGAAGGCCGAAGAAACTCAAAATCGCGATTACGATGACGACGGCGCCGACAAGCCAAATGAGATTATTCATGGAAATCCCCTATTGAGTTGAGTAAACACTTGCTTGTCCGTTCTTAACACCTGCACAGGCTTACGGTTCCATCCCCTCGATCCCTTCGCCCGTGGCTCAAGGACAATGCTCGCTCGCGCCGACCGATTACCAGGCATGAGGCGCCGACCACTTTATCGGCTTTCATTGCGTCGCAGATAATCGAGAGCGCTTCCGATCCAAGCGGATCTGGTTGGCTGACATCCAGCCGATACGGATGGCCGTCTATCCATGATTGTTCACGGTCGACCAATCAAAGAGCCAACGGGAAGCACCGTCTCGTCCTTGACCGTCTTCGTGACAATATAGGTGAAATAGCGCTCGATGCCGAGTTCACGGTCAAGCAGGTCATCGATCAGCCGCTGGTAGGCGTCTATATCGGGTGCTGCAATCTTCAAGAAATAGTCGATCCCGCCGCCGACCGACCAGCAGCCGATGACTTCAGGAATGGTCGCAATCACGCGTTCGAAGCGCTCGAAGTCGCTCTGGCGATGATTGGCAAGCGTCACTTCCACCATGACGCTCGCAACCGGGGCGATCCGGCGAAGCGCGACGCGAGCATGGTAGCCGGTAACGATGCCTGCCTTTTCCAGTTTTCTAAGCCGCATCCAGCAAGGTGTCGGCGAGAGGCCGGCCTTTTCGGCAAGCGCCAGCTTGGTGATGCGTCCGTCACGCTGAATGGCGTCGAGGATACGCAGATCGATGGCGTCGAGTTTCATGGCATTCCCGGCTGCGCAAATCATTCCAAAGGTGAGGAAAAGACAATGGGAGCGCATTTTGCCATTGTCAATTGAACTGATTTTCAGCAGTGTTTAAATCATGACAAATTGGCGCCCCGATCCCTCCCAGCTTCGCCGGCCGGCTTATCTTTCGCTTGCCGAGCAGATCGCCCGTGCGATTGCCGACGGGAAGCTTTCGGACGGTGACCGGCTGCCGCCGCACCGAAAGATGGCCGATGACCTGCACCTTTCCGTGCAGACGGTGAGCCGGGCCTACGACGAATTGATCCGACGCGGCCTGATAGCGGGGGAGATCGGCCGCGGCAGCTTCGTGCAGACGCAGCCGCGCGAGCCCGAACCGCCCTACCTGCCCGAGCGGCTCGGCGAGGTGATCGACCTTTCGATCCTCAAGCCGGTCTGCGAGCAGGTCCATCTTGAAAAAATGCGCCAAGCCTTCGCGTGGCTTTCGGAGAATCTTCCATCAAGTTCGGCCCTGTCTTTCAGACCGAACATGGTCTTTCCGCGTCACCGCGCCATTGCGGCTGACTGGCTGTCGCGCTGCGGCCTGGACGTCTCTCCGCTAAATATCTGCCTTACGAATGGTGCGACCTCCGGCATGACCGTCGCGCTGATGAGCGTTGCCCCGCCTGGCTCCACCGTTGCGACCGAAGCAATCAGCCACCATACGCTCGTGCCGCTCTCCACCTATCTCGGCCTTCATCTGGAAGGTTTGGCGATCGACGAGGAGGGCATGATCCCCGAAGCGCTCGACGAGGCTTGCCGCAAGGGCCCGATCCGGGCGGTCTTTCTGCAGCCGTCCGTCATCAACCCGATGGCGGCGCTGATGAGCGCCAAGCGCCGGCAGCAGCTTGCCGATGTCGCCGCGCGCCACGATATCGCGATCATCGAAAACGACATCCTGGGTCCGCTGGTGGAGGATCGCGCGCCGCCGATTGCCGCTTTTGCGCCGGAGCGCACGCTCTATGTCACGAGCTTCACGAAGATCACCGTACCGGGCTTGCGCATCGGCTATCTCGCAGCGCCTGACCGCTACGTCGCCGCCGTTGCCAACCGCCATCTCGTTTCGAGCTGGATGGCGACGCCGGCGATTGCCGAAATCGCCACCCGCTGGGTAAGCGACGGCACGGCTCTGGAACTTGTCAGGTGGCAGCGCGAGGCGCTGAAGAGCCGGCATGCGATCGCCGCAGAGACGCTGACGGGCCTTGCCTATCGCGCCCATCCCCAAAGCCTACACGTCTGGCTGCCGCTTTCGGGCGCGCACCAGGAGGATTCCTTCGTGTCGCAGGCCCGCCTGCGTGGCGTTGCGATTGCGCCCGGCACCTCTTTCAGGACCGCCGACCAGGGGTGGACGCCCGCCGTGCGCATCTCACTCGGCTCGACCACGGAAAACGAATTGCGCACCGGCCTTGGGATTGTCGCATCTCTGGCGCAAGGAAATCCCGAGGCGCTGCTGCTTGCGATTTGACGCGACTGCTCGCGAAATGAGCAGCGTCAGAATAATTGTCATGATATTATTTTGCGAATTGACATGATTTGGATCGGCCGTCATCGTTAGTGCATTGCCTGTCTCAACAGGGAGAGATGAATGACGGCGCCGATCATCCGCATCGACAACATCGTCAAGAAGTACGGGCCACTGACCGTGCTCGACGGTTTGTCGATGAATGTCATGCCGGGCGAGAAGCTGGCTCTGATCGGGCCGTCCGGATCGGGAAAGACGACCATCCTTCGCATCCTGATGACGCTTGAATCGATCAGCGGCGGTCATATCGAGGTCGACGGCGAGCAGCTCTATCACATGCCGCGCGGCAAGGAGCTTGTCCCGGCAGACGAGCGCCACCTGCATCGCATGCGTGAGAAGATCGGCATGGTCTTCCAGCACTTCAATCTGTTTCCCCACAAATGTGTCCTCGACAACGTGACGCTTGCGCCGATGCTGACGAAAGGCATCAAGCGCGCGGATGCGCAAAAGCGTGCGATGGAGCTCCTGGACATGGTCGGCATGGCTGACAAGGCCAAGAGCGTTCCTGCCCAATTGTCCGGCGGCCAGAAGCAGCGTGTCGCAATCGCCAGAGCGCTTGCGCTGTCACCGAAGATCATGCTCTTCGACGAGGTGACATCGGCGCTTGATCCCGAACTCGTCGAGGAGGTCTTGAGCGTCATGAAGCACCTCGCGTCGGAATCCGACATGACGATGCTGCTCGTCACGCACGAAATGGGCTTCGCCCACGATTTTGCCGATCGCGTGCTCTTTTTCGACCGCGGCAAGATCGTCGAGGAAGGCAGTCCCAACGACATTTTCCGCAATCCGACGCAGGAGCGGACGCAAACCTTCCTGCGCAAGATCATCGCGGCCGGACATCGCATCTGACCGCTATGCAGCCTCAAGCAATAATCCAAGGAAAACCAGGAGCAGGGAACATGAAAAAGACAATTCTTCTCGGTGCAGCCGCATTGTCCGCACTTCTTTCGGCAGCGATTGCGCCAGCACAGGCCGTCGATCTCGAAGAGCTGAAAGAGCAGGGCTTTGCCCGCATCGCCATCGCAAACGAGCCGCCATTCACGTCGGTCGGCGCGGACGGAAAGGTGTCGGGCGCAGCGCCTGACGTTGCACGGGTGATCTTCGAGCGTCTCGGCGTCAAGGAAGTTGTCGCCTCGATCTCCGAATATGGCGCGATGATCCCGGGCCTGCAGGCCGGCCGCCACGATGCGATCACCGCCGGCCTCTTCATGAAGCCCGAGCGTTGTGCTGCCGTCGCCTATTCGGAGCCGATGCTCTGCGACGCGGAAGCCTTCGCCGTCAAGAAGGGCAACCCGCTGAAGCTCAAGAGCTATAAGGATATCGCCGACAATGCGGATGCCAAGATCGGCGCACCCGGCGGCGGCACGGAAGAAAAGCTCGCGCTTGAGGCCGGCGTGCCGCGCGATCGCGTCATCGTCGTTCCGGACGGCCAGAGCGGCATCAAGATGCTGCAGGATGGCCGCATCGACGCCTACTCCCTGCCGGTTTTGTCGATCCACGATCTGATGGCAAAGGCCAATGATGCGAACCTTGAGACGGTTGCACCGGTCGTGGGCGCCCCCGTCTATTGCGATGGTGCGGCCTTCCGCAAGCAGGACGTTGCCCTTCGCGACGCATATGACGTCGAGCTCAAGAAGATGAAGGAATCCGGCGAGTTCGCAAAGATCATCGAGCCCTACGGCTTCTCGGCCGCAGCCGCAATGTCGACCAGCCGCGAAAAGCTCTGCGCAGCAAAGTAAGCCTGCGGACGTCCGGCTCCGCCAACGAGCGGAGCCGGTTTCTAAATCTCCTGAAAGGGACCCGTCCAGATGTCGGTATGGTCCGGCTACCTCACATTGATCCTGGAAGGTGCGCTCGTCACCATCAAGCTCACGCTCATGGGATCGGCATTGGCGCTTGTCATGGCATTCGTGGCTGGGCTTGCGCGGCTTTCGCGCTTCTTCGCCGTGCGGGCGCTTGCAACAGCCTATATCGAGTTCTTTCGCGGCACCTCGATCTTCGTGCAGCTCTTCTGGGTCTATTTCGTGCTGCCCTTTGCCGGGCTCACCCTGACACCGCTCCAGGCAGGCGTTCTTGCTCTCGGACTGAATGTCGGCGCCTATGCGGCAGAAGTCGTTCGCGGTGCCGTCAAGGCGATCGGGCGCGAACAGAGCGAAGCCTGCATCGCGCTCAACCTGTCGCGCTACCAGCGCATGCGCTACATCATCCTGCCGCAGGCGCTGCCCTTGATGCTGCCGACCTTCTGCAACAATGCGATCGAACTTCTGAAAGGGACCGCCGTCGTCTCGCTGATCTCGCTGACGGATCTGACCTTCCAGGCGCAGGTCGTGCGGGCACAGACGGGCAATACGCTGATACCGTTTGCGACCATTCTCGTTCTTTACTTCCTGATGGCCTGGGCAATTTCGACTGCGATGCGCTGGCTCGAGCGGCGCATGACCCGCGGTCTCGACGGAATGAGGGTCTAGATCGATGGAATGGGACTGGGATTTCGTCTGGCAGATCATGCCGACGCTCATCGAAGGCTTCAAGATCACCATCCTTGCGACGGTACTCGGTGCGGTGGTTGCGGCCATCCTGGGCCTTGCGATCGCGCTTGTGCGGCGTTCGCCGATCACCGCGGTATCGCGCGGCGTCGGCTTTTTCTCCGAATTCATCCGCGGCACGCCGCTTTTGGTGCAGCTCTATTTCATCTTCTACGTGCTGCCGGATATCGGCATCAGACTTGCGCCACTCGTCGCCGGTGTCATCGGCCTCGGCCTCCACTATGCGACCTATACCGCCGAAGTCTACCGCGCCGGCATCGAGAATGTGCCGCGAGGGCAGTGGGAAGCGGCAAAGGCGACGAACCTCACCACGCGCCAGGCATGGATCCATGTCATCCTGCCGCAGGCGATCCCTCCGATGATCCCGGCGCTCGCCAATTATTTCATCGCGATGTTCAAGGAGACGCCGCTGCTTTCGGCAATCACGGTGCTCGAACTGATGAACCAGGCCAAGAGCATCGCCAACAGCAACTACCGCTATATCGAGCCGATGACGCTGGTCGGTATCTTTTTCCTGGCGATCAGCCTGATCTCGGTGATCGGCCTGCGCTGGCTCGAAGAGCGCTACGCTCGGACGGAAGACTGAGATGACGGCAACGATCGATATCCTGACGGCGAGCCGCCGTCCGCGGCTGGACGAGCGCCCTCTGGAAAAACGCGTGGGCCTTGTGATCCTTGCAACCGACCATACGACGGAAGTCGACTTCCAGCGAATGGTCGCGAGCAATCGCATCGGCGTCTATGTGAGCCGCATCCGTTACGCCAATCCGACGACGCCGGAAAACCTCCTGAAAATGCAGCCTTCGCTGACGTCAGGAGCAGGTCTCATCCTGCCCGGCGAACCGCTCGATGCGATCATCTATTCATGCACGTCGGCATCGGTCGTCATCGGTGATGCCAAGGTCGAGGCTGCAATCGCCGCTGCAAAGCCCGGCGTGCCGGTCGTCACGCCGACGGCGGCTGCGGTCGACGCCCTGCGCGCCTTCGGCGCAAAAAGAATATCGGTCCTGACGCCCTACACCGTCGAAACAAGCAGGCCGATGGCGGATTATTTTGCACATCTCGGTTTCGAAATAGACCGATTCACCTGCCTTGGATTCACCGACGACCGCGAGATGGCGCGGATTGCGCCGGACGAGATCGCAGCGCTTGCGCTTGACGCCACTGCGCCAGGCTCCGATGCCCTCTTCATCTCCTGTACGGCGCTGCGTGCCGCCCAGGTCGCAGGCAGGATCGAACGGATGATCGGCAAGCCGGTAGTCAGCAGCAATCTTGCGACTGCCTGGGCCTGCCTGAGGCTTTGCGGCGAGGATCAAGCGCGGCCGGAAGTCGCCCGTCTCATGACGATGCCTTATCCGGAAAATTGATGTCATGACCACTTCTTTGCCAGTCAGCCTAAGGGACATCATTCTTGCGTCCGAGCGCATCTCCAGCCGGGTCCGGAAAACCCCGATCATAAGGTCGGACGCGCTCAGCGAACGTGTGGGCACAGCTGTCTACCTGAAGCTCGAACACCAGCAGATTACCGGCAGTTTCAAGCTGCGCGGCGCCACCAATGCCGTGCTCTCGCTTAAGGCAGAGGAGAAGGCGCGCGGCGTCGTTGCCGCCTCGACCGGCAATCACGGGCGCGCGCTTGCCTATGCCGCGAAGGCGGCGGGTTCTAGGGCGACCATCTGCATGTCGCGGCTGGTTCCCGAAAACAAAGTGGCCGAGATCCGCCGGCTCGGCGCAAATGTCCGGATCATCGGGCGCTCCCAAGACGACGCCCAGTTGGAGGTCGACCGTCTTGTACAAGACGACGGGCTGGTCGCGGTCCCACCCTTTGATGACGCCAGGGTGATTGCGGGGCAGGGGTCACTCGGGCTGGAAGTCTTCAAGGATTGCCCCGAGGCCGCAACGGTCCTCGTGCCGCTGTCCGGCGGCGGCCTCGCGTCTGGTGTCGCAGCCGCGCTGAAAGCGATCAATCCGGACGTTCGCATCATCGGCCTCACCATGGAGCGGGGTGCCGCCATGAAGGCAAGCCTTGAGGCAGGGCGCCCGGTGGAGGTCCAGGAAGAGGAGAGCTTTGCCGATTCCCTGGGTGGCGGCATCGGCCTCGATAACCAGCTCACTTTCTCGATGTGCCGCGACCTGCTTGATGACGTCGTTCTTCTGAGCGAGCCGGAGATCGCCGCGGGCATGCGTCATGCCTATTCAATGGAACGCGAGGTGATCGAGGGAGCGGGTGCTGTCGGGGTTGCGGCGCTGCTTGCCCGCAAGATCGAGATCACCGGGCCGGTGGTTGCGATCCTGTCAGGCCGCAATGTCGACATGGAGCAGCATCGAAGTGTGATCAACGGCGCGACCGCGCCTATCAGAAAGGATGTGGCATGAGCTCCATGGTCATTCTGACGGAAGCAGATCTTCGGAAGGTCATCGGCCTCGATCTTGACGCGGTCGCCTGCGTCGAAGATGCCTTTAAAGCGCTGGCGACGAAAGCTGTCTCCATGCCCCCGATCCTGAGGCTCGACGTTCCGGAACATCGTGGCGAAGTCGATGTGAAGACGGCTTATGTCCCAGGCATCGAAAGCTTCGCCATCAAGATCAGTCCCGGTTTCTTCGACAATCCCAAAATCGGGCTTGCGAGCACGAACGGGATGATGGTGCTGCTTTCCAGCAGAACCGGCCTTGTTCAAGCGCTGCTCCTTGACAACGGCTACCTGACCGACGTCAGAACGGCGGCTGCAGGAGCCGTCGCAGCAAAGCATCTGTCCCGCGCGAACTCGAAGGTCGCGGCGATCTTCGGGGCCGGTATGCAGGCGAAACTGCAGCTTGAGGCGCTGATGCTGGTACGGCCGATCCGCGAGGCGCGGATCTGGGCGCGCGATTTTGCCAAGGCGCAGGGCGTTGCCGCGCAGCTCGCGAAGGCGCTTGGGTTGGCCGTCACCGCGGTGGCAGACCCGAAGAATGCGGTCGCTGGGGCCGACGTCATCGTCACGACCACGCCTTCGCAAACGCCGATCCTGAAAGCCGAATGGTTGGAGGCCGGCCAGCATGTGACGGCCATGGGTTCTGATGCGGAACACAAGAACGAGATTGACCCCGTCGCAATCGCCAAAGCCTGGCTCTATGTCGCCGACAGCCTGAAGCAGACGCGCCGGCTGGGCGAACTTCACCACGCGATCGCAACAGGCACGGTTGCCGCCGACGCGGCATTTCCGGAGCTCGGACAGATCGTAGCCGGTCAACGTCAGGGCCGTTCGGACGCCACGCAAATCACGATCGCAGACCTGACCGGCACCGGCATACAGGACACCGCTATCGCCACGCTTGCCTTTGCGCGAGCCAACGCTGCCAACGCCGGAACCATATTCGAAAGCTGACCGGTGCGGCACCGGACAAGGGAGAAAAGACCATGAGTGAGCCTAAACTCAAATTTTCGCGCGAGGAATACGGCGCCCGCCTCGACAAGACCCGAAAGGCGATGGAAGCCAAGGGCATCGAATTGTTGATCGTCAGCGATCCATCGAACATGGCCTGGCTGACCGGCTACGACGGCTGGTCCTTCTATGTGCATCAGGCCGTGATCGTGCCGCCGTCCGGCGAACCGATCTGGTTCGGCCGCGGGCAGGACGCCAATGGCGCGAAGCTCACCGCCTACCTGAAACACGAAAACATCATCGGCTATCCCGATCACTACGTGCAGTCGACCGAGCGGCACCCGATGGATTACCTCTCCGGCATTTTGACGGACCGCGGCCTCAGTAAGATTTCGATCGGCGTCGAGATGGACAATTACTGGTTTTCGGCGGCAGCCTTCGCTTCGCTGCAAAAGCATCTGCCGAATGCCCGTTTCGTCGACGCCACCGCGCTCGTCAACTGGCAGCGTGCCGTCAAGAGCGAGACGGAAGTCAAATATATGCGCAATGCCGCGCGCATTGTCGAAGCCATGCATCAGCGCATCTTCGACAAGATCGAGGTCGGCATGCGCAAATGCGATCTCGTCGCGGAGATCTATGATGCAGGGACAAGAGGCGTCGACGGGATCGGTGGGGATTACCCGGCCATCGTGCCTTTGCTGCCGTCGGGCGTGGAGGCCTCTGCCCCGCATCTCACCTGGGATGACCGGCCGTTGAAACGGGGCGAGGGAACCTTCTTCGAGATCGCCGGCTGCTATAATCGCTACCATCTGCCGCTTTCGCGGACCGTCTTCCTCGGCAAGCCGACGCAGGCTTTTCTCGATGCGGAAAAAGCAACGCTCGAAGGCATGGAAGCCGGCCTTGCCGTCGCAAAGCCCGGCAATACCTGCGAAGACATCGCCAATGCCTTCTTTGCGGTCCTGAAAAAATACGGGATCGTGAAGGACAATCGTACCGGTTATCCGATCGGGCTTTCCTATCCGCCGGATTGGGGCGAGCGGACCATGAGCCTGCGTCCCGGCGACAAGACGGAATTGAAACCCGGCATGACCTTCCATTTCATGACAGGTCTGTGGCTCGAAGACATGGGCTTCGAGACGACCGAAAGCATTCTGATCACGAAGACTGGCGTCGAGTGCCTCGCCAACGTGCCGCGAAAGTTGATGGTCAAGGACTGATGGGATGATGAGCGATACAATAATGCGCCCATCGCCGATCAGTGCGACGGTCGATTTCGAGGCGGACGGCGTTCAGCATGGTTTCTTGCGGCTGCCCTACAGCCGCGATGATTCCGCATGGGGATCGGTCATGATCCCGATCACCGTCATTAGAAACGGCCACGGCCAGACCGCTCTTTTGACAGGCGGCAATCACGGCGATGAATATGAAGGGCCGATCGCACTCTTCGATCTTGCCCGCACGCTTCGGGCAGAAGAAGTCAAAGGCCGCGTCATCATCGTGCCCGCCATGAACTATCCGGCGTTCCTGTCGCAGACCAGAACCTCGCCGATCGACAAGGGCAATATGAACCGCAGCTTTCCGGGCAGGCCGGATGGCACGGTCACACAGAAGATCGCCGATTATTTCCAGCGGGTCCTTCTGCCGCTTGCCGATATCGTGCTCGACTTCCATTCGGGCGGCAGGACACTCGATTTTCTGCCGTTCTGCGCCGCCCACATTCTTCCAGACAAGAAACAGGAGGCAAAGGGTTTCGAGTTCGTGCAGGCGTTCGGCGCGCCCTACTCGATGAAAATGCTGGAGATCGACGCCGTCGGCATGTACGACACGGCCGCCGAGGAGATGGGCAAGATCTTCATCACCACCGAGCTTGGCGGCGGCGGGACGGCGACGGCGAAAAGCGCGGCCATTGCCAAACGCGGGGTGATGAACGTTCTAACGCATGCCGGCATTGTTGAGGGTGTCGTCGAAGAGCAGCCCACCCAGTGGCTCGACATGCCGGATGGAGACTGCTTCCTCTTCGCAGAGGAAGCAGGGCTCGTCGAATTTGCAGTCGACCTCGGCCAGCCCGTGAAAAAGGGTGAGGTTGTGGCACGCATCCATCCGGTCGGAAGAACCGGCAGTCTTCCGGTCGAGCTCTGCTCAAGAATGACCGGCATCCTCGCTGCACGGCATTTTCCGGGACTGATAAAACCTGGCGATTGCGCCGCGGTCCTGGCGGTTTGAACCTGCACAGATGGTTCAAGCGCCGCGCAAAGGCGCGGCGCTGTTGCTGCCTCGTCACGACCGCCGTTCCGGTAAGAGCCGGTCGAGGCGATCTGTGTCTCAGGCGGCCCGCATCAGCATCGAACTTCAGGTCTGCAGGATCGCGTAGAGGACGTTCCTGTTTTCGCCGAACTCCACCTTTGCTTCAAACCGATCCTGATTTGGAAGGCCCCCTATAATCGACCACATCTCCGATTGAGAGCGCCATAGAAGAGCCCAGTTCATGAACGTTTCCATATATCCCTCGACGTGTATGTCGCGCGCGAAGTTGGCGAACAGAAATTGACCGCCGGGCTTGAGCATCTGCAGGCAACGTTCGGTAAGCTTCACTGCCACATTGTGCGCAAGGTAGTCGTAGAGGCCGGCCGCGTAGATAAAGTCAAAACGCCCCAGTTGCTGAGAACGTGACAAGAGCGTGCGTACGGAGCCATTGATGGCCTCGACCGGACTTCCGGCAAAGTCGCGCGCCACTGATCCGACACTGAGCGGGTCTTGGTCGAGCGCCACCCAGCGACTGATCGCGCCGTCCTTCAACGCTTGCGACTGGTCCGCTTCCCTCAGATGTCCAGCGGCGATCGTCAGGATCTCGGTGTCGCCCGGCCGACCAGATGCGATGGCGTCCACCTTTGCGGTCAGAAGGTTCCGCCTTTCGCGCACAGCGACAGATGACGAAGCTTGCTTTGTGTATGCATAAAGATCCCGTCCCAGAGCGGAAGCCTTTTCGATCGCCGGGTTCATGCTCGGATGCTCGTAAATGAAGTCGAGAAGTTGAGCGTCGCCCGAGTAGCCGCGAGGTTTTTCGAAGGACCAGCGGGTCAGGGGATCTTCAAGAAGATAGGCAGCGACGGGATGTTCGCGAGCAATCGGTGTGAGGCGCTGCCAGACGGAGGAAGGCAGCTTTTGCCTCAGGTCACTCAGCCGCGTCGTCAGATCCCGGACGATTTCTGCCGCCGGCAAGCGGTTCTTGAATTGCTGCTCGCTTAAGGCGAGCAAAACGGCCAGTTCTGCACGCCCTTCAATGAAGCGTTCTTGCAGATACCCGCTGTCTGATAATTTTGAACTCCCCGCGATGAGATCAGGGGTGACGAGGCTAACTCCGTCGAGAGCTGTTTGAAATCGGTTCACTTTGTTGTTTCCGTTAATACTAAGCTAACTATAGAAAAAGAAATTGCCTCGCGCTAGAGTTTAATAAATGGCGCAATAGCGGAAAATCGGTAACCCATTGTGACCCGGCAACCTTGTGCCGGCATGGGGCTTAACCAAAACTTCATCGACAATAACTATCGTCGCGACAACCTTGGCCGTGCCATCTGCAATGACCGCAAATTGTTTCGACGACGCGGAAGCGGACGGAAACCTTTCGATGAGTTCGGGTGAACCGTGCATGAGGCACACGCTGGCAGAAGTCGAGACAACGCTCTTTGCGCAGGAAAAGGCTTATCAGTCCTGCGATCTGCGCGCTCTCTATCTCGAACAGGGCGATCAGCGTCGTAGAACGTCGACCCGCGCTGGCCTTTGGTTGGCAGTCACGGTCTATCTGATGTTCTTCGTGACCGACCTGCTTCTTGTTCCCGATGTGGCGATCTTCACCATAATCGCGCGGGTGATCGTCGGGCTCGGAGCCCTGCTCGTGCTTGAAGTTCAACTTCGGCGAGGCGTTCGTACCAACTACCTCGATCTGACATGCGCGGCCGCCTTGGTCCTGGGCTATGCGGGATGGGTCATTCCGACGCTGTTGACGACAAGAGTTGAAAGTCTGTCCTACTATATGGTGTTCGGCGCGATCTTCATGATGGGCGCGAACCTCTTCTTCAGCTTTCGCTTTGCATTATCGGTTATCGCATCCAGCCTGGTGCTGGCGATTTTCCTTGCGTCGCTTGCAGTCTTCAGTCCCGGGCCTTCCTACGATCTCGCTTTCGTGACGTTCTACCTGTCCTGTTTCACATTCACGTCCTATGTGAATTGGAAGCTTAACAAGGAACGCTTCAATGTCTTCCTCAACGCGCATGAGGCGGACCTCCAGCACCAGGAAGCCTCGGAGCGGGGACAAGCACTTCTCAGGCTGTCGAATACCGACCCATTGACCGGACTGGAAAACCGAAGGGCCGTCGACCAAAAGTTGCGTGACTGTTGGGAGAAATGGCAAACGCAGGGGATCGAATTTGCCACGTTTCTGATCGATGTCGATTTCTTCAAAAAGTATAATGACTTCTATGGTCATCAGGAGGGGGACAGATGCCTCATCGCTGTGGCGACGGCTCTTGACGACGCTGTGGCGCCTATAGGGGCGACGATTGGGCGTTACGGCGGCGAGGAGTTCATCGTAATCGCGGCCCTGCGCAACGATGTGGAGGCTGCGGACATCGCTGAAAAACTCCGTCGAACCGTCGAAGACCTTAAAATTGCGCACGGGCAGCGTCTCGACGGGGTGCCGGTGGTGACGGTCAGCGTTGGCGCGGCAGTCACAAGACCAGAATCTGGTTCGAAACTTGAGAAAATCATCAACGAAGCGGATCGCGCTCTTTACTCGGCGAAAGCAAACGGCCGCAATTGCGCAGAACTTTTCGATCCGAACGATCCTCAAAGCGGCGACGAAACGGCGCACATAGCCGCGCTTTTGAAGGTTGCCGTGGCTCAGGAGCTCGTCTCCCTTGTCTATCAGCCGATTCAAGAGGTCGAAAGTGGCAACGTGCATGCGGTCGAGGCTCTCATGCGACTGAGCATGCCTGACGGCACTGCAGCGCCGCCAAGCCTCTTCATTCCGGTAGCCGAGCGATCCGGTGCGATAATGGAACTTGGCTATTGGGCGCTGCGCACCGTTTGCAGGGAACTGCTGGCTGCAAATCATATCGAACTGGTGAGCGTGAATGTTTCGCCGATCCAGTTGAGAGCACCTGGTTTTGCCTCCTGCGTCGCCGCCGTCCTTTCCGAGACCGGCGTGATGGGCGCAAGGATCGCGTTCGAAATAACCGAGGGGCTTGAACTGGAAATGCATTCGGATGTTATCCGTTGCATTAGCGACCTGAAAGCGCTTGGCATCAAGATTTGGCTGGACGACTTTGGGACCGGCTTCGCGGGTCTTTCCTGGCTTCGCCTGATCGACTTCGACACCGTCAAGATCGATCGGTCCTTCCTTCACGACAGCGATACTGCGCGTGGAAGATCTATGCTGCGCGACATAATCCGGCTCATCCGCAATCGTGGGCATCGCATTCTTGTAGAAGGCGTCGAAACGGCGGAACAGCTCGAGCTGATGCGGGAATGCCGAATTGACGATGTTCAGGGATTTTACGTGGGACGACCCGTTCCAGCCTCGGAATTTGCGCGCCGACCCGTGGAGGTGACCACGCCCGATGATGACCTGGCCTACAGCGCGCAAGCCTCCTGATCTGAGATCCTGGGGCTTAAGCTCCAGCGCCTTTCCTTTATGGCGATGAGGTCGATTTCCATGCCGGATGGCAGGGGACCCCTTTCCTGAGCGTGGTTTCAGCAACGCCCCTCGACGATGTCATGCCGGATTCCAGATCGACAGTCGGTGAATTTGACGATGCCGGTCGCGCTGGGGGATGAGGCTGCCAAGCCACGGCGCGTAATAGTGCAGGGCGAACATGCTGATCCCTTCGGCCTGCCGTCTCGCAGCGCCAGTTTCACTCAGATTTCGATTTCATTATTCGTTGAAAACAGCAATCTCGCTGAAATATGATTGACAGTGCAAAGCCCTTACGACGGGCAGCGATGCGTACCTAGTCGAACATGCCCTTCGGCGTCTCGCCCTTCAGGAACGGCTCGATAAAGGCATGCAGTAGTTCGGCCTGGTTGATGACAGCCGTGTGCGACGTCGCCGGCATGACGGCGAGGCGCGAGGTCGGCAGCGGCTTGCCCATGTCGCCCATGGTGCCGCCGCCGAGCAGCCGGAACATGGCAACGGAATGTTCGAGGGTCGCAACGTCGGCGTCGCCAGTGACGATCAGCACCGGTGTCTTCACCGCCTTGACGTCCGCTTCCCATGCAATCGGCTCGTGTTCGAGCGCGATCAGCTTCTTGACCAGGGCGGGAAAACCGTCGGGATTGGCGGCAAGCTTGCGATAGTCCTTAGCAAACGGCATGCCGACAAACATTTCCACCGTCATTTGCGGGATGAAGGCCCTGAACTCCGGCTGCCAGCCCTCTGCATCATAAGCGACGGAGGCTGCGATCAGCTTGTTCACCTTTTCCGGATGGCGGATGGCAACTTGTAGCCCGGCGGCCGCACCCATGGAGTAGCCGAATATGTCGGCCTTCTTGAGCCCGACTGCGTCCATAAAGGCCGCCACGTCGTCGGCCAGATTGGGATAGGTGATCGGCCGGTCGATGTCGGTGGTGCGGCCGTGCCCCTGAAACTCGAGGGCGTAGACTTTATGGGTTTTGGCGAGCTTCGGGATAATTGTTCCCATGGAGGGGATGTTCATATAGGCGCCGTGCAGCACGACCAACGGATCGCCATCGCCGGACACTTCGTAATAGATCTGCATGCCGTTGACGTTAACGCGGTTGCCCGCCGGTTGGGCCTCGGCAAGGAGGGAGCTGGTGACAAACAGGGCTGCTGCAATCAGGGCTGTGCGGAACATGGGTCTTTCCTCTCTATCGCGTGCGTTTCGCCACTGCTGATGATAAGACGAAGGTTCCTTGCGCAATCCGACAGGCCAGGGTTCGAAATTTTTCCGGATAATCGGGTGGCAGCGCCGTGGTAGATGCCGCCGTCCCATTCAGGCTCGCAGATCAAATTTCACGAAGCTTTCATAATTGCGAATAAGTCGCACTTGCAAAGATGGAGGCCTTTCCATAAGACTGCATATGCAAATCATTCGCAGCAAGGAGCATCGGCATGTTGAAACGGGTAGGGCGCTTGTTGGCCGGACTGATCGCGGCAGCAATCGTGTCGGTCGCAGCGATGCCGGCAGCGGCTCAGGAGAAGTTCAAGGCGGTGACGACATTTACGGTCATCGCCGACATGGCCAAGAACGTGGCGGGCGATGCCGCCATCGTGGAATCGATCACCAAACCGGGTGCGGAAATCCACAATTATTCGCCGACACCCGGTGACATACAAAGGGCGCAGGGCGCTCAACTTATCCTCTGGAACGGCCTTAATCTCGAGCGCTGGTTCGAAAGGTTTTTCGTCAATCTCCGTGACGTTCCGGGTGTCGTCGTCTCGGAAGGCGTTCAACCCATGAGCATTTCCGAAGGACCATATACCGGCAAGCCCAACCCGCATGCCTGGATGTCGCCGAAGAATGCCCTGATCTATGTCGACAACATCCGCGATGCCTTCGTCAAGTACGATCCAAAGAACGCCGCGGCCTACGAGGCCAACGCTGCCGCCTACAAAGAGAAAATCGAGGCGACCATTACGCCGATCCGAGAAAAGCTTGCGCAGATTCCCGAGGATAAGCGCTGGCTGGTGTCGAGCGAGGGCGCCTTTTCCTACCTCGCCCGTGACTTTGGCCTGAAGGAACTCTATCTCTGGCCGATCAATGCCGACCAGCAGGGAACACCACAACAGGTCCGCAAGGTGATCGATGCCATCGATGCCAACAAGATCGTTGCCGTTTTCAGCGAGAGCACGGTGTCCGACAAGCCGGCCAGGCAGGTGGCGCGCGAAACCGGAGTACATTACGGCGGCGTGCTCTATGTGGATTCCCTCAGCGAGGAGGACGGGCCTGTGCCGACCTATATTGATCTGCTCCGCGTAACTTCCGACACTGTCGAAAAGGGCCTTGTCGAGGGCCTGTCGCAATGAATGAGCCGCTCAGCAATCTTGCCCGGCCCGCGTCTTTCGATGCGGGATCGGGCATTGCGGTGAGAAGCGCCACCGTCACCTATCGCAATGGCCATACTGGGCTTTGGGATGCGAGTTTCCAGATCCCGATGGGCACGATCACCGCACTGGTCGGGGTCAACGGCTCCGGCAAGTCGACGCTGTTCAAGTCGATCATGGGATTCGTGCGTCTCGCCAAGGGCGACATAAGAGTGCTCGGGATGTCAGTCGGTGAGGCGCTGCGCAAGAACCTCGTCGCCTACGTGCCGCAAAGCGAGGAGGTCGATTGGGATTTTCCAGTCCTGGTCGAGGACGTTGTCATGATGGGCCGCTACGGCCACATGGGCATGATGCGCATCCCGAAGGCGGCCGATCACGCTGCTGTGTCATCGGCACTCGCACGCGTCAACATGAGCGACTTCCGCACACGCCAGATCGGCGAGCTGTCAGGCGGGCAGAAGAAGCGCGTTTTCCTGGCTCGAGCGCTCGCCCAGGACGGCCGTGTCATCCTGCTCGATGAGCCCTTCACCGGTGTCGACGTCAAGACCGAGGACCAGATCATCGCGTTGCTTCGCGAGTTGCGCGACGAGGGCCGGGTCATGCTGGTTTCCACGCACAATCTCGGCTCGGTGCCTGAATTCTGCGACCGCACCGTGCTCGTCAAAGGCACAGTGCTCGCCCATGGCACGACTGCCGAGACTTTCACGCAGGCAAATCTTGAGAAGGCCTTTGGCGGCGTGCTGCGCCACTTCTTGCTGGCCGAGGCTAAGGATGGCCAGTCACATCCGATCGATGTGATGACCGACGACGAACGCCCGCTCGTGCTGCAAGACGGCCGGTTCGTCGCGCACGAGCCACGGGGTAATGGAGGCTCGCGCTGATGGCCTTCCTCATCGAGCCTTTCACCTACGAATACATGCTCAATGCCATGTGGGTGTCGGCTCTGGTCGGCGGTGTCTGCGCGTTTTTATCCTGCTACCTGATGCTCAAGGGCTGGTCACTGATCGGCGATGCGCTTTCCCATTCCATCGTCCCCGGGGTGGCCGGCGCCTATATGCTGGGCCTGCCCTTTTCGGTCGGCGCATTCTTCTCCGGCGGCCTTGCGGCCGCCGCGATGCTCTTCCTCAACCAGCGTACTAGGCTAAAAGAGGACGCCATTATCGGCCTGATCTTCTCCTCCTTTTTCGGGCTCGGCCTCTTCATGGTGTCCCTGTCGCCGACCTCGGTGAACGTCCAGACCATCGTGCTCGGCAACATTCTCGCCATCACGCCGGAGGACACTCTCCAGCTCGCCGTCATCGGGTTTGTCTCGCTCGCCATCCTTCTCGTCAAATGGAAGGATCTCATGGTCACCTTCTTCGACGAGACCCATGCACGGTCGATCGGCCTCAATCCCACTGCGCTCAAGATCATGTTCTTCACGCTGCTTTCGGCATCGACGGTCGCCGCCCTCCAGACGGTAGGTGCCTTCCTCGTCATCTGTATGGTGGTGACCCCGGGCGCCACTGCCTATCTGCTGACGGACCGCTTCCCCCGGCTGCTCGCGATCGCCGTCGTCATTGGCGCGGCGACCAGTTTCGTCGGTGCGTATGCGAGTTATTTCCTGGACGGCGCAACTGGCGGCATCATCGTCGTGCTGCAGACCCTCCTCTTCCTTGCCGCCTTCTTCCTTGCTCCCAAACACGGAATGCTGGCGGCGCGTCGCAGGGCGGCCGAAGTTCACGAGGCCCGTCAATGAATATCCTTGAGACGCTGATTTCGCCTTTCCAGTTCGGCTTTATGGTCAATGCGCTGGTCATCTCGATGCTTGTGGCCGTGCCGACGGCGCTGCTTTCCTGTTTTCTCGTGGTCAAGGGCTGGTCATTGCTGGGCGATGCCATCTCCCATGCGGTTTTTCCTGGCGTGGTCATTGCGTATATCATCGGCATCCCTTTTGCAGTTGGCGCCTTCGTCACCGGCATGTTCTGTGCGGTTGCCACTGGTTTTTTGAAAGACAACAGCCGCATCAAGCAGGATACGGTGATGGGCATCGTGTTTTCAGGCATGTTCGGCTTCGGCCTGGTGCTCTACGTCAAAATCCAGTCCGAGGTGCATCTCGATCACATATTGTTCGGGGACATGCTGGGCGTTGGCTGGCGCGACATTGCCGAGGCGGCCGTCATTGCGGCATTGACCGCGGGCATCATCGGTATCAAGTGGAAGGATTTCCTGCTGCATGCCTTCGATCCGGCCCAGGCGAGGGCCGTCGGCCTTCGGGTCAACCTGTTGCACTACGGCTTGCTCTGCCTGATTTCGCTGACCGTTGTCGGTGCGTTGAAGGCGGTCGGAATTATCCTCGCCATCGCGATGCTGATTGCACCGGGCGCTATTGCCTTCCTGCTGACGCGCAGCTTCAGCAGGATGCTCATCCTGTCGGTGGTCATCGCCTTAATCGCTTCAGGTGCTGGAATCTATCTGTCTTTTTTCATTGATAGCGCACCGGCGCCGACCATTGTGTTGATGCTCTCCATCCTGTTTACGGCCGCCTTTATCGTCACCGTAAGGACGAAGCGGTCGCAGGCGACACCGCAATAGGTCCCTGCGGGATGGGCCAGAAACAGTGCGGGGTCTGCGGGGTCTCACTTCCGCCTCTGCGAAGACATGATGCTTCATGACGGATTTATGACAAAACTGGAAAACAGCTGAAAACCGCCGCTGCCTATTTGACATGGGAGCCTTCTAGAGAGGTCGCTAAGAAGCGCCGCTCGTTCAAAGGGACCTTTGACGCTTCCCTGACCCGGAGGCGCGCCCATGAAAATCATTCAGATCACCGATACGCATTTCAGCCCGAACAAGCCGCATTTCAACGGTAATTGGGCGCCGCTTTTGACATGGATCGAAAAAACCGGTGCCGATCTGATCATCCATACCGGCGATCTCAGTGTCGACGGCGCGGATCTGGGCGAGGACATCATCTTTTCGATGGACCTCATGCGTCAGGCTTCCATCCCGATGCTCATCGTTCCGGGTAACCACGATGTCGGCGATCTCCCAGGCTCGCGTCAGCCGGTCAATACTGAGCGGCTTCAGCGCTGGCGGCGGCTGGCCGGTGAGGATCGATGGCTGGAAGACGCAGGTTCCTGGCGCTTCGTCGGCCTCAATTCGCAGCTGCTCGGCCATGAGGATGACGAGGAGGAAGCGCAATTCGAATGGCTCCGCAAGGCTTTGGAAGACCGGGGCGGCCGCCGCGTTGCGCTTTTTGCGCACAAGCCGCTTTTCGTCGACGAGCCGGATGAAGGCGATACCGGTTACTGGAGCGTCAGGCCAGCCCAGCGCCGCCGGCTTTACGACCTGATCGCCGCACATGACGTCGCGCTCTTTGCCAGCGGCCATCTGCACTGGGCCTGGCAGGGACGCTTCGAACAGACAGCGCTGACATGGGGACCGTCGGCCGCCTTCATCATCGACAAGATGGAGCGTGAAATGCCGGGCAAGCGCCTGATCGGTGCCGTTGTCCACGAATTTGGCGATGATGCCGAAAGCCACACCGTCGCGGTTCCCGGCATGACGGCGCATGTGCTCGACGACGTCGTGCACGAGGTCTATCCGCATGCGGCAAAGGCGCAGGAGCCGGCCGAATGAGCGCGCTTTCGCTTCGCGGTATCACGAAGTCCTTCGGCGGCAGCAAAATCCTCAAGGGCGTGAGCCTCGATGCGCAGCCCGGCGAGTTCATCGCGCTTGTCGGTCCTTCAGGCTGCGGCAAGAGCACCTTGCTGCGTATCCTTGCCGGTCTCGACCATGCCGACGAGGGCGAAATTGCGATCGGCGGGCGCGACGTGTCGGCGATGGCAGCGGCCGACCGCAATATCGCGATGGTCTTTCAATCCTACGCGCTCTACCCGCACCTGACGGCATCGCAAAACATCGCCGTGCCGCTTGCAATGCGCCGGCTCTCAAGAATGCAGCGCCTGCCATTCATGGGGCCGCTGACGCCCGGCCAGCGCACGATCCGTGCAAGCATTGAGCGTGACGTCAAGGAGATGGCGAAATCGTTGAAGATCGACCATTTGCTGGACCGCAAGCCTGGCCAGATGTCCGGCGGCCAGCGCCAACGCGTGGCCCTTGCCCGCGCCATGGTACGCCAACCAAACGTTTTCCTGATGGACGAGCCGCTTTCCAACCTTGACGCCAACTTGCGCGTCCATGCGCGCGGCGAAATCGTCGAGCTGCATCGCCGCGCCGGCGTACCCACCGTCTATGTCACGCACGACCAGGCGGAGGCTCTCTCAATGGCGGACCGCCTCGCCGTGATGATCGGCGGCAATCTACTGCAGCTCGCGAGTCCGCAAGTAATCTACGATGACCCAGCGCATATCGAGGTTGCCCGCTTCATAGGCCAGCCGCGCATCAACCTGCTGCCGGCTGTTGCTGAAGGCGGTATCGTCGCCTTTGGCGGAATTCGCCTGGCGCTTAAGACCATGGCGCAGTCGAAAGCTTCGGTCACCATCGCCATTCGCCCAGAATTCGTTCACCTTGCCGAGAGCAGGCATGACGGACTTCCCGCGTGCATCGAGCGGATCGAATTCCTGGGATCAGAGGTCATTATCTATTGCCGGCTGGATGCGATCGGCGAGACAATGATCGTCAAGCTTTCGCCTGCGCGGGCCGCCGGTCTTTCAGCCGGCGCTCCCGTCGGCCTTCAGCTCTCATGCGAACGGGCCATGGTCTTTGCCGAAGACGGCCTGCGCCTGCGCAGTGTCGTTGCTGCTGCGGATGCCACACGGGAGAAGGCGCATGGCTAGCGTCACGTCCATGGCCATGCCGCGAGATCCGGCCGCAGCGCATCGGCTGAGCGAAGCCCGCATTGCCTGGATGCTGGCGCTGCCGGCGATCGTGTTGCTTTTCCTCTTCGTGCTTCTTCCGGTCGTTGCCGTCATCATCCTCGGCTTCACCGACTTCGAGCTCGGCTATGGAACGTTCCGTTTCGTCGGTTTGGAAAACTACGCTGACCTGATCACCGATCGCACCTTTCGCAGGTCGCTGTGGAACACGGCGGTCTACACGGCAATCGTCGCGCCGGTCTCGATCTGCCTCGGGCTCGGCATTGCGATGCTGATCGAAAGCGAGACCACGGCGCGCAGTTTCTTTCGCACCGCATATTTCCTGCCTGTCGCCTCGCTGATCGTCGCCATGGCGACCGTCTGGCAGTATATGTTCCATCCGACCATCGGTCCGCTCAACGCGCTGCTTTCGCTTGTCGGCCTTTCCGGCCCGAACTGGCTCGGCAGCTCCGGCACGGTGCTTTACAGCCTGTCGATCATCGGCGTCTGGCAATCGGCGGGCTTCAATATGGTGCTCTTCCTCGCTGGCCTGACGGCGATCCCGCGTGAGCTTTATGCCGCAGCCGAAGTGGACGGCGCCAGATCCGCAGTCGATCGTTTCTTCCTGGTCACCTGGCCGATGCTCGGCCCGACGACGCTCTTTGTCATCACCATCAGCATCACCAACGCCGTTAAGGTCTTCGAGACTGTCAAGACGCTGACCGAGGGTGGTCCGAACAAAGCCTCGGAGGTGCTGCTCTTCACCATCTACCAGGAAGGCTTCGTCTACCTGCGGGTCGGCTATGCCTCGGCGATGACGGTCGTCTTTCTCGCAATCCTCGTCGTGCTGATGTTCCTGCAGTACCGCCTTCTTGATCGCCGGGTCCACTACACATGACGACGAGCGCCTTTCCCCTCGTCAGACTTATCCGTCTGGCACTGCTTTGCCTTGGCGCCATTGTGTTTTTGGCGCCCTACGTCTTCATGATCTCGACCGCCGGCAAGGCGCAGAGCGATATTTTCACCTCTTCTCTGTCGCTGATCCCCGAGCACTTCAACTATGTGCAGAACTTCACCAAGGCGCTGGGCCGCGTGCCGATGGGGAGGCTGCTGTGGAACGGGATCGTCGTCTGCGGGCTGATCTTCTTCTTCCAGGTGCTCGTCGCGATCCCCTGCGCCTATGCTATGGCGAAGCTGCGCTTCCGCGCCGCACGAATGATGATGGTCTTGGTCATGCTCGGCCTTCTGGTGCCGATTCACGCAACCGCCTTGCCGCTTTATGTGGCCTTCGACCGCGCTTCGCTGCTCAACAGCTATGCCGCCCTTGTCGCTCCCTTTACGATTTCGGTTTTCGCGATCTTCATGTTTCTGCAGTTCTTTCGCGCCATGCCGGATGATCTCATCCATGCCGCCCGGCTCGACGGCATGTCGGAACTCGGTATCGTCGCCCGCGTCATTGTTCCCAACGCCTGGCCTGCAGTGACCGCGTTTGCGATCTTTTCGGTCGTCGCCCACTGGAACGATCTTTATTGGCCGCTGGTCGTCATCAGCAGGCAGGATTATGCGACGCCGCCGCTCGGTCTGATGTATTTCCGCGCCGCCGAAGCTGGCGACGACTACGGCGCGCTGATGGCGGCAACGCTGACCATTACCCTTCCCCTCGTTGCCGTCTTCCTGCTGGCGCAGAAACGTTTCGTCGAGGGCATCACCATGACCGGTCTTAAAGGCTGACCGGTTCTAACAAAGGAGAACGAGCGATGAAACATATCACCAAGCTTCTCGCCGCAGCGGCTGTATCGATGGCAATTTCGCTTCCGGCTCGTGCCGAAACAGCGCTGACGGTTCACTACCCCATGCCCGGCTTCTTCAAGGACGTGATGGACACGATCTCGAAGAAGTTCATGGAAGAAAATCCGGATATCAAGATCCAGTTCGCAAGCCCGTCTGCGACTTATGAAGAAGGTATCCAAACGATCCTTCGCCAGGTCGGCACCAGCGAATTGCCCGACGTCACATTCGTCGGCCTCAATCGCCTGCGCATGCTAAACGAGCGCAACGTCGGTCTTAATCTGAGCCCGCTCGTCCAAAAGGACGGGAACATGGCCGAGCAGGGTTTCTCCGACACGATCCTGAAGCTTGCGCAAGTCAACGGCAAGCAGGTCGGTCTCGCCTTTGCGACCTCCAACCCGATCATGTACTACAATGCCGATCTCGTGAAGGCAGCCGGCGGCGATCCGGACAATCCGCCGAAGACCTGGGACGAGGTCATTGCGCTTGGCGGCAAGATCAAGGCGCTCGGCAACGGCGTTGACGGCATCGATTTCCGCTGGCAGGGCGACGACTGGATGTTTTCGGCTCTGCTTTTCGGCGCCGGCGGCAAGATGCTGAACGAGGACGAGAGCAAGGTTGCGTTCAATGGCCCGGAAGGTCAGAAGGCCGTCGAGACCCTGCACCGCATGGTCACTGAGGGCGGCATGCCTGTCTTCACCAAGGCTGCCGGTGAACAGGCCTTTGCCGCCGGCAAGGTCGGTTTTGAATTCCAGACGACCGGCGCGTTGCGCAACACGATCAAGAATGTCGGCAACAAGTTCGATCTGCGCACGGCCAAGATCCCGCTGATCGATCCGGTCAACGGGCGCCTGCCGACGGGCGGCAACGCCGTCGTCATCCTGACGCAGGATGAAGCAAAGCAGGACGCCGCCTGGAAGTTCGCCAAGTTCGCTGCCGGCCCCTATGGCGCTTCTGTCGTCGTTCCAGGTACGGGTTATGTTCCGAACAACGAACTTGCCGCCAAGTCGGCCGAATATCTCGGCGATTTCTATAAGCAGAACCAGCTCTTCCAGGCGGGCTTGAGCCAGATGCCGGTGATGGTGCCTTGGTATGCCTTCCCGGGCAGCAACGGCGTGAAGGTCACGCAGACGATCGTCGACAACCTTTCGCGCATCGTCGACGGCTCTGCCGAGCCGAAGGAAGCGCTCGACGACGCAGCCGACAACGTTCAGGGCATGCTGCCGCGCAGCTGAGCCGTTCGCCTCAGCACGAAGCCGCCGCATCTCACATTCGGCGGCTTTACCATGTCGGATCTTGAGTGAGATCGCGCACCGTTCCGCCTTTGCGCAGCGTATAGGCAACATCGAGATGGCGGGCAGGGGCGGCGTTCTCGGCGATATCGAGGAGCAGCGAGGCCGCCGTCGCTCCCATGCTGGCATCGGGCATCTCGATCGTCGTCAGCGGCGGGTCCATCAGCCGGCCGATCGCGATACCGTCGAAGCCGGCGACGGAAACGTGCCGGGGCACCGAGAAGCCCTCGCGCCTGAGCGCGCCGATAACGCCGAAGGCAAGAAGATCGTTGGAGGCGATGATCGCTGTCGGCGAAAACGTGGTCATCGCCTCGCGGAGATCGAGCTCCTCATAACCGCTGACAAACGGGATCTCGACCGCATCCAGCGGCGTAAGGCCCCTTTCATGCATGGCGTCGACATGACCGGCATAGCGGGATCTAGCTCTGTCGGAGGCGACGAAATTTCCCGAAACGAAGAGGATGTGTCGGTGTCCCATAGCGATCAGAAAGTCGGTAAGTTCGCGTCCGGCGCGGCGGTTGTCGGCCGTGACCGCAGCGGGAAATCGCTGCGTCGGCATGTTGTTGAGGAGAACCGTCGGCGGCAGGGACGGCAGGAGGGCTGCACTCGTCAGCGGATCGCAAACGGTAAGGATCAGGCCAGTTGGACGGTCGTTCAGGAGTGATGCAACGGCGTCAGCCTCGCGCCCAGGATCATAATTGGACTGGGCGATTACAACGCCGTGACCGGCGACCAGCATGCGATTTTGAATGCTGGAAAGCGATGAGGCAAAAACCGGATTGGTTATGCTCGGTATAAGGACGCCGACAACCGGGCGTCGCCCAAGCTTCCCAGCGGCAAGTCCCGCTGGCCGATAGCCGAGTTCGGCTGCTGCCCGGCGTACCTTGCGCACCATTCCGTCGCTGACGGGACCATTGCGGTTTAAGACCCGGCTGGCGGTTGCAAGCGAACACCCCGCGCGAAAAGCCACCTGTTGCAGCGTGGTCATGAAATGCTCCGCAATATGACGTCATCGAAAATCGCGCGCCACCAGTACCATAAAATCCGCTTCTGATGCGCTATGCGAATCGCATGGTTGCGCTGACAACGTCCGGTTCCTTGGCAGCCTCTGATGCTGTTGACTAAAAATGTTGAAACGGTCAGTTCGCAGCCATGCCAATGATGTAGAGCATCCCATCAAGTCGACTCATGACAAGCGCTTGTTCGGTCTCGCCAGAAGACTTGCCTTCCAGAATGCTGCAGCATGCGAGCGCGGAAAGCCTCTGTCGGCGAGCGAGATCGACCACAAGGTGCCGTAGTTTATTAGCTCACAAATCAAGAAAACACCGCGAGCCACGGCGATGTCGTCAATCTACAAGGACATTCTTATCGACCAGCCCGTCGGGACCGAACTGATCCTGTTACCCTTAAGAAATTGCGGTGGCGCGCAGGCAAGCGCATGCGCTAAGATAGTGATTCAGTGGGAGTTTTGCCCTTGATGAAGTCGAGCCTCGATCATCTGCCGGAAAGGAAGCAGCGCGAACTGGCGCGTGTTGTCGAGATCATTCACGAGGAATTCGAGAACGCGTTGAAGGGAGGGGAGGCGGAGTTCAAGAAGAAGGCCCGCATCTGGAAGATCATCCTCTTTGGCTCCTACGCCCGCGGGACCTGGGTCGATGAACCGCATACGATGAAGGGTTATAGGTCCGATTACGATATTCTCATCATCGTCAACACGAAGAAGCTGACCGATCCCGAATACTGGTATGCTGCCAAGGACCGGTTGATGCGCGACCGCGGTATCAAGACCTTGGTCAATCCGATCATCCATTCCCGCCGCGAAGTCGGTGACGCGCTTCATCAAGGCCGCTACTTCTTCTCGGACATAAGCCGCGACGGCGTCATCCTTTATGAAGCAGATGATCAGCCTCTCCCAGAAGCCAAAATCCTTAGTCGTGAAGCAGCCTATGAAATTGCTCGATCATACTACAATGAAAGACTCTCCGATGGACGAGTGTTTTTGAAGGGTGCCAAGTTTTATGAATCGGAGCGAAACTTCAGGCAATCGGCGTTCTTGCTGCATCAGGCGTTAGAGCAAACCTATTCGGGCCTCCTCTTGGTGCTAACAAATTACAGCCCGTCGTCACACAATCTTTCGCTCCTGCGCCAACTTGCGGAAGATAGAATGCAACATCTTTCGGAGGCTTGGCCACGCGACCGAAGCCGGTACGTCGCCTGGTTCAATATACTCAACGAGGCCTATGTGAAAGCACGGTATTCGCCTCACTACACAATAAGCGAAGAGGCGCTGTCGTGGCTTATTGCTCGTTCCGAGAAGCTGATTGACGCGATTGACGCCGCATGTGCCGATTACATTTCTCAGTTGGCAAATGCCAGTTGAGGGAATGAAGCGATCTTACGTGCTGCGGCAAACGCTCACTTCCGATAAACGCTACTTACGGAAGCCAGGACTTCATTTAAGATTCGCAGCCTCGCTTCTGGTTAATTGAGGCGCTTAGGAAAGCAGGTCGCGACAATGTTTGGGTGATCTTCAACGAAGAGGGGACGGACTACGGTCCAGTGGTGGTCGGAGCCGCCGGCAAAATACTGGCCGGTCAATATGCGCCCGAGATAGCGGGCATCGAGGTCGGATATCGCTCCATTCGTATCGCGGCATAAGGGCCTCTACGGGCTTTGGGCCGAGGTCAATAACGAGGCGAGCTATGGCAACGCTTTCAATCTCTTTACCGAATCTTGCGATGCAACGAATGTCATCTCGGCAGGTCGCGATAAGTCCCTTTGGTGCTCGGCATCGATCACTTGGCGAGGCTATTTCGACGCGGACCTGCTTTCTGACCGAAAATTATTTAGAAATATTGGTCAGTAACAAGGTCTGCGTCGCTGCTGACCAAAGTTTGTATCAAAATATTGGTCAGCGTATTCCCGCTCGAAGCCCTCCGGATGTTGTCTGATCTCAACCGGCCAGCGCTGGCTTGCGAGCGGGAATGGTCATCGCGGCCACGCCGGCAATGACGCAAGCGAGCCCCGCCCACGCGGTTGAGGTCATGGTTTCACCGAGAAACAGGACTCCGATCCCCACGCCGATCGGAACCCGGAGGTAGGCCTGGGCAGTCGTACCGACCGAGCCGAGTGTGTGAACGAGCCGGAAATAGATGACGAACGCGAGGGCGGTCGAAAACACCGAGAGACCGAGCAATGCCAGGATCGATGCCGAAGTGGGCATCAGTGTCCACGGCTGATCAAAGACAAGGCTGACGGGAATGAGGATGACCGCACCGCAGATGAGTGATCCCGCTGCGGGCATGATTGGGTCAAGCCCTTTGAAACCCCGGCCGAAGATAGCGGCTCCAGCGTAGCAGACGGTGGCGGCCACAATGGCAAGCTGCGCCGGCAGTTCATCGCCGAGCCCATGAAATGCCTCGATGCCGATGATGAGGCAGGTGCCGGTAATGCCGGCTGCAACGCCGAACAGCTTGCGGCCAGTCACTGGTTCGTGGCGCGTGATAAGGACCGTCAAAAGGAACGCGAAGATCGGCGTCGTGGAATTCAGAATCGCAGCAAGCCCGGCATCCACGGTGCGTTCCGCCCAGGCGATCAATGTAAATGGAATCACGCTGTTTAGGCAGGCTTGAAACAGGAAACGCCGCCATGTCGCGAGATCCCTTGGCAAGGCCAATCCGCGCGACCTGATAACGCCAAGAAGGATCGCGCCGGCCATCAAGGTGCGGGCGGCGATCAGCGTCACCGGGGGGATCGTTTCCACGCCGATCTTGATGAACGTGTAGGACGCGCCCCAAAGCGTCGCGAGCGCGAGAAGGAGCGCGAGTTCTATTCTCATATCCGTTTTTTGTGTTGTCATGATCGTCTCGCGTTCGAGTGGTTTTAAAACTCCTCTGCTTTATCGTGGATTGGCCTGACATTGCTTCGACCAAGGCCGAACTATGAAGGACGAAGGACATCAGGCAGTCTATCCTTGGGCCGGTGTCGAATATTGCATCTGACCACGCAGGTTCCGGCAAAGAACACCTATCTCACCGATGGTCCCTCCCGCCGTGTCGTCTTGGGCAAGCGCGTAGTCGATCTGCGACATGCCTCGCCCAAGCATTTGATCGCTCCTGGCAGTGCGGCTGGCACGGTCGTGCAAGCGCTTCGCCATGTGGGAGCGATGCGTGCCGGCGACGTTGCACAGATCGCAGCGCGTCGTTTGTCGGCAAGTGACAAGAAGACGCTCGCTTCCTCTGCGGTCCAGGCCCCCGCCTGGATGAGGCCGACGCTCGTATCGATCGCCAACGCAGCGTCGGGTGAAATCGATGGATAGTGTAGCTCTTCTTCCGATTGATGATCGAGCTGCCCTCTTTGGCGAAACAGGCGCTGTTCGAGGGTCGCCAACACGATCATCGAAAAAGACTTCTGGGTCTGCTGGACCGGCCTGCAGGAAAAGGATACGCCGAGGCGCACCGTCCCTCGGAGACGGCCACGCCGCAGTATTCTCACGCCACTATTATGACGTCGCGATGCTCCTCGACACCGAGGAGGGTAAAGCCGCGGCCAGCGATTTCGACCTTTTGATAACCGTGGCAAAGCACAAGGCGACCTTCTTCTGGTCCAGTTGGGCCAGCTACGATACGGCAAGGCCCGGTACACTGAGATTGATGCCAAGCGGTTCCCGTATCAAAGATTTGCGCGGCGACTATCGTGCCATGGCGCCAATGATGTTTGATGAAAAGCCACTCTCTTTCGAAGACATACTTGCCAAAATCAAAAAGCTCCAAGAAACAATTAATAGCTAACTCAATGCTGCATTCTGGAGGGAAGGTTTATTAGCTCGATACGGTCCATCGATCTGCGCCTCGTAGATGATCTCGTCGACTTCATCCGGGGGGCAGGGTTTCGTACTGGACTTCTCTGACACGAGCTTTTCCGACTTCTTGGCCTCAGAGATCAAGGTCAACATCGACGGCCCGAAATATGCAGTGAACGGAGGTTCGAAGGGAAAACGACTTCGCTATTTCCTCCAGCGTCTACTGGCTACGAACCTTTGGGGACGTGGCCGAGCGATTGCCCAAGTTTATCGAAGAGGTCTACAAGCGGCTGTACTCTGCCCTCGGCTATCGTTCGCCAGCGGAATTTGAAACCCAACTTGCCCAACAGGCGGGGTAGTTTCGCCTTCATTCGAAACGCCCCGATGCGTTTCCGATCAATGCCTTTTTGGATCGCCCCGACCATTTTCGCTGCCGCCGTCGGCGCACTGATGGCGATAGGCGAAGCGGTTCGATGGGAGCGGGATTGCGATGAGCGCGTGCGCGGCCGACCTCGCTGACTGGATAGATCCTGAGGATACCCAGGCGGTGATCAGTCGTGATCGCCGCGATACCCGCTTCATATGCGGCGCGGACGATCGCCTCGTGCAAGTTCTCGGGTTCGGTTTTTCCGGTAAGGACCTCCAAACAGGTTCTCACCGCCGTGAAGAATTCCTCACCATCGTCGGTGGGCCATTCCTTCAGCAACAGTTGGGCAGCCTCGCGTGCGGTACGGATCACCTTGCGATCTTTGCCTTCCGCGAAAGCAAGAATTATCGTTGGGAACCTTCTCAACATATCGAATTTCATTGCCCCTGAACTCCGTCGGACAGCCAATGTGAATCCCGTGCTATGGTTCGAACCGGGATTGACTACACATGCTCGTCAACCATCTTCCGCGTCGTTTCGACAAAAATGTCGCGTGTCCTCCCATTGGTGGGAAGGCGTGGGCGTCCTCATTGCCTGTTCCTTCCCATCTCCTCTGATAGGGTAGGCCAGTTTAGTTTCCATCTCACGGGCTGCCGTCTGAAGAACTCGCTTGAATTCTTCGGAGGTCACGCCATCGGCGCGCATCACCATGGCGATCAGTGGATCACGAAGAGCTTCGGATATGGTCAGCTCATCGTTCTTTCCGCCAGTTGCACCGGCATAGCCGATGACTGAGCACAGCGCGGACGACCGCGGCTCCGAATTTGTCGCAGCCGGATAGATGGCATCAGCGATTTCGATATGATCCATATCAGCGCCTCTCGTAGCGGCGAAACAGGCCCGCACATTCAAGCTGTTTGGAAAGACAACGGAACTCGGCCTGATTGCTTTTGAGGTCCAATATCCATTGGCGTCCCCGTGATGCGGAGTGCTTCGAAAGGCACTCTTCGGCGATCTGCGACACGGCAAGGCTAGCGATAAATGCGTTGTCGGCAGCGGCCGGTGGGGCGAGAAAGCTGTCGTCGGTTTCGACCTGGGCGGCGCAATGGCAGACGGGACATGCGTCCTCATGCACTGCGACCGAGGGACCTGCCATGCAATTGGCCCCGGAGCGGCCGACATGCAGATGGGGCGGCAGGCCGGCTTTCGATGCGTGGCAGGCCGTCAGGAACTCTTGGGCCGGATGAGAATCGTCGCCGGCAAGAACGACGAACGGATTGTGGGCGTAATCTGCGATTAATCGGAGCGCTGCGGCCCCTTCCGCAAATTCCGGCAGCGCGAAGACATTGGCCGAGAAACACGCGGCCAGATAGGTCGCCAGCTTGTCCGTCTTCAGGCAGCCGAGATCAGCTTCGCTCGCCCATGGGAGATGGTTCAAGTTGTTCTCGTCGATACGATCGGCATCCACGAGAAGGAAATGGCGCGCGCCGAGGGCCGCAAGCTGGATGGCAATCTGCGAGCCCAGGCCGCCGCATCCTATGATGACGAAGTCGATTTCGCGAGACCCTGCGAAGCCGCGTTGCCGATGGCATAGAGGCGTCAGGAAGGCGTCGTCGTGATCGATTGCGGCGGAGACATATTCGTCCTCAGCCGGCATATTGGAACCCTCAAACGCGCCGCCGAACGCAGGCCCAGTAACAGTGGGGCTCTGTTCCTCGACAGCATCGGTACTATTGCCGGTGAACAGAGCCCCCCTGCCGCCCCACCCAAGGCTGTGGGCGAAGAAGTTCGGGAAGTCGACGGGCGCACGGACTGCCGCTGACAATCGTCTAGACCGATAATTGATCATCACATCGCCTCCATTTCGCTGGGCGCGATTCCGCGGCTCGCCGCGGCGTAGCGACCGTAATCCTTGCCCACCGCATGGTCGGCGGCCTTCGGGATCACGTGGAATTTTCCGTCGTACCAGAGGCTGATATTGTCGCCGCTGTCATCGATCTCTCGCCGGCCCATCCGAGGATCGACCGGCTCCTTGCCGCGCAGGAGCATCTGTCCGATATCCCAGGCTTGGCGATCGAGAACTCGCTGGCGCTCGGCAAGATGGGCCTGGCGGTGCGCGACAGGCTCTTCGGCAAGCAACTGGCCTACGAGGTCCAGGATCCGGCCACTCCAGGAAGGAATGGCGGCGATGTCTGGGAGGTCGAGGAGGACATCGCCGCCGAGACGTTCGATTCCTTTCCGAGCGATGTCGATGAGCGGGACTTGCCGCGCGGCATAGGCGATTATGAATGCCGTTTTCCGGGCGCGGCGCTCAGGATCCGCCTCGGTGGATAGGCATGCCATACGCATGGCGCACTCCCAGGGAATGGCGTAGGCCGTATGCAGGATGCTCTCGAGCGTCTGTAGGTCGTTCTTGTATGGGGAGACATATTGGAACTCCCCAGGCAGGGATGCCGCCGCCGAGGTCGTATAAAACCCAAGCAGGATATTTCCCGCCTCGTGAAGCAGTTGGGCCGCTGTCGCGGCATGATCGCCGTCGCGCAATCTCTCTCTGGAAAGAGCGATGAGCGCGCTACCCGGCAATTCGTTCGAACTCGAAAAGGAACACTGCAGTTCGCGCCGCACGCCAACGTGAAGCGTGTGCAGGCCGGCGATCAGACGCTGATAGCCGCACTCGTCCAATTCCGCGATTAATGCGAAGGCCTTCTCCAGATGGTCGGCGATGCGATCCAATTCCGCATCGTCCGTGATGGGGCGGTCGGGCCCGGGATAGTCCGGCATGCATTGGCGGAGGAGGGCTTGCATGATAGGGCTTCGCGCCGGGCCTTCGATGCGGACGAGGCCGATGCCGCAAGAGAGCCGGCACGCCGGCTGACGTTCGAGTTCAAGATCCGATGCGATCAGATCCGGCTGCAGATAACCGCTGACGACTTGCACATCGGGGCGGGCTGCCTGCCATTCCAGACTGCGCGCGAGCCCACCCATCCAGGCTGCAAGCGCGGATGAACGGTAGGGGTCGGCACCGACCGGTCCGGCAACCGCTGGCGGAAGCTCCAGCAGACGAGTGTATCCGCCATCTGCAAGATCGGGGAAATGACCTGCCAGCGCCTCTATCCCGACCGAACAATCGGCGAGCTTCGAAGCCGCCGCAAGCGTGCGGCCATACTGGAAGCGTCGCTTCAAAAGGTTGCGAGTTGCCACGCGCTGCAGGGAGACGGTACTTGCCATCAGGGGATTGCGCTTGAGCAGGAGACGCGCCTCATCTGCCAATTCTTGTATACGGGACGCGGACATCGGCAGCCTCCGTGGGTTAGTCTTCGGACGGATCAAGGTTGCATCTCGGGCGAAAATGCCCGAGTTCGGGACGGCTTCGTCCGGCATCGGAACGTTGCGCGTCGTCGGTTGAGAGGCACTATTCCCCAAGGGCGTCATTCGCCCGCCAGTTCCGCGTTAAAAATCCGTAAAAATGACGTTAACAAAGAAAAAGCCTCCTCGATCGAGGAGGCTTAGAATTTTGGAAAACGCATGCGCAGCGGTCAGATCGCCAGAGCCGCCTGTATCGCCGCCCGCGCATTCGGCAGCCCTGACCCGAAGAAATAGGCTGCGTCGAGAGCGTCCTCGCTTTCTGCATTCATGCAATCCGCCGTCAGTTTCCTCGTTCCGGGTGCGACAATGGCGTCCAGGCGGGACGCGGCTTTCAGAATGGACTTGACATGAGGACCCGAGAGGCGGTCACCGGGATTGTGGCGGCTCTTGTAGGCCCGCTGAATCAGGGCGCATAGCCCGCCCACCTGCGCCGACGCGCCGGAGGTGCCCCCGAAGGTGGTGTAGTATCCTCCACCGATGCCGGGATTGGTTCCGAACGGCACGATCGCCGACCATTGATCGGAGCCGTGATCATAGCCGAAACTCCCCGACAGGTCCGTCGTCAGCAGCGAGAAGTGCGAATAGTAGTATTCCCGCATTCGAAAAGCACTGTAGTCGTGCTGTGCGGCAAATGGTGAAAGCCGGTCGAGGCGCAACTGATGCCGGTTGAAGACCTCACCGTCGTCGGAGGGGGAGACAACCGTCAATCCTTCGCCGTAATTGCTGTAGCCCGAACGGAAACCTTCGACGGTAACGGCCCCGACGGCGATGATGCCGTTGTCGTCGGCGGCAAGACTTGCCGGATAGATCAGCTGGCTTTCGCCACTGTTTCCCGCGGCGCAAACGATCGGAATGTGCCGACTGATGGCGAGGATGAGCTGTTTGAGGATATGCCACGGGCGATCCGGATTGGAGCCTTTCTGTGCAGCCTTCGGCTCCAGTTCAGGCCCACCCTGGTCGGCGAAGGCAATGCGCGTGAAGAGATTGGCGGCATCCTGGTTTTTCCATAGTTCCAAGTCGGCCTTCAGCTCATTCTTCGGATCAACGACGCTGCGTTTTGGGTCCGGCAGACCACGCGGCAAGACGATCACGTCCGCCTTTTGATGATAGGCATAAAGAAAGGCAGCGATGAACTGCCTGACATCGTCTTCGAAGGACGTCCTGATAGAGATGATCCTTGAAAAAGGGTCAACGCCGAAATAGGGGATGACATTGCGATTACCGCTCGTACGCGACTCGTCACCATTGCCGTAGAAGGCTCCCTCCGGCGGAGCGCTTGCTGTGCCTTCTTCCGCAACAACGGCGGGTTCGCCGACGATCAGCCCTGCGCAGCACGTACCATGCGATGCAAAAAGCGATTCCGGATTGTAGAGCCGCCGGAGAACACCCTCCGACGTGGCGTATTCGGCAACCAGGTCACTGAGATAGTCCCGGTCGTCATTCGAAAGGCCGATATTGCCGAGCGGAGCGATGTTGAGCCCGGCAAAGAAGGCATGTCTTTCCTCGCGGTCAAACGACGTAGTCGTATCGAGTATTTCGAGCACGCGCGCGCCGTAACGATGGGTCGTCAAATCGATTGACGCTTCCCGGTCAAGCCGGGTTGCCAGATTGGGATGGTCCGAAGATACGCCGACATCGATCAGCGCGACCCGCGCGGGTCGCAACGGGCCGGCGGAAGCGATGGCATCCCAGACCGTGCCGGTGATGAGGGGATCGGGGAGCGCGCGTGCGGCGCTCGCATCGAGCGCGGGTGGAGCAGGCGGAGCCGATCCGTATTCCGCGTCGACCACACCAAGCGCAGTCAGGTGCCAGAGATAATAGTAGTTGATCGGCGCGGGCTCAGGCATTTGTGATTGATCCGTCATGTTCATGATCCCTGTTGTGCAGCGGGCGAATTCAGACCCATTCGTCGTGTACGGCCTGGAATAGAGGACCGAACGCGTCGTGGAGGTAGGGAGCGAAGCGTCGGGCGAGATCTCGCCCCGCCTGCGTGTCGCTGGGATAGTGGAGGCCAGCCCATTCACGGTTCTCGGCGACGTTCTGGGCGATGCGGGCTAGCTCGTCGGTGGCCGGATGTTCCGGCAGGATCGTCGAGAATGCGAAGGCGATCGAAAAGCACTGGAACGAGTGGTTGCTGGGATAGGACTCGTGGACGGGCACGGCCAGCAACGGCCGCAGCATGGGCTCGAACTGGTTTGGCCGCAGCCGGTTGAACTGACTCTTGTAGATCAGTCCTACATATTCGCAGGCCGTCAGGATCGCCTGGAAAAGTCCTTCCGTCTGCTCGAAACCGCCGAGATCCTCGATATGCAATGCGCGGGTGAATTCCGTCACGGAGATCGTCGACTCGATCTGGATGTCGGGCAGGCGCCGCGCACGTTCTCGGTCGCGGCGTTGCATGGAGAGCAGCACCGTCGTTTCGAGACGGGTATAATCGGGGCCTGGTGGCGGCAGTATATCCAGCGTTTCCCAGGTGAAGCGCCGCGCCGCGGTATAGGCGTTGCGTGACGGCTGCTGGTGCAGCCTGCGCAGCTCGAAGGAAGGGATAAGCTGCGACACGCCAAGGCTGGCACCGTCCATCGTCGTCTTGTTCTTGTTTTTATTCTTATTTTTGTTCTTGTTTTTGTTCAGCGACGCCTTGTTGAGCACCGACTTATTCGCCACGCTCTTGTTGAGGACCGAGGCTACGGTCATCGTCGCCATCATAGGCCCAGCCAGGAGCGATGCATCTTCATCCGTGCCGACGAAAAGCGCAGGTTCGGAGACTGCATCAGGCGCAACCGGCGATGCACCGGCGAGAGGATCAGCCCCGGCATCGTCCCTGGGTTCGCATGGAAGAACCGTATCCGGCTCAATCCTGAATTTATAAGTGTTTAGAAATAAAACGATTTTTGATTGCGATTCCACAGTAGTGTCCGCTTCTTCCATTGCAGCCTCCTTGCGCGAAGTTCTGAAAAATTGTCCGGGTTCAGCGCAGCTTGGCGCCCGCCTTGAGCAGGCCGTCGATCAAGATCTGGCCGCCGCCTGTATTGAGCAGCGGATAGCCGCTGCCGCGAAAGGCATTGATGGAGAAGCTGCCCTCGACCGCCTCAAGACGCTGCAGGTAATGGCGCGCGCCGCCTAGATCGTCGAAATGAGCATGGCTGGAGGCAAGATAGCGTAGCAAGCTGTTGAAGTTCGGCCGTGCCCGCAGGGCTTCTTCGCCTGCAGCTATGGCTGCGGCATGATCGCCTGCAAGCGCTGCTGCAATGCATTTGGTCGTGTCGAAGTAATACTTATGCGGGCTGTAGACGCCGAGCTCTTGTACCCAACGCGCCATGGCCACGGCCTTGTCGGGCTGGCCTGCATAGCAATGAAGCATCGCATAGAGATCCCAGCTGAGCGGCAGGGCCGGGTTCAGGCGGATCGATTTTTCAAACAGGTTGGCCGCATAGTCATATTCGCAGAACAGGAACGAATGTACGTGGCCGACGAGCGCGAGCGATACGGAATTCTGCGGATCGAGTTCCAGCGCTTTGCGCGCATAGGCCTGAGCTTCCTCGATCAGATGCGCGTCAAGCGCGTTGAAACGTTGGCCAACCTGGAAAGTCCGGATGAATGACAGCCAGGCAAAAGTCGATGACCGCGGCTGATACTGGATCTGTTCTTCCAGGCGCCGCTCCGCGTTATCTAGATCGCCGCGCGACAGCCGAAAGATCGCATTGACGGCGTCGATCAGGAGGCCGTCTTGCGACAATCGACTGTCGTTTGCCTGGGTCTCCTGGAAATAGGCCAGCTGATCGACGGCCTGGCTGATTAGCGCAGCGGCGGTGCCGAACTCGGCCCGCTCGAACTGCATGCGGTTGATTGCCTGACTGCCCAGCCAATGAATACGGTTGTTGATCAGGTGCTTCATCACCAGTTCGATCATCACCATGTCGCCGTCAAACGTGAGGCGAAGCTGTAGGCATATCGGAAGGCTGATCTGCTGTTCGCTCTCTTCAATATCTGGCAAGGTGAAGGAGAGGTCGCTGACGCCAATGGCCAGCCCATCGATGATGGCTTTTGCAATGAGATTCTGGAACCGTGTCGTAGCAATTTGTCCGCCCTCTCCAGCACCCATCACGATAGGGGGCTGAAGGACCATGATCCATTGCCAATCACCGTCGGCCGGCCGCCGATATGGGTTGCTGCTGGCGATTTCCACGGATTTGCCTCGTCTTGGCACATCCGGGGCGCCTGTCAAAGGTAGCAGGGCGGAACGTTTGGCGATATCGCGGCTCGGCTGCTGTCGCGGCTCGAAGACATCGTGGACTTGTCCTTGATTGAGCCGGCTATACCAGTTCTGCCGTTCCAGCGTTAACCAGTCCTCGAATTCTGGATCGCGGATGTCTATACCTTCGAGCAATTCGTCGGTGATTTGATCCGCGGACCGCTTTGTCCGAACCACCAGCTCGGTATCAAGCACGAGTCGGTCCATATCCAGCCAAACGGTATTCTTATCAGCAATCAATAGATCACGTGCAGGCCCCAGAGTCTTATGAACGTCCAAAAGGGCCTGGCGCAGACTAGCTGCCGCCTGGTCGTCAGAGCGGTCGCTCCACAATTTGTCCCTAAGCCAGATTCTCGAGCGCGAGCCCCGGGCGGACAATGCAAGCATCGCCAAAAGAGCCTGGGCTTTTTTGGATTTCGGAGTGACCAATCGCCCTTCAGCGTCCACAAGGGCAAAAGGCCCGAGCAGGAACATCCGAAACGGATTTTGCTCCTTGTTCATGCGATCCACCGGCCCCGCCCCCGTTGCCTCCGATGCGCTCGTCTGGCAGGCCGAAGACCTGGCATCTGGAGACCAGTCTGCCATACCTGCGGCGGCTGGCAAGCAACCGGGAAGGGAAATCGGGATTCCGAAAGGAAGATCGAGGCTTTGGTGATAATTAAACTGAAGCATAACCGGCTGAAACCCTCTGTGTAACTTCGTAAACCGGTCGTAGCGCCCTGCCGTCAAAGCAGCGTCAAAGCAATGTTATTTATCCTTGAGCAACGCCTCGAAGAGCTTGACGAGATTCGTCACGGCTTGGGGGAACACAAGGCTGCCATTCAAAAGCGGGCGGACGTCGTAAAAGACGAGCTCCAGCGCAAGCAGTCTCTGGTAGAGCGAGGGCTGATCAAATCGATCGGACTACACAGAACTCCTGCGCGACCTGCTGGGCCAATCTGCATCCATCACGTCGGAACAGGCGACGACCGTATCGCAAATCGCCGAGGCGAAGGAGCAGGTTGAATAACGAAGCTAAGAATTCTCTTCGAGATATCGAGGAGCAGCGAGGCCGCCGTCGCTCCCATGCTGGCATCGGGCATCTCGATCGTCGTCAGCGGCGGGTCCATCAGCCGGCCGATCGCGATACCGTCGAAGCCGGCGACGGAAACGTGCCGGGGCACCGAGAAGCCCTCGCGCCTGAGCGCGCCGATAACGCCGAAGGCAAGAAGATCGTTGGAGGCGATGATCGCCGTCGGCGAAAACGTGGTCATCGCCTCGCGGAGATCGAGCTCCTCATAACCGCTGACAAACGGGATCTCGACCGCATCCAGCGGCGTAAGGCCCCTTTCATGCATGGCGTCGACATGACCGGCATAGCGGGATCTAGCTCTATTGGAGGCGACGAAATTTCCCGATACGAAAAGGATGTGTCGGTGTCCCATAGCGATCAGAAAGTCGGTAAGTTCGCGTCCAGCGCTGCGGTTGTCGGCCGTGACCGCAGCGGGAAATCGCTGCGTCGGCATGTTGTTGAGGAAAACCGTCGGCGGCAGGGACGGCAGAAGGGCGGCACTCGTCAGTCGCAGATGTAAACCGGATCAACTCTGGCGTTACGCACGCAAAGCGCGGATCTGGTCGGTCATGCGCCCTTACGTCGAAGCGATGGTGTCCGATGCCGCGACCACGGAGCACGTCGAGCGCGGCTGCTAGGAATTTCGATTGAAGTTCAGTGCAATGTCCGGCGGTGCGCGCCTGTATGGTGCTTCGGCGTTTTGCCTCCAATTCCTCCCGAAAGGCCTTTAAAGCTAGGCGCGCCGAGGCGTTTGACCGGCTTCCACCCAGGCCCAATAACCCCGGGGTGGCTTTGGAACCTGCAATTTCTGGCAAAGCTTGCCGACTGCGACATCGGAGATGCCGAGTTCGACCGCAATCTCGCTGGTCGGGCGCTCCCACACCAATGTGAGGAGTTCTTCTCTCGACATGTTGCGCTTTGCCATTCGACGGGTCCTGCCAACTAACCTCTCAAGCCGCCGAGTTCGCCTTTTCAGAGATCCGTGCACATCGTTCGAGCAACTCGTCAAATGGCTCGGCGTCATCGAGAAGAAGACCGTCGTCCACCATCCTGGAGTAGTCTTCCTTGAGGGCCTTCTGTCCCTCGCCCTTGGGGGTCAGGAGCAACTTGCCGTTTACCGCTTCGTCGTAAGCAATCGGCGATCTGTCGGCGGCTTTCTCAGCGAAAAACATCGACTTGTGCTTCGCGACTGCATTGGCGAGTTCACGGTCGGAGATTGCGCTGGCCGCCAGACCAATGTCGTCGAGGCGGACGACATCATGCCAGTGGCGCGAAAATCGATCGCCCCGAAGCCGCTCCTGTAGGCAAAAGACATGGATCGCAGTTGCCTTTTCCCAGAAGGTACGTTCAGCATGCATCACTTTCGGCCTTGCGGTCGGAAACTCGACACCGTCAACGAGACCGTCTGCATCACAGGCGACGTCTCGAAGACTTGCCGGCTCTCCGGTCGACCGAGCTCCGAATTCCAACATCACGCTTGGCGCAGCATATCCAGATCCAGAGCTCATGGCATGGTAGTCGATGTAAAGCTTATCGGCATCGATACGGATCTCAGCAGGAAGTGACTGCTGCTTGATTGTTTCAGTGATGATGGGGCTAACCGTCTCGGTCACCCAGATCGGCAGCCTCTTCCTTACTTCGCTCGACCAGCGCTTCTCCTCGCTACGCGTCTTCGGGAGCGCCTCGTCGGTATCACCTACAAGATCAGGGGCGAGCGCGCGAATGTCGTACGTGAGGTCGACGTCTTCCGAGAATCGTCGGATGGCGCCGTAGGCCTTTGATAGTGAGGTCCCGCCCTTGAATAGGAGGCTCTCGCCGAGTGCCGTTGCATAAAGCGTTCGAAGTGCCCATACGACCCAGACATCTTTTTCAAGCAGGTGAACTGGACGCCTCGACCGATCTGACGCAATGGCCAAAACCTCACGCTTGTCATCGTTTGAAAGCCGGAGGAAATGATCAGCCATGCGCTGCCTTTCCAACGCTTCTTGCGAGCCAGGTCGGAAACTGGGGAGCTGCAGCGACAAGCTCGTTGAACGCCTCAGGCGGCAGTTTTCGCTTGATGCTCGTCAGGGCCTCTTCCGCTCTCTCCGGCCCCAGCCAGGCGAGCGCGCGTACGGCGACGCCGGCCGGCCGGGTAGCCAGCGACAACTGCCAACGAGGCACGTGCTTGAGTTCGACCTTCTGGCTGCCGACACTCATCATCCGGCTGCGGCCAGAGGTCAGATAGATTGAGCGAACCGGAACTTGTGTTGTGAGCCCAAGGGAGTTAGCGGCGGCCGCCCCGTTTGAAACTATAATCTCGCCGCGTTGATGCGCGACCGCCTCGACGGCCTGCTCGACCGTCGGCGGCCTACTTCCGAACCGGCTTTTGATAGCTTTCATATAGACACCACGCCCAACCCTGATCAGTTCTCCACGCCCATGCAGCCGCGACAGAGCCTGATCCACTGCCGCCCGGTTTCCGAGATGCAGCAGGCTCTTTGCAGATAGCGCAGTGCCTTCTGACAGTTGTGCGGCATAGGCGAGGATTTGAGATGTCAGTCGTTGCATAGGTCTTTCTCCTGTCAGAAATATAAGCAGTTTTCTGACAGTCTGCAAGTGAAGGTGTATCAAGCTGTCGGCGAAGTAGTGCCGATCGCCCGGGTACAGGAAAAGCTCCGCGTCCTCGACCTTCTCCACGATCTCGCGGGCGGCGTCGATGTCGCCCTCGCCGACGAAGATCGGGTCCGGAAGGCGAGCAATCCTTGATGACCTACCAACTATCCATTCGAGTCCGGCAGACGCTATGCCTGTGACAGCGGTTTTCCTTTTTTGGCAGTCATGCGAGAGGCGATCGGGATGCCCGATCGGACACTGATCTTCTGATGATCACAATGGAAGATGCGCCACGGCATACTAGTACCGGGCATCTTTCGATGTCGTTCTATCCGCTTCTGGATCTTCGGAGGCGTGCACAGGACGGAGATATGCTTGAGGAGGCCTGATTGGTGATGAGCGAGCATCGTCCAGAAGCGGCGTAGCGTTTCGGCTGGGATCCCCGGACCCAGAAGAGGGATGTCACGCTCGAGATAAGTCCGGATGAAATCGATACGCCAGCGTTGGCTTACGGTGTCGTTCGCCGCCAGAAGGCTGTCGGGGAACCCTCCTCTAACCCAAAGCCTGTTGAGTTCGCCGGCTTCGACCTCGAAGCCGTCGATCGGTGCGAGTTCCAGATAAGCGATCCGACCGGCCAGGCTCTCGCCAGACTGTTTCAGGAGATCCATGGAGGCCGAGCCAAGCAACAGGAAACGGCCGCTGCGCAGTCCCTTCCGTCGCCCTCGGTCGATCAGGCCGCGAAGGTTCTGGAACAGGTCCGGGACGCGACGGACCTCGTCGAGGATAACGAGTTTGTCCTCATGTCCGGTAAGATAAAGTTCCGGCTCGGCGAGTTTGGCACGATCCGCGTCGGATTCCAGATCGAGATAGATAGACGGCCGTTGCTCGCCGACCTCCAATGCGAGGGTGGTTTTCCCCACCTGTCGAGGCCCGAGCAAGGCGACCGCTGGATTGTTATTGAGGAGCTCGACGAGCTCTGCTGTTTTCCGTCATCCGCGCAATTATGGAGGTATGATCCACAATTGCAAGGTTAACCAGACGGGTGAGGTGCATCCCTCCTGCGTTCCAGGATTCAAGGATGACGGGTTCGTATAGCTCCGGTGAGCTTTGTGAAACCGTGGCATCCTGTCTGATCTAAACCGGCCAGCGCTGGCTTGCGAGCGGGAATGGTCATCGCGGCCACTCCGGCAATGACGCAAGCGAACCCCGCCCACGCGGTTGAGGTCATGGTTTCACCGAGAAACAGGACTCCGATCCCCACGCCGATCGGAACCCGGAGGTAGGCCTGGGCAGTCGTACCGACCGAGCCGAGTGTGTGAACGAGCCGGAAATAGATGACGAACGCGAGGGCGGTCGAAAACACCGAGAGACCGAGCAATGCCAGGATCGATGCCGAAGAGGGCATCAATGTCCACGGCTGATCAAAGACAAGGCTGACGGGAATGAGGATGACCGCACCGCAGATGAGTGATCCCGCTGCGGGCATGATTGGATCAAGCCCTTTGAAACCCCGGCCGAAGATAGCGGCTCCAGCGTAGCAGACGGTGGCGGCCACAATGGCAAGCTGCGCCGGCAGTTCATCGCCGAGCCCATGAAATGCCTCGATGCCGATGATGAGGCAGGTGCCGGTAATGCCGGCTGCAACGCCGAACAGCTTGCGGCCAGTCACTGGTTCATGGCGCGTGATAAGGACCGTCAAAAGGAACGCGAAGATCGGCGTCGTCGAATTCAGAATCGCAGCAAGCCCGGCATCCACGGTGCGTTCCGCCCAGGCGATCAATGTAAATGGAATCACGCTGTTGAGGCAGGCTTGAAACAGGAAACGCCGCCATGTCGCGAGGTCCTTTGGCAAGACCAATCCGCGTGACCTGATAACGCCAAGAAGGATCGCGCCGGCCATCAAGGTGCGGGCGGCGATCAGCGTCACCGGGGGATCGTTTCCACGCCGATCTTGATGAACGTGTAGGACGCGCCCCAAAGCGTCGCGAGCGCGAGAAGAAGCGCGAGCTCTATTCTCATATCCGTTTTTTGTGTTGTCATGGTCGTCTCGCGTTCGAGTGGTTTTAAAACTCCTCTGCTTTATCGTGGATTGGCCTGACATTGCTTCGACCAAGGCCGAACTATGAAGGACTGGCGAAGGACACCAAGCAGGCAGCAAAAGGGGACCTAAGCTACTCAAGCCGGCGGATCGGCGGCGGTTTCCTCTCACGCTACCTGCCTTTAATGCGTCATTCACAGCTCGATATCAGGTCGGAATCTTTGAAAGCCAGCAAACCCTCTGGGGGGAGAGTCGACGGATCCTTTCAAAGAATGGCCGTGCTGCGCGCGCCAAGATTACTGACCTCGATCCTTCTTACAAAGATCATCGAACGGCAGAAAGTTACGTGGTCAAGCTCCAGCTTCGTGGCGACGATTTGTCGCCAATCATATGCAAAACCCTATATTTGTGTTTGTTTTTGCGTATGATTGTCGGATGCCTTCGCTGGATGATTACATCGAAAACAAACGCGCCAAACATAGACCTCGCTGTCGCAAAACTATTCGCCGGACCTCAAAGCCTGGAACATTGCCCGCACGAATTTGATGGAAACACCAAAGTCGAGCTATCTAAAAACTGTGCTGTGGGCGCAGGCTCTGCATACGGCATTTCCCGAAATCAAAGGCTCTATTTGGACGTCCAGCCAATGCGATTCAGCGGGCTGCCTCATCCTTTTTGGAGATCGTGTCCGAGAGAGCGACTTCGATGTTTTGGATTGTATCGATATTGCCACAAACCCCAATCTTCTTCTGGAGCTGAGAGGCTATGGTAAGCGCGCGGGAATCACGATTATCTGAGTCGTTTCCGATACCACCCGCCGCTCGATCGATGACTTTCCTCTTCTATATTGCGCGTGCCAATACTCCGGAGCCAAGTACGCTCGAGGCCTAGCCGATAGTGTCGCTCCCGGTATCGAGTTCTCAAATCCCTGACCCGTCGAGTTGCAGGGCGTCGTCGCCCTCCCAGGGTGAGGGCATCGAGGTGCGATTGAGATTGGCCGAAGGCATCGGCATCCAGCACTTCAATTCCGGCTCGGCGTATTCGATGATGCGGCCGGGCGAGGAATCGGAAGCACGCCAGCCTTCTGCACCGAACTGATCGCCATTCGACCAATACGCGAGGTCAACTTCTGCCGGCCCCTGTTCGGACGGGTGGATCGTGACGAGGATCCGACTGCCGTCTTTCGGCGCGCTGGCCATGTGGCGCCAGCGGTCTGGCTCATCCATCGTTTTTCCTCCTGCCTTGCTGCGGGCTGCAAGTGTCGCCTCGCCATCGAAAACGGTCAACTCACACTTTTGCACAACCCATCCTGTGTATTCCGCTGGAAACCGGCGGGACAACGAATGCCTCCTGGTCGCTCGAGGAATGGCGTGCCGTGCGGCGGCAGGCGGAAAATCTGCCACCGGTGCTGCAGGTCATCGTCGCCCTCGATGCCTGGAACGAGCTGGGCGTGCTGCAGCACGCGCCCTGGCTCGGCCGGCTTCTGGCGGCCGCGTCCCTGCGCCAGGCGGGCCTGACCACCGCGACCCATCTCCTCGCCGTCAATCTTGGCCCGAAATCCATTCCCGTCGATCGGCGCCGGCATCGCGATCGCGAAACCCGGCTACTCGCGATCGCTCAGAGGTCTGACCGCGGCCGCGGAAATCGGCCTGAAGGAGCACGACCGGCTGGCGCTGGCCCGGCAGATGATGGAGCGAACCCTGGCGACCCTAAGGTCGAAGCGGTCGAGAACCACGTAAAGGACGATCCCGAAGGCCAGGATGTCCTTGAGGATCATTGCCGGACGGTTCTCTCGCGGCCGCATTCAACTGACCGGCGAAACCCCGGGCGATCGCGGCATGCGATGCATCAGCAGCAATTGCTCTACAGCGGCAGCAATCGTTCTGGCGCAGCGGCAAATCACTTTCGATAGATCATCAGAGGACACGCCAGCAATGAGTGTGTCGCCGATCGCTAAAGACTTCACCAGCATTGACGGCGCTTCCCGTCCAGGAAGCGCAAGCCACCCAGGATCTAGCACCAAGATAGAACAAAGGAGTTTTCAAGATGAACCAGATGATCAACAACACTCAGGAGGCAAGCATGAAACTGGACAACACCGCACATCCCGGTAGACCGGGATCCGAAGAGCTGGTTCCGTCGCGCTACGCGGTGCGGATCGGCGAGATTGACGTGCTGGTGGTCAGCGATGGGGTGCTACCGCTGCCGACCGCGATGTTGGGCCACAACGCCGATCCGGCCGCCCGGGCCGCCTGGCTGGGCGACATGTTCCTGCCGCCGGACGCCTTCGACTGGGCGCTGAACGTCGTCGTGGTGCGTAGCGGCGGGCAGACCATACTCATCGACGCTGGGCTGGGGTTGGACCCCGACTTGAACCTGCCGCGGGCCGGGCAGTTGATGAAGCGACTGGAGGCCGCCGGCATTGATCTTGGATCCGTGACCGACGTGGTACTGACCCACATGCACATGGACCACGTTGGCGGGCTGCTCGTCGATGGGGTGAAGGAACGGCTGAATCCGGACCTGCAGATCCATGTGGCCGCTGCCGAGGTCAAATTTTGGGAGTCGCCCGATTTCTCTCACGTCTCGATGCCGGCGGGCTTCCCGGACGCACTTCGGGCGGCCGCCAAGCGGTTCAGCAAAGAGTACCAGAGCCAGCTGCGGTTGTTCGAGGATGAGCATGAGGTGGCGCCGGGCGTGGTCGTCTCCCGTACCGGCGGCCACACCCCCGGGCACAGCGTGGTCCGCGTGGCGTCCGGCGGCGACCGGCTGATGTTTGCCGGCGACGCCGTGTTCGCGGTCGGGTTCGACCACCCCGACTGGCACAACGGTTTCGAACATGACCCCGAGGAGGCTGCCCGCGTTCGGGTCCGGCTTTTGCAGGAGCTGGCAGCGACCGGCGAACTGCTGGTGGCAACTCATATGCCGTTTCCTTCTGTTGGTCATGTCGCGGTCGACGGCAACGCCTTTCGTTGGGTACCGGTCTTCTGGGACTACTGACCGCATGTTGAATTAAGGTCGAACCAGAGCGTCATCCTTGAAGGCCGTGTCAAGCTCGGCCTTCAAGCCCGAGCTTCAACCAGGCCTTCACCTATCCACCTATTGAACCACGCGCACCGCATGGGCGCGCAGCAAATGGAGCATCTTATGAAAATCGTGATTATCGGCGGAACCGGCCTGATCGGTTCCAAGACTGCAGAGCGCCTGCGCAAGAAGGGGCATGAGGTCATTGCCGCTGCCCCGAAAACCGGCGTCAATACCCTCACCGGAGAGGGCTTGGCGGAAGCACTGAAGGATACCGAGGTGGTAATCGACCTCGCGAACTCGCCATCCTTCGAGGATAAAGCCGTGCTCGAATTCTTTCAGACGGCGGGCAAGAACCTGATGGCAGCGGAAATCGAGGCCGGCGTGAAACACCACGTCGCGCTTTCGATCGTCGGCACGGATAAGTTGCCGGATAGCGGCTATCTTCGAGCCAAGGTCGCCCAGGAAAAGATCATCCTGGCAGCCGGCATTCCCTATACGATCGTGCGTTCCACACAGTTCATGGAATTTCTCGGCGGCATCGCCCAAGAGGGCACGGTCGGCGACACGGCGCGCTTGTCGACGGGTTTCCTGCAGCCGATCGCGTCCGACGACGTCGCCGATTTCGTAACGGACGCGGCGCTTGCGGCGCCGGCTAACGGCATCATCGAAATCTGCGGCCCCGAGCGCGCACGTCTTTGCGATTTCGCCGCGCGCTACCTCAAGGCGATCGGAGATTCCCGCACCGTTATCGCGGATCCGGATGCCCGGTATTTCGGGACCAAACTGGAAGACGGTTCACTCGTCTCCGACAATCATCCTCGCATCGGCCGCATCGGTTTCGACGATTGGTTTGCGACAACGCCCAGAAAATAACGACTTGCATATGGGCCGTCGTATGGGCGGCCCGGTGCCTTACTCACGAAAGGAAGATAGACATGATCAAGTCATTGCATTTTGCCGTTGCGTTGACGGCTCTCCTATCAGGTTCGGCTCTTGCACATGATACGCCGGGTGGCGGCGAGGGCGCGAAGGTTACGCTGGTCTATGACCATGAACTGCCGAACGTTCCCGGCAAGAGCATGAAGGGCGTTCTCGTCGAATATGCTCCGGGCGGTTTCTCGGAGGGCCATACTCATCCAGCGTCCGCCTTCATTTACGCGACCGTCCTCGAAGGCGCGATCCGCAGTCAGGTCAACGATGGCCCCGTCACCGTCTATAAGGCCGGTGACAGCTTTTCGGAATTGCCGGGCGATCGCCACGGTGTCAGCGAAAACGCTAGCAAGACCAAACCGGCAAGGCTGCTCGCAGTCTTCGTGGTCGATACCGCTGAGCAGGAACTGACATTCCCGATCAAGAAATAGCCGATCAGGCCGGGCCCGCAGTGCTGGTGCCCGGCCGCTCTTTGACGCAACCAAAATCGGTGATTGCTGCCATGTTTGGTAATGACAATTTCGTGCCGCTTGTTCTGATCAACCTTCTGGGAATTGCCGGCATCGTCGTGTGGCACATCCAGGGCGGCAACCGTCCGACGGGCCGCCTGATCGTCCAGATCCTGTTCTTCACCAGCATGAGCCTCGTGCTCTATCTGGGGGGCATCGCTCCGCATCGGCCCGACGGTATCTACACGCAAGGTCTTGCCGCGCTGCTTTCCAAGTCGGCCAGAATCCTGTGGTGGACCCATCTCGCCTGGACGATCATCGGCTTCATCCAGATCTACGTCAGACTGAATCGCAAGCCACGGGAAGCACATCTCATCCAGGATATGGCCATTGCCGTCATCTATCTCGGCGTGGCGCTTTCCGTCATCGGTTTCGTCTTCGGCATGCCGGTCGGCACCTTGGTTGCAACATCGGGCGTCATCGCCGTCATCTTCGGCCTCGCGTTACAGAATACGCTGGGTGATGTCTTTTCCGGCATCGCGCTGACACTCGGCAGGGCCTATGCAATAGGCGACTGGGTCCAGTTGAGCGACGGAACCGAGGGTCGCGTCATCGAAACCACCTGGCGTTCCACCAACCTGCTGACCGTTACGCACAATGTCGTCGTGCTACCGAACAGCATCCTGGCAAAGCAGGGCGTGACAAACCTCAGCCGCCCTGACGAAACCCACCTGATCGCGTTGCGTGTGCGCATCGCTGCAACGCAAAGACCGCGCATTGTCGAGGAAGTCATGCGGTCTGTGCTGCGAGCCAGCGTCCGAATCGTCAAGAATCCGCCGCCGGTCGTTGCCTTGACGGCCATCGACGCGGTCGCAATCGAAGTCGAGCTGCAGTTCCGCGTCGACAGCGTCGCCATTCGAGCGCCCGCCAAGAACGAGATCGTCGACCTGCTTCATGACCAATGCAGAGCAAGCGGGCTTTCGCTGGCCATGCCGGCCGAAAGCCTCGCTTTCGTGCCGGCACCGATCGGCAATCAGTATCCTGCCGAATGCCGACCGGTCTAGGTCACCGGTCCCATAAGATCGTAGCCAGGTACGAATTGAGGCAAGCTGGGTGGATGCGAGGAAGTTGTCGTCGCATGTGCCATATCGGGTTGCGATGGCAATTAAATAGGGTCTTCCTCACTTTGTGTGGAGATCGGCATCATCCGCGCTCTGAGAAGCTCTGTGCCCGCTCGGCCATACATTGCGCGCTTGATCGTCTTCAGGCGGTTGATCTGACCTTCTGCCTGACCGTTGCTCCACGGCAGGTCGATGGCGTTACAGACAGCTTCGATATTACGGCGAAGAACACGGGCAAAACGGGCCAAGACGGTAAGGCCAGAATGAACGGCATCCTCGATCCATTGTTCGAGTTTCCCCGAAGCCCGGCTACGAAACATACCTCGAAATCGCATGGAAAAGCTGCGCAAAACCGCAAACGTCGGTGATCCCTGTTTGAGGGCATCGACTTTCCGCGCCTGATTTATTGTCAGCGTTCCGCGCGGCTTTATGCAAAGAGTAGCGGCTATAACCGGTGAGATTAAATGACCAGTGTGCGGATCGCGCACAGGCGCATCGTCAGATGTCTTGTCGGCAAGATCGATCCGAGCCGGTACCGCACCATCTTTATCCCGTTCCGGCTTCTCGGCTCGGCGCCAGGTTGCCAGGAGGCGTTCAAGATTGGAGAAGCTGCCGGTGTATCCGCGGTGCTTGATGTCGTGAAACAGGTGCCGCCCACGGCGGTTACCATCCTTCCAACACTGGGTGAGAAACGCCTCGAAGTATAGAGGAGATGTCGGCTGTAGCGCGCTCCTGCGTCGATCGGGTGGCGTCGCGAAAGTCAGCCATTTCGCGATGCTGCGTCGGCCATATCCTGTACGACGTGCAATTTCCGAGCACGACAGACCTTCTGTGCTCAAGGCGTGTACTGTCTTGAAGACATCCTTCCGGGACTGCCGATGTGCCCGGCGAAGCTGATTGCGCCTCGACCTCTCAGGGAGTTGGTTACGCGTCGCTCGATCGTCGTGATCAATCTCGATGTCCCCGTCAGGCAGCAATGCTCTGCCTGTAGCGCGACCGGAAAGACTCATCTGTTCCTCGATAGCGAGCCGCAAATTTTGAATGAGATGAAAGCGATCCGCCACCTGAGATGCTTGCGGCACACCTTCACGAGCAGCTTGCGCGTAAAGCCCGCATCGATCTCGGCTTACCACCTCAATAGACGGGTGCTGCTTCAACCATCGTGCAACGCTTACCACGCTCCGGTCCTCGAGAATGTCCAAGACCTTTCGGCGTTCAAGATCGACAATGATCGAGCCGTAGCGCCAAGATTTCCTCCAACTCCAGTCATCGATACCGACGATACGTGCCGGGGGATCGTCGTCGATCCGTGCAGCATTGCGCTTCAAGTGCCGAAGGATGGTGTCGTCACTGATCGACATTCCAAGCCGCCTCATCAAGCGCTCTCCGGGCCGCCCGCCTGTACTGTGACCGAGCAGGCCGACTATTTCGGCGACCCTCGTTGTCCTGGGGGCGTAAGGGGAGGCAATCGCTGGGGCCCGGTCAGTGAACGTTTGTCGTCCGCACGGCCGATATGTGCAGCGCCAGCGGCGCAACTGGAGCTTCACCGTCACGGCACTGCCTTGGATAGGCAGGTCCTGAAGATTGCGGTACGACCAGCCGTGTCGACTTCTACTCTGATGTCGGCAATCTGGGCATATGCCAGACTCTGGCCCGCAAGCAGACACAACCCAATCACCTTGTTCGCCGGATATGACGCTCTGCACTTTAATGCCCGGACCGGGCGACCATTTCGATTTCGTTCGCATGCCAGCCCATAGCGGCGTCACTGTTAACGATTTGTTAACCACACAAAGTGAGGAAGACCCCGTTTAACTGCCAAACGACAAGGAGCGGGCGATCGAGGAGATCCGGGCGAAATGGTTTGACAACGGGATCATCGAGAAGGGCACGGTGTCGAGCAGCGCCGTCGCGCGGGCGGTTGTGATACGCCGTGACTGGACGCGGAAGTACGATCCGATCCGCCTGACGATCGAGCACGCTGCGTTCGTCGACGAGCACATTCGCGGAGGACTTGAAGCGAAAAAGGCCGTCGACGTGATGGTGCCCGACATAGTACGCTCAGCAGCGCCGCCGGCATCAAGAACGAACTCGCAAAGTATCAGAAGGCCGTGGGCGACGTTCTCGATAAGACTGGCGTAGAGCGGATGGTCATCCTTCGCGGGCTGCCGATCTGCGACTACAGCTTTGGATTCACCCGAGTTTCCGCAACCCCGGTCTATAATCGCGAGTACCAGAACCGGAACGTCCCAATGCCAGTCAGGCTGGTCGCCTTCGATCCCTTCGAGGACGGAAAGCGACCGATCTATGTTACACAGCAGAATAACGAGGCGCTCTATGTAAAGCTCGACGAGGGTCCGCCAGAGTCGCGGACGATCGGCGGCGCGCGCGAGATTTCGCGCCTGCTGCTGATCAAGGCGGCGCGGCTGTTGATGCGCTGCATCTCGGCTGAATCGCCCGTTTGCGCAGCCTGCATCAGCTTGAGAGCCGGCTCCGGAAGGAGCCCGGCGATGACGCTGTAGCAGGCAACACCACCAGCAAGCACAGCCTCGGGCGCATGCCAATCGCCGCTGTAGCCGATTGCAAAGTGAGTTGGGAGCATGGATTGGAGGACCTGGTGGTTGGCCCGCATTTCCGATGGCGGCAGCGCGGGGTTCTTCACCGCAACAATGTTGGGAACGCCTGCCAGCCGCTTCAGCAGTGCGTTGCTGAACGAGAAGTGCGTCGTAGCCGGATTGTTATAGACGCAGAGCGGGAGGTCAGTCGCGGCTGCGACGGAGGCAAAGAATTGGAAAGACTTCCTCGTCGTTCAGCGGCGTGTAGGACACCGGAGCAAGCAAGAGCCCGTCGGCGCCGGCCGCTTTTGCATCCCGCGCCAAGCTCTCTGCGTCATCCGTGCGAAGCGCGCCAACACCGACGATGATCGGCGTGCTTCCGCCCGGGCAATCGACGGCGGCCTCGACTGTCCGCCGCCTCTCGCTGCGCGTGAGATACATGTAGGAACCCGTGCTTCCGAGCAGGCCGACGGAGGCGACCCCGGCGGCGCCGAGGCGGCGCAGCAGAACCGCCAGGTCATCGATATTCACACGGCCTTGCTGGTCGGCAGGCGTGATCGGGAAGGCGGACAATCCGTGAAATAGCAAGGCTGCTCTCCTTTTCTGCTGCATGTTTCCTTAAATCGTAACCGATTTAGGGATAAAAACATGCAGCAATTCAAAGTGCTACAGCGACCTTTGCGGGTCTGATAAGACGCGCGGCGCTGTAAAATGCTACTGCGCCTTGCGTGTAACGCATTTGGCGGTGGATGGGCTCGATGCGCCGAATACCGGAACACGATATCAGCGCAAGATATCGGCGAGGTTGCCCGGCTTCTGCTCCGTGCGGTTCAGGTCCAGACCCGACAGCAGGTCGAGCATATGTTCCTTCATCAGGTCCGCAGCCTTGTCGGGGTCACCTGCCTCGATGGCATCGACCAGCGCGTGATGGGCGTGGCTCTCGCAGGTGGTGTCCCGCCGTTTCCAGTAGAGCGCGATGATCAGCGAGGAGTGGGAAACGAGATCGCGGACGAAGCCCGTCATGACGGATTGATCGGCGATTTCGGCGATGCCGACGTGGAACAGGGCGGAAAGCATGATCGCGTCGCTGTCGCGTCCGGCGTGCAGCGCCTCATGCTCCCTTTCGAGATGGTGGCGCAGAAGACCCACATCCCCCGGTTTCGCCGCTCTGGCGGCAAGTGCTGCAACCCTCGGCTCGATCAAGGCGCGTGCTTCGAAGACCTCGCGCGCCTCCTTGGGTGAGGGTTGCGCGACGAAGGCGCCGCGATTGGGCTCCAGCCGCACCAGCCAATCGTGCGAAAGCTCCTGGAGGGCGGCGCGGATGACTGTCCGGCTGACCGAATAGATCGACGCCAGCTCATCCTCCGGCAGTTTCGTGCCGGGGGACAGGCGGTGGCCGACGATGGCGTCCCTGAGACTATGATAGATCGGCGACCAGCGCGCCGCCGGCTTTTGACGATCGTTTTCGGGCCTGAGTGTTGTCAACATGTTCATCGTTTTCTGGCGAGTCGGCCCCTATGAAGTCTCATATGGCTCGCCTTCCGGTCAATCCCACCCCGGTGCGCCGCCCCACTCGGCCGAGCCGCAGTCCCATAATTGCAGCGCCGTGGGCCTATGGCGTGCCGTCGGCGCTTTTGTCACCTCCCGGAGACCACGGCGCGTAGAGCCCGGCAAATCGTTTGGCGAGCGGGGCGGCATAGCCACCGACCTTGGATGTCCTTAGACCCAGCGCCGAAACCGTTTCGGCGAGCCTTACCGCGCAGGCGACGCCGTCGAGCACCGGCACGCCGTGTTCCTGCGAAAGCGCATGCGCGAGGTCGGCCATGCCCGCGCAGCCAAGGACGATCGCCTCCGCCTTGTCTTCTGTGATTGCCCGGGCAATCTCGGCGGAGATCTTGCGGCGGGCATCGGAACCGGGCAGCTCGAGGTCGAGCACGGGGACATCCGAGGCGCGGACCTTGGCGCAGCGCGAGGCGAGGCCGTATTTCGACAGGTTGTGCTCGATCGCCGGCACCGAACGGGCGAGCGTGGTGACGACACTGAACTTGCCGGCGATCAGCGTTGCGATATGGAAGGCCGCCTCGCCGATGCCGATCACCGGAGCGTCGGCGGCACAGCGCGCCGCGTCCAGACCGGTGTCGTCGAAACAGGCGATCACATAGGCATCCATCGCGCCCGCCTTTGCCATTTCCGCAATGATGCCCGGGACGACGAAAGCCTCGTCGAAATAACCCTCGATGCTCGGGGGGCCATCCTTCGGGTTGACCGCCACGATTTGCGTTCCGGACGAGGCCGCGACCTCTGCCGCCTTGCCGATCTTGTCGGTCATCGAAGCGGTGGTATTTGGATTTATGACGAGGATGCGCATGTCCTACCGCCTAGTTTCGCCGCCTAGATTTCGCCGCCGAGATATAGATGCCGGACCCGCTCGTCGGCCAGCATCTCGGCCGAATTTCCGCTGAGCGCCACCTTGCCGGTCGTCAGCGCGTAGGCGCGCTGGGAAACGCGCAGCGCCATGCGCGAATTCTGCTCGACAAGGAGAACGCTGACCTTTTCGTCGCGATTGATCGCCACGATCGAACGCGCGATGTCTTGCACCAGCTTCGGCGCGACGCCGAGCGAGGGCTCGTCGAGCAGCAGCAGGCGAGGGCGCGCCATCAGTGCCCGGCCGATGACCAGCATCTGCTGTTCGCCGCCGCTCATCGTTCCGGCCTGCTGCGAATAGCGCTCCTTGAGACGCGGAAAGCGCGTCAGCACCATGTCCATGCTCTGCTGGATCTCGATCTTGTTGGTGCGGGTGAAGGCGCCCATCAGCAGGTTGTCGCGCACGGTCATGAAGGGAAAGACGCGGCGTGCCTCCGGCACCATGGAGATGCCCATCCGGACGATCTCATCCGGTGCCGTGCCGTCGATCCGGCTGCCGTGGTAGTGGATCTCGCCCTTGCGGATCTTTCTGAGACCGGTGATGGCGCGCAGGATAGACGACTTGCCCGCGCCGTTTGCACCGATCAGCGCCACGGTCTCGCCTTCGTACACCTCGATCGACACGCCCTTCAGGGCGTAGACGTGGTCGTAGTAAAGCTCGACGTCATCGAATTTCAGCAGTGGTTCCATGACCTACAATCCGATCGATTCGTCTTCGGCACCGAGATAGGCTTCGATGACCTTGGGGTTCTGCTGGATTTCTGCCGGAACCCCCTCGGCGATCTTCAGGCCGAAGTTGAGCACCACGATGCGGTCCGAGATGTTCATGACCGCCGGCATGTCGTGCTCGACCAGGAGCACGGTGATGCCGCGTTCGCGCAGCTTCCGCACGATCTCGATCGCCCGCCTCGTCTCGTCGTGGTTCATGCCGGCGAAGGGCTCGTCGAGCAGAATGACCGACGGATTGGTGGCAAGCGCGATGGCGATGCCGAGTGCGCGCAGATGCCCGTGGGGCAGGGTGCTGGCGACCTCGCTTTGCATCGCCGCCAGGCCGAGGAAGGCAAGGATCTCGTCTGCCGACGTGCCGAATGCATCCAGGTCGCCGCGCGCCGCCGCGCTGCCGAAATAGAATCCGGCAAGGCTGGCGCGCGAGCGCAGATGATGGGCCGTCACGACATTGTCGCGCACGGTCATGTCCTTGAAGATCGTGGTCTCCTGGAAGGTCCGCACCACTCCCTTTCGGGCAGCGATGTGCGGTGCGAGTCCCGAGATCCGTTCACCCCTGAAACGCACCTCGCCCTCCGTCGGCCGCAGGAACGAGGCGATCAGCTTGAACAGCGTCGATTTGCCGGCGCCGTTCGGCCCGATCACCGAGAGGATCTCGCGTTCGCGCACGGAGAAGGATACGTTGTTGACCGCGACGAGGCCGCCGAAACGCTTGGTGAGGCCGACGATTTCGAGAATATCAGCCACCGCCTAGGCCCTCCTCTTGTGCGGCAGGGTCAGGCTCAGCAGGCCGTTCGGTAACACCAGCATCAACGCGATCAGCACTGTCGAGAAAATCAGGAGCTGGAACTCTCCGGTCTCGAACAACAGGTCCCAGCCGAAATAGAGGACGAAGGTGCCGAGCATCGGCGCGAGAACATAGCCGAGCCCCCCGAGGAAGCAGTTGAGCATGAAATTAACCGAGTCGGCGACCGTGAAGCTCGACGGGTAGATCGACTGGGAGATCGATGCGAACATCGCTCCGCCGACGCCGCCGAGGAAGGACGACAGCGCATAGGCGATAACGCGGAGATAGGCGATGTTGACGCCGATCGAGGAGGCGAGCTCCTCGTTCTGCTGCAGCGACTGGCAGAGCTGGCCGATGCGGGAATGGGCGAGCCGGTAGAGGCCCAGGAAGCAAAGCGCCATCAGCAATACGGAAACAATGTAGAAGGCGAGGCGAGGATTCGCGAGCGTTGCAAAATCCGGAACGAGCGTGATGCCGAAGAAGCTTATGCCGGCCGGCAGGGGAATGCTGACGATACCCGAGGCGCCGTTGGTGATCGTCGGCACGGCAAGGGCGAGAAGGCGGGTGACCTCCGTCAGCACCAGCGTGACCATGGCGAAATAGACGCCGCGCAGGCGCAGGATCGGCAGTCCGATGAGAACGCTTGCGGCGGCGCAGAACAGGCCCGCCAGCGGCAAGGTCAGCCAGAACGATACGCCGTAGTTCATGACCAGGCTGGCGGAGACGTAGCCGCCCATCAGCGCGTAGGCGCCCTGGCCGATGTTGATGCGGCCGATATAGAAGGTGATCCACACGCCCGCGCTGATGATGCTGAGAAGCGCTACGGATGTCAGTGTGTAATAAAGATCGCTTCGCCCCGTTGCCGCGATCAGCAGCGGGACCACCACCAGCAGCACAAGCAGGAACAGGGCGGCCGAGACGATCTTGACGGTATTGGCTCGTGACTTGCCCATCGCCTCAACCCCACGGTTTGCCCATCAGCCCGTGAGGGCGGATGCTCAGGAAGATCATCAGCAGCGCGAAGATGACGAGGTAAGTGATGTCGCCATAGGCGCGCAGCACGGTGAGGCCGACCGATTCCATCATGCCGAGGATGAAGCCGCCGGCGATCGCTCCACCGACGACGCCGGCGCCGCCGATCATCACCATCAGGAAGGCCTTGATCGAGATCGGCCCGCCGATGCCGGAATTGACGCCGGTGATGCTGACGAGGAGCCCGCCGACGATGCCGGCTAGCATCGCCCCGAGCGCGAAGCCGATCATCGAATAGCGTTCGACCTTGACGCCCATCAGTTGCGCGGCGATGCGATCCTGCGCCAGCGCCCGCATGGCCCGGCCCGGCTTGCTGTATTGCATGAAGAGCATGAAGGTGGCGATCATCAGAATGGCGACAACGCCGACGAGAATCCGGTCATAGGGCAGGATCACCCTGTCGGAAACGAAGACGCCGCTGATGATCTTCGGCACGCCGCGCTGCTTCTCACCGAACAGCAACAGCACGACGGCATCGAGGAAGAATGCGGTCGCGGCCGCAAGCAGCATCGTGCTTTCCTCGCGTTTGCTGCGCCGGATCACCGTGCGGAACAGGAATTTCTCCATCAGCGCGCCGACGATCGCGAGCGTCACGCCCGAACAGATCAGCGCGATCACGAAAGGCAGCTTGAGTTGGCCGTAGATCGAATAGGTCACGAAGCCGCCCAGCACATACATCTGGCCATGGGCGAAATTGAGCACGTTCATCAGCGCGAAGATCAGCGTCAGTCCGAGCGCGATCAGTGCGTATTGGGCGCCCAGATAGAGTCCGTTGGCAATCACCTGTTCCATAGCGACGGATCCAGTCGGTGGGAGATTCGGGACTATTCCCGAACCTCGATTGAGGTGCCGGGCTGGCGGTTTTTCACCAGCTCCCGGTCTCGCTCGCAGGACGATCACAACGTGACCGCGACGAATGTCAGTCCACTTCACCGACGAACAGCGTCTGGAATGCGCCGTCCTTGAACTCGGTCACCACCATCGGCACCGAGACCTGCCGCTTCTGGCCGAAGGACGTCATGCCGACATATTTCAGCGTGCCGTTCTTGGCATAGGGATTGGGCGCCGAGAACGTGTCCATGGTCTTCTTGAACTCCTCGACGTCGTCGATCGCCTTGGGGTTCGCCTTGAGCGTTTCGATGATGTATTCGAGCGCGTAGACCTTGGTATTGGACTCGTCGTTGTATTCGCCGAACTTCTTGATGTAGCGATCGATGAATTCCTCCATCATCGGCGTGCGGATCTCCGGCGTTGAGGCGCCGCCGACCGAGATGAAGCCGTTGGCGAGTTCGCCGGCGCCTTCCTGCAGCACCGTCGCGTCCTGCGCTGTCTCGGCCGAAATCAGGCCTTCATAGCCGAGTTCGCGTGCCGCGCGGATCAGCAACGGCGCATTGGCCGGTGCGACGCCCGACAGCACGAGCAGGTCTGGCTTCAGTTGCACGATGGGTGTCAGCACGGGCGTGAAGTCGCGCGTGTCGGTCTGGTAGGTGTCGGTCTCGGCGACCACTTCGAGCCCGAGTTCCTTGGCGGCGGCAACGCCGCTGTCACGCTGGCTGAGCGGATCGGATTCATTGGCGGCGATGAAGGCGACCTTCTTCACGCCCTTGTTTTCCTTCAGGTATTTGTAAATCGCCGGCCCGGACTGATAATTGGCGACCATGCCGAGCACCGCGTTCGAAGCCGGTGCGACATAAAGCGATTTCGGGAAGGCATAGGGGAAATAGATGATCCCCTTAGATTCCGCCACCGGGCGAACGGCGGCGGCGCCGTCGTCGACATTCGGTCCGACGACATAGCGGATGCCTTCCTGGGCCATCTTCTCCATGCCGGCGATGGCACGCTTGGGATCCTTCTGGTCGTCGAAGGTGACGATGGTGATGTTGTAGGTGTCATCGCCGATCTTCACGCCGCCGGTCTCGTTGATCCAGTCGGCGCGTGTCTGCATCGAGCGCACGTTGGACGTACCCCAGGCGGCGGCGGGACCGCTGGTCACGCCAACGAAGCCGATCTTGAGCACCTTGTTTTCGGCTTGCGCCGAAAAGGTGCCTCCGGCCGCGATTGCCAGCAGCGAAACGGCGCCGAGCGCCAGCGATTTCAATGTCGAGCGTCTGTTGATCATCTCACTCCCCATTTTTTTAGCATCCGGTGCGCCGTGGCGGTGCGGATGCGTCAAAGGAAATCCTAAAATACATTGTTGTCAACATTATTGTCTATTTTTGTATACAAAATTGATTGCGCCGTCCCACAGCGCCGCGCGTCTTTTCAGACGCGCAAAGCACTTTGAATGGCTGCTGAGGGGAAATCTTCGCACCGATTGCGCGTGTAGCCCTCGGGAGGACGGTTCAAAGACCGCGAAAGGCTGCGAGCAGAAAGATGGCCGCCGCGATTGCGCCGAGGGCGCTTCGGCCCGCATGAAGCTTGCCCCAGCGGAGAAGAAGGTCACGGGTTTCCTCGCCCGCCTCTTCCGGTCGCGTTGCCTCCAGGCGCCGGTTGACCGGCATGATGACGAGCATCGTATAGGGCCAGTTCAAGATGATGATCGCTGCGCCGACACCCCAAAGCGGATTGCCGGTCTGCCACCAGGCCGCAGCGCCGAGGAGGCCGGAAACGAGCGCGAGAGAAGCCTGCATCTCGAAGCCCCGCCGGTACGCCGGACCCCATTGCGCGAGGGCCGCGCGATCATCGAGGCCAAGCCTTGCCGGCTGTTCGGCCACGTTTATGTAAATGGCGGCGCCGAAGAAGATGGACGCCGTGAGCAAAGCGAGCAGACCGAACATTCGACGTTCTCCTACCTCGGACCATCATACACGATGAACGCCCCGACAGCAGGTGCATTGTTTTCCTCTGCACGCGTGAGACGCGTGTCGCCGACACCCGGCGCTCTCCGTCCTTCGCCAATTTCGGTTGCTTTGTGACAAGCCGGTATCACCGCCGGTGATTTTGTGTGGTCTGCCTGCCGGAGTTTGCGTGAACTTCTAGACAAATTGCGACTGCGGCGGGAGAATTTCTATGCGGCTGGCCTGTGGCTCTGGTTGTCGATCCGGGACGGGTCTTGGATGGGAAAGCGTCTGTCGCTTGGCAGTAAATTGGGGTCTTCCTCACTTTGTGTGGTTAACAAATCGTTAACAGTGACGCCGCTATGGGCTGGCATGCGAACGAAATCGAAATGGTCGCCCGGTCCGGTGGGCGCTGGCGCGACCTGCCGGAGCGGCGCCGCTGTTGACTGGGCGGAGCGGGGCGTGCTGCAGGATCTCTTCTACAGCCTCAGCCACGATGGCGATTTCGAATGGTTGTGCGTGCATGCCACAGTCATTCGCGCTCATTGGCATGCCAGTGGTGCACGCAGGCAAAAAGGGTCCGTGATGCCGAAAGTCTGAGACCGTTCCAAGGCGGGCCTAGGCGCCAAGCTCCATGTCGTGACCGACAGGAGAAAACGATCGATGAATTGATGGCGCGCCTTACGAGCAGGCCGGAATATAACGAGCTGCGCTCTTGCACAGAGCGCAGCTCGTGTCGTGATGCGATCAGAGGTCCGTCACACGCTCCGGATCGGCGGAAGCCAGCGCAGCGGCTCGCTCGGGCTGCGGTGGATAGATCCAGACGGTGTTGATTTCCTGTTTGGTCGCCTTCGCTTTCTCGCCGACCATCTCCACCTTACGGTCCCAGCCTCGGGTAAAGAGGGCTCCGGCATCGCCGAGGTCGAGGCAGGTGACATAGGCTTCCTGATGATATTGCCGTGCCGGCACGCCCAACAGTTCAGCGGCGGCGTTGTTGCCCGCGAAGGCACCCATGCGTGTGGCGTGCTGGCACGACATCAGTGCGTAGTTGCCGCAGCCGTCGCACGCGGCGCGCGCCGCATCCCCGGTGGCGAAGACGCCGGGTACGGACGGCACACGCAGGCAGCCATCGACCAGCAGCCGGTCGAATTTGTCACGCTCGCCGGGAATTTGGGTGGTCAGCGGATTGGCCCGCATGCCTGCCGCCCAGATCACGGTCATGGTTTCTATATACTCGCCGGTATTCAGCGTAACACCGGATTTATCCAGCGATGAAACGCCGGCATTGAGCCGCGTTTCCACGCCGAGCTTGCGCAGTGCTTCCTCGATGATCGGGCGCGGACCTTCGCCCATGTCGGGGGCTACCGCGCTGCTGCGGTCGACGATAATGACACGCGGATTGGCAGTTTTGTCGAACAGGGTCCGCAGCCGCGAAGGCATCTCGGTCGCCGCCTCGATACCTGTGAAGCCGGCGCCGGCAACAACGATGGTGTCTCGCGCGGCCGAGGCCGGCATCTTCGCAAGCTCGTGCAGGTGGCGATCAAGGGCAATGGCGTCGTCGATGTTATCGACGCTGAAGGCGTATTCGGCAAGGCCCGGAATATTCGGGCGGAACAGCCGGCTGCCGGTGGCGAGCACAAGGCGATGATACTGAAGGGACTTTCGTTCGCCCCTGGCATTGACGACTTCTACGGTGCAGGCCTTCGTATCGATCGCTTCCACGCTGCCCTGCACGTAGGCGACATCGACGGCGTGAAATACATCCTGCAGAGGTGCCGTCAGGGTCTCGGGTTTCGGCTCGTAAAGCCGGGGGCGGATGACGAGCGTCGGGTCCGGGGACACCAGCGCGATTTCGAGCTCTTCGGGCGAAACGCCTTCGATATCGCGCAGGCGGGCTGCGGACAGTGCGGCGTACATGCCGGCGAAACCGGCGCCTACAATCACAAGTCTCATTTTATTCACTCCGTGGTTTGTAGTTTCAAAAGGCCGCGCGTCACCGTTGCCGCTCCTGATGGGCGGCTAGATGGTCGGTAACGATGGCGCACGGATTGGTGAAGCGACGTCGCTTAGGCGGTGATGAAGGCCAGCATGTCGGCATTGACCACATCTGGATGGGTCGTGCACAACCCATGCGGCAGGTTCTCGTAGATTTTAAGCGTGCCGGCCTGCAGGAGCTTCGCCGACAACGGCGCGGCGGCACCGATGGGAACGATCTGGTCGTCATCGCCATGCAACACCAGCGTCGGCACGGTGATGTTCTTCAGGTCCTCGGTGAAATCCGTCTCCGAGAATGCCTTGATGCCGTCGTAATGCGCTTTCGCGCCGCCCATCATGCCCTGACGCCACCAGTTTGAGATGACCGCCTGCGAAGGCTCGGCACCCCGGCGGTTGTAGCCGTAGAAGGGGCCGCTTGGAAAATCGCGATAGAACTGCGAACGGTTGGCGGCCAGCTGACTGCGCAATCCGTCGAATGCCTCGATCGGCAAACCGCCGGGATTGGCGGCGGTCTTCAACATCAATGGCGGCACGGCCGCAACTAGGATCAGTTTGGCAACGCGGCCCTTGCCGTGGCGCGCGACATACCGCGCGGCTTCACCGCCGCCGGTAGAGTGGCCGACATGGATCGCGTTGTGAAGATCGAGGTAGTCGACCATTGCGGCAACGTCGGAGGCGTAGTGATCCATGTCATGACCGTCGCTCACCTGGCTCGATCGGCCATGACCGCGGCGATCATGAGCGATCACGCGAAAGCCCTTGCCGAGGAAGAAGAGCATTTGATTATCCCAATCGTCGGAGCTGAGCGGCCAGCCGTGGTGAAAGACGATCGGCTGAGCGGACTTCGGTCCCCAGTCCTTGTAAAAAAGTTGAACACCGTCGCTGGTTGTAATGGAGGTCATTGTGCTGATCCTTTGTAGAATATTTGTTTCGGTGCCCGTCATTGAATCGGACGGACAGTTGCTAAAATCGGGTATGCAGGCCGCTACAGCTCGCTTCGTTGCGATTGACCCGTAATCGGTGTCCCAGACCATCCTTTGTCTCCGCAGGATCCATTGGTATGGGCGCAGTGGTGGTTTAACGAAACAAGTCTGCGGCTGCGCCAGAGGGATTGGCGCCATTGCAGAGCAATTGCGGTTTAACGGATGCGCCGCAGTTCATCGCCCGGCGTTTTACCGGTCGGCTTTCGAAATGTGGCGGCCATGGCTGTTTGCGAGGCGCAGTCAAGTGAGGCTGCGACAACGCCATGCCAGGGGGATTGCGCGGCATGGTCGTCGCGTGCTCGAGCCGATGACGTCGCAGCGAAGACGCGACAGTCCGGAATCTGAGGCGAGGGCGAAAGGAGATTGCGGTCAGCCGTGGCGGCGCCGCCAATCGGTCGGTGTTTCACCGGTCAATTTTCGGAATGCAGCTGCAAATGCTGTTTGCGAGGCATAACCGAGGGAGGCTGCGACCAACGCGATCGAATTTTGAGGATCACGTAGCATGTTTATGGCCTGCTCGAGCCGATATTGACGGAGCCAGTTGTGAGGCGAAAGCCCCGTGCTTTCCTTGAAAGCGCGACAGAAATGAAAACGTGATAGCCCGGAATCGGCAGCGAGGGCCGCGAGGGAGACGTCCGCGTCTGCGTCCGACCGCAATCGTTCGATGGCCCGGCGCAGCACGCTCGGCGCGAGGCCGCCCAGCGCCGGCTGATAGCTCGGTGCCTTGCCGGTATGTGCAGCCAGCAGGCGCGTGGCCAGAAGATCGGTCAACTGCTGCCTGAACAGTGTATCCAGTGCCGTATTGCCTTCCAGGACATCGGCTGCGCTCAGGAGCAATCGGGATGTAATGAGGTCCGGATGCGCCGTTCGCTCCAGAAGATCGGTCGGCGTGAAAGTATCGGTTTCGTCGGCAATGCGCGTCAGTGTCGTGTGGGGAAGATAGAGCTGAACGACATCAACCGGTTTTGGAATATCCCATCGGGAGCTTGATCCAGCCGGGATGATGATCACAACCCCGCGACGAAACGTTCCGCTCACGATCGATCTTCCTGACCGCCGTTCCATGCGCTGTATCGCGCCGTTGTAAGCCATGATGACGTGGTCGGTCATGGGCTCGACGACATCATGTAAGGGGCCGTGATTCCAGTGGGCGATTGCACCGCCAGAGGGGTCCGCCGCAAGATGAATTGGCGCAGTTCTGAGAACACGTGACATCTCGTTAGCAGGGTTCTGTTCGGCGGCCTTCGTTTCGGTCTCAGCCGGCGAGCTCTCGAGAGGATCGGTGGAACAAGGCAAGCTCATGGTTGCGCGCTCGTCGATTGGCGCTGCTTGCGTGCGATCCTTGCAACAATTGCCAGCTCGTTGAGCGCCCGCCTATAGTGGCCAACCCTGTCAGTCTTCTTACGCATGACATCCCCATGTCGTGAGCAATTCCGCTGTGCTTCTGGTCATTCGCGCGTTGCTAGATGTAGCGAGGATATCAAGAATTTTCGAGGACGAAACCTATTCTCCAGGATAGGTTTGGTTCGCGATTGGACCTGGTTCTCAATCACGCGAGCTCAAGCGTCGCGCGATGTATGCGCCGCCAGCCTGAGGGGCCACTTCGACGATAACGCCTATGGTGATATGCGCGACGTCATGGAGAATGGCGAATTTCCACCGGATGGGGAAGAGGAAGAAGAACCGGAGGAGGAAGGAGAAGATGAGTCTTCAGCTGGCCGCCGTCAGTTCCCACACCGCCACGCGACCATGGTCGTTACAGGTCCGCAGCGATACATAATCATATTTAATTCAGCTGCGTGATACGTTTTTGTATATCAGCATACACGTTGCAAGCGCAGGTCATTTGCGGCGGGGCATGACAAGCGGATCAATCGCGAGCCTGCCCCCGCCAAACACGATCAATGCCAGCGCCATCGCCGCCCAGGGCAGGTGGAAATTCGCCCAGCCATCTGGAATGGTGAGCTGGATGATCGCCGTCATCAGCAGCAAGCCGAGGGCGGCGAAGCGTGTCGCCAAGCCAAGGACCAACAAAACCGGCAGGATCAGTTCTCCGATCCCCGCTGCGGTCGCCATCGCCAGTGGAAACGGATAGGCAATCTCGCTGCCGAAAATATGGAGTTTGAACTCCTGTTCGAAGAGATATCTCGCACCTTGCGAAAGTGTCAGGAATCCGTCCCATTTTGTCAGTCCCGACCTGAAGAAGGGAATCGCCAGCGCGAAGCGCAGTGCCAGCAGCGGCAGCGATTGAGGAACGGAGGCGAGTAGGCCTTCGGTACGCGCGATGAGGGCGGCAAGGGCAGCGCCAGAGCCGTGCGAGGGGACTGCTTCGGTCTTCATGGGACGTTTCCTTCATCCTGTTGGAGGGCGCTGAATGCACCGAGACTGGCAAGACCAATCAGCGCCGTTCCGAAATCGAATGCGGGGCCAGCGCCAAATGCCGCCTTCGCCGCCGCGCCAAGCGTGGCGGCGTTGAACAGGCAGGCCGCAAAGACGGCGTCCTGCGGCGGGAGGATATACACATTGACAGTCATCTCCTGCCGCACGATCAGGACGGCCTGCGGTCCGCAGTCGGCGAGCGGCGCAACCATGTCCTGCTGATGCGCGCTCCAGATGGAGCCAACGGGATAGTCCGACGAGATCAAGCCCGCTGAAGGGTGCGGGACGAGCCGCAAGTCTGCAAGCATCTCGGGCGCCGCGGCTGCAAGTACCGCAAGGTCGAGCGGCGCGGCATCCGCCGCGTGATAGGCGCGCATCCAGGCCGCCTCGACCCGGGCGACATCGGGCAGATAGGCAAGCTCTCTCGCTGGCTGGAAGCTCGCAATGAAATCCGGGAAGTCGCCGCCATATTCGATGATCAGCGGTGAGGCGGGTTTGTGATCCTGGGCATAGGCCCGCGCCATGGCCATGAAGAATTCCGTGCCAACGAGCCGCTCGGTTACCGGAAAGTGCTGGGCGAGTGCCTTTGTCAGCCCGACGAAGACATTGTTGCGGTAGACGACGAACCGCGCAGCGTCGACCTCGCCGCGCGCGGTGGTGATGCCATCCGGCACCGGCCGGTCGGCATGCAGCAAAGCGTCGGCAAAGGCGTTCTGGCTGGCAGCGAAATCCATCGTCACGCCGCCTTCATCCGGCGCCCTTTGCGTCGTAGCGCTTCGGCGGAAAGCATCGCATCCGCGCGTGCCGCCTCCGCCTGCAGGGTGTCGAAATCCGGAACGTCGTTGTCCCATTCAATCAGCGTCGGCAGTGGTCCGCTGCGCGCAAGTGTGTGTTCGTAGAGCGCCACCACATCGCTCCTGACCGCCGTACCATGCGCATCGATCAACAGTCTGTCGCCGGCGTCGTCGATGGTCTCGTCGTATCCGGCGAGATGAATCTCGCCGACCAATTCGACCGGGAAACGGTCGATATAGGTGGCGGCATCGAGCCGGTGATTCACCGCCGACACCATCACGTTGTTGACGTCGAGCAGGAGACCGCAGGCGGTCTGCTCCGCAATCGTCGCCAGAAAGTCCACCTCATCGATCGTGCTGTCGGCAAACAGCACGTAAGTCGACGGGTTTTCGAGTAGCAGTCGTCGCCCGAGTGCCTGCTGCGTTTCGTCGACATGGTCGATGACGCGCGCCAGGTTTTCTTGAGTATAAGGAAGCGGCAGCAAGTCGTTGAGAAAGCCCGTGTCGTGGGTCGACCAGGCCAGATGTTCGGAGAAACTCTGCGGTCGATAGCGTTCGATCAGCCCGCGCAACCGCTTTAGATGCGTCTTGTCGAGCCCGCGCGCCGCGCCGATCGACAAGCCAACGCCATGCAGCGAAAGTGGATAGAGTTCCGTGATGGCTTCCAGATAGTGATGCGGCGGCCCACCGGCGCCCATGTAGTTCTCGGCATGCACCTCAAAGAAGCCGACATCCGGCCGATTGGCCAGAATGGTCTCGTAGTGTTCGGGCTTGAGGCCGAGGCCGGCACGCGCGGGCAAGGCGGAAGTTGGGATTTTTGAAGCGGACATCGCGGTTCTCCCCGGTTTTGTCAGACAACAGCGGAGGCCCAGATACCGGGCCCCCGCTTGGCGGTCAGCCCTTTATCGGCTCCAGCTTGCCCATGTGGCCGTCGACATTCATGCTGGTGCAGGTGCCGGCCGGCACGGCCTTCCAGGCGTTGCCCTGGTAGTCCATCGTTGAGGTACCCGCGCAGGTCGTGCCGGCGCCGGCTGCGCAGTCGTTCTGACCCTTAAGCGCGATGCCATAGCATTTCTCGTTGCCGACCATTTTCTCAGCCGGCAACGGTGCGGCGAAGGCAACCGATGCAATAGCGGTGGCGAGCGAGCCGGCAAGGGTAAGGGTGAGCGTGGAACGGTTCATGGTTGATCTCCTCTTGGACCTTCCGCGTGCCGGTCATCGGCCGCGTAATCCTCCCTTCGGTCCGGCGAGGCCTTCTGTTACGCATGGCAACAAACACGAATTCGTGATCGAAGGTGTGGCTTCGTTGGACATTATTTCGGGCGGCGCGTAACAAAGCAGCCTGTGCGCGCGTATTGGAGAGACAAGGGTTGAACGGCGACGCGGAAAATGAACTTGCCATGCTGCTGCGCGCCGCGATCGCAGGGGATGAAAGGGCCTATGCTGCGTTTCTGGGACGCACCGCCGCCATCGTGCGCGGCTTCGCGCGTCGGAAGATCGTGCTAGGCGGCGTCGATCCCGAGGACATCGTGCAGGAAACGCTTCTGGCTATTCATATGAAGCGTCATACATGGATCAGCGACGCGCCTGTCTTGCCTTGGGTTTATGCGATCGCGCGCTTTAAGCTGATCGACGCGTTTCGCAAGCGTGGCCGCCATGTGGAGATCGAGATCGGCGACATCGCCGAGACGGTCGCCCAGCCGGAGGCCGAGGCGGTGAGCGACCGTGAGATCGGTCGCGTGCTGGATGGGCTGGCGCCGGGCCAGCGTTCTGTCGTAGCCGCGATTTCGATCGAGGGGCGTTCGATCGGCGAGACCGCCGACAAGTTCGGCATGACGGAGACGGCGGTGCGAGTTGCCCTGCACCGGGGTTTGCGATCGATCGCAAAGAAGTTTGGACGGAGCTGAAATGCAGACCAACGACCTCATCAACGCCCTGAAGGCAGATGCAGCAAAGCAGGCGATGCCGCTAGGCTATGCATGGTGGGTGGCGATCGTCGCCGCGACGATCGTCGCAGCGGGCGTCTTCTTCGTCCTGATCGGTCCGCGCCCCGACTTCGCGGTGGCCGCCCACACGCTCCGGTTCCTGTTCAAATTCATCGTCACACTTGCGCTCGCCGTCGTCGCTTTTGCGCTCCTGCGGGTGTTGTCGCGTCCCGGTTCCGATGTCAGACGCGCCGCTTGTTGGCTCTTTCTTGTGCCGATCCTTCTCGGCACTGCGGTGGTGGCCGAATTGTTCGTCGTGCCTTCTGATCAGTTGGTTACAGTCTGGTGGGGCAGTAACGTCTATGTCTGCCTGACCTTCATCCCGCTGATCGGTCTCGGCCCGCTGGCCGTTTTTCTGGCGGCGCTCCGTCACGGCGCGCCGACGCGCCCCCGCCTTGCCGGCGCCGTCGCTGGCCTGCTTGCCGGCGGCATCGCCGCAACTTTCTACGCAGCCCATTGCACCGACGATTCACCGCTGTTCGTCGCTACCTGGTATTCTATCGCTATCGCCGGACTTGCAGCGCTCGGCACGGTCCTTGGCAGACGCGTTGCGCGCTGGTGAAGCCTTTCCGATTCGATCACCAGAATAGGAGGTACGAAGGGGACACCGACGCAGGGAATGCATCTCTGTCTGATTTCGCTGAGTTATCTAGGCCGACAATCGTATTTTCTGTCGACTTGAGATTGGTTCCGTATCGGGCGACGAGCAAGGCCGAGAGTTCCCCATTGTCCAGCGGTTTGTCGCCGGTTTGAACTTTTGCCGCCCAGCAACTCCAAGAAAGGTTATAAGGGCGCCGTGACCACCCGCCAACAGGATAGCCCGTCGCCAAGGTACTGCCAAAACCAGCCTATGTCGCGGTCTCGCTCGCCGGGCTGGCGATCATCCGCTTCCTCACTCAAGGGAAAACCGCGTGAATAGCGTTCCCATCAAAGCGGGCCGTGATCCAATCGAGGCAAGACATGGCGAGCGAACAGATTCGCCTCGAGGCGGGAGATATGGCCGAAGGTCGTCTTCGTCCGCGAATTGATTCCCCACATCGTTTTCACGAGATCGGCTATTCCGGGCCTTACGAGAGTTACGCGCTTCAGAGAGCAAACCTCTTTGAGCCCGATTGATCGGACAGCCTGGTACAGGCCCTCTTTCCGCTGAAAACGGAAGCGATCGGTGCTGCTGGAGTGGAAAGCAAACAACTGGCGCAACGCCCAAGCCGTGGACAAATTCTTTGTCCCAGCGGAAGCAAGCCAATCCCGCTTGTCTGTGATGGCGTCCTGGCCCGGTTCCGGATCGCCCACGATCAACCCATAAAGGGTCCGCTAGCAAGCTGCGGCCGCTCCTGCTTCGCGTCGCGGTGATCGCGCCCGTATCCGTGCCTTTTGAGGAGCCATCGAGGGAATTGGCCCGCTCCCGAACGGAGCCTCTCAAATGTCGCACGATCTCTCCCTCGCATAGTCCCACGCCTTCCAGCTTTCCCGCGACCTGATGTTCCCGGTCACCGTCTTCGAGGTCGACGGCGAGTACGGCGTCCTGCCCGCTGACGAGATCGACGCCGACGACGATCTTGAGATCGTCCATGAATATGACCCGTGGTAGATCATGATCATCTCGCGCTGAACCCTTTGGTCTGCAGGCATCAGAGAGGTATTTCGGGTGTGCCTAATCACCCCGGTCGCAGTGCAATTGGATAGCACTGAGGATGGATCGGATAGATCGAAACGGCGAGGCCTCGCAAGAATTGCTTCACGCGACAGCCGGCACCCACAGGCAGTGTGCTGGGGACGGGAGCCGTTGATAAATCGAAGTCTACGTCTGCCGCAAGCCTTCGACCACGACCTTGAAGGCAGGCGAGTTCTGCTTTCGGCTCGGATAATACAGGTAATATCCTGGGAAGGCCGGGGACCAGTCATCGAGGACCTGCACTAAATGGCCGGATGCGATCTCCCTCGCGACGATGTCTTCCGGTACATAGGCGATCCCATATCCGTTCACCGCGGCGTCGATCATCGCGTAGCTGGTGCTGAAGGTGAGCTGTCCGTCGACACGCACCCGGAGCTCCCTCGTTCCCTTGGCGAATTCCCAGACATAAAGACCGCCTGATCGCGACTGGCGATGATTGATGCAGTCATGGCCGACGAGGTCCTGTGGCGTCTGCGGCGCTGGCCGGCTGGCAAGATAGTCCGGAGACGCCACTGCAACGAGACGCCAGTCGGGGCCGATCCGAACGGCGATCATGTCCTTGTCGACGCTCTCGCCAAGTCGAACGCCTGCGTCGAACCGGTCCTCAACGATGTTACGGAAAGCGTTGTCGGTGTTCAGCTCTAGACTGATGTCCGGATAGTCCTTCAGGACCGCTCGCACTTTCGGCCAGACCACGCTCTCCAGCGCATGGTCTGACAGGGTGATCCTGACCGTCCCCGCGGGCTTGTCCCTGATCTCCATCAGTTCGTCGATCTCGGACTCGAGTTCTTCGATCCGAGGTGCAAGCGAACGGATCAGCCGCTCTCCCGCTTCCGTAGGCGAGACACTGCGGGTGGTGCGGGTCAAGAGCCGCAGGCCCATGCGCGCCTCTAGCTTCTTGATCGTATGGCTGATCGTCGATTGCGACGTGCCGAGCTTCGCCGCCGCCTTCGTGAAGCTGCGTTCCTCGGCGACGGCCAGAAACCACAGCATGTCGTTCAGGTCTTCCCGTTTCATCAGCCGCGTCCTCATAGATTGATGTCATGAATCGATAAGTTCAAACGAATTGCAATAGCTAATCATCGAAGTCGGTTCGGCTTATCTTTGGAGCATGACACAGCAAGCTCTCACCCAGTCCGATATCCTCCCCCGTTCCCAAGCCGTTCCGGCCGCATGGGGCGCGGTCATCGCGATGGCACTCTGCGTGGCGGCGCTGATCGCATCGGAGTTCATGCCTGTCAGCCTCCTGTCGCCGATCGCAACCGACCTCGGCGTGACCGAGGGGCGTACGGGTCAGGCGATTTCGATCTCCGGGATTTTCGCCGTGCTGACCAGCCTCTTCGTGTCGAACCTCACTCGCGGTATCGATCGACGTCTCGTCCTGACGTCCTTCTCCCTGATGCTCGTGGTGTCCGGCGCCATCGTCACCTTCGCGCCAAACTATCTTGCGCTGATGGTCGGACGCGCCCTGTTGGGCGTTGCAGTCGGCGGCTTCTGGTCGATGTCCACAGCCATCGTCATGCGCGTTGTTCCGGACGAATCCGTCCCCAAAGGGCTGGCGATGTTGAACGCCGGGAACGCCATCGCTGCCACGATCTCCGCGCCGCTCGGAAGCATGCTCGGCAGCTATATCGGCTGGCGCGGCGCGTTCTTCGCGGTCGTCCCGCTCGCATTACTGTCGCTTGTCTGGCAGTGGGTCAGTCTGCCCTCCCTACCGCCACTAAAGAGCGAACAGTCGCCGCACGTCCTCAAATTGCTCGTCCGCAGACAGGTCGCGCTCGGCATGACGTCCATCATGCTGCTGTTCGCCGGGCAATTCGCGCTGTTCACTTATCTCCGCCCGTTCCTGGAAACGGTCACGTCGGTCTCGGTTTCGACCCTCTCACTTCTGCTCCTGCTGATGGGCCTGGCGGGCGTCGCGGGAACCTACCTGATCACCGGCCTGTTGCGGACGCGCCTGTTCAGCATCCTTGGCATTATCCCCGTCGTGATGGCGGTGATCGCGCTCGGACTGATCGCGTTTGGCACTTCGACCGCTGCGACCGCGATCCTCCTCGTCGGATGGGGGCTGTTCGGCACGGCGGCTCCCGTCGGCTGGGGGACATGGCTGAGCAGGACGATGCCTGACGACGCCGAGGCCGGGGGCGGACTTCAGGTGGCGACGATCCAGCTCGCCATTACCTTCGGCGCGTCGTTCGGCGGTGTTCTGTTCGACGAGGCGGGCTGGCAGACTACCTTCCTATTTGCGGCCGCCGCTCTGGCTGGATCGTCGCTGCTCGCCGCCCTCGCCTGGCGGTCAACATGGAGGAAACCGCGATGACGTCTATGACAATCCACCGCCGAACGCTCCTCACAGGGATGGGTGCCTCCATGATTTTGCCAGGAATGGGTCGAGCCCAGCAGGGACGCGATCCCAACAGCCAGAAGCCAACCGATGTCAGGATCAGGCTGACCTTCAACGACCGTGTCCTGACCGCAACGCTCTACGACAATCCGTCGGCGCGGGATCTTGCCTCCATGCTGCCACTGAGCCTCGAGATCGAGGATTACGGCAGCAACGAGAAGATCGTACGCCTGCCCCGCAAGCTGACCGAGGACGGAAGCGGGCCATTCGGCAACGAGCGGCCGGGCGACCTCTGCTATTTCAAGCCCTGGGGCAATCTGGCGCTCTTCTACGACGACTACAAATGGGACGGCCTGATCCGGCTCGGCCGTTTCGACGGCGGATTCGAACCCCTCCGCGTCCGCGGCGAATACCCGGTGCGCATCGAACGCATCTGAAGACCTGACAACCACCGAAGTTTCGACCGCGCGGAGACTGGACGCCCGCGAGGAGCGATCCCCCGTACCCTACGCGTCCATTAACGGAGACCACGGATGACTGAACAGCGTGAACCCAACATCCCCGCGTTCGATCGGGCCATCGACCGCCGTCAGATGCTGAAGCTGACGGGCGTCGGCGTCGCGGCCCTCGGCGCAGCATCATTCTTCGACACCCAATTCGCAAAGGCACTGGACATGTCCAACGGCGCAAACAACTTCTACACCAGCGACAAGGTGACCCTTCAGAAGGTCAGCTACAAAACCCAGTATCAAATGAACGTCGCGGGCAACCTCTACCTCCCGAACGATCTCGACCGCGCCGTCAAGCATCCGGCGATCATCGTCGGCCACCCCATGGGCGCGGTGAAGGAGCAGAGCGCCAACCTCTACGCCACCAAAATGGCCGAACAGGGCTTCGTCGCCATGTCGATCGACTTGCCGTTCTGGGGTTCAAGCGAAGGCCAGTCTCGCAATCTCGTTTCTCCGGACATCTACGCGGAAGCCTTCAGTGCGGGTGTCGATTTCCTGGGTAGCGAGGATTACGTTGATCGCCAGCGGATCGGAGGCATCGGTGTTTGCGGCAGCGGCAGCTTCATCATCAGCGCCGCCAAGATCGATCCCCGGATCAAGGCGATCGCCACTGTCAGCATGTACGATATGGGCGCGGCCTTCCGCGATGCTCTCAACAAGTCGCAGACCGTCGAGCAGCGCAAGCAGTTCATCGCGGCGGCAGCCGAGCAACGCTGGTCGGAATTCGACGGCGGCGACATCCAGTATGTCGGCGGCACTGTTCTCGAGCTGACTGCTGACACCGATCCCGTCCAGCGCGAGTTCTACGACTTCTACCGCACGTCGCGCGGCGAGTTTACGCCTGAGGGCGCGACTGGGCAGACCACGACGAAGCCGACGCTCGCGAGCAGTGTCAAGTTTATGAACTTCTACCCGTTCAACGACATCGAGACGATCTCGCCTCGGCCAATGCTGTTCGTCTCGGGCGACCAAGCGCATTCGAAGGAGTTCAGCCAGAACGCATATGACAGAGCATCGGAACCGAAGGAACTCGTCTGGATCGCCGGCGCGGGCCATGTCGATCTATACGACAGGGTCGATCTGATCCCATTCGAGAAGCTTGGCAGCTTCTTCGATCAGCACCTTACGGCGTGAAGCATGGTACACCGCTGAAGGTAAAGACGATCGGTCGTTCCCAACGGCCCGGGAACGACCCTTCTATCGTCTTGACCTATAACGGCTGCAGAAATGCCAACAATTTATCTGGTGGCTGGTACCGCGCGCTTGCGGTAGCGACCGGATGAAGGCGGTTGAGCGCCGCCTCCTTCATTGCAAGATCGGCTTCCACGTATATGTGCGTTGTGCTCGGATCCTCATGGCCGAGCCATAGGGCAATCACGGTCAGGTCGACACCGGACTGTAAGAGATGCATCGCAGTCGTGTGTCGGAAAGAGTGCGGTGACATCGCCTTCTTCTTCAGACCCGGGGCTGTCCGAGCTGCAACCTCGACCGCAAGGTTGAGGCGCTGGGTAACGTTCGAACGGGAGATCCTGCCACCTGCGCTGTTCGGAAAGAGGTAGTCGTTGTTTTGGACCACCGCGACTACGCCTATGCTCGCGCTGCGGCCCCGCTATCTTGATCTTCCCGTCTATCTCCAGTCTGGCAATCACACCCGCCGCCACCCGATGACGACGATGCAAGGCTCGATATCGACGCCATCATGGACCGAATGCTCTGGTCGACAAGGGTAACGAGGGACCGGTGGCTCGAGGCCCGTGTTCGGCCGCAAATGCACGTCCTGCTCTGGAGCAACATGCGCGGCGTCTGAATTGTGCCGGCCCGCATCTCAATGGCGAGGTGCGTAATCCAGGCCGCCATCGACCTTTGCAGGGCGTCCATCGAGGAAAAGCTCGCCGATGCGCGGTGCCGAACGGGCGATGACCTTGCCGCGGCGGATGACCGCGAGCCGGTTCGGCTTCAGCCGCAGCGCTTCCAGCGTATCCTGCGCCTGGAGGATGACGAGGTCTGCGTTGCAGCCGATTTCCAGGCCATAGCCTTCAAGGCCCATCGTCTTTGCCGAGTTGACGGTCAGCGCATGGAAGATCTTCTTCTTGTCCTCGATGCCGGCCATCTGCGCGACGTGGATCGCCATGTGGCCGACCTCCAGCATGTCGCCCGATCCCATCGAGTACCAGGGATCCATGACGCAATCGTGCCCGAAGGAGACATTGAGGCCGGCATCCATCAATTCGCGCACGCGGGTCATGCCGCGGCGCTTCGGATAGGTGTCGTGCCGGCCTTGCAGCATGATGTTAATCAAGGGGTTGGGGATCACGTTGATCCGCGCCTCCGCCATCAGCGGGATCAGCTTGGAGACGTAGTAGTTGTCCATCGAGTGCATCGAGGTCAGATGCGAGCCGGCGACGCGTCCCTGCAGGCCGAAGCGGATGGTTTCCGCGGCCAGCGTCTCGATATGGCGCGAGAGCGGATCGTCGGTTTCGTCGCAATGCATGTCGACCGGCAGGCCGCGATCGGCGGCGATACGGCAGAGCGCTTCGACCGAAGCCGTACCTTCGCCCATCGTCCGTTCGAAGTGGGGAATGCCGCCGACGATATCGACCCCCATATCGAGGGCACGGTTGAGCGCGTCGATCGCGCCCGGCGAGCGGTAATAACCGTCCTGGGGGAAGGCGACCAGCTGCAGATCAATATAGGGCGCGACCTTTTCGCGAACCTCGATCATCGCCTCCACGGTCACCAGTCTGGGATCGCTAGTATCGACATGACTGCGGATGAAGAGCAGCCCCTGCGTCACCGCCAGATCGCAATAGCGCAGCGCACGATCGACCAGTTCCTCCTTCGTCACGATCGGGCGCAACTCTCCCCAGAGCGCGATGCCCTCGAGCAGGGTGCCGGATACGTTCATGCGCGGCAGTCCGAGCGACAGGGTGGCGTCCATGTGGAAATGCGGATCGACGAAAGGAGGACTGACCAGCCGGCCGGTTGCGTCGATTTCTTCCCCCGCTTGCGCCTGGAGATTGCGCTCGACAGCGATGATCCTGCCGCCCTGGATGCCGATATCGATGCTGGTTCGGCCATCGGTGAGATTTGCATTTCTGACGATCAGATCGAACATCGGAGCCTCATTGGATGCGAGCGGTTTCAACGTTCGCCGCGGCGATAGGGTTGCATCAGCGCCTGCGGGACGCGGGCACGGCGGGCCATGACGGCAAGCGCGGCGATGGAAAGAATATAGGGGGTCATCAGAAAAAGCTGATAGGGCACGAGCCCGCTCAGCGCGGTTTGCAGCCGAAGCTGGAAGGCATCAAAAAAGGCGAAGAGCAGGGCACCGAACAGCGCGCGGCCCGGCCGCCAGGAGGCGAAGACAACGAGCGCGATGCAGATCCAGCCGCGTCCCTGCACCATGGTGGGGAAGAAGCTGTTGAACGCCGACAATGTCAGGAAGGCGCCGCCCATTCCCATCAGCGCGCTTCCAGAAACCACTGCGCCGTAGCGTACCTTCATCGGATTGACACCCTGTGCTTCCGCCGCATGCGGATTTTCGCCGGTCATGCGGATCGCAAGCCCGACGGGTGTGCGGAAGATGATGTAGGCCATCAGCAGGGCAATGGCGATCGCGAGATAGGTCGGCGCCGTCTGCGTGAAGAAGGCCGGCCCGATGAAGGGCAGCGTCGAGAGGCCAGGAATGGCGATCGGCTGGAACGGCACGACGGTGGGTGGGGTATTGGCAAGCGGCACGATCAGCCGGAAGACATAATAGCTGAAGCTGGAGGCAAACAGCGTGACGCCAAGACCGGAGACATGCTGGGAGAGGCCCAGCGATACCGTCAGGCCCGCATGCAGCAGGCCGAAGACCCCGCCGACCACCGCAGCGATCAGCAGGCCGGCCCAGAGATCGGCGCCGTGATAGACGGAAAGCCAGCCGATCATCGCGCCGATGGTCATGATGCCTTCGATGCCGAGATTGAGCACGCCAGCCCGTTCACAGAGCAGTGCGCCGAGCGTGCCAAAAATCAGCGGCGTGGCGATCCGCAGGATTGCCGCCCAGAGCCCGGCGGAAGCGATGATGTCGAACAGTTGCATCATCGCCGGATCCTGTATTGGGTGAAGAACAATGCGATCAGCATCGTCAGCAGCGACAGCGCCACCGTGACATCGGCGATATAGGTCGGGATGCCGAGACCACGGCTCATGCCATCCGCGCCCACGAACATCATGGCCGTGAAAATGGCGGCGAAGACGACGCCGAGTGGATTGAGGTTGGCAAGCATCGCGACAACGATGCCGGAATAGCCGAAACCGGGCGACAGGTCGGTCGTCACATAACCCTTGACGCCCATGACCTCGATTGCCCCCGCGAGGCCCGCAAGCCCACCCGACAGGCAGGCGACCTTCACCAGCGTTCTGCCAAGCTGAACACCGGCGAAAACAGCGCCGGACGGATTGAGCCCGGTGGCGCGCGATTGCATGCCGAACACGGTGCGCGACTGGATGAAATGGACGATGATCGCCAGCGCAATCGCGATCGCAAGGCCGATATGCAGGCGGGAGCGGGCAACCAGCTTCGGCAGCATGGCGTGATCGCTGACCGATTGCGACTGCGGCCAGCCGAAAGCGAGCGGATCCTTGAGCACCCCGTCGATCAGCATCGAGACGAAGAGCAGGGCGACGAAGTTCATGAGCAGACTGGTCACGACCTCATCGACCGAAAAGCGCAGGCGCAGCCACAGCGGAATGAGGATCAGGACCATGCCCGCGACGGCACCGACAAGCAGCAGCAAGGGAATAAGAGCCGGAGCGGGGAGATTGCCAAACAGCTTGGCACTCGCTGCGGCAACCGCGATGGCACCGAGATAGAACTGACCCTCGGCGCCGATGTTCCACAGCCTTGCCCGGAAGGCGACGGCGGCGGCAAGCCCGGTTAGCATCAGCGGCGTGGCCCGCGTCAATGTCTCGGTTGCCGAAAGCCGCGAGCCGAAGGCGCCCGTTAGGATGCGCCAATAAGCCTCGAATACCGGTGCACCGGCAATCGCGATCAAAATGCCGGAGAGTGCCAGCGCTGCGACCACGGCGAGCAGCGGCGTCAGGACGAGGAGATAAAGTGGACGATGCTCGCGACGCTCAAACCGCATGATCGGCCTCTGGGGATTGCTGCCATTCGCCGGCCATCATCAGTCCGAGTTCGCGTGCGTTCGCGACTTCCGCTTCGACGGGTGGCGAAAGCCTGCCGCCCACGATCGCCTGGATGCGATCGGCAAGCGCGATCACTTCGTCCAGATCCTCCGAGATCAAAAGAACAGCGGTCCCTTGCCGGCGAGCCTCTAGAAGACGCGCATGTACGGCTGCCACGGCACCTTCATCGAGGCCGCGCGCCGGCTGGGCGGCGATCAGGATGCGCGGCCGCCGGTGCAGATTGCGGCCGAGGATAAGCTTTTGCATATTGCCGCCCGAAAGCAGCCGCGCGCGGCTTAAAGGGCTACCGCCGCGGACGTCGAATTGGTCGATGATCTCCTTGGCAAAGGCCATGCCTGCCCTGCGGTTCACAAATCCACGTTGCGAAAACGCCGGCGAGGAAATGCGCTCCAGCACGGCATTTTCCCAGATCGCCATTTCACCGATCAGGCCTTCCTCGTTGCGGTCTTCCGGAATGCGGCCAATGCCGGCATTGACGACATCGCCGACGCCGAGATTGCCGATAGGTTCCCCGAAAAGCAGAAGGTCGCCGGATGAGCGCGAGAGCGTGCCGGAGAGAAGATGCGCCAGCGCCGCCTGGCCATTGCCCGAGACACCGATGATGCCGAGGATTTCACCTTCGCGCAGATGGAAGCTGACGGACTTCAGCCGCTCGACGCCGTCGATCTTCACCGTGACATCGGTGGCCTCCAGCGCAACCATGCCAGGCGTCGATGGCTCGCGTACCGGCCGCGTTACGCGGCGGCCGACCATCAGCTCGGCGAGTTCGGCCTTGCTGGTTTCAGATGCCCTGCGTTCGGCAACCATCTTGCCGCTGCGCAAGACGACGATACGGTCGGCCGCAGCCATCACCTCATCGAGCTTGTGGGAGATGAAGATCAGCGACAGACCCTGGCGGGCCATTTCCTTCAGCGTTGTGAATAGCTTTTCGGCCTCGATATTGGTCAGTACCGCCGTTGGCTCGTCTAGGATCAGGATGCGGGCGTCGCTATAGAGCGCCTTGAGGATCTCGACGCGCTGCTGCTCGCCGACCGACAGGTCTCCAAGACGCGCGTCCGGATCGACCTTGAGGCCAAAGCGCTCAGAAATGGCGAGAAGCTTTTTCCGCGCGGCGGATGTGCCCGAACGCCATGACCAGAGCTTTTCCGTACCGGTCATGACGTTTTCGAGAACGGTCAGATTGGGCGCCAGCGAGAAATGCTGGTGGACCATGCCGACGCCGGCGCGGATCGCGGCGCGGGGCTTGCCCTGCGGGAGTTCGGCACCGTCGATCAGAATCCGGCCGGCATCCGGCATATAATGACCGAAGAGGATGCTCATCAGCGTGGTCTTGCCCGCGCCGTTTTCGCCAAGCAGGGCTACGATTTCGCCCTTGGCAAGCGTCAGCGAGATGTCGTCATTGGCCAGATTGGTGCCGAAGCGCTTGCTGACGCCTTCGATTTCGAGAACCGGAATTGTCATGCTGCAAGCCCTGCCACCGGAAAGCGATGCTGCCAGCGTTCCTCGGCCTCCAATCGTGCGGCAAGCGACAGCAAAAGCGGCTCGTGGCCCATCGGAGCCATGATCTGGACCGGCAAGGGCAAGCCGTCCGCATCGGTTCCAAAGGGCAGGGTCAAGGCCGGAAATCCTGAAATATTAGCGAGAGAGGCAAGTGGAGCAAAAGCAGCCATCCGCTCAAGCTGCAGCTCGGTATCGCCATGATCGAACGGAAATGACCCGATCGCAAGGGGCGCCTTCGCAAGCATCGGCATCAATAGGCAATCGACCCTGTCGAAGATAATCCAAAGCGCGCGGCTGGTGTGCACGGCGCCATTCAGCGAAGCCCAGAGCGTCGGTCCCGTGAGCGCATGCCCGCGTTCAATGAATGCCTGGGTCAAAGGTTCGGCGCGTGAAATATCGAGTTCGAGCGTATCGATGAAGGATGCGAGATTGACTGCGATGATGTCGCCGAGCGCGCGACTGCTGGCATCGACGCTTTGCTCGAATTCGGCCCAGCCGAGCGGGACGATCTGATGCCCATCCGCCTCCAGCGTGCGCGCAGCATCCTTGATTGCTTCGAGCCGCTTACTATCCGTCGGATATTTTGAGCCGGTCTCTGCCAGCAGGCCGACCCGCAACCGGCCACCTCTATCCGCCACGGTCGCCGGATCGGGGAACGGTCCCTTTGCCTTACCACGCAGCGTATCGAAAATCAGCGCTGTATCCCGCACCGAGCGACAGACGGCAAGTTCGCTGGCGATGCCGCCGAGATGATTGCCGAAGGATGGGCCGGCGGGCATGGCGCCGCGGCTTGGCTTCAGGCCGACAAGACCGCAGCACGCCGCAGGCACGCGGATGGAACCGCCGGCATCCGTTGCGTGGGCAATCGCTACAACGCCGGCTGCGACCGCCGCCGCTGCGCCGCCGGAGGAACCGCCGGGCGTGCGCGCCCGATCGAGCGGGTTGCGGCAGATCGGCCCAGCCGCCGGTTCGCTCGCCAGCGAAAGGCCGAATTCCGGGCTTGTCGTCAACCCGAACAGGCAGAAACCCGCTTCGCGGAAGCGGCTGGCGAGATCCGAATCCGGCTCGCTGCCCGTTCTTTCGAAGAGACGGGACCCGGCGGTTACCGGCAAGCCTTCGAAAGGCCCGCCCAGATCCTTCGCCAGCGTCGGCACGCCGGCAAACGGCCGGGCAGCAGAGCGGCCCGACTCCGAGCGCCGTTCTTGATCCACGGCTTCGGCCGACGCCATGCCCACCGCTTCGTCGAGATGAGCAATAGTACCGAGGGTTTTATGGTCCTCCGCCGAGGCAAGCGAGGCCTGCATCGCTTCGACAGAGGTCAGGCTGCCATTCCTGATCGCCTGTGCCAGGTCGGTCGCGTCACGGCGCATCGGTCGAACTACTTCGGCTCGTCCATCATCTTCGGTACTTCGAAGGTGCCAGCCTTTATTTCCGCCCGCTTGGCTTCCATCGCAGCTTCGGCGTCGGCCGGTGCCACCCCCTTGACGAACACGATATCGCTACCGCCTTCCTTCATCAGGCCATAAAGGGTGTAGTTCTTGCCGACCGGCTTGCCGGCTGCGACATCGGCGATTGCCGCATTGAGGATCGGGCGGAAGTACCACATGGCATTGGCGAACACGGTGTCCGGATAGCGCGGCGTGTAGTCGATCAGCGAGCCCACCGATTTGATGCCGCGTTCCTTCGCGGCGTCCGCTGTGCCGATGCGCTCGCCGAACAGAATGTCGGCGCCGGCGTCGATCTGGGCAAGGCCGGCTTCGCGGGCCTTCGGCGGATCGAAGAAGGTGCCGATGAAAGAAACTAGATGCTTTGCATCGGGATTGACGGCCTTGACGCCTTCCGCGAAGGCATTGATCAGCATGTTGACTTCGGGGATCGGAATCGCGCCGACCGAACCGACGATATTGGATTTGGTCATCTTGCCGGCCAGCATCCCGGCAAGATAGGCGCCGTCATGGTTCCAGGTTCCGAAGACGCCGAAATTGCCGCCGGCCTCAGCGCCGCTCGATCCCAGCACAAAAGCCGTGTCCGGATAGTCGGCGGCCACCTGCCGCGCTTCTTTTTCGACGGCATAGGCCTCGCCGATGATCAACTTGTTGCCCTGTTCGGCATATTCGCGCATGGCGCGCGGATAGTCGGTGCCGGAAACTCCTTCGGAGAAAACATACTCGATGACGCCTTCTTTGGCTGCATCCTGCAAGGCTTTATGCAGACAGGAATTCCAAGCGTTCTCGACCGGCGAGGCATGAATGCCGGCAACCTTCATCGGGGCCGCTCTTGCCAGTGGCGCGAACCCGCTGACCCCGAGGGCAATGCCCGATGCGATCACTGCACGGCGTGAAATCAAGATGCCTTTGGTCATTGATTTGCTCCCCTTTTTTTACCATTTGGTTCAAAAAACATAGGGAGCGCCTAAAAAAGTGTCAAGCGCCAAATTGGCTTAAAAATCAGGCTGTTCGACCCCTTGTCATTGCTACCTTGTCGGTCTTTTCGCCATTGGCCAGCGGCTGGAGCTCGTGCAGCCTCCTATGAAAACCGCTTGTTGCTCCATGCGGAATGCAGGTCTCGGGTCTAACCTCTTCGACGTTCGGGCTGCGAACGGGCGCGATCAGCCTCGTCCCATCGCGGCTATGCTGAGCGCATCGCCGCGATCGTGCGTTGCGGCGCGTCGAGGATCGCGGAAAAACGCGCCCCGCGCGCAGATTTCGGCGAAGTTTCGCGAGTGGACATTGCCTGCCGGATGGCTTGCGAAACGTCGATCCCCATTCCCATCGGGAAACCCGGATTGGTGCTGTGCCAAGCACGCGGCACCACGAGATCGGCCGGAATGTCGGGACGGGAATTCAGCGCCCCGAACCAATCCCATTCCCCCATGACGTCGATGACATCCCTAAAGGTGGAGGGCATGCCGACTTTCGCGCTGATTGTGATGATCCGGGACCGCGCCGAAACCTTCTCCGCAAGGTCGGGCCGCTCCTCGGTGATCGCGTAGAGCGCCTCTGACAGGACCAGGTTGCCCTTGGAATGCCCGGCCAAAACGCGAGGCGAGAAGCGCTCGTCCTCAAGCAGCGCGACCACGGTTTCCGTATCCTTGCTCGTCCGCGTCCACAAGTTTCCGTTCTTGAGCAGTTCGGTACGGGAGAACATCTTGGTGAAGGCATCGAGCGGCTCGAACACATGCCGTATGCTGTTGAGCGCGCCGAACCAGAAGAAACCGCCGAGCGCTTCCGTCAGGATGTCAGCGATGCCATAGCCGGAAACCACGGCCGCCACGGGTTGGCCGAGCCCGTCAGCTATATTACGCGCGAATGCGGCCGCGCCAAGCGCGGAACTGCCAACACCGGCAACGGCCAGCGCGGCGACCGGCGCCGCCTTCTGCAGATAGTCCTGAGGCGTTAGAAACACGCGCAGCCGGCCCTCGCCGGTCGGCGGCACGAGAATGATGGCTCCCTCCCGCGCAAGCCAGAAGGCAAGATCTGGCGTCTCTTCGTGCGTGACGGCGTTGACGTCGTAGAAAACGGCATCCAGGACAGCATTGCGTCGCTGTATGGCGTCGAGCGTTACAGCGCGGAATGGATTGTCGGTGAATTTAGCCGGCAAGGCTGCCGCGCGTTCGAGCTGCACATTCGTCAGGACCGACAACATCTGCACATCCCCCAAAAGGATTGACGCTGCAGTGCAGCATAGTCTTCCCTGAACATTCAATCAACTCTACATAGAAGGAGGTCGTCAGAAGTCCGCCTGACGCGCTCGCACTTCTCGTCGCCACGTTGAGCGGCGTTAAGCAAGGCATCGCTGAGAGAGGCGCGGTCAGATTTGCCAAGAGGGCATCGTAGCGCCGATCTCTCTGAGCAGTGACACTCCGCATAGAGGTCAAGATATTGTTGCCAGCACCAGAGCGCGGCAGGATGACTACCCAGTTAAACAACCCTATCGCGCCAGCTATCGCAGCAGTGAAAGCCAGAGCCATCTAAACATTTTAGACCAGCTTCTCAACGGCGACGGCAAGACACGTCTTGAACGCGGCAAGGTCCGTATAGAGCGCATCCCGCGCCGCGTCTCCGATGATGAAAACGCCACCGCGCCGCTCAATCCCGGCGTGCAGCATGAGATTGTCGGCCAGGCCGAAATCCTCGACCGCAATCCCGTTCGGGTCACGCAGTCGACCTTCCGCATCATACGCGACGGCCCCGCCATAAAGATCGCTCACTCGTCCACTGTGATCGCGGGCCACATTTGTATAAGCGAATACAGGCTTACCGCTTGCGCACATAAAACCGAGTTCGAAGGCTGTCCCGGTATCGGCGGCAATGCCACGAAAGGGCGTCAGATTGGCGATGATCGCGTCCGCCTGAAGCATCATCTTCTCATCCACCGCGTTTATCGCCGCGGCCCGCTCGCGCCTCGAGTTCGTGTGCGGGATTTCCAGATCGCCGGGCGAGAGGGGGAGAAGTCCCGCCTCACGGGCAAGTGCTGCCTTCCGGTCGAGGATTTCACGGGCGTTTGGGAGGAAGACCTCCGGACCGGCCAGATAAACTTTTCTTGTCATAAAATTGCACCTAAAAGGGATGGGCTCGGCAACAAAAATACCTTCCTCGCTGTACAGCGAAGAAGGATCACAATCCAGTGGGCGAGAACCGCGGCGCGCAACGGCGCCGCAGCCGGCCAACGTCTCATCATCTGGACGTCTGCGATGCCGATAGTTCGGAACTGGAGCGGCACCTTGCTTTTCGCGATTACCTCCGAGCGAACCCTAAAGCATTTCTTACTTATGCAACGCTCAAAAAGAATCTCGCTGACAAATTCAGATCAGATCGGGAAGGTTACGCAAATGCCAAATCGCCATTCATACAGAAGTTCTGTCCAATCTGTCGCGGAGGTTCAGATTTCTTGGCGGGCATGATGCCAGCCTGAAACGAGCGCTCTGGGGGGCGTCGTTGGCGTTCCCCCATACAGGCTCTTCAAAGACGGTCCAGGACATAGGAGATTTCCTCATCAAGGCTCAGATGCGATGTGTCGAGAATCTCGCGCCCACAGGCGGTTGCTTCCTCTCGCAGAAATCGAGCCCAATTCAACATGTTCTCATCGCCCAGTTCCGGCTGCCCGCGATCAAATGAAAGACGTCTGATCCTCGTTTCATCGTCGCAATCCACAAGGATTGTCGAGTACGCCACGATACCAGCATGTGCTGCCGCTTCCGCGACAAACGAAAGGCGCGACTGGCCTTCGAAGAGCACGCTGCGACCTTGCGCCACCGGTTCTGCCAACCGCGACATCCACTCAAAAGTCGCTGCCTTCTGCCAGCCTTCCACCGACCCAAATTTGCTGATCATCTCGTCCACAGATGGTACGCCGATCCGATCTTTGTAAAAGACATCGATCTTCTCGCCATGTCTGCTTTCTATTGCCTCGGCAATCGTCGTTTTTCCTGCACCGGACGCGCCGGTCAGAACCAAGAGCGGCATGTATCTTCCTTTTCCGGAGTGCGTCGCCACAATCGGACTGCACGCATCACCTTTGAAACGGACGTTGATCGAGCCAAGTCATATGAAGACCGTACGTTTCTGCGGCCCAGACGCCTGAGTTCCGAGACCAGATCGAAGCCGCGACCGAGTATGCGATTAATGTCGTCGCTCAGGTGGAAGAGAACAACACGCCTTTGACCTGCTTCCCGGAATGCTTTTTTCAAGGCTATCTGACTGACGACCCGTCAGCTCGCCGGGCCGCCTTGGACATCTGCTCAGAGAGAATGGCAGGAACAACGCGGAGCAGCATGTTCTTGCTTGGTCGGCTACTTAACCGGCGTTGCTGATCCCCTGAGGTGGCGAAAGCTTTCTGAGATTGGCTCGCCAGCCGCCATGGTTCGTTATGTCTGAGGCTCCCTTAAGCGCGAGCGGTTCGGCGAGAAAACTCTTTGCCGAAGTGCCGTCCGAAAGCATGACCGTACCGATGCTCAAGGGAGCAGGGATAGCCGCCACGAACAGCCCGAAAGCCGCAGGTGAAAGCTTCCAGACTTCCACTTCGATTTCGCTGCCTTCTCCCTCGCCGACGCCGACCATGCCCGGTTTGGGCGGCACGGTTCCGGGAAGCGCGTATAGTCTGTAGGCGCCAGAGGTGTGTGCGGTGCGAGAGAATTTTCCGCCGAGATCGATCAGCTGATGGTTCAGGGGCATGCCGGAAAGATGTGCGCCGACGACGACGATATCGATCAGGTCCTCATCCGCGGGCGCCGAAATGGAAGGAGTGAGCCGGGGCTGCGACCAGCCCGTCGCACCGAGCATCAGGCCGCTTGCCTGATGGAGATCGCGGGCAAGCGTTGCCGTCAGCCCGTCCCGGCCCGACGCGGCAAGCAGCGTGACGCTCGCCGGCAGGCCATCAGAGCGTGTGCCTGTCGGCACGGCGATGCCGCACATGTCGAGCAGGTTGACGAAGTTCGTATAGGTGCCGAGGCGCGCGTTCTCCCGGAGCGGCTCCGCCTCCAGATCGCCCACAGTATAATGGGTTGGGGCGGTCGGCACGCAGAACAGATCGACGGAAGCGATGAGCGGCGCGACCTCTTTCTTCAAGGCTTGCAGCGCATAAAAGCCGTTAAAGGCGTCGGCGGCCGACAGCGACTTGGCGGCAGTGTAAATCTGGCGCGTCACCGGATAGAGGCTCTGCTCCATATCGTCGAAAAAGGGCTTGATCGCTGCGTAGCGTTCGGCCACCCAAGCGCCTTCGTAGAGCAGATTGGCGACCTTATAGAAATTGCCGAACGGCACTTCGACCAGATTGTGGCTGAGTTCTTCGAGCTTGGATAGCGCATCGAAATAGGCAGCCTCCATCACGGTGTCGCCGAAGAACTCGAGATCGGCTCTAGACGGCACTCCTATCGTGAGCACCGGCTGGGCCGAGCCTAATCCGGGTGCGGGAACGGATTTCGAATAGGGATCCGTCTCGTCATATTTTGCGGCGACGGAAAACACTTTCCAGGCATCATCGACCGTGAGCGCGAAGACCGAAACGCAGTCCAGCGTGCGACAGGCGGGAATGACGCCGGTCGTGGAAAACGCGCCAACACTTGGTTTTAGGCCGACGATATTGTTGAGCCCGGCGGGGATACGGCCCGAACCGGCGGTGTCCGTGCCGAGCGCAAAGCTGACGATGCCTTGGGCTGTCGCCACTGCCGAACCGGAGGATGAACCGCCAGGCACCAGCTTGGGATCGATAGCGTTCCGCGGGATCGGGTAGGGCGAGCGGACGCCGACGAGGCCGGTCGCGAACTGGTCGAGATTGGTCTTGCCGATCACCAGAGCACCGGCCTCTTTCAGCAGGCGGACGACGGTCGCGTCCTTTTCCGGCAGGTAGGCGTAGTCCGGGCAGGCGGCGGTGGTCGGCATGCCGGCAACGTCGATATTATCCTTCACGGCGAAAGGGATGCCGAAAAGCGGTTTTGCCGGATCGAACGCTCCGAGTTTCGCCGCCTCGGCCAAAACGGTATCCTTTTCGGCCAGGTGAATGAAGATGCCGGGATCGCTAACTTCGATGATGCGGGCAAAGACCGCTTCGACAACGTCGGCGACACTGCCGCCATCCCCGTAGAACGCGTGCAGCGAGGTGATATCGAAGGCCGGTGTCGTCGCGTTCATACCCTTTCCTCTTCCAGTATTCTTACGGGCCGATCCCATTGGATCAGCACGACGCAGCCAGTCTCGCTCCAGACGGAGTGTTCGGTGTCCGGCGCGTTGACGATATAGCTGCCGCGGCCGTAATCACCGGTCTCGTCGGATTGTACCCCGTCGAGCACCAGGATGGTTTCAAGCCCCTCATGCCGGTGGCGCGGTACAGAGGCGCCTGCCTCGTATTTCAGGAGAGCCACGCCCGGCTGGTCGCCTTGGAAAGGTCTAATCCAGTGAATGGTGACTTCATCGCGGAAGCGGACGAATTCCAAGTCCTTCCACCCACCCGATGTGAGCAGTTCGCGGGTCGTTTCAGGCATGGGTGATGCTTTCCAGAATGTCGTCGACATGGGCAGTCCAACCGACGATCGCGCCCTGGGCGCGGATCATCGCCATTGCCGCGGCCTTGAATTCGGGAAAATAGCTCTCCGTCGCCTCCTCGGCGAGCAGACATTCATAGCCACGGTCGTTTGCCTCGCGCATGGTCGTCTGGACGCAGACTTCTGTCGTGACGCCAGCAAATACGAGCTGCTTGATGCCGCCTTCCTTCAGCAGGTCGCCGAGCTCGGTGGCATAGAAGGCGCCCTTGCCGGGCTTTTCAATCACCACTTCCCCGTCGATGGGTGCCACTTCCGGAAGAATTGCCGTGCCGGGTTCGCCCGAGATCAGGATGCGGCCCATCGGGCCTTCGTCACCGATCTTAAGCGAAGGACTGCCTCGGTCGCGTTTGGCCGGCGGCAGGTCGGAGAGGTCCGGCCGGTGGCATTCCATCGTATGGATGACCGGCAGGCCGGCAGCGCGGAAGCCTTCGATCAGACGTTTTACGTCCGGTACGATCTTGGTGATGCGGCTAACGTCGTTGCCGAGGCTTGCACCGAAACCGCCAGGCTCGGCGAAATCGCGCTGCATGTCGATGACGATCAGCGCCAGCGCGCCGGGCTTCACGGCAAAGGGAAAGGGTTCTGCCTTGATTGCGACCATCAGTGGTGCCCTGCCATATGCGCGCCGATGACGCCGATATCGGCGGAACGCGCCGGCGTCTCGTAGACGAGCTTGCCCTCCGAGATCACCATGATGCGGTCCGACATCTCGAGGAGCTCGTCGAGATCCTCCGAAAGAAGAAGGATTGCGGCTCCGGCATTGCGAGCCTTCATGATGCGGGCGCGGATTTCGGCGACGGCCGAGAAATCAAGGCCGAAACAGGGATTCGAGACGATCAGCAGATCGACATCGCCAGTCAGTTCGCGGGCCAGCACGGCACGCTGCACGTTGCCGCCCGAAAGCGCTGCGATCGGCGAGGAGGAAGAGGCCGTCTTGACCTTGAAATCTGAGATCAGCGCCGACGCACGCTTCTTCATGCTGCTCCTGTTCAGCCAGATCGCATCCTTGCCGTCCGGCTTCAAGTCGAAGGTGCGGAAGGCAAGGTTCTCGCTGACGGTCATTTTGGGCGCGCACGCGTTCTGCAACGGCTCTTCGGGGATGAAACGCACCTTGTTCTTGCGGGTCTCCTCGCGGGTGGCGCCGTAAGCCTCGCCATTGACTATGACCTGGCCGGTATCGGTCGGGCGCTGGCCAGCGAGAATTTCTGTCAGCTCCTTCTGGCCGTTGCCGGAAATGCCGGCAATGCCGACAATCTCGCCGGAGCGGACCATAAGCTCGTCGATTTCGATCGTCTTCAGGCCGGAACGGTCCGGGGCTTTCACCTGGCTTACAGTCAGCACGGGTCTTGCCGCTTCCGCCACCGGCAGACGGCTGTCGAGCTCGGCGAGCTTGACGTCGCCGATCATCATCGCCGCCATCTCGGCGGTGGAGAGCTCGCCTACCTTGCCGGTGCCGACCAGCTTGCCGCGACGCAGGATCGAGCAAGCGTCGGCGAATTTCGTCACCTCGTGGAATTTGTGGGAAATCATCAGCACGGTGAGCTCGCCGCGTTCGGTCATGCCGCGCACGATGCCGAGCATCTCATCGGCTTCGGCGGGGGTCAGCACGGAGGTCGGCTCATCGAGCACGAGGAAGGAGCGGCCGAGATAGAGTTGCTTGACGATTTCGAGCTTCTGTTTTTCGCCGGCGGCAAGCTCGCTCACCGGCCTGTCGAGCGGAATCTTGAACGGCATGCGCTCCATGAAGGCCGCCAGATCCTTGCGTTCGCGGGCCCAGTTGATCACCGTGGGTACTTCGGTACGGCTGATGACCAGGTTTTCAGCGCCGGTCAGAGACGGAACTAGGGTGAAATGCTGGTAGACCATGCCGAGCCCATAGGTCGCGGCATCCCTGGGTGAGGCGATTACCACCTCGTGGCCGTCGACCGACTGCGAGCCGGATGTCGCGTGATAGAAGCCCATGATGCATTTGACGAGCGTCGACTTGCCGGCGCCGTTTTCGCCAAGAAGTGCGTGAAATGAGCCGGCCGGAACGGCGATCGAGACGTTGTCGAGCGCGGTGAACGAGCCGAAGCGCATTGTCATGCCGAGCGTATCGATGCCGACCGCTTTGCCGGCCTTGGGGAGGGGCGTGTCGCGAACGGTGCTCATGGCAGCTGGCTCACAAACGTTTCAGAATTGGAGACGGAGCCGAAGACGCCACCTTGCATTTTCACCATCTTGATGGCGGCGAGGTGGTTTCCGTAGTCGGTCGCACCGCAGCAGTCCTCCAGAAGCAGGCATTCGTAGCCGCGATCGTTCGCCTCGCGCATCGTCGTCGAGACGCAGACATCGGTGGTGATTCCCGTGAGGATAATGTTCTCGATGCGCTTCTGATTGAGGATGAGTTCGAGGTCGGTGGCGCAGAACGAGCCCTTGCCGGGCTTGTCGATGATCGTCTCGCCTTCGATCGGGTAGAGTTCGGGGATGATGTCCCAGCCGGGTTCGCCACGCGTCAGAATGCGGCCGCAGGGGCCGGGATCCCCGATGCCGGCGCCGATCCGCTGTGAGCGCCAACGTTTGTTGGCCGGCAGATCGGCGAGGTCGGGACGATGGCCCTCGCGGGTGTGGATGATGTGGTAACCCTTGGCCCGCACGGCGGCAAGCACGTGTTTGATGGGTTCGATCGGCGCCTGCACCAGCGACAGGTCGTAGCCCATGTGGTCGACATAGCCGCCCTTGCCGCAGAAATCCGTCTGCATGTCGATGATGATGAGGGCGGTATTGTTCGGCCTCAGAGCGCCGTTATAGGGCCACGGATACGGATCGGCGTCGACAAAATGCCCTTTGGTTTCGACCATCGCGTCCATCAATCTCTCTCCCATTCCGCGGCAGGTTTGAGGGGTTCGCCGTACCGGCGCATCGGCTTGTCAAATCCGCAGGACGTGCCGTCCTTGACCTTTATTTCGTCTTCCCACGGCAGGCGGTATTTGCCGGCGACGAGGTCGTGCATATAGGTGTAGGGCGCATCCTGCGCGCCGCCGGCGACGGCGACATAGCCGCGATGGCCGAACTGGTAGATGTTGTTCTCCACGCCCCAGCCGAGCCGGGCCTCCCGCACCAGGTCAGGACGCACCTCGGCGGTGATGATCTCGTTGGGCCGGCTGGAGGTTCCATGGGCGATGATCGTGCCGTCGAAATTGCAGATCATGCCTTCGCCCATGGAATCGAACGTGCCGTCCGAGCCGCACATGCAGACATTCGCGGTGACCATCAGGTTGCAGAAGGCGTTGGCCTGGTTGGTAAAACGCCAGGCTTCGCGGATCGGCGCCGTATAGCCGGCCGTGCGGATCATGATTTCGGCGCCCTTGTAGGCGCATTCGCGCGCCATCTCCGGGAACATGCCGTCATGGCAGATGATGAGCGCGAGCTTGGCACCTTTCGGGCCATCGATGACGGGAATGCCGAAATTACCGGGCTCCCAAGGCTCAACCGGTACCCAGGGATGCATCTTGCGGTAACAGAGCTTCGGCTCGCCCTCGTCGTCGATGACAATGCCGGAATTGTAGGGCATGCCACCCGGATTGAGCTCCATGATCGAGAAGCACCCCCAGATTGCGTTGTCCCTACAGGCCTGCTTGAAAGCCGCGACCTCCGGCCCGTCGAGCGTGCACATAATCTCCGGATTGATGTCCATGGAGAGGCCATGCAGGGCGTATTCGGGAAAGACGACTAGATCCATGCCAGGCTGGTTGCGCCGCGCCTTGGCGACCAGATCGACGATCACCTGCGTCTGGCGCGCAAGATCGGCCTTGGTGACCGTCACCGGCAACTGAAGTTGCACGAGGCCGATGCCGACGCCGTGTTCGGATTTGTTGAGACCGCCAAGTCCGTTCATCGGAACGCTCCGTTATTTCGTGAGCGACAGCGCACCCGGCGCACCGGCGAGCGAGCGGGTGGGCGAGGATGTGGCGATCAGGATGATGAGGGTGAGCACGTAAGGCGCGGCGTAGAAGAGGTAGTAGCCTTGTGTGACGCCGACCGATTGCAGCGCCGGGCCGAGCGCGCCGGCACCGCCGAAAAGAAGCGCGGCCAGGAAGCAGCCGATCGGGTTCCAGCGCGCAAAAATGACCAGTGCGACCGCCATCAGGCCCTGGCCCGACGAGATGCCTTCGTTCCACGAGCCGGGATAGTAGAGCGAGAGATAGGCGCCGCCGATCGCCGCCAGTGAGCCGCCGGCTGCCGTCGCCAGCAAGCGAACCCGGTCCGGGTGGATGCCCATGGCCCGGGCCGCGTCTGTGCTGTCGCCGACGACGCGCAGGATCAGGCCGATGCGGGTGTTCTTGAACCCCCAGAAGAGGAAGAGTGCCAGCGCTGCGCCGAGGAAGAACAGCACATTGATGTTGAGTGCAGCCTGGATCTGCGGAGAGGTTGCCCAGCCGCCGAGCGGAATCGAGGGCAGTTTCGGCGCCACCGGCTGTATGAAGGACTTGCCGAGGAAGAAGGCGAGCCCGAGCCCGAACTGCATCATGGCGATGCCGATGGCGATGTCGTTGACCTTGGGGAACTTGCAGATCCAGCCATGGATCAGCCCGAAGATCGCGCCTGCCACCATGGCGGCGAGCACGCCGAGGGTCGGCGAACCGGTGATCACCGCCACCGCATAGGCCGTCATGGCGCCGAAGACGAGGGTTCCTTCGAGCCCCAGGTTGATACGCCCGGAGCGTTCGGTAATCGTCTCGCCGAGGCTGACGAAGATGAACGGGGTCGAGACACGGATGGCGCCGGCGAAGATCGCCAGTGGAACGCCCCAGATGCCGATCGCTGTTTCCTCCATCACAGGCTCCTCTTCCAAAGATCGGGATTGAAGGCCTTGAACCGTCCGTAGAAGGTCTCGCAGAAGAGAATGACGATGAAGAGCGTCCCCTGCATCACCAGAACCGTCGCATCCGGCAGACCCAGGCGCCGCTGGATGAGGCCACCCGAAGCATCAATGCCGCCGAGCAGGATGGCGACGGGGATGATCGCCAGCGGGTTGTGGCGGGCGAGAAAGGCGACAAGGATGCCGGTATAGCCGTAGCCGGCCGCCAGCGAGGCGTTGGCACTTCCCTGTACCGCCGCCACTTCGATCATGCCCGCCAGACCGGCGAAACCGCCGGCCAGCGCGGTGAATCCGACGATCAGCTTGCCGACCGCCAAGCCCTGGATCTGCGCGGCGCGCACGTTGCCGCCGGCGATGCGGGCCGCAAATCCGTAGCTGGTCGCCTCGATCACGATCCAGGAGACGATGCAGGCGAGGATGCCGACGACCAGACCCCAGTGCACATCCATGCCGGGAATATTGCCGAGCATGTATTCCGCCGGCAGCGGCTTGGTCGACGGCTTGTTGAGGCTTGCAGGATCGCGCAGCAGCCCTTCGACGAACTGGTTCATCAGGGCGATAGCGATATAGGAGAGCAAGAGCGACGAGATAGTCTCGTTGACGCCGCGGTAGTGGCGCAGGAAACCGGCAAGGCCGATCCAGATACCGCCAACCACCATGGCAGCGATCGCCATCAGAATGAGGCTTAGGAAAACAGGCGCGGTGCCGGCGAGCGGCAGAGCCATGGCCGCGGCAGCAACGCCGCCCAGCACGACCGCTCCTTCCCCGCCGATGATGACGAGGCCGAGGCGGGCGGGCAGGGCGACGCAGAGCGCCGTCAGGAGAAGGGGTGCGGCGCGGCTGAGGCTGTTCTGCACCGAAAACCAGCTGCCGAAGCCGCCGGTATACATCAGTTGGAAGAGGGTGGCCGGCGACTTGCCGACCACCAGGATGAAGAGGGAGAAGAGCGCAAGACCGATCAGGATGGCCGCAAGGCCGATGACGATCGGCTCGACTCGCCGCGCGATCCATTCGAGGACGGGGCGCAGCGAAGCCGGTTTTTCGGAGGCGATGGATATTGCGGGATCATTGGCCTCGATGGTCATGGCGCTTCTCCCTTCGCGGTTTACGCTGTGGACCCGACGACGCCCTCGACCAGGTAATTCATGCTTTCGAGCTCGATCGCGTCTTCGGCGTAGCTCTTGTCGGCAGCCACGACGGTATCGCCCTTGTTGTCCTTCAATGGTCCCTTGAAGACCGAGAAGCCACCCTTCATCATGTCCGCCTGCGTGGCTTCGAAAGCCTTGCGGCCCGCCTCGGACACGCCGGGGCCGAGCGCGCTCATCTTCACGAAGCCGTCCTTCAGGCCGCCGCGCACGAAGTTGCCGAGCTTTTCGCCGGCCTGCGCCTTCTTGACGAAGTCGCTGTAGACATTGCCCCAGGCCCATTCAGCGCCGGTGAGATATTTTTCGGGGGCGAGCGGGCTTTGATTGGCGTGATAACCGCAGATGAAGGCGCCTCGGCCGGAGCCGGTCTCTACGACGACCTTCGGGCTGTCGACGTGGCAGGTGATGACATCGGCGCCCTGGTCGACCAGCGCGTTGGTGGCTTCGGCTTCCTTGACGGCGAGCGACCATTCACCGGTGAAGATCACCTGGCAGGTGATGGTCGGATCGACTGTGCGCGCCCCAAGCAGGAAGGCGTTGATATTCTGCAGAACCTGCGGGATCGGCTTTGCGGCGATGAAGCCGATCTTTTTGCTTTTTGTCGCATGGCCGGCGGCGATGCCGTTCAGATACTGGCCCTGGAAGATATAGCCGAAATAGGAGCCGGTGTTGGCCGGGTGTTTGCCTTCCTGCCACAGCCCGCCGCAGTGGCGGAACTGGATGTCGGGATATTTAGCCGCCATGGCCAGCATGTGGGGATCGAAGTAGCCGAAGGAGGTCGGAAAGAGCAGGGTCGCGCCGTCCAGGTTAGTCATGGATTCCATCGTCTTCTGGACGTCGACGGTCTCCGGAACATTCTCTTCTTCGACCAGCGTCACGCCCGGCATTGCCTTGATGACGGCGGCGCCTTCCGCATGGGCTTGGTTGTAGCCGTAGTCGTCCTTGGGGCCGACATAGATGAAACCGACGGTAAGAGCGGTTTGGGCTGCGGCGGAGGAGTGCATCAGGCCCGGCATGGCGCCGGCGAGCGCACTGGCAGCGGAAGCCTGGAGGAAACTGCGGCGGTTCATGGAAAGGAGTTTGGTCATCGCGATGCTCCTTGCGGCGCTGGGCCGGTTGCGAACGAGTACAGAAAAGTGCATGCAACGTGCGTGCCAGAAACTAATTCACTGAATTTTATACGTTCTTATTGATGCAAAGAACTGCGTTATGCAAAGTGCATACAGATTGATCGCATGTTTGCATAAGAAATAATCACGACGTATTTATTGTTCATTGTGACTCCGCGTTGGCGCCACGTGCCGATGGCACATGCGGGCTTTCTGCCCAGAAAGTGAATATTTAACAATATGTTCGCTGCGCAATTTGACTTATGATGTCCCGCACGGCATCTGTATGCAGAGTGTTCAAGTAAGTAGATTCGCATGGTGAAGCAGGCTATACGCAAAGAGGTGATCCGCACCGGAACGACTGTCGAGCAGATGGTCCGGGCGATTTCCGACATGATCGTCACAGCTGAAATCCTGCCGGGCGCGAAGTTGGACGAGGTTTCGCTCGCAGTTCGTTTCGACGTTTCGCGCACGCCGGTGCGAGAGGCTTTGCGCGAGCTGGGTGCCATGGGATTGGTCGTGCGCGAGCCAAACCGGAGTGCCGTCGTTACCAAGGTCACCGAGACTTATCTACATTCGATGTTCGAGGCGATGGCGGAACTCGAAGCGATCTGCGCCAGGCTTTCGGCCGAGCGTATGACCGTCGATGAGCGGCGCGCGCTTGAGTTGATGCATCGAGGATCGATGAGGCTGGTGCATGCCGGCGCACAAGAAGAATATTCGGCTCACAACACCGAATTCCACACCCGGCTTTATCGCGGTGCGCATAACGATCATGTCTTCGAAATGGTGACCCAGACGCGGGCGCGGCTCGCACCTTTTCGGCGGGCGCAGTTCCGTCTGCCCGGGCGTCTGGCGAAATCCTATGAGGAGCACGGCCGGATCGTGACGGCGATCATGCGAGCGGACGTCGCGGCCGCGGGGCAGGCGGCATATTCCCATGTGGAAATTGTTAGCGATGCCAGCGCGGTATTCGCAGCTGCCGGAGAGTGATGCCCTCGCGGATCGTCGCCGATCTGTCACTGGATAAGGCCATCCTCCAGGACGTTCTGTCAAAAAGCTTTGGGGCCTGCCCGCAAGCGCCAGCTTGTCGCGACCAGCGCCTTTACGTTCCCGTAGCAATTCTTCACGCATAGTAAGGCCAAGCAAAACGATAACAGAACGGTTCGGAAACTCATTCGTACCGGGGCCCACAGGTTGTCTTAGCGTTTTCGGCGAACAGTCTCGACGGATTCCCATGCATCCAAGTTCCTGATGAGACGAGATATTATCCCCCTTTGAGGATGAGTTAGTGGTGACAAATTCCGATAACTTCGATTTAATGAACTGGAAACTCTGCCTACCGATCGACGAGGATGGTGGAACCATTGGTACGGCTTTGGAGATCCTGGAGCTCACGGGCTTCGAACATTCGTCCTATTTCTACACGGCCGACGATGGGGCGATGGTGTTTCGTGCGATCACTGATGGCGCCTTGACCAAGGGCACGACCTGCGCGAGATCGGAGCTGCGCGAGATGGATGGTCACTCGTTAGCCTCCTGGAGCTTGGATGAAGGAGGCACGATGACCGCGACCTTGAAGGTCGATGAGGCGCCGCAAACGGACGGCGCGGATGGGCGTATCGTCGTCGGCCAGATTCATGGTTCGAAAGACGAACTGGTCAGGCTCTATTGGGAGAATGGTGAAGTCTATTTTAAGAGCGACAAGGGCGGAGACGGCAACGATTCCTTGAGATTCGAGCTCACCAATGCAAGCGGTGAAACGCCGCAAGTTTCCCTTGGGGAGCAGTTCTCCTACGAGATTGACGTTCACGGAGACACACTGACGGTCATCGTCTATGCCAGCGGGGACACGTACAAGTCGGTCACAACAGTCGGTTCTGCCTGGGATGGCGAACAGTTCTACTTTAAGGCGGGTGCCTACCTTGGAAGCAATGAGACGAACAGTACCGGCGCTGGCCAGGTATCATTTTATGGGTTTGATTTTTCTCACGTAACAGGCGACGGGTTGGGCGGCCTAATGAGCACCGTGACAGCCGACGGGACGAGCGACTATTCGGCAAATTCAACCGGTACGATTGGCAATGATGTGCTTACAGGCGGTGAGCTCGCTGACGTCATCTACGGCTATGGTGGCGATGACGTAGTTCGCGCAGGCGCCGGCGACGACAGGATTGTGGGTGGCTCTGGCGCTGACAAGCTTCTGGGACAGGACGGCGCCGATGCGGTTTCCTCAGGGGCGGGCGATGATATCGTCTATGGCGGGGACGGTAACGATACGATCGATGGCGGTGCCGGTAGCGACACACTCAAGGGCGAAGCCGGCGCGAATACGATCACCGGTGGCGACGGAGACGATACCATCTACGGTGGGGCAGGAACGGATGACCTGAGCGGCGACGCCGGTGCCGACACGGTCGTCGCAGGTGAGGGCGACGATATCCTCAGTGGCGGTGCCGATAACGATAGGCTCTATGGCGGTGACGGCGCCGACCGGCTTTACGGCCAGGACGGTGACGACATGCTCGTGGGTCAGGGCGGCGCTGACAGGTTGGTCGGGGCAGATGGCAATGATACGCTTTATGGCTATGGCGATAATGACAGGCTTTACGGTGACGCAGGATCGGACAAGCTGGTGGGCGGCGACGGCGACGACACGCTCTACGGAGGGGCTGGCGACGACCGACTTTATGCCGACGAAGGCGCTGACAATCTCTACGGCGGGACGGGCGCCGACACCTTCGTCTTCACCTGGCTCGATCCGTCGACGTTAACTTCCAGCGGTCGCGACGACATCTACCAGTTTTCTAAGGCTGAAGGCGATATAATCAATCTTAGCGTGATCGATGCGAACACCGCCGTCAACGGCGGTCAAGCCTTTGATTTCATCGGGACTGTCGCGTTCTCAGAGAAAGTCGGCGAGTTGCGCTACGTCAATACCGGGTCCGAGACCTATATCTACGGCGATGTCAATGGCGATGGAACTGCGGACTTTTCGATACACGTCGATGGCTTCGTACAGCTTCAAAGCAGTGACTTTATCCTCTGACGGACGATCGGTGGTTGCACTGTCCGCTTTCCCTCAAGCTCGCCACGGCACGAGGTGTGAGCTCCGGGTCAAGTTAAAAAGAGGTCGCATATTGCTTTGACCGGCGACGAGATATTTACAGCCATTGAGCTCCTTTCGATTTGGCGCCGGTGTAAATTTCCACTCGCATGAAGTCACGGCTTTCATATTCATAAATTCAACATTACTATTTTATAATATATAAAGTTGTAGGATCTTTCAATTCGTGCAACAATTGAAGTTGTGGTGTCCACGCTTCTATTGAATGGGCTTCTGGGAGAAAATCAGCTTGGGAGGGATGGGAGGATCCTGTGAACTTGCAGCAAAGAGCAATTTTAAAGGCGGCGCTTGCGGATATTGAAAATCTCGCGGCGCCCAGACATATCGATCAGGTGAGTGCGGCACTTGGTATGGACATGGTTCAATTCGCCAAGCTCGGCGCCGACGGCATGAAACAGGTCATCTACAGCGCGTTACTGCTGGGCAGCACTGCCGCGACAAGCGCATCCATTGCAGATCAGAAAAGATGGCGCGACGCAGCACAGATCAAACTGCCGTCCACTTCACTAACGCGCAACTGATGTCTGTTTCCCGACCGTTTGCAGCGATATCTCAGAGCAGCGGAAGCGCGTCGAGCTTCAACGCTGCAGAGTAGCTGGTTTCCGAGGAGATGGTCGATTGGCGCTGACCGGCGACACGCTCGAATTCCGTGGGATCCTGCAGGGCCTCGCGCGTCATCGCGGTGAGACGTTTGAACCTGTCGAGGCACTTTGATTGAAGCGGTTCGCCATTGTCTGAGGCGAGCTTGATGATGGCAGCGAGTGGGCGCAACGCATAGACATGGTAGTCAAGGGCTTTCTCTCCACGCGCCAGTTCCGCCGGCAGGAAGCCGCGATCATCTACCTGGCAAGCGCCGATCTCGAAACTCGTTTTGCCCCATGTCTTGAAATCAGCATTATCGAGAAGAAAACCGACGGCAGCGACCGACAGGCCCGCCCAATAACGGTGATTATTCGTCTTCGACTTCGGGCCGAGGCGAAACGAATAAGCCTCCATGGTATCGCGGGCAAGTGTGCTGAACCATGTCGAGTAAAGCGCCTTACGCTCACTGGAGAGCTCAACCCGTTTGCTGGCCGACCGAACCGCAAGTGCGATTTCGGCTACCCAACGGTCGCGGCTGAGATAGGCGTCAACAGTGCGCATGTCGGTCAGCGCCTTCGCCGACGCCCACCGATCGACATTATGCAGCACGCATTCTGCCCGCGCCTGGGCAACCAGCGAACTATTCGATCCGGCATAGGCGATGTTGGTCAGCAGGCGAATAGAGTTGCGAATTGGCTGTACGGTCCTATCGCGCGCTTCCAAGGCGTCGTCGTCGATCGAGGATTTTGACCTGTCGTCAGCCTTGTACTTCGATTGGGTCTGCAGCGTCGCGGGCGGCGCAGGGATGCTGACGCAAAGAGGAACTTGCTCGGTTTCCGCACCCGGTGTTCCGCTGCCGAAGCCGTTGCCGGTGGAAAGGGACGAAATACTGCCCGTTTGGATCGTATAGTCCTTGTCAATAGTGACAGCCGCTGTCGCTTCGGCGTGGTCAATTGACGTGGCTGCATCCTGCTGGTCAGAAGTGACAAAAACGCGGCTACGCAAATCTGAGAATAGGCCCGTTAGCCCCTCTGAAGTACTTGGCGATTTGATCGTGACCGCGGGCACGGTTGATGCTTCCTGAGCGCCGCAGATGTTTGGGGAGAATATGTTGAGTGCAATAATAGTCCCGATTTGGAATGCTTTTATTCTCATCTTTATCTCCCGCGTTTGAGGAGACAATAGGAAATACAAAGCAAGATTCCGTTTTTGTGACGTATAAAATTTTAAACAACCGAATTTTTATTTCGTGTTCGCGGAGTAAACGCTGATGATCGTAATTTATGGATTGAATTAAGTGAAATTTAATTACAGGCTCTTCGGCATATTTAGCTTATATATGTGCCATTCTTTAAGAACGTCCATCGTCAATACGAGCGGCGATGTTCAACTGTCCCGCTGCGAAACGTTCGGCTGCCCAGGCTGACGGATTGGCACCATGCTTTCTACGATCTCTATCGCGGGCAGACACCCGGCGTTGCGCCGACGGTCTACTTAGCATTGCACCCCGTTGCGTGCTGATGCGCATGGCGTGCGTCAGTTGTTGATTCGCTTCCAGTTGATGCGGTTGGCCGAGCGTTGCGCAGTTGCCTCAGTCGCAAAAAACTCACCGAAATCAAGTTTTGGTTAATGCTGCGGCGCACAAAAAATAGGCGTCATGTGCGCATTTTTTCATCGTGTTTTAATATGTTGATATTGTTAACGAAATCTTCGTCCGCATTTCGCGCACATGTATAACTACACTTAATATTGGCTCGAAACGAGTATGCCTAAATTTGATGCAAATATTTCCGGTCGAGCATGTTGATAACTGAGATTCGTTATGTTGACGTCATAAACAGATGCTGTATTGCGAAATCGAAAGGGGTGCTCTTCGCAGGTGAAACATATAGATTTATTTGAATTTAATGTGGTGACCAGAAAAGCGGCATTTCTATTCTTTATTGAACAAACATTGCGCGAAAGGTGTAGGTGGTGGGCAAGAAAAATTGGCGCGTAAGTATTTTTGGTGCGGGCTATGTTGGAGCTGTATCGGCCGGTTGTCTTGCAAAAGACGGCTTCAAAGTAGTCGCGGTCGATCCGGACCAATACAAAGTCAAGTGCATCTCCGAAGGTCGCTCTCCAATCTACGAGCCGGGTCTGCCTGACCTGATCGAAACGGGTGTCGAGAACGGCCTTTTGACTGCAACCAGTGACTATATCGCCGCGATCAACGAGACCGATATCTCGTTCTGCTGCCCGGGTACGCCGAGCCGTGAAGACGGTTCGCTGGACACGAGCTATGTCAAGCTGGTCTGCGAGCAGATCGGTGTTGCATTGCGCGACAAGAGCGATTTCCACATGGTCGTTATGCGCTCGACGATCCTTCCAGGCACGGTCGAGGACGTCGTCATCCCGGCCCTTGAAGGCGCCTCCGGCAAGAGGGTTGGAGTGGACTTCGGTCTGGCCTACTACCCGGAATTCCTGCGCGAAGGTACGGCAATCGCCGACTATTACAGCCCAGGTGCGATCGTTTTTGGCCAGTACGAAGGCGATGAGAAAACCGTTCAGGCCCTACATGACCTCTGCGCCTCGGTCGAGGTAAAGCCGCACGTCATCCCGATCCGCAGCGCCGAAATCGTCAAGTACACCAACAACTGCTGGCATGCGGTGAAGATTTCCTTCGCCAACGAAATCGGCAATCTCTGCAAATCCGTCGGCATCGACAGCCACGTCGTGATGGATGTTGTCTGCGCCGACACGCGACTCAACATTTCCCGCGCCTATATGAAGCCCGGCTTCGCCTATGGCGGCTCCTGCCTTCCGAAGGATCTTCGGGCGCTGCGTCATTTCGGCAAGATGCAGAACGTTTCGACACCGGTCCTCGACGCCACTGTCGAGGCGAACCAGTATCAGCTCGAGCGCGCCTTCCGCCTCGTCAATCGCTCCGGCGCCAAGAAAATCGGCCTTCTCGGCCTGACCTTCAAGTCGGACACGGACGACCTGCGTGAGAGCCCGCTGGTGCTTCTGGCCGAGCGCTTGATGGGTAAGGGTTACGAGCTGTCGATCTATGACTCCAACGTCTCGGTCAACGATCATGGCGGCCGGAACTACATCTCGCACCTCGCCGGCTTCATGCGTTCGTCGCCGGAGGAAGTCGTCTTTGAGAGTGAGGCCATCGTGGTCGGGATCAACGGCCAGGGCACCAAGGATGCGCTGAAGAAAGCGCGGGAAGGCGTCAAGGTCATCGACCTCGTCCGTATTCCCGTCGATATGCCGTCCGGCGTGCATTACGAAGGTCTCGTCTGGTAAACGTTGATGTTGGGCGTCCTCAAGCATATCGTTTTCGTCCTACTGTTGGCTGTCTGTGCAGCGCTGCTGCCGCAGGAGGCATTCGATGAGAAGGCACGCGACGCCGCATTGGTGGTCGGCGTCATCGGGCTGTGGCGATGGTCTTGGGGACTGCTTCATCTGCTGCGCAGCGTCTGGTTCCGGCTGGTCCGCTTCCCGAGGATTCGTCGGGTGGCCGAAGCGGCAGCAAAGGCGCAAGGGTTTGGGCATGCCTACTTCCTGATCACGAGCTTCAGGATCGATGCCCCGACCACCACCAAGGTTTATCGCGGCGCTTTCGTCGCGGCAGCCAATGCGCCTGCCGGCGCAACGATCGTCTGCTCGATTGTCGAAATCGGTGACGAGCGCCTCATTCGTCGTCTTGCCGAAGTGATGTATGGCGATAGCCTGCCGTTCCGGCTGGAGATCGTCCGCATTCCCGGGACGGGCAAGCGCGATGCCCTTGCTGCCGGCTTCCGTGCCATCGCGGCGCTCAATCCCGCTGGCGACGACACCGTCTCGGTGATCGACGGCGACAGCATTGTGCCGTCCGATCTCGTAGAGCGCTGTGCCTGCATGTTCCTGTTCAATCCGAATCTGGGCGCGCTGACCACCGATGAGGTGTGCACCGTCGAGGGCGCGGAAATCTTCAAGCAGTGGTATTCGATGCGTTTTGCGCAGCGCCAGATTCTGATGTCGTCGCATGGTCTCGCAGAGCGCGTGCTGACGCTGACCGGGCGTATGTCGATGTTCCGCGCGCGGCTTGCCTGCGATCCGGATTTCATCGATCACGTGCAGAACGACTATATCGACCATTGGCGCCTCGGCCGAATCCGCATGCTCACCGGTGATGACAAGTCGAGCTGGTTCTGGCTGCTGAAGAACGGCTACAGCATGTATTACGTGCCGGACGTTCAAGTGGAGACAATCGAGCAGCCGCCGAGCCCGAGCTTCATCAGCTCCGCCTATGTGCTGATGACCCGCTGGTTCGGCAACATGCTGCGCACAAATGCTCGTGCCCTCAATCTTGGGCCGATCAAAATCGGCGCGTTTACTTGGTGGTCGATTCTCGATCAGCGCATGTCGATGTGGACCAGCCTGTCGGGCATCACGCTTGCCCTTCTCGGGACCGCGATGATCACACCGTGGACGGCCGCCTTCTATGTCCTCTGGGTCATCGTCTCGCGTTACATCCTGGCGTTGACCTTCCTGACCGTGCGTCCGTCGATCAATCTGGTCTATATCCCGCTGCTCTACTTCAATCAGATCTTCGGCTCGGCAGTGAAGGTGCTGATCTTCTTCCGGCTCGACCGGCAGAAGTGGACGCGCCAGAAGACCGCCTTCAAGCGGACGGATTCCCGGTTCGACGCGGCCTTCAAATTATGGTCGTCCCGGCTGGTCAATACCGTTGCCGTGCTGGTCTTCGTCTCGGTTCTCGTCTTCCTCGCCAATCTCGGTAGCTATTTCACGGACGAAGTGCCGGAACGCTTGCCGAAAATCACTGACAGGGTGTTCTGATGACTGCGGTTGCTGTGCCCAAGCGTCGTGAACGGGAGTTCCCGCGCTTCAAATTGCCACTGGCAGCGCTAATCGACGGAAAGCGCATCGAGGTATGCGACTGGTCGGTGACCGGTCTTGGGCTCGCCGAGGTCGTGCTCACGCAGGCTCCAGGCGAACACCTCGCCGTGACCCTGCTCGTAGAGACCGAGGGCTCCTGCCTCGAGCTGGCCCTCAGCACGCGCGTCGTCTGGGTGAATCCAGAAGAACGACGCGCCGGCCTACAAATTCTCGACCCTGCGGAGAAGACGGCGCCCTTGGCGCACTTCGCCGACCTCTATCTCGCCGGGCGGGTCGTTCAAAGCGGTTCAAAAATTTACGTATTGGGAAATCAGATGGCAGAAATGGAAAATGCTAAGGCTGCGGTGGTCGGTGTGACGTCGTCGACCGGGAACGGTCTTGCAGGTCGTATATTCGGGCTATTGATATTCGTCATCATCGGCTTGGCCGCTTTCTCCTTCCTCTCCAATATCGTCTACAAGAGGCTGTTCACGTTCGAAGCTGTTTCGGCGAGCATCGCTGCGGAGACGGTCACGGTTTATCAGCCACGCGATGGCGTGGTCGAATTTGCCGACCTGCCGCAAAAGGTGAAGCAGGGGGACCGTCTGGCGACGATCGCCCTCGATGCGCCGGCCGCCGACGGCAAGTCGACGGTAGAGGTTCTGTCTGCCTGCGACTGCTATGTGTTGTCCGTCGACCATCCGGGCTCGACCTATGGCCGCGCCGGCGGCCGGATGCTCTCGCTCGTCCGCCAGGATGCGAGCCTCTACGTGTCGGTTCGCGTGCCGTTCCGCCGTCTCGCCAATATCTCCGAGAAGCCGCAGATCTCGCTCAGCTATCTCGACGGCGTCGAGGCGAAGAACGTCGACATCGTCTCGATTCCCAAGGTCACCGAATACACCGCCACACAGCTTGAAATTCAGGTGCAGCCGGGTCGCAGCTTGGACCCGTCCATGGTCGGACAGCCGGTGCTAGCGACCTTCGACACGGCGCCTTGGCACTGAATTGCAAAGATTGAGATCCATTGCGCTGACGAAGCTGGAGGCATGACAATGAGCATACCGACAAAGCCTGTAAAAATAACGCCGGCGATCATGATCGGCGGAAGCGGCACGCGGCTGTGGCCGTTGTCGCGCAGTAATATGCCGAAGCAGTTCCTGCAACTAGTCGACGACCGCAGCCTGTTCCAGAACACACTGGCACGCGTCAACGACGCGATGTTTTCGGCGCCCTGGCTGCTGACCAGCCGTGCCTTCATCGATATGGTCAATGCCCAGGCGCGGCAGATGGAGCAGGAATTCGCCGGCATCGTTCTGGAGCCGCTCCAGCGCGGTACGGCCGCGGCGCTTGCGGCCGTTGCGGTTGCCGCGAGTGAGGGCGACGCGGATGCGCTCGTGCTGGCCATGCCGGCGGATCATGTCATTGACGATCCGGCCCTCTTCCTGGAGGCTGTCAAGAAGGCGGTGCCGTTGGCCGAGAGTTCCAAGATCGTCACTTTCGGCATCGTACCGACCGAACCGGAAACCGGCTTTGGCTATATCCGTCCCGGCGAGCCCTATGTCGTGGACGGCGAGGAGGTCGGCGCGCTGGTCAACCAACCTGGGGGATTCCTCGAGAAGCCGGATTTGGAGCGAGCCAAGCAGTTCGTCGAGATGGGATACCTCTGGAACGCGGGAATTTTCCTCTTCCGCGCTTCGGCGCTGGTCGAGGAACTCAAGCGGCACGCCCCGGCCGTCTATGAAGCCGTTGCGGCCTCGATCGCCGGCGGCACGAGCCGTGACCTAGGCAGCCATATGCTGCTGATGCCTGCGGAGGAGCACTTCGCTCGTTGCCCGCTCGACATTCCGATCGACACGGCGGTGCTGGAAAAGAGCGCCAATGTCGCAGTCGTACCCTGTGATGACATTGGCTGGGCCGACATCGGCTCGCTGTCCGCCCTCTGGGATATCAGCGACAAGGACGAGAACGGCAATGTGCTGCGCGGCGACAGTTTCGTCTCGCAGTCGCGTAATTGCCTCGTGCATGCACAGTCCGGCCGTCGCGTCGTTCTCAGTCACATCGAGGACATCATGGTTATTGACAGCGAGGATGCTGTCGTCGTGCTGCCCAAGGCTCAGGCCCAGCGGGTGAAGGAAATCGTCAACTCGCTGAAGAAGATGGACGCCCCAGAGGTCAGCTTCACCCGTAGTGCGCTGAAGAGCTGGGGAGCGGTCAAGATCGACCGCAGCTACGGTGACAGCCAGGTCTGCGCAGTGAGTTTCCAAGGCAAGAACTCCGTCACCTACATGGTCTCCGGTGCCGAGCGTGAGACATGGCTCCTGCATGGTGACCAGCGTGCCGAGTACGGCGTGGACGGGCATTTCACACCCTTCGTGTCTGGCAATCCGGTTTCCTTCAGCAGGGGGCAGGTGGTGACGATCCGCAACGCTTCCGGACTGTCCGAGTTCACTTATGTCCGCAAGGACCCTGATCTCAACTGGAAGATCGACGACTGGTTCCCCCAGGTGGCCGAGGTCGAAGCACCGAAGGTCCGTCTGGGCTGAGCACGAGGGATAGGAACGAGATGAACGCGCCTGCGGATATAACAGTGGAAATTTCTGACCGCACGTTTCTCGTGCTCGGCCTGAGTTCCAGTGGTCTGATCGTGCCGTTGGCGCAGGAACTGCTGAGCTTTGGCGGGATTGCGCGCGTTGCCATGGTTAAGGGCGGGATGGCCTGGAAGGGGGATGTTCTCGTTCGCGCAGAGCAGTCCGGCGACGAGATTAACCTGGCTCTCACCGGCGGGCGCGAGCAATATCTAAGGTTGGTCAGTGCCCTCAACTGGTATAGGGGACGCAACCCGTCCTTTGCCGATCGGTTCGCCGACACGATTCCGCCGGATGTTCGCAGTGCTTCTGCGGGCCTTGGCCGGTTCGCCAAGCTGGCCAGCCTCGGCGTGGTCGCTCTCGTATTGATCGGATTGATCTTCCAGCTGACTTCGCAGCGCAGCATGAGCGCCGCCTCGCAGATGGCCTATGTCGCCGTGCCGGGCGCGGAGCTCGATTCCCATACTGCGGGCGAGGTCGTCTATGTGAAGGATGCCGGCAAGGTAGCGAAGGGGGAATTCTTTGCTGCACTGAAGACCTCGCAGGACTACACGAAGTTTCTTGAGGCCAGCAACGGCGGTGAAATAAGTGCCCAGGCCGTCGCGCCACAGGACTATGTGCGCAAGGGTGCGCCTGTCGTGCGCCTCTCGGATGAGGGCGCGAGGCCCTATGTCGCATCCTATGTCAAGCTAACCGATGCGGTCATCGCCCTGAACGCGGCAGAGGTCCGGATCGAGTTCCCCAAATCCGGGCGGACGGTTTCCGTTCCGATCGATGCACGAAACTATGTCAACAGCACCAAAGTCTTGACTGACGAGGACGGCAAGGCCTTAGCGGAAATTAACCTCAGGATCCCGGACGGCGTCGACATTCCTGTCGACGAACCGGTGATCGTCAAGTTCCAACGGTCGGTATGGAGCCCCTCGGTGATGTTGCCGCAGTGGCTGAAGACCGTCTCCTTGCTGCTGTCGTAAGGATCGAATGGCATGCGCACCTCTTTGACACTGATTGCAACGCCTGTGGTCAAGGGCCTTGTCGGCCTGACCGCCATGGCAACGCTCCTATCGGCTGTACCAACGGGCATGAGCCTCCGCGCCGTCCATGCGCAGGAATTGACGGTCGGCGAGCAGAGCCCGCAGTTGGACCAGCTCGCTCCGGCTGAACGCGAAATCACCGAGGATAGCCTGAAATATGGGGCGGAGCTCGCGCTGAGGCGCTGGCAGGCCTTGCGCGACGACGAGAAGTCACGCAGTTTCGACGCTTATTTCGAGATCTTCAGGGAAGTGGCTCGCATCGAGAGCCTCGATCATGCGACCCAGATCGCCGGCGTTGACGTGCGCAGCCGGCTAGCCGTTGTGGCCTCCGAGCTGCACATGCAGATGAACGCGCGAGGACTGTCGGCACGTGATGCCGGCATCAGCGCACTGAAGACCCTCGTCGACAGTTCCGGCCAGTCGTTGTCGACGACGGATCCGGATTCGTTCAAAGTGCGCTACACGCTCATTCTCGACTACATGTCCGGGATGGATGCAGCCAAGCTCAGCCTCGATCTTGCTAAGCGGCTGGCTCAGTCGAAGCTGAACGAACTTGCCCTCGATATCTATGTCGATTTCCTGCCGCTCTATTTCGACGGTCTGACCTCCGCAGCTGATCGGCAGGAGCTGATGAAGCTCGCCAGCGCGAATGCGGGCGCGGTCGCCGACCCGGCTGTCTTCCGAGTGCTAACTGATCTGCTGCGCATGTCGCCGCGCGCCGAAAAAGTCGAACTCGCCCAGCTAGTATTTGACCAGATCGATGTCGACATCATCCGGCATGCCCGCGATACCGCCTCCGACTCCGTCAGCCTCGTCCTGTCCGCATGGGTCGATGCCGTGGAACGTGCGCACGGCGTCAAGGCTGGGGGCGATATCGCGGCACTTCACGAACGAGCGCGGCTCAGCCTCGATACGCGTGCCTTCGAGCTTCTGACCCTGGCGGAAAAGGACGAGGCGATTCGCAACCGGCTGGTTTCGGATGCGGTCACGGCCGACATCCGGGATGAGCGGCCGCTGGTGGGCTATGACAGGGCGGTCAATCTGGCGCTGCCGCCGGCCGTCGCCGTCGATAGCTATCTCGCGCTCATCCACAGCTTCTCCATAGCCGACTACGACAATTACGTGAAGGCCCTGGTGGAGCTCGTTGCTGGTGCCGTCAAGTCGAGACAGCTGCAACTCAGCGATGGGCAGGTCGTAGCGTTGTTCCGCGATATTGAAATCGTTCGTGATCCCGCTTTCATCCTGGCGCAGGGACAGAACATACCGGGTGCGGCGAAGATCTCGCAGATCACCGCACTGCGTGCCGACATCAGGACAATCTTTTCCCTTCCCGTCGACCAGCCGATCGGGGCGAAAGCGATCGCTAGCGGGCCGGCCGCGACGAAGGCTCTGCAGGTGGCTGCGAGCTTGATCAACGGAAAACTCCCGAATGCGGCGGCTCTCGCGAAGCTCGATGCTTCGAGCGGCGACGACGTTGCCTTGCTGTCGCAAGTGGCGACACGGCTCTGGCAATATGCCGGCCGTCGGGAACTGCTTGCCGAATTCGTCCGTGGCGGATCCGATGCCGATCTTAGGCAGGCGGTCGCGCTCGGCGTAACAGACTTTGCCGGTTTCCGTGGTACTGAGGGCAGCGGTGCCGACTTTGTCGCCGCTATCGGCGACCTGTTGCCGTCGACCTCGGGCGAGGGGCAGGCGCTCCTTGCTGCCTCCTTAGGTCGGGTAGCCGAGCCCGCCAAGCTGCGGGGCGAGGCGCTGGCGCGCTATGCGCGTTATCTGGCCGCGAGCGGCCAGTCCGGGGCTCCGCTTGGCACCGCCGCCGATGCCGACAAGGTCGCCGTCGACGAGGCGGAGGCCATCTTCGGCAATGTCGACGTCGCGACCACCCGCGTGAAGACGGTTTCCGACTATAAGGCACGCGTCGGCGAATTTCGTCGCTTGGCCGAGGCCCGCGCCGGCGTGCTGGACGACAAGGGCTGGCTGAATAGCGCCACCGCGCCGGCAAAGTTTGCGCCCGATGCGCTCGACTTCGGGGGAGCCTCAACCATCAGCGATGGGCGCATTGCCCTGTCCTCGTTAAAGGAAAACAGCCTGCCGACGGCCGGCCGGCCCTTCATGCCCAACCTGCTGCTCGGACGCGAAGCGGTCACCTCGAAGATTCCTGTGCCGCCGCTGCGGGAGGCGAACGAGGCGCTTGCCGACATTTCCAAGCGCGGCGAGACGCGCGCCACCCGCCTGATCCGCTTCTCATCCGAACATTTCGACGAAATCATCAACCTCGGTGTCCGGGAATATCTCTACCTCAATTCTGAATCGACCGTTCCACGCATCATCTTCGTCACGCGTGGGGTGCTGACGATGAGCGAGCTCATCGCCCAGGTGCGAGCGACCGATCCGGATGCCATCTCGCTGGACGGCAACGAGGTTACCCTGAACGTGCCGCTTGCCGTCAACGACGGTGCCTCGCTTGTCGTCAGCGGCCAAGAGATCAAGTCGCTGAAGCTTAATACCAAGGCCGGCGCCTTCATCGTCAACAGCGGCAATATCTATTTCGATGGCGTGACCGTCTCTTCGGTGGAGGTGACGACGGGTCAGCCAAGCTATGTCTACGACCACGAGAAGGGCATCTTCTTCCGTCCCTTCATCCTTAGCTGGAGCGGCAGCGAGACCCTTGCCGCGGATTCCCGCTTTGTGGCGCTGGGCTATGCTGGCGGCCGCACCTACGGCATGTCACTGTCCTCCGGTTCGACCGACACAATGGCCCGCAAGGTCCAGGCGGCTGCGCCAACCGGCTATTTCATCAACAACTCGTTTGAGAACCTCTATTACGGTTTCTACGCGTTCGAGGCGAAGGACATCGTCTTTGTCGGCAACGAACTGGTCAACGGCGTGATCTATGGCCTCGACCCGCACGACCGGTCGAAGAACCTGATGATGGCTTACAACACGGCCTACGGGACGCAGAAGAAGCACGGCATCATCATTTCGCGCGAGGTCGACGACAGCTTCATCCTTGGCAACCTCTCGTTCGAGAACCACGGGTCCGGCATCATGCTTGACCGCCAAAGCTACGGCACAATCGTTTATGCCAACGATGCGAGCCGCAACAAAGGCGACGGGTTCGCCGCGATGGAAAGTCCCTGCGCTCTCGTCGACAGCAACATGTTCTACGGCAATGGCAGATCTGGCGTGAAGGTACGCAATTCCTGGGATGTTCATGTGGAGGGCAACCAGATCCGTCAGAATAAGGCGGCCGGCATCGAAGCCTATATCGACAACCTCAAGGTCGCAGAGCAGAGTGAGTTCCGCGATTTCGTCGAGGACCCGTATTATCCGATCGCAACAGTGGCTGCCCGTGACAACCTCCTCGAGAATAACCGCGTCGGTCTGATGACCCGCGGAGCGTCCGAGGCGATGTTCTACGGCAACAAGTTCGTCGACCAGCTGCCTCGCTACGTTTCGGGTGATCTCAAGCCGCTCGGGCTCGACGTCGTCACGCGCAATATGAAGACGGGTGTGCTGGTGCGCTCGGTCTGCGTGCCGCGCATTCCGGTGAAGAAGCAGTGCGCGCTGGCGGAGAACGGCATCATCATTCCGCAGTCCCTGCAACCGGAATTCCGCGCCGACGAGGCCTCGACCAATTATTGCATCAACGCTGCGGGCTCGCCGCAATCGGCTGCGTTCAACGCGCAACAAGGGGAGTGAGAGGATGAATCTCGCAACGAGAAAATCACGCCTCTCCGCGACGCTGCTCACCGCATTGGCGTCTTCGGCGGTGATCTTTGGCGTGGCGCCGGCTACGACGGCTTCTGAAATGCCGCGACAGTTGGCGGCCGAGGCGAAGAAGGCCTATCAAGCCGAGCAGAAGATACTCGCCGACTACAGGACATCGACGGAGGCGAGCGCGCTCCTAGGCTATGCCCGACTGCTGGCGCGCGGCAGGATCGCCAACGATCACAACCCCCTGAGGGTTGCCGACATCGACGCGGCCATCGCCATCTATCGCAGCCTGTTGGCGGCCGGCGATGCTAATATCAATGCCAAGGTGACGGCGGGGCTTGCCGAACTGCTGCTGCGCAAGGGCGGTGCGGCAAACGAAGGCGAAGCGCAAGCTCTGCGCGCCGCGCTGCACCCTGCCGAAGCTGCTACCCAGGCTCCACCCGGCGTCGATGCACAGGCACAGGATCTCGCCACGAACAGCGAAGCGGCCCTACGCGACAAAATGTCAAAGGGCTCGCTCGATGCGGCTTTCGAGCTGCTTCTGCTTCTCAATCGTCAGAACTCCGTCGAAGCCGATACGCTACGCAGCCAGGTCGTGCTGATGGCCAACTTATCGGCGCTGGACGGTGACGGAGCGGTTATCCGCCTCGCCGGACGCTATGCCACGTCCTTCGATGCGCAAGAGCACCCCGATGTGCTCAAGTCGTTGCTAGTGCTGGCCGCCGGTTACGGCAGCGACAGCGCCGCCGGGATCATCGAGAAGAACCGGGATGTGCTGTTTTCCATCCTCGGCAAGGACGAACTGCGTCATCTGATCTGGGAGCTCGTCGACGGCGGCTCGAGCCGCGCAGCCGAGCTTATCGCGCTCGACTTGGTCGATGAGAACGTCTACGGCTTCGACGAGGCGGATTCCAAGTGGGCCGTGTCGATGCTCGACGAGGCCAGAAGCTACCGAGCCAATTACCTGATCGCCAAACTCTACTACCAGGGCATCTACGTCGAGAAAGATCTGGCCCGCGCCACCGCTGCTATGGACCGGATGCTGGACGGCGCTGCCGAGGCGGGACAGGAGCGTCTCGTCGTAGCCGACCGCTTCGCCCGCATTAACCTGCCGGACAGCCTGATCGCAAAATACGCCCTGCCGATCTACCTGGACATCTGGAAGGGCGGAAAATCATCGGTCATCGGTCGTCTGGCTCGCATAGTCGTCAGCGCCGAGAAGGCCGGCTACTATGCGACACCGGCGGCGATGCCCATCCCGCCGGAGCAGCTCGTCGCCGAACTGTCGAACGCCTATGACGCGGGTGACCTTTCGGTAGGCCTCATCCTCGGTGATATCTTTCGCGAGGGGCGCCTGGTCAAGGAAGAGTCATCCCGGGCCCGGTCGATCTACGAGGAATTGAAACAACAGTATGCGGATTCGCCCGAGATGCAGCTCAAGCTGCGCGAGGCGCTTGCCAAGTTGGTCCGGCAAGATCTCGAAGTTACGCTGAACTATTCGCCCTATTATGCCGAGGTCCGCGAGCTGGCGGACCAGCATAATCTATGGGCGATGAAGGAATATGGCGTGCTGCTGGCCAAGGGGGCGCCGCAGTTCGAAGCCGATCCGGAAGCCGGGTTCACTCTGCTTCTGAATGCGCTGTCGCAAGGCTATTTTTCCGCCGGTCCGGATGCCGCCGAACTCGCACTTTCGACCGGCAGCGCCGACAAGCTCAAACGTCTTGCCGATGTCTACGCAAATTTCGATCCACGCATCCTGACGCCGGAAAGCAATGTGCAGCTCGCTAAGATCGATTTTGCGCTCAAGCAGTTCGACAAGGCCGAGGTCCTGCTGGACACGCCGGAAATGTTGGAGCTGCCCACTAGCCGCTTTCTCTTGGTCCAAGTCAGGCGGGCGGCCGGCAAGCTGGATGCGGCGGAAGCGCATCGACAAATGAAAGATGTCGTCGTGTCCTTCAAGGGCGACGATGCCACTCTACTCGGCTTCGTTCAGCAACTAACGCAGGAGGATGGCCTTAGCGAAGATTTTGCCGAACCGATTCTGGTTCAGCTGGCACAACTTGCCGACCGGGGTGACGTCAATGCGATCATCGCCGCGTTCAAGCTCCGCCAGAAATGGCCGTCAAGCCAAGCGTTAAACTTCCGCAAGGTGGTCGGCTGGTGCAACATCCTTGCCGAACGCGGACAAGGCGGGCCGCTCACGCGCGTCGCCGTCAACGTCAATCCCAAGGCGGTCGGCGACGAGAGCTTCCGATATCTGATCGACACGGTCGAAGGCGCACTGCCGCATCTGCCGACCAACGGCAATCTGCGTATGTTCCTTGCCCGGCAGTATCTGAACGGCCAATACAGACCCAAGGACTTCGCCAAGGCCGACCAACTGACGAAGCAGGCGGCTGAACTGGGCAACGAGGAAGCCCTAAACACCATCGCGACAAATTATTATTTCGGCCAGGATGTGGAGATGGATCGCGATCGGGCCGAAGCGCTCTATCGGGATCTGGCCTTCATGGGGTCCAACCGTAGCGCACTGGCGCTGGCGCGCAATTATTCCAAGGGACCGAGCTCGCGCGTATATGAATCGCGAGCCTTCGCCTATTACATCAAGGCCGCGCTCAACGGGTCCGTCACCGCGATGACGGAGATGGGCCGGAGTTATCTTGCCGGTGCGGGTGCCGTGCAGAACGAGCAAAAGGGCGTTGCCTGGCTGGAGAGGGCTGCCGAGCTCGGTAACACCGACGCGATGATTCAGCTCTATTACTACTATTTCATCAAGAATCCGACCAACCAGAACCCTGAGGCCGAACGTTGGCTCAACGCGCTCGTTGCGGCCGAAGTTCCAGACATGATCCTGCGCAAAGCCGTTCTACTCTACGGCCGCGACAAGGACGCCAACAAGGATGAGATCTTCGCCCTACTCGACCACGCCGAGGAGTTGGGCAGCCAGTTCGCGCGGCGCCTGAAAAACTCCTACGTCAAGGAAGCCCGTGCAGGAGTTTCGAAATGATGCAAGCCAACTCCTTCAGCACGGCGCGTTTATTGAGCGTCTCTTCCATAGTCGGCATGGCAGCTCTTACGTGCGCTCTTTCAGCGGCTTCCGTGTCGGCCGGTGAAATACTCTACAAGTGCGAGGGGCTCGAGGAAAAGTCTCCTCAGACTTCGATAGCAGTAAAGATGTATCAAGGTTATGGCGGCTGGTTCTTCCGCGAAGGCGACATGGAGAACATGTATGAGCTGTCTGCGGAAACGCTGGATGCATTCAAGGACGTGAACGACGCCCTGCGCCATCGAGGCATTCACCTCATTTTGGTGCCGATGCTGCCCCGTGGCATTGCCGGTGCGCAGTTTATCCCCAATGGCGGCATACTTTCTGACATGTTCTACGATCCGGCGTTCTCCGCCGAGCAGTTCCGAGCGATGGTTCAGTCTTTGCGCGACGTCGGGATCGATGCAGTCGACATTACTAAAATCAAAGACACCGAACCGGATTTCGACTGGAACGCCTATTATCTCAAGCGGGATATTCACTGGACGCCGGAGGGTGCGAAAGTTGTCGCCAAGGCTCTGGCGGAGAAGATCAGTGGCCTAGCTGGCGACATTACTGACACCGTTGAGTTTAAGACTGAACTGACTGGCAAAGCCGCTCCGATACGCTTCAATATGGGCAAAGCGCTCAATGAGATTTGCCAAGAGAAGATCCCTACTGAAAGCGTCACCGGCTATTCGACGAAGCGCAACGTCGATAACTTGGATGCCCTGCTGACCGAGGGCGACACGCCGGGCCGAGAACTCGTTCATGTCGTCGGCACGTCCTTTACGGATGAGCGGATGGATTTCAACTTCAACGGCTTCCTTCGCGAAGCCCTGAAGTACGATGTATCTGGCTTCTCGATTGCTGGCGGCGGTTTGACACAGTCGATTTACGGCTGGACGCAGAACGCCAATGGGTTGGCCAAGAAGCCTGAAATACTGGTGTGGGAGTACTCGGATCTCCAGTCGGTGCTGCGAAGCGTAGACTATGTTGACGAGACGATCGTTCCTGCAATTGTCGGTGATTGCGACGGTAAATTAAAACTTGCCGAGAAGACGTTTGATGAGACCGATACGGTTGATCTTGATCTGCCTGCGTTGGTTGGCAAGGCATCCGATCATTACCTCGCCTACACATTTACTAACAAAGCACTGACCGGGTTCCAGTCGAGCTATAGCTACGCCAATGGTCCCGCCAAAAACGTTTCCTTCGAAAATCCGTCGCGCGTGAGCGGACTTGCCAAGCTTTATCAGGCGCTTCCCGGGGGGACGCGGAATGCACCTGTCCATGTTCGCCTCGAGATTGAGGGAGCGGCAAAATCGGCAGGCTCGGTGAAACTGTGCCGTTACCCAGAACGCATTTTCCAGAATGCGGCAACGTCCAATTGAAGAATGGGATGAGATCATGAAAAGCAAAATCCAAGCAATCCGTATTGCACTCGTCTTGGGAGCCTCCGTGGGCACCTACACGCACGTGCTGGCAAACGACGCCGGCCTCTACGATGCGCCGATCCCGGCCGACAAAAGCCTCGTTCGCTTCCTCAATGTGAAGTTGAAGAACGGAGTGAGCCTCGACTTCTCGGGACAGAAGTTCGACGTCGATCCGGTCGCACTGTCGAATTACCGGCTGATCGGCAACGGCTCCTATAAGATTTCCGACGATTCAAGCTCCACCGAGGCTAAGCTTGAGCCCGGCAAATTCTACACCGTGGCGGTCGGCGCGGAGGGCGCCGGGCAAAAAGGCATCGTGGTTATTCCCGACAAGGAGGTCGAAAATCCCTCCAAGTCAGCTTTGAGCTTCTACAATTTCTCGACAAAGCCGGCCAACCTGTCGCTGCTCCTCAACGGCGACAGCAAGGTGCTGTTCAAGGATCTTGCGCCGGCCGCCATGGCATCCAAGGAGCTGCCGGTCATCGACATCGGCTTGGCAGTCTCTGAGGGGGACAGGAAGGTCACCGAGCTAGAGAAGGTTTCTCTGACCGCTAAGGACAGACAGAACGTCGTCGTCGTTGAGACACCGAACGGTCCGGCCGGTTTCCTGGCAGCGACGGGCATCGACCGATAATTTCGAAACGGATGGGGCACAAGAGTGGGGACGAGTAGAGTGCGCAAATTTCATTTTCATCAGTCTTTAGTCGCTGCCGTCGCGGTCGTGGCCGCTTCGGCCGGGTTTGCGACCGCAGTCCGGGCCGAAAATCCGGCAATCCCGCTCGACCCTCCGAATCTCGATTACAAGGCTGTGTGCAAGCCTGTAACCAATCAAGCGGCGCGCGTGAAACTCGATCGGGATTGGACGAAGGGTCCGATCAGCGACATCAACCTGCCATCGCAGGATGTCGTTGCTCTTGCCGTCGAATACAGTCGGGGCAGCGAGCGGATGCAGAAGTCGCCTGCCGTGGCCGAAGAACTCTTGCGCGCCGGCCTGAAGAAATATCCGGCTCGCCGCGACATCTTCCTCATTCCGCTCGCACGCGTGCTAATGGAGAACGGCTCAACTGTCGACGAACTTCGGGAAGCGGAGTCCTATCTACTCGATGCCTATGGTTCGGGCAGCACCCGCGCGGCTTTCGTGCTGGGCCAGCTCTATGGCGACGATGGCCCGAGCGAGATGCGTGATCTGACCAAGTCGCGCTTCTACCTAGAAAAGTCGGCGCTAGCATCCGACCCGCAGGGGATGATCGAATATGCGCGCATCATCACTCTCGACCCGCAGGCTGCGGACGATCAGAAGAAGAGTGCGGTGACCAACGCACTTCTCGGGCTCGTGGCGCAGGTCAAGCAGGGCGATTGCTCGGCCCTGAACCAGATCGGCTTTCTCTATCTGCGCGGCAACCTCGTCAGCAAGGAGATCGAAACCGCGCTCAAGTGGCTGGAAGCCTTCGCTAAGACCGGTGATCCGAAAACGGCGCAGAACCTGGCCGAACTTTACCGCTCGAACCAGATCGACCAGATCGACATCCAGAAGTCGGTGAGCTATCTCAAGCAAGCTGCCGAAGGAGGAATGTCGTCGGCCCAGTTCAGCCTCGGCAAGGCTTATGCGACCGGCATCTCGGTGCCGCAGGACCTCACGCTGGCCGTCAAGTATTTAGGCGCGGCCGCCGAGGCCGGGCTTCGCCCGGCAGACGAGTGGTTGGCTCGAATCTATTCAGGTGAATTCGGCGGTGACCGCAACGACGCGAAGGCGAAAACGTATTTCGAGCGCGCCATGCAGGCCCCGGACCGTTCGGAAGATGTGCCTGTGCAATATGGCGAGTTTCTTGCCAGTAGCGGTGCCTCAAAGGACGACATCGAGAAGGCGCTGAAGATCCTGCAGGCCGCCGCCGCGGCTGGCTCCTCCGATGCCAGTGACGAGATCGGCAAGATCTACCTGGAGATGGGCAGGAAGGATCCCAACTACCTGAATAAAGCCATGCAGTTCTTCAGCGAAGCTGCCGTGGCGGGGAATTCTGACGGTGCGGCGAAACTCGCCGGCATGTTCGCCTGCGGACAGGGCGCGCCGATCTCAGTGGAATTGGCAAACGACTGGCGCCACAAGGCGGCGATCTTCGGGTCGGTCTATTCGATCTATGTCACAGGCCTGAACATGCTGACCAAGGCGGATTCGGCTGACCGCGCCAAGGGGCGCGTTTATCTCCAGCAGGCGGCCTTCAAGGGCAGCCCAGATGCAATCGGCTATGTCGTCGCCCGCTGGGAGACCGGTACCAACAGCTTTGAGCAGAATCCAGAAGCTGCGCAGCGCCTGCTCCTTTTCGTCTCCTCGCTGCAGGACAAGGAGCGGCAGCGCTTGGCGCAGTTGTCGATCATCAGCAACCGCTTCGACGTCGCGACCAAGCTCAGCGACAAGCTCGTCCAGATCGCCTCCCTCGATCCGGTGATCGAGACAGGTGACCCGGATCCGCTGATGCTGAAAGCCCAACTCTTGCAGCGAGCCGGGCAGGCGACGCCGACGACGCTCAATGACATCTACAAGAAACTTGCCGAAATGGGCGATCCCCGAGGCATGCGGGAATATGGCAAGATCCTTCTGGCGGACTTGTCGCAGGACTCCGCAGTCGGGCGCGCATGGCTGCAGAAGGCGGCCGATGCCGGTGACTTCAAGGCGAAGATCTCGCTCGTCGATCCCGGCGACCCGAACGCGCTGCAGGATCTGGCAAAGATGACCGCCGCGGGCGAGGCGTGCTCGGTCGATGCCATCGTTAACGTGGCTCGTGTCTATTCGACGCTGCCTGATCCCCAGGCCAAGACCTTGGCACGCTATTGGCTGTCGTTGGCCGAGAGTATGTCCGATCAGGATGCCGACGATTTGTACGCGGTCGGCGCAGCATTCCGCGACGGCGTGGACGGCGTGGACAACCGTGCCAAGGCAGAAGGCTTCTTCCTGCGTTCCTATGCGCTCGGACGCATCTCCGTCCTACGTGACTTGGCCGAAGGCCATCTGCAGGGCATGTGGACCGTTTCCTCCACCGAAAAGGCCAAGGAAGAGCTGCTTACGCTCTATGGCTCCGGCGACAAGGATGCGGCTAACAAGCTGATCAGCGAGATTGCCGACGAACGTATCGCGTCGACGCCGGCCGAAGTGAACGAGCTTCTGATTTTCCTCGGGCCGGACATCAGCGCTCCGGGCAAGTATCTGCTGAAGATCGCGCGCCTCAATATCGACGGCAAGCTGGGGAGCCGAGATGATGCCATGGCCATTCGTTGGTTGACAGTTTCGGCTGGGGCCGGAGAGCCATATGCCATGTATCGCCTCTACCAGGCCTATTTCTTCGGCAACGGCGCGGCAAAGGATACCACCAAGGCATTCGACTGGCTGACCAGGTCGGCGGAAGCCGGCAACTCCAAGGCTGCCCGCGAGTTGGCCGTCGCTTACAAGGTCGGCGTTGTCGGACTGGATCCCGATGCTGGCAAGGCTGCCTATTGGGACAGCAAATACAGGGCCCTGTCCACGGGGCAATGAAGAGCGTTCCAGCCTCGGTCTGAAGATCGGGGCTGGGAGCGAGACGACGCAACGAAATGAACCGAGTACATAGCAATGGTAGAGCTTTCGAGATTTAGCCTCCTGGCGAGTGCCTTTATCGTGGTGGGCACAACGCAGGCCGTTCAGGGCGCCACATTGACGGTGCCCTTCGAGCTGGCAAGGCATATCGCGAAGAACAATGGTAAGAAGACCTGCACGGTCAGCCCACCGGCACCAGTGATCTCGCTCAGTCTTTCCAGCATCTACGAGGATGACGACGAGAGCCACTCGACGATCGATCCGCAACACAAGGAACGCTACGACAAGGCGATATCCCAGACGCGCCAATTCGCTGCATTCGTTACAAAGTATGCGAGCAACTATACCGAGACAGATGGTAACCGGCTGGATGCGGCAAGCTGTGCCCTGAAGGCGCTGGACAGTTGGGCGCGGGCCGATGCGCTTTCGGATTTGAAGACGCGCCAGAGCTATCTGAGCACGACGCGAATTCTGGCCGGCGCCGCCCTGGCCTATGTTCAAGTTCGCCCTGCTGCGGCGCTGCTAAAGTTCGATACCGGTGCCATCGAGAAGTGGCTTGGCAGTCTCGCCGACCGGACGATCCCCGTCTATACGGAATCGGGCGACCGCAACTCTAACAAGCAGAATCATCGCTATTGGGGCGGGCTTGCCGTGACCGCGGTCGGAGTTGCGATCGGGCGCAAGGACTACCTGGATTTCGGCTTCGAGAGCTACAAACTGGGCGTTTGCCAGGTGACGGTCGACGGTGCGCTGCCTCTCGAACTCATGCGCAAGAAGAAGGCGCGCGACTACCACCTGCATGCCGCCGGGCCTCTGGTGATGACGGCGTCGGTTCTGCAGGCCAACGGATACGATGCGCTGTCGCAATGCGACAACGGCCTGGAGAGGCTGGCGCGCTTCGCTTTGGATTCGATCAACGATCCTTCGAAGATGGAGATGCTGGCGGGAGAACCGCAGATCAAACTGCCGCGCGACAAGAACGGCCTGATCCGTCCTGATCGCATCGCCTGGCTGGATGCCTACCTGCACTATTATCCAGAGGACAGAAAGGTTTACGGGAAGCTGTTCGAAGGGGCGTTGTTCTCCTCGAATTTCGGAGGACGCGTCAGCGTTCTCTACAACGTATCGGAACGAGACTGACATTTAATTGCGTTTTGCTTCAAGGAGGCTGGTTTGAGCCTGAAATTTGGTACGAGTGGATTGCGCGGGCTATCTGTGGACTTGAAGGGGAAGGCCTCCTTCGTCTATTCGGCAGCGTTTGCAACCTTTCTGTTGCGGAACCGGATCGCAAGCCCGGGCGATCGCGTTCTGGTCGGCTATGATTTCCGCGACTCTAGTCCGGCGATCGCCGCCAACGTCAAATTGGCGCTTGCTGCACAGGGACTGCAGCCGGTCGATTGCGGCCATCTGCCCACGCCCGCGCTTGCCTTTTACGGGATCCGCACGGGCGCTGCGTCGATGATGATCACCGGCTCGCACATTCCGGCCGATCGCAATGGCATCAAATTCTACCTGCCTGACGGAGAAATTGACAAAAATCACGAGCAGGGAATTTCCGCGATCGCCCAGGAACTGGTCGATTTGGAGCTGCCTGTCGCGACGGATTCGGCGAAGGAAACTGACGGGGCGGCGAATGCCGTGTCGCTGTTCATGGACCGCAACAAAACCTTGCTGCCGCAAAGTGCTCTTTCCGGTATGCGCGTCGGCGTCTACCAGCATTCGACGGTTGCCCGCGACTTGCTGAGCGAGATCCTGAGCTATTATGGGGCCGAGGTGTTCGACCTAGGCCGATCCGAAGTCTTTGTTCCGGTCGATACGGAAGCCGTCTCCGTCCAAACCATCGCGGCGTTGCAACAGTGGGCCGCCGAGCTCCGCCTCGACGCGATCGTGTCGACCGATGGCGATGGTGACCGGCCCCTGATCGCCGACGAGACCGGCACGCCGATCAACGGAGACATATGCGGCCTGATCGCTGCCCGCTTTCTCGGCGCCGATGCGATCGTCACGCCGATCACCTCCAACTCGGGCATAGAGGCCCTTGGCAGTCATGTCGTCCGTACCAAGGTAGGCTCGCCCTTCGTGATTGCCGGAATGCAAGAGGCGCTGAAGACACACCAAGGCGTCGTCGGTTTCGAGGCCAACGGCGGGACGCTGACCGGTTCCTCCTTTCCGGTGGCATCAGGCTTGCTCGAGCCTTTGCCAACGCGTGACTCGTTCCTGCCCATTCTGGCCGTGCTCGCCACGGCGGCGGCTACCGGCCGGGCGCTGTCCAAGCTGAAACTGGATCTCGGTCTGCCGTTCACAGCTGCCGATCGGTTGGTGAACTTTGCGACCGAGCGGAGTGCCGCATTGATGGCCTGGCTGCGCGCCGATGACGCTAATCTTGAACGCTTCACTGCCCCGCTGGGGCAGGTTTCCGGGTTCAGCGAGCTCGACGGACTGCGGGTGACTTTGAGCAACGGCAGGATCGTCCATTTCAGGCCGTCCGGGAATGCTCCGGAGATGCGCTGCTATGTCGAGGCCGGAAGCGCCGAGGAGACGGCGCAGGTGCTCGATATAGGGCTGGGATTGTTGCGCGACTTCGACACAGCCCGATCGGTGCTGAACAAGGGGATTGGGCCGGCCTGACGCCGGCCTTGGTGGTGGTTTGGATCTGCCGACGCGTGATCGGTTAGGGTCGCCGTTGTATGCATTTGAGGGGTAAGGGTGGACTGACAATGAATAAGATGATGAGTTTGAGTAAGGCGCTGGTGGTGGCAACCATGGCGATCTCAGCGGCCGCGTGCACGACTTCGCCTAAGTTTGCTTATGACGACGCCAAGGCCCAGATCGGTTACGAGAAGGCGGGCTTCAAGTCGCGCCGTGATCCGGAACAGTTGCTGGCCTTTGCCGCGCAGCATGCGAAGGCACAGGAAGACGTAGTCCGCTACAACCGCGCCTATGCCAATCTGGTGCGCGGTCGCGGCAAGAGCCAGGAGGCCCATGCCGCTTTCGAGCGCGCTGCACTTGCCGGCGATGCCAGCTCCGGCCGCCGCCTCGTCAAGGGACATCTCGACGGGGTCTATCGTCCGGCAAACGTCCCCATGATCGCCCGTTCGGTCTATCTGCCGCTGACAGCAGACAAGTCCGACGCAAACACGCGGCTGCTCCTGGCGCAATTGCTTGACAGCGGCGAGATCGGGGGCGGGGAATTCCGCACCGCGGACGCCTGGCTCGACGAAGCTGCGGCCGCGGGTGCTACCAAGGCATTCCGCGAACTGGCCGAACGGGCTGAGAAGTCCGGCAATGTCGCGCTTGCCTCCGATTACTATTATCGGGCGGACAAGACGTCGAAGGCCGATCGTGCCCTGCGCCAGGCGCGGGTTTACTATCTCGGCCTCGAGGGTGGCCCCAACCCGAAGCTCGGTCACGCCTGGCTCGAACTGGCGCGTAAGCTCGACAAGCAGGGCGCTGGCCAGCTGGCTGCGCGCATCTATCGCACCAACTTGGGCGGGCGTGATGGCTCCTACCTGATCAGCGTTGCTACGACCGCAGGCGTCAACGTCCTGTCGCGAGAACAATTGCTGGAGGCCTATCGCAGTGCCAAGACCAATGCGGACCGGGCGAAGATCCTCGAACCGCTGAAGGCAGCGGCGCGCAATAACGATCCCAATGCGTCCTATGAACTGGCTGCCATCTACATCAGCACGCGCGGCGAGCCGAGCGAGATCAACAGCCTCCTCGTCAAGGCCTATTCCAAGGGCAAGCCTGAGGCCTTGGACCTGATGATCTCGCAGCTGATGCGTGCGGAAGCCGGGCAGAAGGCCGCGGATATCCTGTTCGACGGTGTCGTCAAGGCGGCGCAGAAAGGTAATGTCGAGGCCGCCCGATCGCTAAGCTCGCTTTACCGCATCGGTGGGTTCAAGGCTGCTAATCGCGAAGAGAGCCGCACGTGGCTGCAGCGGGCAGCCGACGCGGGCGACGTCAAGTCGCAATACGAACTCGGCGTCGATCTCTACGAGAACGGTGGCAATCCGCAATCCAAGCAGATGGCGCTGCAATATCTCAACATGGCAGCTGGGCAAGGCGACCTCTTCGCCCTGACATATCTCAAATCCAAGACGTAACGGGAGTATTGGCGAATGTTGGACGCTGAGTATTCACGCGCCTTGGCCGCCTTTTCGGACGAGGTCTCTCTCTTGCGCGACTGGCTGTACGGCAACGCGCTGCCGCTCTGGTTCGAGGTCGGCTACGACCGGCAGGCTGGAGGTTTCTTCGAACGGGTCGGATTGGATGGCACGCCTTGCTTGGAGGACAATCGGAGGGCTCGGGTGCATCCGCGACAGATCTATTGCTTTGCCGCGGCCGGCGCGCGCAACGTACTTGTCGATTGGCGCGAACTGATCCAGCACGGATTTTCGTGGTTTGAGCGCGTCTATCGCAGGGACGATGCGTTCTTCGGCAGTGTCGCGTCGCCTTCGGGGGAGATGATCGACGAGAGCTTCGACCTCTATAATCAGGCCTTCGCCCTCTTCGCTTTTTCCCAGTTGGCCCTGTCTGTCCCCGAACAGAAGGACGCGATGGAGCAAAAGGCGCGCGCCCTGCTCGCCACGCTGAAGGCGGAATATGCCCATCCGGAGGCGGGGTTCGACGAAGGCCGCCCGGTCAAGCTGCCGTTGTGCTCCAATCCGCACATGCATCTCTTCGAGGCCTGCCTCGCTTGGGAGACGATGGCTGCTGATCCTCTACCCTGGGCTGCGTTGGCTGATGAGATCGCCAATCTTGCGATGACGCGGTTCATCGATCAGGAGACCGGTGCGCTCAGGGAGTTCTTCGACCGCGACTGGACACCGTTTCCCGGTGACAAGGGACGGATCGTCGAGCCCGGTCATCAATTCGAATGGGCATGGCTCCTGGCACGCTGGGGGATTGCGCGCAACGTCCCGAAGGCAATTGCGGTCGCCGAGCGGCTCTTCGAAATCGGCGTCGAACATGGTGTCTGCGACGAGCGGCAGGTGGCCTTCATGGGGCTGTATGACGATTTTTCGATTTCTGACCCTGTCGCAAGGCTCTGGCCGCAGACCGAATGGCTGAAGGCCTCCGCCCTGCTGGCCCAGATCAGCCGTGGCGAGCAGCGGACCTATTATCTGCGCCAGGCAGTGAAGGCCGGGGCGGCGTTACGCAAGTTCCTCGCCACAGACATTCCCGGGCTCTGGTACGACAAGCTCCCCGTGAGCGGGCAGTTTGTTAACGAACCTGCGCCTGCCAGCAGTTTCTATCACATCCTTTGCTCGATCTACGAAGTCGACGACACCCTGAAACTGTTGCAGTGAATTCCGCCCTTTTCTTTGCCGGTCTGTTTCGACCCGACGCCCCGAGCGGCATGGTTCGCCGCCGGTCTGCAATCACGAATGAGGACATCAACTTGGCCACTGATCTTGCTTCCGACCATGAGGTCGCAGCTTTGCCCGGATGCGCGGTTTACTCGTCGTCGCGGGAGGGTGCGCCGGACGCATCGAGCCGCGCGGGTTGCCGCCCGAGTTCGCGCCAGGACTAGGAGTTTCGGACATGGTCTTTTCGTCGGTCATCTTCATTTTCGTCTATCTGCCGCTGTTCCTCGCGCTCTATTACGCCTGCCCGGCCCGATACAGGTCCTATTTCATCCTGATCGGCTCCTACTGCTTCTATGCCTGGTGGCGGGTGGATCTTTCTCTGCTGATGCTGGCCACAACAGCGTTCAACTATTGCGCGGCGCTGGCGGTCCACGGGGCACGAACGCCGCAAAGGCGAAAACTGTTCCTCGTCGCGACCGTCGTCGGCGATCTCGCTCTGCTCTTCTATTTCAAATATTTCAACTTCTTCGCCGATAGCAGCGCCTATCTGTTCAATCAGGGCGAGCCCTACAGCTGGTCCTTGCCGCACGTCATCCTGCCGATCGGCATCTCCTTTTATATCTTCCACAACATCAGCTACGTCGTCGACGTCTATCGGCGCGATCTCGAACCGTCGCGGACCTTCGTTGATTATGCGGCGTTCATCGCCTTCTTTCCGCATCAGATCGCCGGTCCGGTGCTGCGCTTTTCCGATCTTGCCGAGCAATTCTATGGCCGTGAGCACAACTGGACGAAGTTCAACTACGGTGCGATGCGCTTCCTGACGGGACTTGCGAAAAAGGTGCTCATCGCCGACTCGATCGCGCCGGTCGCCGACGCGGCCTTTTCGATCCCAAATCCGACCATGGCGGAGAGCTGGCTGGGCGCGATAGCATACACGCTCCAGCTCTATTTCGATTTCTCCGGCTATTCGTCCATGGCGATCGGACTCGGCATGATGGTAGGCTTCCATTTTATCGAGAACTTCGACGCGCCCTACAGGTCCGTCAACATTACGGATTTCTGGCGCCGCTGGCATATTTCTCTCTCGAGCTGGCTACGCGACTACCTCTACATTTCGCTGGGCGGCAACCGGAAAGGCGTTGGGCGTACCTATTTCAACCTGGCGGCCACCATGGTTCTTGGAGGACTGTGGCACGGAGCAAACACGACCTTCCTTGTTTGGGGGGCTTGGCACGGCTTCTGGCTCGCGCTGGAGCGCTATTTCAACGTCTCGGCCAATTCGCCCTTTCGCATTTCCTCCTGGCTCTTCACCATGCTGCTAGTAGTGATCGGCTGGGTTTTCTTCCGGGCGGCCAATATGACCGAAGCGATGAGCATGCTCGCCGGCATGGTCGGGCTGAATGGATTTGGATTGCGCAGCGACTATGCCTGGGAGTTTCCCAACTTTGGATTTCTGCTGATGGTTGTCGGCGTTCTCACGGCGCTTGGCGAGCCGCAATTGCGCCGGTTCTTCGGACTGAAAACGACCAAGGAACTGGTGTACGTCGGAGGGATCGATTATCCGCATGTCAACCCCGTGCTGGGGGCTACCGCGACCGTTCTCGGCTTGGCTGCGATCGTCAAGCTCGTGGCCGATAGCGATACACCTTTCCTCTATTTTCAGTTCTAAGGAGAGTGCCAGGTATGGACGAGATCACTCAGGTCGTCGCTTCCGGCGAAATAGATGCTCTGACGTCAAAAAAAGACGGGCTCAGGCTGAAAGCGAAACTGGCTTATCTACCAGCTCTGTCGATTTTCATCCTGTTTGCCTGCGGCGTTGCCGTTCTCGACCACTTCTGGAACAGCAAGGAGATGGCGGATCATCGGCAGTCGAAGCGTTCCCTCGCAGACGTCATCCAGGGGCGTGAGGCATTGGCGGTCGAGAGGATATACAAAGACGTATTCCCGATTCGGGACGTCTCCACCGGCCTGTTGAACCTCATAAGCTTCAAGATATTTGGCGAAGCGCGCAAAGGGCTGATCAAGGGGAGCGACGGCTGGTTCTTCAGTGATGAGGAATTCAGCTGGAATCGCAAGTCCTTGAGCATGCTTGAGAAGCATCTGAATTTCGTCGAGGAGACGCTTTCCACGCTAATGGAGGCCGGTATTGAGCCTATTCTACTTTTGATCCCGGAAAAGGCTGACATTTATCGCGATAAGCTCGGCGATGTTGCCATGCCGTCGTCACGTGAGCACTATTATGAAAACGTACGGCTCCGGCTGATCACTATGGGTGCACCGGTTCCCGATCTGCGGGAGGCGTTCCTACAGGCTCGTGAACAAAAGCCGGTCTTCCTGAAGTCCGACACTCACTGGACTGTGCAGGGCGCTGGTGTGGCCGCCGGTTCCGTCGCTCAGGTGCTAGCACATCATCCAGAGCTGAAGCACAAGGAATTTACTTTGAAGCCAGAAGAAGAGATTGTGCATATGGGTGACCTCTACAAGTTTGCCAAGTTCTCGATCTTTGAGCCTTTCGTTCCCATGCCCGGCGATCCTCTCACGTCGCTTGCCGCCATGAGCGCGGATGCCAGCCTCGACGACCTGCTATCTGACGAGAATGAGGCGCCGGAGGTGGCGATGGTGGGCTCCAGCTACAGCGCCAATGCCAAATGGAGCTTCGAAGCCCAGTTAAAGGCGGAGGCCAGCGTCGACGTCATCAATTTCGCTGAGGAAGGTAAAGGGCCGTTCGCCCCGATGGAAACCTTCCTCAAAGAGAAGCTCCACGAGCAGAAGCAACTCAAATATGTCATATGGGAAATGCCACTTCGCTATTTCGATGAGGTGGCGTACTGAAGCGGATGTGGTTGAATGGTCGATATTGACTTTGCCGTGAAGGTACGAGTTCTACTGCAAAATTACTCTGGCAAGTGGCGACAAATGCAAGGTTTTGGATCGATCGCCTGGCTTGCTTCTCCGCGGTTCGATCCCCATCAAGGCGGGCATCTAGTAGACCGCCGTGCCGATCCGCCCAACGCCGACGACACCCACCGTGGTCCGGTTCGAGCGGGAACGCGGCTTCAAGCTATGGACCTGCCATCCAGACGTGTATCCGCGGGCGCGGGCGTCATGCTCCCAGGGTCGCCGGTGCAAGGACAGGATCATCGCAAGAGCATGGTCGGCGACTTCCTCCGTGCCGTAATCGGGATTGTTGGCAAACGGGATGCCGGCACTCGCGAGTGCCGAAATATCGATCTCTCGTAACCGACGCCATACCGCACGACGCCACGACAACGCGTCAGATGCGCGATACTGCACGGTCCAAGCCGCGCGCCCCAGACCATCAGGGCATCGAGTCTTGCTAGCCGATCTGGATCGAAAGATGCTTCGTCAGTGCTGGCGAAGAAGTCGATCTCGACATCGTCGCCGAGCACCGTCGCTTCAAGATCAGGCGCGCCGATCATGTGATCGGTAATCCCGACCACGTATTTCTTATGTGCTGTCATTCCCGTTCTGCCGATATTGCCGCGTCAGCAGGTCATTCCCCATTCTACCGCGGTCCGGTGCTCCGATTGACGGACCATAACGTTCTCCAGCAGAGGGCCGAAACAGGGTCACCATGATAAGCCCGGCGAAAAGCCTGTGGGTGTGGAGCTCGTTGCTGTTTTGGAATACGTATCAACCCAGCCGGAAGAGGCACCGAACATGCTCGGCGGCGATCAGCCTTTGAGTACTTATTCCGCGGCAATTGCGTCGGCTGTCGAGCGGGACTTCACAAGGACGGAAGCCTCTACCAGCGCCTGGTTTACGCGACCGAGAATAGCCGTTGACGGCTTGCCATCGGTGAAATCGCGGCTCGAGGCGTAGATTGCTGTCGGCAAAACAAAAGCCTCGAAAAAAGCGAACAGTGGGCGAAGTTGATGCTCGACAACGAGGGAGTGTCGATCGCCCCCGCCGGTCGCCGTCAGGATGACGGGTTTACCGCGCAAGTCTGCGGGATCAAGTAGATCGAAGACGTGCTTGAACAGGCCCGTGTAGCTCCCTTTGTAGGTTGGCGACCCGATGACGAGCGCTTCGGCCTCGACGATTGTTTGGATCACCTTTCTTGCTGCAGGATCGAGGTCCGCGACCGATCTTGCGGCCGCCAGTGACGTGCCGAGGTCTTCCACGTCGAAGACAGCATGCTGCAGGCCTGCCTGCTTCGCCAGCGAACCTGTTACGCTCTCCACGAAACGCCTGGTGCTCGACGGGCGGGAGATATTGCCCGAAAAGCCGACGATCAGATCGTTGCTCATCTAAATTCCTTTTGCGAGTTCGTCTCGATCATGCAACGCAGGTTGCAGACCACGGGGAAGGGCGGGAGCCCCCATGTGGAAACGTTCCAGAAGGGCCTGATATCTAAGGGATGTCATCGGGCGGGCCTCCTGTTTCGTTAGGCTGTTCTCAGGACGGTGAGCCCTGTCGGATAGCTCGAGCGCGTGGTTTCCTCCCGATTCCATCGATCAAACGCGGCACGGCCCAATATCGAAATCGATGTATCTTCCTGCGGCGCATGGACGAGTACGGACTGAACATCCCTGAAATGCCGTTCAAGTCCCAGGTCGGCGTTGAGGCCCGGATTGCCGATGCCGCGTACTGCGATCTGCACCGCGTCGCGCAGTTGCCGACCCGCGATGATCCGGGCCCTTATCAGCCTTTCCGCGTCACCATGGTTGGCTTCGAGCGCCCCGAAAATGATCTGCCGGGCACCGGAGACGAGTAGGTCGATCTCACCTGAAAGTGCCACAAACCGCTCTGTTTGGGCAATGGGACGGCCCAGATTGGCCGGCACGCGCTCATGCGCGAACCGAATGAAGGCCGCTTGCGCGGCTTCGGCCGCGCCGAGATAGATCGCAGTCAGCGCCAACGTGATCGCCGCATGGGCGCGATTGTCCTGCTGCGCCACCGATGGGTCGACGAGTTCCAGAACGTCTTCCCTCGGGATCTCGACGTCGATAAATTCGACGTCATGCGAACCTGTGGCGCGCATGCCCAGGCTGTTCCAGTTCTCAATCACCTGGATGCCGGGCAGTCCGTTTGGTACGACGAACGTTCCGACGCGCGCAGGCGTTTCGTCCGTATGCGCCCAGACAAGGAAATGGGTAAGGCCGTGGGCGCCCGTCACGAAGCGCTTGCGACCCGTAATAGACCAGCCGTTTCCAGTGCGGCGAGCGAGAGTCGCGGGTAAACCGCCGCGCGCCGGAGACCCCAGTTCCGGCTCGACGCGCGCGGCGTTGAGCAGCAGCGGTCGCTGCTTCCCCTCTGCCAGTAGGCGCCTGTATAGATCGTCCGGCCAATGGTTCTTTGCGGCCTGGCCGAGATGATTGAAGATCGTCATGGCGCTGATCAGCGCTACCGAGGGATCACCCCGCCCCAGCGCCGCCAGAATGTGGGCCGCATCACCGAGCGTAGCGCCTTCGCCGCCATAGCGAGTAGCAACAGTGCTCTCAAGGAGGCCACTCTGATGAACAGCACGGATACCCGTCCAGGGAAATTGACCGGTTCGATCCGCATCCGGTGCGGCTTCTGCGAGAACGCGCACGGTTTCATCTGGGACGATTGTATCATGGGACATGCGGGTCGAAGCTTTCTGGCTGGTGAGGGAGCGACATCCCTCGGCAAAGAACGAGCAGATCCGGCTGCGTTGACAAAAAGGGACGTGCGGTCTGGCGTTCAGGCCAGGCGGCACGCATCACGCGGCAGTCCTTTTCATCGCATCTTCCCGTTCGCGAATGCCTTCACGCACAAGCGGCAGGATGTAACGGCCATAATCGACCGCATCATTGTAGTTGTCATAGCCGCGGATCGAGATCAGATCGGCGCCAAGATCGATGTAATCGAGGATGGAATCTGCAATGGTGCGCGGCGAGCCCACAAGCGCGGTGGTGGCGCCGCTGGCATTGGTTGCTGTTACCGTCGGATACCATAAGGCGCGGTCATGCACATCACCGCGTGCCGCAATGTCCAGAAGCCGCTGTGAACCGACATTGGCCGGGGGCGCAGCATTGAGTGGCGCACGTGCCAAGCCTTTCTGACGGTTTTCGTTCAACTGGTCTAGAACTCTGTGCGCCTTTTGCCACGCCAACTCGTCGGTTTCCGCCACGATCGGCCGGAAGGTGACCCAGATGCGCGGGCGATCCGTCCGACCCGCCCTTGCCGCTTCCGCGTAGATCCGTTCGATCTGCTGTTTTGTTTCTGCAAGCGGCTCCCCCCAGAGCCCGAAAATGTCGCACAGTGAACCACCGATCCGATAAGCGGCATCCGACGAACCGCCGAGCGAAATCGGGATCAGTCCATTGGTTGGGCGCACCGAGCTGCGGAATTGCTTAAATTGGTAGTATTTCCCACCGAAGTCGAAAGGTTCTGTGGACGTCCAGGCTTGACGTAGGATCCGGATGTATTCTTCCTGACGCTCGTAGCGCTGCTCTTTGTTGAGGAAGTCGCCTTCACGAGCCTGTTCTTCGTCGCTGCCGCCTGCGATGAAGTGAACGACTACACGCCCACCGCTCAACTGGTCGAGTGTTGCAAGTGATTTGGCTGCGACCGTTGGATAGATGGTGTTAGGGCGCAAGGCCACGATGATCTTGATATTCTTCGTGTGTGCGAGGACCGTAGCGCCGAGCGTGAAGGGATCGAAAGACGAGGAGGAGTAGGGGATCAGCGTATAGTTGAAGCCATAGTCGTCGAGCGCGCGCGCATAGCGCTCCAGGAAACGTGGATCCACAGGCGCGTCAGGTATGGGGTTCAGGTCGTTCGACGCGTTAGGAAAGCTTACACTAATAAATTCCGCGGCCATGTGAGCTCCTTCAGGTTGCCGACCAATGCACTGACGGTAAGGTGCGACAACGCCATGAGGAAGACAGGTCTTTCTTTTTCTATCGATTCTGTAGAAAATATTCTCTATTGCGGCTTTTGAAATAGGACTCACGGTCACCGCCATGCCGCTCAAGCAGGCCCCGGCTCCCGACGAAATAAGAAAATTGGCTGACCGCTGGGCACAACATGCGCTTTCATCCGAGGACGGCGCAGAGTAATCATTGTTGCGGCGACAAGCCTGCATCTTAATGGACGTCTTCCAGACCTAGTATGCAATCGTATGGCTTGTGAACGGTTACGAGGCAGGCGACCAGCCAAGTGCTGGAGCGACTGTCTCGGCCAGATCGGTCAGCAAGCGGACGTTTTCGGCCAGGCCGAAGGCAGGAGGCAGGAAGAGCACCACCTCGTCCGCGGCTGCGAGGCCCGGATCATTGAACACTGCCTCAATCACTCGATCGGGCGTGCCTTGAAAGACAGGCGAAATCTGAACCCGGGGGGGTTGGCGGGCGGGCTCGAGGGCACCTTTGGGACGCGACGCGGCAATTCCCTTGGTGCGACGCTCAAGGTCATAGGCCGCATACTTCTCTCGGAGCTCAGCGGTGGTCCCAACCAGGATGGAGGCGGCGACGGCGACCGGCGGTGGTTCGGTTGCCCACGTCTTGCGCCAGGTGGCACGAAACGCCTCGATAATGCGAGCCTGATACTGCCCGAAGGTCTCGCCCTCGGCCTGGTCGTGTTGCACGGTTCCGCAGATGAGTCCGATCCCAAGCTCGGCCGCCTGCACCGCGCTGCCCAAGCTAGCCGAGCCCTGGCGAATCCTGGAACGCAGGGTCGGGCTGTGCGGTGTCACGCGCAGCTCGGTGCCCTCCGGGACACCTTGGCCCGCTCCGGCGACAGTGTGGAGGACTTCGCCGCCAATCGCTGCGAGGAAGCGCGCCTGGCGGCGCTTGGCCTCCGTCCGGGCGTCGGTGTCGACAGCACCGAAGACTGCGTCGAACGCCGCGTTGGCACCGGTCGATATGGCAAGTTCGAGCCGGCCATCGATGAGCAAGTCGGTCGTGCCGGCCGCCTCGGCGAGCAGGATAGGGTCCTGGTAGCGCATTGGGATGACCGCCGATCCCAGCTTGATACGCTTGGTGTGCTGACCGGCGGCGGCGAAGAACGGAAGCGGAGAGGACAGGTAGTGGTCGAAGTGTCGCTGATAGGCCCAGCCTGATTGGTAGCCCAGCCGTTCAGCTTCCTTGAACAACTCGATCCCCTCGCGCAGGCCCCGCGCCGGTCCGGCTTCGTCGTTGAACGACACCCTGGTATTAAAGCCGAGCCGCCGCTTTGGGCGGAAGGACGCAGGCAGGGTACTGACAGGCGCAGCGATGGTCATGCGATCTTTTCCCTGCTGATGATCCGCCGGGGTTGCAGGCGTGGCACGCGGGCAACACCGGCAATGCCGGACGGGATCGATTCCAGCAACGACGCGGTATAGGGGTGTTGCGGGTTGTCGAAGATGTCACTGACTGTTCCGCATTCGACGATGCGACCCCGCTGCATCACAGAGACGGTGTGCGCAAGTTGGCGAACGAGAGCCAGATCATGGGACACGAACACATAGGTCAGGCCAAGCTTGGCCTGCAGCGATAGCAATACCTCCACGATATCGGCCTGGACGCTGACATCGAGCGCGGAGGTCGGCTCGTCGAGTACGATCACATCCGGCCGCAGCACCAAGGAGCGTGCGATCGCCACGCGCTGGCGCTGGCCGCCTGAAAGGGCTGCCGGCTTACGGGAAAGGAGCTGCTCGCCCAGCCCCACATTGGCTAGCGCCTCTCTGACCTGTTCGACCCGCTCCTTGGGCGTTCCGATCTTGAACCGGTCGAGCGGCTCGCGCACCAGTTGCTCGACCTTCCAGGTCGGGTCGAGCGAGGTAAACGGGTTCTGATAGACAAGCTGGAGATGGCGCCAAGCCATGCGCAGCGATCCATGCGAGCGACCGGTGAGCTGCTCGCCGGCGACCGAAATGTCGCCGGTGTCGGGCACCTCGAGTCCGACGAGCAGTCGGATCGTCGTCGTCTTGCCCGAGCCGGACTCGCCCACCAGCGCATGGGTCGTGCCGGCCGGGACGCTGAACGACACGTCGTTGACGGCTGTCAATACTTTGCCATCGACTTTGAATGCCTTCGTGACGGCGCTGACCTCGATCTTCGGTGCCTTGCCGGCGGCATCAAGGAGACGAAAGCCGGGATCGCGCAATGTGGCGTAGCGATTGGGGTTGAGGGCTGGAACATCGGCGTGCAACTTCTTTGCGTATGCCGAAGTGGGCGATGAGAAGACGGAGGCGGTTTTGCCGGCTTCCTGGACGGCGCCCTCTTTGAGTACCACGAGCGAGTTCGCTCGCTCGGCGGCGATCGCAAGGTCATGGGTAATGAGAAGCAGGCTGATATTGAGCTCGTGCTGGAGACGCGAAAGCAAGTCGAGGATCCGCTTCTGGATCGTGACGTCGAGCGCGGAGGTCGGCTCGTCTGCGACCAGGAGCGCGGGCCGCGGCAGGACCGCAAGGCCGATCAGTACGCGCTGCAGCATGCCCCCTGACAACTGGTGGGGGTAAGACTCGTAGACCCGCTGGGGGTTGTCGAGCCCGACCTGGGCGAATGTTTCCAGAATGAGCGCCTTGCGGATGGCCGCATTAGGCTCGTCGAGAAGCGCGGCCGCCTCCATCGCTTGCGCACCGATCGTCCTGACCGGGTTGAGCGAGTTGCCGGGATCCTGCGGAACGAAACCGATCGCCCGTCCCCGTAGTGGCCGGAAATGACGCTCGGAAAGCGCGAGCACGTCCTGACCATCGAATTCAACGCGCCCGGTCGCGCGCCCTTCACTCGGGAGCAGCCGCAGGACCGCGCGTGCGATGGTCGATTTGCCCGAACCCGACTCGCCTATGAGCGCGAGGCTCTTGCCGCGCCCTAGCTCGAAGCCGACGTTGCTAACGACTTGGTGTGGCCCGTAAGATACCGAAAGTCCCTCGGCTCGAAGCAGCGGACCTAATCGCTGCGGCTTGGATGCGTCGTTTTCAACGCTTAAGAAATTGGCAGTCAGTCTGTCTTGCGGAGCCATCGGCTGATCCTGTTCACAGAGAGGACGGTCGCGATTGTGACAAGGGCCGGCGCGTACACGAGCCACGGCCATTTGAGGTAGTCCTTGCCGATGGAGATCAGCAGACCCCAGTCGGAGGCGGGCGGCGGGTCGCCATAGCCAAGGAAGGCAAGACTGGCGATCACCAGGATCGACTCGCCGAACTGCAACACTGCAAGCGGCAGTACCGAACGTGAGGCGTTCGGCAGCACGTGGCGCAAAAGAATGTATCGGCGCGAGCCGCCCATCAGGAACGACGCCTCAACGAATGTCGCCTGCCTCGTCTTGATGACTTCCGAGCGCATGACCCGGGCGAAGATCGCCACCGCTGAGACGCCGGTGGCGATTGCGGCGTTTATGGTCTCGAAACCGATCGCAGTAACAACGATGACCGCAAGCAGGAATTTTGGGATGGCCAGCAGTACGTCGACCAGACGGGCGAATACGATGTCCACCCAACCTCCGAGAAAGCCGGCCAGAAGGCCGATGAGACCGCCAGCGACGACGCCTATCACAACGGCGATGAGCGCGCTCGACACAGAAGAGGCCGTACCATATACGACGCGGGTATAGACGTCTCGTCCGAGGTGATCGGTACCGAACCAGTGCCCGATGCCGGGGCCAAGCAATTTGTCGGCCGGCACCCCGACGACGGGGCTATGGCTCGCGAACAGTCCGGGGAAGAGCGACCAGGCGATCACCAGCGCGATAACCGCGAAGGCGAGCGCGACGGTCGGCGGCACCCGATGGGCCGTGACCCACTGGGAGGCCTTCACGGTCGAGGGGGAGGAAGTGGAGGCGAGGGTCATCAAGTCACCGCCTTGCTGAGATCAATGGAGTCGTCGGCGGTAGCCGGTCGGTACTTGGAGCCGCCGATGAGCTTCACACGCGGGTCGAGCAACGGGTAGACCAGGTCAGCGATCAGGTTGACGAGCACGAAGACCACTGCCCCCAACGAAACGACAGCTTGCAGGACGGGAAGGTCCTGAGTGCTCACCGAACGCTGCACCAGACTGCCGACACCAGTGCGTCCGAAGACGGTCTCGGTGATCAGCGAGCCGCCGAGCAGTTCGCCGATGGTGAGTGCGATGACGGTGACGACCGGCAGCGAGGCCGGCTTGAGCAGGTGTTTTGCAAAAAGACGCATTTGCCCGATACCGCGACCACGCGCGACTGCGGCGTATTCCTGCTCTGCCTCGTGATCAAGGTTTGCAATAAGCACCTCGGCGATCTGCGCTGAAACAGGAATTCCGAGCGCGATTGCCGCAAACAGGGTCGCCCAAAAGCTATTGGGTTCGATGACGCGGAAGAGCCCGATCTGGAAGCCGAAGACGTGAATCAGGACCAGGCCGATCACGAAATTGGGTACCGACAGGAACAACGATGGGAAGCCCCGCAGCAAGCCCTGTCCGAACCGTTTTGGAACGAACCGAGCCCCATACGAAACCGCCATTGCCAGCAGCAATGCGACAGCGAGACCTGTCGTTGCGAGAATCAACGTTGAGGGAAGCACCTCGGCAATCAACGTTGCCACGGGCCGATTGGACCGCATCGACATGCCTAGGTCGCCAGTCAGAAAGCCGCAAAGGGACGTCCACAGTTGCACCAGGACTGGCCTGTCCAAGCCCTGAGCCGCGATGATTTCGGCAATCTCTTCCTCCGTGAACCCGTTCTGGGGGTTGCGAAGGACGCTTGTGATCGGGTCGCCCGGCAGAATGCTGACGACCACGAAGGTGAAGACATAGGCCAGCAGTATAACGACGACAGCCTGGCCGAGCCGCTTTGCGGCGTAGGTTAGGTAGGCATTGCTCATGCCGGTTACCTCCTCACGTTGCGCGTCAATCGCTCTTGGTGGCCGTGTAATAGCTGGCGTAGGCGACGCCGTTATATGTCTCGCCCTTGAGCGTCGGCGATTGCACATAGATGCGCTGGACGATCTGTGTGCGCGGGATGAAATAGCCCTGCTCGAGGACGTATTTCTGCAGCTCGTCGAGAAGCGGCTTTCGAATTTCGGCAGAGCCAGCGCCGGCGATCTTGTCGCGCAGTTCGTTGAGCTTGTTATCGCTTTCCCCGAGGGCGAACCAGTTCTCGCCGTTGCTTGCGTTTGTCAGGATGCTCGCAACGGTGCCAGCATCGATGAAGCTGCGCGTCACCTCATAGGTTGGAACAGCCGCGCCCCCGAACTTGACCTTCTCTCCGAACGTCACGACGTCGTAAGCTCGTATAACAACTTTCCAACCGATCTTGCCGAGCTGCTGAGCAATGAGCTCGTCGACCGACTTCGAGGTCGCAAGGTAAGGGTTGGAGTGGATCGTCAGCGATAGCGGCTTGCCGTCCTTCGTGCGGACGCCGTCCGCACCCTTCGTCCAGCCCGCCTCGTCGAGGAGCTTTTCGGCCCTATCGGGATTATACGCTAGCAGGTCGCTGTGGTCGGTCACTCCGGGCACATTGCTCTGGATGAAGGACGTCGCGAGTTTCCAGTCGGGGGTGTAAACGGTGTCGATGATTTCCTGGCGGTTGATCCCGGCCTGCAGCGCTTGGCGGACCTTAACGTCGTCATATGGTGCCAGCTTAGTGTTGACCGCCCAGCCATTGACGAAGCCGAGATAGCGCGGGGTGGCGATGGTGAAGCCCTCCTCCTTGAGGGACTTCAGCTCCTGGGGGGAGGCGTTGTAGGCGACGTCTGCTTGGCCGGACTGAACCGAGGCGACCCTGAGCGACGGCTCGGACACTAGCTTATAGGTGATAGAGTCGAGAAAGGCCGGGCCGGTGTGGCCAACTGCAGGAGGACCCCAATTGTAGTCCTTGCGCTTGACCAGCTTGACGAAGTCACCCTCCTTCCAGGAATCGACCACGTACGGGCCGCTGCCGGAAGTCTTGCTCAAGTCGGCCTGCTGGGTTGCGGGCTGCGCGATGGTCTTTGGAGAGATCAGGATCGAGCCGTGGTAGCCGAGCGTTGGAATGAAGCCGAGCGTCGGCTTCTTGAAGAAGACCTTTACTGTGGTCGCGTCAACCGCTTCGGCATGATCGTAGGTTTTCGGGAAGAGGCCAATCGGATTGATGCCCTCGTTCTTGAGGCCGGCGTACCAGATGTCGAGATTGGCGACGACGGCCGCCGCATCGAGCGGGGTGCCGTCGGAAAAGGTCACGCCGCTCTTAAGATGCAAGGTGAACTCGGTGGCGTCGTCGTTCTGCTCCCAGCGCTCGGCAAGCCAGGGGCTGACCTTGCCGTCAGCGTCGACGTAGAGGAGCTTGTCGGCCACGTGACCCCAGATGTGGCCCTGGAAGCTGGAGATTGCGCTATTGTTCGGGATCCAGGTATCGCCCAGCGAATCAATGAGGAATGTGATGTCGCCGCCATTGCGCGGGCTGTCAGCGCTCAGAGCCGGAGTGAACCCTGCCGTTGCCACCAAAATAGCAGTCGCTGCCGCGGACGTTGCTATCAGCAGACGGCGTCGGGAAAGAGAGAGCAACGTAGAACGTTCGATCATGAGGAAATCCTGATGGTTCGGGTTGAGTCTGATACGGTCGTGGCGCGGGCTGTTACCGTTCCGCAAATGTGTTTTGATCCTGATATCGCGACGGCAGGCGCGCGATATCAGCCGCCGCCAGACTTATTAATCGGCGAAGCGCTCGCCCTGACAGCGAGGTGCCTATGACTGGGTTAAGAGGCCTGATGGTTGTCGCGGCGCTGCGGCCAAGGCTCACTCCCTGATCATTATTTGCGTCACGGAATGCGTTTGCTGGCGTTGTTTACCTCTCAGCATATGCTGCGTTTCTGAGTAGCTTTGACAAAAATCATGAGGGACAGCCTAGGCAACACGCATCAACCGAGAAAGACTAGTTGTTCTTTTTCTATAGAATTTATAGATTTTTTTGTTCAGTTTCTGGCCCTGGTAAGGATCAGCTTTTTCGGGCGTCTCGCGGTGGCCGGCGTGGCGGCGTGTTTTCAACGCCGCGGCGATTTCGGACCAAGGATTTTCAGGTCATTCTTGTTCGGTGACGCTCGTAGGCAATGGCTTCCTCAGGTGGTGGTTTCGGGGGGGGCGGGTGCCACCAAGATTCACGATCGATCAGCGACCCTGCTTGGCCCGGCAGCGCCGTCCATAAATTTCATCGCCTCGAATATCCGCACACGAGGCGGCTCGCCGACAAAACGTTCCACCTCCACTCTGGTGAGCTGTCCGGTCGAGCCCTGGGCCAGTTGGGAGGTGCCGACATCACGAGTGAGAATGTTCGGATTGCCATGAATGCACATGGCTTTCTCCGCGCAACGATTATCGGGCTCGAACCACGCGCCTGTCGCCAGCTGCATGACCCCCTTACGCACGTCCTGGCTTATCACCGCTGCGGCGAGGCAGCTGCCGCGGGTGTTGAACAACCGCACGATATCGCCATCCGAAATGCCGCGCGCGGCCGCATCGGCTGGGTTGATGCGAACCGGCTCGCGGCCCTTGATCTTGGTGGAGCGGCTGAAATCACCATAGTCCAGCTGGCTATGCAGCCGCGAATGTGGCTGGTTGCAGACCAGATGCAGCGGGTAGCGGCTCTCGTCAGTCTCTGCCTTCGCCCCAGGAGGATACCATCGCGGATGCCCTCGGCAGTCGTCGTAGCCGAAGCTTTCGATTGTTTGCGAAAAGATCTCGATCTTTCCGGATGGCGTCTGCAGCGGAGATCCGGACGGATCATCTCGAAAGGCGCGCGCTGGTCCACCGTCGTCGGGCTTTAGCGGCAGGCGTATCTCTCCGCGTTTCCAGAACGCCTCGAAATCGGGAGCCTCGTGCCCGGCGGCGGCAAGCGCCTTTTGCGTCGTCTCGAAAAGAAACGCGAGCCATTCCTTGCTGGTCCGGTTTTCCGTGAACTCTTCGAACTTACCGAGACGGCGTGCTATCTTGGAGAAGATCTCATAATCGTCCCGCGCTTCGCCGACCGGCTCGATCAGCTTCTTCATCGCGATCATCAACGGATCGCGGTCCGCCGCGCCGATATCGTCACGCTCGAGCGTGGTGGTCGCAGGCAGCACGATATCCGCGTGACGCGCCGAAGACGTCCAGGCCGTCTCGTGCACGATGATGGTCTCCGGCCTCTTGAACGCCGCCCGCAGTCTGTTGAGATCCTGGTGGTGATGAAACGGGTTGCCTCCCGCCCAATAGACGAGGCGGATATTGGGATAACGCATCGCCTGGCCGTTATAGTGGAACTCGTTGCCCGGATTGAGGAGCATGTCGGCGATCCGCGCGACGGGAATGAAATCCGGCACAGAATTCTTAAACTGGCTAAGGGTCGGCAGTGGAACGGCAAGCTGGCCCTTGCCGATATTCCCCAGCGCGCCGAGTGAATAGGCATAGCCGCCGCCATCCAGTCCCATCTGCCCGAGCATTGCAGCGAGCACGATGCCCATCCAGACGGGCTGCTCGCCATGGTCGGCTCGCTGGAGGGAATGGCTGACGGTAATCAATGTCCGGGCGCGAGCCATGGTCCGCGCTAGATTCCTGATGGCGTCGACGCTGATGCCGCAGATGCCGGAAGCCCATTCCGGGCTCTTTTCGACGCCATCGCTCCGGCCAAGCAGGTAGTCTTCAAATCGTTCATAACCGACCGTATAGCGGTCGAGAAATTCGCGGTCGTGCAATCCCTCGGTGACGAGCGCATGGGCAAGGCCGAGCATCAGCGCGACATCGGTGCCCGGCACGATCGGCAGCCACTGTGCATTCAGCTCGGCGGGGAAATCATCTTTCAGCGGACTAACGAGGACAAAGCGCGCACCGCGCGCGCTCGCGCCGTTCAGCGACTGGCGCACGATATGCGCGCTGATGCCGCCGCCATGCACGTCCGCGTTCTTGATCGCCATTCCGCCGAAGGCGACGACCAGTTCGCTGCTCCGTTCGATGGCCTCCCAGGTGACGCTCTTGCGGTCGAAATGGTCGTATGGTCCCAATACATGCGGTATGATGACCATTGCAGCACCGGAGCTGTAGGTGTTGACGGATCGCACGTATCCGCCCAGCATATTCAAAAAGCGGTGGATCTGGCTTTGCGCATGATGGAAGCGTCCGGCACTCGACCAGCCGTAGGATCCCCCGAACACGGCCTTGGGGCCGAAGTCTCGGTAAACCCGCCGCAATTCGTTCGCAACGAGGTCCACCGCCTGCGGCCAGCCGACTTCCACATAGTCATCCGCCCCACGATTGAGCGCGTTGCCGGGGGTGCCGTCTAGCCAGCCGCGCCTGACTGCCGGGCGCCTGATGCGCGCGGGGCTATGGGCAATCGCCGGCAAGTTGCCCAAAAGGGGCGACGGATGCGGGTCGGCTGGATGGGGACGGATTTCGAGCTTCCCGTCTTCGTAGCGGCCCGAAAAGGCGCCCCAGTGGGAGCTATGGGTCTGAAACGAACTCATTTGCAAGCTCCAATCTATCAAGGCGTTTCAACAGGGCACTGAAGCTAATCGGGCAAGACTTTGCCCGGGTTCATAATGCCTGTCGGATCGATGGCATGCTTGATGACGGCCATGAGGTCGACGGCGTCGCCATGTTCTTCGCGCAGATAGGCGATCTTGCCAGTGCCAACACCGTGTTCGCCGGTAGAGGTACCGCCAACCGAAATCGCATATTGCACCATCTTTTTGTTGATGGCCGCGACCTCATCGAGTTCGGCCCGGTTTTCTGGATCGACGGCGAAGACGACGTGGTAGTTGCCATCGCCGACATGGCCAAGAATGGCGGCGGGGACACTGCAGTCGCGCAAAAGCCCACGCGTCTTTAGGATGCAGCTGCTGAGCTGTGAGACAGGTACACAAACGTCGGATGACCAGCCTTTGGCGTTTTGCCGCTGGGAGACGACCGCGTAAAAGGCATTATGACGCGCCTTCCACAGCCGGTTGCGCTCTTCTGGTGCGTTTGCCCATTCGAAATCCTTACCGCCATTGTCCGCGACAATCGCCGCCACCATCTCGACCTGCTCCTGCACGCCGGCGGGAGAGCCGTGGAATTCGAAGGCGAGCGTATCCTCGATCTTCAGCGATAGATTGGAATAGGTGTTGACGGCCATAATCAGGCCGCGGTCCATCAACTCCATGCGGGCAACCGGAATGCCGAGCTGTACGACCGCAATCGCGGCATTGACCGCCTGCTCGACGCTTTCGAACGAGCAGAGTGCTGCGGAAATCGTCTCGGGGATGCCGTAGAGCCTGATCGTCACCTCGGTGATGATCCCAAGCGTACCTTCAGAGCCGACGAAGAGCCGGGCCAGATCGTAGCCGGCAGATGACTTGCGCGCGCGCCCACCGGTGTGGATGATCTGGCCGCTGGGCAGCACGACGGTCAGCGACAGCACGTTTTCGCGCATGGTGCCGTAGCGCACGGCGTTGGTCCCCGATGCCCGCGTCGCAGCCATGCCGCCGATTGAGGCGTTGGCGCCGGGATCGATCGGGAAGAACAGGCCCATGTCGCGCAGGCGGCTGTTCAGTTGTTCGCGGGTCACGCCGGCCTCGACCGTACAATCGAGGTCCTCGGCATTGACGCGGATGATCTGCGTCATGCGTGAAAGATCGATGGAGACGCCGCCGCGCACCGCCGTCAGATGGCCTTCGAGCGAGGTGCCGGCGCCAAACGCGATCACCGGCGCGCCTTCGGCCGCGCAGAGCCGGACGGTCTCGGCCACTTCCTCGGTGCTTTCCGCAAACACCACCGCATCCGGGATTGCGGGCGTGTGGTGGGATTCACCGTGGCCGTGCTGTTCGGGCAAGGCCTGCGATTTGGAAAAGCGATTGCCGAAACGGGTGCGAAGCGCTTCACAAAGAGCGGGAGACAGCGCGCTCATTTGCGGTCATCACGCTTGCCCGCACCAGTCTCGACAGGTGTGTCGCCCGGCTGGCCCCATTCGGTCCAGGCGCCGTCATAGATGGCGACGTCGTCCTTGCCGGTCAGATGCAGTCCAAAAGCAAGTGCGGCGGCGATCACGCCCGAGCCGCAGCTCGCGATGACGGGTTTTGAGAAATCGAGGCCGGCAGTCTCGAATGCCGTGCGGAGGTCCGCCACCTGGAGGAGTTCGCCGGATTGCGGATCGGTCAGCGCGTTAAATGGAAGATTGAGGCTGCCGGGAATATGGCCGGAGCGCAGGCCCGGCCGCGCCTCCTTTTCCTCTGCCGTGAACCGACCGGCTGAGCGCGCATCGATGACCTGCTCCGCCCGGCTTCCCAGATTGTCGAGAACCTGCGCCTTTGAACGCACAGCGTCAGGATGGAAGGTGGCGTGAAAGGTAGCCTTTGGCGCAGGCGTGGCCTCACCAGTGACCGCTCGTCCTTCCGCCATCCATTTGCGCAAACCGCCATCAAGAATGGCGACTTTATCATGACCGAAAGTCCGCAATGTCCACCAGACGCGGCCGGCCGACATCAGGCCGGGCGTATCGTAGACCACGACAATGCTGTCATTCGAGATGCCGAGATCGGAGGCGTAGGTTTCGAAGGCCCCGGGAGACGGAAGCATGTGCGGCAGGACCGTGTCGTGATCGGCGATGTCGTCGATATCGAAAAAGCGCGCTTGGGGAATGTGCCGGGCAGCAAAATCGTCGGCGGCAATGGGTGTTACGCCGGGAAGCTTGAAAGAGCCGTCAAGAATGACGAGGCCAGGATGATCGAAATGCGCCGCCAGCCATTCGGTGGAGACGAGGGAACCCGGCAGGGAAAGAGGCATGAGAAACCCCGTAAGTACGGTCTGGAGATTCGCAACCAGGCTGCGTTCGCGCGGCGCGCAGCTCGATTCTGCGACAGGTTCAGGCGATCAGTTTTTCGTCCTTCAGATGACGTTCGAGGAAGGGCAGACTGTCCTGTCCCCAATAAAGCTCGTCTTCGTAGCGGAATGTCGGGAGCCCAAAGACACCGGCGTGCTTAGCGGTCTCGTAATTGGCCTTCCATATCGACTGCACGGCGTCGCTCTGGGCACGCTCATCCAACGCCGCGCCATCAAAGCCGGCGGTATCCGCGATCGTGCGGCGGACTTCTGCGTCGCCGATATTTTTCCCGCCTGACCAGAAAGCTTCCTGCAGGGCTTTTGTCAGCTTGAGCCAGTCGTCGCCCCGATCGATGGCCGCGATGATCATGAAGCCTGCCGGCGTCGGGTCCGAAAGGGCGGCACGATTTTCAAAGTTCAGTACTTTTCCACGGACCGCCGCCCAACGCTTGAGGTCCTTCGTCCAGTAAGCCCGACGGGCCTCCGGCCGGTTGCGAGAGTAGATCGCGCCGTTATCCTCGATCAGCGGGATGACGTAAGGACGGATCGTGGCATCCTGCTCGGAAGCAAGTGCGGCGAACGGCTCCAGGCCGATGAAGGCCCAGGGCGAGCCGACGCCGAAGAAGTAGTCGATGGTCTTTGTCATTTGATGGTGCTCTCAAGATGTCCGGTCATGGGGGATCGCAGCGTCGAATACGGAGAGTGCGCAGTCTCGGGCGACGAGAACCGCTGTTGGATCACGTCCGACTGCCACCGTTGCAAGCGCTCCTTCATAAAGAAGCGATAGATGAGCAGCAGCCTGATCAAGCCCCACCTCGGCCTTGGACATGACGGCGCGGAAGATGTCCCTCACTGCTTTCTTATGTGTTCGGGCGACCGACACGACGCGTTCGGAATCGCCGTGCTCGGCCACTGCAAGAGCAAATGCGCAGCCGCGGAACTCCGGGCTATCGGCCTTTTCATATAGACGCTCGAAAATAACTCTGATCTGATCTCTCGGATCGCCCGTCGCGTCCAAGACCTCCTGCAAGGAGCCGATTACACGATCATGGCGATCCTGAAGATAGGCTGCAACGAGATGATCTTTGGACGGGAAGTGTCGATACAGCGTTGCCTTTGCAACGTTCGCTTCTTCGATAATGCGATCTATCCCAACGGCCCGAATACCTTCGCTGTAAAACAGCGCGCCGGCGGCGGTGAGGATCTGATCTGATATGGCTTCTCTCATTGGACTGCTTCGGGTTGAGAATGTTTTATTTTCGGAAGGCTCGCTGGGCTGCCTCCGGCTGATTGGATCCCTTCAGCAGCAGGCCATTTTATGTTTCTTCCTTTCAAGCCGCACTTCCTAGCCACCGTTGACAGACGATTCCGTCGACTTGTGGAAAGGCTAGAGGATCAACAAATGGCGAGAAAGACAGGTCGTTCTTTTTCCATTGTCTTTGTAGAAAATGTTTCGTCCACGGCTCTTGCAGACAGCCGACTTTTTCGTGGCACAGGCAGCAACCTTATTTATGCACGGAACGGCCATCCATTTGAATGTCCCCGGTGCGCGAGGATCCAATACCGTTGGCTTCGCTCCCGCAGAAGTTCTGACGTGGAGTGGAACGCCTTCGATCCCGATCCTTCCGGATCGCCGGGATGCGGGCTGCTTCGGGCTAACTTGAGCCCCTTTGCTGAGGTCTCCTATGCGCCCAATTGCGGAAGTCCATCTGATCCGGCCGAACGCTCACTGATGCCCCATTGCGGCCGCTCACTAACGGCCGCCGCATGATCGAATTGGCCTGACCTCTCCAAAGGAAGCGGCAAGTGCATAATTTCCAGAAAGTTGATTTGACAACCTCCTTGATCGCTCATAGGTTGATTTAGTGATTGATCATACTCATCGCCTAGATGGAGGAAGCGATGAAAGCTATGAATCGCAGACCGACACTTACCTTCGGTACTGCCGTTGCGGCAGTTCTGACCGTATGTGGAGGTTCGGCGTTCGGACAACATACGGACGTGATACTGCTTAGGCCTGACAAGCTGGTATGGCAGGATGATCAGGGCCTGCCGAAAGGGGCTCAAATTGCTGTCTTGGTGGGCGATCCGTCGAAAGCTGGCGACACCGTCGTTTTGCGCGCCAAGTTTCCGCCCAACTATCAGGTTCCGCCCCATACTCATCCGCATGCCGAGACCGTCACCCTGATCAGCGGTAACATTGGCTTTGGTATTGGCGAAAAGGTTGAAAAGACTGGCGACTTGCTCAAACCAGGAGCGTTTTTCGCGCAGCCAGCAAATCACGCCCACTATGGCTGGACAGGAGACCAAGAGGCCATCATCGAAGTCCATTTTGTCGGACCGGGAGGGATCACTTACATCAACCCGGCTGACGATCCGCGCAAGAAGTGAAATGCGGGTCAATCGCTTGACCTCGCTCCGAACATACCAGGTGGGATAGACATTGTGCGCATATCCGGGCTCGGGCCGTTGCAGCCCGCTCCGGATGCGATCAGGGAGGGAAAAACATGCCTGATCTTCAACGCAGGGAATTCATCGTTCAAGGAAGTGCGGCTCTCGCCGGAATCGCGGGCCTCTATGCTTCGCTGGCCCACGCTTTTCCGACGCGACCGGGCGAGGAAGTCATTCCTTGGCTCGATCAGCCGGCCGAAAATCCCGATCCGGTGGGGATTCAGACCCAGCTTGTCTGGGAGGATATGGACTCCTGGATTACGCCAAACGACAAGTTCTTCAGCATCTCGCATTTCAATCGACCAACGATTGACGAGAAGACGTGGTCCCTCGAGATCGGGGGCCTGGTCAAGAAGCCCTTGAAAATGACGCTCGCCGACATCAAGGCGCGGCCGAGGCAGGAGGTTGTTTTCACCGTGGAATGCTCCGGCAACCACGGCTTCCCCTTCTTCACCGGCGGCATCGGCAATGCCCGCTGGGCAGGCACGCCGCTTGCCCCGATCCTCCAGGAAGCCGGGGTCCTTGAAAAGGGCATCGAGGTCGTCTTCTTCGGTACCGACAAAGGCGAGGTCACAATTCGCGATATCAAGATGCAACAGAACTTCGCTCGCAGCATGTCGCTCGCAGACGCGATGAACCCCGACAATCTGCTCTGCTACGAAATGAACGGCGCGACCCTGCCGGCGCCCAACGGTTTCCCGCTGCGGCTGATAACTCCGGGCTGGTACGGGATCGCCAACGTCAAGTGGCTGAAGAGCATCGAGGTTCGCGACACCCGCTTCATGAGCCTGCTGATGGGTCGCGACTATGTCACCATCCGAGAGGAAGAGCACAACGGCGAGACCGTGTGGGCCGAGACCTCGGTCGGCCGGGCCTTGCTGAAATCCGCGCCCGCGAAGGTCACGCGCAACGACTCGGGTCACCGGATCGTCGGCGCAGCTTGGGGTGCGCCGATCGCCCGGGTCGAAGTGAAAATCGATCAAGGGCCCTGGATGCCGGCAGTCATAGATCACAGCGAGGAGGCCGAATACGCCTGGAAGATTTGGTCACTGGATTGGGAAAATCCCTCGCCTGGAGAACACACGGTGACCTCGCGCGCGATCAGTACGGCAGGCCAAATTCAACCGGCAATGGACGATCCCTTGATCGCCAAAAAGCACACATACTGGGAAAGCAACGGCCAGGTGACCCGCCGCATCCGGATCGTTTGAGAAACGTTGCTGCCACGTACGCCGGCTGCGGAGACCGCCCTCAGCATTAACTCCCTCGCGAAAGTCGGTGTTCGGCGGCCGGCTTTCGCGGCAGGGCAAGGGCAGCTTCCCCCCGCCGCGGGGACCTTCCGGCGATCGACATAGAGGTCCGCATTGGGCCCGGAAGCAGACAAGACGTTTCGCCTCGCACCACACTCCGTTTAAGAGGCTGGCTGCTTGTCTTCCGCGAGAGTGTGCGCCACGACCGCATTTGCATGACCGTGGCCCATTCCGTGTTCGCTCTTCAGCATACCGACAAGTTCCATGTGCTTCGCAGGATAGTGCTTTCGCACGAGTTCTTGCCAGTCATCGATAGGACGGCCGTATTTCTTCTCGATTGATGGAAAATAGGAAGCAGGTCCTTTGATCTTCTCGGTGGTCATAGCGCGTCATCCCCTTTTCGTGCCGCATCGATCACAGCTACGTCGATTTTCCTCATCGTCATCATCGCGTCGAATGCGCGCTTTGCTTGTTCGCCACCTGCTACAAGCGCGTCCATTAGAATGCGAGGTGTGATCTGCCAGGATACTCCCCACTTATCCTTGCACCAGCCGCATTCGCTTTCCTGACCGCCATTGCCGACGATGGCGTTCCAATAGCGATCTGTTTCTTCCTGATCCTCGGTGCTGATCTGGAATGAGAAGGCTTCGCTGTGCTTGAATGTGGGGCCGCCGTTCAATCCGATGCACGCGACACCCGCCACCGTGAACTCGACGACCAACACGTCTGCCTCTTCTCCGTCGGGGTATTTGCCGGGCGCGCGGATGATGGCTCCGATCTTGCTGTCTGGGAAGGTGTCGGCATAGAAGCGGGCGGCTTCCTCAGCGTCCTTGTTGTACCATAGACAAATGGTGTTCTTAGACATCGCGTCGTTCTCCTGGTCGTTGTCCTTCAGATCGAGAGCCCGACCTGATGATACGATGACGCACCAGCCGCCCCCGATCCGACATCATGATCAAAATCGCTGCTCTCTTTTAACCCCTCTCGTCTTGCGCAGACCAAACGCCTCGGGCCGACAGGCAAATACGCTCGTCCGGGTGCAGTTTGCGAAGTGCATCCGTCCGACCTTGGGCGACGAGGTTTTTGAAGGCATCACGGACCTCGACGCGGAACAATGCGTGGTTCACCCAGCGCTCGGGCTTGTAGACGTCGAACTCCCTGGGCATGACGTTATAATCGCCGGCAAGCACAACGGCCACCTCAAGCGCCAGCAACTCGGCAGCGTAGTCATGGAGCCGCTCAAACCAACGTAGCTTGTAGTCGAACTTGGGCCCCGGATGAGGGTTGCCATTCGGAAGATGCAGGCCGCCGATGACGATTCCTTTGACGATCGCCTCGATATATCGGCTGTGAAGGTCGTCCGGATCGCCCGGAAGTCCTTTCCGTCTCAGGTGTGGCTCCTGATCCTTGGCAAGCAGGGCCACGCCGTTCCAAGATTTCTGACCCTGCCAGACCGCGCCTTATCCCGCGTCTTCGATCGCTTTGATCGGAAACTTCTCTTGAGGCGCTTTCAATTCTTGCAAACATACGACGTCGGGCGATGCCTCAGCGAGCCACCCAAGAAGAACCTCGAGACGACCGTTCACCCCGTTGACGTGTAGGTCGCGATCTTCAATTGCCGCCTGCTTCAAGTTCGCGTTCCTCTTCGATCGCCGACAACCGGACGTTCGCGGCGTCGAGGATTGCGGTCAGGAACTCGACGCGGGTCCAACCGACGAGGTGGGCCTCCTCCACGAGGATCTGGACGGCGTAGTCGACAGTTTGGTCGAGCTCGACCTTTCGTTCCGGACTATCTGGCTGGGTGCTCGGTGGATTGATCATGGCGAGGTTGCCTTTCAGAAGGATAAGGTCGCGGCGGACGGGTTAGATGCTCGCCTGGCGTTTCGTTGCCCGCACCGAGAAATCGGAAAAACCGGTGCGTTCATCATCTCCGTCGTGTCCGATTAACACACCGCGACCTCGCGCAATTAACCTCGATTCCTAGCGAAGGTTCCAGTAGAGACTATAATAGCGATCCCGGCCCCGTTTCGCGGAGATGCCGGCTAGAAGATCGACGTCGCATCCCCTCCGCGCCCTTGAAACCAACACAATCATCGGCTATCTACAGCTCATCGGCGTTGCTGGTGAGCGCTCCACGCGAGCGTTCGCGACTGCCGAAGTCGCTTATCTGCTTTTGACCACGGATGTACTGGCACTGGTGTGAAGAGCGATGTCGAGAAGGTCGGTGCGGTTTCGCCCCGGCCTTTTTTATTGCCTGGTGCTCAGCGCTGAGCGCCGGGCCAGTCGTTCGACGGTTCCTCGACATCGGCTCGCGCACGATCTTCGGCTGGATCAGGATCGCGGTCGTATGCCGTTCGAAGATTTCCGATCTCCTCGATGATAGCATCGTAGACGTTAGCCTGTTTCGCGCCCCTAACCACATAGGTATCTACGAAGTCCTCGAGCGCTACCTTGAGATCAGCTCTCCAATCTTCGCTCATGGCCGACCCTCGGATTGCAGACGGACGCCTCGAAAATGGAGTTCCCCTGTTGGGCAGTGTGCCGACATCCGGTCGACTGGCGCGGCGCCCTCATCGGGTTCGGGATCGGGAAGCGACTCATCGCCGGGAATACGGTCAGGATCCGACGGCGGGGCCGGCCGCGGTACAATAGGCTCGAAAGGGACTGACATTGGAACTCCTCCTCAACGACGGCAACGCTGAACCGGTCGGCAAGTTCCGGCGCGCTAACGACGAGGCGTCGAACCTCCGAGCAGAACGATCCAGATTCTGGATCGTTCGAACCACTTTTTGGACCGGCTCTAGGCGCTCGCACTCCGGCACCCCCTATGTCGGTGGAAGTTTCGGCTCTTCACCTTCAGCGTATCGATGTGGAGAAACGGAATTTATCCCGAGCCGGATACTATGCCGAGCCAGTTCCCTAAAGCTCGAGATTTCCGATAGGGCGGGATGGCAAGCTCGGCATAACAATACCCATTCTGCGGTCGGCCGGATTGCGCCCGCCAACACCGGACATTGAAAATCTCAAGTAGTTGTTCTTTAAAGGGTTCGGTTGGCTGCAATCGTGGTATTGCCGAAAGCGGATTTTGAAATGGATCGATTGCGGATTGCCTTTCTCGCCTATCGAAGAACGACGATGTTACAAGGATCGATCGCTATCGCGGCTGGAAAGTAGGCACTGTTGCGGGACGACCTTTCGGGACTGAGCTCAAGCCAAGACGCCGGCATGGATCAAACGCGATCCAGGAACTGAAGCACTCGAATGGTGAGTACTGCGGTCGCATCCGCGTCATACGATGGGAGCGAACTGTCGGCGAAGTAGTGCTGATCGCCGGGGTACAGGAAAAGCTCCGCGTCCTCGACCTTCTCCACGATCTCGCGGGCGGCGTCGATGTCGCCCTCGCCGACGAAGATCGGGTCGTTTTCCTTACCGTGAATCTGGACCGCGACGCCGTCTGGCCAGGGCCCGAAGGCCCACTCGCCACTGATCGGCAGGCAAGAGTAGAAGAGCAGGGCTCCGCGGGCTCCCGGCCGTGTCTGTGCCAGCTTCTGCGCCGGCAGCACACCGAACGAGAACCCGGCATAGACGAGTTCGGGAGGCAGTTCGTCGACGACGTGGACGCCGCGCTCCCGCATGTCGTCGAATCCGATCTCACCGATATAGGCGAGACCCTCATCGATGCTCTGGAACGTGCGTCCGTCGAACAGGTCCGGCGTATGCACGATGTGACCGCTAGCCCGCAAGTCGTCGGCGAACGCGCGCACACCCGGGGTCAGCCCTTGTGCGTGGTGGAACAACAAGATCTCGGCCATACAGAGCCTCCGGGTGGGATGGTCAGGCGCACGTTCGGCCACCCTACAGCGGCATCGCCTCGCTGGGAAGAGTGCGGACACGCCACAGAAGTAACGTCGGCGACTCCAGTAACGGCCGCCAAGGTTCGCCTCGAATAAGCGGAACTCTCAGGCCGCGCCCCTGGGCTTCGTGCTTGAGGCGTAACCCAAGGGATCGAGGGGAAGGTTCGGCCTACGCCGGATCGCGAGGCTTTCGCGGTCGCGTTCGCAATGGTTGGTCGGTGGCCTGAAGAGGCCAGGAACGCGGGAGCTTTGCATCCAACAATTAAATCGCGCAATGCGCAAATATCCACCGCGAAATCTACGAGGATGCTAGTCTACCGGCCGCTTGAACTGCTCGATCCGCATAGCGCGGCCGAGGGCCTCGGCGAGCGCTTGAGATGAATGCTCGCCTCCGATTGCGAGACTAACGGCGGTCGTCATCGCCACACGGCCACGGCCGCTCTCTATCGGAACACGATGAAATTTGCACCACTGGTGAACCACCGTCGTGACCGTGTCGATCTGGCTTTCATCGAGGGGAAGTAAATCCTGAAGAGACATCTCGTGCTCCTCTGTGATGGCAAGAGCACGTATAATCTCCCAACCGGTCTCAGCCGTTAATCGGGGCCGGCATGGGCAGTGTACGCCGGACACCGTCAAGGGCAATGGGAAACCGCGATTGACTACACAATAAGTACCCACAAGTCGGGCCGGAAATGAACTGCATGCGAAAGCCGGATGCACCCCGAATACCAGCCGAAATACAAATGGCGGGAGACATGGCCGGGCGAGGACCACCAGGACGTTGTCTCCTTGGATGGCGATTTGCAATTCGGGCGCATTTATCTCGACCTTACCAGCGGACCGCGCGCCCGCCAGTGGCGATGGGCGATCAATACCATCCCTTGGCAGAGGCAGAACATCCTGCCTTGCAACGGCTGGGCATCTGGGCGTCCAATGCGCGAGAGGCATCGAGGAAGGTCGAACAGCTATGCAGATCAAAGCGCTGCATGGACGGTAAGCGATTCACTTTTCATCCTGCGTTCAGGATCGATCTTCGAAAATAAACGATCTTCTTAGGGAGTGTTGAACCATGACCAGAGATGATTTCGCTGCGAACGATGCACCATTGCAGAACGAAGATATTGTGATCTGCAAAAGAGTCTTCGATCATATCTGCGCGACCGGGCACATAACGGGTGACGACGCCTGCGACGAGCTCGCAATCCAGATCATCTATTTCTATCAGCACGGCGTCACGAACGAAGACAGCTTGGAACAGCTACTCGCCAGCATTGCCGAGAAGCAGAGGTAGGCGTGACTATTCGAACATGCCCGTAGTATTACGCCAGACGCGACGGGGATGGCAGCTGGTCGATTGTCGATACGCAAACGCACAGGGTCGCTGTCATAGCTGAAACTCTGCCGCTCAAACGCCTTGATGAAGTCACCGCCATGGAGATTATCGATGCCCTTAAGAGGCATTCGGCTTCCGAAGGGCCCGGCACCTCCGCCGAAGGCGCACGGGGACGGTCTAAACCGTTTTAGCTAGTTTGCTCCCTTTTGCTGGTCCGTCATTCTACTGGTGCGTGGCGGGGGAGGCAGAGTTCCCTGTCGCGCGGTGCGAAAAGGGTCGCGTTGAACCGATGCGCGCGGGCCCGCATCGTACTCGTCGGGGCAGTTGCACCCTCAACGATTTCGAGATTCAGCTTAGGATGTGAAGGCCGGGGCTATTTCCCACGTTACCCCGGCCAAGGAGGATTCCCCCTGCGCCGCGGTTATCAGCCGTTCGCCGGCGCACGGAGATGATAGGATGCACCGGCCCCTGATGATATCGTAGAGTGTCGTAGATTTTCGCAAGAGAGGATTTTTCTTCTCTGGTCGATCGCAGGGAACCTTCCCTTCCACCGGGCGTTTATTGAGGTCACGCGTTTCGGGCTTCCACAGCTACTGAAACTGCGTGATCCCAAGTGCCATCGGGTTATCCCCCTGGTACTCATGGCTTGGGCTCGCCTTTGACCTCTCTTAGACGAGTCCTTGCCGCGTGAAGGCGTTATACCCCGCTTCCGTCGGGTTTTCATTTCATTCAGTAGCGAGCACCAATAATCAGCTCTCGCGCCTCCTGCGCTTATTGTCGCCGCGAGGGCCGACAGGCGACGGTGGCCTTGGCTGCATTGAACGTTAATCACTCCACGAGCAGGGACAAAAGCTTTATCTTTGACATCAAGTTGCTAGCAATGAGCGAAGCGATGCTGACGATGACAATGGTGATCAACACGCGTGGGATGGAAGACGGCACAAACACGGTCTGAACCATCCACAGGAACAAAAGGTGGATACAGTACGATCCGAGCGTCTTCTCGCCAAGCTTCGCGACGGTGCCCGGCACGTGGCTTTGACAACCAAGAGCAAGGAAAAAAATCCCGACGGCGTAAGGGACGGTCGATATGAAATAATCGATGTCACGTGTGGGCGGCACCTGGAAAAAGCGCCACAATAAAAAGCTCTCGAGGCACTGAAGCAGAAATCCGGCCGATGCGATGGCGACAGACTGCTTTATCGTCAGCGATAGGCCGGACTTGCCGATCCAATAGCCGATCGCGATGAAGATGCAGCCAAAAAACGGTCCGTCGCGGAAGTTCCAGTGTAAAGGCCCCTCCACATTCAGTTCCACGAAAGGCACTCCCAGGCAGTAGAGCAATATCCCGGCGACGAGTGCTCCTCTTATGCCTGAGACCTTCAGACACAGGGCGAAGGTAACGGCGCTCACACCCAAAGACGGCAGGAACCAAAGATGGTAAGCGGGAACTCCTTCAACGAGAAGCTGTCGGTCGCCCAAAATCCCGCTATCGCCAAAAATTAGTTCATGCGCCAAAAGGTATATGAGCAGCCATCCGGCAAACACAGGGAAAAGCCGAGTAAGATAAAGCTTGGCCGTGGAAACCAGGGACAAGCGTTTCCGGCTGAGAAAATATCCGGCGACAAGAAAGAAATAGGGCACTGCGAAACGTGGAACGAGCAAGAAAAACTCTGTTGCCCGCGGCCCGAGGTAAAAGCCGCGCGCGTGAACTGCGACAACAGCAACGAAGGAGACGACCCGAAACAGGTCGATGCCCATATGGCGTTTTGGACTCAAAGCATCCGTTGGCAGGCTCATCAGCAGAAGCTCCTTGGAAGCCGATATCGCATCGCCCGCAATCGGCCCGGTCAAAACATCAAAGTTGCGATCAATTGCAGCGCATTTGCTTGGTCTCGGTCGGCGCCCCGATGCCGCGGGAAACCTTCAGTTCGCAGGCGCAATAACTACCGGAATGCCGCAGACGTGTCGAGCGCGGCTACAACGCTGAGGCGATCTTTGCAGCGCAGGCGGCTTTCGTGCCGGTTGATGAAAATTAAGGCGCCGGAGGACTAGGAACATCCGACCGCCTCGGATGTTCGGCGGAATGGATCGTGCGGCCAATTTCTCCTGTAACCGTGCTTTAGCCCCTGCACGTGGCCGTGCGGTCCGCCTCAATTCTTCGCGCATCGGTATGTTGGTGTACAGAAACCATGATCCCTATCAGGCATTCATCTTTTGAATGTCTTCCGACGTTCCTCTTCGTCGCCAACAACTTCCTGCAGCATTATCGTCCGGTGACACGGTCACCGTGCAAGCCCGTTGGAATGGAAGTGCCGGAAATCTGTGCATAATATTGATTTGTACACCGTATCCGTCCTGCGCCATAAGGCGACAGGGGTGGCTATTGCCAAGAAGTGCGGTTCATCGAACGAGAGCAAAATGGGCGTCAGGAACTATTTGATCGAAGGCGTTTCCGGGACTGGCAAGACCTCAGTCGCCACTGAACTGCAGCAGCGCGGTTACCACGCCATCCACGGTGACCGTGAGTTGGCTTATCAAGGCGATCCCCAGACGGGTAAACCGCTGGATCGCTCTGCGCATAGGCAGAACAGTCTGGATGTGGCCTTTTGGCACGAGCACCACCTTTGGGATGTCGACAAAGTCAAATCCCTGGTGGCCGATCGAAGCCACCCGATTTCCTTCTTCTGCGGCGGCTCAAGGAATTTCCATCACTTTATTGATTTGTTTGACGGGGTTTTCGTTCTCGACGTCGATTTGGACACGTTGAAGAGGCGGCTTGCCAGCAGACCTGAAGACGAGTTTGGCGGAAAACCAGCCGAACGAGAAGTGGTTGTGCGACTGCATGCAACGAAAGAAGACAATCCCAAGAACGCGACGACCATTGACGCCACTGCGCCGCTCACCTCCGTCGTCGACGATATTCTATCGAAATGCCGAGAGGCCGACTAAGGGCCGGCGCGCCGTAGTCTAGTTCGATCGCGTGGCCGGCGGATGTCAGCTTTGGTATAAGCGGTCGGCCCACAATGACCTTTACGCGATTGTCACGGACAAATCGCTTGCGGCAGCGCTGCGACAAGATGAGCTTGGCTAAAGCCAGTCGGAAGCTAAAGCGTGTCGCACTTATTCCGCCTCATAACCTGCTGCTCTGAAGAAATTCAGGCATTCCTCGACGGAGAAGATGCCGACAATCTCACCCAGGGCTTTTGTTATTGCATCGAAGCTTCGTGCGGCGCGTTTTCGCAGCAAGGTCTTGAGCTTGGAGAATGCCATCTCGATGGGGTTGAGGTCGGGTGAATAGGCCGGCAGGAACAGCAGCCATGCCCCTCGCTCCTTGACCAGTTGCGCAGCGCGCTCGCTCTTGTGAAAGCCGACATTGTCGAGAACGACGACATCGCCCTTCGACAATGTCGGGGCGAGTTGGGTTTCGATCCAGGCTTCGAAGATCCGCCGGTTCATCGGTGCATCGACGATAAACGGCGCGGTCAAGCCGTGGCATCGCAGTCCGGCGATGAAGGTCTGTGTTCTCCATTTGCCGAATGGCGCATGGGTCCGATAGCGCTGGCCTTTGGGGCACCATCCGGTGCGCTTGGTCAGTTTGGTGCTGGTCGAAGTCTCGTCGATAAAGATGAGCCGGGCCAATGCTTTGTTGAAGAAGCGCCGGCGTCGCTTGATCCACAGGTCACGGGCGCGCGCGATATCCGGTCGCAGTTGTTCGCTGGCCATGAGCCTTTTTTTTATTGCTCAGCCCAAGCCGTTGGAGAAACCGGCCAATCGTGGCACGATGGACCATCACACCGCGTCCGGCCAGTTCGACACACAATTCGTCCAGCGTCACATCGCCATTGCCGGCAACACGCGCGGCAATCCACTCGCTATGCGCCGTCAATTTACCGCCGCCTGGTGCATGACCCTGCCTGGCTGGCGCGACAGAGCCCTGGGACCGGTGCAGAATCATCATATTGTTGACGAACCGCGGCGAAACCCGGAAATGCCGGGCTGCTTCACGATGGCTATTGCCTTCCTCTACAAACGCAACCACTCGCACACGCAACTCTATTGGATGCGGCTTGCCCATGGTCGCCCTCCTTCCATGGCCAAGTGAATCACAATTCAGCCTTCAATGGAATCCTGAATCACGTAAGCTGCGACACGCTTTAGGCGGAACGCAACTCCGTCCGGCGCTCGATCGAGTATCTGCTGAGCAGGTTGCGAAGCCCCGCCACCGCGTAGTTGGCAGCGATACCGGCCACGACGCCGCCTGCGATCGCCATGAGATGAAAGGCCGCAACAGGTAGAATGCCTGCCGCAGGCGCCATCAGCAATTCCGGGACAAAACGGTGCAACAGGTAGATCGGAAAGGCTGATGTGGCAATCAATGTCACGAGCCGTCCGGTATCCGCCGGTAATCGAATGCGCGGCATATAAACAAGAGCAAGAAGCGCTGCAAAGATCGTCAAATACTTGACCGTCGTTCCGATCCAGACGGTCTCCCAGAAGGCGAGATAGCCTAGGACTAGGGCAACTAACGCTTTCAAAACCAGCTTCTTTACCGGGCTGTCGGCGAAGCCCGCGCACCAGCCGAAAACACAGAGGTGGAAGACCCAATAGATTGCGAAGATCTGACGTCCACCGATTTCAATGAACAGCGGCAGCGAAAAGCGCGCCACAATGGCAAAACCCAATAGCCCGATTGAGAAAGTGAAAGGTCGCGTCTGCGCGAACCTGCGCACAGCCGGTATGGCGAAGAGAAGCGCGAAGGCAATAAGCGCCTGCACATAGGCTTCGATGAACCAGTAAAGATAGGGGATCATCTCGTGGCGCTCCGGTTCGGCGTAGCCGAAATTGCCGGTCAGCGTGATCGAAGCCCAGGGAATTGTCTGCCAGATAACTGCATAAGCGGCGACGATCAGGAAATATGGGATCAGGACATTGATTGCGGGTCTCAGCGCCAGGCTAAGCCGACCGGCAAGCAAATGGGTCGATTGAAAGCGCGCCAGGCTAAAGCCGACCAGCAGCATCATTACGCCGGAGCCGCCGGGAACAGGCCAGAGCGTCTCATGCTGAATGACCACCAGCAGGATCGCAATTGCTCTCAGCACCAAGTGGGTCGGCAACCCCCTTGCTCCGTCGCGCTTCGACGAAAACACCGCCGGATGGTGCGTGCCGAGCTCGGCGATTGTCATGCGTTCCCAGCCGTCAGGAACATCGACGCCGAGCTGTTCGAGTTCCATGACCAACTGCAGGAAACGGAGTGAATCTCCGCCGAGTGAAACGAAGCTGTCCTTGCGACTGACGGCGAGCGGATAGAATACACGGGCATAAGCATCAAGCACATTGCCAGACACCACGCGGGGTTCCGCCCGCCTTTTCCGCGTCTCGTCCTGGAGGCAGGCATAGTCAATCTTGCCCGAAGCCAGCCTTGGAAAACTGTCGCGAGCTGTCGCGGAAATCAGATTGGCCGGCAGGCGGCTGGCCTGCGCGAGGATGCGTTGTGCTCTTTCCACAGAGTCCGCACCGATCACGTAGGCCTGCAGCCCCGCATCGTCGCCGATTACCGCGGCCGCAATGCCCTCGCGCAGCAGCGCCTGTTCCATGATGTCGAAGCCGATCCTGAGGCCAGCAATCTTGGCAAAACGGCTCTTTCGCCCGACAATACGGAAGAAGCCATGTTCGTCTTGCACGGCGATGTCGCCAGTATTCAGCGCTTCGATCTCGGCGCCGCGCGAAAGGTCGCTGCGCTGCATCCCGTAGCCCATCATCACGTTCGGCCCCCGATAGACGAGTTCTCCGGCCGTGCCTGATTGGGTAATTGGCGCTCCTTCGTCATCGACGAGCGTGAGGCTACCCCCGGGTATGGCAGTCCCGATGCGCTCCTCCTTGTCGGATAAGCTTTCCGGTGGAACGAAAGCGATGCGTGCCGTCGCCTCGGTTTGGCCATACATGACGAAGAAGCGACCGCCTTTCGTACGCATATGGTCACGGTAAAGGCGGATCAGATCGGCGTTGAGCTTGCCGCCTGCTACGGTCATGACACGCAGTGCCTTGCTCTGTGAGGTGCGGAAATTCGACCTTTCCAGGAGTTCATAGGAATAGGGTATGCCGGAGAGATTTGTGCAGCCGCTCTCGTCGATGATGCGGGCGAAGTCGCCGTCCATTACAGAAATGCCGGGAAAGAAAACGCTGCCGCCCGCAATTAGATGGGAATTCAGAACCGACAGTCCGTAAGAATAGTGGAGGGGCAGGACCAACGCGGCACGGTCGGTGGATGAGAGTTCGAGGTAGGCCGCGATCGAGCGTGAGTTGGCGTCGAGATTGGCATAGGAAAGACGCACTGCTTTGGCAGCGCCCGAACTGCCTGATGTCATGAGCAGCAGGGCGAGATCAGGGTGGATCGCCTGACTGCCTTTTCCAGGCCGGACCTCCTCGGTCAGACGCCAGTGGCCATTGGCTGGACGAAAGATGAAATCCGGTTGGAAGGCGTTAAGAAAATCATCCCACAGCCTCTCATCACAGGGTGGCAGCATGGCGACCGCGTGTCCCGCCCGCAGTGCTGCGAGATAGGCGACGATCGCATGCTCCGAGGCTTCGGCAGCAATCGCCACGAGCCGCTTTTGTCCCTGTCCCAGCCGGCTTGCGAAACGGAGCGTTTGCTCGTCGAGTTCCGCGTAGGAAAGGGTCCGTCCGCTGCCGAAAAGAAGCGCCGCGTGATCTTTTCTGCGAGCGATTTCGGAAACAATGGCGGTCAGGAGCATGATTGCGCTTCGGATTGTGAGACTAGAGGCGCAAGCGCCTACATTCCTTGAGTATTGGAGTCAACTAATCCGGTAACCGCTTGCTGGCGATTGCAGCATCGAGGCATGAATGGCTGCCGAAATAGTGCGGAAAACGGATATGAGCCGCGAAATGCGGAAGCTTCACGGTTGCTTTGGCCACGGTACGCAAGCTCCAACGTCTATTGCCTCTGCCCGCGAGCCGCATGACGGTGTGCGTCTCGTGCTCGATGCCGGAATGCTCGGTATCTGTGACCGTATCCAGCCGGAGGGGATGTTGAGCACTTCGCCGTCGGTCGACTGCGCGTCGATCTGACGAAACGCAGCATCGTCACCTGCCGTGAGGCGATGCAGGCGCGGGATGGGCGAGAGATAGGTGAATGGTCACGCTACCGCGACGCCGTCGACGAGGTGTAGGGGGCGGTCGCAAGTCAGCAAAGCCCGGTCATGAGCGCTCTCGATGGAAGGGCTAGGCCTCGGGTTTGTGGCAAACCACTTCAATGTTGTGCCCGTCCGGACCGATAACGAAAGCTGCATAGTAGTTAGCGTGGTAGTGCGGGCGCAGACCAGGCGCACCATTGTCTTTGCCACCCGCCTCCAGAGCCGCGCGATAGAAAGCTTCGACTTGCTGGCGATTATCGGCAGTGAATGCCAAGTGAAGATGCGCCGGCGTTTCCTCGGTTTTGAATATGCACAATGAAGCCTTGCCCTTTGAGCTGAGCTCGACACCGTAGGTCGGCGGTCCTTCCGAGACAACCGCAACGCCGAGCGGTTCAAGTGCCTTGAGGAAGAACGCTTTGCTCGCCGCATAGTCGGTGGCTCCGAATTTAACGTGGTCGAACATGAGTCCTCCTGAAGTGTGTGAGCCTGCCTGACAGACGAGCAATCGGAGCATGCGCCATGCTCCGCGCGTTGCAATGTCTGCTTGCGCGGCAAGCGGTCCTTCGCGGCCGCTTTGCTTCTCGGACTTGAATGCCATGCGTCAGCCATTAATGGCAAGGAACAGAGGTGCGGGATCAGGGCAGCGCCTCTTTGGTTATTAACGGCATAACGCCGGTGTCGACTAAGTCCTCCCTCTAAAATTTTGGTCATGTCTGGGTGGGTATGACGGGTTGCGATGTTGAGTGATCCGGCAACACATGACGTCCTTGAGAGGATCGCATCAAACCCCTTCCCGTCATCTGAGACATTAGTTGCCCTCAAGAGACCGGCGATCTTACCAGTTCAGAAATGTAGGTCTGGAGACCGATTGATCCTCGCGAAGGAGATTGGGGCAGTTCGAGACGATCCACCGTCGCGGCCGTCATCCTGGCATAGGCTCGCGCGGCGGTCTCTGAAAAGCCCATCCCCCGGAAACTCGTCTCCCAGTCCGCTCGCTCGATCGTTTTTGCGGTGACGGCATGACCGAGAGCGTTGGCGAAGGCGATCGCTATGTCGTCGAACGAATACCGCTCCGGTCCTTCGACATATCGAATGCCGGTGTCATCGAGGCCGGTTGTCAGACGCCTGACGGCGGCGGCAGCTAGATCGCAAGGCGCGACCATCGGAATCTTGAGGTCGGGCGGAAACATCGTCGTGATCGTGCCTTCCCGGGCGCCGTCGAGAAGCATGTCGAGATTGGTGAAATAATACGCGCCTCGATTGATTGCCATCGGACTTTTGGAGGAGCCGACACTTGTTTCGAAGTTCCAGAGCACGGAAAGATCGCCGATCGCGTCGCCGGGCTGTGCACCGTAGGTGGACTCGACAAGGACCTTCTCCAGACCCGATCCCTCGACGGCTTCGGCGATACTTGCCGCGGTGCGATTTTCCTCGGCATCGGTGTCCATATCGATGGGCGCCGGGGGATTGAGAAGAAATGCGCGACGACCGCGGCGAAACATAGCGCGAAGTCCTGGCGTATCGCCTACGTCAATCACGGCGATCTGCGCGCCTTTTGACGTCAGAGAGGCCGCCTTTGCGGTGTCCCGCATGACGGCGGTAACCTCATGCCCTTCGTTCAAAAGGGTTTCGGCAACGACCGATCCGATGTGACCTGTTGCGCCCAGAACAACGAACATTCTTCCTGCCTCCCAATAGCGATGTGCAGTCAGCTTGACCCGCGGCTTACTTCGGTTGCTCCAACGGCCATACTTCCACGACCCCTTGCGCGACAGCGCAGGGCGTCCACGAAACCATGTCGATTGCGTCTTGAAGGCTGTCCGCTTCGATGACGGCAAAGCCGGCGAGTGGCAGGGGCGATTGCAGAAACGGCCCTTGGGTCGTTTCGATTTTCGCGCCATCGTGGTTTCGGACCTGAACCGGGGAGCCGGCGATCCCCATCAGGACCCCTCTGGCTTGAAGTTCCTTGTCATGCGCGTGAGCCTTGTCGCGGACAGCCGGTTCAGTGCGGTCATATCCCGCTTGATCGCCATATCCGATGGTGATGAATTTGGGCATGCGGATATCCTCCTGGATCGTGGATGCCAGCTAAAGACGGCACGCTCGCTGATGTTCCGCAGATCGATCACGCACCGCTCCCCTCAAAGCTGCACCGGTCTCACACTGGCGGGGGTCATCAAGCGCTGGTTCGGCCATCTGGAGCGGCAGGTAGGCCAATCCAGAAAAACCGATGATGCGCGCCACGGTCATGCTCGCGATGACGTCACTTGGAGGAATCTAAGCTCGCGCCGCGTCCACGTCGAGCATGAAGCGGCTCACAAGAGCCGCGCATTCTCTGTGATGGGTTTCCAACAGCTGGTGTCCGCTTTCGAAGACGTGGATTTCCAGCGCATCAAGGATGCGGTTGTATGCCATGATCTCGTTGATATCAAAGAAGGGGTCGTGCCTGCCCCAAAGCAGAAGGCACGGCGGCTGGTGCTCGCGGTGGTAGGCCCGGATGGCCGGGAAACGCGCGATGTGCGACCCGTAGTCGGAGAAGATCTTAAATTGGATGTCGATGTTTCCGGGCCGTGACAGGCGCTCCCAGTCGAGATGCCAGCCCTCTGGAGGATAGAGACGCATCAGGCGCTCCGGCTGTTCTCCGATATACTGGTAGCGGGTTGTCTCGAAATTCATCCAGTCGGGCAGCTTGGCCCTATTTTCCTCGGTGGGATCGGCAAAGAACGCCTTCGGAGCGTCCCAACCTGGCCCCAGCCCCTCGTCATGGGCATTGCCGTTCTGGACGATCAGGCCACGGATGCGGTCCGGCCGGCGCGTCGCGAGATGATAGCCCACGGGCGTGCCGAAATCGTGGACAAACAGGAAGAACCTCTGGAGGTTTAGGGCAGCGAGGAACGCGTCGATCGTGTCGGCAATGTTCTCGAACGTGTAGTCGTAAGCATCGGCGGATGGCGCGGAGGAGTAGCCGAAACCGGGCAGGTCCGGGGCGACGACATAGGCGGTTTCTGCCAATGGCTCGATGAGGTTGCGATACATGTAGGACGAAGTCGGGTAGCCATGCAGCATCAGGATCGCCGGCATGTCCGGGTCTCCAGCATGTCGGTAGAAGATGTCCAAGCCTTGGACATTGACGGTTTCATGGCGGGTCTTGTGGCGATGGTTTCGAATCTCTCATTTCTCCTTCTCACGCTTTGACAGGAGCATAGTCTGGCCTCGAAACCGGATAACGCTATAATAGCGGTTACGAACCTTGTAACCGGATAACACGCAAAAAGAGGTTATGTTCCGTGGCGAGCACGCAGACGAAATGGGTAGAAGAGCACTTTATCGGCGGGCATCCCGCCCTCGACCTAGCGAACGCCGTGTTCAACCGGAGGGTGCCCGAGCCCGACAACGAGCTGCTCAAATCCGCCCGGGATGTCGGAAACTGGTTCAAGGCGTCCGGGCTTGCCGGCGCTCGCAAGGCCGAAGCGGTCGCCGGGATAGGAGGCGAGCCTTTCGTGGAAGGGATCCATGCGATAAGGGAGGCATCGGCTCGGATCTTCGGATCGATTGCCGCGAAAGAGCCGCCCGCGACGGAAGCGTTGGGCTTCCTGTTCGAATGCGCAGCAAGCGGACTTGCCGGCGGCGCAGTCGGACTGAACGGCACAAGACCCGACCTCGCCCTTGCCCGGTGGCGGGACCCCGAAGCCGTCACCGCCCTTCTGGCCATGCTCTCGATCGAAGGCTACTTCACCTTGCCGCGCGAAAGGCTGCATTCCTGCCCCCGTTGCGGCTGGTTGTTCCTGGACACGTCGCGCGGCGGCAAGCGCCGCTGGTGCAGCATGCGGACCTGCGGAAACCGCGAGAAGGTCTCGCGCCACAGGGAGCATGAATAGAACGGCTTCGTCCGCGACGAGGCGTGGCGGCCAAAACGCACATGCAGCGACGAGGACGCCCATTCGTCAGTCAACCTTCGGCTCCGATTCACACCCTGCGGGCGGTTACGATCCACGCGCGCGAGTCAAAGAGTACGCCCTCCGTGGTCATATGCGCCTCCAGTAAATCGCGCAGTCGCTGCAATGCCTTGTCGGGCGCTTCATCGGTTCGCGCGAGCGCGTCCTTCACAAGATAGAGCTCGATGAGCGCGTCGAACGCCCTATCGACGTCTGGCCCATAGAAGACCGGTTCGCGCACGTCGGTAAAATCGATCGAAACAAAGCCGGCCGTGCTCAGAAGTTCTGTGGTGATGGTGGGATCGCCAAGTGAAAACGGCATGGAAGCATCTGCGGAAACCACGGTTGCCGGGGCCAGGGTTCGCCTGATGGCACCAGACCACTCGTTGCGCTCCTGGCTCTGCCACACCATCCATACAAGGCGCGCGCCCGGACGCATCGCGCGGGCGACATTGGCAAACGCCGCCGCCGGATCAGCAAAGAACATGACGCCAAACCGGCTGATGCAGAGGTCGAAGCTGGCAGCGGGAAATGCGTGGTGCTGGGCATCACCCTGCTCAAACGTAACATTTCGCAACCCCGCTTCGTTGGAACGTCGTCGCGCAACCTCGATCATCTCCAGGGACGTATCCACGCCGAGCGCGTCGCCTTGCACCGCGACACGGGCGGCCTCACGAGTCGATTGTCCTGCCCCGCAACCGATATCGAGCACGCGGTCACGTACGCCAACGCTCGCGGCGGCGCGCAAATGCCCATTGTGCCGCTTTAATTCTGCGTCATAGAAGTCAGCACGATCCAACATCTCCACCTCACTTGGTTTTGTCTCGGTCACTTGACGGACGTTCGCCTTCTGACATGTTCGTCGATGGCAGAAATGATCTCGTCCCAATCATGGGGATGAATTTCGTGGCCGCCACCTTCGACCGTCACGAACTTCGCATCCGCTACAGCTCCCGCGAGTGCCTCGCCGTGCGCCAGCGGGAAAACCGGATCGGCCGTGCCATGAACGACGAGAAGCGGCACTTTCATCTCGTTCAGCCGGCCCTGCCATGTGTCGCCCACCTCAAAGAGGACGCTGTGGTTGGTGGCGCTGAGATAGCCTCCGGACCGGTCGAAATCCCGTTCGAGGAAGGCTCGGGTCCCGGCTTCGTCGAACGGATGTGCCGTCCCCGCGGTCAGGCGCGCGTCCTCGACCAGGTACGCGACCGCGTCTGCCCGGTCCGACCAGTCCGCCTCCACGGTCATGTGTTCCATCCAGGCCTCGCCGCTCGGAGGGAAGTGCGATTGGTCCACCCCGACGGGCGAGCTGCTGATCGCCGTCAGGGAAAGCACGCGCTCCGGATTCTTCAGTGCGGCGACCTGGCCGACCATACCCCCGAGGGAAAAGCCGACGAGATTGACGGTCGAAATCCCGTAGCCGTCGAGTACGCGGAAGACGTCATCGACGGCGTCGTCGAAGGTGTAGCCCGGCCGACCGGGGGGATATTTCGTCGAAAGACCGGAGTCGCGCTGGTCATAGCGGACGACGAAGCGACCTTGCTCGGCCAAGCGCACACAGAAGCTCTCATGCCACCACAACATCGACGCCATCCCGCCCATAATCAGAACTACGGGCGGGTGCGCCGGGTCGCCGAACGCTTCCGTGGCGATTTCCAGTCCGCTGCAGCGGATCACGCGCTGACCTTTTTGCATCCTGTCCTCCCATTGGTTTGAACTCTGTGGTGATGACGCGGGTTTCTCTCGCCAAGCGAGGTCCGACCGATTCATTTCCGCTCCTCCTGAATCACGATCGAGGGAAAGTAGCTTCGGTGAGACCTTCATGTCGTTCTGCCTCCTGTACGGAGGGACGCGTCTCGATGCGGCCCACATAATCGCGAAAGCACTTGGCAAGCGGGAAGTCGAGTTCTTGTGCGCCACGCGCCAGCATAAAGAGGTAGGGATCCGCCACGCTGAAGCTCTCGCCAAAGAGATAGTTCTCGCGCTCCACCCTGCCGGCCAGAAGGCCGAAGCGCTGAAGAATCTCTTCGCGGAGGACCGCCTTCGGATCCTCGGACACTGAGAAATAGATGGGAAAGCGCTTGTGAATCTCGCTGGCGAGGAAGCTCAGCATCTCGATCAGCCTGTACCGGCCGAGTTCGCCGCGCGGCGCCAGGTTCGGAGCACGATCCGCCACCCAGGCAAGGATCGCGGCATTCTCCGTCAAGAGTTCTCCATCATCAAACATCAAGGCCGGGATGTACCCTTTGGGATTGATGTCTGTGTAGCTGCCGCCGCCTTCGATCTGCTTGGTCAAGATATCCACTTTGACGAGATCAAACCGAAGCCCGGCCTCTAGCATCGCGATGTGGTCGGCGATGCTGCTAAATCCGGGTGCATAGAAGAGTTTCATCGAACCGATCCTTCCTTCGTTTCATATGGCCATGGTCCAAAAAGCCTGCCGGTTAGGAGCCTACTCGATCACTCCCGTTGGGTTGCGTTGAGGAAGCCACCGGCCAGTGCCTCATGCGGAACGACTTGCCGACATAGACCTCGGCCGCGACAATCCCGCCGTCGCGCAGAGACAGGACTTCCGTTGCGGAAGGCGCCGGCCTATGCCTCCGCTCCAATGTCCATTTTTATTGGCTGACGGCGAAAGCCGTAAGCTCAGCAAGCGTCTCGCCACGGCAGAGCAAATCAGGTTGCGGTGGTCGGGATGTACGCTTTCAGGTGCGTTGCTGACGCATGTCATAGACGACTTCCTAATTTGCTCGCATTGGACGCTTCAGAAACTCTCGCGAACATCACTCGACGTCCGCATGTTCCCCATATTGTGGCTAAGGTAGGGGGTGCCGCATCGGGCATTTTGAGTACGACTGGCTTGAAACACACTTTTGGGAGGATAGGAGGATGATTCGGTCGGACCGACTTATTCTTCGGTGTTGAGCGGTAGCGAGTTGGCGGAGCGTTCTGCATCAGATCGCCCTTCTGGCTTTGAAAGCTGGCCCGCCCGCGCGTCGGCATCTTCTGGTAGGAGTTTCGGCGGGCCTTAACATCGCCGGCGCTTGCAGATCGGCACATCGCTACTCTGCTGATGTCCGTGGCACACCGGATGACTATGTCTCCATCTCTGCTAATCTCGAACTCCACGTATCGGAGAATTTTGTGTCGACATCCCTCAGAAGGTCGCGGTTCGCAGGCCGTGCAGCAGAACTCGATTCGATGGAATCCGTTTTTCGAGATGTCTCTGGCGGGCGGCAACGTTGCTTTCTTCTCGGGGCAGAAGCAGGCGGCGGAAAAAGCCGGCTGGTAGAAGAGTTCGCCGACCGGCTCGCAGGCCGTGCCCTGATCCTGAAGGGCGGGTGCATTGAGCAGCGGGAATCGGCATTGCCCTATGCGCCGGTAACGGCTGTGCTGCATGAACTGGTTCATCTGCGCGGCGGGCCGGCGGCCAGGTCGCTTGTCGGCGCCGAGGGTGCGCGAGAACTGGCGTGGCTTCTTCCCGAATTTGGCGAGACCGCTGAAAGGTTTGATGCGGGCATCGCAAGAGCGCGGCTGTTCGAGGCGCTGCGAAGGTTGTTCGAGGATTTGGCACGGGAGATGCCACTCGTCGTGGTCATCGAAGACATTCACTGGGCCGACCAGGCCACCTGCGATTTGCTTCGCTTCCTCACGACGCGGCTGAAGAAAATTCGGCTCATGCTGATCGTCACCTATCGACCCGAGGAGACGAGCGGCATCAACGCACTGCGGACGACCATCGCGGACCTCTCCCTTCACGAGTGTGCTGAAGTGTTGAAGCTTCCCCGCCTTACCCGCGCGGAGGTTTCCTCGCAGCTTGAGGGGCTCCTCGGTCGCCCGCCGACACCTGCCATGATCAGCGAGGTCCACGCGCGGGGCTGCGGAATCCCGCTGTTCACAGAGGCACTCATCGATGCGAGTGGAAGCTTGCGGACAGATTTTCCTGGTTCGCTCAACGACTACCTGCTGAGAGCCGTCAGGGACATGCCGGCGTCGACGGCCGAACTGTTAAAGGTGGTGGCGCTCGGCGGCCCGCACATGACCCATGCGCTCCTTCGCAACGTGGCCAACAAACCTGACCTTGAGTTGGCCGCACTGCTGCGTCCTGCGATTTTGGCGGGGATCCTGGTGCCTGATGGGGATGGATATGGGTTCCGCCATGCACTGATCCACGAAGCGGTGCGGGGTGACTTGATCGCCGGCGAAAAGGTGGCCATCCATCGCGCCTATGCCGACGTGCTCGAGCGTGGTCCGGTTCCAAGCTATCGTATTTGGCATTCCGTTGCGCTCGCACGGCACTGGTACGGCGCCGGCCAAGCCGAAAATTGCCTGAGATGGGCCTGGCATGCTGCGGCGGAAGCCGCTGCCGCTTTCGCCTATTCAGACCAGATGGAGATGCTGAAGCTCGTGCTGGCAGCGTGGCCCGAGGTCGATCAGGCGACTGAATTGATCGGCGCGGATCACTGCAAGGTGTTGGAACTCGCTGCCGATGCCGCCTGCTGGGCAGCGGAAGCGGAACAGGGCCTGGCCTTTGTAGAACGCGCACTCGCCGAAGTGGATGCCGACCGCGACGGCGAGCAGCTGGCGGCGCTTCTTCTGCAGCGCGCTGTGATGCGTCAACACGCGCTCATCCCAGGCGAGATCGCCGATCTTGAGCGAGCGCTTGATCATGCGCTCGATCCCACAAGGCTGCGCGCGGACGGGCTGGGACAGCTATCCCGCGCGCTGATATTGCGGGGAGAGTTCGATCGCGCCAGGCGCTTAGGCGACGAACTGAAGGATCTGTCGGAGAGGCTCGATGACGAGGAGTACCGCATTGAGGCACTGATCGTCGAAGCGTCGTCGGACTTGGCGTCGGACAGTTCTCGCATCGATGCCCATTGGAGCGTGGCTGCGCGCGCAGGGCAGGTCTCCATCGGCCGGGTCGAGGTGCTGGCGGGCGCGGCACTGCTTCAAGCTCTGCTTGACACAGGAAAATACGCTCAGGTTATCGAGGTCGGACCGGCGATCTTTGCGCGGACCGTCGAGTTCGGCCAGGCCCGATATATCGGGGCGATGATGGCTTCGCCTTTGTGCCGCGCCTACCTCGCCATGGGCCGCGTTTCCGAAGCCATTGAGACGTGCGAACGGATGGCGGCCTTGGATCCGTTGCCGCTGGGACTTGTTCATGTCTTCGAGTGCCAAGCGGAAATCGCCTTGGTATTGGGCGATGCGGATCGAATTGCCGCTGCGGCAAGATCCTTACGCAGTCTGCCACCGGGGCCCCAGGTTGCGAGCCGCATGGCCGCCAATCTTCTAAGGTTTGATATCGAAAGCCGAGCGCTAGCGGGCGACATGGATCAGTCTGCGATCTTGATAAGATCCGCTCCGACACATTTGGAGAAGCAAGGAGGCGTCTCTTGGCCGCTCCTGGCCTCGGCCATGCGCGTGGCCATTGATACGAACCAGAATGATGTCGCCCTGCAGTTCGCGGACCTTGCCGCCCGGACACAGTGTCGTAACGCGGTGGAGCAAGCTGAGAAGCTGGGCATAGCAGCCGAGATGTCACGCGCGACGGTTTCCGACGTCGATGCCTGGGAAGCGGTCGCCCAAAGCTGGGCTGATTTGAGCCAACGCTTCCGGCAGGCATATGCCCTTATGCAGGCCGGTCGTGCTGCAGTGAATGCCGGCAAGCGCGCGAAGGGGGCGAGCCATTTCCGGCGAGGAGCGGATCTTGCCCATTTGATCGGCGCGCGCCTCCTGGGCAGCCAGATCGCGGCCCTCGCCGCGAAGGCCCGCGTTGAGCTACGAGATGGGGAGGACGGCGGTATGTGGAAGGCACCCCTCGGCCTGACGGATCGAGAACTCGAGGTGCTCCGGCTTGTCGCCGCGGGACAGAGCAATCGCGAGATCGCCAACAATCTATTCATTTCCTCGAAAACGGCGAGCGTTCATGTCTCCAACATCTTGAGCAAACTCTCCGTCCCCAGCCGCGGCGCCGCGGCTGCGATGGCGCACCGGCTCCGCATCGTTGGTCCGGGCTAGACCGTATGTTCGCGGGGTGAAGGTGGCCCGCCCGACGTTAGTATGGAGAATAACTAACAACCCTTGGCGGACCAGATTTGCGTGTCGCCAACGGAGCAGTTCACGATGACGCTTGATACATACACCGAGCACCGAGGCTGCGCGGGCGAATGGCCGGCCGGTGTACCAATCTGAACCGCACCCACGGGATGACGAAACAAACGCACCCGCTGAACGATTGTTTCGTCCTGGCAATGTCGCTTGCCAAACCAAACCCGCCCGAGTTACGGGCGGGTTTGGGAGGACGTCACAGATTTTGCCGCCCGAAACCGAGCGAGAGTGAGCGGCGTATTCGCGTATTTGCTCGGCGTACTTGCTTCATAAATGTGCAAAGCAGCTCGGAGTTCCGATATTTATGCCGTTAAATACCTCGCCCTGTGTTCCGAGAGGCCGCTTGGAGGAGCGTCGCCCCTTGGTTTGAGGTACCCGGAATTTCATTAGATCCTGGACGCATTCGCGCTATCATGGCTCGGTGTAGCCGCTTAGGGCCGGCTGGGAGATGACTGACACTCCCTGCCTTTGTCTGCGGAGTGGGAATTGGGCGTGCTTTGTGATTTCGCGATTGATGTTGACGACCTCGAGCACTCCAGGCGATCATCACCGATGCATTCAATGAGCTGAAAATTTCTCCAGATCATCAAGGCTTTGTGACGCGGGTCGTAGACCTCTATACTCACGGCCACTCCCGCAAGGAAATCCTCGAAAGTCTTCGGGTGGAATCCAGAAAATCCCTTGATCACGGGACCGGCGGTCCCGTCGATGACAGCCACTTAGGCTGCAATGAGATGTACGACGGGCGAGAACCAAACGGGTCTTGCCTGATGAACGAGAATACGATGGTCTGGCTAAAGCGTGTCGCAGCTTACGTGATTCAGGATTCCATTGAAGGCTGAATTGTGATTCACTTGGCCATGGAAGGAGGGCGACCATGGGCAAGCCGCATCCAATAGAGTTGCGTGTGCGAGTGGTTGCGTTTGTAGAGGAAGGCAATAGCCATCGTGAAGCAGCCCGGCATTTCCGGGTTTCGCCGCGGTTCGTCAACAATATGATGATTCTGCACCGGTCCCAGGGCTCTGTCGCGCCAGCCAGGCAGGGTCATGCACCAGGCGGCGGTAAATTGACGGCGCATAGCGAGTGGATTGCCGCGCGTGTTGCCGGCAATGGCGATGTGACGCTGGACGAATTGTGTGTCGAACTGGCCGGACGCGGTGTGATGGTCCATCGTGCCACGATTGGCCGGTTTCTCCAACGGCTTGGGCTGAGCAATAAAAAAGGCTCATGGCCAGCGAACAACTGCGACCGGATATCGCGCGCGCCCGTGACCTGTGGATCAAGCGACGCCGGCGCTTCTTCAACAAAGCATTGGCCCGGCTCATCTTTATCGACGAGACTTCGACCAGCACCAAACTGACCAAGCGCACCGGATGGTGCCCCAAAGGCCAGCGCTATCGGACCCATGCGCCATTCGGCAAATGGAGAACACAGACCTTCATCGCCGGACTGCGATGCCACGGCTTGACCGCGCCGTTTATCGTCGATGCACCGATGAACCGGCGGATCTTCGAAGCCTGGATCGAAACCCAACTCGCCCCGACATTGTCGAAGGGCGATGTCGTCGTTCTCGACAATGTCGGCTTTCACAAGAGCGAGCGCGCTGCGCAACTGGTCAAGGAGCGAGGGGCATGGCTGCTGTTCCTGCCGGCCTATTCACCCGACCTCAACCCCATCGAGATGGCATTCTCCAAGCTCAAGACCTTGCTGCGAAAACGCGCCGCACGAAGCTTCGATGCAATAACAAAAGCCCTGGGTGAGATTGTCGGCATCTTCTCCGTCGAGGAATGCCTGAATTTCTTCAGAGCAGCAGGTTATGAGGCGGAATAAGTGCGACACGCTTTAACTACAGTTGCGTTTGACATGAAATCATGATTCACTCTTGGCATTTAGCTGGAGGGAATTTTCATGTCCGTCGCAAGCTGGTCTGGATCGGTACTGGCATGGCAACGCGAGCTCGATGCATTGAAGGAGCGACTGGGGCCGGTTTTTCGTCGCCGTGAATTGCGCTTATCGAGTGGTGCCTTTCTTGATGGCGTGCTGTCGGGGGTGGAGCGCAAGACCGGTTGGCTGATGGCCGAGCAGGCTGGCCTGGAGCGTCCTTATCGGATGCAATCGCTATTGGGGCGCAGCCATTGGAATGCTGACGCTTTGCGCGATGTCGTTCGGGCTTATGCGGTGGAGGCTCTGGGGGATGCAGACGGCGTTCTGGTGGTGGACGAGACTGGGTTCCTGAAAAAGGGCGAGCATTCGGTGGGGGTGGCAAGGCAATATTCCGGGACTGCCGGCCGAATTGAGAACAGTCAGGTGGGTGTCTTCCTTGCCTATGCAAGCCGCTATGGCCAAACCCTGGTCGACCGGCAGCTGTATCTGCCGAAAGCCTGGGCTGACGATGAGGTGCGGCGTGCTTCTGCGCAGATCCCACAAGAGCAGCATTTTGCCACCAAGCCGGAGATCGCCTGTGATCTGATCGCGGCGGCACTCGATGCCGGCGTACCCTGTGCCTGGGTGCTGGCCGATGCACTTTATGGTTCGGATTCACGGCTACGCAGGATGCTGGAAGGCCGCGGCCAGCCTTATGTTTTGGCGGTGCGCTCCAATCATCGCCTGCGCTTCGTTCGCGACCAGGGGATAGAGCAAACCGATCCTGAAACCATGGCCGATGAGTTGAAACCAGAAGCTTGGCACAGCCATGCCGCCGGCGAAGGGGCTAAAGGCTTGAGGCTCTATGACTGGGCTCGCATTCCTCTCAGCGCTCGCCCTGATCCACAATGGGAGCGCTGGCTCTTGATCCGCCGCAACCGGCGCGAGCCAAATGACCGCGCTTATTATTTTGTCTTTGCGCCTGCCGGGACCGAGCTTTGCGAGTTGGCAGGTGCTGCTGGGCTGCGTTGGACGATCGAGGAATGCTTCCAGCGCGCCAAGGATGATCTCGGCCTTGACCATTGCGAGGCCCGTTCCTGGCATGCCTGGCACCGTCACATGACGCTCGTCATGGCGGCTGCAGCCTTCCTCGCCAAGTTGGGTTCCGATCTGCGCCGAAGCGCCGGTGGCAAACCGAACGAAACGAGTCCAAACCAGCCAATCGCCGCCTGACCAACAAACTCGCGCTTCTACCAAGCGTCGCAGAGATCCGCTATCTGATCACACGGCTCCTACTGCGACCCCCGATCAAGACAGCCTTCGTTCTCGCATGGTCACTCTGGAGACGAAAACATCAAGCCTCCGCAATGAGCGCGCACTACAAAAACAGGCATAAAACGCAACTGTAGTATTAGCTTCCTCGACGTCAAAGCGCCGGATGACAAACATTGATTGCGCCGGGGGAAATCAGGCGATGAGCGCTTCGTCCTGATATGTCCGGCGTCCGTGTATCCACTAACATCGCCAACATAATAGCTGTTGCGATCTGCCTAGGTGAGGTGCCAACGGCGGCGGAAGATCTACCTATCGCCGTCCTCCCACTTCGTCGACATGATAGAGCAGATCGGCAGGATCCTCGTATACCCGGATCGCTCCAGCATCCCGGAGTTCCTCGCGACCGTAGCCTCCACTCAACAACCCGACGCCGAGCGCCCTGCATCGGGTAGCCGCCAGCATGTCCCAGATACTGTCCCCGACAACAATGGATTTTTCGATCGCAACCCCTAAGGCCTCGGCCGCAGCGACAAATAGATCCGGATCCGGCTTGGCATATTTCACCTGATCGCGTGTGATCACGGGAAACGATCCCGGATCGACGCCAAGTGCCGCTAGATTGACTGCGGCCGTCTCCATACGGCCGCTTGTTGCAATCGCGTAGGGGATATTCTCACTCGAAAGCCATTGAAGCAGTTCGCTCGCCCCAGGCAGCGGTTTTATTTGCGCTCCCAGTCGGCGATACGCGGCCGCATGAAGCTGACGCAACCGTTCGTTCTTCTCGTCAGTAATCTCGATCCCGGTTTCTCGAAGCAACTGATTGGTGAATAGTCCCCCGCTCATCCCGATCTTTCTATGGATCCGCCAGATGGATAGTTCGATGCTCTCGGCCTCGAGTGCTTCTTTCCAGGCCAGGACGTGTTGGTAAACGCTGTCGACTAGAGTGCCGTCGAGATCGAAAAGGAAAGCGTGCTCTATCCGCATTTTCCATACCTCTTCCATTGTTCTTGTTCGATTTCGAGCCGTGAACTTAGATGGACAGACTCGATTGTTCGGCAAGCGCCGATAAATTGGCAAGAGTCGCGGGGCTTCTTGTCGCCACGGACACCCGCTAAAGGCGCTCTGACCGAATATCGCGGATGGATGCGAGCGCAGGGCAGCAAACGCCGCCCTGCGCTCGCATTTCGATACGACAGTTCAGTGGAACCGTTTCATCTATCGCGCGTTGCCGAGCGAGTCTTTGCTTTCCGAGGGATGCCAGATGCAGCCGATCACAATATTGCTCGTCGATGATGACGCTTCGGTGCTGCAGGTCTTCCAACACGTGCTCACCGACGCGGGATTCGAGGTGCATACGGTATCTGACGGAAGGAAGGCCATACAGTATCTGGGCGCGGCCGATCGGCCCGTGCAAGGGTTGATCTCCGATATCCGGTTGGGAGACGGGCCGGACGGCTGGGAGGTGGCCCGCGCTGCGCGCGAAATCGCGCCGGGGATGCCTGTCGTTTACACGAGTGGGGACAGTTCCGCCGAGTGGGCATCAAAAGGTGTTCCGAAGAGTGTCATGCTTCAGAAGCCATTCGCCCTCGCGCAGCTGGTCACCGCGATCTCGCAATTGCTCAACGAAAGCTCGATGGCGCCTGTCGACAAAGGGCTCGAGGAATGATCGTCGTGTCATAGAGTTCGGTTGCGTCAAACCCAACAGAAGGATCCAGTGCGCACCAGGTTCGAATTTGAATGCTCGCCCCGGAAGAGAGTCGCGCGACTCGACTCCATCTGGAGGGCTCGAAGAGCTCGAACTTCCACAGGTCGCGAGCTCCCATTATCAGCTTTCCGCATCTGCGGCAGACGCATCGCCAGGCGCCTGCGTCCAGCTTCCCGGCGGTTGGATCATGCCATCTCCTTCGATCTCCTGCCTGTGTCCGCGACCGCAGCGCCTTACGATCCGCAAATAGCGCCAGCAACGCACATTGAAGTGGGTTTCAGACCAAAGGCCGGGGTCTATCAGACTGAGGTCCTGGGGCGTGGAACGACCCCTTACCCAGGTCGTTCGTTGGCAGCGGTCACGAAAGGCCGCCCCCGGCGGTGCCCTCCGCCGCCAGGGCCGAGGAGAAGGAACAATGATCTATTCCGAAGAGAAATCCAGTGATCTGACCGTGCCGCTCGCCATCCTGCTGGCAAGTGCCGGCATTCCGGCGGCGCCTTTCGCCACCAGCGGCCGACATAGGAGTACCGCCGGGCGCGTCTGGTTCCACAGACTCAATAGCAGGGGGTCGGGAAGATGAAAGCCATCGCATCCATTGTTTTCGGAATCGTCAGCTCGGTCGGGGCGTGCGTAGCCGCCGCATCTGTCGCGTCACACGTCGTGGGGGGTGCCGAACCTCATGCTTTCAATGACCTTGCAGCCGGTGATCTATGGACGACGAGGCCGGTGAAAGTCGATCCTCGGCAGCAGCGCTATGAACGAATTCCGCCTCTCTATTCGAGCTATGTCACCGAAGCCTCGGCGACTATGACCTCAAGATCGAGGCCGGATTCCGCTCGCCCGTCAACCGAACGTCAGACAACGCAACCAAAACTTTCGACCGAACACCTTGCTTGGTGTGCGGAACGCTACCGCTCCTTCAATCCCGCGACCAATAGCTATCGATCCTATAGCGGTGAGACCCGCGAGTGCTTTTCGCCGTTCCATCGAATTGTCGCCGAAGCTAATGAACGCGTCGGCACGAAAATGAATACACAGGCGGCAGCCCGGTGCGCCGCTCGATACAAGTCGTATCGACCGGAAGACAATACGTATCAACCATGGGAAGGGCCGCGGCGCAGCTGCGACGCGTCGGACCTCGTCGCGACGAGCAACTGATCACCGGCGGTGATAGCGGGGTGTGGAGGGCGGTTGCGTGCACGATAATAAAGAGGTCCAGAGGCCTGCTCGTCATGGGGTCAGTCGATCCGGCGTCGAAGAGCTGCTGTAAAATGCAGCCTGAAAGCCAAATCTTTACGGTGGCTGGAACGTGCAGCCGTTCGACGAATGTGTTGCCGCAGGTGCCGTTCAACTGGGCGATGGTCGAGCCGCTCACCTCAACCGGCGACATGGTGAAGTCGCCGCCGCGTGCCTATCGTCGGTATAGAAATTGTTGCAGGCTGGCGCTGGGAGCCCGCGGATCAACCGCGGGCTCCACTCCATCGGGTGAGTGGCTACTTTGAGGTCTTGTGGCTCTGCTGACCCGCTTTGACGTGCTGTTCGTGAGAACCGCCCTGCTTTCCGGACGAAGAAGACTTCGAGGGCGAGGAGCTGGATGCGCTCTTTTCGCCCTTGCCTGAGCTACTTCCCTGCTTCTTTTCAGTTGATGCCATTAGGTGTTTCTCACCCGCGGTCAACGCATGGCCCGGCTCGATGAATTGGTACCGGAAGACGAAATCTGCGCTCACCGGCAGGGACTTTCCGGGTTAGGCGTCCTTCGCCCTCTCCTGTTCAGCCAATGCTGGCGGTCTAAAGCGCCAGCCGCAACTGCGGTTCCGTTCTAGAAGCCCGCCGTTCCGGCGAGGACAGCGATACGCCAAGCAAGCGTACCCTTTTTCGCGGCGGGAAGATCGGTTTCGTTGCCCATCATCGCTCACGTCGCCGATCGCAGCCAAGCGCCGGCCGGCCAGTTCGGTAGGCTCGGCATGCTATAGACGCTGGGGGGCGGACGAAATTCGGATGGAGCCAACGCCGGCCGCCGTCGCCTTGCTACGATTCGATGCTCACTCGGCGGCCTGCGATAGAGAAATGATATCGGCTTCCGGTAAGGCAACCCGCGCCAGAAATTCGAAGTCGTCCATCATGTGGTGGACATCCGATCCGGTTCTGGCAACGGTCCAATAGTCGCGGCCGGCGCCGAAAACTGTTGAAATTTGCACGACTTCCCAGGCGCCTCCGGTTTCCCTGCGTCTCGCCCAGTAGAAGCATTCGGGCTCCAAGGCCAACAACTCAAGCATCCGCGAACTCCCACATTGCCCAACTCGCATGCTACCATTGAACCGTGCACCGGGCCGAAGTCCTACTGAGTGCCGGTACCCCACCGGGCGGTGACCATACATGAGGATCCCTCGGCTGTCATCGGCGTTGATGCCTGGGCGATCGCCAACGCCAAGATCAAAGACGGACAAGATCGATGCTGCGGTGCTGGCGCATCTGCTTGGAGCCGGCCTGGTCCCGGAAGCCTGGGCACCGAGCGAAGGCCCGAGAGCTTCGCGCCGCGCTCTGTGCGGATGTTACGTGCGGCTGCGCAGCACCGTCGATCCGGCGACCACCGGCGTTCCTTGCGACGATTGCCCACAAGCTCCGGTTATCCGCATCCATATTTCCAGCGGCAGCGTGAGCGATGCAGACCCCGCAAGCGTCCTGCGGCAGCTCTCGGCGGATACAATCTGACCCCTGTGAACCATCAGTCAATTCCTGCGTTTTTGAGGTCGGTTAAGGTGGGAGTGCCGCCAAGGCAGTAAGCTCTCTGAAAACTAATCCGCCCAAATCCAGATGATAACGACCGGCAGCGCAACCAATGCCGCCCAAGCGAGCCAGAACGCTCGTGGCCAGCGCTTTTGTGACGGGTGGTCAGAATGATCCGGAATATCGTCTGTCATTCCGTGGCTTTCTCACCCGCTGTCCGTCTATGCTTCATCAAAGTTTCCCCTTCCAAGGCACCAGCAGAGCCTCCAAAAACCGGATCGCGGCGGAAAATGCGAAAGCGCAGATGGCGATAATGCCGATGCCAACGAAGACGACGTCGGTTGCGAGGAATTGGGAGGCCGACATGATCATGAAGCCGATACCGCGTGTGGAGGCGATCAACTCGGCAGCGACAAGGGTTCCCCAGCCGATGCCGACGGCGATTCGCACTCCAGTCAAAATTTCAGGGAGTGCCGATGGCAGTACGATATCTATGAAAAGCTGCAGGCGGCTTGCACCGAGCGAGCGGGCCGCGTTGACGCGCTCGATCGGCAAGGAGCGGACACCGGCCTGGGCCGATAGGCAGATGGGAGCGAACATCGCAAGCACCAGCAATGTGATTTTCGATGTCTCGCCAATGCCGAGCCAGATGATCATTAAAGGTAGATAGGAGAGGGGAGGAAGCGGCCAGTAGAACTCGATGGGCGTATCGAGAATGCCCTTTGCCCAACGATTGAGCCCCATCAGCAGCCCCAGCGGAATACCCGCGGCAACCGCGACGATCCCGGCAACGACGATGCGGAACAGGCTGGCGCGAATATGCTCGAACAGGGACGCACCCGCATAACCATCGCGATAGACGACGCTGATCTGAGTGAGGACCTCGTCAGGCCGCGGAAGGAAAAGATTTGGAACGAGACCGAGTTCTGAGACGAGCCACCAGAGACCGACAATCGCCACCCCAGTTGCGATGCTGATCGAAACCGTCGGCTGTTCGCCGACGCCGAAACTCGCCATTTTCACGACCTTGGCCTGCGGGCTCGCAAGCGCCGTGGCGAGTGATGATGTATCTGTTACCTCGCTCACGCGGCGCTCCTGAAATCGTCGCCTCGATGAAGAATGCTGCGGATCTCCTCGCGTAACTCCGCGAACTCCGGCGAGGCCTTGATGGAGCGGGCATCGCCGGTTTCGGCAAAGCGCTTTACGAAGTCGAGATCGAAATGAGCTATGACGCGGCCCGGCCGCGGCGACATCAACAGGACCTGAGTGCCGAGAAACAACGCTTCTTCGATCGAATGGGTGATGAAGAAGACTTTTTTGGCCGTTTTCGCCCAGACAGAAACCAATAGTTCCTGCATCTGCTCCCGCGTCAGGCTGTCGAGCGCGCCGAAGGGCTCGTCCATCAACAGGATGTCCGGATCGGTCGCGAGAGCACGCGCGATTCCGACGCGCTGGCGCATGCCGCCGGAAAGCTCGTAGGGAAAGGATTTGGCGAATTCGGCAAGGCCGACGAGGCGGAGCAATTCCAATGCTAGGTCATTTCGCGCCTGCCTCTTGACGCCAGCGAACTTCAAACCGAGAGCCACGTTTTCGACGACGGACGTCCATGGAAGAAGCGAATCCTTTTGGAATACGACGCCGCGATCGGCGCCAGGGCGCTGGACGGCGCGGCCATCGAGTGTGATCGCTCCTTCCGAGAGCGGAAGGAACCCTGCGATGGCGTTGAGAAGGGTGGACTTGCCGCACCCCGAAGCGCCGAGCGCGACGACGAAACCGCTCTCGGGGATATCGAACGATACCCGATCCAGCGCATGAACGGTTCGGCCATCGCGGGCCGCAAAGAAAACGCTGGCACGATCGACTTTCAGCATCTGTCATTTCCATAAGGTTCGACGCCGGCGCACCGGATTGCGCGCCAGCGTCAGGGAGGGATCAGTTCGTGGCGTTGTTCAGCGCGTCGGCGGTAACAAAGTGGCCGTAGTTCGGCAGGACCTCCGACACTTTGCCCTGTTCTTTCAGGAAGGCTGCGGTGTCCTTGAGGATCTTCGCCGCGCCAGACTTCTCGCCGCCGCCAAGCCAGGCGTCGGACGCCTGCACCTCTGGCGTCAAAAGCGTCAGGTTCTTGAGAGCCGCAGCCTGCTGTTCAGCGGTGCCGCCCAGGAGCTTGGCAAGCGACTTGGCATTGTCGCTATCTGGACCCCATGCCGCCTTGTCGGCTGCGAACGACGCGTAGTTCTTAGTGATGACCGAAGCGAAGCTCTTCAGGAATTTGGGATTGTCTGCCGCAAATTGCGATGTCGCCACCCATGCGGAGAAAGTCGGCGCGCCCTTGTCGGCGACATCCTTGGATGTGACGAGCACCTTGCCGTTCTTCTTGAGTTCGGTCAGCGCCGGATCCCAGACGAAGCCGCCGTCGATGTCGCGGCGGTTATAGCTCGCAACGATCTCAGGCTGGGGAATTGCGAAGACCTGAACATCCCTCTCGGACAGGCCGAGTGACTTGATCAGCGCGAGCAGTTGATAATGGTCGGTGGAAACCGGCGCTGCTGCAAGCTTCTTGCCCCTCAGATCATCAAGGCTTTCAATGCCCGCGTCGTTGCGCACGACCAGCGCTTCGTCGATGCCCGAGATCGACGAGAGGTAGAAGGCCTTGACCTCCAGCCCGCGTGAGGCCGCAGCTGCAAACGGGCTCGAGCCGACATAGCCGATCTGTACGTCACCGGAGGCGATGGCGGCGAAGATCTCGGCGCCGGAATTGAATTTGCGGAAGTCGATATCGTATCCGGTCTCCTTCGCAAAGTCGCCATTGGCGATGGCCACGGACGAGGGAAGGGCGTCGGTCTGATAAGCGACGACAACCTTCCTGTCCGCTGCATCAGCAGCGGCAGCTGCGATGGTCAGGCTGCCGACGCCGATCACGACTGCGGTCAGTAGATTTTTGATATTCATGGTGATGCCCCTTTTTGCCCTGGCCTTCGCGCCGAAGAAATTCACGCTCAAAGCGTAGCGTCGGAGAAAGGCAAGGAAGAGAAATACCAAACTATAATTATAGATTATGGGGATAAATGTTTATCGTCGTTTTGGCACCTGCTAACATTCTTCATGTGAGTTGCGCCTTGGGGCCATGCCGCGACCGCTTGCAATCGGCCAATCCAGCCACATCAATGGCGGCATAGCTCATCACCAATCTACCCTTCAGTGAAATGGAACGAGTGATGGACAGAATTTTCATCATGGGTAATGGCGGAAGCGGCAAGACCTGGCTGGCCGAGCAGCTAGCCGATAGACTTCAAATCCCAGCGGTTCATCTCGATGATCTCCATTGGATGCCGAATTTTGCCGGAGAGCGTCCGCGCGATGAACGTGACCGATTGGTGGCAGAGGCTGCGGATAGCACCTCTTGGGTTATGGAGGGCATTTACGGGTCGATCCTCAGGCAGGTACTTCCGCGTGTGAATACTCTTATCTGGCTCGATGTTTCTGATAGCGAGTGCACTTCAAACCTCTTGCAACGAGGACAAACCGGTGGTGGGACGGAGGTGCAGTTCGAGGAATTGTTGGAATACACGCGCGGTTACCGCCTCAGGAAAAACCACATGAATTCCTTCGACGGCCATGAACGGTTTTTCGAGGATCATCCGTTTCAAAAGTTAAGGCTGTCGAGCCGGTCGGATATTGCAACTTTCTTGGCGACGGTCTGAACTCGTCTCGACGATTCATCCGGAGGCCGACGCGCTCTCAGGCATGTCCGCCACTAGCGGCGCAAAACGGCCGCCCAGTGTGGGCAAAACGGTGTTGATAGGAATCTTCATTAGCGGTTGACCCAATCACCTGACGCTGTCAGGCAATCCATGAGATGTGAAAGGAACTGGAGCAGACGATGGATCAAACTCTCTTCATCAGCCTGTGCAAGGCCGGTAAATTTAGGGAAGCGCTCGGCCTTGCCATCCATGGCCGTGAGCACGAAAAATATGCGCCCAGCCGCTTCTCGATGGACAAGAAGACCGGACTACCAATCTTCTATCGCGGCAACAAGCGCGTCGAGGCGGATGCGACAGGTGAGTGGCAATTAGGAAAAAACACAAAACCATAGGGCGCGCGTTGATGTCGCCCTCGACACTATTTCTGAGAGCCTCACCAAATTCATACCGATTCGAAAAATTCGATAGCGAGATGCGCCACTTCATGGTGCAACGTCCGTCGATCAAGCCCTTCTGCCATTTCGAAATCAGGGATCAATCGCAGGCCTTGCTCTGTCGGCTCCGAGAGGAAAGCATAGTGATCGACGCCTCCCTTGAGGATACTGAACTTGCTGTCAGGTACATGCCTATGAAGCCACGCGCTGAATTCAGCTGCAGGGGCAATCAAGTCTGCATCTCTTGAGACAACATGGATGGGCCTGGAGATAGAACGCAAACTGTCGTGCGAAAATCCCACCACTGATCTGGCCGGTGCAAGAACGAGGGCGGCCTTGACCCGATCATCTCTGAAGTCATCACGTCTGCGGTTCCATGACGTTCTGAAGACTTCGTTTTCCTGAATGAGGCGAGGAAGATGGTCAGCCACATCAGGAAATTCACGCGGTCCCCGGATTGGACTTTTGACCGGATTTTCCGGTTCGAAATGCGAGTACAAGACACGCGCCCCCGCAATCAGCATTGCAGTGTGGGCACCGGCTGAAAACCCTGCGACGAAAGCGTGATCGGTAACTTGACCGCCGAGCTTCACACGCCAGGTCCGATCATTCAGGAGCGCTGTCAGATCAGCCGCTCGCTCCCAAAGGCAAAGGAAGCCTTCTGGGCGGTATGCTTCGACGCCCGTATGTCCGTGATGATTTACGGCCAGAGCGACGTATCCGCTTTGCGCGAGGCGATGTGCCAGCCATTCAAGACCGAAGGTGACGCCGCCACTGCCGTGCGACAGCAGGACGAGAGGACGAGCCTTCCCGGCATTCTTCAGTGCAGCATCCGGAGCGATGGGATGCAGCCGGAAAATCGGTTGTTCTATCGCATGCGTTTCGTTGGCGCTGTCGACGGCCGGTTACCACACAGTCCAGGAGAGCGGACGAGGGCCGTCACCAGTCCAGTTCGTCCTGGTGTGGTCGAATGAGAGCCCTTCCGTGAAACCGACCGGCATTGGGTCTCCTCTACAACAACGTTCCCGTCCATCTCAGGATCGCTCGCTCAAATAACTTCGTCGGAAATCCTTTGAGGCCTTCCTCGCACTACCCGATGGAGGGGCTGCCCACTTTGCGAGCTTGACTTACGTCAGAATTCCGGTTGATCGCTGCCATTCAGTCCAACTTGTAACTCCTGGGATATCTGGCCTTGCCGCCTCCGGCAAAATCGAGATGTATTCCAGCGAGTGTCCGTCCGGATCATCGAAGTAGACGCTTGCTCTGGCATCCATGGAAAAACAACCGGTTCATCGATCTCCGGTTTACCTCCAAAACCACGGGGAGTGATACCTTTTGTCGGGCGAAATGAGAAACTGACCCCCTAACGAAGCGAAGAACTGACCCCCTCGTGCCAAACGAGGAGAGATGGATGACGAACGAGATTTCAGCGCATCCTGCATTGTCGCGAACGATGCAGGGCGGGGATATGCTTCAGGCTGATGAGGTGGTGGCGATGTTGCGGCTGCATGAGCTTGGTTGGGGTGCCAAGCGTCTATCCAAGGAATTTGGATGCGCGCGTAACACGGTTCGCCGATATCTTCGAGAGGGCGGAGCTGCACCGTTTAAAAAGCCTGATCGGCGCAGTGCGTTCGACGGGCTTGACGATTGGCTACGAGAGCGGTTTTTCCGGCATGATGGCAATGCCGACGTGATCCGCCAGGAGTTGGCGAGCGAGCACGGAATTGTCATCGGTTTGCGCTCTGTAGAACTTCGAGTCCGGCAGTGGCGGCGTGAGCTGAAGGCACAGAAGCGCGCGACAGTTCGGTTCGAGACGCCGCCAGGCCGTCAATTACAAATCGATTTTGGCCAAACGCGGGTGTGGATCGGCGGCGAGCGGCTTCGGGTGTACGTGTTTGTCGCAACGTTGGGTTATTCCAGACGCATCCATATCCGAGCCTCGTTGCGAGAGGGGCAAACCGACTGGTTCGAAGGAATGGAAGGCGCGTTCCTTCGCTTTGGCGGCGTACCCCATGAGGTACTGCTGGATAATGCGAAGCCGCTGGTTGAACACCACGACGCGGTCAGCCGGGAAGTTCGCTTCAACGCGCGGCTATGGGCCTTCGCACGTTACTGGGGCTTTATACCGCGAGCTTGCGCTCCCTACCGGGCACGAACGAAAGGGAAAGACGAGCGCGGGGTCGGCTACGTCAAGAAGAATGCGATCGCCGGTCGCCGCTTCGAGAGCTGGGCGTCCTTTGAGGCGCATCCGGACCGGTGGATACGCGAGGTTGCCGACCAGCGTGAACACGGGACGACCGGCGTAGCGCCAATGGAACGCTTCGCTGCAGAGTCTGATGCCCTTCGGCCGCTAGCCGGCCGCGCACCGTTCGGACAATTGCGCGACCTCGTGCGCAAAGTTCAGGCTGACTGCGCCATCGATCTCGACACGAACAGCTATTCGGTGCCCTGGCGTCTAATCGGCGAAAGCGTTCAAGTCGTTGTGCTGGCAGGCCGTGTGATCATCCGTCACGCGGGCCAGGTAGTGGCCGATCATGCTCTCTGCCAGGGACGACGACAACGAATCGTGGATCGGGGCCATTTTGTTGGCGTGGCAGGTAGCGAGGGACCGGTAAGCAAAGCTCCAGTTGAGATAGCGCCAGCCGCCTTGCTGCGGCCGCTTGCGGAATACGAGGCGGTTGTTGGAGGAGGCTGGTGATGACGAACGTGGATCACGACTTACTCATCGCAACGCTCGATCGACTGAAGCTGACGGCGATCCGCGACCAGCTCGACACGCTGCTGGACGAGGCAGCCCGCTCGAAGATGAATTTGCGCGAAGCTCTGGCTTTCCTGGTATCGCGCGAGATTGCCCGGCGTGATGAACGGCGCATTTCCATGTCGAGCAAGCTGGCTCAATTCCCCTTCGTGCGCGAACTCGACGGCTTCGACTTCGAGGCACAGCCATCGCTGGATCAGGGACAGATCAGGGAATTGGCGACCTGCCGCTGGATCGCTCACGGCGACACCGTGCTATTCCTCGGTCCTCCAGGTACGGGTAAAACCCATCTTGCCGTCAGTCTTGGCCGCGAGGCGATCCGTCAGAATTATAACGTGCAATTCGTCACGGCGGCCACGCTGGTGGCGATGCTGGCCAAGGCTCACAACGACGGCTCGTTGGACAAACAGTTGACGATCCTGTCGCGTCCAAAATTGCTGATCATCGACGAGTTGGGATATCTGCCCTTCGAGGCCAACGCCGCCCACCTGTTCTTCCAATTGGTCTCCCGGCGCTACGAGAAGGGATCGATCCTGATCACCTCCAACCGCTCGGTCGGAGAATGGGGGAGCGTCTTCGGCGACCTGGTGGTCGCCACCGCGATATTGGACCGCCTGCTTCATCATTCAACGGTGATCACCATCCGCGGCGACAGCTACCGGCTTCGCGAAAAGCGCCGCTCCGGCCTTCTGCAGAAAGCCGGAGCGGCGCTTGAAACAAACGAAACGACCAATCAATGAAGGGGGTCAAATCTTCGTTTCGCCCAAGGGGTCAATTCCTCGCTTCGCTTGACACCTTTCGAACGGAGATATTGCGGAGAACGGATAATCTGATCGAGCGTCGTCTGAAAAGCGACATGCATTCTCGTGTTTATTGGCGAGCGATGAATTGACCATAATCCAAGCATCGAGCGATCACGGCCACCGACCCAGAAAAACACGACATGCCGATCTGGTATTGTGTGGGCAAGCTCTAGGCCGACGACATCGCGATAGAAGTCAATCGACCGATCAAGATCGGAAACGGTCAGGTGGCTTTCGTACAGGCCTGTGATTGAGATCATGGATATCAACTCCGTATCGGCAATCCGAAGCGCCATGCGCTGGAAGGCTTGCTTGGTGGGTTGATTGCGTTCATAAGACCTCAACTATAGTCGAGGTCAAGGGGCCATATGACAGGATATCCGTTCCGCGCCCTTGGAATCGTCGATGGCGATACATTGATGAGTGGTTTTCATAGCCGCATGCGCGGAAAGAAACCCTTCCGCTGCTCAACGGAGAGCCATGGAAATCGTCGAAAAAGGCGATAGAGTAACTTCGTGAGAAGGGATTCCCTGAGCTTCTCCGGTAGTCGGCAGCTGGCTTTAAAGGCAAAATTTGGCAGGGAATCTTTATGCCAGAATGCGCGTCACGGTGCTGCTTGATTAACGGGTCCGCGGTTCGATTCCGCTCAAGAGCGTTATCGGCTCAAACGCGTCGCAGTTTAGAGCTCTATCGAGCACGCGATGGAGTAGCGCCTGTAACGACATCGTCGTTATGGCTCTTGTAACGACGATGTCGTTACATTATAATGGGTAGGTAAAGGAGTTCTCCATGCCCACATCCCACACCAGTAAAAGCGCAGATGCCAGCGTGCCGCTGAATATCCGCATCAAGCCGGCGACCCGAAACCTTATCGATCGCGCCGCCGAGCTGCTTGGCAAGACGCGCACGGATTTCATGCTGGAGGCTTCCGAGCGCCGCGCCGAGGAAGTTCTGCTCGACCGTACGATATTCACGGTTAGTCCCGAACTCTATGCCGAGTACCTTGCCCGGCTCGATGCGCCCGCGCAACCCAATGAGCGACTGAAACGTACTATGACGACCAAGGCGCCGTGGGATGAGGCGTGACCCTCAGCGCACCGACACCACTGGCCGACCATCACGAACTGGCGGAATTCATTTCCGGCGTCGTTGAACTGGACGATTGGCTGCGTCGCCGCGCCCGCGCCAATCAGGCAGGCGGCGCATCGCGCACATTCGTCGTGTGCGAGGGCAACCGCGTGATCGCCTATTATGCGCTTGCCTCCGGCGCCGTTAAGCAGCCGGAAGCACCTGGCCGTTTCCGACGCAACATGCCCGACCCGATTCCGGTTGCCGTTCTCGGCCGCCTCGCCATCGACCGGACCTTTCAGGGCCCCGGTCTCGGCAGGGCATTGGTGCGCGATGCGGGCCTGCGTCTGCTCAATGCCGCTGAAATCCTCGGTATCCGCGGCGTGCTGGTACATGCGATTTCCGATGATGCGCGAGCCTTCTACGAGGCAGTCGGTTTTCTGCCTTCGCCGTCCGACCCCATGATGCTGATGGTTGGGCTGCGTGATTTGAACAACGCGCTCAATCCTTGACATCATCGTCGGTGCCGCTGAATTGGCGGCCCACTTCATCTGATGGTCGTCGGTTTCTATTCCCATCAAGGCGGTAGGGATCGAAAGCCTGTCCAAAACCTCGTAGCAGTATTGTTTCAGAATTTAGTGGGACAGGTTGACCGGTATATAAAGTGAAGCGCCCGCCTTTTCGGCCGCTCCCTGCAGGCGCTTGTTTCTCGTCCATAAGGCCGCTCGCTGGTCAACAAGGACCGACGCCAGCAAGTGCGCATCCGTGTAGCCAATGCCCATGCTGAAAATGCCGTGGCGATCGATCATTGTCATGACTTCGTCGTGGGTGGCGACAACCGCTCCGCGCTGCGCCGCCAGAAAAGCAATTACACTGCCGCGATCCCGAAGACTGCCGAGCGCAAGCTCGCCGATCACGGTCGGGTCGCAAAGAAGGCGATCGTCCTCAATAATCCTGCGCAGCTCGGCATCGACATGGCGGAAATGATGAATCCAGATCGAGGTGTCCGCTAGGATCACTTGGCTGCTGTGCTCCGGCGGCGCGGCGCTGCCTCGGCATCGGGCATGGTTCCTCCGAGCGCGATGAGGCGTTTTCCGGACTCCACACGAACAAGCGTCTCCAACGCCTGGCGGACGAGCGCAGCGGTCTCCTTCGTGCCGGTTAAGGACCTAGCCTTTTCCAAAAGCGTGTCGTCGAGGTTAATAGTCGATCGCATGATCTGGCTCCTTGGCAGCATGCCAACTAGCACCATTCGGTGAGCAAATCCACGCCCCGTTTTCGCCCCCATATTCCAACGCAGTCCTATAACTGAAGCAGCACTCCACTTTAGTTCTTGGACAGCCGGGTGCCCGCCCGAAGCTGAAGCGAGCGCTATTTGGCCTGCCATATGCGTATGAAATGATGCCTATCAACCCGAATAAATTGCGGGCCCACGGTCCGAATCTGTTCAAGGCGAATACTTCGAGCCACGATTCCAGAAGGATGCGATGGCCTTTTGCGCAAGGGTATGGCGGTCGGCCGCCTCCCTTGCTGATTTCGGGCTTTGGCCTTGATCCATGTGCCTGCATCTACATCGGGAATCCCGTGTTGGTGGCACGCAAAAATGTCCGTGTTGGCGTGCTCATCGATCGACGGTCGCTCGACGTTCCCCCAGGCGGCTGTCCGGCCGAGCTAAATGCCGTCAGCCGCACGTAAAGAACGGCAATAACGCCGACAGGTCGGTCGTGACGCGGAAGCACTCTCGAATGCCTTTCTTTGCGAATTGAGGCCGTCCATCAAAAGTTCTTCTGACCCCATCGTGCAGGTCATCGTGTTACGGAGAATTCAGCCGAACGCGGTCCGAATTGTCCGGACCGTGATAAGGCAATTCGAATACCGAGTGTGCTTATGGACCTGTCGAAGATAAAGACGCTAATCGCTTTTGTCGGGCGATCGAACATTAGCGAGCTGACGGTGATGGAAAAGGGCGTCACGGTTCGGATCTTCCGAACGCCCGATCAGGCAGCATCACAGGGCGCGGCGCAAGCGCCGAAGGCGGTAGCAGCTGGTTCCATCGAGTCCGCTCGCGATGCGTCTTCGGCAACTGTCGAGAGGCCGGCTTTCCCCGTGAAGGCGCCTGTCTTCGGCGTCCTGCATCGGGCGCCTGCACCAGGCCAGGAGCCGTTCGTCAAAGTCGGCGACGTGGTGGAGGAAGGACAAACCCTTTTCATCATCGAAGCGATGAAGGTCTTCAACAAAATTGCCGCGCCGCATGCCGGCCGCATTGCGCGACTGACCGAAGTCGACGGCGGAGACGTCGAGACAGGCGACGTGCTGGCGGAGATTGCATAATGGCCGAGCCTCTCGATAACATTGCATCGCCTAAGCAACGTTTCGATACGGTTCTGATCGCCAATCGGGGCGAGATCGCCGCACGGATCCAGCGCGCCTGCCGTGAACTCGGCCTAAAGACTGTGGCCATCTGTTCCGAGGCAGACAGGCAGGCGCTTTACGGCAAGACTGCCGAGAGCTTTCTATGCATCGGTCCCGCGAATGCGGCCAAGAGCTATCTCAATCAGGATGCGATCCTCCTGGCAGCGCGTCTGACCGGCGCGGGGGCCATCCATCCGGGCTATGGCTTCCTGTCGGAAAACGCTGCGTTCTCCGAAGCTATCGAGAAGGCGGGCTTTGTTTTCATCGGTCCGGAAGCTTCATCGATTGCCACCATGGGCGACAAGATATCGGCTAAGCGGGCGATGATCGCCGCCGGCGTGCCCTGCGTGCCCGGTCCGGATGCGTCGCTTCCCGACGATCCCGCTTCCATCGAGCGCATTGCGCAGGAGATCGGATATCCCGTGATCATCAAGGCCGCCGGCGGCGGAGGCGGAAGAGGCATGCGCGTCGTACCGGGGGCCTGCTCGCTGCACGAGGCGATCACCTTGACCAGGGAGGAAGCCCGTCAGGCCTTCGGATCCCCAGTGCTCTACATGGAGAAGTACCTCCAGCATCCGCGCCATATCGAGATACAGGTGCTTTGCGACACCCATGGCAATGCTGTCTGGCTCGGGCACCGCGATTGTTCGATGCAGCGCCGTCACCAGAAGGTGGTGGAGGAGGCGCCGGCGCCAGGGATTTCGCCGGATGCGATCCGGCCTGTCGGGATGGCTTGCGCGGAAGCCTGTCGGCAGATCGGCTACCGAGGCATCGGAACCTTCGAATTCCTCTACGAAAATGGCGCCTTCTATTTCATCGAGATGAATACGCGCCTGCAGGTGGAACATCCGGTCACAGAAATGACCAGCGGCATCGATATCGTCCATGCCCAGATAAGGGTCGCGCAGGGTGAACCCCTGGATTTGCTTCAGGACGACATGAGATGCGAGGGGCATTCCTTCGAATGCCGCATCAACGCCGAGAATCCCGACAGCTTCCTGCCTTCGGCCGGCATTATCGCTGATCTCGCGTTGCCTGAAGGACCGGGCATTCGCGTCGACACCCATATCCATGCCGGCTACCGGGTTTCGCCCTATTACGACTCGTTGATCGCCAAACTCATCGTTCATGCGCCGATCCGGGAGGAAGCGATGGCGAAAATGCGAGAGGCGCTGGCTGCCACACGCGTAGAAGGGATTGCTACAAACCTTCCACTCCTGTGCGCGCTGTTCGAGGACGAAACCTTCGTCCGTGGCGAGACGGATATCCACTATCTCGAGCAATGGCTCAAGCAGCGGAGGGCGGCATGAGCGCGATCGACTTCAGCGATCCTGCGACCATTGCAGTCCTGACGGACGCGCTGGCGGCAGCCGGCGTGGACGGCTTGGAAATCTCCAGGCCGGGCGGACAGCTGCGCATCGTCGTTTCGAAGGAAGGGGGTGCCCAAGTCGCCCGGAGCCGAAACGCGCAGCCGGGTTTGATGGCGGCACTGTCAGCGATCGTGAAAGCGCCGATGGCGGGCCGCTTTTGCGTCTCGCATCCCGCAGCACCGGTCGACGTCAAACAGCTACCGCATGAGGTTTCCGACAAGGACGTGATCGGTTTCATCCGCATCGGTTCCGTCCTGCTTCCCATTACCGCTGGCCGCTCTGGTTTGCTGACTAGGCTGCTGGCAGAGCGCGATGCCCTGGTCGGATTCGGTGATCCCCTGTTTGAAATCGAGCAGCAATCATGATTGCCACTTTGAACATCCTTGCGCCGCAACGCGAAATCGTCCCGGCCGCCAAAGGCCGGGCGCGGGTCTCCTTCATTGGGGCGCGGTCCTTCCTGCTTGAAACCTCAGGCGATTTCGATCTTCCCTCCCAGCGATGGATCTGGGCCTTGTCGCAAACAGTAAAGGGTTGGGCGGACATCGCGGAAGTGATACCCGGCATGACCAATCTGCTGGCTATCTGCAAGGAGACGCCCGAGGATCCCGAAATCGTCGTCAGCCGATTGCTGGAGGCATGGAATAACGCCCAAAGCCTCGATCTGGCAGGGAAGACGATCGAAATTCCGGTCCACTACGGCGGGCCATATGCGACTGATCTTCCCGCCCTCTGCGAGCTTTCCGGACTAAGCGACCGGGACGTCGTACGCATTCACTATGAAGCGACCTATCGCGTATTCGCCTTGGGCAGCGCCCCGGGCTTTGGCTATCTGCATGGCCTCGATCCCCGGATATACATGCCCAGAAAGACAGTCCCATCGCTGAGGATGGAGAAAGGCTGCGTGACGATTGGCGGAATGCAGACGGGCGTTGCGATGCTGACCGGACCGAATGGATGGAACTCCATAGGCTATGCGGAACTGCAGATGTTCGATCCGGCTTCCTCGATACCGGCCCTGATGGCGCCCGGCGATACCGTGCGCTTCGTGCCGGCAAGGATCGAGCTATGATCGAGATCGTCGAAACCGGCCCATTCAATACGGTGCAGGATCTTGGCCGCCCCGGCTATCGCGATATCGGTGTGTCTGCCGGCGGCGCCATGGATCCGTTCGCTGTCAGGATCGGCAACATCCTCGTTGGCAACGATGAAGATGCGGCGGCAATAGAGGTGCAGACCTTTCCATTCAAATTGCGCTTCGACATGCAAACTGTCTTCGCCGTAACAGGCGCCGACGGCCAACCGGTGCTCGATGGCAGGGAACTGCTTGCGTGGTGCACGCATGTCGCTGAGGCGGGCCAGGTTCTCGAACTGAAGCAACCGCCGACGCTGGCGCGCGCTTATATCGCGCTCGGGGGAGGGCTGGATGTGCCGGTTCTCATGGGCTCGCGAAGCACTGCGCTTCGCGGCGGATTCGGCGGCAATGCCGGGCGTCCTCTCATCAACGGGGACAGGATAGAAATCGGCTCAACACATGATGAACTCCCGCTGCCGGCCAACAGTATCGCCGTCGTCGAGCCGGCCGTCGCGCTCGGCGATGTCTTTCCCGCCCCCATCGACGGCGCGTTGCCGGTCCGTGCCATAGCCGCCGGCGAGCAAGAGCTGTTTGTCTCAGATGGCGACGCCTTCTGGAGCCAGATCTGGCGTGTTTCATCTCGCAGCGACCGCACCGGCTATCGTCTGTCCGGGGAGCCAATCAAGCCCACGAGGACGATCGAGATGCGCTCCCACGGCGTCGTTCCGGGCGTGATCCAGGTGCCGCCTGGAGGGGAGCCGATCATTCAGATGAGCGACGCCAACACGGCGGGTGGCTATCCGAAAATCGCCGGAGTCATCGAATGCGATCTGTGGCGGCTCGGCCAGGCGCGCGTTGGCAGCCGGCTGCGGTTCGTGCGCTCGACGCATGCTGAAGCGCGTGCCGTTGAGCAGGCCGTTGCCCGATATGTCGAGGATGTCCAGCGAACGTCACAAATGGTCAAGCGCGCTTTGAGGGCGATGGCATGACGATAGTTCAACGGCTCAAAAGGAGGCGGCGGTGAAGTTCGATCTGAATTCCGACATGGGCGAAGGTTTCGGTCCTTACCGGCTATGCGATGACGAGGCGATGATGAAGATCGTATCATCCGCCAACATCGCCTGCGGCTTTCATGGCGGTGACCCGGACACGATGGCACGCATGGTGCGTCTTGCGAAACAAAACGGCGTCGGCATCGGTGCGCATCCAGGCCTGCCGGATCGGGCCGGTTTCGGCCGGCGCGAGATTCCATTCCATCCGGATGAACTTCGCCAGCAGATGCTCTACCAGCTCGGTGCGCTGATCGCGATCGCCAAGAGCGAGGGCGTGACCGTCGGCCATTTCAGCTTTCATGCAGCCATGGGCAATATGGTCAATCGCGATCCCGTGCTCGCCGATCTGATGATGGATGCCATTTCCACTGTAGACCCAGGCCTCGTGGTATTCGTTTCTCCTGAGAGCGAAATCGAAAGGGCGGCGAAACGTGCCGGGCTCAAGACGCTGGCGCTGTTTTTGGCAGACCGCGCCTATGACCGCGGTGGCAAGCTGGTGGCGCGCGGTCTGCCGGGCGCCCTGGTCAAGGACGAGGCCTCGGTGCGGGTGCGCGTTCGCCAGTTCCTGACCGACGGTACCGTCGAGGCCATCGACGGCACTGTCATCGCGATTCCGGCCCGGTCGATCCTCGTCCATAGCGATACGCCCGGCGCGCTGGAGCTTGCCCGCATCGTCCGCAGCGAAATCGAGGCTTCCGGCGCCACCCTCGCGCCTGCGGCCGAACTTGCTTCCTGATTGAGCCCTAACCGTCACGGTTCATCTCACCGAAAGATCATGTCGATGTCTTCCATAGCCGACCGTCTGAAAAACGTTTCCATCTCCGCTTCCGCAGCCATGACCCAACGTGCCAGGGAACTGGCCGCCAAGGGCATCAAGGTTGTCAGCCTTTCTTCCGGAGAGCCGGACTTTCCGACGCCGGCTCATGCGGTCGAGGCGGCCCATGCAGCAGCACTCGGCGGCGACACCAAGTATCCACCGATGGATGGAACGCCGGCGCTCAAGGCCGCGGTCAGCAGGAAGTTCAAGCGGGACAACAATCTCGATTACAGTGCCAGCCAGATCGTCGTTTCCGGCGGCGGCAAGCAGGTGATCTTCAATGCGATGCTCGCGACCTGCAATCCGGGCGATGAAGTCGTCATTCCCACACCGTCGTGGGTCAGCTACGCCGATATCGTCAAGTTCGCCGGCGGTGTTCCGGTGGCCGTGCCGTGTTTCGAACAGGCCGGTTTCAAGCTGCGCCCCGAAGATCTCGAAGCGGCGATCACGCCGCGCACCAAGTGGCTTATCCTGAACTTCCCGAACAATCCGACGGGGGCGGCCTGCTCGCGTGCAGACATGGCCGCGATCGCGGAGGTCATGCACCGTCATCCGCACGTCTGGATTCTAACCGACGACATCTACGAGCACCTGGTCTATGATGGGTTCGAGTTTTGCACGATCGCCGATGCTGACCCCAGGCTCTACGATCGCGTCCTGACGATGAATGGTGTTTCCAAGGCCTATGCTATGACAGGCTGGCGGTTGGGGTATTGCGCCAGCGGTTCGAAGGAACTGATCGCCGCGATCAGCAACGTCAACGGTCAGAATGGTGGCGGCATCACCACCGTCACGCAGGCCGCGGCCATTGCGGCGCTGGACGGGCCTCAAGATCTCCTCAAGGAGCGGGCGGCAATCTACAGGGAAAGGCGCGATTTCGTCCTCGGCCAGCTGGCGAAGGTCGAAGGGCTGCGCTGCCACAAGCCCGACGGCGCCTTCTACATCTATCCCAACATCTCCGGCCTGATCGGCAAGACCACGAAGGGTGGGCGCAAGATCGAGACCGACGTCGATTTCGTCATGGCGCTCGTGGACGAGCATCACGTCGCGACGGTACAGGGTGCCGCCTATGGCATGAGCCCCTATTTCCGCATTTCCTACGCGACAAGCATGGAAATGCTCAACGAGGGCTGCGCACGCATCGCCCAGTTCTGCGGGGATATGCGCTAACTCATGACCGCAGCCTTCCGGTCCGGTTGCCGCGCCGGAGGGCATTCGACCTGCTCGCAGGCTCTAAAGTTTCAGCCGCTCGGTCAGTTCGACGAGAATGTCCTTGACGGCGAATGCCGGCTCTGACAGCGAACTCTGATCGGACGTGCAAAGTGACAGCGTTTCCTCGAGCCTGGGGGAGAGCAGCCGGCAAACGAGAGGCTCGCTCGATTCTGACACGATGCGATCGGCAATGGCCTTCGGCATGATGGTCGCTCCGAGGCCCGTTCCTACAGCGCGGGCGAGCGTCCGCACGATTTCGACTTCCGCCACGACCTTGAGATTGATTCGACTGCGCGTGAATGCGGTATCCACGGCGCGGCGCACGAAATTGTAGGTCGGCGGCAACAGCATCGGTAATCCGTCGAGCGCTCCAACCGGAATGGGTTTGGAATCCGCTTCGATGGCGAAGTCGCGATGTGCCACGAGGTAGAATTCTTCACTCAGAATCGGTTCGAACCGGACGCCCTTGATCGGGCCGACGCCGTGGATCAGGGCCATTTCCAGCCTGCCGTTCATGATCATCTGACTATAGGTCTGGCCGACGCTTTCGGTCAGGTGAAGCAGAATACCGGGATGCCGTTTTCTTGTCTCGGCCAGGAGTTCGACAGACAGCGTGGCGGCGCTGCTGAACGGCACGAGCCCCACGGAAACACGCCCTGCAAGCGAATTACCGGCGGCCGCGGCGTCTGCCTGCGCCTGCTCCATCTGGCGCAGGATGATCTGGGCATGCCGGTAGACCGCATGTCCTGCGTCGGTCATGGTGACACCCTGCTGGCTGCGGATCAGCAGTTTCTGGCCGAAATGTTCCTCAAGTGCCGCCAGTTGCTGGCTCAGTGCCGGCTGGGCAAGATGCAGGATGTCCGCCGCACGCGTGATGCTGCCGCTGTCCACGATGACGATGAAGGATTTGAGACGTCTTATATCCATGGGGAATTGGCATTATGTGATCTTCGCTGGAGCATGTTTACAGACGCGCCCCTGTTTTGCAAAGCGACCCTGGCCGAAAGCCGTCTTCACCCTCAATAAAGGCGAGAATTCCTGGGTTTTGGACCGTCCGTCCGTCGCCCGCCAATCTCCATAAAAGTTGCTTATTACTCCAAAAGTAATCGGTCTTAGGCAGAGCGTTAAAGCTCCGTTATTGTCCACAGCAACAACAAGGGGATCAATATGCCATTCTCCGATTACAAGACCGCAATGGTCACCGGCGCTTCTTCCGGCATCGGTGCCGCAGTCGTAGAGCGGCTTTGCCGAGAGAATCTCGAAGTGCATGCGATCGCTCGCAGCACCGGCGCCCTGAAGGAGCTGGCCGAGCGTACGGGCTGCATTGCGCACGTCATTGATGTGACTGATCGCGCGGCAATTGCCGATCTCGCGAACCGCGTGCAATTCGACATTCTGGTCAACAATGCCGGCGTCGACCGGCCGAAGAAGTTCCTCGAAGCGGACGAAGGAGATATCGATCTCCTGGTCGACGTCAATCTTCGTGCCGTCCTGCACCTGTGCCGTCTGATCGTGCCTGGAATGGTGGCGCGCGATTGCGGACACGTCATCAACATCTCCTCGATCGCCGGCAACTACAATTTTGGCGGCAATTCAACGTATCATGCCGTCAAGGCAGGTGTTGCCATGTTGTCGAACCAGTTGCGGATCGACGTGTTCGGCAAGCACGTGCGGGTGACGGAAATCTGTCCCGGCCGCGTCGCAACGGATATCTTTAACCACGTCCACGGCAATGATCCGAGCGTCCGCGAACGCTTCATCGACGGTTTCGAATTGCCTCAGGCCGCTGACATCGCGGAGGCAATCGCATTCGCAATCGCCGCGCCTGTCGCGGTGAATATCGGCCACATGGAGATCACGCCGACGCTTCAGGTGATGGGCGGCTTGCAGACGACCAAGCCGGAGAAGACTTTTTCCGAGGCCGGCCAATCGGGGGAGCCGAAGCGGTGAGCGGCTTCGATCTCTCGGCAATCTTGAGCAATCCGGAATACGTCGAGATGCTTCTGCACGGCATCGAAATGACGTTTGTCATCTATATAGGTTCGTGGCTGCTGGCGATGACGCTCGCGCTTGTGTTCCTGGGTCTGCGTTTTTCCCCGCTGCGTTTCGGTAATCCGATTGTCGCCGCCTATGTTTCGTATCATCGGAACGTTCCTACCCTTGTCCAGCTCATGCTTTGGTACTTCGGCATATTCACGCTGATGCCGCAGGGGTGGACGACCTGGCTCGCCGGCCACAATGCCGAAGCCATCTTTGCGATTATCGGACTGGGACTTTGCCAGGCCGCCTATTTCAGCGAGGATCTGCGCTCGGGCCTGCGCTCCGTCAATCCTGGTCAGATGGAAGCCGCCAAGGCCCTTGGGCACAGTTATATCTCGGCGATGCGTTTCGTGATCATGCCGCAGGGCGTTCGCAATGCGCTGCCGCCGCTCATAAACCACAGCGTTTCCCTCTTCAAGAATAGCAGCCTTGCTCTCGTCATCGGCGCATCGGAACTCACGCATGCCGTGAAGGAAATCGAGAACTTGAGCTTCAGGACCTTCGAAATCTACCTGGTCGGCACAGTCCTCTATCTCTTTTTCTCGCTCCTGATCATGACCGGCGGCGCCTACCTCTCGATGCGCGCAGACCCGGCAAGGAGTGCACGCGCATGATCAACGACATCATCACGATCATCAAAGACTACTGGCTGCTGCTGTTGATCGGCCAGTATCCAAACGGGCCGCTGGGCGGGCTCGCCAATACACTCATCCTTTCGGCACTCAGTATCGCTCTCGCTTTTCCTGTCAGCATCCTTTTCGCATTGGCCAGGTTGTCGAAATGGCCACTGCTGCGCTGGTCAGTCACCGCTCTTGTCTATGTCACCCGCGGCGTACCTTTGTTGATGCTCATCCTTTGGAGCTATTTCCTCGTCCCGCTCTGGACTGGGGCGGATGTTCCGAGTTTCGTGACCATGCTCACGACGCTGGTGGTCTATCAGAGCGCTTTCTTAAGTGAAGTGGTCCGTGCGGGGATTGTCGCGCTCGGGCACGGCCAAATGGAAGCCGCTCGAGCGCTCGGACACAGTTACCTTGGTGCGATGCGCTACATCATCCTGCCGCAGGCGCTCTACAATATGATACCGAGCATCATCTCGACGTTTGTCTCGACAATCAAGGACACGACGCTCGGATATGTGATCAACGTGCCGGATCTCACCTTCGCGGCCAGTCAGGTCAACAACCAGCTTCTGACGCAGCCTTTCCAGGTGTTCCTCATTCTCGCGATTGTCTACTACGCAATCTGCTGGAGCCTGACCCACGTCGCAAATCGTCTCGAGCGGCGCATCGCGCGCCGGCGCGCCGGTCCATCCAGCCTGCGCGCAACACCCTTGGTTGCGACCTCAAAAATCGTATCGGAGCAGCTATGAGCACTTCAATTCCATCGACGCAGGAATTGCAGACGATCCGCCTGTCGAATGTCTACAAGAGCTATGGCGACTATCCGGTCTTGAAGGACATTGATGCCGAAGTGTCCCAGGGAGAGGTCGTGGTCATATGCGGACCGTCCGGTTCGGGAAAGTCCACACTGATCCGCACCATCAACCGGCTTGAGGAGATCAGCAGTGGATCGATAACACTCGACGGCCACAATATTCACGCGCCAATGCGTGCGAAAGAACTCAATCTTCTTCGTAGCCGCATCGGCTTCGTGTTCCAGAGCTTCAATCTTTTTCCGCATCTGTCGGTGCTCGACAACGTGTCGATGTCGCCGATCAGAGTGAAGGGTGTTGCGCCCGACGCGGCGCGCGACAAGGCGAACAAGCTTCTCGACCGCGTTGGTCTGGCCGACAAGGCCCATTCCTATCCAGGTCAGTTGTCTGGCGGACAGCAGCAGCGCGTCGCCATTGCCCGCGCACTCGCCATGGAGCCGCCGGTGATGCTCTTCGATGAACCCACGAGCGCGCTCGATCCGGAAATGGTTGGCGAAGTGCTCAGCGTGATGAAAAGCCTGGCGGCCGAGGGCATGACCATGCTCTGCGTCACCCACGAAATGGGCTTCGCCCGCGATGTCGCAGACCGCATCTGGTTTATCGATGCGGGGCAGATCCTTGAAACGGCGTCTCCCGAAGACTTCTTCAAGAGCCCGCGCCATCCTCGTGCCCAACGCTTCCTGGCCGATCTACGGCATTGACCTAATCATCATAACAAAGGAGAACAGCAATGAACTGGAAATACCTTATCCTGGGTGTCGTCCTAGCTGGCGCGATCTCGCCGGTGAAAGCGGATCAGCTGGAGAAAATCAAATCCGCAGGAACTTTGCGCTGCGCGACCTTTGCCGACGTCCCACCCTTTGCGTCCCCCGATCTGAAGACGCGTCAAATGGCCGGCTTCGACGTCGATCTTTGCAACGCCATCGCCAAGGAACTGGGCGTCAAGGCCGAGATTAAGCCGGTCTCGGTTGAAGCGCGCGTGCCGGAGGTCAAGCTTGGCCGTGTCGACATTACGGTTGCCAATCTCGCTTATACATTGAGCCGGGCCGAGCAGATTCAGTTCAGTGATCCCTACTATCTCGCGAAGGAAATGCTCATCGTCCCGGCCTCCGATCCTGGCAAAAGCAAGGCGGATTTCGCGGGTCAGAGAATTGCCTCGACCAAGGGCTCCACATCCGAAATGTCGATCAAGCTCAACAAGTCCGAGCCCCTGACATTCCAGGACACGGCTTCGGCCTATCTTGCCGTTCAGCAGGGCAAGGCGAGGGGCATGGTGGCCAATACCATGACGACGACCAAGTTCGTCAACGAATCGAAGACCAAGGGCAAAGAAATGCGGATGATCGAGGAACCGATGTTGTACCAGCCGATCGGCATCGGTATGGCCAAGGACAATCCGGACCTGACCGCCAAGATCAACGAGGTGCTTCGCAAGCTCGATACGTCGGGCGAGCTCAACAAGATCTGGGACAAGTGGCTTGGTCAGAACACCGAATACAAGATGACGCGGACCGACAAGGTCGTATCGCTCTCCGAGCTGAAGTTCGATCCGATTCCGTAAGTCACCACTCGCTCGGTGCGGCCAAAACTTAATCTCAAAACACTGAAGACTGCAGGCGGCGAGGACATGCTCGCCGTCGGTCTTACCTAGGGGGTTTTTTATGATCCACATCAGAGACATCGCTGAACGGCCAAGCAAGGCTGATGTCGAGGCACTTTCCAAATTCTCGCCGGCAACTATCCACGAAGCTCAAGGACGCAGGGGAGCGCTTTCCTCTCGCCTTAAGCCGGTTGATTATCGCATGAAGCTGTGCGGTCCGGCCTTCACCGTAAAATGCGCGCCGCGTGACAACATCATGCTGCAGCTCGCCATCAACTACGCAAAGCCAGGCGATATCATCGTCGTGTCGGCCGGCGAATACGAGGAGGCCGGCTCTTTCGGCGACGTTCTGGCCAATGCCTGCCTTGCCAAGGGCATCGGTGGACTGGTGACCGATACCGGAGTGCGCGATACGCTTCAGCTGAGGGAACTCGGCTTCCCGGTTTTCTCGCTCAGCGTTTGCATCAAGGGCACTGTCAAAGAAACGATCGCCGCCGTGAATGATCCGATCATCGTCGGTGGGGAGATCATTAATCCCGGCGATATCATCGTGGGGGATGCCGATGGCCTGGTCGTTGTCCGGCGCGCTGAAGTCCAGGATGCAGCCCGGCTATCGAAGGCCCGCGAGGATGCCGAAGCCGGCTATATCGACGCCTACAAGCAGGGCAAGTCGGTGATCGAAGTCAGCAAGCTTGAACCCGTTTTGAAAGCCAAGGGGCTGGTCGTCGACATCTGAAACCGGCCCGCGCCGAAGTCCAGCTGCTTGTTGCTGGCTTTATTTTGTAGTGCCGCGGCGGATACAATTATTGCCGCGACACACCCCAATCTCCTACGTCAACGGGACATAGGCGCGGCTCCTTCTGTCAAGCCAATCGAGGTCGGTTTTGCCGCCTGCGCGCAGATAGGCTGCGGCCTCAAGAAACAGCGGATGACGCAGATCCCGCTTTGTCAGAAGATGATGGTCCTGCCCTTCGATCCGCGCCATCATTGCCGCCTTTTCAGGCTCGTCGCTATATGCACGCGCCAGAAAGGTCACGGACCCATCTGTGAACTCAAACACATCGTACTCGTAATGGTAGTCGCAAAACCCATCAGCGTCAGGCTCGGATGCATCGATGTGATGCGATACTTCCACCGTCATGGGCCAAGCCGTGCCGTCCCGCCCCAAGACGGCCTTAATGCGCCACAAGGCCACTTCCGCTCGGTAAAACAGCTTTTCGATCTGCAACAAATCTACATGTCAGCGAGGTCTTCCTCGCCCCAGGTTTCTTTCGCGGGCGGGCGGGTGCCGCGCTTGCCCAATTCATGCGCAATCGGCACGTTTGTGGTCGAAACGCATTGCAGTCTCTAGCCCATCTTCCATCTCATCCGCAAGGGTTAGGAACCCGGGCTGAGGTATCACACTCTTCAGCGCAACCGGTGCGGCCTTCGCGAAATCGAGGCCGGAGTGCTGTTACTCTTCAAAGGCGCGATGTGGAAGCGCGTCTTGAAAGTGAATTGAATCCGAGCTTTTCGGAAATCTCTTGTGCCGCGTTCAACAGGCTATCGAGATAGGCAGCGCGATTGCGCAGCCCGTCCTCGCGCGGGGCAACCAGGCACAGCGTGGCGATGCAGGCACCATCAGCCTGATAAATCGGGACAGCCAAACAATGGGTAAAATTCTCCACTTCACTATTGAAGGTGAAATATCCATCGCGTGCTGCCTGCCTTGCTTGGGCGATGAAATCCGCCGGCTCCAGGCGCCGGCCGTTTGGCAAAACGAAATCCTCCGGCGGGATAAGTTCAAGGATTTCCTGATCCGAAAGGTTTGACACGAGGAGGCGGCCTGACGCGGTCCAGGGAATGGAAACGAGTTCACCGACATTCGAGGAGATTCGGAACGGTCGGATGCCCTCGCGCATCATCGCAACCGTATATTTGTTGCCCTCGAGCAGACACATCTGCGCCGTCTCACGCGTTTCCTCGGCGAGATGGACCAGCATACGATCGCACTCGCGCATAAGGTCGAACTGCTCGGCATATGCGGTGCCGAGGAAATAGAGGCGGCGGCCGAGAAAGACCCGGCCGTCGCCGCCCTGATAATCCAACATTCCGTGGTTGAGCAGCAGGTTGACGAGTTCGTAGATTGAGGAGCGCGGCGCGCCGATTTCCGCAGCGATCTCATTCGGGCGCATCGGCCGACGCTTCACACGCAGGAACTCAAGAATCTCGAAGGCGCGATCCAGTCCTCGCGTTCGTCGTGATACCGTGTCGCCGGAGGCTTCGGTCATGTTCTTCTCCGGAGTTGCTGTCAGGCGCGATCGGCGCGATAGGCCACGCAATCGACTTCCACCTTGCAATCGACCATCATCCGCGACTGAACACAAGCACGTGCCGGTGCATTCCCGCCAAAAAATTCAGCATAGACGCCATTGAAGCTCCAGAAATCGCGGGGGTCATCGAGCCATACCCCAACGCGCACGACATCTTCCAGACCGTAGCCGGCTTCGTCGAGAATACTGATCATGTTCTCGATCGCCTTGCGACTCTGTGCGACAATACCGCCGGACACGATTTCACCCTTTTCCATAGGAACCTGGCCCGAGACATAGAGCCAGCCTGCTGCTTCCGTCGCCCGGGCAAAGGGCAGCGGCTGTCCGCCGGCCCCGGTTTCGCCAGCACCGTAACGCTTGATTGTCATGGGATCTCTCTTCTAGTTGAAACTTGAGGTTTTGAGAAACTCAGCGAGCCGTTCTGTCTTCGGACTGACGAACATTTTCTTCGGGTCGCCTTCCTCGCAGATGACGCCTTGGTTCATGAAGATGACACGCGACGAAACTTCGTAGGCAAAGCGCATCTCGTGGGTGACGAGCAGCATCGTCATGCCGTCGGCGGCAAGCCCCTTGATGACCTGGAGCACTTCACCCACGAGTTCGGGGTCGAGCGCAGAGGTCACTTCATCAAACAGCATCAGCCGCGGCGACATGGCGATGGCACGGGCGATCGCGACGCGCTGCTGCTGGCCGCCGGAAAGCTGACCGGGATATTGGTCCATGCGAGCGGCGAGGCCAACGCGGTCGAGCCATTTTTCGGCAATGGCGCGGGCTTCCGGCTTCGTCATTTTCTTCACCTTGACGAGGCCAAGCATAATGTTTTCAGCCGCACTCATGTGGGGGAAGAGATTGAACTGCTGAAACGCCATGCCGGTCAGCGCACGCTGGCGTGCAATTTCTTTCTCGCTCTTGCGGCGCCGGGTCAGGCCTTCGACGCGATAGCCGATCTCCTCACCGTCCAGGCTAATCGTGCCGCTCTGGAATTCTTCGAGCATGTTGATGCAGCGAAGCAAAGTCGTCTTGCCAGAGCCGGACGAGCCGATGATAGAAATGACTTCACCTTCCTGGACGCTACAATCGACGCCCTTGAGGACTTCGTGGATGCCGTAGGTCTTACGCAGACCCTTGATGTCGAGAATGGTCTTGACCATTGGGGGAGCCTCTTCAGGACGGCAGGGCGGTCTTGCGCTCGACATATTTGCCGAACTGCTCGATGCCGTAGTTGACAATGAAATAAAGAGCGCCAGCCAGGAAATAGAACTGCAGGCTCATGAAATTGCGGGAGATGATCTCCTGCGTGCGCAGGAGAAGCTCCGCCACACCGATGACAGAGAGCAGGGTTGAGGCCTTTACCATCTCGGCCGCCGTGTTCACCCACGACGGCAAGCACTGGCGCATGGCCTGCGGCCATAGCACGGAAGTGAAGGTCTGGATGAAGGTCAGGCCGATCGCCTTGGCGGCTTCGGTCTGTCCCTTGGGGATTGCCTGAAGGGCTCCGCGCACGATTTCGCCGACATGCGAGGAGCAGAAGATCGCAAGTGCGAGGACACCTGCCGAAAACGGCCCGAGATCAACTCCGGCGGCGGAGGAGACGTAATAGCTCGCCAGTACGAGCACGAGCACCGGCGTGCCGCGAATAACGTCCGTATAGGCGCGGACCGTTAAGCGCAAAACTGCGCCGCCGTAGACGAGCGCCAAGCCGACGAAAACGCCGAGTACGGAACCCGCGAGGATGGCCAGCAGAGAGATCGATACAGTCATGGCGAGGCCGTTCATGATGACGTATCGGGCGATCCAGAGTTGTTCGAGAAAGGTGTGGGACATCCGGGCTTACCTCGGCAGGGCCAGACGGCCCTCGACGAAACGCATCAAGGCGGCGATGAGGAAACAGGTTGCGACATAGAGGGCGGACGTGACCATCCAGGTCTCTACGACGCGGAAGCTCTCGACGTTGATCTTGCGGGCCGCAAATGTCAGCTCAGGCACGGCGATGGCGGCGGCGAGCGAAGTGTCCTTGAAAAGCGAAATGATCGTTGAAGACAGCGACGGCAGCACGTTACGCAGCATCAGTGGAGCGATGATGGAGCTGCGGATTTGCATCCCCGTCAGGCCGATGGCGAGCCCGGCTTCCGTCAGACCTCCCGGAATTGACAATAATCCGGCCCGAAACACTTCGGCGAGATAAGCACCCGAATATAGGGACAAAACCAGCACGAAGCTTTCCAATTTATCGAGGCGGACGCCCATCTGCGGCAGCGCGAAATAGGCAAATAGCACCAGAACGAGGATCGGCAGGTTGCGGATCACCGTGACATAGAGCTGCGCTGCTGCGACCCCGTAGCGGTTCTTCGACGTCAGTGCGAAGGCCGAAAAAAGTCCGATCACCGCTCCAATCAGGATCGAGATCACCGCAAGGCCAAGGCTAAGCGCGAGCCCGCTCAACAGGAAATCGAAATTACGCCAAACGGCCGCGAAATTCAGAGTGTAACCCATGGCGTGCCTTCCCCTGAGGCTGAGGGAGCGGGAAACAGGTCCCGCTCCACACGGCTGTTATTTGAATTCGACCGGGAAGCCGATCTGAGGCGGGGTTAGATCCTTGCCGAACCAGGTTTTGAAAGATTTGGCGTAGGTGTCGAACTCAACGCCGGTCATGGCTTCGTGCAGAGCGGTGTTGACGAAGTTCAGCCAATCCTGATCGCCGCGCTTGACGCCGCAGGCGTAGGTTTGCGGGTTCCAGCCGTAGCCGGCATCCTTGTAGCGGCCCGGGCTCTGCGTCATGTACCAGGCGAGCGACGACTGGTCTGTCGCAACTGTATCAGCGCGTCCAGATTCCAGCGCCTGATAAATGAGGTCCACGGATTCATACTGGTCCACCTTCGCCTCCGGCAGAGCAGCATGCACCATGGCCTCGGCATAGACATTTTGCAGGACCGAGACGGTGACGGACGAGCCAGCCGCCTTCAGTGCGGCATAATCGGCATATTTTCCGTCCGCTTTGAGCATCAGACCCACACCTTCGCGATAGTAAGGAATGGTGAAGGCAACCTGCTGAGCGCGTTCGCCAGTAACGGTCATGAATTGGCAGGTGATGTCGACCTTGCCCGTCGTTATGTTTGGGATGCGGGCGTCGGAGGACTGGTTCACATACTCAATTTTTTCGGGATCGCCGAAGAGTGCCTTGGCGATGATATGACCCATATCGACGTCGAAGCCCTGAAGCTTGTCGTCTGCGCTCTTGAAGTGCCAGGGCGCATTGGTGCTGCCTGTGCCAAGGACAAGATGGCCGCGGGCAAGCACTTCGTCGAGCTTGCTGCCATCGGCGAGGCCGGGCGTAGAAAACAGAGCTGTGGCGACGGCCAGCGACATCGTGCCGGCGAGGAAGGAATTGGTCATCGTGTTCCCCTTGATTGACCGTTTTTCTGATAATCCAATATAGCGGACATGTGTCTGTGTTATTGGATTGACATATCAAGAGCTATGAGGAATGACTTGTCAATAGGCTCTGCCATAAAGATGCAGCGTCGATTGACGACAGGTTTCCGGCGGTGCAGCATTCCCCATACCGTTTTCAGAGGCTCCCATGCCCTTCTCATCTAAAGATTTGACGGCGATCGACACGCCGGCGGTGCTTATCGATCTCGACATCGCGAAGCGGAACATCCAGCGCTTCCAGGATTATGCAGACAGGCACGGTCTCCGTGTGCGCCCGCACATCAAGACACACAAGCTGCCAGCCGTCGCAGAGATGCAGCTTGCAGCGGGTGCAATCGGCGTCACCTGCCAGAAGGTTTCGGAAGCCGAGGCGATGGTTTCCGGCAGCAACGCCATACGCGACGTACTGATCACCTACAACATTATGGGTGCTGCCAAGCTGGAGCGCCTAAAGGCGTTGGCCGCAAAAGTAAATCTGTCGGTCGTCGCCGATAGCCGCGCGGTCGTCGACGGGCTGTCGGCGGCCTTCCATGCCGCGCCTGCGCCGTTGGCGGTGCTCGTGGAATGTAATACGGGCGCGAACCGCTGCGGCGTCGCGACGGTCGAGGAGGCCGAGAACTTGGCTGTCGCGATCCAGGCAGCACCCGGCCTCGTTTTCGGCGGGCTAATGACTTATCCGCCGGCAGGCGGCGAGGCGCAGGTCGAACGTTTCATGAGGCAGGCCACTACCCGCATCAATGCGCGGGGACTCACCGTTCCGGTTGTTTCCTCAGGCGGTACGCCGTCCATGATGCATGCGGCCGAGTCCCCGATAACGACGGAGTATCGTCCCGGAACCTATGTCTACAATGACCGATCGCTCGTGGCACGCGGCGTCTGCGGCTGGGAGGACTGTGCACTGAACGTGCTCGCCACCGTCGTCTCCGTTCCCGCACCGGATCGAGCTGTGATCGACGCCGGATCCAAGACGCTGACCTCAGACTTGCTCGGCCTTGTGGGTTACGGTCATGTGCTCGGACGCGACGACGTTACGATCGACCAGCTTTCGGAAGAGCATGGAAGGCTGGTCAGCACGGGCGCGATCGGCCTTACGGTCGGGGACAAGGTGCGGATCGTGCCAAATCATGTCTGCGTCGTCACCAATATGGTTGACGCGGTCATGGTGACGAGTGGCGATCGGACTGGAGCGGAAATCTGGCCCGTCGTCGCGCGTGGAAAAATTGTTTGACGATGAAGTTGCCTATTGTCTAGTAAAAGGTTGATCGAAAAGGCGTAATCGCAGCCCCCATGGCCGAGGCGTCGCTGCCGATCTCAGAAACAATGAGTTTTGGGCGCGGACGATCCACACCATAACGCGGGCGGCCAAACAACTCGGTGCGATCGATCATCATCTGGGCCAGGTCCGAGGGGACCTGTCCGCCGAAGACGATCGCCTGGGGGTCGAAGATCGCCCATATTGCGTTGACGAGGCGGTTGTAGGCCGGGGTAATCTCATCCACCCATTCGACGACGCCCGGCCATTGCGGATTGAAATATTTGCGCATGTAGGTGATGGAAGGGACATGGATGCCGTTCCGGCTGAGCCGTTCGATCAGAAGCTGCAGAGCCGGCCGGCGCTGGTTTTCTTGATTGTCATAGATGCCGGAGAACTCTCCGGCATTGCCATTTCCGCCCAGAAGCAGTTCTCCGTCGCTGATCAATCCGCCGCCGAAGCCGTAGTTGAAGCTTAGATAGGCGAAGTGCTTGATGTAACGGCCGACGCCGAACATGGATTCGGCGACAGCACCGGTATTGGCGCCGTTATGCGCCCAGACCGGCTTACCGAAGAATTCGGCAAGCAGCGGCCCAAGTTCGATCAGCGACCATTCGTGGAGCGGCAGCGGCGCATTATAACGGGTTCCCCCCACGTGATAGCCGGCAATGGCAAAACCGATGCCGAAGAATGCGTCCGGCGACAATTCCTTGATTTTCTGCTGTTCGGCAAGCTGCTCACGGATCAGGTCGAGAGACTGCGCCATCGTGTGTTCGCGCAGCGTCACGCTGGTCTCGGCGAGGATATTGCCTGCCAGATCCATCAAACAGAGGCCGATGACGTCGGTATTGACGGATATCCCGCACGAATAGGCATAGCGGCCTTCCAGCCTCAGTGTGGGGCTCGGCTGACCGCGGCCGACACCGGGTTTCGGAGAGCCGAAGCCGACGATACCGCGTTCTGCCAGCTGGTCGATGATGCGGTATACCGATTGCTGGGTGAGATCGGTATGAGCTGTCACTTCCGAGCGCGACAGTCCAGGATGGCGCCAGATAAGTCGCAGGAGATTGCGCTCGTTGGGCGAGACGACGCCTTCCTCAGTGGCCCTTAGAAATCGGCGGGCAATGATCGCTTCGGGGAAATAGGGCATCTCTTACACACCGGTCGGTAATTACTATGCAAGTGTAATAAATCTTGCCTGTCTCAACGTCGAAATGGCTCAGTTGCATCTTGCAATATCGCGAAATATCGGCCGCGGCAAGCTCTTCAAAACCGTCATCTAATTGTTACACATAAAGTGTAGAAATCGCCACGTTCATGGTCTAGGATTAAGTTCGACCGTATTTTTCAGGACAGGTGAGAGCGATTATGAAGATTTCGACGCTGGCGGCTGCGGCCGCCTTGATGGCAGGTGCCCATGCTGCACAGGCGGCCGATATAGAATTCTGGTACGGCAACACGGGCAATGTCGAAACCGCAATCAAGGCTGAATGCGATGCATTCAACGCGGCCCAGAAAAAACACCGCGTCACCTGCGTTGGCCAGGGCAGCTACGAAGTGTCGATGCAAAAAGCGATCGCCGCCTATCGCGCGCACAACCATCCGGTGTTGATCCAGTTCTTCGATGCCGGCACGCTCGACTTGATGCTGTCGGATGCTGTCGTCCCCGTCCAGGACATTCTTCCCGACGTCACGTGGGACAACTATATCGCCGGCGCCCGCGCCTACTACGAAACCTCCGACGGCCGGCTCTATTCACAGCCCTACAATGCCTCGACGCTGCTTTTTTACACCAACAAGACGGAACTCGAGAAAGCCGGCATTGCCGAACCTCCCACAACCTGGGAAGAAATCATCGATGCAGCGCGTAAGCTGAAGGCCGCAGGTCATGCCTGCCCGTTCGTCACCGATGGCGACACCTGGCGTGTGCTCGAGCAGTTCTCCGCCCGCCACGGCCTGCCGATCGCTTCGAAGCACAATGGCTATGACGGCCTCGACGCAGAATATGTCTTCAACACGACCTTCGCTGCCACGCACCTCGCCAATCTGGTCGAATGGCGCAAGGACGGGCTGGTGAAGCTCAATGCCGATACCAAGGCCGGCAATTACACGGCAGCCTTCAATGCCGGCGAATGCGCGATGATGGAAGGCTCCTCCGGCTCCTATGCCGCCTCGGCCAAGGCTTTCGAAGGGAAATACGAAATCACCGTCGGCATGGCGCCAATGTATCGGGGCTACGAGCGCCACAACACGCTGGTCGGCGGCGCTTCGATCTATGTCATGAAGGGTCGTGACCAATCAGAGGTCGAAGGCGCCAAGGCTTTCCTCGACTTCCTTCGCCAGCCAGAGCAGCAGATGGCCTTCACCGCCGCTACCGGTTACGTGCCTGTCACCAACGACGTGCTTGATGCCATCGCCAGAAGCGGCGCGGCGAGCTCGCCCAAATATGCGACTGCCGCGATCGGCATTGGTTCGATGAACCAGCCGCGCACCGAAGACAGCCGCGGCATCCGCCTTGGCTTCTACGTCCAGTTCCGCGAGGTTTTCATGGAAGAAACCCAAAAGGCCTTTGCCGGCGAGCAAACCATGCAGGCCGCGCTTGATCGTACCAAGGCTCGCGGCGACGAGCTGCTGCGCCGCTTCGAGAAGACCTACAAAGGCGCAAAACTGCCCTGATCCGGCCACCGCCGGCGCGGCGGTCGACCCCTGTGCCGGCCCTCATCATTGCAGGCTTCCCCATGTCCTCGGATTCCAATCTTTTCAGCAATCGCTGGCTGCCGGTACTCCTGGTGGCACCGTTCATGCTGTTGATCGCCGTCTTCTTTTATGCGCCGGTCTTTCAGGCGTTCTACTGGTCCTTCTTCCTGGAACAGCCCTTCGGCGGTGGTTCGATATTCGTCGGCTGGGAGAATTTTGCCCGGGTGCTTTCCGACCCGGAATTCTGGGAAGCCGGTTGGCGCACCATCGTCTTCATGGTGACCGCCTCGTCATCGGCCGTGCTCGTTCCGTTGATCCTGGCCGTCGCCGCCGACCGGAAAATCCGCCTGGCGCTGCCGGCCCGCAACGTGCTGGTCTGGCCGAAAGGGATAGCGGGTGCCTCTATCGGCGTGGTCTTCGCCTTCATATTCAATCCGTTCGTCGGTGTCCTCGCGCCGCTCAACCATGCTTTTCCAGGCATCTGGGCGCCCGGCATAGACGGTACGGACGCCTTCATCACGCTTGTCGCCGCGCATGTCTGGGGCGGCATTCCGTTCAACTTCGTCATCATCCTGGCAGGATTGCAATCAATCCCACGCACCATGCACCAGGCTGCGGCGATGGACGGGGCAGGGCCCTGGCGGCGCATCCTTGACGTGCAACTGCCCCTGATCATGCCGCAGCTTTTCCTGACGCTGGTTCTGGAGTTCACCGAAAGCGTAACGTCTGCCTTCGCACTCATCGATACGATCACCGATGGCGGTCCGGGCGGGGCGACCACGCTGCTCGTCTACAAGATCTATGTGGACGGTTTCAGTGGATACGATCTTTCCGGCGCCTCGACGCAGACCGCGATCCTGATGGTCTTCGTCATCGCCCTTACTGCCGCCCAGTTCATGTTTGTCGGCCGGCGCATCAATTACGAGAGGTGAGCCATGGTTGAAGACGCGCGTTCGCTCAATTTCGCTGCCAGCCTCATCCTTTTGATCGGCATACTCTATATATCCGGGCCGCTCTATCTGACGCTTGCGACAGCCTCGCATTCCTACGAATTCATGCTGCGCAACGGACTTGCCTGGTACCCGGGCGACGAGCTTCTTGCCAATATGGCGCGCGTCTTTTCGGAGACGCACATTCCGATCCAGATGCTCAACAGCTTTCTGGTGGCGCTCGGCAATGCGGCGGCGACCTGTGTCCTGTCGCTTCTGTCTGCCTATGCGATCGTCTATTTCCGGGTGCGATGGGCCGGTGTTGCCTTCGCGCTGATCCTTGCCACAATCATGCTGCCGCTGGAGATCCGCGTCATCACCACCTATCAGGTGGCGTCGAACGTCTTTTCCCCGCTGAACGGGTTGCTTGACGTCACCGGTCTCAACGATCTGATCGCACAAATCGCCGGAGCTCCCGTTCATCTCGAATGGAGCGTGCTCAACACACATTTTGGCCTGATCGCGCCGCTTGTCGCCCATGGCACAGGAACCTTCCTCTTCCGGCAGTTCTTCCGCACGTTGCCGACGGATCTGTTCAAGGCTGCACGCATGGACGGCGCCGGGCCGATCCGGTTTCTCTTCGATATTATTCTGCCTCTATCACGCACCAGCTTCGCAGCACTTTTCGTACTGACGTTCCTCAGCGGCTGGACGCAATATCTGTGGCCGCTCGTCGGTGCATCGACACCTGACATGCAGACTGCCGTGGTGGGGCTTGCGCGGCTCGTCCCGGACGCCGAGGGCACCGTGCCGGACTTTCCGATGATCATGGCCGGTGCCGTGATCGTTTCCATCATTCCCCTCGCAATGATCGCGCTTCTGCAACGCTATCTCGTGCAGGGTCTCGTCCTTTCGGAGAAATAGCAATGAACGCCATCGATACGGCCATCCGAGCCGCAGCTGCCGATATCAAGCTCGCAGGCGTTGCGAAGGCCTATGACGCCCAGACCGTCGTTATTCCGTCGATGGATGTGCAACTCAAGGCAGGCGAATTCACCGTCGTGCTTGGCCCTTCCGGCTGCGGCAAATCCACGCTTCTGCAGATGATCGCCGGGCTTGAACGCGTCAGTGGAGGGAAGATCGTCATCGGCGATCGGGAAGTGCAGGACCTGGAGCCGAAGCAGCGCGGCTGTGCCATGGTCTTCCAGAATTACGCGCTCTATCCACATATGACCGTGCTCGAGAATATGGCCTATAGCCTTAAAGTCGCAGGCCTATCGAAGGTGGAGCGTGCCGAGCGGGTAGAGGCGGTCGCGAAGATGCTCGGCCTTTCTGATTATCTTCATCGCAAGCCGGGGCAATTGTCGGGCGGCCAGCGCCAGCGCGTTGCGATCGGCCGCGCCATCGTGCGCGAACCAGGCGTACTGCTCTTCGACGAGCCGCTTTCAAACCTCGATGCGCAGCTCAGGCACGATATGCGAGTCGAACTTGCCGAACTCCATCGGCGCATCGGCGCCACAACCATTTTCGTCACCCATGACCAGGTGGAAGCGATGACACTCGCCGACCGCATCCTGATCCTCAACAGAGGGCGCATCGAACAATTTGATACACCGAAGGCTATTTACCACCATCCAGCTTCGGTCTTTGTCGCAAAATTCATCGGCGCTCCGCCAATGAATATTCTGCCGGTGACCGGCGATGGTTCCGCATTGCGGCTGGCTGACGGGCAAGTCGTGGCCGAAGCCTCTTTGACCGGCAATTATCAGCTTGGCATTCGTCCAGAAGACATCGTCGCCAGTGGCCACGGCGCCGGACGGCTTTGCAAGGCAATGCTGCGTTTTCGCGAAGACCTTGGCTCCCATTCGGTACTGGCGGCCGAGCTGGCCGGATTGGTAGTCCGCATCGCGACACCCTTCGGCGTCGACACTGCCGACCTCGTTGAGCTCTCCCTGAATTTCCCTCCTTCCCGGCTGCATCTCTTCGATGCGCACACAGGCCGGGCCATAGCCGGTGCCTTCGGCGCCTAAAGAAAGAAAAGCCTCATGACCTACAAAGACTTTATCGCCGATCCGGCGCGTTCCTGTGCCGTCGTTGCTCACCGCGGTGCCTGGCATGGTGCGCCGGAAAACAGTCTGGCTGCCATCGAAAAGGCCATCGCGCTCGGCTGCGAAATAGTGGAACTCGATGTCCGCAAAAGTGCTGATGGCGAGCTTTTCCTGATGCATGACGATACCCTCGGGCGCATGGCCGGTATCGACCGGGTGGCCGAGAGTCTCACGATGGCGGAACTCAGGTCGATTGCCTTGCGTGATGGAGACGGCGGTGAGACCCGTGCGCTCACGGATCAGCGCATTCCCACGCTGAAACAGGCTTTGGAGGTTATCCGCGGCCGCATCTTCGCCGACCTCGACCTCAAGGACAGGGCGCTTTTTCCGGAAGTCGCGGCCTTGGCGCGCGCAGAGGCTGCGATTAACGATGTCGATCTGAAGACCACGATACACACCAGCGCCGATGTCGCATGGGTTCGTGCCCAAAATCTCGACGGCGTACCGTTCATGGGCATGGCGCTCTTTACCGCCGAAGGCACGAAAGACACGCTTGCTGTGCTCGCCGAACTTTCGCCCTTCATGTGCGAGATCCGCTTCGACAGCCTGGAGACGATCGCACGCAACCGCGAATCCTTCGTCAAAGCGGGCATGGCGCTTTGGGTCAACACCCTCGATCAGCCGGGTAGCGGCGAATGGACCGATAGCGCTGCGCTTGCCGATCCGGATTCTATCTGGGGCCGGTTGATCGACGCCGGCATCAGCGTTATCCAGACCGACCAGCCCGCCGCCCTGAAATCTTACCTGGAAGTTCGCAAGGCATGACCATGATTTCCGATGCCGTGATCTCCGTTCTGATGGAGGATATGCGCCAGGCAGGCGAGGCGGAGATCCTGCCCAGGTTTCTCGGCGTGACCGCAGATGGCATCCGCACGAAGACTGCACCGGACGATCTGGTAACAGATGCCGATATCGGTGCGGAACGCCGATTGTCCGAGGCGCTTTCGGCACACTTCCCTGAGGCACTGCTGGTGGGCGAAGAGGCGGTTTCGGCCGATCCGGAGCTGCTTGCGCGCCTGACGAATACTGATCTCGCCGTGATCATCGACCCTGTCGACGGAACATGGAATTTCGCCCATGGCGTCCCTTTGTTCGGCATGATCGTTGCCATCGTTTCCGGCGGCGAAACCGTGGCCGGGCTGATCCACTATCCCCTGACCGGCGACTTTCTTGTCGCGCGGCCAGGCAAAGGTGCCTGGCATGTCGCTCGGAACGGAAGGCCGACCCGCCTCAGCGTTGCCGCGCCCGGTCCTGTCGGCGAAATGCATGGATTCGTGCCGCTGCATGTGTTCTTGCCTGAGGAGCAGGGGGCTTTGGCTCCGCGCCTGCGCCATTTCGGCCGCACGACCACGTGGCGCTGCTCGGCTTTCGAATACCGGATGGTCGCCACTGGCGCGATGAGCTTTTCCCTGAATGCGGAATTGAAGCCCTGGGACCATGCGGCAGGCGTTCTGATCCACCGCGAAGCGGGCGGCTATGGGGCTTTGCTGAACCGCGAGCCGTATCGACCGGGGATGTCGAAGGGTCGGCTGCTGCTGGCGCCGGACCTGAGCAGCTGGGAGGAAATCAGGGCAGTCTTGTCGACGGAATGAGGTCTTTTCGCAAAGGCCGCCGCGACCAGAGATCCGTTGCAGCAGCTTTGCGGTCGATCTTCGGCGAAGATCTCGCAAATTAGGCATAATACACATGGCGTTTTGAAAGTTTTTATGTAAAAACATTGAGTTAGCTCACATGCCTTCGAAGGCGCGATTAGAACTCGTGACGGAAAAGTGGAACGCAAAGTCAATCTCAAAGATGTCGCGCGCGATGCGGATGTGTCCCTCAGCACGGCCTCGCACGCCCTGAACGGAACCGCCCCACTTACGATCGAAGTGCGTGAGAGGGTTTTGAATTCAGCAAAACGTCTGGGTTATCTCGAGCGCCGAAGGAAGAGGGCGACAATTGCGGCGTTGCGTGTCTTGCTGCTTGCAATTCCCGACGATGCCGCTCCGCAAAGTGACCTCAACTTGGTGAGCTGGACGATCCTCAACGGCCTTCGGAAGGAATGTGAGCGACGCGGGATAAGAACCGTACCCTTCGTCAGCACCGGCCGGAGAATCGATGGTAATCAGGTAAGGCAGATTGCGCTTTCGGAGCGCGCTGATGGTATCGTGATCTTGAATGACGATCAGCCGGAACTCATCCGAAGTCTTGCTTCTGCCGGCATGCCCGTCGTCATCATAAACGGCGAAGATCCGGCCATGCTGGTCGATACGGTGACGCCGGAAAACCGCTTCGGAGCGCGGTTGGGTATCGAACATCTGCTGGCGCTCGGACATCGTCAAATTCTGCACCTGACCTGGAAGGGCCGAACGACGATCCAGCGCCGATATGACGGCTTTTCCGACGCGTTTCTTGCCGCGCAGCTTCCTGTTCTGGACGGCATGATCCTCGAGGCTGAAGGATATGAACCCAGACATGGCGAGGCTGCCATCAATGCGCTGCTTGATCAGGATCCTGAAATGCGAGGGGCGACCGCCATCTTTTGCGCCGCCGACAACCTGGCGCTTGGATGCCTGAAGGCATTGGCTGATCGCGACATTCGCGTGCCGGAGGCGATTTCCGTGCTGGGATTCGATGATATCGTCCGAGGCGAGTTCAGCCGTCCACCATTGTCGACAATCAGTGTTCCGGCCGACAGGCTCGGCGCTGCTGCCTTGTCCCTGATCGAACAGCGGCTGATCGCCAATGATCCGCACCGGCCGGCCCACCGCCTGGAACTGGGATGCCATCTCGTTTTGCGTGGCAGCATTGCGCCGCCACGCTGACCGGGATCACTTCATCCCGGTTCCGGCAATACCTGTGGTGATGTATTTCTGCAGAAACACGAACACGATCGTCACAGGGAGCAGGCTGAGAAAAGTCATCGCAAGGATGTAATGCCACTGCACCGAGAATTCTCCCTGAAATGCATTCAGGCCGACCTGCAGCGTAAAATTCTCGCGGCTGTTGAGGACGATAAGCGGCCAGAGGAAATCATTCCAACGCCAAAGGACGGAGAAGATCGCCAGCACCGCCAAGGCAGGCGCCGTCAGCGGCAGAATGATACGCCAGAAGATGCAAAATTCGCTGGCCGCATCAACGCGTGCAGCCTCAATGAGTTCGTCGGGAATCGTCAGCATATATTGTCGCAGCAAAAACACGGCTGTCGGAGAGGCGATCGTCGGAAGGATGACGCCCCAGAGGTTGTCGGCAAGACCAACGCCAACGACCACCAGATATGCCGGGACCATGACGACGGCGAGCGGGATCATCAAGGTTGAAATGATGATCACGAAAACCGTCTTGTCGCCGCGAAACCGGTATTTCGACAATGCGAAAGCTGCCATGGCATTGACCAGGAGTGTCAAAACCGTTGCGACGAACGTGACAAACACCGAGTTCTTGAGGAAGGTCAGGAAGTTGAAACGCGTCAATGGATCGGCGTAGTTTTGTGTGGCCACGGTCAACCGCTGCACGGGTGTGATACTCTTTACATCGACGCTGACGGGCTTTTCCGGACTGACAGGGTCAACCATTTGGGCTTTGAGGCCGATACGGCGGACCATCGCCATTTCGCGCTTCTCACCATCAATGGTGACCTGCCAAAGGCTAAGCGGCTTGTCGAATCCGGGTACAGTCTGCTCGACGGCAGCGCGGGGAAGCAGCGTCGGCGGAAACCGGGTGATTTCAGCCGCCGGCTTCAGCGAGGAAAGGCCCGCCCAGACAACGGGAACAAGCACCGCAAGGGTTCCGGCAAATAGCCAGATCCATGACAATATGTCGGTCATATCGATGCGTCCGGCCCGGCGCGTGCGCGTGAGAAACCTGATGGGGTTCATAAGGTTATTCATTTTATGACTCCATTCGCCTGCCAAGGCGCAGCTGTATCAGCGTCAGTACCAAGAGCACCAATCCCATGAGAACCGATGCCGCGGATGCAAGGCCGAAGAGACGCAGATCGCTGCTGAAAGCCATCTGGTAGATGTATTGCACGATAAAGCTGTTGGCTGTGCCCGGGCCACCGCCGTTCGTAAGAACCCAGGCTTCGTCGAAGATCTGGACGGACCGGATCATCAGAAGAATCAGAACGACCAGAAGGTTCGGCCCCAACAGGGGCAGCGTGATCCTGAAAAGCGTGCGGCGAGGTGAGGCTGCATCGATTGACGCGGCTTCATAAAGCTCCTTCGGGATGGCCTGGAGACCGGCCAGGAGGATGAGCGTGTAAAAACCCATGTGAAACCAGACGGAGACGACCACGACGAAGAAGCGCGACCAACCGACATCCAGAAGGAAGATTTCCGGGGGTACGCCGAGCATCTGCAGGAAGGCGTTAAGCAGACCATTTCGATCAAGGAACCATTTCCAGATCAGGCCGATGACGACGGGAGACAGCAATACCGGATAGAAGAAGATTGCTCTGAAGAAGCCTCGTGCGGCAATTGCTCGATTAAGTATCAGTGCGGTGATCAGGGCGACGAGCAATGTGACGACGACGTTGAATGCCACGAACCAAAGCGTATTCCACACAGCCGTCCAGAAAAGCGATTCCTGACAAGTTCCGGGCCTCAGATAGTCATCGCAGGCAAGCAGGGTGCGAAAATTGTCCAAGCCGACAAACGGCCGGTCCGACACGAAAAGGTTCGTCCCGCCCGTAAAGGCGTAACCCACGGCGATTGCGATGGGGAGGAACGTGAATATGCCGAACAGAACCAAATTCGGTGCCAGAAACAGCCATGGCATGCGTTTCCGGCCGAGGACGCGCTCCATCCCGTTCACGGGGGCCTCGACCACTCGCATGATCGTTTCGCCTGCCTGATAAAGGACCGCACCTTTCCTGAGCGTCGTCATATCAGAGCCTCCCTTGGCCTTGCCGCCGGCCAAACGCCAGGCCGCTTTCGGGATCGAAGAGATGAACGCGCACAGGCATAGAGTTGATCAGGACGCGGTCACCTGGTGACGGCGCGAAATGACCTGGCTCGTGAATGATCATCTGCTCGTCCTGTCCCTCCAGGTTGCCGTAGACATAGGTTTCGGTTCCAAGCCCCTCATGATACTGGACGACGAACGGCAACCCATCTTGACCGGAGCGTGAAAAGTGCGCAGGCCTGACGCCGGCAAGCACTGCCTGGCCAACCTGAATCCCGGAAAGATCCACGTCACTGATCAGCTTGCCGCCGTTGCCGACATCGACGATAACGCCGCTTTCACCGATACCGGCGACTTTACCCTTTATGATGTTCATGCGTGGAGAACCGAGAAAGCCTGCCACAAAAAGATTTCGCGGGTAATCAAACAATTCCAGCGGAGCGCCCACCTGCTCTACCTGTCCGCTGCGCAGCACGACGATCTTGTCGGCCATTGTCATCGCCTCGACCTGGTCATGGGTGACGTAGATCATCGTGGTTTTGATCTCACGATGGAGTTTTGTGATTTCGGCTCGCGTCTGGACGCGCAGTGCGGCGTCGAGGTTCGAAAGCGGCTCGTCGAAGAGAAAGATATCCGGTTCGCGCACGATTGCCCGGCCGATCGCCACGCGCTGGCGCTGCCCGCCTGAAAGTTGCTTCGGACGCCGGTCGAGATAGGGCTCGATTGCCAGCATCCTGGCCGCTTCGGCAATCCGCGCCTCGATCTCGGCGCGCTTGAACTTGAGGTTCTCCAAGCCGAAAGCGAGGTTCTTGCGAACGCTCATATGCGGATAAAGCGCGTAGGACTGGAAGACCATGGCGATCTTGCGTTCGGCGGGCGAAAGCTGGCCTACATCCCGCCCTCCGATAGAGATTGCGCCGGATGTTATGTCTTCGAGACCCGCGATGATGCGCAGCAAGGTCGACTTGCCGCATCCGGAGGGACCAACAAAAACGACGAACTCGCCATCCTTGATATCAAGTTCGACATCATGCAGGACCTTGATGGCGCCATATGACTTGTTGACGGTGGAAAGCTTCAGTTCTGCCATGCCCTGCTCCCATCAGGTGTCGCCGTTTCGAAGGCGACGTCTATCTTGTTCCATCCCTGCGGCAGGGGTGCTGGCCTTTTGATCAGCACCTCTTCCAGAAAGATACCCGTGACCCCGGCCACGTAGGCGGCTGGCATTCCTCCCGGATAGCGCTCAAGACCGATCACCCGTCCGTCTGAACCGCGCGTCCAGGCATTGGCGCGGCCGCCTCCATCGGCACGCGGCGCCAAATCCGCATTCGTCGGGCGCAGGTCATAGAATTGTCCTGTGCCCAGTTGCCCGGGCTGCTGGACCAGGTTTATGCGCGCCATCCGGATGTTTCGAATGCCGGCGGAAGACGTCGAAATCAAACTGATCGCCCCCTCCATTCGGCCGGTTATGTCTTCGACGATCAGGTTCTCGATCGCCCCGGCAGTCCGCGCCGCGACGCGGTCGACGACATTGATCGTCAACGCTTCTCCCGAACCCCAGAAGCCGTCGAGCGTTTCGTGGCACTCTACTCCAATTCTCGAAAATCTGACGTTCGATATCCGACCGCCGTCGCGCGAGAAAACTCCGAGCGCACGGTTGGAGGCCGAGACATTGCAATCCTCGAATACGGCATTTGTGATATCGCCATGCGTTTCCGTTCCGATCTTAAGGGCGCAACTCAAGCTTTGGATCGAGCATCGGCGGACGAGAATATTTTCGCATTGCCCTATGGCGCCACCCGCCGGACCCATACTCGTCTTCAGGCAAACGCCGTCGTCAGCGGTCGATATCAGGCAATCTTCGATGATGGCGCCGCGGCATGCATCGAGAACGATACCGTCCGTATTGGGAAGACGATGGTCGTTCTCGATCCTCACTCCCCTGACCGCAACATCCGTGCAGTCGACAAAATGCAGCGTCCACATCGGCGAGCGGGATATATGGATGGAACTGATCTCAACCCCGTCACACGCCTCGAAAACGACAACGCGCGGTCGAAAATCGGCCGGGATGAATGTCCCTACCGTCTTGTCGTCACCGACGATGAAGTCGTCGCAACCGGCTTCGAGGCGGCCGAAGCCCGTCAGGCTTATCCGCCGCGCATTTTTGGCGACGATCATGCCGCGGTTTGATTTTTCGGCAATGACCGAAACGGTCGTATGTGCATACGCGTCATAGTCCGGGACCGGACGCAGGATCGCGCCGGCGGCCAGATGAAGATCGACGTCGGATTTGAGCTGGAGCCCCCGGCAAATGTGGATACCCGCCTCAAGTACCACGCGCCCGCCGCCTGAAGCCGACGCTTGGTCGATCGCTGCTTGCAATCGAGCGGTATCGTCGCTGCCGGCCGCATCGATCGAGATTGGAGACGCCGCGCTCATTGCAGGTGACCGCGCTCCAGAAGGACTTCCGTCAGGAGCAGCATGGTGAGCGCCTGGCCGTAAGGCGTCGGCACATTCGGTATGCGCCTATAGAAATCGAGGTCGTGGCCCATCGGTGTGCCGTCCGAAACACCATGGACCACGCCTTCCTCGTCGATGCGTGCCAGCACGGCCGAAAGCGCCCGCTCGGCGTAGATCCGGTCGCTGCTATCCAGAATGCCGGCATCTACGCCACGCAGGATGCCGTAGGCAATTCCGGCGGTGGCTGACGTCTCCAGTGGCGACGAGGGGTCGTCCAACAAGGTTGTGAACATTCCGTCCGGCCTCTGGCACGCCTTGAGCGAGCGTACCTGGCTCGCAAGAACATTGGAAAGGTAACGCCGGTCCTTCTCCCCCAGCATCGGCACAAGCTCGAACAGCTCCGGGATGGCCACCGTGATCCAGGCATTGCCGCGAGCCCAAAAGGCATTGGCAAAATTGTGCCGTCCATTGAAAGTCCAACCATGATACCATAGCCCACTCACCGGATCCGACAGGTAGCGCGTGTGGATCACGAACTGATAGACAGCTTCGTCGATCCATTCGTCGCGTTTGCAAAGCACGCCAGCGCGCGCGAGAAAGAGGCAGGCCATGAACAGCGTGTCGTCCCAAAGCTCGCCCTCGTTGAGGCGTTCTTTGACAACGTGTTGAAAGCCACCGTCCTCGGTTTTGGGCAGTTCCTTTACCAACCATTCGGCCCAGTCTTCGACAAGGGCGAGAAAATCGGGACGATCGACATGCTGAACGAGGATGGCAAGCGGCAGCATCGGAGCCGTGCTGTTGATCTGGCGTGGCGGTGGGCCCCGCTCGATCTGGCTGCTGTACCAGGCCACAAGGTCCTGAAGCGCTTTTTGATCATTGGTGGAAATCGCGCGTCTTAGGAAGCCGTAAAGACCAACGCCAACTTCCCAATCCCATTCGTCGAACTGGATCCCCGAGGTGGACTCGGCGGTCGCCAGGCCTTCCCTGATGCCCTTGAGACGGCTGAAAGCCATCGCGACCCGATCGATGGTCGAAAGAAGGGCGGTATTGTCGACAGAGGTTGGGTTCATGCTGGCACCTATATTCAAGAGTAGAACGGTCTTTCAGTGTCAGCGTCGGATGCTGCACTGTCGTAGGTAAGGATTGGGTGCGGTTGATCGTAAGCGAAGGGCCGGGCCTGCCCACCGAGCGACAGCCCGTCGGCATAAGACAAACTGATGGCCGGACCGCCCCCTGGCGTCAGCACAAGACGTCGACGCTCGCGGTCGAAGGAGACCGCCGTCTGACGGATGCGCTCGACGAAGGTGGTGAACGCGTCGCCATCGCCGCATCCGACAATTGCTGCCCAGCCACAAAGCGACCCATAGGAACGCACTTCGCGGCCAGCCGTTGGACCGTCCGAGATCAGGTCCAGACCGTTTGATGCGTAGATGGCAGAAAAACCGTTGCCAGAGCGCGCCATCAGCCAATTGGCGTCGATGACGAGATCGTCCAGACCGTCGCGGCCGATATAGGCGTGCGTCCATGCATGCCGTGCGTCGCGGGTTTCCTCGATCAGAAGGGCGACGTCACGATGCTGGGCGACGCGCGGCAGAATGCCGTTGCCGGCCCAATAGGACGGCCTTTGATTGCCCCATGGATCATCCTCGCCAGGATGGTTGATCCAGAGCCTTGCCATGGGATGGCCAGCCAGGCGCACATCGATGACATGCTGCTGATGTCCCTTCTGCCCGGTCTTGTGATCGATGACGGTCGAAAGCTGTGCCGCTTCGTTCTTGAAGAGGACGAGCTTTGCGCTCTCCAGGCCCTGACTATAGCGAGCCTCCACGCTTCTGCCCGGAACCAGGTTTGCAAGATCGGCGAGATCAGCAGGCGGTTCGTAGCTGCCCGCGCAAAACAGCGGTAACGACGCCACCCCACTGTTGAGCCAACCGGTTCCGAAAGCGACTTGTGCGAAGGGTGCGAGCTCGGTCAGAGGGCCGGCGCGCAGCTCTTTGTCATAGGCGCGGCCCTGCGATCCGGCCGGAACACCTGAAAGCGTGTGCAGAGCGATCATCCGGAAAATGAGATCGAGCTGCGCACGCGCGCGCTCGGCAATGGACGCCTCAGCCCAGCGCTCCAGCGCCAGCAGCCCGATGAAGTCGACCGGGTAGTATGCAGCCGAATTCCATTCCGCAAGGCCGTGTGCTTCCACACTGTCGAACCAGTGCGCCAGGCGCGCGGCGGCGAGCTCTGCCTGCTGTCTTCCTGTCCTGCCCGAAGCTGAAAAGATCTTCTCCGGCAAGAAAAGCCCCGCCAACAGTTGGCTTGTGTGAAAGCACAGCACGTGGTTTTCGCTCCAAAACCACATTGCGTCATTGCCCGGCTCGTCGACCCAATAGCGGTAAGACAGAACGGAGTGCTTTATGCGATCGACGGTGCCGGCCGGCATTTGAGCGGCATAGGCGCCAAGCAGCCAAAGAAGCGGCACCATGATGAAATCCGAGCAATCTTCACGCGCATCGATAGAGGCGAGCGTTGCTTCCATGATGCGGTCAAAGCTCGCCTGGTCTTGGCAGCCGGTTTCCATCATTGCAATGATGCGCGCCACACGATCAGCACCGAAGCGGGCGCTGTATTCGAGCGCTTGCCGCTTGCGATCCTTCAGTGTCGCCTTGAGTGACGATGGAGAAATGTTTGCAAGAAAGCCGGCATCGATGACGCGCGTGACCGATCCCGGCCCGCTGCCGATCGTCAGATGCACGCCATGATAGCCGTCTGCAATGCGACACACATTTTCGGCTATCAGACGGCTTTGATGGGCACGCAGGGTCAAGAGAGAGTGTGCGAGAACAGGCCGCTCATGGCCGTGGCCGATGACCTTCAGCTCCACCGGCACGTCGCGCTGGGGCGCCGTATCGAATACCAGTTCCAATGGCTGGTTGACGAAGACGTCGCGTGCAGGGCGCACGCCGCGCGCAAGGTTTTCCAGTTCGCGGACTTCGTCCTGATCCAGCGCCACAGGCAACAGCACGCATAGCGGCTCCTTGTCCAGCACTTCAAGTTCGAAGAACCAGGTCGTGTCGCGTTCGGCAAGGTCCTCGGAGTGAACGAGAATCTGGTTGTCGCCGGCTTTCAGCGACAGCGCGATGTCCGTTGAACTTTCCAGATTGCGCCTGAACGGTTCGAAACGCACCGCTTCCTGCCCATTGACCCATATGCGAACCCCGCCGCAGGTCTTGAGCCTGAGATGCAGGAGACGGGGCGACGCCGTCCTGAAGGTGCCCCTCAGCCATCGACGCAGATGGGTCGGCACGTGCCAGAAACCGGTGAACTCGACGCGGCGGTTTGAGCCAGGTAGGTAGAGGCTCTTTGTCGGCCACGACGTATCGGCAACGAGTTCCCGCCCAACCATTGTTGACCAGAAAGCCTTGCGGCACGGCAGATCCCCAACGTCGACAAATCCATTGATGAAACGATAGTCGACGCGATCTTCCGCCGGCGCAGCGATGCCAGGAAAATAGCTGGCGATGAGGTCAGAAACCGCCCAGGCCGTCACGGTCTGACCTTGGCCAACATAGTATGCAGCCGCCTCGAGGCCCGGCCCTTCGTTCACAGATCGCCTCCTCCGCAATCGAATGAAAAATTTTTCATTTCCGGTTTTGTGCGAATTCATTTCGAGTTTTGCTCAAATATCCGCGAAACTGCCGCAGAAAATAGCTTGACGGCAGGAATGTCAAGTATATGAAATTCGTTTATCGACGATCTCAATCGCGATTTATGAAAATGTTTTCATGGGAGGATGAAAATGAAGCACTCTCTTTCGGCAGCATTCGCGCTCGCTCTGACGGCCGGTTCCTTCGCGTGGTCCAGCATGGCCATGGCGCAAACCAAGACGATTACTTTCCTGTTCACCGACGACGACCAGGCTTACGTCGAGCGAATGGAAGCACTCAGCAAGGAATTCGAGGCCGCACATCCCGACGTCAAGGTCAACTTTGTGTCGTCCGGCTATGACGCCGTTTCCAAGCAACTGCCTGTGCAGCTTGCCGTCGGCGAGGGGCCGGATGTCGCCAAGATTTCCGACTGGCAGCTTGCGCCATATTACCTCGACATGCGTCCTTACATGAAAGACCCCGAAGGCTTCGCCAAGCTGCATGGCGACAGTCTCAACATTCTTCGCTTCCAGGGCGTCAATGATCCGCAGTCGATCAACGGATATGTCGCGTCGCAGACATTCAATCTGCCGTTTGTAAACAAAACGCTTTTCGAACAGGCAGGCGAACCGCTCCCGAAGTCCGACGCGACGTTGAAGGAAATTGTGGAAGCGTCCGCGCGTGTTGCCAAGGCCACAGGTGCTCAAATTCCCTTCACGATGGATCGATCGGGGCATCGCTTTTCCGGCGCCGCATTCTCGTATGGAGCGACCTACGTCAAGGACGGCAAGTTCTCGTTTCCGGACGATGCCGCCAAGCGTTACATTGCAGATCTTTACAGCTGGACACAGGACGGTTCCTTCCCGAAGGAAATGTGGGGAGCGGCCGGCGGATCTCAGTACAAGAACATGGGCGACGAATTCGTCAACGGTAACGTCGTGACCTATCTTGCCGGCAACTGGATGGTGAACCCGTTCCAGCAGAAGATTGGCGATGCTTTCGATTGGACGGCGATCAGCGCGCCGTGCGGCGATGCCGGCTGCTACGCCATGCCGGGCGGCACCGCGATTGTTGGCTTCAAGCGCACCAAGTATCCGGAGGCCGTCGCCGCCTTCATCGAGTTTCTGGGTTCCGAAAAAATCCAGCGTGAGGTCGCCGAGAATTACGTCATTCTGACAGGCGCCGACATCAAGGACCCGCAGTACAAGCTCGCGAGCAACAATGCCAAGGATGCGATGGCCGTCTTCCTGGCGAGCCGCAAGAACGTGCCGCAGGCAGCGCGCGACATGGAGCGCATGAAGGGATCCTCAGCGATCTACCAGTTGATCGTCCAGAGAATGAGCCAGTTGATCGTCGGCGAACTCTCGCTCGACGAAACCTATGCGGCGATGAGCGCCGATGTCGACAAGACCAACCAGGCAATCGCTGCCAAATAGCTGGCCACACTTATCTCGGCAGAATGCCAACCATCCACGGCCTTGACCGAAGGCCGTGGATAGCAGCGTCCACGCGGTCGGTGCAGGCTGTGCGAATACTCGACAGTTTTTGGAGGTGATCCTTCTAAAGACTGCGTTCGGCCTTTCGTTGTTCATCATGCTGTTCACCACGACGTTCTTCGAGCAATTGCCCAAAGAGCTGCCGAAGCGCAACCTGCTGAATCCGAAACGAAGTTCCACCTAAGAAGAGGCAACGACCGGCGCCGATCGCCCTGCTGTTTTTCTCTGTTTCTGCAGTCGTTCCAGATCGTTTTCCCGAATCTCAGCGGTCAACGTTGCTGTTGGGCCACATGTTAGGCAACGCAGGCAGTTGGCGGATATCGAAAGGCGTTCGCAGCAGACATCGAAGGCGCTGGCTCAGTGGCGGTCCGTGAGCTTCGCTTCCCATGAGTTGGGCGAGCTATTCCGGACGACCTAGGCGGTGCTCATCGTCGATCAGGATCAGTCGCGCTGGCGCGCTCTCAGTCCATTCCCAAAGGACGAGGTTCAGATCCTCCCAGGTCGCGCCCGGGGCGAAGCTTCGGACGAGCAGACCATGATAGCCGGCGGCGGCGAGCCGCCTGGCGAAGCTCTGTGTTCTGGCCTCGCCGCTTGCCTTCATCTGGTCGCGCCATGTCGGGTCTGAAATCGCGGCGGCGTCCATCCCTTCGGCCTGGAGCGCATCTTCGTCGCGACCATCGAAGACGCGCTCGAAAGAAGCGTCATAGGAGACGAGCAACGTCGGCTGCAGGTTGCCGACCTGATTGGCCTCGCGCAACGCGGTCATCACTGATAGCGACGTGTAGAGCGCCGGCATCCGCTTTGGATTGAACCGGCCGCCATAGAGTTCAGCTCCCCGACCCGAGAGTGGCTGGCGAGCATAGATCGGGTTCAGCGCCCGGTAGAGCTTACCTTCATATTGCATCGGCTGGGACTATGCATGTATGCCAGCGTCGACCGCGTCAATATAGTCGAGCACCTCATCCGAACGGCCGTCTCGCACCAGCTGCATGGCCGTCTGGCCCGAGAAGCCGGACAGGGGCTCGGAGCGGTACCAGGCATAGGCCATCAGAGCCGAGCCGAAACGCGGCTCGACCTTGTTGACGACCTCGATCATCTCGCGCAGACGCCGCTGCGTCTTGCCGGAGCGGATACGGTCCTTGCGCTGGATTGCGTCCTTGCCGAGTCCGGCCGTGCGGGCGATCTCTTCTCTGGTCGTGTGGAAAGCGTCCGCGATTTTTCGCGGTGCAAACAGCCCGTTATCCGCATATTGGGCAAGACCCATTTCTCTCACCTCCGTTCCACACTGCCAAACTTACTGACAATATATAGCGTCAGAAATTGTGGCTTTCAATCCGATAATAGAAGCAGGGAAACGGAAGGGAAGGGCTGGTCGTCAAATCGGTCAGACCGGCCGGGCCCTTTCGCCCAACCGCGATCCCGACCCAGAGCTTCAAGCCCTGCTTGGTCAGCCCGCACAGGGATGCTCGGCCCCAGTTGCACCGGTCCGCCCGTTCCGCGGACGTGGGGGAAGTCTTGGCGAAAGAAGACAACGACCGGCACAAGGCCGCGTCCGCAGTCCTCGAAGCACCGCACCGTGTATGTGATGATCGGCGTGCCTTGAAGGAAACTCCCGATAAGTCACGCCAGACGAAAGGCCAATGCGCTGCTGCTAGCGGCCATCAAGGCGGTCGGCATCGTGCAGCACGAGATTGCGGCATTCAAGGCAACTCGCGAGGCCAGTGCCGCCGGTGACTCTTTCTTTGAGGGGGCCGGAACAATTGGATGCTGATGCGGTTGGGGAAGCACCAAATGAGGAAGCTCGAATGAATGACGCGACAAATTTGGCGCTCCTTCTCGGCTCGCTGACGTTGACATGTTGGATCGTTGCAGGCGCAGTGGCCGTCTTGGGTACAGGCGATGGACTTGGCCAGCACGATAAGCAGCGAATAAGCGAGCTCGTCTCGCTGGGCCTCAATCTTGTTGGCGTCATCTCCGCGGTCGCGATGGCTGCTATCCTGCTAGCCGCATGACGATGGTCAGTTCAAAAGCCGGCCAAAGCTTCCCCTGGACGGCAGGCATTATGTTCGGCCTCGGCCTTGGTGGATTCTTTGACGGCATCGTCCTACATCAAATCCTGCAATGGCATCACATGCTCAGCTCCTGGTATCCGATCACTTCGATTGAGAACCTCGAGCTGAATACTTTGTGGGACGGCGTCTTCCACTCGGCGACCTACCTTTTCGTGCTCAGCGCACTGTTCATCCTATGGCGATCGGCCCGGCTCGCGCACTTCCGCTGGTCGACGAAGGTGCTGATCGCAACAATGTTGATCGGCTTCGGACTGTTCAACGTGATCGAGGGGCTTGTGAACCACCAGGTCCTAGGCATTCATCACGTCAACGAGACGGTCGACCGGGAAACATGGCTATACTGGGATATCGGCTTTTTGGCGTGGGGCGCGGCGATGGTGGCTGCGGGTTTGGTCATGGCAAGGCGCCCATGACGGAGCGCGACAAAGCATTTCTGGGAGACATCCTAACCGCGCTGACATGGGTAGCATTAGGTTTCGGTGTGGTTTTCGCAACAGAGCGAGACGCCTTGCGCAGACTCCGCGCAGCATCCAGGTCAAAACCGCCGCACATTAGGTAGAACCCGGCAACGCGGCTGATCTTCCCGACCAACCGCAGATGAAGGAGCGCTTCACATCCGAGATGCGCACCGGATGACTCTCCGCCAATCAGGACGCGGTCTACGCCGATATCAGCAAGATGATCGACGAAGGTACTTCTGCCTTTCAACGTTCTCGACCGGACCGAATGATCCGCCCCCTAGTTCCGTTGACCGTTAATCTCAGCAACTGCCGACTGATGCGCCTCGTGCCTTTTAGCCGTCCCTCCCCACAAGGCCAGCAAAATGACAGCAATGATCAGGTAACAAATTTTGCTCGATAAGGTTCGCAACGCACTGTTGCCACGCGTACACTCGAACTCGCTCAATTATTCGCGCTCCCTACTGTTGGGCGTTGTTTGACGCCATATTTAATGCTTTAGAAAAGTTGCATGAACGTCCAAATATGGGAACCTAATGTGCGTGAGGCGTATGGCTTCAACGCGCCCGTTGGATGATGCGGCGTTTCCTGCATCTCGCGCAGTCCCTTGATGGCGGTTGCCGTAGCTTCCCATCATGCGTCCATGCCCGAGATTCGATTTCGGCAAATCGGCGTCGGCCTCACCCAGACAATGCCCTTGAGCCGATCGGTGTATTCGATGGGTGGTTTTCTCACCGTAAAGCGGTCGAACCCAGCCTGCAATTTGCCATGCCACGCCCTCCTTGAAGCCGCCCCTGACGCTCCCGACATGGACCAGCCCGTCCACCCTTACGCGCGCCGTGAGTTTCCAGCGATATCTTGGCTTTCATCGTTCGGTGTCCGACGTCCCAGGACCCAGGACGGCTAAGATCGGGCAATATAGCTGTCAATGCTGTGTCAGCTGGAATAACAACAGAGGCGCCGAAATGACTTCGCGGAGCTTTTGTGTCGATACTGTTCTGTCGCAAGCGAGTTCAGCTAAGCAAAATGAGACGAACGGGAGCCTAGGACCCGTCGTTAGCCTCGTGCGCGGCGGAAAAGAGGATCGCCTTACCATTTGGCCGCCGCGCCATATATTCTCGAATATGAATATCCTATGGAAGAGGCCAAGGCGCTCAGGGATTTGGCGGCGAATGTCGCCGATACTCGCCTTGTCGTTGATCCTGATTTCGCCGTTCGCTTCCGCAGCTTCTGCGTTTGCAGCAGAGCGCGTTGCCATCGTGCTGAAGTTGAACGGTGCTGTCGGACCAGCGATGGCTGACTATGTGAAACGCGGTCTTCAACATGCCGATGAAACCAGTGCGAGCCTGGTCGTCCTGCAGATGGACACGCCGGGCGGCCTCGACACTTCGATGCGGGACATCATCCGCGCGGTCATCGCCTCGCCAGTGCCTGTGGCAAGTTTTGTGGCACCGAGTGGCGCACGTGCTGCCAGTGCCGGTACTTATATTCTCTACGCCAGCCACATTGCAGCCATGGCCCCGGGCACCAATCTGGGCGCAGCGACACCGATTTCGCTTGGTGGAAGCCCTTTCGATGGCGACACGGAACCGGGCAAGGATGAACCGAAGGAGCCGGGCAGGCAGCCGCAGTCACCACGTAATGCCAGTGAAGCGAAAGCCGTCAACGATGCTGTCGCCTATATTCGCGGACTTGCCGAACTGCGCAATCGCAATGCCGACTGGGCAGAGCGCGCCGTGCGCGAAGCTGCAAGCCTTTCATCAGCCGCCGCCGCACGAGAGCATGTCATCGACTATACCGCAGCCACCATCGAGGATCTCCTGAGGCAGGCTCAAGGGCGCATGGTGCGGGTCGGCCAAAGGGATATCCTGCTCGAAACCGCCGGGCTTGCTGTTCACGTACTCGAACCGGATTGGCGAACGCGTCTGCTTTCCGTGATTACCGATCCGAACATTGCCCTTATCCTCATGGTGGTTGGCATATACGGGCTGATCTTCGAATTTCTTGCCCCGGGAACACTGATGCCCGGTACAATCGGCAGTATCTGCCTGCTACTTGGACTCTATGCCCTGGCATTGCTGCCGGTCAGCTACGCCGGCGTTGGATTGCTCGCCCTTGGTGCCGGCTTGACAGTGGCCGAGGCGCATGCGCCCTCTTTTGGCGCCCTCGGCATCAGCGGCGGGATTGCGCTGGTGCTCGGTGCGGCTCTTCTGTTCGACACGGATCTCCCCGAGCTCGAAGTCTCCTCGTCCGTACTGGCCGGCATCGCCATTGCCTGTTTCGCTTTCAGTCTCATCGTTGCCCGGCTCGCAATCGTTTCGCATGGGCGCAGAGTCGGCACCGGCACCGAGCAGATGATCGGTATTTCGGGCAAAGTCGACAGTTGGAAGGGCGCCTCGGGATATGTCATCGCGCATGGCGAACGCTGGAGGGCAACCTCCAGCGAACCGCTCGTCGCCGGCGATAGCGTTAGGGTGACCGGTCGAAACGGGCTGACTTTAGACGTCGTCCGCCGGGCGCAGGAGACTTAGCGGCTTTCAGAAAGCAGGAGGAAGCGTCATGGGCATTTTTGCAGAACTCGCATTTTATCTTGTGGTCATCCTCGTTTTGCTGCTCGTCATCGCATCGGCGATCAAAATCCTGCGCGAATATGAGCGCGGCGTCGTGTTCACGCTCGGCCGCTTCACCGGCGTCAAAGGCCCCGGCTTGATCCTGTTGATCCCCTATGTCCAGCAAATGATCCGGGTGGACTTGCGCACGCGGGTGCTCGATGTGCCCGGTCAGGACGTTATCTCACATGACAATGTCTCTGTCCGCGTCAGCGCTGTCATTTATTTCAGGGTCATCGATCCGGAAAGATCGACGATCCAGGTCGAGGACTTCATGGCGGCAACGAGCCAGCTCGCTCAAACAACGCTGCGTTCGGTTCTCGGCAAGCATGATCTTGACGAGATGCTGGCTGAACGCGACAAGCTCAACAGCGACATTCAGGAAATCCTGGATGCCCAGACCGACGCATGGGGCATCAAGGTCGCCAATGTCGAGATCAAGCATGTGGACATCAATGAATCCATGGTCCGCGCGATCGCCCGGCAGGCGGAGGCCGAACGCGAACGGCGCGCCAAGGTCATCAATGCCGAAGGTGAGCAGCAGGCTGCAGCAAAGCTGCTTGAAGCCGCCGAAATCCTCGCCAGGCAGCCGGAGGCCATGCAGCTTCGCTATCTAAGTACGCTGAACGTGATCGCTGGCGAGAAGACCTCGACGATCATATTTCCTTTTCCGATGGAGCTCGGCAATCTCATGCCGTTAAAATCGGCCCAAGCTTCGCAAAGCTCAAGGGGATGATCGATGGGTTGGTCCTTCAAGATGGGTACGATCGCCGGCACGGCCGTACGGGTTCACATTACCTTTGCGCTGCTGCTCGTCTGGATTTGGATGACGCATTACCGGATCGGAGGCATGCAGGCGGCCTGGGGCGGCATCGCCTTCATCATCGCCGTCTTCGTCTGCGTCGTGCTGCACGAGTTCGGTCACATTGCCGTTGCGCGCTACTTCGGGATCAAGACGCCTGATATCACACTGCTACCGATCGGCGGCGTCGCCCGTCTTGAACGCATGCCCGAGGTGCCTCATCAGGAGCTGCTGATTGCCATCGCCGGCCCACTCGTCAACGTCGCGATTGCGGCGCTGATCATTCTTGCCATCGGCGCGTCAGCGGGCATCGAGCAGATGGCCGATGTCGAGGATCCTGGGGGCGGTTTCCTGGCTAGGCTTGCCGGCGTCAATATCTTCCTCGTACTTTTCAACATGATCCCCGCCTTCCCGATGGATGGGGGCCGGGTGCTGCGGGCTGCCCTCGCATCGCGCTTCACCTGGTCACGCGCGACGCAGATAGCCGCTACGATCGGCCAAGGCCTTGCCTTTGTTTTTGGTTTCGTCGGCCTTCTTTACAATCCACTGCTGATTTTCATCGGCATCTTCGTCTACCTCGCAGCAACGGCGGAAGCGCAGAATGCGCAGATCCGCGAGCTCTCCAGCAGAGTACTAATCAGCGACGTGATGGTCACCAAATTCGTAGAACTTGAACGCTCGGCGAGTATCGACGAGGCGATCGAGATGCTGCTTGCGACAACCCAGCGCGAGTTTCCGGTAACCGATTCCGCCGGCCGCTTTGAAGGGCTGCTGACGCGCGACGACATGATACGCGCCTTGAAGGACAAAGGTCCGGACACGCCGGTTGCAAGCGCGATGCGTACCGACATTCCGAGAATCCATCATCGCAAAAGCCTTGAAGATAGCTTGCGTTTGATGCAGCAGGGAAATGTGCCGGCGATCGCGGTCGTGGACGGTGCTGATCATCTCATCGGTCTTCTGACGCATGAAACGATCGGAGAAATGATGATGGTTCGTGCGGCCGTAGCTGACGGTTTTCGCTTCGGCCGCCTGCGCAGATCCAAGTCCTTGTAGGTCCCGCGCAAGAAGACGCAGTCCGGGCAAACCCAACGTCTTGCGCCGCTTTGATTGTGAGGCAGCCCTGACATCGCGCCGATAATCTTGCAAGCCAAGTAGCGCCCGTTGCCGACGCGCCTGCTGACGCAGTTAGATGGTTCTAAGGGCTACGACATCGCCCGCGACGTGAAAATCGATGACCCTCGGCGCACTCATGGACGACGCATTGTCTATGGTGTGAGTTCGAGCCGCCACGACAAGGGTCGTGAGACGAGGTTGCGTGCTTGGCGAAAATCTCCTCAAGACCGCCTTGGTCGAACAATCCGAGTCGCGTCGCATTCAACAGATTTCTCACAGGAGGGCCATGTCGCAAGAACCGGGACGCTATGTGCACCGGAATCGTGAACGATCTGTGCGAAACGGAAGACCGCGTCCTCGAAATGATTGTTGAACCCGTGGATGAAGACAAGGACGCTGCGGTCCGGGCTTTTGCGCACGGAACGGCTCAACCAGTTTTCGGCCGCCGGCCGATCGATTTCCTGCGCCTTGACTGTCGCAAAATCCGTTGCCGGGTTCGGGGGAAGCTTCCGTGGCCAGGAGACCTCGCCCGCTTTACGGGCGCTATCGGGCGGCACGGATACCGTGATCGCGGCGAAGTTTGGAGTGAACGCTCGTTCGCCGCTGAACATCTCGCCCGGCTTATCGGCACGACCCCGCGTCGTTGCGACCAGCATTGCGACCTGACTGGCGGATGGCGATGGGGCGACTGGTTGCAAGACACCCGTCGGGCAGCTGGCGCACGCCACCAGCATTGTCGCAAGGACGCCTGCAGTAACGGGCAAATGCCTCCAGCACGATTTGTGTGGATGTCGGACTACGGGCATCGGTAGCCAACGATATTGCCATAGGAATCCCGGACCGGCACGCATTGCGGGGCATAATAAGTCGAAGCTGCCGCCCCGGCGTAAACGGCGCGACGGGTCGTCCGGCGTGCGACGCCCGCGTAGCTGACTGGCGTCAATGGCCGCCCAATCCTTGCTTGCGCCTGCGAAATCAGATCAGCCGGGCGCTCCGGAAGGAGCGCGCCACTCCAGAACATCTCAAGGACCCCGATGGCGGCGGCGAGCATGTATGTTGCAGTTCGACGAATGGCCATCTCCACTACTCCTTCTGCGCTTCTGCCGGAGCCGGCAGTTCGCCGACATCAGCCAATGCGGTGAATTCGATCGATTTCGCGCCCTGAGGCGCGGCGAAGGTAAAACTCTTTGCGTCGGGTTCCGTGCTGGTGTCCCAAGACTTGATCCGTAGCGTGTATTGCGGAGCGGCCGCCAGGGTCTTGCTGGTAATGACATATTTCCGCGGGATCGGAGTGGCGCCGAGCTCGACCCAGAGCTGCCAATCCGTTTCCTGATTGCGGAATGCCAGATGTTCGCATTCAACACCGTCGACAACGCCGTGACCGATGTGCTTTGCTTCGATTACGCCGGCAACCAGCTCATCATACATATTGGAGAGCAGCAGATCGGCGCCCGGCATTTCAATGTTATGCTCGGCTCTCAGACGATCGATCATCTGGTCGAGCGATCCAGGCAATTTAAGCTGCGCGAAGGTGTTGCTGTGCTTTCCAAGCACAGTGGCCGTCTTTCCGTCATAAACGAGTTCGATGTCGGTATAGCCGCCCGTGCGCGTAACCCGCAGCTTGTCCGGCCGGTGCAAGGCTGCTTCGCCTGAAGAGTTGAACTGCAGTTTCTCGAGCTCAGGTGTGATCACCTCGATATCGACGTCGTACTTCAACACGACGTGTTTCTGTCCAGTCACGTAGTCGGACATCGCTTTCAGGATTTTCTTCGCGTCCTCACCCTCGGCGCGCGCCGGCTGCGAGACCGCAAGTGCGAGCAGAAATGTCAGGGGCGCCAGTCGTGCCAAGGTTCGAACGCGGCCTGATCTGTCATTCGTTAAGCTGTCCATCCTTGCCTCCTCTTTGCAAGCTCGGGCCAAAGCCCGGAACACCGCACCTCTTTGCTGCGCCATTGCCGATCCCCTATTTCGCGGGGAACAGGAAGGTCACGCCGACACGGACGCCGAAGCCGTCGGGACCGCCCGGCGGGCTATCGACCCAATAGCGCACGCCGGCGCTCAGGCTGACCGGCTGCTTCCCGAACTTCACCAGCTTCGATAAGGTGGCGTTGATCGGCACAGACCATTCGTCGGATTCCCAGTTGTATGTACTTTCCGTATTGAGCGTGAACGTCCAGGCATCGGCCGTCGTGTAAGAGACGAAGGGCTGCAGAAACGTCGAGTTGATATCGGCGCGATCGTCGTTGCCAGCGAAGGACCAGATATGGTTGGCGAGAAATCCCACCGTCCAGGGGCCATCCTGCTTCAAAGCGACACCGGTCGGGCCAGCGCCCCATTTCCCGCCGCCAAGCTCTGAATCGGTCGCCGTCGGCAACAGGAAGACTGGCCCGACGCCCCAGATTATTCCGCCTGGGCCAGGAGTCTTGGGCGAGAAGAACAGGCTCTGGGTGATGTCGCCGAGGCCGAACTGGGTCCCCGAAGCGCCGACCACGTCGTTTTGCCATGCAATTGGCAGAATCGTACGCGATATGAGGTTCCAATCCTCGTTCAGCGAGATGGGGACAACCGGCTGGACATTGACGAACGCCTTGTCGCCCTCGGCGGGCCCATAGCCGGAATCGTAATTGAACTGGAAGGGAACGCTGATCAGAGAGGCGATCGGGTTGGATAGCTGCTTGGCGAGATCGGCATCCTGCTCCTGCGCACCGGCTACAGATGCGAGAAACAGGCTTGTTCCGAGCATCGCGCCGGACAGCAGCCGCCTGACAGGCTCACACTTCATGATCACGATCTCCAACCTAATTGCATTTTCGCCGTTATCCGTTCGGGTTTCGGTCACCCCGAGCCTCCTGATCACTTCGCCAGTTCGATCTCGCCCGGCCTCCACTCCTTCGTGAAGAAAGGTTCGAGCGGGCTGTAGAGCCGCAGAACCGTCCACCAGCCTTTTCCCGGCACGGTCTGGATCCAGTTGCCTCGAGCCACGCCCTCGGGCTGCTCCGGCGCAAACCAGATGGTCGTTGAGCCATCGGCATTGGCTTCGGCTTTCGGAGATGGAAAGCTCTGGCTGCCGGCACGTGGATAGCCTTGCGGCGTATCAAGTTCCGAGCGGGTCATGTTGTCGTACAGCGTGAACGACCAGAAGTTCGCCTCCGGGATGTTTGGCGGCAGCGTCACCTTGTAGGTTTTGGCGCCGTCGAAGTAGTTCTTGTCGGCGTCGAGCGTCGCCAGCAGATACTGCGAACCGATGCCGGGCACGCGCATGGCCATGGCAGGCGTGATACCGGTATAGCCGTAAAAGAATGTCGTGCGCGCATCCAACTGACGGTACCCGGTGGGGGGGAAGGGCTTGACGCCCTCCGGCGTGACGTCCGGGATCGGCGTCTCGAACTCGTAGCCGGAAACAAACAGCGGATTGAGCCAGGCGGAGCCGGGATAGTACTGCCAGCTCGGATCGCGCCCGTTCATCACCAAAGTGCGGGCCGTGGCGTTGGCAACGGCGAGCGCGTCGGTCATGATCTTCTTCATTCGTTCGTCCGGCGCGAACGGCTTGCCCTTGACGATCCCGATCGCAGCTATCGGGCCCATCAGTTCGGGGTTGAGCGAACCGCTCGGTTCCCGCTGAACGACCTCGTTGAGCATCTCGAAGTAGCTCCAGTCGTTTGGCATCACAGTGTTCATCACCTTGCCGGTCCCTTCGTGGAAGACGGTGGGCGGCGGGGAAGTGATTTTTCCGAGCTTGGCCTTGCCGGCGAGGAAGTCGGCGACAGGTGTGCCGACACCGCCAGACTCGTAGGCATAGATCTTGAGAAGCTTGTGGATCGCGTCGACAGCAGGCTTGGGATCGCTCTTGTTCTCAATGAACATCCGGCCGAACCACCAGTGGATGTAGCTCGGCGAATGGGCGACGTAGAACCCGCCGGCCGGCAATTCTCCTTGGTAGTCCGGTGGCACGATCAGGTACTTGCCGCCCTGGCCGCGGTCCGGGCCGGAAACGCCCGTGTCCGTCACCCAGCGGAACCAAGCGTCATCGACACCGCCCAGCACGCCTGGCGGCACTTCCAGGACTATAGGACCCTTGCTGAGGTCGAGCATGGACATGACGTAAACCGTGTCTGCATTCGGCGTCAGGAACAGCGACTTGGCGTCCATCAGCTTCGAGAACACGATAACTTCATTGTCCTTGACGCCGGCATCCTGAAAACCTTGATGCAGTGCTTCGATGCTGACCCCTTGCATGGTGTTCATGAAGGCGTTGAAGGCGTGCGTGAAGTCCAGGTGATCATAGACTCTCTTCATGGTCTCCGGGCTCGGCGCGCCGTCCTTGAATTCGAGCGCGCCGATGGAGGTCTCGACCTTGTCGGGCGTGATGAGCGAAGCGGGAATTTCCGCGGCGGACACTCCGCCGAGGATGAGACTACTCGTCGCCGCGAGCAACAACGCCAATGCTGCAAGCTTGTGCTGGATAGGCTTCATGCTTGTTCCCTTCTTTCTGCTTTCCCTCTGCAGGTCACTGCCTATCGCCAAGCTTTCGGATAAAGTCGGCAACGTGCGAGGCAGCCGTTGCCGGCTGTTCCAAGGGCATCAGATGCGCTGCGCCCGGCACGTTGACCAGCGTTGCCCGATCGCCGAGTTCCTTCTTTAGAATCTCGCCGTTCTCAGGTGGCGCGATCTGGTCCTCCGCACCTTGCAAGATCAGATATTTGGTCTCTCCCGGAGGTGCCCACCAAGCGTCGAGGGGAGTGCTTTCCGCTGCCGCCTGTTCGATAGCAGCCGCTCTCGGATCGAGAGAAGGTTTGAAAAGCTTCCAGATGCGGGCGGAATCTGCAGGAGTTGCCCGCCACGTTTGCCGAACCAATGTTCAAGGCCTTGATCACTCCCGCGACGTCGTCCGCCATCGTCGCAAGCGTAACGCCCTCGCTTGGACCCGTGCTCTTGCCCGAACCGCGGAAGTTGATGCTGACTACCCGATGGCCGGCTTTGGCAAGGGCGGCGGCCAAGCCATCTAAGTAGCCGACCGTCAGAGTTCCACCCGGCAGCAAGACTATGGGTTCGCCTTCTCCACGGCTGAAGTATTCGATTTTGGAGTCCGTCAGTTCGACGAGACCCGTCTCGACAGTCTGAGCCAGGGCAACCGTTGCCGGAATCGGTAGCGCCAGCCAAGCGATGAACAGGGCAAGCATAGCTACGAGCTTTGTCGGGTTCATGTGCGCACACTCCTGTGCGGGGTTGGGTGACATGATCTTTCAATACCAGCGACTATCACTGCACGAGTTCGATCTCGCTCAGCCGCCATGACTTGTCGAAGAAAGGCTCCAGCGGGCTGTAGAGGCGAAGGATCGTCCACCATCCCTTGCCGGGCATGGTCTGGATCCAGTTGCCGCGCGGCACTCCTTCCGGCTGCTCGGGGCTAAACCAGACGGTAGTCGTGCCGTCCGCGGCGGCTTCGGCGGCAGGCGAGGGATAAGTCTGGCTCCCGGCACGCGGATATTTCTGCGGCGTCTGCAGCATCGAGCGGGTCTGGTTGTCGTAAACCGTGAACGACCAGAAATTCGCCTCCGGAATGTTCGGCGGCAACGTCACCTTGTAGGTCTTGGCGCCGTCGAAATAGTTCTTGTCGGCATCCACGAAGCCCATGAGATACTGCGACCCGACATTGGGAAGTCGCATGATCATTCCGGGGGAATCCATCGTGTAGGCGTAGTAAAACGCGGCCCTGGAATCGAGCGTGCGCGCGCCGGTTGACGGCACCGGATCGAAGAAGCCCTCCTTGGTGATGCTCGGCGGTGGCGTTTCAAAGGTGTAGCCCCCCTGCCACAGCATGTTGGACCATCCTGAATCCGGATAGTATGCCCAACCGGGATATTCGTTCGAGCGCCAGTTCAGCGTCCGGCCAGCAGCGTTGCCCATGGCGGCCGCTTCGGCGAGTATCTTCTTCATCCGCTCGTCGGGATTGAAAGGCTTTCCCTTCACGATGCCGATGGCGGCCAATTGACCCGAGAGTTCGGGACTGAACGAGCCGGCCGGCTCCATCTGAACCAGCTTGTCGACCATTTCGAAAAAGGAATAGTCGCTCGGCGGGATGGTGTTGAACGCCTTGCCGCTGCCCTCGACGAACTTCGTTTCGGGAGGGGGCGGATTGGTTGCGAGCCTGACCTTGCCTTCGAAGGCCGTGGCGATGCTGGTACCGTATCCGCCGGGCGTGTAAGGATAGATTTTGAGGTTCTTCTTGATCAGGTCGACGCTCGGCTTTGGATCGCTTTTCTCCATAAAGGCGCGAACGGCATAAAGAAGATGATTTGTTTTCGAGCGGCCGACATGGAAGCCACTGTCGGGAAGCGGGCCGTCATAGCCTGGCGGCAAGAACAGATACCTGCCCCCTTCGCCGCGGTCAGGACCCGGAAAGCCGATGTCGATCACCCAGCCGAACCACATGTCGTTGATCGTGCCGAGCGCCTTGGGTGGAACTTCGACCACCAGCGGGCCCTTCGTCAGGTCGAGCGTCCCGACGGTATAGATCGTATCGGCGTTGGCGGTGAGAAAGAGCGAATTCGAATCCATCAGGTCGGAGAAGATGACGATCGAGTTGTCCTCCGCGCCGATGCTTCTGAAACCTTCGCGGATTGCATAGGCGGAGGCCCCGCTGTAGCTGTTGAGATAGGCGTCGAGGGCGCGCGTGAAGTCCAGCGTGTCGCGGACCTTCTCGATAGTTTCCTTGCTCGGTGCCCCGTCCTTGAACTCAAGCGCTCCAAGGTGCGTCTCGACCTTATCCGGCGCGGAAAGCGACCGCAGAACGTCGTCGGGAACCTGGGCCATGGCAATACCGGTTTGTGCCACAAGGAATGCTGCGAACCCGGTGACAATGGACGGTCTCTTCATTGCATTTCCCCCCTTTTTTGGCTGTTCCCATCCCCCGATAGCTGACGTCGGCCGCGGCCGCAGTCATGCGTGTGCCAGCTCGCCCGCCTTCAAGCTGCCAGAAATTGGCTCAATGCTATGCTCCAGGTTGTTGTCCGTCCTGTCATTTCGCGACAAAATAAAAATTCAGGAATGGCCGGTATTCGTGCGGCTGCCGGACTTCCTCTGAGGAGCTTGCGATCGACGGAACTCCGAGGGCTTGAGCCCGGTCCAGTGGCGAAACGCCCGCGTGAAATTCGCCGGGTCGGTGTAGCCAAGCTCATAGGCGACATCGATCACCCGAACGCTCGGATCAGACATCAACCTCAATGCGGTCTCGAAGCGAACCTCGGCCAGGAGATCTGAATATTCCTCCTGGGATTCGGACAGGTACCGTTGCAGGGTGCGGGGATGCAGGCCCACAGCCTCGGCAACATCACTGAGCTGACAGCGCCCCTGGTTCATCAGCGCCGATATCACCTGCTTGATCGAACCCGCAAAATCGCCCGCAGGCGCCGAGGACTCGAAGGCCGTCTGATCGTAGTTGTCGCCACACTCGTTTCCGGACCAGAACCAGCGCATGGGCCGGTTCAAAAGTTCCGCCGGAAAGACAATACCCGTAAATTCCGACTGCCTTAGACGTGCGCCGTCAAAGACCTTCCGCACCGGCCCGAGGTCAAGGGCCGGATTGGGCGAGAGCACTTCACCCGGCTGCCAGGAAGGTCCGGCGGTCAGCCGCACGAGATCCCGCAAGAGCAGCAGCGCGCACTGCTGCGCGTATCGGCTGCCGGCTGCCGTCTCGCAAGTATAGGCATGAAAGATGTGCACGTCGTTCCCGGTGCGGGACCACCAGATGCGTTCAGCCGAACTGTAGAGCGGGAATTTCGAGTGGAGCTTGCCGAGCGCATCGTGAAGGGTCAATGACCGTCGCAGGCTCCTTCCGAAGGCGCCCAGGCTTTCAATCCGCGCCTGCTCGCCAACGGCGAAGCCAAAATCGGGCAAGCCCACGGCGCGAGCACTTCTGTCCAGAAACGAGTGGGCCAATTGAACGGGAACGGGCGCTTCCGGATCTCTTTGCACAAGGGCCGGGACGAGCGCCTTTTCGAGCACGCGCTCGACCGGCGCACCGATTTTTTCCATGAACTCCACGAAGGGAAGGTACGCGCTGCCGCGAACCAGGGGCGTACCAAATGTGGCCGGCATATACTGCACACCTTACAATGTCACTTGAGAAAAGGCGCAATCAGAAAGTTCAGTGCATGCAATATACGACGAATATGACCGTTTGTTAATATACCGCGAGACGATCGGGGAGATTGATGGTTCGTGCAGCAGCAGACGGCTTTCGCTTCGGCCGTCTGCGCAGGCTTCGATCCGAGTCCCCGGCAAGTCTGAGTTCGTGCGGGAGACGAGCACACCCCGCGAGATGACCTCTTGCCCTGCGATTTAGGTCTATTTGCAGTAGGCCGCCGCCGATTAACCGGGCCTAAGCTTCAAGGCGCTGCTGGGTCTGCCTGTCGAAGAAATGGACCTTGGCCGACGAAAGACAGCTTCACGTGCTGTTCCGGAATTAGCTCCACGCGTTGGCGGACGACCCAGGTCAGTTCCTTGCCTTCGATCTCTACCGCGACATGCGTTTCCGACCCCGTAGGTTCGACGACCTTGACCACCGCGTCCACGCCGTTCTCACCGCCCAAGGCGATGTCCTCCGGGCGAATGCCCAACGTTAGAGATCGATGTGCAGAGCTGGCCGGGGCCTGCGACAGCTTCACGCGTGAACCACCAGATCGCGACAATGCAGGACCTCCGGTCTCCTGCAGGGTTCCCTCGAGAAAATTCATCGCGGGGAACCCAGGAAGCCTGCAACAAAGATGTTGCGGGCCTGTCGTAGAGCTCAAGCGGGCTGCTGATCTGTTCGACGCGGCCACCTTCAAGCACGACGATCTTGTCGGCCATGGTCATGGCTTCGATCTGATCGTGAGTGACGTAGACGATCGTGGTCTTCAGGCGCTGGTGCAAAGCTGTTGATTATGGATCAGCTCCTTATTCCTCAGAACACGGACATCCTACTCGATGTCCTCGGAGGGCGGGTCAGCCTGTAATCAAACAGCCGCCCTCTTATTTGCAGATGTCAATTGGAATGATGAGCTAACCATCACGCGTAGCCGCGAACCGCGCCATCGCTTCAATCATAATGACGGCCGACGCCGCGCCCGGGTCGACGTGTCCCACCGCCCGATCACCCAGCCGGGCCGCGCGACCCTTGCCGGCGATCATGCCGCTCGTCGCCTCACAGCCTTCGCGCGCCGCTTGAACGGCCGCCGCCAAGCATTGGGAAAGGGAAGCTCCTTGACGCCGGGCATCCAGCGCAGCGTTGGCCGCCGGCCCCCAGGCGTCCATCATTGTTTTCTCGCCGAGCTCTGCCTTGCCGCGCTCATGGATGCCTTGAACCATCGCCGCGACAACAGATAGGAAGTCGTCGTCGCTCAATGCCTGCTTTTCCTTCGCGGCAGTTCCGGCGCGCATGAATGCCGTGGCATACAAAGGCCCCGAGGAAGCGCCGACCGCGTTCAAAAATGCCTTGGCGGCGGTGTTGAACACAGGCGTCGGCGCAGTCTGGGTGGAGTCGAGTTCGCCAACGGCCTTCGCGACTGCCTGGCAACCAGTGTCCATCGCGAGGCCATGGTCCCCATCGCCGATGACACCGTCCAACTCGCAAAGACGGTCGCGGTTATTTGCCATCTCCTCGGCGATGAGCGCAAACAGGTGCTGAAGATCCCTGGTTGTGATCGCCATCGTTCACCTCGTAAACATGGCGCAATCGCAGGGGTGGTCGATCAAGCGCTGAAGCTCCCCATCGAGGTGCATGACGGTGATCGACGCGCCGGCCATCTCAAGCGACGTGCAGTAATTTCCGACGAGTGACGTGTGGATGACAAGTCCGGTATCATCAAGCCGGGACTTCACGCGACGCATCATGATGTAGAGTTCCATCATCGGAGTCGAACCCAAAGAGTTGACCAGGACTGCGACACGATCGCCGGGACTGGCATTCATCTCCCGAAGAATGCTGTCCATGAGTTCGTCGGTCACCTCGTCGGCCGTTTTCAGCGGCCCGCGAGCCACGCCGGGCTCTCCGTGAATTCCCATCCCGATCTCCATCTCGTCTTCGCCGATCAGGAAGTTCGGTCTGAGCGTCTGAGGCAGCGAGCACGGCGAGAGCGCGACGCCCATCGTGTAGGTCCGCGAATTGGCGTGCCGGGCGGCGCGCTCGACGTCGTCGAGGGAATACAGAAGATCGCATGCCGCACCAGCGGCCTTGAATATGAAAACGTTGCCCGCCACGCCGCGTCGCTTGTGCATTTGATCCGAAGGGGCCGAGGCAACGTCGTCCGTCGTCAGAACGGTCCGCACTTCTATGTCGTCCAGGGCAAGCATTTCGGCGGCCATATCGAAGTTCATGACGTCGCCGGCATAATTGCCATACATGAAAAGAACACCGGCACCGCCGTCGACGGCTTTGGCGGACGCGATAATGGGATCGGGCGGCGGCGATGCGAATACATTGCCTACAGCAGCAGCGTCTGCGAGCCCCTTGCCGACAAAACCGAGGAATGTCGGTTCGTGCCCGGATCCGCCGCCGATGACCAGCCCGACCTTGCCTTTGCGAGGCCCGTTTTTGGCAATGATCGCCCGTGGCATGTCCTCGGCCGCATAAAGATGGTCCGGATGAGCCGCCAGGACACCTTGCAGCATCTCATCGACGACGTTTGCACCGGAATTGATAAGCTTCTTGGTCTTCACGCCGATCCTCCCCTGATCCAGGCACGATGTCATAGATGCAGTTGCGACGCTGAAGGTCAATCCGCAAGTGGCAAGACCGTTGTCGCGAGCGGGGCGAGTTGAAGGATTGCGCTCGCATCTCCTGACACTGTCGTGCACGCGCCACGATCGATGGTTTGTTCGCTGCCCGTCAGGTTGACAATGTGAAGCCTTGCCGCTCTGGTGCCGTTAACGACAAATGCCAGGACCTCGGCGGGGGAGGAGGACAGGCACTCCTGCCAGGATGAACCAGCCAATGCAGACAGCGTCCGCACCGTATTGAACAGCGGGCGCCGGCCACCTTCCTGGATCGGTTCAGTCGGACCGGCGATCAAACCAAACGGACCGGTCAACGCCGATAGCGTCAGGCATTCGAGATCGGCATCCAGCACTCGGATGGCGTAACCAAGTGCAAAGGCCTCCGCGAAACGTCCGTTATGGCGCGGGTCGCGGTTGGCCATGGGGATGCGTGCACCCGACGGATTATCCATCGTGCGGCTGCCATAGGGGTTCTGTCGCATTGCGATGGTCGACGGGCCGATCCGGTAGGGCTTCCGGCCGTAGATGGCACGCACGGAGCGCGTGATGAAAGGCAGGGCCTCCAATGACTGCATGACGCTGAGATCGTCGGCCGCATGCACGATGGGGTTGGTGCAGTGGCTGATGAAGTCAAGGGGTCCGTCCGGTACCTGTTTGCGGTTGAGTTCAGTAAAATAGCTCAGCATGCCGCCGCCGATGCGAATGCCCGAAAAGGCCGAGCGGGCTCCCGCGTAGACCTCTTCAAGAGGTGGGCAGTCGGGCCATTTGCTGCCGGGCGGTGTTGATTGCCGGTCGACCGAGGGCGAGATCATGATCGCATCCGGTTTGAATTCCGCCGACTGCATCTGTCGGGCAACCTCGGCCGCCTCGAAGAATGGGGATTGCTTGCAGGGAAGTGCGATCTCCAGCGTCGAGCGTCCGCGGTGAATGGCGGCGATTGCGGCGAACCGGTTGAGTGCTTCGACGCCATGTCCAGAACCAGGATCGAAATGGAAGAGGAGTTCCTGGGGAGCGATTTCCGATAGTATCGTCTTTGCCGACAGCGTCGCATCGGCTTCCTCGGGTGTAATGATTAGACCGATTGCCGGCATGGTACCGGTCCGCGCCCCGAGGTTGAGTTTTATAGTTTTGCCGAAGGCCGCAGCCGAGGGGCGTTGGCCGCGGCGGCCATCCCTGATGATGAGCGATGCTTTCTGCCGGACGGGCTGATTTTTTGGAATTGCATAAGGCCACGGAAGGGCGAGTGGTCTGACGTAAGTCTTGAATGAGGCATCCGACCAGTTTCTCTGGTCTTCCATTTCAAAGCTGTCGCCCTCCATCCTGCATTCGGCCTTGACGGCAGGCATGACGTCATGGCTGATGGCGCGCATCTCCTTGAACGGTTGCCACGGCTCGATCAAATCAGGAAACCTTGTCGCGACGATCCTGCCGTCGACGTGCTCGACGGCAGCCCGCGTTCCGGCTATTCCAACGATCGGATGCAGGATACAGAAGCCGCAACGGTTGGTCTCGAAGCCTGTTTCCGAGACAGCTTCGGCCTCGAAGTCGAGCCGGTCGGTGCTTCCAACGATGCGAACGTCGATGACGAGCGTCGTGTGCTGCGGTCCGTCGCACAGAGCCCGGTAGCCGACCTCGAAACGATCGTCCTTCTGGCTGATCTTGAGGTCGGAGATCTCCGGGCTCAAGGTGCCCCAGTCCCGGTCGCGCACAAGGTAGGAGATTGCTCTCAGCACCTCGCTTCCGTCATAGGTAATGGTGCGGAGGCTGCCATTGGCAAGATCGGCCTCCAGTTTTCCGGCACGCAGTCGGACCGGCTTCGGTTCGACGAGGCGGGTGCCGTAGAGCAGAAATGGATCGACCGTCATTGCAGCATCGCTCCGACATCGATCGTCTGACCCTTCGCCGCGCTTTCATAGGCTCCCTCGACGAGTGCGAATGTCCTCAGATTGTCGGCGCCGGAGGTCGAGTGTTCCATGCCGCGCTTCAACTGGTCGACCCAGTGCTGCTGGATCGCGTACACGCTCTCCTGAATGTTATGCCAGGGCCGTGACGCCCATGGCAGCAGCTTCGGAGACACGTTCGTGGTGGTGGTGCCCTGCGCGTTGGTCACTTTGAGGCCGTAACCTTGGGTGAGCCGGATCGTGCCCTCGGATCCATCAAGCTCGACCAACGTCTCGGGGAACGGTTCGGTCGAAAGTTTCGTGGCATAGCTGACGTCGACGACCGATGTGGCGCCGTTTTTGTGGTCAAGCAGGATAGTCGCGACGTCCTCGCCCTTGATCTTGGGGTTGATCCGCGTCGTGCGGGCCGTGACTGCCGAGACGTCGCCGAGGATGTAGCGCGCAATGTCGAGTGCATGGATGCCGAGGTCCTCGATGATGAACCGCTCACCTTCTGCCAGATACGGCTGTCCCGAGAAGACGTCATAGCCGGAACGGAAGGAGAAACGTCCCCAGAAGGGTGTGCCGATTGCGCCCGCCTCCAGCGCCTTTCGAACCGCCTGGATCGGCGTCTGCCAGCGGAAATTCTCGTGCACCATCAGCGCAACGCCGGCATTGCGGCACGTCTCGACCATGATCTTTGCATCCGACAGCGTCTTGGCAAACGGCTTCTGGCAGATGGCCGGCACCTTGTGCCGGGCCGCCATTTCCACCAGGGCGCGGTGGCTCTCTACCGTCGTGGCAATATCGACGAAATCGAAACCGCCGTCTGCAAACAGTGCTTCGGCATCGCTATAGCGACGATCGATGCCGAACTGATCTCCGACGACCCTCAACCTTGCCGGATCGCGGTCACAGATCGCGACGATCCTGGCGCCTTCGACATCGTTCCATGCGTGCATCTGGTTGATCGCGAAAAAGCCGCAGCCGATCAATGCACCTTTCAATTCGGTCATTTCAACCCGCCTTTGCCATCTGCATGAGAGTAACGCGTTGCTGCAGTCGACGCTGGGCCTGATCGACAACCACGGCAATGATAATCACCAGTCCCTTGATGACCATCTGCCAGAAGGACGAGACTCCCATCATCACCAGCCCGTCCGACAGGATGCCTATGACGAAGGCGCCAATAATCGTTCCGCCGATCGTCCCGCGGCCGCCCGACATCGATGTTCCGCCAAGAACCGCTGCAGCGATCGCGTTGAGTTCGAAGCTCTCACCCGTCGCCGGGTGCGAGGCCATAAGTTCCGATGAGATGATGACGCCGACGATGGCCGCGCAAAGGCCGGAGAACATATAAACGAAGATCTTCACGAGATCGACGCGGATCCCCGACATGCGCGCTGCGCGCTCGTTGCCACCGACGGCGAAGATATGACGGCCGATCGGCGTCGAGCGCGCGACATAAGCTGCAAGCAAGGCGAGCGCGATGAGGATCCAGATCGATACCGGCAAGCCGAGCACCCGACCTGCGCCAAAGAAGTCGAAGCCGGTCGTGGCATATTCAGGCCGGCCGACAAGGTTCGGAAAGGTCTGACCGTCTGAGGAAAGCAGCGCGAGACCGCGGGCGATATACAGGGTGCCGAGCGTCGCAATGAACGGGGCAACATTGAGCTTCGTAATGAGCAGCCCGTTGATCAGCCCGATGATCAGGCCAATCGAGAGCGTGATCAAAACGATCTCGAACAGGTTGAAATAGATGGTGTAGCCGATTGGCAGCTCGATGCCGTAAAGGATCAAACCGCCGGCGACCATGCCGCAAAGCCCGACGATCGATCCGACCGACAGGTCGATGCCGCCGGTGATGATGACGAACGTCATGCCCATCGCCAGGAAGGCATTGAGCGCGACGTGTTTTGACATCAGGATCATGTTCGCAGTCGAGGTGAAGTTCGGTGCGAAGATCGCGAAGAACACGATGACGGCGAAGAGCGCGATGAAGGTTCTGAGCTTCATCAGCGTCAGGAGGAAAGAGCCGTTCGCGCTCGCCGGCGATGAGGTGGATGAAGTAGCGGCCGTCATGACGCGTGTTTCCCTTGATGTCCATGTCCCTTGGCTGAAGCCTGGACAATGGCTTCTTCCTTTGCCTCGCTGCGATCGAAAACGGCCACCAGTTGGCCGTTGCTCAAGACCGCGATGCGATCGGAAAGCGCCATGACCTCTTCGAGGTCAGAAGTCGAAAACAGAATGGCGAGCCCGTTTGCCGCCAGCCGGCGCATGGTACGGAAGACATCGGCCTTGGCGCCTACATCGATGCCGCGGCTTGGCTCGTCCATCAAAAGCACTTTTGGGTTGGTCATCAGCGCCTTGCCGATGACCACCTTCTGCTGGTTGCCGCCCGACATCGAGGTCACTTCAAAATCCGGGTTGGGCGCCTTGATCGAGAGGTCCCGGATCGCATCGCGAATGGCGTTCTTCTCGGCGCCGCTGTCGATATGGAAGAGGCGGGTAAAGCGACCAAGGCTTGCCAAGGTCAGGTTGGAGGCGATGGAGAGCACCTGGACCAGTCCCTCCCGCTGCCGGTCTTCCGGAATGAGCGCAAGCCCGCGGCGGATACGCCTGGTGGTATCGCGGGCGCGTACTTCCTTGCCTTCGATGAAGATCTTGCCCGTCGAGTGCAGGTGACGTCCGATCACGCATTCGAAGAATTCGCTGCGCCCGGCGCCCATGAGACCATAGATGCCGAGAATTTCGCCCGCTTTGACGGAAAGCGAGACATTGTCGACCGCAAGCCCGCCCGTCGGTCGCGGCAGGCTGATGTTTTCGGCACGGAAGACCTCGTCTCCGACGGCGTGATCTGCCGATTTTGCGAAATCCTTAGCATCAGAGCCGATCATGGAGCGCACGATCCAGCGTGTATCGATATCGCGAACCATCGCCTGGCCGGTAATCTGGCCGTCGCGCAGCACCGTGATGTAATCGCCGATGCGCATCAGCTCTTCAAGCCGGTGTGAAATGTAGACGATCGCCACCCCCTGAGCCTTCAACTCCGCAATCACCTTAAAGAGGACTTCGACTTCGGCGGCCGAGAGGGCAGAGGTTGGTTCGTCCATGATCAGGATGCGTGCATTCAGCGACATCGCCTTGGCGATTTCGACGAGCTGCTGCTGGCCAATCGGCAGATCCTCGACCATCGCTTCGGCCTCGATTCCGGCATCCAGACGCTTCAGAAATTCATTGGCTTTCGCGGCCTGTGCCTTGTGGTCGATGCCGAACAGGCCGCGTGTGATCTCGCGAGTGGCGAAGATGTTCTCCGCGACCGACATGTTGGCGAAGAGATTGAGCTCTTGAAAGATCATGCCGATTCCGTAGGCTTGCGCATCGGCCGGGCTGGCGAACGAGACCGGCTCACCATCCAGGATGATGCGGCCGAGTGTCGGGCGCTCGACCCCGGCGATAATCTTCATGAGCGTCGATTTGCCCGCGCCGTTTTCGCCGACCAGGACGTTAACGGCACCTCGGTGCAGCTCGAGATTGGCGCGCTTGACCGCGACGATGCCGGAATAGACCTTCGACACGTCGTCGAGGCGCAGGATAATGTCGTCCTTCGGTGTGGCGATCGCCGTCATGATGCCACCGTCAGTTGGCAAGGCGTAACAAGTGGAAGCTGTCCGCTGTTTGGCAGAGGGAAGGCCCCGATGACGGTCACTGTTTTGCCGGCTAGGCCGTCGCGGAAGATAGCGGACAGGAAGGCGGTATTGGCCTTCTCGTTGAACGCCTTGCCAAACTGCGCCCACTCGATCTGGTTCTTGAATTCGTTGAAATTGACGAAGTCGAGCGTGTCGCGCAACGCCGTGCCGCGTAGAGCCGGCCCGATCTGGACCTTTGCATCGGCTTTTCCGTCGCCATCGGCGTCGACATCGAGCGTTGCTGCACGCGATGCCGTGTCGGCCGCAATGACCTTGCCGGTGAATTTCACCGCATAGGTCCACGGCGAGCTGCTCTGCTTGCGCGGGTTGCCATATCTCTCTCCTGCCTGGTCTGGGCTGGAGGTGGCCAGCTGCAAGACTTCTTTCAGCTCGCCTGCGCGCTTCTCGAAATAGGGTACGACCTGGGGCTGCCAGATTGCCTCGACCTTTGCATTCGGGTCGAAGGCGGTCTTGGCCGCTGCCGCCGCCTTTTCCTCTGCGGTCGGTGTCTTGATGATCTTGCAACCGGGCAAGGCCGCCGCCACGACTGCAGCGAGCAGAGCGCCCTTCATTCTCAACATGCAATGAACCTCGACGTCATACAATATGCACTGCAGAGGGCGCAGTGCTGCGCCCTCTGCAAGACACGGCTGCGGTTAGTTCGTGAGCGCGAAGGTCTCGAGCTTGTCAGCATTGTCGGCGTTAACGAGAACGCAGTCCATGAGCTGCTTTTCTTCTTTGGGTGTCGTCTTGTTCTTGATGTAGGCGTCTGCCTGTTCGACGGCCAATTGCGCCTGGGCATAGGCCGGCTGCAGGACGGTCGCCTTGATGCCGCCGGATTTGATGGAGTCGCGGACATCGTTGGAACCGTCAAAGCCGACGACGATCACGTCCTTGCGACCGGCAGCCTGGAGGGCTGCGATCGCGCCCATGGCCATCGTGTCGTTGCCCGAAATCACGCCCTTGATGTCGGGATTGGCCTGGAGGATTGTCTCCATCTTCGAATAGGCTTCGGTCTGGCTCCAGTTCGCCGACTGCTTGGCGACCAGTTTCAGGTCCGGATAGTCGTCGATAACGTCATGGTATCCCTGGGAGCGGATGCCGGCATTGGTGTCGGACTCCTTGCCCACTAGCTCGACATAATTGCCCTTTTCACCCATCAACTTGACGAACTCCTGCGCACCAAGCTGGGCACCCTGGTAGTTGTTGGAAACGATCTGGGCAACGGCGACCCCCGTCGCATTGATTTCGCGGTCAATCAGGAAAGAGGGGATGCCCGCATCCTTGGCCTTCTTGACGGCCGCGACAGAGGCGTCTGCACCGGCATTATCGAGGATGATGGCCTTGGCGCCCCTTCCGATTGCGGTGTCGATCATTTCGGACTGCTTGTTGGCGTCATCGTCATGCGTCATGACGAGCGCTTCGTAGCCAAGTTCCTTCGCCTTGGCCTCAGCACCGACGGCTTCGGCCTTGAAGAAGGGATTGTCATGGGCCGGCGTGATGATGGCGATAAGGTCGGCCGAATATGCCGGAATGGCCGTTGCGAGCGCCATTGCGCCGGCGAAGGCCGCAATTGTCAATTTACGTGTTAGTCTCATTTTCTCCTCCCGGGTGTGAATGTGAATAGCGCCCCGTCTCCCTTGGGGCGGTTGAGGGGAGGCGTTGCCTCCCCAGGTCAGTTCAGGTGATACGCCGGATGCTTTCGGCGATCTCCTGTGGTTCGAATACCTTCTTCCAATCTTCGCGCATCAGCGCAGGGATGCCGAACTCGATCGCCTTGTTGCAGGCATCCGAAAACACGCCGTCAACTTCCTTGAAGATGACCGCGCCAAGCACGTTCATATGCCCGAGCAGGAAGTCGCGGGCCGCTTCCTCAGGCACGCCGCGCGCGACGCATTCGTCCATGGCCTGTCGCATGACGACGAGGAGCGATGCGCAGACGGTTTCCGACAAGCCAGGTTCGAGCATTGCAAGTTGGTCGACCGTGACCCGGTGCGAGCGCATGACGGGCGCCCAGATGACCTTGGCGATCTCCTCGCCGAGCGGGTATGCGCTTTCTGGTCCTTGCATCAGCGCCGAAACAATGTGCTGCTTGGCGAACAACCCCCCGAAATGGTCCTTCTTCGCCTGCATCTCCGTCTCGTCATTGAAGATTGGCGGATGGCAGGGATGGGTGACAAAATAGGTGAGATCGTCGCGCTTTGGCAGATGACCGGCAAAGGGAGCCGCAGCGTCCAGGGCCACGACCATGGTGGCGGGCTTGAGCTTGTCGACGATGCCTGCCGCGACTTTTCCGATCGCCGTGTCCGGCACGGCAAGGATGACCACTTCCGCGCCATCAAGGGCGGCATCGACCGGCATGCATTCGAGGTTGAGGTCATTCTTCAGTCGGACTTTGCCGGCGTCGCTAACCTCGACATGGCGCACGTCGAAACGCGAACCCTTGAGATTCTTGGCAAGCCGATATCCCATTTTTCCGCCTGCGCCGAATAGGGCAATTCTAGTCATAATTTACCTCACCTTTTCTCAGTCCGATAGGATCACATGCTGGTATGATGAGTCAATCACTATATCACTAATAAAGATCACGATGCATGGTTTTCTTCGTCAAGCCGATCAATCGCCCGTCTTCCCGAAATGCTCGCGTTGGCTGTTCTTCAACATCATTGGCGCAAGATTTCGCCAGCGCCGACTTTGCGAATGGCGATGAAGGAAGGGATGACGGACCGCTGGATGCGAATGTCACGTTCACGGTCGGCATCCGCGAAGGATGCGCGAAGGCGAGCGCTTCGTCGACGGTCTTGTTCATCGGAAATCCCCCGCTTTCACGCGGGGGAAGATGTTAACTCAGTTCTTCCTTCCATCGCGGATCTGCGCGAAATAGCCGTCGGATCCAACCTGGCCGCCCTTAAGAGCGATCTGCAGGCCATTCGTCGGCTCGTAGCTGCCATGCGCCAGGCAAAGCGGAGAACCCGGTGTGTGGGGAAGCGGAAGCAGCGTCGTCAGAGCGTCGATCTTCAACTGCCTGAGTGCATGACTGGAGGTATCGCCACCGGCAATGACGGCACGCGAAAGCCTTTCGCTCTCGATCAAACGGCGCAAGACCGAGCCGAGCACGCTTCCGAGCTTGTGACGAGCGCCCGGGACCATGTCGATGTGGACGCCAACGTCCGCCGATGGGCCAAGGGCGGTATAGAAAATGATGCTCTTTCCCTCCTTCAGCTTTCGGGTGCCGGCCTGTACCGCCTCATCCGCCGAGCGTTCGCTATCCTCCGACACCAGTGCAAGAGGGTCGAGTGCAATGCTTTCAAAGCCGTCATGGACCGCATTTCGGATTTGACGCTCGGTCGTCGGAGATACGCTGCCGGAGACGACGGCGAGGCGGTCAACCGGGCCGACATCGGCAAACTCGATGCTGCTTTCGCCGATAATGCCGTTTCGCCGCCAGGCACTGAGAAGCGCGTATTCGACCCCCGACGAGCCGGCAACGAAACTCGAGGATTTGCTGGTAAGACGGAGTAGCTGTTTACCTGCAGCCACCTGCGTCGCCTTGGATTCGACATCGATGAGCACAATCCCATCTGAAATCGACGCGAGTTCGTCGATACGCGCGTCGGCGTTTGCGGATGTGAGCGCAACAAGGTCGGCGACTGCAACGGGAACGCGGGTCTGCTTTGCCAGGTGGACGGCAAGGTCGGCCTCATCCATCGGAGTTACCGGATGGCAGCGCATCACCGGGTGCCGGTCGATGCGATAGATACGGCCCTGGTAGGCGGCAAAGAGGTTGCCGAAGGCGGTATAACGCTTCAATTGCGGCGCACCAACGATGACAGGCACAATGGACTGAGCGAACGTCGTCCGGCCGATTTCGATCGCCTTGCCGATGCTGCCGATCTCAGCACTGGAATCGAAGGTCGAGCAGACCTTGTAGTGGCATATCTCGGCGCCCAGCGACTTCAGCCATTCGAAAGCGGGCGTCAGGTGCTGTTGCATCCATGCGGGTGTCTCGCTGCGGCTTGTTCCCGCAATACCGATCGCCTGGCAACCCTTGAAGCGGGCGAGAATTTCGGGCGTAGGGATGTCGAGAAAGAGCGCAGTCGCAATGCCGTTCGACGCCAAGGCCTCCATGACATCGGTGGAGCCGGTAAAGTCATCGCCGTAGTAGCTGACGAGAAGCTTGTCCATCGCGATCAGGCGCCTTTTCCGTCGCTGAACTTTGCAATGGAAGCCGCAAGCTCCGGATGATCCTTAGCGTAGGCCTCCAATGGTATGCCGGCGACTGCGGCCTGCCAGGCCTGCTGGACTGCCCGAACGCCGGCGGCCGGTCCGCCGGGATGACTGACGATGCCGCCGCCGCAAAGGTAGAGAAGGTCGGTGGTACGGCCGGTTCGTTGGTAGGTCTCCGGGGCCTGTCCTCCCCACTGACCGGATCCAGCAACCGGAAGCGGGCAGTCGGAGGCGTCGAAGAGCGGCGTGGTGACGGCCTTGAACGATGCGATGAAGCTTTCGTCCGGTTCCCAGTATTTTACCCGGATGCCGTTGATCTGGAACTGGTCGACGCCGAGCAGTCGCCAAAATTGCTGATAGACCTTGAAGTCCATGCCGGCGCCAGGGTCGCGCGTCAGCAGGTCCCAACCGTTGCGATGCGCATGCAGCACCAGATTGGAACGCTTTCGAAGAAAACTCATACCGCCGAAGCCGATCGAGTTGATGTTGACGACGGCGCAGTTGCCGCCGGCCTTGGCGACGATGTCGTGGTTGCGCATCATTTCGTCGGGGTCGGCATGCGAGATGCCGAACGCATACATGACCTTCTTGCCGGTCTTTTGTTCGTGGTCCAGAATGCGCGGCATGATCGCTGCGACACGCTCCTCGAGCGGCGAATAGGAAGGGCTCATCAGCTTCTCGTCATCCTTGATGAAGTCGACGCCGGACTTAATGAGTTCGCCGACAAGCTCCGCCGTTTCATGCGGCCGCAGGCCAAGGGCCGGCTTGACGATCGTTCCGATGATCGGACGGGCCTCTACCCCGGTCAGGCGGCGACTTCCGGGAATGCCGAACTGCGGTCCCGGATGGGCACCCTTGAAGGCGTCCGGCAGCTTCATGTCGACGATGCGAATGCCGGTCATGCCCTTGATGGAATAGACGCCGCCGATCGCGATGGTCATCAGGGCCGAAAGATCTGTGCCGATCGCGTCCAGCGGAAAGGCGATGTCGACATCGGCGCGGTGGAGCAGAGTGCCGGGACCAACCTCCGGCCATGTTGGACGGCCTGCATCGCCGAGGCGGCGGATCGCCAGCACTCGGGCGGCGACACGCGATTTCAGCTCCTCGGTTTCACCCGGAACGGGCACGAAGGTTCCGGTCGACTGGTCGCTTGCGATCTTGTCCGCCATTGATTCGACGCTCCCAGGCGTCTCGATGCGGTAGGTCAGCGTAATCATCATGACGTGCAGGTTGCTCCTGTCGCCACGAAAGATTGTCATGGCGTCAACTTATGATCTGGTATAATCAGTATTCCAATCGATGAAAAGTGGAATCTTTCGATACGCGCATTTCGGGCTGAGCTTTGTTCTCGGCATGGAAGATGGTAGGAGGAGACATTTTGAGCCAGCGAGATCTTATGACACAACCCATCGAACAAATCGTCCGCCGGAAACTGTCCGACGAAGTGTTCGATCGACTCGAGCGGATGATTACGTCAGGCGAACTTCAGCCTGGCGATGAAATGCCGTCCGAACGCGTTCTCATGGAGCGCTTTGGCGTTGGTCGTCCTGCAATCCGCGAAGCGATGCAGTCACTTGCCAATAAGGGGCTCGTGAACATTTCCCATGGTGAACGAGCCAAGGTACTGCAACTGACGGCTCAATCGATCTTCCGTCAGGTCGATTTGACAGCGAAGATCATGCTGTCCCAGTCGGCCGATTCTCTGGAGCATCTGAAGAGCGCCCGAATTTTCTTCGAACGGGGCATGGCGCGGGAGGCCGCCCAACGTACCAAGCAGAGCGACGTCGACGCGCTTCGCGACATTATCGACCGCCAGCGCCGCGCATTGGGACACGCAGAAGAATTCATCGCCGCGGATATGCAGTTTCATACGCGCATCGCTCAGATTTCCGGCAATCCGATATTCGTCGCAGTGAGTGAGGCAATGCTCGCATGGCTGAAGGAATATCACACCGAAATGCTCATCTGGACCGGCAAGGAAAAGCTTACACTGGTCGAGCACGAGGAAATTCTTGAGCGGCTTGCCGCAAACGACGCCGATGGTGCCGAGGCAGCGGTTCTGAAGCATCTCGAACGCTCGCGGGCGCTCTACACGAAGTAGTTCACTCACGCGGCTTTATCACTACGGATACCGAGTGGCTTTCCGGATGACGGTTCGTTCGAGCCGCCGATCGGCAGCAGTCGCTTGCTCATGCTCCCTTGGAAATGCTTTCGGCAAAGGCCTGGAACAGGGTTAGCCCACTCGGCCAGTCCTCAAGCCCACTGCGGCCGTTGATATGGCCGAGTGCTCCGACCTCGACAATGTGGCTGCCCCATTCGGCCGCCCGCATGCGGGCATATTCAATCTTGCCATAAGGATCGTCGGAACTTGCAATGACGAGAGAGGGAAAACGGAGCTTGCCTTCCGGCGGGTCGGTGAAACCGGCAGCCTCCGGCGGATAGGCATCGGACTGCGGATCGGGCACCGCCACAAGGAAGGCGCCTGCTACGGGAAGAGAAGAAACGCGCTGCCAATGGACGACCAGAAGGCACGCCAGGCTGTGCGCCACCAGCAGCGGCGCATTTTTCGTGGCGGCGACGGTTCGCTCCAGCGCTGCAGCCCAGTCCGGTAAATCCGGCCTATCCCAGCTCTTCGGTTGAAAACGGGTCGCTCGGGGATTTGTCCGCTCCCAATGCGTTTGCCAATGTGTCTCCCCTGATCCTCCAATACCGGGCAGAATGATAATGTCGGCCATGCTTTCTCCTTTCACGTCGGGAAGATGGCGTCTTCCATCTGTCTCTGGAATAGGCAATCATCGGAAAACACATCCGATTTCCGATGAACTAAAGGTCAAAGCATGACACCTGCCCAAAACGGCCGCTTCCTGCTCGATCCGACCGATATCGCCATCATTGAAGCATTGCAGGAGGACGGACGGATTGCGATTTCGGAACTTGGGCGCAAGATTGGATTGTCTCAACCGGCGACGTCGGAGAGGGTAAAGCGGCTGGAAGAACGTGGCATCATCGCCGGATACGGAGCACGTATCGATGCCACCCGACTAGGATTGGGAATGATGGCGGTCGTGCGCCTTCGCACGACGCACGAGCACATCCGTGCATGTTTGAAGCAATTTTCCGAAATGCCGCATGTCATAGAAGTGCTGCGGCTGACGGGAGAGGACTGCTTTTTCTTGAAGGTTCTGGTCCCGTCACCGGGAGACCTCGAGACGATCGTGGATTCGATCGCGAGGTTCGGGGCCGTAACAACGTCCCTCGTTTTGCGCGGTGAGCCGCCGAAATTCATCGGGCGCACGCTGATCCAGCAGGTTTAGGAATTCCAGAACAAAGCCGACCCAGCGGATTTTACGAGGAAAAAAACGGACGCAACGTCGACCAAAAAGAGGTACGCCTGTGCATCATCCGATGCCGACAGAGACAGGGATTCTGCAGTTCCTTGCAATTTGTGACAGCTTCTATCCCGCTGATGCGGTGGCTGCTCCCATTTCCCGGCAAAGGCAATGGTACGATGCTCTTTGTGCGCGTTTCGACCAGCCCCTGCCGCAGGGACTGACGACTGAGGACGCCCTCGTTCTCGACAGGATAGCAACACGGCATTATCGGCCGAAGGCGATCAGGACAGAAACTGTCCTGCTTTATCTGCATGGCGGCGGCTTTGTCGTGGGATCGCTTGAGAGCCATCACGCGATCTGCGCCGAGATTGCCGATTTTGCCGGTGCCGAGCTCATTTCGGTCGATTATCGCCTTGCGCCCGAATATCGATGGCCGGCGCAAACGGATGATTGTTTCGACGTGTTGAAACACCTGCTCGTCTCAGGCAGGCAGGTCGTGCTGATCGGCGACAGTGCTGGCGGCAATCTTGCCGCTGGATTGGCGATCAGAGCGCAGCAGCAGCGATTGCTCGGCATTGCTGGCCAGGTGCTGATCTATCCGACGCTTGGTGGAGATCTTGTATCCGGGTCCTACAGTGAAATGGAAAATGCACCGGGGTTGAAAACGTCGGACGTCGCCTATTACCGCGCAAGCCTGAAGGCTCCGCCAGGCGATCCCGTTGCCGAACCCCTTGCCGCCGCCTCATTTGCGGAGCTGCCGCCCGCCTTCATCACCGTCGCTCATTTCGATCCGCTGCGCGACGATGGCCGCCACTACGCGGCCAAGCTTGCGAAGGCCGGTGTGGAGGTCTGGTTCCGCGAAGAGCCGCAATTGGTGCACGCCTGGCTAAGAGCGCGTCATATGAGCGATGGAGCTCGCATCGGCTTTCGGGCAGTGTGCGAGGCCGCCAGCCGTTTTGCTGGACCATGACATTACATCAGGTCCCGCGGGATCTGCTTTTCTGCGAAGATCTTTTCAAAGACCTGAGTCTCGCCTTCATAGGCCGTGACAACGGCGCTGATCATCCAACTCGTCTTAGTGCAGGAGATCCTGGCCGTCGACACGGTGCGGATAGACCAGCCGGGGCGCTGCATGTCGCATGTCCACGTGGAAGTGCCGGTCATCGAGAGAGGATCGTCGGGTGCGATCGACCAGACTTCTTGCCTCAGCTGCCGTGTCGAAAGCCCAGTCTCGGGATGCTCGAAAAGACCGGTGTCCTCATGGATCTGATAATGGGTAAAATTGCCGCACAGATCACGGACGACCTGTCTTTTCGTGGCAGCAGGAGCGTGCTCGATATACTTCGGCAGAGGATCAGGATGCTCAGGCGCCTTCATCTCGATCTGTTGATGGTCGCCGAGTTTGGGAAGCGCAAGGCCGATCGAGGCTATATCGATGCTCACGCCAGCGTCTTCCGGAGGCGGCAGTATCAGCGGCCAATAGGCAGTCGAGAGTGAAAGGCGGATGCGGTGACCGAGGCGGACGCGATAGCCGCAGGCATCAAGGACGATGCGCACCGGGGTCCGTTCTCCCGTCTTCAGCGGTTCCGGCGCGGCATTGCTGTCGCGATGAGCAAGGTTGAGCACGCCGAAGGAGATGCGTGTCGCTGTCCCATCGGGATGAACATCGACAAGGCGCACGCAAAGATTGGCGGTCGCCGCCTCTGAGCGAAGAGAGAGAGTGAGTTCCGGCCGGCCGAGATAGTCATGGTCTTCGGCAATCGGCACGGTCTCGAAAACGAGAGACCCCGCATCGTCGCCGCGCTGGTCGAGAGCCATCTCCGCATCCGGCTTCAGCGTGAAATATTCGCCCGACGCAGTGCCGGTATCGAGCGGTGAACGGAGATAGAGGCGATGCTCCGGCGCCTGGGGGATCGGCATCCCCTCAGTCAGCCGGCCGAACTGCTCGACATAAAAGCACTGCATCTTCGGCGGCTCCCAGACATCCTTGGCGATCCAGAAGCCGGGGTCGAAATCGCGGCGCGGTGCCGGCCGGATGGCGTCGAGGATATAGGCGCGCACCTGCGGCAGCGCATCGGCGCCGTTTTTGTCGCCACGCAGCCAGCGGTTCCACCAGGTGATTGCCTCCCCGTGAAAGTCGGTGCGTGGCTTTGGCCAGGCGAAATGCGGGTATTTGTGAACCCAAGGCCCGATGAGCGCCTTCGCCTTGCCGCCAAGACCTTCCACCGCCATCAGCGGCGTATTGCGGTAGCCATCGGCCCAACCGGCGATGACAAGTACGGGAATGTCGACGCGGGAAAAATCTTCCGAAATCGAGCCATGACGCCAGAAGTCATCCTTGCGCTGATGCTTGAGCCACTCTTCCATGAAGAAGGGTTCGCGCTTAAGGCGCTGCAGCCACATTTCCTTCCAGCGGTCGCCGACGATTGCAGGGTCCGGCGGGCGTGATTGATAACCGAGCATGGTTGCAGCCCAGGAAAGCTGAGCCGAAAGATGGCATCCGTTTTTGTAATGGATGTCATCGTTAAAACGATCGACCGTCGAAGCGATGGAGATGATCGCTTTAAGAGCCGGCGGGCGAAGGGCTGCGACCTGAAGACTGTTGAAACCGCCCCAGGAGATACCCATCATGCCGACAGAACCGTTGGACCAGGGCTGAGCAGCGATCCAGGCGATCAGTTCGCAGGCGTTGGCGAGTTCGAGCTCGGTATATTCGCCGTCAATGACATCGTCGGATTCGCCTGACCCTCTGATGTCGACGCGCACCCCTGCAATCCCCGCAGCGGCGAAGACGGGATAGGTCGATTCATCACGAAGGCTGGTTCCGTCGCGCTTGCGGTAAGGCAAGAACTCGAAGACCGCCGGGACGGGATCGGCCACCGCGTCGTCAGGCATCCAGATGCGCGCTGCAAGCTGCGTACCGTCTTTCAGGGCGATCCAATGGTTTTCGATGGTCGTGAAGCCGCGTTCGGTCATGGTGTCCTGGTCAGCAAATGCGGAGGAATAGCGAACCGATGGGAATTCAGTTGCCGGCGCTCTCCATCCTACGTGTGGTGAGCACCCGCTCAAGCCAGCCGATCTCCATCTCGGGTACGGATTTGAGCAAGAGATCGGTATAGTCGTCGAATGGCGGGGAGAGCACCTTGGATTTTGGTCCGAAGCGGACGAGCTTGCCGCGATGCATCACTGCAACGCTGTCGGCGATCGCCCGCACGATGGCGATATCGTGGGTGATGAAGATGTAGGAAAGCTGCGTATCTTCCTGCAGCCGCAGAAGAAGGTTCAAGATGCCTTCTGCGACCAGTGGATCGAGCGCTGAAGTGGGTTCGTCACAGAGAATGAGTTGCGGTTTTGCGGCAAGTGCCCGCGCAATGGCGACACGTTGCTTCTGCCCCCCTGAAAGCTCCGCCGGGTAGCGATCGATGAAGCCGTTGCCCATCTCGATCTGATCGAGCAGTTCCTTGACCCGAGCGGTCTTGGCTGCCCCGCGCAGGCCGTAATAGAACGTAAGTGGCCGGCCGATGATGTCGCGCACGGTCTGGCGCGGGTTCATCGCCGTGTCGGCCATCTGGTAGATTAGCTGGATGCGCCTCAGATCGTCATGCGAGCGACTTTTGACATTCGACGTCAAAGGATTGCCGTTGAAAAACACCTTGCCCTCGCTCGGCGGCAGAAGACCGGTGATGACGCGCGCAAGCGTCGACTTTCCGGAACCGGATTCGCCGACGACGGCAAGCGTCTGGCCCCTAGGAACATGCAGCGAGACATCGTGCAGTACCTTGAAGCCGTTGGAATATTCAGCGCTGACATGGTCGACCTTCAAGAGCGTATCGGACTGGTCGGGTGCTTCTTCTCGAACAGCCTGACGCACATTGACGAGGGCACGCGTATACTCTTGCCGCGGCGCCTCGATGATCTGCTGCACGCTGCCATACTCAACCTGCTTTCCGTAGCGCAGCACCATGATGTCGTCGGAAATCTGAGCAACCACGGCGAGGTCGTGGGTGATATAGAGTGCTGCCGTGCGTGTCTTTTCGATCGCATGCTTGATAGCGGCAAGGACATCGATCTGGGTCGTGACGTCAAGCGCTGTCGTCGGCTCGTCAAAGACGATGAGTTCGGGATTGGGGCAGAGCGCCATGGCCGTCATGGCGCGCTGCAGCTGGCCGCCGGAGACCTGATGGGGAAAGCGATCTCCAAAGGTCTCGGGGTTCGGCAGGCCAAGCACCCGAAACAGGTACGTTGCCCTTTCCTTCGCTTCCTCTTTGGTCATGAGCCCATGTTTCACCGAGGCCTCGATGACCTGATCGCCAAGCCGGTGTGCGGGATTGAAAGCGGCTGCCGCCGACTGCGCGACATAGCAGACGCGCGCACCGCGGATCCGGCGGATACCGTCCCTGTTGAGTGCGAGAATATTCTGGCCGTCGAGACGAACCTCGCCGCCTGTAATTTCGGCACCGCCTCGACCATAGGCCAGGGCAGAAAGCCCGATCGTCGATTTGCCTGCGCCGGATTCGCCGATGAGGCCAAGAACCTTGCCCCTTTTCAGGTCGAAGGACACGTCATCGACGATCGTCACGCGCTTCGGCGGCTCGCCGGGGGGATAGCTGGTCGCTTCGATTTTCAGATTGCGGACGCAAAGAAGCTCAGGCATCGCCGCGCCCTCCCTTGAGGCTGGACGTACGTTTCAACAGCCAGTCCACCACGAGATTGACGCAAACGGCAAGGGCTGCGATCGCCGAACCGGGAACAAGGGCTGCGGAAATTCCGAAGATGATGCCGTCCTTGTTATCCTTGACCATGCCGCCCCAGTCGGCGGCTGGCGGCTGAATGCCGAGACCGAGGAAAGAAAGCGTCGACAAGAACAGGATCGAGAAGGCGAAGCGCAAGCCAAATTCGGCAAGCAGTGGTGTCAGCGTATTTGGCAGGATCTCGCGGAAGATGATCCAGGTCTTGCCTTCGCCGCGCAGTTTCGCGGCTTCGACGAACTCCATGACGGCGACATCGAGCGCGACCGCCCGACCGAGACGGTAAACGCGGGTGGAATCGAGAATCGCCATCACGAGAATCAGCACGATCAGGTTTTGTGGCAACACGGCGAGAACGACGAGCGCGAAGATCAGCGTCGGGATCGACATCATCAGATCGTTGAATCGTGAGAAGACCATATCGATCCATCCGCGCGAGACGGCCGCTGTGAAGCTCAAGATGATGCCGAGCGAAAAGGAGATGATCGTCGCGGCAAGGGCGACAAACAGCGTCGTGCGGGCGCCAAAGATCAGACGTGAGAGGATGTCGCGTCCGAGATTGTCGAGCCCAAAGAAATACTCGCCATCGGCTATCTGCCAGACGTTGCCGACCACTTCCGTTTCGCCATAGGGGGCAAGCAAGGGCGCAAAGATCGCGCAGATGAAGGCGGCTGCAATGCCGAACATACCGATCCAGGCCGTGATGGGAACATTTCGCAATCTCATCGCGGGTGCCTCAGTCGCGGATTGGCGATGATGGCGAGGATGTCGGCCACCATGTTCAGGAAGATATAGACGGCAGCGAAGATGAGACCGCAGGCCTGCACGACCGGCATGTCGCGAACCGTGACAGCGTCGACCATATACTGACCCATGCCGGGATAGACGAAGACGACCTCGACAACTACGACGCCGACGACGAGATAGGCAAGGTTGAGCGCCACCACATTGATGATCGGCGCCAGCGCGTTGGGGGCTGCGTGCTTGACGATTGATCGGAAGGCACCGAGCCCCTTGAGCTCGGCAGTTTCCATATAGGCTGAAGACATAACGGAAAGGATGGCAGCGCGCGTCATTCGCATCATATGCGCCAGGACGACGAGAACGAGGGTTGCCGTGGGCAGGGCGATCGCCTTCAGTCGGTCGACGAGGCCCATGCTTTCATAGACGGTCGCTGGAAAGGTCGCGACACCGAGTTTGACGGCGAAGAAAAGGATCAGGAGATAGCCGATGAAGAATTCAGGCAGCGAAATCGCCGCCAGCGAGATGATGTTGATGATCTTGTCCGGCAGACGGTTGCGGAAATGGACGGCGAGCATACCGAAACCGACGGCAAGCGGTACCGAGATGACCGCAGCGAAGCCCGCAAGGAAGAGTGAATTGCCAAGACGCTTGCCGATCTGCTCGCCGACGGAATTTTTACTGGCCCACGACGAGCCGAAGTCACCCCGTAGGGCATCTCCGAGCCATTCGAAATAGCGCGTCGTTACCGGACGGTTCAGCCCGAGTTCCTGACGGATATTGGCGACGGCTTGAGGGGTTGCGGACTGGCCGAGATAGGTTGTCGCGAAATCGCCGGGCAGTGCTTCCAGGCCTCCGAAGATCACGACGGAGACGGCAAAGAGCAGGATGATGCTGAGCACGAAGCGCTCGAGAATAAGGGCAAGCAGAGGAAAACGCTGCTTGAACCTCAGGCCGGGCAAGATGTGACCTGACAAAGGATTGGACATGGCAAAGGCCTCGTGCTGAAACGTCGGGAGGACCGTGGGGTGCATTCCCACGGTCCTGGCTGCGTTAGAGATGAGGGGCGTTAACCCCTTCACGTGCTAGGCGTCCAGCCAGACGCGGGTCGCGACGTAACCGTTCGACATGTCGTTGCCGATATCGTGAACATAGCCTTTTACCTGCTTGGTGGAAGCATTCACGAAGTCGTTGAACATCGGCAGGATGAGCCCGCCTTCGTCACGCACCATCATCGCCATCGTCCGGTACATGTCCTTGCGCTTGGTCTCATCGAGTTCGGCGCGCGCCTGTAACAGCAGCTTGTCGAAATCCGGTCGCTTGAAGCGTGTGTCGTTCCAGTCGGCTGTCGACAGATAGGCGGTGGAATACATCTGGTCCTGCGTCGGCCGCCCGCCCCAATAGGACGTCGAGAAGGGCTGGACGTTCCAGACGTTGGTCCAATAACCGTCGCCGGGCTCGCGCTTGACCTCGATCTCGATGCCCGCCTTCTTGCAGCTTTCCTGATAGAGAACGGCCGCATCGACTCCACCCGGGAAGGCCACCTCGGAGGTGCGCAACAGCACAGAGCCGCTGTGACCGGACTTCTTGTAATGGAATGCCGCCTTGTCGGGATCATACGCACGTTGCTCGATGCCCTCGGGAAACAGCGCATAGGTATTGTTGATCGGGAAATCGTTGCCGACCTTGCCATAACCGCCAAGGATCTTCTTGACCATGGCTTCACGATCCATGGCGTATTTCAGGGCAAGGCGCAGGTCATTGTTGTCGAACGGCGCGGTATCGCAATGCATGATGAAGACGTAGTGGCCGCGGCCGGAGGTGGACAGAATCTCCACGTTCGGTGCGCGCTTCAAAAGATCGACCGTCTTCGGATCGACGCGATTGATGTAGTGCACCTGGCCGGATGACAGCGCTGCGATACGGGCGGTAGCATCATTCATGCCGATGATTTCGATAGAATCGACATAACCGCGGTCGGAACGCCAGTCCTCCTTGTTCTTCTCGAAAGTTGCGCGAACACCCGGTTCGAAGCTCGTGAGCCGGTAGGGGCCGGTGCCGATCGAGGCGAGCGGATCGTCATTGCCGCCATTGGGCTGGATCACCAGGTGATAGTCGGTGAGCAAAAGTGGCATATCGGCATTGCCTTCGCTCAGCGTCAATACGAGATTGCCGCCATCCGCCTTGATGTCCTTGATCGATCCCAGCACGCCAAGGGCGCCGGATTCGGACTTGGCGTCCGTGTGGCGCTTCAGCGTCGCGACGACGTCGTCGATTGTCATTTCCTTGCCGTCGTGGAATTTGACGCCCTTGCGGATCTTGAAGGTCCAGGTCCCCGCATCCTTCGACGGCTCCCAGGATTCGGCAAGCGCAGGGACTGCAGCCCCCGTCAGCGGATCGGATTCAACGAGCATATCGCCCCAGCAGCGGCCGACGCAGAACATGAACTGCGACAGGAATTTTGCCGGATCCTTGGAATCGGTTGCCGCCCCACCTTCGAGGCCGAGCTTCAGATGACCGCCACGCTTCGGCTCCGCCGCCTGTGCGCTTTCAGTAAAGAGTTTATCGGCAACCGCCAGCGTGATGCCTGCTGCCATGGCACGTCCGATGAATTCACGGCGGCTCAGTCCACCGGCAGTTACGCGACTTGTGAGATATTTCGTATAGCCGTTCATTCCCCTGTTCCTTCTTCTTGATGCGTTGACAGAACTTTCGGGCAATTGGCGGCATGCGGTTTCCTCTTCCGCCTGCGCCGCCCGAGATCATGCGGGAAAAATGGCGGTTGCCGCCGCCTCGTCACTTTCCTTTCCACATTGGGGTTCGCTTCTCCGCGAAAGCCCGCGCGCCTTCCAATTGGTCTTCGCTCGAATAGAGGGTATCGACGGTTGCCAGCTGCCGTTTCGTGATCTTGTTCATGGCAGTCTGAAACGTTGTTCCCTCCGCTTCGCGCACGATTTCCTTGATTGCGGCATAGACAAGCGGCGGTCCGCTTTCGAGCAGCCGGCCAATTTCCCATGCACGGTCCATCAATTTGCCGGCCGCGACGACCTCGTTTACGAAGCCCCAGCGATGGGCCTCGTGGACGTCGAGCCAGCGTCCCGTCAGAAGCATGTCCATTGCGATATGGTAGGGGATGCGCTTGGGAAGCTTGACGGAAGCTGCATCCGCAACCGTTCCCGAGCGGATTTCCGGCAGCGCGAAGGTCGCATGTTCAGCCGCGACGATCAAATCCGCCGAAAGGGCAATCTCCAGTCCGCCGCCGCAACAGATGCCGTTGACAGCACAGATGATCGGCTTGTTAAGATCGCGCAGTTCCTGCATCCCGCCGAAGCCTCCGATGCCGTAGTCGCCATCGACGGCATCGCCTGCCGCTGCCGCCTTGAGATCCCAGCCTGCGGAAAAGAATTTTTCGCCGGCTCCGGAAATGATTGCTACTCGCAGGGCTGAATCGTCTCGAAAGTCGCGGAAAAGAACGCCCATCTCGCGGCTCGTTGCAAGATCGATGGCGTTCGCTTTCGGCCGGTCTATGATGACCTCGAAAATGCCGCCGTCGCGTCTCGTGCGAATGGAGCTGCTCAACTTCTGCTACCTCCTTCGCCGTATAAGGGCGTCGACTGCGACAACGCCCTTGTTTTCAGGAAGAACCATCAATGGATTAATGTCCAGTTCCTCCAGACGCGCGGCATTCTTTACGACATAATCTGCCGCTGCTGCGACAGCGAAGACAACCGCTTCGAGGTCGCCTTTTGGACGGCCACGATAGCCGTTGATCAATTTTCCGATCCTCAGACGCGAAATCGTCTCCGTTATCGCCGTTCTGGTCGTTGGAAGCGACAAAATGGCGGAATCGTCAAGCAATTCCACCAAAATTCCGCCCGAACCGACTGTGAGTGTCAATCCGAAGACAGGATCGCGTGCTGCTCCAATGATCAGCTCTGCGACGCTGTGCTCCACCATCTTTTCGACCAGGAATGCCTTGGTGCCGTTCATCGATGTGGCTGCGTCGAATACCGCCGTTGCGTCCTTTAAGTTGAGCGCCACAGCACCCGCCTCGGTCTTGTGCTCAATGGCGAGCCCCTTGAGCACGACGGGATAGCCGAGCTCGTCCGAGCCCTCCATCGCCTCTTGCGGAGAATTCGCAACGAAACCGGCAGGGACGGGAACGCCAAAGGCCGAGAGCGCTGCCTTTGCATCGGCCTCATCCAACGTTTCGATCTCGCCTTCGACTTGTGGCACGTCGAGAAGGCGTAGCTCTGGTGGAACGCTCCATTCCCGACCGATGCGGCTTGCGATTTCGGTTGCTGCAAGCGTTTCGAAAATGCCGCAAAAAGGTACGACGCCTCTCTTCATCAGGCTGACGGCACGATCTTCAGGCATGTTTTCGGGCAGCGTCGCGACAACGCCTGCAAGCCCACCGGTGGAGGCTGAAGCGGCAACGATCGCATCGACCGTCGTCGTCCAGTCGGCAGCATCGCATCGGTCGGTCCGCGGGAAATCAAGCACGACGAGGTTGAGCGCATAGCCGCCCTCAAACATTGCCGTAAAAGCGTCCGTCTGGCGACCGAGATCGCCCCACGCAAACGTATGGTAGTCCAAGGGATTGGAAAGGGTGACCATTTGCCCGAGCGCGAGGCGAAGGGGCGCCAGCTGCCCAGGCCGCAAGGTGCGAAATTCTACGGCGCGACCGACGGCGGCATCCGCCATCAGCGACGCTTCACCACCTGAACAGCTCATCGAGGAAATCGCATTGCCGGTAAGCGGTCCGGCAACATGCAGGAGTTTTAGCGTTTCCAGCAACTCCGGTAATGAGCCGACACGGCCGATCCCCAGACGGCCAAGAACGGCATCGCAGACCGCGTCGCTGCCGGAAAGCGAGGCCGTATGAGAAACCGTCGCTCGTTTCGCCTGCTCGGATTTCCCGACCTTTAGCGCAACGACCGGCTTTTTCAGCTCGCGTGCTCGTAGCGCGAGCTCCTGGAGCGCCGGCAGGTTTCCGAAACCCTCTACGTGAAGCCCGACTGCGGTGACGCGAGGGTCCTCGAGCAGCGCGTAGGCGACGTCTGAAAGTGACGTCTGCGCCTGGTTGCCGACCGTGACCAGATAGGCGATGGGCAGGCCGCGCGTCTGCATGGTCAGGTTGAGCGCGATATTTGAGGACTGGGTAAGGATTGCAACGCCGCGGTCGACACGTTGCATCCCATGCTGGTCGGGCCAGAGCAATGCGCCATCAAGACCGTTGATCAAACCATAGCAGTTCGGCCCAAGGATCGGCATGTCGCCCGCCGCGTCCAGCAGGCGCCTTTGAAGATCGGCACCGTCGGCCAATTCGCCGGCCGCCTCGCTAAAGCCCGATGCGTAACAGACCGCACCGCCTGCTCCTCTTGCAGCAAGATCTCTGACGATGTCGAGTGTCAGCATCCTGTTGACGCCGACGAAAGCGGCATCTGGCGCGGCGGGCAGTTCCAGGATCGAACGATAACAGCGCCGTCCATGAACCTCTTCGAGTTTTGGATGGACGGGCCAGACGTCTCCACCGAACCCCATTCGGTCGCACTGCTCGATAACCCGATGCGCCTCGCGACCGCCGAAGACAGCGATCGTTTGAGGTCTGAGCAGGCGGTCGAGCGAGCGCTGGGTCATCGTTTCATGCTCCGAATGGCCGCAGCAGCTCACGGCTGATGATGTGGCGCTGGATCTCGGAAGTGCCGTCCCAGATGCGCTCGACCCGCGCATCCCGCCAGAAACGGGCAATCGGCAGATCGTCCATCAGACCCATCCCGCCGAAGATCTGGATCGCCTCGTCAGTTACGCGCGCAAGCATTTCTGAAGCGTAGAGCTTTGCCGAGGCGATCTCGCGGTTGGCGCCAATACCTTGATCGAGCCGCCAGGCTGCAGCAAGCGTCAGCCAATCGGCCGCATCGATCTCGGTGATCATATCCGCGAGCTTGAAAGAAACGCCCTGATTGGCCCCGATCGGCTTGCCGAACTGCCTGCGCTCGGCAGCGTAGGGAAGGGCCATGTCGAAGACGCGCCGGGCCCGTCCGACGCAGGTGGCGGCAACTGTCAGTCGCGTGCCGTAGAGCCATTCATTGGCAATATCGAAACCGCGATGGATCCCGCCCAGCACCTGGCTCTCGGGAAGCCGGCAATCGGTGAAGTTCAAGATGCAATTGTGGTAGCCGCGGTGCGATATGGAATCATATCCCTTGAGGATCTCGAAGCCCGGCGTGCCGCGGTCGACGAGGAAGGCCGTAATTTTCTTCTTCGTTCCCTTCTGTGTCGCCTCCTCGCCGGTGGCGGCAAAGACGATGACGAAATCGGCGACGTCGGCATGCGAGATGAAATGCTTCGTGCCATTGAGAATGAAATCGCTCCCATGGCGGCGGGCCGCACACTTCATGCCGCGCATGTCCGAGCCGGCATCCGGCTCAGTAATTGCAAGCGCGTCGATCCGCTCGCCGCGCACAGCCGGCAGCAGATACCGGTCCCGTTGGTCACCTTCGCAGGCCATGAGAATACCCGAGGGACGACCGAAGAAGACCGTCAGGGCCATCGAGCCGCGGCCAAGCTCCCGCTCCACCAGAGTAAAAGTGGTATGGTCGAGCCCGGCGCCGCCAACCTCTTCAGGGAAATTGCAGGCGTAAAAGCCGAGTTCGATACACTTGCGCCGGATCGCCTGGCCAAGTTCAGGCGCGACGACGCCGGTGCGCTCGACGGCGTTTTCGTGCGGATAGATTTCCGTTTCGACGAAGCCGCGGACCGTTTTGACGATCATCTCCTGTTCTTCGTTGAGAGCAAAATTCATGACGAACCCCAACGCTTCTGACCGACGTGGCGGCCGGCTCCTTCAGGACGGGGGAGAGCCGCATGGGCAGCGGCGATGGACCCGGCTTTCTCAAGCACTCCAGATGCGGCGGGTATCGCTTTGCCGGCCCTTGTGTCGACATGCAGCAACATGTGCTCGGCGGTCGCAATCGCCTCGCCAGCCGCCGTGTCATGGATCGTGTGGAACAGCTGCAACCGCTTTTCATCGACGCAAAGCACCTGACAGGTTGCGTGGATCGCCTGACCGAGCTTGGCCTCTCCGAGATGGCGGATATGGGTCTCCACCGTATAATAGCTTTGCCCCGCCTCAACATAAGCGAGATCAACACCGATGAGGCGCAAGAGGGCATCCGAAGTGTCGCCGAAAACCTGCAGGTAGCGGTGCTCGGTCATATGGCCATTATAGTCGACCCAGGCGGGGCTGACCTTGGTTTCGACCAGTCGCAGCGGTTGCGAGAGATCCGATGATGCCTTCGTCTTTCCGCTCGCTGCCCAAAGCGAGTGCTCGAAATCCTTAAGCAGCTTTCCAGCACCCCAGCCCTTGCCGCCATTGGACCCCTTCAGGGCCTGAAGGATACCGACGAGATTCTCGTCGCGAATTCGTTCGAGCTCACGAATGGAACGGCCGGCTGCCTGCTCATCGGACTGCTGGCCGATCTTTTCGACGAGCGCGTCGTCAAGATCGACCACATTGGTGAGCTTCGTCCAGGGCCATGCGAGGCAGGGACCGAACTGTTGGAGGAAGTGGCGCATGCCAGCCTCGCCACCTGCAATCCGATAGGTCTCGAAGAGACCCATCTGTGCCCAGCGCAGGCCGAAGGAATAGCGGATCACGTCGTCAAGCGTCTCGACTGTGCAGATATCGTCATGGATCAACCAGAGGGCTTCGCGCCAGAGCGCCTCGAGAAGGCGGTCGCCGACAAAAGCCTCGATCTCCTTGGCGATGTGAACGCCCTTCATGCCAATCGGCGGCAATTTTTCCATCGCGGCCTTGATCGTCGCCATCGCCGTCTTCTCGCCGCCGACGATCTCGACCAGCGGCAGGAGATAGACCGGATTATAGGGATGGGCGACGAAGAGGCGTTCCGGATACTGCATGTCCTGCTGAAGATCGGTCGGCAGCAGGCCCGACGTCGAGGAGCCAATTAAGGCATCCGGTCGCGCTGCCGCGTCGATCTGGGCTAACACGCTACGCTTCAAGTCGAGCCGTTCGGGCACGCTTTCCTGGATCCAGTCGGCATCGACGACGGCTTCTTCCAAGCTGCCGCAGAAGGTCAACTTGCCGCGTTTTGGCAGCGGTGCGCCTGTCAGCATCGCATAGGCCCGTTCGGCATTGGTGAGGACCTCGCCGATGATGCGGCGCGCGTCAGGATGTGGATCGAAGACGTCAACGTCGATACCGGCCAGAAGGAAGCGAGCAATCCATCCGCCGCCGATGACGCCGCCGCCTATGCAGGCTGCCTTGTTGATCTTGATCATCCGGCCCTCAGCGCTTCGTCAGTTTCAGCTTCTTTCGGACCTCTTCCGGTCCGATGATGCGCGCGCCCATGCCTTCGACCACCTGGACTGCCTTTTCGACAAGCTGGGCATTGGTGGCAAGCGTGCCCTTGCCGGCATAGAGATTGTCCTCCAGGCCGACACGGACGTTTCCGCCGGCGAGAATAGCCGCTGCCGGATAGGCCATGGCGTTGCGGCCGATCGAGAAGGCCGAAAAGGTCCAGCTCTGCGGCACGTTGTTGACCATCGCCATGAAGGTATTGAGATCGTCCGGCGCCCCCCACGGGATACCCATGCAGAGCTGGATCAGCACCGGGTCCTCGATCAGGCGTTCTTCGGCAAGCTGTTTGGCGAACCAGAGATGGCCGGTATCGAACGCCTCGATTTCTGGCCGCACACCGAGATCGGTCATCTTCTTCGCCATCGCGCGCAGCATGCCTGGCGTATTGGTCATGACATAGTCGCCGAGACTGAAGTTCATGGTACCGCAGTCGAGCGTGCAGATTTCCGGCAGGCATTCGCCGACATGGCTGACACGCTCGCTGGCGCCCGCCATGTCGGTCCCTTTTGGGTTGAGGGGCAGAGGCGTTTCGACATTGCCGAAAATCAGGTCGCCGCCCATGCCGGCCGTCAGATTGAGCACGACATCGATCTCGGCGGAGCGGATGCGATCGGTGACTTCCCTGTAGAGGTCGTTGCGCCGGCTTGCGGCACCGGTGTCCGGATCGCGGACATGGCAGTGAACGACTGCCGCCCCAGCCTTGGCGGCGTCGATCGCGGAATCCGCGATCTGCTTGGGAGTAACGGGAACGTGGCTGGATTTCGAGACCGTATCGCCGGCGCCGGTCACGGCACAGGTGATGAAGACATCGCGGTTCATCACAAGAGGCATTTTGTTCTCCCTCGTATTGAAACCATTACGCGGCAAAGCTCCGGCCATTGCTTTGCATTAACGGAACTAGGTGATACAGTTTTGGAAATCGTGGAGGGTCAATGCTGACGCGATCGACAGAACGGCTCGATATAGACCTTCTGATATTGCCGGAAACGAACCTGATCCTGATCGCCTCGGTGATCGAGCCGTTGCGAGGCGCCAACCGCATTGCCGGCAGCGAGATCTATCGCTGGCGTCTATTGACCCCGGATGGCGATCCGGCTCCTACCACCAGCGACATCCCGGTTCCCGCCTGCGCGCCCTTCAAGGCTTCGGCCGATACGGCGCCACTCTTCGTGCTTGCGAGCTACAACTGGCGGCAAAGTGCCACTCCGGCCCTGAAGATGCAGCTTTCGCAGGCTGCTCGCTACCGAAGGATGATTGCCGGCATCGAATCCGGCACGTGGCTGCTTGCCGAAGCAAGCCTTCTTGATGGGTATTCTGCGACTATCCATTGGGAGGATTTCGAAGATTTCGCACTCGCCTACCCGCAAGTTCGTGCCTCAAGGGACCGCTTCGTCATCGATGGCAAGCGGCTGACCACTGCCGGCTCATTGCCGACCGTCGATCTGATGCTCGAGGTGATCCGGCAGCGGCAAGGTTATTCGCTGGCGCTGGAGGTGAGCCGGCTCTTCAGCTACGAACAAGCAAATTTCCATTCCGAGCACGAGCTTTCTCCATCGACTGTCAGTTTGCGGATGCGCGATCCGCGTGTCGCTCACGCGATCCGGTTGATGGAAGACAACATCGAGCAGCCTTTGGTTCTGGCCAGGCTTGCGCGCCGCGTCGGCATCAGCCCGCGCCACCTGCAGGGGCTCTTTCAGGAGAGCATTGGGGCGCCGCCGCATGTGCACTATCTGGCGTTGCGGTTGAATGCTGCCCGTCGCAAGGTGATCGAGACCAAGGCATCTTTTGCCGATATCGCTGCCGCAACCGGCTTCAATTCGGCTTCCGCCTTTGCCCGGAGCTACCGGGCAAGCTTCTCCGAGAGCCCCTCCGACACCCGGCGACGCCTTCGCCGTCGCATCATGTTGGCGCAAGAGCGGCCATAGGCTGGAAGGCCTCCCGCACCCTTTCGGCCAGTTCCTGGATCGCCGCGGTGGAATGATGCCGGCTGCGGCGCAATACGACCCGGGATGAATCGACCAGCGGAAAGCCATCAGCACTCGTCAGTTCCCGGCATCCGGGCGGGATGTTGCTGCGGGAGAGCGTGGTCACCGCAAGCCCGGCGGCGACCGCGTTCTTCAGTCCGGAACTCGTATCGGCAATGAAGGCAATGCGATATCTGCGGCCGTGCTGCTCCAGCGAACGAAGTGCAAAATCGCGGCACCAGGTTGAATTTCTGTAAATTGCGATCGGCAGCGGATCGGCGTCGTGTAACCGATGCACCAGCGAGGTCACCCAAACCGTAGGGTCGATGCAAAGTACCTCGCCGTTGATCTGATTGCTCCAGTCGAAGACGACGGCGAGGTCCAGTTCGTCGCGTTCGAGCGCTGCGAGATTATGGGATGTGTAATCGCAAGAGATCGTCACCTCGACGGCCGGGTGGCGCACGGAGAATGCAGCAAGTGCGGCCGGCAATACGGTCTGACTATATTCTTCGGGGATACCGATGCGAACAGGCCCGTCCAGCGGCTTGGTCCGGATCGTCGCCGTTGCCTCGTTCAGAAGGTCGATCACCCGTCGGGCATAGGGAAGGAGCTGCGTTCCAGCGCCTGTCAGAGCAACGCCGCGCGCGCCTCTTTCGAAAAGCGTTTCGCCGATCGTGTCCTCTAGTCGTTTCACCTGAGCGCTGACAGCCGACTGGGTTCGGCCGATGCGCTGGGCGGCGGCCGAAAAGTTCGACGTTTCGGTCACAACCAGAAAGGTCCTCAGCAGGTCGCTTTCAATTGGTTCACGCATGGGCAGCCACAAAGAAATCCGATGGCAGACATCTCTACTATTCGTTTGCCTGATGTCAATTACGGGCGCACACAGATCGTGTCGCTTCAGTCTTGTCCCAAGGCAGCCCGCATGACCATCCATCTTCAGGCACGTTCCTTCGCGCTCAGCGAGCACGAAAAAGGCATTGCTCTTGTGGTCGCCGCAACTCTTGCCTGGAGCGCCAGTGGCCTCTATTCGCGGCTCTTGACTGTCGATGTGTGGACGACGATCGCCTGGCGCTCGCTTTTCGGCGGTCTTTTTCTCCTGGTTCCGAGCCTCTTCCTGGAAGGCGGCTTTTCCAGCCGTCAATGGCGCTCGGTCTTCCATCCCTCGGGTCTTGCGATGATTGGATGTCAGACCTTCAGTCAGGCCTGCTTCATCGGCGCACTCTATATGACCAGCGTTGCGAACGTCACGATGATCTACGCCACCGCCCCCTTCATTGCCGCCCTCTTCGGCTGGCTGATCCTGAAGGAGAAAGTCGCAAGGCGAACCCTCGTTGCCGGAGGCGTCTGTTTCTCGGGAGTGGCGGTCATCGTGGCCTCTTCAATCGGCGGCGGCACAGGAACTGGCGACCTTCTGGCGCTCGGAATGACCGTCTCATTTGCCCTTGTCATCATCATTCCCCGCATCAACCCCGATGTGCCAAGCCTTCCCCCGACTATCGTCAGTGCGTTTCTCACCCTTATCCTCTTTGCACCTTTTGGTTCGATCGGTTCCCTTGATCTTCACAACTGGGTCGTGCTTGCGGCATTCGGGGCTACGAATTTCTCCATTGCGCTGGTTCTGTTCCTTGCGGGTGCACGACGTATGGCGCCGGCGGAAGCTGCCCTTCTCGGCACCATGGAAATCGTTCTGACACCTTTCTGGGTCTGGCTGTTCTTTGCCGAACAACCGCCGGCCGCCACGTTCTTGGGCGGTGCAATCATCCTGGCTGCCGTGCTCTGGCATACGATCATCGACTTCCGCCGTTGCCGCCGGATGCTCGCAAAGGCTGAGAATTCTCCTTTCTAGAATTGGGCGAATATTCACAAACCACCTTCCCGATCGCCTGTTTTCCTTCGATGAGTCGTGCGGATTTAAGGAAATGCTCAAGTGTCCATTTTTGCAATCTTTGCTTGGGGCTCGTTGAGGAGTATCATCTGAAGTTAAGAACCTAGATCATGAGCGGGATGCGGGCGGACACGGCATGCCCTTTCCTCATCCCGCCCATCAAAGGGCGAGAAAGCCCATGCTTTCGGGAGGAAGAAATGAAACGCAGAACCCAGGTCGAGGGGAAAACGTCGCGCCGTAAATTCCTAAGCGGCGCAGCCATGGCCGGCGCGGCGATGATGGCGGCGCCAAGCGTCGTCAAGGCGCAGGGGCCGGTCAACATGCGCTGGCAGAGCACCTGGCCTTCCAAGGATATCTTTCACGAGTTCGCACTCGATTTTGCACAGAAGGTCAACGACATGACCGGCGGTGATCTCAAGATCGAGGTATTGCCGGCGGGTGCCGTTGTGCCGGCCTTCGGCCTGCTCGATGCGGTCTCCCAGGGGACGCTCGACGGCGGCCACGGCGTGCTTGTCTATCATTACGGCAAACAGACGGCGCTGGCGCTCTGGGGCTCGGGTCCAGGCTTTGCGATGGATGCCAACATGCTGCTTGCCTGGCATAAATATGGCGGCGGCAAGGAGCTGCTCGCCAAGCTTTACGAATCGATCGGCGCGAACGTCGTCTCGTTCCCCTATGGCCCAATGCCGACACAACCGCTCGGCTGGTTCAAGAAGCCGGTCGCCAAAATCGAGGATATCCAGGGCCTGAAGTTCCGCACCGTCGGCATTTCGATCGACGTCTTCACGGCTCTTGGGGCCGCGGTCAACGCGCTGCCCGCTGGAGAAATCGTTGCGGCGCTCGACCGCGGGCTGCTTGATGCGGCCGAGTTCAACAATGCCTCATCCGACCGGGTCCTCGGTTTTCCAGACGTTTCGAAGATCTGCATGCTGCAAGGCTATCACCAGAATGCCGAGCAATTCGAAATCATGTTCAACAAGACCAAGTATGACGGCCTGCCCGAACAGATGAAGGCAATCATCATCAATGCCGTCGAGGCGGCGTCTCAGGACATGGCCTGGAAGGCGATCGACCGCTATTCGAAAGACTATGTCGAGATGCAGACGACCGACAAGGTGAAGTTCTATAAGACTCCTGAGGCGATCCTGAAAAGGCAACTGGAGGTCTACGACGAGGTGGTGAAGAAGAAGGCCGGCGAAAACCCGCTGTTCAAGGAGATTCTTCAATCGCAGATCGCCTTCGCAGAGCGGGCAACGCGATGGGAGCAGGACACCGTCGTCGGCCGGCGGCTCGCCTTTGATCACTACTTCGGACCAAACGGGGTGGCAAAGGAACTCTGACGTATGATTCAAGCATCACCGGGCAGGAGCCCCGGTGATGCTTGCAGTGAGGATATGCTCTTTCCCGGGGGCACGCGTGAACGTTCAGCATTTTCTGCTCAGGGTGGATGCCGTCAGCGTGTGGGTCGGAAAAGCTTCGGCCTGGCTCATCATCGGCCTGATGACGCTGGTTTGCATCGAGGTGTTCAAGCGTTACATCCTGAACATGCCCACGGCGTGGATCTTCGACGCCAGCAACATGTTCTATGGTACCCTGTTCATGCTCGCCGGAGCCTACGCGCTGGCGCAGAATGCGCATGTGCGCGGCGATTTCCTTTATAGCTCGCTAAGGCCCCGGATCCAGGCTGGTCTCGATCTCGTCCTTTACGTCCTCTTCTTCCTGCCTGGCGTCGCCGCCCTTGTTTACGCCGGCTATGACTATGCGGCGCTTTCCTGGCGGATCGGCGAGCATTCGACGGTGACCGCAGAAGGCCCGCCGATCTATTACTTCAAGACGGTCATTCCGGTGGCGGGCGCGCTCGTCATGCTGCAGGGGCTTGCCGAAATCCTTCGCTGCATCGTCTGCCTGAGGACCGGCGCGTGGCCGGCCCGGCTCAAGGACGTGGAGGAGATTGACGTTGTTGCCGAGCAGCTTGCGCAAAGCGAGCACGTAGACGCAAAGACGCGCGAGGCAGCCATCGAGCGCGCCCACGACCTAGACAGGGCCGCGCGTCAACGGGGAATGGGGGGAGATATCGAAACGTGAGCGATCCGTTCCTCGGGCTGATGATGCTGCTTCTCATCGTGGTCGTCATCATGATGGGGTTCCCGACCGCCTTCACGCTGATGGGGCTCGGCATGCTCTTCGGCTTCTACGCCTTCTATAATCCCGCCGAGCACTGGATCGACAATCGCGTCTTCGACCTGATGGTTCAGCGCACCTACGGAGCAATGACCAACGACGTCTTGATCTCCATCCCGCTCTTCGTATTGATGGGCTACGTGATGGAGCGCGGCGCGCTGGTCGACAAGATGTTCTACAGCATCCAGCTGTCGTTCCGGCGCGTCCCTGCGTCGCTTGCCGTGGCAACCCTGATCGTGTGCACGTTCTGGGGGATTGCGAGCGGTCTCGTCGGCGCCGTCGTCGTGCTGATGGGGGTGATCGCCATGAGCCCGATGTTGCGAGCGGGCTATGACGTGAAGCTTGCCTCCGGCGTCATAACCGCGGGCGGTACGCTGGGCATCCTGATCCCGCCCTCGGTGATGATCATTGTCTATGCGGCGGTTGCCGGGCAGTCCGTGGTCAAGCTCTACGCTGCGACGATGTTTCCAGGTTTCTTCCTCGCGTTCCTCTATCTCGCCTATATTCTCACCTGGGCGGCGATCAACCCGAAAGTCGCGCCCGCCTTGCCGGAGGAGCAGACGCGGGTTCCGGTGGCAAGCTGGATGCGCAGTCTTCAGGCGGCCTATTCGCAAAACATGATGCTCGGTCTTCTGCGTGCATTGACCTCGCCATCGAAGGCGATGGCACTCGAAACGGCTGAGGGACGGCTCACCTACTGGACGCTCCTCAAGAATTTCTGTGCAGCCCTCGTGCCCTTCTCCTTGACTGCATTCACGCTGCTGCTGGTGTGGTGGTATGTTGTTATCCATCCGCAGGCCTTAGGCGAGGCGGAAGCCCCGGAAGGGCTGGAGCAGCTCGGAGCGCCTGCGGCGGATGCGAGCGCTGCCATGGTCAATGGCCCGGCGACGAGCTTCTACGTGTCGTTCGCACTCGTTGCAGCAATCGCTGCTGCGGCCCTTTCCCGCTACTACTACAACATGGGTGCGGAGCGGCTTCAGGTGATAAAGCTTCTGGTGTCCTCCGTCATGCCGCTTGCGGTCCTCACTATCGTCGTGCTCGCCGTCATCCTGTTCGGTATCACGACGGCAACCGAGTCTGCCGCAGTCGGCGCGGCCGGCGCCTTCCTGTTGGCATTCCAGGCCAGAACGCTCAACTGGAAACGCACCAAGGAGGCAGTATTCCTGACGGCGAAGACGACGGCGATGGTCTGTTGGCTCTTCGTCGGCTCCGCGCTTTTCTCCGCCGTTTTCGCCATCCTGGGAGGGCAGGCGCTGATCGAAGAATGGGTGCTGGCGCTTGAGTTGACACCGGTGAAGTTCATGATCCTGTCGCAGGCGATCATCTTCATTCTTGGTTGGCCGCTGGAATGGACCGAGATCATCATTATCTTCGTGCCGATCTTCCTGCCGATGCTGAGACACTTCGATATCGACCCCATCCTTTGGGGCGTCCTCGTCTTCGTCAATCTGCAGGCAGCCTTCCTGTCGCCGCCGGTGGCGATGTCGGCTTACTATCTCAAGGGCGTTTCACCGCCGCACGTCACGCTCAACCAGATCTTCGCAGGTATGATGCCCTACATGCTGATCGTCATCCTTTGCATGGTCATCATGTATGTTTGGCCGGGAATGGCACTTTGGCTTCCGAACTATCTCTACGGCTGAAAGATGCTTTGCGCCGTACTGCGTGCACAGAAGGTGCTTGCATTTCCTTTCATGCACTTCACATTCACGAAAAGGCATTGAGGGAGGTGGTCATGACGGATGATCGCAAGGCGACGCTCGTGCACATATCGGGAAGGGTCCAGGGCGTCAGCTTCCGCATATGGACAAAGACCCAGGCACAGCGGTTCGGCTTGACCGGCTGGGTGCGAAACGAAGATGACGGATCTGTGACCGCGTTGATCGCCGGACAGGATGCGGCGGTTTCCGCAATGTTGAAACAGTTTTGGAACGGACCCGTCGGCGCGTCCGTTTCCAGTGTCGTGACCGAACAGGCCTCCTTGGATGAGGCGCCATCGGACTTCCGAATCACGAGCTCAGGCTGACGGCCTTCGGAGAGGCATTTGTTATGGCGCCCCAGACGTCAAACGCTGGATCCGATGACAAGCCCGGCTAGTGCGTTGCCGATTTCTGCTTGGCAATCGTCAGGATATAATCGTCGGCTATATCAGCGACCGCCATGGCGATCTCTGCTGCCGAAAACTCCATTAGCCTCTCGCTGAAAATGATCTCGTGCACGGCCTCTTCGATCTTCTGCCGGCAGGCAAAAAGACGATCGGCATGATTGACCTGTATAGAAGGTAATTCCATAGTTCTCATAACTCCGATCCTTAGCGGTGGTGATCACCGACGACGCATCGACCCAATAGAAAAGCTCGCTGACACTGCGATTGCTCGCCACGATCGGCCGAAAGCCCCCAATATTGACGGAGGAAGCATAACTGTAAAAATTGCCGGGGATGCGTGAAATCGACGTGACACAATTTTAAATAGCAGTATAGTATTTCATGCTAAAACACGCTGCCCCCGGGACTCGTCGCAGGTTTATTCCCAAGTCAGGTACCTTAAATTGAAACCAGTTAGACTTGGTTGCATAACATTAAGACGATCCGTGGTGGGACACCAAGAATATCGTTCGATAAAAGATCACCTTTAGTTGCATTTTTGACGGAATGCATCATGATGCACGTCGCATGAGCCATGAGGGGCCCCATGAAGGCGAAATCTCCAAATGCTATTGATGTATATGTAGGCGGGCGTCTGCGGCTCCGGCGCAAGGTTCTTGGCTTGAGCCAGGGCAGTTTAGCGGAAGCCTTGGGTATTACATTTCAGCAGGTGCAAAAATACGAGAAGGGTATGAACCGAATTGGTGCCAGCAGGCTCCAGAGGATTGCGGAAATTCTCAGAGTCCCCGTCGGGTACTTTTTCGAAAACAATGCGAGCGCGTCACCCGATGTCGAGCCGCGGCGCGAGACGGATGATGTCACGCTGTTTATGACGTCGAAGGAGGGAGTGGCACTCAGCAGGGCATTTCTGGCAATCGAAGATCCTAACGTCCGTCAAAAATTGCTTGCCCTTACCAGGAGCCTTGGCTCTGCAAACCCGGTCGAGAACCATCGCGACAGTTCCAGTCAGATAGAGCCCGAGCGAGGATAAACACTTTGATGCTGTATCTGCAGACATTTGGCGATCTGCGACTGACCGATGCGAATGGCAACGCCATTCGCTATCCGGCCAAAGGCCTGGTGATGGTCGCCTATCTCTTCAGCCGCAAGACCCATGAACTGAGCCGTCATGAGCTCTCGGAGTTTCTGTGGGCCGACGCGGAGGCCGAGCTGTCGGGACTTAACCTGCGCAAATTGATCTCACGTATTCGACAGATCGACGACGATACGAACGCGGCGCTGCTTCAGATCACCTCCAGTTCGATCCGGCTTCGCACGGAGGCTCTTGCCGTCGATCTTCAGGCTCTCGACAGCGCAATGTCCCCGTTGGCGCGATTGAGAGCGATCAGCGACCTGCTTCAGCGGGATTTCATGGCAAGCGTGAAACCTTCAACCAGGTCGATCGACAACTGGATCACGGGAGAGCGTCGGAATCACAGATTGAAGCTGCGCGAAGTGCTCTTTGACGCCCTGCCACATGCCCAAAGCAACGATGATGTCCGGGCAATATCCACCGCGGGCCTTTATCTTCTGGAGAAAGATCCGGGCGATGAAGAAATCAGGGAAATGCTTCGCCAACTATCTGGAACCAGTCTGGCTGACGGGGATAGGCGTGAAAAGGCAAGCAGGCTAAAAATCGACGCCCTGCCGTCGAGCCCGCAAGACGCGCTCGTTCGCATCGAGCCTGGCAAGCCTTCGTCGTCAGTCCTTCCTCGAGTCGTGCTGCTTCCGCCAATCCCACAGGGACATGTTGCCGGGCTCGCTATTGCCAACGCCCTGATCGAAGACGTCACCATCGAGCTTTGCGCGCTTCGCAACATTTCTATTGTCGCACCGCACACGGCCGAGCAAATTCGTCGCGACTCCGACAAAGCCCAGGTCGTTACGCGGCATTCGATCTCTTATCTCCTTGAAACGCGGCTTTCGGCTGAGGGGCTCTATGCCCAGCTTATCTATTTTCCCACCGACGAGGTCATCTGGGCAACGCGCTTTACGATGACATCGGATGCACTGCCGACACAAAGGCGGCTCATTGCTCAGAGGCTGACCTTTTCCCTTGTGCGGGAGCTGGCGAAGAACGAGCAGGCCAGATTGAACATCGAGGCCGATCCTCAAGCGTATCATTCCTATCTCGTTGGCGCGAGCTTGATGGGCAAACTGACGTTGCCTCATATCCGCAAGGCACGTGGCGCCTTCAAGGAGGCCCTTCGGTACAATCCCAACTTCTCGCCAGCATTTGCCGGTCTTGCCCGCACCTATACGAGCGAGTGGCTTGTGACCGCGCAGGGAAACGAAGAGCTGCTGCGCCTTGCGGAAACGAGCGCTGAGAAGGCCATCGAAGGGGATTCGATATTTGCCGGCGGACATCGAGAATTGGGGGTCGCCAAGCTTTATCTCGGCGACGTCGATCACAGCGTTTCCGCCCTCAGCCTGGCGGAGGAATTGAGTCCGCATTTTGCCGACGTCATCTATAGCCATGCTGACACGCTCGTACATGCGTCTCGCCCGGGGGACGCGCTGTCGAAGATCAAAAAGGCGATCTCGCTCAACCCGATATCGCCCGACGCTTATCTCTGGTGCGCCGCAGGGGCATGTTACTTTCTTGAGCAGTATGAAGACGCAATCGATTACGTGGAGGCAATGAAAGACAAAGCACCGGCTCACCGGATCGCGGCGGCGAGCTGTGCGATGATCGGCGATCGAAAGCGGGCACAGTTTTACCGGCAACGCGCCGAAGCACTGAATCCTGTTTTCGATGTCGAGAAATGGCTCTCCGTCGTTCCTTTCAAGGAACAATGGCAGAAGGACCTTTATCGGGAAGGCCTTTTAAAGGCCGGATTTTAAAACAACCCTTATGGAGAAAATTCATGGAAAAAGCTGTCGTATTCGGTGTTGCAGGACAAGCGGATCTCTGGATTGCGGATCTTGACGCAGGCACGGTGAAGCCGCTTGGATCGCCGGTTGGAGAGCTGGCACAAGTTGTTTCGGATGTCCGCAAGACAGGAGGCACCTTTGTGAAGAAGGTGGACTTCGCCATCGCGGTTTCTTCGGCGCAAACGGTGTTTTCCGGTCACGTCGACGGTTGAGATGCTGCTCTGACAGCCGCTCAAGTCCTTTCATATTCCGACCGGACCATCGTGCCGTCAGAGACGCTCACGCGTGTCGCGCCGTTACTGGTTGACTTCGGCGTTACCCGTGTCGCACGTCACACCGGTCTCGATCGCATCGGGATACCCGTCTGGTGTGCCTATTCTCCCAACGCCCGCTCGATCGTCGTCGCCCAAGGCAAGGGCCTGAGCGACGACGATGCGAAGGTATCGGCCGTCATGGAGGCCCTGGAACGGGCCGTTGCCGGCAATCCTTCCGTCGATACTGTCCAGGCAAGCGCGCGTCACCTTCAAGAATCCGGCTACAGGGTCGAAAAGCTGAACTGTCTGATCGGTCGCCACAAGAACGACATAGGCAATGACGAAGAGATCGAATGGGCGCTCGGCAGGGAACTCTTGTCGGGGACCGAGATCTATATCCCTTTCGAGGCTGCGATCCTCGACCGGACACGCGATTGCCGCTTCTGGATGTCCTCCGATGGCTTGGCGTCCGGAAACACGCTCGAGGAGGCAATGCTACATGGCATGCTCGAGCGCATAGAACGGGATGCCTATGTCCTTTGGCGGATAGGCAATGACAGAGACCGCCACTCGCGTTGCATCGATCCACGCGGTCTTAAGGACGCGGCCTTGGATCAATTGATCGAAAAGATCGAAACGGCCGGGTTGGTACTTCGGCTCTTCGACATGATGAGCGATATCGCCGTTCCGTGCTTCACCGCAATTTTAGGCCCAGGCGATATTCATGACGACGCAAATGTCCGTTTTGTCGAAGTGACGGCAGGAAGCGGCGCTCATCCATCGCCCGTTCGGGCGGCCATACGGGCTGTAACCGAAGCAGCTCAATCCCGGTTGACCTATATCAGCGGTGCACGGGACGACATTTTGCCCGAAACCTTCCTTGCACCTCTCCCGTTGCAGACGCGCACTCTTTTCCAGGCCGTTCCGGCGATGCCGGCGACGATTGCGCCGGCGTATCCGCAATCTCTCGCTCAACATCTCGACTATACACTGAGTGCCTTGCGCAAAAAGCAAATAGATCAAGTCATCGTCCTGGCCCTCAGCGATCCCGCACTTCCTTTTAGCGTCGCGAAAATCTTTATCCCTGCCCTTGAAAATCCGGAGGGCGGGCGCGCACGCCGCTTTGGAAATCGGGCGGTTTCAAAGGCTATCATGTCATGAAGGTGATCTTTGTCGGTCCGAGCCTTCCAGATGCGGCATCCTTCGCTGGAGATGAGGCCTTCGTCTGCCCACCTGCGGTTCAGGGCGATGTTCTTGCCGCCGTGAGGCGTGGCGCGAGTGTCATCGGGCTAATCGACGGGGGGTTCGAATATACGGCGCCGGTCTGGCACAAGGAGATCCTCTACGCGCTATCGCAGAATGTGGCTGTATTAGGCGCGGCCAGCATGGGAGCACTGCGCGCTGCAGAATGCCAGCTCTTTGGAATGATTGGCATCGGCCGGATCTTCCGTGAATACGAGAAGGGCGCGACCGTCGATGACGCTGACGTCGCTTTGCTCCACGGCCCAATGGAATATGGATACAAATCCCTGACGGTGCCGCTCGTGAATGTCAGGGCAACGCTCGACAAATTGGAAAGCGAAAAGCAACTTGCATCTGCAATGCGGGTAAGGCTTGAAGAGAATGCTGCTCGAATCTTCTTCAAGGAACGGACCTGGCAATCGATCGTCGCCAATTGTGGCACGGCCAACATTGCGGCACCGCGGGAGTTGCTTTCGCTGCTGGTCTCAAACGCCGTCGATCAGAAACGGATTGATGCTCTTGCTCTTCTGGAAGCTGTTCGCACCATCAGTGACTTCCCCCTTGATAGAGAGATTACCTGGCATATGAACGAGACATTTGTTTCGCCCATTTAACAGCGTATGCGCCGCTCAGTGCAATTACGGATTGTGTCACGCGTTTTTCACGGGCTCTTCGCCGTCATCCCCAATATGTTCTCCAGAGATTTTGGAGATCGAGATGAGCGCCACTTCTGCAGGTAATCCAGATGGCTCAAGCCACAATGCAAGATCCATTGAGGAATTGGATGAGCTCATCGCGCTCGCCCGAATGATCACTTACGCAAGATACGCGGCGCAGGACGTTGAGCTTGTCAACGCGACGCATTGGCTCGACCTGGCCCTGAAGGCCGTTACCCGCGAGATCGGGGATGGCGCTGAAACGGGGCTGCCCGACCTGACACTGTCGGTGGACGCCATTAATCTGCACAAGCACTAGCCCGGCCGACAAGCTCGGCCATGGCTCATTGCTTCATCATCGCAGCTAGCGAAGTCGTTTGGAATAAACGCCAAGCCTGTTCGACGGCTCATACCCATTACCCGTGTAATAGTCCGCAACACGGCCGCTCTGCTGGGAAACGAGCCAGATCTGCAGATAACCCATAGTTCGGGCTTCGATTTGGAGGCGGCCCAGCAGACCCGAGCCAACTCCCTTTCCTTGATGCTTGGGCAATACGGCTATTTCAGCAAGGTGCAGGCCGCGGCCGATCACCGAGGTATGCGGAAGGGCAAAGGCGAATCCGATGGCTTCTTTCGCCTCGAACGCTGCCACACCAAGGCAGCCAGGTGTTGCGGCCAGTTCATCCAGACGCCAAGCTGCATTCTCTATCGACCACGCTTCATTCCAAGGCGGCTCGGCGTAAGCCTGCACCATAATAGCTGCGCTTTGCGCCGCTTCGACATGCGTTATTCGTCTGAATTCGATGGGCATCCGCACCTGCTATTGAAACGCTCGCAGAGAAGAAACCTGCTCGTCGACTAAATCCTGCTTGGAGAGCATCAAGGCTGCCTGCAATCTCATTTCCTGCAATGTTCTCCAAACCGCGAAATGATGCGCTCCATCGGCGATCCTGTTTGCGTTGGATCCGCTCCATGGCGCCTCCGAGAGAACTAAGCACAGGCTTGCACAAAGATGTCGTGACTTTATCGTGACACCCTCAGTGAGGGAATAGTAATGACAATACACAATTTAAAGAAGTGAATTCGGAAGGACGCTGTTTCATGGCGGCTGAACCAGCGCTCCAAGCGCAGTTACACCCGCGAGATCTGCGGCGTCCACTGTGCCAGACAGGCGGCAAGCTGATCGCTGTCGGGTGCACCCGTGCGTCCGCCGAAGACCTGACACTTAAGTGCCGCCGCCGCCGATGACATGCGCATGGCATCTTCGATTTGCAATTGCTGTGCGACGGCAAAGGCAAACGCGCCGTGGAAGATGTCGCCCGCCGCAAGCGTATCGACTGTTTTGGCGGGTCGCGCGGTCATATGCATCACGCAATCGTTGACATCGTCATACCAATAGGCGCCGTTTTCACCCGCCGTGACGCTGATAAATGCCAGCGGGAAACGCTGCTTGAGCACGCCAATGGCCGCAGCACAATCTTCCGTCGCTGCCAGCTTGCCTGCTGCAGGGCGCGAAAAGATGATGTGGCTCGCTGCCGGCCCCAGCCGCTCGATGACCCCATCGGCGGCGACGTCGCCATCCAAGATCGCCGGCTTGCCGAGGCTCTGCGCCGTTTCCAGGACCTTGAGAGCAAGCTCTGGCCATCGAACGTCAACTAAAACGGCGTCGAAAATGGCGATTTCAGTTGTCGAAATGTGTTTGACGGAGCGATGCAGTTCGGGGTCGTAAAAGGGGACAATGAGGCGCTCGCCGTCGTCGTCAACCAGGATGGTCGAAACTGCAGATCTCGCGCCTTGCACGATATGCATTCCGCTTATGTCGATGCCGGCTAGAGAGAGATCCGCGATAATGCGCTTGCCTGTTTCGTCATCCCCAACAGCACCCCACAGGCTTGCCTTGCCCCCAAGCCTGACAACAGCGTAAGCCGCGCTCGAGGCCATACCCTCGGCGATCTGCAGCATGTCATATGGCAGAACCTTGCCTTGTCCCGTCGGCATTTTACGAACGCGAAACAGCGTATCCAGCACAGCTGCGCCGACGCACAAGACGTGCGGCTGTCGGTCCTTTGCCTTTGAAACCCTCTCCCTCGTCAAAACAGCATGCCCGCCATCAGCTGCCTTTGACGGCGCCCGCCGTCAAACCAGCAACGATCTGCTTCTGGGCAAACATTGTCAGCACCAGCACCGGCAGCGTGACGATCAGAGCTGCCGCCGCAAGCGGTCCCCAACTGACCTGCTCGAAGGAAAGCATGTTGTAGACTGCCACCGGCAACGTCCGGGTTTCGCGGCTCGCGAGCACGATACCGAACACGAAATTGTTCCACGAGAAGATGACGGAGAGGATGAAGGCGACGACAATGCCGGGCTTGGCGATCGGCAGCGCCACCAGGCGGAAGACCTGCCATGGCGTTGCCCCGTCGATACTTGCCGCCTCTTCGAGCTCCATCGGCGTCGTTTCGAAATAGCCGATCATGATCCAGACGACGATCGGCACAGTCACCACGAGATGGATGATGATCTGTGGCCAGAGTGTGCCGAGGAGATCCAGCCATTGGAACAGCAAGAAGAGCGGGATCAGAAAGGAAAGCCCGGGTGTCATTCGCGCGATCATGATGACCATTGCCGAACGCTCGGCTTTGAGCCGGGCAATGCCATAGCCTGCCGGCACGCCAATCAAAAGCGCCAGAAATGTCGCCGCCCCCGTCACAAGAATGGAATTCCAGAAATACAGGAAGAAATTGTTTTCCTCGAAGACTTTGACGTAGTTCGACCAGGCAAATCGCTCTGGGATGAAGATCGGCGGATAGGCTCCATTGTCGATTTCGTATTTCAGGGACAGCGAGATCATCCACAGAAAGAAGAGGATGACCGGCGAGACCATCACCAGCGCGACGAAGAAAAGACCGATGCGATCGAGCGTCTTGCGCTTCATCAGCGTGTCTCCGTGTTTGACCAGTTCGTCCGCGCGCGCACCATCATTAAAACGAAGGAGAGCGCGACGATGACGACGAAGAAGACGACGGCCATCGCAGATCCGTAACCGATGTCGTAATAGGAAAAGGCCGTATTGTAGAGATAGATATTGATCGTCTCCGAGGCCGTGCCCGGTCCGCCTTGCGTCATCGCATAGATGATGTCGAAGCTCTTTACGGCATCGATGCTGCGGATGATGACGCCGACCATCAGGAAGGGCGCAATCATCGGCAGCGTGAGATAACGGAACTTCTGCCAGGCATTGGCACCATCGATTTCCGCGCTTTCATACGGCTCGCGCGGCAGAGCCGCAAGACCGCCAAGCACGATCAGCATGATCAGCGGCGTCCACTGCCAGGTTTCCACCAGAACCAGCGAGGGAATGACGCTCGTCTGATTGTAGATCCATTCCTGAGGCCCAATTCCCACCAATGAGAGAAGATAATTGAGGACGCCGAGCTGCGGATGAAACATCATCGTCCAGACGAGCGCGATGGCAACAGGCGTCGCCATCATCGGCATGACGAATATGCCGCGCAGGAGTCCGCGCAACGGGAACTGCGCGTCAAAGATGAGGGCGGCGAGCGTTCCGAGAAACAGAGGTCCGATCACCGCAAGCACCGTATAAAGGACGGTATGCCAAAGAGAATCCCAAAAACGCGTGTCGGTCGCGAGACGGAGATAGTTGTCCCAGCCTGAAAAGGCCTGTGCCTGGCCAAGCGTCCAGCTGTTTACGCTCATCCACAGGGTGAAAACCCATGGAAAAACGATGACGGCCGCGATCACGATCAGGGCTGGAACGACGAAGGGCCAGTAGTTCGGGGCAAGCCCACTGGGCTTGCTCCTCGCACTGGTTGCCGTCGCTTTGGCGGCTTCAATGCTCACCGAAGACATCATCCCTCGCTTCGCGCCAGCACCGGCTCGAACTGGGCCGTGGCGGACTTGAGTTCGGCGGCCGGATCTGCGCCGCCGATCATGTTCGTCAGGCCGACGCCATAGATGTCCCGGAATTCAGTGACCGGGATGATGACCGGCAGGGCGAGCTTCGAAATCTTGCCGGAGCCGACGACCGCGTCGACCCATGCGCTCGGCATGGTGACGCCTTCGCGGACCTTGGGATCTTCAAGGATAGAGGGGCGGAAGGGAACGCCGGCACCGGCCTGCAGAAGCCGGGCACCCATGTCATGGGAAACCACCCATTGGCAGAAGAGGTAGGCCGCTTCCTTGTTCTTGCTTGCTGCCGTTACGCCGATACCGTCGCCAAATGTTGCGGCTGCCTGCGCTTTCGGGCCCTTCGGCATGATCCCGTAACCCACCTGGCCGACGACGCGGGATTTTTCCGGGTTTTCGATCGGCGGTGCAAAGCCGACGCCATCGAGCCACATGCCGATCTTGCCCTGCAGGAATGCCGATTGCGCTTCTGCCCAATTGAATCCGGAGACGCCGACAGGCGCTGCCTTGGTCATCAGACGCTGGTAGAGCGTTGCCGCCTGGATGGCCTCGTCGGAGGTGGTGCGCAGTTTGCCGTCGGGCCCGAGGGGGGTCATGCCATAACCGAGCATGAGGGCCGTCCAGACGGGGACATTGGCGTTTTTCAGTCCGCGGGCAACGAAGCCGTAAGTGTTGCTCGACGCGTCGGTCAGGGCCTCTGCGGCGTTCGCCATCTCTTCGAAGGTTGCCGGGTACGAAAGGCCTTTCTTCTCGAAGAGCTGCTTGTTCCAGTAGACAATCCAGTAGTCGACGGAGAAGGGCAGGGAGCGCAGGAGGCCGTCGGAATCCTTGGCGAACTGCAGGCCCGCATCGGCGAAGTCGCCCTCGACCAGAGACGGATCGGTAAGGGACGGATCCTTGAGAAATCCGCTTATATCGGCAAGCCAGCCACCCTTTTCGAACTGTCGTTTCTGCACATGATAGCTCATGTGAACAACGTCGAAGCTCGGCATTCCGGAGCTGAGTTCGATCGTCGTCTTCTGGCGCTGCTGCTGTTCGGGCGTCGCCTCGGCATTGACCTTTATACCGGTCAGCTCTTCGAACTCGCCGAGATATTTGAGGATGATTTCACTGCGTGGGCTCTTGACGAGATTGACTTCGAGCGTCGTGCCGGAAAACCGTTTCCAGTCAACGGCGGCCGAAGCCGCCCGGACGCCAAGAAAGCCGGCGGCGCCGAGAGCGGCAGAACCAGCCAGAAAGCCCCGGCGAGTTGGATTCCAAATTGAAGATGACATGCCATTCCTCCTCTTCTTGCCGGAGATCTCCTCACCGCCGGCTTGCTTTGCCTATAATCTGAGTGCGCGGTCCCTCGCGTGATGGATATGTGCGACGAGCGCGCTGACCGCATCTTCCGCAGACCGTCGCTCGATGGCTTCGAGAACCTTCAGATGTTCTCCCATGACCGGCCCGACACGGCCGTCGATACGAAAGCGTTCCTGGCTTATAAGGCGCATCTTGATTGAATTCACCCGGTAGACATTCGAGATGATGGTGTTGCCGAGCGCGTCGATGAAGGCGTCATGCATTCCCCAGTCCACAGCCTGGGCGTGAAGCTCAAGTTCATGCGAATTGTTGCCGCCATTGATGGCGTCGGCGATGTCCCGGTGCATTTTCAGGAGGCCCGCGATCGTTTCGTCGGAGGCCGACCGCGTAAAAAGCGCAACCGCCTCCTTCTCCAGGAACACGCGAAGCTGAAAGGCTTCGCGGATCAGGTTGAGATCGATATGAGCAATCTGCAGGCCGCGCTGCGGCACCGTCTTGATGAGGCCTTCGGCTTCGAGTCTTGGAATGAGTTCACGAATTGCGCCGAGCGTCAGTCCTGTCAGTTCGACGAGACGGCGTTGGGAGACGAACTGACCAGGGCGGACATCGCGCGCCAGCAGATGTCGAGTAAAGCTCTCATAAGCTCTTTCCCGCAACGTCGGCTGTTCGTCCAGTCCATCCATGGATCCCCCTTCGTACATGACGATTAAGCGGCCTTTTTTTGAAACAGGGCGTCAAAGGCGAGGGCAAGCTTGCTGCATCCTTCGCCGGATATTGAAACGAGCGGCGGGCGGACCGCAAGCCACATTTCATCGTCGCTCAGATGTGCGATCATCACCTTTACGGCGGGGGTCACGGGATACTTCAGCAGCTCGGCTACGAAAGCGACCACGCGCGCATCATCCTTTCCCTCTTCGGCCATCCGCTTGATCTCGGGGGCGATGAAATTCGCCATGCCGGAGATTGCGCCCTGGCCGCCCAGGCGCGTGCCTTGTGCCAGATGACGCTCATCGCCGATCAGGATGATGAGATCGTGATGGGCCTCGAGCAGCTTTTCGGTAAAGGCCCAATCGCCGGAGGAATCCTTGACGCCCGTTACAATTCCGGGAAACGCCTGACGCAGGCGGCCGATCAGCGCAACGCTCAAGGGCACCATCGTGACGGAGGGAATGTTATAGACGATGATGTCGCGGGCCTGGTCCCCGAGAATGCGGAATACCGCACAAAACCAGCGGAAAATGCCTTCGTCGCTGACATTCTTGAAATAGCAAGGCGGGGCGAGGAGAATGTTTCGGACACCCATGGACAGGGTATAGCCCGTCTGGGCGGCAGCATCCTCGGCGGCATCGACCAGGACGCCCACGACGATTTGGGAGGGATCAATACCGGCCTCGATGAATGCCGCAAGCACCCTCTGGCGCTCAGCGCTGCCGATCGACGATCCTTCGCCGGTCGTCCCAAACAGCGTGACGCTGGAGCAGCCGGCCGCAAGGCTGCGCTTTGCCTGAGCGATCATCGCGGAAACTGCAATGTTATCGTCGCCGTCGAAAGGTGTCGCCAGCGCGACCGATAATCCAAAACGCCCCACGAACCTACATCCCGCGATCTGACTATTCAGTATAGATTGACTAACATGTTAGTTATAGCCGAGCAAGTGGGAATCTCGCCTCTGGAGAGCTATGGCCTATCAGAGAGCGGTCTGCTTCGAGGCAGCGTCATGGGTGAGGCGTTCCGGGAACGCTACTGCCAAAACCAGGATTTCGACGCTTCGGCCCGGGCCTCTTGTGACCTGACGCCGATATCCTTCAGCTGCGCGGCCGTCAGTGCGCTTTTCGAAACAGCGGACAACTGCATTCTGCCAAGCCTGCAGGTTCATGTCAGTTTCCCGCCTGCGCAATAAGGTTCGGGGTCACACGCCCAGCCCCTAACCGAAATGTGGAATCCAAGTAGATACTGGTGCCGAATCCCCTTGTGGCATGGGTGTTTGGGGCGGTTTATCTTGCTGGAATTATCTTCGTGAAGCATTCTGCGCACTCACCTGTCGCAAAACTGTCGCTTTAATTGGGATTTTTTGCGACAAGAAGGGAACCGCAATATGGAATCGATTATTGAGATTGGGACCATAAAAGATGTTGAGTCGTGGGCGGAGCTTCGCGTTGCGCTGTGGCCGCATCACTCGCTCGAAGATCATCGAGCTGAGTTGGGCCGGGCGTTTCTTTCAGAAAGTGGAGAAGCCGTCGCGTTCATCGCTCGAAATGCTGCGAATGAAGCTGTCGGGTTTGCTGAGGCCACTTTGCGACATGATTATGTGAATGGATGCAGCAGCTCGCCCGTTCTATTCCTCGAAGGGATTTATGTCCGGCCCGTTGACAGGCGAAAGGGTATCGCACGATTGCTTTGCAATGCCGTTGCCGATTGGGGGAAGTCGCTTGGGTGTGTTGAGTTTGGCTCTGACGCGCTGCTTGAGAATTCAGCCAGCCATGCGCTCCATACCGCTTTAGGATTTGAGGAGACACAGCGCGTCGTGTTCTTCCGAAAGCCACTGTAGGCCGGTGTTGCCCTTCCACGAGGATGGCTTGTCGCGAAACTCACTCGCAAAAGTTGGAGTTTCGCGATAGATATTTGCTACAGAAAGTATTCCACATTTCAGTTAGGGGCTGGGGTCACACGCAGGCACCTTCGAGGCGGTGGTGATGCTCAAGGCAGCGCTGCACGCCTTCCTCGATACCGATCTTCGGCGTGAGTCCGAACGACTTTTGAAGCGCAACGTCGCCGCAGCGGAAGAATACGCCCTCTGGACGGTTTGCCGTTCCTCGCACCTGCGGTGCCCAGCCGAGCTCGCGGCTGACAAGCTCGGCAAGCGCAATGAAAGAGGTTGCCTTGCCCGTCGAGAGGTTGAGGCTTGCGCCTGACGGCAGCGCGTCCATCGTTTCCCAGATGAAATCGACGCAATCGGAAATGTGGATGAAGTCGCGGCATTGGTGTCCGCTCCCCCAGACGGAGACCTCCGGCGCGCCGCGCTCCTTGAGAAGCCTGCTGCAGATGGCGGGGAAGGGATAGGCGAGGTCCTGGTCCTCGCCGTAGCCGCTGAATGGCCGGTAGGCAACGGCCCGGCCGCCATAGCGCTCGACATAGAGCTTCATCAAGTACTCGCCGGTGAGCTTGGTCCAGCCGTAGCTGAGGTCGGGCACGCCGAGCGGGCGCTCGAAAGAGATCATGTCTTCGGAGAGCCTCGTCTGCATCGCCTCAGTCTGCAACGCCACGGGATAGGCCGCACTGGAGCTGAAATAGACGACGGTTCCGGGGCGGCATTCGCCTGCCCACCGCCAGAGCGCTGCGTCGACGGCGAGATCTTCGGCAACGAGCAGCGTCTGGTTCTCGAGCGTCATGCGCCCACCGACGAGCGCCGCGAGGTGAAACACATAGTCGAAATGTTCGTCAGCGCTTTCGAAAAATGCCCGGCAATCCTGCTCATTCAAGGTGAACTGACGATGCAGGCGCTGGCTTGAAACCGGTGGCCTTGCGCCCGTTCCCGGTTTCATCAAATCGACGCAGACCACATCGAAGCCCTCGGCCAAAAGCCGGTCACAGAGATGCCGGCCGACAAAGCCGCATCCGCCAGTTACGAGTGCACGCGTCATGATCCCCCCTAAGCAGCAAGAAATGCAGGCCCCCCTGTATAGATCGCGATCATCCGGCGTTCCCATTCTGGGCGGCTGGGCGCAATCTTCTTGCCAAAGGCGCGGGCGCCTTCGGCGAGCTTTTGCACAAGGCTGTCGCTCTTGACCTTCAACAACGCTTCGGCGAGTGAGGCGGCATCGCCGCTCTTGAACACCAGCCCTGCGCCGTTTTGCTCAACCTCGTCAGCCATGAGGGCGTTGCTGCTTATGATTACCGGGATTCCGCTCATGATCGCCTCGGCGGCCACCAGCCCGTAAGGCTCCGGCATCCGAGACGGCATCACGAATATCCGTGCCTGGTCGGCAAGCTCGGACACGGTTGCATCATCGAGCCAGCCGGGTACCCAGCAATGGGGAAGCGTCACCTGCATTTCTTCGAGAAGCGGCCCGCGGCCGATCAGCGTTGCTGCCTGACCGGTCATGCGCAGCGCTTCGCCCAGCGTACGCACGCCCTTTTCCCAGGTCATGCGGCCGAGGAACATGATGCGTTGGCGCCGCCAAGGTTCCGTCGGCCGCCACGTGAGAGGCTCGGTGGGAGTGCGCAAGGTCTGGAAGTTCCTGATTGGCCCGGGGGTCAAATAGGCTTCCATCTTCTCATGCGCGAGGATCACCTCGATGCGCTCCCAGAAGGCGTCGCCCACGCCAATCTGCCCCAGCATGCGGCGGAAGCGCCAGAGCTTGTGCAGATAGTTTCGCTTATCGCAGTTGGTTGCCAGGCACTCGAATGACATCGGTTTGACGGGGCAGATTTCGCCGCTCTTGTAATTGAGGCGGCCGCCATTCGGGCAGTTCAGGAAAAAGTCGTGGGCTGTTATAATGACGCGGGCCGGGCTCTCGGCCAATGCATGGAAGATCGAAGGCGATAGGATCTGGTTCCAGCCGTGCACATGAACGACGGTCTCTTCGCGGGATTGGCCCAACAGCGTAGCCAGCGCCTCGTATGCCCGCTTGTTGAAGTGACGGTCGAAGACATTCGCGATAACAGGCCCATCTCGAAGCGGCTTCTCGCCAAGCGCGATCGCGGGTACGCGCAGACCGGACTCTTCCAGGCCGGTCCCGTCGTCGCCGACGAAGAAAGTGCAATCCACGGCGGCTTGCACACAAGCCTGCAGACACTGGATCGCGACTTTCGTGGCTCCACCTCGGACAACGGAAACGTCGTTCACAACAATGAGACGCATGGTCGAATCGCCCAAATTTACGCAGGGGCCAAGCGGGGACCAGCATCGGCAAAGGAAATACAAAATCCCCGCTTTCAATGAGGCGATGTATCACGCCCGATTGCAATTCACCCAATGGCATTAGTCCGGAAAGAGTGCCGGCGGGATTGCTATTTAAAAACAATCTGCTGGTGCGCGACCCACATAAAGTAATCACCTCCGTTGGAAGTTTCTTCAACGCGCCGACCGGGTATTGCTGGCGGCCAGCGGTGGACAAAAGCAACGTTGCGTAGACGCAAGCCTGAATGACATGACACGTAAGTTGTGACTGCGCGCCGCATTCGGCGCTTCACAATGTGAAGTGACTCCGAGCCGTGTCGGATGTACGCTATTTGATAGCGCACAATTGCGAGAGCAAAGGGTGCAAAGATGACAATTGGAACTGTTCTGCTTCTTGAGGACGAGCCGATCATCGCTCTCGACATCGAGAAGCTCCTCCAGGAAAACGGCGCCGACAAGGTCGTCACCCTGTCGACCTGTGCCGAGGCTATCGGGTGGCTGGGTGTCAACACCCCGAATATCGCCATCGTCGATCCGCGTCTCAGCGATGGAGTCTGCTCGTTTGCGGTGAAGACCCTTGCAGAGCGCAGTGTCCCCTTCATTCTCTATTCTGGCGAACCAGATGCGGCGATCGAGAGCGAACCCGCCTTCTCCGCAGGCCAGCTGCTTTATAAGCCATGTGAGCCCGACAGACTGATCGCCGCTCTCTCGCGGGCTGCTATCGGGTCGTTTGAACACTCCGCCCGCAAGGGTCGACCTACGCGGCTCCCGTTGAAAAAGGGCACCAACCGGACCACCGGTTTATGATGACGCGGCCAGCTGAATCCAAGTACAGCGAGAGTGCCTTGCGCCGAGTTGGGACCTTAGTCCAAGTTGACGGCAAGCCCCTCCAAGCTAAACTAGGCTTAGTCGTCCACTCTGCGGCGATTTCGCATTTCTCAATGCCCCGCCGCTTGCGGGGCATTTTTCTACGCGGTCGCACTGGAGTTTGCCGCAGGTGGTTGGAGCACCTTATTTCCGGGATCGCCATGGCGCGGCTATCTGGCATTTTTCGCCTTGGACGGATACGCCACTGCTTCCGCAGCGGCAGTCCGCTCAAGCTTCCGACGTGCCGTAGATTAACCTCCTGCGGCGCGAGATGCGACGGGGCTCGCCTCGACCCCCAGACCCTCCGGGACGAGCCCTTGTCGCATCGCATGAACTGGGGTATCCGCCCAACAGAGTGGCAAGGGGGACAACGGCTCGCTTGAAGGACCTGTTCGGCTTGCGGAAACACCGTTCGTTACTCGGCCGACCCCGCTCGGGCAGTTTCCTCGCGGAGCAAAAACGACACCTCAAGAGTAAATGGCTTGCTGGAGGCTGGCCGGTAATGGAGCGGGACTGCCGCAAAAAAATGGGCCGCTGGTAGTTGCGGCCCATGAGATGTGAAGGTGTGAACCTCCAGAGGGGAACAGCTGGCGGCACCGGGAGGAATAGGTACACGCGGCAGCTGTTTCTATATAGGGACAAAGGCAGCATTGAGCAACCCGCGATTGCTTAGCCGGCAGCTTCGGGCAGGCGGCCTTGTTCTTACTCCTCCTCATTGACTAGACTGCTCAAGCAGCTCAAAGAATGAAGCACGGTAAGGCTAACGGGATGCGGGACCCCGTGCGATCTTACGCACTCGTAGCCGAGTGACTTCAAAGTCGGATCCATCCAAGAAAAAGCCTGCCGTTGCGGTGACGGCGACAGCCAGTAATATCCAACTGGCCAATCTCGCCTACTACCGTCCTGCAGGGCGCCGCGGGGACGCGGAGCGAAGTCAAGCATCCCCGGGAAATCCGGATTGCTGCGCCCGACGGCCGTAAGACCGTATGTCCGTCTTCGTGGCTGAGGTGGCTCGCCCTACACTGGTCTTCCGAGGGTTGCTCGGAAGGGCCGAGCCGATCCTCACGACAGGAGGACGAGCCGTGGCAGATTATAGAGAAGCTTTTGTCGGAATCGATGTCGCCAAACTGAAGAATGCGATTGCAATTGCTGAATCCGGCCGGGACGGAGAAGTTCGCTATTTCGGCGAGATTGATGCATCGGATGCCAGCATGCGCCGCATTATCCAGCGAATAGTCGCGAAGTTTGATCACGTGCATTTCTGCTACGAGGCCGGCCCCACCGGTTACGGCCTTCACCGGCTCATCAAGTCGCTTGGCCATGACTGCATGGTTGTCGCTCCGTCGCTGATCCCGAGGAAGCCTGGTGACCGGGTTAAGACGAACCGTCGAGACGCGCTTGCGCTCGCCCGGCTATTGAGGGCCGGCGAGCTCACGGCCGTTTGGGTTCCCGACGAAGGTCACGAAGCTATGCGAGATCTCGTTCGCGCCCGCTCTGCCGCTATCGAGACATTACGGGTTCACCGGCAACAGGTAAGCGCCTTCATGCTCAAGCATGGTCGCATCTATCCGCGCAAGAAAGGCTGGACGATGCGGTATCTGCGCTGGCTGCAGGAGCAGCAGTTTGATCATCCGGCACATCAGATAGCACTGCAGGAAATGGTCGAGGCAGTGCGCACTTCGAAGGAGCGTGCCGAACGACTGGAGAAAGTGATCGAGGAATTTGTCCCGAACTGGTCTCTCGCCCCGGTCGTTCGAGCGCTGCAGACCCTGCGTGGTGTCGATCTAATTGTCGCCGTCACCTTCGCCACGGAGGTCGGTGACGTAACCCGATTTGAAAGCCCACGCCAATTGATGGGCTATCTCGGTCTCGTTCCTGGCGAGCGATCCACGGGTGAAACCGTGAGACGAGGCGGAATAACGAAGGCTGGCAACGGTCGAGTTCGACACATGCTTGTTGAGAGTGCGTGGACGTATCGCCATCCGCCGAAGCTGGGCGTAAGGAAGCTGTATCGCTTGGAGGAAGCCCCGCCGAGAGTGCGAGAAATCGCGTGGAAAGCTCAGAGCCGATTGACGGCTCGATATCGCTTGCTGGCCGCACGGGGAAAACGAACGACGGTGGTTTGCACTGCAATTGCCCGTGAACTGGCCGGCTTCATGTGGGCTGTTGCAAGGGAGGCGCAGGCGATCAGAACATAGGTCACTGCAGCGAACTTGCACCTCGCGCATGGGCGGAGGCGGGACAACGGCAGGGGAATATCCGTCACCGCTTTGTGGCCGGCATCGACCGACGCCCGCAGTAAGATAGGAACAGCCCCGCACGCACAATCGGGAATGCGGTAGCCAACCCGCGCATCAGAGCTTGATCACCGACGTCCTTCAGTTCCGCCTCCACCCATGCGCGATCATCATGAGAGGACCGTTCGCGAGAGCGGTAGCTTCCTCATGCCCAAAGCGTTGACAACGGACATCAGTCCACCTTCGTCGGCGCGGACGATAGGGAGACGATCCAATCTGACGATCCGGCTTAGGCGCTTCCGAAGGCATCGGTCGCGAACAGCTTTGGTCGACCGGTCACAAGATCGAGCGGTTGTATCAGAAGGCCATTGGCGAGCGCCGCGGTCCGTCGTTAATCGGCAACGCTTGGAGCACTCGCAAACGTCCGCTATTGTCATACCGTGGGGTCTTTTCGAAGTTGAGCGTTGGGCCCTCGGCACCGAGAAGGTCAAGCAGACATGAAGCTCGTCCTCATCGCTCTCGCTGTCGCCCATAACTGGTATTCCGGCCACCATGATCCGGTCACCGGCTACGAATGCTGCGACAACAAGGACTGCCGGGTCATCAGCCCGCGCTATGTCGAGCCGCTGCCGGGCGGCAACTTCAACATCCGCACCGGGTCCAAGACAAGATACTTCATCCCCAAGAACCGGGTTTTGGAGAGCGAAGACAGCCAGTATCACATTTGCACGTCCGCCCCGCATATGACGATCCGCTGCTTCTTCGCGCCACGCGGGCTCACTTGAGAGGTAGGCTGAGCCTCCGGCCGGACACGGCGCGCAGTAGGTGTCGAGCTTACACTTTGACCGAGCTGCGTTTTGCAGTGCCGAGTGCTGTAGGACATGACGGGGATGGCGACCATGCAGCCATTAGCGGCCAGTGCTCGTTTGCTCAAGCTCAAGGACGTTTCCCTCTGGATCGCGTGCGTACGCGATCAGATATGGCTTCTCTGGTGTCCCAAAATCCGTGATGTTGCCGATCTGCGAGCCCCCAGCTTGAAGAATCTTCGAAAGTGCGTCGCTTATATCCTCCATTTGGAATGATAGGTGGCCGAAGCCTGGTTCGTTGACCCTTGGCTGATCACGATGATGGGTAACCGTATGCTCGTGTATTTCCAGAAATGGGCGTTCAAGTTCGGGGAATTTGAGCCAGATCGTGTATATCTCAGAGTTCGGAAGGCCATTTCCTCGCGAAACGATTTCCCCGGACAACATTTTGGGTGCGCGAAGCAATTCGCATTTCATGACGTTTATGTAGAACGCTGCGAGCGCTTCTGCATCGCGAGCTACCAAGTTGATGTGAGCAAGTGTCATGGCGTTCGTCATCCTCGTCTATGAGGCGACCATATCGATTGGTCGAGGGCAACGGAAGAAGTCGCCTTTGTGTCGACTCAGGCCTTTGGGCACATCTACTCCGCCGGGTAATTCCATGGCAAAAGCTCACCAATCCGGCTCTGCTTGTGGCCGTTGACGATGGCAGTGAGCACGGCGGTCAGGTAGGCCAGCGGATCGACGGCATTGAGTTTGCAGGTCTCTACGAGCGAGGCGATGGTTGCCCAGTTCTCGGCCCCAGTGTCGTGCCCGGCAAAGAGCGCATTCTTGCGGTTGAGGGCGATAGGCCGGATGGTCCGCTCGACGCTGTTGTTGTCGATCTCGATGCGACCGTCGGTCAGGAACAGCTTGAGACCATCCCAGTATTTGGCGATGTAGGCCAAAGCCTCACCGAGCGGGGACTTGGCCGCGACGCGCGAACGTTGATGGACGAGCCAGGCCTGCATGTCGGCGATCAGCGGGGCAGATCGTTCCTATCGCCTGGCGAGGCGAGCCTCCGGGTGAAGGCCGCGCAATTCGGCTTCGATCCGATACAGTTCGCCGATCCGTTTGACGCCGTCCTCGGCAATAGGTGCTGCTCCGTTGCGGGTGATCTCCACGAGCTTGCGGCGAGCGTGGGCCCAACAATAGGCAAGCCGAATGTCCGGGCCAATCCGGTCTGGTGCAATCAGCCTGTTGTATCCGGCGTAGCCATCGACCTGCAGGATGCCGGAGAAGCCCTGCAATAGCCGTTCGGCATGAATGCCCCCGCGACCGGGAGCGTAGGTGAAGGCCACACCTGGTGGAGCACCGCCGCCCCATGAGCGATCATCTCGCGCCAGCGCCCAGAAGTATCCGGTCTTGGTTTTGCGCGAGCCGGGATCAAGCACCGGAGCACGGGTCTCGTTCATGAAGAGCTTGGACGAGCGCCTCAGGTTGGCAATCAGCGCGTCGAAGACGGGACGCAATTCGAACGCTGCCCGGCCGACCCAATCGGCAAGAGTCGAGCGGTCGAGATCGACGCCCTGGCGGCTCATGATCTGGGCCTGCCGATAGAGCGGTAGATGATCGGCATATTTGGAGACCAGCACATGGGCGACGGTAGCTTCCGTCGGCAGCCCTGCCTGGATCAGCCGTGCTGGAGCCGGGGCCTGAACGACGCCGTCGGTGCAGGCACGGCAGGCATATTTGGGGCGACGGGTGACGATGACGCGGAACTGCGCCGGGACCACGTCCAACCGCTCTGAGACATCTTCGCCGATGCAATGCAAGCAACCGCCGCAGGCGCAGATCAGGCTTTCCGGCTCGATCACCTCTTCGACACGAGGAAGATGTTTTGGAAGAGAGCCGCGATTGGTCGCGCGTGGCCTGGTGACCCTGTTCCCGGCAGAAGCGTCCGCCTCTTCTTCGGCATGGATCGCTGCCATGGCCGTTTCCAGGTCTTCCAGCGCCAGATCGAACTGGTCGGGATCAGTCTTCTCGGACTTGCGCCCGAAGGCTGCCTGTTTGAAGGCCGCGACCAGCTTCTCAAGCCGTTCGATCCGCTCATCCTTGCGGGCAATCTGGGCGTCTTTGCCTGCCTCGCGTGCCCGCGCCGCGACCAGCAACGCCTTCAGGGTGGCAACATCATCGGGAAGATCGGCGGCGTCCAGCATGGCCGGAACCTATCAAATCCCGACCGATCTTGCCTTCGGAATCTGTCGTGCGAGTCATCGTGCCGCAGCTATTCGATGGCTTCCGGTGCTCTCGCCTCGACCGCACGAACCCGCCGCCAATCGAGACCCGCAAACAGGGCTTCGAACTGGGCGTGGCTCAGCGTCATCAGGCCATCCTTGATGCCGGGCCAGGTGAAGGTGTGCTCTTCCAACCTCTTGTAGGCCAGCACGATACCAGAGCCATCCCAGTAGATCAGCTTCAGCCGGTCCGCCTTGCGAGACCGGAACACGAAGACCGTTCCGGTGAACGGGTCCCTGCGCAGCTCGTTCTTCACAAGCGCTGCCAATCCGTCGTGACCCTTGCGGAAGTCGACCGGTTTGGTCGCCACCATGATCCGCACGCGGTTCGATGGGAAGATCATGTCGTCGCCGCCAAGGCACGCGCGATGGCTGCGATCCGGGCAGCAGACGCACCTTCTTCAAGGCGGATCGTGACCGGACCGACGATAACCTCAGCGCGGGAAACCGCCTTGGCAGCCAGCGGCTCCGGCACGGGCGTCTCGATAACCATGGCCGCGAATTCGACTGCTTCTTCCGGCTCCGGCAAAACCAGCTTGCCCTGCCGCGCCAGAGTTCGCCAGGACGACAGATGGTTTGCCTTCAGGCCGTAGCGTTCCGCGACTTCGTTCACCGTCACGCCCGGTCGCAAGCTCTCCGAAACAATCCTGGCCTTGACCTCGTCCGGCCATTGGCGATGAGCCTCACGTCGGCCCCGCCGCGTCGTGAGAACCTCCAACGTAGTCTCCATGGAGAAACTCCTTGTCGCTCTTCCATGGAAGCCCATCCCAGATCAGGCGAATACCGGCAATGTGGGGTCGGAACATCGGTTACCGACGGCCTTGCTTGCAGAAACCATATTGAAGCCACGACCCGGTATGTGATTGATGCAGCCGGGGCGGGGAGACCAATGCGGCTCGGTTCTGCTTCCCGGAGGAATGGGCATCCGTTCCGGACATCGACAGTGCGCTGAGCCGCATCTGAAATCTACTTGACCGGTACGACGAGTGGGGTCCCTTTCTTGACAATATATGTGGCGAGTTCCGAGGCCTTGCCGCTGCCGACGTTTTTCGCCGTGTGGGCCACTCCGGCGGGAATGAACAAAGTTTCGCCGGCCTTGAGCGTGACGGGCCTCCCATCCCCGAGCTGGTATTCCAGCGAGCCTTTAAGGACATAGGCGATCTCTTCGCCGGGATGAGAATGCTTAGCGGCAACTGCGCCAGGCTCGAAGTCGACGCGCACCTGAACAAGCTCGCGTCCGGGCACGTCGAGATCGTGCTGCAGAAGATCGGTGCGCTGAATTCCCAGTTGTTGAGCCTGCGCCATGTGCAGCGTCACTCCGCTCCCGGCGATCAGCAGGGCAGCTGCTACGAGTTTGATCGTTTTCATATGGTCATCCTTTCGTGCTGAGACCAAGCCGTCACCTTCGAGGACGGCACCGCCAATTTGACCGAGAGCATGTATCGTCGATGTGTCCGCGGGGCTGCGCTTTTGTAACGCCATGTAGAGGAATAAAGGGCTTTCATGTCGAGGGACTGCAGCGCCATTCTTCATGACGGCAACGGCTCGCCGGCTTGCTCCCGGACCATGTATTCGGCGTACAGGTAAGCTAGTCCCCGCCTGTGGCCGAGCTGCTTTTCGTAGGCGCCGTGGGCGACCTATCGCACGACGCAAGGCGCTCGTGAGGTCGGCCGGTGACGGGAATCTCATAACGTCCGTCGAGGTGTCATCAACAACAAAGTCGGCGTCGAGCCTCCAGCCGAGGCTGCCGTAGAAATCCTTTGCGCGCTCGACGTCGAAACAGCAGTGATGACGACCTCGAGCTTCAGATCGACCTTTTGCGGTCTCTCGCTGTTGGATACGAGTGTCATGGTATTTTTCGTTTTGTTTGCAAAAGGGCGGCGTCTCGCACGCGCCCTTTGTAGATCATCAGATTGACGAACGCAGCGATCTCAATCGTGTCGTGAGTTCCTGGGCGAAAGCCCGACCCTCGCGTGCGAAGCTTCCTGCCGGCGGCTTAGGATTTTGCTGCCGCGGCACGCATGCCGCGATACTGTACGGTCGGAAGGCCACCCCAGCCCCAATTGTCGAGATCGACCTCCTCAATCACAACGTAGGTCGACTCAAGGGGTTTGTTCAGCACGTTGAGCAGCACCTCGCTGACGCCCTTGATAATGGCGGCCTTTTCCTCGGCGGTGACCGAATTGCGGTCAGGAGTGGTCCCCTCGCGGGTAACCTGTACGGTGACGATAGGCATTGTGATCTCCCTTCGAGAAGTTCACCAGCGGCCGGCGTTCTGGCCGCCGTCGACGTGGAGGATTTCGCCGGTCACGAAACCAGCGGTTTCGAGATAAAGGACGGCATCGATGATGTCGCGGATTTCACCCATTCGGCCAACTGGATGCAATTCGGCGAGCGCCGAGTGCGTCTCCACCGGATGCATGGGCGTCTTGATCACGCCTGGAGACACCGCGTTGACGCGAACGCCGCTCTTCGAGAACTCCATCGCCAGAGACCGGGTCACGGCGTTCAGGCCGCCCTTGGTCAAGGAGGCGAGCGCCGAGGGCATCCCGACCATTGGCTGATCGGCAAGGCTCGTGGTGATGCTGACGATATGGCCCGAACCCTGCTTCAGCATCCAGGCGGCTGCGCGCTGGGTAATGTGAAAGAAGCCGGCCACATTGACACCGAGGTTGTGGTCATAGTCTTCCTGGGTCATTTCGATGAAGGGCTTGGCGAGGAAGACGCCGGCATTGTTTACCAGGGAATCGATGCGGCCAAAGCGCTCAATCCCTTCGCGCACGATCCGTTCGGCAGTCGCCGGCTGACTGATGTCGCCGGGCACGGCGTGAACATCCGGGTCCGTGCTGGGCTTGATCGAGCGGGACGTGGCGATGACACGGAAGTTCCGGTCGCGGTAGGCGCGAACCAATTCAGCGCCAATCCCTTGTGATGCCCCGGTGATGATGACGACTTTTCGTTCAGTACTCATGGACGTGGATCCTTTTTCAATTGCAGCGGGCGCTTCATCTGCGCCGGCCCTTCGCCCTCGGCGTTGGTGCAATTGATTTAGATCCATCCGGGCTCCGAGAGAATTGCCGGTGTTTGCGTGACACTCCTCCGGAAATCGGCATAATCAGCCGAGCGTACCTGCCTGCGATGCCAAGCGTGCAAATTCCGAGCGCAGTCGCGGCGTGGCGAAATCGACAAAGGCGCGGACCTTCGGGACGGGCATGCGGCCCTGTGGTGCGAGGAGATGAACCGGCAGCGGCGGGTGCTCGGCATCTGCGAGCACGGTCGTCAGCCGGCCGTCCCTCACATAGTCTGCGACATGATACGAATAGAGCCTGGTCAAACCGCGCCCGGCAGCGGCCGAAGCGGCTGCAGCCCGCACGCTGTTGACGATGCACCTCGGCGTGAACTGGACTGTCCGGGGAATGGATGAGCCCTGTGCCGGCGTGAAGCTCCACGAGTCGAGACCGAAATTGGCAAAGGCGACGATTTTGTGCTTCGTGAGATCTGCGGGTTCTTCGACGCGGGGATGAGTGGCTAGATAGTGAGGGGATGCAACGACTACGCGCCGCACATCGCCGCCGAGCCGGGTGGAGATGTGTGATGAATCGGCGAGATGGCCGATGCGCAGGGCAATGTCGACACCTTCGTCCACCAGATTGACGAACCGATCCAGCAGCAGAAGCCGAACTGAGACGGCCGGGTGTAGGTCAAGGAATTCGTCCACAATGGGATGCACGACTTCTTCTCCGACGATTGGCGGCGCCGAAATCGTCAGCATCCCACGAGGGGCGGAACGCTCACCGCCGGCGAACATGTCAGCCTCCTCGAGATCGACGAGGACCCGCCGGCAGGCTGCGGCGTAACGCTGACCCGCGTCGCTCAGCTTGAGGGTGCGGGTCGTTCGATGCAGCAGTTCAACGCCGACATGGGCTTCCAGGAAGCTCAGCGCCCGGCTGACCGCAGTCGGTGATCGCTTCAGCCGCCGGGCGGCACCTGCCAGACTGCCTTCGTCGATCGCGGTGACGAACACTTTCATTGCATCGATACGGTCCATTTTATTCTGCCGATCTCCGGGATAGTGAAGGCCAATCAGTAAGTGTTCACCCGAAAATAGCAGGAAGTAAACATGCGACGGACCTAAACAAGCCTCCGGGTCAACCACAGGCGGAGTTACAGCATTGCAGCCGTCATCGACGGCTTTGTGAAAGGCATTAAGTGCCGGCGCGACCGCGCTGTCTGCGTCGTCAGGTGGCGCGGCTGCTCGGAACAAAACATGCCACGGGCCGTTTTCTCGGCACAACAAAAGGAGGAAACACTATGGATTGGAATCGCGTCGAGGGTAATTGGAAACAGTTGAAGGGCAAGATCAAGGAACAATGGGGCAAGCTCACAGACGACGACCTTGATCAGATCGCCGGCAAGCGCGAGCAGCTGGAGGGAAAGATCCAGGAGCGCTACGGCATGGCCCGCGACCGCGTCCATCAAGACGTCGATGATTGGTATGAAAACCAGACATGGCACTAAGAAACAAAAAACCGGGTAAACGCTGGGTCAGACTTAAGACAAACCCCTGGCTGTGCCGGGGGTTTGTGTTCACTGGGACATGGTGAAGAAACCTCCCGACTAGACGGTCGAGATGGCGCCGTTCGATGAGCTGGTGCCGAACGATCACTGCTCATCGGCTCAGCAGTTGGGGCAAGGCGAGATATACTGACGAAAGGAGACGTTCGAACGCTCCTTCCCCGATGCCAGGCGGCCTCATGGGCACCGCGGTAAGTCGCATCCGGGTCCGATGCCAGAGCTCATGGTCGCAACCGCCCAGAACATCAAGAAGATCAGAACGGCAATCGCCAAAGCCCTCCAACCAAGCTGCCCGCACCTCGCGGCAGGAGCTTAGGTCCATGCCCGAAGCACCGGAGCTACGCCCTTTCGATCCTGCACACCAAAAATCTCGAAGGACAGAGCAGCTCGCCAATCACGCTTTGTGGTTCCGTCGCAGACTTTGGGCGGCCAGGTGCCCTAGCAGGCGAATGCCTCCTCACATCTACGATGTAGTTCGCCTGATTAATCGCACTTGTCTTGCTGAGCCTTCGCAGCAGCGGTTTTATCGCCATGCTGCTGTGCCACCACGTCCTGTTCAGACGTCGCAAGATTGGGGTTCTTGGCCAACGGCAGTGTTCCACCCTCTTTCTGAGGTGCATTGGCGCCAGCCTTGTTCTTTTGCGCTTGCGTGGTTTCACTGCCTTCCATCGGAGCATGAGTACCATCTTTGGCGATGCCGCTACGACCCTCCGTCGTTGTGGACCCGGTTATGTCCACGCAGTCGGCAAAGCTCGGTTGGGATGTCAAAGCTGCCATGCCAACGGCAATCAGAGCAAACGAAGTGAGTTTCATGACGCTTCCTCCTATTGTTGTTTTGAGGCAGCACACTCGAGGTTCCCACGGTATTTTCCCTGACTGACGGGAGATCGGGCGGCAAGGCTTGAAAAGTCCTGATCATAGCGCGTGCCGTCCGGGATAATGGCGATCAGCAGGTGGTGCGAAGGACCGGCGGCGGCTGACCGCGACGTCGGATATTCCCAATCTTCGGCTTCACGGCTCCTACCCGGCAAGCGGTGAATGCTGGCGCGCATCGGCTTGGCGAGGAATGCCACTTTCGTCGATGATATCCAGCCAAAAGGAGCGGCTACCTGGGAGGAGTCGTCATGGGCTCGCCTCCAAAGAAGGAAGAGGCGAGCCCTTGGCCGCACGTGCTGCAGGAGATGTTGCCTTCCAGTCTGCAGCATTTTAACGCGGTCGGTGGCTTCAACTACCAGAGCGATAAAAAAGTTCCTCTACCTGCATGTGCAATGGAGGGAGCGCCACTTCAAAACAACCGAACAATGCGGCAAAATTGCCGATGACGCTGGCCATCGACCCTTCCTCGAGGGGCTTACCCTGATCTGCCGGTATCATTGCGACAAACCTCGCCGCGTCAATTCACGACCTGCACGTCTTCCTTCCGAAGGTCGTCGATGGCATCTATCGCTTCCTCGGCGGACCAGCCTGCACGGAGTGCTGCGGCAACCAGGCGCACTTCGGCCTCCTGCTGAAGTTTCAGATAAAGCCCTTCGAGCGCCTCTCTTGCTGTGACGACATGTTCATCGTGGAGCGGAATGACTGGAATTCTATCTAGCTGAGGCATTTTCATCTCCCCTGTTAAAGATGGTTTTTTCTCGGGGTGTTGCCATTCGAGCTGCGCGAAGGCGTTTGCTCTTCGCGACACGAAGGCGACGTTCTTCGTCGATGATATTCTTCGCGGTCTGCGTCGTGCGCTTCGCACGGTCCATGCGTTCTTGCTGGAGCACTTGCCATCCTCTCGATGTTGATGCGCCCGGACTGCAGCTAGAGTTTGCGCTAGATGCGTCAACCCCGAGTGTCAGCGCGGGAACTACCAAGTGCGGATCTGGGGGTATGCAGCTGCCCAACTTTTCAGGCCCCAATCAACAACCGACAGTGAGCCGCATTGCAGCTCGTCCTCGGGCCGTGAACATTTCCGCCTGCAAAAAAGGAACACTGCCGACATATTCATGCGTACCCGCCAGAGGACCGACGTCGATGCGCAGAGGAACCGCTACGCTTCCCGGCCGTTAATGGGAACGATCAGCGCGGAGGTAGCAAATGGCGTCCAGGTTTTTTTCCAAGTTCGCAGCAGGAGTGGCCGACCTTTCCGGCCGACCGGGGACCTTCATTCTTGCGGGATCTTTGGTTCTGATTTGGGCGATATCCGGCCCGTTCTTCAACTTCTCGGAGACGTGGCAGCTCGTCATCAACACATCCACCACCATAATCACTTTCCTGATGGTCTTCGTGCTGCAGAACTCGCAAAATCGCGACGGGAAAGCTCTTCAGGCGAAGCTCGATGAACTCATCTTGACATCCCAGGCGCAGAATAAGTTCGTCGGAATTGAAAAACTCGGCGAGAACGAGCTTCGAGCAATGAGCAAGACGCTGGCGGAAAAAGCCGAATGCGTCGATCAAAAGGCGGAGGAGAAGACGGCAGTTTAGCAGGACACTCCAGGCGTCGCGCCTGACCAGTCTGGTGAGGAAAGCGATCGTGCGCACCCCAGTAGCTCATCAGCTCGTTGGTCGCCTGTCGGATCACTCCGTATCGTCGGAAGCAGGCTTGCCCTGATGGCCGTTGCCGCAGTTATCGCAATCTGGGTTATTTTCGGTTTGGCGACGGGTCCAACCAAGCAATCGCTCCTGGCAACAAATATGCTGGGAACATCCTCGTTCTTTTCCAGCATTCCCAGAACCGCGACACGCGGGTGCTTCACACGAAAGTCGATGAACTCATCAGGTCGAGTGGCGCGCGAAACCACATGATTGGTGTGGAACGGCTGGAGAGGGACGAGGACGCCCCGGTTGTGGGAGGGTGACCCTAGTCGCGGCCCCGCAGACTGCCGGCCAGCATTGGTTGCACACGAGTTCTGCATAATTCCATTTTGCCGGGATCGGTCCTGCCTCAATCGTCCGGGATCCGAGCGGCGCAGCCTCACACATGCAAACGTTCATGCTCCGGCGGGTTCGCAACGATCGACTGATAAAACCAGGCCACGAACTGTTGCCGGTACGGACAGGATTTAGCGCAGGTCGGTCGTTAGACCGCCGGAACATTGAACAGGCGTCAGCGTTAAGTCTCTGCAATAACTTCAAAACCTCAAGATCGGAGGCAACGCCATGGGTCGCGGTATTCTTCTTTGGCTTCTCGGCATTCCACTGCCAATCGTCATTCTCCTTGTTCTCTTCATGCGATAGGGGGTGTCCATGTCCATGTCCATGACAGGTCCAGACGTCGCGGCCACTCCTGTCGAATCGTCCAAGTCCGCGATGTCGTGGGGACCGATCCTCGGTGGTGCTTTTGCCGCCACAGGCGTTACCCTGATCCTTTTGCTTCTCGGATCTGGTGTTGGGCTGACGATGGTGTCACCTTGGACGGGACAGAGCGCTTCGGCAGAGGCCATTGGCGTGACGGCCGCGATTTGGCTGGTGGTCGTGCAGTGGTTGTCGGCAGCGTTAGGGGGCTACCTCACGGGCCGGCTCCGCACGAGATGGGCGGCTGTTCACACCGACGAGGTCTTCTTCCGGGACACCGCTCATGGTTTGATCAGTTGGGCGGTTGCCACGATTTTCGTGGTGGGTTTCCTGACGTCATCTTTGACCTCGCTTGCTGGGGCCGGCGCGCAGGCAGTCGGCCAAGCGGCGACCAACGCAAGTCTTGCTGGCGCTGTCGCAGCAGGATCATCACAGTCGCCGGCGACCGATCTCTCGGCGTCCTATTTCACCGATGCTTTGCTTCGACCAGACCGAAACCGCGCGCAGGCCACGACCGACCAGGGTGCAGCCACGGCTGAAGTCTCGAGAATCCTTCTTCAAGGCGCCGCTCAAGGCGGGATCCCAGATGAGGACAAAAACTATCTCGCAACGATCGTGGCATCGCACGCGGGTCTTTCGGAGGCCGATGCCAAGACGCGCGTTGACGCCATCTTAAAGCGTGTGGAGGATGCCAAGATCGCTGCCCAAAGAGCTGCAGACGAGGCACGTGAGGCAGCGGCAACGACTGCGATGCTCGGCGCTCTGTCTCTCCTGATAGGCGCTTTCATTGCCTCTGCTGCCGCAGCACTCGGAGGCCGACAGCGAGACGAGGAAGAAGACGTAATTCTAAATCGCATGTGAAACCGACATCCGCCGCATGTCCTGTAAATGCTCTGCAGTCCCGGACCTCCGGCAGCTTTGAGGCAGAAGTCGGGGACGAGACCATAGCGTCAGGATCACCGTGGCGCCGACGACCTCGTCGGCAGGTGTCGTCTCGCTGACGAAGCACTTGTTTCTCGTTGCGAGCTTACCGCTTGGTCTGTCAATCGCAACGTTGCGCTAGGGTGGGGTCGTCGTTGATTGCGATGCGTGTTGTTATCGACCCGGCTGATGAGCGCTTTGGTATTCGTCGAGAACTGCCCGCACCGCGTCGATCAGCAACTCCTGCGGTTCAAGGGGTTTTCCAGCGTACCTCACCAAAGTGGGCAGATGCTGCCGGAAAAGAGGTGCCGGGATGATCCGGCCGTCGAGTGCTTGCGTGAGCCGCGAGACGGCATCCTCGGCCGCGGGGTGGTTCCAGTAGTAGCGAATACGATCGGAATAGGAGTAGTGTCGCAGGATATGCTGCTTAGCCTGCGAACCCTGATAGTGGCCTTTCCAGTGGCCGGGGTTCTTCCTCATCAGCGCGTCCATCACGGCCATGAGGTTTCGGCTCGGATAACCGGGGATGGAGTCGCTTGCGATCAGGTCAAGTCCGTAGAGTGCTTCCCGAAGTGCGAAGGTCAATTCCGGCCCGACCTTGAGGATGGCGAAGCCGTCCTCGACGAGTTCGCGGAGCGCTTCCGCGCCCTGATAGTCAGTCGAATGCGCCTCGTAGACAAGCGCGGGCTCCTCGTCGAGCAGCGCGGAAAGGGTTTGTGCTTTCGCCCGGTCGTAGGCAATGACGTTTTCATTGCCGAACTCGACTCCAGGCTGGACGACAAGCGCCAGCACGCGGTCGAAGGCCTTGCCGAGGCCCGCTTCGTCAAACCGCGTCCGGTGCAGCGCAATCGTCTTGCGCGCCGCGTCGACGCCCGTCGGTTCGAGCGTGGTGATCACATGATGCGCGCCGCCAGGCGGCGGCACTTCGGTTCCGATGACATAGACCGGTGGCTCACCGCGTAAAGAGGCCGCGCACCGTTCCGCCACGGCCGCCAGCCTCACGGCCCGTCCGGCTGTCGTCGCGTCGTCGAGCGCGACCGGTTCACCCGCGCAGCCCATGGACGTATCGAGATGGAGCTTGCGGAAGCCAGCCTCGACATAGGCGGCGATCATGTCTTCCGCTTTGGTCATGGCGACCTCGGCAGGTTCTGCGCGCCATGGATTGGGGCCAAGATGATCGCCTCCGAGGATGACCTTGTCTCGCGGCAGGCGCTCTTCGCCGGCGATCTTTTCCACCAGCGCCACAAAATCACGGGGCTTCAAGCCCGTGTACCCACCGAACTGATTGACCTGATTGCAGGTCGCCTCGATCAATACCGGACCATCGCACGCCACGGCATGTCGAAGGGCCGCGCGCATCACGATGGGATGAGCCGAGCAAACGGAAGTGATGCCGGCCATGCCGCCCGTGCGTCGGCTGCACGCTAGGTTGGCGAGTACGAATGTCATGGGCTGTGCCCCGGTGTCATGGCGATGAAGGCGTCAAGTTCGGCGCGGGTGCCGGCCCCCTCCATCGGCCCCTTGGCCGTGACATTGCGGGCGCCGGCCGCATTGGCATAGGTGAGCGCCTGTTCGATTGGCATACCGAGCCGGCGGCACGCGACATAGGCGCCACCGAAGCAGTCTCCGGCGCCGGTCGGATCGATTTCTTCGACTGCGAAGGCCGGGCAGTCGATGCGTCGGCCTTCCCGTGTGAAGACGGTCGAGCCCTTTGCGCCGCGCTTGAGTGCCACTTCGCTGGCGTTACGGGCGAAGAGCGCATGGACCGCCTCACTTTCACCCTCGACGCCAGCCGCGACGAACAGCTCTTCTCCAGACGGGAGGATCAGGTCGGCGATATCGACAAGCCTTGCGAAGCGGGCGCGGGTTTCGGATTGCCCGAGCAACTCCTTGCGGACGTTCGGGTCGAAGGAGATGCTGCCGCCGCGAGCCTTGATCGCCGCAATCGCGTGTTCGATAATCTCGATGGCGCCGGGTATAGCAAACGCGGTTCCCATGACATGCAGGTGGCCCGATCGGGCAATGAGCGCGCGCGCCGCGGCGGTAAGGTCGATCTGGGCGGCGGCGGATCTTGCTATGTTGAACACGAAATCGCGCGAACCGTCATTCCGGTAGCGCACGAAGGCGGTGCCGGTTGGAAACTCTGGGCTGGTCGAAATAGCCGAGACATCGGCGCCGTCCGCGCGCAGCCGTGCGACATTGACGCGGCCGAAGTCGTCGTCGCCCACGCAGGCGATGATGCCGGCCGAACCGCCTATTCTGGCGCATTGATCGATGAAGATTGCCGGAGCCCCGCTGGGGTAGGGGCCGATGAGAGTGATCGGCTCGAGAAAGCCCGTGCCGCGATCCGTTGCCATGATCTCGACGAGGATCTCGCCGATCGTTATCGTTGGTCCAAGGGCATCAGGGGCTAAGCCTGTCGGTGTCATGCAGCATCCTCGGCAGGGCGCGCGCTGTCGGTCAGGAGATAGCGCTGGTGAAGCATGCAGGCAGCGCCGAAGGCCGGCCCCACCGTCTCATCGCCATTTGTTTCGATCAAGGGCAGCGGAAAGCTCTCCTCCTGCATGGAGCGAATGTGATGCAGGACGCGCGCCGCCATCAACGGATAGAGCGCGGCGACCGAACCGCCAAGGACGACCCTGTCGGCATCGATGATCCTGCAGGCCTGAATCAGGCCGTAAGCCAGCGCACGCGCCCAGTCTTCTGCTATGGCGACGGCGCCGGGAACGCGGTCGCGCACATCGGCCAGAAAAGTCGCGAAGTTCGGTTCCGGCTGCGTCGAGACGGAACGATAGATGCTCAGGATGCACTCCAGACCGAGGACGCTTTCCAGGCTGCGGCCGGGCGCATCGGCACCATCGACGCGCAGATGCCCGATTTCGCCGGCAAGTCCCCGCGCGCCGCGAAGCACGGTCCCGTCGACGACGATGCCGCCGCCCACGCCGCTTTCCATGACGAGATAGAGCGTGACCCCCGAATGGACCTCCCGAGCGCCGTAGCTCGCGCCGGTCGCGAAGGCGTTTGCGTCATTCTCCACCATGACCGGCATTTGTGCCGGCACGGCCGCACGCACGAGATCGGCAAGCTGTATGTTCTGCCAGCCGAGCAGGGGAGCCGTGTTGATCAGCCCCTTTCGGTCCATTTGCGCCGGCACGGCGACGCCGAGGCCCTCGCAGCGGCTGCGGTGTTCGGCCGGCAATGTGTCGAAGGCGATCGCGATCGCGCGCGAGACCGCAGTCTCGACATCGACGGATGGGCCGTCGAATGGCTCCATTCGGTTGTTGACGATGCGGCAGGCGAGATCGACCTCAACCACCGTGATATGTTCGACGCCGATCTCGATGCCGAGAAAAAAGGCGGCTTCGGGCATAAGTTCGAGCATGATGCCCGGCCGCCCCGCGTGGGTCGTCTGGGCCTGCTCGGCGGTTCCCACCTCGCGGACGAGGCCCTCGGCGGTTAGTCCGGCGATGATATGGCCGGACGAGGAGCGATTGAGCCCTAGAATGCGCGCAAGCTCCGCCCGGCTCAAGCGGCCGTGGCGATAGAGCGCCCGCATCGCCGCGAGTTCATTGCGCTGGCGGATCCCGCTCGGAGACGCGATTGGACCCACTTCATTCACGGGCGATTCTCCTTGCCTCTCTTGTCCGACCACTGACACATCATGACTGGGCCGCAAACGCCCGGTATCTACCGGACTTCACCTTTCCCCCATCTTTCGCCGTCACGGCCGCGCAACGGTCGCGCGACGGCGTTTCGCTTCGTCCATCTTGAGGTCGATGAATCGCTTTGCATGTTGCGCGAGCGGCATGTTTTCGGTCCAGGTGTCGCGCCAGATCGCGCAGGCAAGCGACAGACCTTCATCGACGACAGCGCTCGAAAAGGATTCGAAGGTGATGTCGCGCTCGTAGTCGATGTCGAGCAATGCATCGAACATGAGATCGAAATTGATGACGCCGTCGCCGAGATAGCCGCGATTGCTTTCGCCGATATGAAAATAGCCGATCTGATCGCCCGCAAGCCGGATGGCCGCCGCCGGGTTCGCTTCCTCGATGTTCATATGGAACGTGTCGAGGTGCAGCCGCACATGTTTTGAGCCTACCTGCTCGATGAAGGCGAGACCCTGGGCGGTGGTGTTGAGAAGATTGGTCTCGAAACGGTTCACCACTTCAAGAACAAGGTCGATCCCTGCAGACTGGGCAAGGCCAGCCGTCTTGGCGATGGCCGCGACGCTGCTGTCCCATCCCTTTTTGGTCGGCATCCGGGCGTATTTCGCGTGGGCGGAATAAAGGATGCCGCCGAGCTTGCTCCCGCCTATGTCGCGCACGGCGCGCACGGCGTCGGCCAGCATGCCTTCGCCCGCTCGAACCGCCTGCGCATCTTCGCTCGACACGTCGTGGCTGACCGGAAGGCCCATGGTGACAGCAATATCGAGTTTCAGCGCCGCAGCCCGCTTGGCGAGTGCATCGAGATCGAATTTCTCCGGGCGCAGGTAGGCGAACTCAATGAGGTTGTAACCGCAGGAGGCGGATTTCTCCATTGCTTCCTCAAGCATCGACTGGGTTTGTCCGCCCGTCCACACGAAAGAATGAATACCTAACCGGCCCATCTTCTCCCCCTATCAAAAAGTATGTTGCATTGCGCAACAAATAAAGCTTCAGTTGCGTCTGTCAAGCGGATTTCCAGATCGAGGACGATCGAGCATTCGATGTCAAAATGAGCAAATGCTTTTTTCGGCGTGCAAATGCCTCAATAGTGGCCTGCAGTTATTTGGGAACTTGGGCTTATGAGATTGGTGTTGACAGCTTTCCCAAATGAACTAATTTGTTTTTTCAGGCAACATATAAGGCGCAAACCAGCGCCAACGGAAGGCCGACGTGCAGGGGGAACCAATGGCTCGCTTGCTCTTAAGCTGCGACTGGCCAAGGGAGCCGAACGACGAAACGCTCTTTTGGCGTGCATGCCGACATAGGCGCCTGGGGAACCACGACCTGCCTGTCGGGAGGAGGTTATTTCCATGAAAGCCGATTTGCGGATCGTACCCGATTTCGAGATGATCATCTGCCCGCCAGCAGAATCCTTTCGCTGGAACATGCATGACTACCCTTATTTCCGAGCGAAGTGGCACTATCATCCTGAATACGAACTGCATCTCACCCGCACGACTTCGGGCGTCATGATGGTGGGCGACTATATCGGCGAGTTCGAGCCTGGCTGCCTGGTGCTGACTGGTCCGAACGTGCCGCACAATTGGGTCAGCGATATCGAGCCCGGCAAGCTGATCCGCAACCGCGACGTGCTGATCCAGTTTACCCCCGAATGGGCCGATCGCGTCGGCTCATTTTGTCCTGAGCTCGGCACGATAAAGCCGCTTTATGAGGACGCGGTCTACGGCGTGCAATTCTTGGGCGCCACGGCGCTTGAAGGCCGGCGGCTGCTTGCGCAGATGGGCTCCGCCCATGGCGCCGAGCGTGTCGTGCTCTTCCTGCAGCTGATGATCGCACTGGCACGCAATCCCGCCGAGCGGCGCAGGCTGTCGCGGCTCGCGCCGGCCTCTTCGCAGATGGAACTGCCCCATGAGCTGGACGTCGCCATGCGCTATGTGCTGGAGCACTACAGCGACGACATCGATCTGGCCTCGGTCGCAAAGGTCTGCGGTCTCGAGCCGCAGGCCTTCTCGCGCTTTTTCAAGCGCCAGACCGGTCATACCTTCGCGCGCTACGTCATCCTTGCGCGCATCTATGCCGCCTGCTCGTTGCTTACCCAGACCTATCGGCCGATCACCGAGATCTGCTTTGAGGTCGGGTTCAACAACATTGCCAATTTCAACAGGCAGTTCTTCAAGATCTGCGGGCGCACGCCCTCGGATTACCGGCGCAACGCACACAAGATCGGAACGCAAGCGCGAAGCGATCCCTTCCGGGAAATTCGTGCCTATTCGGCGGCCATGGCAGTCGGCGAAAAAGTATAGGTCGCCGGCAAACCACGCGTGGCGGAGCAAAAGACCGCGCACTAAGCTCTTCTTACGCCAATAGGAACGAAGCCGGGAAAGCAGCCCAGAGGTCGCGATCCTATGAAGGCGAACCGTATCTGGAAGCCGGGAGGAGCCGTGCTGCCGGAACCTGGGAGGAGCCGACACCTGTCGGTCGTGAGAACGTACTTGCCGGCCAGCGCCCGCAAGTGGTGCAAAGGCACAAGGAGGAGGAATTATGATCAGGAAAAGTGGAATTGGAATCGCTGCGCTTGCGATCGGTGTTCTTACGAGCGTAATACCCGCAAGGGCCGATTTCTGGTCGGATGCCGGCGCAAAATACAAGGGTGTCGTCCTGCACGGCGTGACCGAAAGCACGCCGCCGTCCAACTACATCAAGGACGTGCTTGCGCCGGAATTCGAGAAAAAGACCGGCATCAAGGTCCAGATCGAGACCACCTCCTGGGACCAGATGTACGACAAGGCCATCAAGGACATGGAAGCCAAGACCGGCATCTATGACATGGTCTATATCGAGCAGGACATCATCTATGCCTATCTGGCGCGCAGCTTCCTGACCGACATTTCGAAATCGCTGAAGGACGATCCGTCACTGAAGGCGCCGGAATTCGATGAAACCCATTTCACGACATTCGCCAACTACTTCAAGAACGCCGACGGCGATCTCTTCGGTATTCCGATGGAAGCCTTCATCAAGGTCTATCTCTATCGCACCGACCTCTTCAATGATCCAAAAATCCAGGAAGCTTTCAAGAAGGAGACCGGCAAGGATCTGGCTCCGGCCAAGACCCATGAGGAATATACGCAGATTGCCGAGTTCTTCACCAAGTACGGCAAGGACAACGGGATGGAGCTCTGGGGAACGACGGCCCAGGCGCACACCGGTCACGCGGCCTCCTGGTACGAATTCTTCGAGTCGATCGCTCCGACATTCGGCGTCTACAACTGGGGTATCGACGCCAATAACAACTATGCGGCCTCCGTCGAGAATGGCGGCCAGATGAATGGCGACAAGGCCAAGGCCGCCATCAAATACTGGCTGCATCTGCGGGACATCGCTCCGCCTGAATCTGCTGCTTCAACCTGGACGGAAGTCGGGACGACATTCGCCGCCGGCCGCGTCGCACAGGGCCTGGTTTATGGCGAGAACGCCGCCTGGATCGCGTCGGATGCAGAAAAGTCCAAGGTGGTCGGCAATGTCGGCGTCGCGCTTCCGCCCACCGAACCCGACGTCCTCAAGGAGGTCGAGGGCGGCAAAGGCTATCTCGGCTACTATGACGGCGGTGCCTTCGGCTTGCCGGTGACGTCGAAGAACAAGGAAGCGACCTTGCTCTTCCTGCAGTTCATCGGCCAGGACTCGGTCCAGCCCGATTGGGCGATTGCCGCACCCCGCATCACCAATACGGCGACCTATGACGATCCCAAGGTCCTCGACATGGATAAGAAGCTGAATGGCTACTACACCATGCTCAAGGACCAGGGAAAGCTCTTCGCCGGCGCGCCGCCTTTCCCCTTCCATGCGCAGGTGCGTGAAGCCACGGCGCCGATCTTCTACAAGATCCTCTTAGGCGAAGTAGGTCCGGATGAAGGCCTCGACCAGATGGCGGCGGCGGCCGAAGCAGAGCTGAAGAATCTCGGCTATCGCAAATAACACCGACAAGAGCCTGCGTCCGGGTGGCCTCTCCCAGGACCGCCACCCGGGCGCAGTTGCCGTTAGTGCAGGCTGTTGATCTGCACGGATATCTTTCGGGAGCACGGAATTCATGCGTTCAAACACTGTCGGCTGGCTGATGCTCGCCCCGACGATCGCGATCCTCGGCATCTTCGGCATCATACCCTTCATCTACGTGCTTTACGTGGCATTCCACCAGTGGAACCCGTTCGGCGCCAGCCCCGACATGATCTACAACGGCGCCAACAATTTCCGCCGCCTTGTCTTCGACGCCGAATTCCTGACCTCCATCGCCTTTACCATGAAATTCGCATTCTTCGCGGTGCTGAGCGAGATCGCGCTGGGCTATCTCCTCGCCCAGCTCTTCATGAGGGAATTTCCTGGACGAGGCTTCTTCCGCACGATCCACACACTGCCCCTGATCGTCGCGCCCATCGTCGTCGGCTCGGTCTGGCGCCTGATGACGACGCCCAGCATCGGCATCATCCCCTATCTCCTGAGAAACTGGTTCGGATACGATCTCAACATCGGCCGCGACGCCACCACCGCTTTCACCCTGACCGTCATCATGGACATCTGGCACTGGACGCCGCTGGTGACGCTGACACTGCTTGCCGCACTGCTCGCCCTGCCGAAAGAGCCGTTCGAACAGGCGCAGATTGATGGCGCCAACCGCCGCCAGATCTTCTGGCACGTCACACTGCCGATGATCCGACCGGCAATTCTCGCAACGGTCTTTATCCGCCTGATGGATGCGCTGCGCACTGTCGATGAAGTCTGGATGCTGACCTCGGGCGGGCCGGGAGCCGCAACCCGTTATGTCGGGCTGCACATCTGGAAGATCGTCTTCCCAAAAACCGACTACGGCTATGGCGCCGCGATCTCGGTGATCGTCCTTTACCTCACCCTGGTGATGTGCTGGCTGCTCTATGTCGCCCTCGTGGCTCGACGCGAACGGAAGAGGACATTCTGATGCAGGGCCGCAATCCCCTTCTTTACGTGGCGCTTTGGCTGTTGCTGAGCCTGCTGACGCTTTTCCCGATCTATTGGCTTTTCGTCATTTCGGTGAAGCCGGCGGTCGATCTCTTCACGACGCCGAGCCTGTTTCTCGACGTGATCTACTGGAAGAATTACGTCAACGTCTTGGGCAATGAGACGCTGCGCGGCTACATGCTCAATTCGATGATCATATCCAGCGGCAACGCCGTGCTGGTCACGGTGCTGGCCTTCATGGCTTGCTATGCGCTCTCGCGCTTCGACCTCGCAGGCAAGGAGAACATCTTCTTCTGGACGATCACCAACCGCATGGCCCCGGCGGCGGTGTTCCTTTTGCCGTTCTTCCTGCTCTTCACCCAGATCATCACGTTCGGCGACTGGAAGCTTTACGACACGAAGATCGGCATGATCCTGCTCTATTGCACGTTCAACCTGCCTTTCGCGATCTGGACGCTGAGGCCCACCATCGACGGAATTCCCAAGGAACTCGATGAGGCCGCGACCGTCGATGGTGCCTCGACGTGGCAGGTTATCCACGAAGTCATCTTCCCGCTTTCACGGCCTGGCCTTGCCGTCACGCTGATCCTCACCTGGGTCTTCGCCTGGAACGAGTTCCTGCTTGCCGCGACCCTGACCAGCTTCAACGCGCGCACCATCACCACAGGCCTTTCGGAATATGTGACGACAACGGGAACGGAATGGGGGGCGATGGCGGCGATCGCCGTGATCACGCTCATCCCCGCCCTCGTCATATTCGCAGTGGTCCAGCGGCATATCGTGGCAGGTCTCACCTTCGGCGCAGTCAAGGAGTAGAGCGATGCAAGAGCCATTTGACCCCGGACAGATCGATGCCGAACCGGAAGTGGCGGGCCGCAAATCCGAGCGGACAGGCTTTCTGCCGATCATCACCAACTGGTTCGACCGCGTCTTCGTCGGCATCTACCTGTTCGTCGCGCTCGAACTCTTCTGGATGCGGTTCCTCGAACAATCAATTCCGCTGACGGTCTGCCACGTCCTGGCCATCGCGCTCGGGGTCCTGATCGTATGGCGCGGCTGATGCTTCTTGAGACAATAGGACAGAGACAATGAAAGCGCTGGTACTGGAAGAGAAGATGAAGCTGTCGCTGCGCGATTTCCCGATCGAGCGTGACGAGGTGCTCGGCCCACGCGACGTGCGCATCAAGCTCCACACCGTGGGCATCTGCGGCTCCGACGTGCATTACTATACACATGGCGGCACCGGCGTATTCCAGGTGAAAGCACCGATGATCCTCGGCCACGAGGCGTCCGGCACCGTGATCGAGACCGGTGCCGAGGTCACGTCGCTCAAGGTGGGCGATCGGGTCTGCATGGAGCCGGGCATTCCCGATCCCAATAGCCGCGCGACGCGCCTTGGCCTCTACAATATTGATCCGGCAGTCCGCTTCTGGGCGACGCCGCCCATCCATGGCGTACTCAGGCCGACGGTCGTCCATCCGGCCGATTTCTCCTACAAGCTGCCCGACAACGTTTCCTTCGCCGAAGCCGCCATGGTCGAACCGCTGGCAGTGGGTGTGCATGCGGCCACCAAGGCGCAGGTCAGGCCGGGCGACATAGCGTTGGTGATCGGCGCTGGTCCGATCGGCCTGGTGACAGCGCTGTCGGCTGTCGCGGCCGGCTGCGCACGGGTGTTCGTGAGCGACATCGATGACGCCAAGCTGGAGCTTGCCGCCAAGCTCGGTCCAATCTCACCGGTCAACGTTGCGCGGCAGGAACTGGCCAGGGAAATCCTTGCCGCCACCGGCGGCTGGGGCGTGGAGATCGTTTTCGAGTGCTCGGGCCATCCCGGAGGTGCCGAGGGCGTATTCGACCCGCTGGCACCCGGCGGTCGTGTGGTCTTCATCGGTTCGCAGGTCCATCCGATCCACTACGATGTCGGCAAGGCCATGGTGCGCGAGGCGCGCGTGGAGCATGTCTTCCGCTATGCCCATGTCTTTCCGCGCTGCGTGGCCATGCTGTCATCGGGGGCGATCGACGTGAAACCGCTCATCACCCGTACGTTCGATTTCGACGAAAGCGTTCGGGCTTTCGAGATCGCGGCTTCCGCTGCGAAGGGCGAAGTCAAGATGCAGATCGCACTGCCGCAATAGAGGAACTCATATGGCTCACGTCACCGTCAAGAACGTTACAAAGAATTATGGTGCGCTGCCGGTCATCCACGGTGTCGGCATAGACATTGCCGATGGCGAATTCGTCGTGCTGGTCGGGCCGTCGGGCTGCGGCAAGTCCACCCTGCTGCGGATGATCGCAGGGCTTGAAACGATCTCCGGCGGCACGGTCGCCATCGGCGGCAGGGTCGTCAACGACGTCCTTCCCAAGGACCGTGACATCGCCATGGTGTTTCAGAACTACGCGCTCTATCCGCACAAGACCGTGGCCGACAATATGGGCTTTCCTCTCAAGCTCAAGGGCGCGCCGAGGAGCGAGATCGAAGCGAAGGTCCGCAGGGCGGCCGAAATCCTCGATCTCGGCAAACTGCTTGATCGCTACCCGAAGCAGCTCTCGGGCGGCCAGCGCCAGCGCGTCGCCATGGGACGCGCGATCGTCCGTGATCCGCAGGTCTTCCTGTTCGACGAGCCGCTTTCCAATCTCGACGCCAAGCTGCGCGTGACCATGCGCGTCGAGATCAAGGAACTTCACCAACGGCTGAAGACGACCACCATCTATGTGACGCATGACCAGATCGAGGCCATGACCATGGCCGACAAGATCGTCGTGATGCGCGACGGACGGGTGGAGCAGATCGGCGCGCCGCTCGATCTCTATGATCGCCCGGCCAATGTCTTCGTGGCAGGTTTCATCGGCTCGCCGTCGATGAATTTCGTTCCCGGCAGATTGTCGATGGAAAGCGGCCGGCTGGCCTTTGTCAGCAACAAGGGCACCGTGCTGCCGGTGCCAGAGGGCACGCCGAGCCACGGCGAGCCTGTCATCTACGGCATCCGTCCAGAACATATCGATGTGCGGCCCGACGGAATGGCTGCGGCGATCTCGGTTCTCGAACCCACCGGCTCGGAAACACAGATCTTTGCACATCTCGGCGGCGATGCCATCATGGCGGCCGTCCGCGACCGCATCGCCGCGCTGCCGGGCGCGGCTATCTCGCTGCGGATCGACCCGGCCCGGGTGCATCTGTTTGATGCCAAGAGCGGCCGGCGTTTCTAATTCTGCATAGCCACGGAGCAAGACATGTTCTTCGAGAAATTCCGGATGGATGGCCAAACCGCTGTGGTGACCGGCGGCGGACGCGGTATTGGCCTTGCCTGCGCCGAAGCGCTTGCCGAGGCAGGCGCCCGAATCGTCATCATCGATCGCGACGAAGCGCTCGCCGAATCGGGCCGGCAGGCCTTGGCCGGCAAGAGTGTCGAAGCCGATGCGCTGGTCCTCGATGTCACTCATTCCGCAGCCGTCGACAAAGCCGCTGCGGATATCTTCGCAAAGTACGGTCGCATCGACGCGCTGGTCGCCAACGCAGGCATTGCCCGGACCGGTACGGCCGCAGAGGATACGCCGGACGAACTCTGGCTCAATGTCAACGACGTGAACTACAACGGCGTCTTCTGGTGCAATCGCGCCTTCGGCCGCTACATGCTGAAGGCCGGCCGTGGTGCAATCGTCAATATCGGTTCGATGTCCGGCTATATCGTCAACCGTCCACAGCTGCAGACTTATTACAACGCTTCAAAGGCCGCCGTCCACCATCTGACCGCCTCACTCGCCGTGGAATGGGCCGACCGTGGCGTTCGCGTCAACGCCGTCGCACCAACCTATATCGAAACCGAAATGACGAAGACTGTGGTCGACAAGAAGATGATGGACATCTGGATCCGTGACACGCCGATGGGCCGGATGGGCCAGCCCCATGAGATTGCGTCGGTGGTGCATTTTCTCGCCTGCGACGCATCGAGCCTGATCACTGGCGCGACCGTCAAGGCTGACGGCGGCTTCACTTGCTGGTAGGAGGTATTGGCGATGGATTTTTCAAACAGGCATGTGGTGGTGACCGGCGCCGGCAAGGGCATCGGCCGGGCGACTGCCGTCATGCTGGCGCAGCGTGGGGCCAAGGTGACCGCGCTATCGCGCTCGGCGGCCGATCTTGAGGATCTGAAGAATGAAATCGGATGTATCCCAATCGCGGTCGATCTTGCCGATCCGGACGCGACGCGCGCTGCAGCCCTTGAGGCCCTACCGGCCGATTTTCTGATTAACTGTGCGGGCACGACCGAGCTTGAGTCCTTTCTCGATCTCAAGGTCGAGAACTTCGATCTGCTCTATGCCGTCAATACGAGGGCACCGATGATCATTTCCCAGGAATACGCCCGCGACATGGTGAAGAACAGCCGGAAAGGCGCAATCGTCAACGTATCGAGCGTCGCCGCCTTTGTCGGTATTCCCGATCACGCGGCCTATTGCGCTTCCAAGTCCGCTCTCGACGGGCTGACCCGGGTAATGGCCAAGGAACTTGCGCCGAAGGGCATCCGCGTCAACGGCGTGCATCCCACCGTGACGCTCACCCCCATGGCCATCAAGGCCTGGAGCGATCCAAAAAAGGCAGCCGGCATGCTCAATCGCATTCCGGTCGGCCGTTTCGCCGAACCCGAAGACATTGCCGAGGTCATTCTTTTCCTGCTCTCTGACGAGGCAGCAATGGTCAACGGCCTGTCGATGCCTGTGGATGGTGGTTACATGATCGCCTGACGGTTTTGCGAGGCAGATGCCTCAAATTGTGAACCTTCCCGCCGCCGGTCTGGCGGCCTCAGATTTTCAAGGATCAGCGCATGACACGCTTTGACGCAAAAATCGCCAAGATCAGGGCCGGCAACTACAAGCGAACGGATTTCATCATCGCGGACGCGAAGGATGGCGACATGGGGCCGAGCATTCCATCCTGCGGCCCGAAGCTCGAGAAGGACTGCTCCTACACGCGCTACCGGACGCGGGCGGAATTCCTCGACCAGATCAAGGCCGTGGTCACCCAGGACATCGTCGATATCATGCTGACCTCCGCCTCCAATCTCGAACTGCTGACGGAAAGCGGTGTTTACGCAGGCAGCAATGTAAAACCCGCCATTCGCGCCAATGATGCGACGGATATCTGGGTGGGGCGCGGCGCGACCTATGCCTCTCAGCCGTCACGGCCCTATCGCACTGCTTCTCTGTCGGTCAACCGGCGCCATACCGATCTCGGCCTCTATTCGATCACCTTCAACAACGATCTCGACGCGGACTACAATTCGCTGCTCGCCTTCCTGGATTTCGTAGAGGACGCGCACGACCACGGCTTCAACTATTTCCTGGAAGTCTTCAATCCGAACGTCGACACCGGTATTTCCCCTGACCTCCAACCACATTTCGTAAATGATTGCATATGCCGGGCGCTGGCCGGGCTGACACGTGCGCAGCGGCCGCAATTCCTGAAGATTCCGTTCAATGGCCCGAAGGCGCTGGAGGAGCTCACGTCCTACGACCCGAGCCTGATCGTCGGCGTGCTAGGCGGCGGGGCGGGTACTGCGCGCGACACGTTCGAACTCATCCACCAGGCGGAGAAATACGGCGCCCGCGTGGCGCTTTTCGGTCGCAAGATCAATCTCGCCGAAGACCCGCTCGCCATGGTGAAATTCATGCGTGCCGTAGCAGATGGTGATCTCAGACCAGAGGAGGCGGTCAGGGCCTATCACGGCGCACTGCAGGCAAGCGGTCAGCAGCCGATGCGGACACTCTCCGACGACACGGTCGTCACCGAAAAGGTTTTGATGAATTGACACCGCCAAGGGAGGAGAGCGTGGCCGGAACGAGCAGGCGCGGCTTCATCGCCGGCGGGACCTGGTGCCTCGACCGAAATCGCAGGATAGACGCATGGCCAAGGGAAGACAGCGTCGGTATCGCCTGGGGGCTCGAGGAACGCGGCGGCGGCCCGGCCTGCAATCTTGCCATCGACATCAAGAGGCTCGACCCGGCAATCCCGGTCGAAACCATTGGATTGGTGGGCAACGACGAGGCCGGCCGAAAGCTCATCGCCGAAGCCGAGCGAGCTGGTCTCGACCATCGGCAGATGCATGTCAGCGACCAGGCGAGCACCCATACGACCGAGGCCTTCATCTCGCAGGCAAGTGGACTGCGCACACATATTTCCGAGATCGGCGTTTCGGCGCTGCTTTCGCCGGATCATTTCGATTTTTCTGGAACCACCGCGCGCTTCTTGCATCTCGGACTTCCCGGCATCCATCCCACGATGGATGCACCCTGGGGCGACAATGCCAACGGCTGGGTGACAGTGCTCAAAGCCGCTCGCGCCGCTCGTCTTGAGACCAATCTCGAACTTTGCACGGTCACGCCGGAACGTCTGCGCGGCCTGATCCTGCCCTGCCTACCGCATCTCGATACGCTCATTGTCAACGACAAAGAGATCGGGGCGCTTGCAGAGATGGAAACCACTCGGGACGGCAGGACTGACGTTGATGCGTGCGCGGCGGCCTCGGCCGTCATTCTCAAGCAGGGCGCGATGCGGCTTATCACCGTCCACTTTCCGGAAGGCGCGATCACCGTCACGCGGTCAGGAGAGAAGATCTTCGTGCCCTCCGTCAAGATACCTCGCAATGCGATTGTCGGACCGAACGGTGCGGGCGATGCCTTCGCGGCAGGCTTCATGTACGGCCTGCACGAAGACTGGGCAATCAAGGACTGTCTTTGGCTCGGCCATGCGGCGGCCGCCTGTTCGCTGCGGAGCGCGGGCACGACTGACGGTGTCGTTGAGTGGAAGCAATGCCTCGAAACGGCAAGCCAGTGGGGAAGCCATTGAGTGAGGTGGCCGCTGGATTTGCAGAATGTGATCTGACGCAGAAGGAGACGAGCATGGTCAAGCAATTGGAAGGTATGGTGGCGGCAGTTACGGGTGCGGCCTCCGGCATCGGACTGGCGAGCACGAGGGCGATGGTTGCGGAGGGCGCGCGCGTGGTGCTCGTCGATCGCGACCAGAAGGCTCTGGACGCAGTTTGCGACGAGCTCGGTAATGTCGTAATCCCCCTGGTGATCGATCTTCTCGATCCCGCCAGTTGCGCGAGCCTGATGCCGTCTATCGAGAAACTGACCGGCCAGCTCGATATTTTTCACGCCAATGCAGGCACCTACATCGGGGGTGACCTGATCGAGGCCGACACCGCCGTTATTGACCGAATGCTCAACCTCAACGTCAACGCAGTCATGAAGAACGTCCATGATGTTCTGCCGCACATGATCGCGCGCGGCTCGGGAGACATTATCGTCACAAGTTCAGTGGCGGGGCATTATCCCGTTCCATGGGAGCCCGTCTATTCGGCTTCGAAATGGGCCATGACCTGCTTCGTTCAGACCGTGCGGCGCCAGGTCAACAAGAAGGGCATCCGCGTGGGCTCGGTTTCGCCCGGACCGGTGATCAGCGCGCTGCTTGCCGACTGGCCAGAAGAAAATCTCCAAAAGGCGAAGGAATCCGGAAGCCTCATCGAACCGTCGGAGGTGGCCGATGCCATCATCTTCATGCTGACCAGGCCGCGAAATGTCACAATTCGCGATGTCGTTGTGCTGCCGACCAATTTCGATATCTGACTGCGCAGTCGATCTTTGGCCAGATAGTTCGCGCGATGATACCAGGCGCAGGATGCTGAAGCTCGAACCGGGACTGGGGTTGATTTCCAATCCCATCCATGGGCTTTCGAATGTTGCTGGCGATGATGCGCGCTACGGCGGATATGCCCCAGTGCATCGCTCAACGGATCGAACACGTCGTTGAAACGTCGCACGCGGCGGGCGCTGAGGAGGAGACCGGCGTCGGCAATGCCGTCGCCTGACGTCCGTTCAGGTCTCTGTCAGGTTCTTCAGCCACCTAGGCGCTACCCACTCTGGAGCGCCCATGCCTGAAATCCTTAGCCCGGAAGTTCCAATCTTTTGCGCCGCGCCGGGACATCGAGCGCTTTGGATGCATTAGGATGAACAAAGTCTTGCATTGCTATCGGCCCACGGTCGGAAGCGTGACAATTTGCGCTGTCACGTCCCTGTATCTGCTTCTTGTCACGAACTGGACATTCTGGACCAAGGCGTTCGGTTATTTGGCAAAGGATCACTTTGCCTTCATTCTTTTTGCCGTCGGCATCTCGGCGATGAGCATGGCCATAATCACGGCCTTTTCTGCGAAATATGTAACCAGGATATTTTTGATCTTCTTTATCCTAACCGCGTCTGCGGCGTCCTGGTTCACCGATCAGTTCGGTGTGGTCGTTGATCGCGAGATGATCCGAAACGCCGCCGTCTCAACGGGTGCTGAAGCGGGGCACCTCTTAACCTTGCGCTTCGCCACCCATCTGCTTATGACCGGAATCCTTCCATCGCTGGTCGTTGTCTGGGTAAGGGTCGCGCATCGGCCATTCTTGGCGAAACTGGCGCACAACAGCGCAATAATCGTCGGATGCATCGGGATCTTAGCTCTGGCGGCCGCCTGCGACTATCGAACCTTTGCCGGGGTCGGCCGGGCGCACCGGGACATCCTCGATCCACTCAATCCCTTCTTTCCGATATCGAGCGCCGTTCGGTTCATAATAGACGCGACCCAGAACGCCGAGGTTACCGCGCACCCACTGGGAGTGGACGCACATCGCACCGGGGTGAGGCCAAAGCCGCGAGTGACGGTCATCGTTGCAGGAGAAACCGCTCGGGCAGACGATTTTTCGCTAGGCGGATATGGCAGGGATACGAACCCGGAGCTCCGCGAGCGCGGCGTCGTCTACTTTCCAAACACGACGAGCTGCGGCACGTCCACGGCCGTCTCGATACCGTGCATGTTTTCGGTCTATCCGCGCCGCGCCTACACACATCGCAAGGGCCTTGAGACAGAGAACGTGCTCGATGTCCTAACCCATGCAAACGTATCAGTGTCGTGGTTTGACAATGATACCGGCAGTTATCACGTGACCGACCGCGTCGCTTACCAATTCCTCCCGAGTTCTGCCGACCCCAGGTTTTGCAAGGACGGCGAATGCCTGGACGCCATTCTTCTCGATCGCATGGATTCGTGGCTTAGCACCGTCAAGGGCGATAGTGTTTTGATCCTGCATCAGCTGGGAAGCCACGGCCCGGCCTATTTCTCGAGATATCCAAACGATTTCAGGCACTTTTTACCAGATTGCCGGGCAAATGACTTCGGCGCTTGCTCAGCGCAGGAAATCAAGAACGCCTATGATAATACGATCCTCTATACCGATCACATCGTGTCGCAGGTGATCGATAGACTGAAGGCGCGCACCTCGACGATTGCCGGATCGGTCATCTACCTTTCAGATCACGGCGAATCGCTTGGCGAGCACGGCCTTTATTTGCATGGCGCGCCATATGTGTTCGCGCCGTCGCAGCAAACCCATGTCCCATTCCTCGTTTGGATCGCGGATGACCTGCAGCGCTCGGGTGGGTTTGACATGGGATGCCTGGATCGGAATGCAGCGCTCCCCAACTCCCATGACAACTTGTTTCACAGTGTTCTCGGTCTCATGGACGTGTCGACAAAGGTTTATGATCCCGCACTCGACATATTCGCGAAATGTCGTCGACCAGGCACCAACCTCGCTGATGCAAGGTAGGTTTCCATGGCCGGGCAAGAGGGAGATCCGGATCAAGCGCGTAGCGTAACGGTTCGGGGCTCGTGATCATTTGGCAGAACCGCAATGCGACAAGGGCTCGCCTCAAGTCGTGGAGGAAGACGAGCCCTTGTCCACTTGGGTGTGCTTGGAGAGGGAGGGACCATCTCCCGTAGCACTTAGATCACGCGACTCGCGTAAGGGAGGAGAACGCGCCACGTCATCCACTGCAGCAAACATTGAGGAGGATGAAAAGTTCCATCCTTTCCAGTGAGCCGTTAAAATGGCAGCATCATCGCTCATTGGACCGCTGGCGTTACACCCTCCTTGCCGGTTGCCGTGAAGCCGTCACGAATAAATCGATTTCGTCCTGCGTCAGGAGAACGGGCATGCTTTCGGACGGAACGGCGACGACATCGTCTGGCTCGGTCCGAAAGCTCTTCGATCTGTCCGCGAGCGAACCGACGGTCGCCAGCAAGTGCTAGTGAGCTTTGGTAGATGTCGTGGAGCGCTCCATGGATTTCGGTCCATCGTAAAGTGCGATTAAGAGGGCTGTCAGATCTTCGACGGAACCATGACCCTGGTTGAAGAGATCAATCACCGAACTGCACAGCAAGGCAGAGCATCTCGGCTCTGGTGCCAAGCCAAAATGTCTGTACCATGCTTGGACCGCGCCCGACATCAAGCGCAGGTCACTTTCCTTGAATGATACCCCCAGCACTTAAACCGCCCCCGGTCATTTCCGCCCAAGGCAATTTAGCCGCGATTGAAATGCCGTCAACTTGGACTAAGGTCCGAACTCCTGGGAACCTGTCGAGCGACAGCTCCAGGAGGGCGTGACGTGTGGCCCCGGCATGTTGATCTGACAACGAGCCTTGCCGCATACGATAGGAGCCAGACCTCGACAGCTTCCGACCCAGGTGCATCCACGGATGTGCTATAATTCTGTCGTCGAACCATGGCTGATGAGGACAGCATGAGCAGAACGAGCGATCCCAATCTCTGGAACCGCCTTGAAACTTACAGCCTCGATCAACCCGGCGTCAGCATGCCCTTCTCGGCCAGGCTTGCGCGCGAAACTGGTTGGTCATCCGAATTTACGCAACGCGTCATTCAAGAATACAAGAGGTTTATCTATCTGATGTGCGTATCGGAGGAGACGCTGACGCCTTCGCAAGAAGTCGATGAGGTGTGGCACCTGCATCTCATCTATACGCGCGACTATTGGATCGACTTCTGCCGTGACGTGTTGGGGAGAGCGATCCATCACGACCCGACCGAGGGTGGCGCTGTTGAAAGTGCCAAATATCGCAACTGCTACCGACGCACGCAGGTGCGATATCGGGAGGAGTTCAACATGACGCCGCCCCTCGACATCTGGCCGGACGAGCAGATCCGCTTCAAAGACGCCCGGCGATCTCGCCGCAGCAGTTGGTGGCGATCCCTGAGCGTCACCAGGAGCCATCTCGGTATCGTTGGCTGGCTTGCCATTCTGGTGCTGTTTGCGGGATGGAGTTTTGAAGGAAGCTTTTCTTCGGTGGCGCCCGTGCTCGCCGGCATCGCCGCCTTCTTTGCTCTCACGATGTTGCTTCCCGTCCGCCGGCCTCGAAGGGACAGGCAAAACGCAAGCGGGTGTGGTGGAGGCGGAAGCGGAGGATCATCTTTCGGGGACGGTGACTGCGGATGTAGTGGAGGTGGATGTGGAGGGGGTGACTGAGCCGACGATGTTGATTGCCGGCCGCCATGGCGAAGCCTCAAACGGAGTTTGCATGGTGCTGGTAGGCCATGCCTTCCTTTGGCATTCCCGACAAACCTGCGCTCAGCCAAACTCTGCGCTCATGCGCGCGAGGTCGTCCCACAGGCTTTCGGCAAATCCTCGCAGGACGATAATCTCGAATGTGTCGGCATCGACACAGGTGATATGGGCCGCGATATGGCCGACCAACGTCGTTGCGGATTGTCCGACGGGGAATGAGCCGGGCGCAAGATCGACCGCCGTGCCTTTCGAAAGGACGCGCCTGGCCAACTTGCCGCTGATCCGGATGCGCACGCGTCCATGGCTCTGGTCGACGCCGGTTGCGCGCGGTCCGAGCCCGTCGAACAGATCCTTCATGTCCTGATATGCCATCGGTTCTTCGCCAACGATGAACCACTGTCCGGGCGAAACAGAACGGACGGCGAGGGTGGCCCCTTCGGCGAGGCCGTCGAGGAAGGACGCGAAATCGCGTTCGCCGGGCTGGGCCAGCACATGAATGATGACGCCTTCGGGAAGCGGAGAGAGGTTGACGGCAGTAGAAGAGATCACCGGTTTGGCGCCGAGCGCCGGGCGAAGGGTCGGGCGGAAATCAGACATGGAGCCTCTCGTTCTGCGGATCGAAGAAAACCGGATTGCACAGGCGCGCGGGGGTGAATTCGTTGCGCAGGCCGTTCCAAACCACCACCTCTTCGCCGTGCCGCTCGGATCCGCGCTTGACGAGGGCAAGACCGATGGTCGATCCGACATGAGGTGAAAACGCGCTTGAAGTGACGTAGCCCTGGTCGTTTTCGAGCGTTGCAGCCGCATCCTTGGTGAGGATGTGGGAACCCGTGCGGAAGGATTGGTTGGGATCGAGCGGCACAACACCAACTAGGCGCGGCCGGTCGCCGGCCGCAAGGCCGTCGCGCCCCACCATGGCCTTGCCGATGAAATCGACCTTTACCGACGAAACCATTTTTGCAAAACCGAGATCGGCCGGAACGACGGTGCCGTTGATCTCGTTGTGGGTGACATGGCCCTTTTCGATGCGCATGACGCCGAGCGCTTCGACGCCATAGGGCATGATGCCATCGCCTTTCCCGGCGTCCATCAGGGCATCGGCAACGCTTTCGCCGTAACCGGCCGGCACCGCAAGCTCATAGGCAAGTTCGCCCGAGAAGGAAATCCGGAAGAGGCGGCCGTGAAGCGTGCCGTTGAAAAGTGAGATATCTTTCGCTGCGAGAAAGGGGAAGGCAATGTCGGCGATGTCGTCGTCGACGATCTTCTGGAGAATAGAGCGGGCTTTTGGCCCGGCGATCGCCATCTGCGCCCACTGGTCGGTGACCGATGCGAGGCGAACGTCGAGATCCGGCCACAGCGCCTGCGCGCAGAACTCCAGGTGGTTCATGACACCTGCGGCATAGGCCGTCGTCGTCGTCATGAAGAAGCGGTCTTCTTCAAGGCGGCTCGTCGTGCCGTCGTCGTAGATCATGCCGTCCTCGCGCAGCATCAGGCCATAGCGGGCCTTGCCGACCGGTAAATTCAAGAAGCCATTGGAATAGATCCGGTTCAGAAATTGTGCCGCGTCTTTGCCGCAGATCTCGATCTTGCCGAGCATTGAGACGTCACACAGCCCCGCATTCCGCCGCACGTTCAGCACTTCTCGGTCGACGCTTTCGCGCCATGTATGTTCGCCCTTTCGCGCGAACCAGGAGGAGCGATACCACAGACCGGTCTCGACGAAGACGGCGCCGTTCTTTTCCGCCCAGCCGTGCAGCGGCGATTTGCGCACCGGCTGGAAATGATGTCCGTGATAGGCGCCTGTCAACGCCCCGAAGGAGACAGGCGTATAGAATGGCCGGAAAGTCGTCGTGCCGACGTCTGCCGGCGAGACGCCGCGCGCTTCAGCCAGAAGCCCGATGGCATTGATATTGGAAAGCTTGCCCTGATCCGTCGCCATGCCATTGGTGGTGTAGCGCTTGGCAAGCTCAACATGGCCATAACCCTCGCTGACGGCAAGGCAGAGATCCTTGCGATGCACGTCATTCTGGAAATCGACGAAGGCCTTGCCCTTGACGCCGGTTATGGACCAGATCGCCCTTTCAGGCGGGGCGAGGATATCGTTCTCCACCGCGCCGAACTCAGCGGCTGCCGCCTTGAAGCCAAGCCCTTCTGCCATGGTCGCGCCCTGCCGCGCGCCGTCCGCAAGGCAGGCGGCGAGGCCGCCAACGGCGCAAACGGAGCCGGCGAGTGCCATCCCGTTCAGATTGCCCGGTGCGAGGAAGGCTGCATTGTCATCCGACCAGACCGGTTTGCCGCCGCGATGGCAGGCAAGGTGGATGATCGGGCTGAAACCGCCTGCCATGGCCAGGGCATCAACATTCAGCCGTTCCGTGCGGCCCTTTGAGCGGATATCGATTGCGTTCAACGCCTTGCCGCCCTTGGCATCCGATACCACGGCACCCCTGATGATGCGCGCCGGGCCAAAGTAGCCGCTGCCGCCGTCCTCGCGGCTGTCGACGATGGCGGCAAGCTGAATGCCGTGCGCTTCGAGATCGCGGGCCAGTGCATAGCCGCTGTCATTGGTGGTGAAGATCGCTGTCGCCTTGCCGGGGGCAACAGCATAACGGTTAAGGTAGTGGCGCATGGCGCTCGCCATCATCACGCCCGGAATGTCGTTGCCGCCGAACACGACCGGACGCTCTTCCGCTCCCGTCGCCAGAACGCTGCGCTTGGCGACAATGCGCCAGAGACGTTCCACAGGTGCGTTGGGCTGCGGTTCGGACACATGCTTTTGCACCCGCTCGACGGCGCCGAAGACATTGCCGTCATACCAGCCGAAGACGGTGGTGCGGGTCAGAAGGGTGACATTCGGCAAGGATTCGAGTTCGCCGATGCAGTCGGCTGCGAAATCGGCAGCCGCCTTGCTGCCGATCGATGCGGTCTCGCTCAAAAGCGCGCCGCCGGCAACCAAGTGCTCGTCGATGAGAATGACGCGGGCGCCGGCACGGCCGGCACTGATGGCGGCAGCCAGCCCCGCCGGCCCGGCACCGATGACGAGCAGGTCGCAATGTGCCCAGCACTTATCATAGGCGTCCGGATCGGTTTCATATTTTGCCTTGCCCAGTCCGGCGGCCTTGCGGATGAAGGGTTCGTAGATCTTTTCCCAGAACGAGGCAGGCCACATGAAGGTCTTGTAGTAGAAACCGGCGCCGAGGAAGGGCGACAGAAGGCTGTTCAGCGCGCCGATGTCGACGTCGAGCGACGGCCAGCGGTTTTGGCTTCTCGCTTCGAGGCCGGCATAGAGTTCCTGCATGGTGGCGCGCGTGTTCGGCTCGGTGCGGCCGCCGCGGCCGATGGTCATCAGCGCATTCGGCTCGGCTGCGCCTGCAGTCAGGATGCCGCGTGGTCGGTGATATTTGAAACTCCGGCCGACGAACTGGCGGCCGTTGGCAAGCAGTGCAGAGGCGAGGCTGTCGCCCTCAAGGCCCTGCATCGCCTTGCCGTCGAAGGTAAAAGACAGCGACTTGGAGCGGTCGATCAGCCCGCCCTTCGGCAAACGGTAGGATGTCATGCGCCTGTACCTTCCTTCTCGCCAGACGCAGCGTCGCGGCATGCGGCGATCTCATGGGTCACCGTATCGCGGGCGACGACCAGCCACCGCCGGCAGCCGGACGTGTGATGCCAATATTCCTCGTAGGCGCCGCGGGGATTGTCGCGCAGATAGACGTAGTCGAACCAATCGTCAGGACCGGCATCGGGCGTCGGTCGCGCAAGGGCAGCGCCCTTGATGGTGAATTCCTCTTTGGGTCTTCGCCCGCAATGCGGGCAGGGCACGAGACTTGCCATTTCGAATGTCCTTGATCCGCGAAATCAATGAAGGTTGGGCTGGGCGCCCTGGCCTTTTTCGTCGATGAGATAGCCGCGCTGAAAGCGGTCGAGCCGGAAGGCCGTCGCCGTCTCCTGGGGCACGCCGCGGGCGAGAAGATGGGCAAAGCAAAAGCCCGACGCCGGGGTCGCCTTGAAACCGCCGTAACACCAGCCGGCATTCAGGTAGAGATTGTCGACATGGGTCCGGTCGATGATCGGCGAACCGTCCATCGACATGTCCATGATGCCGCCCCAGGAGCGCAGCACCCGGAGGCGCGACAGCGCCGGGATCATCGCCTTTCCGGCTTCCGCCACATGTTCGACCGTCGCCAGATTGCCGCGCTGGGCATAGGAATTGTAGCCGTCGATGTCGCCGCCAAAGACGAGGCCGCCCTTGTCGGATTGCGAGACGTAGAAGTGTCCGGCGCCGAAGGTGACCACTCCGTCGATGAAAGGCTTCAGGCCTTCCGAGACGAAGGCTTGAAGCACATGGCTTTCGAGCGGCAGCTTCAGGCCAGCCATCCGGGCGACCTGCGAAGAATTGCCGGCTGCTGCGAGCGCCAGCTTGCCGCAGCCGATGAAGCCGCGACTGGTTTCGACGCCGATGACCTGCCCGTTGCTTTGCCGGATGCCGGTCACCTCGCAGCCTTGGATGATGTCAACGCCGCGCTGATCGGCGCCGCGCGCATAGCCCCAGGCGACCGCGTCATGGCGAACGGTGCCGCCGCGCTTCTGCAGCAGGCCGCCCTGGATCGGGAAACGGGCATTGTCGTAGTCGAGAAAGGGCAGCATCTTCTTGACCGAAGCGCGGTCGAGAAGCTCGGCGTCGACGCCATGCAGCCGCATGGCGTTGCCGCGGCGGGTATAGGCGTCGCGCTGCCCATCGGAGTGGAAAAGATTGAGCACGCCGCGCTGCGACACCATGGCGTTGAAGTTGAAATCCCGCTCGAGCCCCTCCCACAGCTTCATGGAAAGCTCGTAGAACGGATTGTTGCCCGCCAGCAGGTAGTTGGAGCGGATGATCGTCGTATTGCGGCCGACATTGCCGGAACCGACATAATTCTTCTCCAGCACCGCCACATTGGTGATGCCGAATTCTTTGGCGAGGTAGTAGGCCGTAGCAAGGCCGTGTCCGCCACCGCCGACAATGATCACGTCGTAATGCGGCTTAGGCTCGGGCTGCCGCCAGGCGGGCGCCCAGTTCCTGTTGCCGAAAAGCCCGTTTAAGAAGATGGACAGTGCCGAGTAGCGCATCGATGCCGCTTTCCAAGAAAGACCTGTTGCCGGTCTCATAGCATGGGGAAGTGATCCGGCGTTGCATCCTTGGGACATTATGATGTAATTTTAGGACATGAGCGCTGGCGACCAGAAGAACCTTCAGCGGATCGGCTTCGTCCTCGTGCCGAATTTCGCGCTGATGTCCTACGCCTCGGCGACCGAGCCGTTGCGGGCGGCAAACCTGATTGCCGGAAGTGCCCTTTACGAAGCGATCCCGTTATCGGCAGATGGTCTTCCGGTCCGCAGTTCGTCCGGCCTGACGATCAGTTGCAACAGCCTTTCGGAGGCCGGCGGCACCTGTCATACGATCTATGTCTGTGCCGGCGGCGATCCGCAAGACTGGTACGCAAGTGCCTCCCTGCATGCGCCGCTGAGGAAGTTCGCGCGCAATGGCGTGCGGATCGGCGGCATATCGAGCGGCTCCTACGTGCTGGCATCGGCGGGCCTGCTCGACAACACCGATTTTACGATCCACTGGGAACATGCCCCCGTTCTGAAAGAGGCATTCCCGCATCTTTCCCCGCGCCAGGCGCGGTTCGTCATCGATGGTGCACGCGTGACCTGTGGCGGAGGGGTGGCACCGCTCGACATGATGCACGCCGTGATTTCCGAGCGGATGGGCACCGATTTTGCCCGCCGAGTGAGCGATTGGTACCTGCATACTGCCGTTGCCGAGCCGAGCGATCCGCAGCGGGCATCGGCCGCCAACCGCTTCGGGACCAATCACCCGGCGCTTCTCGCCGTGCTGGAGAAAATGGAGACTGCGATCGAAAATCCGCTCAGCCGTGCAGAGATGGCAAGCCTTGTCGGTATCAGCGCGCGCCATCTCGATCGCCTCTTTCTCAAGCATCGCGGCATGACCTTCCTCGACACTTACCGGCAGATCCGCTTGCGGCACAGCCGCCGGCTGCTGGAGCAAAGCCCGCTGTCGATTTCGGAGATCGCCTTTGCCACCGGCTTTTCGAGTCCCGGCCATTTCTCCAGATCGTTCAAAGCGACATTCGGTGAAAACCCGACGGATGCGCGGCGGTAGGACAACAGGAGACTGGTTCGCGCATATTGCGGTCAGTCCCAAGCTGTCGGCTCCGAAATGTCCGACACCCACCCGACCGCGTCTTTCTCTGTAAGTCCGGCCTGTTTTTGGAACGCATCCAACCATGGGCCTGTCGCATGCGCATTGAAAAAGGGCGTGGGTTTTTCCTTTGAATCGTGAAAGATTTCCTGAGAAGATAAATATTGCTTTCTCCGGAGACATCATGCCTTCCAAGACACAGATCGAAAACGCCGTAGCGCTGGATCAGAATCCGCACGCGGTTCGCGAACCGCGCGTCAACAATCTCGAGATGGCGATCGGACACGAGGTCCGCAATTTCCGCAAGAAGCTCGGCATCACCGTCACCGACCTGTCTGCGGCGACGGGCATTTCGCTCGGTATGCTGTCGAAGATCGAAAACGGCAATATTTCGCCGTCGCTGACGACACTGCAAACGCTCTCCAGGGCGCTCGGCGTTCCGATTACCGCCTTCTTTCGCCGCTTCGAGGAGCCACGGAGTGCAACCTTCGTCAAGGCGGGTGAAGGGGTGAATATCGAGCGTCGCGGCACGCGCGCCGGACATCAATACAGCCTGCTCGGCCATATAGACAATAATACCAGCGGCGTCACGGTCGAGCCCTATCTGATCACGCTGACTGTCGAATCCGACGTCTTTCCCACCTTCCAGCACGACGGAATGGAGTTTCTCTATCTCCTGGAGGGGGAGGTGGTCTACCGCCATTCAGACGCCCTTTACCGGATGCAACCCGGCGACAGCCTGTTCTTCGACGCGGATGCGCCACATGGGCCGGAGGAACTCGTCAAGCTCCCCTGCCGCTATCTCTCGATCATTTCCTATCCGCAGCAGAAGGCCGTCAGCGACTAGTTTATTGCCTTAAAAGAAAAAATTATTCTTCATAGTTGATTATCGCCAAACCCTCTGGTAGCACTCGTTCAGACACGAACGGAGGTTGCCAGGTCATGTGCGGCATTGTTGGACTGTTTCTCAAAGACCGGAGCCTCGAGCCCCAGCTGGGGCAGCTGCTCTCGGAAATGTTAATCACCATGACGGATCGCGGTCCGGACTCTGCCGGAATCGCAATCTACGGCTCGGCTGCCGAGGGAAAAGCGAAGGTGACGATCCAGTCGGCCAAGCCGGAGGCGGATTTCGCCGGCCTTGAAAATGATTTGGCAGAAGCCGGAATACCGGCGAACGTCAGCATCAAGAGCACCCATGCCGTCATCGCGATCGCTGCGGACAAACTTATGGCGATCCGGCCGCTTCTAACCGCGCTGCGGCCCGATGTGCGTATCATGGGCTCCGGCGACAGCGTCGAGATTTACAAGGAAACCGGCCTGCCGAAGGATGTTGTTGCCCGTTTCAGCGTCCGCTCCATGGGCGGCTCGCACGGCATCGGCCATACACGCATGGCGACGGAATCGGCTGTCACGACCCTTGGTGCACACCCGTTTTCGACCGGTTCCGATCAATGCCTGGTGCACAACGGTTCGCTGTCGAACCACAACAACCTGCGCCGCGAGCTGGTGCGGGAGGGCATGACCTTCGAAACCCAGAACGACTCGGAAGTTGCAGCTGCCTACCTCACCTCCGAAATGGCCAAGGGCAAGGATCTTGGGCAGGCGCTGACCGGTGCGCTCGACGACCTCGACGGCTTCTTCACCTTCGTGGTCGGCACCAAATCCGGCTTCGGCGTCGTGCGCGATCCGATTGCCTGCAAGCCCGCTGTCATGGCCGAAACGGACCAGTACGTCGCTTTCGGTTCCGAATACCGGGCGCTCGTCAACCTGCCGGGCATCGAAACGGCGCGCGTCTGGGAGCCTGAGCCTGCAACCGTCTATTTCTGGGATCACCAGAAAGCCGCCTGAGCGGCACCTCCTGCGCATTCTCCAAGGGTTATTGAAAACATGCCTGTCATTGATCTCGCCATCACCCCTTTGCGTGAACTCAACAGCGCCCTGCACAGCATCCAGCAGGGTTCGAACGATCTTTCCTTCGAGGTCGTCAATCCGCGCGGCAGCCATTCGGTTGCCGTTGGCATCGATACGCCTGTCACGGTCGATGTGAAGGGGTCCGTCGGCTATTACTGCGCCGGGATGAACGACGGCGGAGCCGTTACCGTTCATGGTTCGGCAGGCCCGGGCGTGGCGGAAAACATGATGTCGGGCACAGTCGTGATCGAAGGCGACGCTTCCCAGTATGCGGGCGCAACGGGCCGTGGCGGCCTACTGGTCATCAAGGGCAATGCAGCGTCGCGCTGCGGCATTTCGATGAAAGGCATCGACATTGTCGTTCATGGCAATATCGGCCACATGTCCGCCTTCATGGGACAATCCGGCCATCTGGTGGTGCTCGGCGATGCCGGCGATGCGCTGGGCGATTCGCTCTACGAGGCGAAGCTTTTCGTGCGCGGCTCGGTCAAGAGCCTGGGTGCCGACTGCATCGAAAAGGAGCTGCGGCCCGAGCATCTGACGAAGCTGGCCGAACTCCTCGAAAAGGCGGGCGTGACCGGAGTGAGGCCCGAGGAATTCAAGCGTTACGGCTCGGCCCGCAATCTCTACAATTTCAATATCGACAACGCCGACGCGTATTAAGGCGAGGGACCATCATGAGCTATCACAACCCCTATACCCCGCCGCGCAAGTCCGCGACCTTCGACGATTATACGCTGGCGGAAATCCGCCGCGCTGCGGCGACCGGGATCTACGATATTCGTGGCGCAGGCACCAAACGGAAGGTTCCGCATTTCGATGATCTGCTGTTTCTCGGCGCGTCGATTTCGCGCTATCCGCTCGAAGGTTACCGCGAGAAGTGCGACACGTCGGTTGTCCTCGGCACGCGCTTCGCCAAGAAGCCCATTCACCTGAAGACGCCGATCACCATTGCCGGCATGAGCTTCGGCGCCCTGTCCGGCAATGCCAAGGAAGCGCTCGGACGCGGTGCGACGATTGCCGGGACCTCCACCACCACTGGAGACGGCGGGATGACCGATGAAGAGCGCGGCCATTCACAGATATTGGTCTACCAGTATCTGCCGTCGCGTTACGGCATGAATCCCAAGGATCTGCGTCGCGCCGATGCCATCGAAGTGGTTGTCGGCCAAGGCGCAAAGCCCGGCGGCGGCGGCATGCTGCTTGGCCAGAAGATCTCCGATCGCGTCGCCAACATGCGCAACCTTCCCAAGGGCATAGACCAGCGTTCGGCGTGCCGCCATCCAGACTGGACCGGCCCGGACGACCTTGAGATCAAGATCATGGAACTGCGCGAGATCACCGACTGGGAAAAGCCCATCTATGTGAAGGTCGGCGGCGCGCGCCCCTATTACGATACGGCTTTGGCGGTGAAGGCCGGCGCGGATGTCGTCGTCCTCGACGGCATGCAGGGCGGCACTGCGGCCACGCAGGACGTTTTCATCGAGCATGTCGGCATGCCGATTCTGGCCTGTATCCGCCCCGCAGTCCAAGCCCTGCAGGATCTGGGAATGCATCGCAAGGTGCAACTGATCGTATCGGGCGGTATCCGTTCCGGTGCGGACGTCGCAAAGGCTCTGGCACTCGGTGCCGATGCCGTTGCCATCGGTACGGCGGCGCTGGTTGCACTGGGTGACAACGACCCGAGATGGGAAGACGAATACCGAAAGCTCGGTACCACAGCCGGCGCGTATGATGACTGGCACGAAGGCAGGGACCCGGCTGGTATTACGACACAGGATCCGGAACTGGCGGCTCGCCTGGATCCGATCGCCGCGGGCCGCCGCCTCGCCAACTATCTGAAGGTCATGACGCTTGAAGCCCAGACCATCGCTCGTGCCTGCGGCAAGAACCACCTGCACAACCTGGAGCCGGAAGATCTTTGCGCGCTGACCATGGAAGCGGCTGCCATGGCGCAGATCCCGCTCGCTGGGACGAGCTGGTATCCGGGCAAGGGAGGTTTGTGAAACCGCATCAAAATAGCGAGCCGCATTTGGGAGGATGCGGCTCGTTTCCGTTGAGTGTCTGAATACAAAAAGGGGAATGACATGACACTGGATCTCTCGAGATATGCCGCGGACAACGGCATCAAATATTTCATGATCAGCTTTACCGATCTGTTTGGAGGCCAGCGCGCCAAGCTGGTGCCGGCCGAAGCGATCGCAGACATGCAAAAAGACGGCGCCGGTTTTGCGGGTTTTGCCACCTGGCTCGATCTGACGCCTGCCCATCCCGATCTTTTCGCCATTCCGGACGCATCCTCGGTCATCCAGCTCCCCTGGAAAAAAGATGTGGCCTGGGTCGCAGCCGACTGCGTCATGGAAGACCAACCGGTCGAGCAGGCTCCCCGGGTTCTCCTCAAGAGACTGATTGGCGAAGCTGAAAGGGCGGGCCTGCGCGTCAAGACCGGTGTCGAGCCGGAATTCTTCCTGATCTCGCCAGATGGTTCGAAGATTTCCGACGAGTTCGATAATGCCGAAAAGCCCTGCTATGACCAGCAGGCTGTCATGCGCCGCTACGACGTCATCGCCGAGATCTGCGACTGCATGCTGAAACTGGGCTGGAAGCCCTATCAGAACGATCATGAGGATGCCAACGGCCAGTTCGAGATGAATTGGGAATATGACGATGCGCTGCGGACGGCAGACAAGCATTCCTTCTTCAAATTCATGGTGAAGTCGGTTGCCGAGAAACACGGTCTTCGCGCCACATTCATGCCGAAGCCCTTCAAGGGCCTGACTGGCAACGGCTGCCATGCCCATATCTCCGTCTGGGACCTCGAGGGTAGAAACAATGCGTTTGCCGACAAAGCAATGCCGTTTGGTCTTTCCGCCAAGGGCAAGACCTTCCTCGGAGGCATCATGAAACATGCCTCGGCGCTGGCCGCGGTGACCAATCCGACCGTCAATTCCTATAAGCGCATCAACGCGCCGCGGACGATCTCCGGTGCGACCTGGGCGCCGAACACGGTGACTTGGACCGGCAACAACCGCACCCATATGGTGCGCGTGCCCGGCCCCGGCCGCTTCGAGTTGCGGCTGCCCGACGGTGCGGTCAATCCCTATCTGCTGCAGGCAATCATCATCGCGGCGGGACTTTCTGGCCTTCGCAGCAACGCCGATCCGGGGCCGCATCACGATATCGACATGTACCGCGACGGACATACTGTAACCGATGCCCCCAAACTACCGCTCAACCTGTTGGATGCACTTCGCGAGTACGAGAAAGACACCGAGCTGCAAGCCGCCCTCGGCACGGAGTTCTCGGCGGCCTATCTGAAGCTAAAGCAGGGCGAGTGGAACACCTATTGCTCGCAGTTTACCGCCTGGGAGCATGAAACGACCCTCGACGTCTGATATTTTCCCCGCTGCCCTTCGCGGCCTTCCACCGCGCTGCGCACGGGTGTCTTTTTGACATCGCTGCAAGAGAGCCTGCCATGACGCAATTCATCCTGACGGTCACCTGCAAATCAACGCGCGGCATCGTGGCCGCCTTGTCCGGTTACCTGGCGGACGCCGGCTGCAACATCGTCGACTCGTCGCAATTTGACGACCTCGATACCGGTCTCTTCTTCATGCGTGTCAGCTTCCTGTCGGAAGAGGGCCTCGGTCTTGCGGAGCTTGCCGAAGGTCTAAAGCCGATCGCCGCAAAGTTTCGGATGGAAGCTGAGGTCCACGATGGCTCGCGGCGCATGAAGGTCATGCTGATGGTCTCGCGCTTTGGCCATTGCCTCAACGATCTTCTCTATCGCTGGAAAATTGGCGCACTGCCGATCGATATCGTCGGCGTCGTCTCCAACCATTTCGACTACCAGAAAGTAGTGGTCAATCATGATATACCGTTCCACCATATTCCGGTGACCAAGGAGAACAAGCCGCAGGCGGAAGCCAGGATCATGGACCTCGTGGAAGGAACCGGCACCGAACTCATCGTGCTCGCACGCTACATGCAGATCCTCTCTGATCGCATGTGCATCGAGATGTCAGGCAAGATCATCAATATCCACCACTCCTTCCTGCCGAGCTTCAAGGGCGCCAACCCGTACAAGCAGGCCTACGGTCGCGGCGTAAAGCTGATCGGCGCGACGGCTCATTATGTCACCGCAGACCTCGATGAAGGCCCTATCATCGAACAGGACACGGTGCGCGTCACCCATGCCCAGAGCCCTGAAGACTATGTCTCGCTCGGCCGCGACGTCGAGGCGCAGGTTCTGGCGCGCGCCATACACGCGCATATCCATCGCCGCACCTTCATCAACGGCAACCGCACCATCGTCTTTCCGCCAAGCCCGGGGAGCTACGCGTCCGAGCGCATGGGGTAAAATGCAGCGTGCGCGAATAACTGCGCCGCCAGTTGCAATCGTCCGACCCTGTCGATAAGTATTTGGTACGCCATAATATGGTGTGGCCGGCTTATACTCAGGCGAGGCCGGCGAGCATGGCATATCATGACGGGGGCGGACAATGGTGGTTGGTTTGAAAGATTCGACGATCAAAGTGGAACGGCCCGCGAAAACCCTGCGCGAACTGGCGCTGGACAAGGTTCGCGAGGCGATCGACAGCGGTCATTTCAAGCCCGGTGATCGTCTGGTGGAGCGAGATCTCTGCGCCCAGCTTGGCGTAAGCCGAACGATTGTTCGCGAGGTGCTACGGCATCTTGAGTCGGAAGGCCTTGTTGCAAATCTTCCGAACAAGGGCCCGATCGTAGCCCGGCTCGATGCTGATGAAGCGCGACAAATCTATGAAATACGCGGAGCACTAGAGGGTATGGCGGCGCGCCTGTGCGCCGAGCGTCACGATTCTACAATCGTTGAAGCGCTCGAGGGGGCGCTCTACGATATTCGCCAGTGCTACCGCGAAAAAGACATGCCGGGCGTCCTGGCCAGTACCTCGGCCTTTTACCAGGTACTCTTCAGCAAGGTCGATCGCCACGTTGCCTGGGGTATTGTCAATCTTCTGACTGTCAGGATCAATCATCTCCGCTCGATGACGATCAAGACGGATAACCGCAACGTCGAGGGTCCCGCACAGATGGAGCGGATCATCGAGGCGATCAGGCGGGGCGATGGTGAAGGCGCCTATCGTGCTGCGATGGACCACGTAACAAGTGCGGCAGCCATCGCCGAGGCCGTGATTTCTGCCCAATCGCCGGCTGCCTGACATCTTCGTCGTCGACGTGAAGCACAGCGGTCTTTGCCGGGCGCCGCTGCTTACGCACGCTGCGGAAGCATGAGTTTTGACGCGTTCGATTGGCTCAATCTCACGCGCAGAGTACATCGCCTCCCACAAATCGGTGCGGCGCTGCAGGTTCAAAAATCAGGACTCCAAAAATCAGGACTATTGCCGAACACGCGTCAGAATGAGCGAGGTCGGAGCCGTCACCGTGCGGCGATTGTTGCAAAGCGTTTACGCACCACTTTGTCACCTCATCGACAGCTATGGGTCGAGATCGGCCTTGAACGTCTCGAATTGACTGCTCGGCGGGACCCTCATGTCCCCGACCGAAGCTCTCATTGTCAATCATGTGGAGTTCGCGAAACAAGCGCCTTTCGAGATCGGATGCAGACGCGCCGAGGAGCATTCGGCTCTAAACTAGGCGGAGTGGCTCGCCTCTGTGAACCCGCATATGGCGTCGGGATCGAGCAAGAATTCTCTAAGTACCTGATCGAAATACAAAATCGATTGAAGAAGGCGCCGCAGCCGCTTGTTCGAACAAGGCTATTGACGAATTAATATTATGGCATACCATAACACCATATGTTGCTGAGGACGTCGCATGATCCAGATTCGCAAGACGCTGTTGCAAGTTGAAACTACCTTGATCGAAGGCGGAAAAACCGCGCCGCTGCCGCTGAAACTGTATTCGGCTTTCGCGGTGGTTAAGAATCCATGGGCAGGCAAAGGCTTTGTCGAGGACCTCAAGCCGGAGATCCATGCGGGCGCCCCTGTGCTCGGAGAATTGCTGACCCGCATGATCATCGAAGCCGTTGGTTCGGGCGAAGCCGTCGAAGGTTATGGCAAGGCCGCGGTCGTCGGTCTCGACGGCGAAATCGAACACGCTTCAGCGCTGATCCACACACTGCGTTTTGGCAATCACTACCGCAATGCCGTCGGCGCCAAGTCTTATCTTGCCTTCTGCAATACCCGTGGCCCGGCCAATGCGCCGATCATGATCCCGCTGATGGACAAAAACGACGAGGGCCGCCGTTCGCATTACCTGACCATTCAGACAGCCATTCCCGATGCCCCGGCCGCCGACGAGATCGTCGTAGCACTGGGTGCGTCCGTCGGGGGGCGTCCGCATCATCGCATCGGCGACCGCTATCAAGACCTCAAGGATCTGGGCCACGACGTCACCAATCCTGCAGGCGTTTGAGAAAGATCAGCTGGCGTCATGCAAACGAGACACTCCAGATTGTCGGAAGAGGCATCGATGCAGTTCCAGCGCCAGCACACCATCAACGGCGTCTCATACTTCGAGGCCGGTGAAGGCGAACCGTTGGTTCTGATCCATGGCGTCGGCATGCGGGTCGAGGCTTGGGCCCCGCAGATCGCGTTGTTTGCAAAGACGCATCGTGTCATCGCCGTCGACATGCCTGGACACGGAGAAAGCGCCAAGCTGCCGACCGGAAGCAAACTTGAAGACTTCGTTGCCTGGTTCGACCGGTTTCTCGACGAGTTGAACATCGATGCCGCCAATGTCGCCGGCCACTCCATGGGAGCTCTGATCTCCGGTGGGGCTGCTGCTACCTTCGGCAGGCGGATCCGGCGGGTCGCATATCTTAACGGCGTCTATCGCCGCAATCCCGAGGCGAAAGCAGCGGTCGTGTCTCGCGCAGCTGCGATCCGCGCCAATGGCGTCGACCGCGATGGCCCGCTGAAACGGTGGTTCGGCGACGATGACAATAGCCTTTCCGCGCGCGATCTCACGCGTGGCTGGCTGGGCATGGTCGATCCCGAGGGTTACGCCATCGCCTATTGCGCCTTTGCCGGCGGCGACGATACCTATGCGGACCGCTGGCGAGATGTTCGCTGCCCAGCTTTGTTCTTGACAGGCTCTGACGATCCCAATTCGACGCCGGAAATGGCGACGCAAATGGCGGCGATCACCCAAAATGGCTGGGCTCGTATCGTCGACGGCCATCGGCACATGGTCAATCTCACCGCGCCTCATACCGTGAATAGGCTGCTTGCGGAATGGCTTGAACATCGAGAGGAGGAGCCGAGATGACGCCAGAATCCATCGATCCACGCGCACTGAGAGACGCCTTCGGCGCTTTTCCGACCGGGGTAACGGTCGTGACCACCCGCGATTGCGACGACCGGCCGATCGGCTTTACGGCAAACTCATTTACATCGGTCTCCCTTGATCCGCCTCTTCTGCTGGTCTGCTTGGCAAAGACCTCACGCAACTATGCGACGATGACGGGTGCGAAGCACTTTGCAATCAACGTCCTCTCGGAAAGTCAGAAAGATGTGTCGAACACCTTTGCGCGGCCAGTCGAGGACCGTTTCGCCGCAGTCGAATGGTCTGAAGGCAAGGCCGGCAGTCCAATATTCGCGAATGTCGCGGCGTGGTTCGAGTGCGCCATGGAGAAGATGGTGGAAGCTGGCGACCACGTCATCCTGATGGGGCGCATCACGGCCTTCGAGAATACCGGCCGCAACGGATTGGGCTATGCCCGCGGCGGTTACTTCACCCCAATCCTTACAAGCCGGGCCGTTTCGGCCGCAGCGGAAGGCAATATTGAGCTCGGTGCCGTTCTGGAGCGCGACGGCGATGTTCTCCTTCTCGGCGATGACATGCTTTCGCTGCCGGGCTGCGACGGCAAGGAAGGCAGCCCGACCGAAATTCTGCGAGATTATCTTGAAGATCTGACCGGGCTGAAGGTTACGATCGGTTTCCTGTATTCGGTCTATGAAGACAAGAGCGAGGGAAAGCAGCACATTGTCTACCGTGCCTTTGCATCGGAAGGCGCTCCGGCCGCTGGACGCTTCCTGAAGCCCAAAACACTCACTGCCGAGCAATTCAAGACAAGTTCGACGGCCGATATCATCGCGCGTTTTGCGCTGGAGAGTTCGATCGGCAATTTCGGGGTTTATTTCGGTGATGAGACTGTTGGTACGGTCCGCCCGGTTGCAGCGAAGGTGGCACAGGCATGAAGTTTTCTCTCTTCGTCCACATGGAACGCCTCGACGCAAGCCAGAGCCACAAAGGCCTTTATGACGAGTTCGTGGCTCTCTGCGAGATCGCTGACAAAGGTGGCATGCATGCGATTTGGACGGGCGAGCATCACGGCATGGATTTCACCATCGCGCCCAACCCCTTCGTGACCATCGCCGACCTGGCGCGTCGGACGGCGCGAGTGAGATTAGGCACAGGAACGGTGATCGCACCATTCTGGCATCCGATCAAGCTTGCCGGCGAGGCGGCCATGACCGACATCATCTGCGACGGCAGGCTCGATATCGGAATTGCCCGTGGCGCTTATTCGTTCGAGTACGAGCGTCTGCTTCCCGGTCTGGATGCCTGGGCCGCCGGCCAGCGCATGCGCGAGCTCATTCCGGCTGTCAAAGGTATTTGGAAGGGCGACTACGCCCACGACGGCGAGTTCTACAAGTTTCCGTCAACCACGTCGGCGCCGAAACCGCTGCAAAAGCCCAATCCGCCGATCTGGGTCGCAGCCCGTGATCCGAATTCCCACGAATTCGCCGTTGCCAACGGCTGTAACGTCCAGGTCACCCCGCTTTGGCAGGGTGATGACGAGGTGGAAGCGCTGATGGGGCGGTTCAATGACGCTTGCGCGAAGCATCCGACGATCGAGCGGCCCAAGATCATGCTGCTGCGTCATACCTATGTCGGTTCGTCGGACGCAGACATCGCGCAGGCGGCTCATGAGCTCAGCCTCTACTACAACTACTTCTTCGCGTGGTTCAAGAACGAGAAGCCGGTCACGCAAGGTCTCATTGAGCGAATTCCCGAAGCTGAAATCAACTCAAACGCCATGCTGTCGGACGCCGTCATGCGCACCAACAACGTTGTCGGAAGTCCACAAGCCGTAATCTCGCGCCTCCAGACCTATGAGGCCATGGGTTATGACGAATATTCCTTCTGGATCGATACGGGCATGAGCTTCGAGCGCAAGAAAGCATCGCTTCAGCGCTTTATCGCCGAAGTGATGCCGGCATTTGCGGAGTGAAGCCTATGCAGCGTTTCCAGTATTATATCGATGGTCAATTCCTAGACGGTGAAGCACGCTTCCCAAGCGTTGATCCGGCCACCGGGAAGGAATGGGCTGACTTGCCGGAAGCGCGCGAGGGTGATGTGGATCGGGCGGTCAACGCCGCTGAACAGGCACTCTATAACGGGGCCTGGTCAAAGATGACGGCCACGCAACGCGGCAAGCTCATCTACCGGCTCGCTGATCTGGTCGCAGCCAACGCACAGAAGCTGGCAGAGCTCGAGACTCGCGACACCGGAAAGATCATCCGGGAAACGTCGGCGCAGATCGCCTATGTCGCGGACTATTACCGCTATTACGCCGGCATCGCCGACAAGATTGAAGGATCCTATCTTCCCATCGACAAACCTGACATGGATGTCTGGCTTCGCCGTGAGCCGATCGGCGTCGTTGCGATGGTCGTGCCCTGGAATAGCCAGCTGTTCTTGTCTGCGGTCAAGATCGGGCCGGCTCTTGCGGCCGGCTGCACGATGGTCGTCAAGGCCTCGGAAGACGGGCCAGCGCCGCTTCTGGAATTTGCGCGCCTCATTCACGAGGCAGGCTTTCCTGCGGGCGTCGTCAATATCATCACCGGCTTTGGCGCGTCCTGCGGGGCAGCACTTAGTCGCCATCCTAAGGTCGCGCATGTTGCCTTCACCGGTGGCCCCGAAACGGCGCGTCATATCGTGCGAAACTCGGCGGAGAACCTTGCCTCCACGTCACTCGAACTGGGCGGCAAGTCACCCTTCATCGTTTTCGCCGACGCCGACCTTGAGAGTGCTGCCAATGCTCAGGTCGCGGGTATCTTTGCTGCGACCGGCCAAAGCTGTGTCGCCGGTTCGCGCCTGATTGTCGAGCGGTCTATCAAGGATGAGTTCCTGACCCTCTTGAAGGGCAAGGCAGAGGCGATCCGTATCGGTGCTCCGTTGGACATGGCGACCGAGGTCGGTCCGCTTGCAACGCGGCGCCAGCAGGAGCACATAGCAGCGCTCCTCGACAAGTCCCTTCAAAGCGGCGCCCGCCTTGTCACCGGTGGCCATAGGCCCGGCGGTGAAGGCTACTACTTCCCGCCGACAATTCTTGATTGCGATGGCGTCAATTCCCCTTCGCTGGTCAACGAATTCTTCGGTCCGGTTCTATCCGTCGTCTCGTTCGAAACAGAATCCGAAGCGCTCGCGCTTGCGAACGATACGCATTATGGGCTTGCCTCTGGCGTCTTCACCCAAAACCTGACGCGCGCTCATCGCCTGATGAAGGGTATTCGCGCCGGCATCGTCTGGGTCAACACCTATCGCGCCGTCTCGCCGATCGCGCCATTTGGCGGGTTCGGTCTATCAGGGCATGGCAGGGAAGGCGGCATGGCCGCAGCGCTCGACTACACCCGGACAAAAACGATCTGGCTGAGGACGTCGGACGACCCGATCCCTGATCCTTTCGTAATGCGGTGACGGCGATGTTTTACGAGATCCGGACTTACAGACTGAAGAACGGTGCGATCCCGCAATATCTGAAGGTTGTAGAAGAGGAGGGGATAGCCATTCAAAAGAGCCATCTCGGCAACCTCGTCGGTTATTTCTATTCGGAGATAGGCACCATCAACGAGATTGTCCACATCTGGGCGTTCTCGAGCCTGGACGACCGTGAGGCAAGGCGCATGCGCCTTATGGCTGACCCTCGGTGGCAGGCCTTTCTGCCGAAGATTCGCGATCTGATCGAAGTGGCGGAAAACAAGATTATGAAGGCAACCAGCTTCTCTCCAAAAAGCGGGGACGGACTGCCGGCATAGGAATGCGCATAAGACACTCCAAAACAAGGAAAAGGGAACATGAAACACACATTTGCATTCGCGGCCTTGGCGGCAATCATGGCAGTAGCCATTCCCGCAAAAGCCGAAACGCTCGTCTTCTCAAGCTGGGGAGGAACGACGCAGGACGCGCAAAAGGCAGCCTGGGCGAACCCATATACGGAAAAGACCGGACTGCAAGTGGTGCAGGATGGCCCCACTGATTACGGCAAGCTGAAGGCCATGGTCGAGGCGAACCAGGTAACCTGGGACGTCGTCGATGTCGAAGGTGACTATGCCGCGCAGGCAGGCAAAAACGGACTGCTTGAGAAGCTGGATTTCTCCGTCATCGACAAGTCCAAGCTCGATCCGCGTTTCGTAACGGATTATTCCGTCGGCAGCTTCTACTATTCCTTTGTGATCGGCTGCAATGCGGATGCGGTTGCCGCTTGCCCGAAGACCTGGGCCGATCTGTTCGACACGGCGAAGTTTCCAGGCAAGCGCACCTTCTATAAATGGTCGGCGCCCGGTGTGATTGAGGCGGCGCTCCTGGCTGACGGTGTTGCCGCCGACAAGCTCTATCCGCTTGACCTCGATCGCGCATTCAAGAAGCTCGATACGATCAAGTCGGAGATTATCTGGTGGTCAGGCGGCGCCCAGTCGCAGCAGCTTTTGGCATCCGCCGAAGCACCGTTCGGAAGCCTCTGGAACGGCCGCATGACAGCGCTCGCCAAAAGCGGCGTTAACGCCGAAACCTCCTGGGAGCAGAATATTACCGCCGCGGATTCGCTTGTCGTTCCGAAAGGCGCTCCGAATCTTGAGGCAGCCATGAAGTTCATCGCGTTGGCAACCTCGGCAGAACCGCAGGCAGCGCTTGCAAAAGCCACTGGATACGCGCCGATCAATCTGGAATCGGCCAAGTTGATGGATCCCGAGACGGCCAAGACACTGCCGGATCAGCAAACGGCCAGCCAGGTCAATGCGGACATGAGCTACTGGGCAGAAAACCGGGATGCTATCGGCGAGCGGTGGTACGCATGGCAGGCAAAATAGGCTGAAAATGCAGCGCAACGCACGGCGAGCCCATGCCCGCCGTGCTAAAAGGGCAGCGTGCTCGGTCGGCCCCGGGACCTGCGGCGCTTGTCTGAACGTTCGGCAGGAAGGACTGTCATGTCGACCTATAGTGATGCTTCCAGCGTGAGTGCGCCGGTGCCAAGAGCGCTCAGGCCAACAGGTTTCAGCGGGGTCGTTCCGGCTCTCGCCTTCGTCGCCATTTTCTTCATCGTGCCGGTGGCGGCACTGTTGCTGCGAAGTGTATTGGAACCGGTTCCCGGCTTCGGCAACTATGCTGAGCTGCTTGGATCTGCAACCTATCTCAAGATTTTCGCCAATACCTTCATCGTATCAGGGTTGGTGACCGCTATATCGCTCTTGATCGGCTTTCCCGTTGCCTGGGCGCTGGCAATCATGCCTGGAAGGCTGGCATCGGTGATTTTTGCGGTCCTGCTCCTGTCGATGTGGACAAATCTCTTGGCGCGGACCTATGCCTGGATGGTGCTTTTGCAACGGACGGGTCTCATCAACAAGATGCTGATGGGCATGGGGCTGATCAATCAGCCGTTGCCGCTCGTCAACAATCTGACAGGTGTGACGATCGGCATGACCTATATCATGCTGCCCTTCATCATCCTGCCGCTCTACGGCGTGATCAAGAAGATCGACCCGGCAATCCTGCAGGCGGCTGCCCTTTGCGGTGCCAGCCGGTGGCAATGTCTCACGCGCGTTCTCCTGCCGCTGGCCGTGCCGGGCATGGCTGCCGGTGCCCTCATGGTTTTCGTCATGTCGCTTGGCTATTTCGTTACCCCCTCGCTTCTCGGCGGTACGGCGAACATGATGCTGGCCGAGCTGATTGCCCAGTTCGTCCAGTCGCTGGTCAATTGGGGCATGGGGGGAGCGGCTGCCCTGGTACTCCTCGTTGTAACGCTTTCGCTCTATGTCGTTCAGCTGCGTTTCTTCGGCAGCCAGAACACCGGAGGGCGCTGACATGCTGCTTAACTTCGATCGTCTCGGCTGGTGGAAATACGCGCTTTTGACGATCACCGTCCTGGCGGCGGCATTTTTGCTGCTGCCGATCTTCTTTATCGCGGCCCTTTCCTTTGGATCCTCGCAGTGGCTGATCTTTCCGCCTCCTGGCTGGACGCTGCAATGGTACCGGGAACTTCTGGCCGATCCCCGGTGGCTGGAATCGGCCTGGACGAGCTTTAAGATTGCATCGATCGTCACCGTGCTTTCCGTTCTGCTCGGTCTTGTGACGTCGTTCGGGTTGGTTCGAGGAACGTTCCTGTTCCGTGACGCGCTCAAGGCGCTTTTCCTGACGCCGATGATCCTTCCCGTCGTCGTTCTTGCCGTCGCACTCTACGCATTCTTTCTAAGGGTGGGCCTCGGTGGAACCTTGGCGGGCTTCGTGATCTCTCATCTCGTCCTTGCTCTTCCGTTCTCCATTCTGTCCATTTCCAGTGCGCTTGAAGGTTTCGATAAGTCCATCGAGGACGCGGCGATACTTTGCGGCGCCTCGCCGCTTGAGGCGAGGATCCGAGTAACGCTGCCTGCAATCAGCCACGGGATATTTTCCGCCGCTGTCTTTTCGTTCCTGACATCCTGGGACGAGGTGGTTGTGGCGATCTTCATGGCGAGCCCAACGCTACAGACCCTGCCGGTAAAAGTATGGGCCACGCTCAGGCAGGATCTTACGCCGGTCGTGGCTGCCGCGTCGACGCTTCTCATCCTTTTGACGATCCTCTTGATGGCGCTTGTCGCTCTCGCACGCAAGGTACTGAAATCATGAATGACGCTTTCCTTCAGATCAAAGGTATCCGCAAGGAGTACGGTCCTGTTGTCGCGGTTCACGATGTCAACCTGCACGTTCAGCGCGGTGAGTTTCTGACCTTCTTGGGACCGTCGGGGTCGGGAAAGAGCACGACGCTTTACATCCTGGCGGGTTTTGAAACTCCGACAAAAGGCGACATCACGCTTGACGGCAAGACCCTGCTGGAAACCCCTTCGCACAAGCGCAACATCGGAATGGTCTTTCAGCGCTACACGTTGTTTCCGCATCTGACCGTTGGTGAAAACATTGCCTTTCCACTGAAGGTCAGGCGCAAGTCCAAGGCCGAGGTCGACACCAAGGTGAAGGAGATGCTGCGTCTCGTTAGACTTGAAGGATACGAGGATCGCAAGCCCGTACAGATGTCCGGCGGCCAGCAGCAACGTGTCGCCCTCGCCAGGGCGCTTGCCTACGATCCTCCGGTACTTCTGATGGACGAGCCGCTCGCGGCCCTGGACAAGAAGCTGCGGGAGGAAATTCAGCACGAAATACGCAGGATCCACCAGCAAACGGAAGTGACGATCCTATACGTGACCCATGACCAGGAAGAAGCGCTGCGGCTGTCCGATCGCATTGCGGTATTCTCTAAGGGCATCATCGATCAAATTGGCACTGGGCCGCAACTCTATGCCAACCCGCGTACGCGTTTTGTCGCTGAATTCATCGGCGACAGCGACTTCATTTCCTGCGATCTGTTGTCATGCGCAGACGGAAAGGCGACGATCTCACTGGGCGCCGCGGTTTTTGACCGGATCCCGGTCCATGGCAAGGCGGTTTCCAACGGGAAGGGGGCTCTCATGCTGAGGCCGGAACGCATTCGGCTATCGCGTCATGATGGCGGAAACGGTCTCAGTGCAACAGTCAGGGACATCACCTTCCTCGGCAATAATGTCCATGTGGCAACGGCTACGGCCGCCGGTGAAGCCTTGTCGGTGCGACTGCCTTTTGGGCACGAGGCAATCGCCGGCCTGAGCCCTGGGGACCGGGTTCATCTTGAATTCGACCCCGGCGCCGCGCACGTGTTCTGTTGAGGTTTCCGACATGAAGCCCGATGATCGTTCGCTCTCTCCAGGGAAGTCTCGACGCGTCGTTCGACAGTGATCTTTCGGTATCGAGCAATCTAAGCTTGTGTTGGTCTGACCCTTAAAGGCCCAGACCAACATCTCCTTCCACAGGAAGGGCTACCTCTCAAAAGAAGTGAGTATGGGCCTCGCGAATTGCGTCGACGGTGGCGAGCGTGCCTGTAAGATGGCGGCGTACGGCTTCCTGTGCCCGCGGGACGTCTCCGTCTCGCACATTGTCCATTATTTCCCGATGCGAACACAAGATCGTGCCGGCTTTGCCGGGATCCATCAAGTTGAGCTTACGAAGCCGATCAATATGCCCGGATCGCGACTGGACCAGCACCCAGAGATCCGCAACGCCCGCACCTTCGAACATGGTTTGGTGGAACTGGCGATCGAGAAGCGCGAAGCGTTCGAGGTCATGATCCACGTTGAGCGCCGTTTCTTGAAGGGCCACCAGACGATCGGCTTGTTTGATGACGGCTTCGGGCTGGGTTTCCGTCAGAGACCGAATGACTTCCAATTCAAGAGAGAGCCGCAGGAACTGCGTCTCGCGCGCCTGGCGCAAATCGATGCGCGTGACTTCCGTGCGGGACTGCGGATAAACCACCACGAGGCCCTCGGCCTCCAGCATTTGCAGAGCGTCACGCACCGGTGTCTGGCTGACGCCGTAGGCCAAGGCGATCTCGCTGCGCGACAGATGCATGCCCGGGGGCAGATCGAGCGAGATGATGCGACCGCGCAGCACGTCGTAGAGCTGGCGCGAGGTCGAGGTGCGTTTGAGCGCAATTGTCGGGGAAAGATCGTTCAGAGCGTCCATGAAACCTCACTTTGACGCGCATTATAGCCGGTAAGAATCTTGATCTCAAACTAATATATTAACATAGTTGACCAACTGATATTTTAGTGTTTCACTCTGCCGGTGCTGGGAGGCACTTTCGTACGTTTGGGACTTACAGTGGGAGGATAGGATGTTGAGACTTTTGGGTGCTGCCGCGATCGCAGCTTTTTTCGCGACCACGCTTCCGGCTTCGGCTCAGGAAAAGACTGCGATCTCCATTACACGGCAGCCGGGGATTCTGTATCTTGCGAGCCACGTCATGGAAACGCAAAAGCTCATTGAGAAACAGGCTGCGAAGGAGGGGCTGGACGGCCTCACGATCGAATGGCGAACCTTCAGCGGCGGTGGAGCGCAGACCGATGCATTGCTCGCAGGCAATGTCGACATCGTCAACACGGGGTCGGGTAATCTTCTTCTGCTTTGGGATCGTACAAAGGGCCGCGTAAAAGGCATCATTCCGAGTTCCGCGCAGCCGGTCATCATGGTCTCCAATGATCCCAAGATCAAATCACTTGATGATATCGGCCCGAGCGACAAGATCGCCGTTCCGACCGTCGGCGTCTCGACGCAGGCGATTCTGCTGCAGATGGCCGCCGCCGCAAAGTACGGCGAAGACCAGGTCCGCAAGCTTGACAGCAATACCGTACAGCTTGGCCATCCGGACGCGGTCGCGGCCATCGCCAATCCCAATCACGAAGTCAAGAACCATTTCTCAGCACCGCCCTTCCAGTACATCGAGCTAAAGCAGAAGGGCGTGCATCGCGTCACGGACTCGCGCGAAATCATCGGAGGTTCCCTCACTCAGGCGACGTTCTTCACGACGACCGGGTTTGCTGAAAGCAATCCCGTCATCATCAAGGCCGTGCGTGAGGCAACCAAGCAAGCAGTGGCCTACATCAAGAACGATCCAAAGGGCGCCCTCGAAGCCTACAAGACCATCACCGGAGACAAGACGTCGATCGACGATCTCATGGCGATCATGAACGAGCCGGGTTTCATCGACGACTACCGAACCGAGCCGCAGGGGACGATGAAGTTCGCAACGCATTTGAACAAGATCGGGACGCTGAAGATGCAGCCAAAAGCATGGACCGACTACTACTTGCCTGAATCCGCCGACCTCAACGGCAACTGAGCAACATCTACCGGCAGAAGGCAGGCAGCTTTTTGCCGGATAAGCCCGCCCCCTTTTCATGTGAGGACGTCGTCAATGTTCCAGTCCGCAGCAGCTGTTTCACCGGCGCATCAGGCCATTGCGCAAGCGGCTGAACCACTCTTGAGTGTCGAGAAAGTTACGCTGCGCTACAAGACGCCGAACCTCCTGGTCACCGCCACCGAACAGGTCTCCTTCAGCGTCCGGAAATCAGATCGGTTCGTGCTCCTAGGTCCATCGGGCTGCGGTAAGTCGACGCTGCTGAAAGCCGTAGGCGGATACATGAAGCCCGTCAGCGGTTCCATCCGCATCAACGGCCGGACGGTGACGAAACCGGGTCCGGACCGCATGATGGTGTTTCAGGAATTCGATCAACTGATGCCCTGGAAGACCGTTCTGGAAAACGTGATGTTTCCGCTGCTGGTTGCGCGCAAGCTGCTGCCAAAGGAAGCGGAGGAAATCGCCCGCGCCTATATCGACAAGGTAAAGCTGACGCGCGCCGTCGACAGTTTTCCCCATACCCTATCTGGCGGGATGAAACAGCGTGTCGCCATTGCGCGCGGCATGGCGATGCAACCCGACATCCTTTTGATGGATGAACCTTTCGCGGCGCTCGACGCGCTGACGCGCCGCCAGATGCAGGACGAACTGCTTCAGCTTTGGGATGATACGAAGTTTACCGTCATCTTCGTCACCCATTCGATCGCTGAAGCGATCAAGATCTCCAACCGTATTCTGCTTCTGTCACCCCACCCGGGGCGCGTCAAAGCGGAAGTCGTGGATGTCGACAAAGCCTCGAACGAGGACGGGACCGCAGCTGCACTCGAGCGGGATATCCACGATCTTCTGTTCTCTGAACCAGGCCATCGGGAGTAAGCCATCATGAGCGCACCACAGATCCTGCTGGCCGAAGAAAGCGCCAACGCGCGCCCGGCCTATGCCAACATCGCCGCGATCGAGCAGAAGCTCAGACCAGTTGAACTCATCTGGGGTATCGGCGCTGTCCGAAAGGCCCTGCTGATTATCGTGCTTGCGCTCCTGTGGCAGGTCTACGCCACTTATCTGGACAACCCGCTTCTATTTCCGACCCTCACCGACACGCTGGTGACGCTCGTCGATCGCTTCGCGGATGGCACGCTGCCGGCGCGCATCTGGACCACCTTGAAGATCCTTTTGATGGGATATGCGGCGGGAACGATCCTGGCGGCCATCCTGACCGTGCTGGCGATCAACACGCGCATCGGCACGGACTTCCTCGAGACGATGACCGCCATGTTCAACCCGCTTCCGGCCATTTCACTTCTGCCGCTGGCGCTCATCTGGTTCGGCCTGGGCGCCTCAAGCCTCGTCTTCGTACTCGTGCATTCCGTGCTCTGGGCCGTGGCGCTAAACACCCATTCCGGGTTTCTCGGCGTCTCCCGCACTCTGCGCATGGTCGGGGCCAATTACGGCCTGTCCGGCTTCTCCTACGTCGTTCGCATTCTCATTCCGGCTGCGTTTCCCTCGATCCTTACCGGTCTTAAGATTGGCTGGGCCTTCGCCTGGCGCACACTGATTGCCGCCGAACTCGTCTTCGGCGTCTCGTCCGGGCAGGGCGGCCTTGGCTGGTTCATCTTCGAAAACCGCAACCTTCTCGATATCCCGGCCGTTTTTGCCGGACTGCTGACCGTCATCGTCATCGGTCTGGTGGTCGAAAATCTGGTTTTCCAGACGATTGAACGCCACACTATCCAGAAATGGGGCATGAAGGAATGAAGACTGTTTCCTTGTTTGTATTCGCCTCCGTTCATCAGCCTTCTCGGACAACGCCATGAAAAAACGCAAAACTTACGAGCAACTCCGCTCCGCCCGCTGGATGGTCCCCGATGATCAAAGATCCTTCGGTCACAGATCGCGCACCATGCAGATGGGCTATGACCCCGCCGACTGGGAGGGCCGCCCGATCATCGCCATCCTCAACACCTGGTCGGATGCGCAGCCCTGCCACATGCACTTCAAGGACCGAGTGGAATGGGTCAAGCGCGGCGTGCTGCAGGCCGGAGGCTTCCCGATGGAGCTTCCAGCGCTGTCACTGTCTGAAAATTTCGTCAAGCCAACGACCATGCTCTACCGCAATATGCTGGCGATGGAGAGCGAGGAATTGCTGCGCTCCCATCCCATCGACGGCGCGGTCCTCATGGGCGGTTGCGACAAGACCACTCCGGGCCTGGTGATGGGCGCACTCAGCATGGGGCTTCCCTTTATCTACCTGCCTGCCGGACCGATGCTGCGCGGCAACTGGGCGGGCAGGCATCTGGGTTCCGGTACCGACGGATTCAAGTTCTGGGACGAACGCCGCGCCGGCACGATTTCCAAGGAAGAGTGGCAAGGGATCGAAGGGGGTATTGCCCGTTCCTATGGCCACTGCATGACCATGGGAACTGCATCGACAATGACGGCGATCGCCGAGGCTATGGGACTGACGCTTCCTGGCGCCTCCTCCATCCCCGCCGCCGATGCAGGTCATCAGCGCATGTCCACGCAATGCGGCCGGCGCATCGTCGATATGGTCTGGGAGGACCTGACGCCGGACATGATCGTCACGGCGGCAGCAGTGGAGAATGCCGTGACCGTGGCGATGGCGACCGGCTGTTCCACGAATGCCATTATCCATTTGATCGCCATGGCGCGTCGCGCCGGGATCCCGCTGGAACTGGACGATCTCGACCGCATCGGACGCGAAACGCCCGTCATTGCCAACATCCGGCCATCGGGTGCGACGTACCTGATGGAGGATTTCTACTACGCCGGTGGTCTCCGGGCGCTGATGAAGCAACTGGGCGACAAGCTCAATTCGTCGGCGATCACCGTCACCGGCAAGCCGCTTACGGAGGGCCTAGACTTGGCAAAGGTCTGGAACGACGACGTCATCCGGCCGCTGTCGAACCCGGTCTATCACGAGGGATCGCTTGCCGTCCTCAAGGGCAATCTCAGTCCCGACGGCGCGGTGATCAAGCCCGCCGCCTGCGACCCGAAATTCCACCGGCATAAAGGTCCGGCTCTCGTGGCTGATAGCTACGCCGAGCTGAAGACGATCATCGACGATCCCGACTATCCGATGACGCCGGAGACCGTTCTCGTCTTGCGCAACGCCGGCCCCCAGGGCGGACCGGGAATGCCTGAGTGGGGAATGATTCCCATGCCCAAGGCGCTGTTGAAGCTCGGCCTGCGAGACATGGTACGACTGTCGGATGCGCGCATGTCCGGCACTTCTTTCGGCGCCTGCGTCCTGCATGTGGCGCCGGAAGCCTATGTCGGGGGCCCGCTGGCGCTTTTGAAGACTGGCGACATCGTCGAACTCGATATCCCCAACCGCAGCTTGAACATGCTCGTACCGGACGAAGAACTCGCCCTTCGCCGACAGTCGTGGAAGCCGCCGGCCCCACGCTATGGCCGCGGCTACGGCTTCCTATTCTCCAAACATATCGAACAGGCCGACAAGGGCTGCGATTTCGATTTCCTGAAGACGGAATTCGGCCCTCAGGTCGATGAACCAGCGATCAACTGATCTTTCCAGCCGGAGATGATAATGACCGACTACGCTCTTTCCGACGAAACCCGCGAAAAATTGATGAAGGCGTCGACCGCCTCCGTTGCCACTGCGCTCTACAAACGCGGCCTGCGCAACCAGTTCATCCAGAACGTCCACCCGGTCGCCTGGAAGGGCAAAAACATGGTCGGACAGGCCTTCACCCTTCGCTACATTCCGGCGCGTGAGGATCGCAATCCCATCACTGTGTTCCGCAACGCGGACCACCCGCAGCGTGTCGCGGTCGAAACCTGCCCGCCTGGTTGGGTGCTTGTCATGGACAGCAGGAAAGATGCGCGGGCCGCATCGGCAGGCTCTATCCTCGTTACAAGGCTTGCGATGCGCGGTTGCGCCGGCGTCGTATCTGACGGAGGCTTTCGCGACGCCGAAGGCATCGGCAGGTTGGATATGCCGGCCTACCATCAGCGCCCGTCGGCGCCGACCAATCTAACTCTCCACGAAGCGCTCGACATCAACGTGCCGATTTGCTGCGGTGACGCCCCCGTTTTCCCCGGGGACGTGCTCGTCGGCGATGGTGACGGCGTCATGGTCATTCCAGCGCATTTGGCCGATGAGATCGCCGAAGAATGCGCCGGCATGGAAAGCTTCGAGGATTTTGTTCTTGAACAGGTCCAAGACGGCGCTGCCGTGATCGGCCTTTATCCGCCAACGACGGACAAAGCGCAAAACGACTATGCTCAATGGCGTAAGAGAACCGGGCGCTGACCCTGAGTAAGCCGCATTCCCCGAACCCGAAGGCTCAGTTGAGGTCAGGAGATCCGGAAACCAGCTCGCGGCCATCATTCCGACGCAGGCTCCGGCCGTTGAGGAATAGCCGTGAGCTGTTGCCAAACGCCCTGGCCGCTTTCGAGCCAGAACGTGACGGGACGAAGCTGGACGCTCCGCCGTTCCAAGAAGGCCGACCGCTTCGATCGTTCCCCGACGCGGAGGGAGCAGGGATCCGGTTTACGCCCGTCGTGTCGCGCATCGGCCGAAATTAATCGTCGTCGGCAGCGAGGAGGTCGGCCGCCTCGCTGCTTTTGACCGCCGGGACTGGCGCTGATCGCCATCCGAATTGCGTAAATCGCATAGAATACGTATTATAGGTAATTCGGTACGGAGACTTGGCAATGAAGCAATTCACCTTCTCAGACATGAACCGCGCTTCGGGTGAAATCCTCGAAGCGGCTTTGATCGAACCCGTCACCTTGACAAAGCGCGGCAAGGACAAGCTCGTCATTCTGACCGCGGAACAATACCGCAAGCTCATCGGTCGTTCCCATACCGTTGCATACGACCTGATGGATGCTCCCGAAGACATCCACCGTGAACTTATGACCGGTCTTGAGGATATTATCGAGGGCGATAATGCTTGAACCTGGGCAGATCGTCCGCTTTTTCTACCTGTGGAAACGCCAGGCGACCGCAGGTGAAGAGTCCGGCCGCAAGGCAAGGCCCGTTTGCGTCGTCGTTCGCACCGCGGCAGTGCCGGGAGCTGTGTTTCTGTTTCCCGTCACATCGCAACTGCCCGACACGGAGCGGCTTTCTCTTGCGATCAGCCAAATGGAATGCCGTCGCGCAGGGCTGGATTTTCCGTGCTGGATCATTCTCGACGAGTACAATAGGGTTGAACTCGACAAGGCATTTGACTTCGAGTCAACGACGCCTCTGGGCAGTTTCAGTCCTGCCTTCCTCAAGAAAATCGCGCTGACCGTCAAAAATGCGGCCGCAGCCCGAAGGCTCGCTGGTATCACGCGTACCTGATGCCTGACGCCCGCCTCAGTGGGCCCATGGCCGTCCTCCACTTCGTTGCAGCCCTGCGGGCGCGCCGATCGTCCCCGGTCTTATCGACAGCCATCGTGAGGCCAGCGATGGGCGCGACCCCGGCAACATCGACCGACGGCTTCGTCGGCACCATCAAGACCCTCACCCTCAACGTCAAAGCGAATATCGTCCGTGTCGAATGCATCTTTGAAGACGCTCCCGACTTCCGGATGCTGGCCGGCAATGTCGGGTTCGGTGCCGGCTGGCAGAAACAGGCCCGCGAAACCGAACGCGACTACATTCAGTCAAGCTCGACGATCCGAGCGCCCAGCTCCGATCTACGCCACTCTGACCAGGATTCAAGGCCAGGAAGGCCCGCAGCTCATCTGGTCACGCAACACGCGCCGCTGACGGAAAGGAGGAGCCGCGGTTGGAAGCGGGCAGGCGCTAAGCCCGGTCCGTTCGCGGCCCTCGTTTCATCTGCGTGCGCTCTGGGTTGCGATTGTAGCAGTCAAAAAGGGGCAACGGCGAGGCCGTGCCCGCTTCCCCAGGTGGCTAGACTTCGGATTCAGATCTGCTTGCCAAGTTTGGCATCTACAGACTGCGAATTCGATCCCCGAACCGCGAAGAACAAGAAAATGGCAGTCCAGAGGATCGATTTCTCGGCGCCACCAAAGCCTTCACCTCGCACCACGCCATGGAAATAGACAGTGACCAGGAGCACGATCATTGCAGCGAAAGCGGCTGGCCGCGTGAACAGCCCGATTGCGATCAAAATGCCGCCGAAGAATTCGGTTGCCGCCAGCAACGGCGACCAGAATAAACCGGGATAGAAGCCGAGACCTTCCACCATGCCGACAGCTCCGAAGGGATTCAGGATCTTTCCGTAGCCATGGGTCACCAGCAGTCCGCCGGCGATGACACGCAGAGCCGTTTCAGCGATGGTGTTAAATGGCATGTAAATTCTCTGAAGTGCCGGCACCATCGGGCGGGGTCGGCTATCGGCAAAATCTGGCATTGGTGACCTTTCCGTTCATTGCGATGCAACACATCTCCCGTGAACCGGTTCAAGAGCCAAGTCCGACGAGGTAAAATATGATCGTTTGAGTTAACAATGACGTGATTTCGACGTCACAATAGCGAATGCGGGCTGCGGAGCGGGCAGACGCTGCATATGCCCTGTTGCGAGCTCTGTCCTTGACCACAGGGTCCGGCCCGAAGAGTTGTCGGAAACAAATAGCCCGCCACTCATGAAAGTGGCGGGCCTTTGAATGCTCTTACTAGAGCTTCCAGGAAACAGATTTTAGATCTCGGGGCAGCCGCGCACGTTGGCAAATACCATCCGTGCGGGACCACGGCGCGTAAAGCCTTGGACCACGACACTGCGTGACGAGACACGAACGATACGAGCTCGACGGAGACCTGCGTCGCGCGCACTGTCAAGCGCATCGTCCGGGTCGCATGCCCGGCGAGCCGGCCTATAGCGGCGATCGTAATACCGGTCCCGATCGCGGTCGCGATCGTAAATGCCAACTCCACCTGGACCTACCCGCAGTTCCAGTTCCTGCGCGCCTGCAAAGGAATGGCTGATCGTAACGCAACTGAGTGCGGCAAGACCGATCATAGCCGATTTAAAAATATAGCGCATAAGTGCCTCTCTCCAGTTCTTCAACGTGCAAATCCGGTGAGAAACAGACTAAGGGAATTTCTGCTCCGCCCTGCGGCAAAAGACCCGGCTCCTCGTCAAGCCGGGCCTCTCCCAGTCCGCCTGCATCTCAGCGCGGTGCCGCCGTCTAGGCCCTCTCCTTGTCATCGTCAAGAGAGGAGCAAAAGCCTCGGTGACATGTAGCAACGCTGCCCGCACCCAACCGATCCTTCTGACATGAGGAAATCCACTGACACCGATGATTGACCTGCGCTTCACCGCATGCGCGCGAGCGTCGGAGGCAAATCTGATCGCAGCTGGCCGAAACCGCGCGGCACGTCAGAGCGTTTCTCGAGGGAAAGATAAACTCACCATGTCGAACCGCCGAGAACAGCAGACGCCCGAAGGCGCCTTCAAAGAGAAGATCGGGGAAACCACCTCATTCCCCTACGACCGACTGACGGTCGAGCGTTTTCGCGCGGCTTTTCCCCAAGCGCGGTGGAGCGATGACCTCAAGGCGTGGTTCGTTCCCGGGAAAACTGCCGGTCGCCGGATCGCCCGCTGGCGGGCGTATGAGGCAACGCAGGTCGAAGCCTATGCGGACGAGAAGGGACGCGACGCCTTCCAGTTCGATCCGATCGAAAGTCCCTATCTGGAGGTCGGGGAGGCGGGCTTACGGGTCCGGACGCCGTTTTCCCGGACTGTCGTCGATGAGCTGCGCGAAGTTCCCTGGGCCTATTGGGACAGCGATCTTAGGGTCTGGCATGTGCCCTTCCGGTCGTTCGACGACCTAAGGCGGCGATGGGCGACGATCGAGGCGGCGGCCCGGCGGAACGAGCCCGAAGAACGAAAGCGCAGGGCTGAAGAGCGAAAGGGAACCGAGGACGACAGGCGCGCCCGACTTCGCTCGGCCGAGAGGAAGCGTCGTCGCTATCCGCTGGCGTGCAACGACCTGCCGCCGTTGCAGCGGCCCGTGGCGACCGAACAGTACGGTGTCATCGTCTTCACTGAGATCACCGGCGAACTCGTCGAGCCGCCAGATACCGTTGCGGATTTCTATCCGGGTGCGACGGACGACCACGTCTGGGGACTGTGGCGGACGCCGACGCTGGACGAACTGATCTGCACATGGCCCGCGAAGCCGGTTCCAGAAAACCGGAGGCGAGAATGGTGGCTTCCGAGCATCGATGAGCTGAGGCCCGCCCGCCGGCTGGCGCGCTCCCGGGAACGGCGCAGACGAAAGTAATTGAGTGCATTCATATACATCTGCATAAGCGGCGCCTAAATTCGAGTTTGATGCGCGACTGCGAAGGTCTGCCTGCGTCACGCATCGCGAGAGAACCAAATGGCTGCTCACAGACCTATTGGACAGGATGACACGATGACCGTCGAACACCGGCTTGCAACCTACGGATCGCTGGCCCCCGGCCGGGTGAACCATCACCAGCTCGACGGCCTTGAAGGAACCTGGCGCAAGGGGACGGTTCGAGGGACTCTCGTGGAATCCGGATGGGGAGCTGCCCTTGGTTTTCCAGGCTTGCTGCTCGATGAAGGCGGCGCGGCAGTGGACGTGCTTTTGTTCGAGTCGCTGGATCTCCCGGACCACTGGGAACGGCTCGACGCATTTGAAGGGGCGGGGTATCGCCGTGAACGGGCAAAGATCAGTACGCCGGATGGGCAACTAGAGGCCTTTATTTACGTGCTCGCGCCCTAGGCGCATTGGCTGCCGACATAAGATATGAGCATTGCAAGCATGCGGTGCGAGAGGGTGCGCCTCTAATGCACTGCAGCTTCGAGTGCCGTCCTCAGCCCTCTTTCTCCAGCAGTCGGTTCGCATTGGCCGCGCGCGACGCTGATGAAGGATTCTTTCATGAGCGGCTTCCCATCTTCATTTCCTAAACTCAGGGCGTCTCATTCAGGGCCTCTGGCCACGTTCTGGCATGGACGGCGATCCAGCGTACGAATGACACACATGGATAGTCAGGCCTGAATAGTCATGCTATCGAAACCCGGTTGGGGAACGGATCCATACGATCCAAAGGGCGGAAGAATGAGACTGAAGCTCGTTGCAGTCGCGGTTGCGGCGCTAGCGCCCGTTGTCGCGATGCTCGTTTATAACGAAGTAGAGACACGCCTTCAGCGCAACGAGGAAATCAGGGGCAACGCTGCGCAGGCCGCGCGGCTGGCGGCTTCCGAAGTCGAACGGATCATCGAAGGGCTGCATGGCCTTCTTGTCGCCGTTGCCTCAATGCCCGCGATCCAGGATCTCGACGCGGCGGCTTGCGATCGGGCCCTTCGGTCGGTCGCCTCGAGCGTGTCCAATATTCGCACGATTTTTGTGACCGACTTGGCGGGGCATCCTGTCTGCGGCAGCGTCGAGCCGCCGAGTGGCGTCCGGTTCGCGGATCGGGACTACTTCAGGCAAGCCCTGGCGTCAGGCCGGTTTGTGGTCGGCACCTACACCGTCAGCCGGATGTCGAAGGGTGCAGTCCTTCCGGTAGCGATGCCGCTGATGAAGGAGGGGGTCGCCCAACGCGTGCTGGTTACGGGCCTGCGCTTGGAATGGCTGCAGGACAGGATCGCAGAACGCGGCGTAGAGGGTGGCAACGCCATAACGATCGCAGACGGCAAGGGGACGATACTGGCACGCGTGCCATATCCCGAGCGCTTTGTCGGAACCGCAATACCTCATGCCTTTCAACACCTGATCTATGCGGATTTCCCAGGTATCATCGAGGTTACAGGACAGGACGGTATCGAACGGATCCTTGGATATCGCCCGATCAAGCTTCCAAACAACCCGCTCTACATCGGCGCCAGCATCTCGAAGGAAGAGGCATTCGCACCGATCAACCGAGCGACGGAAGTCAATGCGCTGTCTATCCTCGGAGGCGCGCTGCTCGCCTTTCTGGCCGCCGTTCTCATAGGCAACCGGTTCATCGTCAGACCCATCCACCACATCGCTCGCGTGATGGGAGACTGGCGCGCCGGCAGGACCGACGTGCGCACGGGAATGAATCCGGCGAAAGATGAACTCGGTGCTGTGGGTGCGACACTGGACAGTCTCCTTGACGAACTGGACGCCCGGCACCGGCAAGCGAAGGAGGCGGAGGACGAAAGAGACCTGCTGTCGCGGGAGATGGCCCACAGAGTCAAGAACGGCTACGCTCTGGTGCAGGCGATCGCCCGACAGAGTTTTGCGAAGAGCGATCCTTCGCGTTATGCCGTGTTCTCCAAAAGGCTAACGGCGCTGGCAGGAGCCTACGACCTCATTCTCACAAGAGAGGCCCATTCGGCGGATATCTCCGAGACGATCCGAAAGTCGCTGCGCCCCCACCATGAGGTCGATGCCAGCCGAATGGAAGTAACCGGTCCACAGGTTTCTCTACCGGCGGAACTCACGCTGGCCCTGTCGCTGGTCGTGCACGAGCTCGGCACGAACGCGATGAAATACGGCGCACTCAGCACCGACGAGGGCCGGATTGTCGTTAACTGGACCCTCAAGGACCGGCGGGTTCTGCTGACCTGGCAGGAAACCGGGGGGCCCGAGGTCACTCGGCCCAACGCTAGAGGGTTCGGCTCGGTGCTGATCGAAAAGGCCTTCCCGGCAAAATATCAGGCAAAAAGCCTTTCCACCTATGGGACCAGCGGCCTGATATTTGAACTTGCATTTTTTCTGCCGGGAGATCCGACGGATGATCATCCGGCGACGTCTTTCCAGGTTGCCCGCGCACAAAGCGAGGATGGCGCAATCGAAAACCCGCGCAAAGCGGGCCGCAGTTGAGAAAGGCTGCTGCTCCGACGAACCGTCAAAGGCACTGAATCCCGTCCGCATGCAGGTTGTTTGCAGGCCTGCCTGACGTTGAGGTCATTCGCTCTGAATAAATAAGGAGCACCTTCTTCCGTTGAAGAAAATTCCGCCCGACCTAGCATTTAGTCTCAGGAATGGGAGATCAATCATGCTGCAAAGACTGGTGCGGGAACCCGATTTTGCCGTGCTCTCGCGGGCTGTCGGTGAATGGTATCACTATTATCAGGTCGCTCCTGATGAGAAGACAACGGATTTCTTATGTGCTGCTGCCCTTGCATTCTTTAATGACGGTTATCGCACCTCAGACGACATCGCGACACTGCTCATCGGCACCCACATCGGAGAGGTGGCAACACGCGTGAACGCGCGGTCTTCGTCGGCGATTCACTAGCGCCTCGCCGGCTGCTGCCTCGGCACCGAAATGATGTGAGTGGGAACTGTCGAGGTTCTGTCGGTAGCGGATCTCGATCAAGGTGCTCTGCCTGATATCTACGCCGCGTGTTCATTGCGGCTGATCCGGCAAATGCGGCCCGCTTGCCAGTCGGAGCGTATTTTAGCATCTTCGAAAGATTTCATTTGCTTTGCTTCCGGGGGCAGCGCATGGTTCCCGCCTCCAGCAGTCATCATCACGGGCGCTGCTGTTTGAGGGCTGCCTTGCCCTTGCCCCGACCGAAAGGAGGGCCTTATGTCTTCCGAATTTTCTACGAAATATCTGACGAGCCAAGACCTCGGCATGCTGCAGCAGGTGCTGAGTGATGCCGGCTATACAGACGATATTCTTATCGAACCGCCTCGACCTTTCAATGCAGCAGCCAAGCTGATGGTCCGCCTCTTTCAACAGGGAATGACGGATCCCACCGACCTCGCCAATGAACTTGATCGGCAATTCGGGAAGTCTCGGAAAATGGAGACGGCTTTTGCAGGTTCACCGCTTCATCGCTTCGCGATCCAAGGTCTTCCGACGGAGCTCCGTTCTATTGTTCATTAACGCCCTGCTCAAAGGCGAGGCTCGATCATGCGGCGGCAGAACTAGCGAACGCTTTGATAGACGAGGAAGTGGACGATGTTTGAAGGCAGCAGAAGGGAACTGGACGACTGGCAAGCCGAAAACATGGGCGCGCTAGCGCCAAAAACTGGAAAGTTACTGGGTGACAATCCGTATGATCCCCAAACGGATCCGGTTCGCTACAGGCTCTGGAGAGAGGCGTATTTTAAGGCCCAGAATGAGATCGACGGCTTTAAGCAGGACCCCGCATTGCTCCGAAGCCTGCGCTCCTGAAATCCAACTTTGATGATGCCGGCGCTGATCGCCATCGCGATCTTTCCGCTGATCACTGGCACAAGGAAGCTCAGAAGGACCGTCGAGCCGCCGGAGACATAATGTTGTTCGACTGAGGAGGAGCAATGTCGCTTAAAATGCGCCCGAACATGCCGCCGTTCGTCACCAATGAGAACGGCCACATCCCAATGACCGACATCGCGGCGAACTGGCTCGTGATCGTGACGCGCGAGGCTTTGGAGAGAGTAGCGTCGCCGCCCGACGCGTCGCTGGAGCGCCTGCTGGCATATGCCGACACCTTCGGCGAGGTCGCCACATATAAATTGGAGCATGGCCGCGCGGGCGAAGAGGAAACCATCTGGGTTCAAAGCGCGGATGTTGTCGAATGGCGAGGCACACAATCTATGTAGGTTCCTTCGACTATGCGGGCCGCAGCCACGGGGTCGCCCGCCTTTCGATGCGCCGATACCGCTCGTATCGTTCATCGGAAGGTCGCGAGCGCCGGACCAGATTCGAGCGGCCACGGGAGGAAGACCGCTCAAACCTAAAAGAAGACGGGCAACCGGATTTCAGGCTGCCTTAACGGGAACACTCGCTGCCCTGTAGGCGATCAAGTCTTCGATGGTGATCAGATGGAGGCCATGCCGTTCAGAAAACCGTTCGAGTTCGGGAAGGCGTGCCATCGTGCCATCGTCGTTGGCCACCTCGCAAATCACCCCGGACGGGGACAGACCGGCAAGCTTGGCGAGATCCACCGCTGCTTCGGTGTGGCCAGGGCGGGAAAGAACGCCGTTCGGGTGGGCTCGGAGCGGAAAGATATGACCTGGCCGGGCAAAATCCTCGGGGCGAGAGCCTGTTCTGACGAGTGCTTGAACGGTGGCAGCCCTGTCGGCGGCCGATATCCCAGTCGTCGTTTCGGGAATGTAGTCCACGGAGACGGTGAAGGCAGTCTTCAGCACCTCGGTGTTGCGTGGAACCATCAAAGGAATATCGAGCTCGTCGAGCCTGTCGCCTTCCATCGCAACGCAGATAAGGCCACGGGCGTGGTTCATCATGAACGCGATCGCTTGCGGAGTGACGGCCTCCGACGCGATCACGAGATCGCCTTCGTTTTCCCGGTCACGGTCATCGACAACGACGACGATCTCGCCCCGCGCAATAGCGGCGACCGCATCGTCGATTTTGGAAATTGCCATTTTCTTGCCTTTCAAGGGTTAGCCGTTGTGAGCGGCGTGCATGGCCTGTCAAAGCCACCATTTTCCCTTGGGCGAACAAGCATAGGAAACGCCGCGCTTGAGGCGGCGTCCGCTGCATTGCTCTCTTCCATCCGGACTATAACCGTCGGCTCCGGCATCTCACCGGATCTGCTGACCCTCCGCATCCACGAAGGCGCTCGCGGGCTCCGAGTTGCCTCGATACCGCCGGTGGGGAATTGCACCCCGCCCTGAGAACGCGTGTAACATAGAGGATCGATGCCGTGTTCTGCAAGAGGCTGCCGGCCGCCGGCCCATCGAGAATCTGTTTTTCGCGGTGAACGCACCGTTCCTCAATGTCGAATAAAGCTACGACATGATCAGGCCGCCATCGACGTTGATCGTCTGGCCGGTGATGTAGGCAGCATCGTCGCTGGCAAGGAAGGTGACGAGACCGGCGACATCCTCGCCAGATCCTGCCCGCTTCATGGGAATCCCTTCGACCCACTCTTTCATGAGTTCTCCGGGGCCGTAGTTGCCGAGGAGTTTTCCCCAGGCCTGATCGTTATAGGCCCACATGTCCGTTTCGATGATACCGGGGCAGAAGGCATTCACGGTGATGTTTTCGGTCGCGACTTCCTTGGCAAGGCTCTGGGTGATCCCGACGACGCCCATTTTTGAAGCGGCGTAGTGTGGTGTGTAGATGAACCCGTCGCGGGCTTGGCCAGAGGCGGTGTTGATGATGCGGCCGCCGCGTCCCAGCTTGCGCATGCGCAGAATTGCTTCCTGCGCGCACAAGAAGACGCCCTTGGTGTTGACGGCCATGACCCTGTCCCACTCGCCTTCCGTCATGTCTTCGATGCGGGCGATGGTGATGACGCCGGCGTTCTGGATCGACACGTCGACAGTGCCGTAAGCTTTCTCCGCCGCGTCATAGAGAGCCTTCACGCTGGCTTTGTCGGTGACGTCTCCGACGAAGGAGATAGCATTGCCGGCATCGGTTTTGATTTGCTCGGCGACTGCGTGGACCGACTCTTCGTTTGCTGAGACCACGAGATTGGCGCCTTCTCTCGCAAACCGCTTGGCGATCGCTGCGCCGATCCCGCGGCTGGCTCCCGTGATGACGACGGTCTTGTTTTCGAAGCGTTTCATTCTCTCTTCCTTTCCCGTTGCCAGGCGATATCGGTCGTCGGCCACAGAGCCGGCAGTTCCTGTTGCGTCATGCTGCCTTCAAGCGGCTGCAGAAATGATCTCGGCCTTGTGAGCGACAGTGGCCCCTCTGGCTATGGCGTCAATGTCGTCGTGGAACGCGCGACGGTAATCGCGGTCGAACCCTTCGAGCGCTTCGCGGGGTTCTCGATCGGCGTGAAGGGCGAGCGGGCGACGATGTCGCACGCCGCCTCGCTCGTAAGTCCCTTCAGCGCCTCGATCTCGGCCAGGGAGGAAGCGAGACCGTGTATTTTCCAGCTGCCGGCAATCAGCTTTCGCATGGCATCACCAGCAGCAGAAACCGCCGTCGACAAGCAGATCGACGCCTGTCACGAAACTTGCCGCATTCGACAGCAGGAACACGGCCGGACCGACCATTTCGTCGACCGTTGCCATGCGCTGCATCGGCGTCTGCTCTTCGAAGAGCTTGGTCTGATCGACCATCTCGGGACGCGTGTTCATCGGCGTCGCCGTGTATCCGGGCGAGATCGTGTTGACGCGGATTCCACGGCCGACCCATTCCATCGCCATGGACTTCGACATATGGATCACGCCGGCCTTGGAAGCGTTATAGTGCGCCTGGCTCAGTCCCCGGTTGACGATCACGCCGGACATGGACGCGATATTGACGATGGATCCGCGTCCGTTCTTCAACATGGCGCGGGCCTCGGCCTGGCAAGAAAGGAAGACCCCTTTCAGGTTGATGTCCATCAACGTCTGGTACTGATCCTCTTCCATCTCTTCCGCCGGGTTGGCGTTGGCGATACCCGCGGCATTGACGGCAAGCGTCAGTGCGCCGAGCTCTGCCTCGGTGCGTGCTACCGCCGCGCTGAGGGATGACTTGCGCGTGACGTCCGCTTCGATCTGGATGGAGCGGCGGCCTGCGCCTTGAATGTGTCTAGCCGTGTTGGCCAGTCCGTCATCGGTTCGGCGGTCGAGCAGCGCGACGTCGGCGCCGCACTGTGCAAGACCCATGGCAATGCGCTGCCCAATTCCGCTGCCGGCTCCGGTCACGATGGCAACCTGGCCGCTGAGATCGAAAAGCTTCGGGGCGTTCAGAGTGATGTCGGACACCGCTCTTCCTTTCTCTGTCTATTTAGATTGTAGCGAGCTCCATGACCGAGACGTCATTTGCCTCGTCACGATTGAGAATGCCTGCCTGCTTGCCCTGGGCAAGCACGAGAATGCGATTTGAGACGCCGAGAACTTCCTCGAGGTCCGAGCTCACGACGATGACCGCCACGCCCTGTTTCGCAAGATTGACGATGATGTCGTAGATGCCCGCTCGGGCGCCGACGTCGATGCCTCTCGTGGGTTCGTCGAGGACCACGACCTTGGGATTGCGCATGAGCCATTTCGCGATGACGACCTTCTGCTGGTTGCCGCCGGACAGGTCCGAAGCATATTGCTCTGCGCGACCCTTGACGCCGAACTTGGCAACCGCCTTCTGCGCGAACGAGCGCTTGACGCGGGGTGTGATCCAACGTCCACCCAGCATGTCGAGATTGGCGTAGATAATGTTCTCGCCGATCCGGTGCTCGACCACCAGACCCTGATCCTTGCGATCTTCCGGAACCATTACGATGCCTTTGGCGATCGCGTCGGCAGGATCGCGGAGCCTGAGTTCATCGCCTTCCAGCTTGATCGAGCCTGCACTGATCGGATCCGCACCCGAGATGGCGCGCACAAGTTCCGTGCGGCCGGCGCCGACCAGTCCGGCAATTCCAAGGATTTCGCCTGCCTTCACGTCGAAGGTAACGTCGCGGAACGAATTGTCCGGAGAACTCAGCCCCGACACCTCAAGTACCGGATGATCCGTCGGAACGGGCAGGGTCGGGAACAGACGGTCGAGCGAACGTCCAACCATGCTCTCGACAATCGTGCGCACGGGCGTCGCGCTGTCGGCGAATTCCTGCACGCGCTCACCGTCGCGAAGCACGACGATCCGGTCGGTAATCTGCCTGATCTCCTCCATGCGGTGGGAGATGTAGATGATGCCAACGCCTTCGGACCGAAGCTTTCGGACCTGTTCGAAAAGAGCTTCCGTCTCCGCGCCACCGAGTGCTGCGGTCGGCTCGTCCAGTATCAGGAGCTTTGCATTCAGAGCCAGCGCTTTCGCGATTTCGATGAGCTGCTGATTTGCGGTCGAAAGGCCGGCGACTCTCCGCGTTGCTGGTATATGAAGGTTCAGGCGAGCGAGCTGCTCCGTTGCGCGGCGAACCATCTGGGCGCGGTCGACGACGCCGTTCTTCATGGGCCAGCGTCCGATGAAGACGTTTTCTGCAATGGAAAGCTGCGGAAGGAGTTGCAGCTCCTGGTGGATCAGGACGACACCCTTGTCGATCGCCTCCCTTGGGGTGGCCGGGGCATAAGGCTGCCCCAGCCATGTCATTGATCCTTCGGATGGCGTGCGTGACCCGGCGATGATGCCGGAGAGCGTTGACTTGCCCGCTCCGTTCTCACCCAGAAGTGCAACAACTTCGCCCGGATAGACGTCAAGGCTGACATTCCTCAGAACCTGGAGCGGTCCATATCGCTTGGATATGCCCCTCAGGGAAAGAACCGGATCAGTCACGGCACACCTCCTCAAGACCTCGACTTTGTTACGGGTGGCTGGCGATGAAACCTGCGACGTTTTCCTTGGTCGTCAGCGTGGCATCCAAGAGCTGTACCGGCGGTACCTTCTCTCCGGCGACGAGCTTGGCGGCGTTTGCGACCGCGTCGCGTCCCATCTTCTGCGTTTGCTGCGTTGCAGTCACGTCGAAGACACCCTTGCTGAGCGCTTCAAGGGCTGCTGTGTCACCGTCGAAGCCGCCCACCACGATCTTCTGAGAGGGATTGGCGACCTTGATTGCCTGCGCGGCGCCAAGTGCGAGTGCGTCGGCTTGGGCAAATACGATCGAGACGTCGGGATTTGCCTGGAGCATGTTCTGCATGATCTGGAATCCTTCGTCCTGGCTCCAGATGTTCGAGTACTGCTCGGCAACAACCTTCACGTCCGGATTGGCCTTGAGGGATTCAGCGCATCCCTTGGAGCGGTCGACCTCGGGCGTCGTCCCCTTCTGGCCATGGATGATAACCATTTTGCCCTTGCCGCCGGCTTGCTTCAGAATGTAGTCGCAGACGGCCTTGGCGGACGCGACGGAATCCGTTGCAAGGAAGGTGTCGCCGGGTGCTCCGTCGGCGTTTCGGTCAACGTTCACCACCGGAACGCCGGCATTCTTGGCAAGCTTGACCGGAACGGTCGCTGCGGCCGCACCCGCCGGAATGTAGATCAGTGCGTCGATGTTCTGGGTCAGAAGGTCCTGGATCTGGTTGACCTGCGTCGGTCCGTCGCCCTTCGCGTCGACCGTGACGACTTCGATGCCATGCTTCTTGGCTTCGTCCTCGACGGACTGCTTGATCTGATTGAAGAAGTTTGCCTGAAGGTTGGCAACGGCCAGGCCGAGCTTCTTCAGCTCCGCCGCATGTACGGGCCCGAGCGTGAGACCAAGTAGTGCGGCAGACGCGAGCATGGTGCGCGCAATTTTCATTTTAATTCCTCCGTTGTTTGATGGAACCCTCGGGTCATTCCTCCCCCTCGGGGTATTGATCCGCCCCAACCCTTGGGGGCGGAATTCGTGGAGCGGGCCAACTCGGCGGCCGGCTCGTCAGGCGCGACGCCGACGAATTGTCTCCGCGCCGACCGCAAGCACGATGACGATGCCGATGATCACCTGCTGAAGGAACGGCGAGACATTGAGAAGATTGAGACCGTTACGAAGGACGCCGATGATGAGAACACCGATGAGCGTCCCCCCGATACCGCCGGCGCCGCCAGAGAGCGAAGTCCCGCCGATGACGACCGCAGCGATGGTGTCCAACTCATAGCCAAAGCCACTGGACGGCTGGACCGAGTCCAGGCGGGCCGCGAGCACGATGCCTGCTAGTCCTGCAAGGACTGCGCTGATCACATAGACGCCGATCGTCACGAGCTGGACGTTGATGCCCGCCAGGCGGGCGACCTCCGGATTTCCGCCCACGGCGTAGAGCATTCGACCTTCGGAACGAAAGTGCAGGAATAGCCAAGCGGCAAGGACGACGGCAAGCATTAGAAAGACGGTGGCCGTCAGCACACCGAAATGGCGATCGATTGCGAGCATCATGAACCAGTCAGGGAATCCCACGATCTGCTGACCGTCCGTGATCATGTTTGCGACGCCGCGAGCCGCCGACATCATGGCCAAAGTGGCGATGAACGCCGGAACCCTGAACTGCGTCACCAGCAGGCCTACGATCAGCCCCGAAACCGCGGATGCGGTCAGACCGAAAGCGATCCCGACGGGAAGCGGAAGGCCGGCGATATTGGCGGTCCAGCCCATGACCATCATCGCAAGGGCAAGAACCGAACCGACCGACAGGTCAATGCCGCCGATGAGGATGACGAAGGTCATTCCAACCGCCATGATGCCAAGGACGGTGATCTGATCGAGGATATTGAGGCCGTTTCGAACCGAGAGAAACGCGTCTGTGCTGAAGCTCAGGAAGACGCAAAGCGCGAGCAGCCCCACGAGCGGGCCGGTGGCACCCTTGAGCTTGCTCAGCCAGGTGCCGGATGAAAGCCTCTGTTCATTGATGTCGAGCGCCACCATCGTTCCTCCCTGGGTCTAGCTGGTAGCCAATATTCGTGCAGGCAGGAATAATTATTCACACCCGTTGGAAAATTCATTAACAAGTTGGTTTGCGGCTGTCAACAGCATTTGTCCGCGCCACTGGGTGTGCGATGTTCGCGTAAGGGGCTTGACTAAATGGCATCATGTGCAAAAATATTGCCGACTGAATAATTATGCACATGAGGAATCCATGGATACCACAGAACTCGAGCGCCTCGCTCGCGAGATCCGATTGCGCGATCTTCGGGCAGTTTTTGAAGCAGGCGCCGGCCACATCGGCGGTGAAATGTCGGTCATCGACATCCTCACGGCCCTTTACTTCCGCGTCCTGAAAGTCTGGCCGGACCAGCCGAAGCATCCCGATCGAGACAGGTTTGTCCTTTCGAAGGGGCATACGGCGTGCGCCCTGTACGTAACCCTGGCAAAGCGCGGTTTCATTCCCGAAGAGGAGATTTCCACCTTTCTGCGGCCGCACTCGAGACTGAATGGACATCCCAACTGCAACAAGGTTCCAGGCGTCGAAACGAATACCGGTCCGCTCGGCCATGGTCTGCCGGTTTCGGTGGGCATGGCGAAGGCCGCCAAGCTCTCGGGCGCGATGTATCATACGTACGTTGTCACCGGCGACGGGGAGATGCAGGAGGGTTCCAACTGGGAGGCAATCATGGCGGCCGCCCAATTCAAGCTGGATAACTTGACGTTGATCATCGACCACAACAGGTTCCAGCAGGGTGCGGCACTTGCCGACACTAACGACATCGCTCCACTTCGTCCGAAACTAGAAGCATTCGGCTGGGAGGTGAGCGAGATTGACGGTAACAATATGCACGAGATCGTTCCTGCGCTCGAACATCGAGGCGACCGCCCGCATTGCATTGTCGCGCACACGAACAAGGGACAAGGAATCTCGTTCATGCAGGATCGTGTCGACTGGCATCACAAGGTTCCGAACAAGGAACAATACGAAATCGCAGTGGCAGAACTGTCGGAGGCACTGTAATGAACGCCCCAGTAAACGCACCCAAGCTTTACGACTGCCGCGACGCGTTCGCAGCGACGCTCGAACGCCTGGCGACCGAGAACGAGAAAGTTGTAGCGGTCTGCAATGACTCGGTAGGCTCGTCGAAGCTTGGCGGCTTCAGGTCGAAATTTCCGGAGCGCCTGGTCAATGTCGGCATCGCGGAACAGAACATGGTCGGCGTTGGAGCGGGCCTGGCCAACGGCGGGCACCTACCATACGTCTGCGGCGCCTCTCCGTTCCTGACCGGAAGATCGCTTGAACAGATCAAGGCGGACATCTCTTACTCGAACGCGAATGTTAAGCTCGTGGGCATCTCCTCTGGAATGGCATATGGCGAGCTCGGTCCAACCCATCATTCGATCGAGGATTTCGCCTGGACGCGAGTCCTGCCGAACCTTCCTGTAATTGCGCCCTGCGACCGCATCGAGACCGCCGCGGCCGTCGAGTGGGCGGCGACCTACCACGGGCCATGCTTCCTCCGGCTTTCGCGCGTGGGCGTGCCCGACCTTCTTGCGGAAGGTCACAAGTTCGAGCTTGGCAAGGCAAATCTTCTGCGCGAAGGTTCCGACGTCACGCTCATTGCGAACGGCACATTGACTCACCGTATGCTGAAAGCTGCCGAAATCCTCACGGAACGTGGAATTCAGGCCAGGGTTCTCAACTTCGCGACGGTTCGCCCTATAGACGAGGATGCCATCATTGCCGCTGCCAAGGAAACCGGAGCGATTGTGACGGCAGAAGAGCATTCGATTTTCGGCGGGCTTGGCTCCGCTGTCGCCGAGGTGGTGGTCGACAATGCGCCCGTTCCGATGAAGCGCCTGGGCGTTCCGGGCGTCTATGCTCCGACCGGTTCGGCTGAGTTCCTTCTCGATGAATTCGGCATGGCTCCGTCGGCAATCGCGGATGCCGCCGAGGTGCTTATCAAGCGCAAATAAGCCGGTCGCACGCGATCGAGCCGGGACGCTCAGCCGCCCCGGTCTTTTAATTTGTGGAGGATACGATGCTCGCTATTCTGGCGATCGATCAGGGCACGACCAATTCAAAGGCAGTTCTGGTTTCCGAAAAGGGGGAAGTCCTCGGCAGAGGCTCCGCAGCTGTGGGGATTTCCTATCCGAAGCCCGGCTGGGTCGAACAAGAACCGAACCGTCTCTACACGTCTGTTTGCGAGGCGATCGAAGTCTGCCTGAAAGCGGTCCCGGACGTGACCATTGCGGCTGTGGCAATTTCCAATCAGCGCGAGTCGGTCACGGTTTGGGATGCTGAGACGGGAGACGCGCTGGGACCGGTGCTTAGTTGGCAATGCAGGCGCACGGCACCTGATTGCGAGCGTCTCCTCGTCGAAGGACATCTGGATCGCGTGCAGGCGCTCACGGGCCTACCTCTCGACCCGATGTTCCCAGGTTCGAAATTCCGATGGCTGCTTGATCGTGTGCCGAACGGCCGACCAGTGCGGCTGGGAACGATCGACAGTTGGCTCGTACACTGCATGACCGGCGGACGCCGGCACGTGTGCGATGCCTCGAACGCCGCCAGGAGCCAATTGTTCGACCTTGAGGAGCAGACGTGGAGTAAGGAGCTCGGCGAAATTTTCGGTGTCGATACCGCACTCCTCCCGGAGGTGCTCGACAGCTCCGCCGATTTCGGGACAACAAAGGGGCTGCAGGGCGTACCGGACGGCACCCCTATCAGGGCCGCGATCGGGGACAGCCATGCAGCCCTGTTCGGCCATGGGGCGTTTAAACCTGGTGATGGAAAGATAACCTTCGGAACGGGGTCTTCGGTGATGACGACCCTTCCGCGGTTCATCGCCCCACGCAACGGCGTCACGACCACCGTCGCCTGGCGCATCGACGGAACGCCGACTTTCGCTTTCGAAGGTAACATCCTCGTTTCTGCCGCGAGCCTTCCATGGATGGCGGGCATTCTCGGCCTTGCGGACGTCGCTGCGCTGATCGACCTCGCGGAGACCGCCGAAGCAGGCGGACCGGGATTCGTGCCAGCCTTCGTAGGACTGGGCGCACCGTACTGGAACTCTGACGCTCGCGCCCTTTTCTCTCAGATCAATTTCAGTACGACGCGTGCGCAGATGGCACGTTCGGTGACCGATTCGATTGCGTTTCAGGTCCACGACGTGATGGCGGCCATGCGAGCACAGAGTGACGGCGAACTCGGCGCCCTTTATGTCGACGGCGGACCAAGCCAGAACCGCTTCCTGATGCAGTGCGTGTCGAACCTTGTCGAGCATGCCGTCATCCAATGCGAGGACCCCGAGGCGTCGGCCCTTGGTGCCGCATATCTGGCAGGACTGTCGCTTGGTCTGTGGCGCGATCTCGAAGTCATCGCGGGATTACCCAGAAGCACGCAGATCATTGCCCCGGAACCTGTGGACCGGGCAGCGCTCCTGAATACCTGGAATGATGCTCTCGCCCGCTCGACGTCGCGCCAAACAATGGCTAAAGGTGAATAAAAATTCCCACCGGGATCAGCCATGGCTCGCCTCAACGAACTCCGCCTCATGTCAAGAGTGGCCCAGATGTACCACATCGAGGGGCGACGGCAGGCTGAGATAGCGCAGCATCTTCGCCTGTCGCAGGCCACGGTCTCCCGAATGCTGAAACGTGCCGAGGCCGAGGACATCGTTCGGACGAGCGTCATTCCTCCAGTCGGCACGTACAGTGAGCTTGAGGGCGCTCTCAGGCAGAAGTATGGACTACCCGAAGCCGTTGTCGTCGAATGCAGCGAGGATCGAGACGGCGCGGTCATGGCACGGATTGGGGAAGCGGCCGCCCATCTCCTTGAGGTCACGCTTGCCCCTGGCGAGATCATTGGAGTTTCGAGTTGGAGTCAGACCATCTTCAAGATGGTCGAAAACATTCACCCGCAGAAAAGCGCCCAGGCGAAGTATGTCGTCCAGACGCTCGGGGGCATGGGCGATCCCTCGGTGCAGACACATGCCACTCAGCTGACGACTCGACTGGCGCGCCTGACCGGCGCGGAGCCGAAGCTGCTTCCGGTGCAAGGCGTGACGACCTCGCGCGAGGCCAAGCTGCTCATGCAAGCCGATCCGTTCGTCCGTGAGACGATGGACCTGTTCGGCAGCATCACACTGGCAATTGTCGGAATTGGAGCGGTCGAGCCCTCCGAGCTCCTTGCGCGATCGGGCAACATCTTTTCGTCGCGGGAGCTTTCCGACCTGGCTGAAGCGGGAGCCGTTGGCGATATCTCGCTCCGGTTCTTCGACAGGAACGGTAAGGCGGTTAAGACGCCGCTCGACGAGCGCGTTATTGGTATCCCGCTCGAAGACCTCGAACGTGTGGATCGCGTGATTGCCTTAGCCGGCGGGTTTAAGAAGACCGCCGCCATCGCCGGCGCCCTTCGAATTGGGGTCATCGACATGCTTGTCACGGACAAGTTCACCGCTCAACGACTCATTGATCTGTAAAGCCAGCATTGGACGACCCAAAGCGTCGGCGCCTGCATTGTCTGCCAACGGGCCGGGAGGCGAACTGCACAGGCCCTGCGAGGCTGCAGCAGTGGTCCGCCATCTCGTAGGCGATGCCCGCAAAGTCAATTGATGTCTTCAGGAATGAAGCCGCCTGTCTGACGTTTCCAAAGGCGGGCAAACAGGCCATCCTGTTCGACCAGTTCGTCCGGGCTGCCTTCTTCCACGATGCGCCCCTGATCGAGCACGACGATTCGATCCATCCTGGCGATGGTTGAAAGGCGGTGTGCGATGGCAATGACCGTCTTTCCCTCCATCACCAGATTGAGTTTTTCCTGGATGGCTGCCTCAGATTCGCTGTCGAGTGCGGAGGTCGCCTCGTCGAGCACCAGAATGGGCGCGTTCTTCAACAGGACGCGCGCAATGGCGATACGCTGGCGCTGGCCGCCGGAGAGCTTGATGCCGCGGTCGCCGACGAAGGCGTCAAAACCCTTGCGGCCTTCGCCGTCCGCAAGATCGGCAATGAACGCATCGGCCCTTGCCGTCTTTGCCGCCTGTTCGATCTCGTCCTGCGTCGCCTCTGGCCGGCCGTAGCGAATGTTGTCACCGATCGAACGGTGCAACAGCGAGACGTCCTGCGCGATGACCCCGATCGCGCGGCGAAGGCTTGCCTGCGCGACCATGCGGATGTCCTGTCCGTCGATCAAGATCGCGCCGTCGCGTATGTCGTAGAAGCGCAGCAGCAGGCTAACCAGCGTTGTCTTGCCCGCCCCGGACAAGCCGACGAGACCTACTTTTTCGCCGGGCCGCACCGTCAGCGACAGCCCATCGATCACCCGCTTGCCGGTTTTATAGGCGAAGCGGACATTGTCGAAACGGATCTCCCCACGGTTGACAGTCAGTTCGGCCGCGTCCGGCCCGTCGATGATGGTGGGCGGCGTCGTCATCACCGGCATGGCGTCCTTGATGGTGCCTATCGCCTGGAAGATCTGCTGGCCCATCTGCAGGAAGGTGAAGGTGTGCCCGGACAACCGGTGGAGGATGTAGACCGCCGCGACGAACTCGCCTACCGTGAGAAAGCCGTTGACGAGGCCCGAGAAACCGATCGAAAGAATCGACAGCCAGAGCGCCATGTTGAGCGCTACGACGATCAGTTCCGACGTCCGGTAGATGCGTTGTTCCTTGTGCTGCGTTTGCACGGCCTTCTGTAGGATGCGGCGGATGGCGCCCGCCTCGCTGTCTTCAGCAGCGAACTGTTTGATCATCTGCATGTTGCTGTAGAGATCAGTGATGGCGCCGGCGACCAGGCTGCGCTGCTTGGCGGTGCGGCGCGAGCGTTCGGCAAAGATCGGCGCAAGCCTGACGGCAAGCGCGACGTTGAGGATGATCCAGACGAGGACCGGCAGGGCGAGCTGCCAGGACAACGTGCTGAGCAGGATCATCGAGCCGACCATCTGCAGCAGAAAGCGCGGGATGGACTGGAATGCGGCAATGATCTGCTGCTGTACCGCGGACGCCACCTGCGACAGACGCGAGGCAACCTGTCCGGCAAAGAGTTCGTGAAAGAAGGCGAGATCCTGCCGTTCCACCGCCTTGTGACCCTGCCACTGGATGGCGGCCGGCATGCCGACGCCCAGCGTATGCGAGGTGAGGGTGTTTACAAGGAACGAGGCGACCGGCGTGCCCGGAAAGATCAGGAGGCCGAGAAAGGCAAGAAGCGGCCATTCGCTGTGCAGGAAGGCGAGGGCGCCTTGAGCCGTCACGCCGTCGACGATGACCGAAAGCCCCCAGACGATCGTCAGGCTGATGGCCTCGACCACCATCGAGGAAAGCGCCAGGACGATCAGAACGCCGCGGAACATCGAGATGAAGTGCAGAAGGACCGCGACCGGGCCCTCGGAGGGCAGCGGGCGGTAGGGGATCTCGAGCGGCCGGACCAGCGTCTCGAAGGGACGGTAGATCGCATCTGAAATCGACATGGGCCGCTCGGGTCAAAAATCGGGGGAGGGCTTGGGGACACAGCTACGCGGGTTCGCATAGGACCATCTTCCGGCTGCAATCTCAACTAGAAAATCTCAGCAGATGTTCGAAATTGAGGTCGTGAAAAACGGATCTGATATCGTGGGACAGCAAGCGGGCACGCGATCGCACACAGTCCCGACATCGGTCTCGGCGTGGCAGGAGTTGCTCTCAAGAGCGGCCTGCGACGCCTCGTCGCCGACATCAAACAAGGCTCGAAGCTGGTTCGCCCGTTCAACGAGATTGGGGAGCGTAACACTGCCGGGCTACCGCCGGATGATCTATCGGAGCCGTCGATCTGGAAGTTGTTAGCGGTTTGTAAACAGCACGAAGAGGCCTTGCGGGATGGGTGCAGCATCAGCGCGCCAGATCAGTATCGCCGTGGACGCCGGATCCCGACCTTTATGGCCCGCGAAAGGGCATAAATGAGAAGCAGGAGTTCCCGCAAAACAGCAGCCTGGTGTACGCCCTTCGTGAGTATTAGTAATATAATTCGCCCCGTTGGCGGAACAATCTCGGCTGTTTTCCGTTTCGGCCGCATGACATCGGAACCAGACGAACCGGCCGTGCTGCAGTATCTGCCGTACGAAACTGACAAAGCTCTTGTTCGGCAGTTGCAATCGCTGCCGACATTTGCCGTGCCTTCAGACACTGACGAGGCTTTCGGCCCCTACTTGAAAAGACTTGACGCCATTCGCGAACGCCGCGGCGAAGGCACCTCCACAGAGTAGTTCGTAGGTGCGTCCGATCCATCCAAGGAAATGGGGTCCTGTTCCTCGTTCGACTCGGCATCGTGCCTGTGTTGCTACACCGGCATGATCCAAGAGCCGCACCTGCAAAACCATAGCGACATCAAGGAAGATCAGGGCTGGCCTGACGGAAAGATCGAGAGCTCAGTTTGTTAACAAATGCTGTCGAAACGGAGCGGTGCCGATCAATTACCATCCAAGCAAAGCTTGGGTGCCGACAAGGCGGGCGAACGCGTTGCACCTGTTCGTCGGCACCGAGGCCTCCTTTGCCGCCGTTGCGTCATACGGTCAGCAGGTTGGCAATCCGCATAACCGCAAGTGCGCTTGCGTCGTTGCGAGCGCCCTCCTTCGTCCCCTCGGCACAGGTCCACACGTGATTCTTTTTGGCCTGGAACTCCTTGCCGTCTTGCAGAACCATTAGTTCCCCTTCGGTGATGTGGCAGATCATAGCATTGGGCATGGCGCTGACAGGCAGGTTCGACTGCGGCTGAAACACGAGATCGATGAGCGAGACTGTCTTGTAGCCGGGGATCATCGCAGCCCCCTTGCCGAGCTCCACAGCGCGGACACCCGGCGCCAACTCCTTTCCCTCGTCGGCTCGGTAGGTTTGGGCCTGCGCCGAGCTACCGCCGCCCGCCAGTGCGGCCGCTATGGCGCTAAAGGCGGCGGCGCCACCGTAGACGAAGTGCCGACGCTCCACGGACATTTCTTTGCTGTCGATAAACATGAAATCAACCTCCCTGCTAGGTTACCTCCGATTGAAGATCTCTGGTGCGCCGCAGACATCGGGCGATGGCGAGATCATCCTGAACCTCGCTCGGCGTTAAACAAGAATGCCGTGCAAACAGCTTCTAACGGCGGGGTGTTTTTCAAGCGCCGCTCTGGAAGGCGGCACGATCGCAGCTAGGATACTCCTGTCTCCCGCAGCACTCCACAAGTAAGCGGCAGAATGTCGATGTTCCAAGCCTTCTACCGGGCAATCAACGGCGAACGGAACAAATCCCTGCCGTTTTCCGTTACCGTCGCACGACATCGGGAAACAGACAAAGCGAGGGAGTCCAGTATCCTGAGATTTTACGATATCGCGTCTTCGCCAAGACCGGTAAACACGCGATCCTGATACGTCTTAGCAGACGATTTCGCGGGTAGGGAGGGCTCGTCATCTGATGTGCGGCAGGCCCTCGTTCCATCTGGAGGAGGACCGGATGTACGAGCGGACGATTGGGTTCTTGGTGGCGGCCGAACTGTCAGCTATGTTCTGGGCCGCTCTCTTTCTCGTGCTCGGTTCCATTTGAGGATCGTTCTGCCGGCCACGGCCGGTTCAATTGCACGCGCCGCCGCCGACGCTGCCCGGCTCGGAAATCAAGGGTGCTCGGCCCTTTCTTGCCTTAAGTAGCATGCACACCAGTCTCTCCTTAACCGGGGGCGGCTTTGGGAAGACAGATCTTGCGGTTGTTTCAAGCAGTGGTTGCGCGGACGGCATACTGCACCGACGGACAAGTTGCGACGAGGGCTCGCCTTCGGATGGGTGGGCTAAGGCGAGCCCTGGCCGTACCTTGTGCCGCTGCTGCCTTCGGAGCTTTGCGACACTTGGAGTACGCGGTACAAATTGAGGGCCCTCCCTGGCTGCACGAGGAGAGCCCTAACCTTTCGCGCGCGCAATGCGCACTTCGGGTCACTCAGAACATGCATTATGCTTGATGCGGATGATATTGGACCGAAGTCTGAATATTGGCGGGACTTTGGTCCTAGCCGGGCGTTTGTTTTCCATGAAACGTGACTGCGGCTCACATATTGAGAGATCATCACAAGGGAGGACAACTTTTTGGTGAGGGCTGCCATCAGCGAAATTCCAAACCTTCGATGCTTTACGCCCAGGGCGTCATGGCAGACAAAGAGCCTGCCGCGCATATGTTGCATTTCTTGATCGTCCAAGAGCTGGACGAAGCAATTGCCGAACCAAGACGGCGCGACCTTGCCATGCCACAGGCACCAGACCAGCATTGAAGAAATGCCCGCGAGGAGCAAGGAAAGCGGTGAAATACAGCTGCAACGCCAAGCTCGCCAGTGGGAACAAAGCCGCTCGGCTAACCTCATTGCCGCCACCGGAAGTCGCTGGTTTTGCGGCGAAACGGCGCCGTCTGATAAGATTGTTTAATGCCTAGTCAAGCGCACTTCGGGAGGCATCTCTTCCCTAACCGCCCATAGTGTCGAACGGAACACCTGCTTCTTTCGCTGCTGCGATGAAGCTTGCGCGGGCTTCGTCAGGTTCTCGGATACCGGCTTCGACGTCGGAGCAGATCAGCAACGCGGCCATGAACGCCTTTCCGTCCGCCACCGGCCAAGAATTCGTGAGAACCTCGAGCGCCTCGGCTGTGGATGCGATGGTCGAGAGCTGCCCGGTCCTCCTGCAGATGATCATTACGGGGTGATCCCAACGTCTGTTACTCATATTCCGCCCCTCGCCAGAAAAGCAGGTTAACGATGGACGGCCGCGCGATGCAAGTGGAGAACGTCTGGCATCCCTGGCAAGGCGCGGACTAGTTCCAGCCTGATCGCAACGAATTCCAGCTGCGCTCCTCACCATCGGACATGCACAGGAAGAGAAGCGGCTTTCGCGCGGCGGACGATATCGTTTGGCCCCAGCCGGCGCTCGCAGATGTCTCGGGCTGCCGCACCCCATTGCCACGGGTTCGACATCATGAAAAGAATGAAGGTGTCTGACTTGGTGGTGGGCGTTTGAACTGATGGCCAATGGGCCGCGGTAGCGAGACGACACCGAACGTTTACGAAAAGCGATCACTGATGCCTGGGTGACGGCGAATGCGTCTTCTGGTCGAGATCGCTGCCGCTTATCTGTGATGGAAGTCCCTGGATTGCATATCTGGGAAGGCGCTGCCATTTGGACCCAACAGTGTTCCGGTTGAGGATGTCCATCAGTTCAGTGGCATTTTTTTCAGTCAGATCAGTCAGTTGCTTGCACCCTATCATGGCGGGATAGCCGGTGACGGTGTCAAACACCGTCCATTTGCCGTCTTGTTCCGCGCGGCAGCCGTATGGCATGTAATGGATGTCGGAAGACATAGAACCTCCTTTCGCTGAAGGCAGCGAAGCCCACGAAACGGGGCGAACCTTAGAGGTTGCTTCAACATCATAAAATTAGCAAGCTCTTAATTAATAGTCTTGGGGCGCTGGCTCAATGGGCCAGGACGAAGGGCGTAGCAGCCGCGAACTCATCGAACAGCAGAAGCGCAACGGCCGCAATTTCCTGTTGCGACTAGACATCCATTGGATGGGTGCGACCAAGCTCGGCGAGCCGCGGGGCGTGGCGAACCTGTCGGTTCTCTTCGCAAGTTTTCCAACTGTGTTGAGCACCAAGTGCACTGTCATGCGTCCATCCTCTTTTTGTCGAGGCCAAACGCCCTGCATCGTTGAAAGCAGCCGCCACGCCGTGGGAATTCTCACAACATCGGCGGTTCTGGATCAGGATTGATCTGCTCGATAATGTCCGGCGTGTCGTTGTTCGGTGAGCCTACGGCTTTGCCGATCGGCCACATAGTCATCAGTTCGGAGGGGAACGGTTTCATCAGATCATCGGGCTCCGGCTCCGGCGACAGCCAGCGCTCGTAGTCCTCTGGATGCAGAATGACCGGCATACGGTCGTGGATCGCAGCCATCGTTGCATTCGCCGGGCAGGTGATGATGGCGAAGGTGCGAACATCGACGTCGGCCGCATTGCGCCAAGCTTCCCAGATGCCGGCAAGTGCGAAGGGTGCGCCTGACTTCATGGCGACGGCATACGGTTGTTTGTTCTTGCCCGTGCCCAAGATGTCCTTCCATTCGAAGAAGCCGTCGATTGGAACAAGGCAGCGGCGAGCGCGATAGGCAACCTTGAATTTGCTGTTCCTGGCGATGCCTTCTGAGCGGACATTGACCTGCGGCCGCCCTCCCGGTTTCATCCATCCAGGTATCAAGCCCCACCCCGCGCTGACGAACACCGGTCCCATGACATCCGGTTCGCGCACCATTTCCCTGATGATGATCGGATAGTCGAGCGACGGGGCGCCGTTATACCTCGGGAACTGGTTGGCCAGGCCGAGCACGCCTTTGCGATCGGCGAAAGCAAAGGCATTCATCATGCTTTCGAGGTTGGTTTTGATGAATACGCGTCCGCACATGTCAGGGCTCACTCGAAATTCTCAAGAGCTCTATTTAACGCGCCATTTTGCCTTTGAGCAACGTCTGACGCTATTCATCTGGAAGCCTCTCGCTCGTATGTCGGTGCAACGAGCGCAATGCGATAATTGCCGCGACGGCTCCGGCTCGTGGCATGACCGTGGTGACACGGTTGCGCGATCGGACAGGTGCGCAGATCGCTCATTGGCGACGGACGGCACCCGATGATCTTCTTGGAATGAGAGTAGGTGCTGACACCCGAATACGGTCCTCGTTAGGAATGTCCCTACCCAAGAGATCAAGGGCATTCGATGCGATCTGATCAAAAGGCACACGCAATGTGGTCAGTGGCGTTGCCAGGTGACTGACGATCGGGATGTCGTTGTAGCCCACAAGCGAGACGTCATCGGGGACCGAGAGGCCAAGCCTCGCCAGGCCGGAGAGTCCACCGATCGCTGTGTTATCATTGACCGCGAAGATTGCGGTTGGCCGCGGCTCGACCCGCATGAGAGTTTCGGCGGCCTCCGATCCGGAATCAATGCCGAAGGTCGATGGAACGATGTAGGCCGGATCGATTGTTACCCCAGCTTCGTTGAGGGCCTGCTTGTAGCCCTCGACGCGCCCGCGGGAACTGGAGGCATACGACGGTCCCGCAATAACACCGATACGGCGATGCCCAAGATCAAGGAGATGCCGGGTCGCCAGATAGCCGCCGAGCTTGTCGTCGCCGACAGAGGACAGACTTCGGCCATCTGTGCGCAGTGCGAGAACGAAAGGCACGCCTCGGTTGGTCAGCTCCTCAGGAAAATTATCGTCCTCGCGGGCAGTCGAGAGAATGAGCCCGTCGACGCCACGTTTGAGCAAGGTTTCCGCGGCCAGGCGGTCGGCTTTTGGCTTGTCGTCTGTCGTCGCGACGATCGCGAAGCGGCCGGCGCGACTGCAAGCTTTGGCGAGGGACTCGTAGAGCATCGCCATAACCGTATCAGTGAGACGTGGTACGATAACACCGATCGTCATGGTGCTGCCGCGCCTCAGGCTCGCGGCGGAAAGGTCACGAACATATCCGAGATCTTCGGCAATCTGTCTGACACGCCTGGCGGTTTCACTCTCGGAACGAGGCAGTCTCTCGTCGAGAATTCGCGAAACCGTGGACTTGGACACGCCCGCTGCAGCCGCCACTCCGTGCAAGGTCACGCGTGACTGACGCGACGCCTCATTTGCCTTTGAATTCATTACGACTTTCCGCTTTCCAGGTGTTGTGACCGCTTGCATCTTCTTAGGATGCCCTAAAAAAACTGTTGACTCCAGAATTTTCGGCAACGATAGTGGGAACGTTCCCACAAACGATCCCATCGCTGATCGTGAGGACAGCGATCGAAGGAGGAAAATCAAATGCAACCGATGGATCTGCGCGGTCTAAGCCCAGCGCCGGTAACCGCTTTCACTCGCGGCGGCGAAGTCGATCACAAGGCCAATGCTAAAATCGCCAAGTGGCTGGTTTCGATGAAAGGCGTAAAAAGCCTTGTCATTCTCGGCCATGCTGGCGAGGGCACATTCCTGACAGAAGAAGAACGTCTGGCTCTCATTGGCACCTATGTGGAGGCCGTCGACGGCTCTGTGCCGATCATTGCGGGGATTACCGGGGAAGGCACCAGGGTCGCCGCCGCCGAGGCCAAAAAATGCAAGGAAGCCGGCGCGACCGGCGCGCTCGTTTATCCTAACCATGGTTGGCTGCGGTTCGGCTTCCAGAAGGGCGCGCCGCAGGACCGCTATAAGGCAATTTGGGAAGAATCCGGTCTTCAGTGCATCCTGTTCCAGTATCCGGATACGACCAAGGCCTCTTACGACCTCGACACGCAGCTTGCGATCGCGACCCAGCCAGGCGTGGTCGCCACCAAGAACGGCGTCCGCAACATGAAGCGCTGGTATGTCGAAATCCCCGAGCTGAAGAAGGCCAATCCGAATCTTCAGGTTCTCAGCTGCCATGACGAGTGGCTGCTGCCGACGATGTTCGACGTTGATGGTTTGCTCGTCGGCTACGGCAATATCGCACCGGAACTGCTGATCGACCTCATCAACGCTGGTAAGGCACAGGATTATCCGGCCGCCCGCGCAATCTTTGAACGGCTCTTGCCGGTAACCCGCGCGGTCTATCATCGCGGTTCGCACATGGAAGGCACGGTCGCCCTGAAGCTCGGCCTCGTTCACCGCGGGATTCTGGATCACGCAACGATCCGCGAACCGTTGAAGAACCTTGGCGAAAAGGCAGAAGCCGAAGTCTTTGCAGCCTTCGACGCAGCCGGCATCGGTCGGGTCGAACAGTTGGTCGCCGCAGAATGATCCCTGAAGCCTCCGCGACTGCCGCGGGGCCTTTCGAAGACGGGAGGAAACGTCGCGGAAATCCGGAGGCTGTCCCGCGAGCGGACGCCTCGATGTTCCACTAAGGGCGGGTTACCGATCGGCTAACGCCCCCTCGGATTGCGGTTTTCCGCCGTCCCGGGGCGGAGCGGTCACTTCAAATCGTGGATTTGCGCCTTCGGCTGGGAGAGAGACGAGCGCGGGGGCAAAAGGAGGAACAGAATGAACATCCAACAACCGATCCCATCCACCCAAGCGCGCAGCTTTGACCCTCAGGCCGAAATCAGCGCCCGCCTGGAGCGACTTCCCGTCACCCGTGAAGTGTTCTGGGCGCGCAACATTGTCGGTGCCGCGACCTTCTTTGACGGCTATACCGTCATCGCAATCGCCTATGCCATGCCAGTTCTCGTGCGCGAATGGGGGTTAAATCCATCCCAGACCGGCATGATCCTGTCTATGGGATATCTTGGGCAGTTGCTCGGGGCGGTCCTGTTTGGCTGGTTGGCCGAAAAGATCGGTCGCCTGAAGGTTTTGCTCTTCACGATCCTTCTATTCGTCAGCATGGACGTTGCTTGCCTGTTTGCAGCGGGCGCCGGAACGATGATGGCATTCCGTTTCGTGCAAGGTATTGGAACAGGCGGTGAGGTGCCGGTCGCCAGCGCCTATATCAATGAGCTCATCGGATCCAAGGGGCGCGGCCGTTTCTTCCTTCTCTATGAGGTAATGTTCTTGCTTGGCCTCGTCGGAGCCGGTCTTATCGGCTACTTCATGGTGCCGGCCTATGGCTGGAAGGCGATGTTCGTGGTCGGCCTCGTCCCTGCCATCCTGATGATCCCTCTGCGCTGGTTCTTGAATGAATCCCCACGCTGGTTAGTAGCCAACGGCCGATATGACGAGGCCGATCGCATCGTGACCCGGTTGGAAAACAATGCCCGCGCCGCCGGCAAAGAACTGCCGGAGCCGCAAATTGTCGTAGTGCCCGCTCGGCGCAAGTCCGACTGGCGCGAGCTTTTTCAGGGTATCTACCTGAAGCGGACTCTGTCGATTTGGGCTATGTGGTTCTGCGCCTACATGGTTGCCAACGGAACGATTACATGGCTGCCGACGCTCTATCGTCAGACGTTCAACCTGCCCCTGCAAACGAGTATTCTCTACGGCTTCATGACGTCGGCGGGCGGCGTTATTGCGGCCATCATCTGCGCACTATCGATCGACACGGTTGGTCGCAAGAGGTGGTACACCGGAGCGCTTCTGATCGCACCAATCCCGCTCCTCCTGCTCGCCTGGCTGGGCGCGACGTCACCTATCCAGGTTCTGGTTCTCGCCGGCCTTTCCTACGCGATCGTTCAGACGGTGACGTTCTCGCTCTACCTTTACTCGGCGGAGATTTACCCGACGCGTCTGCGCGCCGTCGGAACGGGGACGGGTAGCGCCTGGCTGCGTCTCGGCTCTTCGGCTGGCCCGATCGTCGTGGGCTTCGTAATGTCGTCGATGGGCATCGGGTATGTCTTTGCGACCTTTGCCGCAATCTTGCTGGTTGGAGCTCTCATCACCGCGCTCTTTGCAATCGAAACCAAGGGCCGTGTGCTGGAAGAGTTGTCGCCGTAATGCGTTGAAGGCGGGGGTGGTCCCCTCAATGAGGTATAGATCTGGCGGGCGTGAGGCCGCCAGATCTTGAGAACGGGGATCTAGACCTCATTGCCAAAATGGCGCAGCACCGCCAAGTGATCCAGCGGACGCACCTTACGGATATCGACCGCAAGGTTTGCCCCACTGTTCGGTGCACGAACCTGGACGTGCTCGGAGCGCAAAGGCGGTTCGACGTTGTTGCGGAGGAGTTAGCCAACGAAGCATACGCTATTAAGCACCGAGACCGAAATTAAGGGTGCAACAGTGCGGTGCCTTAAGGTCTCATCGGTCCGGAAGGCCAAGTCTCGAGCGGAGTTCGTCGATCCGTTTCGAGGCTTCCGCTTTCGTCAGTTTCACCGAGAAAAGCTCCGGGGCGTTCGCCTGCTCGGACAACGTCTTCAGATAGGATTGCTGGGCTCCTGTCATAGGCTCGTCGCCACTGACCCAGTCTTCAGGATCCTTTTCCAGGTTCGAATTGGTCGTATTTGCCGTCTTAGTCATCGCTTGAGCTCCTCCGTTGCGTTGATGAAACGACCCAAGGTTCCGTAGGTTCCGAGTTAGGAGATCCGGCAACCCGTTGGAGGTCGAGCGCGCAGGCAAGTTGACAGGCATGCGTCCCACAAAGCTGCGAATGCAAGCTTCCCGGCGACCGGCAATTGAACTCTATCCGGCTCGTGCAATTTTTATTTGATCCAAGCAGTCGTTGCAATGCCGATCGGCGTCCCCATATAAGGGCGATGGTGGCATGTTGGAACGGGCGCCGCCTTTTCGGATCGGTCTTTCGAAGCCCCGACAGGAGGACGGTAATGTCGTCCCCTAAACTTTCCAGTCATCTTACGACTGCCACTATGAGCACGATGGATCGTGTCCTCGCGAAAGCCGGCGTTTATGAACTTCGCCCGATCGAGGACCTCCCGGTCATTCTGAGCGCGACGAAATTTCTCATCGGGCATGTCTTGAACATCCGGGTCGGTGAGGCCGGGTTGCTGTTTGCGCTTCTCAACCGCAGCGAGCAAGCCTCCGTGCCGGTCATACGTGGTCTGAAGCCTTCGATGAATGGGGGCCGCGGGAGCTCAAGCGCAATGCCTGCCCCGGCATCGGCTCGTTCCGATCAAGTACCAACCCAATCAAACCCTGATGGAGAGAAGTGGTAATGCCCCTCAGCTTCCCAAATAGAAGTCGCAGTTTCGACGAAAATCGGAAGGGGGTCCGCTTCTTGGGCTACGATGGAATGTTCGAAGTCCGATTTCTGATCGAAGCGACCGCTCTGCGGTCCACGGACCAACCTAGTCGGTCCGAGATTGAATGCCTCGATGCGTTCGACGCAGAGCGACCATCGATTCTGGAGGCCGCATCCAAAGCCTATAACCGTAGCCGCAGAAACAATTACACACTAACGGCAGAGGACATCCGTCGATAGCCCGTTACATCTATAGGCGGTCAATGTCCCGCAAGGACGGTATGGCCGAGATCCTTAGATAAGCCCTGGAGACAAGGTTATGTCGGTCGATAGAAAAAATCTGGGTGTGAGAGATCGCGCCGCAACGGCACTTCCGGAAGCGGCTGATATCGAGTCGGCCGTTTACGACGCGTTGGCATGTGCCGCCGATATTGATCCAACCTATATTTTCGTATCGGCTCACGGAGCCGAGATCACTCTTTCCGGCTGGGTCTCCGGCCGCGCCGAGATTTCCAGGGCCGTGGAGGTTACTCAGCAAACCAAGGGCGTGCAAAAAGTCCGCAATGAATTATCGCAAACTTTGTGACCGCCGTCTTCACCATGACGGCGTGACCTTTTCGAAAAATCAGTTACGGCGCCGAAGTTAGTCGCCGAAGGATCGTCGTCGGTTTCACGGTAACATATATTCCCGCTACCAAGGGCCTCGCCAAAGAGCGACGGTGATCATGAAGACTGCAATCATATTTGACTGCGAATTTCTTTGCCTTGAAGGTTCGCAATACCGATTTTGGTGCGCGGCTCACGATCCCGATAAAATCATAGACGCAAATGTCACGGCGGGTATCGCCGAGCCAGCCTCTGAGGATTGATCGCTACGCTTTCAAAGCCCCATGGCTTTTGCAACGATCCAAGTTGGAACTCCTGCCGTCACCGCTGACGCCAGCACTATCGAGACGACCTTTATAGCGTAAGCCCGACGCTCGCGGGCGTCATCCCACTCATATCCCATCGACCAACTCCCCAACCTGTTCTCAAATAGAACCATCGAGGTCAGGGACGAGTCGAGTCACGATTCCTCAACGTCGTTAACACTGTGAGCGCGTGCCCCGATGAAGCTCGGCCAGTCCGATTCCCACATCACGATCGGCCCCCGGGCGAGAGCCACCCGCAATTGTGGGTGAGGCTCAAGCTTTCATGGCTTGGTGCGGCGGGGGCCTCGATGTGCGATCCACCTGCCGCGGAACACGGGGTTCATGCGACGCTTGTGGACATCAGCCGGCCCCGCAGGGCTTGAAAACGAGACAGGCCGCATCCGCCGATGTGTGGAAGCACGTCCATCCATTACCCACCCAATCTTTAGGGCCCGAAGCCGTCTCCGTATGTACAAAAAAATGCCCGCCAAAGCGGGCTAGTGTGACGAAGAGGGACGTTAGCGACCACGTCCGGCAAATGAACGCATGACAAAAACGATAGTTCCTTCGCTAGCCGATTGTGGGGCATGGAGGACGGCGCATAGCACGTATCAGGGGTGAACTATTTACCCGGCCGGAAATCCATTACGCAACGGTCGGGCGTTCAAATGTTCCCGTTCGAAACGCTGGGAAGGCAGCACGATTCCGGCCAGCGGGCTGCATATCTTAATACAAAATGCCCCGCAATGGCTCGGCGGCGCTCAGTCTCGCGCTTTCCAAGCCAAGAACATGCCTTTGATTCAATGCATCTTATTGTCGCGACATGCGTTGTGAATGGGACGGCAACCAGGAGGATGAAATGACATGATCAAGCGCAAGCTCACCGATGCGAGCTCCGAGGAACGCTACGCTCGGCGCAACGAGAAGGGACGGTTTGAGGCGAGCGCCGACGTTGGCGGCTTGCTTTTCGCCGATTGCCGTCACAAGGCGAAAGACGAGCCAAAGGCCGGCGAATGTGACCGCGCAACCGCCACACCGAGCTCTGATTGGCCGTGAAAATCGCCACCTTCAACGTCAACGGTATAAATGGCCGGCTCGATGTTCTCCTGCGCTGGCTGAAGGAAGCCTCGCCGGATATTGCATGTCTGCAGGAGCTGAAAACGCCTGACGAGAAGTTCCCGCGACGCGCGCTTGAGAAGGCGGGATATGGGGCCATCTGGCATGGCCAGAAAAGCTGGAACGGTGTCGCCATCTTGGCGAAAGGAAAAGAGCCTGTGAAAACCAGGCGTGGACTGCCCGGCGATCCTGACGACACGCATAGCCGGTATATTGAAGCAGTTATCGACGGCATCATCATCGGGTGCATCTATCTTCCCAACGGCAATCCGGCGCCAGGCCCGAAATTCGACTATAAGCTTCGCTGGTTCGAGCGCCTTAAAAGCTACGCTGCCGAGCTTCTGGAACTGGATGTTCCAAGCGCGCTGATAGGTGATTTCAACGTCATGCCGACCGATATCGACGTTTACGCCCCTGAGCGATGGCGAGACGACGCCTTGTTCCGGCCCGAGGTGAGGGCGGCCTACGCTGATCTTGTTTCGCAAGGCTGGACCGATGCGATCCGGCATCTTTATCCTGATCAACGCATCTACACATTCTGGAAATATTTTCGAAACGCGTTCGCTCGCGACGCCGGCCTTCGCATCGATCACTTTCTGCTAAACGCATCGTTGGCCGAGGATCTGGTAGCTGCGGGCGTCGACAAGTCTGTCCGATCGCTACCGCACGCGAGTGATCATGCGCCAGCTTGGATAGAAATCCGCGATTGACAAAAACCGCGCAGTGGGCGGCGCTGGTCGAGCGCCGTCTATGAATTTTGATTCATATGTGAATTCAGGGCTCCGTCAAAGGAGGTCCTGATGGGGAGTTGTTGTTGTCGGGCCGCATCTTCCGCTGTCTCGCGGCTTTCCGCGCTTGACGAACACAAGGTGCGCGCATCGCCTGTGTGTGATTTGAGGTCGAAGGACGCCTGCCGGCGGGAGCGAGTTTGGTAGAGCTTAAAGCATCTCGAACGACGATTGACGCAGAAAATCGCCAATCGCTTCGGCAGACATCGGGGCGCCCAAGAGGTTTCCTTGCAGTCGGTCGCATTTTTTTCTGCCAAGCCAACCCGCTTGACCGGCGGTCTCGACGCCTTCTGCCGTAACCCGCATCCCCAATCCATGTGCAAGGCCGATGATGAAGCGCACGATCGTCTGGCTCTTCGGGTTCGTCTCGACATCATTGATGAAGTGCTTGTCGATCTTGATCGTGTCGAACGGGAAGCTCTGTAAGTAGCTCAGGGACGAATAGCGAGTGCCAAAGTCGTCGAGCGCGATCCGGGTGCCCAAGACCTCAAGGGTGTGGAGCGTGTCGAGGTTGTTGGTCGTGCGCTCAAGCAAGACGGTTTCGGTTATTTCGAGCTCCAGTCTATCGGCCGGGAACCCGACCTCGTCGAGGATCCGGGTTATTCGGTCGGTGAAGCCGGCGCGCAGGAATTCCGCCGGAGAAAGATTGACCGATACAATAAAATGCGAGGGCCAGGTCGACGCCTCACGGCAAGCCTGTTCGAGCACCCACGCTCCAATATCGCCCATCAGGCCGTCGGCTTCGGCCATGGGAATGAAAAGGCCCGGCGGAACAACGCCAGCATAAGGGTGACGCCAGCGCAGCAGGGCCTCGAAGCCTATGATCCCGTCCCCAATCTCGACGAGGGGCTGATACTCAATGAAGAACTGTTGTTCCTGCAGGGCAACACGTAAGCTGCGCCTCAGCATCTCACGCTGTTCCAGCATAATCATCATCGAGCGGTTGAACGTTCTCGCGCGGCCGCGTCCGTCATTCTTGGCCGCGTAGAGCGCAATGTCGGCAGCCTTCATCAATTGTTCGCCGTCGTTGCCGTCAATCGGGGCAATGGCAATTCCGACGCTTGCGCCCACAAACACACTGATCCCGTCGATGGTAAACGGATCTTTGAACGCACGGACCAGGGATTCGGCCAGACGCTCTGCTTCAGCGGGCTGGTCGTCACAGGATTGAATGACGGCAAATTCATCGCCTGCGAGCCTGTAGGCGGTCTCACCGTCGCGAAGAACGGCCTGGATCCGTTCCGCCGTCATCTTGAGCACGATATCGCCGGCGCCATGACCAAGGGTGTCGTTGACCGGCTTGAAGTCATCGAGATCGATCTGCATCAATGCAAGCTTGTACCCGGCAAGCATCGGGAGATTCGCCTGAAGGTCGCTGCTGAACTGGCGACGGTTGGCCAGTCCCGTCAATGCGTCATGCCTAGCCTGATGAAGAAGCAAAGCTCGATCTGCATCTCCATTCGGCGCCTTCGAACGAGCCGTCTCGGTTCGCGACTCGATGACGCCGAGTCCGCGTTCTGTGCTGAAAAGGAGAAGATTGCGCCCGTCATTGGACGCGCCAGGTTCAATCGCGATATTGCACGGGATGGCGCCGGCAAGCACGGCCTCGACAAGCGATTTGCGGTCGGGGTCCAGCAGCTCTGGATATACCTGCCAAAGAGTCGCATCGGCCGCGGCTACGATTCTGTAGGCCTGCGCAACCTTTGCAGAGCATTTTACCAGTCTTAGGCTATTCCCATAATAAGAAACAAATTCATCAGCTTGACCGTTCATAGACGCAGCCACATTAGAATCTTTCATTCCCACCTCAGGCTGTTGAGACATTGCTAACATGCTGAAGGTCATTTTTTCAATCAGGTTTCGCTTTGGTTAGCAAGATAACAACTAGGGAGCGTCAAATGAAAAGAAAGTGTCCGGAATCGGCCTTCATTCAGATCCCTCGCGATCCTGCCGGCATATCGAAAAGTGCGGTATGGACGCAGCATCTGCCACCAAAGCCAGCTTCGCAATCAAACGCCCGTCGGGAGAGGCAAACAACGTTCATATGGTGACCACACGAGAGAAGCCTCGTGCTTTTTATCGCGCCGATCAGCGAGATTGCGGCCGGCTCGGAGCGTCTTTCTACGCCCTCTCGTGGATAGCGTCGCGGATAGCTTCGATTGCGACCTTGATCTTTCGCGCTGTTTCGGCATCGATCCCCACAACTTCGCTGATGCACTTCGAAACTTGCGCGGTACGATCCTTAAGCGCCCGACCCTCAGCCGTGAGGTGAAGAAGCACCTGGCGCTCGTCCTTCCGATTGCGTGTGCGAGTGACAAGACCCGCCGACTCCAGTCGCTTCAGCAAGGGCGTCAAGGTACTGGAGTCCAGGAACAAAGCCTCTCCGAGTTCCTTGACGGTGCGTCCGTCGCGGCTCCAGAGCGAAACCAAAACCAGATATTGAGGGTAGGTAAGACCGAGATCGGCAAGCAGGGGCCGATAGAGCTGGTTGAAGGCGTGGCCCGCCGAATAGATGGAAAAACATAGCATTTTTCCGATATCAGGGGGGTCGAGTTCAGTATCGGCTGCGTTGGCGTTCATGGCACTCTCCATCCTTCTGAAAATATTTTGTGCGCGATCTGTTTGCAAGCTATTGACTGCAATATCCCGCTCGTCTATTTAGATTGCACACAAATAAATAGCACGCAACTTACATCCGAATGCTGCTTCGCTAATTTCAGTGCCACCACTCCGAGACCTGAAACCACCAACGATAGAAAGGAAATGACATGTCCAAGTTTGTTACCGCCGTCGCCCTTGCTGGTGCTCTTTTTGCAGGTGCCGCTGCCGCACAGTCGGCCAAGCCCACCGTCGTCCTCGTGCATGGCGCATTTGCCGACTCTTCGAGCTGGAACGGCGTCATCCAAATTCTCGAAAAGGACGGCTATCCGGTCGTCGCCGCGGCCAACCCACTGCGCAGTGTTTCGAGTGATGCCGCATATGTCTCAAACGTCGTGAGCAGTATCGAAGGCCCCGTCGTTCTCGTTGGCCACTCCTATGGCGGGCAAGTGATATCGAACGCGGCAAGGGGGCATGACAACGTCAAGTCGCTTGTCTATGTCGCAGCCTTCGCACCGGAAGCTGGAGAAGCGGCAGCGGACCTGGCCGGCAAATTTCCGGGTGGCACACTTGGCCAAGCGCTCGCGGCCCCCGTCAAGTTGCCCGATGGCGGCGTAGACCTTTACATCGACAAGGCAAAGTTCCACCAGCAGTTTGCTCACGACGTACCGTCGGAACAAGCCGCTCTTATGGCGGCGGGACAGCGCCCGATCGCCGAGGCGGCGCTGACTGAGAAATCCGGCGAGCCCGCCTGGAAAAACTTGCCTTCATGGTTCATCTATGGCGATGGTGACAAGAATATCCCGGCAAAGGCGCTAGGCTTCATGGCGGAGCGGGCAGGCTCCAAGCACACTGTCGTGGTCGAAGGCGCTTCCCATGTCGTGATGACCTCGAAGCCGCAAGTCGTCGCCGACTTGATCGAAGAAGCCGCGCAATAGAGGCCTCTGCCATTTCGCAATCGAAAGGGGCCGGTGCGTCCTCGCACCGGCCCACCTTCGTGCCGATGCGAATCGGGTGCTTCCCGCAATGCGCTGCTGCGATATTCGAAGGATCTGGCCGGTGCCACGGCTGATGCCGAGCATCATGTCCCGGCCGACTCCGGATAGTTGATAGGCAAGCCTAGGTCGGGAGATCGTGCATTCCTCTGACACAGCTTGCGCGGATTGAGGTTCCCGAGGGAATCCGTCACAAGGGGCTTAATGCAACTCAGCTCCGGCTTGTCATGGGCGTTCCAGAAAAGTCCGAACTAAGCCGGCCACTCGTTCAGGGTCTTCCCAGTGGAGGTTATGGCCGTGGCCGGGAAGAGAAATGAGCTCCGCGCCGGCGATCGCTTCAAGCATCTGGGCCTGATGTTTCTTAGTCGCGATCATATCCTCCTCACCTCGCAGGATGAGGGTCGGCGCGGAAATATCCTGGAGAAGTGGCGACGGGTCATAGGCAAGCTGCTCGTAATAAATCGAATGCCAGATGCGTGACGGCAACGCGGCGCTTTCGCGTCGAGCATGGGCAAGAAAATTCTCGTCGACTGGAGGTTTTCCAGCACACCATTCCCGTATGAATGCGCATTCTGGATCGATCGGATCGCGGAGCATCTGAATGTTTTCCCACAACCACCCCCGACGTTCGCGCAGCGCGGCCGAGGTCGATAAGAGTACGATTTTGCGAACGAGACGAGGCCAGCGCTCAGCGACCGCTTGCGCAAGCCGCCCACCAAGCGAATGGCCGACCACGTGGGTCGGCACAAGACCCAGCGTCTCTATGAGGAACCGGACATCAGTTGCCATCTCGGGTATCGTGTAGCAGCCCTCAGGCTTGTCAGAATGCCCGTGGCCGCGCAGGTCCAGCGCAACCACGCGGAAGCCTGTCGCGAGATATGGCGCGGCGAGGCTCCAACTTCTGGCGCTGTCGGTAAATCCGTGGAGCAGGAGGATCGGCACGCCGTCAGGGTCGCCCATCTCGACATAGGCAAGCCGAAGCCCATTCGAAAGAACGGCGTTCCGCTTCAGCGCCGAAAATTGCTCTTGCGAAATCGGTTCGACCAAACGTTCACCCTCAATGCCAACTTCATAATGTTAGCATGACCCGTGGGGATTGGTGAGGTCCGCTTTCGGAGCCAGAAACTAAGCAAGATCGCCGCCGTCGATCCCGATGACGTGTCCGCTGATATAGGAACTGGCATCGCTGGCGAGGAAAACGACCAGGGACGCAACCTCCTCCGGCGCCCCGGCGCGCCGCATAGGGTAGGGGCCAACGAGTTGTTCGGTCGTCACTTTCCAGTCGCGCCGCACCCGCTCGAGCATCGGAGTCTCGATCGCTCCTGGCGCGATGGCGTTGATGCGTACGTGCCGTCCGTACTCCTGTGCGGCGGCGCGAGTCATGTGGATGACGGCAGCCTTTGAAGCTCCGTAGGCGACGATGTTTGGAAAGGCATGCCGGCCGCCGATCGAAGACATGTTGATCATCACCCCTTCGGAGCGGACGAGATGCGGCAGCTCGTATTTCATTGCGACGAAGACACCGCGCAGGTTCGTCGCAATCTGATCATCGAAGCCGGCAATATCGGTGTCGGCGATTGGCGCTGGCGGCAGGTCGATGCCAGCATTGTTGAAGGCAATGTCGAGGCGGCCGTAACGCTCGACTGTTTCAGCTACGAAACGCTCGACCTGATGGGCGTCGCGCACGTCCGATTTGATATAGACGACCTCGCCGCCAGTGGCCCGAATCCGCCCTTCCACTTCGCGCCCGAGTGCTTCTCGCCGGCCGTTGAACGCAACCTTGGCTCCGGCCTGAGCTAGGACGCCGGCGGTCACCGCGCCGATGCCAGACGTTCCCCCGGTAACGATTGCGACTTTACCCTGAAGGACACCGGGAGCCTGCGCCGCTGCCGGTTTAGCGGCGAACCCCGCGCCAACCGTTGCGCCAGCAACAAGCATGCCAGTGAGAATGTCGCGGCGTGGCAGAACCATTGTGTCGGATATAATTGCGTCGGTCATGTCCTATCTCCTCTACCGTCGATGGGCAGAGCCTAACTGAGGAAATTCCCGGGAAAAATCCCAATCTCCTTTCAGCATTTTAAAGCATGGGTTAATAATCGACGCATGAGCTTGCGACAGGATCCATTCTTTGGCCTCCCAGCTTTCCTTGCGGCGGCGGCGGCGGGCAGCTTCACCGCAGCGGCTGCGCGACTGGGTGTGTCGCCAGCTGCCGTAAGCCAGGCGGTGAAGTCCCTCGAAGAAAAGCTTGGAACGCCGTTGTTCATCCGCACGACACGGCGCGTCGGCCTGACGGAAGCCGGCGCGGCTCTGCTGGCGCGCACCGCTCCTGCGGCCGCCGAAATCATCGCCGCTGTCGAGGACGTCGCCTCAGTGCACGAACCGTCGGGATTGTTGCGCCTCACAGTGCCGCGCATGGCGGTGCCGTTGGTTATGGAGCCTGTCGTTCCCGCGCTGAGGCGCGAGTATCCGAGGGTCGCAGTCGAAGTGGCGGTCGAGGATGCGACAATCGACCTGTCCGCACGCAGTTTCGATGCCGGCATCCGCATCGGCGAGTATGTTGAGCGCGATATGGTCGCGGTGCGTCTTTCCCGGGACATTACCTGGGCGGTCGTGGCGAGCCCCGCATATCTCGCCGCTCGCGGCCGACCGGAGGCACCACAGGACCTGGCAGGCCATGAGGCAATTCGGTATCGCTTTCCGAATTCGGGCGCGCTCTACAGGTGGGAATTCGAACGCGACGGCCGGAGCTTCTCCGTCGACCCGCCGGGTAGCCTGATCGTCAACGACGGTGCGCTGCTCGTCTCCTGGGCGCGGGCCGGCCTTGGCCTCGCCTATGTCGCCGATATCGCCGTAGAAGCGGAATTGCGCGCCGGCCAACTTATTCGTGTGCTTGAGCAGTTCCTGCCGACGACGCCTGGTCTTTTCCTTTACTTTCCGCGGCGCGCTCAAGCCCAACCGAAGCTGCGCGCCTTCATCGATCTGGCAAGACAGGTCTTGCGGGCAGGACGCTGAGCGCGCTTGCCGCGGTCAGCCCAGAGACGTCATAATGGCGTCGATGTTAACCACGCTCGATGTTGAGAGAAGCTGCCCGTATAGCATGCGCTGTATACCGGGGAACTTTTCCTTCTCATGCGCGTTGTGGGTTGCACGCTTTTTTAGCGCCCTCCAGTCGCTGAAGTCGACGTGCACCGTAGTGCAGTGGGATCATCCCTTGGGCACTAGACTGATGGCTTGGGCTCGCCTTCGACCCCTCTCTAGACGAGCCCTTGTCGCAATAACTTCGTGAGGTACCTTACCCCGCTTTTGGCGGGGTTTCTGTTGGCTTCTTAGGGAGTGTTGAGGAAACCAACCATGACCAGAGACCATTTCTCTGCCCGTGAAATGCCTTTGCAGAACGACGATGTTGAAATCTGCAAGAGAATCTTCGATCGCATCTGTACTACCCATCACATAACGAGCGATGCTGAGCGCGACCAACTCGCAAGCCAGATCATCTATTTCTATCAGCACGGTGTCACCAACGAACAAAGCCTGGAGCGGCTAATTGCTAGCATCGCCGGCGATGAAAACATTGACGTGACCGAAACCTCGGTTCAGCTCACCGAAAAACAGAGACCAAGGTGATAGTTCGAATAAGCCCGCAATATTACGCCAGACGCGACGAAGATGGCAGCTGGTCGATTGTCGACACGGAGACGCGCAAGGTCGCTGTCATTGCTGAACGCTGCCGCTCGAACGCCTTGATGAAGCCACGGCCATGGAGATTTGTCGATGCCCTGAGAAAGAGGCATCTGACTTCTGAAGAACCCGGCGCCACCTCCGCTGAAGGTGCGCGACCGTACTAATCCTTTTTAGCTAGTTTGCTGGCGTGCTGACTTTTGGCATCATTTTTACAGGGACTCAAAGGACCGTGATTCCCAGTGCAGCGGGAATTGAGATGAGCTCCCGCGGCACGAGGTGCGACAGGGCTCGCCATTTTTGAACCTTTTGGACGAGCCCTCGTCGTATTCTTCAGGTCACGGCAGCAGTTTCTCGGTACGCACTTCGGGTAGCATGCAGGCATCGCCTGTCACCGAGCGCACTTCCGAAGATCTCGATCAGGCAACAGGTTGGAGGTTTGCGAGGGCTTCGGCGATCCGCTGCGGCGCCTTAGGACGCGCGTACATCCGCTCAAGATAAGCTTTGAGATTTGGACAGCCGTCAACCAGCCCATTTTCATTACCCCAGTCCACAACATAGGCGGTGACGCAATCAGCGATGGTTATTTTGTCGCCAACGATGAACTGACGCCCGTCCATGTGACGCTCAAGTATTGCCGCCATCGCCATAAACTCCTCTCTGGCGAGAGCTATGTCTTCTGGCAGTCGTTTGTCTTCGGGATATATAAAGGTGTGCTTGGCGATCCGCCACAGCGGCTGTTCAAGTTCGGTCACCGCAAACATAGACCAGCGATACGCCCGCGCCCGCTCCCTTAGGTCGGCAGGCATAAGCCCTTTGGCACCATACTTCTCTGCTAAATACATGACGATCGCGGCGGATTCTGTAAGTATAAGGTCACCGTCAACCAGCACTGGGAGTTTTCCGGCGGGATTGAGGCGCAGGAAGTCGGGGCGACGGTTTTCGCCAGCCAGGAGATTGACGGGCACAAACTCGAATTCCGCATCAAGCTCTTGAAGGGCCCAAAGTGCGCGAAGCGAGCGCGTCGGACCTAATCCATATAGTTTCATCATCTTGATTTCCTCCAGTTTCAAACAGACAGCGTCACGGCGTTGACAAGTGCGTAGGGGGTGGGAAGCAGAACGCTTCGGCCACTTAAGCTGCCAGAACCGAGGCCCCCGGGTGACCGATGTGATGTTTCTGGACATTTCCAACTTGGAACTGCACGCCAGTCCTCGGCCGAGCGGCCGGAACGTTGTAATGGCCTGCGACAATCATCATGTTCATTCTCCTCCCATCATTGAATTCGTCGTCGCATTCAAAGGACGTTGGAGGAAAATCCGATCCGACAGCGGGTCACAAAAAAGTCATCCGTGCTGCTTTCACGATATCGAAGGGGTGCAAGCGGCAAGGAACTTCTTTCACCGAGGCAATTCGACACCTCCTTACCCATTATGCCAGCAGCGCAGATTGGGTTCCTTGGCGGCTTGATTGTGATTTCTCGGGACGAAGGAGGGTCGCGCTCCTACTTCACGGTCCGTTCGACAATCCCGCACCTGCCCTGTCCTTCCGATCCTTGGCTTCTCCGGGCAGGGCAGGTGTTGCGGTTGCATTGAAGCAAAAGTGTAACGAAGACATTTCGTATTTCCTGCTACCATTGCGTGATCGCGGTTCATGCGGTTCCAGGCCGTAGAAAGAGCACGCGACGCCAAGGGTCGAGCGACCGGCGGCAGGGCCGCTATGAGGGATTTTTTTGCCATCCGGGGCAGGCGACAATCGCGGCGCGTGGCAGCGTGGATGAGATCATCAATTTGCAAGCAGACCTGTGGCCAGGTAACGGAAGGCCTGGGTGGCTTTCGGTAAGACATCTTTCGGATCTTCGCTGGCCGCAATCCAGAGAGCCGCATTGAGCGCGGCGCCATTCAGAAGCCGGGCGGCCGCCTCTGCATCCACTGGCTTCAAAATTCCTTGGGCGATCAGCCGCTTTACCGTCTGCTTTGTGGCCTGCAAGCAGTTGCTCTGACTAGGCCATTGCGATGGATCTCCGAGGACCGCTGGCCCGTCGAGCAGAACGATCCGCTGTACTTCGGGATCGAGCGCCATTTCGATATAGGCCGTACCCTCAGTAAGCAGCCCTTCCCAGGCGTTTTCCGCTCGGCCGCCGATCTCCTGCGCTCGCGAGGCCATTTCAGCGTCTATCTGGTTGACGACGGCGGCCAGAAGTCCACGCTTGTCCCCGAAGTTGTGGTAAAGCGCTCCCCGAGTGAGGCCGACCTCGGCGGTCAGCTCGTCCATGGAGGCGGCAGCGTAGCCTTTTTCGGCAAATGCCTTCCGCGCCGCCGCAACCAGCTTTGCGCGGGTCTCTTCCATCATCTCGACGCGTCGCTTTGCCATCTGATGACTCCTGTTTTTCACATACGTGACGTATATGTAATTGACATACGAGGCGTATGTCTGATATTTGGCATACGTGGCGTATATCAATGATGCGACAGCCTGTGAAGCTCCGCAAGCAGCGTTTTGCTCATCGAGCGCCACCCACCAAGATGAAGAGAGATCGACACATGACGCAACGCGACGCAATTTTTCCTGCCGATAGGCATGCACTTTACCAAGCACACGGCTATTCAGCCGCGATCCGCTCCGGCGACCTCCTCTTCGTCTCCGGGCAGGTCGGCAGTCATTCCGATGGGACTCCCGAACCTGATTTCCGGCGTCAGGTCGAACTGGCCTTCGACAACCTAAGGGCAACACTGAAAGCGGCAAGCTGCACCTTCGACGATATTATCGATGTGACCACGTTCCACACAGATCCCGAAAACCAGTTCGAGACCATCATGGCCGTCAAGAACCAGATCTTCAGCAGTCCGCCTTATCCCAACTGGACGGCAATCGGTGTGAACTGGCTCGCCGGTTTTGATTTCGAAATCAAGGTCATCGCTCGCATTCCTGAAGCGGCATAAGCTACTTCCTACCAGAGCGGTTGCTCAAGCTTACAGGGCGCAGCAGGGCAGCCGGGTGTTTTCGCTCGCGGCGGTGTTTGACGGTGTAAGCCGAGCAGATGCCGCCGGTGTCGCATGCAGCTGCACATTGCAAGAGCAGCCGTCATGTCCACCTGGGGGGCTCGCGCTTTCTGCCGTCTCGCGCGAACTGAACCGGTCGAGAACATGTGGCAATACACGTGGCCCAACCGGCTCTCAAACCGCGTCTTCGACACTTATGAGGTGATCATCGGCGCCGCTTGCGGGGCCTGGCGGAGACATTTCGCGCAAACCACAATGATCACCTGCATCGAAATGAAGGCTTGGGACACATGTCGGTCAGCCGTCATGACCGGTGGTTTTGTTTGAAGGAACCGCCTGCTTCTTCACTGAGGATGCCATCTGGGTGGCTGTCTGGACGTTGATCACCGCATGAGCGGCGAGGCCATTGAGATCATGCACTATGTGAAACCTGATTGGGGGCCGGCGAGCTATTGAATTCTCGTTCCGACGACACATATGGAGGCTACCACCCACATGTGATGGCATCCTGCAGCGATCTTGTCGCGCGTTTGAAGCTGTCCGGGTCGGCGAAGGGCGCTCCCCGAAAGGGTCGAGCGCCCTTCGGATTTACGAGGTTCAGACATCTGGGAAGTGAGCGCAGGGGCCTCGGCCGAGCCGCCGGAAATTTCCCCCGTATACCGCGCGTACCGCGCGCCCTATCCTACAACCGACTGCATTCGGCCCGAGGCTGTACGGCTTGAGGTACAGTGGGCGTCGGCTGAATGACGTTGGGCGAACGGGTCTGTGGCGTTGTCCTTTGTTGGATCGTGTTGAATCGGGCAGTGGCGGCGTATGCCTCGTCCTCAACAGATTTCCAGTCTCTCAAATACCGTATGGAAAAACTACGCGTTCCCCAGTCCCGAAACTGCTGAACATGCTTAAGCTCATGAACCCATAGCCCAGGATCGTTTGCTCCAGCTTCATCTCTGAAAATAACGGTGTCGATCAATGTAACCGCGTCTGCATCGCCATATCGCATGGCCAGGTCTGCGAGGTTCAGGGGGGCGCTATCACCAATTTTGAAAGTCACCATGTCATAGATCTGCTCATCGTAAAAGTTTCCGAGCGCTTGACGAAGCGCCGGCGGCATTGGCATCACACCGCTGGAGCGGGCCGTATTTCGTGATGCGATGATCCATTGCTCCAATGCCGTAGCTGCGGTCAAGACTTGGGCTTCCGAGCGAACGCGATCCAATTCCTTTCCAATATCCGCGATCTCCCAGCCGATGCGGCCAAAGATATTTGGCACGTCGCTTTGTGCATTGCCCGCTTCTCGCTGGACGTTGCGCAGAAATTGTTCGGGATGGCCGATGTCGCCAAGCCGAGCCCACGCGACAGCAAACGACACAGTGAGTAATAAAATCGTCATTGTCATCATGACGCACGTTCTCGTGAATTTGGCCACCGACAACAGCTCGGCACAATATCACAAGACGCTAATGTTAGCACTTGCGCACTAAATCTCGCCGGTTCGCCAATTCTGCTCGAACGCTCGCGCCCGTCCTATTGGAGGCTCGCATTCGGGTTGTACCCCGGCTGCGGGGCTGCCCTAGCATACTCGTTGTCGCACCATGGCGGCGTTAGGATCGACACCGGGCCAAGGCCGAGCAGGCTAGGAAAGTGCGGTACGTCGCCCATCTCGCCAGCGATCAGGTATTAGATTGGCGGAGGCCGGATCCGCGGGATCGTCCAAAGCTTTCGGCACGGCCGCGAGATCTCTATGAGCCGGATCGGTATGTCGACACGCTGAAGGTCAATCGCAGAACCGCCATTGATCCACAGGCATCGACCCTGAGTGTCGCAGCATCGTGAACCATTCCTTGCCCGGCACTGTTTGAATCCAGTTGCTTCCTTGCCCGCCGAATCCCGCGTGTAGTCTCCCTGATCAATAACCGAACTGGCTTCGACAGGATCGATCCACCTTCCGACATGGCTGCTTTGCTATGAAACGGAGCTACAACGGCATCTGTCAAAAGTCGCGCGGAGGTCCACTCCATCCACACCATCATGTGCTGCGATGGCGATTATCCGGGTTAGTGGCTCTTTGCCATTCCATTCGTCCCCGACTGCGATATCAACTCGCTTGCCGACAACCTGAAGAATGACCCGTCGGCCCGGTTCTTCGGCCGTATGCACCACGCCTTTGCATCGGTAGACGCTGGCAGGAAGCTTGCGCACCGCTTCCCGCAATGGTTCCAGGGAAAGTGGCGCGTACGTCTCGTAGCTCCATGTCTTGAAGGCTTGCAAGTGGTCATGCCGATGGCCGTGGGCGCTATGCTCACAATCATGTCCATTACAGTCGTGAGGATGGCTGCTCTGGTCACGAGAAGATGTGCCATCGAGCCGGGAGGGATCGAATCGACCCACCGATAGCAGGATTTCCAAAGGCACGTCGCCGCGGGATGTCTGGACGAGCCGATAGCGGTGGAACCGGTCGTCGAGCCATGCCTTGATCCGCTCGATCTCCTTCTGGGTGACAAGATCGACCTTGTTGAGGATGAGCATGTCTGCAAATGCCACTTGGCGGAGCTTTAGTTCCATCATCTCCGGTGCAGCAAAGATCTGCTCTGCGTCCACGACGCACATGATGCTGTCCAGCCTGATGCGGTCGCGCATATCTTCGTTCATGAAAGCCAGTGCGATTCCGGAAGGATCGGCCACCCCGCTGGCCTCGAGCAGGACGTATTCGGGCTTTTCAGGACGAGCCATCACCTGCGTCACCGCTGCGACCAGATCCTCGCGGATGTTGCAGCATACACAGCCGTTGGCGAGATTGATGATATCCCCGTCGCTTTCAATGCCGACAACCAGCTCGGCGTCGATGTTGATCGAACCGAAGTCGTTCACCAGCACCGCGACCCGAAGGCCGTGACCGCCATTGAGAATACGGTTCAGGAGTGTCATCTTGCCTGCTCCGAGAAAGCCAGTGAGGACGGTCAACGGCACCGCCTGCGCGGCAGATTGCTGGGGCGCGCAGAACGACGCCGCTTCGGTATCGCCTGGCGGGAAGATGATGTCGCGATCCATCGCTACTCCCTGCTTCCTTCAATAGCGTCGATGATGGCCTGGATATGCGCAGCCTTTTCCGACAGCTTGGTCTGGGCCTGTTTTGCCTTCACCAGAGCCATTTCGCGGACATCGATGGTATAGTCCCTCGGGTAATCCTTCTTCGGTTCGCGATACACATCCGGTGGGTAATATTTCTTGGGGTCGATGTCCCCGTTGAGAGTTTCCGGCTCCAATTGATCAGCAAGCGGATTTCGCGGATTTGGAAATGTAACTTTCAGATTTGTCGGCGTCAGGCCGAATAGCTCAACGGCCTCGGCAGGGCTCGGACGTGTCATGTTGCCGGAATCGGGAATTGCTGCCTTGCGCGACCAAATTGCATGCTTTGTAACATTGACGACCACGACGTCTGGCGCGCCGAACTGGAACAGCCCGTTATAGTGAATACGGATCCCGGCCGTAATCTCCGGGATCAACTCCTCGTCGTAAGTCGTATGCGTGACCATCGCGAGGCGCGGCTGGATCTTGTCGAACATGTAGCCCACCGCGTAATGGGGGCTGTGAGCCTGGTCGATCGTCGTACTCATGATGACTGACGGCATGCCCATTTTCATCGCCTGGAGATTGGCCGTGTCCGGCTGCACCTCGGTCACAAATACGTCCACCCCCTTCGCCAATTCCAAAGTGCGTTCGTCCGGTCGACCGTCGCCGGTCCAGACGAACGATAACCCGTTCCAGTCGAGCCTGTAGGCCGAGGCGCCGTCCTTGGTGTGCGATCGCCGCCAGTGACGGATGGTCACGCCATCCTTGTCGTAGCAGACGCCGTTGTCGTCTCGGAAATCGAACTCGTTGACCTCGACCTCGTAGCCGTCGCCGATCGGACAGGCGTTGAAGGAGTCCGTATGCCAACGCGTCATCATCTTCATGCCCTCGATCATCGTCTTGATGCCGTCCTCGGGCGTACGGCCAGATGGACCATGCACGCGCAGCGGCTTCCAGCGCCCCATCCAGGGGGCGAAAGCGAATAGATACGGCAGGTCCGCGTAGTGATCCACGTGAAGGTGAGTGAAGAAGATGTCGTTGACCACCGACAACGGCACGGCCATCGCAATGATGTTGCGCACGCAGCCGGAGCCGAAATCAAAGAAGAACCGCTTCCCGTTTCCGAGCTCCACCATGATGCAGGTGCCGGCCTGTGCACGGGTGACCGGGATCGGCGTACTGCCGATGAAGGAAATCCGCATCTCATCGGGTCCGAGCTGTTCCTGGCCCGGATAATAAACGTTGTTGCTCGCTAGGCCCGGGGTGGGTCGGTAGTAGGGTGGGAGCGTGATCCCGCCGCTCGGCACCCCACCATAAGGGTTTTTCGCCCGGGCCGCGGCTGGTGTTTCCCCAGCCGTTTGCGCCGATGACACGGTAGCCGTTGACAGAGCCGCGGCTCCGGCCAGTCCTGCTGCCTTGAGTGCCTCGCGGCGACTTATCGGCCGCTGACCAGCGCCAGCTTCATTGCGTACGATCTTTTCTTCTGTTGTTTCCGGTTTCATGGCGCGTTTACCTCACCGATCGAAGCCCTCCGGGACGGGTTCACAACCTCAGCCTTGAGGCAAAACCCTAGCAGTAGTACACACCGGCCGCGCAGCGCCGCACCGTGCGCCGTGCCACCCCGGCGACGCTCACTGGGGTACGGGGTCGTCCAACCCTCGCCTCGCTGGTCGCCACAAAACTGTGCACGCCCGGAATTGAAAGCTCCGATCCCAGTTCCAGCCCGAACAACGCCACCATCCCCGCCAGCACGGCGATTTTGAGTTTCGTCGATATGTTCATTTGGCCTCTCCTACGACAAAGTTATCTGGAAGCTCGTCGATATCGATAAGTTGCTTCGGGTCGTCGACCTTCTTGGCGTCCGTCGGGGGCTTAAAGCTGAAATCCTCCGCGTCCAATTCTGCACCGCTCTTCCATTCGCTGAACTGGACGCTGTATTGTGGCCCCTGGTCTATTTGACTGGACGTGATGATATATTTGCATGGGTACGGGTGCTCCCCTTGGGCGATCCATATCTGCCAGTCGACGTCCTTCGTCCGAAACGCGAGATGATCGCACTCAGTGCCAGCAATCACACCGCTGCCGAGATCCTTCACATCGACAACGTCGCGCATCAACTCGTCGTAGACGTTTGACTGAAGTAAATCAGCGCCCGGTACGGGAAGGTGATGCTTCGTTCTCAACTCCTCGATCAGATTGTCGATCGAACCGGGCACTTCGAACTGGGTGTAGAGATTGACGTCCTTGCCCATCAGCGTCAGAGACTTTCCGTCGAAGGTTATCTCGACATCGGCAAACCCGCCGAACCGTGTGGCGCGAATCTTGTCGGGACGAGCCATTCCCACCTTGCCTGAACTCGCCAATTGCAGTTTCTGATGTTCTGTGGTGACGACCTCGAAACTGGTATCGTAGGCGAACGAGACGGTTTTTTGTCCCGCCAGATAGTCGGACATCGCTTTGACCAGCTCCTTGGCCTCCGCTTCGCCAGCCTTTGCGTTCGAACCCGTTCCAGACACAATGATCAGTGCCAGCATAGCCGTTTGCGCTATCGTCCTCATCGAGGTAGCCTCCCTTGAACGTTCGTCAGGTATCGACCTGGTCCGGATTCATTTTGTGCAGGCTTCGAAAATGCATCTGTGGTTGAGGCGGAACGACGCAATGGCCGCCTGACCTCGGACCCAGACCCCGAGATGGTTTCGCCGACCACATTTAGCTGAACGCATCATTGGCACAACACCAGTTCAGCGTGTATATCTTGAGCAGTGAGAGGTCACCCAGGCATGTAGGCAGGCTAATCAAACCCGCCACATATTTGGCAGCGGCTTTAGTTGCTCCCCATTGGCCGAAACGCCCGCAATATAAGCATCTGCTACTAAACGTACTCCGCAAATGCAGCTCCGTCCATAGGCTGTTGCCGACATTCCTCGGCCTCGGTCGAGAGGAATGTGTGAAGCGCTTAAAATCGTTATCCACCCGTCGAGGCAAGCGGCGGCATCGCACACACGAGCAGTGCGACCCGCAAAGCCGATAGCCTGTTCAAGGCGCAGGTGAATACCAAATCGGCGATGTGTAGGCGCGCTCCTGGATTTCCATCTTGGCTTCCGGCGGCACTTTAATGCCGTAGTATTTGGCGTCATGGGCGGTCCATCGCGGCGTCGGGATCTCCAGCACCCGCCCGTAGTAGAAGGCGCTTTGCGCGGGGTCGAATTCCGGGTCGGTCCAGACGGCGACCAGTTCGGGCGCTCCGATCGTGTTCTTCCACGTCGCATTGTTGATGTCGACCGTGGTACCCACCGCTGGCAGCTTGCCGTCGACGCCGGGCTTGCGGTCGCCCGACCAGGCGACGTCATAGATCTTTTCATGGACCTCGCCGGCGGCGTCGACCCAGCCCTTGACGATCTGGTAGCGGTCGAGGTTCGCGCCGATCGGGTCTTTGAGGGCGGCAACCAGGAAGGTCGGTGCCTTGCCTTCGGGCGCCGACACCAAGTCGCCGCCCATCGGCACGCCCTTGAGATAGCCGGCGATGGCCGGATTTCTGGTGTTGGCGTCATCGGCGTTGAAATCCCATCCGCCGAATAGGCGCACCGCCATGCGTGGACCGGTCGTGGCATAGGTTTCGCGCCGCTCCATCGCATCCCACAGGGATTCGCGCGTGTTCTCCATGGCCCAAACGGCTGCATAGCCCGACGCGGAAACCTCCCAGTCCATGATCTTCACGCCGGTCTGCTTGTTATCGATGAACGCGGCGGTGGTGCGCTGCCGGCTCGGCTCCTGGGGCACTGTTTTGCCGAAGAAATTGTCTTCCTCCATCGCGCTCAGCGAGGTGTGCGCGTCACTGCTGCCGATCAATCCAAACTTGTAAGGATTGACCCCGAGTTGCCTGTCAAGCTTCAAGCCGTTTTTCAGCGCCGAGCGCGCATATTCGAACTCCAGCATCTCCTTGGTCTTTGCGACGCTTCCGTCGAGGTTTCCCTTATCCCATCGCTCGAAATCGGCGAACTCATCGTTCGGCGACAGGAAAGGATGCGCCTCGCTATCGCCCTTGGTCTGCGTCGCCTCGTAGAGCCGTTCCCACTTCAGGCGGGTTTCGGCATATTGGCTGTCGAGTCGCTTTCCCAAAGCCTCGACGATCGGAAACATCGTGCCGTTGCTTAGGTTGCCGTTGTGCGCAATGGCCAGCACGTTTCCGCCGGTCTTGCTTTCGTAGGCTTCCATCCACTTCCAGAGGTCGACCGGATTGTCGCTGCCCATGGGAGGATAGACCGTAAACGGTTCAACCTGGCTCGCCTTGTCGCCATTGTCGCGGAAGATGACGTTGCGATGCAGATTGTTGCCGCCAGTATTGGATGTCCATTCGTAGCCGATGAAAGCGGTGAAACGGCCCGGATCGTTGTACTCCTCTGCCGCGGCAATAGTTTCCTGCCAGGCGCCCCGATAGGCGGTCGTGCCGGGAAAATACATCAGATCCTTGGGGAAGGTTCCATGGGAAAAAGCGACGATGATCTCGATCGCTGCATCGGCCCCCTTGCCAGATTGAATCATGTCGTACCATTTGCGGCCGGTCGGATCGGCGAGCATCGCAGGCTTGCCGGCAAACAGGTCGGGGAAGAAGCCCATATTGTCGGAATGATCGGAAACGACGAGGAAGTCGAGCGGTCGCGACAGCTTTGCGGGCTGGCCAGTGGACGACATGAGCTCCTCGCCCCTGGCGAAGCGATAGGCGTCCCTTGGTCCCAGCCGGGCGCCAAAGGCGCCCGCGTCCATAGAGAAGGACGTATGCAGATGCGTATCGCCGAAAAGCGGCCGCGTCGGGAACTTTCGTCCCGCATAGGGCGAGTAGGGCCGCTTGGTCGGATAGAGCTGGTCGGCGGCATCCTTGTTGAGAGTTCCAGAATCGAGGGCAGGCGTGTCGTCCTGCGACACGGCGGGTGAAATGCCTGTCAGGGCTCCGACAAGGATAGCGGCCGAAGCAAGCAGTAATAGGTGATAGGTTTTCATTGTTTCCTCCATATTATTCGGTTGGTGCATGCCAAGCCAATTGTTCCCTGGAAACTGCTCATCGGAGATCATCGGACGGAGCGAGCCCACCCTCGGAGCTTCCGCCGTCATCGGCGCTTGAAAGGTATGCGGCGACTGCAAAACGCGATGCTTCGTCGAGCCCGACGCCAGCATTGAAGATTTCACGCAGCCGGGGCACGAAACGCGTCACTTTCCAGGCGAACAGATCATTTGCGACATAGCCGGCAAGCTCGGGATGAACCGCCAGCAAACGTCCATATGCATCGATGATCGATGGCTGCAATTCGACTGCCCCGCCTGTTCCCTGTACCGACAGCGCCTTCACAATTTCGAGCAACTCGCCGTTACTTCGGCCCGATTTAACGAAATATTCTTCCGCAAGCCGCGATACCCCGTCCGCGCCCGTCATCTCAATGAGCGCGGTTGCGTAAGCAGCGAGATTGGTCGTCAGCGCATACTTCGCCGCGGTCTTCAGTTTTGCGCGCACGAAGGCGATGTCATCCGGTCGGTCCGACGTGCCGAGCATGAGGATGTAAAGCCCATGCCATTCGGCATGAAAGAAGTCGTTGACGATCCGATAAATATCATCTCGCCCCACATTTATTTTGAGATTGCGCAGCGTTGCGTAAGGCGCGCGCCCGACCTCCAGAAAGGCCAGCTCCGCGAGCCTGCGATCTTCGTGCCGGAGGTAAGGGGCGAAGAATATCGCGCGTTCGGCTGGCGTCTTCGAGCCCGCATCCCAATCGGCGAGTTGGCGCATAACACCTTGATACTCGCTGCCCGCCAGCCCTAAGGCCCTCCAGATTCCGTCGGGGCGGTTCTGAACGAGAATGACCCGAAGCGTCGAATTGAGCCTGAGGGCGCGGCCTGTCATCGAATCGAGGAACAGAGGGATTGCGCTGCCGTCGTAGTGTCCTTTGAATGTTTCCTGGACCACATAGGAGAAAGGCTTTGCCGGATTCTCGCCGGCAAAAACCGCCGTACCACTTCCAATGACCTGATCGGCATTAGTCTCTTGGGGATAGGGCAAGCAGAGCACGCAGGCGTGAGCGGGCGTCGGAACGACGAGGAACGCAGCAGCAATCATGGGCATCAGCCAGGCCAGGATGGCGCTCATTGGCCCGCGAGCTGCAACTAACGCGAATGAGGTGTCCATGTGCCATCCCCCCTGATGATCTTAGAACGCCGCGACCCTTTCGATGACCCAGAACATAGCGATCGTGCCGATGGCGTATGGCGGCACGAGGTTAAGCCAGGCAGGCAAAGGCCGCTTGGCCAATCGGATGAGCGCGACAAGTGCAAGCACCGCTCCGATGAAAAGAAGCTGACCAATCTCCACCCCGACGTTGAAGAAAAGCAGCGCCAATGGAATCTGTCCCACTGGTAATCCAATCTCACTCAGGGAACCGGCAAAGCCGAAGCCATGGAGAAGCCCGAAGGCGAAGGCCACCAGCCAAGGTGCTCGGGCAGAAAGACGTCTGCGCCCCTGTCGAACGTGAACGATCTCGACCGCGACAAAGGCGATCGACAATGCGATCACGGCCTCCACAGGGGGCGAGGGTACATGAACAAAGCCGAGCGTCGCCAGCGCCAGCGTGATGCTATGGGCAACCGTAAATGAAGTGACGGTCTTTACGAGCAGCCAGTTCCCTTGCGTGATGATGAGAAGGGCAAGCACGAATAGCAGGTGATCGAATCCAAGCAGAATGTGCTCAATCCCGAGCGTGAGGTAAGTGGCGGCCACCATCCCGCGGGTTTGTGCCACAGGAATGGTGGCTTCCGGCGCGCCGGGCGTTAGCCGCGCGACCCATGGCCCGCCCCCGGCAAACTCGACCCTCACCAGCGCGTCTGTCATGGTGCTCCGTAGCCCGTCGATCAAGACCTTTTGGCCCTGGAGCGGCTCGATCGTCCGCATGCGCCAGGTCTGAACCATGGCGTTGCCAGTCGGGCGCGAGACGATCGGCGTGATGTTCTCAATCTTGCCCGAGAATACCGCCGAAAGCGCCAGCCTTGCGTCGCCACGCATCGGCGTCTTAAGTAGAACGCTGAACTCGTTGGGCATCTCCTCGCGGAGTTCGAGGTAGGCGGGACGTACTTCATGTGCGGAGGCAGCGACCAGCGACAGAAGGCCAATGCTGAGTGTCAACAGCACTAACACTACGCTGTAGTTCCAGATCCGCCTCATGGTGCTGCCGCCATGTCAGCGACACGGTCCGCACCGAGCAGTTCCTTCACGCTATCATCGAGCACGACTCCGTATTTCTCGCGAAGTCGAGCAATGTAGTCCCGATCTGCGCCTTTTTCTTTCTCACGTCGCCATTCCTGCCGTACCTCATCGCGAACCTCCTCAAAGGGGGGCTGCCTCCCGGCGCTGCTGTCAGCTATCGAGACGAGATGAAAGCCGTATCCAGATTTGACCGGCTCGCTCCACATTCCGGGCTTGAGAGCGAAAACCGCCCGCGCAAAATCCGGCCCGAACATGCCGGATACTGCCTGCTCGTCTGCATCGCGGACTTCGGCGTCAAGCAACAATCTGTCGCCAAGCATCGCCGCAAGCTCGGTATCGCGCGCGCTCTTTAGCTCCACAAGCGCCGCCTTTGCATCCGAGGAGGCGTCGTTGCGCAGCGCCGGGTTGAAGAAGATTTGCGTGAAAGACACCCGCGCCCCCTTTTGGAAGCGGGCGGCGTTGGCCTCATAGAATTGCCGAAGCTCTGCTTCCTTTGGCTCGACGAGACGCGAGGTATCCTCGACTATGAACTTCAGCTTTTGTGCCAGACGGCGGCGCACGACCGTGTCGTTCCTGTCAAGACCCATTTCCCGCGCCTCGCGGGCGAGCAGCTCCTCGGACACGAGATCGGCGACAAGCTCTTGCAGCTCCTGAGTACTCGGTGCGCGAAGCCACTGGTTGGCCCAGGTCTCCTTCAACCACCGTACCTCGCCTTCACCAATCCGGACCGGTTCGAGGTCGCTGGCATCGGTCTGTTCGCGGTCCAGCCATGCGTATCCGGCAAACAACAACGCGCCTCCGACGACGAAGTGGAGCAGTGGTTCCCTGAGGAGGTTCACAGGACGTCCCTTCAGATGCAGGATTGCTCACGAGGCATTGTCAAAGGCGGGATCACGAATATTCGAAACGGCTGAAATACTGATACCGTTTGGCGTGTTTGGCAAGGCGATAGTCGCCGACGACGACCAACCGTATCACCGGGCTTCGATAAGGGAAGGATGGGAGCAATTCACCGTCGCCGGCTGTAAGTGTATGCTTTCGCCTCATCGGCTGCAGGTTGAGGGCAACGGCCTCCGTATCCGAAGCGTAGGTCCGTCCTATCGTCGAATCGTTTCAGACGGGCAAACGCTGAGCGACAGCAGATCGGTCTCGGAGATAAAATTATCGCAGCAAGACCCAGCACGGCCGCTGCCGAAACGCGCCCCGGACTGATACCGGCCGCCCCGGCCGCCGTCGTCGATCCGGACACCAGAGACAACGACACCAACCAGGTGGGCGGGATGAATGGAGTGACAAATCGACCACAGTCCGCCAAGTTGAAATACCATGACAGCAGCCGACCGGCACCCGAAGGCTGGCGCCCTTGATGTTTGATCAAGCTACCAAGGGTTGCGTTGGTCGCACAGTGCAATTTTTCACGACCGATGTAACAGTAAGTTACTTAGCATTTTACTGATATTCGGGCAGCTTGTGTCGTAGGGGAATCTCGGCTGGACATCCAGGGGCAAGTCCATCGCCGATGAGTGAGGGATGATCATGAAGGCTACTTTGGTATGTACGGCCATTCTGTGCGCGGGCTTAGGAATCGCATCTCCCGGCCGCACGGCGGACATCACGCCGCTAGCGCCGGAAGCCAAAGCGATCGAAAGCCCTAGCGGATGGACGTTCACCGTCGCGCCTTACTTCTGGGGCGCCGGGATTTCCGGCGACATCGGGCAGTTCGGATTGCCGGAAGTTCAGGTGGACGCTGACTTTGGCGACATCTTGAAGAACCTGGACTTCGCCTTCATGGGGGCGGGTGAAGCCCGGTACGAGCGGTTCAGCATCTTCGGCGACATTATCTACACCAAGCTCGGAGCAGACGGGAACACCCGAAACGGCATCCTGGCCGACAGCGTCGACGTGACGTCGAAGGTGTTCTCTGGCCTTGTGGGTGTGGGCTACTCGGTTCTCGAAGATCAAACAGGGCACCTAGACGTCGTCGGCGGGATCAAAGTGTGGTCGGTCGACACAACCATCTCATTCAACGGCGGCCTCCTCGGCGGGATCGAAGCGAACGACAATGCGACCTGGGCCGATGCCGTCGTTGGCATCAGGGGCAACTACTTCTTCACACCGGAGATCTATCTCACCGGATGGGGGCTCGTCGGTGGAGGCGGCGCCGACGTTGACTGGGACGTGGCCTTGGGGGTCGGATACAAATTCAATGATGCGATCTCGGCAGTCGCGGGCTACCGTGCGCTGGGCGTGAATTACGACAACGATGGATTCGTCTTCGACGTCGTCGAGCAGGGTCCGATTCTGGGCATAGCATTCCGCTTCTAAGCTGCGCCCACGGGGTCGCCGCCAGAAGAATTGGACACTTCGAAGGACGTGGTAGTGTGGCCGGCGCATCAGCCAGTTTTTGATCGATACAGTTTTGTGGGGCGCATAGTTATCCATCACGATTAGGAACGTCCAAATCGGACGATCGCATCGATCTGCTTCAGGAAGGCCAGGAACTCGGTGGCCCGATGCCGCTTGTAATATTGGCGCCGATGACAAAACCGGAGGCGACATCTAGAGCTGCAAACAACGTGGTTGTGCCGTGTCGACCATAAGAATGGGTACGCCGTTCAGGTGCGCCGGGCATCATCGGCAGCACTGGAGGGTGTCGAGTTCAGGATCGGGCTCGGCGTTACCTGAAACAAGGAAGATCAGGCCGCCTTGCGCGATGACATCGTTCGATACCGCACGGTCGCTGGCACGTCCGGGGCGATGAGGGAGATCGGGAGGTGCTGTAGAAATAGTGAGGGAAGAAAGGCTTCTTCTCGACTACGAAACCAGTGATAGATTAGGATTATCCGCATCGGCGTAGAGGGCCGAAGTTTTAAAGCGATGCAGGATGAAGCCTCAGCGCTCCTGGAAACCTTGGCGTTTACCCCGGGGGTGATCACCACACCACGAGCAACGCCGCAGATCGACACCGGATCGCGCAGGCCTATTATGAGGCGCAGGGGGTGGTCGCCGCCATCGAAGCTGAAAATGACCATGCCCGCCCTCGAATTCTAGCCTGCCTCGAACGCTTCAAGGTCTGCAAGGCTGAAGACGATATCGCTGCCGGTTGGATGCTCGCAGCCCTTCAAAAAAGGCATCGACGAGCGCGGCCTCGCCGATTGGGAAAAGCTAAAAGTCGTCGCCGATGGTACGGCGCAATTGCTTTTGACCCACGAAACAAACTCAATAGTGAAGGAGTGGGGGCAGAGCCATCCGTGGGTTCTGCGGCCTAGACCAGCGTGGTTGTCACGTTCGCATGCTGAGCCCCGGATTGCGTTCAACAAGGGCCAGGCAATGGAGTCTCGGTAGATTTCGGAGAGGTCGGCTTCTTTCATGGCAGTTGCACCGCCATGTTCCTTCAAGATTCCTATCGCAAAGTAGGGTGACGCAGAAACTCATCCGGACGCAAATCTAAGAAAACCGCATTCGTCACCGTCTCAGAGCGTGCGAAGGTGAGACGAAATCAATTGGATAGGGTAGGGGTTAACCAAAGTGGTTTGCCGCTCGTTCCCATAGTTGCTGTCATCAAGGATGCCTTCGCCAGAAAGAGGAAGCCATTAAGACGGCAGTAAGCGAAGAACGGTTCGGCTCCCGTCATGGTGCGCTTATCGACGTCTTAGACGCGATCGATAGGACCGCGTTACCCTCACCCGGCTCGTTCCTGCCATGCCCCCACAAGGAAAGAGCGATAGAGCCCGCAACGAATAGAATGGATATGACCGATAGCCAGTCCTTCCGGAGAGTGACGCCACCAACGCCCGTAGATTGAATGTCTGCCATGTCTGCCCCTTTGCCCGTACCCCTTCCATGGCGTGAAGTTAGACGGTTAGCTGCGCCTAATGAACACGCCAGAATGACGCCCACGGAACACATTAGGTCAGTTAGCATGGACTAAAAAGCTATCCCTTTTGGTTCGCTCTTGGTTCCCTTTGGTACGCCTTTTGGTTGGCCTATCCGGTCCCCTAGCGCTGCTGAACAGCCAAGAGCAAGGACCCCCGAACCCTCAGCGAAAGCTATATTCCGATACTGCGGGCAGAGCCTAAAGGCCCTGGATTCATGGCGCCCTAGAAGAGGTGTTCGGAAAGTGTTAGAAATCAATGACTTGCAGAAACGTGGGGCAGTTTTCCAGTCAACGAAACTATTGGATGTCCCACAGCCTGCGCCAGCTGGCCGAAATCTAAGGCCGCCTTTTGGGGCCGGGAGGTCTCGAACCCTACGATATTGGAGTTCGTCGAGGTCGATGCCTATCCAGCTCCGATGCCGACGACTGCGCTTTTCCAAGGATCCCGAAAAGCCAGGCCAGGCCGGCATCCATCATCGCGACTTTGGGCGCGACAGCATTGAGCCGGAAGCGCGGGAGTGGCAGAGGGGCTTCGACAGTGACGACTCCGAAGTGTGCCGCATGGATCGCGACAAACCGCCTTGGCAGTGCAGAGATCAGGTCGGTCCCGGCAATGGCAGCGAGCGCGAACATAAAATTCGGAACCGTCAGTGCAACGCGCCGTGAATAGCCTTGCTTCGCCAAAGCTTCATCGACGAAGCCATGAGGATCGCCGGTGAGTGAGACCACCAGATGCTGCATCTCGCAATATCGCTCCGGAGTAGGATCAACTGCGAACGGGTGTCCGGCGCGCATTGCTACGATAAAATCCTCCTCGTAGAGGCCGCGTGAATGAAAGCGCGTCGGGATGTGCTCAGAGGGGACGACCGCGATATCCATCGCGCGAACCTCCAGATCAGCGAAGGCGTTGCGCCATGCGCGCTCGGGCGAAGTTTCTCCCGGAACGGGAAGCAATTGACGCACGCCGAGGTCGATATTGGGCGCGGTACGCCGCAGCTCGTCGAGAAGCGGGGGCAGGAACACCGCCGAGACGCCGTCGGGAGCGCCGATCGTGAACCGGCGCGCGGAACTCGCGGGATCGAACGGTTCAGCTGTCGAAATGACGCTCCTTACCCGGGCCAAGACCTCTGCGATCGGCGCGGCCAGCTCTACCGCGCGCGCCGTCGGCACGACAGGGCGTACTAAGAAATAGCGGGTCGTTCAGAAGCCGGCGCAGTCGGCCGAGTCCGTGGCTGACCGCCGAAGGCGAGAGATTCAGCCGATCGGCGGCCCGACCGACATGCCGTTCGTCCAGCACGACCTCGAAGAGGACGAGAAGGTTGAGGTCTGTGCGCGATAGGTCAACCAGCTTCAGCATGTCGGTGAAATAATATCATTAGATTCAGTATCTTTGAAGTGATCTCCTGAGCAGGCGAGGCCGCACACGGTTGCCCCGCACTGGTGGAAACAGACAGGAGTGAACCGCATGTCAGCCACACGACGCCCCATTCTCGACGCAAAAGGCATCGGCCCCGCATTCTCGCAAATCGCCACGAGCGCTTCCCTCGAGGACGGTGAAGGCTGCGGTCCCGGTGAGGCGATCGCAGAACTTATCCGACAATCCACGGAAGCGAACGCTGCGCTCATGCGCGGCGACATCGACGGATATCGTGCGCTGAACCCTCACACGGACGACTACGTGCTGATGTCTCCATTCGGCGGCCCACCCACGCGCGGTTCGCAGATGACGGATGAGCGCTGGGAGGCGGTCGGCCGCTTCTTCAGGAACGGCACGTTCGAGCAGGAAGTGGTCGAAACCTACGGTTCAGTCGACATGGCGGTTCTTGTGATCATCGAACGATGCCGCGTCGAGGCCGGCGGCCTGCCATCCCAGGATTGGCCGCTGCGTGTTACGTTGGTTTACCGCCGCGAAGGCGTAGAATGGCGGTTGGCACATCGACATGCCGACCCTCTTGTCAACGGCGTCAGCCTGAAACAGGCAGCCGCGCTTGCGCGCGGCGAAGCGCCGTAACGATCCACGCTTAAGCTCAGATGCTGGCCTTTTCGCGCTGGATCTGGCAGGCAAGGCGGCTCAGCGCCGCTCTTAGCGTGCAGTCGCATAAGATTGCCAAGGGAGCGGGGTGGAACGAAGTCAGAATCTAACCGTTGAACTTGCGGCAGCAAGACGCGGAGGAAACACAATGGGTATCGAGCAAGCCCCGACAGAAAAGGGTAGGCAAGCCGCACGCGGACTGAGAAAAAGCACCGCAAAAGAGGAAAAGAAAGTCGAAGCCCAAAAAGGTTCTGACCTTGCAAAGGGGGCAGAACGTTTTGAGGAACGTTCGAAAAGCTCCGACGGCAAGAGCGCGGGAAAAAAACAGCGCCTTTGAGCAGATCGCTTTTTCGTTCATCAGTATGACCCGATAGAGAGATGGCGCATGGCGTTTCTCTGCAAAACATTTAGCCTGCGCCCTCGTGGTGCGGGAAAGCTGTTGTGTTCGGCGCATTGCATTGCCTAAAAGGCAAGGGAAAGCTGTGGCTGCTCCGCCGGAGTCTTAAGTACGAGCGAAGTCAGCGTAACGCCGAGAAGCCGAATGCCCGGGAAAGATCGATGGAAGCAACAGATCCATTGTTCGCTCGAGCTCGGCAATTGATGCAAGCGGGGCAGGCGCTGACTTGCTGCGGGTAATTTGCGTGAAGTCGGAGTATTCACTAGTCACCGTTTTTGCGGCGATTTCGTTTGCCTCACAGTAACCCCAGACCTTTTCGATCAGGGGTTGGACGCCGTTGCGCGCAAGCTCATAGGCACGAATGTCCTCAAGAAAAGAGTCCTCCGCCCCGACCGATTTGCGGACCCGGTCCGGTTTGACTTGTTCTTTGGTCGATGCCCCGCGCGATGCCGTAAAAGTATGGTCCTGACTTTCCGAAATGTTCGAGCAGGAACTCTACGTCTTTGCTGCGGAGGTCAGCGCCTGTTTCTATGCCGGGACGGCGCATCTTCTCGGCCGTTGCCGGTCCAACCCCATGGAACTTCTTGACCGGCAGCCCCTCGACAAACGAGGGACCGTTCTTCGGGGTGATCACGAACAGTCCGTCGGGTTTGTGCTGGTCGGATGCCATCTTCGCAAGGAACTTGTTGTAGCTGACGCCGGCCGAGGCCGTCAGGCTGGTCACTGCCTTGATCTTCGCGCGAATTGCTTCCGCGATCTCCGTCGCGATCTCCATGCCCTTCAAATTCTCAGTCACATCGAGGTAGGCCTCGTCGAGCGACAGGGGCTCGATGATAGGGGTGTATTCGGCGAAGATTTCACGGATTTGCAGCGAGACCGCCTTGTAAACGTCGAAGCGCGGCTTCTTCACGCCCGGGCGAGCCGATCATGCGACCGCGCCGGACATCGATGCGTTGGCAATCTCGTCGGAATTTTCGGCGAAATGAAGAACCGGAGGATTGCAGAGCCTTCTGAATGGTTCATTCTAAACTTCGGGTCTGCTCCACTATACCCGATGTTTAAGGGGGTTAAACCTCACGCATGATAGAAAGGTCCGAGCTTTCCGCCCATTGTCGGCAGCGATCCAATGATCCCAGCCCCAAGCTCGGCCGCGACCTGATCATAGCCGTCCAAGCCTTAGTCTATGAACGATCGCGGCCTTGGCGTTCGAAATCAAGTGAAACACCAGACCGTAGGGTCCCAGAAGGGAGAATGCTATGAAAATAGTCGTCATCGGCGGTACCGGCCTCATTGGATCAAAGACCGTCACACGCTTGCGTGCCAGAGGCCACGAAGTGCTCGCAGCTTCGCCGAATTCAGGCGTCAACACGCTGACGGGAGAAGGCCTGCCGGAGGCGCTCGCTGGAGCCGAAGTGGTCGTTGACCTGGCCAATTCGCCTTCTTTTGAAGACAAGGCCGTACTCGAGTTCTTCGAGACGGCCGGCAAAAACCTGCTCGCAGCGGAAGCCAAGGCTGGTGTGAAGCACCACATCGCGCTTTCTGTCGTAGGTACAGAGCGTCTCCAGGAGAGCGGCTACTTCCGTGGCAAGCTGGCTCAAGAAAAGCTCATTAAGGCCTCGCCGATCCCTTACTCGATCGTGCACTCCACCCAGTTCATGGAATTCCTGAAGGGTATCGCCGATTCCAGCACCGTCGGTACGATCGTTCGTCTCTCCCCGGCTTACGTTCAGCCGATCGCATCTGACGACGTGGCCGATGCGATGACGGACGTCGCGCTCGGTCGGCCTGTGAACGGAACACTCGAAATCGCAGGTCCGGAGCGTGTTCGTTTGAGCGAGCTCGTCGGCCGCTATCTAAAAGCAATGAACGATCCGCGAACGATTGAGGCGGATGCCCATGCCCGTTACTTCGGCGCCGAGCTGAATGACCAGTCGCTTGTGCCTTTGGGTGAGGCTCGTCTCGGCAAGATCGGCTTCGAAGATTGGTTCCGTCAATCCCAGCAGGCGAGACAAGTCAGCGCATGATCCGTTGGCCGTGGATAGGCGATCTGGCCACAACCCTGCTTGACGTAGAAAAAACCGAAGGAAACACCAAGATGATCAGAAGATTATTACTCACTGCAGCCTTTGCCCTTTCATCAACGATGGCCTCCTTTGCGGGTGACGCTCACAACGAGGCGAAGGTCACTCTGGTGTACGAACACGAGTTACCGAATGTTCCTGGCAAAAGCATCAAAGGTGTCTTGGTCGAATACGGCCCTGGTGGGTCATCGGCTGCACATACGCATCCCAATTCGGCATTTATCTATGCAACGGTTCTCGAAGGGGCCATGAAAAGTCAGGTTAACGACGGCCCGATCAAAACCTACCGGGCCGGCGAGAGTTTTTCGGAATTTCCGGGAGACCGTCACGGAGTGAGTGAAAACGCCAGCAAAACTGAACCTATGCGTCTCCTCGCAGTGTTCGTCGTGGATACGGACGCAAAGGAGCTCGTTCTTCCGTATCACCAATAGCTTCAGATGTGAGAGGGCGAGGATACACCGATCGCCACCTCTCCGGCGGTCGGATCGACTGTTTTGGGAGCTGGCAATTGTAAGACACGACTGCCTAGGCGCGGGTTGTCTTGGAAACCCAAGGTGAGCGGCCCGAGACCCGGAACCACAGAGGATGTTGTCATGTAATCACCGACGAAACCGTATCTTATTTCGGTGCTCAGTTGACTTACGACGCGCTGCTTCAGAGCGCTGGTACACGCGTGGCCACCCAGACGGTTTCCGATTGGCTTTACCAATCAATGGCCGGGGTAGCGGCTCCGCGAGGGTTATTTCGCCTTCTTCATCGTCGCGTTCCCCCTGCTTGGCCTGATCGAGACGCCGTGCCGGCTGCCGAACTCAATAGCCGAAGCTGTCCCTGAGGGGAGCAGGCCGGATCATACCGAAGACCACCTTGCCCGACATCGAGGGCCGGGAGCGTCACGCCGAGTGGAAAACCGTCCCCTTATTAGAAAGGAGACGGCTATTTTCTTATCAGACCAGGAAGTTTCTCGGCGGATGTCCGCTTTAACGGCAACGGGCCTCATAGCGGCGACCATAGCGATCACGATAGATGCAGTAGCCACGGTGCTCCGTCGAGCGTCCGATCAAAGCGCCGACCAGCCCGCCTGCCACTGCACCAACAGCAGCACCGCCCCAACTGTTGGTGACGACACCACCGATGATGGCGCCGGATCCGGCGCCGATCGCGGTCCCTTGTTCGGTCGCTGTACAGGATGCTAAGGTACCTACCAATGCACTGGCAAGAACGATTTTTTTCATCATTTTGGTTGCTTCCTAAATTCAATTTTCGAACGACAGAAAGCAGATAGCCCGAGCATCCATGGAAGTCCAGAATCCAAGGCCGAGCCAGGAGATGCCGGCGTCCCTGCAAAAAAGGGGGCCTTCCCAGCGGCGGACCGGGAAAGCCCTTAACCTTTCGCGCGGCTTACCGAATCCGTGCGCGTCAGGCCGCCCACAACATGGATCAAGCTTGCGGCAAAGAACATTGGACCGAAGCCTGAAAGTGGCTGGACTTTGGTCTTAGTTTATCATTCAATTTCCATCAGAATGGAGCGAAGTACGCGTTCCGGCGCCCCGATAATTGTCTCTCGCCCTGTTGGGGAGTGGTTGGCCGAGGGGAAATTCCTAATCTCATCGCTGCGTTACGGAATGGCGCGGGACAAAGATCCGGCGACGGACATACCCCGAACACGTACGCCGCGTTCTTGAGGCGGCCGGATTTCGGGAGATTACCATCCAGTCGCACGATGAAAAGCTATCGAGCGGCGATCTCGACGCAATGACCTGGGTGCTCCTGAAAGTTGGGCCGCTCGGAAAGCTCATTCGCGAGAACACCGTCCTGCAAGTGGCGGCCGAGCCTTTGTTGCCTGAGGCGCTGGCTGCCTTGGGCGACCCCTCCAGGTGCAGCTTTTGGCTGCAATCTGGATCGTGACAGCGCGAGCCGGAGCAGCGACCCGGTAATGAGCCTCCTGCCATCCAGAAAGCGTCGCTATTCACGGGCCGCGCGATGTCCTTCCGGGCGGCGTAATGCGGAATATGACAATCCGGCAAAAATCCTCTCGTCGTCGGACCACGATAGAGGTATCTTATCTGCTCGCGACCATCGAAAAATCGAAACAAAATCGATCTGCGCATGTGACGGATCGCCGATGTCGTTGGCCAGTCTAAATGGAGGCTGAGATTGAGCACCGCGTTCACCAAGGAAGAAAGTGCCGAAACGGCTTCGGAAACTCTGCTGCCCGACCGTCCGATTTCGCCTCACCCGAACCTGGTTACTGAAGCGGGATTGAAGGGCTTGGATTTGCAGCGCCAAAAAGCTCGTGAAGCCTACGATGCTGCAAGTACAATCGAAGACGTGAATGAACGGCGGCGGCAGGCAGCAATCCCCTTGCGTGACATGCGTTACTTTAGCGAAAGAATTCGCACGGCGCAGGTGGTCCCTGACCCTGCTTCATTTGACATTGTTGCGTTCGGAAGCACGGTAACCTTCCGTCGCGACGACGGGCGCGTGCAGAAATATCGCCTCGTTGGAGAAGATGAAGCTGATCCGAAGTCCGGGTCGATTTCCTTCGCATCACCTGTAGGAACGTCTCTAATGGGCAAAGCTATTGGAGACATAGTCAATGTAGGTGATCAAGAGCTTGAGATCCTTGCCATCTCCTAGAGAAGTTACGCCCTCCCAATGTCCAATCGCAAGGGACAGCTAGCTACTGGCTGGAGCGACAGTTTCTTCTAAGAAGCGAGCCTAAGGCCAAGAAGCACCATTCCGATACCCCGAACCTTCCTGCCAAGCAATGAGGTCGAGCGACGGGAAAACGCGCCGAAGGCCCTCGCTCATAGACCAACGAACGGAAAATTTCTGAATTGCCCAAGTCGCAGAACGGCGCTGCGCAGGAAAGCGTGCATGAAGTCGGTGGCCGCCTGGGATCGGTGAGATTGTTGATCATACCTTCACGCATGGCTGCGGCGACCACGGGGAGTGGCCGATCCTGAGCCAATTTTGGCATTTGCTCTATCGCTACAAGTGGGGTGGGATGGCATTCACCGGAATGTAGGTCCTATTGCACATCAATTTCAAGCCTACGCAGACCAACGACGCGGCGTCCCGCATCTCGAGGATGAAATCCGTCCGCGCCGTAATGACCTATTGGAGATCAGCCAAGGGAGACACAGCCGGTCCGTTCAGGGCGGTACCATCGACGGCAAATTGCGAACCGTGGCAGGGGCAATCCCAGCAGCGCTCGAGGGAGTTCCAGTGCACGTGGCAGCCTATGTGCGTGCAAGACGCCGAACGTTTGTAGAGCGTGCCGTCTTCGTCCCGGAATGCGGCGATCTTGGTGAGGCCCACGCGGACGATGGCACCTTCTCCCGGCCGCAGCTTGTCAAGGGAACCAATTTCTCCAGGCGCGATATACTCGACGAAATTCTTGATCGCTGTCGCGTTCTCCACGAGGTAGTCACCGATCGCCTTTGGGGTCTTGCGGGATGGCTCGTAAAGTTCCCGCCAATGGCTGTTGCCATTGAGAATGAGATCTCGGATCAGCAGAGCAGCCACCACTCCATGGGACATGCCTTCGCCGGAATCACCAGTCACCACGAACACCCGCTCGTTGCCCGGATTGCGACCAATGAAACCGGCGTAATCGATTGTCTCCATCACCTGCCCGGACCATCGATGGGTCTCGACGCCAAGATCGGGCACTAGACGTCTGGTCCACGACGTCAAGGCTGCGAACCGCTCGTGGCCGTCGTCGGCCGCGCCAGTCTTATGGTCTTCGCCGCCGACGACGAGAAAGTCCGTTTCGCCGTCGCCCGGCTGCAGACGCACGTAGTGGTAAGGGTCTTCAGTATCCCAGTAGAGCCCATCCGGGATAACACCGCGCCTGATCTCGAAGGACATCGCATAGGTTCGGTAGGGCGCTTGTTTGGTGTGGAGGGCGACACGGTCATTGATCGGCGAATTGGTCGCCACGACAGCCCATTTTCCAGTGACGACAAAGCCCGAGGCTGTCGCCACGCGGACACCGTCGTCTGTTTCCTCGACCTTTTCGACCACTGTGTCCCGGTAAAGGACGCTGCCGCGGGCGCGGACGCCGACGGCCAGCCCGCGGAGATATTTGAGCGGGTGGAATGTCGCCTGACGGGCATAGCGAAGGGCGGGTGCCGCGGAGAACCCCGCAAACGGCAAGCCGATGGTTCTTTCGACCGCGACGCCGATTTGCAGTGCGGCATCGAGTTCGCGCTCGAGATCAGCTTCCTGCGCTGACGACGGAAACAGAAACCCATCGACGCGTCTGAAATCGCACGCGATAGCCTCTGTCTCTTGAATCGCTTCGATGCGATCGATCGCGGCAGATTGGCTCTCGTGGAAGAGCCGCGCCAGCTCACGCCCCCGCAGACCAATGAGTTCGGAAAAATAGTCGTCGCATACCGATGTCAGATGCGCGGTCGTGCGGGCAGTCATGCCGCTTCCGATCTGGCCGCGATCGATGACGGCCACTTTCTTCCCAGCGAGTGCGAGCTCGTAGGCCACTGACAAGCCGGCAATTCCCGAGCCGACAACGACGACATCGACTTGGTCATCGTGGGGGAGCGGAACGGCGTCAGGCGCGACTTTGATCGGCGCCCATAAAGAGACGGTTCTTTCATCGCTGACATTCATGGCCGACTTCTCCAAAACCTACACCTGCTAAATAGGAGAAAGAACGCAAAAGTTCCCCCGAACCTTGCCCAGCGGATCTTGGGATCACTCAGGCGGAAGCCGGCCCTGCGGATCCCATCGCAGACGGTGTATCCCGACAACGCGCAATCACTTTCCAGCCTTCGCGCAGTTCCCCAACCTTCCCGAAATGCCACTGCAAGTGAGGTGAAGCTTTGTATATTAGTAAACTTTAATGTATAGTGAGATTTTCCTTTGTCGGAGATAGGATGTCGCGCGTCGAGAGATCGACCGCGGGGAGGGACGTGACATGCCTCGAAGCTTCCTTAACGTGATACTTTTTTCGGTTCTTCTCCCTTCGACTTTGATCCCAGCCGCTGCTCAAATGAGCGGCAATACCTCGATGCGGGGGAAGGATTTCGACGCGGCCGCGACGGAGCAGGCGAGGCGCTATCTGGAGGAGGGCCGCGAAACGTTTCGCTACGATACGTTCGGCAGCGAGGACTTTTGGGGAGGCAAGCTGAAGCTTCATGAGGCGATCGCTGGCGAGAAGCTGGGCGGCAAAGGGCCTGGTCTCAGCCCGAAAAAGGCGCTCGAGCTCGGGTTGAAAGTCGACGTAAACGCTATCCCCAAAGACGTAGCCGGAGCGCTGAATAGAGGCGAGGTTGATCTTGCCGATCCGACCAGCACCCTTGTCCTGCTCAAGGCCAACGCCGTTGTCGGCGTAACCGGGTTCTTTGACACCGATGGCAAGACCCTCACGTCGGTGGGGATTCAGTGCGCCGTGTGCCACTCGACCGTCGACGATGCCTACGCGCCAGGCATCGGTGCGAGACTGGACGGCTGGCCCAATCGCGACCTGAACATTGGCGCGATCGTCGCGCTCGCGCCGGACCTGAGCGCGTTCACCGAGATGCTGCAGATTTCCGAAACCGAGGTGAAGAAGGCGATCGAGGCGTGGGGGCCGGGAAAGTTCGATGCTGAACTGAACCTCGACGGAAAGGCCTTCCGGCCGGACGGAAAGACGTCCGCCACGCTCAATCCCCCGGCATTCGGATTGGCAGGTGTGAACAACCATACTTGGACCGGAGCCTGGGGCACTGTCAGCTACTGGAACGCCTATGTCGGCAATCTTGAAATGCATGGCAAAGGTGTCTTCTACGACCCGCGCCTTGACGATGCGGAGAAGTATCCAGTCGCCGCCAGGACGAAACAGGGCCACAAGCAGGACAAGGAAGACCGGATAACCGCCAAACTGCCGGCGCTTCACTTCTATCAGCTTTCATTGCCGACCCCAGTGCCTCCTAAGGGCTCCTTTGACAGCGCAGCGGCGGAGAAGGGAAAGGCCCTTTTCAACGATAAGGCCAAGTGCGCCACTTGCCATGTGCCGCCGCTCTTCACGGAGCCTGGCTGGAACCTGCATACGGCAGACGAGATCGGAATCGATGATTTCCAGGCAATGCGATCTCCGGACGAGCGCTACCGGACTGCGTCGTTGCGGGCCCTTTGGAACACGGAAAAGATCCATAAGGGCGGATTCTACCATGACGGTCGGTTCGCGACGCTCGAGGACGTCGTCAGGCACTACGACCGTCACCTCAAACTCGATCTCACCGATGAGGAGAGGAGCGATCTGATCGAGTACCTGAAGTCGATCTGACCGCTGTTCGACAACGTTGACAGCTATTCGATAATAGGGAGGCAAGATCATGAAAAAGGATCGTGGTCCGGAGGCCAAAAGCCCGGCGCAAGGTCGCTCAAGCCAAGCGGTATCCCGACGGAAATTCTTGAAAGTGACGATGGCCGGCGTCGCGGTTACCGGTGCAGGTGCGCTTTCTTCTTGCATGACGGGTCAGCCTGGCGCACGCGGCGCTGGAACGACCCCTAAGTCTGCGGCGCGCTACCAGAATTCGCCGAATAAGGGGCGTCGGTGCGGCGGATGCACCCATTTCCTCAAGCCAAATGCATGTGAGATCGTTGCAGGTGAAATCAGCCCCAATGGCTGGTGCCGCTTCCACGAGCCGCGGCCGGCTTGAAGAAGTGAGACCCAAGATGGACGCACCCGGTGAGCAGGACGGTAGATATGATTACGCCAGCCGCATTGCTGGCGAGCATCTTGCTGTTCTCCAGCGTAGAAACAAATGTTTTCAGGCCAAACCACCAGCGAGGAGATCCTGAAGCGGCTCAAGGTGCACGATGGCTTTGAAGGCAGCGTTTTTGCCCGCAACATCGGCAACGCACGCATGATTGTGGTTGCAGATGACGGTGACGCGACCCGAGGAAAAGGAGGGCGCTTCAAACCACCGCTTGGTGGCCTCCGACCTTGACGCTTCCACGGCACCGCTCTTCGAGATAGCCGTATGTTCCTAGCTCCGTTCATGGCGATGGCGGGCAACGTGAATGCGGATGCACGATCGGCTAGCTCGAAGCGGGCATCGACGACCTATTCGCCGGGGCGAGCACGGGAGGCGAACTCGCCTTTGCGCCGGACGGAGCGCTGCGCATCAATCTCGGCAGTTCCTGCAACGTCCGTTTTGAGAGCAGCGATGAAAAAGCGGCCGACCTGCGCCTCGACCTGGTGGCCACAAGACGCGGACGGAGCGTCAAGCACGCCGCGCCGCCTCGATAGCGGCGACGTCGATTTTTCTCATCGTCATCATGGCCTCAAACGCGCGCTTTGCTTCGTCACCGCCAGCCGCCAGCGCGTCAGTCAATACGCGGGGGGTGATTTGCCAGGAAATGCCCCACTTGTCCTTGCACCAGCCGCACGCGCTCTCCTCGCCGCCATTTTCGACGATGGCATTCCAGTAGCGGTCGGTCTCCTCCTGGTCGTCGGTGGCGATCTGGAACGAGAAGGCTTCGTTGTGCTTGAATACCGGCCCCCCGTTGAGGCCGAGGCAAGGAATGCCCGCAACTGTGAATTCGACCGTCAACACACCGCCCTCTTTGCCCGCCGGGTAGTCACCGGGTGCACGGTGCACGGCACTCACCATGCTGTCGGGAAAGATCTCGGAGTAAAAGCGAGCGGCAGCCTCGGCGTCATTGTCGAACCAGAGGCAAATCGTATTCTTAGCCATTGCGTGTTCCTTTCGCTTTGAAGCAATCTGGCCTTTCCTCATCCGCTACGCTCGGAAATAGGGAACCAACCGTTTTTCGCCATCCTCGGAAGTGTCGATCGTAAAGGGCGCTAACCTTGACGTGGTTGCCGCTTTGGACTGAACGGCGGAACGCGCCAATTGCGGTCGTTGAGAGCTGGAAGCAAGAGTGCTGCTTTTGCATGGGGCTGCGCGGTGTATCTGCCTTCTAACTGGAGGTGTCGCGAAGGCTATCAAGTTGGGCTTGCTTCGATCGTCAAGGATTTCGGTGTTCCCCAAGGCGGAGGAGCCGTTCCTCCTCCCGATCCCGAGCACTTTCGCGGCAGAGTTCCAGATGCGATGATCGAGTTCTGGCAGCAGAACGGGACCGGGATCATATTGGACCAGTTCGACGATCCCGACAAATACGCCCCGATTATCAAAGCTGAGCGCCAGCTCTCTTGAATCGGCGCCGCGCCGGTGCCGACCGCAAGCACCATGCTGGTTTTCGGGCGCGGCACGGTATTTGCCGTCTGCCATTTCCTTGCAGTAGGGCAGGTAATCATCAAGAGCTGCCCAGCATCTGCAGCGTGCTGCAGCCTCCAACGAGACAACTTTCGCATGTCGTTCATTTCCGGCATGTCAGTCCCGGTCGAAACGCGGACGCCAGCCACGGACCAAGCCAAGGTTCAGGGCGCTTTCCGCCAATGCGAGCTGCAGCCTCAAATGATGATTATCGGCCAACAGTGTCGCGATCGTCGCCTTGGCGTCGTCGTCGTGAAAGGCGAGAGCGGCCTCGACTTCATAATCGGTGTCTTCCCTTGTGACAGGCCGCATCAGGGAACTAGCCCTTCCGCCTTGGCGCTGCGAAGAACCGTCTCGACCGCGTTGTCCGGATCGCCGTCAGAGGTAAACCACACAGGTTTTCCCGAAACATCTTCCGAGCTACGCATGGTTCTGAAGACGCCGCAGGAAAGCCCGCTTTCGCAATCTATGGCGACCTCGAACTGACCCATCGGCGAACCGAGGGCCATATCGTAGGCGCCTGCCACGAAGAGGCGTTTGCGATCCAATCCCGAGCCGGTTTTCAGCGCGTTGAGCAATCGTGGATGCGCTTCAGAAAGGGCGACTTCGCAAGGCGGCGTCCAATAGGTACCTTGTTCCAATTCTCTCTTGATCGGCTGCCGGGGCATGATCGTTCTCCCCTTACACAATTTGTTGCAACGGGCGGTCGCGCCGCCGTTTGTTCCTATTATGTTCTCATCGTGATAAGAGTCAACACATCTTTGGATGTGCGCCGAAAGATCGAGCTACCGAGACGGCTGATCGACCTTAAGAACAAGGTTCTGGCCAGTCGGCACTTCTGGAGTTTCTCCCCGTTGCCGGTGCGTGAATACGGCATGTTCTCCAGGTTCGAGCCGATTTGGGTTCAGCCCAGGCCCAGGACGGCCGGCTCCGCGGGAATGCGCGGTTCAGGTGAGTATTCAGGGCATGTAGATAGACTGCCGCCGCCGACGCGGGCGACGCTCAAAGCCAGCGGGCATGTTCGCGGTTGGAGCAAAAGAGGAACTGAATGGAACCCGGCGTCATTCCTGGTGCTGCGTCGGAGGCTACAGGTGAAGTTTAAGCTTACTTGGGTTTCCTTAGGTAAACAGAAAAACGCGTATTCGGGGGTCTTTGTGGAGCCGCGACTTCTTCTTAAAGGTCGGGCGATTGCTTCTGCGGTAGACCTCACCAGCCGCCGAATTATCCTGATCTGCCTTCGCATGGCGGCATCCAAGTCGTGATCGACTGTCACTCTAAAGCATGGGTATCCCTACGATAAGGATTACGATCAGTCCTGCCATTACGAGCGATGTCTCGATCAGAAATATCGCCACTTGTCGTCCGGTCATGTCTGGAAAAATAGCTTTCATTGAAGCGTCTCCTCGCAATAATATTCCAATGTGCGCACCATATCACAGGAACTTGTAGAACGTTTTTATTTTTATTGCGGCGAAATGCCTTGCTTAAAACCTAATCAAAGCGCACAGTATTTCTGTCGGCAGCATTTGAAGCGGGCGCTGCCGCAAAAGGGTTAAAATCCTTCGCCCCAATCAAAGGAGGACGTGATGTCTTCCATGTTCCATCATCAATTTTCCTTTGAACACGTTGCAATCAGAATTCTGGTCGCGCTCAGCTTCGCCTTCATCTTGTTTCTGATTTCGGGGGGCTGGCTGTGGTAACCATTCTTTACGTCGGTGAAACTGCAGCTATCGAGGGCTCGACGCTGCAGCGAATTTTGAAGCGAGCCAATTATGCGACATCGGACATGCAAGCCGACGAGGGCCCGGAGCGTCACGAGGAAGTCGTGATCATCCGCCGCATTGAGGCCGGCACGATACCTTCGCAGAGCTACCCGCCCTCTCTTCGGCGCAGGCAAAGCTCAGACCCGGATGCACTGGCGTCGTGGGAGAACGAAGGCGGCGCAACCAGCGCGCGCTCGGCGGCAGCCTCGAAAGCTGCGGCGAACCGAAGGTGACCTGCGGTGACCTGGCGCAGCGACCACAAAGGGCTGTCCGATCCGGACCAGATCGCGTCAGGGCCATAAACGCATGAAGAGAAAGCTGACCGGGACGGAAAGATCTCCTGGCTGCGCGGCAAGCGCCTGTCGCCTCAGCATCAAACCAGACGGAGTCTGCCATGAACAGAACAACTGAAACCGAGATCAGGTTCGATCATTCGTTCCTCATCGAATCTCTCGTTATGCCACTGGCAGCCGGGACATATCGGCTAACGGTGGACGAAGAACGGATCGAGGAACTGTCCTTTGCCGCTTACAGGACATTAGCCGCTCATCTGGAAATTCCGTCAATTGAAACGCCTTCGCTCAAGAGGCAGCATTTGCAAGTCACGCGAGCGGAAATCGATGCGGCGCTGCTGAAAGACCAGCAAGCCGCACGACCGCCGGCGACCGAAGATCGCGTCTAAATAGGGAACGCAGCTCTATCGTGACTTGCCACGGAACCGCGCCGAGGAGGCGTGCATCTCGTCCGTCGAGGGAGACTGATGTTGCCGTCGTATATGAGCATCCTCGAGAGATATTATTTGCTTTGTCTACTCCGAGGGCGCATGGTCTAAGCTTCCAGCAGTAATCATTACGGGCGCTGCTGTTTGAGGGTCCCCAAACCCTTTGCCCCGACCGAAAGGAGGATGTCATGTCTTCCGAAACATCCATTAAATATATGACGAGCGACGACCTCAACTTACTTCAGGGGGTGCTGAAGGATGCTGGCTATACGGACGACGTTCTCTTTGAGCAGCCTCGACCCTTCCCCATCGCAGCCCGGCTTCTGATCGGCCTCTTTCAAGAGGGAACGACCAGTCCAGCCGAACTGACTATCCAGCTCGAACGACATTTCGGTAAGCCTAAGAAAGAGGCTGTTATGCTCGGAGCCCCACGTTTCCATCGCTTTGCGATCCAAGGGCTTCCGGCGCATCCATCTGGCGCGATCCATTAAGCCCACATCCAAAGGCAATGAGCGACAGAGCCTTTTTGCCGCGCAACATTCTCGGAAGGAGACGCGACCTCACAGTACGCGCCGAACTGCCGTGGATACTCAGGTAACTGTGAGTGGGGCGCCGATTTAGACTTGGGCTAAGAACATGACGTAGTCTTCGGATGCATCCGCAAGCACGAGAGCGATATCGTTAGGTGACAGGCCCGTACTCTCTAACCGCCCGATCATTTCCAACATCGCAGCTTCGACCCGCACGCGGCAGTCGGTCACCGGAAATGCAAACACATTCGCAATAAGCGCGTTTTCGGCGTTTTCTATCATGTCTGTTCCTCATTGTGGGAGCATCGTAGAAGCCAGAGCTTTCGCAAGCGGAACCGCGTACAAACTTCACAATCGCCTACTGGCGATACGCGTCGCGACTACGCGAAAGCGCAGTTAACTGGCCGCGTTTTCTTGCGGCGTCCGCCATGGGCCTTTTTCCACTTGGGGAGGGGATTGCCCTTCCATCTCCTTTATGGCGAGCTCCCAATTTTCGCGGTCTTTTCCTTCAGGGCAGCCTTCCCTTTCCCATATAGCGTAAGCGCGGGCTTGTACTTGTTCTTCCTTGGATTTCTGCATAGCGCTATCCTTTCCTGGTCGCTTCTGTCACGCATCGGCGAGGTTTGTGACACACGTTTAGCTCACGTCCTGAGCAGCAAATGCCCCAGGACGGCGACCGAGATGAACATCGCGACGAGAACCGCAAAGTATGTCGCAACCGAGCGGAAGTTAGTTTCCCGGATCAGGCGAACCGTGTTTTCACGATAAGAACGGAGCGCGGTGGATGGCATGTTAGCCTCCTTGAGCGTGGCTACGATGAGGAACATCGAATAGCCGCGTGTGGTCAAAAGACCTCGTTTGCGGCATGGAAATTGATCATGAACGGCTCGTTCTGCTGGTTGCCCCATGCAAGATTTAAGTGGCGAGCTCGGGGAAATGGTGGACCGTGCAGGACAAGGGCTTGCGCTGGAACAGGGTGGGACCATTCCGCCTCCGCAGTCCACCCGGTAAACAAGGCGCGTAGGTTATTGTTCCCCTCGAAGGACAAATGATTTCGTTGCGTTCCCGGTAGAAGAGCATAGGGTGCGTATTGTCGGCAGCCGTTGAAAAGGGCACTGCCGCTTGAGAGCGCTACGCTCCCGCCCCAAGCATTGGGGAGAAGGTCATGTCCTTTCCTGACCGTTTCGATCACAACAATAGACATTCATCTTACGACCTTGAAAGCCTGAGAATTGCATTCGACGACTGGAATGAAAAATCAAAGTCGGAGCTGCTGGACGATAAGGTCACGGCCAGGCCGGATATCCGCATGGCATGTCCCCGGTCGCGAGCTATACTACCCTGCGGCACATCGGGCATGCGTCCGATGAAACACGCCGCCGGAAAGCCGCCCACGATAGCGGAGGAAACGCACCGCGTTTCGGCGATCATCATTCGAGCCGAGATGAAGGCAAGAATGGCCAAGACCGCCCATCTGAAAGCCCTGCGATTGGAAAATGAAGAGCGGGTCAGGCTGCGTGCGGCGACGGTTAAAACGCGAAAATATTCACCGACTTGACTTTTTCGCCAAACCTCATCGTTGGCTACAGGTCCTTCTCACTCTCTTGCCTAATCCCAGCGTTCTGTCGCTCCTTCAAATAGACGTCGATTTCTCCTCCGCATGTCGCCGTAAGGTTCTGGATCGAATATTCTTCCGCCAGTGCTTGGTCGCGTAACATATCTACCTCCTGCTCAAATCCCGCGCTACAGTTTTCAAGCAGCGGCAGCGCTACGCTTTCTTGGACTTTGTCCGCCAGCCAGTCATTGATCATCTTCATTCTTCTTTCCTCGATGAGACGCCAAATTGACGTAGAGTGGGATATGCCGCCCTATGAAAGGCTGCGGCAAATCAAGACAAACGAGAATGTTGCGAGTGGCGGGACGATTGCCCAGATAAACCACCTGGCACCACCACAACAGATCGACATGCACCATGACGGGCTAGGGTGTGGAGGCCCTTAACCGGCAGCGCCCGTGCTATGGCCGCCGAAGGGGCGACATTGCGCCGAGGAAGCGGAAACGCAAATGAATTTATGCAGCTGCTCGTCGTTTTACGAAGTTTCGTGGAATTCATTTCCCCGATCGGGGGGCAGGTTTTGATCTGCGCTTATCTTTGCTTTCATCAGGTCGCACGCAAAGACGTGAAATCGGAGCGTTTGCAAAAAGCTGACGAGCTGTTCGCGAGCCAAAGACGTAGGCTCGCCCCTGAGAACGCCCCCGGCAATTTCGGCCTCCTGGACCGCGATCTGGATTCGATCATCGGTGACCCGCTGCTTTGCTGCTTCAAGTGCTGAGCGCTTTTTCATTGCTCATCATAGCACGGTTTTCAGCCATGCTGTCTGGAAAGCGTTCTAACTGACGCTCGGGGCAGCGCCTTTGGGGCAAAGCTTGTCAGTTTTCCTGACATTAGCTCCTCCAGGCGAGTAATATGGGCTCGGTATTTGGAGGGGTCGGTCTGGACGGCATCCATGACACAAGATCAGGCTTTCGCCTTTGCCATTCTGATCGGACTAATGGTCGCTTTCATATGGGGACGGTTTCGCTACGACCTCATCGCAGTTCTCGCACTTCTTGCGGCGGTTTTCACCGGCATCGTGCCGCACAAGGCAGCATTCTCCGGTTTCGGTGACGACATTGTCATCATCGTAGCGAGCGCGCTGGTCGTAAGCGCCGCAATCGAACGCAGTGGTGTCATAGAGGCGTTCCTTCATCGGGTCGGGCCCAAGGTGACCTCCTTGCAGGGCCAGGTCGTTATTCTCGTGGGAGCCGTCACGGTCCTGTCCATCTTCATCAAGAACATCGGCGCATTGTCGATGATGATCCCCGTCGCATTTCAGATGGCGCGCCGGTCGAAAGCGTCCCCTTCGTCTTTTCTCATGCCGATGGCGTTCGGCTCGTTGCTTGGCGGGCTCATTACCCTCGTCGGCACGTCGCCAAATATTGTCGTATCGCAGATGCGCGAGGAACTCACGGGCCACTCTTTCAACATGTTTGATTTCACTCCTGTCGGCGCTGGTATTGCCGCAGCGGGAGTGGTTTTTCTGGCCTTTGGCTATCGGCTGCTCCCGCGAGACAGGCAGGCGGCCCCGACAATGGAGAAAGCGCTGAACATCAAGGACTACATGACAGAGGCTCGCGTCACTGCGACTTCGTCCGTTAACGGCAAGTCGATCAGGCACCTGTCGGCCTTGTTGGACGAGGAGGTCCTTGTCACCGGGCTTGTCCGCAATCAGGTCGAGCGCATGATATCACTGCCGGACCTCATCCTTTGTCAGGGCGATATCGTTCTGTTGGAGGGAGACCCTCAGGCGCTCGAGCGAGGAATCAGGCGTGCGCGTCTGGAACTGGAGGGGCACAACCGCTCCACGGAAGCAAAAGGAGTCGACGAGGAGATCGCCGGAATTGAAGTCGTGATCGGCCCAAAATCGGTTTTGATCGGGCAAACCGCCAAGCGTCTGGCGCTGCATGAGCGCTTCAACATCAATCTGCTCGCAGTGAGCCGGAGCAGTAAGCGCTTCACCGAACGTTTGCGCGACATCGCGCTAAGACCAGGCGACGTTCTCGTTTTGAAGGGCGATCTCGTGCTTCTCCCGACCAAGCTGATGGAACTCGGTCTTCTTCCCTTGGCGGGACGTGAGATCCGCCTGGGGAATCCGCGAAGGGGTTTGGTTCCGGTGGTGGTCCTGGCTGGTGCCATGGCGCTAACGGCATTTGGCCTGCTGCCCGTTGCCACAGCTTTCTTTACGGCTGCTGTCCTGACGGTACTGCTCGGCTCGCTTTCGCTTCGGGAAGCTTATGAGGCCATCGACTGGCCCATCCTGATAATGCTCGGGGCCCTCATTCCCGTGAGCGAGTCGATCCGTACCACCGGTGGTGCCGACCTTATCGCCGGCGGCCTCGCTCAGCTTGCTAGCGCCTTGCCCCTTTACGGTGCCCTTGCAATGATCATGGTGGTCGCAATGGCCGCAACGCCGTTTTTGAACAATGCAGCCACGGTTCTCGTAGTCGCCCCGATCGCGGTTACCCTTGCGCAACGCCTTGGCTACAGTCCGGACGCCTTTCTGATGGCCGTAGCGGTGGGTGCGGCCTGCGATTTTCTCACGCCTGTCGGACACCAGTGCAACACATTGGTGCTCGGCCCCGGCGGTTATCGCTTCGGCGACTATTGGAAACTGGGACTGCCGCTCTCGTTCATTGTGGTCTTGCTGGGCGTGCCTCTGATCCTGTTGTTTTGGCCGCCAGTTTAGCGCGCACGCGTCGTTTCAATTCCGATTCAGATGCACCGTGGCGTCGGCCTAAAGCCTGCCCGTAAGGATCAGAATGAACAGTATGATCGCCACGATGCCGAGGACACCGATGCCGCCGTGCCCATAACCGTAGCCATAACCTCCGAATCGACCACTAAACCCGCCCAACAGAAATACTATAAGAATAATTAGAAGTATCATCCCCAATGTCATGACTTTCTCCACTTGAATCTAGTTCTATTTCGTCTCGACGAAATGCTGCCCTCGCCAAAATTGAGCTTGACCGCTGTCTTATCTCGTCTCTCTTGAAAGGTTGATCAGCAAGATTGTCGAATGAGGATTAATGCATCATGTAATAATATACACTATATTATTAAGTGGTGTAGTTTCTACAATCGGCTGACGCGTAAAGCGGGCTGCCCGTTGCCGCCGCTGCGAAGCAGCGGTCTGCTGTGCGATAGCGACGCGATCTGCCTCACTTGATGTCCGTTCGTGACAGCGAGGCAGTTGCGAATGTCGATGAGTGTCATGCTTGCCGATGGAGTAGAATCGCAAGGAACCGGAGGGGTAGTCATGATTCCTCTAAGCAGACTGGTCGAGCAGCTTCTGGGTATCGGCGCGCTTGTGCTGCTGGCGATTGGTTGCGCTCTCGTCCTTTGGCCTTTCCTGTCGGCAATAATGTGGGCTGCGGTGATATGTTTTTCGACATGGCCCATCTACCGCCGATGTGAACGTGCTGTCGGAGGTAACCGGGCGGCTGCCGCCGCAGCTATGACGGTGCTGGTGGTCTTTGTTGTGGCCGCACCGCTTGCGTTCCTCGTGACGGCGCTCGCCGACGATATAAAGAACCTGGCGGCGGGAATTACGCGCGTCCTCGAGCAGGGTCCCTCCGCGCCCCCAATCTGGGTGAGAGGCCTTCCGATCGTCGGCGAGAGTGTGGCCGCTTACTGGGAAAACTTTGCGCATGACGCTCCTGCCTTTATCCTCGAGCTCAAGAAGCTGACGGGGCCTGTCACCGATATTGCTCTTGCTGGCGGTGCAGCTTTCGGCATCGGCCTAATCGAACTTGCGCTAAGTATATTCATCACTTTTTTTCTGTTCCTGCACGGCCGGCGCATGATCAGTTTCATGCGTCAAATCGGTGAGCGAATTGCCGGCACTCGCGCTAGAAGGTTGCTGACGGTCATTGGCATGACCGTGAATGGTGTCGTTTACGGAATGATCGGAACGGCCCTCGCCCAAGGTCTCTTGGCCGGCATCGGCTTCTGGATCGCCGGTGTGTCGCAATCGCTATTGCTTGGCGGTCTGACGTTTTTGCTTTCGTTTGTGCCCGCAGGGCCACCGTTCGTGTGGGGGCCGGTTGCGCTCTGGCTTCTCATGCAGGGATCGGTTTGGTGGGGGATCTTCATCGCTGCATGGGGCCTGCTTCTCGTCAGCAGTATCGACAACTTCCTTAGACCATATCTGCTCAGCCAGAACATCAATCTGCCCGTGCTGCTCGGTCTATTCGGGCTCGTCGGCGGCGTACTGGCTTTTGGATTCATCGGGCTTTTTCTCGGACCAACCCTACTGGCGGTGGCCTATAACCTCTTTCTCGAGTGGGTGGCAGCGGAACTTGAAGAGCGTATGCAATCGGCCCCGACTTCCCTTGCGGCCGACCACTTGGAAGCCGATACAAGGGATTGAGTTGACGGGTTTTCGCTTCAGAAAAGGGGGCGGGCTCGGCTGATCTTCGCAAACGGTTCCGGCATCACGCTCCGCGCCGCTCCAGCGCCGCCTTCGTTCTCCCAACGCCGCTCACCCTCATTTTGAGGCGGATTGGTGATCGAAAGAGGCGAAGAAGACAAGAAGACAAGAAGACAAGAAGACAAGAAGACAAGAAGAGCACCTCGATCCGTTGCATAAGCGAGGCTACAAGCGCCGCCCCGAATAAATGCCAGTTTGGAAAGCGGTGATGAGATATGTCGCCGCATCTGCCTTTTTTCTTGATGCCAAGCGCTATCGACGTCAAAGAGTCCTGTTGTGTCAAGCACAACGCTTCAACATCTTAAGATTGAGTGAGGTAAGGTATCGCTGAGGCGAGGTGGAAGACATGCTGTCCTCCTTTAGTTGGGGCACCTCGGCAGGACACCGCGGGACCATGAGGCGTCCGCTCAAGTCTTCGGCCTTAGTCATAGTATGGGTCCATCCGAGAGAATTGCAATCAATGATCACCTCCGAAGGAACCGGGCCACACGCACGAAACCGACGTTTTATGCCACCCGCTCGTACGGTCCCGTTTTCCATGGTAAAATGAAGGATAGATTGCGGTTATTCGCAAGCATCGGCACGGAGCCCGACCGAACCAATGAGATTGCGCGAGATGCCATCCAGTGAATGCAGCATGCTCATCTCCGAGCACCGCGTGGCCCGGCTCGGATGTTGCCGTGACAATCAACCTTATGTTGTGCCGATATATTATGTCCGAGCAGAGGACCAAATTTTCAGCTTTTCGATGCCGGGAAGAAAGATTGAATTCATGCGAAGCAACCCGTTCGTATGTATCGAGATCGAGCATTTCGCTGATCAGCACCGATGGAGATGCGTAGTCATTGAGGGCAGGTACCGCGAATTCCACGAAGACGCCGAGAAGAAACACGCATGGGGTATACTGAACGTGTACAATGATTGGTGGGAACCAGGTGCCCTTAACTGGGGCGCGGAGGAGAAGCCATCGGGATATCTTCCCATTTTTTTTGCCATCAGCATGGACAAAGTGACGGGCCGTGAAGCGCTTGCGAACTAGTTCTTTGTAAAGCTGCTAGTCAGGGAATGCCTCAACCGAAGTGCCTGCGGATCGCCCGGGAGTCTGACCGTAAAGGCGGAAAAGGGGCGGGAGCAACTCCCCGGCCGGTGGCGTCGGCTGAGTCGAGTTGCGGCAAGTCCCGTGCGCTGATCAGAATACGTCCAGAGAGCTTAGCAACGAGACTATGCCGACGACTACAACGGCGATCTGAGCCACCTGCTTCATCGTCGAGTCAATCGGAAGTTTTTGCACGAGGTACAGCACCAGGGCGATGAGAAGGACCGTGATCAGGATGCTGATTATGATGGACATGCCCCAGGTCCTTTGAACGACAGCTTCCGGCATTGAAGGTGTAAATATGGCTGAGTTCTGTAAAGGGAAGGGCGGCGTGGCTGGGGGCACAGCGACCCGATCCATTCGCCCATCCAAAAACAATTTTCGGCCAATATTTCCGAAGGAGAGGCTTCTATCTTCGTCGTTACACTCAAATCTCCGCCAACCAGGCCCTAGGTGTCCGCGTCGATGGAAAATCATAATGCCTGGCGTGCCGAGCTCGCCAACCGTTCTATAGGTTGGCAATGACTGCGCGCCTCAATGATAGAATGGAGGGGCTTCATCTTGACCGATTTCCTGGATGAAATCGAAAAAGGCCCTAACCTTCGCCGGCGGCAGATGGCGCGATGGATGGTAGGCATAGAGCGGATAGAGCTCGTCGGCCCTTTCGCAGTGCCAAGAACGGCGCCAGGCCGATGCCGAGACTCTGGAAAATACCCTCGCCCGCAAGGCAGGCGGAAACCGCGACTGGAGGATCATCCTACACCAGGTGGTTTGAGACCTTGACCTCGACATCAATGCGGCTGGCGAAGACGCGGCACGCCGCCCATCTACCGGCGGAAGCAGACCGAAGTTCCGACGTTCCTCGTGCAGCGGCGCTGCCGGTAACTGAAGGATTCCTTGTCTCGCGAAGAGTTGGTTTACCGGATGATCAATCTGAATGATATGGCCTTTGGGCGTCGAGATAGTCGAACATCGCCTTCGCGAGATCCTTTGCCTCCTTTTCGCCGGCCCTCGCGGGAGGTCGAACTCGCCACGGCGGAAAGCACGAATGCCGCCGACACCGTCAGGCGCACTGCTTTGTGGGCGGAATTAATCATCGGATCGTCCTTTGTCCCATCGCAAAGCACAAAGCAGCGGCACGAGAGAGGAGATTTTCGGATGAGGCGGGCACGTGCGTGTCGCATCGGGTATGTTACTGGTATGCCGGACGTTCGCCCGGCGGGTCAGCGAGGCTGCAGATCCGAGGTTGCGCCACCAATCCCTGCACCCGTGTCCGCGACATCTTGCGGGACCGGCATGCCCGCCTTGCGCAATCCGGCGACAAGACGGGCGGTGTCGTCCGGCTGGAGATTACGCATCTCGAGTTCCGCCACGACGTTCGGCAGGAAGTCCGGTCGCATCCGGACGAACGCCTCGCCCTCGCGCCGGGCGTCGTCCATCATGCCGACCTCGGCATAGATGACCGCGGCGACTGCATGATAAAGCGGGAACTTCTGCAGGTCGGCCCGCTCGATCTCGCTGACCGCGGTTGGGTAGTCGCGAAGCATGTAGGCGGCGAGAGCGCGCGTGCCGTGATAGTAGCCGCCCCCGCCCGGATTGAGGGCGATCGCCCGGTCAAGTAGTGCGGCTCCCCGCTCCCACTGACCACCCATCGCCAGTCGCGTGCCGAACTCGCCCATGAGCTCGGTGTCGTTGGGGTTCGTGGCAAGCGCCTGTTCGCCGACCCGCATTGCATCCGCCAGCTCTCTGTTGAAGAAAAGCGCCATCATCAGCGCTTGAAGAGCACGCGTGTTGCTCGCATCGAGCTGTGTCGCGCGCCTGGCCGCTCTAAGCGCGCGCTGCATCGGCGCCTCCGACCCGCGCTCGGAGTTGAATTTGAAGCGGCCCTCGTCAAGGTAGATGATCGACAGCATCGCCCACGAGGTCGCATAGGTCGGGTAGCGCGCGACGGCGGTTTCGAGGCAGTCCCGGACGTCCGCATGTGCCTCGGTGCTCAGTTCCGACCGGTACGCATAGAAGCGTAGGGTGCATTCGTAGGTGCCTGGATCGTCAGGCGGCGGATTGGCCGCATCGACCTGCGCCATCACTCCGTAGGGCTGCGCGATCGTCGTCGCGACCCTGCGTGCGACGTCCGTCTGGATGGCGAAGAGGTCGCCCGATCCCAAATCGTTGTCGTAGTCCTGCGACCAGACGATCTCGTTGTCCGACGTGTCGAGAAGGCGCGCCGTGACCCGGAGGCGGTCACCCGACGCCCGGACGCCGCCGGCCAGAAGATATCGTGCGCCGAGTTCGTCCCGGACCCGCGAGGCGTCGACGTCCGAGGGAAGCGACTTCGACGTCTCGCGGCCGAAGACCTTGATCTCCTTGAAACGAGGAAGCGCCGTCAGCAGCTCTTCGGTGAGTCCGATGGTGTAGAGCTGTGCCTCGGATCCGTCGCCGAGATTGGCGAATGGCGCGACGACAAGCGTCGGCCGATCGGGAAATGTTTCGCCAGAGCTCCGTGGTGGGGGATACGTGGCCAGGCTGCCGGCGGCCAAGTAACCGGAGGCGGCCAGTGCCGCGCCAACGCATGCAAGCACGGCGCGCCTGGCCCGCCACCACGGCTCGCTCGAACGAGGAGGCGAAGTGGGAGCGGGCACGGTCTCGATGTGCTCCGCAGGTACGGTATTCCACGAAAACGACGGCACGTATCCGCCCTTGGGCACGTCGATCCTGACGGGATCGTTCCTGCCGCCGACCAGGTAGTAGCGCTCGAGCGATCTGCGCAGACGCCCGGCTTCGATGCGGACGACGGGGTCGTCCTGAGTGAACGTCTCGTCGCGGCCGAACACTTCGATGGCGATCGAATAGCCTTTGATGCGGCCGCCCCTCCCGGCAAGCGTCTCCTCGACCACATATCGCAGGAATGCCGCAGCGCGTCCGACCCCTGGAAACTCCGGGCTCGACACGATGCGTTCGAGCTGCGTCCGGATTTCGTCGACACAAGGCAGTTCGTTCGTCGTCGCTGCTGTCACGGTCCCCTCCGTCGACGCTGTCGGCGTGGCTGCCATGCCACGCATGCGCGGAAAGAGAACCTACACCCGGAACGTGTCTTCGTCCACGGCCGTCAATGCGCGGCTGGTGGAGCGATTATTCCGAGATTGCCAAGGCCGCTCACTATCAACTGGATCGCTACCGCCGTCAGCAGGATGCCGAAGACGACCTCCGAGACCACCATGCTGGCCGGTTTCATCCGCTTGGCGAGCTTGTCGATGTTGGTGAACACCAGATAGTCTAAGGCAGCGACGACCAGGATCAATACGACAACCAGTGCCGCGCTGGCGATCGAGACCACTTCGCCCGAGGCGAGGATGATGACCGTGATGCCGACCGGGTTGAGCAGGTAGGGGACGGCAAGCGGAAACACGGCGAGCTTCTCCGGATCGACCGGCACCTCAATTTCGTCATGCGGCTTTTCCGTCGGTCCGGATGCCATCTTGATCGCGATAAGCGCGAGGATGATCCCGCCGGCCACGGCCACGGCGCCACCTGTGATGTGGAGAAGGCGCATCAGCAGCGCGCCGGTCGCGAACAGAATGAGAGCCGTGACCAATGCGATCAGAACCATCTGGCGAGCGATGCGCACCTTGGTTTCTGCGTCGAACGCGTGGGTCTTTTCGAGGAAGGGAACCAGCGCGATCTTCGGCCCCATGCCGATCAGGAGCAGGAGCAGAAGCTTTCCGACAAGCGGAGCGTCGATAACTGTGAAATCCATGGAAGTCTCCTTTCAATACCCGAAGGATCGAATTCTGTTCAAGGCGCCTGCTGTGGCCGCTCGCTCAGGCCGTTCCAGCGGCGTTTGCAGCGGTGTGTTTCGCAAGCGTCTGCTGCGCCGCCGCGGCAATGTCGTCGTCCTTTCCGCCCGAGACCTGCACGGTCGGCACCGCGATCTTGATCCCGTTCTCGTTGAATGCCTGATGGATCATCCGCAGAGCGCGGCGCTTCAGCGTGAACTGCTCTCCGGGGAGCGTCATGACCTTCATTCGCAGAAGAAGGCCGGAGTCCCCGAGGCTGTCGATGCCCTGCATCTTCAGCGGCTCGATTGTGGTCGCCTTGAACTCGGGATCTTCGAATAGCTCCAGCCCGATCTTCTTGATGATCTTGCGGGCCTTCTCAATGTCGGCGTCGTAGGTCACGGTAATCGTCATCTTCTCGATTACCCAGTCGCGGCTCATGTTCTGGATGGCCCCGAGTTCGCTGAAGGGGACGATGTAGACTGCACCACGATGATGTCTGAGCTTGACCGACCGTAAGCTGAAGGACTCGACGGTGCCCTTGTAGCTGCCGCTCTGTATATATTCTCCGATCCGGAAGGCGTCGTCGAGCAGGTAGAACATGCCGCTGATGATGTCCTTCACCACCGTCTGCGCGCCGAAGCCGATCGCGACGCCAACGACGCCGGCTCCGGCGATCAGTGGTCCGATCTCTACCCCGAGCGACGACAACGCCATCATGATGGCGATCGCGACGAATAGAATCATCAGGAAGTTACGCAGGATGGGCAGCAAGGTCCTCATGCGCGTGCGGCGACGTTCCTGCTCGCTGCCGACTTCGAGGACCGTTTGCGTGTCTCCGAGCTTGCGATCGATGAGCACCTTCACGACGTTCCAGGCGAGGTCGACGACCAGGAGGATAATGCCGGCGCTCAATATTCCACGTACGAGGCGCAATGCAGGAGAATCTTGCATTGTCATTCGCGTAAGCTCGATCTCCAGAACGTCCGCGAGGAGAACGATCGCGCCGACGATCAAGCCCGCCCGGATGCCGCGCTCGATGATCACCGAGACGACCGTGCTTCTCTTGTCGCCATCCTCTTCAACGGCAGAGGACCGCAGGAGGTTGTTGACGGCCGCCTTAGTGAGCGCGATCGCACCAGGCAGGCCAGCGCAGACCAGGGCAATCCAGAATAGCTTCATCGCCCCGACCACCCACAGGAGCCAGACTCCGATGAAGTAGGCGGTCCAGAGCCAGTTCCTCGCGCGCAGACCGAGCCGACTGGGCGGTGCCATTTGGGAGAGCCCGGAAGGGCGTCGCCAGACAGCTTCGATGCCGATAACGAGTAGCACCAGGCCAAGCGAATAGGCAACGAGTTGCCGCGCAGGAACAGAGAAGCCGAGTGTTCCAAGCAGCCGTATCGTCACCCAGCCAAAGGCATACCACCCCACGAGATAGCCCAGGCGTTTTGCCCAGTGAGCGGCGGCCTCGTCCGTAACTGGCACGACCCGATATCGCTCCGGTGAGAGGTCTGTCGCGACGCGAGGAGCCAGAAGCACGTCGAAGAGGACGCTCGCGATGCGGAAGACCACGACGGCAAACAGGTAACCGACGACGATCTCCCGGACGAGCGGGGGCCACTCGAAAAGAAGGAAGAAGCCGATACTGCCGAGGCCGAACGAGAGAACGTAGCACACGGCCCACAGCAATCTTGCGCTTACCGCGACTACTCTCTCCGAAACGGTGGCAAAGGGTGCGCGCGCCATCCATTGATGCCATCCGGCGCTGATCCACCAGAAAAGCCATTGTGCGGCCAGCCCCACGGCAACGAAGGCCGCTACCAGAAAGATGGGCCGGGTGCCGCCACTCGCCTGAACCTCGCGTTCGAGAACGGTCGCCCCGCGCATGGTCTCAGAAGGAAAGGTTTGCACGGCACCTAGAAGACTGGCAGCGTGAGCGCGAAAACGTGTTGAGAACTCGGAGAATGAAACGCCGGTCCCCGCGCTCTCCGCGGCAGGCTCGGCTGCGGCCTTGGCCGCTGCAGCCTGCTGCTGCAGGAAGGTCTGAACGTCCGGATCGGAGAACATTCCAATGAACCGCTGAACGCTTTCGGGCCGTGGCTGTGCGGTCGCCTCGGTCTGTGCCGCGGCAGGGGAAACACCCGTCACAAGAGCAACCGTGAGCGCCGCCGCAGAGAGAAGCGTTCGAAGCGACGCGAATTTCAAAAGTACGTCCATTGTAGATCCTGATCTGAATGAAGAAGATGCACGTGACGCCGACATCTGCATCTAGCGCGCGCACGCCTCCTGTGAGCGCAAGCCGACCGTGCAGGCTGCCGGCTTTCGCTTGGTTCCTGTCGGACCCGTGAGGCCGCTCACCTGGCTTGCGTAGTTGTCTCTTGTGTCCGCATCGACGACTGCGACCGGGGCGGCCAGTATCAGCCCCGCCGCGCTGCCTGCCGCGGCGGCGGTGCTCGTCGTTGCTGCAAGGATCTTGTCTCCGAGACCAACCTTGCTGTCGGTCAGCGTCTGCCCGTCGGAGATGCGCGCTCCGATAAGCTGAACGACCTCGGGAGATTCCGCGAACTTGCCATGGTTGAGGCGGTCCCCCGCCTTGACCTTGGTGAGGTCGATCACCGTGATCTGGCTGTCGGCCAGCTCCTTCTTGAAAGGGGACTGCTCGGGGTCGATGGCGCCGAGCCTGGCGACGTCGCCCCACACCCTGCGGGAGACCGCAAGCGCACGGTCGTCGCGCGAGACGAACAATGTGAACTTCGGATGCTGCTTGCCCATGTCGGCGATCTGCTGGCGGAAGACATCGACGTCCACGTCGGGCGAGGCCAGCATCACGTTTTCGAACTTGGCGGGGAGCCGGCCGTTGCGGATCGCCATCTGCCGCAGCGACTCCAGCGCCAGCCAGTTCCCCATGGAATGTGCGAGGATGGAGACTTCCTTCACTTCCGGATCCTTCGCGAGGTACTGGAAGAGCGTCTCCAGTGCGTTGCGCGTGTAGTTGGTGCTCTCGCGGTCGTAACCATAGGCCAGCAGACTGCCGCGCGACGGCCATGTCACCAGCACCGGCGCGCTATGGACGCCGGAATCCTGGACGATCTGGGCGAAGCGGTAGACGGAATCTTCGAAACGGTTGTTGAAGCCGTGGATGAACACCAGGACGCTGCCGTCGCGGCTCTTCCTGACCGATGCACTCAGCCATTTCTTGGCGTCATCGCGTGTGATCTCCTCGGCCTTCAAGGTCGCGAAATCGGTCGCCGGATTGGATGGAAGCCTCTTGGGCCATGCAACTTCCCCGACCTTTCGGACGCTCGCAGGCGGGATGGATACGGTGATGTCCGCGAACGCAGGGGCAAGGGCGCGCTCGCCCGTGAACATCTCACCCCGAATTGTGGAACGACTGCGTGTGGTCGTAACCAGCATGTCGATCTTGGTCGATTTCGGCGCGCTGTCGGCAACGGGGATGAGCACGTTCTTCGGGTGGCCGCCGCACCCTCCCGCCATCGCCAGCGCGGCGATTACAAGAATCGTGTTCAAACCGCGAGCAAGTCTCGCGCGAGTGCGGTCGAAAACTTTGTTCGCTCTGCTCACCACTGTTCCCCGCGGCCGTTGCGCCATGACCGAGATCGCCGCTTCATCCAGAAGCGGACAACCCCCGGCCCGAAAAAAAGCTATGCGAACACGAGAGGGCTTACCCGTAGCATCGGGTATGTTACACCGGCCGCGGGACGTTTCCTCAGTCGCAAGTGTGCGCCTCCCTTTGATCTTTGACCCTGACGGCAAGCAGAGCCGCCGTCGGCCCGCCGAGGCCTGTTCGGCGAGAAATCGGCCCGCATCAAGATCGGGCGGCGCCGTCGTCGGCGTGTATGATACAGTAACATACTCCACGAACCCCGGTTCATCCACGAACATGAGGCCTTGAAGCACGTTCGATCGGCACGGTCTCAAGTGTCGTGAAATGGAGTCGACGATGGATGAGGGCGTGGCGGCTGTCAGGCTGCAGTTTCCGATCAGAGCCAAGGCGATCGAAGAACTTGCATCACGGGACGACGTGTTCTGCGAGATCTGCCGGGATTTTGCGGAAGCCCAGATGGAACTGGCCAAATGGCGCGTGTCGGAAGATCCGAACCGCGATGAGCGTAGTGCGGAATACCAAGAGTTGGTTGCCGGACTTGGGAAGGAGATCGAAGACGCGCTCGACAACGCGACGGTGCTCCCACTTCGTCCGCCATCCGCGCGCCCTTCCCGGTGAACAGGGCGACGAGCCCGAGGCCGCCGACGTCGTTGCAGACCAAGACCTTCAGATACCCATACAACTCTCGCATTCGAAGGATGAATACCGTGCTGTCCGAGACCTTACACGAGCCTTCACACGAGCCTGCGAGTTCTCCTGCGCCCCAGAACCCATTGCGCAGGATCGCGCTCGTTGTCGTCCTTCTGGCGCTGGTCCTGTTCGTCCTCTCCATCTTCATGGAGCGGCGGACGCCGTCGACCTCACAAGCTCAGGTTCAAGCCTATGTCGTCGGCATCGCGCCCGAAGTCACGGGCCGGGTCGTGGAAGTGGGCGTCGCCGACAATTCGCGGGTGGACGCCAACCAGGTTCTCTTCCGTATCGATCCCGAGCGCTACGAGCTTGCGGTCGCCGAGGCCGAGGCGGCGCTCGCAAGCGTCGGCCAGTCGATCGGGGCGTCGACTGCGACAGTCGACGCCGCCCAAGCCAAGCTCGTTCAGATCGAGGCTGACCGGGACAATCTCCGCGACCAGTTCGCGCGGGCGTCCGAGCTCGTGAAGCGCGGCGTCTTTTCCAAGGCCAGGTTCGATGCGACCAAGTCCGCCTATGACCAGGCGGAGGCTTCCGTTTCGGGGGCGCAGGCCGACCTTGCCAAGGCGAGAGAAGAGCTCGGCCCAGCCGGAAACGACAACCCCCAGCTCCGCGCAGCCCTTGCCGGACTGGGAAAGGCCAGGCTCGACCTCGTGCGGACGACCGTGCGAGCGCCTTCGGCGGGCGTTGTCACCAACCTTCAGCTCACCATTGGCAAGGTCGTCTCGGCCGGCCAGCCGGCCATGACCTTCATCGATGTCGGCACCATCTGGATCAACGCGGCGTTCAAGGAGAACAGCCTCGAGAAGGTGGCTGCCGGCAACAGGGCGGAGATCCTCTTCGACGCACTTCCCGGAAAACTGTTTCCAGCCGAGGTCGAAAGCGTCGGGTTTGGTGTCTCGCAGGGAACCACGGATCCCAACACCGGACTGCCGACAATCAGGAACGACAGCGGATGGGTGCAGGAAGCGCAGCGGTTTCCAGTCCGCCTCAACATCGAGGAGGACGCCCGGCCCAAGGGCGGGGTGCGCTACGGCTCGCAGGCGACCGTCGTGATCTACACCGGTGACAACCCGGTCACCAATGCGTGGGGATCGCTCTGGATCCGCATCATGTCGGTTCTGACCTATGTCAACTGACGGGACTACCGCGATCGAGGAGCAGAAGCGCAAGGGCCTGCGCGTCGCGTTCGCGGTCTCGATCGGTTTTACGGTCGCAGTGTATGCGGGGGCTATCGTGCCGTTCCTCGGTCCGCTCTTTGCAGCACAGTTCCTGCTCGGCAGCTCGCGACCGATGCCGTTTGGAAAAACGGTCGGCGCTGCGATGGTGATCCTCATTACTGGGATCGCGATGATGATGCTGACCAGCCTCCTCGGCGAACGGCCGGCTCCTTTCCTTCTCCTGCTGGGACTGACCTATTTTGCCTGCTTCGTCGCGCAGTCGGCGGGGAAGGGCGGGCCGGCCGTCTTTCTCGTGCTCGTCGTTGCGATCATCGTCCCCCTGCTTGGCATCCTTAATAAGGACCTCGCCAATTCCATCCTGTCCATCCTGGTCACAGGGGTGTTGTCAGGAACGCTCCTGATGTGGCTGGCATATGCGATCTTCCCTGAACCCCTTGGGCAGACCTTCGAGGCCGTCTCGTCCGGTGAACGGCCACCAGCTCTGCTTCGGGCGCTGGCGAATACGGGGATACTTCTGACCTCCGTCGTAATCTGCCTGACGAGCGACAACCTAACCGCCGCGGCAGTCATTCCCATAACGGTGGCGTCCCTGCTCGGGCAGCTCGACGTAGCGGCAAGCAGCCGGGCGGCGGTCGGACTCGTGCTCGTCAATCTCTTCGGGGGAGTCCTCGCATCAGTCGCCTACGCGGCGCTGACGTTGCGGCCAAGCCTGCTTTCGATTTTTCTTATCGTTCTCATCGTCGCCCTTTTGCTGGGAGGACGCGCTGCTGGACGGTCGAAGGACGCCGCGGTATTCGCAGGCGCTTTGACGACCTTCCTGATCCTCTTCGGTCTGGGGGTCTCGCCCCTTCCGGGGAGCGCCGCAGAATCCTTCGCCACCCGCATCGTCTATGTCGCGGCAGCTTTGATCTACGCCTTGCTGTTCTCCGCGATCCTTTGGCCGCGCACCAGCAACTCGAAGGGGATTGCGGCATGACGCGGGCGTCGCGCAGGAGTACGTTCATCGTGACGAAATCGGCGGCCTTGAGCTGCGCGATGTTCGTGGCCGCAATCTCTTCGGCGGCTTCCGTAGGCGCCGTCGAGAGAACCGAGAACTTCGTCGACATCCGCAAGCACTGCGAGCTCACGCACCTTTGGAAGGATCCGCCGGATCCGAAAGAGTTCACCGAGTGCATGAGGCAGGGGCATTATCGGCTCCATTTCTCGCCGACCTGCCAGACCGGCAGCCGCAGGGCGCAGTGTTACGATTTGCAGCCCTGACGCCCGGTTCCGTTTCGACAAGCAAGCGTTGGAAGTTAGATTCACGCGTCTGCGATCCCATCTTCACGCGTGCCTAGCCAAGCATGCAGCACGGTCCAAAGGATGGCGAGCGTCGTTGCGCCGATAAACATGCCTGTGAAACCCCAGGCCGCCAACCCGCCGATCACGCCGATGAACAGCACCAGCAGCGGTAACTGGCCACTGCGTGCGATCAGCATAGGCTTGACGATATTGTCTGTTCCAATCAGCGCAACAACGCCCCAGACGGCGATGAAGATCGCCCAGCCCGTCTGCCCTTCGGAGGCCAGCCAGATCGCCACCGGAAGCCAAACCAGAAGCGGTCCCAGTTGAATAACGGCCAGGAAGAACGTTACTGCGGCCAAGGCAATTGCACCCGGAACGCCGGCGATTGTGAAGCCGATCCAGGCCAGTACCCCCTCGATCAGCGCCGTGCCAATCACGCCGATAGCAACGCCCCTTATGGCCTTCCCGGCGGCACCTAGTAGTTCGGTTCCTTTCGGGCCGACTATGTGTTCGATAATGGCGGAAACGTAGCGCAGCAACGGGATGCGCGAGGCATGAAACATGGCGGCCACTATGACGCCCAGGAAAATTTCGAGGACAGCGACCAGGAGACCCGCGCCCAGATTGAGGAGCCAGCGTCCCGCCGCGGCGAGCTGGGACTGGTACCGTTGCAGCAAGACCAGACCATCCCTCTGCAATTCCTGCCATGCCGCCGCCACCTTCTTTCCGAGCAGCGGCAGGCCGGCAATCCATTCGGGCAGGTTGGGAATTCCGTGACTGCTGGCCGCGCTCAACCACGCTTCGGCGACACCCAGATGGTCGGCAACGGAGGAACAGAGATAGATCAACGGCAGGATGGTGATGGTCGCGGCGACTGCGCCGAACATCACCGCCGCCAGGCGACGCCTGCCGTTCAGCAGGGCAACCATTCGATCGAACAGCCCTGCTGTGGCTGTCGCAAGGATCACCGCATAGGTCAGGACGCCGACAAAAGGAAGCAACACCCAGAAAGTCGCGGCTATCAAAACTGACACAAGCAACAATGCCAGAGCTGTCTCGATGATGCGCTGGCGCTGACCGCTATCACTGCGCGTTTCTTGCATGACTGCCTCCATCAATCTGGTTCAAAAGTCGAAGCCTTCTCGAATATGGACAGCCGCGCATAGTTATATCAGTTTGCCTTTGCATACGGAGCCATGTATCGGGGGCAATGTGCGTCAAGGTTGAGCGGTGTCTTGATGTTGCGCGCTCTTGGAGAACCACAGCAATTCTGAGACCTTGAACAGAAACGCCGTCGTCCATCCAAACAGCAGGATCCCGTTTACGCCCTCGATAGCGCTGGCAAGGCGCCATTCCCTTGACAACGTGATATCGCCATAGCCGATCGTTGCGTAGGTAATCGCAGAGAAATAGGTGGCTTGCTCGAAATCCTGCAATTCGCCTGCCAACCGGTAAGCCGTCGCCCACAGCATGATCTCGATCATATGAGCCATGACGAAACCGACGACAAAAAACGAACTGATGGTCAAGCGGACGTATGCCGGCAGTTTGTCCGTATGGGTAATGGCCCTCCGTCCCATACGAAATAGCAGCATGACTGCTCCGCCGTGAATGATGATCGTGGCGAGCACCATGACAGTCGCCATGAGAATTTGTACTAACATTGCCGCACACCCCTTGCGAGCCGATCACAAAGCAGGCGATCTGCATGTGCAACGCTCGTCACAACGAAATCAAGGCTCTCTCCAAGCCTTTCCCGGTCACTCGCTGGTCCCGCTGCATCTTGGCCCGATACAGCTATTGAGAACACCCGGCCTCCGGGCGGAACCATCCCCTCGGACGGTAGCATCTAACGTGTCTACCCGCCGGTTTCGAAACCGGGATAGAGCGTCATTCCGCCGTCGACATAGATCGTCGATCCGACGATGTAGTCGGTGAAGTCCGAGGCGAGCCACACCGCCGTTCGGCCGATTTCCTCGGATTCGCCGATACGCTTGTACGGAATGAGCTTCATCAGCTCCGCGTAGGCTTCCGACGTTTCCCACGCGCCTGTGTTGATCGGCGTGCGAATGGCACCGGGGGCAATGCTGTTCACCCGGATGCGTCGCTCGGCGACCTCTTGCGCCAGACTTTTCATGAGAAGCATCAATCCGCCCTTCGACGCCGCATAGTTCACGTGTCCGGCCCAGGGAATGATTTCGTGGACCGAGCTGATGAAGATGATCTTTCCGGCTGCAACTGAGACTTCGGGACGGACGCCGCGCCGGAGAAACTCCCGGATGGCCGCGCGCGAACATAGAAACGCTCCCTTGAGGTTGACGTTCATGACGGTGTCCCACTGGGCGCTCGTCATCTCGTGAAAGGGCGCGTCCCGCTGAAGTCCGGCGTTGTTGACGAACACGTCGACCGTGCCGAATTCCTCGACGGCGGTAGCGAACATCGCCTCGACCTGCGTCTCGCTGGAGACGTCGGCCGCGACAGCAAGAGCTCGTCCTCCGCCCTGTTGGATCTCTTCGACGACCCGCGTGGCGTCCCCTGGTGCCGTGACGTAGTTTACGACCACGTTCGCTCCGGCCCTGGCCATAGCGAGTGCGATACCCCGACCGATCCCGGAATTTGCACCGGTGACGAGGGCAGTCTGCCCCTTCAAGAGGTGGACTGGCGGCAGGGTCGGAATCACCGGTTGCGGCAACTGCCGGTTCTCGTAGTAACTTTCCATGATGACCACTCCTCGTTTTGCCGGAGCCTAGCCGTCCGGCGTGAATTTGACCGATACTGGCGGGCACACGCGCCTAGGGTGTTTTGGCACGTTCAAGCCACTCCTCGGACGAACCCGAGGCGAACAGATGCATCGCCCGAGCGAGGAAGCCGGTCCAGCCCGTCTGGTGGTTCGCGCCAAGACCGGCGCCGTTGTCGCCGTGAAAATATTCGTAGAACTGCAGACAGTCTCGCCAATAGGGATCGTCCTGAAACTTGGCAGCCCCGCCGAACACGGGTCGCCGGCCGTCGTCTCCTCGCAGGAAAATTGCCGCCAAGCGCTGAGTGAGTTCCTCCGCGACCTGATAGAGATTCTTCTGATGTCCGGATCCCGTGGGGCATTCGACGGTGAAATCGGTGCCATAATAGCTGTAGTACTGCAGCAGCGCACGGATGATCAGGCCGTTCATCGGCATCCAGATCGGCCCGCGCCAGTTCGAGTTGCCGCCGAACATGCCGCTGTCGGATTCCGCTGGGAGATACGCTACGCGGTGTTCCTGATCACCGACCTGGAAGACGTAGGGATGTTCGTCGTGATAGCGCGACAGCGCCCTGATGCCGTAGGGGCTGAGGAATTCGTTCTGATCGAGCATCGTCGACAGCACGCGACGAAGCTTGTTCTCGTCCAGTATCGAGGCGAGCCGGCGTTCGGCATAGCCCGGTTTCCGGGGGTCGTGGATAAAGGCGATCAGTTCCGGGCGAGCATTAAAGAAATGTCCCATCTGCCCGGTGACCTCGGGATACCGTTGGTAGATGTCGCCCTCGAATACGGTGGCGGCGCAGAGCGGAAGCAGTCCGACCATCGAACGGACTTTGAGACGCTGGGCCTGCCCATCCGGCAGGCGGAGCACGTCGTAGAAGAACCCATCCTCCTCGTCCCACATTCCGACCTCGTCGCCCGCGTGGAGCATCGCCGATGCGATCCATAGGAAATGCTGCGTGAACTTGAGCACCATCTCCTCGCCGCCGGCGTCCTTGAGAGCAAGCTCTGTCGCGATCTCCATCATGTTCTGACAGTAGAGCGCCATCCAGGCGGTGCCGTCGGCCTGCTCCAGATAGCCGCCCGTCGGCAACGGCGCGCTGCGGTCGAACACGCCGATATTATCCAGCCCGAGAAAGCCGCCTTCGAAGACGTTCTTACCCGACCGGTCCTTGCGATTGACCCACCAGGTGAAGTTTAGAAGCAGTTTCTGGAAGGACCTCTGAAGCCAGGCGACGTCGCCTTTGCCTGACCTTGCCTCCTCCAGACGGTAGGTGAAGATGGTCGCCCATGCGTGGACGGGCGGGTTGACGTCGCCGAAGTTCCACTCGTACGCAGGAATCTGCCCGTTCGGATGCATGTAGGCTTCGCGCAGCATCAGATCGATCTGATCCTTGCCGAAGTCGGGATCGACCATCGTCAGGGCGATCACCTGGAATGCCAGGTCCCAGGCCGCGTACCAGGGAACTCCCACTTGTCGGGCATGGAGATGATGTCGGCATTGTACATATGGTGCCAGCCGTCGTTACGCTGTCCGGTCCGCCGCTTCGGATCGAAGGGATCCGTGCCATGTTCGTCCAGCCATCGGTTCACGTCGTAGAGGTAGAACTGCTTGCCCCACATCATGCCTGCCAGAGCCTGGCGCATGACGTTGGCCGCGTCTTTGGTCATCGATGGCGGCGTGATCGCGGCGTAGAACTCGTCGGCTTCCCGCCGACGCGCCTGCATGGCGTCGTCGAACGAATGACCGAACACTCCTCGGACATTCTTGGATCTCGCAGGCGGCGGCACGTCGCTGAGCCGCAGCCGCAGCGTTTGCGACTGCCCGGCGTCAACGGTGACGACGTAATGCGCTCCGGCCTTGGTTCCGATCTGTTGCGGGTTCACGGCGTCGGTACGGCCATGCACGACGAAGCTGTCGATCCCGTCCTTGACGAACGGGGTGGCGCTTGGAACGCCGAATAGACGCTCCTTGTTTGTCTCGTTCTCCGTGAACAGCAGCGCTGGCGAGCCATCGCAATATAGATATCGTGTGGCGTCCGCTTCCGGCGGCCGAACTCCAACCGCTTCCCCTTCCACCTGTCGAGGTTCGACCTTGGCCGCGATCACGCTCGAGGCGTCCTTTCGCTCCACCCGTTCCAGGATTGGTTTTCGGCGCTCTTCGCCCCAAGACCATCTATTCCTGAACCATAACGTCGGCAGCACGTGCAGCGTGGCCGCTTCCGGGCCGCGATTTGCCACCGTGATCTCGACGAGGATGTCCTCGGGCGCCGCTTTGGCATATTCGACAAAGACGTCGAAGTAGCAATCAGCGTCGAACACGCCGGTGTCGATCAGTTCGTATTCGAGGTCGTCTTTCCCGCGCCGGCCGTTTGTCTTCACCAGGTCGTCGTAGGGGTAGGCGGCTTGAGGATACTTGTAGAGATACTTCATGTACGAGTGGGTCGGCGTCGAATCCAGGTAGAAGTAGTACTCCTTCACATCCTCGCCGTGATTGCCCTCGCTGTTGGTGAGGCCGAACAGCCGCTCCTTCAGGATGGGGTCACGGCCGTTCCACAGAGCCAGCGCGAAGCACAGCCGCTGTTTGCTGTCGCTGATGCCCGCCAGACCGTCTTCGCCCCAGCGATAGGCGCGCGACCGAGCCTGGTCATGGGTGAAGTAGTCCCATGCGCGGCCGCCCTCGCTGTAGTCCTCGCGAACGGTTCCCCACTGCCGCTCAGCCAGATAGGGACCCCATTTCTTCCACTCGGCTTTTCCGTCTCGCGCCTCCTTGAGGCGCTGGGTTTCGGCATTCATTACGCGCCCTCGCGGTCACTGATATTGGCGTGACGTATCGCGTTCAAAAAAGGCGGTATTCCATCGCCATGACTTCGTGATCAGGCGGCTTGACCGAACGAAAGGAAGTATGGCGGCGCCATCTATTCTTCCCAAATCGCAAAAAGAGAGATCCTTCACGCGGTTGGCCCCAGTCTGCGCGCTCAACCCTGCTTCCGTAAGTGTGTTACTGTAACATACATCCCAGATCACTCCTGCGACTACGCCTGGAGCAGTCTTTGCTGTAGAACTTAGAGCCAACGATGCTTGGCCGATGACTATCACTTCTTCCTGCTCGGAGGAGGTTGTGGCGCGAGCGAAGACATAGTCATCGACAGCCTGCAATCATGTCTGAGCACAAGGAGGATTGAGATGGCTAGATCTCGCGCATTATTACTCGCCACGGGCCTGTTTCTGCCTTTCGCAGGAATCCCCTTTTCTCCACATCCGCTCCTGACCGCCGCCGCTCAGGAGCCGGCCGCATCCAATCCAGTCGCCGCAGAAGACGACGCTCCGGCGCCCCTGAGCGAAGACGAGTTGGAAATCCTGGTGTCGCGGATCGCGCTCTATCCGGACGAGCTGGTCGCGCTCGTCACATCGGCCTCGCTTTATCCGCTGCAGATCGTGGAAGCCGCCCGGTTTCTCGAAGCCATCAAGAAGCAGCCCAAGCTCAAGCCGAAGACGACCTGGGACGGCAGCATCGTGTCCTTGCTGAACTATCCTCAGATCGTGACGATGATGAGCGAAGATCTGGACTGGACGCAGTCACTTGGAGAGGCGCTTTCCTACCAGCAGAAGGACGTTCTGATCGCCATACAGCAACTGCGCGACAAGGCAGTCGCCGACGGCATCATCAAGACCGACGACAAGATCAAGGTCACCCAGGAAAACGACAACGTCGTGATCGTCTCCGCCAGTCCGGAAAAGGTCTACGTTCCACAGTACGCTCCGGAGATGTTGTATGAACCAGGCTACGTGGCCGCGCCCATCGGCTACTATTCCGACCCGTATCCGAACTACTACTATCCGACCGCGACCTTTTTCGCGGGGGTGGTGACGGGGGCGGTCTGGGCTGCCGCCATCGACTGGAACCGTTGGGGCGTATGGGGCGGGCGCTGGAACGGCGACGTCGATATCGACTGCAACAATTGCTTCAACAACATCAATGGCAAGGTGAATATCAACGACGTCGACTGGAAAAACGTCGACAGGAGCAAGATCAGGTTTGACGCCGCCCAGTTCGACAAGATGGACCGCAGCGCCTTCAGGACCAATATCGAAGCGAACGCCAACAACAGGGTCGGCGCAAGAGTGAGCGATCGTGCCGGCACGATCCGCAATGAGGCCGGCAAAGTCAGTGTCAATGACGTCCGCAAGAGCAAGATCGATGCGGAGAGGATAGGTGCGGCCCGCAACAAGGCAGGGAACATCGCAGCGGCGCCCGCGGGCAGGAAGGCGGCGCCTGCCGCGCAGAACCGCCGGCCCGAAGCACGGGCGAACAGGGCTGCCGCCAACGTCAAGCCCACAGTCAACGCCAAACGTCCGGTCGCAAAGCCCAAGCCTGCGGCCCGCATCGACAGCCGGCCAAGAAAGCCATCCGCCCTCGGTCAGGTCGACAGCGGCAGGCGCTCCCAGATGCAGTCCAACCGCGGCAGACAGGCCATGGCCGGAGGCAGTCGCGGTGGTGGCGGTCGTGGAGAAATCCGCCGAGGCGGCGGACGTCGTCGGTAACCGGAAGAAGAGGACAGTCATGACCAAGTCAGTGAGAAACATCCTTCTGGGTTCGGTGTTCGCCGCTGTTTCGGCCCTCGCCGGCAATCCGGCTCCAACATCTGCAGCAGAACCATCCGACGCGACCGTCATCTCGGGCTTCGCCTCGCAGAGCGATCCGCCCGTATTCCAGACGCCGGAACAGGCCGTCGACGCCTTCAGGGCTGCCCTGGCGGCAGATGACTTCGACAAGTTCGCCATGCTGCTGGGTATCGATGCAGCGAAAGCGAAGGCGGGCGAAGGGGTGATGGAGACCTACGCACAAATCCGGGAGGGCGCCAGGAAGAAGACCGTCCTGAAGGACGTCGATGGCCGCAAGATCATCGAGGTCGGCGACAAGCTATGGCCGCTGCCGTTCCCGATCGTGAAGGGCGACGACGGCAAATGGAGCTTCGACACCTACGCCGGCTTCGAGGAGATCATCAATCGTCGCGTCGGCGAAAACGAACTGCAGACCATCGTCACGATGCGCGCCTATGTCGGCGCCCAAGAGGAATATTCTTCCGCAGACCGCGACGGGGACGGCGTGCTGGAGTATGCCCAGAAACTGATCAGCAGCGACGGTAGAACGGATGGCCTCTACTGGTCGCCCGATCTTGGCGAGGGTGACAGCCCGGCGGGCAACGCCCTCGAAGACAACGCGGCCCTGGACAAGGCGAAGGCCGGCGAGGGCTACTACGGCTATCGTTACAGGATCATCGACAGTCAGGGGCCGAACATCGCTGGTGGCAAGTTCGATTATATCATCAACGGCAACATGATCGCAGGATTCGCGCTCATCGCCTGGCCGATCCGCTACGGCGAAACCGGTGTGCATACATTCCTGGTGAACGCGAACGGCACGGTCTACCAGGCCGATCTCGGTCGGCAAACCGAAAAAACGGCGGCCGGCATCAAGACCTTCAATCCGGATGACAACTGGGAGGTGACTGCAGACTGAACGCGGCGGCTACCGTGATTGCCGCCTCGTTGGCGGTCGACGAGTGTTCCGGATGGTTGACTTTTTTCCAAAGCAGGGAACCGCATCCAATTTCGCAAGTTGGTTTCCGGCCAGGGACTACGCCATGACACTTGCCAGCTATCGAAGCGCCTTCTTCGACACCCTTCTCGAACTCTTCGCGCTCTCCAGTGGGGAGGCCGATGGCGGCGCGGTCGTTTGGGGTGCCGAATACCTGTCGCGTGAATCAACCCGGTAGCCGCTCATAAACACCTTCGTCACCACTACGTCGTGATCGGCACGTTCCAAATCGTGAGATATGCGGTGTTCACCCTCGGATCTTCGGACCGATCCACATCCATATGCTCGAGCGCGACGATCACGTCATGCCGCTACCGATCTGGCCGCGATCCGCTCGAACCTCATTCGGCTTCGCGGGTTAGCGGCGCGCCACCGGCACGACACCTGTGAAAGCACATCATCATGGAGACCGCCTCATTGATTTCACGCTCGCAAAGTAATACCTTCTGGACATCAGGTATTACCGAGGGTCAAATGACGACGACAGTGACAGCAAAGGGGCAGGTGACCATTCCAAAGCCCGTCCGCGATCTGTTGGGAATCGGTCCCGGAAGCAAGGTTGATTTCCGCCGCGCCGCCGATGGCAGCATTGTCGTGGTGCGGGCGGACAAGAAGCAGCCTGTGAGCCGGTTTGCGAAGTTGCGAGGTCATGCGGGCAAAGGGCTCAGCACCGATGCCATCATGGCACTGACACGTGGCGAAACTTGACCCTCGTTGATACCAATATCCTCCTGGACGTTGTCACCGATGATCCGGAGTGGGCGGATTGGTCGATTGCGCAACTTGAAGCGGCGAGCCTCGATGGGCCTTTACTGATTAACGATACCGTATACGCCGAGCTCGCGGTGCGATACGATCGTATCGAAGAACTCGAGGCATTCCTCGACGAGGCTGGGCTTGAAATGACTGCAATGCCGCGAGCCGCCCTTTTCCTTGCCGGCAAGATATTTACGCAGTATCGCCGCGCCGGAGGATCAAAGACTGGCGTATTGCCCGACTTTCTCATAGGTGCCCATGCAGCGGTTAGTCAGCTTCCGTTGCTCACCCGCGACCTTGGCCGCTACCGCACATATTTTCCGTCAGTGACGCTGATTACGCCGCACGCGTAGCCAGAAAGATTTGCAGTGGATGTTGTACCGCGCCGTGTCCGCGTCCCCTGATGTGGTGACAAAACTCCGGGTTCAGATCTGCGTGCAAAGTTTGGCATCCAGACTACGAATTGAGGGCCCCGAAACGCGGAAAAGGATTTGAACTTATTTCACCGGTGAGGGTCGGCAGTGAGTGCTTTCATGAATATGTCGAGCGACATTCCTAATCTTTATTCCTTGCGCCTTGCGCGGGACATGGCAGAATAAAGAGCCAGAGGCTGACATGCTGCATTTCCTGAGATAGGACACGCCGTCCTGACGCTTTCCACCAGCGAAGGCGATTTCATTCTTGAGATCTCGCAGATGAGATCAAACCTTGTCACGCGGCACCGTAGGTGTTTCTGAGACGCTAAAGCCACCACAATCCGATCGATGGGTAAAGATCCGCGATGAACGTTTGCAGGCGGCCCGCACGGTGATTATCCGGGCTCGATGGAAAGCCATCAACTGATCTGCGTCCGGCAAGCCGCTGTTCGTCGGATGCTATAGTCGGCTGAGCAACTCCGATTTCTTCGCTTCGAATTCCTGATCTGTGAGAATACCTTTTGCATGAAAGGCCGCGAGGCGTTCGATCTTGTCGAAGATGTCCTCATCGGACCGACGCGCCTCCGGCGCTGGACGCGCCGCTTGTTGTGGCTCGGTGGATTCCGGCGCGGACGATGCGAATATCGATGGCGCAACGGTCGCGGCAGATGGTCCGGTAGCCGACGTGCCCGCCGGTTCCTTGCCGTCCTGACGGACCACATCCAGTTCCGAAATTTTCACGAGCCCATGCTGAGACGTAAAGGCCAGCGACTGGTCGCTGCTTTGCTGTTGCGAGAAACCGCCAATGCGATGGTCCTTCGTGTCGTAGACCGTAACCCGGCCGCCGACATCGATCGCCAGTCGTCGGGTTGTCGGGAAAAAGGCATAGCGCAGGTCATTCTGCGCCCCGGTCGAGGCAGGATGCCCGAGCTCTTCGGGCCACCAGTTGCCGGCCGACAACGCCCCAGGCACGAACAGACTGACGCCGTCCTGACCTTGGTATTGGGACTGGTGCGACCTCTGCGGGTCCAGCAAATCTGTGCTGCGCACCAGGGCCGCAAGCTCGGAACAAATCCCCGCCACGTTCGCCTTCAGAGCATGGTTGAACATGTCGCCGACCATGATCATGCCGCCCTGTGACCATTGCCCCATGCCACCGAGATCAGGATGGTTGAACTGAGCCTGTGTCGCCTGCCCGGCGATAATCGCCATCAGAAGGTGCTCGACCGCGCCAAGGCTGACCCCGTACCGCTGTGCAATTTCCTCCAGGGTCCGTCGACCCTCTTCACTGAGTTGTCTCATCGTGATCGCCCTTGGCTGATGAAGAAAGCGTGCACGCCGCAAGGCCGAGCCCCGCAACGAAGTCAAGAAGCTCTCCACGACATCAGAACAATACGGAACTAGGTGGCAAATGTCACAAGATATCGCACCGGTTCTACCGTCACATCGTCGGCGTAGGCTCATGCGCCGATATCGCCGCGTTCGAAAACTGCTTCCATAATCTTGACCTCAGATGCCGGAGCGCCACGACTGCGGGCAAAGTCACGCCATCTTCGTACAATCTGCCGACCACGCCGCGATTACTGCGGACGTCGAGATGAAAAACTCTGCGACCGGTCGCAACAAATCGATAGATGCGGTCGCATCGTCAAAACAGATCTAGGTCGACAGTCCCGGCACTATTCGGCGTCGGGTTCAACCTAACGCACGGCCTGGGACGTCCACCTTGAACGGTCCAGACTTGTCTTTCCATCCTCAATTGCTATATGTAGGTAAATACCTACATGGGAGCGTGCCATGAACATCACAACCCTTTCCAGCCGCGAGTTGAACCACGACGTCAGCAAAGCCAAGAAGGCTGCCATAAAGGGCCCGGTTATCATCACGGATCGGGGAAAGCCTTCCCATGTGCTGATGAGCTATGACGAGTTCGAGCGCCTGACCGGCAAGCACCGCAGCCTCGTCGATGCTCTCGCAATGCCGGGCCTTTCGGGAATCGAATTTGATCCGCCTCGCGTTGAGATTACGCCGCGCGGAGTCGATCTATCTTGATCTATCTGCTCGATACCAATGTCGTCTCCGAACTGCGCAAGATTGGTGACGGTAAGGCCGATGCCAATGTGGTGGCGTGGATCGACGCGGAAGATGCAGTCAGTTTTTACATTTCGGCGATCACCATCCTTGAACTTGAACGGGGTATACTCGGTGTGCAGCGCCGGGACGCGGCGCAGGGCGCTCGCTTGCGTTCATGGCTCGACAATCATGTGCGCCCGGAATTCGCAGGCCGTATCCTGCCGATAGATGACGCGATCGCGACACGCTGCGCGCATTTGCATATTCCTGACAGGCGCAACGAGGCCGATGCGCTAATTGCCGCGACCGCTCTGGTTCACGGCATGACCGTCGTGACGCGCAATGTCAGGGACTTCGAGGGCACTGGCGTGGTCATAGTCGATCCTTGGCAGGGTTGATAGAATATTCCATCCCGTTCTCAAGACGGTCGAGTTCGGTTCTGATAGGAAACCGCTTATCTGATGGCTAGGCGGAAGTCGGCTTAACGTGATTGCAGATCCTGCTCGTTCTTTTAGTAGCCAGTAGATACTGGCTACGAGCGTCCCAACCGCTGTTGCTGCCGCTGCGAGACAGGATGGCGGCATCCGCGCCGCTGCCAAGGCATATGACGTCAGTGAGGCCTCGGTTAGGCATGCTTATCCGGTGAGCTACTTCGCATTCCTATCTTTACCAAAGAGGGCTCGAAATGGCAGCCGCCGTTATATTACCCTTGACGATGAGACGGTACTGGCTTCCGCGCGTGCCGACCCTGCGGGCTTCAAGGTTCAGTGCGAAATGCTCCTTCGCCACCCTATACGCATCCGCAGAGAGCTCTTGCTTCAGCCAGCGGCCAGTCGTCGAGCTCGTAGAGCACGATGCACTCGCGCAGGCGTCGATGAAGAAATAATGGTCGTCGGCCGGGAAATTGTTGACGTCCGCGGCGGGCTTCGGTGCAAGTGCGTGGCGACACACTAGCGTCAGGCAACAGGTCTGGCTTTTATTCACGTTGCCCGAGACCGCTCACTCAAAGTTGCGCCGCCGCAGGAATCTTTTCTCATCGATGACATTTTCGACCGCTGTGGACAGGCTCCCTGTACCGCATTGATTTCTCTAATGGATCACGAGTTTTCGTCCTGTGGAGGACGCTTGAACTGAGATGCCATCCGAAACATGCCGATTGACTCGCTTTTCGCATAGGAACAAAAGAGGAACATTCTCGCTTTTAACGAGATGGAAACCTGCTTTTGACGAAAGCCACAGATGGCGCAGCCGCGCGCGAACCTTACCCTCTCCGAGCTTCGAGACCGTATCCAGCATCTCGAAGGAACGGCTGGCCGCCGCAAGGTCGTGCTGCCGTTCGGGGTCGCCGAAATCGATGGACACCTTCCGGGCGGTGGCCTTTCATACGGAGCGTTGCATGAGGTCGCCGGCGGCGGGACAGGGACTGTCGATGGAGCGGCCGCAGCGCTGTTTACGGCGGGAATCGCCGCCCGCACAAAGGGTAAAATCCTGTGGTGCCTGACAAGGCCCGACCTGTTTTTTCCGGCCATATCTCAGGCGGGGCTGCATGCCGACCGGGTGATCTTCTGCGAGGCCGACCGGGAAGAGGATGTGTTGGCTTCGATGGAAGAAGGCCTCGGTTTCGGTGGCCTTGGAGCGGTGGTCGGCGAGCTCGTACGTCTTCCCATGACAGCCTCGCGCCGTCTCCAGCTGGCAGCCGAAAAGACCGGCACGATGGGTATAGCGCTCCGGCGCTGGCGGCGGCAGACGGAAGCCTCGGACTACGGCCAGCCCACCGCTGCAACAACGAGATGGCGCGTGAGCGTCTTGCCGTCCGAACCGCTTCCCGTTGCCGGTGTCGGCCGGGCGCGATGGCTGGCGGAATTGATGCGTGTGAAGGCGGGCGAGTGTGCTGAGTTTGAAATAGGAGCCTGCGATGCCAAGGGTCGTATCTGTCTACTTCCCGCGTCTGGCCACGGATCGGATCAGACGGCATGGAGCAGAAGCCGTGCCAGCTGAACGCCCGCTCGTCGTCATCTCGAAGAGCGGCTCCAAGCGATGGATTTCCGCCGCCGACTGCAATGCGTCAAAGCTAGGTCTAAGAATCGACATGCCCGCCAGCAAGGCTCAGGCGATGGTCGCCGATCTGGTCATGGTTGACGCGGCTCCTGGCGAGGACGCCGCCGCGCTCGAGCGGCTCGCCCTTTGGGCACTCCGGCAGTACACGCCGGTGGTCGCCGTGGATGGGACAGATGGCTTCGTGATGGACACCGAGGGGGCGGATCATCTGCAGGGCGGCGAAGCCCTCCTCGTCAGCGGTCTGGTGAACAGACTGCGGGCGAAGGGATTGTCAGCGAAGGCAGCCGTAGCCGATACCTGGGGTGCGGCCCACGCGCTTGCGAGGCTTGCTTCGGACGAAACGACCGTCGTCCCAGTTGGAGCGGTCGCCAAGGCGGTAACCGAACTGCCGATCCACTGTCTCAGGCTGCCATCGGAAATGGTCCAGGGTCTGCGGGTGCTCGGTGTTGATACCGTCGGCCACCTCTCGGCAATGCCGCGCGCACCCCTGACGCTTCGCTTCGGTCCGGAACCCGGCCGTCGCCTGGACCAGATGTTCGGCCGGATCGCCGAACCGATTGACCCGATCCGGACGCCGGACCTGGTCGAGGTATCCCGCAATTTCTCCGAACCGATCGGCGCGGCCGAAACCATCGCAAAATACACGCGCCGCCTCGTCGTTCAATTGACGGCCAGGCTGGAGGAGCGAGGGCTTGGCGTACGCCGATGCGACCTGATCATTCACCGCGTGGACAACATCAGGCAATGTCTGCGGGCGGGCCTCGCAAAGCCTGTCCGCGAGCCCGCCCGACTTTCGAAACTCCTCTGCGACCGCATCGAGAAGATCGATCCTGGCTTCGGAATCGAGAAGATGGCGCTCGTTGCGGTTATGGTCGAGCCGCTGGTGGAGAAGCAAATCGCCTCCTCTTTGATCGAGGAGACGATCGTCGACGTGACGCCATTGGTCGATATCCTCGGCAATCGCGGCCAGCGTCTCTATCGCGTCGCCCCCGTTGCTTCCGACGTTCCGGAAAGGTCCGTCAGGAAGATCAGTCCGACGGCAGGTGAAACCGGAGAGAACTGGGCGGCGAAGTGGCCCAGGCCGTCACGTCTGCTTTCGACGCCCGAGCGGATCGAGGTGATCGCCCTGCTTCCCGACCAGCCACCTGCCGTCTTCACCTGGCGCGGTAAGCGGCGACGCGTAAAACGCGCCGACGGTCCAGAACGCATCTTCGGCGAATGGTGGCTTCGCCCCACGGAGAGGTCCGCGGTTCGGGATTACTTCGTCGTCGAAGACGAGGTGGGCGAACGATACTGGATCTTTCGGGCCGGCGACGGTGTCGATGCGGAGACCGGCTCCCACCAGTGGTTCCTCCATGGAGTGTTCGGATGAGATACGCCGAGTTCCAGGTCACGACGCATTTCTCCTTCCTGCGAGGCGCCAGTTCCGCTGAGGAACTCTTTGCCACAGCCGCGGTCCTCGGTATCGATGCGCTCGGCGTCGTCGATCGCAATACTCTGGCAGGAATCGTGCGTGCCTGGGAGGCGGCGAAGACGACCGGCGTGCGGCTCGTTGTCGGATGCCGGCTGGACCTTTCGGACGGCATGTCGATCCTCGTTTACCCGACAGATCGTCCGGCTTACTCGCGGCTCTGCCGTCTGCTGTCGCTCGGAAAATCGCGGGGCGGCAAGGGAAACTGCGTTCTCGATTTCTCGGATCTCGTCCAGTACGCCGATGGCCTTATTGCAGTCCTCGTTCCGGACGAGGCAGACGAGACCTGCGGCATGCAGTTGCGCAAGCTCGCCGAGCTCTTCGATGACCGTGCCTATATCAGCCTCTGTCTCCGGCGGCGGCCGAACGACAGGCTGCGCCTCCATGGTATTTCGACCTTGGCGACCCGATTCAAAGTTCGGACAGTTGTCACAAACGACGTGCTGTTTCACGAGCCTTCCCGCCGCCAGCTACAGGACGTCGTGACCTGCATTCGCAACAAGACAACGATCGACGATGTCGGCTTCGAGCGCGAGCGGCATGCAGACCGCTTCCTCAAGGCTCCCGAGGAAATGCATCGGCTGTTTGCCGAATACCCCGAAGCGTTGGCCCGAACGCGGGAGATTGCCGACCGCTGCCGTTTCGATCTGAGCGAACTTGAATATCAGTATCCCGAGGAGGCGATCGTTCCGGGCCTCGACGCCCAGCAGAGCCTTACGAAGTTCGCCTGGGAAGGGGCGGCCGAACGATATCCCGAGGGCATTCCCGACAAGGTCAGGAGGGCAGTCCAGCATGAGCTCGAACTCATCAGGACCATGAAATACGCACCTTACTTCCTGACGGTCTACAGCATCGTGCGGTTCGCCCGTTCAAAGGGCATTCTCTGTCAGGGCAGGGGATCTGCGGCAAACTCGGCTGTCTGCTATTGCCTCGGCATCACGTCGATCGACCCGGAAACCAATGATCTCCTATTCGAGCGATTTGTGAGCCAGGAGCGCAACGAGCCGCCGGACATCGACGTGGACTTCGAGCACGAGCGGCGCGAAGAGGTCATCCAGTGGATTTACGAGACCTACGGCCGGAGCAAGGCCGCACTCTGCTCGACGGTCACGCGATACCGCACGAAGGGTGCGCTGCGCGACGTCGGCAAGGCGCTTTCGCTTCCCGAGGACATGATCGCCCAGCTTTCATCCGGTGTTTGGGGCTGGTCGGAGGGCGTCAGCGAGAAGCATCTCAAGGAGAACAATCTCAACGCCTCGGACTACCGCCTGCGGCTGACCCTCGATCTTGCCCGGCAGCTGATGGGTGCGCCCCGTCACCTTGGACAGCATCCTGGCGGCTTCGTACTGACCCATGACAGGCTGGACGACCTCGTGCCGATCGAGCCAGCGGCGATGGACGACCGTCAGGTCGTCGAATGGGACAAGGACGACATCGATGCGCTGCGCTTCATGAAGGTCGACGTCCTGGCGCTTGGAATGCTGACCTGCATGTCCAAGGCCTTCGCGCTGATGGCCGAACACAAGGGTGATAACAAGGACCTTGCGTCAATTCCGCAGGAGGACCAGGCGACCTACGCGATGATCCGCAAGGCCGACACGCTTGGGACGTTCCAGATCGAATCGCGCGCCCAGATGTCTATGCTCCCGAGGCTGAAACCGAGGACGTTCTACGACCTGGTGATCCAGGTGGCGATCGTGAGACCCGGGCCGATCCAGGGTGACATGGTGCATCCGTATCTCAGGCGGCGGGAAGGCCGGGAGAAGGTGGAGTATCCGACCCCGGAACTGGAGGCGGTGCTGAGCAAGACGCTTGGCGTGCCGCTTTTTCAGGAGAGCGCGATGAAGGTCGCAATGGTCTGCGCCGGCTTTAGCGCGGGAGAGGCGGACCAGCTGCGGCGCGCGATGGCGACCTTCAAGCACACGGGAGGGGTTTCGAAGTTCAAGAACAAGCTGGTGTCCGGCATGGTGAAAAACGGCTATTCGCCGGAATTCGCTGAAAAGACCTTTAGTCAGCTCGAAGGTTTCGGAAGTTATGGCTTTCCCGAGAGCCATGCGGCGTCTTTTGCACTAATCGCCTACGCCTCGAGCTGGGTGAAATGCCACCATCCGGACGCCTTCTGCGCGGCTCTCCTGAACTCTCAGCCGATGGGTTTTTATGCTCCGGCTCAGATCGTTGCCGACGCCAGGGCTCACGGGATCGAGATCCGGCCCGTTTGCGTAAATCGGTCCCGCTGGGATTGCACCCTGGAAGACGGGGCGGGTTCGGGCCACCGCGCTGTTCGCCTTGGATTCCGGATGGTGCGGGGTTTGGCGACGGCAGACGCCGCGCGGATCGTCACGTCCCGCGCCGGACAGTTTTTCGTCTCGGCCGACGACATATGGCGGCGATCAGGCGTGCCTACGGCCTCTCTGGTCAAGCTTGCCGAAGCGGACGCTTTCCTCCCGTCTATGGGCCTTGAACGGCGCGAGGCGCTCTGGGCGATCAAGGCGCTGCGCGACGAACCGCTCGAACTATGGGTCGCCGCAGCGGAGCGGCAGGCGAAGGCGATCCCGGAAATGCAGGAACCTGACGTCACATTGAGATCGATGACACAGGGCATGGAGGTCGTGGAAGACTACAGCCACACGGGTCTGACCCTGCGTCAGCACCCCGTATCCTTCCTTCGTAATGACCTCAGGAAACGGAGCATTGTCACCTGTGGCGAGGCGACGGCCGAACGCGATGGGCGCTGGCTGATGACGGCGGGACTGGTCCTCGTGCGCCAAAGGCCCGGATCGGCCAAGGGGGTGATGTTCATGACGCTGGAGGATGAGACCGGCATCGTCAACGCCGTCATCTGGCCGAGCCTGTTTGAGAAACAGAGGCGGGTCGTATTGTCGGCCACGATGCTGGCCATCAATGGCAAGATCCAGCGCGAGGGCGACGTCGTCCATCTGGTCGCTCAGCGGCTGTTCGACCTGTCGTCCGAACTCGGAGGTCTCGGCGAGCGTGACGGGGCGTTTCCGCTGCAACATGGTCGCGGTGACGGGGTCGTCCACGGAAGCGGTTCACCGGATCCGCGGGATCAACCAAAGCTCTTGGCCCCGCCGCGAGATCTCTACGAACCCGATCGGCACATCGACACGCTGAAGATCAAGAGCCGGAATTTTCATTGATCGACAAAGGCATTGACGGACTGCACGTTGCCGTCACGATGTATCACATTTTCAAAGTTAGTCTGGGTTGCTGCGACGTACGCCATCGCGCTTCTCCTTCCACCGGGTCGGCTGCTCAGCGCGGATTGCGCAAACCCGGGACGGCGAAGGCGAGACATCGGCCCAATCGACTTGAAGCTCGGCGAAGGCTGCAGCTCGTTAGGGACTGCGCGTAGAACTTAGGAAGGTCCTACCTGCGAAGACCATTGTGCGGCGACCATATGTCGACCGCGGTGACAACCCTGCTCTCGGCACTGGACAGCTTCTGCAGAACATCGCCGCTGAGGGCGGCCGATTTAACCAGTAAACTCACGCCGCGTTGCTTGTCCTGCAACACGGCGAAGATTGCCGAACGCCTCAGCCTTCTTGACCAAGGCCACGCGATTGGACAACCTTCCATATGATTGAGGCCGTCGCGGCCTATTGGAAGGAGCTCCGCGGCAAGTGCGGCGGCATTGGCCGGACGACTTCAAGGAGCAAGTATCAAGTTTGAATAGGTACGGTTTGTGGGGTAATGACGACCTGCTGCACGGTGGATTTGCCTGCTTTCGTCCGCGAAACGGCCCCCAACTGCATGCGCGTTGGGTTGACAGAGCGGTAGGGAAGCTACTTCCTTAGAGAAAGTGGAACTGCCCTACGGCAGATTTCGCTTTCTCTGATCCATGGCTGTTTGAGAAGCTCCTGGCGGGCCGAAAGATAAGTGATCAATCCGGACTGGCCGCCATGCGAGTCGGGTAAGTATTGATAATTTAGCAGTAACAGCCTCGCCTCCCAGTTCGGATAGCCAGCCACCGTGTCCAAGTACCGCAGGCATCGTGCGTCCTTGGATTTGCCTTTCATCCCGACAACGAAGGTCAGCGTCGACAGTGCAGGTGGCGTGGTACAGGTAAGCATTGACAATCCGGTGGGTTTCTTCTCGAAACAGCGGGCAGCAAGCGCCCGCGCTACGAAGGCATCGGCACGAAGCTCTTCAAGTTGCTCGGCGTCCATACCGCTAAAAAATGCCTTCATATCAGCGTTTTCGCTCGTAAGTATCTGCAACGATTCCTTCGTGAGGTGGCCAATCTCGTGCAGCAGCAGAAATGCAACCATGGCCTCGAGCGGTACGCTCTCACCGTCGAGAAGGTCGTGGGGAATCCGATTAGCCGCAAGTGCCGTTCGAAATTCCTCGGCGCTATCAAAGCGGGTTAAAAGTATGTATTTGTCCCAATTCGCGCCAAAGACGATACGATAGAGTAGCAGGTCTTGCTCAATGAGGATGATGCAGCGGCACTCCGGCGAGGTCTTGGCCAGTTCCCATCGATTCTGCCGGTTCAGCGCCTTCATTACGAGATTGACCGTCGTCTCCGGATAGAGTGCCTCGACGCATTCATGAATATCGCTACATTCGTCTGATCCCTCTGCGATGCCCTCGAAATCTGTGCTAATCGTGCTAATAATTTCTTCGAGCTCTTGGCGCTCTTGCACAAGCAATCGCGCGCTAGCGGGCGATTTGATGAGGTAGATTACGATCTCATCATCAGACAACCCGCGGCCGTTCAGCTGCCAGGATGCCACTACGCGGAACGACTCATCCGCCGCTTGCAGTACTTCGTTGGCAACTGCAATTGATTTCTCAATGTGCGGCCGAAGGAGTGTTGCCTCTCCTAGTTGGATGACAACATCTGGCGGATTCGGCGGACAGGTATTTGCGGAAAGAAACGCGGCGAAGACCAAACAAGCTAAGCTCATGGACTATTTTCCTTCAGCGTAATTTCAAGTGAGGCTAGAATCCCGCGCTCAGCGGCGGGGTCGGCTGCGATCTCTGCAGGCACTTCAATCAGGGCCCTCTTCAGAGCTGAAATTTTGCCATCAAGGGCCTTCTCGCCCGTCTTCTCGACAAAGTCCCCCATTCCCGTTGCGAGTGTCGCGATGGCTGTAAGTGCCCCAATTGCCATGATCTTCTTATTCAAGAACTCTTCTTTTTCCAGTTGGCTCTGGCGCCTTTTCCAACCAGCTACGAGTGTAGCAACTGCAGTTAGGGCAAGCCCTATGAACCCAAGCCAGACTGCAATTGTTTGCCATCGACGTTGGCGCTCGACAAGAGAAAGCGCTGTCGCTTTTGTTTTAGTCAGGAGGCTGGTGGCCTCTTCCGAGAGTTGAATCCCAGCTGCCCCTTGAAAATCCGAGGGGTAGGCGGTGAGTTCGTACGATGGCATCTCCACTACCACCAGAAACGCCAGTCCAATGAGACCGATCAGGATGAATAAGAGACGCATGCCAATTCCTCCGCATCGAAATTTAGCAGTTGTTCGCAGCCTGGTTGGACAATCAAAAATCCCTGTTGCTGTTGGGTTCTGGATTTTGGACGTTTTAAATGTCGAAAAGGCCACGGGCGACAATTGCGATCCCAAGAAGCGGCGCGTTAATTATTCGCCGGGATCTGTCTCACGCTTTGCTCTTTCTCTCGACCGTTGAGAATTGCCCAAAACATAACCCGCGATCCCACTCAAAATCGAAATGATGCCTTCTGCGGAGACCTTGCCGATGGTGGCCAAGATTCCGGCTCCAACAACAATCACGAGTACGGTTATCATCTGCAGGACGCCCGCGCGCTCGATCAGGTGCACCATGGAAGCGGCGCCACCACTAGTCGTCCTGTAGAAGGCGAAACTCATCACCACCGTAACGCCAGCGATGACCATTCCAACGACGATTGTTGAATAGAGAGCTATGTCAGAAAGATATTGATATGCGCCTGCATCTAACTGTTCCATCGGTCGTCCTAATGCCATCTGAGAAATGCGCGACTGGCCAGGTCAAATCGCGAACGGCGTTTGTGCGTCGAAAATGGGATTTCTTGGGCCGATGCAAAAGTGGTTGGGCGACTGCGTGTTGGGCAGCTGCTTCTGTATGGCCTTGTGAAACGCTGCATAATCCCGATCGAACTGTCCGTGGTTCCAGACGTTAATCAGCGCCGCTGTGAACGCGCCATTTCCGACACCGTCCAATGATTCCTGATTGTCCTGGCATCCGGATATCAACCGCACGGAACATGATATGGGAGAGTCCTTCGCTCTCGTGACGCTCTGTGCCTCCGCGCCGGTCATTGATCTGCCAAGCCCCGTGTAAAAGCTTCGATTTTGTCTGAAGGTTCTCGCCGCGACTGCGTTTGGCATCGCTCTCACCATGGTTTCAACTGCCGGAACCACTGCTCCAGGCAAAACCGCCTTAACAACGGTGCCGCTATGGCAGCTGTCCGAAATCACCATAACCCTAACCCCCGCCCTAAACTTTGCCCAAAGCTCATAGAGTTCATCATCCAGAAGTTGTCCATCGTACAAGCAAAGTGTCTCATCGGTCGCGTCGTCGGCTTCATCGCCGTTGAAGTCCGGAACTCGACCGCCATGCGATGAACAGCTCATGAAAAAGATGTCCCCAGGCTGAAGATCATCAGCAGCTTTCCTGATTTGGGCGATCACTTTGTCCCTGGTTGCGTTCTTGGTCAGCAGCAACGTCGTGTCGTAGCCGAGGCCGGCAGCTATTTCCTCCATGTCCTGTGCGTCGAACTCGCAAGCTGCCAAGGGGCCGGACCACCCCGCGTAGTGTGCAGGATCAACGGAATTGATGCCGATATGCAACGACCTGCCGATGGGGCCATCTTTGAGGCGCGCGCTGGTCGGTACGCGAGATGCGGGGAGCGCCTGCTCGGCAGTCTTTCCGGTGGCTGCCTTCGAACGTGCGGCGCGTGCCGTGTCTGTCTTGTGGGCAACGTCTCTCGGCTTCTTTGACAAAGCCTCGATCATTTTCGCGAACTTATCCGCGACTTTGCGGTAACCGGCGTCAGTCGGATGCAATTCGTCGAACCATTCCGTCTCGGCAACTGAATTCCGGCAGTCTAGGTAATTCAGTCTAGCCGAGGACACCGCAAGCAGCGACAGCTTCTCATTGAAACGGTCGATCATCACGCGTGCGATTGAACGTTGAAACTTATTGTCGGTTATACCTCGGGACGCCATCGGCTTTCCAAGCCACGGCCCGTTGGCAGGCACCGTGTAATCGTATCCATGACAGATGATCTGCACGTCAGGAAAAGCCTTCGCAACCTGACGGACCAGCTTTGAATAGATACCTATTGCCTCATCGAGCACCGTGCTGAACGATGGACGCAGATGGGCGGCGGGTGGACGAGAGGGATCGAAGTCGAATAGATGTGCTGCGAGATTGCCTCCCGCAACGACATCGTTGCCTCCTCCGCTGAAGAGAAAAATCGAAGCGCCGGTACTTTCGATAGCCTGCACATACTCAGCCTGCCGATACATGTTCGAGAGGGTATCTCCCGCTGCATCCAAGCTGAAGACTGCGTATTTCTGCATAAGCTCATCGATTATGTCGGTGAGCTTAAAGGGATACTGAAACCAGCTGTCGCCCTCAGAGACGAGTATCGGGCCCTTGTAAGTGCCGCTTCCTACGCGGCCGTTGAAGGCGATCCGCCGTCTGAGCCGTGCTATGAAATTCGCGCTGTTTAGAAGCGCGGCGCTGCGAGCGCGAGCATCGGGGGTGGACGGTACGCTGACTGTCTGCGGGTTTATTGCGAGAACCGGATTGAATGGGCCGGACTTCGCCTCGTCAACAAGGAAGTATCCCTGCAACTCGTCGTCGATAATCGCTGGGTCGGCGAGACGTCTATTAAGTTCTTCGATCGTGATCTTCTCATTGGATGTCATTATTTCCTCCCTGGTGGCTGCATCCGCCGATCGGAGCAACCCGCTCAAGTATTGCTCTCAACATACGGCTCCGATTGTAGAGGTCCTCCTGGCGCAGGAGTTCGCCGGGTGCCGCGTCGATGGTAATTTCACTGATGCTCAATGCCGCGATCGCGTCGTGCTGCTGAAGCCGATCGCAGAATCGTGACTTCATAAGCGATTTCCCAATGAAGTTGGGATGCGTTGTCGCTCCCGGGCGTGCGCAAAAAGCTCTCTCGATAAGATCGACGATCGACTTCGAATACATGCCCACACTCAACCGCATGTCCGTGTCTTTCGAAGGCATGTGTAATGTGGCATCGACGGCGGCGCCCGTGCGTTGCCTATCGAGCAAATCAGAGAACGCGGCCTCGAAGTCCTCAGCCTCGATCAGGGGAGTAATAAAATCGACCGAGGTCACCCGCTCGATCAACCGGCTGTAGAGCGCCGTATCACGCGTCTTTAGAGTCTCGAGGAGATCGCGCATCACCATGACTCCTGCGCCGTCGCAGATGATGTGCAACGTGTAGCTTGGAAGATTCACCAGCTCTGTTGCAAGCTTGTGTATCGGTCCGGTAGGTGCTGCCGCCTTTCGGCTCGCCAATTCAACGTCCCTCCAGAAAGCGCGACCGATGCCATGTGTATGTTCCTCGATGAGACGATCCAGTTCGTCCCCACGGGTCTTCGTCTGTTTGGTCGCTTCTTCGAAAAGCGTGCTGAGAACGATCGTGGTTTGCTCCACGAAATCGTTGCACCATGCGATCGTGAGGGGATAAAGTCCGTGATCCTTGATGAGCCGTTTCTCGCAGCTGACCTGGCTTGCCATTTCGTTTAGTCCGAGAAGACTTCCGCCTAATTTTAGCAATACGCCGCGGTAGCCTTCCACGGATCCTGCAGCCCTCGTGCCTTTCCATTTTCGAGCAACGGGCTGAGGGTCGCCCTTGTCACGCCGAAGGTAACGGCAGGTTTCCTCAATGCTGCCGTTGTCGTAGGGATATCGCGAACGCGAGACCGGGTCTCCGTCGTCTAGATGGATCAAATGACCTTGTACTTCATAGGCAGGCACGGAGCGTGAAGCCGGAGTATTTCTGTTAAAGAAAATTCCTTGTTCACCAACGGTGAATGTAAAGGCAGAGGGCGTAGACACCCCGAGGCGAAGAACCCAGCCGTCATAGATATTGTCAGCCCAGTCCTCGTAGGTCCAATGCCCCAGGCCGTTGCAGCCAAGATACCCGCCCCAGCCCCTACCCCATGAGTTCAGGACAATGAAGCCGCTACTGTCATACCCAACAACAACGAAGGCATGGCCGCCAGCAGGTGTGGCAGACGGAATAATCCGCCCTTTATTCTGGCGCACAGGTTCCGGGTCCCATCCCGAATGCGTGGCCGCCGAAACGAGGATCGGGCCGACCTCGTTCAGCGCAGCATGATAGTCGTTGAGACTCGCGCGCAGGCGGTAATATGCTCCGAGCGACACCCGCCTTGCGTCCTTGGACCTGCGCACATTAAGGCCACCGCAAGAGATGCCCGGTTGGTACGGCCAGAGTGCGTCTGCGCAAACACCGTTGTGATAAAAGCCCTTGATCACGTCACGCAGGGAGATGCCCCGTGGCTGTTCAGCCTGCAATGTCGCCATCTCATAAAGCATGCGTGCGCTAACGGGTTTGATGTCCAACGGCGTCTGCGAGTCCAGCATCCGTTGGATATCTATCAGAGCCGCGGCCGCATGTGCCGCGCACGTACCTTCGGTGCCCTGGTTGCGCGGAAGCCACTCAAGTGGCTTGTCCTGTTTCAAGGCGCGCATGACTTTCCTTGATGGCGAAAGTCTTGGGAGCAGCGGTCGCAGCGTCGGCAGGTACGGCTGGTCCCGCAGATCGATTGCATCCTTCGGGACGTTTCGTATCTCCGTGAGATGTTGGACGGCCGCCATTTGGACGGTTTACCTCCTCCGAAAGAACCTCGTCAGAAGAACAGAAGATGCTGATGCTGCAGCTGTCGGGGCACGCAGACCCTCAGCTATCCTCGGTCACACGATCTGGTACTTCATCCGGCTCTGCGCACAGAAAGGATCTGGCTGAAGGGGTAGGGATCGTCCACGCAGATCTTGTTTCCCTGGTTGCCCCCAAGAACGAAAGGCCGGGAGCCGTCCCACGTTACCAGAAACGCAACGTGGCCCTTCCAGGAGGATGGTGCCTCCCGCCAAAAGACGACAATGTCGCCCTCGCGCCAGTCGCCGTGATCGACCGGCCGACCCCACTCCAGCCAAGAACGTGCCGCCTTGCTGTTCGTACCTTCGGTTCCGGATTGCTCCACGCAGTAGTTTACGAATGAGGAGCACCATGAAACTTCATCCGGCATGGCACCGCCCTGCGTGCTTGCATGGTAGAGCAAGATGCGCGGATTATCGGCTCCAGGTGCGGGGAATTCGTTCACTCCCAGAGATTTTTCACGCTTTGCGATGTCATAAGGGCTTTGCCCGCCCGCCCGCCGAGCAATGACCTGATCTTCGAAATACGGAAGATCGAGCGGTATTCCGGCTTCGAGTTCTTTCAGCGCGCGCACATGGGGGTTTAGTTCTCGGATCAGACCTGTTGGGCTTCCGCTACGCTTTGCAAGGGTCGCGAATGTTTCGTCAGCCCTCGTATATATCGTCAAAAGCGCTCTGGCGCCGTCTGGACGAGGAGCCCTGACGGCCCTCGGAAGGCTTGCGATCCTTGATGCCTTTGCCATTGTCAATCCTCCTCAATAGGCTACGTGCAATCGGTCTGTCTGGACGCGGTAATTCGTTAATCGAGCCGACACTCGAATTCGGGACTCTTGCAGGCAGATCCGAGCGGATTGATTGGATGTTATTCTCCGCTGACTTGCCGCGAGAACACAAAGCTTCGCCGACCGAACTATTGAGGGTTCGGCAAACAAACAGAATAAATTGTACCTTGTAGATCGATTTCGGGATGTAGTTCCCCTAGCCGAAATCTCGGTGGCAAATATACATCCTCTTGTTGAATTAGCAAGAAAAATTCTAGCTCGCATTCTCAGTGCTTCATTAGCCTTTCAGGTCATATGTACTCTGCATGTCTTTCCTATTGTATTTTCTCGTTATTTTTGCCCGAGAAAACTCTGTGCAGCAATATATACTGCGGTGCAATAGCGATGCCTTCTTATAAAACCGAACTTTGTCCATGAAAAATCGCCAAATGACTGCAATGACCTGGTTACAACGAAGTTCGAGCCGAGAGACCTTTGGAGGGCGCTGTTTTTGGGGCCTAGCCGGATTGGGTGCGAACTAATCAATCGGTAATACACGAGGTTTGGTGCAAAGCGAAGTTTGCCCGGCCGGCGGCTGAGGCAGCTTATCCTTTTGAGGAAACGGGGTATTTTGGCTGCCAATGGCGTCGAATACCAGACCTTCATGCCGGGTAAGGCGCACACGTAGGTATATATTAGCTTTTTCGATTGTAACTTAACCGAGTTTCCTGTAGTGATGTTGAACGATATTTGTGAGGAGGGGAGTTATGAGAGTATTGCTTCTCGCATTGGCCATCTTGAGCGCATCTACGTTCACATCGTCCGCTCAGACGGCTTGCAACCCAGCGGTTCAGCAATGCCGCTAATTGCGGTAATTGCTCAAATTTGACCTACGCCCATGAAGGATCTTCTGGCGTTGCTCTTCGGCGCAGCGATCGTCGTGGTTTTTTCCTACGACCGCTTTAACCGAACAACAGACGAGGCGGGCCAGCAGTTGCAGCGCCTGGTCAATCTGTTATCGCCCGACAAATTGCGGTCAGGACGTGTAGTCTTCAACGCATACACATTCTACGCGCTGACGTTCCTTGTCATATATTTCTTCTTGTGTGCCTACGCCGAGCTCATTCCCGCACTCGGAGGACCCGATCTCACCGTTGGCGCGAGTAAGCTCCCGTCATTGGCTAGTGAGGAGAATACACAAACATCAGTTGGACCTCTCCTTGTTCAAACCGGTGGCAACCTCATTGACGCAATCCTGCACCAGTCTTTGACGCCAACAAGCGCTTCAACAAGCGCCGACCAATCAAGTATCGGAATTGACTCGTCAACATCAATGGCGGTCGCACTGATGATTGTTGGACTAGCGCCTGCATTTCCAATTCTCCAAAGATTTGAGGCCTGGATGAGGGGTGCCGCCCATCGGCTCGCTGGAATTCCAACGCGCGTGTTAAGCGTTCGCGATGAGCTGCGTACGCAGACCATAAATCTCAATGGTTCCGATGGCGCCATCCCTCCTGACACGTTGCTTATTCCACGAAGCGACTGGGCGCGGTTGTCGTACTACAGGTCACTCGCGAAAGGTCGAAGGGAGATCACTGAAGATTTTCACAGCGATCTTGCCCTCATCTTTGCCGTTTCCGCTTGGGTGATTGATCACAGGCTTAAGCTGTCGAACCCGCATGCCCGCGAGCGTTTTAGTCATCTGGAGGAGGAGTTAAAGAACCGGAAAGGCCTATTGATTGCGGCCTTGGACGAAAAGACTGAATTCGGCACGCGTGGGCAATCCCGAGAGAAGCACGGTGACGAGCTTTCATCGCCCGCCGTTCCTGGGGTAGAGTCGGGAACAAGCAGTCCAGAGAGCTGGGATCGTCTGGTTAGCGACGTCGAATATCTTGCCGACGATGTGTGCCTGCTTTTGGCAATCTACATCGAACATGACATCATTGTTTCCGAGGCCCCTTCAAAGACCTCACAAGGTAGCATTCCGATACAGAGGAAACTCGCCAGGGAAAAACTTGATCTATTCCTTAAAGAGCATCTTTCCGACCAAGGGGGCGACACTCGTTTGAGCTCTTGCACCGCGGTGACGGGGCTGTGGGTATTTTCAGTCGTCGCGCTTGTTGCGATTCTCTGGAGCCTTTTCTTTGGCCCTCTCGAGTTACACTTGCAGCTTGGACAGGCCAGTGATCCCTACTGGCGGATCATGGTATATCTTTCGACATCTCTCACCGCGTACTGCATTCCGATGTTCACCGCACTGGCTATTCGCGATGGTTCGAAGCAGTTGCGAAGGTGGCGCAATTTTTTTGACTCAAATTCGAAGTGGACGACTGTTTTCCCGCAAGCGGCCTTTGTTCTCCTCGCCTCGTGGGGTGTGGCAACGATCTTAGTTCTTGGTGTTGCACTCTGGCAAGCTGGGGTGACGTTTGGGTGGGATGTTAGTGCGGAACGCTTTTGGTCAACGTTAAAGTTCACTTTCGCTTACAACGCTCCGACGGCAGTACGCGGGGCTTTTCTCTCTCTCATCGTGGTCCTGATACTCGATGCTCGACGGTCGAAGTGGTACGCATGGTTACGAAAAAGCAGCCGCAGGAGCCTCATTCTGGCATTCGGAGCAGCGCTTTTCATGGCGCTCGTCGGCGGTGGGACAAGGTTTCTCTCAACTCAGGCAGGAACGCTTGGAGCTTCCGTGCCACGGCCGGGTGGTACTGTTATTGATCACATCGACCGAGGATTGATCGCGTATGCGGCTATATACACAGCGCTCTTGGCTTTCTGTGTCGTATTCTCGGTCGCGGAAGTCGTACGCACTCAGCGTTTTCGCCTAAGTTTAACAATACCTGAAGCAAAGGCGGGCTAGAAATGCAAGCAGCCTCACGCATCGGCTTCCTAGCGTTCGCCTTGGCCGCGATGTTGGCACCCGAAAAAATCTTTTGCCAAGAAATTACTATAGGTGCTCGCGAGGATGCGCGGCCTTTCGTCTGGCGAGATGGCGACACAGATGAATACCTTGGGTTTTTGTGGGACATTTGTACGAAGGCCACTCAACGTGCCGGATACAGCTTTCGCGCTACACCTCTACTCTCAGAAGACAAAGAGAAATTCCTCAACCACGGTTCAATGAACTACGATCTACTTTGTGACCCGACGACGATCACGCTCTACCGAATGAAAAATTTCATGGAGAAGGGCGAGCTCTCGCATCTTTCTTTCTCTCCCATCATTTTCGTCGCGAATGGAGCTTATGCCAGTCACAGTTCGACAGCAGCCCGGCCAGGTTGGGGCGAAGCTTCCGACAGCCAACAACATCCGAAGCGCTGTACGGATCTATTAAATCAGGCCGAAGAGGGAAAAGTTGAACAAACCTCGCCATGGATAACGATGGTTCCCCCGACCAATAACGGCAGCTTACGCTTCGAGATCTGGGGTTACGTTAAAGGATCAACCATCGGTGCCAAACTCGAGCATGATAACTCACTCAGACAGGCTGATTCTACCGGCGACCGCCCTTTGGTATGTCTGAAGGATTTTGCCTCGCACGAGGAAGCTGCGGATTGGTTCTGCACGGATCGCCTTGCCCGTTATTTTGGCGATGCTGACATCATTAAGGCAACGATCAAATCAAGGTCGGAGCGTCCAGGAGGATCCTGCACATCCGGCGTAAACTTCTCCGCCGACGGCACCTATGAACCCTACGCGTACGTGACGTCATCACGCAATTTTCCGGAGTTTCCCAAGAAATTTGAACACGCACTCTATGGGATGTTTACTGATGGAACCGTGGAGCGTCTTTTTACCGGCCACTTCAGCTCAGGCAAATCAGAATACCTGAGGACGCTCTTTCAAATAAACAGCATCCCACGTGGGATGCCGCCAACGCAGCCGAAAGGAGCCGAACTCAAGCCTAAACAATAAAGGCGTCGGGCTTCGCCGCTTCAACCAACTGGATGCTCAAACATACGCCAGCCTGGCGGCCCAGTCAGTGAAGGATAGGAATGTTCTGCATACCATTTACGCGCTTGCGATAGCACACGGAATGGATGAGGTCGGGTCGGCGAGTGACCCCGATGATGAGGAAGATCCAGCCGAAAAGAGCCCGGTTCTGCGGAAGCTGAAGAAGAAGGCCGCATCCGCTTCGGTGCCTCGTGAAGCAAATCCGTATTTGAACTCGACACTGTGATCCTCCAGCACCAAGGGACAAAGCATTCGCTCATAGCCCCATATCTGGGAGGAATGAGACGGCTCCCTTTTTCCCCATTCAACGCCAGAGCCTTTTTTGCATCCTCGACATCGTCGTGATGCCCGTCTCCAACCCTGAACATTCGATTTGTCCGGGAACCTTCACGACCGCTGGGCGGATCATCAGCTCAGGGAACCAATAAATGATTCTCCAAACTTTAAGACCCAATCGGCGATCACCGGGGAAAGCACCGCGAGGAGAACCTTCACGACATTCCAAACGCCGCCGAAATCGATCGGCGCGTTGGCCTGTCCTTGCACGAAGGTCGCGGCACAAAAATAAGCGGTACCCAACGCCAAGGAGAAGATCGTCGCCCAGTAGAGCGTCATAGCGCTGCGCAAGTTGCCGTAGTTTTGCAATTGTACGATATCGGCTGCTTTGGTCGGCGCGTGAGCGCCGGCAATCATGTCGGCACCAGGTTGGAACAGTAAATGGACGGCGACAATCGTCAGAAGGAAAGTGACCGCGGCAAGCAAGGTAATGCTTCGAATTCTCGCCATCCGGTCCTCCATAGGGAGACTGAGCGAACCGGCTACCACGGCGGTCGCCATGGTGTAAGTGAGGCCTGCCACCAGCACGATCCCAATTCCGAGGGCGGCAACTCGCTTAAGGCTGTTGCCGGTGTTACCAATTCCGGCTTCGGTGCAGGGCACCAGCGTGAGTGACTCCTCCTTGTCACAGCTCGGTAGATAGTACAGCGTCTTATCGATTAGATTTCTGGCAATCTTAGCAGGGATGTGATCGCTTGCCACGCGGCGCGATGAGAGATCAAACGCTGCGATCGCAAAGCTTGTCACTAAGATCAGAACAAAACCCACTTTCAGCCACTTGTTGGCGGCGGCCTGCCAGATGATCACCGATCCATAGGCGGTCAGGGCGACGGCAAACACCATCGCCGCACACAAGGCAAAGCCGAAATTATATAGCGACGACACCACCTGCGATGAGATGAAGGTTATCGGATACGGTTTGGCAGACGTTGCGCCCGGCAGGAATGTCATATCAATCCGGCCGACCTCGATGATGTCGTTGAATATCCACCGGGCAAGGATGATCACCAGGATCGGCGCTAGAAATATAAGGGCCGGAAAAAAATAGGGTTGAATGTTAGACCAGAGTGTTATTCCAAGCCTGTCGTTACCGTTTCCATTCTCCGCCATCTTTCCTCCTCAGAAGATGATATCTTGCGCACCGCGGATCGGCCGTGCCGAAGCGATTGATGTCGCCTCGACCGTCCCCATCTTGTCCATCCTGCGAAGTTTGCCGAAATCAAGGTTCGTTAGCTGTTCGATCAACGTGATCGGCCGCTGATAGACCCGCGCTTCCTCGATGGTGTAAGGATTGTACCGCGTGCTCTCGAACAGCGGGGCGATATTCGAGGTCTGTTCGACAATGAAGCCGGTCACCGAGACCGAACCGACGTCCCTTTTGAAGACTGCAATCTTCCAGAACGACCAGGGAATTTGCCACGGACCGCCTCTGAGCCCTTCGCCGTAAAAGTCGTCGTCTGGTCTGAGGATTGGGCCGGTCATCACGCTGACTTTTTGGGTACGCCGGTCGGCGCGCGCCAGAACGAAGTCCTCGAGGTTTCCCCAGATCTCGCTGTTATAGATATGTTCCTGCGGTGCGGAATTCGTATAGTGAAAGGTGTCGTCTCCGGCACGGTCGGCGATATTTTGCTGCCCCCAAACAGGATCGAGACGGCGCACGAGATGCCCGCGGTCGACCTGAATGCCCTTTCCCGGAACCTTGCCATAGACCTCGGCGAGCGTCTGCTGACTCGCTGGGAGGCGATCGTCGCGCCGCCAGCTTGGCGATTTCGTCGATTTCAGCTGGCTGCCGTCGATATTGACGGCCGTCCATAGCGCCAATCGGCGCTCGGCATCCAAGGCAAGCGAGAAATGGACGTAGTCGAACACATGATTATTCGTCGTGGAATTGACTGCAAGCGTACCCTTGAAGTCGGCCGTGGTCTTCGGCAGGTCGATCACGAGGTCAGCGCCGAGGAAGTCCGGCTTGTAACCAGTAGAATCCAAAAAGGCCGGATCGGTAAAGCGGGTGCTTTCGAAGGCCGGTGCCTCCCCGACCTTGGGGAGTGTCTGCCATTTTTTCGGCTCGGCCTCCGCTTCCGTAACGGGCAGTGGCCGATAGTTTGTACGCGGATCATAGGCGAGCATTGCCATGATCTTTGCTGCATCCGTCTCGAACGCCGAGGCCTGCTGCAGATGTTTCCAGATCGCACTGATGCGCACACCCTCGTTGGCGATCCAGCGTTTGGCGTCCTCGCCCTCTGCGGCAATCCAGATCTCACCGCGTCTGTTCAGAGTATGGCCGTCGCTGTTGCGATCGGCGATAGCAAGATGATGGATCGCAACGAGATCCCATTGATCGTTGAACACCGCCGCTCCCGAGGAGCCGCGCTCCGTGTCGGCCTCGTAGTGGATCGCATAGGGGCTAATATTGGGGAATTTCTGACGATCAAGCGTGATGATGCGGTTCTCGCGCACCACGACCTGCTTTGTGCCGCCACTCGGGTGCTGGATCAAGGAAACGTGTTCGCCGGCGACCCCCTTGCCACTCATCGGGATCAGCGGAAGCGCGCCGAAATCCGTGAGCGGAGTGCCGTCATGGCCCATCGGCTGAACGGCGACCACCGTAACGTCGAGCTCGGCATTCGTGTAGAAAGCCTCAGACGGCGCAAAAGGGAAAATGTGGCCGCGCCGCTCGACGAAATTTCGATCGAATTCATAGCCGAACTCCGCCAGGCTGTTAGCGGCGGTTTCGGCATCGGGCAGGACATGATTGTTGGTCAAAAGCAACCCGGAGGTGATCAGGAAACCGGTTGCATAGTCGGGAGGGCTCGCCGGACGGCCGAGGATCTTGATGCGGCAAACCGCTCTGGCGGCTTCCAGGCTGCGTTCAAAGAAGTTGATGCTAACAATGTCGCGGCTGCCGACAAGACGCTCCAACGCATTTGGATCCTTGTGGTTTATGAGGTTCATGCGGACCGCAATGCGGTCGTTAGGCTCAGCCGCGATCGTTTTTGGTTCAGACGCGGCAACGGTCGTCAATACCTTATCGGCCTCTTGGAGCGGCTTCTGTTCTGCGATCGCGGCCTTGGTCGCCGACAGCAGCCCATCCAAGGTTACTGTTCCGAGCGGTGCGGCAATGCGTGCCATGGGGTTACTCTCCCGTTCCCTCGCCTGTCTGATCATCAAGCGCTTCGTTCAAAACTGCCGAGAGCCGCAAGCCGCCGAGCGCAAGCTCACGGTCCAGGATCGGCTGAACATGTTTCTGGTAGGATTCGTCAATTGAGATGCGACCCCCGGAGGAGGGCGCAGCGGGGAGTAGCTGGTAGACCTGGACGCCAGCCTGAAAGCACTCATTCGCCCACCCCACGACATAATCGCCCTTGAGCTCGCCGCCGAAAAGTCCCGGCATGACCGAGGTTTCAAGCTCTGCCGCATATGCGCCCCAGCTGAAACTGTGGGCGCCAATCAGCGTTTCGTCCCAAAGCTGGTGGAAGCTGACATCAGCACTTCGCAGCTTACCGTCAGGTCCCTTGCCCTGGAAGGTCACAGCAAGGCCGTTGCCGCCGCCGTCATTGCCACGTTCGGAGCAATGTAGCGGCTGGTGGATATCGCCCATCAGATGAGCGACAAACTTCAGGGCATCTGCGCGCGCACTTCTGCTGGCGTGTTCGTCCGAAAGGACCGAAATTTCGCGCTTAAGCGCCGCAACGATGCAATCGCCCTCATCATTCAGCACGCAGGCGTCAATCTGATTGGGATGGTCGATGTTGATATCAATGAAGTGCCAGCGTTTCGTTTTTGTGCCGGCGGCGGTGAACTTGAAATCGTCCGCCCAGGTCGACAGCGACGCCAATGACGTGCCTGGTCCGATAAGATCGGACACCGCGGCCAGGGCCTTAGCCGATAGACGGCGCTGCGCCAGCTCTGCGACGATCGAATGCCCGCCATCACCCCAGGCGCAGGCGTTGTCGGATGCAAGCAGCGCAAGGGACGCCGAGCAAGCAATGATTTGCAGTGATCTCATAGGATCCTCTCGCAGCAATTTTACTGATGTCAGTCACAACATGACGACGTGGAATTCGGCGTTGGGTTGACCTGTTAGGTCATGCATCAGGGTTGGAACGGAATCGTCCGCCCCGGCTGGCTGGCCTGCTCCTTCGTGTAGAAGACACCGTGAACCTTGACGCCCTGGGCGTTTAGCAGCGTGATGATCCCGCCCTTATTGGAGAGTGTCACCGGCGCTTTGATCTCGATCACCTGCGTCGCGCCGGCCAAGATCGAGCCAGAAAGGGACATGGCATTTTTCTGCTTGTCCTTGACCTGCCAGCCGGCGAGTTTGACGGGAACATCGGCGGTGTTAAGCAGCGTGACCGTCTCACGCTCGGGTGTTCTGACGTCGTTGACATAGGCGGCAATGATGCGAACGAGACCATCCGGTACCTCGAACGTTGGGATCCGGTCGCGATCCACCGGCGTATGGGGCCGGCCCGGATGCTCACGATCCTGCGGCACGATGATCGATCCGTCGCCATCGTCCGAGTGCCAGGCCTGTGTCTGAAACTTCAGAAAGATCGCCACCCACTGCTTCTCACGCGGAAACTCGATGATCAGCCCGCCATCTTGCCACGGCCCGTTTTGCGCAGCGAAGCGGCCCGGCGGATTGCCCTGATTGAAATGAATGTCGTGGATGCCGCGGCCCGGCTTGAAGCCGAAATATTTGTCGGCCTTGTCATTTTCCGGGCCCCATGTTTCCCCGAAGGCGTAGATCATAGCCTCCTCATCCGACATGGCGCGCTGGATGTAGGCATCGATCTTCTCGTTTAGATCGTTATCGGGTCCGGCAGCCTATATCGGCAGCGGCGTAAGCTCCCAGGGCTGCATGAGATTGCCGCGTATGAAATCGAGCGCCACACCGCCTGGTTCGCTAGGGGTCTTATGGAGCCCTTCAGGCAACTCAGCCAGGAGGTCGGTGATCGGATGCTCGAATTGCGATCGGACGAGAAATTCGACCTCACTGCCGTCCTGCGAGCGGACATTGATCGCGATCCGATGCAGCGTGCCATTTTCGGAGACGAGCACCTGGTAGTGCGGGCTCGCACCGGAGGCCAGGCGGTTGTTGATCGGCCTTCCTTTGAGAACAGCGTAGTTGTTGAGCGGCCTGACATCCCTCCATGTCGGTTCGTTTCGGACTGAACTTGCGGCCAATTTGCCCTATGTTCATTCAGGTACGTGGAGGCTCTTGCGAGCATCTAAGCGATGCGCGCACAGCCCTTCGGCAGGCCCATTGCAGTCTTACTGGAATGATCGGTATTCACGTAGTCGCCGAGACCGGTCTGAAGAGCATTGAACAGTTCAAGTGCTCTGCGAGCCGCCTTGCCCGGTAGTTCGCCGTCAATCGTGTCGCATTTGAATGACATTTCCGCGACAGCCGGCGGCCCTGCTGCTGTCTCGAAGTACCAGCAAGTCAGTGTGAACTCACCCAGGATGTTCTTGGCAATCCGTACTTGAGGTCCCTTTGCCGCAAGCTCATGGATCACTGGTCCGCCCACCAGGGCCTCATCCCCCACCAGCGGCCGGCTTAGCATTCCTTCAAGCGTCGGGAAGAGTTTTCCTAAGCGGGCTTCGGTGCGGTTGGATTCGTCCCAGCGGCGCTCTAGCTTTGTCGTCAGGGAATAACGGCTGCGGATCGAAGGCTTCGCCGGGAATACGACCGACGACGCGGGTTTCTGTGGCTTCACTTCTAATGGCGCTATATCTTCCTCGAACTTCGTCGTCGCCCCATCGGAAGCTGGCAGATGTGCATTCGCCACCACGAAAAAGTCTGCCATGCGCAACTTAAGCGCTATTTCCTGTTGACTGGAATCGGCGATTCCATCAGCTGCGTCCACGCGAGAGCGAAGTATGAATTCGGCTGCGGTCAGGGCACAGTCCCGCGTATCCCAGAAACGCAATATCCGCTCGAGCAACTCGTCGAACGTGTTTAAAACACAAAGGCTCCCGCCCCAACTCCTGCCGACGATGGGCGCGATTTCGCCATCCCAAAATGCGTTCGCATGCGCTTTTGTGAGCAGAGTGCCGAACTTTGCGGGATTGAGAAGCAATTTGTATTCACGTGCATCGAGCTTTCGCATGATCCCCGTCGCCCCCCGGAATCTGCAAGATAGTGAATTGCCATAGAAATGCACCCAACGGGATCATGCAGCGGAGATTGTTCTTTAGCAAGAGGAAAACTAGCGAGACTAACGTTTGGGTTGTTTTTCGTCGCAGTCGATGACGAGGGCTATTTGATATAATTGGTACGCGTTCGGCCCACATGCATCGAGCTCTGCCACCCCCGACCCGGCAAACCAGGGACCGCGCTTATCACCCTATGGCGGGGCAAGCTTCGATGCCAAGAGGGTTGACTTCGGTGCGTCCGGCTACATTCCACCTCACATGTCGCTAAATCCCTTCACTTCGAATTCCGCAGCCGCAAGCTCGGAGTCGATGGGCCACAGCTCTTCGAAGGGCGCAGTCGGCAGTGAGATCAATTGTTCGCCCTGCCAGGCTCCGATGACCGTGTCCTTATCGCCGGACGGAATGGAACGCCCGTCCGGCAGCTTGATATCCGACACCACAGCTCTTGGAGACGCAATGAGCTTGAGGTCCTCCGGTTTGCCGGAGACACAGCCCTCAAGGAGCAAGACGCCAGCGCGCGAATTCGGTCCGAGGTCGTAACCGCTCTGCCGGTACGCATCCGGGAAGTTCGGGTGCTCTATGAAGTCTCCGTCGAATTGAATTCGAAGCTCCGCCCACCGCTTTGTGAAGCGTTTCTGTTCGCTCATTACGAACACCTCACCGGTAAGGCGGGGTTCGTCTGGTGATTGCCATCCGCTGCCGAATACATTCGGCGGATCGGCGAGCGGCTCTCCGTTTGGCTCTCGCAATGCAATGGCATTGTTGAAATGAAAAAGCTGCGAAAAGCGTTTCTTTTTCTGTTTCGCTGGAGAGCGGCCGCGGCCGTGTGACGATGACGACTGCAGTTGGGCCTTGTACTCGAGGGCGAACACTCGCCTCGAGCCCTCACCGAGGCCCTCAGCCACTACATGCGGTTCGAGCAATCCAAGCGGCCGTTAGAAGAGTAAAAGTGGCGCCGAAGATCCGCCGAGACGCGTTCCACAACGTACGCACCAATTCCCCACTAGACTGTCGCATAATCTACAAGCAAAGCGCGAACATTCCCTTGCAGGATTACCCGCATGGTGAGAAGCTCCCGTCGGCGTTGTTCCTCGGAGGAGATAAGGATGAGGAAGAAGGGTAGTCGCAACGGTCTCACGGCGCTCGCGGTGGCGGGCACCAATGTCGTCGTTCTCGGTTGGGACATGAACGAAGATGATATCCGCACACGCGGTATCCTTGGTTTTGCCATCCAACGCACCCGACATGAGGATGACGAGAAAATATGGCTGCCAGGTCTGAAGACGTTTGAGAGCGTAGACCCGCATCCGGATCCGGGCGTTCCGGTGTCGTCGTTCCGGCATCCGTTGCAGACGTTTCAGTGGTCCGACTACACCCCGTCACCCGGGAAAAAATATACATACAGGATCGTTGCAATGGGCGGACAGCCTGGTGCCTTGGACGAGGACGCAGACGTCTCCCTCGCGGTGACGACGGAGCGTATTGATCAAGGGAAGCATGCGATCTTCTTCAACCGCGGCGCAATCGCTTCGCAGGAATATGCCCGGCGCTTTCAGAACCTCCCGCCGAACGAGGTGGGCCAGGCAGCCTACGACTGGTTGTCGCGCGGCTTGGTCGAGGGGCTCGAGACATTCCTGAGTCAAGCAGGTCAGGGAGACGAGCTATATGGTGCCATCTTTGAATTCGAGAACAAGCGAATTCACGCGGCGATCAGAGCAGCACATGATCGGGGCGCCAAGATCAAGGTCCTTTATGACGGCGACAGCCAACGCGAGGGCAATGAAGATGCGCTGAAAGGGTCAGGTATCACAGGGCTCACCAAAGCTCGCACTCGGTCTGGGCAGTTCGCGCACAACAAGTTCTTCATCCTCAGAAGAGCGGGAACATTCTCCGAAGTGTGGACCGGCTCGACCAACCTCAGTGACAATGGAATTTTTGGTCATTCGAACAATGCCCACATCATTCGAGACCAGAAGATTGCAGAGGCCTATTTCGCCTATTGGGAAGTCCTAAATAAGGACAAGACGGTTCGGCCGACCGCAACAGCCGCCACGGCGATTTCGCCAACCCCACCGCAGCAGATAAACACGTCAGGCGACGCCGTTGCCGTCTTCTCCCCACGGACAAACCTCGCCGCTCTCGACTGGTATGCACAGCTTGCAGGAAAAGCGGAGCGGGCTCTCTTCACTACCTTCGCATTCGGCATGAACAATCGGTTCGTGACAGTTTATGACCAGACGGACGAGGTATTACGCTTCGCCCTCATGGAGAAGAAAGGCAATGGCAGAAACTATAAGGTCCAAGCGGCCGAGGTCGATCGAATCCGAAAGCGACCGAACACAACCGTTGCCGTCGGCAACTACATCACAACCAACGCTTTCGATCGCTGGTTAAAAGAAATCGATCGGATCCAGGAGGATGTAAACGTTCGGTTCGTTCATACGAAATACATGCTGATCGACCCGCTTGGCGCCAAGCCGATCGTGATCGTCGGCTCGGCGAATTTTTCGCGGGCCTCGACCGACACGAATGATGAGAATATGCTGATCATCGAAAACAACGACGCCGTCTCCGACATTTACCTCGGTGAGTTTATGAGGCTCTTTTCACACTACGCGTTCCGCGAGTCTCTTACCTTCAAGAAATCGAACAAGCCGACCGACATTCTGCGACGAAAGCATCTGAAGGGAGATCCCTCCTGGATTGACGGAGATGGAGGCAATTCAGGCTACTTCGTTCAAGGCTTCGACCGCGCCCTTCGACGCCTTTATTTTTCAGGCCAGTGAAGCAGAATAAGGAATACGAAAGGTATCGACCTGATGCGCGGCCCTCGAAGTGGAGCGATGTCAAAGCCGTTGGTCACGTCGTTCAACTCACCACCGAAGGCATTAAGTGGACGAAATCGAAGCCGATGCCCTCACCGGTATTCAGTATTTCGACGCTCGTTGTCCGGGACGGCCTTCAGCCGGCACTGCTTTCCAGTTCGGCCAGGTGCGCCTTACAAATCGCCGCGACAATTTGGTGCAGATTCTCCGTCCGCTCAAACAGCCAGCCAAGCGCTTCTTCGCTGATCTCGAAGTGTTTCGAATAGCGCGCTTTCACATAGGCTTCGTTGAGGATGTTGTACCAGGCTGTATAGCGGTGCTGATCGCGCGGCCAGGCGTCGATGAGCCGGCGGTCCTGGTCCTCAGCCAGCCCCCGCAGGAATTTCAGATTGTGCGATGGCGGACTGTAGTTGGAGAGGGTCAGGAGCAATGCGGCGTATGCGGACTCGACTGACTGGTGCAGAAGGAATGCTGCCTCTTTCCCGCGCGCTTTACTTAATGCATAGCGGGACGTATCGAGTAACCCCGTGGACGCGGGAAACCGGTTTTCGAAATGCTCCTTCGCCACCCTATAAGCATCGACCGCGGAGAGTTTTCTCGGTTCGGCAAGCGGCCGGTCGTCGAGCTCGTAGAGCACGATGCCCTCGCGCAGGATGTCGACGAAGAAATACTGGCCGTCGGCCAGGAAGTTGTTCACCTCCCGGGCGCCATGGACGATCAGTCCGACCGGCGTCTTCACGTCCTTGTCCCATAGCAGCCGGTCGGTGGCCTTGTCCCAGTATTGCGGTTCTGCCAGTGCCTTGGAATTGACCAGCACCAGGATGTCGTAGTCGGAGCGGTAGCCCTTCATCGTGTGCGGCTCGTCGACCCAGGTGCCGCGGGCATAGGAGCCGAACAGGATGATCTTTAAGATCCGGCCGCGCTTCTTGAAGGCAGCAGACGTGCCGGCAAGCGCATCGGCAAACTCCTCATGGATGATCGCAACGACGCGGGCAAGCTCGCGCTGCTTTTCTTCCGGCAGATGTTCCAAGGACGATCGCATGGATCCATCGATAGGCTAAAGACGATTCGCCGTCTACTACTGGAAACTGTAGGAATCGCAGCGGCTCGCGAGCCGACGCAATCTCCCACGGCTACGGTGGGGGCGGGAGAATCCCTTGCTTTCCAAGAAGCAAGCTGAGGCTGGCCCGCTCGCTCGGCGCTACCGTGACACCACCCAGTTGTGCCAATCGGCTTCATCACCATGGAAGACGTTGAGGTCGATCCGGCCATCGACGCCATGCGACAGGCCGGAACCCGAATACTGCCAGAAGACCCACTTGCGCTTTGGGTAGACCTTGGACGGGTGAGCCGCGACCGAACGCAGCCAGAAGGGATAATCGAGAAACGCGCCCTTCAGATTGTCGCGATAAAAGTCCGGGGCCGTATAGATGATCGGGCGCTGGCCATATTGCCGCTCCAGCTTGTCCATGAAGACCTGCATTTTTTCAAGCACCCGTTCGCGCGAAGGGCGCCGCTTGCAGCTCGATTCACCATTCCACTCGACGTCGATGACCGGCGGAAGAGCGCCCGCTTCCTTGGGAACGTTGCGGATGAACCAGTCGGCCTGTTCGCCGGCCGTGCGGCACCAGTAGAAGAAATGATAGGCGCCGCGCTTCAAGCCGGCCTCCTTGGCTCGGCGCCAGTTCTTCTTGAACATCGGATCGAGATGATCGCCGCCGTCCGTCGCCTTGATATAGGCGAAGTTCGCCCCCTGCCTTCTCAGCCTCTCCCAATCGATCTCCGCCTGCCAGCGCGAAACGTCGACGCCATGCACGGCAAGCTTTCTGGGTGAGATGGACCCGAAATTGATCGGCTTGGCGTCGCGGAACCCGTAGCTGTAAATCTGCGAGCGCGTCTGCGGAGCTGCCCTCATTTCAGGTTTGTCCGGCGCCAGCATGGCAATCGGCCGGTCTGACGGGATGGGCGCGCCAACGGTTCTTGAAGCCGGCGCGAACGCCTGCGGCTGCGGCACCGATCCCGCCCAGGCCAACGTTTGCTGCGGCGGATCAGCCTGCACGGCGACGTCGCCGACATTGGCGGCAGGGACGGGCACGGTTGATTGGGCAACCGAGCCCGTGGTCTCCTCAGATGGCCGCCCGGCCTGAACGGTCGCAGGACGAGAATTGGCGGCGCAACCGGCCAATGTCAGGCACGCAAAAAAGATTGCTGTCACATTCGATAGACGCATAAGAACCCGTACGCAAAACAACTGCCGCCGACGCCAATCCCATGCCGCCGGGACCGGCTGGCTTGAATGGCTAACGGAAAATTACCAAAAAAGACTGAATACAATCTTTATTGCCAAGGTTAACGGCGCGCCGCATGCTTGCGAGTGCGTCACGGGAATTCTAGCCCAAGAATTTCTCTGTCAGCCGCGCCCACATGGCGGCACCAACCGTGAGGTTCTCGTCTGCAAAGTTGAATTTCGAGCTGTGAAGAATCTCCGAGTTCAGACCGTTGCCGAGACGCAGGAAGCAGCCCGGCTTATGCTCGAGAAAATGGGAAAAGTCCTCGCTTCCCGGGATCAGCGGGCACGTTAAGACCTTGTCCGGACCGACCAGTTCCTCCGCAATGCCTCGGGCAAACTCGGTTTCCTTCTCGGAGTTGATGACGACCGGGTGGCCGCGCACATAGTCGACCTCGGCCCTGGCGCCATAGCCTTCAGCCACGGTCGCGGTGAGTTTGCGAATTCTCGCCTCCAGAATGTCCCTGATCGCCGGTTCGAATGACCGGACACTGAGCAAAAGCGTAGCGATGTCCGGAATGACATTCGAGGCCTCGCCGGCATGGATGGAGCCGACGGTAACGACTGCCGTTTGTGTTGGATCGATGCTGCGCGACACGATGGACTGCAGAGAGACGACGAGATTGCAGGCAATGACGACCGGGTCCACCGTCAGATGCGGCCTGGAGGCGTGGCCGCCCTTTCCCTTGATGGTGATTTTTACCGTGTCGGCAGCGGCCATCAATGGACCGGAACGCAAAAGCCAGGTGCCTTCCGGCGCGCCGGGATGATTGTGCAGCCCGAAAATCGCATCGCACGGAAAGCGTTCGAACAATCCGTCGGCGATCATCGCTTCAGCACCGCTTGCGGTGCCGGCTTCCTCGGCGGGCTGAAAGATCAGGTTGACCGTTCCGTCAAAACGGCGGGTGCGCGCCAGATATTCCGCAGCCCCAAGCAGCATCGTCGTGTGGCCGTCGTGACCGCATGCATGCATCTTGCCGGCTGCCCGGCTCGCATAAGGCAGGTACGTTTCTTCCTGGATCGGAAGGGCATCCATGTCGGCGCGGATCGCAATACTGCGCGGGCTGCTGCCCACCTTGAGACGAGCGACGACACCGTGGCCGCCGACATTGCGGAAAACCTCGTAGCCCCAGGATTCCAGTTTTTCGGCGACGAAGCGTGCCGTCTCGACCTCTTCGAACGACAGTTCCGGATTGGCGTGAAGATGCCGGCGGGTCGCCACAAGCTCTTCCTTGAGCGGCTCGAAGTCGGAGATGCGGGCAAAAGCGTTGTCGCGTGTCATCAGTCAGTTCCGATAGCTAGAATGAACGGGATGGCCGCGCCGCGGTTTGGCGGCACGGGCAGAATGCGGAGCGTACAGATTGCCCGGCTAGATGAAGCGCGCGAGAAAGCTTCTCGTACGTTGATGCTGCGGATTGCCGAGGACATCTTCGGGCTTGCCGTGTTCGACGACTTTGCCGCCATCCATGAAGATGACCCGGTCGGCCGCTTCGCGCGCAAAACCAATCTCGTGAGTGACGACGATCATGGTCAATCCCTGGCTTGCCAGGTCCCGCATGGTGGAAAGGACCTCACCGACGAGTTCGGGATCGAGTGCGGAGGTCGGCTCGTCGAACAGCATCAGCTTCGGCTTGATCGCCAGAGCCCGTGCGATCGCCACGCGCTGCTGCTGGCCGCCGGAAAGCTGGCGCGGATAACTGCCGGCTTTTTCCGAGAGGCCGACGCGCTCCAGAAGCATCAGCGCATTTTCCGTTGCGGCCTTGCGGCTTTCGCCGTGGATGCCAACCGGCGCCTCGATGATGTTTTCGAGCGCGGTCATGTGCGGATAGAGGTTGAACTGCTGGAAGACCATGCCGATCTTGCGCCGCTGTGCAGCGATTGCATTGTTGGAGAGCTTCTCAAGCCGGCCCTTTCGCAATCGATAACCGATCTGCTCTCCATCGACCATGATCGAGCCCTGATTGATGGACTCCAGATGGTTGATGCAGCGCAGGAAGGTCGATTTGCCGGAGCCGGAAGGCCCGAGGATAACCACGACCTCGCCAGGGGCGACGTCAAGATCGATCCCTTTCAAGACTTCAAGCTGGTCGAAGGATTTGTGAACATTGCGTGCATGGACGAGCGGTTCGACAGTTGCAAGGGCATTCAATGGCTCGCCTCCTGTGCGATGACGGGTGAGGGGGTATCGGGTACGATCGGCGTGCCCGCCTGTCCGGCAGGCTTCGCCGCGCTGCCGGAGCGTCTGTCGCCTCTGCTGTAGTAACGCTCGATATAGCCCTGGCCGATGTTGAGGATCGAGGTGATCAGCAGGTACCAGACCACGGCGACGAGCAGCATCGGAATGATCTCGAACGTGCGGTTATAGATCGACTGGACCGAATAGAGCAGGTCCGCCATGGCGATCACGCTGACGAGAGAGGTCGCCTTGATCATGCTGATGAGCTGGTTGCCGGTTGGCGGAACGATGGAGCGCATCGCCTGCGGGATGATGATCCTGCGCAGTGCGCGTGCCCGCGTCATGCCGAAGGCTTCCGCCGTTTCCGCCTGACCCCTGTCGACGGAAAGAAGCCCGCCGCGGATGATCTCGGCCATGTAGGCCGCCTCGTTGAGCGCCAGGCCGACGATTGCCGCCGTCATCGGCGTGATGACGGAATTGGTGTCCCAACTCGCCAATGTCGGTCCGAAGGGAACGGTGATCGAAATCGACGGAAAGAGCGTCGACAGGTTGTACCAGAAAATCAGCTGCACCAGGAGCGGCGTGCCGCGGAAGAACCAGATGTAGAGACCGGCAAGGGAATGGGCGAGCCGGTCCGTCGACAGCCGCGCGATCGCAAGCAGCAGACCGAGCGCTATGCCGATCAGCATGGCAACGACTGTCAGTCCCAGCGAGACGTAAAGGCCGCTGATGACCGTCGGGTCAAAGAAATATTGTGCGACGACCGGCCAGCCGAAATTCTCGTTGTTTGCAACGATCCAGCCAAAATCGGCCGCAATGCCCAGTGTCAGCGTCCAAAGGACCAGGCGATCGATGGGAAACGGCTTGTGCGCGTTGACGACGTCACGGGGATCCGCACCGCCCGAAGGCGATGCGCTTTTGTCGTTGTTGGCGCTCATTTTGGCAATGTCCCGCCGAGATTGATGCCCGGCTCTTTGATCATGTTGTTCTCAAGACCCCATTTCTTCATGATTGCCGCATAGGTGCCGTTGTCCATCAGAACTTTCATGCCGTCGTGCAGCACGGGTCCAAGCGGCGATCCCTTCGGCACGACTGCGCCCTGATAGAGATTTTCAAAGCCGTTTTTCTGGCCGACGCCGGTCAGCTCGAGCTGGCCATTGGACTGCGACACGAAATAGGTGAGGGGAGCCTGGGAGGAGAAGAATGCATCTGAGCGCTTGGACCTGACGGCAAGGATCGAGCTCGGCTGGTCGGTGAAGGATTGAACCTCGATTGCCTCCTTGCCGTCGGTCTTGCACTTTTCGGCCTGGACCTTGATGACCTTCTCCGCCGATCCGCCAGCCATGACGGCAATGCGCTGTCCGCAGGCAGTCTCCAGCGAGGTTATCCCGTTCGGATTGCCCTTGTGCACGGCAAAGACGACGAATTCCTGCACCCAGTCGACGAAGTCGTTGGCCTCTTCGCGGCTCTTGAAATCGCCGACAGGACCGAAGGCGAATTGATAGCGGCCGGAATTGACGCCGGCGAGGAGTGCCGGCAGGCCACCGACGGTTGCGTGCTCGATCGTAACGCCGAGCACCTGGCCGAGCGCGTCCGTGAGGTCGGCGCTCGCTCCTTCCATCTTCGTTCCGGTGACGATCTCGTAGGGCGGAAAGGAGCCGTTGTTGACCGAGATCATCTTGCCGGCGGTCTTGATCTCCTCGGGAAGCTTTGCCCGCAGTTCCTCGTTGACGGTGAGCTTCGGAAGCGTTGCATCCTCGGCCATGGCCATTCCAGAGAGCAGGGCGCTCGCAAGAGCGAAGGAGGTGATGGATTTCAATGGCATTTCTTATTCCCCTTTTTGGTTTGTATGGATGAAGGTTCAGGATTCGGCTGCGGCAAGCTGCGGGCGATCTGAAGACGTCTGTAGCGGAAAAAGCTCTGCCGGCGTGAGCGCTCGCGGCAGGATGCCCTGCGCGTGCAGCTCGCGCGCGAAATCGGCAATCATCGCACGGTTGGCACCAAGGCCGCTTTCGTCCCAGTCCGCTGGCAGATCTGCCGAGACCCTCAAGAGCTCCTCGAGCATCCACGGCGTGGTGTCGGCATATTTGCGGCGCTTCGTCGTCCAGACGCGCTTGGATTCATCGATCAAGGTGCTGAGTTCTTCGAGGAGCCATGGATGTTCCGCCGCCACCGTCGCCTTGACGCCGATGAGATGCATGCCCGGCACGTAGCCGACGTCGTCGAAATATTGGCGTTCGGCACTACGAAAATCTGCAAGCACCTGGCGGAACGGCGAATCTTTATCGAAAAAGCCCTCGGGCATGAAGGGTGTGAAAACCGCATCCAGCCCACCCTCTTTCAGGAGTTCGACCATCGGCCGCTCGCCGGGCGCTGCCTCGATGCGTCCCGGGCGGCCAAAGCCGTCGAGACGATCGGTGACAGGGTGGGCTTCCGTCAACCGGCCGGCAAACCACATCGCATCCTCGACGCCGACACCTTCGCGGCGCAAAGCTGCGCGCGTCCAGGTGTTTCCGGAATCGCGCCATCCGGTCACACCGATCCGCTTTCCGGCAAGCTGACGCAGTTGCGTGATCGGGCTCTCCTTCGTCGTGATGATGCAGCGATGGCGAAAGCCTCGCATGATGAAGTTCGGGATGCCGATCACAGTCTCGTCGCCGTCGGCGCGAAGCTGGGTATATCGGCTGAAGGACATTTCCGCCGCGTCGTGAGCGTCGTCCTTTCCAATATGGGAGATGAGCGTGCCAACCCTTTCGACCTTCACGTCGAGGCGGGGTGACGAGACCTCTCCCAACACCAGCGGGGTCATGTAGTCCCAGTCGCGCAGGGCCAGCCGTATCGTTACAGTCATGCATTTCGCTCGCAAAGAATGGTCATTCCTGCTTGTAAATAAATGTTCAATTTGCCTCGATCAAATGTTATTACGTTATTGAACATTTAATCTTGGTGCAAAATATGAACGAAACACGAAATGCCGATTGGTTTGCCGAAAAGTTAAGCGACAAGTCCATTCGCGGAATTGCTTTGGAAACCAGCGCCTTGATCAGGGCAGGCGCGCTTCCCGTCGGAACCAAGCTGCCTGCAATCCGCGACCTTGCCTTCGCGCTTGGCGTCAGCCCCGCGACGATCTCTGAGGCCTGGAGCGAGCTGCGCCGCCAGAAGATCATCAGCGGGCGCGGCCGCAACGGCACCTGGATCAGCGGCGATCGGTTCGTTGCCAAGCCCGAGAGGCTTGCAAGTTCCGGCAACTACGGCGAGGGCGTACTCGACCTCACGGCGGCGGTCCCGGATGTAAGCCTGCTGCCGCCCCTGGCAGACGCCCTGACGTACGGCGCCTCGGCGGAAAACCTCAACAGCTACGAACGCAGCCATATCCTGCCGGAGCTCGAAGCGGCCGTGCGGCGCGACTGGCCCTACGAGTCGGAGGCCTTTCTTGCAACAAACGGCGGATACAACGCCGTCTATACGCTGTTGCATGCGTTAGTGATGCCTGGCGCTTCGGTCGCAATCGAGAATCCGACGGCCATGCGCCTTCTCGATATACTCGAGGATCTGGGCGTGCGCATCCTGCCCGTTCAGTGCGACAAGGACGGCCCCCTGCCGTCGTCGCTCGAAGCGGCCATGAAATATCGCCCCGTTGCATTTCTGTTTCAGCCGCGGCTTCACTCGGTGACCGGCCAAAGCGTCAGCAAGGCCCGCCTGGAAGCTCTGGGAAATATTTTGGCGGGGAGCGACACGCTGATCATCGAAGACGATGGCGTGGCCGACATTTCCGGCGCACCCAAGCATTCCTTGGGAGGGCGCTATCCGGACCGGGTCATACACATCCTGTCTTATTCGAAGACGCTGGGTCCGGACCTGCGTCTTGCCGTGCTGTCGAGTTCCCGGGCGATCGTGGAGCAGATTCAATCCTATCGGAGCTTCAGCGCCGGCTGGACCAGCCGGATTCTGCAAGCGGCGGCAGCGTGGCTGCTCCGCGATCAAAGGACCGACGAAATCCTTGCCCGCGCGCGCAAAATCTATCAGCAGCGCCACGATGAGCTGACGAATGCGCTGCGCGAGCGCGGCGTAGAGGTGGATGATGGAGCAGGCCTTTGCGCCTGGGTTCCGGTCTCGTCAGAGCCTTTTGCGATGGTCACCTTGGCGGCGCGAGGGATCGCAGTTCACCCCGGCGCAAAGTTCTCGATCCTACCCAGCAATCATATCAGGGTCGCAACGGGCAATCTTTCGGATCGTAGCAGCGAGGTCGCCGACGGCATCGCGCTGGCCTGCACGACCGGCTGATCCTGGAATTGAATAAGTGTCCGAGATTGGAGGCTCCAACCATTCGTGCACGAGGTGCTGCCACGCCGAGACTTATGCCGGCACTGGCTCCGATGACGACAATCTTCTTACCCAAAAGCGCTGACCTTGCCGGCGTAAGCCGCTTCCAGGTCGGCGACGATTATCTTGGACATCTTGTTCAAACACGCGCTCAAAACCTCGTCCCAGTACTTCGTGGTCTATCCGCCCCGCGCGATTTCTTCAGCGAAAGGTTAAAGCATTTCGTGATTGGCTCTTTGTCGAAATGGGCCATTCGGGACATGCTGCGCGCTCCCACCAGACGTGGTTTCTGGAGATGCCCTGCCAGCCCGGAGTGATCCGGTCTTCCCGGGCCTAGCAGGTGTCACCAATCAGGCTCCGAGATGCTGGTCGAAGAACACCTTCAGCTTATCGAACGGAAGGTGTTGAGAGCAATGCCTCCAAGCCACTATCGTCGGACCAAGCGGCCAACGCTTGCTTGACACGTCATCGCTGAAGCCGGTTCCTTCGCTCCATCAGAAGCTCGTGCTCAACCAGTCGCTTACCTGCGGCACTGAGACTTGTTCCGCCGACCGTTTTTTCAATAACGCCAAGCTCGACGAACCTCTGATCAATTTCGTCCGCCAACGCAGCGTTCTCATGCCGGTAGAGCTGCAAAAGGCTGCTCCATTCCTCGTAAGTGAAGTCTCGCCGAGCGCTCATGATTGGTGCCTTTCTGTCGAACGGATGGACGATAGCATGATTTTGTTGTTTGAAGGCACCACACGACCGTTTTGCGCGATCCAGCCTCTTTTCTTCAAGGGGTTAGCCACGCCAAGCTGCGGGTGGAACGCCATATTCCCGTCGGAATGCCCGATTGAACGAGGCCTCGGACTCGTAGCCCACCGCATAGGCAATGCGCGCGACGGCATCGGATGTTTCCTTGAGCAGTACAGAGGCCTGTACCAGCCTCTGCTGGGCAAGGTAGCGCATGGGCGGTTCGCCGATGATGCGGGTGAAGCGCTCTGCAAATGCAGAGCGGGACAGGCCGATCTCCCGGGCAAGATCTTCTGTGGTCCAGTGTCGGGTCATCTGACCATGCAGGAGCCCCAATGCATGTCCGATGATGGGATCGTGTATTCCCGCTGCCCAGGCGTTGCGGCCGGGAGGCTGCGAGGCAAAGTACCGGCGCACTGCCTCCATGAACAGAAGTTCGGCAAGTTTGGCGAGGATCGCTGGTGAATTGACATGACCCGCGGCAAGTTCCTGCGCGGCGAACCGGAAGGAGCTTTCTATCCAATTTCCGGATGCGCCATCGGCGACGTTGAGCTTGAGGACGCTCGGTAGCATTGCAATGACAGTGTTGTGCGGCATGTCATTGCCTAGGAATCCGCAGTAGATGTGCGTCCGCTCTCCCCCACCTCCGTGAACGATGCGCGCCAGCCCGCCATCCGGGCTCGGCTGGATCAGGCGTTCGGCGGAGATGGGGCGGATCGTCAGGGAACTGCCGATCACATGGTCATCATTGCGCGGCAGGACGACGATCTCGCCGCCCTCGACCGGGATCGGTTTCTGCCCGCTGACCTTGAGCAGCAGGTGCCCGGCGGTCACGTAATGATAGGCAATGATCTGGCGAGGCTCGGGTGTGAATGGGGCACAATCCTCAGGCCCCACCTTCGCTGTTACGCACCATGGCGCGGTAAAATCGGCATCGAGAAAGATGCCGCCCGTGAGCCGCATGGTGCGGAACATGTCCAGGATCGAATCCATCACTCACACCCAATGCAGATTCGGCGGATCGGCAAAGCGGACCGGCGCCTCGCTCATATAACCTGCCTTTCGGCGAGGCTAATGTAACACCCGGGCCACAAAGTCGAAAGCAATGCCGCTGGCCGGGACCATCTGCCGGAACAGACATCTTGCGGTGTGCCACAACGAGGAGAGATCCAACATGACTACGGATAAGCAGGGCAATTCGCTCTCAGGCGCAACCGTTGAGGCCGCGGAATTCTTTGACGAGGCTGTCGAGGCGTTTAACATCTATCGCGGCGATCCCGTCGCATTGCTGGACAATGCCATCAAGGCCGCCCCCGACTTCGCAATGGCACATATTCTGAAGGCTCACTTGTTTGGCCTGGCGACGGAGCCGGACGCCACCAGTGAGGCGAAGGCCATCCTCTGCAAGGCCAAGACGCTCCGCCTCTCCGACCGGGAGGTCTCCCACGTCGCCGCGCTGGACTTGGTGACCGAGGGGCACTGGACCGCCGCCGCGACCGCGCTCGACCGCCACAACGCACGCTATCCGCACGACCTTGTGGCGCTCCAGTCCGGCCATCTTATGGATTTCTTCCGCGCGAGCGCGCGGGGTCTGCGCGACCGCATCGCACGAGTCTTGCCGAAATGGTCGCCCGGCATGCCGGGCTACTCGATCCTGCTCGGCATGCATGCCTTCGGGCTTGAGGAGGCGGGTGACTACGCCCGGGCAGAGGAGATGGGCCGGCGCGCCGTGGACCTGCAACCGCTCGACTGCTGGGCCCACCATGCGGTCGCCCACGTGATGGAGATGCAGGGGCGCGCCGAGGACGGCATCGGTTGGATGATCGCGCGCGAACCGCACTGGTCCGGCGATGACAATTTCTTCAAGGTTCACAATTGGTGGCACCGCTCGCTCTATCACCTGGATCTCGGGCAGGTCGACGAGGTGTTCGCGCTCTACGATGGGCCGATCCGGGAGAGCCGCAGCACCCTGGCGATCGACATGGTCGATGCCTCGGCGCTCCTCTGGCGCCTGCATCTCTCAGGCCATGACGTGGGCGAGCGCTGGCGGGAACTGGCGACCACCTGGGAAAACCATGCCGACGGCCGCACTTATCCATTCAACGATTGGCACGCCGTGATGGCCTATCTCGGAACAGGCCGGGAAAGCGACGTTGAGCGCATCGTGCGGGCCTATCGGGAGAACCGCGCGGACGGGTCTGACGCCGCCGAATGGGGGCGGCGCACGGCCGTGCCTCTGATCGAAGGCTTCGTGGCGTTCTGGCGCGGGGATTACCAGGCCGCGGCCGACCACCTCTATGGCGCCCGCTACATCTCCAACAGCTTCGGCGGCAGCCACGCGCAACGTGACATCATCGACTGGACGTTGACCGAGGCGGCCATCCGCGGCGGGCTCACCGGTCTGGCGGAAGCCCTTGCCAATGAGCGCCTAGCACTGAAGCCCCACAGCCCAGTCAATCGGACTTTCCTGGCCCGAGCCGGAGTAGCGCAACGCCGGGTCTGAAGGCCGCCTGACCTTTGTCCCACGTCCGGCTGCGTCCTGCATTCGGCGGTGGGACGCGTCATGGGCGAGACAAGGGCCCGCAACCATTGGAGATTTCACCATGAAGCATCTCGCAATCATCGTGCGCGACGACGCCTACGACAAAATCCTCACGCCGCTGACCTTTGCCTACACTCAGGCCCGCAACGGCGTGAAGGTTGACATGCTCTTTCTGCTCTGGGCGGTGAAGGCGCTGACCAGCAAGGGAGCGGCCTCCCTCTCGGTGGACGACAGACACAGGGATGAGACAGAATGGTTGCGCGCCCGAATGGCCGCGGACGGCGAGCCGACCGAGATCGAGGATTTCCTGAAACTTCTCGCCGGGACCGGCAACGTGCATCTCTACGGCTGCCGCTATGCGGCACAAACGTTCGAGGTGCATGACTCAGACCTTATCGCGGAGGCGGACGGCATCGTTGACCCAGGCTGGTTCCTGACTGAGAAGGCAATAAAGGCGGACCACTGTCAATACTTCTAAATGAGCGAAGAGAGCCTTTCGGCTCGGCGCACACCGCACTGCATCGAACGTCTATAGAACCATATGTCTCGCTCCGGAGCCAGACTCTGGCGTTCGGAGTGCGACGTGAGGTTGCCTATGGAGTCCTTCCATGCGTATGCTTTATCGGTGGAACAATGGGTCCTCACCGTCTTGGCAACAGAACAAACACCGTGGTGGGCATGGGTGTCGCCTGCAGTGGCATTGGCGATCCTGTTGGCGACGCCATTTACGGGCCTCGGGGGCTTTGTTGCTGCGGCTGCTGGAGTAGCATTGATCGCCACCGTCTTTGCCGCCGTGTTCCACGCCGAGGTCGTCGCACACCGGGTCGGCGAGCCGCTTGGCACTCTGGTGCTGGCCATCGCCGTCACGGTGATCGAGGTGGCCCTGATCGTCTCGGTGATGATCGCAGCTCCGGCGGAAAAAGCGGGGCTGGCACGAGACACCGTGTTCGCCGCGGTCATGATCGTGATGAACGGCATCGTCGGCCTGTGCCTGCTTTCGGGGGGCATGCGCCACCATGAACAGGGATTTCAGCTCCAGGGGGCGAGTGCCGCCTTGGCCGTTCTGGCCGCGCTCACCGTCCTGACGCTGGTGGTACCAAACGTCGTCGCGACCGCCGCCGGGCCGATGTTCAGCACACCGCAGCTTGTCTTCGCCGGTACAGTTTCGTTGGTCCTCTATGGCTCGTTCATCTTCATCCAGACCGCGCGGCACCGCGACTACTTCCTGCCGCTCGAGGCTGATAGCGAGGATGCGCATGCTCCGTTGCCGTCAAACAGGACGGCAGCCACCAGCGCAGCCTTGCTGCTTGTCGCGCTCGTGGTGGTAGTGGGGCTCGCGAAAGCGCTCACGCCGTCGGTGGAGGCAGGAATAAACTGGCTCGGCATGCCAAAAGCCGTAGTCGGGATCGTCATCGCGGGCGTGGTGTTGCTTCCGGAGTGTCTGGCGGCGCTTCGAGCAGCGCAGGCCAACCGGTTGCAAAGCAGCTTCCAAATTGATGTATTACGCGGAAGTTGTAGTCTCGTGTCATGATTAGCAACCTGCTCTTCGCCGCAGCCGCTGTGACGTTATCTGTTGTGCTCTGGCTGATGCTTCCGGCCATCGGGAGCCGTCGCGACTTGATGAAAATGACCCCCGCCGAATACGGCTGGTATGCAAAGCGGATTTTTCCGCTGATGCTGATGTGTGCCGCCTTGGCCACTGGCGCAAGCTTGGCTGGGCAGTGGGGGTGGCCTTGAAGAGGGTGCGGTTCATAACCTGTCTCATGGCCTTTTACTCACCGACCCTCCCTGTCACAGCAGAAGTGAAGCAGCGCTCCGTCTATGATGACAAGCCCATGATATGCGCCGCTTTATATCGAGGTGCGGCGCAGGGGTATGAAGACGTGAACGATACGGTCAACGCAGATCGATATATGAAAAAATTCCAGATTTTGTATGAGCAAGGGATCGCGAACGTCATAGCTGCTGGCGGAACGCAAGAGGAAGCTCACAAAGCAACACAACGCTTTGCCGATATTGTCGGTGAAATGGCGATCAAGAAAAACCGCGCATTAGGCTCATTAATCGCGATGTGTCGGCGTGAAATTTCCGTAAGACATGCGACGTCGCCATCAGCTCCAACGATACCCCGCCCGCCGAGGAACTGCCGAGCGATCATTGCGTGAGGCGCTAGCTGCTTTTGGCCACCCAGCGTGCAGCTTTTCGCTTCTGCCTGGACCGTGACCGCTTGAGCTGGAGCAGCGGTCGGCAATGAGGTGGTGCTGGCGTGCATTGACCTCGCGCGACACGTATTGCGATGATAATTTCTGCAGCAACGAGAGGTTGACATGTCTATCGCTACCTTGCCTGCACCACCCTATTACGTCGTCTGCTTCTCATCGCAACGAACGGAGGTCGAAGACGGCTATGGTGATATCGGCGCTGCGATGGTGGAACTGGCAAAGCAGCAGCCTGGTTTTCTGGGTTTCGAAAGCGCCCGCCGTGCTGACGGTTTTGGTATCATCAACTCTTATTGGAGGGACGAGGAAAGCATCCGGGCATGGAAAGCGGTTGTCGATCACGTCGAAGCGCAACGCCGAGGCCGGACAGACTGGTATACGCGTTATGAAATCCGCGTAGCGCTCGTTCAAAGAGCTTACGGATTCGAAGCGGATGCCGTCAAACTGCGATGATCCTTCCCCACCATATTCGGGTTCCGGCGTCATATGACCAAGCCTCATGTTCAAGCGTTTTCAATCCGCTGTCTGTCGTTCTGGACGATTACAATTTCGCTGGATCGCGGACGCATTCGCGCTATCATGGCTCGGTTGGTCGCGTGGAGACCAATTGGGAGATACTCGCGCTCTCTGCCTTCGTCTGCGGGGGTGGGAATTGGGTTTCCTTTCTGATTTCGCGATTGACGTTGACGACCTCGAATTACTCCAGGCGATCATCACCGACGCATGCAATGAGCTGAAGATTTCTCCAGATCATCGGGGCTTTGTCGTGCGGGTCGTCGACCTTCACTCACAGGGCCACTCCCAGAAGGCAATCCTCGAAAGCCTTCGGGTGGAATTCGGGAAATGCCTTAATCGTCGGACCGGCGGTAAGACCGTCGATGACTAGCGCCACCGTTGGGCTGCAATGAGATGTACGACGAGGCTCGCTTCGGATGGGTTAGGTCAGCGAGCCCCTATCGCACCTCATGCCGCAGGACCTTCAAAACCTGCGGCGATTGAATGGAACACGGCGGTCGGTTGCAGGGCCAGGTCGCCAGAATAGGACTGGCTGGACGCGAGTCTCGTTGACCCCGATGGCCAACGAGTGAGTGTGCGCGATACCGAAGAATAGCAGATTTCTCATAAAAGGAAGCTGCGCCTTCGTCGTCCACAGACGCTTCCGGCGAGTGCAGTGACAATTTTCAGAGAGGGTCTTCGAAATCTGTTGGTTCAGTTGAAGGTGTGCACCCTGAGTTTCAGGCTGCCGTCGGCCTGTTTCTCAAAGACATGGGTTGCCACCCCAGCCCATGGCTGGTCAGCGCCTTTAGCGTCTTTGCCCTTGGCCGACCATTTCGCTGTGCCAACCAGCAACTTGCCGTCGCCTTGCGCCTCGATCAGTTCGAGCTTGTGGCCTGTCACGCCCATGCCGAAGATTCCGCCAAAGAATTTCTCAACGCCGCCCGGCCCCTTAATCACGTCATGGGTGGCGGGCAAGAAAATAGCGTTGTCTGTGTAGAAAGCCGCAACGGCTTTTGCGTCCGCCTTGTTGAATGCTGCATCCCACGCCGAGTAGGCAGCCTTCACTTCGTCGTCGATCGGGTCAGCCTTGGCCGGGGCGAACGCGAAAAGGCAAATGCACAGGACGGCAAACATGGAAGTCAGAAGTTTAACCATGGCATCCTCCCAACAAATATCGGGGTATAGACGGCAAATCCCGCTGCGAACCGTAAGCTTCGAGAGGCGGGGGTGTAAACACACCTATTTGGCGTAGCAGCTCCTGATAGCGTGGAAACTTGAAGCGGATCGCCTTCCGCCAAATGGCCGTTACTGTCACATCCCCACCGGCCCAGTCGGGATGCTCATCAAGCTTTGTGAAGGTCACTCGGCTCGCGGTTCCTTTGTCCCGAAGCGGAGGCGAACCTGCGGCGGTCAACTTTCCAGTGGAGAGATGCGGGCGTGCCCAATCGCGCCTGCTTGTCAAACTGCGTTTCTACGATTGGCATACTTGATGCGGCAATGTTCTCGGATTCGGATAGTCATCCAAACTGAGAATGCTGTGATGGAGAAGCTAATCGCGGAGATGAACACGCCGACCCGCATCGTAGATTCAGCGTCGCTGCATTGACTTCCGTCAGGGCAAACATTGAACGAGTCAGTCCACGCAGCCAAGCCTGCGAAGCCGGAGAAAAGAAAAATGATGGTGCCACAAACCGCACTGACTATCGCTAGCGCTAGTGTAACCTTTGCTGCTACTCGGGACAGCCAGTTGACATGGTGCAAGTTCGTCTCCACCTCTGGATTGTCTACCATTGAAGGCTGAGCGGAATGTATCGTCGGGGAGGAAATGAGTCGTGGATTATTCAGCAATACTACCTCCTCTCGTCGCCCTTACGCTTATATTCTGTTTGAACATCATCTTTCCCAGCCTTAGCGGCCCGTACCAAATCCGGCATCCCATCGTGAGGACCTAAGGTGTGCTCCGGATGATCGTCCCACCAATCCTCGTGTAACGCTCTGCGGTCAGCATTGAGCGGGTAGAAGATGCGGTTCTCAGGTTTGCTCCGTTCGCCCACAACGAGCAGGCGGACCTCGGCTTCAGTGTTGTTAAGGAAGGTATGCGCGATCCCCGTGCCTGCTGGAAATCCAACGGCATCGCCTGGCGTCAGTCGATGGATATGGCCGTCGAGCCAAACATCAGGCTCGCCTTCCAGGACGTACACAAACTCCTCGTCTGCACTTTCGGCATGTGGAAAGGACGTGCGGCGACCGGGTGGCAGTCTCTCATGATGAATGCCTAGCTTCGTCAGGCCGAAATGCCTGCCGAAAGGTGCGCCGATACTCATCAGCTCATCGTCTTCGTCGTAGTGCGAGTCGTCCGGTCGCTCAACTTCGCTCCAGCGGGCGATGAAAGGTGGGCGTTCTGAAATTCCCATTCTGATCCTCCGGTGTGGGGGGCCAGAGTATCGAAAATATGGGGCCCTTTCTACCCGTTGCGGACTTTCAGGTTGTAAGGGCGCGGCAGATTCGCGCCTAAAAAGCGGCCAAAGCCCTTTGAGTTTGACAACTGCGATGTCACCTTGGCCCAATAGGTTGGAATAACGACGATTAGAGGAAGACTATGTCCGACCTGTTGGTAGCCCAGCGACGATTACAAATTGAAGCGGATGAAATCGTACGTGCGCTTCGCCTTGACGAACTTCTTTCTCAGGTAGGGCATTCTACCCGTGTTGGCAGCTCCGCCATGGGTCTTATGGTCCGGCGCGATATCGATATTACAGTTGCCTGTCCTAAGTTAGATATCCACGCCCTCGAAGCATTTGCTGGTATTGGCGCTCGCCTCATGCAGATGACCGAGAGCGTTGTTGGGGTGCGCTTTCGCAACGACACCGGAAAATGGAACATAGAACCTGAGAAATATCCAGATGGGCTTTATCTTTGGGTGTCGGTCCGAGCACCGGACCAAGAGATGTGGACCATCGACATTTGGTTGGTCGATGAGCCGGAAAGGCAGCCCGACCTCGCACATCTGAAGACGCTGATGCCTCGCCTCACCGAGACAGACCGGGAAACCATCCTTCAGATCAAAAGCGCCTTGGCGGAATTGCCAGAGGGGACGAACAAAATTTCGAGTGCGCTGGTCTATGAGGCCGTTATGGACCATCGCGTTCGCACCGTTGCTGAGTTCAAGGACTGGCATACCCGATATTTATAGTCGTTGGCAAAGCCCTGACGTCCGCTAATGGCGCACCCAAACCGAGGCTAATCTGCCGCTGTCGGCCCGAAGCGGTCATCTGGTCGATGTGTAAATAAAAGACCGAGTGTCCCCATCCCGAAAGAAAGCCAAACCAATTGTTTGCGTGGGACTTCGTGGATCGATTTGTATCGAGAGAGGGCGGGCCATAAGAGACCCCACATTGCGAATATTATGAGAAACGGGGTAGCTTCGTCAAAGCTTTCGACCACTCCGCGTCTCCTGGTCCCGCAATGATTCGATCTCGGCCAGCAGATACTGCTGTAATAAAATTAATCCACGATTATTGACCGCAAATGGCGCATTTGCGTCATGACAGCCTTCGGCCCTGAGCAGACTTCCGCGCGTCCATTTGCAGCCTGCAAATCAACTTTCGGCAAGCAACCGAAAGTTAAGCCTCAAACAACATACTCGCGCACTGGCCGTCAGCTTGCGGTATCAATCGCGTCTGGCAGTTCCAACTCGTGCGTCGAGAGTTGTGAAGTCTAGTACAGGAGTGGAGGGTGGATGATCATGTTTCCTACGGTCACTGTCTGTCTATTGGGAATCGTCGTCTTTATTTTGACCGCCACCTCGACGGGATGCCGCCGCACGCGGGGCCGCATAGGCCCTCGCGCATTTCAAGCCAGACTGGTGACACCAATCTTTCTTTCGGCACTCGGCATTCTAGCCCTAACAGTCACCAAGGTGGAATTCTTAGAAGGTGTCGGAGGGACGTTTATCGTGTTGCTGATCCTGTTCGCTGTCTTCTCAAGCTTCACGGTTCCGCTTGTGCTTTTCTTTTGGCTCGTCATTTTCGCCGTTGCTCAATGGACGAAAGTGTTCGCGCTGATCGTCATTCTCTCCATGGGCGGGGCTCTCGGTCATACTACCGGCTTCTTGCTTGGAAGCCGAAGGATCGACGATCAATAACCAGCGATTTGTTTCCCAACGCTGCTGGGATTACATTCTGTATCGCAGCAGTGGGGGAAGATTCGCGGCGGTAGTGACATGGTGCCGGATATAGCATCTCGGCTATCGAAAACAATCTTTCCGGTCATGTCCGTTTTCGTGCTGTTTGTCTTTCTCGCCAGCCAGCACGCTCTTGGGGATTGCTTTGACGCGAAATTGATGCCCGGAAATGGCCCATCCCAAAAATGAAAAACTCGTCCGGTGTCGGCCCAACGTTGTCATTGCGTCGGCCCCCATCTCTGTCCGCTTCGTCCTAAGGAGCCGTCATTCACACGAGGCGAGGCCAAAGACACGGTTGCTGGCGCAAAAAGGTGGAAAATTCGATCTATCGGTCGGCCATAGGTGATCAGGACACGCCGCAGTCGAGCAGGCAAGAACGTAATGGGCCTGCACGGGTGAAACGCGCGGGCCACCTAATATAAGCCTTTTCAAGCTCCCCAAATGGCGCAAACAGGTCAGGTCGCGCTGTCCCAGACCCAGTTGGCCGGCAGCCAGCGGAAGCCGTCTCCGTCCTTCACGACATGGCCGACGCCCGGGAATGGGTAGTGGTAGCCGGTAACGAGAAGCCGATCGTGCGTCGCGCGGTCCAGCAGGGATTTGCGCGTCTGGACGCCGAGTTCGCGATCATGGTCCCAAATCATCTGCCAATCCGGGTGATCGAACGCGAAGTGGATATTGGCGAGGGCATCGCCGGTGACCAACATCGTGACGTCGCCCGACGCCACCAACACCGACATATGCCCCGGTGTGTGGCCGGGCGTGTCAAGCGCCATCACTCCTGAAACAATTTCGGTCCCACCCTTCACTGGGCGAAGCCGGTCGCCGAGGGTCGCGAACGTCTTCTGTAACGCCGGCACGCCGGGTGCGGCCCAATCCGGAACCTTCGAGGCGGCATCGGGCGAATTCCAGAGATCGAGCTCGGTCTCTGAAAGTACCACCTCGGCCTTGGAGAAGCCTTCGCTGACGGCAGCCTCAAGCCCTCCGACGTGGTCCACATGGCAATGGGTGAGAACGATCACATCAATGTCGGCCGGTGCGACGCCAGCATTCTGGAGCGACTTCGCCAGACGCCCGGCGGTCGGCGCCCAATCCTGACCCGGTCCGACGCCGGTGTCGACCAGAACGAGTTTCTCGGCGGTGTCGATTAGCAGAGGATTCACCTGGAGCTGGAAAACATCGGCAGTCATATACTGCGCGTCGAAGTAGGCCTTTCGGGCGGCCGGTTCTGCGTTCGTCGCGATGCTGTTCATCGGCAGATGGAACACGCCGTCGCAGACTGGCGCGATCCGGAATTCACCGACCTTCAGGCTGTAGAAGCCGGGGGCCTCAGCGGGCAGTTCCGAGTCGGCAGCAGAAGCATGCTCCGATCTCCCTAAGCCGGCGGCCGCCGTGCCGAGGGCTGCTGATGTCAGGAAGCTGCGCCTGTCAAGGACTAGCATTGGGGTCTCCTTCGCCAGATAGCCCCCCGGAACCCCGTTCGTATGCCGAAAGGCGATTGTACCATGGATGGAGGCTAGGCGCGATCCGCAAACGTCTGCTTCGCGCACGAGCTGCCATTCGTCTGGGGCGGCCCGAATGACCGGTCATGGCGGCTCGAAGGAGACGTTTCAGTCGCTGCCGCCCCGAATTTCGCGACGTGCGGCGGCTTCCGGTCGCCCGCACAGCATGTATTCGCTTACGCTCATAGTCGGATGAGTTTACAATTGGTTCTTCAGGCGGCTCGCCCGAGGTCGGCCGCGAAGAGGCCTATTAGGGGAGGAAACCATGATGTGGGTCGATCACAACATATCGCGTACTTGGCACGGATCAGTACTCGGCGCGGCCTTGTTTGGCATGGGCGTGCTGCTGACGGGAACGAGCGCCGCAGCCGGCTCTGTGGACAAGACCCCGTTCGGAAACACGCAGGACGGCAAAGCCGTCGATCTCTACACGCTGACCAACGACAGGGGCGCGTCCGTCAGGTTCATCGCTTATGGCGGCATCGTCACGGCGATCAACGTGCCCGACCGCTGGGGCAAGCTCGGTAACATCGTGCTCGGCTTCAAGGAACTCGCCGACTACGAGTCCAAGAATCCCTATTTCGGCGCCTTGATCGGGCGCTATGGCAATCGCATCGGCGCCGCCAAGTTCACGCTCGACGGCACGCAGTACCAGCTCGCCGCCAATAACGGGCCGAACAGCCTGCATGGCGGCATGAAAGGCTTCGACAAGGTCGTCTGGGCGGTCGAGCCGTTGACCAGCGAGAGCGGCGCCGCGGCGCGGCTCAGCTATACGAGCAAGGATGGTGAGGAAGGCTATCCCGGCACGCTTGCGGTCGAGGTCGTCTATACCCTCACCGACGACAACGAGCTGCGCATCGATTACGAGGCGACAACGGATAAACCAACCGTGGTTAATCTCACGAGTCACTCCTACTTCAATCTCGCCGGCGACGGTGTGGGCGGGATCGGCGATCACATCCTCACGATCAACGCCGATCGCTACACGCCGGTCGATGCGACCTTGATCCCGACCGGGGAGCTCGCCTCTGTGACCGGCACGCCGTTCGACTTCCGCGAAGGGATGCCGATCGGCGCACGCATCCGCGCAAACGACCCACAGATGGTCTATGGCCGCGGATACGATCACAACTTCGTGCTGAACAAGTCAGAAAGCGGGCTTTCGCTTGCCGCGCGAGTCTACGAGACTCGCTCGGGCCGGATCATGGAGATATCGACCACCGAGCCCGGCATCCAGTTCTACAGCGGCAACTTCCTCGATTCGACGCTCGTCGGCGCGGCCGGTCAGCAATACCGCCAGACTGACGGCTTCTGCCTCGAGACGCAGCACTTCCCGGATTCGCCGAACAAGCCGTCCTTTCCGACGACGGTGCTGAAACCGCAGGAGACGCTAAAGTCGACTACGGTGCACAAATTCACCACCGATGAATCCTAGAGCTACAGGTGCGTGCATTCCTGGTTACTGTACCGACCGGACGGAGCCCATCGCGGATCAGGTGCGCACGGGCCAAGCGGCGACCATCGGCGAAGGAAATGCCGTCTGGTCGTTCGTCCACATCGATGACGCGATCGCCGCGACGATCGCCTCGCTTACGGCCGAGCCGGGGGCTACAATGTCGTCGATCACGATCCCCTGTCCGTGGCCGAATGCCTGCCGGCCCTCGCCCGGTGGGTCGGCGCGGCGGAGCCTCCGCACGTGAGCGTCGAGGGCGCGCTGAAATCGGCGGGCGAGGAAGCGGTCTACTACCACACCCGCCTGACTGCAGCCTCCAACAGCCGTGCGAAGGCGCAACTCGGCTTCGCGCCGCGGCTGCTCCAAGGGTGCTTGATGCATTTCCGCCCCACGAATTCGGACTGCGCTTTGCGCCGTTGCACCTAAGCGCGGGCCGATTATGACCATCGCAATGGCTTTCTTGGTCCGATAGAAGAGAGCTCTGATCGCACTGCCCCCGCGGAAAATAATCGCCTGCACCGGGTACCTCATCGGGGGCAGGCGCTCTCCAGGAGTGGCACAAACCATTGCTGATCTGTATTCACTCCTAGGCAAGCTCGAAACCCGCGCATCTCGCTTCCACCTTGATGGCAATCCCCGTCAAACCCACGCAAGAAGTGATCCATGGACATCAATCAGGTCAGGTACTTTCTCAATTTGGCGGAAACCTTGAATTTCACCGAAGCCGCACGTCGAAGTGGTGTCTCGCAGCCAAGTCTCACTCGAGCAATCCAGCGTCTAGAGGAAGAATTGGGCAGTCCACTGATCTATCGCGATGGCAAGGACAGCCGCCTTACCGCGCTTGGCCGCGACGTCCAGGCCGAGTTCATGCGGATTGAACTCGCGCTTCGAAACGTGCTCGAGCATTCCGAGAGCACGGTGCTCGGCCGACGCCGTATTCTCGACATCGCCGTTGCCCCAACCATTGGCCCCGCTGCCTTTGCCGCATTCTTCGACGACGCGCTTGGAAAGCTTCCTTCTATAAAGATCAACATGCATCAGCTGTTGGCTGGAGAGAGTGCGGACGAAGTGCTCTCGGGCAAGTACCACGCCTGCATCCTGCCGCGGGCGCCGCGTCCCAACCCCAAGCTCAACGTCGTGCCGCTGTTTTCCGAGCGATTCCTCCTTGCCTGCGCGGAGAGCCATCCGCTGGCGGGCAAAGATGTCGTCAGTACCGAGGCAATTGCCGCCTATCCTTACGTCGACCGGCTGGCCTGCGAGTTCCACACCGAGATCACCGAGCACCTGATGGACCATGATGCGGTCATGCAACCGCGCTTCAGTGCCGAGCGCGAGGACTGGGTCCAGCAAATGGTAGCCGAAGGCCGCGCGATCTGCATCATGCCCGAGCGGTCCGTCGTCGTGCAGGGCATAGCGACACGCCCGGTTGAAGGGATATCATTGAAACGCGAACTGGTATTCGTGACGGTCTCCGGTTCCGGTACGCCGCTCGAGATCCGCAAGATCGCGCAGATGGCAGCTCGGCACAACTGGGCGTAAGCGGGCAGAACTGTCCTTATGGTACGGCTATTGAATCTATACACACCTGATATTGGGAATCCCCGTGGGCCTTCGCCATATTCAGGCAACAAATCCGAGAACGGAGATAGGCAATGACCTACGCAAAGACCGGCGAAGCGGTTAGCAAACTTACGTCCGAGCAATATCGGGTGACCCAGCAAAACGGCACCGAACGCCCCTTTACAGGGGAGTATCATGACAACAAGAGGTCGGGGATCTATGTCGACATCGTTTCCGGCGAGCCGCTGTTTGCCTCGGCCGACAAGTTCGATTCCGGCTGCGGCTGGCCGAGCTTCACCAAGCCGATCGTGTCGGCAAACGTCAAGGAACTGCGGGATGGCTCCCACGGCATGACCCGTACCGAGGTGCGCTCCGCGCATGGCGACAGCCACCTCGGACACGTGTTTCCCGACGGTCCTCAAGACCAGGGCGGCCTACGTTACTGCATCAATTCCGCAGCCCTGCGCTTCATTCCGCGCGACGAAATGGACGCCGAGGGCTACGGTGCGTATCTCAACCAGGTGGAGGATATCTAAATGACCGAGAAAGCTGTTCTGGCTGGTGGTTGCTTCTGGGGAATGCAGGACTTGATCCGCAAGCTGCCCGGGGTCATTCAGACCCGCGTGGGCTACACCGGCGGCGATGTGCCGAACGCGACCTACCGAAATCACGGTACCCACGCCGAAGGCATCGAGATCATCTTCGATCCCGAGACGATCAGCTACAGGCGGATTCTGGAGTTTTTCTTCCAGATCCATGATCCGACGACAAGAAACCGGCAGGGCAACGATGTCGGCGCCTCCTACCGGTCGGCGATCTATTACGCTGACGACGAGCAGAAGAAAATAGCCGAGGACACCATCGCAGACGTCGACGCTTCGGGTCTGTGGCCCGGCAAGGTGGTGACCGAGGTCGAGCCGGCGGGAGATTTCTGGCAGGCGGAGCCCGAGCATCAGGATTACCTGGAGCACTATCCAAACGGCTACACCTGCCACTTCCCGCGCGCCAACTGGGTGCTGCCACGGCGGTCGGCGGCCGAGTAACCGGCCGCCTTTCTCCTGCCAGGCAGATTGGCGGCCCCTTCGAACCAATCCTGAAAAGTGCGGCGGATACGCCGGGCCATAACAGGAGCACGTCGTGCAGTTTGGACGCCGCCACCAAGGAGGCCGGCAGTGCCGGCGCTCCGCTGTCACAAACATCCAGGCAAAGATTGGGCTCTGATCGAACATCTAGGTAGTCGGTCTCCGTCGCTGATGTAGAATGCTTATTTCCTCACAGCGACGGAGCATTCCCATGGCCTTCAACACGCAACGGCTTCAATTTGCCGGCCATTCCGGCGCAACCCTGGCTGCCCGCCTCGACATGCCGAACGAGCCTTTACGCGCCTACGCACTTTTTGCCCATTGCTTCACCTGCTCCAAGGATTTGGCCGCAGCTCGCCGCATTGCAACAGAGCTTGCGCGCGAAGGTATCGCTGTCATGCGTTTTGATTTCACGGGTTTGGGATCGAGCGAAGGCGAATTTGCTTCGACAAATTTCTCCTCCAATGTTGCCGACCTGCTTTCGGCGGTCGACTATCTTCGTCAGCATTATCGGGCACCGTCAGTGCTGATCGGCCACTCGCTCGGCGGCGCAGCGGTGCTGGCCGTCGCCAGGAACATACCTGAAGTGCGCGCCGTTGCCACGATCGGTGCGCCGGCCGATGTCGGCCACGTGTTGAAGAATTTCGGGACGAGCCTCGAGGAAATCGAAAAAAGTGGCGCGGCCGAAGTCGATCTTGCCGGGCGTACGTTCGTTCTTAGAAAGCAATTTGTCGAGGACGCGCGTGCACACCGTATCAAGGATGCGGTTGCGAGCCTAAAAAAGCCGCTCCTCATCCTTCACGCGCCGCTGGATGAGACGGTCGGAATAGAAAACGCCAACGAAATCTTCCTCGCGGCCAGACATCCCAAGAGCTTCATCTCGCTGGACAAGGCCGATCACCTGCTCACTGACATTGAGGACGCAGCCTTCGCCGGACGGGTCATATCGGGATGGCTGACCCGTTATCTCGCCGCCGACACGCCGCAGGGCACGGGGGTGATCGAACATGTCCGCGTGACGGAAACGGGCGAAGGCAAGTTCCAGAATTCGGTTCAGGCGGGCAGCCACCGGCTTTTCGCAGATGAACCCGGAAACTTGGGCGGGCTCGATTCCGGGCCATCGCCCTATGATTTCCTGTCGATCGCACTTGGCGCCTGCACCTCGATGACGCTGCGTATCTATGCCGATCACAAGAAGCTGACGCTGGGGCGTATCGGCGTTGACGTCTCGCATGCCAAAATTCATGTCAAGGACTGCGAGGACTGCACCGAAGCGGAACGCCGCGGCAGCGGCAGGATTGATCGTTTCGAGCGCGTCATTTCCATCGATGGCGAGGTCTCCGGGGAGCTTCGCAGCAAGATTGCTGAAATTGCCGACAAATGCCCGGTCCATCGCACGCTCGAAGCTATGGCGAAGATAAAAACGATCGTGAAATAAGAAGGTCGACAAGCACCTCGCGGGCGCGCTGCGTCTGACGCCGTACAGGTCGGTGTACTTGTGGTCGAACCAAACTTACCGCCCTGCGCAACAGTTCTGCTGGGATATCGCCATCGTTTGACCTTCGGGGCTTCCAATCGAAATCGGAGCTGTCTGTCGGGTTTACAGACGTTTCGAAAGCGCTATCAAAGATACTGCCGAGTAGAAACTGAAGAGATACCCATGGCCGACGGACAAGTCATCGCAGTTGCGGCGGACGACCAGCATCGCTTTTCGAAAAAGCAGACAGCAGAAATCCGCGTTCTTACTGGCCTGGGTATCGAGGGCGACGCGCATCTCGGCGTAACTGTAAAGCACCGATCCCGCGTCGCAGTCGATCCTAGCCAGCCGAACCTACGCCAGGTTCATGTGATGCACGCCGAACTGTTCGACGAGCTTCGTGAGAAAGGTTTCACAGTCGGACCAGCCGATCTTGGCGAGAACATCACTACCCGCGGCCTCGATCTTCTGGCGCTCCCCCGCGGAGCTGTTCTCAAGCTCGGGACAGACGTCGAGCTGGAGGTGACAGGTCTTCGCAATCCGTGCTCGCAGATCGATAAGTTTCAGCCGGGCCTTCTCAAGGCCGTTTTGGACAAGCGAGCGAACGGAAAGATCACTCTTAGGGCTGGTATCATGACGGTCGTGCTTAAAGGTGGCATCGTGCGCACGGGCGACGCCATCACCGCGGTGCTGCCTCAGCCCCCCTTCTTTCCGCTGGAGAGGGTTTAAGAAGGCACCGGTGCGGTTCGAGCCGTATGTGCTTGCGGATGCTACAGGAAAAGGACCTGGGATTTCGCATCCACTTTTTTCCAAAGAAGTTCAGCCACCTGGAACAATGGGCACATCTGCGAGTTTGATTGCCACTTCACGAACTCGTGAGAAAAGGAAGCTCTCATGACCGAACCCGTTTCATCCGTGGCGCACATTCATACGCGCGACGATAACCCCTACCTCAACGCAGCCTTCAACAAGGTCTCCTGGGGCGCCGTATTCGCCGGCGTCGCAGTGGCACTTGTGGTTCAGCTCCTGCTCAACCTCCTGGGTGCCGGCCTCGGCGCCGCCGTCATCGATCCCGCTTCGAGTGATAATCCGAGTGCGACAACGCTCTCGGTCAGCACGGCAATCTGGTTCGTCGTCAGCGGCCTCATCGCATCCTTCGTCGGCGGCTACATTGCCAGCCGGTTGTCCGGACGCCCCCTTCGTTCGACGGGATCTCTTCATGGCGTCACGTCGTGGGCTGTCACCACGCTGGTCGTCGTCTATCTTCTGACCACATCCGTCGGCGCGCTCGTCGGTGGCGTCTTCTCTGGTGTGGGCGGCATCGTCTCTAGCGCCGGATCCACGGTGGCCACAGCCGCCACGACTGCAGCTCCGGCACTTGCGACGGCCACCGATCCAATGGCCGGCGTCGAGCAGAGCATCCGCGACGCAAGTGGCGGCAACGATCCAGCAGCGCTGCGCGATGCCGCAGTCGCCTCCGTGCGCGCAGTTCTGACAGGCGACGAAACCAAGGCAGAAGAGGCACGCAATCGCGCTGCCGACGCCATCGCCCGAGCTCAGAACATTCCTGTCGATCAGGCCAAGCAGCAGGTCGCCCAGTACGAGCAGCAGTACAAGGACGCCGTTGCCCAGGCAAAGCAGCAGGCGACCGAGGCCGCCGAAACCGCAGCGACAGCGTTCTCGGCGGGAGCGATCCTGGCATTCATCGCGCTAGCCGTAGGGGCTATCGCGGCTTGGATCGGCGGCGCCGTCGGCACGACCCACGTCGTGCGGGACGAAGACGTCTACGTGACGCGCTAAACATTCCAGGCCCATGTAGACAGACCGCTCAACCGGGCTGCCCATTTGAAAGCGCGCTCTTACGTGGGTCAATAAAACGGTCATGGCGGGCCGGGACCCTTAACGCTCCTATTGCCTTGCGAACTTGGCCTGCGCCTGGGACTTAAGGATCAGCTTCGCCTTGAGCGCCGTACCGGCCCGGTCCCTGCGAGTTCTGGGGTTAGGAACAGTTGGGTGCCGCTATCGTTATTGTTTGTCATGGAGGACGTTATGTCGAACGTTTCGAAGACAGGTACCGACGCGATCAACAATGCAAGCAGCCCGACTACGTTCGGGCGTTCGGTCGAAAGCCAGGCGCAGATCGCTGACGCGGCCGCGCAGGGCGCGCCCGGCAGCGCTGGGGAACCACTCAGCATCTATCGGCTCGAGCCGATCGCCGCACCGAACGATCCAAGATGGGCCAACTCTCCAGGACATGGAGTTGTCGTAGTGGCGGCGAGGACGCCAGGCGACGCACGGATCATGGCGGCGAGTCGCGAGCTGGACTTCATGGAGGTCGATGCAGCGCCTGCCGAAGACGTGACGACAGCTAATGCGAGCGCTTTCCGGGACGACAAGCTTTACACCGTAATCGAGATCGACCGTGATCGTACCGACGTTTCGCGCGGGATCCTTGATGGCGACGTCTCGGTCGAAACGATCCGACCAGTGGAGCCGGACTGACGCGCTTCTCCATAAGCGACCTGTTCTGATCCAAGGTTGGTGGGTCCCGTGTGATAACGGGACGGCGGGAGCTGTGGCGTCCAACGAAAGCAATTGCTGCAGCGCAGTGCGGCCGAACCGAGTTCATGAGTGAAAACGGACTTTGCCGAGCACGATCACGCTGCCAGCTTTCCACCCGATTGCCGACCGCCGGCTGCGCCCCGAAGCAAGGGAATCGCCGGCTCTTCAGGCGGAACTGACGCTCGCTGCAATGCCGTCCAATGCATCAAGCGTATCATTCGGCAGATCAAGTTCCGCCGTGGCGAGGTTCTCGCGCAGATGCGCGACCGAGGACGTGCCGGGGATCAGTAGGATGTTCGGCGCCCGACGAAGCAGCCAGGCGAGAGCGACCTGCAATGGCGTGGCGCCGAGGCGTTGAGCGGCGTCGGACAAGATAGACGACTGCAGCGGATTGAACCCGCCGAGCGGAAAGAACGGCACATAGGCGATCCCGTCGCGGGCAAGATCGTCAATCAGGGCATCGTCCCTCCGATGCGCTAAATTGTACTGGTTCTGCACGCAAACGATCTTGGCGATCCGGCGTCCTTCTGCGACTTGCGTGGGGGTGACGTTGCTCAATCCGATATGTCGCACCAGACCCCGCCGCTGGAGCTCGGCCAGGGCGGTGAGCGGCGCCTCGATTGATCCCTCGGCCGGGCCATGGGCGTCGAACATGATCCGAAGGTTGACCACATCCAACACGTCGAGACCGAGATTTCGCAAATTGTCATGCACGGCCTGGGTCAGTTCTTCCGGTGAGAGGGCCGGGAGCCAGGATCCATTCTCGCCGCGCCAGGCCCCGATCTTGGTGACGATGACGAGATCGTCGCCATAGGGCGCGAGTGCCTCGCGGATCAACTGGTTGGTCACGTGCGGGCCGTAAAAGTCGCTGGTGTCGATGTGATTGACCCCGCGCCCCACTGCTTCGCGCAATACGGCCAATGCCGCGTCACGGTCCTTGGGCGGACCGAACACGCCAGGCCCTGCAAGTTGCATGGCGCCGTAGCCGAGCCGCTTCACGGTGCGGTCGCCGAGGACGAAGGTTTCGGATTGGTTTTCGGTGCTGGTCATGATCTTTCCCCTTATCTGATCAAGGCGTAGATAGGCGTTGGCCATCCGCGCGATAACCGGATACAATCTGCACAGGCTGTGCGGAGAGGCGAACAGTGAGTGTCGATCTAGGTGATCTGAGTGCTTTCGTGGCGGTGGCGCGCGCCAAGGGCTTTCGCGACGCAGCGCGCGCAAGCGGCGCAAGCGCGTCGGGCTTGAGCGAGGCGGTCCGCCGCCTTGAGGCGCAGCTCGGCGTCAGGCTGCTCAACCGTACGACACGCAGCGTCGTCTTGACCGAAGCTGGTCATGGCCTGCTGGAGCGGCTCGGCCCGGCGTTGACCGAGGTGGAGTCGGCCCTCGACGTGGTGAACGGCTTTCGCGATCGGCCGGCGGGTTCGTTGCGCCTGAACGTGCCGGTCAGCGCAGCGCGGCTGGTGCTACCCAGCATCGTTCCGCCATTCCTCGCAGCCTATCCTGGCATCCGCCTGGAGGTGATCGCCGAGGAGAGCTTCGTCGACGTATTGGCGGCCGGATGCGATGCCGGTATTCGCTACGAGGAGCGGCTGGAGCAGGATATGATCGCGGTGCCGATCGGGCCTCGTGTCCAGCGGTTCGCCACCGCTGCTTCTCCGGCTTACCTTGATCGCCATGGGCGGCCCGATCATCCTCGCGATCTGCTCAGCCATGCCTGTATACGCGGTCGCTTTCCGAGCGGTGCGATGATGACGCCGTGGGAGTTCGAGCGCGAAGGCGAAGTCGTGCGGGTCGATCCGGAAGGTCCGTTGACCGTGGGGATTGGCGGCGCCGTCGATCTTGCCGTTGATGCCGCGATTACCGGCGTCGGCATCGTGGGACTGTTCGAGGACTGGCTGCGGCCTTATTTCAATAGCGGCGCCCTCGAACCCGTCCTTAAACCCTGGTGGCAGGCCTTCTCCGGGCCGTTTCTCTATTATCCCGGACGGCGCCTCGTGCCGGCGCCGCTGCGCGCATTCATCGATTTCATCAAGGCATCGGCGGACCAGCGCTGACCTTTAACGTCATATTACGAGCCTGCCGCCTGAGACCATGCGGCGCGCCTTGACCCGGCTGCTCTCGATCAACACTCCGGCCAGGCAGTGCGGAGCTTTGAACCAATGGCCGGCGTTTGCTCACCGTAGACGGCCCAAGGAGCGACGCCGCCGTCACAGGGCCTCTCGTCACAGGGCCTCTCGGAAAAGACGGACGATAGCCGTTCAACGTCGCCGCAAATCTAATTGAGTGGTGACAATCGACTTCCCAGAAGCCGGATCTTGATCGATCGTTCGAATTCGAAGACCGTCCTCGCCGACCTTCTCGATCGTCATTTTCGCTTGGCGATCCCCATAGATTGTATTGGCCCAGGTAACATCGAGTTTAATCGTATTCCCGTCTCGGCTGCCCACGAGTTTCGACGGCTTACCGGATATTCCGACATAAATGCCGGAATATGCTTCTCCAGACGCCTTGACGTTCGCGGTAAAGCTGCGCGTGACAACGGCAAACGCTCGGCATGAGCCGTTCATCGAAAAGCTGGACGATTGGGCATCGGATTGCATTTTGCACGAGACATCAACCTTGCTTCCGCCGAGCTTTGTCAGGACCGCTCCGCCGCCCGTCCACTGCCCTTCGATCGACTTCAAGAAGTCTTCTTCGGAAGCGGACGCGTTCGAAGTCAGACAGGTGGCGCAAGTTAGGGCGATGGCGGGCAATACTCGCATGACGCAGAATCCTGATGGTTGAAAATGACGAACATCCGACCGATCAACTTGTTCCACACGATCGTCATAAGCAGTTTTTAATCACGCTGGAGCAGGACGTCTTCCTCGGCAGTTCAAACGAGCAAGCAGCGCCGTGACCTGTTCGGCTATACGGTCGAAGAATTTGCGCGAACTCATTCGCGCGGGACACAGCACCGCACTGAGCTCGCGGACCGCGATGGCGGATGTTAAGCAGAGGCTAGACGGCGCCTTGATGTTTCTGCTCAACGGGACTGATCGTGACCACGATCGTGTGAACCACCCGCGCCGACGATGACCTGATCGAAATCTGGCTTGTCGATGAGCGTGTCGTGCGAACGCAGCCTTCGGCCTTGCGCGGGCAGCATCGCTAGATGTTAGCGACCGACTTGTCCATCGGGCGTCACAGCCTTTCAATTTTGTGCACCGCCTCGTCAATGATCTCCGCAACGCTGAGAAGCAATTCCTTATCCGGTGTCCCCGCTAGCCTCTGGCCGAGTGCTGTCTTGAGATTCTGCATTGCGCGTCCGACAGGTATAGAGCGACAATCTGGATGAGATCAGCGCGACAATCTGGATGAGACTCTGGTGTCGCGGTTGTCGGTGAGCGTATCATCATGATTGTCGCGGGCAACAACTTCGTCGGTCTCTGATTGTCGCGCAGCGTCAATCTCAGCGGTATTCCTGATTGTCGCATAGGAGGCTGGCCTGCCGCGCTGTCGTTTTGCCTCCATCGCTGCTCGGCGACGATAGCTTTCGACGTTCATCTCAAAGATGGTTGCATGATGGACGAGACGATCAACGGCTGCGAGGGTCATGGCGGGATCTGGGAAGACCCTGTTCCATTCTCCGAAGGGCTGATTGGCGGTGATCATAATTGATCGTCGCTCGTAACGCGCAGAGATGAGCTCGAAGAGCACACTCGTCTCCGCCTGGTCCTTGGTGACATAAGCGAGGTCATCGAGGATCAGCAGATCGGACTTGTCGAGCTTGGCGATGGCGGATTCGAGCTGGAGTTCGCGACGAGCTACTTGCAGTTTCTGAACGAGTTCCGTCGTGCGCGTGAACAGCACACGCCAACCATTCTCGATGAGCGCCAGCCCGATTGCTGCAGCGAGATGGCTCTTTCCACCACCTGGTGGTCCAAACAAGAGAATGTTGGCACCCTTTGCGAGCCAGCTATCGCCAGCAGTGATGGCCATAACCTGCGCCTTCGAGACCATTGGGACGGCGTCGAAGTCGAAGCTATCGAGGGTCTTTCCTGGCGGCAATCGCGCTTCGGCGAGATGACGTTCAATGCGGCGGCGATCGCGTTCCGACAGTTCGTGCTCGGCAATGGCGGATAAGAACCTCGCCGCCGGCCACCCTTCCTTGTCGGACTGCTCGGCAAAGTCAGGCCAAAGTACCTTTATTGCCGGCAACCTAAGTTCATTCAGCATGATGCCGAGCCTGGCTGCATCAATAGCGTGGGCGTTCTTCATGCGGCGTCTCCGGTGTGGCGAGTATCGATCAGGGCCTCGTAGCCATTGAGAGAGGCAAGATGGACGTTGACGGTCGGCAACCGCGCGGGGTCGGGAGCGAAGAAGGTTCGCAGTTTGACGATGTCCGGCAGATCACCCGCGTCGAGTATTTTGCGCAGCCTTCCGGCAAGCTCATGTTCACAGCCGCGATCGTGTGCCAAGGCCAAGAGTTCGACGGTGATCTTGCATGCCTGCTTGTGGGAAAGCCGGTCGAGCAGGATCTCGAAGGCTCTTCGATATTCCTGTCGAGGGAAGAGCTTGTCGCGGTAAACAAGCTGGAGAAGCGCCATCGGCTTTTTGCGAAGGGAATGGATGACATGCCGGTAATCGACGACCTGGTCATGTTTGCCGCTGGCGTGACCACGACCTCTTCGAAGCGTCATCAGATGCGTGCCGCCTATAAAGACGTCGAGACGATCATCGAACATGCGCACCCGTAGCCGGTGCCCAATCAAGCGTGATGGCACCGTGTAAAAGACCTTTCGCAATGTAAAGCCGCCGCTGCGAGAAACGCGAACGACAACTTCCTCAAAATCGCTGGACCGTGTTCCGGGCAACGGCTGAAGCGCGGCACGCTCAGCATCAATGCGCTTGCCATATCGGGCATTGCGTCGGCTGACGATCTCATCAATGAAGCCCCGATAGGCATCGAGATCGTCGAAGTCTCTCGTGCCACGCATCAACAGCGCATCGCGGATCGAATTCTTGAGATGACCATGCGAGCTCTCGATCGAGCCATTCTCGTGAGCTATCCCTTTGTTGTTGCGCGTTGGGGTCATCTGATAGTGAGCGCAAAGCTCGGCGTATCGCCGGGTCAGGTCATCCTTTGCATCGGCATCCAGATTGCGGAAGGCCGCCGACAGGCTATCGCTGCGATGATAAAGCGGAGCGCCTCCGAGGAACCACAAAGCATTCTGCAATCCTTCTGCCAGAGCCACGAAGCTTTCGCCGCCAAGGACGACATGCGCGTGCTCGAAGCCGGAATATGCCAAGCGGAAGTGATAAAGCAGATGATCGAGCGGCTGGCCTGCGATCGTGATCCCAATCTCATTCATGTCTGTGAAGTCGGACAATCCTAATCGACCTGGCTCGTGAATTTGCCGGAAGATCACTTCTTGTTCCTCGCCGTGAACAGCGCGCCATGAACGAATACGGCGCTCCATTGTGCGGCGAACGCCTTCGCTCAGCTCTGGATGCCGGCGCAGCATCTCCTCAAAGACAGCGACGGCGCGAATTCCGGGTGCCGCCTTCAAAAGCGGAACGACCTCGGCGTCGAAGATATGAGCGAGTGGATCGGGACGACGACGTTCCCGCGTCTTCTTGGTTTGTGATGGAAGCTGCGGCTTCTTCTCGATGCGGTAAGCGGTCGCTCTACTGATCGAAGCCTTTGCGGCGGCGACTTCAGTCGTGTGCTCCTGTCGTAACTTCATGAAAAGCCTCATCTGATGATCGGTTACGTGACGACCTGGCACAGAGTGGTTCCCCGTTCTTCGAAGAACCCAAAGTACCGGCCAACCGTGATCACCAGACGCAAAATCGGCGCTCAGCAGCAGTGAAACTCCACTCGGGCTACGCCCTCACGACGTTCCACTGCTGCTGCCGAGTCTCATCTTGATTGACGCTTCGTCTCACCTTGATTGCCGCCCTGCAGACAGGTCCTGCGGCGACGGAGCTGCCTCGGAAGCGCAGCGCCTCGATGCGAGCAAGGACACCCTGGGCTTCGTCAAGATGCTCATGAAGGAAACTGCGCCCTGTCTGGGTCAACGAATAGGCACGCCTTTTTTCCTGGGCTTGCCTCGATTCAATCTGGCCAAGGTCTGACATCAGCGCCAGGCGCGGGTAGACGATGCCGGAGCTTGGCGCGTAGTTGCCCCCAGACCGTGTTTTGATTTCTCGGATGAGATCGTAGCCGTGCCGCGCGTCGCCATCGTCGAGGAGCAGCAGGAGAAGGAACCCCAGCTCATCGCCATCGAGCATCCTTCGAGGACTGCTCGCGGCTTGGGAGTCGTAGTTGTTTGTCGTTCTCGGCATATCACACTCTTTTAAAGACCGTCTAAGATGAATTATCGTCGTTGGGACGGCGACGTACCGTCATCCCAATTCAACGCAGAGAAATAACATGAAAAGAATCGCCGTGCTGGTCGGATCACTCCGGCGTCACTCGATCAACAGAAGACTTGCCGAGCACTCGCGCGCCTTGCCGAAGATCGGCTCGAATTCGATTTCATCGAGCTGACGACGCCTTTTGTCCGACGATGCTGGCTTTAGCGCTGGTGACGACGAAGCAAGCGTTCTTGCGGTGGGGATGAAGCTTCTTGGACAGGTTGTTTTGAAACATCGCAACGAATTGGCCTTCGCGGATTTCTGGCCCCATTTCGAAAGCAAACAACGGCGACAAGACCTACACGTTTGTGTCATTGAGCTAGCGGGATTAGGAGTCCCCATCTGAGCGTTTCATGATTGGCTATTCAGCGGCAATGTCAGGGACGACTAAACGGTTTCCCTTCCTCATCCTTAAGGTTCAGACGCTCGACCAACTTCTCGGCATCCTCTTCAGTGAGCATATCCATGACCACCCCATCGATAACGACCGCCTGTCCGGTCACTGCATCGACTACCGCCCAGTAGTTGTTCAGGTTCTTGCGACGGCTATAACGCCCAGTTGCCATGAGGTGTTCCTTTGGGTGCTGAGGCTCGGCCTCGGCCCTTCTCTTTTCTTCGGCATTAAGGATGATCATAAGGTCAGTCGCGACATCGTGGGGCAACCGATTGAGAACCGTTCCGTGCATCTCTGCCGTACTACCTTCGTGGTAGTCGATGACATGCCACGTGCCGTCAGAATTCTCCTCTAAACCGTACCGCTTGTAGACCATGGGTCGCCTGGGGGTTGCCTTTAATACACCTAACGCCGACCCGGAGCGTTTGTTGCAAATTTCTGAGTGACCGACCGGATATGTCGCTTCCCCCGCCACTTCCTAAAGGTGCGAGCTAGCAATTTGCAAAAGGGTAGCAAGCCACTTGCGGACTGAGAAAGAGAGCGTTTGCTTCGACATCAACCTCTTCATCGACGCCTTCCGGCAGCCAGCTGGTCTTCAAGTCTGTTGCGAATGCAGCGATGTCGACACTCGTTACTGCGCCGCATCGCTTGACGGTCGACGAGCCCTCCCAGCGGTCCTTATAGCTGTCCATTTCCAAAACGTTTTGGCTTGATCTCCAAAACGTTTTGGTTCATACTGGCGCTGTATCTGGGAGGGTACGCAGTGTCCAATCTGAAACAATTGGCCCAGTCGCTCGGCCTGTCGATCACCACGGTATCGCGCGCCCTCGACGGCTATCCGGACGTCTCGCCGGCAACCCGCGAACGCGTACGGGAAGCGGCAGCGCTCACCGGTTATCGCCCCAATGCTTCTGCACGACGCCTTCGCAAACAGCGTGCCGAACTTGTCGCCGTGACACTCCCGAGCGATCCGGGCCATATCGGCCCTCCGCACTTTCTCGATATGCTCTCCGGCTGCGCCGAACATCTTGCGACCGCCGGCCTCAATCTCGTGATTGCCCCTGTGCCGCGCGGCGAGAGCGAACTCGACATGTGCCGCCGTTTCGTCGACGGGCAAAGGGTCGACGCCATGCTGCTCGTTCGCACGAAACGCAGGGACGAGCGCGTGGAATTCCTGCAGGCGCGGGGCATTCCGTTCGTCACCAACGGCCGGACCGAGTCGGTGTTGCCGCATCCCTATCTCGACGGCGACGGCTTTGCCGGGTTTCAAGCGGCAAGCCTTCGCTTTCATGCCGACGGTCATCGCCGGATCGCTCATATTGCCGGCCCCCAGGACTATTATTTTGCCCATGTCCGCTGCATGGGCTGGCAGGCAGCCATGGAAGAAAGCGGCCTTTCGAGCGAACTTTGCGCCGAAGGCGCACCGACCGAGCAGGGTGGATACCTGGCGGCGCTGGAATTGCTGCGCCATCCACGTCGGCCAACTGCGATCGTCTGCGCGACGGACGAAATGGCGATCGGTGCCTTGCGGGCGCTCCGTGAAATTGAGGGCGGCGAGACGATCAGCATCGTCGGCCATGACGATCTTCCAACCGGTGCCTATACCAGCCCACCGCTTTCGACCATGCGCATGGCGGGCGAGAACCTGGGTCGCAGCTTTGCCTCGCTGCTGCTTCGCGCCATTGCCGGCGAGCCTTCGGAAGAACTTCAGGAACTGCACCCGATCGAATTCGTCGACCGCGAGAGCCATCGGCGTGCGCCGCCAAATGCATAGAGAAGAACCAAAGAGGAGGAGAAAATGAAACATCTAGCGTCACTTGGAATTCTGGCATCGACCGTCCTTTTGGCCGCAACGCCGGTGCTTGCCGACACGGTGTTCCTGTCCACGCAACTTCGTCCGATCGCAGAAGCGACCGTGGTTCGCGAAGAACTGCTCAAGGGCGTCCAGAACCCGGTCGACTACGTGGTCGAAGAGCCGCCGCAATTTGCGGTCCGCATGGAGGCCGAGCGCCAGGCCGGAACGCACACGATCAGCCTTGTCGGCGCTTTGCACGGCGAACTGTCGCCGCTTGCCGACAAGGACGGCCTTGAGCCGCTCGACGACGTCGCCAAGACGCTCGCCTCGAAAGGCATGCCGCAGCCTCTGCTTGATCTCGGCAAGCTCGGCAAGTCCAGCCAGCAATATATCCCCTGGATGCAGGCGACCTATGTCATGGCCGCCAGGAAGGACGCCCTGCAATATCTTCCCCAGGGCGCGGATGTGAACAAGCTTACCTACGATCAGCTGATCGAATGGGGAAAGAAGATGCAGGAAGCGACCGGCCAGCCGCAGATCGGCTTTCCGGCCGGGCCGAAGGGGCTGATGTCCCGCTTCTTCCAGGGCTACTTCTATCCCTCCTTCACAGGCGGCGTCGTGCGGCCGTTCCAAAGTGCTGATGCTGCAGCCGGATGGGAGAAGCTGAAGGAGCTCTGGGCGGTCGTCAATCCGAACTCCACCAACTACGACTTCATGCAGGAGCCGCTGCTTGCCGGCGAAGTCATGGTCGCCTGGGATCACGTCGCCCGCCTCAAGGAGGCGATCTCCTCCGAGCCTGATCAATATGTCGTCTTCCCGGCTCCCGCCGGGCCGAAAGGCCGCGGTTACATGCCCGTTGTCGCCGGCCTCGCCGTTCCGAAGGGGGCACCTGACAAGGCAGGCGCGATCGCCGTCATCGAACACCTGACGATGCTCGGCACGCAATTGCTGACAGCGCAGAAGGTGGGGTTCTTTCCGACGCTTGACGCCAAGCTGCCTTCCGATATCGATCCTGGAGTAGGCTTGCTCGCGGCTGCCGTCAACGCAACCCAGACCGCGCCGGACGCGCTGATTTCGCTGCTTCCCGTCGGCCTCGGCGACAAGGGCGGCGAGTTCAACAAGGTCTATATGGACAGCTTCCAGCGGATCATCCTGCAGAACGAAGCCGTCGGCGACGTCCTGAAGGCGCAAGGCGCAACGCTTGCAAAGCTGATGGCCGATACCAAGGCCCCGTGCTGGGCGCCGGACGCCAAGAGCGACGGAGCCTGCCCTGTCGAATAAGCCTTTCGGCCCGGGCGCCTAGCGTCCGGACCGCTTTTCGAAATGCCACGAAGCGAAAGCCAATGCCGAACAACCGCACCTGGATCCCCTATCTGCTGATCTTGCCCTCGGTGGCGTTCCTGGCGTTGCTCTTCGTCGTGCCGCTTGTGCAGACGATCTGGCTTGCCGTCTCCGACAATGGCACGCCCTCGCTTGCCAATGTCCAGCGTATGGTGGGTGATCTCAATTTTACGCGCTCGGTACAAAACACGTTTCTTTTGACGCTTGCCGTTGTGCCGGTGCAGATCGTCATTGCGCTCGCCATGGGAACGATGGTCGCGAAAGTGGCAGCCGGCCGGGAAACGATCCTGTGGATCTGGACCATTCCGCTCGGCATTTCGGATCTCGCAGCCGGTCTCGTCTGGTTGTCGATCCTGCAGAACAGCGGTTATCTCAATTCCTTCCTTTACGGCCTCGGCATCATCGAACGGCAGGCGAGCTGGCTTTCCTACCAGACGCCGTTCGCACTTTTTCTCGGCATAGCCGCCGCCGAGATATGGCGGGGAACGGCGATCGTCATGGTCGTCATCGTTGCCGGCCTCAACCAGGTGCCGAAGGAATACCGGGAAGCGGCAGAAATCTTCGGCGCAGGTCCGTGGACGCGCTTCTTCCGCATCACCTTGCCGCTCATCCGGCCGGCGCTGCAGTCGGCGCTCATCCTGCGCACCGTTTTGGCCTTCGAGGTTTTTGCCGTCGTCTATGCCCTCGGCGGCCGCAATTTCCCGGTGCTCGTCGGCGAGGCCTACACTTGGCAGAACCAGAACCAGAACTATGGCGTTGCCGCAGCCTACGCGGTTCTCATCATGCTCATCTCGCTTGCGGCCACCATGTTCTATCTGAAGGCCATCAAGGTCGATCCGGAGCGTCTTCCATGAGCACGACCCGCGCCGCAAACTTCGTCTCGTCCCGCCGCATTCTGCTCTGGAGCGGGATCGCCGTCCTTTGCGCCTGGGTCCTGGTGCCGATCTATCTGATCGCGCTCGGCGCCTTCGGCGGACGCAGCGCCGTCTACCTCTGGCCGAAGACCGGTCTGCCGACGGGCCTTTCCTTCGAGCCCTTCCTGCTTTTCCTGCGGACGGAAGGCGTTCTCGGCTCCTTCCTGAACTCACTCGGAGCCGCAGCCATCACGGTTGCCCTGTCCCTGCTTCTCGGAGCGCCCGCCGGCTATGCGCTGGCACGCTATAATTTTCACGGCAAGGATTCCTTCCGGCTCATGGTCCTTTTGACCCGCGCCTTTCCTTTGGCAATCCTTGCTCTGCCGCTCACTGTTTCCTTCATCCGTCTCGGCCTCTACGATACGGTAACGGGCGTCGGGCTCGTCCATACCGTCCTTGCTCTGCCTTTCGCCGTGCTGGTGACGCAAGGCATCTTTCTTGGCGTTCCGAGAGAACTCGAGGAAGCGGCATGGGTCTTCGGGTGCTCGCGTATCCAGGCATTCTTCAAGATCGTCGCTCCGCTCGCCCTTCCAGGTATCGCCGCGACCGCCGTCTTTGCCTTCGTCATCTCCTGGAACGAGGTTTTCGCCGCGTCCGTGCTCACCGTCAGAAATCGGACGTTGACGGCCTATCTGCTGACCGTGCTGGCGGAAAGCCCGATGCATTACCGCTTTGCGGGCGGCCTCATGCTCATCCTGCCATCCGTGGTCTTCATCTTCGCGGTCAGGCGCTACCTTTTCGCGATCTGGGGCATTTCATCCAAGTAACGGGTCATCCAAGTAACGGGAACAGTTTCATGGCCAACATCGTCATCGACCGCATCCGGAAGAACTTCGGGACCTTCCAGGCGCTGAAGGAGGTCTCGCTGACAGTCAACGACGGGGAATTCGTTTCACTTCTCGGCCCCTCTGGCTGCGGAAAGACGACGCTGCTGCGCATCATCGCCGGTCTTGAAACCGAAAGTGCCGGCGACATTCGGATCGGAGACCGCTCAGTCGTCGGGCTTCAGCCGAAGGACCGCGGCCTTGCCATGGTCTTCCAGAACTACGCCGTCTTCCCGCATATGACCGTCTTTGAAAATGTCGCCTTCGGCCTCAGGATGCAAAAGGCCGATGAGGCGCGCGTCAGGCAGCAGGTGGAAAAAGCGGCAGCTCTTCTGCATATCGAGCCCTATCTCGACCGCTATCCGAACAAGCTGTCGGGCGGCCAGCGCCAGCGCGTAGCCGTTGCTCGGGCGCTCGCTGTCGAGCCGAAGGTCCTGTTGATGGATGAGCCGCTTTCCAATCTCGATGCGCTGCTGCGCCTGGAAATGCGCACGGAACTGAAGACGGTCCTGCAGTCTTCCGGCACGACGACGATCTATGTGACGCACGACCAGACCGAGGCGATGGGCCTTTCGGACAGGATCGCCGTCATGCACGACGGCCAGATCGAGCAGGTTGGCCATCCCGTCGACATCTACAACCATCCCGCCACGCGGTTCGTCGGCGGCTTCATCGGCAATCCGCCGATGAATTTCATCCGCATGCCCGTGACCGACGGGCACGTGATCGCGGGCAGCGAGCGCTTTTCGGTGCCGCCGGAATCCGGGCCCGAGATCATCCTCGGGCTGCGCGGCGAAGCCGTGGTGCTTGCGCCGCCGTCAGAGGGATTTCAAATGCGCGTTCGCGTCGCCGAGCCGATGGGTTCGCATCTTCTTTTGACGGGATCGATCGAAAACCAGCCCGTTCGCGTCATCCTGCCGGCCGCCGAAAAGGTCGCAAGCGGCGACGTCATCGGCCTGAAACCTGATCCCGCGCGCATTTCTTGGCTCGCACCCGATAGCGGCAAGGCCTACCTGGCGGCCGCTGCCTGACGAATATCTGGAGTAAATGGCATGACGAAATACATCGATGAAGCCAAGGCGATCTTGGCGGCGAATGACCGCGGCGGCTACACGGTACCGACCGACAGGCTTTATCCCTTTCAGTGGAACTGGGATTCGGCCTTCGTCGCCATGGGGTTTGCCGCCTACGACATCGATCGCGCCTATCGTGAACTCGAACGCCTGGCCGAGGGACAATGGGCCGATGGCATGATCCCCCATATCGTGTTCCATCAGCCGAGCGACAGCTATTTCCCCGGCCCCGACGTCTGGCGCACGAACCATGTCATTCCGACCTCCGGTATCACGCAGCCGCCGATCTTCGCGATGGCTCTTCGCAAGATTTACGAAACGGCGGTCGCCACCGGCTCTGTCGCAAACGAGCGAACCCTTACGCTCTACGAAGCCGCCTTGAAGTGGCACCGGTGGTGGTACCGCGCGCGTGATCCGGAAGGCACCGGTCTCGTCGCCTTGCTGCATCCTTGGGAAAGCGGCAGCGACAACTCGCCTGCCTGGGACATCGCCCTTGCGCGTGTTCCAACGACGACCGAAACGCCGGTCGTGCGAAAAGACATAGGGCATGTGAACCCGCAAATGCGCCCGCGTGACGAGGACTATGGCCGCTTCATCCATCTCCTGGATACCTATGCGGCATGCGGCTGGGACCCCGTCGAGCAATGGCAAAAGGCCGAGTTCAAGATCGCGGATATCCAGACCAGCGCGATCCTGCTGAAGGCCGGCGAAGATCTGCATTATCTTGCAGGTGTCTTCGGGCGCGGAGGCGAAGCCGATGAGATTGCAACGCTGAATGAGCGCACGCGGCAGGCCCTGAAGGCGCAATGGCGTTCTCATCTTTCGCGTTTCGTCTCGCGGGATCTGCTGGCCGGCGAGGATGTCGCCGCAGCCACGCAGGCCGGCTTCATTCCTCTTCTTGCGCTCGACCTTGATGAGGCGACAGCCGACGCTGCAGCCGCCGAAATGCGAAGATGGTGCAAGGGTATGAAAGTCGTCTTCCCGACGACCGAGCCTACTTCCGCGAGTTTTGAGGCCAAGCGCTATTGGCGCGGTCCGGCCTGGGCGATCATCAACTGGCTCCTGATCAACGGATTACACCGCAACGGCCACGCAGGATTTGCAGAGGAACTGCGCCAATCGACGATCAGCGCGATCGAGACCGAAGGCTTTGCCGAATATTTCGATCCGAAAACCGGCGAAGGATGCGGTGGGCTCGGATTCTCATGGACGGCAGCGACTTACATTGTTCTTGAAAAGGCCGACAGTTCCGCAATTCAGTAGGAGCCAGCACCAAAACCCCGATATCCTGTACCCGGCTGGAGGAGGCCGACATGGCCCGTGGTCGCGGCTTGCACACGAAGCTGGAACCGAGGTTGCTCTCGGCTTTGTCGACGCTCTTCAAGCTGCTTATGATCTGATCGCCAGCCATCCGGAGGCCGGATGATTGCGGGATGCATATGAGTTGGGATTTCCTGACCTGCGGAGCGTTAGGTAGTCCTCTATCAAACAGCTCGACGTCTGGTGCTGCAGTATATCAGGAGCCCAATGCCGCCGAGCCCGAACAGCGCGCCAATAATTGAGGTCCCCGAATAGGTTGTGATGGAACTGCCGATGGCGAAGACGAGTGCGCTCACGCCTGCGCTGAGAAAAATGTTGACGGATATCAGGGCGCTGCCAAGACCTGGCCGCTCTGCAATGAGGTCCTGGAGGTAGGTGATGGGGATGCTGATCAACGCTGCAGCGCCAATGCCGCTGATGATTGTCAGGGCGTAAGCGTGCCAGGGCTCTGAAGCAAGGCCGAGCAGCAACAGGTAGGCGGCATAAATGATGGTGCCGGTCACCAGTGCTGCGACCTGACCCATCTGCCTGAGAAGTCGCGCCCAGACGATGATGAAGATGATCTCGAAGAAAGCAACGATGCCGACGAGAATGCCGACATCGGCCACCGTCCCGTGAACCGCTCCGGTGACGATCAAGGGCAGGATCGCCCCGTTGACATGGAGCGTGCTCGTAATGAGCGCAACGGCAATCAAGGGCGTGAAGATTCTCGGCGAAACCACTTCGGCGAGAGCTGCAAGATGAGAGAGATGATGCGTTGCTGCTTTGTCCGTGCCCTTCTGGCGCGGCAGGAACGCGCTGATCAGGGCAAAACAGAATATGCAAGAGAGACAGGCGAAAAGATAGGCGGGCAGCATGCTCGTCGACGCGGAAAGCAGCGCACCTGTCATGCCAGGTACCAGCACCCACGACAGCGAGATCATTGCCCGGACGCCTGAGTTGACGGTGTTGACCTCGTTTTTGGGCATTCCCGCGGTGGCGGCCCGGACATTGGCAAAAAGCAGGGAGTTGAGCGAACCATAGATCGGTAGCAACAGAAGCGAGCAGGCGATGAAGCTCGTTTGGGTCGGAACGAAATATATCGCGCCATAGCCGAAAATGCCGAAACTGGCAGCCACCAGCATCATCGAACGATATTCGCCGAGACGGTCGGCAAGGTTGCCGAGGAGGATGCTCACGAGGACATTGACCGCCGCGGCCACAAAGATCAGGGCTGAATAAAGACCGTTGCTCAATCCCAGCTCGCGAATGCCGACGACGGATTGATAGGGCGATGTTGTCGCCCCCGCAAACCCGAACAAAAAAATGGCAATCATGCTGACGCGGATTGCCGGATTGCGAAAGACATCGGGAAGAAGGCGGTTCATGCGGATATCAACGAAAGGAACGATCTGGTGGTCACACGGCGCGCGTTCTGGCAATGCGCCGCCCGCCACGCGATTTGATGATGCAAAATGTCAATCCCGCCGGCGCGCCGAAAAGTGCGCCTGCGGCTGGTAATCGAAATTGCGGTCGAACGGGAAGATCGCCCGCGCCCGGCAAACATCGACAAAACGAACCTTGATCTGAATTCCGCGAAATTCTCGGCGATGGACGCGGTGCCCACGATCAGAGGATAATCATCGCACATGAGCTCCTCCGAACAGTTCGCCTTGCGCTGCATTGTCCAGTTATGCTCGCATGATTCAACGTGCGCCGCTCTGGATGGTTGTCAACGAAACGCACGAGTTTGCGATCTCATTTGACGCACGCTCGGCGATCACCCGCAGCAGCCGTTCGTCCGCCTCATATCCTCGTTCCGCAAGGTGCAGATCCCTACCGGATGGTGGCCTTCGTCCCGGGCCTGAAAATAAAACATAATCAGTCCTGCCAGCGCGCCGAAAGACGCGCCTGCGGTTGGTATACGAATTTGCGGTCGAACGGGAAGATCGGCCGGGTTCGGCGATGGCTCGCCAGGCTTTCGATGTCCTGGTTCACGACGCCCTCTGTCAGTGCCATGAGATTCGGATTGGCAATCGGCGCAAGCTCGGGCGAAAGATAGCCCGATTTTACGACAAGCAGCCGAACCGATCTGGGATCGAGCCCAAGGCGCGCGAAATCCGCGATGTTGTGATAGGGGCGCCTGCGGGCGGCAAGAACCACCGTCACGCCGCTGGTGCGGATCACCGCCTGGCGTTCGGCCTCGGAACCTGGATCGTCGAGTAGGATCACCTCGGCCTCGATGCGAACGGGAAAGCTCGCCGGATCGAGACTACCGCCGATTGATAGAGGCACGACCGCTCCCCTGCCGGCGGCAAAGCAGGCCTCGACGGCCGGCCGGTCGGTGATGCCGGCAAAGAGCGTGTTTTCGAACTTGCGGGAAAGAACCGCGCTTAGGACATCGGCCCGGTCGCCCACACCGCCGCCGGTCGGATTGTCCGCCGAATCCGCAAGCACGATCGGCACAGTCTTCGTATCTGCTGCGATATCGAGCATGTCGTCGAGCGGACCGGTGACCGGTCCGAAACGAAAATCCTTTCGGGCATTCCAATAGGAAAGTGCGATCTCCTCCGCGGCTTTTGCGGCAGCAGCTTTGTCCGAGGCCGTCACCACGGCGCAGGCCGTCGCCCGCGGCTCGTCGGCCCAGACATAACCGATCATCAGATTGGCATCGAGAACGCCGTCGCGGCGCTCGAAGTCCGCAAGCCGTAGGTAGAGGCTCTTTGCCGGCTCATCCTCAGTCGAAGTCCGCTCGCCTGGCCACAGGACAGGCACCTGCGCCCAGGCCACGCCCGGCCGGTTCCCGCTCGTAAGCGCGTCGACGAGCATCGACCAGGCTCGCACCATGGTCTCGCGCACATCGATATGCGGCGCCGTGCGGTAGGCCGCGAAAATATCGAGCTGGTCGACAATCTTCTGGCTGACATTGCCATGCAGATCGTAGCTCGCAGCGACGATGCAGTCCGAACCGACGACAGCCCGGGCCGCCGATATCCAGTCGCCTTCGGCGTCATCCATGCCCTCGACGTTCATTGCGCCGTGCATGGCGAGATAGAGACCATCAAGCGGCGTGGACGCCTGCAGCCGGTCGAGGAACTCCGTCTTGAACTCCTCGTAGGCGGCACGCGACACCGGTCCGCCGGGAATGGCACGCGCATGGAGAAGCGGGAGGTGGTCGACCCCTTCCGCGTTCAGAAAGTTGAAATAGTCGGAACCGAGGAGATCTGCCCCGCGCATGACGCGAAAATCCTCGATCGCCATCAGCACCGGCGAGTATGTGCTGCATTCCGTGTGAATTCCGCCGACCGCAATCCGCATCGCTACCGTCCTGGAGTTTCGCGCCTAGAGTGCCGGGCTCAGGGGGACGATGGCCGCAAAGCGGTTCCAGTCCTTCTTGGCCTTCGGGGTCCATGCCGCTTCGGCGATCGCCGGAAGGCGCGGAAAGACCAGGCGGTTGAAGTAGCCGCGCGACAGGAAGTGTTCGGACCAGATGCAGGCCTGTACGCCCTTCATCTTGTCCTTGAGATCCTCGGGGAACTCTCCTTCCGCTTCATAGGCATAGGTATGTGCCGGCGGCACCGTGCCTGCCCAGCTCGCCCCCGGCTCCTGGAAGGCCTCTGCCTGCACCATGTCCAGATAATAGGCCTGTCCCGGCGTCATGACGACGTCGTAGCCCTCCCTTGCGAGATCGATGCCGACCTGCGGATTTTCCCAGGCCATCAGCAGCGTGTCTTTCGCCGCGACCCCGCCGCCATGCGCCACCTCGTTCCAGCCGGCAAGCTTGCGTCCGCGCGCCGTCAGCATGTCCTTGATCCGTTTCAGGAAATAGGACTGCAGGCCGAACGTGCCGGAAATGCCTTCCTCGGCCATCAGCTTCTTTGCCAGCGGAGAGGCAAGCCATGAACCGTTCGCCACTTCATCACCGCCCACATGAATGTAGGAGGAGGGGAAGAGCTCGACCATCTCGTCGAAGACCTTTTCCAGGAATTCGTAGGTGAGGGGCACGGCCGGGTTCAAGGCGTTGTTCGGATAGCCCTGAACGGAATGATAGCTGTCCGGTGCCTCCTGGCCATCGGTGAGTTGCGGCAGAGCGGCCAGCGTTGCGGCATTGTGACCCGGAATATCGATCTCCGGCACGACTTCGACATTCAATGCCTGGGCATGGGCGACGATGTCGCGGATATCGTCCTGCGAATAGAAGCCGCCGACGGGCTCAGCGCCATTGCCGAGCTGCGGCAGCAGCGGCTCGTTCGGACCGCGCAGGACGCCGGTGGTGGTCAGCTGCGGATAGGCCCTGATCTCCAACCGCCATGCCTCGTCGTCGGTCAGATGCCAATGAAAGATATTGAGCTTGAACCAGGCAAGGATATCGATCAGCCGCTTGACGTCGGCAACTGGATAAAACTGACGCGACACGTCGAGATGGCAGCCGCGCCAGCCGTAACGCGGCTTGTCGGAGATGCTGCCGGAGACCGGAAAGCGGAACCTGCCTTTTGTCGTGCGCGCCCCGTTGAGCAATTGCGCAAGCGAGGTCAGGCCATACTGGCGCCCTGCCGCATCGCAATAGGAAAGCGTGACCTTGTCAGAGGCAAAGGTTAGCCGGTAACTCTCCGCATCGAGCGAGGCCTGGCGGTCGAAGGCCAGTGCCCGGCCCTGCGGCGATGGCGCCAGGCTGAAAACGGAATGGTCGCTCTCAAAGAGCCGGCGCGAAAGGGAAATCACCGTCGAGATCGAAAGAAGCTCGTCGGAGCTTGCGCCCTGCGGATAAAGCACGACCGGAAAGCTGTCGCCCGGCTTGGCATCGATCTCTGCCGGCCAGGGCTGGAGCGCGAAGGGAAGATCAAGGCGGCCCTCCGGCAGCAGCGCCGGCGGCGGCTCGCTCAGACTGCCTTCAAGAAGCAGATCGGAGACGGCCACCTCGGTATGCGTGCCGTCGGCCAGTGTAAGATAGGCGGATTTTGCCCCATCCGTGCAATGCTGCGCCTTGCGATGAACGCCGGCAACCGTGAAGATCCAGCTCTGGCCGGGCGCAAGAAAGAACCCCGGGGGCGGCGAGAATTCGTGGAAGTTCGCGTTCCGGCGCAGGAACTGGGCGTTCTCGCAGGCTTCAGGGTCGCTCACCCGCGTCAAGGACGTATAGACGAGCTTGAAGCCGGAAAGCGGGCTTTCGGAGAGGTTTAAGAGCGTGAAGGTGAACTGGCCGTTTGGCCCGCCCTTTGGGGTCCAGCTGTTTTCCAAGCGATAGTAAACCGGTTTCATGTCCTGTTCCTCTCTTTTGATTATGGATTTCAGTAATGGTCGGATTGCGAGAAGGTGCGGGCGAGCTCCGCCTGGCCCGCCGTCAGGCCGCAATCCACAGGCAAACAAACCCCGCTGATGGCTGCCGCCTGCGGTCCGGCTAAAAAGGCAACGGCATTGGCCACATCCTTCGGGTCGACGACCCGCTGGAGCGGATACCATCGCCGTGCCTCCTCGAAGACGTTGGGATTGGCAGCCGCGCGCGCTTCCCAGGCCCGGGTTCTGACCGTGCCGGGGGCGACCGCATTGGAGCGGATGCCGAACTTGCCGTATTCGACGGCCACCAACCGCGTGAAGTGGAGAAGCCCCGCCTTCGCCGCGCTATAGGCCGGATGCCCGAAAACGTTCATGCCGTTGACGGAGGCGATGTTGATGACCGAGCCTTTCGAGGCCTTCAGCATGTCCTCGACGGCGCGAAAGCATAAGAATGCAGCTTCGAGGTTGAGGGCATTGTCCATGCGCCAGATGGCAGGCGTGGTATCATGAAGGCTGACAGCACGTGCCGCGCCGGCATTGTTGACGAGCGTCTGCAACTGTCCGAGCTCGGCGCAGCGCCTTGCAAGACGAGAAACGTTCTCCTCGCTGGTGACGTCGCATCCGGCGGCAACGAAACGGCTTTGCGGACCAAGCGCGGCGGCAACGGCTGCGGCCGCCTCCAGGTCGATGTCGGCAAGCAGGACGATGTCATGGTCATCGGCGAGCCTCGCGGCGATTGCAGCGCCGATGTCTCCAGCAGCTCCCGTCACGATAGCGACCGATTGCGTCATGCTTCATCCTTCCTTTTGCACGTCCTCAGTCTCCGAGGAGCTGACGGTCGTCGCCGTCGCGGTGCGCGACCAATTGTTGCTTGATACGTCTTAGCGTTACCGCCGCCTTCGGCTGGATGGCATAGGCGACAAGGCTCGCGATGATGTCGACGGTTGCGATATAGGCGATGCGGGTCGAGGTAGGGCGGAATATATTGTTTCCTTCCGGCAGGTCGATCGGCACCACGATCTCGGCCGCCGCTGCCACCGGGCTTCCGGTCTGCGTCAGTGCAATCGTCGTGACTTTGGCTTCGCGCGCCAGCCCGAAAGCGCGAACGAGCTCGGCATTGCGCCCCGAAAAGGACGAGCCGATCAGCACGTCGCCCGCGCGCGCTGCCGCCGCCATCATCAGCTGCATGCTGTGGTCCGAACTTGCCGTGATGCGCAGTCCTAGGCGAAAGAGGCGGTTCTGGAATTCGTCGGCGATCATCGAGGAGTTGCCACCCGAACCGAAGGCATAGATCATATCCGCCTTGGCGATCCGGTCGGCGGCGCGTTCGATTGCGGCGATGTCAAGCGAACGGTGCAGGAGGAACAGCGCGTTCTGGGCCTTGGTGATGATGTCCTGCGCAACGTCGGCGGGATCGCTGCTTTTGGACTCGGGCTTCAGATAACGGACGCCGATATGCGCCGTGCGGGCGAGTTGGACCTTGAAGTCAGAGAAGCTTTCGCAGCCGAGACGGCGGCAGAAGCGCGTGACGGTCGGCGGCGAGACCTCGGCCTTCTCCGCAAGCTCGATGATGGAGGCGTTCACGGCAAATTCGAAATCGTTGACGATGATTTCGGCAATCCGGTTCTCCGAGGGAGAGAGGCGGCCCTTGTCTTCCTGCAATGTGGAAAAGATATCCAAGCGATCCTCCCGGTGATGGCGTCCTTACTGGTCTTTTTTCTTATAGGCGACGCAGTCGATCTCCACCTTGCAATCCACCATCATTGAAGATTGCACGCAGGCGCGTGCCGGGGGGTGCTCGCCGAAATATTCCTGATAGATCTTGTTGAACGTCCAGAAATCGCGTGGGTCGTCGAGCCAGACGCCGACGCGCACGACATCCTCGACGCCGTAACCGGACTCTTTGAGGATCGCCAGCACATTGGCAATTGTCTTATGCGTCTGGGCGATGATGTTGCCCTCGACGATCTCGCCGCTTTCCATTGCAACCTGACCGGAAACATAAAGCCAGCCATCGGCTTCGACGGCGCGCGCAAACGGCAGAGACTTGCCGCCGGCGCCGGTTTGAACAGTGCCATAGCGCTTGATGGACATTCCGGATCCTTGCAAATTATTTTCTTGATAAGTTGACAAGTGACCATAGAAAGCAGAATTTGGCCAGTGAAAAACGCAATTTATGAAAAGAATTTAAATAAAGGGCGAACATGCGCGATCCTTTCAAGAATCCCTTCCCTTCGTCCGACACAGCCCGGCATTCCATCTGGGAGATGCTCGTTCCGCGCGATATCGACGCGTTTTTGGCTGCCGATTGGTCCATGGTTGAAAACGACTTCGTGGAAGATGGTTTCATCGGGATCGATGGTCGCAAGCAGGTGAGCCCGGACAAATGGCGTCTTGCCTTTCCGACGCTTGCCGCCTATCGCGACGAATGGCTGCGGCAGGCCAAGGAATTTGGCAAGGAAAGCCTGGCGGAGGACGCGCGCACCGCGATCTTTTCGACGACCACGCTGGAAGATATCGAGATCGAAGGCGACACGGCCCTGGTGCGCAAGAAATTTGATGGCGGCATCGCCAAGACCGACGGCAGCCGCGATGTCATGCAGTGGCAGACGCTCTATTACTGCCGGCTTCACGAGGGGCGCTGGAAGATCTGCGGGTTCACCGGCTATCTGCCGAATCCGATGGGTTGAAGCGGTGTCGACAACATAAAAGGCCAATCATTTGCGCATTTTCACGGCGGCTCTGGCGACCGAGACCAACACCTTCTCACCGATTTGTGTCGACCGGCGGGCTTTCGAGGCTTCGCTTTACGCACCGCCGGGACAGCATCCTGAAACGCCGACACTTTGCACCGCGCCGATCACCGTCGGCAGGCGGATCGCTGCTGCAAAGGGCTGGGAGCTGATTGAAGGAACGGCAACCTGGGCGGATCCGGCCGGGCTCGTCAACCGTTCCACCTATGAAGATTTGCGCGACGAGATACTGGCTCAGCTTGCCGCTGCAATGCCAGTTGACGCGGTGGTCCTCGGGCTGCACGGAGCCATGGTGGCGGCGGGCTACGAAGATACCGAAGGCGACATCCTTGCGCGCATCCGCGAGATCGTGGGACCCGATATTCTCGTCTGCGCCGAACTCGACCCGCACAGCCATCTGACCGCCAAACGCGTGGCGGCCCTCGACTTCGCCGTCTACTTCAAGGAATTCCCGCACACGGATTTCGTCGACCGCGCCGAAGATCTGTGGCGCATTGCCGTCGATACGCTTGAAGGCAGGGTAAAGCCTGCCGTTTCCGTCTTCGATTGCCGCATGATCGACGTCTTCCCCACGTCGCGCGAACCCATGCGCTCCTTCGTCGACAAGATCATCGAGATCGAAAGGGACGACCCGGATGTCCTGTCGATTTCCGTGATCCATGGCTTCATGGTCGGCGACGTTCCCGAAATGGGAACGAAAATGCTGGTGGTGACGGATGGCAAGCCGGAAAAGGGGGCAGCGCTGGCCCGCGACCTCGGGCTTGAGCTGTTCTCCAAGCGCGGAACCTTCATGGCACCTCAGATAAACGAGAAGGAGGCGGTCGCGCGTGCTCTGGCCGCCACCGCCTGGCCGGTTGTCATCGCCGATGTCTGGGACAATCCGGGCGGCGGTACCGCGGGCGATGCTACGGTCATCCTCGAAGAACTGATGAGCCATGGGGCGACGGATACGGCGATCGGCACGATCTGGGACCCGATGGCGGTGCAGATCTGTTTTGCGGCAGGCGAGGGCGCGGAAATTCCGCTTCGCTTCGGCGCGAAATCGGCGCCCGGCACCGGAAATCCGATCGATGGTACCGTGACGGTCGTCAAGCTTGTGAAGGATGCCGAGATGCAGTTCGGCGAGAGCCTGGCACCCTTCGGCGATGCCGCTCATGTGGTTCTCAACGGCATCGACATCATCTTGAACTCAACGCGTGCCCAGAGCTTTGATGCCAGCCTCTTTACGGTCATGGGCATTGATCCGACGAAGAAGAGGATCCTGGTCATCAAATCTACGAACCACTTCTTCGCGTCGTTTTCGAAGATCGCCGCCGAGATCCTCTATTGTTCCGCGGGGACGCCTTATCCGAACAATCCGGCCAAGACGCCCTATCGCCGGGCACCGAGAAATATCTGGCCGATGATCGCCGATCCTCATGGAAATGAACGTGGAGCTGCGTAGATGCAGGAAAACCGGTTTGCCGTTGTCGCCGAGGTAGGCGACAGGATTGCGGATCTTTCTACGCCGCGACCGATCGTCGATGAAGACCGGATGGCGGCAAACATCAGCCGGGTGCAATCCTACATGGATGCGCACGGCCTGCGTTTCCGTCCGCATATCAAGACCCACAAGATCCCGGCGCTTGCCGCAGCGCAGGTCGCCGCCGGAGCCAAAGGCATCAATTGCCAGAAGATCTCCGAAGCCGAGGTTTTTGCAGCAGCGGGCTTCGAAGACACTAACCGAGGGCACAGCGATCTACACGCAGATGCTGCTTTCCCGCGAAGGACTCAAGTACCCAGGTGACTATGAATTTGTTCTTGCCGGCGTTCATACGACGCGCTGGGCGGCGCTTCAGGCTGGCGACATTGATTGCGCACCGCAACCCGCCCCCTGGAACTTCATCGCTGAAAGCGCCGGGTACAATCTGATCGGAGAGATCAACGACGTCATACCGGAAATCCTGTTTGCCGCGCTTATCGCGAAGAAAAGTTGGCTCGAATTGAATAGCGAGACTGTCGGGAAGCTCTTGAAGGCTTTGGCCGAAGCCTATCTGATTACCAACGATCCCTCGCAGGAGGAAGAAATTGCGTTGCCGATCTTCCAGCGCATCACGGTGCCGGATGACGCCGATCTTGCCCGTCGCGGGCTGCGCTACATGCGTGACATGGGCATGTGGCCGAACGGCCTGGCCATTCCCGAAAGGGCAATTGCAACCACGATCGACCTGATGATCCAAGCGGGATTGCTAGACGAAGGCACACGGATGTCGGCCGTTGGTTCTTTGATAATTCTTACCTCCAAGAGGCGCTGGCGTGACGCGTGGGTAGGGCCTCTCGGTCGCTGAGGCGAAAGAAACGATCGTTTCTCCTCTGCGACCGAAGGTCTCGCCACCATTATGAAGCACTGGTCTGTACGTGTCGTGCCGCGCTGGATGAACGTTCAAACGAGCGGATAGCAGCGCGAGAGAGCGGCGATCAGTCCCTCGGGCTCACATGGCTTCCAAAGCAGCTGGCCTGCGGACAAGGCGGGGCTAGCTCTTAAGCGAAGGGTGCGATCAGACCAAGGTCCGACGTCTAGTCGCGAAGGAGCTGCTACAGTGCGGCTACACGCAAGGCGCGCTGCCGCCACGTTTAGATCGGGGAGGCTCATGTCCCACGGTATCATCACCGAAATTCGCGATGCGCGGAAAGAACTGTTGAGCCTTTCAATTAAGGATCGCGAGCGTCTTGTTCGCCGGATTGTGGATGAACTGCACGCGGTTCGAACGAGCGACTTTTCCGAAAGCCCGTTTGCCAGCAGCACGGGCCTCGACTGCCTTGTTGCGCGCACTTACGACACGATCCCGGAGATAGCGCGGATGGATGACAAGAATTTTGGAATGGTCCTCGACCAGTTCGTTGAGCTGCTCGAGACGATTACGAGCATCGTTCGCCTGCCGCCGACTGTGCTGCACTAAGGCGAAGTGTCAGCGCAGCGAATGACGGGGACGTCGTTTTTACAGGCGCGCGCGTTATGCTGACGGAGTTCTCATGGACGCCTACACTAACCACTATGTCGAACTTAGCAGCCGCCTTCGCTCGGCGCAGGCCTTTTGCGAATTTCTGGCATCCGGCGGAAGGGTATGGGACCAACCGGATGGCGCAGCCTGGCGCGATGTTACGGCCGAGACTGTGCAGCGCGAGCTTCGAAAGGTCAGAGCACTGGAGACGCTCCGGCGCCAACTTTATCCTGATGTTGCCGCTGAGGACGGTTCGCCCTTTCGCCATTGATGCCGAAGCCGAGCTGGCGGACGCGGACTCAAACCAAGCGACGCGATCTCCATTTTAGGGCTATGGCCGACCTCGCGAGTTCTGGACGGCCTGGCGAGCAGCAGAAGCTGAGGCGTCCAAGCCCCTAAGCGTCACGGAGAGCGCGTCACTTGATGATGCAGAGCCTGTTGCACAAAGACACGGCTCGGCGCCTTCTCTGCCGGATCACCGAGCACCATTAGTGCAAGAACGATAGCTACGATGGCCGCTGCGATCACCGCGAGTGGAAATCCCATATCACTAGCCTTTGCTTCGTCGCATAAGATGGTCTTCTCTTGCCCCCCGGCGGACTTGCCGCCGGGGGAAGTCGGGGCCATTCAGACAATGATGTAGACGATCTTGAACGTCGAGGGTTCGACGATGATGATCCTGCCATCTGCCAGGATGAAGAAGCGATAGCCTTCATATTGCGGGACGATCTTGACGATCCGCGGCGGCAGCGGCTCAAGTCGGATCGTCTTTGGTATGGCTGTGCCAACTTCAACCGTGAAGTCGACTTCGCGAACCGGCTCGACATTGACTTCCTTCACGACCTTCTGGATCTCAGTCTTCTGTTCGACAGAGATGTTGACATCGGTTTCAGTCTTAGTGGAAGTGGATTGACCGGACGTTCCCGTCGACGTGCCCCCACCCGTCGTGCCAGCGTCGCCCGATCCTGTGGCGTCAGACGGCTTATCGGATGTGGCTTTTCCATCAGGCGAAGTTGTTTCGCCGGAGCTCTTCGTCGAACTCTTTCCGCTCTCGCTGCCGGATGCAGGCGCCTGCTGCGAAGTGGATCCGTCGGCAGGTTTCGTTGTGTCTTGCTGTTGAGTGGTAGGCTGACCAGTACCTTGCGAAGATGAGCCGGATGTTCCCGTTCCTCCGCTATCGGGTTGGACGGTTGAGGCGTCGCCCGTTCCTCCGGACGGGGCTTCTTGACCCGAACCGTTGCTTGGCGCTTCTGCGCCAGACGGCTGCTGCGATGTGCCGGATTGCGGCTGCTCGCCTTGCGTCGTGCCCTTCTTGGGCAATATCGGAGTTGCATCCTGCGCGGCTGCGGAAAGCAGACCAACTGGCGACGCGCCGAGCGCGAGCGAGGCGATCAGGACAGGTAGGATCTTGCGGTTCATAGCTTTAACTCCCTGGCCGAGGACGTGCCGCGCCAGAGGGCGTCGCAGCACGACGTCCTTGTGGTGTCGATTTGGTTTGAGTTAGCAGGTTGGACCCGGCATGCCGGGTCCAACCTTGTCGTCAGTTGACGATCTGGATGACCTTGCGCGAGGAAGGCTCCACGATCACACGCTGGTCGTTGACCACAGCGTAGGCGTATGTCGGGTCATCGGGCACCGGAGTGACTACGACGGCTTCAGGCAGCGGCTGTCCGACGACAACCTTCTCCTTTATGACGACGGTGCCTGACTGAGGAGGCGCTTCGCGCACATAGGTCACAACCTTCGGCGGCGGCGGATCGAGTAGAGTCCCGACGACCGCACCTGCTGCGCCACCGATTGCGGCGCCGGCGGGACCGCCGACGATTGCGCCTGTGGCTGCACCGCCAACCGCGCCGTTAACCGTCGAGGATCCTGCAAAGGCAGCACCCGACATGAGGGCGATCGCAGTGGTAGAGACGAGAATCTTGCTATACATTTTCTTCTCCATTTCCGTGGCTGTCTTGGCAGCCTCACAGGTGAGCAAACGACAGCACAACGCAGCAGTTCCCTCCATCAGACCATTGGCCTGAAGCACTCAAGACTTTGGTCTGATTGAGTTCATTTGCGGAAGCTGGTTGGTCTCCTGCGGGTTTCGGTAATTCGCGGACAGGGATCCCATTAAATCCCGGACAGCGATTTCACTAAATCCGGGACAGCATTTCCGCTAATTCCCGGACAGCGATTCCGGTAAATCCCGGACAGTCTTTCGGCGATAAAGAGATCGACTTTCGCACGCGCCGTCTTGCCATTCTGGACCCCGATTTGAAAGGGGTGCGGTGAATGGCGAGACGGAAGCAGGCGAGGCTTACGAGTGTGAAGGACATTCGATCGATATTGAGACTGACGCACGAACAGGGCCTTTCCGTTCGTGCGATATCGGAACGGCTGAAGATCAGCAAAACGACCATTTCAACCTACCTACTGCGGGCGCGTGAGGCCGGGCTGACGGGCTGGCCGTTGCCGCCTGGGCTTGACGAGGACGCTGTTTTGCAGCGCCGCCTGTTCCATCGTCGCGGCCGCCCGCCCCAGGACATGCACGAGCCCGACTGGGGCAAGATCGCCAGCGAACTGAAGCGAAAGGGCGTGACGCTGACGCTGTTGTGGCAGGAATATCGCGGACGGCACCCCAACGGTTATGGATATACATGGTTCTGTGAGCGTTTCGCCGCTTTCGAACAGCGCGCCAGCGCCACCTTCCGCAATCGCCACATTGCCGGCGCGGCGATGCAGACCGACTACGCCGGCCACACCGTGCCGGTGATCGATCCGGCGACGGGCGAGATCCGGCTGGCGCAGATCTTCGTCGCCGTTCTGCCCGCCTCCTTGTACACCTTCGCCTATGCAAGCTTCACTCAACGGCTGCCGGACTGGATCGAGGGTCAGCAACGGGCACTGAGCTTCTTCGGTGGCGTGACGAAAGCGATCGTCTGCGACAACCTCAAGGCCGGCGTTGCCAAGCCCTTGTGGTTTGAGCCGACATCAACGCCACTTTTGCAGCGTTCGCCGAGCATTACGACACGACGATCCTGCCGACCCGTCCAAAACGGCCGAAGGACAAGGCAAAGGTCGAAGGCAGCGTTCTCATCGTTGAGCGCTGGATCCTGGCGCGGCTGAGAAACGACCGCTTCTTCAGCCTCGTCGATCTCAACGTGCGGATCAGCCAGCTTCTCAACGATCTCAACAACCGGCCGATGCGACGGGTTGGCAAATCCCGACGTCAGCTCTTCGAGGAAATCGAGGAAGACGCGCTCGCACCCTTGCCGGCAACTCCATTCGAATATTCCGAATGGAAATCGGCAAAGGTTCATCCCGACTATCATGTCGAGGTCGACAAGTGCTTCTATTCCGTTCCCCATCGTCTGATCGGCCGCCAGGTCGATGTCCGGCTCACAAGCCGGATCGTCGAGATATTCCACGATCACCAACGTGTCGCCAGCCACCGCCGGACGTCGCAGCGAGCTGGTCATGTCACCGTCAACGAGCACATGCCCAAAACGCATCAGCATTATGCCAACACCACACCGGCAAGCCTTGTGAAGCAGGCCGCAAAGATTGGTCGCAGCACGGCGATCCTGATCGAGCGGCTGATGCGCGACAGGCCCCATCCCCAGCAGGGATACCGCGCCGCTCAAGGCGTTCTATCGCTCGCGCGCCGGTACGGGCCTGAGCGTCTTGAGGCGGCGTGCGATCGGGCACTGACGATCAATGCGCTCAGCTATTCCTCCGTCAGCACCATCCTCAAATCCGGCCTCGATCAGGCTCCGCCCGTCGCCGAGCCGGTCAAGCCCGCCCCAGCGCACGGCAACATCCGCGGCAGCTCCTATTACCAGTGAAGAAAGGAAGACACTCACATGCTCACACATCCAACCCTCGACCAGATGCACGCACTCGGTCTATCCGGCATGGCGGCAGCTTATCGCGAACTGGCCAATCAGCCCGAGGGCAGCGATCTCAACCGCGATGAATGGCTGGGCCTGATGCTCGACCGGGAGATGGCCGTGCGCGGCGACAAGCGCCTGACCAGCCGGCTTGCAATCGCCAAACTGCGCTTCCCCGACGCTTGCATCGAGAACATCGACTTCGCCGCCCATCGCGGCCTTGACCGCCGACAGCTTCTCACCCTGGCCCAAGGCGAATGGCTCAAAGCCCATGAGCACTTGATCCTGACCGGACAAACGGGAACGGGCAAAACCTGGCTTGCCTGCGCCATCGGACGGCAGGCGGCCCGCCTCGATTATTCCGTTCTCTATGTCCGGATGCCCCGTCTCTTCGAGGATTTGGCGCTGGCGCGCCTCGACGGTCGGTTCCCTCGATTGGTCGACAAGCTCGCGCGTGTTCAATTGCTCATCCTCGATGACTGGGGAACCCATGCGCTCAGCGATCAGCAGCGGCTCGATCTCCTGGAAATCTTCGAAGAGCGCTACCGCCGGAAATCCACTCTGATCACCGCCCAACTCCCCGTGGCGCAGTGGCACGAGATGATCGGGGAGCCGACGATCGCTGACGCCATCCTCGACCGCATCGTCCATAACGCCCATCGAATTGCACTCGAAAAAGACAGCATGAGGAAGCAAAAACCACGACCGCTCTTGACCGAAGCGCGAAACGCCGAAATCAATAACCCATGACATCAACCAGGCGAACGAAAGTCGATCCCCCGAGACTGTCCGCGATTTAGTGAAACGACTGTCCGGGATTTACCGGAATCGATGTCCCGTTAATCCGAAATCCGCAGGTCTCCATCACCTGCGATCAAGTTTAGCGGTATTGATGCCAGGGAGATGTATTTTTGAGAGCAACCACAATCTTCATGGCGAGGGTTCCATCAAGGTGTTTGAGCGACGGCTTTCGGGTGTATTGCGGCGGGGCTAAGCAAGCTCAGCATGGTTGGTTCTCCAACACCCTGAGACTCAACAAAAAACCCGCCGAAGCGTGGGCAAGCATTTCACGAAACATATTGCGACAAGGGCTCGTCTGACAAGGGCTCGTCTAATGAGAGGTCGAAGGCGAGTCCAAGCCATCAGCTGAGTGCCAAGGGTCATGCCCGCAGCACTGCAGATCACGCAGATTCAGCGACTGGTGGGTATATGAAAAGCGTGACCGCCATAAACATCCAGGCGAAGATAAAGTTCCGAGACAAAGAAAAAGCCCCTGCTCGTGATCGGCTGCTCCAGACCACCGTCTACAGGTCGATCAGCGCGATACCGAGGTCTTCGCGCTTTCGGCGGCGGAAGCCGACTGCGCTTTCGCGGATGATGATCTCGAGGGTAGGATGAACGGTGCCCTTGATAAAATGGCCGCCCCGGGTGGCTCCGTCTGACCGGCCGAGGACCACATGCATGTGGAGGCTGGCCTTGCCGTCGTCGCCGATAGCAATGTCTCCAATAGCACTTAGGACCTCGGTCTGTTCCTCAACCGGGATCTCCTTGTAGTTCTTCGTCGCGAACTCGAAGAAGCCGAGCGTGGCGCTACGGAAGGCCCCGATGGCGGTTAGCGACGCGCCGCCGACCTTTTGCTCCTCGGCGAAGCGCGTGATTGCTTCGAACGCCTCTTCGCCGTCGTCCAGGACCAGCACGAAGTTGCGCTCGCGCCACGGATCACTTTCGTCAAGTTCCTTGCTCTTCATTGGGATTCTCCTTTGAAGAATGAGGTTTTCGTCAATGTCGGTCACGGACACGCTCCGCGTCGCGCTCCTTAACGAGCTGCATAGTGACCAATGCCTCAAGATGTCGAGGTCTCGGCAGTGGCTGAAGCATCTTCTATCCGCTGCACATGTGATAGCGTCAGGGGGTCGCGATGCCCGTAGCCGTCGACGCCATATGAACGCCAGTGACCAGCTCATAACTCATAAAATGAAGGAGGGACGGCACAAACGTCCGGCCCCTGTGGCGTCTCCGACGGCACCGACCTGCGCCGACCAGCGTCGATCATCTCGTCCGCGCTTATCGGCTGCGTGGGAAGCTTTGCTCCTGACGCAGGCCGTCCATGTCCTGGCTCTGACGAGGTTCGCGGTCGGCTGGATCCTGTCCCTCGGCGACCGTTCGCTGATGACCGGTCGGAAGGATGTCGTCGCGCATATGTTCGTCCACGCGAACTTCCTCATCGAGCCCATAGGCGCGCACGCGCGAAGGCGTAGGTTCGCCGCTTCTCATGTAGTGACCTGCGACCGTAGCAGACCCCGCGGCGGCGTCGGCTTCGAACACATCGTCGCGAGAGCCGGAGATCTGCTGGTCGCGATTCGCTTCTCCGAGACGGTTCCGATCATATCTCGCCTCGACATATGTCTCGTTCGGCTTCAGGACGTTCCAGCCTTCGCTGCGCCAAAGGTCGGCGCGCTCGTCCATGTCGATTGCTCCTTCATCGTCGAGTATGTCGTGGGCGGTGTCGTAGGTGGCCTCGTCCACCGAAGCGGACACCAGGAAGCCACCGCGTCGAAGTCCTTCGGCATAGACGGCACGGTCCTCGTCCGGAAGGAGCCAGTCTCCGAGTTGAGGCCAGAAACCTCCGCGATCGTCGCTTTCGACTTTAGCCTTCTCGGCATCGGCTTCGTATCCCGGCATCAGCCGGACGTGGGCGACGCCTGCCTCTTTGAGGCGCTCGACGGCATCCTCCGCTTCGCTTCGAGAGTCAAAGAACGCAGTCAGCATGGTTTTTGCCGGTTCGCCCGAGACCGCGGGGTCGCTTTCATTGTAAAGATTGCTCATGTGATCCTCCGATTGCTGCTCTTCCTGCGAACGGTCCGAGCCCGACAATGTTCCAGACGGCGCAGTCCAAGCCGTGCGTTACATGCCTGCCTCGTTCACTTTCCGAAGCCTGAAGAAATACCGGCACGAGTCGCCGCGCACGCACATCATCCCGACTAGTTCATCATGTCTTACAAGCCGGAAGTGGTCCACGATGGGCTGCTTGTCGTAGATCATTGCCGCGCTTTCGACTTGTTCGAATATTTGGAGCGTTATCGAAGCTGTCGTACCTTTTGCGCGCAACGCCTGCTGAAGGTGCAAAAACAGCTTCCGAGCAACAGCCGTTCGTCCCAACGGTGCCGCCTTGATCGCGAGCCCGATGGGGATATAGCGGGGATCAATCGACACAAGCCGTCCGGGCGGCCGTTGGAAGAGCAAAGCGTCCGCCCGCATGTCGGCATGGAAGCGCTTTCCGAACCAGTGCAAGTTCTCGAGGACGCCGTCCAGCGGATGTCCCGACGGAAGGCCGACGCCTTTCCAAAGTCCGATCATGTCCTTCGGTTGGACAGGCTCCAGTGACCGCAACCAGGAGGCCATTTCCTGCTGCTGGTCGCCTCGCATGGAATCTCGTTCTCGGATGCTCATCTCGATCAAATGAGAAGAAGGTCCGGAAGTTCCACATTCATGGAGCCTCGCGCACTTCAAGGTGGAGCGCCCACGCAACGGCCCAGAGGGAAGGGGCGGTCGCGCACCTGATCGCGCAGCAGCTCTTCGACTTGTCTCGTGACATGGGTTGTCCGACCCCGACACGGACTTCAATCTGCACCAACCACCGGGACCATGGTCGGTTAAACCTGCTGCCCCGGGAGAGAATGCTACGAATAGGCGACATTCGAATGCCTCGCGACGGTTCGCCAGAAGGAAAACGTATGTCTTGGATCACAACGGGCTCGTCCTTCGGTATCAATCGAAGGAACGGACGCCATGCAGTGGTTCTGATGCAATAGGGAATGCCAATAATTCGCCGATATCATCACCCTGATGCTGCTGATTTTCTGGCCGAGGACGTACTTTCGGACGCCCATCTCGCCAAGGCGGGCGGTTGCCTTTTTTCAGTGCTTCGTTCTGTGCATGCCGTCAGTTGCCGACCCACTTTCATCGACGCACTTCCAAGAACCGTCTTTATTCTTCTTCCATTTACTCCCTTCCTCCAGAGCGGCCATGAGTTTCACTACCAGTTCTGGATCATCACCTTCTGGCACCATCCCAACTCTCATTTCAAATTTCGGTTTCTCCGTAATATCAACCCAGAACTTGTGCCCCTCGAACTCAAGGACAGTTTGGCCTGCTGGCAGTTTTGTTATCAGAGACACGAGTGTTTCCTCCCTTTCATTTAAGGCATCGCTAATACTGCCATAAAATCGCCAATGGGAGGAGTCTGACCTTCTTTTGTACAATGAGACCCGAACCGTCGGAATTGGGGAAGTTGGCCGCGCTTCTTGCATCGACCTGATCCGACAAAATATTCTGATCTCAATCACTTATCTGGGAAAGTTAGGACTTTAGCCGAGGCACTTGCGTGAGACGCTATTCCACCCGCATCCACCTGCATCGGGGCATTTCTTTGATCTGGGATGGACGTGTTGCCAACCAGCTAACGGCTCGATGGCATGTGCAACCAATGTTGATCATGTCAACAAGGCATGCAATGCGATGGCGGCAACAAAAGTGATAACGACAAGCCAGGCAATCTTCATGGCTTGGCGATTGGCTTTTTCGAACACGCGGAATCGTGCCCCTCGCTTCGGGCGAAGGCGATGTGGCCGAACGGGAGCGGCGCTGGAGCGGACGCTCTTCTTCTTTCCTGACGTCTCGGCCTCCCTTGAAACAATTGCGACAACCTGCTTCTAATGCCGCACAGGACGCGTAGGTTCCCGGAAGACGACGATCTCGTCCGCTGATCTTGCAGGATCATCCGGCTCGATGAAGCCGAACGTTTGTTTGAACCGATAGCTGCCGCAAACTCCCTTCGCTCAATTGGCGAGCAGCATGGAAGACGCCTGTTGGATCCATTACAGGCCGACGGCTCACGGATCCGCCGACGACATTCATTCAGTCAGTATCTGCGGGGCGGAAACTGAAATTACGCCATGCGCCGGATTGATGTGCCCATCTGGCGCTTAATGCCAGACGGGCATCTTGATTAACGCGTCGCAAGCAACTCCCGAAGTTGATGGGGTTTATCGACGCCGAACTCAAACCACATCACCAACTCCCTTGCAGCCTCTTGGGACTCCAAGTTCAAAATGTCGTAGTGGCGACTGTCGCACCATTCCTTGAGCAAACCGTCCAGCATGTCTAGATCGTTTGAAGACAGCACGCGTTTCTTCAAGGCCACTCTGTGTGACATTCTATTTCCTCCCAAAAAATAGTACTTTTACCTGCTGTTGACCCCAGCGCGTATGACTTTAGTCTAATGTTTCTTTCTCGAAAATACACTTCGGCATACTTTAACGTTTTGACGCTGTAACTGTCTGTTTGGGCGCAGGAATTTTTTACCGAGTGGCATGACGGCCGACGTAATCTCATCGCTGCGGCCCAGCCTGTCCGCGACGGCGCGCTCCGGCTTTACATTCCTTTACATTTGCCCAGAACACTCGAAACGTTGCCCTGTTAGCGTACCTTCATTGCAGCAGGTGCTGCGCAGTGAAGGAGACTAACGATGGAAAACGAGGACAAGAACTTGGCGAGCCCGACTTTCGGCGAACCAGCCTCGAAAGGATGGGGGCGGCGCGCCGCGATTGGCGGCGTGGTAGCCGTCGCTTTAGTCGGCGCGGCTGGTTTTGCAGCCGCGCGGAGCGATGTTTTCAACTTCGGGATGGGCGGCCACATGATGCACGCACATATGGGAGGTGGCGGCTTTATGGAACACCGAATCGGCTCCGTGCTTGACGAAATCGATGTGACGTCCGAGCAGGAAGACAAGATTTGGGAGATCATCGACAAGGCGCGCGATGAGATCGGGCCGACTTTCCGGGACTTCCGCGAGACGCGTGAGCAGGTTATCGAACTCCTCGGTGCTCCTTCTATAGACCGGGCGGCCGCCGAAAAGCTGCGCAGTGAGCGCGTCGCGGCCATCGACGCGGCCTCGCGCAAGATGACGACTGCTCTGCTCGACGCCGCCGCAGTTTTGACGCCGGAGCAGCGCGTTAAGCTCGTCGAGCATTTGAAAGAGCGCAGAGGTCGCGGCCGGTGGTAAGGCTAAGTGGGCCGAGCGACTGAACGGAGGGAAAGTAATGGCGCAACGGGTCTTGATTGTTGACGACGATACGCGCCTCTCCGCCATGCTCGCTGACTATCTCTCCGGCAACGGTTACACCGTCCACGCCGCGGCAACGGCCGCGGCGGGCCTTACCGACCTTGGCCGCCTTATGCCGGATGTCGTGATCCTCGATGTCATGCTGCCGGACCTTGACGGCTTCGAGACCTGCCGGCGCATGCGCGCAGTATCGGACGTGCCGATCTTGATGCTCACGGCCAAAGGTGAAGAGACAGACCGTATCGTCGGGCTGGAGCTTGGAGCCGACGACTATCTGCCCAAGCCTTTCAATCCGCGCGAATTGCTGGCGCGTCTGAAGGCGATCCTGCGTCGCCGCAACGGGAGCGCAGCGGTCTCGCGCGTCCTGCGCTTCGGACGGTTGGAGATCGATCCGGGATCCCGCTCGGTCAGGATCGACGGCGATGAATGTGTCCTGACCAGCTACCAGTTCGACCTGCTTGTGGCGCTTGCCGAAAATGCCGGGCGCACGCTGTCGCGCGAACGGTTGATGGACACGGTCAAGGGCGAGGAGTTGGATGCGTTCGACCGCTCGATCGACGTCCATGTATCGCGCATCAGGGCGGCCATCGAAAGCGATCCCAAGCATCCGAGGCGCATCATCACCGTGCGCGGCGCCGGCTATGTCTTCGCCCGTTTCCAGGACGAAGAGAGATAGCGATGCGCAGCCGGCTGTTCCTAAAAATCTACCTGACGCTGCTGGCGAGCCTTGCAGCGGTCGCGCTCGCCAGTGCGGCCTTCGTGTGGCTGGGGCAGGGAGAGGAGGAGTCCAGCTGGCAGAGCCAACGCGCGCGGTTCGTCGCCGCACTGATTCCGCCCGACATGGACCTGCAGTCGATCGAGGCGACGCTGGAGCGGTTTTCACGCGCATTCGACGCTGACATTGCAGTTTACGATCCGCGCGGTAGGCTGATCGCGAGCGCCGGCCAGCCGCTTCCGCGCGACGTTCTCGAGAGGCGCTGGCGCCACGGCAGAGGCAGCTTTCACACCATGGTGACGGAGTTGCCCGACGGGCGCGCGGTGGCGGCGCGCATGGCGCGGCCCTTCCGTCCGTCCGGACGCAATCCGCTAACCTATCTGGCGTTGATCGCCGGCGTCATTGGGCTTGCCGCCTATCCGGTGGTGCGCCACCTGACCAGCCGATTGGAGCGGTTACGCAGGGGCGTGGATGCCTGGGGGAGGGGCGACTTCGTGGCGCGTGTACCAGCGGACGGCAGCGATGAGGTCGCGGCGGTCGCGAAGAGCTTCAACAAGGCCGCCGATCATGTCGAGCGATTGATCAAGTCAAACCGCGCTCTGCTCGCCAATGCCAGCCACGAATTGCGCTCGCCGCTTGCGCGCCTTCGCATGGCGATCGATCTCTATGACCAGGCGCCGGACGAGAACCGCAAGGAGGAGATCGTGCGCAACCTCGCCGAACTGGACACGCTCGTCGAGGAGATTCTGCTGGCGAGCAGGCTCGACCATGTCGAAAAGCTCGATGCGCCCGAGTCGATCGACCTCTTGGCTCTTGTCTCGGAAGAAGGGGCGCGCCACGGCGTCGAGGTCGTTGGCACGCCCGCGACTGTCATAGGCGATGCACGCCTGCTCGGCAGGCTCGTGCGCAATCTCATGCAGAACGCGTTGCGCCACGGCGTCCCTCCCGTCACGGCCAGTGTTCAGCAGGTAGACAGTGCGGTGGAACTCAAAATCCGTGACCAGGGCCCGGGCATACCGGATAGCGAGAGCGTCCGCGTTTTCGAGCCGTTTTACCGGCCCTCGGGGCGAAGCGAGGCCACGGGCGGCTGGGGCTTGGGATTGGCGCTGGTGCGCCAGATCGCCGAGCGCCATGGCGGTGCAGTCCGTTACGAATCCCCGTCGGGTGGCGGCGCCTGCTTCGTCGTGACACTTCCAGCGCATCGGGCCGCCCGAAAGATCAACTGATGTGTCCGCAAAGCCGCGTGGCGCCGCGGCAGCGAACTTGATACCGGCGATTGCGAAACCATCTGAGATCGAGATTTTCGGTTCGCAGCGACTGCGCGTCTGCAACGCAACGGGGGCAGCTCACTCGATACGACCGCTGCGACCTTGCTTACTTCTCAAGCATGCTTCGCGGCGATCTTTATCTCACTTCTGGCTCTCACGGTGCGTCATGACGATCCAAGAAGCGGCGGCATAACGTGGCTCACACACCGTCCTTGACGCGCTCCCACGCGTTTCTCAGATGCCGTCCAAGCGCCTCCGACAATGCCGGCGTATTGCGCTGTTCCAGGGCGACGATCATCTCTTCATGCTCGGCAACTGCGGCAGCCCATTTCTCAGGGCCTTCATGACCGACGAAACGGATGCGCTTCAGCCTCGTTTGCAACGTCGTATGCATGTTCGAGAGCGTTGCGTTGTGCGCCATCTGGACGATTGCCGTATGGATGGCCTGGTTGAGCTTGTAGTAGTTCAGCCGGTCGCCCGACCTGTATTTGTCCAGCATCTCATCGTGAAGAGCGCGAACATGGGCGATTTCCTCGGCGGAGCCGACCTCGCATGCGAGCCGTCCGGCTAGCTCCTCCATTGATTGCAACACCGTCAGCATGTCCTCCACATCCTTCGGACTGAAGCGCTTCACGACTGCTCCGCGACTGGGGACGAGCTCGACGAGCCCTTCGCTCGCCAGATACTTGATTGCCTCACGCAACGGGGTCCTTGAAACGCCAAGCTGCTCACCGAGCTGGCCTTCATGGATACGGCTTCCCGGCGCGAGATTACCCTCGATGATCATGTCGCGCAGGTGGTTCACAAGCGTGTCGTGCAAGGCTGTCCGTTGCAGTGGCGCAACGCTGCTGACATCACCCGTACCCACGTTGACTGAGTTCATCCGGACCACGCTGATTCTCCATATGAGGGCGCTCGCTGAGGTCACCTAATGAAACTCCGCAGCGATCAAGTCAATGAAATATTCTGCATACAGCATGCAGTGCTCTTGATATTGAATGCCAAACCGGTGTATCTGCTTCTTCGAGGAGAAACATGTGGAGAGGTTCATGATCAAAGATGGCGCAACCGAAACGCGTCCAGTAATCGCCCTTGCGATGGGTGATCCGGCCGGCATCAGTCCCGAACTTACCGCGCGCATCATCGCCCTTCCGGAAATCCGCGCGGCGGCGCATCTTGTCGTGATCGGCGACCGTCGTATTCTCGAGGGCGGAGCCAAGGAAGCGGGCCTCGACTTGAACCTTGCCAGCGCGCCGCTCGACAATTTCGAGCAGGCGGGTAAGGATCGCCACGTCTTCATCGACCTTGCGCATCTCAATCCTGCCGACGTGGTACGCGGCGAGGCGACACTTGCAGGCGGCACTTTCGCCACGACGAACTTCCGCACTGCGCTGAAGCTTGCTGACAGTGGCCGAGCGCATGCCGTGTGCTTTACCCCCTTCAACAAGAAGGCGATGCGTTACGCTTATTCGGGCTACGACGACGAAATCCGTTTTGTTGCCGACGTCATCGGTTTCACTGGCAAGGCGCGCGAATTCAATGTTCTCGAACGCGTCTGGAACGCACGTGTGACTTCGCACATACCACTGGCGGAGGTTGCGTCGGCTCTGTCGGTGGAGGGGATTGTCGCCGAGCTCGCTCTGACGCAGGCATGCCTGAAGAGCGCCGGTCACGAAAATCCGAGGATCATCGTCGCGGGCCTCAACCCGCATGCTGGTGATGGCGGCAACTTCGGGACGGAAGAGATTGAGATCATCGAACCGGCCGTGGCAGCCGCGCAAAAGGCCGGCCTCGACGTCGCAGGCCCGTTCCCTGCCGATACCGTCTTTCTGCGCGCACTCAAGGAAGAGTTTCACGCCGTCCTGACCATGTATCACGATCAGGGTCAGATCGCGATGAAACTGATCGGTTTCGACAAAGGGGTGACCATGATAGGTGGCCTGCCGTTCCCGCTGTGCACGCCGGCCCACGGCACGGCTTATGACATCGCTGGAAAGGGCATCGCCGATGTAGGCGCCAGCCGCGAGGCGCTGCTTCTGGCGGCGCGCATGGCCAGGAGGGCTGCAGCACTGTCTGCTGCGGCCTGACTTCAGAAATCTGCAGCATCGCCCGGCATGGAGGAGGGTTCGTGCCGGATGAGTTCAAAGGAGGAGTAACGATGAAGAAGCCTTTTTCCATTGCATGCACTATCCTGGCGGCGCTAAGCGCGGCTACCCAGGCATTCGCATTCGAGCCGAACCGCCCGGTCGAGTTCGTCGTCGCCTCGGGCGCCGGCGGCGGCACCGACAACTTCGCTCGCACCATCCAGTCCATCATTACGAAGTACAAGTTGATGGATCAGTCGATGGTCGTCCTGAACAAGGGTGGCGGCAGCGGCGCGGAAGCGTTTCTCTATGCAAGGCAGAACAAGGGCGACGCGAACAAGCTCTATTTCGGAACGAACAACGCCTATCTACTGCCCCATGTGGCGAAGATGGCCTACTCGACCGAGGATCTGACGCCCGTTGCAGCTCTTGCGTTTGACGAATTCCTGATCTGGGTAAAGTCCGATTCCCCATATGGGAAGCCTACGGACCTTGTTGATGCCGCCAAGGCAAAGCCTGGAACGGTTGCCTTTGCCGGCAGCCAGTCCAAGGATACGGACGAGACGCTTGTCGCCCTGATTGAACAGCAGACTGGCGCGAGCTTCAAGTACGTGCCGTTCAACGGCGGCGGCGAAGTCGGCGTGCAGCTGGCCGGTGGTCACGTGGCTGCAAACGTCAACAACCCGAACGAGAATATCGGCCAGTGGCAAGCTGGCGCCGTGAAACCTCTCTGTGTCTTCTCGTCCACGCAAATGGCAAAAAGCGAGCCGATCCATGACGGCAAGGGCTGGCAGGATATTCCGACCTGCATCGAGGCCGGGATTCCGATCGAATCCTACAAGATGCCGCGCACTGTCTGGACTGCAGCCGATGTTCCGGAGGATGCACTCGCCTACTACACCGAGGTTCTTCGCAAGGTGAGCGAAACCTCCGAATGGAAAGAGTATGTGCGCAAGACGTCGCAGACCGGTGATTTCCTGACCGGCAAGGCGCTCGGCGAATTCATCGCGACCAGCGAGACGAATGCCGTCAAGGTCTTCAAGACCGAAGGCTGGCTCGTCCAGTGAGATGATCGGTCCGGCGGGCGCCGCCGGACCGGTTCTTTCTCATAGGGAGGATAGCAAATGCACATTAAACGCATCCACATGGAGCTGGTCGCCGCGACACTGACCGCAGGGATCGGACTTCTTGCTGCGACGGGCTCGCTCGATCTTGGAGTCGGTTGGGAAAGCTCTGGCCCGCAACCTGGTTATTTTCCCTTTTATGTCGGGCTGATTGTGCTCCTGGCGAGCGTTGCCTCCGCCGCGCAGACGCTTTTTGCACTTCGACGGCACGGAGAAAAGCGCCGTGAGATCTTCTTGGAGGCCGAACAGGTCAGCCGTCTGGCCTCCTTTTTCTTGCCGATGGCGGTTTTCGTGGTCGTTGCCATCCAGCTTGGCCTTTACGTCGGCAGCGCGCTCTATCTCTTCTACGTCTCGTGGAGACAGGGCAAATATCATCCCCTTGCAGCCGTTTCCCTTGGTCTCGGATTTGCCGTGGCACTTTATCTGATTTTCGAGATCGTCTTCCAGATCCCGCTGCACAAGGGTCCGCTCGAAAACATGTTCGGCGTTTACTGAACGACAGGGAGGCTTCGATGGGAAATTTTGGGCTGCTGCTGGACGGATTCCAGATCGCTTTGACGCCCTACCACATCATGCTCATGGTGGTGGGCGTGATGCTTGGCTTGATCGTCGGCGTACTGCCGGGCCTTGGCGCGCCGAATGGCGTGTCGTTGCTCATTCCGCTGACGTTCTCGATGGATCCGGTGTCGGCCATCATCCTGCTCGCGTCGATGTACTGGGGTGCCCTGTTCGGGGGATCGACTACCTCCATCCTCTTCAACATTCCCGGTGAGCCGAGTTCGGTCGCCACGACGTTTGATGGCTATCCGATGGCCCGCGCAGGCCAGCCCACGCGCGCGCTGACACTTGCCTTCATGTCGGCGGGCATCGGTGCGCTTGCCGGGGTCGTTGTCATTACGCTTCTATCTTCGTGGGCAGCAAGCTTCGCCTTGCGTTTCGGCGCACCGGAATATTTCGCCGTCTATTTCCTTGCCTTCTGCGCTTTCGTCGGGATGGGCAGCGCTGCTCCGTTGAAAACGGTGGTTTCGTTGGGACTTGGGCTTCTCTTCTCGACAGTTGGCATGGATACCGTCACCGGATCGCTTCGTCTGACATTCGGGCTTGACGTGCTCATTGGTGGCATCAGCTTCCTTGTGGTCGTCATCGGACTTTTCGGAATTGGAGAAATCCTCGCGACGGTCCAGGACGGCCACAAATTTCGCGGCCTCTCGTCAAGGATCGATCTGCGCGACGTGCTCCGCACGATCGCTGAACTGCCCAGATACCTCACCACAGTCATCCGCTCCTGCGCGGTCGGGATCTGGATGGGCATCACTCCGGGTGGTCCAACTGCGGCGTCATTCATGAGCTATGGCATCGCACGGCAATGCTCCAAGCCGGGCCAGGCCTTTGGCAGCGGGCGTGCGGAAGGTATCGTCGCACCAGAAACGGCCGATCATTCGGCGGGAACGTGCGCGATGCTGCCGATGCTGGCGCTCGGCTTGCCGAGTTCGGCGACAGCTGCCGTAATGATGGGAGGACTGATGATCTGGGGCCTCACGCCCGGACCGATGCTCTTCACAACCAAGCCCGATTTCGTCTGGGGCTTGATCGCCAGCATGTATGTGTCGAACATCGTCGGCGTAATTTTAGTCCTTGCCACGGTGCCGATGTTCGCAGCGCTCCTGCGCATTCCGTTTTCGATCATCGGGCCAGTCATCGTCGCGATCTGCTTCGTCGGCGCTTATACTGTCTCCAGCGAGACGTTCGACCTCTGGCTGGTGCTCGTCTTCGGCGTCCTAGGCTTCGTCTTCAACAAGCTTGAATTCCCGATTGCCCCGCTGGTGCTTGCTATGGTGCTTGGCCATAAGGCTGAAAATGCCTTCCATCAATCGATGATCATCTCGGACGGCTCCCTTGGCGTCTTCTTCTCTAATCCGCTTGTCGGGACCATCACCACGCTGGCGCTGGCGCTCGTCGTCGTTCCCCAGGCCGTCAAACTGCTCTCCCGGTTGCGGCGGCGGGGTGCGGCAGGCTCGGCCCACTAGGGCCGGCCGCCGCTTTTTCTTACGAGGTTGGAGTCATCATGAACTACCATAGCTACTTCCCCAAAGGCGCCGCCCCCGTTGAATGCTGCATCGTCGGCACCGGTGCGTTCGGGCGCAGCTTCCTCGGTCAGAGCCGCAGAACGCCGCTCGTCAGCACGCGTGTCGCGGTCGATCTTTCCGCGAAAACTGCAGTGGCCGCACTGCGTTCGATCGGGGTACCTGCCGATGAAATCGCTCTTTGCCGGACAAAAGAGGAGGCCGCGGCTGCCTGGGTCGAGCATCGGTTCATCGCAACGGACAACCTTGAGACAGTGCTCGCTCTACCGTTTACCGTGGTCGTAGAGGCGACTGGCCATCCCGAAGCCGGCGCGCGGCATGCGCGCCTCGCCATCGATGCCAGCAAGCATGTGGCGCTCGTGTCAAAGGAGGTCGACAGCGTGGTGGGCCCTGGTCTCGCTGCGCGGGCACGCCGCAACAATGTGCTGGTAACACCTGTCGATGGCGACCAGCCAAGCCTTCTCATGGGGCTCATCAGCTGGGCCCAGGTTCTCGGTCTAAATATCATCGCTGCCGGCAAATCCAGCGAATACGACTTCGTCTTTGATCCGGCCGAAAACATGCTGACCTGCAACGGCACGTCGCTCTATGCTCCGGAGTTTGCCGCATGGCTCGAGCTGGGCAGCCTGGCTGCCCCGGATGTCGCCGCGGGCAGGGCGCAGGCGGCTGCGGCGCTGCCTCAGAGGACGGTGCCCGATCTTTGCGAGCTGACCCTTGTTGCCAATGCAACCGGCTTCACGGTGGATCGGTTGGATCTGCACGCCCCCATCGCACGGATCGGCGAAGTGGCAGACTTCTTCTCTGCGGTGGAGGAGGGTGGTCTGCTCACTCGCAAATCAACTCTAGACGTGTTTCATTGCCTCCGTCTCCCTGGCGAAGTCAGCTTCGCCGGTGGCGTCTTCGTTACAGTCGAATGCAACGATGCGGAAACATGGGCCATGCTTGCTGAAAAGGGCCACGTGGTCAGCCGGTCGGGCCGTACCGCAATGCTCTATCTACCGCGCCACCTCCTGGGAGTCGAAGCGGCAAGCAGCATCCTGGAAGTCGGCCTCAAGGGCGTGTCGAGCGGGGCCGAGGCGCCGAAGCCGGTCATTGACCTCGTCGCCCATGCCGATGCCGACCTGTCGGCGGGAACGCTACTTGCGGCAAGCGGTCATCATCATTCGATCACCAATGTTTCGGGCAGAATGGTGCCTGCGCAGGCGATGTCGGCCGAAAGTCCGGTGCCTTTTTATCTCGCCGCCAACCGCAGGCTGGTTCGGCCGGTATCGGCGGGAAATCCGATCCTATGTGGTGACGTCGAAATCGATGGAAGTTCCGAGCTGTTGAGGCTGCGACAGGAGCAAGACCGCATATTTTCGCATGACAACGGCGCGATCGAAGTCGGTTAAAAGCCTACTTATCTTCTATCTCAGCAGGCCATATTTGGGCGCCATGCAAGATACGCAGGATACGAATCCTGCATCACCGCATAGGCCGCAATATAAGGTGTGCGCGGGATAACAAGTTCGCGTGTTCCAGCAATCCGGCCGGGACGTCCGCTTTCAGGAAACTCAAGGAGACGACGCGCGGCGCGCGAACGACCTCTTCATCGACATGAACCGCCGCGCGCGGGTTTTCTGCTTCGATATCGCTGAAGATACTGTCGCGATCATCAAGAGCGTATTGCGACCAGACTAGTCTCATCAGTCGCTTGCCTTAAGCAGTGCTGCTGACCGGCGTGCACTGAAATGCTTATCGGCGTCGGCGTCTTCGATGTCGGCGTGCGTATCCTCGAGCGCTTCCAGTACTTTAGCACGGAACCAGGCATCGTGGACGTCGCTATTGCTGACAAGCTCCAATGGCAAGGCGCCTTCGTTTGCGGTTCGGGTCAATAGGATGCGGACAGCATCTGAAACCGTCAGTCCCATGTTCTCCAGCACCGCCGTTGCGCGCTCCTTGACGGCGGCGTCAATCCGAGTCTGAACCAGCGCGTTTGAAGCCATACGCTAATCTCCCTTTTGGATGTTGAAAGTGTAATGCATTTGCATGACATACACCAGAGCCACCATACTTTCTGTCATTCCTTCTCGACGAAGCGGGTAGGCGTGATTCGCGGCGAACGTCGGCAACTTGCTTCCCTGGCAAGGATGATCTGTAAGGCGTCGACCCATAGATAACGAAATATATATAGTCGTCTTCGATCAGGGATGACAGTTGCGCTTCTTTCAGCCCAACAGGTGATGCTTGGCTACGGCCATGACCTCGCGCGTCAGGTCAACCAGCCGTTCCGCCGCTAGACGGTTCATTTGCCAGTACAGAGGAACGTCCAGTGGCGTTTCCGGGATCAGTTCCACCAGACGCCCGGAGTCCAAGTGCTCGCGCACGAGGGGGGCCGGGTTCATGCCCCATCCCATGCCGGAAAGGCTGGCCTCGATGAAAGCCTGCGTCGAAGGCAGCCAATGGGTCGGAGGGCTGAGGTCTTCTCCGAGCACCTGACGTATCCACCGGCTCTGGAGCCTGTCCTTTTGATTGAAGGTCAAGGCGGGCGCATTGCCGATAGCCTCTGCCGTTACGCCCTGCGGGAAATGCCGGGTAACGAAATCGGGGCTCGCCGTTGCATGATAGCGGAGCGCGCCGAGAAACATGCGCCGGCAGCCCTGAACCGGCTTTTCCAGGCTGGAGACGGCAGCGACCACCTGCCCACGCCGCAGCCATTCGGCGGTATGATCCTCGTCATCGATCGCAATGTTGAGCAGATACGCAGAGCGTCTGGCGAAGGTTGACATGGCCGTCAGGAACCATGTTCCAAGACTGTCGGCATTCGTCGCAATGTGCAGCGTCACCCTCGGCTCGGGTTTGGCCGGATCGACAAGGGCGGGCAGATGCTCGAACAGATCGGCTTCGAGCATGCCGACATTCTCCATGTGCCGGCAGAGCCATTCTCCCTTCTCCGTTGCAGTGCAGGGAGTGCCCCGCGCGACCAGAACGATGCCAAGACGTTCCTCAAGCTGTTTCACCCGCTGCGAGACAGCCGAGGGCGTCACGTTGAGAATGCCGGCGGCCTTTTCGAAGCTACCTGCTTGAACGACCGCCGATACGGCGCGGAGAGCGGAATAGTCGATCATGAGTTAGTTTTGCTTAATCAGGGTTAGCAACATTAACTATCCTAAGTCGACGGGATGCGATAGCGGAAAGTCTCGATATTTCGGGGAGCGGTTTATGGTGAATTTTCCGGTTTTTGGGACCGGCCTCATGATGGGGCTCAGCCTGATTGTTGCGATTGGCGCGCAGAACGCGTTCGTGCTGCGCCAGGGCCTGCGCAACGAGCATGTATTGGCCGTCTGCCTCGCATGTGGTTTGTCGGACGCTGTGCTCATCACGCTGGGCGTGACCAGTTTCCGGCAGATCAGCGCGTTGCTGCCCTGGCTCGATCCGGCAATGCGCTATGGAGGAGCGGCGTTCTTGATCTGGTACGGCGCAAAAAGCCTTTATTCCGCCTTCCGCTCGACGGGAGCGCTGGCGGTGCAGGAGGCGGGTCTATCGAATTTTCGAGCGACCCTTACCACCTGTCTTGCTCTTACCTGGCTCAACCCGCACGTCTACCTCGATACGGTCGTGCTGCTTGGCACCATCTCGACCCGGTTTCCGGGATACGAGGTATCGTTCGCGGCGGGAGCCGCAACCGGCTCGTTTCTGTTCTTCTTTTCGCTTGGCTACGGTGCGACCTGGCTACGGCCGATCTTCTCGAAGCCGGCATCGTGGCGAATTCTGGAAACGCTCATTACTTTTACGATGTGGATGATTGCCTTTAACCTATTGAGGGAAATGTAGCCGCCGATCTGCCGGGATGTCCGCATGGGTCGGGAGCACCGCCCGCTATCCCGCTTTCGGCGACGTCATAAAAAGTCGATCGTGGCGCCCAAAGATAGAGACAGGCGCCCGGTTTGCACGTTACGTTACGTTTCGACCGACCTACCGTAATAGCCAACAGCATGATTGGGCCTCAGATTGTCTGCCGAACTCCACCATCTCCTGATTGTCTACACCGCCTATGTGATCGCAGCCGGAAGCCCCGGCCCCAGCAATATGCGGATCATGGGGGTGGCGATGCATAACGGGCGGCGTGCAGCCCTCATACTCGCTGCCGGCGTGGTCAGCGGTTCGATCTTCTGGGGTGCGATGGCTGCAACAGGTGTCTCAGCAATCCTGACCCGCTATGCGGAAGCGCTGATCGTACTCAAAATCTTCGGTGGTCTTTATCTTCTTTATCTCGCCTTCAAGGCGGGCAAAGCCGCACTTGCTTCGGGCGATCAGGCTGTGTCGCATACGGGGCCGAATGGCGCCGCAGTGTCGGGAACAGATCTCTACCGGCGCGGCTTACTCATGCACCTCAGCAATCCGAAATCGATCCTTGCGTGGATCGCCTTGGTGACGCTGGGCCTTGGCCCGAACTCGTCATGGCACACGCTTGCGGCGATCCTTGGCGGTTGCGCGGTGTTGAGCGTGACCATCTTTTGCGGCTATGCGGTCATTTTCTCGACCGCACCCATGGTGCGCCTGTACCGTCGCGCGAGGCGCTGGATCGAAGGAGTACTGGCCCTGTTTTTCGGCGTTGCCGGTCTCCGGCTGCTACTGGCGCGCGCGTAAGGTATGGGAGAAGCATCATGAAGCTCTTCGCGGGCCTCTCGGCCTTTTCCATCACGCCCACGGATGCCTCCGGATGTGTCGACACGGCCGCGCTTGCGCGCCTCCTCGAACGCATTTCTGCGGCCCGCGCCGACTCGATCGGACTGCTGGGAAGCACCGGCGGTTACGCTTTTCTTTCGAGACACGAGCGACAGCGTGCCGTCGAGGCGGCAATGGCGTGCGTTGGCGGGAAGATACCTGTCATCGTCGGTGTCGGCGCGCTGAGAACCGACGAGGCTCAGGCGCATGCCCGTGATGCGAGGAAGGCGGGAGCGAATGGTCTTCTGTTGGCTCCCATGTCCTATACTCCCCTGACGGAAGAGGAGGTGTTTCAGCATATTTTGGCCGTTGCGGAAGCGGGTGAGCTGCCCTTGTGTATCTACAACAACCCGAGCACCACCCGCTTCACCTTCACCGACGATCTGATCGTCCGTCTGGCGAGCGCACCGAACATAGTCGCCGTGAAAATGCCGCTTCCCACCCACGGGGATGTCAAGGCTGAACTTACGCGTTTGCGAAGGCGCACGCCGGACGGCTTCGCAATCGGCTACAGTGGCGATTGGGGCGCGGCCGACGCACTGCTGGCGGGCTGCGACGCCTGGTACAGCGTGATCGCTGGCCTGTTGCCTTCCGAAGCCGTTGCTCTCACGCGAGCAGCCCAAGCTGGAGACGCCTGCGAGGTCGAGGGCCTCGATCAGGCCCTTCAACCCTTGTGGAGGCTGTTCAAGGAGTTTGGCAGCTTCCGCGTAATGTACGCGATAGCTGACGTCCTTGGCGTTTGCCGAACCGCGCCTCCACGGCCAATACTTCCCTTGCCGCCAGCCGACATGCCAAGAGTGAAAGACGCACTCGATCGTATCTATATCTAACCCCACATGGGCGCATTTGAGACCTGGCCAAGGTGGCGTTACGCCTCCGCGGGCGGTGTGCCAATATCCGCAAGAGTGGTCTTGTGGTGCGTCATCTGAGGCTACATTTAGCCTCATCTGGAGCGAGGATTGAATTATGTTGGCCTTTGAAGACCTTGCGAACGTACTCGGCCTTCCTGCCAAGGAGGCGGCTCTTCGGTCGCCGTTCGGGTGATATCGCGCATCGAGGGTGGGCTGCCGATCGCTGCACTGGAGCGGGTGCCCATCTGCTTGCGCCGGCGCCCATGGGATCTGACGGGCGCCGTTAATTTCATCGTCGGCAGGCGGTTGCGTTCGGCTGCGGCACGCTGCGTCAGACGAGCCCAGGCACGACGAAGACCAACCAGGCAACCAGCGGCCCGATGATCGCGATCAGGGCGCTATAAATCAGCAGTTGACGCAGCACTTTCTCGCGTTTGTCATCCGGGGCGTTGGCAACGACGAGTGCGCCATTGGTGGAAAACGGGCTGGTATCGACGATCGTTGTCGAGATCGCGATTGCCGCTACCACGCCGACGGCGCTGATATGACCTTGCAGCAGGAATGGCACCGCCAAGGGAATGATGGCGCCAAGGAGCGCTGTCGAGGATGCAAAGGCCGAGACGATGGCGCCCGTGAAGCAGAGCAGCAGCGCAACCAAGAGCGGCATGCCGAGACTTGAAATGCCGTGCGCGACATAGTCGACCGTGCCGGCCTTTTCCATGACGCCGACATAGGTAATGATGCCTGCAATCAGCAGCACGGTCGACCAGCTTACCTTGTCGATTGCCGCCTTTTGAGTTTTCGGTGACAGCAGCGCGAGAGCGACTGCGACAGTCATGGCGACCAGACCCACATTGAACTTGAAGACCAGGGCACCGATGCCGAGAGCCGTCAAGCCGATCAAGGTGGATATCCGCTCGCTGGTGAGGCGGAATGTTGCAGCAGTGTCGGCGGCCGTGCCGTAAGCATGCTCTCTGATCGGCTTTGCGGGTGTACCCCCATGGCCTCTGATCGATGCCGATACGCCTTCAGGGTGCAGATCGGGCAAGGGGCCGAACAATACCGATTGCTGCTTCATTACTCGCGCACCGCCAAAAACGAAGAACACCAGTACGGCAATCGCCAGATTGAAGAAGAAGCTGGAAAGGAACAGCGATGTCGGAGCCAAAGGCAGCCCTGCCTTTGCGACGATCTGATTGGTAATGCCGCCATAGACACTGATCGGCGAAAAGCCGCCGGCCTGTGCGCCATGGATGACCATCAGGCCCATCATCACCGGGTGGATCCTGTATTGCACGGCAAAGCTCAGCGCCACCGGCGCAAGAATGGCTACGGCTGCCGGCCCCAGCGCTCCAAAGCCGGTGATGACCGCAGCGACCAGGAACATCACCCAGGGAATCCATGCGACATGCCCTCGGACCAGGCGGACGGCGCATTCAACAAGCCAGTCGATGGTGCCGTTGATCTGCGCGATCGCAAAAAGGTAGGTCACGGCGACCAGAGTGAGGAATAGATCGCTCGGAAAACCTGCGAAGATATCGTTGGCTTTCATACCGATGATCAGCGTGCCGAGCAGGAACGTGCAGGCGAAAGCAAGTGCGCCCATGTTGATTGGCTGGATCGTTGCGACGACAAACATGCCGATCAACAAGAGTATGGACAGTATTTCGATGCTCATGATTCCCCTCCCTCCGGCGCTCTCGCGCCGGCAGCTTTTCGTTTGCAACAATTGAATATGTCTGCGCGCCGTCCTCCCAGAGGGCGCACAGGCGGATCAGGTCCTTGCGTAAAGGTCGGCGTATTTCTGCCGAAGAACGTTCTTTTGCACCTTGCCCATGGCATTGCGCGGCAAGTCCTCGGCGAAGATGATGCGCTTCGGCTGCTTGTACCGTGCGAGCCGGTCGTGGAGCGCATGAAGAATGGCGCCTTCGTCAAGCACCGTATTGGGTTTGCGCACCACGATGGCCGTGACGCCCTCTCCGAAATCGGGATGAGGAACTCCGATGACGGCACTTTCGGCGACGCCATCGAGTTGGTCGATCTCGCCTTCGACCTCCTTGGGGTAGATGTTGTATCCGCCGGAAATCACCAGGTCCTTGCTACGACCGACAATGTGGACATAGCCGTCCGTGTCGATCTTGCCGAGGTCGCCGCTGATGAAGAACCCGTCACAGGTGAATTCGGCTGCCGTCTTTTCCGGCATACGCCAGTAGCCCTTGAAGACGTTCGGCCCCTTGATTTCGATCATCCCGGTTTCATCGGGCGGCAGCACGGCGCCGGTGGCCGGATCCGTAACGCGCACCGTCACTCCAGGAAGGGGCAAGCCGACTGTTCCGGCGATCCGCGCTCCGTCGTAGGGATTGGACGTATTCATGTTGGTTTCGGTCATCCCGTAGCGCTCAAGGATGGCATGACCGGTGCGCTTTTCGAACTCGACATGCGTTTCGGCAAGCAGGGGCGCCGAACCAGAAACGAAGAGGCGCATATTCGCGACCGCCTGCTTGTCGAGGCGGCGGCTCTGCAGGAGGCGCACGTAAAAGGTCGGGACACCCATCAGCATGGTCGCCTGCGGCATCAGCGCCACGACCTCGTCTGCATCGAACTTCGACAGCAGGAACATCGAGGCACCGGCAAGTAAAGTGACGTTGGTGGCAACGAACAGCCCGTGCGTGTGGAAGATGGGCAATGCGTGGATCAGACGATCGCCGGATGTAACGCGCCAGCAATCGCGCAAGGTCGTGGCGTTTGAAAGAAGATTTCCATGCGTGAGCATCGCCCCCTTGGAGCGGCCCGTGGTTCCTGAGGTGTAAAGGATCGCTGCCAGATCATCTGCCGAACATGACGCATCCACGAAATCAAGTGGTTCGTCCCTCGCAAGATCGAGCAACGAGCCCGTACCGTCTGCGTCGAGCGTTTCGACGATTGCGCCATGAGCCTTCGCAATTGTTGCGACCGCCTCACGCTGAACTGGCGAGACCACAACCAGGCGCGGCTCGGCATCGCCAATGAAGTAGTCGAGTTCGGCGAGCGTGTAGGCTGTATTCAGTGGCAGATAGACAGCGCCACAGCGAAGGCAGGCCAGGTAGAGGATCAGGGCTTCGGCGCTCTTTTCCACCTGCACGGCAACCCGATCGCCGGGACGAATACCGAGGGCGTCGATCGCACTGGCGATACGGCCTGAAAGGTCCAGCGCCTCGTCGTAGGTCCAGATCCGTCCGCCATTGATGCGGATGAATGGCGCATTGCCGGGTGCGGCAGCCCGTATGGCGTCGAAAAGATGGTTGCTCATGTCGCCCTCCTCCAATTGCTGTTTTACGACTCGCGCGAAAGTCCGCGAAGCCTGACGACTTTTGTGGCGTCCCCGTTGCGGCCGAGGAGATTTTTGACAGCCGGTGAGGCTGCAACTTCGCCACGCTGCGCAAGGGCCTCGTGGTTGGCTACAATGTCGTCGAGCTTGTAGAGATAGTTGACCATCAGGCCGTGCGCCTGCGTCATCGCCCTGGCCGAGTGGTCGGCCAGAAAATTCAATCTTTCCAGTCGCGCCCCGTTGCCCAGATGGAAACGGGCGACAGGATCAAGCGGGCGACCCTGCGGCGTGCGTTCGATCAAAAAATACCGCGCCGCAAGCGGCAGCAACACGCGCTCCACCTCAACCGCCTTGGCCCTGTCGTCTGCCCATCTCGGGTCGTCAAGTAGCGCCAGGGTTTTGCGATCGGCATCCGACGGCACCGGGCTGGCTGCCGAGGCACGCGCTTTGGCAAGCCAGCGGGCAAAGCCTGGAACGGGTGAGAGCGTCACAAAATTCTTCAATCCGGGCAGGTCTCGCCGCAGGTCCTCGACGACCTGCTTGATCAGAAAGTTGCCGAAGGAGATTCCGCGGAGGCCGTCCTGGCAATTGGAGATCGAATAGAAGACAGCCGTCGTCGCCTCGTCGGCGTTGATCTGCTCTCTGCCTTCGTCGAGCACGTCCGCGATGGTGTTTGGTACCGACCGCGTGAGTGCCACCTCGACGAAGACAAGCGGTTCGTCTGCGAGGCGAGGATGGAAAAAGGCAAAGCAGCGACGGTCGGCTGGCGCCAGGCGGCGGCGCAACTCCTCCCAACTGGCGATCTCGTGCACGGCTTCGTATTTGATGATCTTTTCGAGAATGTGAGCCGGCGTCGACCAGTCGATTGGCCGAAGTGTGAGAAAGCCGCGATTGAACCAGGAGCCGAAGAGGTGGGCAAAGTCAGTGTCGATGGCGCGATATTCGTCCGCTTGCGCGGCTAAAGCGAGAAGTTGCTGACGCATCTGGACCAGCTTGGCCGTACCATTGGGCGCTTGGTTCAATCGGCGCAGGAGTTCCTGGCGCCGTGGTTCAGCTGCCTGATGGAGCGCCGTGATCGTCGCGGAGTTCTTTTGAGCACGATACGTTTCGATCGCCTGATCGAGTTTGGCCGTGTCTGGCCCGAACCTGTCATAGAGCATTTTCAGAAACTGTTGCACGCCGTCTGCTTCGAGTTTGCTCCACCGATCGAGGATCTCGGCAGCGATGGCCATCCCGGACGCCTCGCCGCGGCTCGACATCAGCATTTCACAGAGGGTTTCGAAATCGACTTTTGTCGCATCCGCCGGCGTACGCGAATCCGCAAACAAAAGCTTGCGTCCGCGATCCGTGATGTTTTGCAGCATGTCGCTGAAAAATGAGGTTCCAGGCATGCCATTCTCCTCCCTGCTTCGCGGCGATAAAGGCGTCCCCGTCGCCACCGTTCTCATTTCTAAGGCTTCGCGGTATAGTATTTAAATTGGCGCATATCGCGTACAATGTCAATGATTGTGTATACAAGAAACTGATTTGAGTATTATGAAGGTGGAACGCATGTCTGAAAATGTTGGCAGGTGGCTTCGAGACGAGATTGAAAATGCTATTCTTTCCAATGAGTTCGCGCCCGGCGAACGGTTGGACGAGATGGTGCTCGCCACCCGGTTCGGTGTATCGCGGACACCCGTCCGCGAGGCGCTGATGCAACTCAATGCGATTGGGCTTATCGAAATTCGCCCGCGCCGGGGGGCTATCGTCATCGATCCGGCGCCGCACAGAATTTTCGAGATGTTTGAGGTCATGGCGGAGCTCGAAGGCCTGGCCGGATCGCTCGCCGCCCGCCGGCTGGACGACGAATCTCGCGCGGCAATCACGGCTGCCCACAGGCGCTGTGAGCTGTCAGCCGGGGCCGGCGACAGCGATGCCTATTATTACGACAACGAGGAATTCCATAAGGCCATCTACGCAGCAAGCCGCAGCGAGTTCCTTGAGGAGCAGTGCCTGCAACTGCATCGGCGCTTGCGCCCTTATCGGCGACTTCAGCTGCGTGTGCGTAACCGCCTGTCGACGTCCTTTTCCGAACATTGCACCATTGTCGATGCAATTTTCGCCGGAAACGGCGAGGAGGCTCGCCGCCTGTTGCGGGTACATGTCGGAATACAAGGCGAGAGGTTCAGCGATCTGGTCGCCAGCATGACGACAAGGTGAGCGCAGGTCGAAGGTAGCAAGCTGGCGCCACCGGCATTTCTGTGCGTTCTGGAATCCCAGCGTAACCTGAAAAGGATATGAGCGCAGGTTCGTCGGCCATTTCGCCTGGCATGGGTCGGGCGTCCTAGTGTCGGATTTGGCGCTAGTGATCGAATTCATCTTTGCACTCAGATGGAGATAATCCTTCAAGCATGCTTTCAGAAGCAGATGCTCTGCCGGCAATGGTTTTGGAGATTGCATTGCGCACGGAGAGGTCATATATTCTGTACGAAATATAAGGCATCAGATGTGGCGAGGTGATAGCGATGGCTGAGGCCATGAAGATTGCAAGGCAGAATGGGCCGCTGGTTCTATCGTATATGGATAGGTCTGGCAGGATCGTAGTCGATCGGCTCGTGGACGGGTTCGGCATGTCCAAGACCCAGCTCGCAGAAACCGCAGGGCTTGCACGAGAGACGCTGTATCGGGTGGAGCGCAGCGGCACGGCCAAAACGCAAGGTCGCCTGCGTGAAATGCTCGAGATCATCAGCCGCGTTACAGATTGGGCGGGCGGTAAAGAGCAGGCCATGGCCTGGTATCGGGCCCAGCCGCTTCCGGCATTCGGCGGGCGCACCGCCGAATCGCTCGTGAAAGACGGCAAGGCAGCTGCCGTTCGCGAATACCTCGATCATATGGCCCTCGGCGGTTTTGCTTGAGGTTCGTCGGAACCTGCTATCGGGCGCATGATCCTCGTTGGGCCTTCAAGCCGGTCTCCGGTGATGGAGCGGCGATCAGGGGTGCGCGTTTCAATCCCAAGGGTGTGCCAGCGCTCTATCTGGGCCTGAGCATCATGACGGCAGTGAAGGAGGCCAATCAAGGCTTTGCTCATCGGATCGATCCGTGTGTGCTCTGCTCCTACGAGGTCGATTGCGACCATATCGTGGATCTGACGGTAGAAGAGGGAAGGGGAGGATTTTCCGTCGCATTGGTGGATATGGCCTGCGCATGGGCTACGGCTCTTAGTATTGGAGATCGGCCGGCGTCGTGGGCGATTTACGATCGCCTGCGACCTCAAGGCGTTTCAGGTATTCTTGTTCCGAGCTTCGCACCCGGGGCCGAGGGCGATGACAAGAATCTCGTGCTCTGGGACTGGGGCGCGGCGCTTCCGCACAAGGTAACGGTGGTCGATCCAAGCGGTCGGATGCCGAAAGACCAGCTGTCCTGGCGCTGAGGCGACGGGATGCTCTTAGGGTGGTGGGTCCAATCGAATTTCACTATCGAAGGGCTCCTTCGTTGAAGCCACGGGCTGACAAGCTTCAGGCAGACGGGCCTCGTCCAGGAGGGCCCTGACGGAGGACGGTTGCCATTTACGGCCCCCACGCGCCGGCGGCCCACGCATCTGGTCCAACTGAGCTGCAATGTCGCGCAACGAAAGATCAGGATCGGCAATTGCGATCCCGGCGACCAGTTTCATCAGATGAGCCTCAGGGGGCCGCCGCGGCGACCGGGCAAGCAGTTCTGGTTCCACAAGCTTTTCGCGTACCATCCGATGGATCGCCCGGTGAAGTCGTTCGGCCGTCCAGTCGTGACCTCGGCTATTGAGGATTCGCATGACATTGTCCCAACTGTGCTGCGGCCGTACGGTGGGCAGTCATGTCTGCGCCGACGAGATCAGTTCGTTCAGGTAGGCTCGTTCGCGAGCCGCTGAAACGGCACGGATTGCCTCCGGGCGACGTTCGCGAGGGCCGGGGTTGCCGGCAAGTCGGCCAGCCTGCCTTGGCGGCCTTCATATCGGCCTTCGTGCGCTCCGCAATAAGGGCGCGCTCGAGCTGGGCGACAGCGCCGAGCACTTGCAAGGAAAACATGCCCTGCGGTGTGGAAGTATCGATCGCCTTTCGACTGCTGCTCTGGAATATTTGAGCTATTTGAAAGAAAGCTGGTGACGTTCCTAGCCATACCGTTTGCTAGGTGGGGAATGATGATGAGGAGTTGCCTGCGCCGGCCGCAATCTACAAGGTTTGGCTAAAGCCTATCGACACTGCGCTGCTCCTCGACGTCATGAATTTCCCCGACGAACGCCCGGAGGTTCGACTCGTTGCACGTAAACAGCGCATTGGGCTCGTGACGGAATGATGCCCACGACCGCTGAAGCCGTTGGATGCCTCGCTGTGAATCAGGACCGAGTCGATACCTGGATGCGACGTGCAATCTCCCTAAACCCTCGACCTAAAGCGGGGCCGCGACCGGTGCGCCGATCGCGACCCCGCTGTTTTTTCTGTTTCTGCAGTACTTCCAGACCGTCGCCGGATATCGGCGGGGTCAACCTTTTTGTGCTGAATCGCGGAGGGGAGCCGAAACAATGCCTGCCACCATGCTTGGTCAGGGCGACGCGCAATATAAGAGCGGTCGAAGGCGCTGAGATCGTCATCCTCCTGCCGGAGAGCAGTTCATCCTGTCCAATACCTCGGCCCCGGCCCCTTGCGTCCTGCTACATCAGCAGGGTTGGCCAGGCTACAGCGGTCGATCGACAGGCAGCCACAGCCGATGCACTCGGTAAGCCCGGTCCGCAGGCGCTGCAACTCGGCTATGCGCTGGTCGATGCGCTTTGCCCACTCCCCCGACAATCGCGACCAATCCCGACGCGAGGGCACGCGTTCGGCTGGCAACTTGGCGAGCTCGGCGCCGATCTCCTCAAGCGTCAACCCAATGCGCTGCGCGAAAATGACGAAGGCGATCCGGCGCAACACGGACCGGTGATAGCGCCTATGCCCCGACCCGGCCCGCTCGGACGCTATCAGCCCACGCTCCTCGTAAAAACGCAGGGCTGACGAGGCGACGCCGCTACGACGCGACACTTCTGTGATGGTCAGCATCGAATCCATGCATAAACGAGAGCACGATTCTCGCTTGACTTCAAGCTAACTTGAACTTGTAGCAAATACCTTTGCGGATTGAAGGAGCACCGGCTATGCAGACGAATATCGATCTTCAGGGACTGCGTGTGGCCGTCACCGGCGGCACGTCTGGCCTCGGACTGGCGCTTGTGCGGCAGCTTGCCGAAAGGGGTGCGCGCGTCGCCTTCGTCGCCCGCACCGCAGCGAATGTCGAACGCATAGCAGACGAGACTGGCGCGCACGGCATTGTCGCCGATATCGGCAAGAAGGACGACATTTACCCGATGGCCATGCAGGTCAACGCCATCCTTGGCGGAGTCGACGTCCTGATCAACAATGCGTCGAACCTCGGTCCTGTCCCTCTGGCGCTTCTGGCCGATACAGAGTGTGAGGAGCTGGAAGCAGCGCTTGCAGTCAACCTCCTCGGCGCGTTCCGGCTGACGAAAGCCCTGTTCGGCGCGCTTGCCGCGTCCGCTCGCGAGGGCCGCGGCGCGGTGGTGGTCAACATCTCCAGCGACGCGGCGGTGACTGCCTATCCCGGCTGGGGCGCGTATGGTGCGAGCAAGGCCGCTCTTGCCCATTTGACGGCGATCTGGGACGAGGAGGCGAAAGACGATGGTATAAGGATCCTCGCGCTCGACCCCGGCGATATGGACACCACGCTACACGCGCTGGCGGTTCCTGACGCCGATCCATCGGCATTGAAGCGTCCCGAACTGGCCGCTGCCGAGATCATTGAAAAGATGCTCGACGCGTTGCCGGTCTGGGCTGGGCTTCACGCCGGAGAACATGCATGATCGCCGCCGACCGCCCCGATCGGCACTCCGCCAGGCTGCTCGTCGTCGAGGCGGACGGCACGATGCGGGATTTGCCGCGCGTCGGGCTCGCGACGCTTTTCAATCCCGGCGATCTGGTCGTCGCCAATGACGCCGCAACCTTGCCTGCTAGCTTGCACGGCACGCATGTCCCAACGGGCGAGGCGATCGAGATCCGCCTGGCAGGCTGGCTATCACTTCCCGGTCCCACCCGCTTCGTGGCGATTGCCTTCGGCTCGGGCGATCACCGCACGCGCACGGAAGACCGGTTGCCTCCGCCGACGCTGGCAGCAGGCCACCGCCTCCGGCTCGGCCCACTTGAAGGGGTCGTCGAGCGTCTTCTCGACCATCCTCGACTACTCGAGCTGTGCTTTTCAGGCAACCGCGCAGCGGTGCTTGCAGGAATGGCGCAGCACGGCCGGCCAATCCAATACGCGAATGTTCCTGAGCCGTTGGCATTGTGGGATGTTTGGACGAAGATTGCCGCCCGGCCGTTCGCGTTCGAGGCGCCGTCGGCAGGCTTCGCGCTCGACTGGCGCACGCTCAACGCCTGGCGCCGGCGCGACGTTGGCTTCGCAACACTCACGCATGCCGCGGGCGTTTCTTCCACCGGCGATCCGGCGCTCGACTCGCGCCTTCCCTTCGATGAGCCATATTGCATCTCTGAGCGCACCGCAGCGCAGGTCGCGCGGGCAAAGCTCCGCGGCAGCCGCATCATCGCGATCGGCACGAGCGTCGTGCGCGCGCTCGAGGCAACCGTTAATCCCGATGGCAGCGTGCGTGCCGGAAATGGCATTGCGACAGGGCGCATAGCGCGGGACACTGCGCTTCGCGTGGTCGATGCGATTCTCACGGGCGTCCACCAGCCCGGCGAAAGCCACTTCGAGCTCCTGCGCGCCTTCGCCGATGATAACTTGCTCGCCAAGGCCTCCGCAGCGCTCACCGCGTGCGGCTACCGCGCGCATGAATTCGGCGATTCTGTGCTGCTGAACTGCTCGCCGCTGCTTTTATCGATGCGATCAGCGGAGCTCGTCGAGGTGCATAGTCCTTTGCCTAACCAATCGGAGCGCTGGCATTAGATGTGGTGTCCGCGCTGGCAAATCGATGTAGCTTATCGAACGATTCTCCGTTTTGATCCGCAGGCCAATGGAAACTTCGCTTTATCAGCCGGTCAAAGGCTTTCTGGAAAAGGCAGGATACGTCGTCAAGGGTGAAGTCGGCGGCTGCGATCTCGTGGGCGTGAGCGATGACGATCCGCCTGTTGTCGTGGTCTGCGAACTAAAGATGAGCTTCAATCTCGAGCTCATCCTGCAGGCCGTCGACCGGGCCGCCGTTTCGGACGAGGTCTGGATCGCGGCCCGAGTTTCGCGCAAGGGCAAAGGCCGCGAGGCAGATAAGCGCTTTCGCGATCTCTGCCGCAGGCTCGGCATCGGCATGCTCGGCATTTCAGATGCCGGCGACGTCAGCATCATCGTCGGCTCAGTATCATCGATGCCGCGGACCAATCCGAAGCGACGTTCAAGACTGATGCGCGAGCATCAGGAACGGCGCGGCGATCCAGCCCTCGGCGGCAGCACGCGCACGCCGGTCATGACGGCATATCGCCAGCAGGCGCTCGGCTGCGCAGCCGCATTGGCATCCGGCCCCCTGCGTGTGCGGGATATCAGGCGTGGTGTACCGGAGGCCGGGAAGATCCTGCTTTCCAATGTCTACGGGTGGTTTGAGCGGCTCGACAGAGGCGTCTACGGCTTGACGGATGACGGACGGGAAGCACTGAAGCGATGGCCGCAGTGGGAGATGCAGGCGGCGCAGTAGCCATGCCGCTGTGGCCGCCAGTTCTATAAATCAATATTACGATGCTGATGGCTGAGATCGTGAATGAAGCCGGCGACGAATTCTCCCGCGTCCACATCCGTGGCGTCACCTGATCCATATCGTCCAGAGGCGGTACACGCTCTCTGCGTAGGTCAAGGTTACGAATTCAGCGTGATTTCACATTTCAGACGACCGGTGCTGTTTTTCTGATGCCACGCCTGCCGTCAGGACTTCGCGTCAGATCGTTCATGGATTCGATGGCCGTCGGAGAAGGCGGCTTTCCGCCAGCGATCGCGACGTACCAAACGTTGGTATCGCTATCGAAGTAGAGCGAAGGTCGAGCATGCAACTCGTCGTGCAATTCGCGACGAAGATGATGGTCCGTTCCGAGGTAGGCGTCTTTGTTCAAGGCCTTCAATCTGCGCTATTTGGGGCCGCGCCGTCCGGCGCGGCCAGTTCAATGAGGAGTGACGATCGCCAAGGCCAGTTGTCGAAGGTTAAGGGTGCCGATGGCCGCTCCCGTCGAATCCGTCACGGCGGCGTCCTCATCCGCGCGTCGATCGGTCAATATCCTCATTGCATCTTCGATTGTCGTTCCCGATGCTATGTTCGTGCCGTTCAGCCGGTGTCCGGGTTCGGCCGGCGTCATAACCGCATCCACGTGGATGACCCGTCCCCGATTGACCTCCTTCACGAAGTTGGCGATGTATTCGTCGGCCGGTCTAAGGACGATGTCCTGGCTGGTGCCTTGCTGAATGACCTCGCCGTCCCGCAGAATGGCTATCTGGTCACCCAGGCGGAGGGCCTCATCGAGATCGTGAGTGATGAATACGATCGTCTTTTTGATCTCCTTTTGCAGGTCCAGCAGGACGGTCTGCATGTCCATCCTGATCAGCGGATCGAGTGCCGAGTAAGCTTCGTCCATCAGCAGGACCGGCGCGTCGTTGGCGAGCGCGCGGGCAAGGCCAACGCGTTGCTGCATGCCACCTGAAAGCTGATTGGGATATTTCTGTTCGAATCCCTTCAGTCCGACGCGCTCGATCCATTGCATGGCGGTCTCGACGCCTTTGGCGCGAGGGACACCTTGGACTTCCAATCCGTAGATCGCGTTTTCAAGCACGTTGCGATGCGGAAGCAGCGCAAATTTCTGAAACACCATTGCCGTCTGGTGGCGACGAAACTCCTGCAGTTCTGCGGGGTTCATCTTGACTACGTCGACACCCTTCACCAGGACCTCGCCTGCGGTCGGATCGATCAAACGGTTGATATGCCTGATCAGCGTGGATTTCCCGGAGCCCGACAGGCCCATGATCACCTGAATGCAACCAGCCGGCATCTCGATGTTGATATCTTTCAGACCAAGCACGTGCCCGTGCTTTTCGTTCAGTTCGGCTTTGCTCAGACCGTTCCGGACGGCGTCGACATAGGCAGCGCCGTTAGGCCCGAAGATCTTGTAAAGGTTGCGTATTTTTATCCCTTCGAAGCGTTTTTTATCAACCATGGACCACCTCCCGGTGCTTCTGCAGGCGGTGTCCGTATGCCTGGCTGACCCGGTCGAAGATGATTGCGATGCCCACGATGGCGAGTCCATTGAAGATCCCCAATGTAAAATACTGATTGGCGATGGCCTTGAGAACAGGCTGACCTAGGCCCTGCACCCCGATCATCGAGGCGATAACCACCATGGCAAGCGCCATCATGATCGTCTGGTTGATTCCGGCCATGATCGTCGGGAGCGCCAGAGGGAGTTGAACATTTCTCAGCTTTTGCCAGCTTGAGGAGCCAAAAGCATCGGCCGCCTCCAGGACATCCTTGTCAACGAGGCGGATGCCAAGGTTGGTCAATCGGATCATCGGAGGTATCGCATAGATAACGACTGCGATAAGTCCTGGCACGCGTCCGATGCCAAGCAGCATGACCACAGGTATCAGGTATACGAAGCTGGGCATCGTCTGCATCACGTCAAGGAGTGGATTGATCACTCTCTGGACCCGGTCCGACCGCGACATGAGGATTCCAATCGGAATTCCGATCGCGATGGACAAGATGGTGCAGACGAGGATCATCGAGATGGTCCGCATGGTGTCGTCCCACATGTCGAGGTAGCCGATTGCCAGCAATGTCAGAAGACAGCCCAAGACCACCTTGACGCTTCGGCTGCCGGCCCACGCGATGGCTAAAATCATCAGCGTAATAATCGGCCATGGCGTCTGCGTCATGAAACGCTCTGCGGCCATCAGGAAGTGCTGCAGCGGCGAGAACATGGTTTCGATACCTTCACCGTAAGCGCGGGTGAACGATCTAAATCCGTCGTCTATCGCCTTCTTGAGATTGCGAAGAGCGTCATCATCCATGTGCGGGAATTTGTAAAACCATTCCATGCGGTTCCCCTTTTCTTAAAAAGAGCCGGCCAAATTCTTCTTATTTTCGGCGTTTACGTGTGCGGTGCGCATGGATACGCACCGCACAAAGGATTTACAGAGAAGCTTCGATTTTCTCTGCTGCTTCAGGCGAGACCCACTTGGTCCAGAGGCCCTTGTTTTCTTTCAGGAAGTGTTTCGCACCATCTTCGCCGGACGCTTGATTTTCAGTCATCCAGGCCATCAGCTTGCCGACCGTGTCGTTGCTCCAGGAGCGCTTTTCGAGATAGCTCATGACCTCAGGACCGACCTTTTCCGAGAATGGTTTCGCCACCAGGGTTACGACCTTGTCGACAGGCCAGGCGTTCGGCTTCGGATCAGGGCAATCGGCCACGGTGTTGCAGCGCTTCCACTCGGCCGCATCATGGGGCACACCGGCATCCAGCTTTACCATCTCATACTTGCCCAGAAGCGCAGTGGGAGCCCAGTAATATGTCGCAAAGCCCTGCTGGCGCTCATAGGCTTTTGCAATCGCCCCATCGAGGCCGGCAGCCGAACCAGTGTCAACAAGGGTGAAGCCCGCCTTGTCAGCGTCGAAAGCCTTGTAGAGCTGCGAAGTGACGATCGTTCCTCCCCAACCCTGGGGGCCGTTGAAAATCGCGCCCTTCTTCTTATCCTCCGCATCGGGGACAAGTTCGGGGTGTTTCAGCATGTCGGGGATCGTCTTGAGGTCGGGATGAGCCTCGGCAAGATACTTGGGAATCCACCAGCCTTGAACGCCGCCATCGGGAAGAGGGGAGCCCACTTGAATGATCTGACCTTCTTCCGTTCCTTTCTTCACGACATCCGGCAGAAGGTCGATCCAAGCTTCGGGCGCGATATCCGGCTGGCCCTTCTCCGCCATCGAAGTGATGGTCGGAACCGTGTCACCAACGGTGATGTCGGCACTACATCCATAGCCTTCATTCAGAATAATCTTGTCGAGGTTTGAAAGAACCTCTGCGCTTTGCCAGTTCATGCTGGCGATCGTCACGCTTCCACATTCTGCGGCGCTGACAAGCGATGTTCCGCCGAGAAGGCCGAACATCAGGCATGTTGATGCAAGGAGTTTGTTCATTATCGTTCCCTTTGTTGAGCGGCGCTTTTTGAAGCGGGGCGCTGCGTTAGCCCGCTCATGCGGTCGTCAGGAGGCGTCTCCCATACTCACCGATTTTTTGAATGCTGCCGAAAGTCCTTCCGAAACGGTGGCTTCCAGGCCAAAAGCGCGCATCGCCTCGATCGCCGCTGCGGTCGTACCCCGATAATCGAGAAACGAATTGACGACGTTGTTCGGACAGTCATCTTGATGCTCAAGCAGGGCCCCGGCCCCTATCAGCACGGTGTTCACGGCGCGCCGTGCGATATCTGTAGGAAGGCCGTGGTCGACGGCATCTTTCATCATCGCGGCGGCGAACAGCGCCGGAAACGCGGGCCCCGACCCGGACAAGCCGGTCAAATAGTCAATATCGCTTTCGCCATTCACTTCGTCTTCGACGCCAAAAGCACGAAAGATACGACGTGCGATGCTTCGATCGGCCTCGTCCATGTCGCCTGATGCAATCCAGGGCGTATAGGATCTGCCAACTTCAGCCGCGGCGTTGGGTAGGGCGCGGACAACGCGGCCCGTTTTATGATGTGCCGCAAGCTGGTCCAGGCGGATGCCCGCCATGACAGAGATGACGAGTTTGCCGTGGGCGTCGACCGACAGAGACGGCCAATCGGCCGGACGGACAGAAACGATGATCACGTCCGATCGATCCGCAAGCTCCTGGTTGTCTTGCGTGCAGTGAACGTTCGGAAAAGACGCGGGCCTCTCATGCCGATAGGAGAGTGTCAGTCCTTCGTGCTCAACAACGCCCTTGTTGAGTATCGCGCTGGCAAGGGCTTTCCCAAGCCACCCTCCGCCACCGATCACGCCGATCCTTATTGAGTCCTGCATCCGCTTCTTCTCATTTCGGTTTATGGCCATGCCTGGCAAAGAAGCGGTCAAGCTCTCTTTGCTGGGGTATTTGGCCGGTGTAGATCGCGATATATTCGGGAATACGCTTCATTCGCACCGCGATCTCTTCGCGGGACTGCATCGAGATGTAGCCGATCTGAACGAGATAGGTCGTCCGGGCTCGGACGTCGGCTGGTGTTTCCTCGTATCCAAAGCGCACGAACATTCGCTTGAGAGCCTCAAGCCGAACTTGATCTGCCTTTTGGACCTCGAAAAGAATCTCTTCCGATTGCAGCGCCCAACTGCGCACTGCAAATTCGAACTTGGAGTCAAACAAGTTCTGATCGAGCCAGCAATCAAAAACGTTAAGCATGGCCTCGGCAAGTGATTCCGCGTAGGCTTCGCTCTGCTTTATTATGTTTCCTGTGTTTTTCTCTCGCCAGCGCGCAATCAGGCCGGCAAGCGAATTCTTCGCGATCCTTGAAGAACCAATAGAAGCTCGTCCGAGAAAGGTTGAGTTTCTTGGCCAAGGGGAGAATTTTCACTGAATCAACGCCCGACTCCAGCAGAGATTCGTAGGCCGCTTCCAGCCATCCCTCCTGCGATCCGCGCCAACCGGTATCGTTCAAAGCCTGCTCCATGATTGACCTCCTAACAAAAAACGAAACCCGACACAAGAAAAATGTACACCTATGTCGACAAAAGCGACTTTAGTGTTTTGTCTGTTGACACGTATGTACATTTCCGCATAGCGTCTAGCACAACTGTCCTAGTCCGGAGCCCGACAGATGTCGAACGATCCTCTCCTTCAGCCTTATCAGCTCAAGCACCTGAAGCTTCGCAACCGCATCATCGTAACGTCGCACGAGCCGGCATACCCTGACGATGGTATGCCCAAGGAGCGGTATCTCGCCTACACCGTTGAAAGGGCAAAGGGCGGTGTCGCCATGACGATGACGGCCGGCTCTGCGGCTGTTTCGAAAGACAGCCCGCCCGTCTTCAACAACCTGCTCGCCTACAAGGACGAGATCGTGCCGTGGCTGAAGGCAATGACCGATGCGGTCCATGAGGAAGGGGCGGCGATCATGATCCAGCTCACGCACCTCGGCCGTCGCACGCGCTGGGACAAGGGCGACTGGCTTCCCGTTGTCGCACCGTCGCATCAGCGCGAGGCCTCACACCGGGCTTTCCCCAAGAAGATCGAAGATTGGGACATCGAGCGCATCATAAAGGACTTTGCCGACGCTGCAGAACGCATGAAGGCCGGGGGCATGGATGGCGTCGAACTGGAGGCCTATGGACACCTGCTTGACCAGTTCGCGTCCCCGCTGACAAACGAACTCGAAGGTCCTTACGGTGGTTCGCTCGACAATCGCATGCGTTTCTGTCTGGATGTTCTGAAGGCGATCCGGAAACGGGTCGGAGAGGACTTCATTCTGGGAATACGCTACACCGCTGATGAATGTCTTCCCGGCGGCACCGGCAAGGCTGACGGCCTCGAAATTTCCAAGCGCCTCAAAGAAAGCGGCCTTGTTGACTACTTGAATGTGATCCGCGGTCATATCGACACCGACGCCGGCCTTACAGATGTCATCCCGATCCAGGGTATGGCGAACTCCCCGCATCTCGATTTTGCGGGTGAGATTCGCGCCGCGACGGATTTCCCCACCTTCCACGCGGCCAAAATCCCGGATGTTGCAACTGCCCGCCATGCGATTGCGTCGGGCAAGGTCGATATGATCGGTATGACCCGCGCTCATATGACGGACCCGCACATCGTTCGCAAAATCATGGAGAAGCGCGAAGAGGACATCCGTCCCTGCGTCGGCGCTAACTACTGTTTGGACCGCATTTACCAGGGTGGGGCGGCCTATTGCATCCACAATGCCGCGACCGGCCGCGAGCTGACGATGCCGCATGTGGTCAAAAAGGCGGACGTTCGTAAGAAAGTTGTCGTTGTCGGCGCAGGCCCCGGGGGGCTTGAAGCCGCAAGGGTTGCAGCCGAGCGCGGCCATGACGTCGTCGTATTCGAGGCGGCCAACGATCCCGGCGGCCAAATCCGCTTGACGGCCCAAAGCGAGCGCCGCAGGGAAATGATCAGCATCATCGACTGGCGGATGAACCAGTGCGAGAAGTACGGTGTGGTCTTCCGTTTCAACACCTGGGCGGAAGCCGACACGGTGGAGGCGGAAAGGCCCGACGTGGTGATCATTGCCACCGGTGGCATACCGCATACAGACGTCCTCTCCACGGGTAATGAACTGGTCGTCTCGGCCTGGGACATCATTTCAGGTGACGTGAAACCAGGAACGAACGTTCTTATCTTCGATGACGCGGGCGACCACGCAGGGCTGCAGGCTGCCGAGTTCATTGCCACGGCGGGCGCCAAGGTGGAAATCATGACACCTGACCGTTCCTTCGCCCCGGAAGTCATGGCGATGAACCTCGTGCCCTATATGCGTTCGCTGCAGAACCTCGACGTCACCTTCACCGTGACCTTCAGGCTTGAAGCGGTCGAAAAGAACGGCAATCAGCTCATTGCCCATGTCGGCAGCGATTACGGCGGTGTTGCGAAGCAGCGCACGGTCGACCAGGTCATCATCAACCATGGGACAATCCCGCTCGATGAACTCTATTTCGAGCTGAAACCCTTTTCCACCAATCTCGGCGAAATTTCGCAGCAGCAATTGGTCGCCGGCGAACCCCAGACTGTCGTGCGCAATCCTGAAGGGAAATTCCAGCTCTTCCGGATCGGTGATGCTGTGGCCGCTCGCAACACCCATGCTGCCATCTACGATGGGTTGCGGATCGCCAAGGATATCTGACGAAAAGGCGGTCCGACATGTCGGACAGCCAACCTTCACGCAGTGACGTCGGGCAGGGGCAGTCGAAGCCTGGATGGTTTGTGGATACGGCGTTTGCAGCATCTGATCAGTCACCCATGCGCCATGCTCGCACGGCTCAATTCTTCAAATATTCTCCGCGCTCAAGCGGCCGGAGATGACGTGAAAAAGGAAGGACCCCATGAAAATTCTCGTCCCCGTGAAGCGGGTGGTTGATTACAATGTGAAGATCCGCGTCAAGCCGGATGGCACGGGCGTCGAGCTTGCCAACGTCAAGATGTCGATGAACCCGTTCGACGAGATCTCGGTGGAAGAGGCGCTGCGGCTGAAGGAAGCCGGCAAGGCTGCGGAAGTGGTCGTCGTGTCGATCGGTCCGGCCAAAGCCGAAGAGACGCTGAGGACGGCGCTTGCCATGGGTGCCGATCGCGCCATCCTGGTCGAGACCGACGAGACGCTCGAGCCGCTTGCCGTTGCCAAGATCCTCAAGGGCGTGGCAGACGCCGAACAGCCGGGCCTGATCATCGTCGGCAAGCAGGCGATCGACGACGACAGCAATCAGACCGGCCAGATGCTCGCCGCGCTCTTGGGCTCTGCCCAGGCAACCTTCGCCTCGAAGATCGAGATTGCCGAAGGTAAAGCGACCGTCACCCGCGAAGTCGATGGTGGCCTGCAGACGATCGACATCAAGCTGCCGGCCGTCGTCACCACCGACCTGCGCTTGAACGAACCACGCTATGCCTCGCTGCCGAACATCATGAAGGCGAAGAAGAAGCCGCTCGACAGACAAGCGCCTTCCGACTTCGGCGTTTCCACCGCTCCGCGCCTGAAGGTGCTGAAGACCGAAGAGCCAAGTGGCCGCAAGGCGGGCGTCAAGGTCAAGTCGGTCGCCGAGCTCGTCGAGAAACTCAAGAACGAAGCCGGCGTCCTCTAAGGCGAGAAAGGAAATACGACCATGGCCATTCTGCTTCTGGCTGACCACGACAATGCAAGCCTTTCCGACCAGACCGCCAAGGCGCTGACCGCTGCTCGCCAGATCGGCGGCGATGTCACCGTGCTGGTTGCCGGCAAGGGTGCCAAGGCTGCCGCCGATGCCGCTGCCAAGCTTTCCGGCGTTTCCAAGGTGCTGCTGGCCGAAAGCGACACGCTTGCCAACAATCTGGCCGAGCCGCTGGCCGACCTGATCGTTTCGCTCGCCGGCAGCTACGACACGATCATTGCGGCTGCGACCTCGACCGGCAAGAACGTCGCTCCGCGCGTTGCAGCCCTTCTCGACGTCGCGCAGGTGTCGGAAATCATCGAAGTCGTCGCGCCCGACACCTTCAGCGGCCGATCTATGCCGGCAACGCCATCCAGACGGTGCAGGCAACCGACGCCAGACAAGTCATCACCGTGCGCACCGCCTCCTTCGCTGTTGCCGAGACCAGCGGTTCGGCTCCGGTCGAGGCAATCCCGGCCGTTTCCGATCCGGGTCTTTCGACCTTCGTCAAGGACGCGCTGTCGGCTTCCGACCGCCCGGAGCTGACGTCGGCAAAGATTATCATCTCCGGCGGCCGCGCACTCGGCTCGGCCGAGAAGTTCAGGCAAGTCATCCTGCCGCTCGCCGACAAGCTGGGAGCCGCCGTCGGTGCAAGCCGTGCGGCCGTCGATGCCGGCTATGCGCCGAACGACTGGCAGGTCGGCCAGACCGGCAAGGTCGTCGCCCCGGAACTCTACATCGCCTGCGGCATTTCCGGTGCCATCCAGCACCTTGCCGGCATGAAGGACTCGAAGGTCATCGTCGCCATCAACAAGGACGAGGAGGCCCCGATCTTCCAGGTCGCAGACTACGGCCTCGTCGCCGATCTCTTCGAGGCCCTGCCGGAACTGCAGAGTTCAATTTGATCGCTGTTATTTCCGTGTTAACAGGCGCGCCGATCTAATCCATGAACGTGCTGCCTCAGTCGCAGTCCGGTTTCATCCACGGCGGAGAAAAACATGTCGCAAGTCTCGACACCACTCAAGCGGAGCGCGGACCTGCTACTCAATGACGACAGCGCGCCAATACGACGACAGGTCTCCGTGCTTGGCGGAGGTTTTCGTCCCCGAGCTTTGCAGGAGGTTCTCAACGCAATTGGCGACGCCCTCTTGTCGTCCCAGGCTCCTGTCATGGCAAGTTACATTGCGGGCAAAATATACCAGAGGCTCGAAAAACGGGGTGTGGCCAGACGCATCGATACCGCCACACCGTTGAAACCTGAGCATTTTGACCGCGCTCTCTCTAATCTGCATGCCTCTCTGCCCCGGTTTGCTGGCGGCGCAACAGGCTTGGCGGAATTGAACGAGCAACTGTCCTGGCGAAGCGGCCGGACCGGCCCATTTGCAAGCCTCAGGTTCGAGCAATCTCACGCTCATGCGATCGTCGTCGGACCTCACGGCCTTGAGGAACGCAGTGACGTGCGCCTCGGACTGACCTTGATGGCCCCTTACAGCCGTTTTCCAGATCACGTGCAATTCCATTCACGTGTATTCTTGCTTCTGTCCGGTGGCGAAGTTTGCCTCGACGACAGCAATTGGTTCCGTGCCACTGCAGGGACCGTCTTCTTCAATGAAGCTGGCAAGAAGTTCGCGATGCGATGCACTGCTGAGCCCTTATTGGCAGTCTGGTGCCACGTCGAAGACACGTCTCTTTGATCGACGCGATGATTTACCGAATATGTGAATTGCGAAACGAAATCAGGAAGGAAGCAAACCCATGGATGTTCGCGCCGCCGTTGCCGTTCAGGCTGGAAAACCGCTGGAAGTCATGACCGTGCAGCTGGAAGGCCCGCGGGCCGGCGAGGTTCTGGTCGAGGTCAAGGCGACCGGCATCTGCCACACGGACGATTTCACGCTGTCTGGCGCCGATCCGGAGGGCCTGTTTCCGGCAATCCTCGGCCATGAGGGTGCCGGCATCGTCGTCGATGTCGGACCGGGCGTCACTTCGGTCAAGAAGGGCGACCACGTCATTCCGCTCTATACGCCGGAATGCCGTGAATGTCCGTCCTGCCTGTCGCGCAAGACCAATCTCTGCACGGCGATCCGCGCCACCCAGGGCCAGGGCCTGATGCCGGACGGCACGTCGCGCTTTTCGATCGGCAAGGACAAGATCCATCACTACATGGGCTGCTCGACCTTTGCCAATTACACGGTGCTGCCCGAGATCGCCGTTGCCAAGGTCAATGCGGACGCCCCCTTCGACAAGATCTGCTACATCGGCTGCGGCGTCACCACCGGCATCGGCGCCGTCATCAACACCGCCAAGGTGGAGATCGGCGCAACGGCGATCGTCTTCGGCCTCGGCGGCATCGGCCTCAACGTCATCCAGGGCCTGAAGCTTGCCGGCGCCGACATGATCATCGGTGTCGACATCAACAATGACCGCAAGGTGTGGGGCGAAAAGTTTGGCATGACGCATTTCGTCAATCCGAAGGAGGTCGGCGACGACATCGTGCCCTATCTCGTCAACATGACGAAGCGCGGCGCCGACCAGATCGGCGGTGCCGACTACACCTTCGACTGCACCGGCAACACCAAGGTGATGCGCCAGGCGCTGGAAGCCAGCCATCGCGGCTGGGGCAAGTCGGTCGTCATCGGGGTTGCCGGTGCCGGCCAGGAAATCTCCACCCGCCCGTTCCAGCTGGTCACCGGCCGCAGCTGGATGGGCACCGCCTTTGGCGGCGCGCGTGGCCGCACCGACGTGCCGAAGATCGTCGACTGGTACATGGAAGGCAAAATTGAGATCGATCCGATGATCACCCATACGATGCCGCTCGAAGACATCAACAAGGGCTTCGAACTCATGCATTCCGGTCAAAGCATCCGCGGCGTGGTTGTCTACTGATCCTGCCGACGGGGCGGCGCCTGAACACCGGCACTCGGTTCGAGGCAGCCGGCCGCCCGCCACTCCTTTCTCTTCGCGAGGCATCGGTCAACTCACCGATGCCTCTCGTCCTGCGATACGGCTTCGAGCATCCCGAGGATCGAGTAGGCGGCCTTAACCCGCTCAGGGATGGGATAGTTACGGTTGGCAAGCAGTACTACGCCGATCCGGCGCGTTGGCACGAACGCGGCATAGGCTCCAAAGCCACCGGTGGAACCCGTCTTATTGAAAAACACGTCCTGGGCTGGCTTTTGTGGCGGCACGAGCGGGGCCACCGCGTGAGGCTTCATCGCCATGTCGGATGAGTTGCCAGCGAGGAGTATATCCAGTGCTGCCGGCCAGGCATAGAGCTCCCACCCCAGGGACTGGAACGTATCGCCTATCCGATAGTAGCCGGTCTGGGTTGCGCCAATCGCTTTCTGCAGCGAAGGTTCAAGCCCAGAGGGATCTATATTCGCCTCGACGAAGCGCAACAGGTCGGCCGCAGTCGTCTTGACCCCGTAGGCCTGTGCATCGAGCGCTCCCGGGCTCACTCGCACGGGATTGTTTTGCTTGTTGTAGCCGAAGGCGTAATCTCCCATTTCCGCCTCTGGGACGCGGATATAGCTGTTGGTGAGACCAAGTGCAGGAAAGAGGGTGCCCTCCATGAGCTCAGGGAAGGGCTTTCTGAGGCTCGCAGCTGCGAGGGTTCCGAACAGACCAATGCTGGGATTGGAGTAAACGCGATACGTGCCGGGTTCATAGCCAGGGCGCCATCCGCGGAAATAACGCGTGAGCGTGCTATTGTTGACGACCTCGTCGGGAAACTGCAGCGGCAGACCTCCCGCCGTATAGGTACCCAGTTCGAGCACGGTGATATGATCGAAGGCGCTGCCTGCCAGCTCCCGCATATGCTCGCTCGCAGCATCGGAGAAGGCGAGCGCTCCTTTGGCCTCAGCATAGGCGCCGAGCGTGGCGGTAAAGGTTTTGCTGACGGAGCCGATCTCGAACAGCGTGTCAGCGGTGACGGGGGTTGCCTTTTCCTTGTCGGCGAGACCATAGTTGAAAATAAACCGGCGGCCATCAACAGAGATGCCCACCGCCATGCCGGCTACGCCGTTTTCGGTCATCAACGCCTTGACGGTCCGGTCGACCACGGGCCTGATCCTGCCTTCAATAACGTCTGCCTCTGCACGGCAGGCAAGAAAGGCGCCGAAAAGGGAAAAACAGGCACCGGCGCAAACCGCATATGTCCTGCTGGATATTGTCCTCATAGCTCCTGGTATCCTCGCTTCAATGGGGCCGCCCGCACTCCCGGAAGCGGGCCTGCGCGGTGTGACGGGCCTGCAGCTGCGGTCACACGCAGTACTGCCAAGGCACACGCGGCCGCCCGCAGGCGCGACACTGTATAGGCCGTCGTCCGCGCCTTGAGCAAACGACAAAATCTCGCCTTAGGCATAAGAAAATCTAGGTCTGCCGATGGCTGTTGAAGCTCAGGTAACCCTCCGATTTCAACTGGCGCTGCCCATATCCATGTAAGCCGGTTCGAAAACGTGTCCGTCCGGATCAGCAAAGCTGCGCAGGTACATGAATCCCAAATCCTGCGGCTCGCGGACATCCGCCTGGCCGCCTGATCTGGCGGCGGCCTCCACCATGGCATCGACCTCCTCGCGGCTGTCGCGAGACAGAGCGATCAGCATACCGCTCGTCGCGTGCGCGTCAGCGATCGGCTTTGCTGTGAACGTCTGATAATAACCATGTTGCAGAAGCTGGAACGTGATCGTTTCTGACCACACCATCGAGCTCGCATTTTCATTGGAGAACTGCTCGTTCTTGACGCAGCCGATGGCCTCGTAGAAAGCCGTCGCGGTTGCCAGATCCTTCACCGGCAGGTTCAGAAAGATCATTTTAGTCATTATCTTGCTCCTCTCAGAGATGGCTTAAACAAAGGTCTGCTCGAACGTCTGGCTCGGATGGATGCAGACGATCTCCAGCCGGCCGGTGCCGACATTTTCGAAACGATGAGGAACGTTGGCCGGGCCAACAATGATGTCGCCGGCAGAGCCGCGCGTCTTATCATTGCCAACCGTGAACTCGGCCTCCCCCTTTCGAACCACCCAGGTCTCGGCATAGGGATGAACATGCAGCGCCGGGCCGCGGCCCGGATCCGCGTCCACGATAAAAACCGATACCTCGCTGCCGAAGTGACGACCTTCGAAGCGGACAGTACGGCTCGTGCCGGGCTCGGGATGCTGATAGCGATAAACCGAAAACATCCTGATCTCCTCCAACCGTTCGCAGTTATCTTCACAAGAAGACATATTTGGAAACTATCTTCTCGTCAAGATAAATATCTTCTCACAAAGATATCTTTGCGACTGAGGCGCCATGGTGTATGGAACAGCACCACGCAAATGTGGGGCACGACGAAGCAAACGAGGATCATGCGGGTGGCGCCAGACAACAACCGCGGCTCAAAGGAGGGCGCTGTCGAAGACCATGCCGACCGGCTCCGCGCGCAATGGGCCTGCGAATTGCCGGACCTCGACACCGAGCCGATGGCGATTTTGGGACGCGCGAAACGGCTAACAAATCTGGTGGCGCCCTCCATCGAGGAGACCTTTGCCAAGTTCGGTCTCGATCGCGGCGAGTTCGACGTCATCGCGACCCTGCGCAGATCTGGACCACCCTACCAGCTGACGCCGACGGCAATGTATACGACGCTTATGCTGTCTTCCGGCGGACTGACGCACCGCCTTGATCGGCTGGAAAAGGCTGGTCTGATTGTGCGCGAGAAATCGGCCCACGACGGGCGAAGTGTTGTCGTTTGCCTGACCGCAACGGGCATCGCGCTAGCCGAAAAGGCGTTTCGCGCGGATATGGCCAGTGAACTCTTGTTCCTGGAAGGTTTGGATGTCGAAGAGCGCGCGGCTCTGGCCGCCCTGCTGCGCAAGCTTGTCATGAGTATAGAGGCAGGCCCGAGCGATAAAGCAACCTCGTGATCTCGATGTCGCGCCAGCATAAGAAACTCACTCTCAGCATTGAGCGCCGTCGCTGACCAGGTGCGATATGAAGGCGATTCAGATGTAAGCCGGGAGAAATCTCATCGCCTCCTCTGCTTCCTGATGACGTCCGCGTTCTTCGCGACCCGTCGACCTCAGACAGCACCTCGTCGCTCACACCTGCCCAGGTAGGCGAGGGTCTGACGTTCCTCAAGGACGAATACACCTGACGACAAGAGCTTCAGCGAAAAGGAGAGGCTTGCGTTCGAGCGATTTGGCCGATCGGACGATGGCAGCCGCCGATGAATGCAAGATGTGGTGATTGCGCGTAACGGACACCTGTCGGTCCGGACATCGGCGCTCAACCCGATCGTCATCGCGATCCTCCACTGGAAGCGGTTGCGCTTTACCCTAGTCCTGTGTCCACGCCGAAAACGCCTCGGGCAGTACGTTCGACCCGCAGATCACCGTGACCACACGCTTGCCGCGGTATCGCGAGGGATCTTCCAGGATCGCGGCAACGCCAAGGGCGGCCGATGGCTCGACCACGAGGCCGGAGTGCCGATGGAGCAGGCGCATGCCCGCCTTGATGCTTGCCTCCTCAACCAGCGGCACGTGATTGGCGACGGCGAGCAGGTCCTGAAGGACCGCCGCGATTGGGAACCGGCCGGCGACACCGTCGGCGATGGTATCGGTGCGATCGGTGGTGACGACCGATCGCGCCCGCCAGGACAGGGCCATGGCGGGCGCGCCGCTCGGCTGGATGCACACCACCTCCGTTGCGGGCGACAGGCACTTGAAAACGTGGCCAACGCCGGTGGCGAGCGCACCGCCGCCGAGCGCAAGCAGCATCGTGTCGATGCGGTCGAACCCTTCGACAAGCTCCAGCCCGATCGTGCCCGCGCCTTCGCAGGTGTCGAGGTTTTCGCTGTCCTCCACGAGTAAAGCGTTGCAGCTGGCCGCGATTTCGCGAGCGCGCTTTCGCGCGTCCTCGATGTCGCCCTCGACAAGTTCGACGGCGGCTCCGAGCCGGCGAATGTGATCGATCTTCGCGGCATTGGCGCTTGTGGCGGCGACCACTGTCACGCCAATACCGCGTTCCCGCCCACTATATGCGAGCGCCTGCCCGAGATTGCCGGCGCTGGCGCAGACCGCGGCCTTCCGATCAGCGCTTCTTGCGAGGCGGGACATTACGACCTCGGTCCCACGTCCCTTGAAGCATCGGATCGGGTTTGCGGTCTCAAGTTTGATGACGAGTTCGCAGCCCAGACGATCGCCAAGAGATGGACAGCCGAATTGGGGCGTGTCGCGAAACATCCGTGAGATATGTTCCCTCGCCTCAAAGATGCGCCCGAGGTCGAGCCTGGTGTCTGGTTGCCGGGTTTCCCGGGATGCTGCGGGTCTTTCACTGACAGGCTGCATGTGACATCCTCCGACGCGGTTGTTGCAGTTGCGCATTTGTGCGTTATAGCGCACGTTCGAAGTGTGCGCTATAACGCACAAATGCGAGGTCAGTCAGAAATGAAGTCCATCAGTCCCGTTGACACGGGGAATCTACTGAAATCGATCAGGCACGACCTTGGATGGAGCCTCGACAAGACTGCAGAGCGTACTGGAGTGAGCAAGGCGATGCTGGGCCAGATCGAGCGTGGCGAATCCACGCCGACGGTTGCGACGCTTTGGAAGATCGCGACGGGCTTGCGGGTTCCGATGACCACCCTGCTTGAGCCAGATCGCGAAGTAGGCGATGTGTTGCTTTTGCGTGACGCCAGTCGTCTCCGGGTGCGCCCGTCGGAGGAAGGCATGCAACGCGCATTGTTGTTCCCTTATGAGACCCGGTTCGGCTTCGAACTCTATGAACTGACCTTCGCGCCCGACTTCGAGAGTATCTCAGAGCCGCATGACATCGGGGTTGTGGAGCATGTGACCGTCCTGCGCGGGGAGATCGAATTGCTCGTGGAGGAAGAGTGGAGACGGGTCGAGCACGGGCAGTCGCTGAGGTTTCCTGCCGACCGCCGCCATGGCTACCGCAATCGGACGCAAAGTGAGACTGTTGTCATGGATTTGATCCACTATCGGTTCGTTCCGCAGAATATCGCGGGTCGCAAAACGCAAGCGGGTTCTTGATCGAGGCGTTCCGACGTCGCGACCTGCATCTTCCCTCAGGTACCAGGAGTGTTCCGACTACGAGATCAAGGCTGGGGAGATGATTTCCTTCGATACGGACATGATCGGCCCTTATGGCTACTGTGCCGATCGCTCCCGCTCTTGGACCTGCGGTCATCGTGCCATGAACGAAAAACAGCGGGAGCTTTATGCCGCAGCCAGAGATCAGATCGACCACAACCTCGCAGTTCTAAGACCGGGAATTGCGTTTGCGGAGTGATTTCCGGGCGGCTCTCGCGCAGACGTCGGCTGGATACGCCGTTGCGGCTGTTGACCAGCTTCGACAGGGCGATCTTCGGAGGGTAATGCACCAGCAGGTGAACATGATCGTCCTCGCCGTCGCATTCGATCAATCCGGCCTCGAAGTCGCGACACAGCTTGGCGAAGATGCGCCGCAGGTTCGGATTGCCGGTTCTGACAGAACGTCATGGCGGTATTTCGTGACAAAGACCAAATGACCATGGAGCATGTAGACGACATGCCTGCCGGTGCGATCCACGGTTGCGCTCCTTGGAGCAATTGATAGAATCGTAACATGATCCACCGCGCTTTCCGCTACAAGCTCGCTCCGACCGGCGAACAGGAAGTCCTGTTGCGGCAGTTCGCGGGGGTTGTGCGGCTGGTCTAGAATCTGGCGCTGGAGCAGCGCAGGGACTGGTGGCGGCATTACCGGCGGCAGACCGGGAACCGCTTGAACGACTCGCCCAGGCGCGGGAATTGACCGCACTGCGGGCCGCGTTCGACTGGATTGCCGCCGTGCATGTGACGCCCCAGCAGCAGGCCCTGCGCGATCTGGATAAGGCGTATGCCAACTTCTTCGCCGGGCGCGCAGGATATCCCTCACCCCGCAAGAAGGGCGTGAACGGCGCCTTCCGCTTTCAGGGGCGGGAGATCCGAGGTCAAGCGCCTGAACGGCAAGTGGTCCGCCGCGCGCCTTCCCAAGATCGGCTGGGTGAAGTTCCGCGACACGCGGCTGCTGCGTGGCAAGACCATGAATGTGACGGTGAGCCTGGCGGCGAACGGCTGGCACATCGCCTTCGCCTGCGAAATCGACCATGCCGTCCCGCAAAACGATTTGCCCGCCGTGGGGATCGACCGGGGCGTGGCGAACACGCTGACGCTTTCGACCGGGGAGCATTGGTGGATGCCTGCCGGCCTTGCGGAGATCGAGCCCAGGAAGCGCCGGGCCCAGCGCGTTCTGGCGCGGCGCAAGCGCGGGTCGCGCCGCCACGCGAAGGCCCGCCGCCGCGTTGCAGCCTTGCAGGCCCGTGCTGCCCGCATCCGGCAGGATTGGCGGCACAAGGCCAGTCTTGATATCGCCCGTCGCTTCGCAACGGTCGTGCTGGAAGACCTCGCCACGCGCAACATGACGCGCAGCGCCAGGGGAACCGTGGACGCGCCCGGAACCAACGTCTGCCAGAAGGCGGGCCTGAACCGGGCGATCCTCGAACAAGGCTGGCACGGCTTTGAAACCGTGTTGGCCGACAAGCTCGAAGAACGGGGCGGATACCTGTGCAAGGTCGATCCCCGCCACACCTCGCAGACCTGTTCGGCCTGCGCAGCCGTGGACAGGGAAAGCCGCGAAAGCCAAGCGTCTTTAATGCGGCTTGCGCGCCCATGCCGACCACAATGCTGCAATCAACATCCTGCGTCGGAACACGGCGTCTATGATCGTGGAGGAAGGGCAGCCGCTCTCCGTTGAAGCGATAACGATCGGCGGAGCTTCGCGCCCCCTCGGAAATCCCCCGCTTTCAAGCGGGGGAAGATGTTAAATGTTCTGCGCCTTCAAACTCGAACAGGATTGCCGGGCCATCGGCAAGGATGAGCGCATAGCGGGACGCATTGTGCATGGTCCAGATGCTCATGTTCGATGAGTCGAACGCATATCGAATGTTAACGGGATCATAGAGAAGGAGTGCGCCGCAGTCCCATTCCTGCATCGTGGCCCGCAGTCTGCCGAGTCGATATCGGCGAGCCCTATCCAGAGTGGCGGAGGGAAGGGGACTTTTGAGCGGCCGATCCGCTCCCTCCGGATTGAGATAGGCCTTCTTCCTTTCGTCTTTGAAAACGGTCGACCCCGCTGGGCCTCCTGGGGCGATGACGTTCTCATTCATTGGGTCGGGATCCTCTCGAACACAGTTCGTACAAAAACGGCCGCGTGTCAGCCCGAGGAGCGTGTCGGTCATTCAGGGATGATCAGCGGTCGATGACCAGATCGCTCAGCGGCTTTGAACAGCAAGGCAAGAACAGACCGGCATCGACCTCCCTCTGGCGAATGCCGCCGTTATGCTTCATCTCGACTGATCCCGAGACGAGCTTGGACTTGCACGTTCCGCAGACGCCATTGGCACACGATGACGGAAGCCTCAGACCAGCCTTCTTGGCACAGCCGAGAACCGTCTGTTCCGATGCAACCTCGATGGTACGAGCCTGCTTCAGGAATTGCACTTGGAAGGTCTTCGCGACGACCGGCGCCTCGCCGATAGGCAGTTCGGCTTCATCAAGCATGGCCGCGTCGAAACTTTCCTCAATGTAGTTCGACGTCGGTACCCCCAGGTCGGCAGATATCTTCCTGGCCGCGGCCATGAACGGCGCCGGGCCGCAGCACATGACGATCCTCTCGGCTATATCCGGTACCGCCATCTTTATGTACTCGGGCGTTATTCGTCCCGTGATGCCAGGCCACCAGCGTTCACCCGTGAGATGTTCCGGAAGAAAATGGAGCCTCAGCCCCTTCATCTTCGTTGTAAGCGTGGACAGCTCGTCCCGGAAGATGAGGTCGAGCGGCGTCCTTGCAGCATGGATGAACACGACGTCTGTCGGGTCGCAGGTGTCGGCCAGATCACGGACAATCGACATCACAGGCGTGATGCCAGATCCGCCTGACAGCAGCAGCTTCTTGCCGCGTCCGGAGGGACGGATGAAATGTCCAAGCGGACCTTGCGCCTTCACGGCCGCGCCGGACTTCAGATTGTCGTGCAGCCAGTTGGAGACCCGTCCGTCCGGCACCCGCTTCACGGTGACCGTGAAAGCATTCGGTCTCTGCGGTGAGGAGGATATGCTGTAGCAACGGGGTTCGGCATCTGCGCCAAGCGGGAAGTCGAAGAGAAAATACTGACCGGCCTGGAAGGCGAACCGTTTGCCCTGGGGAGACGCGAACGTGAAGCTTTTCACGTCGTGCGTCTCTTGATGCACGTCGATACAGACAAGGGTATCGTCCAGTTCTGGATCCCAGACGTCCGTCGGCGCGTTCGAAGCGCTCGTCAAGGTCTTAATATCCATGAGCTCGCATCCGGTCGATGTACCAGGTCGCGAACTTGTCGAGATTCGTTTCGGAGAAGCGCGAGTAGGGACCCGGGACATAGGCGGGGTCGAGGACGCCTGCGTGAGATCGCGCGACAAGCTCCGCGTCCTGGTCGGTCGTCGCAACCCAAACGTTCGTCAACTTTTCGAGATCGTAGTCGACGCCTTCCACGGCATACTTGTGAACAAGCCACTTCGTGCGCACGAGGGTCTTGTCAGCCGAAAGCGGGATGACGATTGCAACGACCGCATGGTCGCCCATGAAGTGGTTCCAGCTATTGTGTCCCCACAGATGCGTGTCACCCAGGTCTTTCCTGGTCATGGTGCCGAGAAGCTTCGACGAAGCCGCGGTCGCGTCAGGCGTCTGCGATTCACCGGCACCCGAAATGATCAGCCGCTGTGTTCTGAAGTTTGTCTCGCAATCGACGAGCTGTTCGACGGCGGCGGAAGGATAGCCGAAGGCCTCCCAGCTCTTGGTTTTCTCTGCGTAGAGAGCTTCATGCTGTTTTGCCTGCTCGCGGTCTTCCGGGCTCAGGCTTCCCGGATCGAATCCGAAATCCAGATCGACGAACGATACGCAGAGCTCCGGATGGTTCGCAGAGCAGTGGTAGCATTCGCGATTGTTTTCCATCGTCAGCTTCCAGTTGCCGTGTTCGACCACGTCAGCCTGAAAAGCCACCTTTGTGTTGCGGATATCGTAGGGCGCGAGCCGTTCCGTCATGACCTCTTCAAGGCGGTCGATGTCGGCCGGTGGATTGTCGGAGAGGCAGGCGTAAATGAGACCACCGATCGATTTGAAATTGACCGGCCTGAGGCTCTTGCAGCTCTTGTCGAAATCGGCGCCCATGTGAGGCGCGTAGGCGAGTTCGCCGTCAAGCTCGTAGGTCCACTGGTGGTATGGACAGACGAGCTTGGAGACCACGCTCGATCCCGCGTCAAGGATCCGCGAGCCGCGATGACGGCATACGTTGTGCACGACGCGGATCTGATTGTCGTCGTCGCGAAGAATGATGAGGCTGCTGTTGCCAATATCGATAACGTTGGCGTCTCCCGGTTCTGGAACATCGCATTCCAGACCGATGCAGATCCAGTGTTTGCGAAAGAATACGTCGACGTCGGCCTCGAAAACATCCGCGCGGCTGTAGAGCCCGGCGGGAAGCGAATGGCCGTCCGCCCTTGAACCGAGAAGCGATGAAATCGACGAAGCGACGGTCTGAAGCATAATTCTACCTCATGATTGGATGGGCAATCATCCGCTTCATCTTCACATGGTTCAACGGCACAAATCGGCCGTCATCACATAACCAGATGTAATGCAATGCGGAAACGTCGACATAGAAGCTGCCCGGTCAGCCGGGACAGCGTGCCGGCGGCTGAATTGTATTTTCTGTCAATATCTATTGTGTACACAAAGTACACAAAATTTGACTCGTGCGCCAAGCCATGCGATCATGGGGCTGTCAGATGAAAAAGAGGGCTGAGATACGATGGCGAAGAGCGTCAAGAGCAATCTCTACGATGACCTGAAACGTCAGATCCTGACGATGGAGCTGGACCCCGACGCCGACCTGGACGAGGCCAGTCTCAGCGAGCGGTACGGCCTGTCGCGAACGCCGGTACGCGATATTTTCCGCCGCCTGGCGGGTGAGGGCTACGTCGATATTCGCGAGAACAGGGGGGCGCGGGTCATCCCGATGAACCACGCGACTCTGCGGAACTTCTTTCTTGTTGCGCCGATGATCTACGCGGCGATTGGCCGCCTTGCAGTGCAGAACTTCAAGCCTTCGCAACTCTCGGACCTGAAGCAGACCCAGGAGCGCTTCCGCGCCGCCAGCGAGAACATGGACGCGCTTGCGATGGTGCTCGAGAATAACCGTTTCCACGAGATCTTCGGGGAGATGTCGGCCAACGTCTACCTGCAACCCAGCCTGGGCCGGCTCCTCATCGACCACGCACGCATCGGTCACACCTTCTTCCGACCCAGGAACGCGGACATGAAGCGGCGGCTGCAGTTGGCTGTCGAGCACCACGACAGCTTCATCGAGGCGCTCAGCATTCATGACGAGGACGCTGTGGTCGATCTTGTCTTCGAGCACTGGGAGTTGTCCCGCGAAAACATGGAAATGTTCATCGCGCCGCACGGACTTAAGGCGGACGCCCTGATCGGCGCTCCAACCACGCAATCATTGGAGAAATCACCGTGAAGTTTGAGGGGATCTATACGCCGGCGGTGACGCCGCTCGACCGGAATGGGCAGATAGACCGCGTGGCGTTTTGCGCCGTCATCGAACAGCTCATCGAGGCGGGCGTGCATGGCATCATCGTCGGCGGCTCGACGGGCGAGTACTATGCCCACAGCAGCCAGGAGCGCTTCGAACTTGCGGCCTATGCCAAGGACGTCATCGGCACCCGGCTGCCGCTCGTCATTGGAACGGGCGCAACGAGAACCGAAGACTCGGTCGAGTACGCGAAGGCGGCAAAAGAAATCGGCGCGGACGCGATCCTCGTGTCCTCGCCGCCCTACGCATTGCCGACGGAACGGGAGAATGCGGTCCACGCGCTCACGGTGGACCGTGCGGCCAACCTGCCGATCATGCTCTACAACTATCCGGCCCGCATGGGCGTGATGATGGGCGAGGAGTATTTTTCCCGGGTCGGTAAATCCAAAAATGTGGTCGCCATCAAGGAAAGTTCCGGCGACATGGGCAATCTTCATCGTCTCGCGCGCAAGTATCCGCATATCTCGCTCTCTTGCGGCTGGGACGACCAGGCTCTCGAATTTTTCGCATGGGGCGCAAAGAGCTGGGTATGCGCCGGCTCCAACTTCCTTCCGCGCGAGCACGTCGCGCTTTACGAAGCCTGTGTGCTGGAAAAGAACTTCGACAAGGGCCGCGCGATCATGACCGCGATGCTGCCGCTTATGGATTTCCTGGAATGCGGGAAGTTCGTCCAGTCGATCAAGCATGGATGCGAGTTGATCGGCCTGAGCGCCGGGCCGGTCCGCGCACCGCTGCGTCCGCTGAATTCCGAAGAAAAGCGAACCCTTCAGACCGTCGTCGCCACGTTGAAGCGCACGGTTGCCCAGATCACGTCGGGAGCAAATCATGCATGAACCCTTGACCGCTGCCGAATACAAGGCGATCGCCGCAGGCCTTCAGTTCCCGACGAATGCGTTCATTGACGGCGCCTTCCGTCCGGCGCATTCCGGCCGGACGTTCACGTCTACGAACCCTGCCACGGGCGACGTTCTTGCCGAAATCGCCGCGTGCGACGCCACCGATGTCGATTATGCCGCGATCAAGGCCAAGCAAGCCTTCGACGACGGCCGCTGGCGGTTGTGTTCGCCCGGCAAGCGCAAGGCCGTGCTCCTCAAGCTCGCCAAGTTGCTCGAGCGCAATCGTCATGAACTCGCTGTTATGGAAAGCCTGGACAGTGGCAAGCCGATCCGCGAATGTCAGACGGTCGACGTTCCCGATACCATCCATACCATTCGCTGGCATGCCGAACTGATCGACAAGCTATACGACAACACTGCACCTGTCGGGGCAAGTGCGCTGACAATGATCGTCCGCGAACCTGTCGGCGTCGTCGGATGTGTGCTTCCGTGGAACTTCCCGCTGCTGATGCTGGCCTGGAAGATCGGTCCGGCCCTTGCAGCCGGCTGCTCGGTGATCGTGAAGCCCGCGCAGGAAACGACGCTCACCACACTGCGTGTCGCCGAACTTGCCCATGAAGCAGGGATCCCTGCGGGCGTCTTCAACGTCGTGACCGGCGGCGGCAAGGAGGTCGGCGAACCGATCGGCATGCACATGGACGTCGACATGGTGGCATTTACCGGATCGACGCCTACCGGCCGCCGCTTCCTGCGCTATGCCGCCGACTCCAACCTCAAGCGTGTCGTGCTCGAATGCGGCGGCAAGAACCCCGCGGTCGTTCTCGATGACGCCGAAGACCTCGACCTTGTGGCCGAGCAGGTGGTCAACGGCGCCTTCTGGAACATGGGTGAGAACTGCTCGGCCACATCGCGGCTTATCGTCCATGCCAGGGTCAAGGACGAGCTGCTGCAGCGCATCGGAGCCTACATGCGCGAATGGAAGACGGGCGATCCGCTCGATCCCGAAAACCGCATCGGCGCGCTCGTCAGCAAAACCCACTTTGAGAAGGTGAAATCCTTTCTCGACGACGCGAAGAAGGAGAAGCTCTCAGTCGCCCACGGCGGCGACACGCATGGCGGCATCTTCATCGAGCCGACGGTGGTCGAGGGTGTAACGCCTTCCAGCCGTCTGTTTCAGGAAGAGATCTTCGGGCCGGTCCTCTCGGTCACGACCTTCAATACGCTCAGCGAAGCCATCGCTCTTGCCAATGACACCAACTACGGCCTTACGGCGTCCGTCTATACCGCAAGCCTGAGAAACGCCATCAAGCTTTCGCGGGAAATCCGTGCCGGGGTCGTCACCGTCAACTGCTTTGGCGAAGGGGACGCGACCACGCCGTTCGGCGGCTACAAGGAGTCGGGATTCGGCGGCCGCGACAAGTCGGTCTTTGCCCACGACAACTATTGCGAACTCAAGACGATCTGGATCGACGTCTCGGACCGATCTGTCGACGAGACGATCCGATGACCCGGCATGTGATCAAGCGTCTGCCGATCGACACCGGCACTTCGGGATGGGAGGCGATCAGCGAACGCGCCTTTCCCGCAACGGCGCTTGATCGAGACGCTACGGCTGACTGGCTTATCATCGGCGCTGGATTTGCCGGCCTGTCGGCGGCGCGGCGCCTCTCGCGATTGCGCCCCCAAGACAAGATTATCGTCCTGGAGGCTCGTGAACTTGCGAAGGGACCGGCTGGGAGGAACTCCGGCTTCATGATCGACGTGCCCCACAACCTGTCGGCAGGCGAGTACTCGGTGGCAGACGAGCAGGCAACCAGAAACGAGATCAGACAGAACCGTTTGGCGATCGCTTTTGCGGCGGACGTCGCGGCCGAATACGACCTGTCCAGGGACACGTTCGATCCGTCAGGCAAGGTCAATGCCGCGGCCTCGGACCGAGGGCTCGGCCTCAACGACAATTACCGCAAATCTCTTGAGAAGATCGGTGAAGAGCATCGCGTTCTCGATGCCGACCAGATGCGGGAAATGACGGGCTCGCGCTATTATCGCGGAGGGCTTTACACGCCAGGTGCCGTGATGATCCAGCCCGCCGATTATATCCGCGGGCTGGCGCGCGGGCTTCGATCGAAGGTTACCATCTACGAACATTCGCCGGTGCTGGAACTTTCACGCGAAGGCAAGTCTTGGAAGGCGATTTCCAACCACGGATCCGTCTCTGCGCCGAAGGTCATTTTAGGGGTGAACGGCCACGTCGAAAGCTTCGGCCACTTCCGTGGACGGCTGATGCATATCTTCACCTACGCGTCGATGACCGCCGCGTTCTCCCAGAACGAATTCGCAGGCGACGTTACCGGCGCCGATCGATGGGCGCTGCTGCCGGCAGATCCCATGGGGGCGACCGTTCGCAAGATCACCACCGATGGCCGTTCGAGGATCGTCATCAGGACGAGGTTCACATACGACCCAGGTCTCAAGGTGTCGGAGAGGCGGGTTGCCGGCGTGGCTGCCGAGCAGCGCCGGTCGTTCGATGCCCGTTTCCCCGCACTGGAAAGCCTGCCGATGGAATATAGCTGGGCCGGTGCGCTGTGCCTCAGCCGGAACCATGTGCCGGCATTCGGCGAGGTGGAAGAGGGCCTTTTTTCGGCGTGCTGCGAGAATGGTCTAGGCACCGTCAAGAGCACGCTTGCGGGCATGATGGCGGCCGATCTGGCGACCGGCGCTGCTAGCCCCGAACTCGACAAATACAAGAATCAACCGGAACCGAGCAGACTGCCCCCCGAGCCCGTCGCGTGGCTGGGTGTCAACTCGCTCATCCGCTTTCAGGAATTGCGTGCAGGCCGCGAGGGATGATCCGTCGCCGCGCAATATGAAGACTGCGCCGCCCGCAGGACTTCAATGAGAATGGGAACGAGAACTAGGAGTAAGAACAATGAAGGCTTTGTGGAAGGCGCTCTGCGCCGCTGCGATGATCGCAATGAGCATGCTTCCAGCGCATGCGGAAGAAAAGACGATCAACATGGGCACGCTGTCGTGGGAAGACCTGACGCCCATCACCGGAATAACAAAGAAGGTTCTTGAGGACGCCGGCTACACCGTGAAGGTGACCGAGTTCTCCGAATGGGGCATTGCCTATGCCGCTCTTGCCAAGGGCGACATCCAGGTGCTCGCCTCTCAGACGGACTACGTCGCCCAGGACTACTGGGACAAGAACAAGAACCGTCTGGAAAAGATTTCGCCCGTCTCGCACGGTCTCTACCAGGGCGTTGCCGTTCCTAAATATGTCCCGATCGATTCGCTCGAACAGCTCAACGAAAACGCCGATAAGTTCGGCGGCAAGATCATCGGGATCGAACCGGGCTCCGGCCTCATGCGCGACACGTCGAACGCGGTCAAGGACTACGATATCAAGCTGCAGCTTGTCGAAGGCAGCACGGCGGCGATGACGGCGGCGCTGAAATCCGCCTACGACCGCAAGGAATGGGTCGCGGTGACGATTTGGGAACCGTCGTGGATGGTCCAGAAGTATGAGGTGAAGTACCTGAAGGACCCCAAGGGCGTCTTCCCGCCACCGCAGAGCTACTACTGGATCGGTCAAAAGGGCTTTTCGGAAGAGAACCCGCATGCACGTGAAGTGATGGCCAGCGTCTACGTTCCACTCGCCGACATCACCACCATCAATGGCGAGGTCAAGGATGGCAAGACGATGGACCAGGCTGTCCAGGACTGGATCGGCGCCCATGCCGATCTGATCAAGCGCTGGGAAAACATCAAGAAATACTAACCGCGTCGTGGCCGTCCGATCTTGTCGGGCGGCCACCCCGACGCCCAACGAGAAAAGCCAGCGCCAATTGGCTCAAAGGGGATCGCTATGAAAACCGCAAATGTCGATACCAATGAAGTCCTGATTGACTGCCAATCCCTCTGGAAGGTCTTCGGAGACAAGTCCTCTGCCGCGATGAAGTCCATCGCCGAGCGCGGTCTCAACAAAAAACAGGTCCTGAAGGAATTCAACTGCGTTGTCGGCGTATCCGATGCGAGCATCCAGGTGCGGCGCGGTGAAATCTTCTGCGTCATGGGACTGTCGGGGAGCGGAAAGTCGACGCTCATCCGTCTCCTCAACAAGCTGATCACGCCCAGTGCGGGAAAGGTCCTGGTGAAGGGACGGGACTTGGCTGCCTTGTCACCTGTTGATCTCAGGCAGATGCGCGCCCGCAATATCGGAATGGTTTTTCAGAGTGTGGCGCTCCTGCCGCACAGGACGGTCCTGGAGAACGCTGTTCGTCGATACCTTGCGCCTGGCGAGTGACGAAGCTGATCGTTCCGGAAGGGTCCTTGCCGACTGGCAAGTCCTGGGAAGTACCAGACATCTGATTACATCGAGCTGCGGTGTCCAGGTCGCTCCCACGTCGGACTTCGTCGATCCGTCCCGTTTCGACTACATCGTCGTGGTTGGCGGGCTGCTTCGCGTGGAACGGCCTGTTGACCAGGACACGGTTGCCTTCCTGAAGCGGGCCTCCGTCCAGAAGGTACCGCTGATTGGGCTTTGCACCGGTACGTTCATTCTTGCGGACGCGGGACTGATGACACGTCACGAGACGTGCGTAAGCTGGCTGCATGCCAAGAGTTTCCGGGAGAGTTTTCCCGATCTTCCGGTGCGGTCGGATCGGCTTTTCAATCTCGATCGCCAGCGCGGATCTTGCGTAGGCGGAAGTAGCGCCGCCGACATGGCCGCCTTGCTCGTGCGGCGCTATATCAGCCGGGAGGCGGAGCGAAACGCCTTGGAGGTTCTGCAGATCGAAAGGGCTCGGTCTCCTGCAGATGTGCAGCCCCGCCGGCCGCTCCATGAGAACTATGACGATGCACGCGTGAGGGCCGCGATGATCACGATGGAACAGCATCTGGAAGACGGGATCTCGATCCCGGCGCTGGCGGCGTCGGTGGGACTATCGCGGCGCCAACTCGAGCGCGTATTTCTTGAGAAGACGGGAATGTCGCCGGCCCAGGCCTATACCCGTGTGCGCATGGAGCGTGCAAAGTCATTGCTGGCCCATTCAAGACTGCCGATGATCGAGATTGCCCTCGACGTCGGTTTCGAAAACGCGTCGCATTTCACCAGAACGTTCAAGCGCATATTCGGACAGACTCCCTCCCAGCTTCGCGCGACGACCGTGGGAGTTCACTAAACGTGCGCCAAATAGGAAAGATCAATGAACTTTGGCGCTATCCGGTAAGTTCTCTCGCAGGAGAGCGGCTGGATCATGCCGAGGTTTCCATCGATGGATTGATCGGTGATCGACGTTTTGCCCTTGTGGAGGTAGCGACGGGAATTGTTGCACATCCCGAACGCGATCAGCGTTGGCATAAAGCCGCATTCGTCAAATCCAGAACGACGGCTGCCGGCGAAGTGGAAATCCAAGTGCCGGACGAAGATTGGCTTGCGACCGGTGCACCGTATCTCGCCCATCTTTTGTCTGCATTCTTCGGTTTCGCAGTGGCTGTAAGACCGTATCAACGTTCCGGAACCGCCACGGCCGAAACGGATTTTGCCGTCAATCGATATGACGTCGCGCCACTCCATCTGCTGACGAGCGCTTCTGTGGAACACCTTAAGTCCATCGATCCCGACGGCGATCCGGACCGAAGGCGATTCAGGCCTAATATATTCGTGAAATCTGACGCCGACATCAAAGGCTTTGCCGAGCTGGACTGGGTCGGCCGGCCGCTCCACCTGGGAGCCGTCCCGAGCACCGTCGTTGCCCCGACAAAACGATGTGGATTTACAATTATCGCTCAGGAAGGCCTTGAGAATGATCCCGAAATACTCAGGAATGTCATGCGGCATGGCAACCGGAACATGGGCGTCTATTGCCGGCCCAGTCATAGGGGCACCTTGAGCGTGGGCGACGCCGTCCTTGTTTAAGGCTTGCACCCGCCGCCCGGCACGGCAAGGGTCAGCGCTTTTATGTGAGCTGCTTAGGCGAAAGGTGCGGGAAAGGCTTTCCAACAGCTGCTGCGGCGCTTTGAGCTCTTACGCCGTGCCATAATTAAGGGTGATGTTTTGATCGTGGTGAACCCCGAAAAACGGGTTCTACCGAGACATTTTCAACGCTACTTGACATAATCGAATGTAATGCTAGCAAGGCTGGCGGACAAGATCATCGGAGGTCGGGCTGTCTTGGTGAGTTTGCGAAGAAAGCTTCCGCCTTTGACCGGATTGACAGCATTTGAGGCTGTTGCCCGGTTAGGGGGCTTCACGAAGGCGGCGCGCGAATTGGGCGTCACGCAAGCAGCCGTCAGCCGTCAGATCCATCTGCTGGAAGAAAGCCTTGGCTTTCCGCTCTTCCGGCGCTTGCATCGAAAGATCGAAGCCACAGACAAAGGTCGCTCGCTTTCTGCGGCTGCAACAACGGCCTTTAACCTCATGGCCGACACAATCGCGGAGATAAAAAAGGACGAGAGCCACGAAGGCCTTACAATCTCGGCTAGCGTCGCCTTCTCCCATTTCTGGCTATTGCCGAAGATCGCCTCATTTTCCAGAAAGCACCCTGAGATCCCGCTACGGATCATCTCTCAGGACAATGCTGTAAGCCTCGATGGAGGCGATGTCGATTTGGCGATCCGCTACGGAAATGGGATGTGGTCAGACGGTAGAGCCGAGCTTCTCTTCGAGGACGAGATTTTCCCAGTCTGCAGCCCGGACTACCAGGAGAAGCTGGAGGGGTTTGCAGACCTGCACGACCTAACGCGGCATCCTCTCATCAGCTCTGATACTGAAGATCCAAGCTGGACCGGATGGGACGAGTGGTTCGCCGCCTTTGCAATCCAGGCCCCAAGGTGGCCGTCGGGACTGCGATGCAGCTTTTATACGGAAGCCATCTACGCAGCCTTGAACGGTCAGGGCATCGCGCTGGGGTGGAAGCGTCTTGTCCAAAACCTGTTGGATCAGAAGGCTCTGGTCAGGCTGACCGAGGATTCGATCACAACGCGAAACGGCTATTTCGTCATCGAGCCGTCGCGCAGCGCCAAGAATGCTCGCGTCGCACAGTTTGTCGAGTGGCTGAAACATGAAGCGCGCGACTGCGAACCGGACCGGTAGCACCTAGACGAGCCACCGCTAAATGGCGCTTTTCGGACCGCGCAGGTCAGCGCAATTTGAGCCATTGGCTGGCCGTCAGGAGAAAGCGGGAAGACCCTCAGCTCTCGAGATCGTGCGGCATGTGAAAGCCTTCGGGTAAGGCCCCGAATATTTCAAGATCTTGAACCGTCGCCGGCTTCTTGTGCTCGCCTTTTACCGCGCATGCTGCCAATACCGCCCTCAGTGCGATAGGGCGGTAATGCTCCAGAAGTTCGTCAGAACGTTCTTCGGATTTCGGTTCAGTGGACATGGTCGTTCTCAACTTTCAAAGTTGCGGTGGCGGAAGCGGCCGCGCGGTCTGATCCGGACACGCGCGGCACTTCCCCGTGTCAGCCGATCGTCATAAGGCTTGCATTGCCGCCGGCCGCAGCCGTGTTGATCGAAATCGAAACCTCTTCCAGCAGCCAATTGAGGCAATATGCCTCGTGATCTTTTGCGAGTTCATCGGTCGTGGCCGACTGAACGAGGACAAGAGGACCCTTCAAGGCCGCAATCCTTTTGTTGATCGAGCCTGTGCGTTCGGTATCCCCTTCGACCAGGGCGCCCGAGAATGGTCCGTCGGATTCCCAATTCGAACTCCAGGAGACCCTAGCCAAAACGGACGCTGGAAGCGCGGTGAGGGCGATCTCAAGGTTCGACGCACGATCGATCACAATCTGGTTTCCGGTGGCCAATGCCGCCGCAAGCTGACGGAAAAGGCCCGTTGCCGTTGCCGGCGCAAGGAGGATTCTCCCCCTTGGATGAAGGGCATAGAGGTTTCGTTCGCCCACAGGTCCCGCCAGTTCCTTTTCGAGCCCGAGCGCGGAAATCGCGGCAAGCTCGCGCGCTGCTTCCGCTTCGGCGTTGTGGCCTTTCCGGCCCAGCCAGGATGCAAAATCGCGAAGCGCAGGGTCGGTATGGACCGAACTGTGTTGCGGCGGGACGGGCGCACGCTGTACGAGACGGCCGATGTAGAGTGGCCCGCCTGCCTTGGGTCCCGTCCCGGACAAGCCCCGTCCGCCGAAGGGCTGGACGCCGACCACCGCGCCGATGATGTTGCGGTTGACGTAGAGATTGCCCGCCTTCACCCGTCCCGTAACGTGCTCGATTGTCTCGTCCAGTCGCGTATGGAGCCCGAAAGTGAGGCCGTAACCGGAATTGTTGATATCGTCGATCAAGCGATCGAGATCTTCGCGGCGATAGCGGATGACATGCAGTACAGGTCCGAACACTTCGCGAGTCAGGTCCGACATCTGCTTCAGTTCGATGATCGTCGGCGGAACGAAGGTGCCAAGAGCGGCAGTGTCGGGAAGCGGCAATTGCTCCACCTTGCAGCCGAGCGAGCGCATCCGTTCGATGTGTTGGTCGATCTCGGCCTTTGCCTGCTCGGAAATCACCGGTCCGACGTCGATGTTGAGCCGGTCGGTGCGCCCGATCCTGAGCTCCTTCAACGCCCCCTTCAACATGGCGAGCGTCCTGTCGGCGACATCATCCTGGAGGCAAAGCACGCGCAAAGCCGAGCAACGCTGGCCGGCGCTGTCGAAGGCGGAGGCAATCACGTCGGCAACGACCTGCTCGGCGAGCGCCGACGAATCCACGATCATCCCATTCTGTCCGCCCGTTTCCGCAATCAGCGGTATTGGTTTTCCGGCCGGCGAGAGGCGCTCACTGAGCTGGGCCTGGATTTGACGGGCGACCTCGGTCGAGCCGGTGAACATGACCCCTGCCGTTTCCGGGGCCGCCACAAGTGCAGCTCCGAGGCGGCCGCTGCCGGGCACGAACTGCAGCGCGCCGCGCGGCACGCCGGCTTCATGCAGGATTTTCACGCTTTCATAGGCGATGATCGGGGTGACGCCGGCGGGTTTTGCCATCACCGAATTGCCGGCAACGAGGGCGGCCGCCACCTGGCCCGTGAAGATCGCCAGCGGGAAATTCCAGGGGCTGATGCAGACGATCGCGCCGAGCGGTGCATGCGCTGGACCGAGCGTCTTGCGTGCCTGGTCGGCATAATAGCGCAGGAAGTCGATCGCTTCGCGGACTTCGCCGACCGCGTTGGCGGCTGACTTGCCTGCTTCTCGCATGGCGATGGCCATCAGTATCTCGGTGCGGGCCTGCATTATGTCGGCTGCTCTATCAAGGCAGGCTGCTCGCTCACGAGGCGACAACGAAGCCCACTCTGCGACGCCATCGGCAGCCATACGTGCAACCCTGGGCGCATCGTCAACCTTGAGCTCCGTAACGTGACCCACGATATCGGAGTGATCGGCCGGATTGGCGATCGGCCGTGTCTCACCGTCCTGCGAGCCGTCGGCGAGTAACGGCACGGCATGGAAGTTTCGGGAAAGGGTGGCGGCGAGATTAGTGGAAAGCTCCGCCAAGGCTGCTTCATTCGAAAGGTCAATCCCCTTCGAATTGAGCCGGTCCTTTCCGAAAAGCGCTGCCGGAAGTGCGATCTGGTCATGCGGCATACCGACGACGGGCATGGCTTCGACGACGTCCACAGGGTCTGCAACAAGCTCATCGACCGAGACGTTTGGATCAGAGATGCGGTTTACGAACGATGAGTTCGCGCCGTTTTCGAGAAGGCGGCGGACGAGATAGGCGAGCAAGGTCTCATGCGTGCCGACTGGCGCATAGATGCGGCACGGACGATTAAGCTTGGCCTTGCCTACGACCTCGTCATAGAGCGGCTCGCCCATGCCGTGCAGGCATTGGAACTCGTATTTTCCAACCTGAAACTCCGGACCGGCCAGATGATATATCGTCGCAAGCGTTTGCGCGTTGTGGGTGGCAAACTGCGGGAAGACGAAATCGACGGCAGCGAGCAGCTTGCGCGCACAGGCAATGTAGGAAACGTCGGTATGAACCTTGCGGGTGAAGACGGGAAAGTCTTCAAGGCCGTCGAGCTGAGCGCGTTTGATTTCGGCATCCCAGTAGGCGCCCTTGACCAGCCGCACCATTATCCGGCGACCGGAACGGCGGGCAAGATCAATGATGTAGTCGAGGACGAAGGGGCAGCGCTTGCCATAGGCCTGCACCACGAAACCGAGGCCGTTCCAGCCGCTGAGATCCTGGTCGAGGCTCAATTCTTCGAGCAGGTCGAGAGAGAGTTCGAGCCTGTCGGCCTCCTCGGCGTCGATGTTGAGACCGATGTCGTACTTCTTTGCCAGGAGCGCGAGCTGCTTTACCCGCGGCAGCAATTCGCCCATCACGCGGTCCGCCTGCGCGCGGGCGTAACGTGGATGCAGCGCCGAGAGTTTGATGGATATTCCAGGCCCTTCATATATGCCGCGGCCATTGGAGGCCTTGCCGATCGCATGGATCGCTGCCTCGTAGTCGCGATAATAGCGTTCTGCATCTACAGCAGTTGTGGCAGCTTCTCCGAGCATGTCATAGGAGTAGCGGAAGCCGCGGGCTTCGAGCGGCCGGGCGCGCTTCAGCGCCTCGTCGATCGTCTCGCCGGTGACGAACTGTTCGCCCATCATGCGCATCGCCATGTCGACGCCACGCCGGATCACAGGCTCGCCGGCACGCGCGATGAGACGGGTAAGCGCTGCAGCCAGGCTGCGGTCGTTGACCGTGGACGTCAGTTTACCGGTGACCACCAGGCCCCAGGTCGCGGCATTCACAAACATCGACTTCGTGCCGCCCAGATGCGACTTCCAGTCTCCCTCGGCGATCTTGTCGCGGATCAGCGCGTCGCGGGTTTCAGCGTCGGGGATGCGCAGCAGGGCTTCGGCAAGGCACATGAGGGCGACACCCTCCTGGCTTGAGAGAGAATATTCATGCACAAGCCCCTCGACCCCGGTACCCTTGTGCTTGGCACGCAGGGCTTCGATGAGCCTGCGCGCGGTCTTAGCCGCATCGGCCTTCGCCGAGGAAGGCGCCCGTGCCGCTTCGACGAGGGGAGGAAGGCATTCGGGCTCGGGACGACGATACGCTGCGGTGATTGCCTGCCGCAAAGGCGTCTGTGCTCTGATTGGTGGTGCAAACAGCGAAAAAGGCATCGGGTCCGGCAAAGTGTTGTCCTTGTGGATTTTGTTGGATTGGCTCGACATTTTGGTGCCTTTCAGTTCCCTGTGTTGGATGCCGATTGCGTTTTAAGCGTCAGTGATGCGGTTGGAGGGGTATGATACCCGCCCGTTCGGAAGTCCTTGATCTCCGGAGAGGCGTGCAGCGGCGCCATGCGGTCGTAAGCGCCGCGCATAACGTCAATCGTGCGAGAGCGGAGGGGAACGATCTCGCTGCTGCCGTCAGGAAGTCGTATATGCATCACGTTCTCTACCTCTTCAAAATACGACAAGATAACGCCACTTGCATTCACGAAAGGAATCGCGAATCAAAAATCCGCCCGGCCAGTCGGATGCCGAAACAAGCCCAATACGTCGAATTGTACGCCTGGATGCGTTCAGGCAAACCTTCGGGCAGAGGAAAGCTGGCGCGCGCGGTCCATGTAAGTCTCGACACTCTCCGGAAACGACAATCTCTGTGGTTGCGGATCCTGGATCTTAACGGGGATGGTCAGGGTGGCGTTCCTCCTCAGCAAGCAGCCCACTCTAGCACGCGCAATCAAGGCATTCAGACTTGATTTTCCTGGTTTATAGTCTGTATGGATTTATTGCTGCGAGCGGATCTGTATGAAATGACTAAAGACGAGCATGAGTTTAGTGAACTTGACCTATTCGACAGGAAAATTCTCGAAGCGCTCTCCGACGACGGAAGAATGTCGATCACCGATCTTGCGGCGCGCGTCGGGCTTTCTAAAACGCCCTGCCAGCTGCGCTTTAAACGGCTCATTGCTGACGGCTACATTGAAGGGTTCAAAGCCGTCATCAATCCCTCGAAACTAAATCTGGAGCATATTGCGTTTGCGGAGGTCAAACTCACAAACACGCAGGAAGATGCGCTTCGCGCCTTCAATGCGGCAGTCAAGAAGATCAAGGAAGTCGAGGAATGTCACATGATTGCCGGGCGCTTTGATTATTTGCTCAAGATCAGGACGCGTGACATACGCCGCTATAGACATGTACTTGGCGAACGGATTTCAAACTTGCCGTTTGTGGCGAGCACATCGACGAATGTCGCCATGGAAACGGTGAAAGAAAACTGGAGCGGGTCCAGCTACGCAAGCTAGCCGCCGGCTAAGGCTTCCGCGTGTTCTTTTGGCGTTATGAGATTGGCTGGACACAATCGAACCGGCACGATTTTGCGTGTGGCCGGTGCGTTCTATGTCGACCGTCGGCACGGATACCGTTACCGGATTGGGTCATCGTGGGCGCCGTCAGCTTGCCTGGGTCGTCATCGGACTTTTCAGGATTGGACAAATCCTCGCGACTGTCGAGGACGGCCACACCTGTGGCGGTCTCTCGTCAAGGTTCAATCTGCAGGACGTGCCGCCGCGTTATTGTCAGGCAGAGGACTGCTTCCCACCCAACCGACGTTGATGGCGGCACCTGATGCCTGACTGCGCCTGTTTCGGGTTGAAGGCGGCTTATCGTTCAGTGCACGTCAGTACCGCAATCGACCTGCGCCTCCGATCGCCGCCGATGCATCTTTTTGCGGCCTGAAGCGTTCCCCACGCACAGCAAGCAGACGCACCATGGCCAGGCGGGAATTCACCGGTACCGGTACGGGCAAGCGCTACGTGCCAAGCGACAAAAACCTCCGCTCCCTCCGCCGCTAGTCGCCGCAAATGCAAGGGAGAGGACGACGACAGCGAAAACGCACTGAGGCAAAGGCAATGACGAACATCCGTTTCAAGGGCTTTGACAGTCCAACCCAGCTTCGTGAACACCTTGCGGACGTGGAGGAAGGCGCCCCGGCCGACGATCTGGCCGAAGACATACCCGGCGAGGATGAGCTGCAATCGGCCCTGCGGGAAGTTGCCTGGCTCCGGAAGGACGTTGCCGACCTGTGTGAGCAGCTGGCCCTGTTCCCTGGTCAGCTCAAAACCGTGGCGGGGAACCGTGTCGGCGCCTTTCCGTGGCTTCGCATGGGGGTAGCGGTACTCGCCGCGATCGTGCTCGGACGATGGGTGCTTCATCTCCGCCAGGATGCGCCAGGCAATCCCGCGGTTTCGATGATTCCGGCCCGCATTCATCGCGATCGTTGGTAGCAAGGTCCGCTGCCGCGGATTTCATCCAGGCCTTGCCGACATGCGGCAACCGTACACGCAGCCGGTCAGGCCGCGCACTTCCTCGATGAAGTGGCGCAAGAGTGCCAGGGCAAGGCGCAAAACGCCTAACGATTGCATCATTGCGAAGACGAGCTTGGCCATGCCCTCTTTCTCCTCCTAAGCGCCTGCGCCACCGCCGTTCTAATTGCGTTATGCAATCAGTTTTAAAATAGCTGGACTGATTTTATGTCGCAATTGGTTTTTGGACTGCGCGTGAACGCGCAACGCTCGGGCTGCCCGATCAATCTGGCTCTAGAGACGCTGCGGGATCGCCCATTGGTCAAAGGGACGCTCCTCGGCATGCACAGAACATCTGGCATCCGCACGCCGACGCTGCCATAAATGAGCTTCATCGAGGGAGGCATCATGATGCAGAAGAATGCGCCGGACTTCAGCCTTGAGGGCAAGGTGACTTTGGTGACGGGCGCGAGCCGTGGCATCGGGCGAGCTTGCGCACTTGCCTGTGCCGCAGCAGGCTCCGATATTGTTTTGGGGGTCCGCGATGTCGCAGCGTCGGCGGGCCTGGTTGCCGAACTCGAGGGCGCGGGACGAAAAGTTCTGCCTGTTAAACTGGACATTCCCAATAAGGCCCATATCGCACAAGCCGTCGACGCGGCGCTTACTACGTTCGGTCGGATCGACGTCCTTGTCAACAACGTCGGCGTGGCTCCGGGCAATCTCGCGGAACTCGTTGAGGAGAAGGACCTTGACGAGATACTCGATGTCAACATCAAGGGCACCTTTCTGATGACGCAGGAAGTAGGCCGTCACATGATCAAGCGCAATGGGGGCCGGATCATCAACATCAGCTCGCAGGCCGGTACCGTGGCACTGCGCGGCGAGGCAATCTATTGCATGAGCAAGGCGGCAATTAATCACCTCACGCGCTGCCTTGCAGCCGAATGGGCACGCTATGATGTCACCGTAAATACCGTATCGCCGACGTTCATCCACACGGATGGTACAGAACCTTTTCTATCCGATGCCGACAATCGCAAAGCGACGCTCGCTCACATTCCACTTGGCCGGATCGGTGAGACCGATGATGTGGTGGGTGCCGTAGTCTTCCTTGCATCACCGGCTGCGAGCTTAATCACCGGCGCGAACCTGCTGGTGGACGGTGGATGGTCCGTCGCCTGAGGCCGAGGATGTCAAGACGTAGTGGAAGGAACGCCTTGTCGAACGCTGAGGCGTAAAAAGTCTACCCGTTCACAAGGGCAAGCTCCTGCTCGCGGTAACGGCTGCCGGTGACCTTTGCCGGAGCGAGCGCCTCGCCGATCTGTTTAAGCTCATTGTCCGACAACGTGATGTCGGCTGCCGCAGCATTTTCTTCCAGATGCTTGAGCTTGCGCGCGCCGGGAATCGGCACGATGAAGTCGCCCTGATGCAGCACCCAGGCCAGTGCAAGTTGCGCCGCCGTTACCTCCTTTGCCTGCGCCATGTCCTTCAACGTTGCGACAAGGGCAGCGTTCGCGGCCATGGCATCAGCTTGAAAGCGTGGCAGGTTCTTGCGCCAGTCATCGGCACCAAGTTCATCGGGCTTATTGATTGTGCCGGTCAAGAGACCACGACCGAGCGGACTGTAAGGGACAAAGCCGATGCCAAGCTCGCGGCACACCGCCAAGACCTCCTGCTCCGGATCCCGGCTCCACAGCGAGTATTCGCTCTGCACCGCCGCAATTGGGTGCACATTATGAGCGCGCCTTATCGTGGCAGCGCTTGCCTCCGAAAGGCCGAGCGCTTTCACTTTGCCTTCCTTGACGAGGTCCGCCATGGCTCCGACAGTTTCCTCAATCGGCACGTTGGGGTCGACGCGGTGCTGGTAGAAGAGGTCGATCTGCTCGATTCCGAGCCGTCCGAGAGAGGCTTCGGCTACTGCCTTTACATGTTCAGGGCGGCTGTTGACGCCGACCATGCGCGACGGACCTTCGCCCTCATCGGTGATCTTGAAGCCGAACTTGGTTGCGATCACGACGCGATCCCGGTGCGGCTTCAAAGCCTTGCCCACCAGAATTTCATTATCGAAAGGACCGTAGACCTCTGCGGTATCGAAGAAGGTTACGCCGATCTCGACAGCGCGGTGCAGCGTGCGAATGGCGTCTGCCTCATCCTGACCGCCATAGGCGAACGTCATGCCCATGCATCCGAGGCCTACCGCCGAGACGTTGAGTTCGTTTCCGAGCTTCCGTTTTTTCATCACTGATCTCCTTCTGTGATGAATGGAAGATAGGACAAGGAAGGTTGTTCGTTAATTCGCCTGGAAATTCACACGCTGTTCTATAGAATGGAACAATGGACAGAAGTCGCCTACCTCAACTTGCAATCTTCGCTACCGTGGCCGCATGCGGGGGATTTCGGGGGGCGGCCAAGGAGCTGGGCATAGCGCCTTCTGCTGTAAGCCACGCCGTCTCGAGCCTGGAGGCTGGTCTGGGAGTTAGACTCTTTTCTCGTACGACCCGAAGCATCGCGGTAACGGAAGAGGGCGCACTGCTTCTCAAACGGCTGGGGCCGGCGCTGGGCGAGATCGACCTGGCGCTTGATGCGGTAAAGGAAATCAACAATCGTGTAGCCGGCAATCTTCGACTCAGCGTGCCGCCCTTTGCGGCGCATTGGCTTCTGGCGCCACGCCTTGCGGCTTTCAGCAGGGCTTACCCGGGCGTCGTTCTGGAAATCCGGGTCGAGGAGCCGTTCAACGACATCGTCGCTGCGGGCCTTGATGGCGGCATGCGCCTCGGAGAGAGTCTGGAGCCGGACATGATCGCCGTCGCAATGAGCGCTCCTATACGGGCAAGCGTCGTTGCTTCACCCTCTTATTTCGAGCAAAAGACCGTGCCGGTCCATCCGCGTCAGCTGATGGATCACGCTTGCATTCGGCGGCGATTTGCCAGCGGACAGGTCTATAGATGGGAATTCGAAAAAGATGGCGAAGAGCTGGTCCTTGATGTCGATGGACCGCTTATTCTAGGCGACGACCGGTTGGTGATCGAGGCCGCGCTAGACGGCGCCGGTATCGCGTTCCTGCTAGAAAACATGGCGAACGCCGCCATTGATGAAGGGCGGCTGCGCCGGGTTCTTGCCGATTGGTGCGCGCCGTTTCCCGGTGTCTATCTTTACTACCCAAGCCGGCGTCAGATGCGCCCAGCACTGCGCGCCTTCATCGAGTTCTTCAAGCATGCAGGCTGACAGGTCATGCAAGGTGCAAATGCGCAAGTTGCCCTGGACCGTTTTGCCTGCAAACGGGGGGAGAGCCTCCCAGCCTTGCGGGATGACGTTGGAGGTGTGGACACCGACCCATGGCGCGATCTGGCCGGCAACATTGATCAGACTATTCCACAAGGCGTTGCGCGTTCATCTGATCCGAACTCAGGAGCGATGGCCTTTCTAATGATGCTGGCCATGGATCGCCGGAACAGTGAACGAAACGGCCTGACCGCCAATCACACGGTGTTCAGGCGTGACAATTTCGATCAGCACTTTATGTTTGCCAGCCGGCAGTCCGGTCAGAACAATTGCACCTGTGCCGCCTGCGTCCGCCCAGCGCCACGGCAGATCGTCGACGTTGACGTGCAGGTGGCCCACCCGTGGCGATACGTCGCTTGCACCGGGACCGAAAATCGGCAGGATGCGAAAATTCTCCGTCCGATATGGAATAATGGCCACCCCTCGCGTGGTGAGTGGTTCTGCAAGGGGCTGATCGACAAGAAGTTTCGGCTCGGGCTCATCCTTGATAGGTAAAAACTGAGTCTGGACACTGCCTGGCGTTTGGGCTTGGGCAGTCGCGGTCGCTACAGTCAGAAGGGCGGTTGCAGCAAAGCCGAGGGCTCTAATGGTCGTTATCATGACAAATATCATCCCGTGATAGCCGCGCCGGTCGAGACCGGGAGATTTCCGATCGCCGGCGCGATGTCTGGTTGAAGGAAATAACCGAGATGCCGATCAAGCCACGCTGAGCTCGACTTCGATGTTGCCGCGGGTGGCCTTCGAGTAAGGGCAAAGCTGGTGCGCCCGTTCGACGAGGGTGGTCGCAAGTTCAGGCGCGATGCCCGGCAGGCTCACACTCAGCCGCGCGCGTAGCAAATAGCCATCATCACCCAAGACGAGGTCGACCTCGGTATTGATTGAAGCATCGGCGTGCAGGCGGAGGTGGCGCTCGCCGGCGGCCTTTCCGACCGCGCCGAGGAAACATGCGGACCAACCCGCCGCAAAGAGCTGCTCGGGATTGGTGCCAGCGCCCGTCGATCCGGGTGGCGACAGCTTGATATCAAGACGCCCGTCTAAGCTGCGCGAGGCGCCGTCGCGCCCGCCGGTGGTGTGGGTTTTACCCGTGTAGACGACTTTCGACATTTCATTTGCTCCTGATCGGATGTCAGCCGGCCTGATAGCGGGCTGCTGGCTTGTTGGTGGACAAATTTCCCGCCATCGCCTGCCGGGCGCCGTCGAAGGCATCCCATTGGCCGGCATCGTGAAGGCTCGGGATGGTGACGAACTCCTTGCGCGAAAGCCCCAGTAGGGCAGCGTCGACCAGGTCTTGAGCCGGCATGACCATTTCTTGCGGCAAGTGCTGAACCGGAAGCCCTGCGACATCCCAGAAGTCAGTCGCGGTGGCACCTGGGAGAACGACCTGTACGTGGACGTTGCTGTCGGCCAGTTCCTGGCGCAGGCTCTGGCTGAAGGCGAGAACAAAGGCTTTCGTGCCGGCGTAGACGCCGTTCAATCTTTCCGGCGCGACCGCCACGATCGAAGCAATGTTGATGATCGTACCCCGGTCCCGCTCGACAAACGCAGGGACGGCGGCGTAAGTGAGCCGCATCAGCGCATCGACATTGAGCGCAATCATCGCGCTCATGGCGTTGACGTCGGACTGGACGAGCGGCGCGGTCGCCCCGACACCGGCATTGTTGACCAGCATCGTGATCCGCGGGTCCTCAGCGATCAGCGCTGCGACCCGGGCTACGTCGTCCGTTGTCGTGAGGTCGGCAGTGACGATCAAGACGGTGCGGCCCGTCTGTTCGCGGATAGCAGCTGCTACTCGTTGCAGCCGGTCGCCGTTTCGCGCAACGAGCATCAAGTCATAGCCCTGCCGGGCAAGTCGATCTGCATAAAGGGCGCCGATGCCGCCCGATGCGCCGGTAACGACGGCGATTCCTAACGTTTCCTGCATGGCATTTCCTTTCGGGTTGTCGTGGACACAGCCAAGCGTCAGTTGCGACTTGTCGACTGCGATGGGTAAGAATATGAGCTCGGTAAAGTTGGCCCGGTAGCGAGCAAAAATGAGAGCCAGCCTCTCGTTTGACAGACTTGATCAGCGTTGGCGTAGATACCGAGGTGCCGGCTCACTGTTCATGAGGTCGTCAAGCAGCGCCTTGCGCGCGCGCTCATAACTCGCCCAACGGCCGGTCTTTACCAGCGAGGGGATGGTTATGGCCTCGCGACGGTCGAAACCCACCATCGCGGCATTGACGAGATCGGCAGCCGTCATCATTCCGGGTATTGCTTCAGGCACGCAAGCGGGGAACGGCCAGACATCGGTGCGCACCGCGCCGGTCAGAACGAGCTGAACATAGACGTTTTGATGCGTCAGTTCGGCCTGCATCGTGCGGGTCAGGGCGACAAGGAAGGATTTGCTCGCGCCGTAGACACCCGTCGCAACTTCTGGCGCAAAGGCAATTGCGGATGCCACGTTTATGATGGCACCCTGACGTCGCCGAGCCATGCTATGTGCGGCCACTGCTGCGAGGCGTGCATATGCCTTAACGTTCATTCCGATCAGGCGGTCGAGGTTGAGCGCCCGGTCTTCCAGAAGCGGTTTGCCGGCTGGCAAGTCGAGATTGTTGACGACAAGGTCAAAGCCCTTCTCCTCCACGAACCTAGCCTCCACGTCTTGGAGGCCTTGGTCCGTCGAAAGGTCGACAGCGACCACCTCGACCGCCACATCGGTCTCAGCTTGCAAAATGCGCGCAAGGGCAATTGGCCGGTCAGGGTTATTTGCGAGCAACACGAGATCATATCCGCGGCGAGCAAGGCGGTTGGCATATAGCAAGCCGATCGCGCAGGACGCGTAGGTGACGAGAGCCTTGGGGTGAGTTCGCGACATGACGTTTCGGTCCTTTCGCGACAGATGTAGTCCGTTCCCCACCGTTTGGGACTTGCCGGATTCAAGAGGCTGCCTCTCGCATTCTTGCTCTACCGCCCCGGGTGGCAATGCTCGATTTCTCGGCGCCGATCATCAACCAGATCGTGACCGCCCGGTTCGATCAGTGCAAAGCGGTCATATCGAGGCTTTGAACCTTCATTGGAGAAGAACATGAACACGCAATTGAAACGGAAGATCGCCTTCGCCCTGTCGATGGGCATCATCACAACCGGAATTATCTCCTTCGTCCTTCTTGCGCTCAACCTCGGCTTCTCAAAGGGATTTGTCCTGACATGGCTGCGCTCGTGGAGCATCGGGTATCTAATCGTCATTCCCGCCGTCCTGCTGATCGGACCGCGACTTCAGGTGCACGTCGATCGACTGGTCCGATGATCCGGTCGAGGGGAAAGGATCACCGACATGACAATGGTCTTTGAGAAGACTCATCACGGAGAGGACTGGCCAGGCAAGCTCAATTCGAGGTTTCCCGGGAGTTCAAACAAGACATGCCCCGCGGATGGAGCCATGACCACATGACCACGGCAGATGCTTTCTCCAGTGACTACGCGCATTTTACAAGGACCAGGATTACGTCGAGGCGAATCTCGGCCGGCTCACAAACAGCGGTGAAGGTGGTCTGGGGTAAGAAAGACTCTTATATCAAGAAAGAAATGGGAATCGAGCTTGCCGAAAGGGTCAATGCGGAATTCTCGCTCCTTCCCGGCATCGGGCACTCCCCCCATCTTCAAGACCCGGAGCGGACAATCGACGACGTCCGCGCGTCATTGCGGTCAGTGCGCAATGCCACCATAGTTACTGCACGTCGCGCGGAACCGTGGCAAAGCCCAGTCGATGAATGTGCGCACCTTCAAGGCAAGAAGCCCTTGGCGCGAATAGACGATATGGATCGGCCTCGGCTCGCTACCGTAGCCTTTCAGGATCGGCACAAGCGCGCCAGAGGATAATTCGTCGGGAACCTGGTAGTCGAAGAGGCGGGCGATCCCGACTCCGCTTAACGCCGCGGCAACACAGTTGGCCGCGGTGTTGACCTCGATGCGGCTTCGCGGCACCGCTTCGATTGGTTTGCCTTCGACTTCGAATCCCCAGAAGAATGACCGGTTGTTGAACATGATGCCCTCATGGTTCGACAAATCGGTGGGATGTTGAGGAACGCCATGCCGCTCCAGATAGGCTGGGCTGGCACATGTCAGCAGGCGAAATTCGCCGGCCTTGACCGCATAGAGGGAACTGTCGGCGAGTTCGCCAAGCCGAAAGGCAACATCCACCTGCTCATTCACAAGATGAACTGAACGGTCGAGCGACAGGAGGTTCAACGTCACTTCCGGGTGCTCTTTCATGAAGTCCAGCGCAATAGGCAACACGTACCGACTTCCGAACTCCACTGGCATTGTGATCGTGAGCATTCCACGCGGCGTTTGATATTCGCCGGAGGCTCGGCGTTCAACCTCTTCGAGGTCTGCCATAATCTTGCGTGCGGCTTCGACATAGTCGCGCCCGGCGTCGGTAAGCTGCAGATTGCGACTTGTTCGGATGATGAGACTTGCGCCGAGGTGCCGTTCAAGATCAGCGACCTTGCGGCTGACGCTGGGCAGGGGAGCATTCAGCCTGCGGCTGCCAGCCGACAAGCTGCCGGCGTCGACGACCGCAAGCAGTACCCGCATCGCATCAAATCGATCCATAGGCCCCAACGACTGGAATGACCGTTCAAAGGTAGCCGAAATCACGTCCGGTGCCTAGATGGCGGCCTCGGCGGCAATCGTTGCCGCGAGCACTTGTACCGGACTGGCTCGTGCAGGTCATCTATACGCTCTGGGGCCGACCGGTCTTGGCGTGACATTTGACATTCGCACGATTGGCCGATCACAATGTCGCCAGGACTGCGTTCGACAACCGGCTGCCGTAATTCGCACGCGTGCTCACCTTCTTTTCCAGCGCTTCGATCACCACGGAGGAGAAATCCACGCCGTAGAGCCGCTCAATGTTTTGGAGCCCTCCCGGCGTGAATACGTTGATCTCCAATATCTTGGAACCAATGATATCGAGACCGACCAAGAACATGCCATCGGCGACGAGCTTCGGTCTTACGATTTCGGCGACCTCAAGGATTTCTGGCGTGATCTTCACTGCGGCTGCAGTTCCAGCCGCGCTGATGTTGGAGCGGACCTCGCCCTTTGCCGGGACCCTGCGAAATGCCGCATAAGAACCATCCTTTTCCAGCGGCCTGCCGTTCATGAGAAACAATCGAATATCGCCTTCGACGGCATCGGGAAGATAGCCCTGGGCGATCAGGTATCCCTCGCCGCTGACTGCTTCGAATATCTGATTAAGATTGGATTCCTTGCTTGATTTGATCTTGAACACGTGCCGGCCGCCCGATCCTTGAAGCGGCTTGAGGACGACGCCACGCTTCTGGCTGTCGATGAAGGCCCTGATCTCGTCCAGGCTCTTGGAAATAAGAGTAGTCGGCCGTATGACCTCGGGGAAGTCTTGAAAATAGAGCTTGTTCTGCGCCTTCGCCAAGGCGTCGGGATCATTGACGGCGATCACGCCGCGCTCAACCGCAAGCCGTCCGAACATTGCCCCGACATGCGCTGCCCAAGGCCGTTCATCGGCGTCCAGGGATGGGTCGTTGCGCAGGAAGAGAACATCGACATCCACCACGTCAATCGTTTCGGTCGAGGTTTTCTCATTAAGGATCGCGATGAATGCTTCGGCGTTCTTGGGTTTTCCAACACCCGGAATGATCGCCCGCATAGAGAGACTGTCATCCGGTCGAAGCACAAAACCATCGGGCGTGACGTAGCAGATATCATGGCCACGGGCCATCGCCGCAATCGCCAGAGAGGTCGTCGTATAGGACGGAGCCTCGCCCTCGATGGAGTTCACGAAGAACGCAATGCGCATCTAGCTTTCCTTTGGTTGGACCATGTCGATGGGCCGCATTCCCTGTCTGGCCCTGTCGAGCCTTTCGCGCCCTTCACCGGTGGCGAGAAACAGCGGATAGACAGACGGTTGCTTCAGCAACCCGCGTGCTGCAAGCTCCTCCATGACGCCAAAATGAGAAGAGGCGATCTTTCCCATCCAGAAGGGTTCAAGCGCACCGCCGCGCTTGAGGTGATCCAGGAGCTGAAGCAGTCCTCTCAGGTAGATCGCATCTTTGGCGAGACCGCCGCCTCGGTAAATCCGCAGCGCAAGATTGAATGCCCCGAAGTGGGTGAATTTGTAATCCTGGACCAGACGATAGAACGTATGTTCAAAGGGCACTCCCGCAAGCATGTCGGCGCATGCGACGACGCGGGCAGCAATCAACTTCAGCCGTTCCACGGTCATACCGCCCGAGAGGTATTCGGCGAAAACCGCAAGGCCTTCCTGCATCCCTTCATAGCCAGAAAGGCCAGAGCGAAAGAGCCGCAGGCCTTGCGACGATCCGTTGAAGTAGGTGAGCAGGTGGACGCCGATCTCATGGGAAAGAAGTGGCTCCACGCGCCGTCGATCCATATTGGTCGTCTTTGATATCAGAAGGCGATGATTGGTCACCATCAACCCTGATGGAAGATCATCGCGAAGTTCGATATCGACTTTGAAGTCCGGCCACGCCCGCCGATACATAGCGATCATCGCCTGTGCCCGTCGCGAAACATAGTTGGCGTCCGCATTCGGCGCCTCGGAAACCCGGTCGTCAAAATCAGCCGGGCCGCCGTTCGAAAGCGTGCCGAGAATGCTTTCGGCTTCGGCAAGGAGAGACGGTTCGACAGGCCCGTATAGCGCTCTTCCGAACTCTATGAAGCTGGCTGCCTGGCGCGACGCGATCAAGGAAAGCTGCAAATCCACTTCGCGTTGCTTTTCCCGATAGAGATCGTAGAGAACCGGGTCTTCCATATGATCAAAGGAAACCGAAAAGAGGTGCTGCTTTGCGCTTTCGACCTGGATGGTCAAAGGGCGGTAGAGGAAGGCGGGTTCGCCTCTGAAACTGTTCGACTTGAACTGTTGAAACGCCTGCTGAGCGTTGATGGGCGTAACCGCAAGGAGCACGTCAAAGGCCGACGCAATTTCATCGATGCCCCGGTCAACACGGCTCACGGCATCAACAAAGGCGCGTCGACCCAAGGATCGATGCGATGTCAGTTTCAAGATGCCACGAGAGCCAATGAATGCGGCACATGCCCGTAGCCCGGCATCGAACAGGGTTGCAATCAGCTGATCTCGAAGCTCTGGGTATATCTCTGCGGACTCGGGCGCGCGGTAAATCGGAGCAAACTCGGCCGATAGGACGGCGCAACCGGATAAAGCAGAAATTTCTTCGTCGATTATCGATGGCGGAGCGCCTCGTTCCTCGACCCTTGGCGTGCGAAACCGAGCCTCGCTCGCCATGACCGCCTGCGAGAATGTCTCCTTGGCTACAACGGCATTCTCGGTTGACCAGACCGAAACCTCGAAGGGCGGTAGATAGGGCGCGTCATCGGTAAGGAACTTGTCGCGCCCGAGCTCTCCGATTCTGATGACCAGGAATGATCCAAATCGTTCGACCGCGATGGCGCTAAGAGCCTGGATGACAGGCATGACCTGCTTTGGAGTCGATGCGAGAAGATACGAAGCGTTTGACTGTGTTACCGACCGGGCAACCTCTTCGGTCTTGCGGGTCTCAACGTAAATGAAGAGGAAGGGCAGCAGTCGATCAATATGAAGTCGCCCGCCTTCCGGCAGCTCCTTGCGGATCGGCTTATCATCACGCAGACACTGTGTGACCTCCTCCAGCCAACTCTCCTGAACTGCCGACGTCTGTCGCATCATCGAGGCTGCCCCACAATGCGTTCCAGAAGCGGAACCGCCGCCGTTACCGCGTCGCGAAGTTTGCCGAGTACGGCGTTGTCCGGCTGCCCGGTCCACTCGTCCATGAATATCTTCTTGAACTCGATGGCGATGGCACATCCCGTCTTGGGGAACTGCTCATGGATAAACCGGGTTTGCTCTCCCTTGCCCTGGAAGGCGATATTCTCGCTCACAGCCAGCGGCTTGTCTCCGGTCTTGACGGCTCGGAAGTGCTCCATCAACGGATCAACGACATGCGCCCAGCGATCGCGGTCCATCGAGAAGGTACCGATGTTGATATCTGGGGCTTGCTCGGGATCGGTCCGGATGTCGGGACCGGCGCGGCGATGGTTATAGCTGTGGACGTCGAGAAGGACGAACTCCCCGTGGTTTCGCTCGATACCCCTTAGAAAGGAGCCAAGCATCTCATAGTAGTCATCGTAAACCATCAGCGAGGCCAAGTGTTCGGAGGCGGGAAGGCCATTTTTCCAGACGGTTAGCCCCCAAGCCTGCTCAGGACGGAAATAGACCGCCTGTTCGCGACTCCGGTTGAGATCGATCTCAAAACGAGAACGATGAAAGACGACCTGGTTCGGCACGCCACTGATCAGGAAGGCTGTGAAGGGGTCTTCCTCACGAAGACGCTCGGACTCGCTCAAAGCACAAAGCGGCAGCAAGTCCTGCCGCATAAGCCGACCGTCATGGATTGCCGTCGCGATGACCGGAGATTGGCCCCTCCTGACGCTCCATAAAGAACCGGTGTCGGAACACGCGCTGTTTGGAACCTCGATTTGGTTTGTCAGTGATCGACCTTTCTGAACTAAGCCTTGCCTAAAGTTGTCGGGATTGCTTTTCCGCCAGCCGGACACGCCGGCGCTCCTTGGTTGCCTCTGCCTTTTGGCGATCTGAAAGAGAGTGGATCACAATCAGGACCAACGATGGCGGGACGATCCTTCAATGGAGGGACGACTGGTCGATGGTTGCAGGAGGTTTCCGGACACATATTATCTACCGATTGCAGGGCTCTCGCCTCTTAGAGAAGAAGGTAGATCGGCGTTCACCTTGATCAAGGTGGGAGGCATCGAGGCATTTGCAGGAGGGCACGAACACTTCGACGGGCGGGCATTGATGTCGAGGATACAAAGCCTGCCTGAACACCGACGGATTGATCATCTTGAAAACTTGAGGTTCGCGACCTTGACTGCGAAATTTATGGAACAGCCAAGCCCGGTCAGGTTTTGATGTGAGGAGATGCGTTTTGGGCCGGTTCAGGAGCTAGATGGACAGCGCATGTTGAGCGAGGGCGCATTGGCTATGCGCGCCGGCAGGTGGAATATGCTCGCTATCTGATCGTCGGTGGTTGCTCCGGCACGCGGGCACCGCATTCGGCCGTCACTGATCTTAGCGGTCATTTGGCGCGCGCTGGTGTCGGAAAAAGGACCAGTTGCAGGGCCAGATCGCCAGACGAATGGCCGACCAGGGCTCGCGAAAGAGTGCGCGCGAGCCAGAAGACGAGCATGTTTTTGCGAGAAGAAACCCCAAGGCTTAAAGTGGACTGAGCAAGGGTTGATAGAAATCAGCCACTCCCTAGGAAACCATCTTGGAGGCACGCCAATCGACAAAAGCGGCCAAAAGTGCTGCCAGCAATGCGAGTGATGCCGATATCAGCATCATACCGAGCAGTACATGGGTTGCACCTGACTTCACAAGGAACAAGCCGGCGATTGAGGCTATGAGCGCTCCGCCAGCGGTTGTCATTGCAGCGGCCAGCCCCGCCGCGGTACCGGCGAGATCGGCGCGCACCGACAGCACGCCTGTGTTGGCGGCGGGCATGGTCAGTCCATTGCCGATGCCGATGAGCATGCAAGGCCCAAAGAACGCAAGAACGTGGGCTGTCGCCAACATCGATAGGATCAGGCCAACCACCAGCCCCATGCACGTTATGAGGCGCCCGACAATGAGGGTAGCGCCCAGCGCGTGCTTGGAGGCGTAGCGGCCAGCCAAATAGCTACCCAGGATGAAGCCCGCCGGGACCAACCCCATGTAGAAGCCCAGTTTCGCACTTGAGCCGCCGAGCGTCTGACCAACGGCCAATGGTGATCCGCCCAAGAAGATGTAAAGCGTCCCCATGGACCAGGCCATACACAGGGTGTAGGCCCAGAACCGCGCCGAACTCAGGAGCTGTCGATAAGCGGCAAGATAGTTCCCATGCGGTCTCTGTGAGCGCGCGGCCGTTTCCCTTAAATCACAAAGGGCCAAAGCGAGCATTGCTGCACCAAGGACCGCAAAGACTACAAAGCTCGCCCGCCATCCGAACAACTCGTCCAACGTCCCGCCAAACATCGGACCGAGCATCGGCGCAAGTGCCCATCCCACGGCGGCGTAACCGATTTTGCTTGCGGTTTCGCGCTCGCCCGATGTCTCCTTGATCAGGACGAGGGCCACGGAAAAACACGCAGCAATGGACGCCTGCATTGCTCGAAACAGAAGGAAAACGCCGATATTGGTCGCCAGTGCACAGCCAAGGGACGCGACAATGAAGATGGAGACAGCCATTAATACGACCGGCCTGCGCCCATATCGATCCGTCATCGCCCCTGCGATGACCGCTGTCAGCGCCGATACGGTTGCATAGCCCGCAACCGAAAGATTGACGAGCGCGAAATCAGCTTGGAACGTGGCTGCAATGTTCGGAAGCGACGGCAAGATCATGTTCACCGGCAGCACCGCAAGCGCCGAAAGCAAGATGAGGGTCGCTAGCCGGGGCGGGGCAGTCGTCAGGGGCATGTCCGTTTTTCCGGTGACTTGGGCGCACGACGTCTGAATGGGATTTTCGCTCGTCATGGTTTTGTCCGTCTTGTCAGGAGTGATTGCGGAAGTCTGACGAGGCGCGGCCCAATCTCCGGGCATAAAAAAAGGCCCCGTCAGGAGCCTGCTTACCGCGCATGGGTGCTTTCGCCGGATGGCTATACCATCCTGCCCATGCGCCCTATCACCACGACGAGAACCATTGCGATCTTCATGACGATACAGCTAGACAGGAATTTGCACGTCGTCAATGCATCGTCCTTTCAGTGCAGGAAACGCCCAGGCCACGTATGGCGATGATTGCTTGCGGCCACTCGCTTATGCCCGCAATAGGTCCGACCGCATAGAGGAACCAGAATTATGTGCTGAGCTCGCCGAGCTCCCGCTCCTGGCAAAACACTTTACTGCCACGGCGCGCATCGCATCAAAGTGGATTGCAGTTTAGCGGCTAAAGCGATGTCGCACATTCTGGGGGGATATCGCAATGACGAACAACGCACGTAAAATCGGTCACACTTCTTGGTCTGCTGACTATGATGACGGGCAGCACTGTCTATGCCCAGGACGGCAAGACCCTTTCAGTTACCGATGGCCGCGGGGTTAAAGTCGAGGTTCCATTTCAACCGAAGCGAATTGCTTCGATCTCGTATTTTGCGGATGACGTAGCGCTCGCATTGGGAATCAAGCCCGTCGCCAGCCCCTACATGACAGCTGGCCGCGAACCTGACTTTCTTCTTGGCACGACTGCGGGTATGAAGCAGGTCGGCCAGCGCGCCAAGCCCAATCTCGAGCTTTTGTCGGAGGCTAAGCCCGACCTGATCGTCGCGATCCGCCGCTACACGGTCGGCAACGCACCGCAACTCTAAAAGATTGCTCCCTTCGTCGCCTTTAACATGGAGTTCCTGGACGCGAGCGACCGCGAGATCGCAGAGCTTTCAAAAATCCTCGGCAACCCTGAGCGCGGCATCCAGCTCAACAAGGAGTTCCGCGCGCATCTTGTCGATTTTGCGGCAAAGGCACCCAAGGACGTGCGCCCCCGGTTCGCGATCATGTGGGGTGGCGAAACACCCTTTGCGTTTCACACCGAAAATACGGCTGCCTCCATCGTTACTGCGGTCGGCGGCGACAACATCGCCGGAAACATGACGCCGGGCGGGGAGTTCGGCATCGATTTGAGCCCGGAGACCATGCTCGAGAAGGATCCCGAAGTTCTCTTCATCTACGACTCAGGTCCAGACCGGCCGCATGAGAACAACCCGATTTGGCAGGAGCTCACCGCCGTGAAGAACAAGCGGGTCTTCTACGTCGGCGACCAGTGGGTGAGACGAACGGTCCGATCGCCCGCGAGATCGTCCTTCGTGAGGCTGCCCACTATCTCTATCCCGATGCGTTTTCTGCCGTCGACGTGAGGGCGGAAGCTACGAAGATCATTCCGGGTGAAGCCCAGAACTAAAGGGCTGATGATCGCGACGACGATGGACGCACGGAAATCCTCAATAGTCATTGGGTTCGTCGTCGCCGCGACTTTGTTGATCATCGTCTTGGGGCTGCTGCCAGGCGCGAAAATGCTATCTCTCGAGAGCGTCCTGCGCGTGCTTTGGGCTCCTGACGGCAAGATCGACTCGATCCTTGTCTTGTCTGGACCCTGAGGCTGCCGCGAAGCCTTCGACAAGCAGCCGCTTGAGCAGGAACGCACATTAGCGCCGCACCGGTTGTTTGGGTCCTCTCATTTTTGACCAGCAACTGACGCTTCCGCGCGGCTGAATTTTGCTGACTACCGCATCGACGTTAAGTTCGTGATCAGACCTGCTTTAATTACGAGCACGGGCCGATTGACCTCCGGATGACCTATGTCCTTCAGCTGATCGGGCGTCAAGTCTGCCAGCGCCGTCCGTCTAGCGACGGTCCGCCGCCACCCCTGCAAGGCAGCGATTATGGTTGCGGCGCACTTCAGCGTGGATCCAAACAACTGTGTTTTCGACGCGCTGCCGCCAGCGCGAGTTTCCGTATTAGCCATCTTCAGTCTCCCATTTTGAGGTTTGCAGGTGGGAGCGTGCCACGCGGGTGTTTTCGGGCTGTTCGGCTGTGCGTGAAGAAAAAGCAAAAGTTCGACAAGCCGCCGCTAAATCGATGTTAAATCTATCTGCCGAAATGCTACTCTGCGGCAGCGGTCAAAATCTGGAGACGATCTGTGCGCATCAGGTTGCTAGGTGGCCTCGAAGTTACTTCTCCGGAACACCGGCAAGTCCGCTTCACCACGCGCAAGACTTCGCTTCTTTTTGCTGCCTTGGTTCTCGGAGGCAGCCGCGGCTATCGTCGGGAACAGCTTTCTGAAGCCTTTTGGCCGGGACGAAGGAATGGGCAGGCCCGCAATAGCTTGCGGCAGGCGCTGGTCGACATCAGGCGGTCGTTCCCGGCTAGCAAAGATGCCACCGTCTACATCGATGGGGACCAGGAGGCCGTCGCGCTGGTTGCCGGACCGGATGACGCGGACATTTCGATCTTCGACCTGAAACTGGAAGGCGGCCGGACCACTGATCTCGCGTTTGCTGCGGATCTCTATCGCGGTGAGGTGCTTGCAGGCGACGCCATTCCGGACGGACTGGATGAATGGTTCAGACCTCATCAGAGTAAATATCAACGCAAGGCGCAGCAGCTGGTGGAGCGGCTGAGCCTGGCGCTCTCTGGGCCCGGCTCCGCAGAAGAGACAGCCTGCGAAGGGCTCGCGGAGAGGCTGCTTGCTTCGGACCCGACTGTGGAGGCGGCCCATCGAGCGTTGATGCGGATCCACGCTCTCAGGGGGCACGAAAACGCGGTCTTGCGCCAGTTCGAGTCCTGTCGAGCTCTCTTGAAGAAGCATCTGCGCGCGGAGCCCGAGGCACAGACGGCCTTCCTGGCGGCTTCGCTGCGATCGCTGGAGGAAACCGAATATCAGCGGACCGCACCGAGCCTTGACGTCGTGTCGCAGCCGCAGGTCCTCTCAGTCCCGACGAAGCATCACGATCGGGCATCGGTGGCGGTGTTGCCATTTCAGAATCTAAGCGGCGATACAGAGCAGGAATATTTTGCCGACGGCATAGTGGAGGACATCATCATCGCCCTGGCTCACTTCCGTCACCTGTACGTCATCGCGCGGAATTCGAGCTTTACCTACAAGGGTCAGGCCGTAGACATAAAGCAGGTCGGACGCGAATTGGACGTACGCTATGTGGTCGAGGGAAGCGTGCGGCGGACGGGTGACCGCCTGCGCATTGCCGGGCAGCTCATCGACACTTCGACGGGTGCCCACCTCTGGGCAGATCGTTTTGACGGAACTCTGGCGGATGTATTCGATCTTCAAGATCAGGTCGCCTCAAGCATCGTGGGCGCGATAACACCGAAAGTGGAGGAGGCTGAGATCGAGCGTGCCAAACGCAAGCCGACAGAGAGCCTCGACGCTTACGACTACTATCTCCGCGGGCTGGCGGTCTTTGACCGGACGATCACCGTTAGATCCACCATCGACGATGCCTTGGGGCTGTTCATGAAGGCGATCGACCGTGACCCGGAGTTTGCTATGGCCCATGCTCGGGCGGCGCGGTGTTACGCGACCCGAAAGAGCAACGGTTGGATGATCGACCGCGCGCAAGAGATCGCCGAAGCTACCCGACTGGCCAGGAGAGCGGTCGAACTTGGAAGGGACGATGCCATTGCGCTCTCCTACGGCGGATACGTCCTCGGCTACGTTGGTGGTGACCTCGATGACAGTGCGGCTTGCATCGATCGCGCGCTTGCTCTCAACCCGAATCTGGCCGCTGCTTTGGGCGTCAGCAGCTGGGTGAAAGCTTGCTTGGGCGAACCGGACAAGGCCGTCGAACACGCCGCGCTTGCCATGCGCCTGAGCCCATTTGATCCGCGCCTGTTTGCTTGGCAGTTCAACTCCGGGCTCGCTCATTTTTGTGCTGGCCGCTACGATGACGCCGTCGATTGGGCGGGAAAGTCGTTGCGCCACCAGCCGAACTACCCGAGTGCGATGCGTGTCGTGGCGGCGGGTCATGCCATGGCGGGGCGGTTTGTGGAAGCCCAGGAAATGATCGCTCGCCTATGCGACTTCGACCCTGCGCTGCGCCTTTCGAATCTTGCCGATATACTCCCACCGTTCCGACGACTGGACGATCGTACTCGGTATATAGAGGCTCTTCGGAAAGCGGGACTGCCGGAGTAACCTCGATCTGCGCAAAGCTGGGTCGGACGTAGAAAGCAAAGCTGGAGCAAGAATGGCATTATCCACGTCGATCTCCTCCATGGCGTCGCGGCGCTTGCGGGCACCATCTTTGATGACGCGAGCGTCTGGCAGCCAAGGTCGCGGATGAGGACACTGCCGGCGTATGGTCAGTGAAGGACCAGCTCGTCCGCATCGAGCCTTTTTATGGAGTCGTGTTGCAGCCCGTGAAACAACCGCTCCTTAGGCTGAATGCTCCGCTCACCTCTCCTCTAGCAGACGGTGGCAACCTATATCAGCGCTGAATTCACTTTGCAGTATTCGTGCCTCGACAGGAGACATGTATGAACCAGAACCCATATGAGCTTTTGGGCGTGAAGCCGGATGCGACCCAAAAGGAAATTCAAAGCGCTTTCCGCAAGCTCGCCAAGAAGTTCCATCCCGATCTCAATCCGGGTGACAAGAGAGCCGAGACGCGGTTCAAGGATATTTCCGCTGCCTACGAACTTCTGAGCGATGAGGAAAAGCGTGCCCGCTTCGATCGCGGCGAGATCGATATGACAGGCGCCGAGCAGGCGCCGCGCAACTATTATCGCGACTACGCCTCGGCGAGCAGTCCTGGCGGTCCCTACCAGAATACCTCCGGCTTTGCCGATTTCGGCGACGCCGACGATCCTTTTGCCAGTTTCTTTTCGCGCCGCAGCGGTGGCGCGCAATTTCGCGCCCAGGGCATGGATCGTCAGTTCTCGATGGAGGTCGACTTCCTCGATGCAGTCAACGGCGCCAAAAAGCAGGTCAGATTGCCGGATGGCCCGCCCCTCGACGTGCAGATTCCGGCAGGCACCCGAGACGGACAGATGTTGCGACTGCGCGGCAAGGGCGAGCCGGGAATTGGCGGCGGACGGGCGGGCGATGCGCTGATCGATATCCGCGTTCGTCCGCATCGCTTCTTCACCCGTGATGGTGACGATATTCGCCTGGAACTGCCGGTCTCGCTCAGCGAAGCCGTGCTCGGCGGCAAGGTGCGCGTGCCAACACCCTCGGGTCCCGTCAATCTGACGCTGCCGCCGTATTCGAATACAGGCAAGGTGCTGCGCCTCAAGGGTAAAGGCGTTGTAAGGCGCGGCGGTAAACAGGGCGATGTCTATGTCACTCTCAAGATCGTCCTGCCCGACAAGCCGGATGACCGGTTGACCGCATTCGTCAAGGATTGGGCCGAAACGAGCGCGCAGGATCCAAGAAGGAGTATGGAGGTCTGAGCATGGATGATGTTGAATTCCGGCGGTTCCTGAGGATCGACGTCACCGAGTTGAATTTTTGGATCGAGGAGGGCTGGCTGGTGCCTGATGCCGTGGAGGAACGGCTGCAGTTCCGCGACAGCGACGTCGCCCGCGCGCAATTGATCCTCGATCTTACCCGGAAGATGGGACTTAACGAGGCTGGCGTCGATGTCGTTATGCCTGGTAGACCAGCTTCACGGGCTGCGCGGAACCATGCGCCGGCTATTGACCGCGATTAGTCAACAGGAGCAGGAGGTGCAGCAACGGCTACTGAGCGATCTCGCCGATCTCGAACGCTATCGCGACTAGGCCGCTGCCGGACGAGCACGGTCATTTCGGCCTCCGTTAGTTCCATGCGGGCGCTCGAAGGCAATTTCAGGCTCGCCGAAGAGATGGCAGTCGGTGGCGTTGATCCCGGTGACGACAGGGAGATTGGCGCGAATCCTGGCCTTCCAAGGCGTCTTTCGGGATTTGGTTTGATTGGTTCCGCACTCTGAAAGAAGCGACGCTGTCTGAGAGACAACCCCGCGGCCGGCAGCTAAGACGTTCGCCCATTCGCAGGTCGTTCGGTGCTGCCGCACCAGTGAAAAGTTACAGCGTCGATTACGTCTTCAGAACCAGACGTCAGCGACCGTGCGTCCATCAAGCGGTAGGTCGTGAAAGCTGTGGAGGCCGTCAAAGCGGCGTAGTGGAACTTCCGCCACCTGCTGCGGATCAGCGAGGCGAAGATTGACAGCTATTCTTGTTCGGCCGTCGTCGTTTGGCCTCAAGCTGCGCCAGCTGATAAGGTTGCCGCAGAGTTTGCAGAAATTGAATGAGATCCTGCGAGACCCGCAAATATACGCTGCCATAGCATTCCCTGGGTCTTCCACGGCGATTTCCTGACCATCGTATCCGTAGGTCCAGAGCACTCCATAGCGGCGGCAGACCGTGCAATTGCAGATCGTGGCATCGGGTATGTCTCCTCGATACTCCCAACGCACAGCGCCGCAATGACAAGTGCCACGCGTTATCTTAGGTACGATTCGTACCGGCCGTCCCATGGCGCGTATCCATTTGCATTCGTACCCATTCGCCCGCCAGCTGATCGTGGCGCTGGTCGCGGGAGAACCCTCTTAGCGCCTCTCGGAGTTCCAAGCTGAACAGCGCGCCAAGTCTTTGCCCGGCTCGGCGAAACCCGAGTGCTTCATATCATTGCAACCCAGAGGAGCGCAAGCTTCGTGGCCTGCGCCGTCCATAGCACACAAGGCAATGGCCCAAATGCGGCCATTTGCGGTGAAACGGTGGCCCGAAATGGCTCCGCACCGCAACCCGCCGCTACCGCCCCAAATACAGCAACCCAAAACCGCAGGAGCGAACTCAAAACTGGATAAAACTTGGGGGCACGGTCATGCGCAGCATCGATCGGGCGCGCTTCGAACAATCGAACCGCGATCCGCGCATCGCCTCCGCGGTGCTGGTCGATCCCGGCCTTGCGACTGCCTTCAACATCGAAAGCGTGAAAAGCATTGATATCCCGCTGACCTTCATCAATCTCGGCAGCATCGGCAAAATCCCGGTTGCGGTGCTTTCTGATCGGTTGGCGAAACAGGTCCCGAATGCCGCTTATGCGCAGGTCGACGATTCCGACCATTTCAGTTTTCTGCCCATTTGCAAGCAAGGCGCAGCGAATTTCCTGAAGTCGGTAGGCGATCCCGATCCCATTTGCGAACAGGGTGTAAGAAGATCGCGGGCCGATATTCACGAAGAACTCGCCATCCTTATCAGGCAGGGCTTTGAACGGCACGCTGCTCAGCTCGATGCGAAAACCCGCGATTGGAGAAAATAGATCCAGTGACATCGAATGGTAGCGCGCGGCGAGCACAGGCGGCACATCTCTCGCATGGCAACTTGGAGCTCGGCGCTACCAATCGCCTTCGAAGGGCATTTTTCGCAACCCAGCAAGATATTCTGGATCCACTGCCTCTAACCAATGTTTAGATCAGCGATTTCGCCATGCCTTGCAAGTAAGCGGGGCGACGTCATGTCGCCGGTCTCATCGTCGACCATCACGGCATAGGCAGCGACCCCGACGAAGCGAGCAGCCATCGAGGCAGCAATCTTCTCAGCCGATGGACCGTTTGAAGCCTGGCGCATCTCCCCCGGCACAAGATTTCCGCGGTTCTTCTTATAGGGCAGGACGATGAACTTCTCGGCGATTGACATGGCTTTGCCTTTCATTTTGTTCTTTAAATGTTCCTATTGGGGAAGCGAGTCAAGCGATTCATTTGCCGTCTGACCGTAGCGAGCCAAACATCCCGCCAAGCGCTCGCGGCCCTAGAGTTCGAACGCCTTACCGCGCTCCTTCTTTTCGGCGTGAGCGCAGCGCACAGCCAGGATCGCCATTGCCCCATCAGCGTAGTTCAGGCGAAGCCCGCTGCTCTGATCTTAGGTAGGGGTAACTCGGCATCCGCCGCTGCATCACCTTTGCCGAGTTTGTCTTCGCCGATCGTAGCAAGCCCATCCATTACATAGAGCCACTGCGACACCCCTCGGTCGATGAGCTGAGGGTGGAGGCGCTCCAGCATCCGGATTGGGAAAGGCGCCTTGAGGCCTCCCGTCGCGCGCGAAGCTGGAGTTCGAGCGAATTGCGGAGCGCCATCAGCCCGCGATATCCATTCCCGCGAAGAAATGCCGAAGCGATTTCCGTCATCGCCGCGAAACCGTGCAATTCACGATCTGAGGATTGTCCGGCGCTGACGTGAGCCTGAACTTCAAAAGCGATTTGGCAAAGCTAGCGCCAAAGTGCCGAAAAAGGCACGGCATATAGACGTTCTCCGAACGGGATTACGCTTTGATGGTCATACAAGACAAACCCTGAAACAAACAGATCTCCGGATGCTTCTGCCAACATTCGCAATCCCGAAAAATCGGAGTTCGAGACGGTCGCTGCCGCCTTTACCTCGATACCGACTATTCGTCCCCTTCTGTCTTCGATGACGATATCGACTTCATTTTGCTGTTTGTCGCGAAAGTGCGAAAACTCGAAGCGTTCTTCCATACCACTTGCCAGTTTAAGGATTTCGGCAAAAACAAAAGTCTCCAGCAATGGTCCAAATTGCCCGCGTTCGGCCTTTAGTCGGTCGAGAGAGAGGTCACGAAGGGACGCGAGGAGGCCAGAATCAAGGAAATGTACTTTGGGTGTCTTTGTAAGACGTTTTAGCTTGTTGGAGAACCAAGGTTGCAAAGTCCGGGCGAGGAATAGGTTCTCGAATATGCGAACGTATTTCTGCGTTGTGATGTGGTTCATCCCAATTGCGGCACCAATCCCGGAATAGTTCACCAGCTGACCCGAATGCTCCGCCAGAATGCGTAGTAGCCGCGGCATTTGAGCAATCTGCTCGATTTGCGCGACATCACGAACATCCCGTTGCACGATCGCCTGGATGTAGTCCATGTACCAATCCTGCCGACGGGACCAAGTTTTCCGTCCCAATGCTTCGGGATATCCCCCTGCAAGAACCGTAATCACTAAGTCGTCCCCGATGACAGAATCGCCGGTTTTGACTTCGTTTCGAAAGGCATCGAGAAGGAAGTTACCCTCCGCCGATCTGATTTCGCTTTGGGCAAGCGGAAGCAATCGAACGACTTCCATGCGTCCGGCGAGCGAGTCCGCCACCCGTGGCAGCGTCATAAGATTAGCTGATCCCGTAAGAAGGAAACGTCCGGGCCGTTGGTCGGTATCAACACTTTCCTTGATCGCCAACAGCAGTTCGGGAGCGCGCTGAACCTCATCGATGATGGCGCGATCCATACCTCGTACAAACCCCACCGGGTCCTGCTGAGCTGCTCCCAGGGTCGTTGCGTTATCAAGCGTGTAGTACGCCATCTCCGCACCGGCCATCTTCTTGGCAAGTGTTGTTTTCCCGGATTGCCGGGGGCCAATGATCAATACGACACGGGTGTCTGACATAGCGTCGTTGACGCGCTGCTCAACGAGCCTTGGATAAATCGCCACAGCTTCGCTCCCTGGTGACCGTTTGAAAACAAGGGCGTGACCAATTGAAAGTCAAGTTGCGACCATTTGAAATTCTCGCGTTGACCAATTGAAAGCAATCTCCGTTCTACCGCATGTCTCATTTGCTGCCCAAAGCCGTGATTTTCATCTCGATGTCGTTACCGCGGACAACGCATGCCTGTTCGGTCACTTTATTAAGTTTTGTTGCGCAGGGCACCAAAAGGTTGCAGGACATTTCCGAGGCATCTCAATCCGTGTGTGCAATGCGAAAGCCACATTGATAATTCCCAGCCTTCAGCGGGCACTGTTTCAATTGCTGAACGGCCATCGCCGGTAGCTTATTCGAGCTCCCAGCGCGATGCGCCAGCCAAGCCTTTCAGGGAGAGCAAGTGAACCTATGCGTGGAAATTCCCTTTTCGACAGATTGACCGACACGACGGTAGCGGCGGCCAGCGAACAATCCCTGAAGGCAGCGTTGAGCGACGTTGCACTTGCGCACGGGTTTGAGCGGTATGCCTACCTTAATCTTCATACCGCAAAGAGCTTTGCTGTCTCGAATTACCAGAAGGAATGGCAATCTCTGCGCGTTCTTACATGACCATCGATCCGGTGGTGACAGTTGCCAAGCGGCTCAGGCGGGCATTCAAATGGCGGCCGACGTTGAACGCGGGCGCGCAGACGACGAGGTCAAAGATTTCTATGATTCAGCCGCGGAGTTCGGGATCCGGTCAGGCCTCTCGATTCCCGTTCGAACAGGGTTCGGCCAGTTCGCCATCCTGACGCTGGCGTCAGCGAGAATTCTCGATGCATCGGGAAGTGGCGACATCGACGCGGTGGGCGCAGCCGCCGCGGCGGCACTTATCCATGCGCGCCTCCAAAGCACGACCGCACCGACCCATAAACCCGACTTTATCCTTTCAGACCGGGAGGCGCTTTGCTTGCGATGGGCCGCCGAGGGCATGCCGGACGCAGGCGTGACAGGCCTGGCCTGTCAAACTGCCCGCTGGGATCGCAACAGCCTCTTCGGCTCCGCGGTCCTTAGGGCCGATGCATTTCAGGACAACTCCGCGGGCGATCGCGCGCGGGCTGCCACCGACAGAGCTGCGCGCGCCGTGTCTTCATCGCAGACGAGGACAGTTCCAAGCCCCGACAAGAGGACCGCGGCAATGGCCTCGACTTTGTTGATCCCGCCTGACGCGAAGACGACGTTCGGGATCTTGCGCAACGCTTCCAGCGGCGGCGCGATTGCCCGTAGGTTGAGCGGGTGGTCGATGGGGGTTCCGTTCCTGTCAATGAATTGCGCCAGAACATCGCCGCAAGCGCCGGTAGCGACAAGCTCGTCGATCGTGACGTCCTGCGGCAGCCCGTAGCGCATCAGAAGCGATCGCTCGGTCATATCGCCGATACTGAGCACGACAAGATCGTTTGAGGCAATCTGCCGGAAAGCCGCCTGGAATACGTCCTGCGTTACGATTGCCGTTTTGGATTCCGGGCTGCCGGCATAAATGGGAGCTGCAAGATAGGCGCACTCCGCATTCAAATGGCGGGCGAGGTCGCTTGCGATGTCGAATGTGTTGATCTCGATGCCATGCGTCAGTCCACCCATCACCGAATTCACGCAAATGTCGGGCCGGCGCATGGATGGCATATGACGTACCATTTCGCGCAGCGTGGCTCCCCAGCCGACGCCAATACCCGACAGCTTGCCGTTGCTGAGCAGCTGGGCGATGTAGTCCGCCGTCGCTTGGCCGAGCAGAACAGGTATGAGATCGGGATCTGAAGGTGTTGGCACGATGATCGCCCGGCTCAGCGAGAACTCCGCGACCAGCGTCTGCTCCAGCTCGACACAGGACGTAAGCCTGGAATTCAAGGTAATCGTCACAAGGCCGGATCGGCGGGCTTCGGCGATGATTTTGTTGACACGAAGCCGGTTGGTCGAAAGCGCGTCGGCAATCTCGCCTTGCGTACGGCCTTCCATGAAGTAGAGCCATACCACACGAACCTGCATCTGCTCGTCGGGAAGTGCAACTGGCGCGCCGGCCGTCTTTGCCTGTGTCATTGGACCGCTCTCGCAACCTCTGCTTTCGCCGCTATGGGCACCAGATTGGCCGCCTTTGTCAATTGCCGTGGTCCGGTGGGTTTTTTGCATGCATTTTTGCTAGTTGACCCGCCGACCCGTCGCGCTGTTGAAGAAGTGAAGATTGTCTGCCGGGGCAAAGCATGAGACCGTCTCACCGTCCGAAAGTCTCTGGTCGCCCGCAATGCTTGCCACAATCAGTTCGTTCCTCGCATCGTTAAGGCGCAGATGGACATGGTTTTCCTCGCCCACGGTTTCGACGAGCTCGACGTTGCCCTTGAAACGAAGGGCAGGCGAGGTGGTCTCGCCGAGCCTGATGGCATTTGGACGAATGCCGATCATATCGGCGTCCGCGGACATAGTTAGTTCTTCCGCCGCAATAGTGCCGTTCGTTTTAAGATCAACGAAGTTCATGGGCGGCGATCCGATGAAGCCAGCGACGAAGATCGTTTCCGGGCGCTGATAGACTTCGAGCGGGGTGCCGATCTGTTCAATCCGTCCGCTATTCATGACAACAAGACGATCAGCAAGTGTCATGGCTTCCAGTTGGTCATGCGTCACGTAAAGGCTTGTCGTCTTCAGCCGCCGCTGTAGGCGCCGGATTTCCACCCGCATCTGGACGCGCAGTTTGGCGTCGAGGTTCGAAAGCGGCTCGTCAAAGAGGAAAGCGGCGGGATTGCGAACGATTGCCCGACCCATTGCGACGCGCTGGCGCTGCCCGCCCGATAGCTGCCGTGGACGGCGCTCGAGGAATGGGCCGATTTCCAGAATGGCTGCGGTTTCGGCAATGCGCCGGTCGATTTCGGGGCGCGCGACGCGGCGATTTTTCAGTCCATATTCGAGGTTCTGACGAACCGTCATATGTGGGTAAAGCGCGTAGTTCTGGAACACCATCGCGATATCGCGCTTTGCGGGCTCGACGTTGCTCACATCGGCTCCCGCAATATGCAGATGCCCTGAACTGATGCTCTCAAGGCCGGCAATCATTCTTAGAAGCGTCGACTTGCCACAGCCCGAAGGCCCGACAAGCACGATCATCTCGCCGTCGGCGACGGTCAGGTTGACGCCCTTCACCGCTGGAACCTGACCGTAATTCTTCTTCAGGTCGATTAGTTCTATGGCTGCCATTCGTTCCTCCCGTGCGCCCGTCATACATTTGTAACACGCTATTGACATTTGTAACAAGTCACCCCTAACCTGTTTTCATCGCCACCTTGGGAGGGGTCAGCCGCAGCCGGCAAAGCCGACGCACAAACAGCAGGCGATGGAGAGGAAAACGAGATGATAGACAAGGCTTCAGAAAACGGCCCGTTCGGGCGGGTCTTCAAGAGCGTTGCGGCTGGCGCCGCCGCACTCGTCTTAAGCTTACACATCGCAGGGAATGCGCTCGCCGCAGACCGGGTCAAGGTCGAATGGTGGAATGCCGCCAGCGGCCGGCTTGCCGAGATCACCAAGCAGCTGATTTCCGATTTCAACGCATTTCAGGACAAGTATGAGATCGTCGGTATCAGCAAGGGCAATTATGAGGAAACGATGGCTGCAATGGTTGCGGCCTATCGCGTTGGCCAACAGCCTGTTTTGATTCAGGCTGCCGAACGCGGCTTCCTGACCATGCACCGGTCCGGTGCGATCATTCCGGTTCCTGAACTCATGGAGCGGGAAGGCTACAAAATCAACTGGAACGATTTTGTTGCACCCGTTGCGGGCTTTTATCTCATCGACGGCAAGCCCGCCGCGATGCCGTTCAACAGCTCGACTCCTATCTTCTGGTACAATGCCGAACAGTTCAAGGCGGCCGGCTTCGAAAAGCCTGGTGAGACCTGGCAGGAAGTCGAAAAGCAGCTTTATGCGATCAAGGAAAAAGGCATCTCGAAATGCCAGATGGCGCTCGCCAACGACTTCTACTGGAGCCTGATCGAGAATTATGCGGCCATACAGGACCAGCCTTATGGCACCAAAGCCAATGGTTTTGGCGGGCTGGATACCGAGTTCGTCTTCAACAAGAGCCCGCTGATCGTCGGTCAGGTGGAGCGCTTGAAAAAGTGGATGGATGACGGCGTCTTGCAGATCGCCGGCCAGGGGCTTTCTCCCGATCAGCTCTTCATCTCGGGCACCTGCTCGACCTATGTCGCCTCGACGGCTGCCCATGCTGCTGTGGAGGCGGGCGCAAAGTTTAAATGGAGCGCGACCTTCCTGCCGCACGAGGAGGGCATCGAACCGAAGAACAGCACGATCGGCGGCGGTGCGCTCTGGGTGCTCAAGGGGAAATCCGAGGACGAATACAAGGGCGCGGCCGCCTTTTTGAATTTCGTCGCTTCGCCGAAGACACAGGTCTGGTGGAGCAAGCAGACGGGATATGTGCCGGTCACCAACGCAGCCTACGAGCAGGCCAAGGCGGAAGGCTACTACAAGGAGCATCCGACGCGTGAGATCGCCATTCTGCAGCTTTCCCGCGGTACGCCGGACGATAATTCCCGCGGCTTCCGTTTCGGCAACCACAATCAGTCGATGGCGCTTCTTGTCGAAGAGATCCAAGGGGTCTGGACCAGTCAGAAGACCCCCCAAGAGGCGCTTGATTCAGCGGCTGCCCGCGGAAACCAGATCCTTCGCCAATATGAGCAGCTCCATGCAGGGAAATAGCCCAGTGCAGGTCATCGGAGGCGCTCCACGGCGCCTCCGCATCCTGGGAAGGCCATTGTCCGGCCTGGCAACAGCGCGCTCCCCCCAGGCGGGTCTCAAGGCTGCGCATTTCAACAAGCCGTGGCTCGCTGCCCTGCTCGTTGCGCCTCAGTTGCTGATCCTGCTGTTTTTTTTCTTCATCCCTTCCTACAAGGCACTGTCGCTCGCCTTCGTACAGGTCGACCCATTCGGTGGCCTGCAGATCTTCGTCGGCCTGAAGAATTTTCAGACGCTGCTGGCAAGCCCTGAATATAGAAGCAGCGCCCTCTTTACGCTCTGGTTCACGCTGCTCCAGAACATTGCAACGCTTGGCCTTGCGGGGCTCTTTGCATTCGCCACGGATTTCGTCATCCGCGGCCGCGGCATCTACAAGAGCATCATCCTGATGCCCTATGCGATTGCGCCTGTCATATCAGGCGTGCTTTGGGCCTTTCTGTTCAATCCGGCCGTCGGTCCGATCGCGCAGTTCCTGCATTCGCTGGGCATCGCCTGGGATCCGAACAGACGGCCATTCGATGCACAGCTTCTGGTGACGATTGCCTCCATCTGGAAGAACGTCTGCTATGACTACATCTTCCTGGTTGCCGCATTGCTTGCGGTTCCGGCCTCGCTGCTGGAAGCTGCCAAGCTTGATGGGGCAGGCCCCGTTCGGCGGTTCTTCACGATTTCCCTGCCGCTCGTCTCACCGACGGTGTTCTTCCTCGTCGTCATGAACTTCGTCTACGGCCTCTTCGAAACGTTCGGCATCATCGATGCCGTCACACGTGGCGGGCCTGCAGGCGCCACAAACAGCCTAGTCTACAAGGTCTATCAGGACGGCTTCGTGCAGCTCGATCTGGGGTCGTCAGCTGCCCAGTCGGTGATCTTGATGATCGTCGCGGTCCTTTTCACCGTCCTCCAGTTCCGTGCGCTTGAGCGCAAGGTCAATTATCAGGTGTAGCCATGGGTGAACGCAATCTCGGCCTTTCGATCTTCTGTCACGCCGTTCTGCTGGTTGGCGCAGCTTTCGTATGCTTGCCGCTTTACTTTGCCTTCGTGGCAGGTTCGCTCACGCTGGAAGAGGTGCAGCAGGCTCCTTTCCCGCTCGTGCCGGGCTCGCATTTTATCGAGAATGTCGCAATCGCCTGGAGGCAAGGCGATTTCGCGCAGCTTTTCCTCAACTCGATCATCGTGACGGGTGGGATCGTCATCGGCAAGCTCGCCATTTCGCTCATTGCGGCTTTTGCCGTAACCTATTTTCGCTTCCCGTTCCGCATGACCGCATTCTGGCTGATTTTCGTTTCCTTGATGCTGCCCGTGGAAGTCCGCATTATCCCCACTTACGAGGCCGTGGCCGACGCTGCAGGCCCGATCCGCTGGCTTTCCGGCATCACCGGATTTGCCGGCCTTATGGAAAACTTGACGGGCTACAGCATAGAAACATCCCTGAAGTGGAACATGGTGAACACGTATGGCGGTCTGATCCTGCCGCTGATTGCCTCCGCGTCGGCGACATTTCTCTTCCGCCAGTTCTTCCTGACCGTGCCTGAGGAGCTATGCGAGGCGGCGAAACTCGATGGCGCCGGCCCCCTTAAATTCTTCAAGGATGTGCTGCTGCCGCTTTCCACCGCCAATATCGCGGCACTTGCAATCATCCTCTTTCTCTATGGCTGGAATCAGTATCTCTGGCCGCTGCTCTTTACCACCGACAAGACGATGGCTACCGCAATTCTCGGTCTTAAGGAGCTGGTTCCGGTGTCGGATTCCGTGCCTGCGTGGAACATTGCCATGAGCGCCGCTCTCTTCGTCATGTTGCCTCCGGCAGTCATCATTCTCCTCATGCAACGCTGGTTCACCAAGGGGCTGGTAGATTCCGGCAAGTAAGCCTTTGCCCAGACAATAAGGACAATTTCGAAATGGTTTACATCATCGGCCATCGCGGTGGCCGCAATCTTTGGCCCGAAAATAGCCTTTCTGGCTTCCGCAAACTGGCTGAAATGCCAGTCGAAGGCGTCGAATTCGACGTGCATTTGACCCGTTCAGGCGAACTGCTCGTCATTCACGACGCGACGCTTGATCGCACGACCGATTACTCCGGACCGGTCTTCGACCTTGCTCCAGGCGAGCACCGAAGCGTCACGCTGAAAGACAGCGACGGAGAGGCGATACCGACGCTTGAAGAGGTTCTCGAGATATTCAAGGACAGCGCCCTTGAGCTGCATATCGAGCTGAAGGCGGATGCGAAGGGGGATGCTTATCCGGGCCTTGAGAGGAGGGCTGCAAACCTCGTCGATGGCCTCAAGCTTGCCGACCGTTCTTTCCTGACGAGCTTTCTCGCCAGCGTTCTTCAAACTGTCCGTGAGGTTGCGCCGCATATCCGGACGCTGTCGTCATTTGACCGCGCAGCCGCCGAGCGACTTGGGCTCAGATCCGGCCTTGAGAAAATGGAGGAGCTCGCCGACATCATTGCCGTCGAAAAGTCTCTGCTTGCGACGCATTGGGACGAAATTGCGTCCTTCATTCCCTTTGACCGGCTCGGCGCATGGGTGCCAAATCACAGTGCCGACCTTGCCTATTGGTTGGCCAAACCCGTCCGGCAGATCACCACCGACAGGCCGGATCTTGCCCTTAGCATACGGGGTTCGTGAACCGTGTCCTTATCTGCGACAGACCAAACGCGCTCCTCCAATCACTCCAACCCCGATCCCCTTCAGAACATTGACCTGGTCATTTTCGACTGCGACGGCGTGCTCATCGACAGTGAGCCGATCGCAAGCCGCACACTTGCGGAAGCCCTGCAGGAGGCGGGTGTGGCAATCACCCCTTCCGAAGCCCACGAAAAATTCACGGGCAATTCCGAAACGGTGATCCGCGACATGTGCGTCCGCGACTACGGCTTGGGTGACATTGCAAACGTCTTCCAAGCCTGGCATCGGCGGCTTTACGCCGAATTCGCACGGTCCTTGACGCCAATGGCTGGCATCGGCGACATCGTCGCCAGCCTATCCCGGCCGAAATGTGTTGCGTCGAACAGTACAATGCACCGGCTTCGCGCGAGCCTCGGCAGGCTCGATCTCTGGCAGTGCTTCCACCCGGGGGTCTTCAGCGCCGAGGCTGTGGCGCGGCCAAAGCCTGCGCCGGACCTTTTATTGCATTGCGCCGAGAAATTCGCGGCAAGACCGGCACGCTGTGTCATGGTCGACGACAGCCCGCACGGCGTTGCGGCAGCCGTCTCCGCCGGCATGATCGCCATAGGCTTCGTTGATCCTGCCGACCCGAGGCCGGCAAGGAAGGCATTGCTTGCCTCTTCGGGCGCCTTTGGCGTGGCAACCGGAGCCGGGGAATTAACGTCAATGCTGTTGGCAGCGAGCCATTCGATCAAGGCCTAGGTCTCCATCCTTCCCGAGATGCGCGGGCCGACTTATCTCTTGAAACTCCGCCATCCCTCTGACGGCGGTTTTATGGGGCTCTGCTCGTGCCGGTTCGTGGAACCGGAAGCAAACGTTCTAACGCGCCGAGCCTCAGCCTACCTTAACTGTACAACAAGATGTCTGACCAGGGAGTCGCTACGTTTCGTTACACTTCGGATCGTTTTGAAAACATGACCGATACGTCAATCGGGCAAATGACACTTCCCAAAACGACGTCGCCAGCGACGAAGCAAAGGAGTGTTTGGAGATGACGAAGATCGATAAGGTTCTTTATACTGGCAAGACCCGGACCACCGGCGGCCGCGAGGGGGCGTCTCGCAGTGACGATGGTCAGTTGGACATAAAGCTCTCGCCTCCCGGCAGCAATCGGGACGGCACCAATCCCGAGCAGCTCTTTGCCGCCGGATGGTCGGCCTGCTTCATCGGCGCAATCGGCATTGCCGCGGGCAAGCGAAAGGTGAAGCTGCCTCAGGATCTTTCCGTTGATGCCGAGGTCGATCTTGGAATCAGCGACGGCGCCTATTTTCTGCAGGCCCGCCTTAACGTTCGCCTGCCGGGTATCGAGCCGGCATTGGCAACGGCCCTCGTCGAGGAAGCGCATCAGACATGCCCGTATTCCAAGGCGACGCGCGACAACATCCATGTGGAACTGCAGATCGTCGAGTAATGCAAGCGGCCGCCGCAGCCCAAGGGTCTGCGGCGGCCGCATAAGGCGCAACGCGAACGGAAGAATACATGGGTCCCCCATGTCTGCGGAGGACGAATGAGACTGCTGATCATCTCTATTCTGAGCGGGGCAATCTTGGCGACGCCCTGTCTCTACGATTTCACCTCGCAGGAACCCTCGCCGCTGGGTGGCCTGCGCACGGCGGCATCTGCGCTCGCCGCTGAAGCGCCCCGGCAGTCGCGCTAGTCTAGAAACCGCTTGCCCCGCAGCGTTGAGCATCCGGATACGCGAACGAACCTCGACGCGTCGAGGTCGCGCCGGCGGCTTGATCGCGACGGCGCGAGAGCTGGCCCATTCGCAGCCAATCTGGCGCTGCCGGCGGCAAGATCAGTTCCTTTGCATCATCTCGCTGATGATTTTCGAGAGGCTGTAAAGGCGCTGCTCGATCATTGTCGGAACCTCGCAGACATAAGAAAGCGACTGGACACGCTCTTCGAAGATGCGCGTCTCCCATGTCAGTTGCGCCGTCTGCCTGGCAAGCTCGGTCTGGTCGGCATCAGATGCCGTGCGCATCTTGTCGACCTCTGCGGCCTTTTTTCTGAGATCGGCGGCAAGCTGCCTTTGACTTTCGGCATAGCGCGAAATGCCGGAGATGATCAGGCCGCGTTCTATGTTGATCTTGTCGAACACGCCCATGAAAAGCTGCTCCAGTTTTTCATGGGCCTGATCCTTGGGCAGCGATGCGATGTAATCCGAAATTTGCTTGCGGGCATCATCGATCGGATTGCTGCGCTTGACGAGTTCGGCGGCGAGGTCGGACAATCGAGGGTCCTTGTCCCATTGCTTGGCCGTTTCGGGAAGCTCGCCGGCGTTCCACACCTGGCCGATCGAAAGTTCAGGCACCTTGCGTTGAACGCAAGGCCAGTCGGGATCGGTGTTTGTTGCGGGGTGTGCCGCCGGTGCCGCAGACAGCGCGGCAAGGATTACGAAAACGAAAAAGCGTCGGCTCACTGGCTTGCTCCCATCTCCTGCTTGCGGATGGTCAGGCCACGTGCGGGATTATAGGCCAGGATGGCTCCCCCCAACAGGGCAAGCGTGACGGCCACAACGACGGCAAGCGATGTCCATTCGATACGCGCGTAAAAGGCGAAGCGGATGAGTTCGACCGCATAGGTGAACGGGTTGAGGAGGCATATCTTGTAGAGCAGGGGGCTTGCTTCTTGAACCCGCCAGAGCGGGTAAAGCGCCGAGGAGGCGAAATACATGGGAAAGATCACGAAATTCATGATCCCTGCAAAATTCTCCAATTGCTTGACAAGCGATGACAAGAGCATCCCTAACGCTCCCAGCATCAGCCCTGAGAAAAACAGGGCAGGCAGGATCATGAAATAGCCGGCGATTGGCGCCTTGACATCCCAAAACCAGGCAATCGCCAGGAATGCATAGACCTGGAGAAGCGAAACGGCAACGCCGGCCAAAAGCTTGGATACGAGAAGATACCAGCGCGGAAATGGACTGACGAGCAGGATACGCATATTGCCCATCTCCCGGTCATAGACCATCGACAGGGAGGACTGCATGCCGCTGAAGAGGAGGATCATCCCGCACAATCCAGGCGTGATGTAGACCTCGTAGAGAACATAGGTCTCATACGGCGGTATGATCGAAACGCCCAGCACCTGCCGGAAACCGGCTGCGAATATGAAGAGCCAGAGCAGGGGCCGCACCAACGAGGAGATGAAGCGTTCCTTCTGCGAGAGGTAGCGCAGCCATTCGCGCAACAGAATACCCCTCAGGCAGACGAGGTACTGGATCGCCGTGAAGCCTTTCCATTTCTCGGCGGTCGCACCGCCCAACGTTCCGGTCGCGCCGGTCATGGCTTTCCTCCCCGGATATTCATGTCTGTGATACCGGTAAGCTTCGAGAATGCCTGATTGATGGTCTCCGTGCCGGTGTGGGAAAGAATGGTCGAAACCTGGCCATCGGCGACGAGCTTTCCCTGGTCCAGGACCAGGATCTGATCCGCCTGGCCAACCTCGTCGATCAGGTGGGTTGCCCACAGCACGCTGATGCCGGCGTGTTCCACGAGAGCACGAATATCCTTCACAATGGTCGCACGCGACTTGATATCGAGCCCGACCGTCGCCTCGTCGAGCAGCAGCAGGGAAGGCCGGTGCAGTAGGGCCCGAACGATCTCGACACGCCTGATCTGTCCGCCGGACAGACCGCGGACCTTTTCCTCGATGCGGTCGCTCATGTCGATGGACCGAAGAAGCTCGTCGATCCGTTGCCGTGCCACACGCGATCCGATGCCGTGCAGGGAGGCGTGATAGAGGAGATTTTGTCGGACACTCAAATCGAGATCGAGGGTACGGGCCTGAAACACGATGCCGAGATGTCTGAGTGCGGCGCCGGGATTGCGATCTATGTCCTGGCCGAAAACGCGAATGCGGCCCGCCGGCGGCGAAAAAAGATGGCTGACGAGTGAAAAGAGCGTCGTCTTGCCGGCACCGTTAAGCCCCAGAAGAACGGTGAAGCGCGAGGGCTCTATGGAAAACGACACATTGTCGAGCGCCTTTCGCTGCCCATAGCTATAGCTGACCGAGGTAAGTTCGAGTGCGGCGACCGCCGCACTCTCTTGCCTATTGGATGTCTCGTCCAAGCGGGATTCAAGCTTCATTGGATATGCCTTTCACAAGCGGCGTTGCCGCAGGCGAGCAAGACGCCCGGGATGCCTACTTGATGATGATCTTGCCTGTCATGCCCTTGTCGGCAAGGTCGGGAACCGACCATGTGTATTCTCCCGGCCGCACTGTCGAAAACTGCACGTTGATCGTTCCTTCTGAATCGAATTCGAGCCATGCCGGGGCTCCATTCATGTGAACCTCGAGATCGTTGATGACGATCTGGTTCATCCACACGTTGCGAAACAGATCGGTCACGAACTTGTATTCAAGGCCGGCCGCCGACGTGATCTTCCACCGGTAGCCCTGTCCTGAAACGAGTTCGAAGTCCTTCCGGTTCACTGCGTAGCTGTTGTCCTTCGATCCGAGGATCAATTCCGGCACGTTTTGGCTTGCGCGCGTAACCTTGGGCGCGGGATCGCCGTCGTCGTCATCACCGGACTGGGCAAGGGCCGGTTGTTGCGTAGAAAGAGCGCCAATAAGACTTGCAAAAGCCATGACTGCGAGTTTCATGTTGTCCTCCTTTTGGAAATCGGAACGCCTATCAGTTGGGTGCTACGGTCACTCCCCACGGCATGGCTCCGACGGTGACGGATTTGACCGGCTCGTCGCTCGCCGTGTCGATGAAGGTGATATCGTTGGAAAGACCGTTCGTGCTGATCAGGTGCTGGCCGTCGGGCGTGAAAGCCAACTGCCAGACACGCTGACCGACAAGGATATATTTCTCGACCTCATAGGTTTGCGTGTCTACGACCGCCACGCGGTTGGCCGGGCCGAGGGCGACATAGGCTTTCTTGCCGTCCACCGAAATCCGCACGCCAACTGGCTGAATCGCCTCCGAGCGCAAGCCCTGGATCTCAAACGTGATCTTTTTGACGATTTGTCTGGAGGCATTGTCTATGACGGAGACGGTTCCGCCGATCTCCGAAGAGACCCAGACCTGTGAACCGTCCGGCTTGAATTCGGCAAAGCGCGGCCGCGAGTCAACGAGCACGTTGGCGACGATCTCATGGGTCGAGGTATCGATAAAATGCGCCATGTTCGTCGTTTCGGAGGTGTTCACCATCGTCTTTCCGTCGGGGCTGACGCCCATGCCTTCTGGCTCCACGCCGACCGGTATTTCGGTGATCACGGTTTTCTTGTCGACGTCGATGACGGTGACCAGATTGTCGTCCTCATTTGCGACGTAGAGCGTCTTGCCGTCAGGCGAGAGCACGAAGAGCTCCGGATCCGGACCGGAAGGCAGTGTCCCGATGATCTGATGCGTTGCCGTATCGATGATCTCGACGGTGTCGTCGTCGCTTGCGCAGACATAAAGGTGCTTTCCGTCATGGGAAATCGTAATGCCGCGCGGCCTTTGTCCAACATTGATTGTCTGGGTGACTTCCATCGTCTTGGAGTCGACGACGGTGACGGTGTTGTCCTTCTCGTTCGAAACATAGACGGTGTTGGCCAGAGACGGTCCCGCATACAAGACGGCGGCGATCATTCCCGCAAGCAGATAAACATGTCTGCGCATTCTCTCCTCCCATTGCGTATTCAGTTCAATTTGCAGGCTGTCTCCGGTTGATCGATCCCCAATGTGTCGAGTTCGGAAAACTGGTGAAGAAAACCCTCCTGGGGCGAGGTGGAGATCACACCGCGCCCATCGCCGAGCAGAATTGGCTGGCGGAGCTGCCAGTTCCAGCGACGGAAGCTCACCTTCTGTCCCTTGAAGGCCGCCAGTGAGAAATTTTCGTCTTTTATGAAGGCTTCGATCTGAGCAGGATCGTTGCCGTTGGTCCGCGTTGCGGCCTCGCCGAGGATGCGGGCTGCCGTCCATGCCTGCATGTCCTTGCCGAGCATGCGCCGTCCGGTGACCTTCACGAAGCGGTTCTGGATCTGAGAGCCGCCCCATTGTTCGCTGGCCGGATGCCAGGACGAGGCAATGAGGCCCGCCGTGCCGGCGACGGGCCGCGGGTCCCAGGTCCGGAAAGGAACATAGCTTCCAAAGACCTCGCTCTCGTCCGCAACAATGACGACATCATGGTCGGGCAGTCCCTGGGTGAAGACCGGCATCTGTCGCTGCACCTGAACGACGCCGCTGTCGGTTCTGCGGGCCGTGCCTGTATCCTTGTAGAGCCGCTCCTCGACGATCGTCGCGCCGAAACGCTTGGCAGAGCGCCGGATCGCATCCGCAAAAAGCTGGTCCGGTTCGTGGGAACCGTAAAGCAGCACCCAATTGCGCCACTGCTTCCAGATCAGATACTGCGCCAGGCCATCGGCAAGCATGGTGCGCGTCGGAGCGGTGTGGAAGACGTTGGAGCGGCATTCGTGCTCGCGCAAAATGTCATCCGTCGAGCCGACATTGAAGAGAAGCACACCGTTCTCCTTGGCGAGATCGGCAATGGAGAGCAACTGCTTGGCCGATATGTCGGTCAGCACATATTTCTCGCCGCGCGCCAGCATCTGCCTGAAAACCGGGACGACATCCGCCTCCCGTTTCGTCTCCACCACGTCCAGGCTGTACGACTGGCCGAGAAATCTGCCGGTCGTGTTGTTGTCGTTGATGGCGATGTTGGCACCAGCAACGCCTTCATCGCGCGGGGGAACATCCAGGACCGACAGCGCAAGTTGCGGCTCATAGGCGCGCAGATATCCTATGCGGATTTCCGTTGCAGGCTCAGCGGCGGGATTTTGCTGCGCCATCAGATGCGGCGCATTGACGAGCAGCGAAAAACAAGCGAATAAAAAGATAAGAGTATTCGGCACCATACTCTTCATGGTCATACCACGCCACGCTCCGCGCCGGCTTCAACGAAGGCGGACGCGCTGTCTCGATAAGGTGCCCACTATGTTTGTAGTCCAATCCCCGATAAACTCAATACTTGCACTCAACTTTTCCCGCCACGGTTGGGAAAAATGCGGCGCCTGCGGAGACATGCCATGACATTGATGTTGGCCAGTGTTCAAAATCGCAAGGAGGCGGAGATCGTTCTGCAGGCAGGTGCGGACATTATCGATCTCAAGGACCCTTTGCGCGGCGCGCTCGGGGCGGCAGACATCCCGCAAATCATCGACGTTGTCGATTTCGTGTCCGGCAGACGGCCCGTCAGTGCCGCCTGCGGCGAACTTGGCGGCGATCTGCAGGCCCTCAGGGCAAGGGTCGAGGAGGTGGCCGCGACAGGCGTTGATTTCATCAAGATCGGGTTTTTGCCGTCGTCCCGCATCGGGGCGGATGCGCAAGCCTTGGCCGATATTGCCGGCCGCAAGAGGTTGATCGCCGTTGTTTTTGCCGACCATCGATACGAGGAGAACGTCATGACATCGTTTGCAAAAGCAGGCTTTTACGGCGTCATGCTGGATACGGATGACAAATCGAAGGGACGGTTGCTGGATCACATTCCTCCAGATCGCATTTCGGATTTTGTGGCGCAGGGACAACGGCACGGATTGATGACAGGCCTTGCCGGCTCACTGGAAGCACCCGACATCCCACGCTTGCTGCCGGGCAAGCCGGATTTTTTGGGCTTCCGGGGATCGCTGTGCGAGGGCCTGTCCAGGAACGCCGATCTGGACGCTGAAGCCACCGCAAAGATCCGTGCTCTAATACCCGGGGAGCGGCCAGCTGAAAAAACGCCGAGCGTTGACCTCGAACTCCTGGCGGCACGGGGATATTTCCCCGATCCGGCTGAGGACAATCTCGGCACCGACCAGATTTTCGTGCGGGATTTCGTCCTGCCGGTCGACATCGGCGCTTACAGCTTTGAACATGGCAAAAAGCAGAAGGTCCGGTTCGATGTGACGGCGGATGTCCTTCGTCTCACCCGCGATCCGAAGGACATGCATCATATCGTTTCTTATGACCTCATCATGGACGGCATCCGCGCGATCGTCAGCCGTGGTCATGTCGATCTGGTTGAAACGCTTGCCGAGCAGGCTGCAGCGTTCATCCTTGAGAACCCGCGTGTGGCTCGTGTCGTCGTGCGAGTAGAAAAACTGGAACTGGGTCCGGGCGGCGTCGGCGTGCAGATCGAGCGCAAGAGGGAAAGCGCCCGATTGTCAAAGCCGCTTCGCGTCGTAGCGGCAAAGGCCGATGGAGGAAGGAAAGTGGTATGAAGCCGCTGGTCGTCAAGCTTGGAGGAAGCACGGCCGGCCGTATCGAGATGGACCAATGGATTGCGGTGCTGGCATCGGCGCGCTTGCCATTGGTGATCGTTCCCGGCGGCGGACCGTTTGCCGACCAGGTGCGCGTTTCGCAAAATAACATGCACTTCTCAAATGCCGCGGCACATGAGATGGCCATTCTCGCGATGGATCAGTTCGGCATCGTGATCGCCGAGCGGCATCCGCGTTTTCAACCGGCCCGGTCGCTGCGCGAGCTCGACGCAATTCTTGCCGAAGACGGGATACCGGTATGGCTGCCGTCCCAGATGACCCGCAACGCCGACATCGCACAGTCGTGGGATGTGACGTCGGATGCTCTTGCGGCCTGGCTGTGCAGGCAGATCGGAAGCGGCCACTTGCTGTTGTGCAAGCAGGTCGATCCGGAATCCCTTCCGAACGATCTGGAAGCGCTCGTTGACAATGGCGTCGTCGATGCCATGCTGCCGCAATTGCTCGGGAAGGAGACAGTCTTGTACGTTGCCGGACCATCGTCGCTGCGTTCGCAGCTGCTCGCGCTGCCCATGACCCGCATACCCGGGCGCCGCGTGGGATTGCCCGATGAAGCCCGCACAGAGACGTGCCGATGACGCGGCTTCGAACGCCGCGATGGGCCTGGGTGCTGACCGGGTCAGGCCATTTCTTCGTCGAATGCTTCGAATTAATCCGCTCACTCGACCATTGCGACGTCTTCGTGACGAAGGCCGCAGACGAAGTTCTCAGGATGTATGGGCTGAAGCTCGATTTTTCGGACACGACACGCGTTCTTCACGACAAGACGGCAAGCGCAGTCCCTGTCGGCGAATTCTATCACGGCGTCTATCATAGCGTCGTGATTGCGCCTGCCACGTCCAATACCGTTGCCAAATGCGTGGCGGGAATCTCCGACACGATCGCCACGAATGTCTACGCACAAGCCGGCAAATGCCGGCTTCCATCAATCGTCTTTGCTTGCGACACCGCGCCCGAGCTGGAGACAATGGCCCCCCACGGAATGGTGAAGGTCTATCCGCGGCCGATCGATCTTGAGAACACGGCCCGTCTTAAGACCTTTGAACGCACGCAGGTCGTGGAATCCTTTGCTGATCTGGAGCTGGCGGTGGCGCGGCGGAAAGGAGAGATCGACGGTCGTGGCTGAGCATCTCGTCTTCCTGACCGGGCACCTGGCAAAGGCCAGGCTTGAAAACATTCTCACCGGACTGGGAACAACCCCCTTCACCTACGAGATCATCGACATCGGTGTGAAGGTTGCCGCCCTGATGACGGAAGAAATCGTCAGCCGTCGCTTGCCTCGGCCGTTGAAGGCGGACCGAGTTGTCTTGCCCGGTCGGTTCAGAGGCCATCTGGAACGGTTAAGCGACGAATTCGGCATCCCTTTCGTGCGCGGACCTGACGAGGTGGCGGATCTGTCCGTCTACCTTGGCCGGGCGGGAAAGCCGCCGGATCTGTCGCGCCACGAGATGCGCATCTTCGCCGAAATCGTCGACGCATCGACCCTGTCGCTAGAGGCGCTGCTAAAGAGAGCGCGAGCGCTCGCAAACGGCGGCGCCGATGTGATCGACCTGGGCTGCCTTCCAGATACGCCCTTTGCCCATCTAGAAGAAGCCATCGGGCGGATCAAGGCCGAGGGGCTCTGCGTCAGCGTGGACTCAGCAAACGCCGATGAACTGGAACTCGCCGCCCGCTCCGGCGCCGATTATCTTCTGAGCCTCAACGAAAAGACAATCGGAATTGCCGCGCGCCACAAGGTCAAACCGGTTCTCATTCCAGCCGTGCCGGGCGACCTCTTCTCTCTCGGCCGTGCCATCGAGGCGGCGCAGAACGCCGGGATATCCTTCATCGCCGATCCGGTCCTCGACCCAATCCATTTCGGCTTCGCCGCCTCGCTTGGACGCTTCATCGAGGCTCGCCGCCGCTGGCCGGACGTCGAGATGATGATGGGCACCGGCAACCTGACCGAACTGACCGACGCCGACACGTCGGGAATAACAGCCATCCTCGCGGGCCTTTGCTCGGAGCTTTCCATCGCCAACGTGCTGGTCGTCAACGTCAGTCCGCATACCGTGCGCACGGTGGAGGAACATGACCGGGCGCGACGTATCATGTATGCCGCCAAGCACGATCATGCGCTGCCCCGCGGCTATGACGCAGCCCTCCTGCAAATACACGACCGTGCGCCCTTTGCGAGCTCCATTGCCGATATCGAGGCGCTTGCGCAAGACGTGCGCGACGCCAATTTCCGCATCATGACCGCTCCTGACGGCATCCATGTCTTCAGCAAAGCCGGCCACTGGAAGAGCGACAACGCCTTCGACCTCTTTCCTGTGCTCAATGTCGAACAGGATGGCCCGCATGCCTTTTATCTGGGAGCGGAATTGATGAAGGCGGAAATCGCCTGGAAGCTCGGCAAACGCTATTCGCAGGACGAGCCGCTTACCTGGGGCGTGGCGAGCCCGGGCGCAGGCGAGGACCGCACACGGCTTGCCGGGGCCGGGCATACGCTGCGCGCAAAGAAGGACGGCCCATGAGCTTCATTCGCGAAACGATCGTAACGACGGTGAATGCCAAGGGCCGGGTGCATATCGCGCCCCTCGGTATCATCGCTCAGGATGACGGGTGGGTCATTGCGCCGTTCCGCCCCTCCACAACCCTCGAAAATCTTACCGCCGTGCCGTTTGCCATTGCCAATTATACGGACGACATGCGGATTTTCGCGGGCTGTCTCACCGGACGGCGGGAATGGCCGCTGGTTGCGGTGCAAGATTGCCCGGTCCCGCGTCTGGAGGCAGCGCTCAGTCATTCCGTTTTGCAGGTCTTTTCCGTCACGCAGGACGAGATCCGCCCCCGCTATTTCTGCCGGATCGCAGCTGAGGCCACGCATGCCCCGTTCACAGGCATGAACCGGGCCAAGGCAGCCGTTCTCGAGCTCGCGATCCTGGTGAGCAGACTGCATATGCTGCCCAAGCAAAAGGTCGATTCCGAGATTGCATATCTGTCGATTGCCATCGACAAGACGGCCGGTGCTGACGAGCGGCAGGCCTGGGATTGGCTGATGGAGCGCGTGAACGCCCATTCGGCCGGAGACTGACGGGATCCGTCCGGCATTTCGTCCGTAGGGGGTTTTACGATTTCGACCACAGTAGCGCGACGGCAGCGGCCGGCGCGGCCTTGCTTGCCTGATCGCGGATTTCGTTCGATGCTGCTGGAATGAGCATGCCGAAGTCGACGTAGGGCCGCTCCAGGCGTTTGGCGAGCTGCATGATCTGCGGGCGACCGATCCCCGCGCCCACCACCGGTGCGACCGGGCTTAGTGCGGCATTGCCGGAAACCCTGAACGCACCGTCGTGGATCATGCGCAATTGATGCTCGCTGAACCAGCGCGCGACATCGATCCATTCGCCTTCGCTAAGATCGGTGCCGTCACGTCCGACCATGCGAGCGATACGGCCGATCGATCCATCGCGCGACTTGGCTCTTCGGTCGGCGGCGGGGTATTGGTCGTCGGCCTCGTCCAATGTTCCGAGAATGCGCCCGAGATCGGCGGTATTGGCAAAATACTCATTCATCAGCGGCGTCATCGTGCCGCGCACCGGAACTCTTTCGGCAATTCCGATCAGCGCCGAGCGCGTAAAGCCCGTGTAGACGAGTTCGCCGGTCAACAGACGCTCCGCATCGGAATAGCCATTGTTGCAGAGCCGTCCGTTCTGAAACGCGAGGATGTCGGTGGTCGTCGAACCCATGTCGACGAAGAGACCTTCTCCTTTGATCCTGGCGCTCAACGCAGCCGTGGCATGCCAATTGGCCGAGGCGATATCGGGGCCGAGATCGTAGGCGTCTGAAAGATCGACGAAGCCGGACCGGCCACCATAAACCTGCAGGTCGTCGCCGCCGAATTCCGCTTTGATGAAATCCAGGATATGGCGAACGCCGGCGTCTCGTGACGGGAAGCCATCCGACAGCTCTCCCGTCATCGTGAAGACATGGATGGGATTGCCTTGAAAAAGCGGGCGGAACTGATCCAGCGCATCGCGCACCTGATCGAGCCCGAGCCACATCGGCGCCTTGACGGTCCTGGCATGGGTAATTTGGCCATTCTCGGTCCGCGCCATCTTCAAATGCGCGCCACCGATGTCCCAGCCGATAACTGTTTGCTTTTCTTCTGCTACCATTCCGGCTTTCATGTGAGTGATCGTTTCTGCCGAGGTTTGACCATTGCTTATCATTCCCGTTCTCGACGTCAAAGACGGCCAGGTGGTACGCGCGCAGATGGGCATGCGCGATACCTATAGACCCATCGAGACGCCGCTCAGTGCGATACCGGCGATCAGCAGTGTCGCCGACGGCTTGCGCCGAATCCATCCGTTTTCGATCTTTTATGTGGCCGACCTCGATGCCATCGAGAGCGGTTCGAGCCATTGTTCTGCCGCCGGGCCTCTATCTCTTTTGCAGCCGAGGCCGGACGTCTGGCTCGATGCAGGGTTTCGAAGTGCGACGGACGTCGGGCAGGCGCTTGCCAACGCGCAGATCTATGCCGTCCTGGGTTCCGAAAGCCAGGCCGGTACCGACGTTCTCAGCGCGTTCGGTGCGCATCAGAGACTGATCCTTTCCCTCGACTTTCGCGGTGATGCCTTCCTCGGGCCGCCCGCCATCATGTCAACGCCTGACCTGTGGCCGAGACGGGTGATCGTGATGACACTCGACAAGGTGGGTGCGCGCTGCGGACCCGACTTCGATCGCTTGCGATCAATCAAGGACATCGCCGGAAACCGCGACATCATCGCCGCAGGCGGGATCCGCAACGTCAATGACCTGGAACGGCTGAGCGACATGGGCATTGCTGGTGCACTGGTCGCAACATCGCTGCATAGCGGCGAACTTACCGGAACCGACGTCTCCGCCTTTTATGGGAGCTAGGGAAATTTAAGAGAAGAGGCGCTTTGCCTCTTCTCTCAATCCTTTAGCCGAAGCACTGCCATTTCAACCATTGGCGCTTGAAGATGGCGTACCGCTGAAGCCTAAAAGCTTCGACAACCGGCGCAACAGGCCGCCTGTTTCTACGGCGGGCTCGCCCTTTGCGGGGTTGTTTCGTGTCTAGGCGCTGAAAGGATGCTTGACGGTGTCCCGCTGAGCAGTTGCCTCCGCCGCGGTCGGCTTGCCGGTGACTGCGCGCTCAATCGCTTCCTTCGTTGCCCTGTAGTTATAATCTTGGATCTTGGCGTCGTCTTCTGCTTCCCAGTGGATGAAGACGCCGACGCAGATGAAGACGTCATCGGCTTCGTCGGCGGGAATGATGCCTTCGGCTACGCTGTCTTGGACTGCCTTTGCCACCGCATGCTGTGCCGGGCCGAACATCTGCACGGCTTGCTTGGCACCCTTAATCGTAACCTTGTTAAACAATATCGTATTCGGCTTGCAGGCCAGGTTCGGGGCGATGACCGCCAGAAGTGACGTAAACCCGTCCTTGTTGTTCGTGAGCGCATTGCAAAATGCCGTTTCCACTGCGCTTCCACGCGGTCCGATCAGAAGATCGATATGCGCGACTTCATTTCCCTCGCCAACGAGTGACTCACCAACCATTACCTTGCTAATCTTTGCCACGGCCAATTCCTCCCTTGTACCGTATGGTCAAAAAGTTTCGTCCAAAGAAGCCGTACCACACGAGACACGACGCTCGATGGACAGCTATCCTTGTTCGCAGCACCCTTGACTGGGTCGGTTGGCCAGATAGCAGCGAGTAAGATTTATTCGCCGGCCAAATTCAAACATCTAAGCTGCGATTATGCAAGCCGAACTTCATGTTGCAGACAAAAAGCGTTGCAACCGTGAGATCGGCGGAGGTCCCGGGGTTGATATCCCTGTCCTTCAGCCGCCTGTCGAAGTCCAGCAGAATCTCTTCCCGTCTCGGCAAGCGCGTCTCGTCCATCACCCGACGGCGTATTGTGTCTGCCTCTTTCGCAATTTCGGCAGAGAGATCGGTCCCGTGTTTGCGCCCGATATGACTGTCGGGAAACGAGGACAGGAAGTAAAGATAGACGAAGATTGTCGGCCACATGTCCTCTTCGCCGCGGGCGGCCGCTTCTCTCCACGCCGACAGGCCGCCGTTGAAGATGTCTTCAAAGCCGTTCGTATATTGTCGCGCGATCATGTCGCGGTCGGCCGCCATGGCCATGGCGTTGGCGAGAGACACCGTCGGCTCGTCTCTGACGTCATGTTCTTCGGCGCTGCCGAGCCCTCCCGGGTTGGTGAGGCGGATTGCGGCGAAGACGTCGCGGGCATCGCCCGCATCCATTTCATCCAATGTCTGCGTGAGGTCCTTGCGGAAATCCCAAGACGTGCTCTCGGCCGCCTTGGCAAGCGGCGCGCAAAGCAGGAGGATGCCGAGATTGGTGTTCGTTCCCACGCTTTCGCGGGTGGCGGTTACCGCACGAAGAACACGCTGACCGACCGATTGAAGCGGTTCGGTGACCGATAGCGAACTGACGGCCGCACTTTGGAGGAATTGATCCGCCGTCATCCGGTGGCCGTCTGCGAAGCGGTGCACGTTGCCCGGCTTCAAGGCATCGATCTCGGCACGGCAGGCGTCGAGGTAGGCTGCCATGATCTCTTGCCGCGTCAGCGTCATGCTGCGGGCCTTTCCTTTACGTCCGGACTGAGAAGCGCGACCATTGCCTGAGCGATGCAATCGGCGACGCGGACGGGGACAACGGATTGCAAGCCGGTCCAGGCCGGCATGCTGTTGACTTCCAGTACGAGAAGATTGCCTTCGCATCCCTGTACGATATCGATGCCCGCAAAGTCGGTTCCAACAGCGGCGGCGGCGGCAAGCGCAAGTTCGGCAAGCTTCGGGCGCAGCGGCCCGACGACCGGCTCGGCTTTCGCGCCGCGGGCGATATTGGTGATCCAGCCGTCGGCGCAACGACCCATCATGCCGAGAATTTCACCATTGCTGACGAATATCCGGTAATCCCGATAGGGCGGTCCGGCACGCAGTACAAGGCGCTGCAGGTAATAGACATTGTCGACCTCGTCCGGGTCAGGCAGATCGTCGATCGAACGAATGAGCCTTATTCCGCGTCCCTGCGATCCAAAGAGCGGTTTCAGCACCAGGAGGCCATGCGGCACCTCGCGCTTAACGACGGTCCTGGCATTGGCGGGACCTTCCACTGCGAACGTTTCCGGCGTTGGCACTCCGGCAGCCGCAAGAAGAAACGTCGTCGTCGATTTGTCGACACAACGCTCGATTGCTTTGGCGGAGTTCCAGACCGGCACGCCAAGCTGGGTCAGCGCGTGCAAGATGCCGAGACGGCGTGTGATCGCTTCGAAGCTGCCGCCGGAGATGGAGCGGACGATCACACCGGCCGGAAGGGCTCCATCAAGCGTCGGGATGGCAATGCCTGATGGATACCGGGTATCGAACGCGATATCGGCAAGCGGGCAGAAGATCGTCTCCGCGCCGAGTTTTCCGAAGGCGCGACGCAACTGTCTCACCTGGCGGTCTGGTTTGTCGGAAAGAATGAGAATTTTGTCTGAAATCACCGTCTGTTCAACCAAGGGATTGCTCCAGCATCTCTCTGTTCCATTCACCGGCGCGGAAGGTGTCGCCTGTCTCGACAGCCGTAACGATCACTTCGGCCGGGCTGAAGAGATGCGGATCAATCGCGTAGAAGTCGCCGTTGAATTTCTCGAAGATTTCCGCAAAAGGCTGCCCGTAGTCGCGCGACCTGCAGCTCGGCAGCTCTTCGGCGAGCGCGCGCGCGTCTGCCGCGCTGCCTAGAACGAACAGCTGCACCAATCCGCCATAGATGATGGCATCGTTCGTCCGCCCCATAGCCTGCAGGAAGTCCGGATGAGGCGCTGGAACCGGCGCGCATCCCGTTCCGTCGACAATCGCATCCAACGGAAAATTGAGGCTGTGGGCCTTGTGAAGAGCGACCTCCAGTGAGCGCCCGATAATCTGAACGGAGCCTGCAAGACTTTGCGTCGGCGCGTAGATGAAGGTCAAAGCGTCAGGGCCCAGTCCTGTCGCCTTTGATACCTTTTCGACAACGGCTGGCGGCGGGGCCTTGTCCGTTTCAAGAAGAAGAACTGACGTCGAAGCATCGGTTTCGCTATAGGTAATTTCCTCGAAAAGGGGCTCCACGCGCGCCAGCAGACGCGCAGGGCCCGAGCCCATGGCGAAATATTTCTCATGCGAAAGCCGCCAACCCGCATACTGGCTGCCGAGGCAGGCAAGAACCGGTTGGGAGGAATGGACGGTAACGCTCAACGGCCACTTTTCGTTATGACGATCGAGCACCATCGAGACCGTTCCCAGGCCACCCATGCAGATTTCCGCCATCCGCAGACCCACTTCGAGGCCTCCGGGGCTTGCCGCGCCGGCGTCGATGAGATGTTCTCCAAGAGAGCCGCGGCCATATGCGACGCCAAATCTTTCGTCGTCGGCAATGATCTGATCGATGATCCGTTGCGCATTCCTGTTGAGATGGGCCATTCCGTTCTTCATTGGAATTCCTCCTTCCAATGCTGCGCTACTTGGTTGACACGGCGCTTGACAGCGCGCTCTGCTGCGGAGGCGGATCGGGCATGCGCCAAGACAGTGCAAACCGGATCGCCGGGGCTGAGCGCCGAACCCGGCCTTTGATGGTCGGCCGTCAGGTTCGGCCATTTGACATCGGGGAAACAGGAGATGGAACGAGACGTGTAGGCAATCGCCGCGGCCGCAGCCCCGCGATAGACTGGCACGTCGATTCTTTCCCCGCGCACGGCGCGCAAATGCTCAATGAGGAGGGGTGCGCTGTCGGTGTCGAAGATATCCAGCGTTGCGCCAGGCCGTGGGTTGATTTCGATGAGATGAAGCCCCTCCGGCCCATCGATGAAATCGGCGCTGCAAAGACCCACAAGGCCGCAGTGGCGCGTCAGCTTGTCGAGCCAGCAACCGATTTGCATTTTCTTTTGCCGGTCAAATCGCATGAGACGGACGGCCCCGCCATAACGAAATGGTGACGTTGGCGAAGGCGAAGACCATTGCCGGCTGACGCCGATGATGCGGGCGACACCATTTTGGGCCAGGAAAAGAGCCGAGATGCTGCGGCCGGACATGCGCTGCTGATAATAGTAGCCTGGCTCGGCAGGCATCGTTGCGACCGGTCTGACATGCGACCCGCCGGCGCCGCCGCCAAGCTTCGTGAGCCAGCCCTCCGGTTTTTCTGGTGACGAGAACTGGATCGCCGGATGCGGGATGTCCAAGCTTCGACAAAGTTGGGACAGGTTGGCGGGGTCCTTGATCGCCCGCACGGTGTCGGCGCTGTTGCCGGCAAGCGGAAACACTCGACCGAGTGCGTCGATGACGTCGGGCTGACGTTCGAAGCCGGAGCCGTAGACCAATGCGGCCGGTTTCTCGTCGCCCATAAGGGTTGACAATATGCCGATGATTTTCTCGCGGTCTATTCCCTCGCTTATACTGCCCGACAGGCGCGCCGTCCTCTCCGAAAGGGCGACCGTATCGCAATCGCAGAACAGATCGGCCACCAACGGCCGATAGCCGGCACGGCGCGCTGCTGCGGCAAGTGACCGGCCGGAAATGGCCGCGATCAGAATCGCAGGACTATTTTTCGATGCTGCGGGCAAGGGTAAAAGCATCCTGAAAATCATAAATTACCGGTTTTTCAGCGCCGATCATCTGTTTGAACAGCCCCGATTGGGTCTTGTACTTGACATTGCCGATAGAAAGCGGACCGATGCCGACTGCGGCGGTTTCCCCGAGTGTATCGACTTTCGCATGGACGGCCAGGCCCTCGATGCCTGCCGGCGGCACGGCGTTGACATCTGCCGCAACAAGCAGATTTGCCGCCTGGCGCAGTTGTTCGGCAGAGATCACCTTGACGCCAGCCTTGGCCGCGGCCAGCACCACTTCGGCCTGGCGCAACAATTCCGTCTTCCTTTCTTCCGTCGAACCGTCCGCCGCTGTCACAGTGACGCCGAAGCGGGCCTTGATGGCCTCGGCGATGGCTTCGACACGCGCAATTCCGTCGTGACCGACCAGCGTGACGTCTGCGCCCTCCTTGGCTGAGATCACGGCGGTGCAGTAGCCGACGACGCCGGTCGCGCCGAAAATGCTCACTTTCGTTCCCGCCAGCTCACGATTGTGCAGTTTTCCAAGTGTTTTCTCGACTCTGGCGACCATCGCTGCGGCGGTGGTAAACGAGCCGGCAGGATCGGCGAAGACAGAAACCTCAAAAGGGGGCACCATTGCCTGCTTTGCGGCATCGATCATGTCGAGTGCCAGGATCGTATCACGCCCGGCAATAAAAATGCCGGTGGCAACGCCTGCATCCGGCGGACGTGAGAAGACCGCATCCTGGACAAGGCCGGCTATGTCGGCGAGCGCCACGTCCGTGTAAGGAACGACATGGTCATAGCCAGCATCAAGGGCCATATTGACGTCGAACGGGCTCATCTGCCTCAATGGCGTAAGCATATGGAGAATGGTTTTCCGGCTCATTTGGCTCGCCTTCTCTAGTATGTTTCCCGACCCAGTTCGAATTGCTGCGGTGCCCTCGTTCGCGCGATCTGCGCCCCCTCATTTCTGCCGGCGACGATGCGGATTGTCGTTTGTGTGTCCATTAGCGCGGCAGAAGCGACAATCCGCTCGGCAGCCGCCTGAGATGGAGCAAAGGCAAATCCGGTCGGTCCCCAGGAACTTTGCCCGATGCCGACGGCTCCGCATTCGGCAAGCCTTGCGAGCGTCCTTTCGACCGCCGGACTGGTAAAACGGCCGCCTTGCGCCGGTGCAAAATAATCGCCCAGCGTTTGCTGGATTGCCGTCACCGCATTGCCGAAAGTGGCCATGTCCTTTTCGAACGCGGCGGGCATGATCTCCATCAGCGCATGGCGGCAGATCGAAGCCGAGCCGGCTGCAGGAAACGGCGCCAGCGCGCGGAATGCCTTGATTTCAGCGTCTCCGTGAATTCCGTGGGCAAGGCTGTCCAGAACGAGAATGATGCGCCACTCGCTCGGAAACGGAATGCGGGAAATGACGGTCGGGGTCAGATCGTCCCTGGCCTTGCCCGCATCGAAGATTAGACCGCCTTTCTCGAAGGCCGCAATGCCGATTCCCGATCGTGCGCCGCGCCCCAGGAAGGCCGCATCTTCGCGGATGTGGAACGGCAAATCATGCAAGCTTCGAAGCGCTGCGGAAACGGCGAGCGCCAGCTGGGTTCCAGACCCCAACCCGGCATGGGCCGGGATTGTCTCTCGAACCATCACCCGGTGATGGCCTGAGAGCTTGAGACGAGACCGCAGGGCCGTAAGGTGAGCAAAAAGCCGGGCACTCTCGGGTCCATGGACGCTGGTCTCGGCTGCCCGCGAGACCTCCAGCCGCGTCGATATGCCGTCCAGCGGCAAACCGATACTGCCAAAACGCGAGCTGTCCTTGCCAGGGATGTCCAGGAATCCGAGGTGCAAGCGTCCAGGAACTTGAATGGAGACGGAGTCCGACATCGGTTCTATTTCTGAACTTTTTGATAATCGGGCCCTGAGTTATGTTATCGTATTTTACTACCAGCGCAAGTCTGGGTGAGGAGCCGGGAGAAAAGAACCAAAGGAGCAGCCGCGATGAGCGAGGAGACGGAACGGAAACGGGAGCGCGTTTATTCCGAGGACGAAATCGTTTCGAAGCTGCAGGCGGAGCTTCCGCAGTGGCGCTACGAAAACGGCTGGATTCGCCGCAGATACAAAACGCACAATTGGAAATCCACCCTGATGGTCATCAACACGGTTGGACACCTGGCAGAGGCGGCCTGGCACCATCCCGATCTCAAGGCATCCTATGCGTGGGTGGAGGTGTTGTTGATGAACCATGCCGCCAAAGGCGTGACCGACAAGGATTTCGAACTCGCCAAAAAAATTGAGGACGTCGTCCAATGGCAGCCGGGCAAGGCGGACGGTGCTCTCGAAGGCACGCCCAATGCCGATCAGCGATTTGCTTACCTGAAATATGATAGCTGAGCTGCATTTTTCGTCGGATGGACTTCACATTTGACGAAGAACAGATAAATTCACGGGGGCACCAGAAAGTTTCGGAGTGTGATGGTTGCATGGATCGGCAGCCAAACAGTTCCTTTGCCAGATGCAATTGAGCAGGTGGCAAAGCTTCTGGCAAAGAGCCGCTGCCCGGTATTTTCCATTGAATCGGATGTCCATGGCTCCCGCAGCCTGATTGCGCTGGCGGAGCGGGTCGGGGCGACCTATGACCACGTGAATGGCCGAAACCTTCTTCAGGAAGTGGCACTTCACACGGATATCGGCGGTTTTTTTGCAACGGCGACGGAAGTGCGGCGCCGCGCCGACCTCATCATCATCGTGGGCGACATTGCAGCGGCTCATCACGATCTGCTTTTATCGCTTGCGTCAACGGCGGCGGATCTTTCGTCGTCAAGCCGAAGGCGTTGGCTTCAGATCAAAGGCAAGGCGCCGGCCGCCGCCGGCGAGCCTCTGCGGCGTTTGAAGGCGATCGAAGTGGGCTCGTCCGATTTTCCCATCGATGCCGTGCTCGGAAGCCTCAGGGCGATGTTGGCTGGAAGAAAAACATCCGCCCCTCTCGCCAATATCGATACTTTCTTAAGCGAAATGGCGAGCGCGCGTTTTCCCGTCTTCGTCTTCTCCCATCTCAACGACCCGGCCAGTCTGGCGATGCTGCAAGGCATGCTGGCAGACATCAACAGAGCCCGGCGGGCGACGGCTCTTTTCCTGCCGTCCGACGACGACGCCTGGGGCATGGTCTTGGCATCGACCTGGATGACGGGCTTTCCGCCGCGTACAGGCTTTTCGACCGGCTCACCCATCCATGACCCGTGGCTTTGCGACATCGAGCGGATGATTGCAGATAAGGAGGCGGATCTGCATTTGTGGGTATCGGAGCGTGACGAGGCGCGTCCGCCGAAACGCAGCCAAGTGCCCACGGTCGCGCTGGTGAGAAGTGAACGGCCCGCCTCCGGCGCGTTGGTCACCGTTCGTATCGGCAAGGCTGGTCTTGACCATGACGGCGTGGTCTATTCGAGCCGCATCGGAACCCTAAGATCCGTTGCCGCAACGGCGCCTTCCGCTCTCCCCAGCGTTTATGCAATCGTCGGGCAACTCGAGCATGCCCTGCAGAGAGAGGGTTTGCCATCATGATGATCCGTCTTGCAGGTGGGGAAGTGGTGGATCCGGTCAATGGTCCGACCGGCAATCGCGACGTCTGGATCAAGGATGGCGTCATCATCGAAAAGCCGGTCTCAAAGAGGGCCGACAAAACCTATGACGTTTCCGGCTGCCTCGTCATGGCCGGTGCAATAGACATCCACTCGCATATCGGCGGGGGAAACGTCAATACGGCCCGACTTCTGTTGCCCGAACAACATGCCGCGCACCTCAAACGGCCGTTGCACACGCCGCTTGCAAACGCCGGGTGGTCTACCTTCAACACGGGATGCCTTTACGCTCAGATGGGTTTTACCACCGTGGTGGAGCCCGCCATGTCGCCTTCGAACGCGCTTCATACCCATATGGAGCTTGCCGACATCCCGATCATCGACAAGGCAACGCTTGCAATCCTCGGCAATGACGATTTCCTTCTGTCGATGATCAGGGACAACGCCTCCTCGGCGATGATCGACGATTACGTGGGTTGGACCGTGTCGACGGCAAGATCGCTCGGCGTGAAGGTGATCAATGCAGGCGCAGCAGCCGCCTTCAAGGAAAACATCCGCAGCTTCGCCTTCGACGACGTCGTGCCATCCTACGGCGTCACTTCCCGCAAGATCGTCGAGACGCTGCAGTCCGCCGTCGGCCGTCTGGGAATTCCTCACCCTCTCCATGTCCACGCCAATAACCTTGGCATCGCCGGAAACGCCGCAACGGCTGCTGAGACAATTCGCGCGGCGCAAGGCCAACCAATCCATCTCGCGCACCTGCAGTTTTATGGTTACGGCACCGAAGGCAAACGCGGCTTTTCCTCCGAGGCTGCCCGTCTTGCCGATCTGGTCAACAGCACGGAAAACGTGACGATCGACGTCGGCCAGGTGATGTTCGGCCAGACGGTGACAATCTCATCCGACGTCATAAGGCAGTATTCCGGAATGCGAACGGCAAGTCCGAAAAAGTCCATTCTCTTCGACGGCGACGGAAACGGCGGCGGCATTGTCCCCTATCGCTATCGCAAGGACTACTATGGTTCGCTGCAATGGGCGGTGGGGCTCGAGCTGTTCTTGCTGATCAACGACCCATGGCGGGTTTTCTTCACCACCGACCATCCGAACGGCGCCCCCTTCACGGCCTATCCCGAATTGTTCGAGTTGCTGATGCGCCGCGATGTCCGCAATGCGAAGATGGACGAGCTCGACCGCTCCGCGCTGGAGCTTACCACACTCGCCTCGATCTCCCGCGAATATACGCTTGAGGAAGTTGCGGTCATGACGCGAGCAGCGCCGGCGAGGCTGCTTGGCCTCGATGACCGTGGGCACCTCGGCCCCGGCGCAATCGCGGATATCGCCGTCTACCGGAAAGGGCAGGATGTCCAAAGGATGTTCCGCGATGCGGCTCTGGTGTTCAAGAACGGCGACCTGGTCGTCGAGGACGGCGTCGTCACGCACTATCGTTGGGGAAAGACGGTGCACCTCAATTTGCCGCCCGACAAGAGCATCACCAAGCGCATGCAAGCCTATCACGAAGATCGCTACGGGCTGTCGCTCGACTGGTTCACCTTTCCGGATTCAGCGATTTGTCGCGAAAACCCTTTTGCGGAGGTCGCATGCAAGAGCTGATCCGCAACGGCATTGAGATCGACGACACGTTTGCCGAGGCATTCGGCATGCGTGCGACCGCAATCATCATCACCGCGCCGAGCCTGAAGTGGGCGCGCCAGGCGGCGACCACCATGACGGCTTTGCGACCTCCGTCATCGGCTGTGGTTGCGAGGCGGCGATCGACATCGATATTCCGGCGTCCGAGACGCCGGATGGGCGTCCGGGCTGCCGCGTGATGATCTTTGCGATGGGGACGGACGAGCTGCAGAAGCAGTTGAAAACCAGGCTCGGTCAATGTGTTCTGACCTCGCCCGGCAGCGCCTGTTTTTCCGGGCTCGAAGGCAGCGCCTCGCTCGATCTCGGATCATCCCTGCGCTATTTCGGCGACGGATGGCAGATCTCCAAGAAGTTCGGCGGCAAGCATTATTGGCGGGTGCCGGTCATGGATGGCGAATTTCTGTGCGAGGCGAAGGCCGGTTTGACGAAAGAGGCGGTTGGCGGCGGAAACCTCTTCCTGCTCGCCACAGACGGCGGAAAGGCGCTGGCGGCCGCCGAGCGCGCCGTGGCGGCGATTGAGAAGGTTCCCGGCGCAATCATGCCTTTCCCCGGCGGCATCGTGCGCTCCGGCTCGAAAATCGGCGGCAAGTACAAGGGCATGATGGCTTCGACCAACGATGCCTATGCGCCCACACTACGGGGGGTGACCAAGAGTGCGCTCGGTCCCGACATCAATGCAATCCTTGAAATCGTCATCGACGGGGAGACGAGCGAGGCGGTGGGTGCGGCGATGCGAGCCGGGCTGAAGGCGGTCATCAATTTCGGGCCGAGGCGCGGCGCTTTGCGCATCAGCGCGGGAAACTATGGCGGCAAACTCGGCAAGTTCCATTATCATCTGAGGGATCTCCTGCCATGAAGCCGCTGACCTTCACCCTTCGCTCCGAACCGGATGAAAGGCTCGATCTATCCGGCTTGACGCCCCAAAAGCTCAACGGCATGCAGCCTGCCGACATCGCCAGATTGCCGATTGGAACGAGCCGGCGTCCCGCCACGGTGGGCGATGTTTTCAAGGTGGCGGGCAGGGATATCTCGAACATCGTGTTTTCAGGCGGCAGCGGGCGCTTCGACCTCGTCGGAGCGGAGATGACGACGGGACAGATCCGCGTCGAGGGCGATGTCGGCGCCCGCGCCGGTCGCCGCATGGCTGGCGGCCTCCTGAACATCGAAGGAAAGGCCGGTTTGCAGGCGGGATCGGGGATGAGGAACGGGCGCATCGAGATCGCCGGTGATGCAGGCGATGGCCTTGGCGGGCCGATGGCGGGAGAGATCCACGGCATGACGGGCGGCCTCGTGATTGTTGGCGGCAAGGCCGGCCATCGCCCCGGCGAGAAGATGCGGCGAGGCATCATCGCGCTTTTGAAAGGATGCGGCGATTATGCCGGTCTCGGCATGACCGCCGGGACGATCGTTGCGATCGGACGCGTGGGTCTTTATCCCGGCCACTTGATGAAGCGCGGCTCGCTTCTGTTCGACCGGCGACCAGCGGCGCTTTCGCCGACGTTCATCGATTGCGGCCGCGTCGAAATCGTCTTTCCGGCACTGTTCGACCGCTATCTGATGGAAGACAAGATCCTTGACCGGCCGCTGCTCGGCGCAAAACCTTTCCGTTTCGGCGGCGACAATGCGGTCTTGGGCAAGGGCGAAATCATGTTTCCGCGAGGTTGAGCCGTGGCCGTCCGGTTTAAGATCGGCCGAAGATCTTCAATCGGATTGCTGCAACATCGGATAAAGCTTGTCGAAGAAGGGCAGGCATTGGGCTCCCCGCTCACGCAGGAACACCTGAAAGGCACTCATCGCCGGGGAGACGGTTCTGTCCGTCCGTGTTACCGAAAACCATTGCCTGCGGATCGGCATGCCGATGACGTCGAGGGTGACGAGTTTGCCGAACTCCAGTTCCATGGCGATGGTATGGGCCGAAATGAAAGCGATGCCAAGGCCCGCCATGACGGCCTGTTTGATCGTCTCGTTCGACGACATCTCGGTTCCCAGATCATCGAGCCTGCCAGGAATCTCGCCGAGGAAGATTTCCAGCGATATGCGCGTGCCCGAACCGGGTTCTCGGACGAGAAAATGTTCCTTTGCGATCTCCTCTTTGGTGATGTCCCGTTTCCCTGCCAAGGGATGGTCGGGCGGTGCGACCATCACCAGCGGATGGTCGCCGAATCCCACCGAGTGCAACGGCATGTCCTTGGGCGGACGGCCCATCAGGGCGATGTCGACGTCATGGTTTTTAAGCTTTGTAATGATTTCTGCCCGGTTGCCGATGGCGAGCGAAACGGCGATCCCGGGATGGCTCTTGCGGAAGGTCGCCATCATGTTCGGCGCGAAGTATTTTGCGGTCGAGACGACGCCGAGGGCGAGGGTGCCGGTGCGCACGCCCTTGATTGCATCGACTTCGTCGTCCAGCTGGCGCAGCCTTTCCTCGATCATCTGGGCGGCATCGATGAAAGCAAGGCCCGCCGCCGTTGGGCGAATTCCGTCATTTGTCCGGTCGAAAAGGATGATGCCGGCATCCTCCTCAATCTGCTTGAGCTGGATGGTGACGGCCGAGGGGGTGAGGCCGAGCGCATTGGCGGCCCGCACGATCGTTCCGTGCCGCGCGATCTCCTGCGCTGCACGCAAATGTCGAAGCGTCAGGTTCTTCATCAGGTTAGCTTAATTTTTTTTAGCTAACTAGTAAATACAATAAATTTTACTTAACTCGAAATTCCTGTTTCGATGTTGCCATGCCCGGGCAGTGAGGAGCGGGCGGGGAGGTAGGCTATGACTTCGTCGACGCTAGACGCCTTTTTGAATTTCCATATCGGCAGTGGTCGCCCGCATTGCGAAGCTGCCGCCGTCACGATCCGGCAGCTGGCTGCCGCTGCGGTCACGCTCTACAGCACGATCAATCAAGGTGCGCCCGGCAAGGCCTTTTCCAGAGAACGCGGCCATGTTGGTCCAGGCGGCGACATAACAAAGGATCTCGACGTCCTGGCCGATGCCCTCTTCATCGACGCGATGCGAGAGGCGCCTGTCTGCCTCTACGCCTCCGAGGAACTCGAAGACGCAGCGCTCCTCGATCCGAAAGCTCCGCTTGCAGTCGCCATCGATCCGTTGGACGGCTCCTCGAACATCGACATAAACGTCTGCATCGGGACGATCTTCTCCATCCTCCCAGCGGCTGGTGATCCGGTCGGCGAGCCTAACGCCTCCTTCTTCCAACGGGGAGACGCCCAGCTCGCCGCCGGCTTTTTCATCTACGGCCCGCAGCTTGCGCTGGTTCTCAGCCTCGGCAGCGGCACCCACGTCTTCGTCTTTTTCTCGGGTGGCGGCGTATTCATACAAGCCCACGAAAGCGTGGTCGTTCCACCGCGGACCCAGGAATTCGCGATCAATGCCTCCAACTATCGTCATTGGGACGAGGCCGTCAGGCTTTATGTCGATGATTGCCTGAAGGGGACGGAAGGGCCGCGTGAAAAGGAATTCAACATGCGGTGGATCGCGGCCGTTGCCGCCGATGCCTATCGCATCCTTATGCGCGGCGGCGTTTATCTCTATCCCGGCGACACGCGCAGGGGCTATGGCGAGGGCCGGCTGCGGCTGGTCTACGAGGCCAATCCCATCGCTTTCCTTATTGAGCAGGCCGGCGGAGCCGCCACCGACACGATCAGCCGTATTCTGGACCTCACGCCCACGTCACTGCACCAGCGCGTTCCGCTGGTCTTCGGCTCGGCGCGGGAGGTCATGCGCATTGGGCGCTACCACACCGAGCCGAGCAATATTGCCGAGCGAGCGCCGCTCTTCAGCAATCGCGGTCTCTTCAGGGCCTGATCGGAGAACAAGACATGTCGGCAAGGCATCCCATCATTTCGATTACCGGATCGTCGGGCGCCGGAACCACGTCGGTCAAGCGGATTTTCGAGCAGATCTTCAGGCGCGAGAAAATCGAAGCGGCCTTCATCGAGGGAGACGCATTTCACCGCTACGACCGGCAGGCCATGAAGGAAAAGGTGGCCGAGGAGGAACGGAACGGCAATCCAAACTTCACCCATTTCAACGCAGATGCCAACGAACTAGAGACGCTCGAAGCCGTTTTCGACGAATATGGTCGCAGCGGCACGGGCCACACAAGGACCTATATCCACGATGAACAGGAGGCCGCGCGCTTTGACGTCCCGCCGGGCAGCTTCACGCCATGGCGCGATTTTCCGAAAAGCGACCTGCTCTTTTATGAAGGGCTGCACGGCTGCGCGGTGACGGACAAGGTCAATCTCGCCCGTCACGCCGACCTGAAGATCGGCGTCGTGCCCGTCATCAATCTCGAATGGATCCAGAAGATCCACCGTGATCGCGAAGCGCGCGGCTATTCCACGGAAGCGGTCATGGACGTCATCTTGCGGCGCATGCCCGACTATGTACGCTACATCACGCCGCAGTTCACACTGACCGATATCAACTTCCAGCGGGTGCCGATCGTCGACACGTCCAACCCGTTCATCGCGCGCTGGATCCCGACGCCTGACGAATCGATGCTCGTCATCCGCTTCGCGAGACCGCGCGGCATCGATTTCCCCTATCTGCTGTCGATGATCCACGACTCGTTCATGTCGCGCGCCAATTCCATCGTGGTGCCGGGAAACAAGCTCGATCTCGCCATGCAGCTGATCCTGACACCCCTGATCATGCAACTGATCGAACGCAAAAACCGCGCCTCATGAGGATGAAAGCGATGAACACGCAACTCCAGCCGCAGGGCATTATCGAACCCGCTATCGTAGCGGAACAAGACATGGCCGATGCCATCAGGGCGCTTGCCATGGATGGCGTTCAAAAGGCCAATTCCGGCCATCCTGGCATGCCGATGGGCATGGCCGACGTCGCAACGGTGCTGTTCAACCGCTTCATCAAGATCGATCCCTCGCACCCCGATTGGCCCGATCGTGATCGCTTCGTTCTTTCGGCCGGCCACGGTTCGATGCTGCAATATGCGCTTCACTACCTGATCGGCTATGAGGATATGACGGTTGAGGAGCTGCAGCGGTTCCGCCGGCTTGGCGCCAGGACTGCCGGGCATCCCGAGTACGGTCACGCCCTGGGCATCGAGACGACCACGGGTCCATTGGGCCAGGGTATCGCAACGGCGGTCGGCATGGCGCTTGCCGAGCGCGTGACCAATGCGCGCTATGGCGACGGGCTCGTTGATCACTATACCTATGTCATTGCCGGTGACGGATGCCTGCAGGAGGGCATCAGCCATGAAGCGATCGACCTTGCCGGCCATTTGAAGCTGTCGCGGCTGATCGTGTTCTGGGATAACAATTCCATCTCGATCGACGGTCCCACCAGCCTCTCGACCTCGATGAACCAGCTCGCACGCTTCCAGGCGGCGGGCTTCGACGTTCAGGAGATCGACGGGCACGATTTCGATGCGATCGGCCGGGCGATTTCCCGGGCAAGGGTTTCGAACAAGCCGTCGCTCATTTCCTGCCGTACCATCATCGGCAAGGGCGCGCCAAATCTTCAGGGGTCGGAGAAGACGCATGGCGCGCCGCTCGGCGAAGCCGAAGTCGCCGCGGCAAGACACGCCTTGAAATGGAGAGCGGCGCCCTTTGAGGTTCCTGAGGCTATTTTGGAGCGCTGGAGCGATGCTGCCGCACGCGGGGCAGCCGAGCGGGTCAAGTGGCTCAACCGCGTTGCTTCAGCTCCCGAAGGCGCCGCCTTCCTGAGAACCGTAGACCGTGAGATCGACACATCACTCTTCGATGAACTTGCCGAGTTTCGTCGAACGCATCAGGCCAAGGCGACCAAGGTCGCCACGCGCAAGGCCTCCGAAATGGTTCTTGGCATCATCAACGCCGCGACGGATTTGACGATCGGCGGCTCGGCGGACCTGACCCATTCCAACCTGACACTGACCGCGGGAATGGAGCCGATCAAGCCGGGAAGTTACGCCGGCCGCTATATCCATTATGGCATCCGCGAACACGCAATGGCGGCTGCGATGAACGGCCTTGCCCTGCATGGCGGGTTCATTCCCTATGGCGGCACCTTTCTCGCCTTCTCCGATTACGCGCGCGGCGCCATCCGCCTCTCGGCACTCATGGGGCAGCAGGTTATCTACGTCATGACGCATGACTCGATCGGCCTTGGAGAAGACGGGCCGACCCATCAGCCGATCGAGCATCTGGCAATGCTGCGCGCGACACCCAACCTGAACGTCTATCGTCCGTGCGACATCGTCGAGACGGCCGAATGCTGGGAACAGGCCCTCAAGGACCGCAGCCGTCCGAGCCTGATTGTGCTGTCGCGGCAGAACCTGCCGATGTGTCGCCCGGCCAATAGCGAAGAAAACCGTTCTGCGCGCGGAGCCTACATCCTGCGCGCGACCTCGGAACCATCACCCGTCACGCTCCTCGCGACCGGTTCCGAGGTCGAAATTGCCTGCGTTGCTGCCGATATGCTTTCAGCTGCACACGGCATCGGGGCGAGGGTGGTGTCCATGCCGTGCTGGGAGCTATTCGAACAACAACCGTCCGAATACCGCGAGGCAGTGCTGGGAACTCGTCCGCGGATCGGCATCGAAGCGGCGGCGCGTCTCGGTTGGGACCGATACCTTGGAGACGGTGGCATTTTCATCGGCATGGAGGGCTTCGGTGCCAGCGCTCCTGCCGCCGCACTCTATGACCATTTCGGCATCACCCCCGGGGCCGTCGTGGAGGCGGCGCTGAGACTTGCGGCCTGAGGTCAGTTCAACGTGAAAGGAGCAGGCTGATGGCCCGCATCGCATTACGCCAGCTGCTCGATCATGCAGCGGAATACGGTTATGGCGTTCCCGCCTTCAATATCAACAATATGGAGCAGGGCCTTGCGGTTATGGAGGCTGCTGCCGCCTGTGACGCTCCCGTTATTCTTCAGGCCTCCAAGGGTGCCCGTGCCTATGCAAAGGACATCATGCTGGCGCGCATGATCGAGGCGCTTTCGGAGATTTATCCGGCCATTCCCATCTGCGTCCATCAGGACCATGGCAGCGACGAAGCGACCTGCATGACGGCGATACGCCACGGCTTCACCTCGGTGATGATGGATGGTTCTCTCGAAGCGGATGCCAAAACACCTTCGTCTTATGAGTATAATGTCGCAATCACCGAACGGGTCACGCGCATTGCCCATTGGCTGGGCGTGTCGGTCGAAGGGGAGCTGGGTGTTCTCGGTTCGCTGGAGAACGGCACCGGAGCTGCCGAGGACGGTCATGGCGCTGAAGGTGCTCTATCACATGAGCAGCTTCTGACGGACCCTGACCAGGCCGTCGATTTCGTCGCGCGCACCGGTGTCGATGCGCTGGCGATCGCCTGCGGCACGTCTCATGGCGCCTACAAGTTCACCCGGGCGCCGGACGGCGATATTCTGGCGATGAGCGTCATCCAGGCAATTCACCTCAAGCTGCCGAACACGCATCTCGTCATGCACGGCTCATCCTCGGTCCCGCAGGAAATGCAGGACGTCATCAACCGCTTCGGAGGACGAATGCCGCAGACCTACGGCGTGCCCGTCGAGGAGATCGAGCGCGGCATTCGCCATGGGGTCCGCAAGGTCAACATCGATACCGACTGTCGCATGGCGATGGCGGGGCAGTTTCGTAAGATCGCCGCAGAGCATCCGGAGGAATTCGATCCGCGAAAATTCCTGAAACCAGCAATGGATGCCTTGCGCAATCTCTGCCGTGACCGCTTCGAACGTTTCGGCACGGCGGGCAACGCCTCAAGGATCAAGGTCATTGCCTTAGATGAGATGGCGAGACGCTATGCCGCGGGCGAACTCGATCCGAAAACCACAGCAGCCAAAGCCGCCTGATCGGCGATACAGAAGACAACGAGAGGACCAAGTCATGGCCAATAAATCGCAAACCGTCACAGGTGCGGAACGCTACAGAGCTGGCGTGATGGAATACAAGAAAATGGGCTACTGGGAGCCTGATTACGAGCCGAAGGATACCGATATCATCGCGCTCTTCCGCATCACGCCGCAGGACGGCGTCGATCCAGTCGAGGCTGCCGCGGCCGTCGCGGGCGAATCCTCCACCGCCACCTGGACGGTCGTGTGGACCGACCGGCTGACGGCAACCGAGAAATATCGCGCAAAGGCCTACAGGCTCGATCCGGTGCCGAATGCGCAAGGCCAGTATTTCGCCTATATCGCCTATGACCTCGACCTGTTCGAGCCAGGCTCGATTGCCAACATGAGCGCATCGATCATCGGCAACGTCTTCGGCTTCAAGCCGCTGAAAGCATTGCGATTGGAGGACATGCGGTTTCCGGTCGCCTATGTGAAGACTTTCCAGGGGCCCGCGACCGGCATCGTCGTCGAGCGCGAGCGCTTGGACAAGTTCGGTCGCCCGCTGCTTGGCGCGACCGTGAAACCGAAGCTTGGCCTTTCGGGGCGCAACTACGGTCGCGTGGTCTATGAAGCGCTGAAGGGCGGGTTGGACTTCACAAAGGATGACGAGAACATCAATTCGCAGCCTTTCATGCATTGGCGCGAACGTTTCCTCTACTGCATGGAGGCGGTCAACAAGGCCCAGGCCGAGACCGGCGAAATCAAGGGAACATATTTGAACGTCACGGCAGCCACCATGGAGGACATGTACGAGCGGGCTGAATTTGCCAGGGAGCTTGGATCGGTCATCGTCATGATCGACCTCGTCATCGGCTACACGGCGATCCAATCCATGGCAAAATGGGCGCGTCGCAATGACATGATCTTGCATCTTCATCGCGCCGGGCACTCGACCTATACGCGCCAGAAGACACATGGCGTGTCCTTTCGGGTGATCGCCAAGTGGATGCGGCTTGCAGGCGTCGACCACATTCACGCCGGAACCGTTGTCGGCAAGCTGGAAGGCGATCCCGCAACGACACGCGGCTACTACGACGTCTGCCGCGAAGGCTTCAATCCGATGCGTTTGGAGAACGGCATCTTCTTCGACCAGGATTGGGCCTCTCTCAACCGCATGATGCCCGTTGCTTCCGGCGGCATCCACGCAGGGCAGATGCATCAGCTCCTGGACCTTCTTGGTGAAGATGTCGTGCTGCAGTTCGGCGGCGGCACCATTGGACATCCGATGGGCATTGCCGCCGGCGCCACGGCCAACCGCGTTGCGCTCGAATGCATGGTGCTCGCCCGCAACGAGGGGAGGGACATCGTGCACGAGGGACCGGAGATCCTGCGCGAGGCGGCGCGCCACTGCCAGCCATTGCAGCAGGCCCTCGACGTCTGGAAGGACGTGACCTTCAACTACACCTCGACCGACACGCCGGATTTCGTGCCGACGGCCACAGCAGCAGAATAGGAGACCTCACATGCATATCACCCAGGGAGCATTCTCGTTCCTGCCGCCGCTGACGGACGAGCAGATCGCCCGGCAGGCGCAATACTGCATCGACAAGGGCTGGGCGACGAGCCTCGAGTTCACCGATGATCCCCATCCCCGCAACACCTATTGGGACATGTGGGGTCATCCGATGTTCGACAATGCGGACGCAGCCGCGCTGATAATGGAGCTGAACGAGTGCCGGAAGGTCTATGGCGACCGCTATATCCGGCTCGTCGCCTTCGACAGTAGCCACGGATGGGAGTCCGTTCGCCTCTCCTTCATCGTCAATCGTCCCCCGGAAGAGCCGGGATTCCGGCTTGAGCGGCAGGAGGCGGCCGGCAGACGGCTCCAATACACCACACGTTCTTATGCGGCAGACCGGCCGGCGGGAGAACGTTATGGCTGATGCGGTCCCCATGAGGCCTAAGATCGATGGCGAGGAGCCATCAGCCATCGATCTGCGGGCGGAATATGTCGAGTCCGGCGTCAAGGAGCTCCTCGACGAGCTGGACAATTCCCTCATCGGCCTTGCACCGGTCAAGCAGCGAATCAAGGAGACCGCGGCCCTGCTATTGGTCGAACGCGCGCGCAAGCGTCTCGGACTCGCTCATGAAACGCCAACGTTGCACATGAGCTTCAGCGGCAATCCCGGGACTGGGAAAACGACTGTCGCATTGCGCATGGCCGATCTGCTCCATCGCCTGGGCTATATCCGAAAGGGGCATCTGGTATCGGTGACGCGCGACGACTTGGTGGGGCAATATATCGGCCACACGGCGCCGAAGACGAAGGAGATCCTGAAAAAGGCGATGGGTGGTGTCCTCTTCATCGACGAGGCCTATTATCTCTACAGGCAGGAAAACGAGCGCGACTACGGCCAGGAAGCGATCGAGATCCTCCTGCAGGTCATGGAGCACCAGCGTGAGGATTTCGTCGTCATACTGGCCGGTTATGCCGACCGGATGGAGCGCTTCTTCGAAAGCAATCCAGGCTTTCGTTCGCGTATCGCTCATCATATAGACTTTCCGGATTACACCGACGACGAACTCCTGCGGATCGCCGAGGCGACGCTTACCAAGCAGAACTACCGTTTCGACGTCAAGGCCCGGGCCGCCATGGAAGAATATATCGCCCTTCGGCGCCGCCAACCGCATTTTGCCAATGCGCGCTCCATCCGCAACGCCCTCGATCGTGCGCGCCTGCGTCAGGCAAACCGGCTGTTCGAGACTTCCGCCGGCCCGATTGATGCCAAGGTGCTGTCCACCATCGTTGCCGAAGACATCCAGGCCAGTCGCGTCTTCAACAGCGCAGCAAGACAAGAGGAGGCCAGGTCATGAGCCGCAAATCGATCATTGCCCCCTCCATCCTTTCGGCAGATTTTTCCCGGTTGGGTGATGAGGTGGAGGAGGTCGTCAAGGCGGGCGCAGACTGGATCCATCTCGATGTCATGGATGGTCATTTCGTGCCCAACATCACCTTCGGGCCGCCGGTCGTCAAATCGATCCGCAACCGGACGGACGCAGTGTTCGACTGTCATCTCATGATTGTGCCGGTCGATCCCTATCTCGCCGCCTTCGCCGATGCCGGCTGCGATTACATTACGGTCCATGCGGAGGCCGGGCCCCACCTCGACCGAACGCTTCAGGCGATCCGCAATCTCGGCAAGAAGGCAGGCGTCGCGCTCAATCCGTCGACGCCCGAAAGCGTGATCGAATACGTGCTCGACCGGCTGGACCTCGTCCTGCTGATGACCGTCAATCCCGGCTTCGGCGGTCAGGCCTTCATTCCGGCGGTCGCCGAAAAGGTGCGCCGCGTGGCCGCGTTGATCGGTTATCGTCCGATCCATGTCGAAGTCGATGGCGGCATTACGGCCGAAACCGCGCCGCTGATCGCTGCTGCCGGTGCCGACGTCCTGGTTTCGGGCTCGGCCATATTCGCAGGCAATGACGCGTCGGCCTATGCGGGCAATATCCAAGCGATCCGCCGACAGGCAGACAAGGCGCTAGCGCAGCAGGCAGCGTAAGCCGAGCAAGCCAAGGGATGATGAGACCGCCGGCGACTGCCGGCGGTCTTCTCCTTTATTGCTTCTTCTGGAATTGCACGAGATAGGCGAGGAGATTGGCGATGTCGGCATCGTCCTTCAGGCCAGCAAAAGCCATCTTGGTGCCCTTCACCTTCGCCTTCGGATTGTGGAGGTAGTCGCGCAACGATGCCTCGTCCCACTTCAGGCCGGCCTTGCCCGCATCGGTCATTGCCTTGGAATAAGAGAACCCGGGATGCGAGCCGGCAGCCCTGCCGATCACTCCGTTCAAAGACGGGCCTACCTTGTTCTGGTCAGTGTCGGCACTGTGACAGATCTTGCACTTGTTGAACACCGTTGCGCCTGCGTTGGCATCTCCGTCTTGAGCATTGACCCCGCAGGCAGAAAAGATCGCAACTGATACACCGATCAGAAGGATATGATAGTTCATGATATTTCCTCATTTCGCCAAGGGTGCCCTTTGACGAAGGCAGGCGCTGCTGTTCCTCCACCGGCGCCAGCCATTTTGGATCGTATGGCCTTCCGTACGGTGACGGCAGACTTGCGATCCGGCAAAAAAGTTACCCGCCAGGGAATGTAAGTCAACCCTTTGATTGGCCATTGAACCCTCATCGATCGCGCGGGACGAACGTCGCGATTGACGGGCCGGGGCGAAGCTCTTAGCCTCTTCATACCCTTACCTCTTCCAGCACCGCGGGGGCGCGGCTGGTTGGCGGTCGCGGCTGCGGCGCCTGAGAGAAAAAATTGCTGCGGCGCGGCCTCGTTGGTCGAAAGGTGCGACATGTTATTTATCGAACTCGTCTTGACAATTTGTATTGCGGACAGGCCTTCAAGCTGCCGGGATGAACATCTTCATTTCGAAAACAGGGGAAGCTTGATGGCCTGCATGGCCCAGGCGCCTCCTCAGATTGCCAGGTGGTCGGAGGAGCATCCGAACTTGCGCGTCGTGCGATGGCGGTGCGAATATCCACCGAAGGGTACAGAGATCTAAGAGGGAAATCCGACGATCGGCCGCGATGCGGGCATCCGCTGGAAAGGCGCAACAAACGCCGCGCAGAGGAGGGCTCCTTTCGGGCCTGGATCATGCATAGAAACCTGCAGCTGCGGGAGGAGAAGGGTTGCGCATCGGTGGTTTTTCGGCTCTTCCTGGAGGACGGCTGAGAATATGTGAGCCTGGCCTCACTCAAAACCTCGCATGCTAGATCCTCGATCAGTTGTTCGCCTCGTCTCCCTTGAGGCGAGCGAACAGCAACTTCCTCACCCGTCGCTCCCGACGCGTGTGCTGATGGCGAGGTTTTCACGAGGCAGTGATGCTGACCGATCGGATCGTCGTTTTCTCGCCGCCAGTTTCATGTCCCCGCTTCGCGCCTTCACCGAATTCAGTTGTATTGAGAAAGGGAAGAGCGCATGGTCCGTTCTTCAGCGGTCTTTATTAGGGGGCTGCTGATCGAAGGCCGCCACACCCTAGCCTTCTCAAAGGAGGACAGAATGTCTTCCGTGTTCGATCTTTCATACATGTCTTCGTCCGAGCTCAACATGCTTCGGGCACCACTCCAATAAGCTGGCCGGCCATGTAGCTCCTACGCGGGACCTCCAAATACTTGTCGCGGGATCGTTCAACGAGGACATCGAAATCGTCGTATCGGAATGTTGTGAATCTGTCCTCACACATCAATTCTAACTTCAAAAAGGATCGCACCAATGGCTAAAGGACAAGTAAGAGGCAACCGCGAAGCGCGGAAACCGAAACAGGAGAAGTCTCCGATAAAGGTGGAGAGTACGTTCGCCAATCAGATCAAGGCCGCAACGAAAAGCAACCCACAGGGCGGCAAACATAAGAGCTGAACGCGATAGGAGAATGAGCGCCCGGACGCCAGTCTTCCACTGAGAGTCCGTTTGGGAACGTCAGTGGCTGATACGTCGGAGCAGAAGACCGCCCATGGCGACATGGATCATGGCTTCTGACACGTCGATGCGGGCCTCGTAGTCGCGGACAAGGCGCCGCCATCGTGTCATCCAGCCGAAGGTCCGCTCGACGACCCAGCGTCGCGGCAGAACATTGAACCCAGGCTGGCCTTCGATGCGTCGGACGACTTCGATGACGAAATCAAGATAGGCGGCCTTGTCCATGAGCTTGCCCCGGTCGTAGGCGGTGTCGGCGTACAGATGCTTGATCCAAGGCCAGCGCTTACGAATGGCGGTGAGGATCATCTGAGCCCCGGCGCTGTCCGAGATATCGCCGGTGGTCAGGTTAACGGCCAACAAGCGGCCGTCGGTGTCGACGGCGATATGGCGCTTTCGGCCGACAATCTTCTTGGCGCCATCGAAAGGCCCGCTCGGCGCCAGGGGCCGGTGCCTTGACCGACTGGCTATCGAGAATACCGCCGCTCGGGCTCGCTTCCCGTCCGGCGCGCTCGCGATCGACCATGAGGCCAAGATCGCGGAATTATGTAGCAAATGCCACCAACGACCGCTTTCGGGGGCTCTAACCGGACACTCGTCCTTGAGAGCGAGGCAGCCGTTTTGCGCCTCTAAGCGGACGAAGAATGGAGCCCGGCGCCCCTGCAATGGGCGCCGGCCCTCACCACACTCGAACTCCGAAAATCTCCGAAACGTGTTGCGGCCGAGCGCTACAAGAGCGATAATTAGTGCTCGAACGAAATGACGCAGACGGCTTCGTTTGCCGCGGAGGTGGGGCCGTTCGCGGCCCCGGAAGGGCAAATCAGGGAATTCGCCATGCACAATGTCTCTCGGCGAAATGCCATTCGCCTCGTTCTGGCGGTCGCAGCCGCCCTGTTTGCGACCTCGATGCCCTCTTTTGCCACGGAAGCGGTTCCGCTGGCGATCAAGGGTTATGACCCGGTCGCCTATTTCACCATCGGAAGCCCCACGCGCGGGCTGCCGGAGATCGAGTACGAATGGGACGAGCACCGGTACCTCTTCGCGAACGCCGAGCATCGCGAGCTTTTCAAGGCCGATCCTGTTCGCTACGCGCCAGAGTTCGGAAATTTTTGTGCAATGGCGCTGGCCCTGGGCGAGCTCGACGAGGCCAACCCGGAGAACTGGCTGATCAGTGACGGAAAGCTTTATATTTTCGGCAAACCGGCCCCGATGGGACCCGCGCTCTTCCAGCAGGACCTTGATGCGAACATCGCGAAGGCCAACCAGAACCGCGCGCTACTTCAAGGACATTAGCGGTTCATTCTCTCGGCCGGTGGCAGGTCGCCTGTGACGGGGTAGAGGCGGGCCTTGCGGAGTCCGTCGCGCAGATGTTCGAGATCGCCAGAGCTTAGAAACTTGGTTCCGAACTCCTGCGGGTCGAAGGTTGGGTCGATGCGGCGTATCATAGTCACGACACGCGCGGCGTCCTCCGCTCGATCGTCTTGTGCATAGGCGGCCGCCAGCAGGATACGGCTGAAGTTCGCGCCGGCAGTTGTTCGAAGACTAAGTTCCGCCTGTTCGATCGCCGCGTCGTAACGCCGTTTCAGATAGTAGGCCAGGCTCAGCGCAAAGCGATCGATCGCATTGAGATCGGGGTCGATACGCTGCGCCTGCTCCAAGGCCTCGATCGCCTCATCCGTCTGTCCCAGCCACAACAGGATGGTGCCGCGCCCGGCGAGGCCGTGAGCATCGTTCGGATTGATCGCAATGGCGCGCTCGATCTCAACCTCTGCCTGGTTGTATCTCTGACGAAAGAGGTGGATGTGGCCGAGAGTGATGCGCGCGCGCACGTCGGAATCATCAAGGCTCAGCGCCTTGATTGCCAGTTCCTCGGCACGGCTCAGGAAGGCGGTTGGCGATTCCGCCCAGCCCATCGAGCTGGCAATGTGATAGGTTTCGGCAAGTGCCGCATAGGCAGCAGCGTAGTTCGGGTCAAGCTCGATGGCGCGTCTGAGCAGGGCGCGCGCCTCCACATTGTTTGCATGCGTCGGGCTCTGCAATGCCGGCCTGGCGCGCAGCACGTAATCATAGGCTGCGAGATTTTCGGTTGGCTTTGCGAACACCCGATTTTGTTCGATCTGCGTCACGCGAATCGCCAGGGCTCTGACGATGCGAGTGACAATGTTGTCCTGCAGCGCGAACACGTCCGCCAGCGCCTCCTCGAAGCGTGCAGACCAAATCACCCGTCCCTGCCTTGTGTCGACGAGTTGCGCGATGACCCGCACGCGGTCGCCGGTCTGGCGGACGCTGCCTTCGACCAGATAGCTGACGGCGAGACCGCGGCCGATCTCCTCCGGGCTTGCGGGATTTCCCTTGTAGGGGAAGACAGCGTTCCACGACATCACGGTCAGCGCGGAGAACCGACCCAGTGCGTTGATGATATCCTGCGTCAATCCATCCGCGAAATATTCACGAGCCGAATCGTCGCTCTGGTTCAGGAACGGGAGAATGGCGATCGCGGGTTTTGTGCCGACTTCAGCACTTTTTGTGAATTGATCGCCAGAGCGCAGAATGCTGAGAAATTTCCACTCAGAGCCAAGACCGGCCCACAGCGCGCCTGCAGTAAGCAAAATCATCAGAGCCAGAGCGGCGAACAATCCCCGGCGCCAGCCGGCGGGCGCCGGAGCGGCCGTGGCGTCGAGCCGCACGCGAAAGGCGCGCACCGGCCGAGCGATGTTCTTGAGCTTCTGTTCGCCGATATCCTCAAAGGCAATGTCGAGCTTGCCTTGCGCGTCTTCCTGCACGCGGCCCGATACGCAGATGCCGCCAGGCTCCGCGAGCCCCTCCAGGCGAGCCGCCACGTTGACGCCATCCCCGAAAATGTCGTCATCCTCGATGATGATGTCGCCGACATTGATGCCGACGCGGAACTCGATACGTTGTCCTGCCGGCACCGCGACATTGCGTTCCGCCATGCCGCGCTGGATCTCGACGGCGCAGCGCACGGCCTCGACCACACTCGCGAACTCGACCAGCATCCCATCGCCGGTGGTCTTGACAATCCGCCCGCGGTGTTCGTTGATCTTTCGGTCGACCAGAGCACGCCGATGCGCCTTCAGCTGGGCGAGCGTACCTTCCTCGTCGTTGCCCATCAGCCGGCTGTAGCCGGAGATGTCGGCCGCTAGAATGGCCGTAAGTCGCCGCTCTACATGCTCGGTTGACAATCCGACTCTCCCCCGTGCGCTTCGGCCACTTTTTTCCGATAGCTCTGGGCTAAGGACTACGGAACCTGGGGTTCCGCAGTCCTTAGCCCCAAGGAGCCCCCAAGGCGAGCGTCGCGCCCACCGCTGGGGCGGTGGAACCGCGAACGCTATGACCTGCTCGGCCACACCCTCACCGATCTTTTGGCCCGCAACCACATCGGAGCGAAAATGGACGCCGGCCCACATGCGCGCGTCGGCCGCCTGCTTGGCCGTCACGCTCCATCAGCGCGGAGTAGCCCACCACATCGGCAGCAAGAATGGCAGCAAGCTTGCGATCCACGACGGCGCTCTTTAAGACCACCTATGCCCGAGGAATGCACCGTAGCAGAAGTCGGAGGCATTGTATCGCCGCAAGGCCCTTTGCTGTGCATGCACCGGAAGGTCTGGAATGGGGTCAAAACCGGACGTCGCGCTACACGATTCTGGAATGTACATCCCGATTGGCGCCCCTGGCAAGATTCGAACTCGCATCATCCGTTACCGCTATCGGCCCCATTTTGACCAGTGCGATCAACATGTACAATGACCGCTTCATGGGGCAAAGCTGCCAACGCCGCATCGCTATCGGTTGGTGGCATTTGCTCCATAATTCCGCAAGATCGTGGATCGTGCGGAACAGGAACAATCGGACGAAACGGCGAAACCACCGGTACACGGTCTGCCACGGGGGAAAGTTCACCGGCAGCATCCGCCAGCCAACCCCGTCGGTGCCAGATATCGGATGCCATTCAACACCTCGCGCAAATCAACACCCCGGCGACGGCCGGTCTTCCGGGGCTTCGGCAGAAGCCCTTCAACCTGCCACCATTCCTCGTCTGTCAGATCCGTCGGGTAACGGGTGTTCAAACGGTCTCTTAGGCTGCTGACGGCCGCTTTCGCGGGCGACCCGGCCCGGATTGACGACCTAATCGTGCTTAGCGAGAACGCGGCCGACCGTGGAGGGATGGACCTCGAACAGGCGGGTCGGCCTCGGACGCGCTCGCTGACATTGGTCACTCTTCGCCATTTGTCTTCGTATTGCGCTCAGCTGAGTTCTTGGGCGAGTCCGATGAGAAGCCCTTCAGGCCCACGGATGTAGCAGAGCCGATAGGCGTTTTTATACTGGACCACTTCGCCTACGAGCTGCGCGCCGCGCGTGCGGAGCCTTCCCAGCGTCTCGTCAATGTCGTCCACGGCGAACATGACGCGGAGGTAGCCCAGGGCGTTGACCGGGGCGTTCCGGTGATCTGCGACGACAGGCGGCGTGAGGAAGCGGGAGAGCTCGAGCCGGCTGTGGCCGTCCGGTGTGCGCATCATCGCAATCTCGACATGCTGATCGCCCAGTCCAGTGACACGTCCGGCCCATTCTCCTTCGATCGTGGCCCGCCCTTCGAGCTCGAGGCCGAGTTCGCGAAAGAAATCAATCGTCCCTCCGAGGTCTTCGACGACGATTCCTACGTTGTCCATCCGCTTGAGCGCCATGTTTCAAATCTCCAAGGTGTCTTTCCAATCTACAAGGTGTCGCCTAGTCTAACAACGGACGCTTGAGGTGCCCCCAACACCGGCGGCCATCCGGGCCTGATTCGCTGCTGTCCACATCAGAAGCTTGAATCATGGACCGCCTCAAACCGCCACCCGTTTTCAAACGGTCTCTGAGCGGTCACGAAAGGCGATGTTCCAGAAAGTCAGGAGGTGCAACAACGATGCCCCCTTCACGCGATCTATCGGTTTGACTACCCTCTGTTTCTCATCAATCCGCGGTCATGATAGGGTGGCGCGATGCGGGCAATTGGGCATTAAAACTCTGGCCCCAACAAAGAAGGACGCGATGTTTTCCACTCCATCGCGGACCATATGTTCTTATGGAGATGAGCGTCGAGGCGCCTTCTTCAAGGCATCGAGCAAGGCGGACATGCCATCGTTTGCCGCCAGTGCCAGCATATGATTGTCGGCAAGATCTAAGACGGCGACAATCGCCTCACGCTCGTTCCAGCCGACGGCAACGGCCGCCGCTATCAGGTCGAGGAAGGCGAACTGCAAGGCCTCCTGGCAGCGTATGTGCCTTTCGAGATTGTCGTCGGTAGCGAACGGCCGTGAAATATCGCGCATAGACCGACAGTGTCCGATTCCCTTTGGCGAGACTACGGCATTTTAACAATTGCTGATAAAGTCCACAGGATGCAGGAGCCGCATCAATCTGCTCTCCTTCGATGGTCATGCTTGCCCGAGATGGAGCTACCGACCCGTCCGGCATTGTTCGTGCAGAAGAAGAGGGCTCGAAACTTTTTCCAAGCCCGAAGGTTCTTAGGCGGCTTAACGCAGCCCGCCCTTGAAGTTTTCGCTCGGGGCAGTGTTCAGCAAACTCGAGGTGGTTTGACTTGCCGCTACACCATCACCCAGCGGCAGCTAGAGCTCCGGCGGTTTTTGAGCGGCAGCGTCTTTGGGTCTCCGGCTAGGCGTCTTTGAACGCTACCGATAGATCAATAAAGCGAGCAGCTATCGTAGGTTCGTCAGAACCGCCCACACAGCAGTTCAAAAACATATGCGTGTGCGGCGATATCTTGCACTCGGACCGCGAAAGGTTCCCGGCTCGGTCCAGGAACCGAAACCCGATTCAGAAGCATCGTATGTCTGCTTCGGCCTGGGCTCTTCTCAGCTCCGCCGTCGCAGCCTTTGCGGGGGCACTTTCGCGGAACAACGCGCCGTTTTCACCGGTGAGGAGCCCCATTTGCTTAAAGGTGGAGGCCGTCTCGTAGCGTTCATAGGGCAGAATGGATTCGATGACGTCGATCGAACACGAGCAACGGTCGAGGATCACCCGATTTTCTCCGTTCGCCTTCATGCAGGCATAGACATATTCTGCAATGACGTTGGTCGGATAACGTGTTCCCGCAGCCGCCGGAAGCGTGAAGCTGATTGCTGCGATTGCGAAGGTCGCGATCCCAACTGTCTTAAGCGCAATCATGGCGGTTCCTTTCATGCAGCGCAGTTTTCTGCCTGACAAAGATGATGTGCAGTGTTATTATAGCATAATTTCAATGACGTCGATACATTGGCAGTAGTTTTACAGTAACCTGACGATATTAATATTGCGTCGCACAAATATAATGCTGCAACGCAGCGAACATTGCTAAACAAACACGCTTGCAGAAAGCAAATCTATCTCTTATGGTTTATTTGTTTCCGGCTTCAAGGACGTTACCGTCAAGGGAGTGGTGACTGTCTTCGTAGGCCAAGCGGGTGGGCGGTAACGGTGCCCTCCGCGCGCCTGGCTTAGGTCGTGACACGCTGCCGGAAATACTTCCCACACGCTGAACCGATGACGCGGGTCGCTGAACAGGCACCGTTTTAACTCGTCATCCTTGCGAACTTAGGGAGGACTAAATGCGTGTACGTGCAAACTTCATAAAATCGGCATTGGTGACGACTGCGGTATCTTTGTCATTGGCGGGAGGAGTAACTGCCAACGACGAGGTCCAAAAATTGATCTCCGATTCCAAAAACTGGGCGATTCCGACGGGTGACTATGCCAATACCCGGTTTTCGAAATTGAACCAGATCAACAAGGACAATGTGAAGAACCTCCAGGTCAAATGGACATTCTCGACCGGCGTGCTACGCGGTCATGAAGGTGGACCTCTGGTGATCGGCGACGTGATGTATGTCCATGCGCCGTTCCCAAATACCGTTTATGCTCTCGATCTCAACAATGACGGCAAGATCCTCTGGAAGTATGAGCCCAAGCAGGATCCGAACGTCATCCCGATCATGTGCTGCGACACGGTCAATCGTGGCGTTGCCTATGGCGATGGCAAGGTCATCCTCAACCAGGCCGACACGACAGTCGTTGCGCTCGACGCCAAGACCGGCAAGGTCGTGTGGTCGGTGAAGAACGGCGAGGATACGGCCGGCGGCAAGGGAGAGAGCGGAACGGCCGCACCCATGGTCTTCAAGGACAAGGTGCTGATCGGCATATCGGGCGGCGAGTTCGGTGTGCGTGGCCATGTGACCGCCTATAATCTGAAAGACGGTTCGGTTGCCTGGAAGGCATATTCGACCGGTCCTGACGCGGAAACCTTGATGGATGGGGAAAAGACCACTCATCTCGGCAAGCCGGTCGGCAAGGATTCGGGCGTCAGCAGCTGGGAAGGCGAGCAGTGGAAGCAGGGTGGCGGAACGACCTGGGGCTGGTATGCCTTCGATCCGAAGCTCAACCTGGTCTACTACGGGACCGGCAACCCGTCGACCTGGAACCCGGTTCAGCGACCGGGCGACAATAAATGGTCGATGACCATATTCGCACGTGATGCGGATACAGGCATGGCCAAGTGGGTCTACCAGATGACCCCGCATGACGAATGGGACTTCGATGGCGTCAACGAGATGATCCTCGTCGACGGCATGGCCATCAGCGGCCAGAAACGCGACGTGCTGGTGCACTTCGATCGCAACGGCTTCGCCTATACGATGGATCGCGGAAACGGCGAGTTGCTCGTTGCCAAGAAATACGATCCGGCCGTCAACTGGGCGACGGAAGTCGTCATGGATCCGAAGAGCAAGGAGTATGGCCGCCCGCAGGTGGTTGCCCAATACTCGACGCAGCAGAACGGCGAGGACACCAACACGACGGGTGTCTGCCCGGCCGCACTTGGAACAAAAGACCAGCAGCCGGCCACTTACTCGCCGAAGACCGGGTTGTTCTACGTGCCGACCAACCATGTCTGCATGGACTACGAGCCTTACCAGGTCAGCTATACCGCCGGTCAGCCCTATGTGGGGGCAACGGTATCGATGTACCCGGCTCCCAACAGTCATGGCGGCATGGGCAACTTCATCGCCTGGGATGCCGCCAAGGGTGAGATCGTCTGGTCGAAGCCCGAGCTGTTCTCTGTGTGGTCGGGTGCACTGTCGACCGATGGCGACGTCATCTTCTACGGCACGCTGGAAGGCTACATCAAGGCTGTCGATAAGGACGGTAAGGAACTCTACAAGTTCAAGACCCCGTCCGGCATTATCGGCAACATCAACACCTTCGAGCACAAGGGCAAGCAGTATGTTGCCGTGCTGTCGGGTATTGGCGGATGGGCCGGCATCGGACTTGCCGGTGGTCTTTTGGGTGCGGAAGGTGCAGCAGCCTGGCAGCAGGCCGTTGCCGGTCAGAAGGCTCCGGCCGACGAAGAAAAGTCGATCTCGACGGCAGGTCTCGGCGTTGTCGGCGGCTATGCCGCTCTTGCCGACTACACGACGCTGGGCGGTCAGCTCACCGTCTTCGGTCTCCCGGATTGATCTGCGGGAACCCATAACACGCCGACCTCTTGGTCGAGGCGGCTGGTAGAAAAGCGAGGGCCCGGAAGACCGGGATTTCCCCCGGCGGGCCCTCGAATTCGCCACGCAAACCACAACTCTCCTGTCAACGCCGCATCGCGACAGCAAGGCTGTATTGATGGCGAATGAGAAAGAGGTCCGAATGTCAGTGCGCAAAACAGTGTTAGTGCTTGCGATGTCTATTATTGGTTTCAGCGTCATCCTTGCCGCCGACGACAAGCAGAAAGCCGCAGCCGTCAGCGAACAGGATGGCAAATATGTCGATGCGGAAGGCAATCCAACATTCAAGATCCAGGATGACGGGACGGTCGACTGGTATACCTTCAGCGGCTACCGGCGCTATCATTCCGACTGTCATGTCTGCCATGGACCGGACGGCGTCGGCTCGAGCTATGCGCCTGCGCTCGCCAACACCATGAAAAACATGGACTACGGAACCTTCCTGTCGATCGTCGCGGAAGGCCGCAAGAATGTCGGCGGCGGCAAGGAAAACGTCATGCCGGCGTTCGGCGAAAACAAGAACGTCTACTGCTACCTCGACGACATCTACGTCTATCTGCGCGCGCGGGCCGTCGGCGACGCGCCGCGCGGTCGTCCGCCCAAGAAGGCTGACAAGCCGCAAGCGGCGAAGGACCACGAAAAATCCTGTATGGGGAGCTGATCTAATGTCGCCAGGCAAATTGTGTGGTCGTCATGTTCTGTTTGTGGTCGCGGTGATTGCCGCGATCCCGACGGCGGTATTTGCGCAAGGTGCCGGGATCGGCGCGGCGGGCGAACTGGTCGATCCGGAGGTGCTGCGCGTTTGTGCCGATCCCTCAAACATGCCGTTTACGGATGAAAGCGGCGAAGGCTTCGAAAACAAGCTGGCTGAACTGGTGGCTGCCAAAACCCAACGCAAATCGGTCTCCTATACCTGGTATCCGATGGCGACCGGCTTTGTCCGCAATACGCTGAGAGCCAACCGGTGCGATGTCATCATGGGTTATGCCCAAGGCGACGAACTGGTGCAGAACACCAACGCATATTACCGATCCACCTATGTCATGATCTTCAAGAAGAGTAGCGGTCTGGAAGGCTTGGAAAGCCTCGAGGATCCCAAAATCGCCGACAAGCGGATCGGGATCGTCGCGGGAACGCCGCCGAGCGCCAACCTGGCGAGGGCCAAGCTGATGCGCAACGCGAAGCCCTACCCGTTGATGGTGGATACGCGCTCGACGCCGTCCATGGCCGAGGTCATGTTGAAGGACCTCGAAAAGGACGTCATCGACGTCGCTATCCTCTGGGGACCGATGGCCGGCTATTACGTCAAGGAGATTAATCCGGACCTTGTCGTGGTGCCGCTTCTCAAAGAAAAGGCCGGTCGTATGTCCTATCGCATCACCATGGGCGTGCGTCCGTCCGATCAGGAGTGGAAACGGACGCTGAACAAGGTGATCCGGGAGAACCAATCGGAAATAAACCGGATTCTGCTGCAATATCAGGTCCCGCTCATCGACGAAGCCGGTAACCAGATCAAGGGCTAGCAGCGACGGCATTCGGATTTTCTCCACAATGGCAGATGCGAATGTTGTTGAGATTCAGAGCTTGCGCCGAAGGCGCACGATGCCGGGAGGAGATCAATGGTTGATCTCGGGCAGAGTAAAGAGGAGAAGCTTATGAAGAAAAGTTGGAAGAAGCCGACGACATGCGTCGTGTGCGTCGGAATGGAAATGTCACGTTACCGTTCCGCCGAACTCAAGGCTAAGAAATAAGCGCATCTACCGCTCCATGCGGCTTGTCCGCGTGGGGCGGCTGCCGTCGGAAGGAAGCACCATCACATGCGGCTGAAGATCCTCGGCTCCGCGGCAGGAGGCGGATTCCCACAATGGAACTGCAACTATCGGCTGAGCCGCGCCGTCCGCAACGGTGAAAGCGGCTTTCGGCGACGGACCCAATCGAGTCTTGGCGTATCCGCCGACGGCAAGGACTGGATTCTCTTCAACGCATCCCCGGACATTCGCGAACAGATTGCCGCCGCTCCGGAGCTGCAGCCGTTGGAGGAGGGTCCCTTGCGGGCCTCGCCCATCCAGGCTGTTGTCCTGACCAATGCCGATGTCGACCATATAGCCGGACTATTGAGCCTGCGCGAGCGGCATCGTTTTATCATTTATGCAACCGCCCGGGTGCTTCGAGTGATCGAGGAAAACAGCATTTTCAATGTTCTCGACAGGCAACTGGTCGAGCGCCGGGAACTTTTGCTCAACGTGCCGACCCCCATTGCGGACTGGCAGGGCAAGCCGACATCCATCGTGGTCGAAGCCTTTCCGGTTCCGGGCAAGATTGCGCTGTTTCTTGAAGATGCGGGCCGGGCGCAGGAGGGGTTCGGCACGGAAGAGGGCGATACAGTAGGGGTGCGTATTGTTCAGGAGGGCTGTCATTCCTCGACGCTTTATATTCCTGGTTGTGCGAGCATCGACGCCGACCTGAAAAAGAAGATTGCCGCGGCGTCGTGTCTGCTATTCGACGGGACGGTCTACACGGATGACGAGATGCTGAGTGCCGGCGTCGGGACCAAGACCGGCCGGCGCATGGGACACATGCACATCGCCGGCTCTGACGGCTCCATGGCCCTGCTTGCCGATATCGCGCCAGCGCGCCGCGTCTATGTTCATATCAATAATACCAATCCGATCCTCGATGAGCGCTCTGCCGAAGCAGCAGCTGTGAGGGCAGGGGGATGGGAGATCGGCTATGACGGGATGGAGATCGGCATATGAGCGAATTTGCAGACGCGGCGCGAAACGGATTGACGCCCGCCGCACTCGAAGCAACCCTGCGTCAGGTGGGAGAGGAGCGATACCACAACAAGCATCCCTTCCATCACCGAATGATGGCAGGCGCATTGACCAAGGCGGAGCTTCAGGCATGGGCGCTCAACCGGTACTGTTACCAGGCGATGATCCCGCGCAAGGACGCGATGATCGTCAGCCGCGCGGAGGACCCGGAATTGCGCGCGGAATGGCGCCGAAGGATCGAAGATCATGATGGGGTAACCGGTTGGGACGGCGGCATCGCTCGCTGGCTCAAGCTCGCAAGCGGGCTGGGGCTTAACGAGGAGCTGGTGAAGAGCGAGCGCCGCGCTCTGCCCGCGACCCGCTTTGCCGTAGGAGCTTATCTGTCTTTCTGCACCAATCGCAGCCTTTTGGAAGCCATCGCCTCGTCCCTGACGGAATTGTTCGCCCCTGTGATCATCGGCGAGCGCGTTCCGGCCATGCTGGCAAAATACAGCTTTGTGAGCGAAGATATCCTGGGCTATTTCACACCGAGGCTGAAGCAGGCGCCACGCGATTCTGACTTTGCGCTCGCCTATGTCCTTGCGCATGCGACGGAGCCGGAAAAGCAGCAGGACGTGATAAATGCCCTCATTTTCAAATGCGATATCTTGTGGGCAATGCTGGATGCACTCGACTATGCCTATCGAGACGGCGGCAACATTCCGCCGGGCGCTTTCGTGCCGGAGGCAAGATGATGCAGACCCGCCGCCAGCGGGCCGTTTTGTCCGCACAGTCGAGGCCACATCTGAGGCGTCACGTCCGGCTGCAGTTTGATCCGGTGCGCAGCGCCTGGGCGGTCCTGTCGCCGGAAAAGGTTTTCTGGCCGGATGAGGTCAGTCTTGATATCCTGAGACTGTGTGATGGCCAGCACACGGTGCCGCAAATCGTCGACGAGCTTGCCGGACAATACGATGCGCCTCGCCACGACATTGCTCCCGATGTCGAAGAATTCCTGCAGGAATGGTCCGACAGATTTCTGGTGACGCTATGAATGAAAGACTTCTTCCGCCAATCAGCATGCTGGCCGAGCTTACGCATCGCTGTCCCCTGCAATGCGTCTACTGCTCCAACCCGCTCGAGTTGTTGAAGGCGGACAGGGAGCTTTCGACAGACGCATGGCTGGCTCTCTTCGAAGAGGCAGCCGATCTTGGGGTCCTACAGGTTCATCTGTCCGGTGGAGAGCCGACCGTTAGGCCGGATCTCGAGCAGCTTGTAGGCTGTCTGACCAGACGCGGGGTCTACACCAATCTCATCACGGCTGGGGTCGGGATACCGGAAGGGCGGCTCGAGGCGCTGCAGGGGGCGGGTCTCGATCATGTGCAGTTAAGCATTCAGGGTGCAAACGCGCCGACGACCGAGAAAATCGGCAATCACCGTGGCGCGCACGAGAAGAAGCTTGAGACTGCAAGGCGGGTCGTGGAGCTCGGCCTGCCGCTGACGATCAATGCTCCGATCCATCGCCACAACATAGAGGAAGTGCCGGCTTTCATCGATCTTGCCCTTTCGCTTGGGGCAGAGAGATTGGAGATCGCCAATGTGCAGTATGGAGGCTGGGCTCTTCTTAACCGCAATGCCCTTATGCCCGATCGCGCCGCGGTGGAGCGCCAGGTGGAGATTGTCGAAGAAGCCCAGTCGCGGCTGCAGGGAGTTCTCGCGATCGACTTCGTCGCTCCCGATTATTTCGCGGTCTATCCGAAGCCCTGTATGGGCGGCTGGGCGCGTGATGCGTTCATGGTCGCCCCGGATGGCACGGCACTTCCCTGCCACGCGGCTGCAACCATCTCGTCCTTGCAGTTCGAACGGTTCGGAGAATCGAGCCTGACGGATATCTGGCTTAATTCTCCGGCTTTCAATGCATTTCGCGGCGACGAGTGGATGCTGGAACCTTGCAGGAGCTGCGAGCGACGTGACATCGATTGGGGCGGATGCAGATGCCAGGCAATGGCAATAGCGGGCGATGCCGCAGCGACGGATCCCGCTTGCGTCAAGTCACCCCTTCATAGCCGTATGGCAATGCTGATCAGCCAAGCCAATTCCGCTCCTTCGTCCAGCGCCGACAATTTCCAGTATCGCCGCATCGGACGGACTTGGTAGGCCAGTTCCGTGAGGGTTTGGCTGCTGGTCGTCCTGGAGCTAGCCCATGGCATGGCGAATGGTTTTCGACAGTCGCAGCAGGAAGGCAGGTCTCGAAGAGGCGACAAGCTTCCACGACAAGAGCGCCTTTGCCATGCGCCGGGGAAGTAGGCCGACGGAGAGAAACCAGGCCGCCAGGACGGCACGGCGTCTGAGCGAGACATTCATTTCCAGGCTCGCCACGGCACCTGCAGCGCCGAGAGTGAGCCTCGAATCCTCGGGAACGGGATGCCGTTGGCGGTCTATGCAAAGCGATGCCAAGCGCTCTTCGAGATGCACCGTATCGTGAAGACTGACGTCCGGCGGCACCGTCAAGCCGACATCGGCGGCCTGATCGGACAAGGCTTCCATCCGGCGGAAGTCGTGCTCCACCCGCCAGCGTGCCCGCTGGCCAAGTCTTTCTGCAAAGACGGAATGATTGGCGCCATGCATGCGGTAGGCGCCAAGGCAAGAATCTATCGACGTCACCTTTCCATGGAGAGGCGCGACAGTGACCAGATATCCGTCCGCCCCCTGGCGAAAGTCCGTCTCGGGGATAGGCATGATCGCCTCCAAAGCCGAACGCCTGAAGGCCAGCCCGCTTGTCACGGTGGTTTGATAGCGTCCCTTCTGCAACAGCTGGGGGGTGACATCACCTGAATCGAAGGGGAACTCCTGAGGTGGAAACACATCCTTGACGCGTTGGCGTTCGTCGACAATGTGCAATCTGAATTGCGCCTGGGCGGTATCGCCGTCGCATGCCTCGATTATCTCCGATACGGCGTTCGGATAAAGATAGTCGTCGGCGTCGAGAAACAGAACGATCTGGCCTCGGCTGACCGCAAATCCTGTGTTGAACGCAGCCGCATGACCGCCATTGCTCTCTCTTAAGAGAGCTGTGATCCTCGAGCCATATGCCGCAATCACACAAGCGCTGTCGTCAGCCGATGCGTCGTCGACAACGATGACTTCTACGTTGTCATGGCTTTGTTCCAGCGCGCTATCGATGCAGCGCTTTAAGAAGCGCGCGTAGTTGTAGTTCGCAATGATGATCGAAACTGAAACGTCTTCTTGGATGGAATGCATCGCATTGAACCTCGCACTTCTGCTTTGGTCGCGGCGAACCTTCTCATTCAGGTCCTGATGGTAATGTCCGTCTGGGCAAGAACGGCTTTTCAAAGCTGAAAAAAGCCGCTGCACTGACACGCCGGCCACGCGGTCGGCGAAGATCTTGTTTGATCAGTCTGTGCGCTCCCCAGCCTGCGCAGCTTTGTGGCTTTTGAAAGACCATAGCGATGAAAGCTCCGTCAGGCAGGAGAAGAGCGACTGCCCTGGCTGGCGTTGGGATAGGTCACTGCACCGGCGCATGGTGCTGCGTCAACGCTTTGCGGAATGGGTCGACCGCCAATTAGAATGCGCGGCCGGCCGCTTTGTCGTTTTCAGTCCGCGTGACGCAGCCTGTAACTTTCGCAAGCAATAGGTCGAAGTCGATGGGTTTCGTCAGATAGTCCGCCGCGCCTGCTCGAAGACCGCTCAACATGTTTTTCCGATCCGTGAGTGCCGTCAGCAAGATAAACGGAATGTTGGAGAATTGCGGGTGATTGACCTGAACCTCGGCGATTAGTTGATGGCCGTCCATGATCGGCATCGAGATGTCGGTGATAACGATGTCGGGCCACTTCGATAAGATGGACTCGAGTGCTTCCTGACCGTTGGCCGCTTCCAGCGTTGCAAATCCGGCCTCGTTCAACTCCTCGACAATGAGCTTACATGCTGAGTTCAACAGCCGGCCGGCGGCAAAAACGCCCAGCATGCTACGCATGCGGCCCAATGGCTTACCTCGCTCCGGCTCCTGAAGATTCCGCTGGCTTTCAAGGGGTCGATCTCGCTTCCTCCGGTGCACCCATTCGAGGCCAAACGCTCGATAGAACTGAAATTTGGCAAAGTTCCGGGAGACCACCTCCGGCAAAGCCGCCGCGCGCGTGATGCCGTTTGCCGAAACGCCCGGACGTTTGCAGATCGGGCGAAGCTTGAGCTATCCGTCGATGTCGTTTCATATATAACCTTGCCCGCGTGACCAAGGCGGCAGGGAGGCGGCCTATGAATCTTAGACATCAGATTGTGGCGTTGGCCATCATCCCATTGATCCTGGCCATCCTGATCGTCACAGCGTTCATCACCTGGCAATCGGCGACGCTTGTACGAAGCAGCATCGACACGTTCGAGCGAAACATGCTCAAGGCCAAGGAAACGGAACTCCTTAATCTGACTAATCTTGCGCTCTCTGCCATTCATGACATCTACGAAGCCGCCGGTCCGGACGACGAAGTCGCAAAGGAGAAGGTTCGCGCCATCCTGACCGCTCTCGACTACGGCAAGGATGGCTACTTCTTTGTCTATGACTACGACGGCAACAATGTCGTGCATCCGCGCCAGGCGTTTCGGCCGGGGCACAATTGGCTCAACCTGACGGATTCCGATGGCGACAAGGTTGTTGCCAATCTCATCGAGAAGGCCAAGGAGGGCGGCGGCCTTCACCAATACAAGTGGCAGAAACCCTCCTCCGGAGAGGTGGCCGACAAACTGTCCTTCGCCGTCGGCCTCGACAAATGGAAGTGGATGCTTGGAACGGGCGTCTATCTTGATGACGTCTTTGCACAGACCGCCGCCGCAAATGCCGATTTTCGCGCCAATGTCCGCAAGACATTTCTGATCGTTGCCCTGATTGCCGTGCCGGCGGTTCTCATCGTCTTTGCCACCGGCATGCTGCTGACGTTGAGAGAGCGCCGCCTTGCCGATAGCAAGCTTAAACAGCTCGCACAGCGCATCATCGACACGCAGGAAGAGGAAAGGGCCCGCCTTGCCCGTGAACTGCATGACGGGATATCGCAGAACCTCATCGGCGTCCGCTATGCGATCGATCTGGCGAGCCGCAAGGTCGCAAGCCAGGCCGAAGATGCCGCCCGTGCAATCGATCGCGGGGCGGAGGCGCTGAACGGGGCGATCAAGGAGGTACGGCGCCTGTCCCATGACCTGCGTCCGCGAGCGCTTGACGATCTTGGCCTGAGACCGGCGCTCAAGGCGCTTTGCGATAATTTCTCGGAGCGTACGGCCATCGATACACATCTTGAGGCGCTGACCTTCAAGAATATGCTGAAGCCTGAGGCGAGCACGGCGCTCTATCGCGTAGCGCAGGAGGCGTTGAACAATGTGGAGCGGCATTCCGGAGCAACGCGTGTCGACATCAGGATTTGGAGCGTTGGGGGCCGCGTCCGCATGACGATCTCCGACAACGGAAACGGTTTCGATGAAAACATCGCCGAAGGGAAGAAAGCGCTCGGCGGCGGGCTCGGACTGCGCAATATGCAGGAGCGCCTGGCCCATTTCGGCGGCCTGCTGCTGATCAAGACGACACCAGCAGGCACGATCCTGACAGCGATGCTTCCAAGGTCGGCAACGGTGAACCGCGCGCAAGGCAAGGAAGCAGCATGAGCGGCAGGAAAAGTATCAAGGTTCTTTTGATCGACAATCATCCCCTGGTTCTGGACGGGTTGGGGGCGGTGCTGGAAACCTATGAACACCTCGAGATTGTCGGTACCGCCGGATTGGCACGCGCAGGGCTCGAGATTGCGCTGAGGGAAAGGCCAGCTGTCGTGTTGATGGATATCAATATGCCGCAGCTCAGCGGAATCGATGCCATCGAGCTCTTCAAGGAACAACTGCCGGAAACACGGATCCTGATGCTGTCGATGCACGACAGTCGCGAATATATTTCCACCTCGGTGTTGCACGGAGCCTCCGGTTACATTCTCAAGGATGTCTCCACCGACGAGATCATCGCTGCAATCGAAGCCGTGGCAAACGGCAAAACCTACTTCTCTTCCGGCGTCTCGGAAGTTCTGCTCGAGCGAAAGGAGACGCCGGATGCGCTTCCTCTGACGACGCGCGAGCATGATGTTTTATTGTTGCTGGCGGCAGGAAAGAGCAACCGTGATATTGCCCAGACACTCGGTATCTCGGCTGCAACAGTCGAGACGCATCGCAAGAACATCAAGAAGAAGCTCAACATTACGACGACGGCCGGATTGACCCGCTATGCTATCGAGAACGGATTGACCTGGGGCGACAGTTAAGCGGCCTACGCGTGCTGGGTAGGCCCGCGTATTTTGCCGGTTTTCGCTCTTGTTGCCAAAATTTCCGCGCAATACCAGTCACCCGGTGGTCGCGCTGCGCAAAGCGGGCTGACGACTGGGAGGGCTACCGCAGTGACCAGTCGGTTGAAAGGGCTCGCCTTCGCTCCCACATTGCAAGTGCTTCGAAGGGGCATGCCCATAAAAAGTGAAACATTGACCGGTTTGAAGAAATAGCTGCCTTTGAGGAGCTCGCCTAGACTTCAACTTAAGCGGCTACGACGCCCTGGCGACACAGCAAGCGCGTGGCGCGCTTAGCGGTCAGCCAAGGCAGGCTGGCGGGGAATGCTCACTTCCAGCGAAATTCGATGCATGATTGATTGCTGTGTGCTCGATCACGGATTAAGCGTCAAAGCAGAATAAATCGCATCTACCCACTTCTGGGTAGACGCGAGTATTTTACGCTTCCTGCCATCTTGCCAGACGAAAACCGCCGCCATAGGACTTCACCACGGCTGGCCCAAAGCGAGCCGTTGGGAGGATTTCAATTGCATTACGCCTGCTTCCGTTCAGTCGGAAAAGCCGTCGCGACAGCCTGAGCCAGGTTCGCCCCAGCGATCGACTGACAAGCCCGCCTTCCACGCCGACAACTGCAACTTGGCGCCACATCTGGCGCCCGAGAGGTATCCGACATGGAAAAATCACGGAACAAAGCAGCGCTCTGGCTGCTCGTCATTCCCTATATCGGCCTGCTCTGGCCGCCCCTCTACAATATCCGCGAGCCGGCACTCTTCGGATTTCCCTTCTTCTATTGGTACCAGCTTCTCTGGGTGCCGATCACCGCCACGCTGACCTGGATCGCCTATCGGAGCACGCGCCATGACGACTGATATCGACAGCACGGCGCTCGGCGTCTTCCTCTTCTTCTTCGCACTCGTCACGATCCTGGGCTTCGTCGCCTCCCGCTGGCGTAAGCCTGAAACGCTTGCCCATATCGACGAGTGGGGCTTGGGTGGTCGCAGCTTCGGCACATGGATCACCTGGTTCCTGGTCGGCGGCGACTTCTACACGGCCTATACGGTGATCGCCGTTCCGGCACTCGTTTACACGGTCGGTGCCTACGGCTTCTTCGCACTGCCCTATACCATCGTCGTCTATCCCTTCGTCTTCATGGTCATGCCCATCCTCTGGAAACGCGCCAGGGATTTCGGCTATGTGACGGCCGGCGACGTCGTGCACGGTCAATACGGTTCGCGCGGCCTCGAGCTCGCCGTCGCCGCAACCGGCGTCATCGCCACCATGCCCTATATTGCGCTCCAGCTCGTCGGCATGACAGCGGTGCTCAAGGCGCTCGGCCTGCATGGCGAACTGCCGCTGGCGATCGCCTTCATCGTGCTTGCCCTTTACACCTATTCCGCCGGCTTGCGTGCCCCGGCGCTGATCGCCTTCGTCAAGGACATCATGATCTATATCGTGGTCATCGCAGCCGTGGCGCTCATTCCCTCGAAGCTCGGCGGCTATGCCAACGTATTTGCCTCGGCTGATGCGGCTTTCCAGGTCAAGGGAAAGGGAGATCTCCTGCTCGCCGGCAACCAGTATGTCGCCTATGCGACGCTAGCCTTTGGCTCGGCGCTCGCCGCCTTCATGTATCCGCATACGCTGACGGGTATCTTCGCCTCGAACAGCGGCAAGACGATCCGCAAGAATGCCGTCCTGCTGCCGGCCTATACGCTACTGCTCGGTCTTCTCGCCCTGCTCGGATATATGGGCCATGCCGCCGGGCTGAAGCTCGAAAACGCCAATGACGTCGTGCCGGCCTTGTTCAAGACGCTGTTCTCGGGATGGTTCTCCGGCTTCGCCTTCGCAGCGATCGCGATCGGTGCCCTCGTGCCGGCGGCGGTGATGAGCATCGGCGCCGCCAACCTCTTCACCCGCAATTTCTGGAAGGCTTATGTCAACCCGCATGTCAGCGATGCGGGTGAAGCCAAGGTCGCCAAACTGACCTCGCTCGTCGTCAAGGTCGGCGCACTGCTGGTCATCATCTTCCTGCCGACGCAGTTTGCACTCGACCTGCAATTGCTTGGCGGCATCTGGATCCTGCAGACGCTGCCGGCCCTGGTCTTCGGCCTCTATACCAACTGGTTCCGTGCACCGGGCCTACTCGCCGGCTGGTTCGTCGGCTTCATCGGCGGCACCTTCCTCGTGTGGGATGCCGGCTGGAAGCCGTTGCACCTGATTAGCCTCGGTGGAGAACCGTTCACCATCTATACCGGTCTTCTTGCCCTTGCGGCAAACATCGCCGTCGCGGTGGCTGTCAATGCAGTCGTGCCGGCAAGGACCCCGGCGCGGGCTTGAAACAAGGAGAGCGGAGGACTGCGGCAATGCGGTCCTCCGGACGAGACATCCTGGTGTGGTTCTCTTGTGGTTGAAATGCAGGAGCAGCGGAAAGGTGCGATCGCCTCGGGCAGGCCGGCCACGAAGCCCGAGTATCGCGCCGGATCGGTGCGAAGCGCCGCCTATCGCGAGCGCCCGGCGATGATTTCATCAGTGTTTGCCAAGGCCTTTCGAACCGCACTGCGGGCCGTGTGCGGCTGTTGCAATCGAATGCTTCTCTCGATGCGTTCATGAAGCATCTGCGTATGCCGCAGGCTGCTGCCCTCCCGCACGACATGGGCAAGAAGATGATTGAGGGCGGATTCGATCAGAAGGCCCAAGGGTACGAGCAGGTCGTTGCCGGAGGCGCGCAAGATCGCGATATGAAACCGAGCGTCGGACTCACTTCGTTGCTGGGGCGATGTCGCCCGAGCCATTTCATGAAGGGCCCGGCTGATCTCAATCATCTGCTCTTCGGTTCGCCGCTCGGCGGCCAGCGCCGTCGCCTCCGGCTCGATCATGTGGCGAAGCTCCTGCACTGCCCTTAAGAAGGGCTCGCGGTCGGGTGATGCCGCATACCAGCCCAAGACGTCGCGGTCCAAGAGGTTCCAGCGCTCTTTGGGCTCCACCCAGCTACCGATTTTCGGGCGCGAGGCGAGCAGGCCCTTTGCCATCAGCATCTTGATCGCCTCGCGCACGGCCGATCGGCTGACATTGAACATTTCGGACCATTTCGCCTCATTCGGCAGAATGGTTCCGGGCGGATAGTCGCCACGCACGATGCGAAGCCCGATCTCGCCGGCCACCGAAACATGCACGCTTCCGCCGGCCATGCGGGGGATGGTCGGGTCAGAGCGCTTTGCTGTTTTCCTGTCCGGCATCTGATTCAATCGCCTCAGCACTTTGTGATCCCCAGCACGGACTAGGTCAAAAGTTGCCGCAATGACAAGAGACGTCAGCGAGCCTTTATCACCTTGAGATGATCGGGAGAACCGGAGCGCCCAGTGGTTTTGGGCGCTCCGAACCACGCGTTATTTCTGGATGCAGGTGTCGACTGTGTCCTTGGTGCATTCGTCGAGCCCGGTGAACACCGGATCCTCAACCGGCTTTCCGGCGATCAGGTCCATCATCACGGAGGGTGCCTTGTAGCCCATTTCGAAGGGACGCTGGCCGACCAGCGCGGTGACAAGGCCCTCCTTGGCTATCGCCACTTCGTCGCCGATCGTGTCGGCGGCGCCGATGACGAACTCGTTCTTGGCGATCTTGTCGGCCATCGGCTTGAACAGGTCGCGGTAGGGTTGGGGGGCGCCGAAGAGCGGCCAGCCGCCCATGATGCCGAAGCCGGCGAGGTCGGGATTGGCGGCGAGGATGTCAGTCATCGACTGCACGCCCTTGGCGCCGTCGTCATTGGTGAACACTGGGCAGCCGGCGACCTCGGTCCAGCCGCCTTCACCCTTGAGCTCGGTCAGCCCTTCCTTGCCCGACAGCGAATCGCGCCAGCCCTGTGCGCGACGCAGAATGTTGTCGGCGCCGGGATTGCCCTGGATCGAGCAGACCTTGCCACCATCGGGCTTGGCCTCTTTCATGTAATCGCCGATGCGCTTGCCCATCAGATAGTTGTCGGTGCCGAGATAGGTCTTTCGCAGAGCGGCGTCTTCCTGGGCGAGGTCGGCGTCGAGCGTCATCACCGGAACGCTCGGATTGGCTGTCTTGAGTGTCTGGGCGATAAGCTTGGCGTTCGACGGCGAGATGGCGATCGCAGCCGTGTCGGCCTTGCCCAGCATGTCCTGGACGATCTGGGCCTCGCCGGCTTCATCGGATGTCGATGCCGGGCCCGTATAGAAGCACTCATATTCCGAGTCTGGATTTTCCTTGTTCCATTTCTGGCAACCCTGGTTGATCGCTTCGAAGAACGGGTTGTCGAGTCCTTTCACGACGATGACGAGCTGCTTCTTGGCAAGCGCCGGGCCGGCGGTGAGTGCCAAGGCCGTGAATGCAAGTAGTAATGCCTTCCTCATGGTTTCCTCCCTTGAAACAGACGGGCGCGACGCGACCGCCATACGAAATCAACCCGGGTACCAGACAATGCGAGGGTCATCCTGCGAACGCTCGTACTGCCAGGCCGAGTCGATAAGCCTTTCCAGATCGTAGCTGGGCTGCCAGTCCAGCAGGTATTTGGCTTTGCTATTGTCCATCCAATTCGAATGATATTGGCTTGGGATGTCGACAGCCTCAAGGTTTCGCGTGTGCGCCAGATAGGCTGCGACCTCGCCGTAGTCGACCGGCCGGTCCATACAGATATTGAAGAGTTGGCGCTTTGCGCGGGGATTGTCGATCGCGGCCAGAATGGCCGATACCAGATCGTCGACATGTACGAAATTACGCTTTAGCGGACGTCCGTCGGCGTCGCGCAGCAGCGGCACTGTGCTAGCTTCCACATAACGTCTCGCATCGCCTTGCGGGACGAGCGCCTTCCAGTCGGGGCCGCCGAAAACATCATCGCCGAAGGACAGCGTGTATCTGAAATCATCCTTTTCCATGATCCACGGTGCGCGAAGGCAGCAGCTGTTGATGCCGTACTGGATGGCGAACTGGTCAAGCATCACCTCCTCGAGAACCTTGGAAAGCGCGTAACTTCCAGGATAGGCGCAATGCGGCGTATCCTCGGTGATCGGTCCGTCGTGGCGGTAGTAGAAATGGCCGATACCGGCATCACCGCCGATGAGGATGAACTGTTGTGCAGTAGCGCTCGTACGGAAGGCTTCGAGTAACCAGAAAAGACCCTTGACCGTTACGTCCATGACGGCGGCAGGCGTTTCCTTGCAAGTGGCAAGATGCAGAACGTGGGTAACGTCTTTCATTGCGGCGGCCGCGACATGCGGGTCGGCGATCGAGCCCTTTGTGACTTCGACACGGCCGGTCTCAGGAAGCAAACGATTATGGCAAAGCGCGCGGATGCGTGCTTTCGAAAATCTCGGATCGTCAAGCAGCCCAGCAATGAAGCGCCGCCCGACCTTGCCCGTCGCACCGGTAACAAGGATCAGCATGCTCTCTCTCCCACAAACAGCTAATATCCGCCTGCTTCGCACGTCAACGGGTATTTGTCATACAAAACAGATTTTTGTGATGTCTGCTTGATTCGCCTGATTGACGCTTTCGCAAGGTTTTGCGTAAATGCGATGGAATCGCTTTCCTGGGAGGACATCGGCAAGGCGAGATTGCGGGCATCCATCCCTTGGACGACATCTAAGGGCAATGAGGAAGCCTGAGAGGTTTTGGGAGGTTAGCAGGCTGGTGGCGGTTCTCGAACTCACCAACATCTCCAAACATTTCGGTGCCATCCAGGCAGTCAATGACGTTTCGCTTTCGCTGGAGGCGGGCCAGGTCGTCGGCCTCATGGGCGATAACGGCGCCGGAAAGTCGACACTGGTCAAGATGATTGCCGGCAATTTCCGGCCGAGCGAGGGCACCATACGCCTCGACGGCGCGGATATCGTCATGCACCGGCCGGTGGAGGCGCGCCAGCACGGCATCGAGATCGTTCACCAGGATCTGGCACTCTGCAATAATCTGACGGCAGCGGCGAACGTGTTCCTCGGACGCGAGTTGCGGCGCGGCGTCGGTCCGCTGAAAGTCCTGGACTACAAGACCATGTATAGGCGTGCCGGCGAGATTTTCAGGGAGCTGAAGTCGGAGACGCGTCCCCGGGACCTTGTAAGGCAGATGTCAGGCGGCCAGCGGCAGGCGGTGGCGATTGCGCGCACGATGCTGTCGGAGGCAAAGATCGTACTGATGGACGAGCCGACTGCGGCAATTTCCGTTCGCCAGGTGGCGGAGGTGCTCAATCTGATCCGCGAACTGCGTGACCGCGGCATTGCCGTTGTCCTGATCAGCCATCGCATGCCGGACGTCTTTACGGTTGCCGACCGCGTCATCGTGTTGCGGCGAGGCAGAAAAGTTGCCGACAAGCCGATTGCGGCAAGTTCGCCAGAAGAAGTCACAGGTCTTATCACCGGCGCGATCGAACAGGTGTGATCGCGCTGCTTGGATAGTGGAAGAAATGAAGGTCGATGATGGCTGTTACTCTTGACCAGACAATTGCACAGAAGCAGCGGAACTGGCTTGCATCAATCGTGGGCGGGCAAACCTTCTGGGTCCTGATCGCAGTCATCCTCGCCTGTCTTTTCCTGTCTGCTGCAACCGACTCCTTCGCCACGGCGAAGAACCTCTACAATATCACCCGCAACGTCACTTTCGTTGCGATCATTGCGCTCGGCATGACGCTGGTGATCATCACCGGCGGCATCGATTTGTCCGTGGGATCGGTGCTCTGCCTGTGCAGCATGGTCCTGGCGGTGGTCATGCATGCCGGCTACAGCATCGAAGTCGGTATTGCCGCGTCGATCGGCACCGCCCTGGTCATCGGGGCCTTCAACGGACTGTTGATCGCCTATCTCGACTTCCCGCCTTTCGTCGTGACGCTCGGTATGCTGTCGATTGCGCGCAGTCTTGCGATGGTCGCATCAAACAATACCGTGGTCTTCCAATTCGGGCCGGATCACGACACGCTTCTGGCACTCGGTGGCGGCGCGTGGTTTCTCGGCATCGCCAACCCGGTGCTCTACATGATCATTCTGGCGCTGCTGACCGGTTTCGTGCTGCGCTGGACGAGGTTCGGACGTTATGTTTTTGCCATCGGCGGCAATGAGCATGCCGCAACGTTGACCGGGGTTCCGGTACGCAGGATCAAGGTGGCAGTTTATATGATTTCCGCCCTGTCGGCGGGGGTTGCCGGCATTGTTCAAACCGGCTGGCTCGGCGCCGTCACCACCAATATAGGTGCCGGAATGGAACTTCAGGTCATCGCGGCCGCCGTCATTGGCGGCGCCAACCTGGCAGGCGGCGTCGGTACCGCTCTCGGCGCGTTGGTCGGAGCCGCCCTGATCGAAGTGATCCGCAACAGTCTCGGCCTGCTCGGCATCAACGCTTTTTGGCAGGGGACCTTCATTGGCGGCGCCATCGTGCTTGCTGTGCTTTTCGACCGGATCCGCAACTTCCGGCAGAGCGAATAGGGGTCTTGCTTGGATCCGTCGGCGAGAGTTCGACGACTGTGGACACGCAATGCCAGTGGATAGAGATCGATGCCGGGCTTTCCATGGTGCAAATCCGAAAGTCGCTTACAAACGACAGATTCGGAGATGATGAGATTGCCTTTGACGACGATCTGCATTCTGGCGCTGCCTGTATCAGAAGCCGCTCGGAGCTGGAGAGGTGCGCAAACGAGCTTTCGTGCCGGCTGATCACGTGGGGATATGGCTGCGGTTACGGTGAGGTGGCCGGAGATATACAACACCTGTCACCAGCAGAGGCGCTGCGGATACCAGGAATGGGCGGACGGGATTGGCAAAAGGTCGCCAAAGCGTTGGGGCGAGACCCATATCCTAACCTAAAGAAGCGTCGATAGCGCTGCCCGGACGAGGGGGAAGGGTGGTAGAACGGCAACTACCGCCGGTTGGCGTCGATTTGACGCTTGCTTGTCTCAAAACAGCTGGGCTCAGCTGACTGCGAGCTGCATCGATTTGTTTTTCCGGAAGAGTGGCGAATTCGAGGAAGGTGACTTTAGATGCCAAGTTGGCGCCGTGACTGGTTGGCTCCGAATGTCCTACATGATTGAAAAAAGAATGTATCGCCGGGCGATACGATTCCGCCCCGAGGAAGCTACCGGCCCATCATCTCTACGTATGCGAGGCAGGAAATCCGGAACTACAGATTGGCGACCTGCCCTATCTCGTCCGATCGACGCGGGCGCGTCCTGCAGCGAGGAAAGGCGCGAAGGCCTTGCGCACTTCCTCAAGGAAAATGCCACTGAATTTTCCTCGCGGCGTCTGTGTCATGTCGAAATGGTAGGATTTGCCAAGGATATCGTAATTGCACTCGCTGACTGTAATCCAGCCGCGTTTGAGGTCCGAAAGCTTGGCTCTCTTGAGTTCCAGTGCCGGAATTTCGAGGGCAGTTTGCCCCGAATACGGGGGTGCCGAGGAAATCGGCAGCAACAGGATGTGGGTATTATCCTTGTCGTCCCGCATGGCAAGCAGCAGGCAAACCGGGCGGTCTTTTTCGCCGTGTTCCTGCCCCTTGTCATCCTGCCAGCGCCAGAGATGTTGGGGTGGACGGCCCCCGAACGGCATCGAAACGTGCCAGAGTGAGTCGTTAAGATCTCAAACAAAGGGAACCGCCCATGGACAAGATTATTCGCATCGGCATGGATACGTCAAAGCATGTTTTTCAGCTGCACGGCGTGGACGTCGCTGAGAAACCGGTCTTGCGCAAGAAGATGCGCCGCCAGGAGATGATCGACTTCTTCACGACCTGTCCGCCAACCGTGATCGCCATCGAAGCCTGTGGCGGTTCCCATCACTGGGCTCGGCTGCTGACCTCGCTCGGGCATGAGGTGAAGTTGATCGCGCCGCAGCTCGTGAAGCCCTATGTCAAGCGAAGCAAGAACGACGCCGCCGACGCTGAGGCATTGTGCGAGGCGATGAGCCGCCCGACGATGCGGTTCGTGCCGGTCAAGGCAGTCGATGAGCAAGCCGCCGCCATGTTGGTCGGCGTCCGGGATCGTTTGATCCGCAACCGCACCCAACTCGCCAATGCAATCCGAGGTTACGCCGCTGAATTCGGCATTTCCGTCGCCAAGGGGCTGGCGCATATTCCCCTGCTGCTTGAACGGATACAGTCCGACGAGACCGTGCCGGAGCTGGCACGGGAATTGTTCGCGAGCCAGGCGGAGGAATACGCCCAGATGGAAGAAAAGCTTGCAGACGTGGATGCCAGGCTCATGGCATGGCAGCGAGCCGACGAACGCAGCAAACGTCTCAATGCTATTCCCGGCATCGGCCCGATCGGCGCGGCGCTTCTGATCATGAAGACACCGGCGCCAGAGATATTCCGATCCGGCCGTCAATTCGCGGCGTGGATTGGGTTGACGCCAAAGGATCACTCGACCGGCGGCAAGCTGCGACTCGGATGCATCACGCGGGCAGGCGATGAGGCATTGCGAGCGGTGCTGGTGGCCGGGGCAACGGCCGTCATTCAACATGCTCGGCGACACGGCAAGGCCTCTCCATGGCTGGCCGAAATGCTCAAGCGCAAGCCGCCGAAACTGGCAGCCGTCGCACTCGCCAACAAGATGGCGCGTATCGCCTGGAAGATCATGGTGTCCGGGGAGAGATACAACGCAAAATATGCGTCAGCCCTGATGGTTGACGCCGCATGAAGATCAGCACGACACAGAAAGTTCTAACTTACAATCCGCGTTAAGTTGCTGATGCCCGAACTTGCAAGATAGGAGCAGATGGTGTGATCGATCGATCCACGGCGTGAGACACTCCGTGCTATCCCTTGGCCTTCTACAAGGTCGTAGAGATGTTTGGAACTCACGTTGCGGAAACCATCTTGGCCAGCGTTCATGTGCGAGCGCAACAAAAGGCCGGACATATGGACGCAAGCGATCGGATCAAAATCATCTCAAAATATCTTGCGAGCGGGGGGCCGTCCACATAAGGGGTAGGTGACGATATCGCCCTTGACGAAATGCTCAGTCATCCTTGGACGCCTGATGATCGGCGGAATCCTTATCTAGCTGTTCCATGAACATGTCGGCCAGGTCGCGGGGCATCTCGCCCGGACCATAGGCGCGGCGTGGGTCTTCATTGCCGGTCATGCGCTCGTAGAGATCGATTGGAACGACCACTACGGATGCGCGGCCATGTTTGGTCAAAGTGATGGGGTGTCGTTTGGCTTCGTCGTGATAACGTCCGAAGTGCCGCATAAATTCGGCTGTCGAAACGGTCTTGTTGGTCATGAACCTGCCCTTCCTGTGTTGTCTGAATAATACAGAAAAGACAGGAAACCGCAAGGCACTTGCGGTTTTCTGTCCGGATGACTTTGACTAGCTCTATGATAACATCCCTATTCAGGCCGGTGAAAACGGACGAGAACTACACTTGCGAAGCCGGCGAACTCCGAGCCTGGGAAGCGGGTGAGTACCAGGCTGTCAAGGCATTTTAGGAGGCGCTTCACGCAAATATCTACATAAACTGCGGCAGTCTCTGCGCTGTGATGGGCTGATAAGTCCTACGCCTCCCAAATCTGGCAGGGCAATCAGATCCGGCTTGGTCAAAGTGCCGTCACGGGCATGTCGGCGTTCAACCAGCGTGCGACACCCGAACTGAATGGAACATGACCCGTATCGCAGCCGACCTGATCGAAGATCAAAGTACCGGGCGCATCCCACCATCCTGTTCGTCTAACGTTTCATCGCACGAACTTTCATGCCTCGGATCTCTTGTTCTCGTTCGCGGAAGGCCGGCAGAGGCATCATTTGGACCAATGAACGCACTGCGCTTTCCGTTCTGCGAGGCGTAAAGCGTGAAGTGGTGGGCTAGTCGGAGTGGGAGACATAAAGGAAGCGCGGCTCGCTATTGCCTGCAATCACGACGGCTGACAGGCGTCCTGTGCGATAGGCCCCCGTATCGATCGCTATGCGGTTCGAATGGATCTCCGGAAGTTCTGAGCCCGTGATCGTGTGACCATGCACTACGACCTTTTCGAGTGGGTCTGAGACATCGAGGAAGCGTTCGCGTATTTCGCGAAGATCCCGCTCGTCCTGGTCCGCAAGGGGCTTCTTCGGGTCGATCCCGGCATGGACGAGGCAGTAGCCATTCACGATGACCATGTCTGCGGCTCGATTGAGCAGTGCCAGATGATGCGCATATCGGGGAAGCAGCAGGTCCGGCAGCTCTCCTGCCCAGCCCGGCATGCGGTGACTGTAAGACCGAAGGGTCGACTTTCCGCCTAGGCCTGACAGCCAATGATCAAGCGCCGGATCGCCGAGATGGTTATTCAACGCCTCGCGAAACAGGTAGTCGTGATTTCCGAGAATGAATTGCGATCCCTCACGTTCCTGAAGCGTCGCATGCACCATTTCCATCGCTCGCCGGCTGTCCGGCCCTCTGTCGACGATATCGCCAAGGAATACGACCCGCGGCTCCGCGCCGCATCTGTCGGCATCTTCGTCAATTGTCGCTAACAGAACCTCAAGCAAGCTGGCCATCCCATGAACATCGCCAATGGCATAAACGGGGCGAGACACAGAACTGGCTAACTCGACGATTTTCATTGGCATACTCAGACGCAATACAAGCACTACTCTTCCTTCATCTGAGATGATGCAGCTCTGCTGACAAGGGAGGGAGCCCGGCAAGTGCTTGTTGTGGTGTATGAAACGTCAATCCTTTGCCCGCTGTCTGCTATACGTCGCATCGAAGGACAGTTTCACCGTGAACCTCGCGGGATACCCCGGCGTTCAGGCCGGGGAGGAACGCCAGAGCGGCCTTGGGCCGCTTCCCGCTGGGATTTGACATATTCGGCGATCACCGAGAGCGGTGCGCCGCCACAGCTTGCCGCAAAGGAGGACGGCGACCACAAAACGCCGTTGTGGTAGCGCCCGGTGATTTCCGGGCGGCTCTCGCGCCGACGTCGGCTGGATACGCCTTTGCGGCTGTTGACCAGCTTCGACAGGGCGATCTTCGGAGGGTAATGCACCCGCAGGTGAACATGATCGTCCTCGCCGTCGCATTCGATCAATTCGGCCTCGAAGTCGCGACACAGCTTGGCGAAGATGCGCCGCAGGTGGCGGATTGCCGGTTCTGACAGAACGTCACGGCGGTATTTCGTGACAAAGACCAAATGACCATGGAGCATGTCGACGACATGCCTGCCGGTGCGATCCACGGTTGCGCTCCTTGGAGCAATTGATAGAATCGTAACATGATCCACCGCGCTTTCCGCTACAAGCTCGCTCCGACCGCCGAACAGGAAGTCCTGTTGCGGCAGTTCGCGGGTGTTGTGCGGCTGGTCTATAATCTGGCGCTGGAGCAGCGCAGGGACTGGTGGCGGCATTACCGGCGGCAGACCGGGAACCGCTTGAACGACATCGCCCAGGCGCGGGAATTGACCGCACTGCGGGCCGCGTTCGACTGGATTGCCGCCGTGCATGTGACGCCCCAGCAGCAGGCCCTGCGCGATCTGGATAAGGCGTATGCCAACGTCTTCGCCGGGCGCGCAGGATATCCCGCGCGCCGCAAGAAGGGCGTGAACGGCGCCTTCCGCTTTCAGGGGCGGGAGATCGAGGTCAAGCGCCTGAACGGCAAGTGGTCCGCCGCGCGCCTTCCCAAGATCGGCTGGGTGAAGTTCCGCGACACGCGGCGCCTGCGTGGCAAGACCATGAATGTGACGGTGAGCCTGGCGGCGAACGGCTGGCACATCGCCTTCGCCTGCGAAATCGACCATGCCGTCCCGCAAAACGATTTGCCCGCCGTGGGGATCGACCGGGGCGTGGCGAACACGCTGACGCTTTCGACCGGGGAGCATTGGTGGATGCCTGCCGGCCTTGCGGAGATCGAGCGCAGGAAGCGCCGGGCCCAGCGCGTTCTGGCGCGGCGCAAGCGCGGGTCGCGCCGCCACGCCAAGGCCCGCCGCCGCGTTGCAGCCTTGCAGGCCGGTGCTGCCCGCATCCGGCAGGATTGGCGGCACAAGGCCAGTCTTGATATCGCCCGTCGCTTCGCAACGGTCGTGCTGGAAGACCTCGCCACGCGCAACATGACGCGCAGCGCCAGGGGAACCGTGGACGCGCCCGCAACCAACGTCTGCCAGAAGGCCGGCCTGAACCGGGCGATCCTCGAACAAGGCTGGCACGGCTTTGAAACCGTGTTGGCCGACAAGCTCGAAGAACGGGGCGGATACCTGTGCAAGGTCGATCCCCGCCACACCTCGCAGACCTGTTCGGCCTGCGCCGCCGTGGACAGGGAAAGCCGCGAAAGCCAAGCGTCTTTCCGCTGTTGCCAATGCGGCTTGCGCGCCCATGCCGACCACAATGCTGCAATCAACATCCTGCGTCGGAACACGGCGTCTATGATCGTGGAGGAAGGGCAGCCGCTCTCCGTTGAAGCGATAACGATCGGCGGAGCTTCGCGCCCCCTCGGAAATCCCCCGCTTGCAAGCGGGGGAAGATGTTAAACGGGCGCTCAATTGATCCGGTTACTCTTCGTCTGCTGCATCGGCCTGAAAGCAGATTCGGCTCTTCCGGCTTGTCCTGCCCCGTGACGAGCCATATTTTAGAGGAATGCCAGGCGCCGCATGAAAGCGGTGACGCTTTGCCGTGCGTAAATCTTGCTCATCAGGAACGAAAGCATGAACATCGACAGAATTTTGCGGTCCGTTGTGGCCGTACGTTCTTCAATTCCGGAAGATGCCTTCACGGCGATGACGCTCGGTACCCAAAGGGAGGGAAGCGGCGTGGTGATCCGGGAAAATGGGCTGGTGGTCACGATCGGCTACCTGATCACCGAGGCCGAGGAAGTTTGGCTGACGCGCAATGACGGGTATGTCGTTCCTGCGCATGCGCTTGCCTATGATCAGGAAACCGGCTTCGGTCTGGTGCAGGCGCTTGGGTCGCTTGACGTTCCCGCATTGGATCTTGGGGATGCTGCCGAAGCGGAGGTCGGCGAACCGGTCATGCTTGCTGACGGTATCGGTCAGTTCGTGCAGGCTACGATTGTCGCCAAGCAGGAATTCGCCGGCTATTGGGAATACCTGCTCGAAGAGGCAATTTTCATCGCGCCCGCACACCCTTCCTGGGGAGGTGCGGCACTCATCGGCTCCGACGGCAAACTTCTTGGCATTGGCTCGCTGCGCCTGCAAATGAGCCAAAGGGGACAGAGCGCGGACATCAACATGGTCGTGCCGATCAACCTGCTGCCACCCATTCTTGATGATCTGCTCACGCGCGGCCAAGTGAACAAGCCGCCACGTCCCTGGCTCGGAGCCTTCTCTGCCGAAAGTAATGGCGACGTGGTGGTCATGAGCGTGGCTGAAGGGGGTCCGGCGGCTCAAGCGGGATTGCGTGAGGGAGATATCATCTCGGAGATACGGGATGGGGAGGTCGCCGGTCTTGCCGACTTTTACCGCAAGCTATGGAGGAGCGGCCCCGCCGGCGTGGAGATCCCCATGAGGATATTGCGCGACGGCCGCGAGGCATGGCTGCGTGTCAAGTCGGCCGACCGCAACAGTTTTCTTCGAAAGCCGCAGTTGCAGTAATGAAGCTGCACTCGTGTTTGGCAACCGCAATAACGCGCACAAAGTCCGCTTGACTCATAAAGGGATCGGTGACCTAAATGGTAAATCGGTTTACTAAAGCGGTTTACAAGGCGATGGCGAATGAGCGTGTCACCAGTCTGAAGGATGTCGCCGGTGCTGCCGGCGTTTCCGTGACGACGGTCTCGCGACTGCTGAACGGATCGCTCGAGCTTCCCCACGAGACGAAGAAGAGGATCGAGGATGCGATCCGTGATCTCAACTATCAGCCCAATCCGCACGCCCGGCGCCTAAGCCGCGGGCGCTCGGATACGATCGGTCTCGTGGTGCCCGACATCGCCAATCCGTTCTTCGCAACGCTTGTCGCGGCGGTGGAGGAGGAGGCGGACCGCCGCGAGCTTGCCGTCTCACTCTACGCGACGCTGAACCGCTCTGGCCGCGAGGTTGCCTATCTTCAGCTTATCGAGCGCAACCACGTCGATGGATTGATCTTCGTCACCAACCATCCGGATGACGGGCAACTCGGGGCGCTCATCAACCGCACCGGCAAGGTTGTTGTCGTGGACGAAGACGTCCCGGATGCGCTGGCACCGAAGCTCTTCTGCGACAACGACAGGGGCGGCTATCTGGCAGGAACGCACCTTGCGGAGATGGGGCATCGCCGCGTCCTTTTCATCGGCGGGCCTGAACGGATGATCAGCGCACAGCGCCGTTTCCAAGGGCTCGAAAGGGCGATGTACGAACTGTGGGGTGCTGTTGCCGTGTTGCTCAACTACAAGGGCGAATACACCGTCGCCTTCGGGCGGGAAGCCGCCAAGCGCTTCATAGCCGAGGGCATGCCCGCCAGCGCGATCTTCGCGAGTTCGGATGAAATCGCCATCGGTCTCATTGAAGTCTTGCGCAGCCAAGGCATTTCGATCCCGCAGGACGTGTCGGTCGTTGGCTTCGACGACGTCGGGCCGCTGCATCTTTTTGCGCCGCCGCTGACGGCCATCCGCCAGCCCGTTCGGCAGATCGGCCAGCGCGCGCTGTCGTTGCTTCTTGAGACAAACTGGCAGGAGCGTGCCCCGTCCGCTGTGGAAGAGCTCCTGCCGGTCGAAATCGTCGTGCGGAATTCCGTTGCGCCGCCGGCGAATCCAAAAACCGCAATGGACAAAAAAAGAACCAGAGGATGAGAACATGACCCGGACTATCAAACGCAGAACATTTACAGCCGCTCTCGGCTTCACCGCATTGGCAACCGCCTCGCTCGCAGGCTTGGGCGCAAGTGCGCAGGAAAAGACCTTTGCGCTGGTGCAGATCAACCAGCAGGCATTGTTTTTCAACCAGATGAACGAGGGTGCCCAGAAGGCGGCCGATGCAGCAGGCGTAAAACTCGTGATCTTCAATGCCAACAACGATCCGGCTGCCCAAAACAGCGCAATCGAGACTTACATCCAGCAGAAAGTCGCCGGTCTTGCCGTCGTTGCCATCGACGTCAACGGTATCATGCCGGCCGTCAAGCAGGCGGCAGACGCCGGTATCCCCGTGGTCGCGATCGATGCAATCCTCCCTGAAGGCCCCCAGAAGGCGCAGATCGGCGTCGACAACGCCAAGGCCGGCGCTGATATGGGCAAATTCTTCCTCGACTATGTCAAGGCGAACATGGACGGCAAGGCAAAGGTCGGTGTCGTCGGTGCGCTGAATTCGTTCATCCAGAACGTCCGCCAGGAGGGCTTTGAAAAGACGCTCGAAGGTGTCTCCGGCATCGAAAAGGCTGGCGTCGTCGATGGTCAGAACATTCAGGACAATGCGCTTGCCGCCGCCGAGAACCTGATCACCGGCAATCCGGATATGACCGCCGTCTATGCGACCGGCGAACCGGCGCTGATGGGAGCCATCGCCGCTGTCGAAAGCCAGGGCAAGCAGGATGCCATCAAGGTGTTCGGCTGGGATCTCACTGCCCAGGCGATCGCCGGCATCGACGCCGGTTACGTTGCCGCCGTGATACAGCAGGATCCGGCAGCCATGGGTGCTGCGGCCGTCGACGCGCTGAAGAAGGTCTCGGATGGCGGTTCGGTCGATAAGAACATCGCGGTTCCCGTGACCATCGTCACCAAGGAGAACGTGGAACCATACAGGGCCGTTTTTAAATGATCAGCCACGGACAGCACCCAAGCGCGGTCTCCGGAACCGGGGGAGCCATGCTCTCCCGGCAATCCGGGGCGGCGACAAAACGGCCGCGCATATCGCTCCGCGATATCCGCAAGACCTTCGGCTCGCACCAGGCGCTGCGCGGCGTCGACCTCGACCTTTACCCCGGGGAATGCCTCGGCCTTGTAGGCGACAATGCGGCAGGTAAGTCAACGCTTACTAAAATTATCTCCGGCACCTATATCCCCGACGGTGGAACGATCTCGATCGATGGAGAAGAGGTGCGTTTTTCCGGTCCGGCCGAGGCCCGCTCGCGCAATATAGAGATGGTCTTCCAGGACTTGAGCCTCTGCGATCATATCGATGTGGTCGGCAATCTCTTTCTCGGCCGCGAAATCACCAAGGGACCTTTTCTCGATCGTGCGACCATGCTTTCCGAGGCGCGCAAAATGCTCGATGCGCTGGAAATTCGCATCCCGCGGCTGACTGCAAAGGTCGAAAAGCTTTCCGGTGGCCAGCGCCAGGCCATTGCAATTGCCCGGGCCGCCTCCTTCAATCCCAAGGTTCTGATCATGGACGAGCCGACATCGGCACTTGCCGTTGCCGAGGTGGAAGCCGTGCTCTCGCTGATCAACCGCGTCAAGGCGAAGGGCGTTTCCGTTGTCCTCATCACCCATCGCCTGCAGGACCTCTTCCGGGTCTGCGACCGGATTGCCGTCATGTACGAAGGCACCAAAGTCGCCGAGCGCGAGATCGGCAAGACCGATCTGGAGGATCTCGTGAAGCTCATCGTCGGAGGAGAAAGGCAGTGACCGTCTATACCGAACGCGCCAAAGGCTCGCCGCTTGCCGACTTCTTTGCCGAGCACGCGCAGGTCCTGTCGATTGCCTTTTTCTTCCTCGCCTGTGTGGCCTTCTTTGCAGTCACGACCGATACGTTCATGACCGTTGGAAATCTCCTGAATGTCGTACGGCAGGCGGCGCCGATTCTTATTGTGGCCGTCGCGATGACCCTGGTCATCGTCACCGGCGGTATCGATCTGTCGGTCGGGTCGCAGGTGGCGCTCGTCAACGCCGTGGCGGCGATCATTCTCGCCATGGGTTACCCCTGGCCGCTCGTTGTCGCGGGTATGCTGACCTTCGGGGCGCTGATGGGCATAGCGCAGGGATGGTTCGTTGCCTATCAGGGAATCCCGGCCTTCATCGTCACGCTGGCGGGACTTTCGATCCTGCGCGGCCTGGCGCTTTATCTGACGCAGGGCTATTCGATCCCGATCAAGGACGTGCCGGGTTTCTTCTGGCTGGGACGCGGCCAGTTTATCGGCTTGCCGGTCCCTGCGCTGATCGCCATTCTCGTTGCCGCCATCGGCTATGTCGTGATCTCCTCGACCAAATATGGACGCCAGGTTGTGGCCGTCGGCTCCAACATGGAAGCAGCACGCCGCGTCGGCATGCCGGCGCAGTGGATCATTGCCTCGGTCTATCTCGTTTCCGGCGCGGCCTCGGCGCTGGCCGGGCTGTTGATTGCGGCGCGTCTTGGCTCCGGCTCATCAAACGCAGCCGTCGGTTTCGAACTGCAGGTCGTCGCGGCCGTGGTGCTCGGCGGTACGTCGCTGATGGGTGGCCGCGGCACGATCCTCGGCACGGTACTCGGAACGCTGACCATCGCGGTGATCGGCAATGGCCTCATCCTGATGCACATCTCGCCGTTCTTCACCCAGATCGTGACCGGTGCAATCATCCTTCTGGCGATCTGGCTCAATACCCGCATCTTCACCACCAGTTTCCGTTTCGGCGGCAAGAAGAAGGGCTGAGTGATGAAAGGTGAACTCTCCGAAGGCCATATCCGATCCGGCAAGGTGATGACCGTTGCCGGGCCGGTTGCAGCTGATGCGCTCGGCGTTACGCTGATGCACGAGCACGTCCTCAACGACTGCCGTTGCTGGTGGCATCCACCAAAGACGCCGGAGCGGCAATATCTTGCCGAAGGTTTCGTTTGCATGGAGATTCTCGGTGAGCTCCGCCAGGACCCGTTCGTCAATAAGCACAACATAACGTTGGACGACGAGCCGCTGGCCATTGCCGAGCTTGAGGATTTCGCGAAGGAAGGCGGCAGGACGGTCGTCGAGCCGACATGCCAGGGCATCGGCCGCAACCCGCTGGCGCTCAGGCGCATTGCCAAGGCCACGGGACTCAATATCGTGATGGGTGCGGGCTATTACCTGGCCTCGTCGCATCCGGCCAAGGTTGCTGGCATGAGTGTCGCAGAGATTGCCGATGAGATCGTCTGTGAGGCTCTTGAGGGTGCTCAAGGCACGGATGTGAAGATCGGTCTCATCGGCGAGATTGGCGTCTCTTCCGACTTCACCGCGCAGGAGGAAAAATCCCTACGCGGCGCAACCCAAGCACACTGCCGCACAGGTCTGCCGCTGATGGTCCATTTGCCCGGCTGGTTCCGGCTCGGCCACAAGGTGCTCGACATCGTGGCCAAGGAGGGTGGCGATCTCCGCCACACCGTTCTCTGCCACATGAATCCCTCGCATGACGATCTCGGCTATCAGGGCGAGATCGCTTCGCGCGGCGCGTTCCTCGAATACGACATGATCGGCATGGATTTCTTCTATGCCGACCAGCAGGTGCAATGCCCGAGCGACGAGGAGGCTGCACGGGCCATCGTCAAGCTCGTCGAGATGGGACACGCCGGCCGTATCCTGCTGTCGCACGACGTTTTCCTGAAGATGATGCTGACGAAATACGGCGGCAACGGCTATGCCTACGTCCTCAGGCATTTCATCCCGCGCCTCAAACGCCACGGCCTCAATGACCGGATCATCGGCCAAATGATGCGCGACAATCCACGGTCGGTCTTCCAGGCTGCTGCCTGACGGCTGGATTCCATCAAAGAAACGGTAAGGACAATGACAAAGAAAGTACTCCTCGTCGGTGAAAGCTGGGTCAGTTCGGCCACCCACTACAAGGGCTTCGACCAGTTCGGCAGCGTAACTTTCCATTTGGGCGCCGAGCCGCTGGTCAAGGCGCTTCAGGGTAGCGAATTCGAACTGACCTACATGCCGGCGCACGAGGCGGTGGAAAAATTTCCCTTCGGCATGGCCGGGCTTGACGCCTATGACGCGGTCATCCTGTCAGACATCGGCGCGAACTCGCTGCTCCTGCCGCCGGCGGTCTGGCTGCAGTCGAAGACGGTGCCGAACCGGCTGAAACTCATCAAGGCCTGGGTCGAGAAGGGCGGCGCGCTGTTGATGGTCGGCGGCTACTTCTCGTTTCAGGGGATCGACGGCAAGGCGCGCTGGCGCCGCACGCCGGTCGAAGACGTCTTGCCCGTCACCTGCCTTCCCTATGACGATCGCGTTGAAATGCCGGAAGGATCGACGGCCGTTGTCCTGAAGCCGGAACATCCAGTCATGGCCGGGCTTGACGGCGAATGGCCGCTGCTTCTCGGCGTCAACGAAGTGGAACTGCGCGACCGTGCCGATATTGAGGTGCTTGCCCGCCTGCCGGAGGATCAGGGGAGCCATCCCTTGCTGGTGCTGGGTTCGCATGGCAAGGGCCGCACGGCCGCCTGGACCTCCGATATCGGTCCTCACTGGCTGTCGCCGGCTTTTTGCGAGTGGGAAGGGTATGGACGCTTGTGGACCAATCTCCTTGCCTGGATGACCGAGGCGCGCTGAAGCTCAGGCGGCGAGGATGGCATGGAGTTCGGCATTGGTGGGAAACGCAGATCGGGTGCCCCGCCGGCTGACCGTTAAGGCAGCAGCAGTGGTCGCGTGGCGTATGGCGCGGGCATCGAGCGGCACGCCGCGCAAGGCACAAGAGGCGAGTGCCGTGCCCATGAAGGTGTCACCGGCGCCCGTCGTATCGATGGCGGTGACGGGGGCTGCCGGGATCTTAAGGGTGCCTGCCCGGCTTGCGAGCATTGCGCCTTCGCCGCCGAGTGTCAGGATAGCATATTTGACCCCCGCAGAGATCAGGGTCGACGCGGCAGCTTGGCCGCCGGTTCCAGTCAAGCTCTCGGCTTCGCCTTTATTCAGAAAGGCGATGTCGATGAGCGGCCAGAGATCGGCGAAAAAGCGACGAAGGGGTGAGGGATTGAAGGCGGTGACCAGCTGTCGGCGCCTGGCTTCTTCAAGGATGCCGCGGGTAACGTCATCGGAAAGGTTGCCCTGCAGGACAACGAGATCGCCAGCGGTACTTTCGGCAAGCGGCCGAATTGCTTCCGAAAGGGTCAGCGAACCGGCAGAATCTGTGGTCGTGACGATGGCATTCTCGCCATCGGGGGTGGTGAAGATGATGGAGAAATCGCTCGCTTTTCCAGCGAGTCGGACCAGTCGCGCGTCGACCGGTTCTTCGGCCAACTGGCTGCGAATGATCTCAGCGCGAAAATCATCGCCGACGGCTGCAACAAGGATGGAGGCAAGACCGGCACGGCCCATCACCACGGCCTGGTTCGCGCCTTTGCCGCCAAGGTCACGGGTTTCCTCGTGACCGAGAATCGAGGCGCCTGCCTCGGGCATGGCCGATACGGAAATGGTTTCGTCCACTGTGACGTTGCCGATGACATAAGCGCGCATGACGGGCTTTCGAAAGGGAAACAGATGCAGGAAATATCCGACAAGACCTCAAGCGCCATACGGGAAATATTCGGGACTGACAAGGCGCTGATCGGCATGATCCATTGCCCCGCCTTTCCCGGCGCGCCGCGTTACCGCGGCAAAGAGATGAACGCCATCTATGACGCCTGCCTGCGCGACGCCGAGGCCCTCATAGAGGGCGGTATGCACGGGCTGATTATCGAAAATCACGGCGACATCCCTTTCTCGAAGCCGGAGGATATCGGCCCGGAGACCGCGGCTTTCATGTCGGTCGTCACCGATCGCATCGCACGGGCCGTTGATGTCCCCCTCGGGATTAACGTCCTTGCGAATGCGCCGATCCCATCATTCGCCATCGCCATGGCCGGCGGCGCGAAGTTCATCCGGGTCAACCAGTGGGCCAACGCCTATGTCGCGAATGAGGGCTTCATTGAAGGCCGCGCGGCGCAGGCGATGCGCTACCGGTCGATGCTGAGAGCCGAGCACATTAGGGTTTTCGCCGACAGCCACGTCAAGCATGGCGCACACGCCATCACCGCCGACCGCACGATCAAGGAACTGACCCGCGACCTTGCTTTCTTCGACGCCGATGCCGTGATCGCCACGGGACAGCGCACAGGCAACACGGCGAGCATCGAGGAAATTGAGGAAATCGGCGCAGCGACCCACCTGCCGTTGCTGGTCGGTTCCGGCGTCAGCAAGGAGAATATCGTCAAAATCCTGAGGCGCACCAACGGCGTCATCGTCGCCTCCTCGCTGAAGCACGGCGGCGTGTGGTGGAACCCGGTCGACATCGAGCGCGTCAAGGCCTTCGTTGCAGCCGCCAGACCGGCTTTGAAGGGATGAACGGCATCCGGGAGAGTATGTCGGATCAGGTCATCCGGGAAAACCGGTCCGTCTTCGAGGCGATGGTCAGTCATCGCTTTGTCGAGGACATCAAGGCGGGTCGCCTGTCGAAGGAAGTCTTCGACAGATACCTCGTTTACGAGGGTGCCTTTGTCGAAACTGCCATCTCCATGTTCGCCTATGCAACGGCCAAGGCAGAGACCATTGCGCAGAAGCGATGGCTGATCGGTGTGCTTGACACGCTCGCCAATCAGCAGACTGCCTATTTCGAGAAGACCTTCGCCGCACGCGGGATCGATCCCACAGCCTTCGATGTCGATCGTCCGGAGGTGGCGGACTTCCGCAACGGCATGCTGGAGATCGCAAGATCCGGAGGCTTCCTCGACACGATCGCCGCCATGTTTGCTGCTGAATGGATGTATTGGACCTGGTCGAGACAGGCGGCCGAATGCCGGATCGACGATCCATTGCTCAAGGAATGGGTGGACCTCCACGCCCACGAGGATTTTGCCGCCCAGGCGCGCTGGCTTAAGGCGGAGCTCGACCTTGCAGCCGATCCCCTCGATCCCGTCGAGCGGTCGCGGCTCAGCAGCATCTTCGGCCGGGTCCAGCAGCTGGAGATCGGTTTTCACGACGCGCCCTATCGATAGTGGAGAATGCCCATGACACAGGCGGTTGGCATCGCTGGCGAGGGACCCGTGAGACGGCTCATGGCGTCGAGGCGGTCGCCCGGACAAAAACAAGGGGGTGCCGGTTTGCTCCGGGCTGCGTAGGCTCGATGGCGTCTTTGCTGGGCGCGATCCCGCGAACTGGGATAGCAGTCGAGCCACAGATGGGGCGCTCTTCGAAAGCTACTAAGCCTTCCGGAAGCAGCTGGCGGGCTTAGTCGCGCCATGCTGGGCTTCCGATATCGCAACAAGATCGGTCTGTCGGTGGCGATCGAAGGCCTCCAAAAAGCGCTTCGCCAGCCTAAGGTGGCGGCAGGCGAAATTGCTAGACAGGCCGAGCGTGGCGGTGTCTTCACCGTCGGGCCGTATCTCGAGGCGCTGACTGCCAATGGCTACCGACGATCCTCAAGATAAAGCTGCCGAAAAGCCATCAATTCGGGAACAATACCGCTGTCTTCAGGTTGATCTTGCTTCAACACAAAAGCCCCAGAGGCTGCGCGTGAGGCAGCAGGATGAAAGGAGAAGCGCAATGGCACTGACCCTGATGAGCCCGGCATTCACACAGGATAATCCCATTCCCAAGAAATATGCGCGCTCCGGCGAAAATCTGTTCCCGCCTCTCAAGTGGGGCGGGGCTCCGCAAGGAACGAGAAGCTTTGCCTTGATCGTCGAAGACCCGGACGCGCCGCGCGGCACCTTCCGCCATTGTGGCATAGCCAATATCCCATCCGATTGGGATGCTCTGGCCGAAAGCGCCGATACCGCACCGGAAAACGCGCCACGCTTTTACACGAATGATTTCGGCAATGCGCGCTATGATGGTCCGCAGCCACCACGGGGCGACAAGGCGCATCACTATATCTTTCGCCTTGCCGCGCTCGACGTCCCGAGGCTTTCGGTTCCCGGCGACGCCGGTATCGCTTCGATGTGGAACGAAGCAAGGAAACATATGCTCGCCGAGGCAAGCATTACCGGGACCTATCAGACCTAGGATGAGCTGATTTCATTTGATCCGACTTGGCAAGTGCTGATCGGGCAGCGCAATGCGCCCGAGGTTCCGGCGAAAAGGGCGGCGGCCCGCTGGTCCGCCGCTATCTTACGCCGACGCTGTCGGGCCACAAAGCCTGAATCTCCTTGGGCAGTGCGTCGCGCACCTTCGCCGATTGGCCGAGATCGACATGACGGGCAAGAACGTGGAAAACCGATTTCGCCGCATCGGCGGGATCGACCGGACGAATGGATTTTAGCCCTTCGGCGACACGCTCGAGGAATTCATCGCGTGAACGCGTCTTGTCCGGCATCTGGGAAGGTCGATACTGATCATAGTAGATGCCGCGAACGATGAGCGGCAGTTCTGCGCCGAGATGGGCCGCAAGGTCCGGCGAAAGCCTGTCGCGCAAGGCCTTAAGGACGGCGCCCAGAATATGCCATGCGACGTGCCGGTCGGGACCATGGTCGGCCATGATTTCGTTCAGCCAGATATTGGTGGTTTGCAGTGTCTTGTCGAAGACATCGAGACCGGTTGTGCTCATATTGAGACCCTCCTTTGCAAGGGGCCGGTCGAAGCCCGAACATCCTTCTCAAAGAGCACAACTGCAATTGGCTGCAATTGTTTCGTCATTCGCAAAGAAAACGGCCGTGGAGCGTCTATATGCGGGCAATTGCCTGGCGTGAGCGTCCAAATTGCTGACAGGGACGTTAATCGATGACGCTTGGAACATTGCCGAGCCAGATACGTTGGACTTCTGTAGAAATCCATACAAGGCGGAGGATAAAAATCATGAAAGTGAGCGAAGTGATGACGCGCGACGTCCGGCTCGTCAGGCCGGGTGACACGATTGAGGAAGCGGCAAAGATCATGGCCGAACTCGACGCCGGCGTCGTGCCGGTCGAGGATAATGACCGGCTCGTTGGCATGCTGACGGATCGCGACATCGCGGTTCGCGCCATTGCCCAGGGGCAGGGACCTGAGGCGAAGGTCGGCGATATCATGACGTCCGAAGTCAGATACTGCTTTGATGATCAGGACACCGACGAAGTCTGCAAGAACCTTGCCGATCAACAGATCAGGCGCATTCCGGTGGTTAATCGGGACAAACGGCTGGTCGGCATATTGTCGCTTGGCGATCTGGCTACTGTCGCCGAAAAAGCGTCGGCCGGCGCAGCTCTTGCGGGGATATCGCGGCACGGAGGCCACCATTCGCAGTCGAGCGGCCTTCACTAAGCGGCCGCGCGATGAGGCGGAAAGCCGGGTGGCGGCACCCGTTCCCGCCGTACCCGGGTGCGCGCCGTTACGCGGCGCGCGCCCCCAAATGCTGCAATGCGGCGACGAATATCTCTTGACGGCCGTCCTGCTGTAACCTTTACTCAACTGATCTGGTGGACCAACCAGTGGATCAGTGACGGCGGGGACCATGGACGAGAGCCCGATATTGACGCAGGTACCGAATGTCGGGCGAAGCCTTTCCCGCCAGACGGCGCGCGACGTCATCGCTGAAAAGCTGATGGTCCTGATTGCCACGAACATGCTTCGGCCGGGCGACGAGCTGCCGGGCGAGCGCGAGCTTGCCAATGTTCTTCACGTTAGCCGGGAAACGGTGCGCGGCGCAATCCAGATGCTGGCCGCCCAAGGCATCATCGAAGTTTCGCACGGCAGCCGCAGCCGCGTCGGCAAGGTCGACCTCAGCCACATCACCGTCACCATCGCATCCCCAAACGCCATCGACAGCTACGATTTGGAATCGGTCCATGCGGCGCGCCTGCATATCGAACTCAAGATCGTCGGAGATGCCGCCGAAAGGATAGACGCCGAAACGCTGAAAAAGGTGCAGGGCCTCATCGAAGCGCAGCGTCTGGGTGGAGACGATGCAATGCGCTTTCTCATCTGTGACCGTGAATTCCACGTCGCAATCTATCGCGCCTGCGGAAACCCGCTGCTCGCCGACTTCGTCACCGATCTATACACCTACATGATGGACTACCGACGCAACGCCATGTCTCAGCCGGGCGCCATTGAGGCCAGCTACGCCGATCACGTTGCGATCGCCGAGGCCCTTGAACGGCATGACCGGGACGCCGTGATCGCCGCGTTTCGCCATCATCTGACGCGCATTTACGAAACGACCAGGGCTCTTTTGAGCGCCGGCGGTCCCGCGTGAGCCGGACAGCATGAGGAGATTTGCCTGATATGCATGTGATGGTTATCGGCGCAGCCGGCATGATCGGACGCAAACTGGTGGAAAAGCTCGGCTCCAACGCTGAAGCGCTCGGCCGCAGCATCGACAGGCTCACGCTCGTCGATGTCGTTGCTCCGCCGGTGCCTGCCGCACTTGCCTCCGTTTCTAACGCGCTGGCGCTTGATCTCTCGGATGCCGGCGCCGCAGGCACGCTTGCCTCCTTGCGACCGGATCTGATCTTCCATCTCGCGGCGATCGTGTCCGGCGAGGCCGAGGCGGATTTCGACAAAGGCTACCGCGTCAATCTCGACGGCACGCGCTCGCTCTTTGAGGCGATCCGGTTCGAAGGCCAGAAAGAGCCTTACACCCCGCGCCTGATCTTTGCGTCATCCATCGCCGTCTTCGGCCAGCCTTTCCCGGAGAAGATCAGAGATGATTTCTTCACGACGCCGCTGACGAGCTATGGGACGCAGAAGGCAATCTGCGAGCTCCTGTTGGCCGATTATTCACGGCGTGGCATGTTCGACGGCATCGGCATCCGCCTTCCGACGATCTGCATTCGTCCCGGCAAACCCAACAAGGCCGCCTCCGGCTTTTTTTCCAATATCCTGCGCGAGCCGCTGGTCGGCCAGGAGGCCGTGCTCCCCGTCGACGAGAACGTCCGCCACTGGTTTGCAAGCCCCCGTTCGGCGGTCGGCTTCTTCGTCCATGCCGCGCGGATCGACACCAGTAAGATCGGGCCGCGCCGCAATCTGACCATGCCCGGCCTTTCCGCGCTCGTCGGCGAAGAGATCGAGGCGCTGCGCCGCGTTGCCGGAGACAAGGCGGTCAAGCTCATCCGCCGCGAGGCCGACCCCGCCGTTCGTTCGATTGTTTCCGGCTGGGCGACGGATTTCGACGCGCAGCGCGCCACCGCGCTCGGTTTCAAGGCCGAAGCCAATTTCGACGAGATCATCAAGATCCACATAGACGACGAACTCGGGGGTAAAATCTAAGATGCCGCAATCCGCAACCCTGCAGAAAGGCAAGATCGCGCTCGTCACCGGCGGAGGCACCGGCATCGGCCGCAGCATCGCCGGCGCCTTGAGCGCTGAAGGCTATGTCGTCGTCATTACCGGCCGCCGGAGCGATGTTCTGGAAAAAGCCGCCGCCGAGCTTGCTGCCGAAACCGGCGGGACGGTCCGGGCGATGACCTGCGATATCAGCCTTGCCGAGCAGGTGGCAGACCTTTTTGGTCAGATCAAAGCCGAGTTCGGCAGGCTTGACCTTCTCGTCAACAATGCCGGCAGCAATATTCCGGCGATCCCGCTGGAGGACGTCAGCTTCGATCAGTGGAGCGGGGTGGTTGCGGCCAACCTCACCGGCGCCTTTATATGCACCCAGCAGGCTTTCAGGTTGATGAAATCGCAAGAGCCGCGCGGCGGCCGCATCATCAACAACGGATCGATTTCCGCCACGACGCCGAGGCCGAATTCCGCTCCTTATACGGCGACAAAGCATGCGATCACCGGCCTGACGAAATCGGCCGCACTCGACGGACGGCCATACGATATCGCCTGCGGCCAGATCGATATCGGCAATGCCGCAACGGATATGACGTCGAAGATGAGCTCGGGAGTGCTGCAGGCGAATGGAGAGATTGCGAGCGAGCCGACGATCCCGTCCGAGCATATCGCCCGCGCCGTCGTCTATATGGCAAGCCTGCCGTTGGAGGCAAACGTGCTGACGATGACTGTGATGGCGACAAAGATGCCCCTCGTGGGAAGGGGATAGGCATAACCAAGTTGAATTGGCCTGCGCCCTGGCGGTGTTATCCTGGAGGAGGGATGGCCGGGCAGATGAAGGCCGAAGGCGAAGACAAGGTCTGGGAGGGACTTTTATGGCAACTGTCGAGTTCGTCGATGTCAGGAAATCATTCGGGGCGTTCCCCGTCATCAAGGGTGTGAACATCGAGATTGCCGACGGGGAGTTCGTGATCCTGGTCGGGCCGTCCGGATGCGGAAAATCCACGCTTTTGAGAATGCTCGCCGGCCTCGAAAACATATCCGCCGGGGAAATCCGCATCGGCAGCCGCGTCGTCAACGGGCTGGCGCCTGGAGAACGCGACATCGCCATGGTCTTTCAGAACTATGCGCTTTATCCGCACATGACGGTCGCCCAGAACATGGCGTTTTCGCTGATGCTCAAACGTGCGCCGAAGGCGGACATGGATCAGCGCGTGAACAAGGCCGCCGGCATCCTCGGCCTCACCAAACTTCTCGACCGCTATCCACGCCAGCTTTCCGGTGGCCAGCGACAGCGCGTCGCCATGGGCCGGGCGATCGTGCGCGATCCGCAGGTCTTCCTCTTCGACGAACCACTCTCCAACCTCGACGCCAAGCTCCGCGTCGCCATGCGCGCCGAGATCAAGGAGCTTCACCAGCGCCTTAGCACCACGACCGTCTATGTCACCCACGATCAGATCGAGGCAATGACAATGGCCGACAAGATCGTCGTCATGCATGAGGGCGTCGTGGAACAGGTTGGAGCGCCGCTCGATCTTTACGACAATCCGGCGAACCTCTTTGTCGCAGGCTTCATCGGCTCGCCGGCGATGAACATGTTCAAGGGCCGCCTCAATCCGGACAACGCCAACCAGTTCATTGCGTCGGACGGAACGGCCCTGCCGGTTGCAAATCCGCCTGCCGGGGCAAAGGGACGCGATCTGATCTATGGGTTGCGCCCGGAATATATCGCGCTCGATGCCAATGGTCTGCCGGCTGAGATCGTCGTCATCGAGCCGACCGGCTACGAAACGCAGCTGATCGTGAGGTTCGCGGGCGCTGACGTAAGTTGCGTCTTCCGCGAACGCGTCAACGCGCGCCCCGGCGAGACGCTGCGCGTCTCGATCGACGCGCCGCATGTGCATCTCTTCGATGCCGAAAGCGGACAGAGATTGAGTGCCTGATAACGCTTCAGTGGAGACAGGGAAGAAGAGGAGCCTTCCCTGCTCATCCGCCGATGCGATGACCGTCGTTCGCCAAGCGGGAAGGTGAACGCCGGAGAATTCGCTCCCGCTTTTCAAGGAGGAGTATTATGACAATCAAAAGACGTGATTTTCTTGCCGCGTCGGCGGCCGCGGCCGGTATCGCGGGCCTTTCGCCGTTCGGGGTCCGACCGTCTTTCGCCCAGGCCGAACCGAGCTACAAGCCGGAAGAAGGCGCAAGCCTCAGGCTTCTTCGCTGGACGCCCTTCGTCAAGGGAGACGAGGATGCCTGGCTTGCCAACACCAAGAAGTTCACCGAGGCGACCGGCGTCGACGTTCGCGTCGACAAGGAAAGCTGGGAAGATATCCGTCCGAAGGCTGCCGTTGCCGCCAATGTCGGCTCCGGTCCGGACATGGTGATGTGCTGGTTCGACGACGCCCATCAGTATCCCGACAAACTCGTCGACCTGACTGAACTTGCGACCTATCTCGGCAACAAGTACGGCGGCTGGTATGACGGTGTCCGCGGCTATGCAACCCGCGACGACAAGTTCATCGCTATGCCGCTCACGGCGATTGGCAATGCCGTCGTCTACCGCGACAGCCATGTGAAGGCGGCCGGCTTCAGCGAGTTCCCGAAGGATACGGCAGGCTTTCTTGAACTTTGCAAGGCAATGAAGGCCAAGGGCACGCCCGCCGGCTTCCCGCATGGCAAGGCGGTCGGCGACGGCAACAACTATGCCCATTGGCTGCTTTGGAGTCATGGCGGCAAGATGGTGGACGAAAGCGGCAAGGTGACCATCAACAGCCCCGAAACGCTGGCTGCCATCAACTATGCGAAGGAACTCTATGCAACCTTCATCCCGGGCACGGAAAGCTGGCAGGACATCAACAACAACCGGGCATTCCTCGCCGGGCAGGTTTCGCTGATCGCAAACGGTGTGTCGGTCTACTATGCGGCGAAAAAAGATCCAAAGCTTGCCGAAATCGCCGCAGACATGAGAACCACGAACTTCCCGATTGGTCCGGTCGGCAAGAGCGTCGAGCTGCACCAGACGAGCTCGCTGCTTCTCTTCAGCCATACCGAGTACCCGGAAGCTGCAAAAGCCTACATCAAGTTCATGATGGAAGCCGACCAGATGAATGCTTGGATTACAGGTTCCAGCGCCTATTGCTGCCAGCCGCTGAAGGCCTTTTCCGACAATCCCGTCTGGACGTCCGATCCGATCCATGCGCCCTATGCGCGTGCTTCGGAGACGCTGCGGCCGAACGGTTATGCGGGCCCCCTCGGCTATGCTTCGGCAGGCACCATGGCCGACTACGTGCTCGTCGACATGTTCGCCGCTGCTGTAACCGGCCAGATGACGCCGGAAGACGCGATGAAAGAAGCAGAGCGCCGGGCAAACCGCTACTACCGGGTTTAAGCCCGCTTAAAGGTCTGCAGCATGCCGGCGACGGCATGCTGCGATTGTCCATCAGGAGATAGAACCATGTCGACCGTGACATCCGGGGATACGACGCGCGGCCGGGTCGCATCGCTCATGCAGAACAACAACATGCTCGGCTTCTTGTTCATGCTGCCGGCGGCCATCTTTCTCGTATGTTTCCTCACCTACCCGCTCGGACTGGGTGTCTGGCTCGGCTTCACCGACACCCGGATCGGTCGCGACGGTATCTTCATCGGGCTTGAGAACTATCAGTTCCTTGCCAGCGATTCCGTTTTCTGGCTCTCGGTCTTCAACACCCTGCTTTATACGTTCGTTGCCTCCGTCTTAAAATTCGTGCTTGGCCTCTGGCTGGCGCTGCTTCTCAATCAGCACCTGCCGTTCAAGTCTTTCTTCCGCGCTATCGTCCTGCTTCCATGGGTCGTCCCGACGGTGCTATCGGGGCTGGCTTTCTGGTGGATCTACGATTCCCAATTCTCGATCCTTTCCTGGTCGCTGATGCAGATGGGGCTGATTGATGGACCGATCAATTTTCTCGGCGATCCCACCAATGCGCGGATCTCGGTGATTATCGCCAATGTCTGGCGCGGCATACCGTTCGTTGCCATCTCGCTGCTCGCCGGCCTGCAGACCATTCCCGCCTCGCTCCAGGAAGCCGCCTCACTCGACGGTGCAACCAGCTGGCAGCGGTTCCGCTATGTGACGCTGCCGATGCTGACGCCGATCATCGCCGTCGTGATGACGTTTTCGGTGCTTTTTACCTTCACCGATTTCCAGCTGATCTACGTGCTGACCAAAGGCGGGCCGGTCAATGCAACGCACCTGATGGCGACGCTGTCCTTCCAGCGCGGCATTCCGGGCGGCCAGTTGGGCGAGGGAGCTGCCATTGCGGTCGCGATGATCCCCTTCCTGCTTGCCGCCATCATGTTCAGCTTCTTCGGTCTGCAGCGCCGCAAATGGCAGCAGGGCGGCCAGGATTAACGGTCGGGAGACAATCATGAACGCCAACACTACCGATCAGGTTCTGACCGACAACGTCCAGGGGATGAGTTATCTCAATCGCCTGCCACGGCGCATCGTCATGCTCTATCTGCCGATGGCGGTCTTCGTCTTCGTGCTGCTCTTTCCGTTCTATTGGATGGCGATCACCGCCGTCAAACCGAACTCGCAGCTGACCGATTACAACAACTACAGCCCCTTCTGGGTGGTCGAGCCGACGCTGGACCACATTAAATATCTGTTCCTTGAAACCTCCTATCCGGGCTGGCTCTGGAACACGATGCTGGTTGCGGTCGGATCGACGGTGCTGTCGCTTGCAGCATCCGTTTTCGGCGCTTACGCAATCGAGCGCGTGCGCTTTACCGGATCGCGCCCGGTCGGGCTCCTTATTTTTCTCGCCTATCTCGTGCCGCCATCGATCCTCTTCATCCCGCTGGCCTTCATCGTCTTCAAGCTCGGCATCTATGATTCCAGGCTGGCGCTGATCTTTACCTATCCGACCTTCCTGATCCCGTTCTGCACCTGGTTGCTGATGGGCTATTTCCGGTCGATCCCTTTCGAGCTCGAGGAAAGTGCCTTGGTCGACGGCGCCAACCGCTGGCAGATCCTGGTGAAGATCATCCTGCCGCTTGCCGTGCCCGGGTTGATATCGGCCGGCATTTTCGCCTTCACGCTCTCGTGGAACGAGTTCATCTATGCGCTTACATTCATTCAGTCGTCGGAAAACAAGACCATTCCCGTCGGTGTTTTGACCGAGCTGGTGCGCGGCGACGTGTTCGAATGGGGATCGCTGATGGCCGGGGCTTTGTTCGGCTCGCTGCCCGTCGTGATCCTCTATTCGTTCTTCGTCGACTACTATGTTTCGTCGATGACCGGCGCGGTGAAGGAATGACGAAATTTGACTGTCAGCGTTCGTGAGAGAGAGGGGCGGATGAACAGGATTGATCTGGAAGGACAGCATGCGATCGTCACAGGGGGTGCACAGGGCATTGGTTTTGCAATCGCCAGCCGTCTCAGTGCCTCCGGTGCGGCGGTCACACTTTGGGACATGGATGGGCCGTTGCTCAAAAAGGCGGAGGCTGCGCTTGGCGCAGGAACTCGCAGCGCCGTCGCCGATATCTCACGCTGGGACCAGGTCGAGGCTGCCTATGCCGCCACTACCGCCGAAGGCCCACCGGTTTCGATCGTCGTCAATTCCGCCGGCATCGCCGGAGATGCAGCGCCGGTTGATACCTATGACATCGCCATGTGGACGAAGATCATCGATATCAATCTCACCGGCACCTTCTATGTCAACCGCGCAGTGGTCCCAGATATGAAGGCGCGCAACTACGGCCGCATCGTCAATATCGCCTCGATCGCAGGCAAGGAGGGCAATCCGAACGCTGCAGCCTATTCCGCCTCGAAGGCAGGCGTCATCGGGCTTACCAAATCGCTGGGCAAGGAGCTTGCCGGCTACGACATCGCCGTCAATTGCATTACGCCGGCAACCGCTCAGACGCGGATTCTGGAACAGCTGACGCCGGAGTTCATCGAATACATGCGCTCGCGCATCCCGCGCGGCCGCTTTTTGAAGGTCGAGGAGGCCGCGTCCATGGTCGCCTGGCTGGTGTCCAAGGAAAACAGCTTTACCACAGCCTCGACATTCGACCTGTCGGGCGGGCGTGCCACCTATTGAAGAACATGGCGCGCTTCAGCGCCTTAAGCCGTGGCGCCTGGAAAAATCTCGAAGCCTGTATCGACGATTGATTTCGTTTGCGGCCGCTCCGGCGTTTCGAATGCCTTTTCCACTGATGTGCGGCCAATCAGGAAGCGGTTGGAGCGCACCGTTGCAAGGGGCTGGGGCAGTTCGCGGCCAATATCCAGGCCATTGAAGCCAAAAATGGCAAGATCGTCGGGCATGCGCACGCCGGCACTAAGGCACTGGAAGACACCTCCGACCGCCATGTCGTCGTTGGAATAGATGATCGCATCGAGCTTCACCGGCTCGGCGAAAAGACGTGCGGTCATCTCCCGTCCGACACCGACGGAACTCGGCGCATCGGCGATCGCGTGGGCGGCAATTCGTAATCCCGCGTCGCCCAAGGCGTCACAAATCCCGTCGTAGCGCAGCCGCGCCCGCCGGTCGGCGTTCCAGTCATGACCGACATATCCGAACTGGCGGTATCCGCGCTCGATGAGGTATTGGCCGGTGGCGTAGCCAGCACGCCGATGCGACATGCCGACGGCGATGTCGATCGGCGTCGAATCGATGTCCATCATCTCGACAATGCGGATGCCGCTTTCAGAAAGCATGCGGTGGGTTGCCGGGGTATGATCGAAGCCGGCAATCAGGATGGCTGTGGGCTTCCATGACAGCAGTCCGCGAACGATCGTTTCCTCCAGATCAATGTCGTAGCCCGTAATGCTGATGACGGGCTGGTAGTCGCTGCCGCGCAAAGCGGCATGGACGCCTTGCAGAACTTCGGGAAAGACGATGTTGGACAGTGAGGGAACGACGACGCCAACCAGATGGGAATCGAGCGAGGCAAGCGAACCGGCAATCCGGTTGGGGACATAACCCGTCGCCCGAACGGCCTCCATCACCCGCCGGCGCGTTTCCTCTGCGACCGGCCCCTTGTTGCGCATGATCCGCGAGACCGTCGATTCGCCCACGCCGGCTCGAAGGGCGATATCCCTGACGGTCACCTTGCTTTTCCTTGCCGGCAGACGCTGTTTTTGCTGCATTAAGTCCTCCTGCTTCAGCCCGCAGGCGGCATCATCTCCAGTCGTTCACTGGCCCATACATCAAGGGCCAGCTCAACGAGACCCACACGATCGATTGCCGCAGCGCTTGTTCTCAGCGGCTTGCAAACGCATCAAGCCAGCTAAGACCTGCCACCGTCTTGCCTGCAGGACGATACTCGCAGCCCACGAAGCCTTTGTAGCCGAGAACATCTAGCTCTGTGAGCAGACGAAAATCGTCAAGTTCGCCGGTTGCGGGCTCGTTGCGCAGCGGCACCGAAGCAATCTGTACGTGGCCGATGAGCGGCATCAGCCGCCGGAGCCCCGTGAGCACGTCGCCGTGAATGATCTGACGATGATAGATGTCGAATTGCAGCTTCAGGTTTGGCCTCTTCAATGCACTGATAATGTCGGCAGCAAAGTCGAAGTTGTTGAGAAAATATCCCGGCATGTCCCGTGGGTTGATCGGCTCGATGACGATGTCGATGCCGCTTTCGCCTGCCCGATCGCAGGCGAATGCCAGAGAGTCGCGGTAAATCGCAATCGCGGCCGGATCCCTGCGCGAGGCCAGACCGCTCATGACATGCAGCGTGCGGGCGCCTGCGCTTCGGGCGTATCGCAAGGCGGTATCCACCGAGGTTCGAAATTCGCTCTGCCGGCCGTCGAGCGCAGCAAGGCCGCGTTCGCCGGCCTGCCAGTTTCCTGGCGGCAAATTGAAGAGTGCAACTGTCAGTCCGTTTTCGCGCAGGCGCTCGCCGATGACCTCCGGCGGGTGGTCATAGGGAAACAGGAACTCGACGGCGGAAAAGCCGACCATTGCGGCTGCCGCAAACCGTTCCAAAAACGCCACCTCGTTGAACATCATCGTAAGATTTGCGGCAAATTGCGGCATCACGCAGCCTCCGGCCCGCCGGGAAGCTCAATGCCCGTCACCTTTGCGATCAGCCTTGCGACGGAGGCATCATCGTCCCGGCCCATGCCGGCTGCAGCCGTCATGATGAACATCTGAAGTGCCGTGGACGTGATCGGCAGCGGAAACTTCATCCCGCGCCCAAGGTCCGATACGATGCCAAGGTCCTTCGTGAAAATATCGACGGCGCTCTTTGGCGAGTAATCACCTTGAAGGATGTGTGGAACGCGGTTTTCGAACATCCAGGAATTGCCCGCCGACGCTGTGATGACCTCATAGACCTTGTCGATATCAAGGCCGAGCGCCTTGGCAAAGGTTATCGCTTCACAGGCGGCCGCGATATGAACGCCGGCAAGGAGCTGGTTGACGATCTTGAAGGATGATCCGATGCCGGCCTGGTCTCCGAGTTCGTAGACCGTCATGGCGATCGCATCGAGCACGGGGCGCACATGGTTGAAAGCTTCGGGTCGTCCCGATGCCATGATCGTGAGTTCCCCGGCAGCGGCGCGCTTTGCGCCGCCGCTGATGGGCCCGTCAATATAGTTCAGACCAAGCGCGCCAGCGCGCTGTGCCAGATCTTCGGCCGTCTGCGGCGGCATCGTTGCAAAGGAAAGGATCGTGCCGCCCTTCGACATGCTCTGCGCCGCACCGCCCTTACCAAATAGAACCTGTTCTGTCTGGGCGCCATTGACGACCACGGTCACGACAACATCGGCGCCGGCAGCTGCTTCGGCTGGACTTGCAGCCCCTTTGCCGCCTGCCGCGACGAAGCGTGCTGTCGTCTCGGCGCTGATGTCGTAGCCGCCGGTCTTAAATCCTTTTTTCAGCAGTGATGTCGCGACGCCAAAACCCATCGATCCGAGACCGATGACACAGACCTTCAGGTTAACCGCTTCGCTCATGTTCGAAATCCATTGTTGCTTTCATCCGGTGCGGAATTGGCTTGAATTGTGATCCGCGAAAAACTAATGACAGCGCTGCCACTCTATGGTTAGCTTATCGGCGGAATGGATTGCAAGTTCTATTTCTCATCGGGGAATTGGACCCTTCGTCAGCCCGGGCATTCAACGCAAACAGGCAGGAGAAACGATGTGCTAATCGGTGCAGTAGCCGACGACATCACCGGAGCCACCGATCTTTGCCTCATGCTGTCGCGTGAAGGCATGAAGACCCTGCAAGTGATCGGCGTGCCCGAGGAGGGGGCTGATTTTGGCGATGCGGATGCGGTGGTCGTTGCGCTCAAATCGAGAACGATCCCTGCAGAAGAAGCCGTCAGGGCATCGACGGCGGCGGCCGGCAAGCTCATTGCCGCCGGCGCAGAGCAGCTGCTGTTCAAATATTGCTCGACGTTCGATTCCACCGATGACGGCAATATCGGGCCGGTCGCCGACGCGCTTCAGGATCTGACCGGAGGCGAGCTGACGATTGCCTGTCCATCCTTTCCTGCAACCGGCCGCACCGTCTATAAGGGGCATCTTTTTGTCGGCGACCGGCTCCTGTCGGAAAGCTCTCTGAAGGACCATCCCTTAACGCCGATGCACGATTCCGATCTCGTCCGCGTCCTGCAACGGCAGACAAGACGTCCGGTCGGTCTTATCGATTGGCCGGTGATCGCCAGGGGCGAAGACGCCATCCGGGCGGCTTTTGCGCAGCAGAAGGCGGCAGGAAAGCGCATCCTCGTTGTCGATACATTGTCGGATGCCGATCTGCGCACCATCGGGGCGGCCTGCGACGGCATGAAGCTTGTCACGGGCGGCTCCGGCATTGCCATGGGGTTGCCCGAAAATTTCAGAAAACGCAAAAAATTGCCAGTCCGCAAGGCCATGACCCGCATGATGGCGCCGGCAGGGCGCCGGGTCGTCCTTGCCGGATCCTGCTCGCTTGCAACCCGTGTCCAGATCGAGGTTGCCCGCAATGACGCTGCTGCGCTTCTGAGGCTTGATATTTCGGCGGTTGCCGATGGAAGCCAGAGCGCTGCAGAAATCGCCGACTGGGTGATTTCGCAAGACAAGGACCGTCTGCCGCTCGTTTATTCCAGCGCCAGTCCGGAGGAGCTTCAGAGCATCCAGGCGGCCATGGGACGGCACGAGTCCGGAGCGCTTGTCGAACAGACGCTGGCCGAGGTTGCCGAGCGACTGAAGCAGAAGGGCTTTACCCGCTTTCTCATTGCCGGCGGAGAAACTTCAGGCGCGGTGATCAATGCGCTCGGCGTCAAGACGCTTTCGATCGGCCCTGAAATCGATCCAGGCGTGCCATGGACCCGCAGCCTAAGCGGTCCGGACATTGTGCTGGCTTTGAAATCCGGCAATTTCGGCGCTCCGGATTTCTTCCTGAAAGCATGGGCGCAGCTTGAAACGGAGGGGTCGGATGCACGAGATTAACCGCCTGCGTGAAGAGATATGCCGTACGGGGCAGTCGCTGTTCGAGCGCGGGCTGACCTCCGGCTCGACCGGCAATATTTCGGTTCGCCTTTCCGATGGAGGTTGGCTGATGACGCCGACCAATGCATCGATGGGCTCTCTTGACCCGGCCCGGCTTTCCCTCTTCGACGCCTCGGGCAAACTCCTGTCCGGCGACGCGCCGACCAAGGAAGCATTTCTGCATTTTTCGATGTATGGCGAGCGCGGTGATGCCGGCGCCGTCGTCCATCTCCATTCGAGCCATGCAACAGCAGTCAGCATTCTGCGCGATATCGATCCTGAGGATGTCCTGCCGCCCTTGACCGCCTATTACGTCATGCGTGTCGGACGCTTGCCGCTTGTCCCCTATTTCGCGCCCGGGGACATGGCGCTTGCAGACGCGGTCCGGTCGCTCGCCGGGCGTCATCACGCGATGCTGCTTGCCAATCATGGGCCGGTCGTCGCCGGCACGACGCTTGCAAACGCCCAGTTCGCCACCGAAGAGCTTGAAGAAACTGCAAAGCTTTTTCTCATGCTGCAGCATCACGCCAAAAGGATGCTGACCGCAGAACAGGTCGATGACTTGCGCAAACGCTTCAACCTTCCTTAGGCCGCGTCGGCGGCGCAACTTCAAAACGATTGGACGGGAGAGAAAAATGGCTGAAATCGAGGAAAGAGTCGGATTTGTCGGTGTTGGACTGATGGGACACGGTATTGCGAAGAACATCGTCGAAAAAGGCTTCCCGCTGACGGTGATCGCGCACCGCAATCGCAAACCCGTCGAAGACCTGCTCGGCCGCGGCGCCCGCGAGGCCCATTCGCTTACGGAGCTTGCGAAAAATTCGACCATGATCTTTCTGTGCCTCACAAGCTCGAAGGAAGTGTCCTGCGTTATCGAGGAAATGCGGCCGGCCCTTGCCCCGGAAACGGTGATTGTCGACTGCTCGACCGGGGATCCAACGGTGACAATGCGTCTTGCCGAAACGCTTGCGGCGCAGAAAGTCTATTTTGCCGACGCACCGCTTAGCCGGACGCCGAAGGAGGCGTGGGAGGGGACCTTGGACTGCATGGTCGGTGCCGATGATGCGACGTTCCAGCGGATCCAGCCGGTGATATCGACCTGGGCGGCGAAGATCGTCCATATCGGCGGGGTCGCCGACGGTCATCGCATGAAGCTGCTCAACAATTTCATTTCGTTGGGCATGGGAGCTCTCTTTGCCGAGGCTCTGGCACTCTCCCGGAAGGTCGGAATCTCCGTGGAACGCTTCGACAGCGTCATCCGGGGCGGGCGCATGGACAGCGGATTTTACCAGACCTTCATGGGTTATGCTCTGGAAGGTAACCGAAATGCGCATCGCTTCACGCTTTCGAACGCGTATAAGGATCTGAAATATCTGGAATCCATGGCAAATGACGCGACGGTTGCCACGCCGCTTGCAAGTGCGGTGAAGAATTCCTATGCCGCGGCAGTGGCAGGCGGCGGCAACGGTCCCGAGGATTACGTGCCGCATCTTGCAGACTTCGTTGCCCGGAAAAACAATGTCGGTTGACCGCAGATCAAAGCAAGCGGCGGTGTGAAAGCAGTTTCAGCAGCTTCTAATCGATATTATCTTAGCAGGTAAGTTGACGCTTCGCGCGAAATCAACTTCTATCCGCCACCGCTTTTTGGGGAGGTTGAAGGATGCGTGTCGTAACAAGGATTGCCGAACTGCGGGAGCACATCGCGGCGATCAAGAATGAAGGCCGGTCCCTTGGGTTCGTCCCGACGATGGGGTACCTTCACGCCGGGCATATGGAACTGGTCGCGCGTGCACGCAGTGACAACGATGCTGTCGTCGTCTCTATTTTCGTCAATCCGCTGCAGTTCGGAAAGAACGAAGACCTTACGCGCTATCCGAGAGACTTCGAAAGGGACAGCGCCATGCTCTCTGCCGCCGGCGTCGATATCCTTTTTTCCCCAAGCGTTCAGGAGATGTATCCGCAGCCGATGCAGACGATCGTGGACGTGCCGGCGCTTGGCAGCGAGTTGGAGGGTGCCGTGCGGCCCGGACATTTTGCCGGCGTTGCGACCGTCGTGACCAAGCTTTTCAATATCGTTCAGCCGCATGCGGCCTATTTTGGCAAAAAGGACTACCAGCAGGTCGTAATCATCAAACGGATGGTCGAGGATCTTGCCCTGCCGGTCCGCATTGTCGCCGTCGAGACTGTCCGGGAGGCCGACGGGCTGGCGTTTTCATCGCGAAACAGTTACCTGACGGCGGACGAACGTGCCGCTGCGGTGATCGTTCCAAAGGCACTTGACGAAGCCGAACGACTTTACCGCGACGGAATCGACGAGCCGCAGGCTCTGGAGGCGGTATTGGCCGCGTTCATTGCACGCGAGCCGCTCGCCGTGGCTGAAGTCGTCGCCGTTCGCGATCCGCAGACCCTGACACGGCTTGAAACCTTGCGCGATCGGCAAGCCCTTGTCGCCCTCTTCGTACGGATCGGTTCGACCAGGCTTCTTGACAACAGGATCATCGGCCACCGGCGCCAAACCCAGTCGAGGGCTGCGTGATGAGCAAGCCTTCCAGTCAAAAGCGGCTGACACCATTTCGCATCCAGTCCATGAAGGGCTCAGCGCCGATCGTTTGCCTGACCGCCTATACGACACCGATGGCGCGCGCCCTTGATGCCCATTGCGATCTGCTTTTGGTCGGCGATTCCGTCGGCATGGTGCTCTACGGCCTGCCGAGCACGACTTCGGTTACGCTCGACATGATGATCGCCCACGGTCAGGCGGTCATGCGGGGAGTCTCGCGGGCCTGCGTCATCGTCGATCTGCCCTTCGGCAGCTACCAGGAATCGAAGGAACAGGCTTTTCGCAGTGCCGTGCGGATCATGCAGGAAACCGGCTGCGACGGCGTCAAGCTGGAGGGCGGCGAGGAGATGGTCGAGACCATCGCCTTTTTGACCGCGCGCGGCGTGCCGGTATGCGGACATATCGGACTGATGCCGCAACAGGTGCACACCGCCGGCGGTTACCGCTCGCTCGGCCACAACGAAAGCGAGATCGCCAGGGTCAGGCGCGATGCCCGAGCAGTCGGCGGATCCGGCGCTTTTGCAGTCGTGATCGAGGGAATGGTGGAGCCCCTGGCGCGCGAGGTGACCGCCTCGATCCACGCCGCGACGATCGGCATCGGCGCTTCGCCGGCCTGCGACGGCCAGATCCTGGTTGCCGAGGACATGCTGGGCGTCTTCACCGATTTCAAGCCCAAATTTGTCAAACGCTATGCCGGTCTTGCACAGACAATCGAGGAGGCGGCAAGCGCCTATGCTGACGATGTCCGGAATCGACGGTTCCCGGCCAAAGAACACACCTTCGACGTTCGACCTCCACCGCCTTGATCCGCAGGTTCGGCAAGCCATGTTCCAATAGGCTCGCCTCGGCCAAGTCGTCGTCGCCGGGTCGGCCGATCTTTCTTGGCATGCACCAAAAGACATTTATCAGCAGCGCTGTCGATTTCGGCGGCCGTCAATCGTCCTTGAACAGGCGAGCGCTCCAGTTCCGGAATGACGGCCGGCGCCTCGCGTTCAAAAGCCTGGGAGAGACGGCACACGGCTCCTCTCTCACGATCAGATCGATGGAGGATATTATGGCTGATCATCAGCACCTGACACCCGCAATCGAACTCGCCCGCAGAAACGGTGCCCGATTTCCGAATGAGAGTGAAGACTATCGGCGTGCGCGCGATGCGCTGCTTGCCGAAGAGATCGAGCTACGCCGCCACATAGAACGCGTCGCCGAGCAAAGGCGCGCTCTTCCGCCTGGGGGTGAAGTGACGAAGGAATACAGGTTTGAGGGAAAGACCGGTTTCGTGTCATTGAAAGACCTGTTCGCCGACAAGGACACGCTGGTTGTCTACAGCTACATGTTCGGTCCTGAACGTGAACGTCCTTGTCCTATGTGTACATCCTTATTGTCCGCCTGGGACGGGGAGGTGCCCGACATGCAGCAGCGCGTAGCGCTCGCAGTCGTTGCCCGTTCGCCCCTCGAAAGGCTGCTGTCGTTCAAGAAGGAGCGCGGTTGGCGCTATCTGCCGCTTTATTCGGACATTGATGGCGACTATAGCCGGGACTATCGCGCGCTCGGTAAGGGCGGCAGCGATGATGCGGCGTTTAACGTCTTCACGCGACGCGACGGTACGATCCGGCATTTCTGGAGCGAGGAAATGGGACCGGCGACAGCCGACCTGGGACAGGATCCGCGCGGTGCGCCCGACCTTATGCCCATCTGGACGGTGCTAGATTCCACGCCGGAAGGACGTGCGCCGGACTGGTATCCCAAGCTCTCCTACTAATTTAGGTTCGGAGATCTGAAGCGCAAATACGCCCCCGCGCCCGCCAGGACGATGCCGCCTCGCGATTAATGACCATTCCAGGGGTCTGTGCGATTTGCGCCAAGTTTATCGACGCATTGGCACTACCACGGGTCCTTGTCCTTGGCTGCTACCGCCTTTGGCCGCCGGGCCAGACGGGTATGGAGCACCCCGGCGGGCCGCGGCTGGCGAGATTGCTTTTGAAGAAACCGCCGAAGTTAATATCAGTGGCTTTGGCAAGCAAATTAGCACGCCTCCCCTGGGCCTTGATGGCTCGCAGTGGCGTCCATGAAGCTCCGATCCCTGGCGCTGCGTAACGAAGACCGGGGATCGCGCGACGACGGGAATGTCGTGAGGTCGAATCGAGGATTATGGGCATTCGGTCAGAAACGGGATCGGAAGAATCATTTAGTCGATAAGCGCCTTGCGCACGCCTCGTCGAATCCGATCCACTTATTCAATTAAGAGGCCGCGACGTGTTGAAGTCGCCACGGAGGCCCGGACACACCTCAGCACCGGACCACCGGCCCGTACCCCGCAAATCGCAATGGGCGGACCATGCGAATCTCGGGAAGATGGTGGTGGACGGAGACACGCATGCTTGCCGTTATGGCTTTCGCAAGCAGTTTCTTGAGCTTCTGATTTTCCAGCTCCAGCGCCCGCATTCGCTTGGCGTCGAGGCTAGCATCCTTGAGCTGCAATGAATGCCAGCGGTAGAAAGTCGGTTGGCTGATGCCATATCGCTGGCAGACATCAGAGACGGTCGCGCCGGCTTGATGTTCCTTGAGGATATCCGTGACTTCTTCATCGTTGAATTTTCGCTTGCCCATCGCGGCCGTCCTTGGAGGAACCGAATGAGGCATGCAAGTCCACAGGTTTTTCCAGTGACCGGATGCCTCAGTTCTCACGAAACGCCCTGTTGAAGCTGTCTAGCTAGGAGCGGTCGCAATGCATAGAGCGCCACGCTGCTCGTGCCTGTCCTTATCATTATCTGCGCCGGCATTCCGGGAACCATCTCCACATCGGTCATCCTCCCAAGACGTTCGTCCGTCACACGAATCGTCACTGCATAATAGGAATGGCCAGCCTTCTGATCGACCAAATGATCCGCGGACACATACTCGACCTTGCCCCTGAGAAGGGGGACCCGCCTCTGATTGTACGGGATAAGATGCACGTGTGCCTCGAGCCCCGGATGCACCTCATTGATGTCTTCCGGCTTCACGCGCGCTGCGATCACAAGATTGCTCGTGCGCGGGACAAGCTCAGCCAACGGTTCGCCGGCACCGATCACACCGCCTGTCGTATGGATGTGCAGATCCATGATCACCCCGTCCTCGGGCGCCCGGATCTCAGTTCTCGCCAATTGGTCATCGATCGCGCGCAATCGCTCGCGCAGCTGCAGAAGCTGGTTCTCCGTGTCGCGAAGTTTGAGCGCGACTTCGTTCAACCGGTCGCTGCGCAGTTTCACAAGGTAGGAATGAGCCTCGCTTATGACCTGGTGCGCGCGCGAAATGCGCGCAGTGACATCACCGATTTGGCCGCCGATATCTGCCTTTTCCCGCTCCAGGACAAGAACCCGGCTCTTCCTTTCCAAGCCCTTGGCGGTAAGCATCGAGACGGTTTCAAGCTCCCCATGGGAAATATTACGCCTCTGGATCAAGGCGGCTTTCTGGGCGCTTAAGCCCGCCACTTCCTCCAGCACCTGCTTTATCCTCTGCTGCGTGATAGCAATCTCCGATTGCATGACCTGCCGCCGCGCATCAAATATCCGCTGCTGTCCCGCCCGGCCCTGCTGCGACCGCCGTATTTACTGGGGCGAACACTGCGGTGTCGGTGCTGACGAGGGCGCCGAGAAAGGTTCCGTTGCCGCCGTTGCCGGCAAGATTGGCGTTGTCAGCGCTGCCGATCGCCAGGTTGCCGCTCCCACAGTGCCCGCCAAGACCAGCCATTTCGGTGGAGTCCTGATTGATCAGGGCGTTGTTGCCTTGTTGGGCGTCTGCGTCGGTCTGTGGACCGGCGATGGCCGAATTTGAGGGCATGAAGACAGCGAGTGTATTGCTGCTGATCGTCCCGACACTTGTGCCGTCGCCGCCGTTTCCTGCAGCGTTGTAGCCGGCATTGGCCGCAATATCGAGCGGCAGCCACGTCGGGACCAGTGCGAGATGTCCGGTGGCAATTGCACCCTGATTGGTGTTCGTGTCCTGTGCGTCTTCCGACAAAAGTCGTGATTCCGCCATCGTCGTATCTCCCAGCGACCTGGGCCGCAGTCATTTGCAGCGCGCACGGGCGCGTATCGGATGCTTATTTTGAAGCCTGTCGCGCAAAAAGGTGAGCCGGCAATTCGTCTACGTCCGTTTGGGGAGGCCGATAGCCAATCGGGTGTAGTTCGCAATTTGAACGCAAACCGCGCGTCCCGGATGTCCTCCTGTGCGGAGTTGCACGACTTCAGGCCCGTAGGCTTAGATAAGGCTGGTGTTTGGGGATTCATTCGAGGATCGGACACGCAATCTGCGCTAAATCAGAGACATGACAGACAGGAACTTGCGCGATCGGCCTACAAATCCCGACAGAATTGTCAAAAAAGTATCAGCGAGAGGTCGATGGCGTAGTAGCGATCGCTGATGCCTGCGCGTAAAGTCCCTTCAGATGATGACCTCTGGGAGGAGGCGCCATTGCCGGAGAAATTCCGGCTGAAGCGCAGGGAGGAAGGTTCCATGAATCCAGATTTGGAAGTGGTCGCGATCGGCAGCGGCGAGTCCTTCAAGGCCTGGGAGCATGGTTATCCCTACCGTACGGTCCGCTGGCACTTCCATCCCGAATATGAAATCCACCATGTCGTCGCGACGACGGGACAGTATTTCGTCGGCGATTTCATCGGCGAATTCGAGCCCGACAACCTTGTGCTCACCGGACCGAACCTGCCGCACAATTGGGTGAGCGACGTCCCGCCGGGCACATGCCTGCCGCTGCGCTGCCGGGTGCTTCAATTCAGCGAGTCCTTCCTTGCAGATGCCAGTCGGATTTTTCCCGAACTCTCGGCTTGTGCCGGCATTTTGGAAATGAGCCGTCGGGGTGCGCTGTTCACACCGGAAACGGCGTCGCTCGTCGGCCCGCTCCTTGGGGAGCTGGTGGAAGCTAAGGGAATTCGCCGCATCGAGCTTTTCATGAACGTGCTCGACGCGCTGAGTTCTGCGCAGGGCACGCGCACCCTCGCAAGCGCGCTTTATCATCCGGATCCCTCGGGCTTCATGTCAGCCGGGGTGAACCAGGCGCTGGCCTTTATCAACACGCATCTGACCGAACCTTTCAGCGAAGGTGACCTTGCCGAGTTGACCGGGCAAAGCCCAAGTGCGTTCTCCCGCAGCTTCCGTCGGCATACCGGCATGGCGCTCGTTCAATATGTGAACCGGCTGCGGATCAACTTCGCCTGCCATCTGCTGATGAGCGAAACCGCCATGTCGATAACCGACATCTGCTTTGCGGCCGGCTTCAATAATATCTCGAATTTCAATCGCCGTTTTCTGGATCAGAAGGGCATGGCGCCCTCGCGTTTCAGAACATTGCTGGCACAAAATGCAAGAGCGGTGGAGGCCGCTTAAAAAAGGGAGGACCGGGGAGGAGAAAACAAACAACCAGGGCAAGGCGAACGGGCACACAAGTGGCCCGAACGGGATTGCTTGTCCTCAAACCAGCCTGAGAAGCGCCGGTTAAGAAGGCGCCTCGGACGGCCGGATCGCACAAAGAGTGTCGAGTTCGAGCGAGCTTGAGACTTCGTTGAAACAGTTACCATTTGGTACGGAGAAATTCCAATGACCCACTTCGCATGGAAATTGGCAGGCGCAGCAGCGCTCGCCGTCGGTCTTCTCAGCGGCACGTCCGCTTTTGCGCAGTCTGCAAAGGTAACCGATGCAACGGTCGCCTTTCTGATGCCCGACCAGAGCTCCACACGCTATGAGGAGCACGACTATCCGGGCTTTGAAGCGGAAATGAAAAAGCTCTGCGCCGGTTGCAAGGTGATTTACCAGAACGCAAACGGCGACGCTTCGCGCCAGCAGCAGCAGTTCAACTCGGCGATCTCGCAAGGCGCCAAGGCGATCGTGCTCGACCCGGTCGATTCCACGGCTGCCGCATCGCTGGTCAAAATGGCGCAAAGCCAGGGCGTCAAGGTGATTGCCTATGACCGGCCGATTCCCTCTGCCGCTGCAGACTATTACGTCTCCTTCAACAATGAGGAAATCGGCAAGATGATCGCCAAATCGCTGGTCGATCATCTGAAGAAAAAGAACGTCCAAGCTAGCGACGGCGGTCTTCTTGAGATCAACGGCTCGCCGACGGATGCTGCCGCGGGCCTCATCAAGAAGGGCATTCATGCCGGTCTCGCCGAAGGCGGCTATCCCATCCTTGCCGAATTCGATACGCCGGAATGGGCTCCGCCGAAGGCGCAGCAGTGGGCGAGCGGACAGATCACCCGTTTCGGCAAGAAGATCATCGGTGTTGTGGCCGCCAATGACGGCACGGGTGGTGCTGCCGTTGCAGCCCTCAAGGCCGCCGGCATCGATCCTGTGCCGCCGGTCACCGGCAACGATGCGACGATCGCTGGCCTGCAGCTCATCATCGCGGGCGATCAGTACAACACCATCTCCAAGCCAAGCGAGATCGTGGCCGCGGCTGCGGCGAATGTCGCCATCCAGCTGCTGTCGGGCGAAACCCCGAAGGCCGATACCACGCTCTTCGACACGCCGACGCAACTCTTCACGCCGGCGCTCGTTACCGCCGAAAACCTGAAGGCCGAGATCATCGACAAAACCGTCAATGGCAAACCGATCCAGACCCCGGAGCAGCTCTGCACGGATCGCTACGCCGAAGGCTGCAAAAAGCTCGGCATCGGCAGCTGATCTATCCTCCCAGAAGGCCCTTCGACCGCTCTTGCGAGCGGTCGAAGGGCCTGAAATTCATGATGAAAGGCTCGCGACAGATGACTGACGCTTCCAACCAAGCAGCCCCGGCCGGCGAAGTGGTGCTCAGCCTAAAAGGTATCTCGAAACATTTCGGTGCCGTCTCGGCGCTCACCGATATCGATCTTGACGTTCACGCAGGCGAAGTTGTGGCGCTCGTCGGCGACAACGGCGCCGGCAAATCGACGCTCGTGAAGATCCTTGCCGGCGTCCACCAGCCGAGTTCGGGCGAGATCACTTTCCGCGGCAGCAAGGTGACGCTGGCCGACCCGAGTGCGGCGCTCTCCTTGGGGATTGCGACCGTGTTTCAGGACCTTGCGCTTTGCGAGAACCTTGATGTCGTTGCCAACATCTTCCTCGGCCGGGAGCTCAGTCCGTTAAAGCTTGACGAGACCGCGATGGAGGTTCGTGCCTGGACGCTGTTGAACGAGCTTTCGGCCCGCATTCCAAGTGTCCGCATTCCGATCGCATCGCTGTCGGGTGGACAGCGACAGACGGTGGCGATTGCCCGGTCCCTGCTTCTGGAGCCGAAACTCATCCTGCTCGACGAACCGACGGCCGCCCTTGGCGTTGCCCAGACGGCAGAGGTGCTGAACCTGATCGAGCGGGTGCGCGACCGCGGCCTCGGGGTCGTAATGATCAGCCATAATATGGAGGACGTGCGTGCAGTAGCCGATCGCATCGTCGTTTTGAGGCTCGGGCGGAACAACGGAGTTTTCTATCCCGATGCGTCCAACCAGGAACTCGTCACCGCCATTACCGGGGCGACCGAAAATGCAGTCTCGCGCCGCGCCGGCCGTCGTCAGGCGCAGCAGGATATGAGGCAGGAGGGTCAGATATGACCAGCGATGTGAAACAAACGGCAACGCTTCTGGATCGCGGCGATGTTCGCGTCAGCCACGATGCGGGCATTGGCGCGACGATCCGCTCTTCGATCGATAAGGTGCGCTCGGGCGATCTCGGCTCGCTTCCCGTGGTCGTCGGCCTGGTGATCATCTGGACAGTCTTCGGCACCCTCAACCCGACATTTCTTTCAAGCAACAACCTTGCAAACTTGCTTTTCGACGCCTCAACGGTCGGGGTGATTTCGCTTGGAATCGTTTGCGTGCTGATGGTCGGCGAGATCGACCTGTCCGTTGGTTCAATCAGTGGCTTTGCTTCCGCCATGGTCGGCATGCTGTGGGTCAATCAGGGTTGGCCCGTGGCGGTTGCGATCATTGCCGCCGTCCTTGTCGGCGGATTGATCGGCTCGCTCTATGCTCTGCTTTTCAATCGCCTTGGAATGCCAAGTTTCGTTTCGACGCTTGCCGGCCTGCTGGCGGTGCTCGGAATGCAGCTCTATCTGCTTGGCGCAACAGGCTCGATCAACCTGCCTTACGGCTCGTCTTTGGTGAATTTCGGCCAGCTGCTCGTCATTCCGCGTCCACTCGCATACTTGTTTGCGCTGCTGCCGGGCGTCGTGATGCTGATTTCAGGCTATCGGGCTGCGCAACGCCGCAGACAAGCCAATCTCTCGTCGCGCTCGATCGGTGCTCTCGTCGTGCGTGTCGCTGCAATCACGATCCTTCTCGAATTCGTCGTCTTTTATCTCAATCAGGATCGCGGCATCCCGTGGATGTTCGCGCTCTTCGTCGCGCTTGCGATCGTGATGAACTACGCGCTCACGCGGACTCAATGGGGCCGCTCGATGGCGGCCGTCGGCGGCAATCGCGAGGCGGCACGCCGTGCAGGCATCAATGTCCGGCTCATCTACACCAGCGCCTTCGTTCTCTGCGCCATGTTTGCCGCACTCGGCGGCGTGCTTGCGGCGGCGCGTCTGGCATCGGCAAGCCAGCAGGCCGGGACGGGCGACGTCAACCTGAATGCGATCGCAGCAGCCGTCATCGGCGGAACAAGCCTCTTCGGTGGCCGCGGCAGCGCTTACTCGGCACTTCTCGGCATCATCGTTATCCAGTCGATCGCAAGCGGTCTGACGATGCTCGATCTGTCTTCGGCCCTTCGCTACATGATCACCGGCGCAGTTCTTGCCATCGCAGTCATCGTCGACTCGCTGGCACGCCGGTCGAGAGTCTCGCACGGCCGCGCCTGATACAACTACGAAAGCAAGGATTGATATGGGACAGGAACTTTCTGGAAAGGTCGCAGCGATTACCGGGGCTGCCTCGGGGATCGGTCTTGAATGCGCCAAGTCTTTATTGCGGGAGGGTGCGAGCGTCGCTCTCATCGACAAGGCCGAAGAATCACTGAGGAGCATATGCTCCGAGCTGGGTGCGAACGCTTTCCCGCTGGCCGCCGATCTGACCAATCCTGCCAGCGTCTCAATGATGATGCCGCAGATTTTGGAGCGGTTCGGAAAGCTCGATATCTTTCACGCCAATGCGGGCTCCTACATCGGCGGGCAGGTCGTGGACGGCGATCCGGATGCCTGGGACCGAATGCTGAACTTGAATATCAATGCAGCCTTCCGATCGGTTCAGGCGGTCTTGCCTCATATGGTGGAGAGAAAGACCGGCGACATCATCATGACCAGTTCGATCGCCGGCCTGGTTCCCGTGGTGTGGGAGCCGATCTATACTGCGTCCAAACATGCCGTGCAGGCCTTCGTCCATACGGTGAGGCGCCAGGTCATAAAGCATGGCATTCGCGTCGGCGCGGTCGCACCCGGCCCCGTGGTGACGGCGCTGATCAGCGACTGGCCGCAGGAAAAACTCGATGAGACGATTGCCGCAGGAGGATTGATGGAAGCCAGGGAGGTCGCAGACGCCGTGCTCTTCATGCTGACGCGACCACGCAACGTGACGATCCGCGACCTCGTCATCTTGCCGCACAGCACGGACCTTTGACCATGGCGCAGTTCTTTATCGGCGTCGATGTGGGTACAGGCAGCGCGCGCGCAGGGGTCTTCGACGAGTACGGCATTCTGCGGGCGGCTGCAAAACGCCCCATCACGATCTGGTATGAGGCAGGCAGCATCGTCGAGCAATCGAGCGAGCAGATATGGAAAGCGGTCTGCGACAGCGTCAAGGAAGCTGTCGCAGCGGCGGGAATTCCACCTGCAGCTGTTGCCGGTCTGGGTTTTGATGCCACCTGTTCTCTCGTTTCAGTGACGGCCGACGGCGCCCCGGTCGCCGTTGGTCCCTCCGGCGACCCCAACCGCAATATCATCGTCTGGATGGATCACCGTGCCGCCGGTGAAGCTGCGGAAATCAATGTCGGAGACCATAAGGTCCTGCGTTATGTCGGCGGGCGGATCTCCCCGGAAATGGAAACGCCGAAGCTTCTCTGGCTGAAGCGCAATCTGCCGGCCTCCTTTGCCGCTGCCGGTCACTTCTTCGACCTTGCGGACTATCTGACCTGGCGCGCAACAGGCTCGCTCAGCCGGTCGGTCTGCACGGTCACCTGCAAATGGACCTTTCTTGCCCACGAGAACCGTTGGGATGCACGGTACTTCGAGGCGATCGGGCTCGAAGAATTGGCAGCCGAAGGCTTTTCCAGGATAGGCACGGACATCGTCGATCCCGGCACGGCGCTGGCAAATGGGCTCACCGAACAAGCCGCCGCCGATCTCGGATTGGCGGTCGCAACGCCGGTCGGAGCTGCGCTGATCGATGCGCATGCGGGCGGTGTCGGCACGCTTGGCGGGGCCGAGGCAAGCGGCGATTCGGATGTCAGAAACAGGCTTGCCTACATCTTCGGTACATCCGCCTGCTCGATGGCCTCAAGCGACAACCCGGTATTCGTCGATGGCGTCTGGGGACCGTACTTCTCGGCCATGGTGCCAGGGCTCTGGCTGACGGAAGGCGGGCAGTCAGCGGCAGGTGCTGCCATAGACCATCTTGTAACGATGCATCCCGCGTCCGGTGAAGCACAGGCGAACGCTGCCGCCGCGGGCGTGTCTCTTGTTACATGGCTTGACGGGCAAGCCACCGAGATGTGCCCGGACCTTGGGCGCGCCGTCGAGCTTGCCAAGTCTCTTCACGTCGTGCCGGAGTTTCTCGGAAACCGGTCACCGCATGCTGACCCCGACGCGCGGGCAGTCGTCGCCGGCATCGGACTTGATACAAACATTTCCGACCTGATTTCCCTCTACATCGCCGGCCTCTGCGGCATCGGCTACGGCCTCAAGCAGCTCTTGGAAAAACTGGCGCAGGACGGCATTACGCTTGACCTGATCGTTGCCAGCGGTGGTGCGGCGCAAAGCAATCTCGTGCGCCAGCTTCTGGCCGATACGACGAATCTGCCCGTGGCGATCGCCGACACCGAGGAGCCTGTGCTGCTCGGTGCGGCAATGCTCGGGGCCGTCGCGGGCGGACATCATCATTCCCTGCCGGAAGCGATGAAGGCGATGTCGCGTCTCTCCAAAACTTTCCATCCGACCGGTGGCGCGATTGCGGCTCTGCACAATAACAGGTACCGGGCTTTCGAACTGCTGCAGTCCGCAGACCGGAATGTCCGTTCGCTCTCATTGACCGGCGATTGATCGCTTCGCTGCTAAAGGCAGAAGGCGATGTCTATCGGGAGCGGCTCATTGCGATCAGAAAAAACGGGCCGCCGGCGAGAGCTGTCAGCAGACCTGCCGGTATCTGCCACGGAAAAATGATGGTTCTTCCCGTCCAGTCGGCCGCGATCAATATGAGTGCACCGTAAAAAGCGGATGCGAATATTTCGCCGGCCGGTCTTCGGAACCCCGTCATTCTCGCAAAGTGCGGCCATCAGCCCGACGAAACTGAGCGGTCCGATCAGCAGCGTGGCGACGGCTGTCGGGATCGCGATGAGGCAAAGGAGGATGGCGCGAACGGCAACGACACCGAGGCCCAGCGAGCGCGACACGGTTTCGCCAAGCGGCAAGACGGCGAGCCAGCGGATCGTCAAAGGCGCGACGGATAGAAGAAGGATCGTGACAGCGGCTGCTGCTGTCGCCTGAGTTGGAGTTGCCCGGTAGGTGGATCCCGAGAGCCAGGCGAGCAGGAAGTCCGTCCTCGGATCGCCGCTTGCAAGAGCGAGAGCTGCGAGCGCCGAGGCAAGCGTCGTCACAGATGTCCCCGCGAGCAGAAGCTTCTCCGGCGAAAGGCGCTGCCGGCCAGCGACAAACATGACGAGCGCGAGTGTTGCGAAGGCGCCGACGCTTGCGGCCACTGCCAGTGAAAGCCGATCGATGCTGGACGTGACGACAAAAAGCGCAAGTACGCCGAGGCTTGCCCCACCTGAGACACCGATCACTTCGGGAGCAGCCATGCTGTTTGTGGTCATCCGCTGAAGCAATGTGCCGCAAACGCCAAACATGGCTCCCGCTGCAAGCGCCACGCCGATCCGTGGCAACCGCAATTCGGCCAATTGACCGATCTCTGCTGCCGCGATGGAGCCCCAGCCGTTTGCACCCTTTCCGAAGAAAAAAGCAAGGCCTGTCGCAACAACAAGTGCCACGGCAAGCAGAAGAAGAGCCGGCATTCCGTGAGGAGTGACGGCAGCGAATGTGCCCTCTCGGCTGTCCAGGGACACGGTCTTCAAACGAAGCAGGAAGAAGAACAGCAAGGGTGCTCCGAGAAATGCTGTCGCAGCGCCTGCGGGAAATGCCACCTCCCTGAAGTGGAACTGGATCAGTTGATCGACCAGCCAAAGCTGCGAGGCGGCAATCAGTGGTGACCAGACCATGCGCTGCAGCAGCGTCCTTGCGCCGGCTATGCGCGCGAAGGCCGGGGCTGCGAGTGCAATGAAGCTTATGACGCCGGCTGCCGCAACGACGAATGCGCTATTGCTACTGCGATCGAAAGACCGATCAGCCTGATGGCTGCCGGCCTCATGCCAAGGCTACCGGCACTTTCATCACCCGCTTCCAGCAGCCGCAAGGGCCGCAGGAACATGAATGTAAGGACACTGCAAATAGTAACCTGCGGAAGGAGCGCTCGGATGACGGCGTCGCCGTTCTGGATCAACGATCCGCTCTGCCAGATGAAAAGCTCCTCGGTGTACTCGCGATTGATGGCCATGAGCAGGGCGCTCGCCGAGCCGCAGGTCAAACTGACGACAAGCCCTGAGACAATGACGGCGACTGGCGAAAATTGCCGGCGCTGTGCGAGCAAAAAGACGAGGAACGTCGTCAACGCACCGCCCAGAAGCGCGATGACACCGCGTCCGTTTTCGAGCGCGACGGGGGCGTAAAGCGTTGCGATGGTCAAGGCGAGCCCGGCGCCGGCATTCGTGCCGATGGTCGCTGGCTCTGCCAGCGGATTGCGAAGCAGATGCTGGATCAGGATGCCGGAGAGCCCGAGGCCCAAGCCGGCGAGGATGCTGACCGCGACACGTGGCATGAAGGCATGGCGGAAAAGCAATTCCTGCGATTTCGCATTGTCGGTATCGACAAGCGCGGACCACCAGGAGGCAGGCGGCAACAGCCGTTCGGCTCCGGCAACGGTCAGGGCCATCGCGGTGATCGCGGGAATGGCGACGAGCAGGATGAGTTTCCAAAGGCCGCTGCGTTCCGCCGATATCGGCTGATCGATTGCCATCATGCCTGCACGACGTTTTCGATCAAGTTGGCGAAACGGGCGGCAGCGGCCAACCCGCCGAAGGGCCAGACCGGCGGAATCGTTACAACATTTCCAGCTCTGACACAGGGCAGGCTGGTCCAGAGCGAACTCTGCTCAATGCGGATGCGGATATGCGCCGGGATCGGATCGAGCGAAACCAGACGGGCATTACCCGATTGCCGTAAGCGCATCGATGCCAACGGTTGAAAATCCCCAGTCCGATGTCCCTCCGGTCCACGCGTTGACCAGCCCGATGCGGTCAAACACGTCTTGAAACAGGCTGCCTCTTCCATAGACCCGCACGTGGCGGTCGTCGAACATGCTGACGATCACGATCGGACCGGCCGGGCGGGTGCGAAGAGCATCCCTGGTATCATCGATCGTGCGCATGGCTTGGCTGACATGCTCCCGCGCTTCCTCCTCCCGTCGGAGAAGAGCACCGAGTTTTACGGTTTCGGCTGCCGCCTGAGCAAGCGGCGTGCTCTTTCCGTCATAGAACGGAACGCTGAAAACCGGCGCAAAGCGCGCAAACATTGTTTCATCGATCCCGTAGCCATAGGCGCCTGCGATCAGATCGGGACGAAGCGCGCTGATCACTTCGAGGTTCGGTTCACCGCGGGCGCCGAGATCAAATGTCGACAAGGGCAGGGCGGGCGCAGCGACCCAGTCCCGATAGCCTTTGAGATCGGCAACCGCCAATGGCTGCACGCCGAGCGACATGAACATTTCGGCCGATGTCCATTCGAGGCAGACGATGCGTCGCGGCGGGGCTGCGAAGGCCGCCGGTGCAAAAGCCGATGCGGCAAGCCCGCCGAGTAATGTCCGCCGGGTAAACATTACCAACGGTATTTCACCGAGCCGACGATCTTGCGGCCCTCGCCGAAAAAGCATCCGGCCGTTTGCGAAAAGCACGAGGCCACATAGCGCTTGTCGAAGAGATTACTGACGTTCAGCTGGAACTCGTAGTCTTTCCACTGGTAATTTGCGGCAAGGTCGACAAGCGTGACGCTCGGAACCTTGAAGGAATTAGCATCGTCGCCATAGGTCGATCCGATGTAGCGGATGCCTGCCGCTAGGCCGAGACCCTCCAACGTGCCGCGCTGGACCGTGTACTTTGCCCACAACGACGCGCGATGGCGCGGCACGCCGTAGGGCGTGTTGCCGCCGGTTCCCTCGGTATCGTCCATGATCTCGGTATCGAGATAGGCATAAGCGAGCTTGATATCCCAGCCCTCATCGAGGCTTGCGACGCCTTCGAGTTCGATGCCGCGGGAGCGGATTTCTCCGGTCTGCACCGCAGTACTTCCTTGATAGCGAACTGCATTGTCTTTCGTCAGATCAAAGGCCGAAAGCGTCACGAAGCTGTTATAGCCTTCCGGCTGATACTTCACGCCGACCTCGTATTGCCGCCCGGTTTTGGGATCAAAGCTCGGATCGTCAAGCACCGGCATGAACGAGGTCGAATAGCTGGCGTAGGGCGCAAGACCGTTATCGGCCAGATAGACAAGGCCGAGGCGGCCGGTAAAGGCACTATCGGATTTGTCCGTGCGGCTTCCGTCAAACTGCTCGAGCGTTTCCGTTCGCGCCCAGTCGTGACGGAGGCCGCCCGTCAGCACGAATTTGTCGAACTTGACCTGGTCGTTCACGTAAAGGCCGAGCTGATGCTGTGTCGTCTCCGCGTCTGTGTAGACATCAAGTGCTGGCAGCGGCGAGCCGTAGACCGGATTGAAGACATCTATGGGATCGACATCGGCATAGGTTCCGCAGTCTTTGAAATGCGTATACTGATAATCCAGCCCGAAAAGCATCTTATGCGCAAGCGGACCGGTGTCGAACATTGCCTCCGCCTGATTGTCGATCGCAAAGCTTGCCAGCTGCGATCGGCCTTCGTCGGCATAGCGCATGAGTGTGCGTCCGTCGGCGTCGAGTCCGTTGCCAAAAACGCCTTCCTGTACGTTTTTCAGATAGGAAAAGCGCGCGTTCTGCCGGAAAGCCCACGTCTCGTCGATCTGGTGCTCGAACGCGTAGCCGATCGTCGCAATCGTCAGGTCATAGCGGTCAAAATCCGGTTCGCCGACAAACCTGTCGCGTGGAATTTCGCCATTGGCGTTCGGCAGGACCGTTCCGGATGCAGGCAGAAACTGGATGCCCCAGCCGGTGAAGTCCTTCTGGTATTTTGCAAAGACCGTCAGACTCGTTTCGTCGTCCGGCGCCCATTTGACGGAGGGTGCGAGGTAGACGCGATCGTCGTTGACGAAGTCCACGTGTGTGTCGCCCTTGCGGCTAAGACCCGTCAGGCGGTAGCTGAATACGCCGTCTTCGGTGATCGGACCACCAATATCGAATTGTGCTTCGTAGCGGTCGAAGCTGCCGACGCTGAGGCCCACTTCGCCGAACGCTTCGGCAGTCGGGCGTTTGCTGGAGTAATTGATGATGCCACCGGGGCTGTTCTGCCCGTAAAGTACGGAAGCCGGACCGCGCACAAGCTCGATGGCTTCGGCGCCGTAAGTCTCCAGCGACAGGAAGGAGGCGAATTCCGTTCCCTTCGAATGCAGGCCATCGACATAGAAGATTTCGTCGGAGACGTTGAAGCCGCGGATTTGCAGCCCATAGCCGCGAGTATCCGATCCATTATTCTCGCCGGCGACGCCTGCGCTGTAACGCAGGGCCGCATTCAGAGTTTCGGCACCTTGCGCGTCGATCTGGTCCGCCGTGATCACCGACACGGACTGCGGCGTTTCGATCAGCGGTTTATCGCTCTTGCCGGCAGCGCGCCCGGCTTTGGCAACGTAACCTTCCTCTTCGAATATGCCGCTGCTGTGTGCACCGCCATCCCCTTGGATGACGACAGGCTGCGGCACCGTCGCTGCCTGATCCTGCGCAAGCGCTGGTAGAAAAAAGCCTGCGCTGAGAAAGAGTGGTGCGGCCAAGCGCGGAACGAAAGGACATCGCTGCTCCCCAGGCAAAATTCGATATCGAAATGAAATGCTGGTGGCTGGGGCGCAGGGCCGTGGCTTCCGTGCCCGACACCTATTAAAGTTGCCAATAACCGTCAACTATCAGGCGGGAAGTTTCCGCCTTCGAACTTGCAATCCAGGGATTATTGGGCCACCGCCACGCCGACCGGATCGTTGCTGCATCACATCCATCCGGACATTGTAGATCTTATCGAGTTCGGCAGGTCTCATGATTTCCGCCGGTGTCCCCCGTGCGATCAAGCGCCCGGAATGCAGCGCGACGATTTCGTCGCAAAATCTCGCCGCCATGTTGACGTCGTGAAGCACGGCGATGACGCTGAGGCCCTTCTCGCGCGAAAGTGTCTGGGTGAGCGGCCAGCACTTCGAGTTGATGGCCGATGTCGAGTGCCGAGATGGGTTCGTCAAGCAGTAGGCAATCGGCATCTTGGGCTACAAGCATGGCCAGCCAAACGCGTTGGCGTTCTCCGCCCGACAGCGTATCGACAAGCCTGCGGGCCAATGAGGCGGTGCCTGTCAGTTCAAGCGCCTCGGAAACCTTGGTGCGATCCGCTTCTGCGAAGCGGCCGAGCGCACCATGCCAGGGGTGGTAGCGGCCGAGCGCGACAAGCATCCCCGGCGCTGCCGGCGTCTGCTGCGGCAGGTAGCCGAGGCGGCGGGCAAAGGCGCGGCCCGGCCATTCGCCAAGCGCCTTGCCTTCGAAGCGTATCGTGCCGGAAGAAGGCTGTTGCTGGCGGGCGAGAAGCTTCAGCAGCGTCGATTTTCCGGAACCGTTATGGCCGATCAGCCCGACCGTTTTGCCGGCTTCAAAATCCAGCGTCAGCGGGTGCAGCAGGGTACGGCCCTCGATGACGAAGCTGACGCCTTGAAGAGAGAGCATGGAAGCGGTGCCCGCGTCGGAACCTTTCGCCTTAGCGGCAGTTGCCGGTTTCTTATCAACATGCAATGTCATGCACAGCGCCCTATTGGCTCTCGTCAAAAAATATGAGAATGCGGATCATGTTTCGCATCAATGCGCGCTTATCGTCAATGCCGCCGTTTAAGCTTACTCCCTTTAAAGGTCGAAATGCTCCGCCGCTTCTTTTCCTATTACAGGCCCTATCGCGGCCTCTTCGTGCTGGATTTCAGCTGCGCGATCATCTCCGGCCTGCTCGAGCTCGGCTTTCCGATGGCTGTGAAGCTGTTCGTCGATCGGCTTCTGATCGGCCAGGACTGGCTGCTCATTTTATTGGCATCTGCCGGTCTTCTGGTGGTTTATGCGATCAACACCGGCCTGATGGCGATCGTCACCTATTGGGGCCACATGCTCGGCATCAACATCGAGACCGACATGCGCCGAGCGGCCTTCGACCATCTTCAGAAGCTTTCCTTCAGCTATTACGACAATCAGAAGACCGGACACCTGGTCGGCCGTCTAACGAAGGATCTCGAAGAGATCGGCGAGGTGGCCCATCACGGTCCCGAGGATCTTTTCATTGCGGTGATGACTTTTGCAGGCGCACTCATCTTGATGCTGACTGTCAATTGGCAGCTCGCGCTCATCACCGCCATCATCGTGCCGCTGACGGCGTGGGTGACCAGCCGTTACGGAACCCGGATGACGAGGAATTCGCGGGCGCTCTTCGGGCGCGTCGGCGATTTCAATGCCCGGATCGAAGAGAGCGTCGGCGGCGTCAGGGTCGTGCAGGCCTTCGGCAACGAGGACCATGAACGGGCTCTCTTCGAAAATGACAATCAAAGCTACCGGAAGACGAAACTCCAAGCCTACCGCATCATGGCTGCCAGCACGTCGCTGAGTTACATGAGCATGCGGCTGACGCAGATGATCGTGATGATCGCCGGCAGCTATTTCGTTCTGGCGGGCGAGCTGACGGCCGGTGGCTTCATTGGTTTCCTGCTTCTCGTCGGCGTCTTCTTCCGGCCCGTCGAGAAGATCAACTCGGTGATCGAGACCTACCCGAAAGGCATTGCCGGTTTCCGGCGGTTTACCGAACTGATCGACACAGAACCCGATATCGAGGATGCGCCCGACGCGATCGAAGTCGATCATTTGAGGGGCGAAATCGCCTATCGCGACGTGTCTTTCGCCTATAGCAGCGGAAAGCCGGCGCTTAAGCATGTCAATCTGACGATCAGGGCAGGCGAGACGGTTGCATTCGTCGGCCCCTCTGGCGCGGGAAAGACGACGATATGCTCGCTGCTGCCACGTTTTTATGAAGTCGGCGACGGCGCCATCTCAGTGGACGGCATCGACATCCGCCATATGAAACTCGCCTCGCTCAGACGTCAGATCGGTGTCGTGCAGCAGGATGTCTTTCTGTTCGCAGGAACGATTCGCGAAAACATCGCCTATGGGAGGCTGGACGCCGGCGAAGCCGATATTGTCGAGGCCGCTATGCGCGCCAAGCTTGACGGCATGATTGCGTCGCTGCCAGACGGGCTGGATACGATGATCGGCGAACGCGGCGTCAAATTGTCGGGTGGCCAAAAACAGCGCCTGGCAATTGCCCGCATGTTCCTGAAGAACCCGCCGATCCTCATCCTCGACGAGGCGACGTCGGCGCTCGACACGGAGACCGAACGTCAGATACAACAATCGCTGGCCAAGCTTGCCGAAGGCAGGACGACGCTGATTATCGCGCACCGGCTGGCAACAATACGCGACGCGGACCGGATCGTTGTCGTCGACGGCTCACGTGTCGTGGAAGAGGGTTCGCATGCCGAGTTGCTAAAGCGGCGCGGCCATTACAGGCGCCTATACGATGCCCAACTTGCCACCAGTTCTTGACCACGGCCATGAGGCGGTTGCCGTCTCGACAGTCGTGGCGAAGCGAATTATCTATAAAAAATGACCGATCACAGTGACGAGACAATTGCCGCGCGGATAAGCCGCGTACTTGCTGACCGGATCGTGACAGGACAGCTCGCACCCGGCTCCAAACTCAAGCAGGATCATATCGCCGAGGAATTCGGCTCCAGCCATGTACCAGTGCGCGAGGCACTTCGGCGGCTGGAGGCGCAGGGGCTTGCGATCAGCGAGCCGAGGCGAGGCGTCCGCGTTGCGTCATTCGATCTTGCAGAAGTGCAGGAAGTAGCGCGCATGCGCGCTGCGCTCGAAGTTCTGGCGCTTCGCCATGCTGCTCCCCACCTGACGCCGTCCATCCTCGATCATGCCGAACGCGCCACCCTTGAAGGCGACCAGGCCGTTGATGTTCGCGGCTGGGAAGCGGCAAACAGGCGCTTTCACCGGCTGGTGCTTTCGCCTTGCGGGATGCCGCGCCTCTTGGCGGCAATCGATGATCTGCACGCTGCGAGCGCGCGGTTTCTTTTTTCAACGTGGAACTCGGGCTGGATGACACCCAAGGACCGCGATCATCGAGCGATCCTCGGTTTTCTTCGCGAAGGAGAAACCGAACACGCGGCCACTGTCCTGGAGCGGCATGTCCAATGGATCGGCCGGCGGCCGGCAAGAAGCGGCGCTGCTCCCGACGCCGAGCGTTTCGCGATCGTCGGCTGAGCAGGCCGTTTACCCATCGCTGCAATCTGTCGCTGGCGGAAAATTCACCTCTGCCCTTGCCTTATGTTGCGCTGCATTATTATAGATAAAGCTGGAAGATATCTATATGGCAACGCATCCAAAAGGGAGGACCTCGTTCGATGCAGGCTGAAACGGCTGATTTGAATGGTGCATACGAGATTGCGGAGCCTCTCGCCCCTCGGCATCGGGCTGAGGAAGCAGAAATTATCTATAATTTGCCATTCAACGATCTTCTTTTTCGCGCTCACGGCGTTCATCGCGAAAACTTTGATCCGAACGCTGTCCAGATGAGCCGTCTGCTGTCCATCAAGACCGGCGGCTGCGCCGAGGACTGCGGCTATTGCAGTCAGTCAGCCCATTATCCGACCGGGCTCAAGGCCTCGAAGCTGATGGAGGTCGAGCGTGTCCTTGCTGAAGCGCGCAGGGCAAAGGAGGGCGGCGCGACCCGCTATTGCATGGGCGCGGCATGGCGCAGCCCGAAGGATCGCGACATGGATGCGATCGCTGCCATGGTTAAGGGCGTCAAGGCGCTGGGCATGGAAACCTGCATGACGCTCGGCATGCTGACGCCGGCACAGAGCGCTGCGCTCGCGCAAGCGGGGCTTGACTATTACAACCACAATATCGACACCTCCGAACGCTTCTACGGCGAGATCATAACCACGCGGACATTTGCCGACCGTTTGGAGACACTGTCGAATGTTCGTGACGCCGGCATCAAGGTCTGTGCGGGCGGCATCCTCGGGATGGGAGAGACGGCCGCCGACCGCATCGCGATGCTGGTGACGCTTGCCAATCTGGCCGTGCCTCCCGAGAGCGTGCCGATCAACATGCTGATCCCGATCCCGGGTTCGAAGCTTGCCGACGCCGAACCCGTCGATCCGATCGATTTCGTGCGAACGATCGCTCTGGCCCGCATTTTGATGCCGACCTCGCACCTGCGGCTTTCGGCGGGACGCTCCGATATGAGCGATGAGATGCAAGCCCTCTGTTTCTTCGCCGGTGCCAATTCCATCTTCGTCGGCGATACCCTTTTGACAGCCGACAATCCAGGCGAGGACGATGACAGCGCACTGTTTCGCCGCCTCGGTCTGAAGCCGATGGAACTGGACGGCGGGGAGACGGCCCCATGAGGTTTGCGGGCCTTGCCCGCTACGAGCGGACACTGGCCGGCCTTGAACGGAAGGGCCGCGCCCGGGCGCTGATCGGCCAGAGCGGTATCGATTTTACGTCGAACGACTATCTGGGGCTTGCTCAATCGGAGCGCCTTAAGAACGCGATTGCCGAAGCGATCGGGCGCGGCGTTGCGGTCGGGGCAGGGGGGTCGAGGCTGCTGCGGGGCAATCATCCCGAGCACGAAGCGCTCGAGGAGCAGGCAGCCGCATATTTCGGAACCGAAAGGGTCGTCTATTTCGGCAGCGGCTACGCGGCCAACGTCGCTGTCTTTTCGACCCTTCCGCAGCGCGAGGACATCATCATCCACGATGCCCTGATCCATGCAAGCGCGCATGAGGGGATCGCGGCGAGCAAGGCACGGGCGATGTCGGTCGCTCACAACGATGTTGCCGCCTTCGATGAGGCGATCAGGAGATGGCGCCGGTCAGGCGGCACTGGCAGGGCGTGGATTGCCGTCGAGAGCCTCTATTCCATGGACGGCGATCGCGCACCGCTTGCTCAACTTGCAAGCATTGCGAATGCGCATGACGCCTTCCTGGTCGTGGACGAAGCGCATGCAACCGGTGTCTTCGGGCCGGGGGGACGCGGTTTTTCGGCAGGTCTGGAAGCGCAAGACAACCTCATCGTCCTTCACACCTGCGGCAAGGCGCTCGGTGTTGCCGGAGCGCTGCTTTCTGCAAGCGCTGTCATTTGCGACTACCTCGTCAACCGTGCCCGCGGTTTCATCTATGCGACGGCGCCTTCGCCGTTGATGGCGGCCGCTGTTGGCGAAGCGTTGCGCGTTCTCGAGGACGAGCCGCAGCGGCGCGCGGAGCTCGACAAGCTGCGGGCTTTTGCAAACTCCGAACTTGCGGCTGCGACCGGTGCCAAAGGCAGCGGTTCCCAGATCCTGCCGGTGATGATCGGCGACAATGCGCGCGCCGTCGCAATTGCCGCGCATATGCGCGACCAAGGCTTCGACATCAGGGCAATCCGCCCGCCGACCGTGCCGGAGGGGACAGCGCGGCTGAGAATCGCAATCACGCTTAACGTGGATTCCAGCATGATTTCCAGCATGTTCGAGCAGCTTGCAGCCGTCCTGGCGGAGGAGGATCGGTCATGACGCAGGCTTGCGTCGTCACCGGGACGGATACCGGCATCGGCAAGACGTGGTTCGCCGCTGCCCTGACGCAGGCACTGGATGGCTATTACTGGAAGCCGGTGCAGGCGGGTCTTGAGGAAGAGACAGACAGCCAAGCTGTCGCACGGCTGGGCGGCATTTCTCCGGCACGGATCATCCCGGAGGCTTACAGGCTGAAGACACCAGCATCTCCGCATCTCTCCGCCAGGCTCGATCGCGTGTCGGTCGAGCCCGAGCGACTGAGCCTTCCTGAAACCGACCACCCTCTGGTCGTGGAAGGGGCCGGCGGCCTTTTGGTGCCGCTTACGGACCGGCTGTTGTTCGCGGATGTTTTTGCCCATTGGCAGGTCCCTGTCATTTTGTGCACGAGGACCACGCTTGGAACGATCAATCATACGCTGCTGTCGCTAGAGGCGCTGAAGCACCGTGCCATGCCGATCCTCGGTGTTGCTTTCATCGGTGACGAGAACGCCGAAACGCAGCGGGTCATCGCCGAGATCGGAGGCATTCGGTCGCTTGGCCGCCTGCCGTGGTTGTCTGGTCCAACGCCCAAGACACTGCAGGAGGCTTTCGCCGAAAACATCGATATTGGACGCATCAAGGCAGCCCTGGCATGACGCATTCTCGTGTATGGCATCCCTTCACCCAGCACGCGCTCGAACCGCGCATGAAGCCGATTGTTGAGACGGCAGGCGCCTACCTTATCGATGAGGACGGCAATCATGTTCTTGACGCGATCTCATCCTGGTGGGTGATCACCCACGGCCATCGGCACCCTGCCATCATGAGCGCAATTGGCGCCGCCACTGGACGCTATGACCAGCTCATCTTCGCCGAATATACGCATGCGCCGGCCGAAGAGCTGGCTGAAGGGCTGATCGCCGTTGCACCGCCCGGACTGGCCCATGTCTTTTATTCCGACAGCGGATCGACCGCAGTCGAGGTCGCACTGAAGATGGCGCTCGGTTTTTTCCATAACAAAGGCGAGCGGCGCAATCGCATCGTCGTCATGGAACATGCCTATCACGGCGATACGATCGGCACGATGTCGGCCGGTGAGCGCGGCGTGTTCAATGCTGCCTACGAACCGCTGCTCTTTGCCGTCGACCGGCTGCCTTTCCCAGAGGCCGGCCGCGAGCAGGAAACTCTCGATGCCTTCGAAAGCTACTGCCGGTCAGGCGAAGTCGCAGCTCTTCTCATCGAGCCGCTCGTCCTCGGGGCGGGCGGCATGAAGATCTATGCGCCGTGGCTTCTTGCGAGCCTCAAGGAGGTTGCCGAGCGTTGCGGGACGCTTCTCATTGCCGATGAAGTGATGACCGGTTGGGGGCGCACCGGAACGCTTTTTGGCTGTGAGCAGGCAGCGATTACCCCGGACATCCTCTGTACGTCGAAAGGCCTGACGGGAGGTGCTCTACCGCTGGCGGCAACGTTGTGCACGGCGGAAATCTTCGATGCGCACCTCTCCACTGACCGCCGCAGAACCTTCTTTCATTCGAGTTCCTACACAGCCAATCCGATCGCCTGCGCAGCAGCGGTTGCCAATCTTTCCGTCTGGCGGGATGAGCCGGTGCAGGCACGGCTTAAGGCTCTCGCGGACGTGCATCGGGCGCATCTGACCCGCTTTTCGAACGACGTGCGTTTCCGCAATGTTCGGCAAATCGGAACGATCGCGGCTCTTGATCTCGATGTCGTGGCGGGCGGATACTTGGCAGAGGTCGGGCCGAGGCTGCGCGCTTTCTTCCGCGAGCGTCACCTGCTCATCCGGCCGCTCGGCAACGTCATCTACCTGATGCCGCCCTATTGCATCACGGCCAAGGAGCTCGATCGCGCCTATGAAGCGATCGAAGAAGCCGCCTTTCACTTCAGGGTGTCGGCATGACCGCGGCGAGGGCTTCGCGGCTGGCGGGCTTCGGGCACAGCGTGCCGGCGCGACGGGTCGAAAACGGCGAGATTGAGAGGGCGCTTGGGCTGGAACCCGGCTGGATCGAACGCCGTACAGGAATTCGTGCCAGGCACTGGGCGCAAGAGGGCGACACCTTGAGCGGGCTTGCGGCCCGCGCCGGGGCCATGGCCCTTAGCGATGCCGGCGTCGACCGGGCCGAAATCGCCTTGACGCTGCTTGCAACCTCGACCCCTGACCATTTGCTGCCGCCGTCAGCGCCCCTGCTTGCCCATCGCCTCGGTCTTGCAAATTCCGGAGCGATCGATCTTGCAGGCGCCTGCTCGGGCTTTCTTTATGCTCTGACACTTGCCGACGGCTTTGTTCGAAGCCAAGCAAGACCGGTACTCGTCGTTGCCGCAAACATCTTAAGCCGGCGGATCAACCCGGCCGAGCGCGCGAGCTCGGTTCTGTTTGCCGACGCAGCTGGTGCGGTCGTGCTTTCGCCATCGGTCGAGCCCGGCACCGGTCTCCTCGGCGTCGATCTTACGTCCGATGGAAGCGGTTACGACCTGATCTCGATCGCTGCCGGCGGCAGCAACCGCCCGTTTGCGCCGGGGATGAGGGCCGAGGACTTTCTCATGACGATGCGCGACGGACGTGAGGTGTTTTCGCGTGCTGTCGAGATGATGACGGCTTCTTCGCTGCGGGCGCTCGAGCGCGCGGGCATGGTCACGTCGAATGTCAGCCGGTTCGTGCCGCACCAGGCCAATACGCGAATCTTCAGCGCCGTGGGCGAGAAACTGGGTATTTCGGACGTCAAAACCGTCAGCACAATTGCCGACTACGGCAATTCATCTGCCGCGACCATTGCCCTGTCGCTGTCGATTGCCAAGGAGAAACGGCCGTTTGCCTCGGGCGAGGCGGTGCTTCTAACGGCTGCAGGCGCCGGATTGACCGGTGGTGCCTTGGTTTTGGGATTTTGAGAGGTTTGCCAGCGGATAAATCCGGTAGGGCCGCGGGTCACCGGTTGGCAGGGCTGCGGCCGTAAAGCAGCAGCATGGCGATGATGACTACGCCGTAGATGATCTGCCGTCCTGCCTCCGGCATCTGCATGACCGAGAGGATCGATTGCAGGAGGGTGATTAAGATCACGCCGGCGACTGTGCCGAGGTAGGAGCCCCTGCCGCCGAGAATGGATGTTCCGCCGAGGACGACGGCGGCGATCGAGGGCAAAAGATAAGCATCGCCCATCGATTGGGCCGCCTTCGACGCATAGCCGGCAAGCAGGCCGCCGCCAAAGGCGCTAAGGGCACCGGAGGCGATGAAGGCGATCAGGACGATCCGGCGGGTGTTGATGCCGGATAGATAGGCCGCGCTCTCGCGGTTGCCGATGCCGTAGACGGAGCGGCCGAATGTCGTGCGCGTGAGGGCAAAGACCGTGCCGGCACCGATCACGGCCCAGATGAGCACGGCATTGGGTATGCCGGGGAGAAGAAAGCCGGTTGCCAGATAACGCATGGCAAATGTAGCCGAATCCTGTGGCGAGAAACCACCAGTATAAAGGACCATCAACCCCTGAGCGACGGCGTTGGTCGCAAGCGTGATGATCATCGAGGGAATGCGCAGATAAGCGACGCCGATCCCGTTTGCGAGGCCGATTGCCATGCCGCAGACAATTCCGAAGGGAATAGCAAGCATCTCGCCTGCAGGACCATATGCAGCCGCAGCACAAGCCATCATTCCGCCAACGGCGACCGACCAGGGAACGGAAAGATCAATCTGGCCGAGCAAGATGACGATCATCATGCCGGTGGCAATGACGCCAAGGAAGGATGCCACTTTCAACTGCTGCAGGAGATATTCGGGCGACAGGAAACTCGTCGAATAAAAACTGCCGATGATCAGCAAAAGGATGATGCAGCCGAAGGCCGTCGCGATCGCCGGATCGAGCCGCCGCACGATTTTAGGCAGAGAGCTCACCGGCTCTTCTCGCGCTGCGTTGCTCATCCGAACCACTCCAGGCGATTGCGGACGCGGAACAATCCGAAGGCTCCGAGGCTGACGGCGACGAGCAGCACCACACCCTGGAACAGAGGCTGCCACAGCGGATCGAAATCGAAGACGAAAAGCAGGTCGCCGATGGTGCGGAAGGCGAGCGCTCCGAATATCGCACCGATCGCGCTGCCCTTGCCGCCAAAAAGGGATACGCCGCCAAGGACGACCGAGGCGATCGAGAAAAGCGTGTAGGCATTGCCGCTTGCAAGGGCTGCCTCGCCTGTGAAAGTGAAGAATGTGAGAAACAGACCGCCGATCGAGGCAAGAAGGCCGGCCAGCGCATAGGCAGTAAACTTGGCGCGGCGGATCGGTAGTCCGGACATATAGGCTGCGGTCTCCGACGAGCCGGATGCATAAGCCGTCCGTCCGATGACAGACCGGCTGAACGGCACCCAAATGATGAGAACGATGGCAGCCAGGGCAACCAGGCTGGCGGGCACAGTGCCGAATATCTTTCCGGTCATGATATCTGCCAGTTCCTCATTGACCGAGCCGCCGGGAAAGGGCCGCAGCAGCAAGGCGATCCCGAAGAAGACCGCGCCCGTCGCGATGGTGGCGACAATCGGCTGCAATCTCCCATAAATGACGATCAGGCCGTTCAATGCCCCGCAGAAAAGACCGGTGGCCAGAACGGCGATCACGCCGAAGGCCGTTTCGATCGCCGTTCCAAGAACGATCCAGGAGGCCAGCGCATTGGTAAGGATGAAGATCATGCCGACGGATAGGTCGATGCCCGCCGTGATCACGACCAGCGTCTGCGCCATCGCGACAAAGGCAAGCAGAACACCCTTGTTGGCGGCGGTCTGCACGACGTTGGCCGTTAAACCGGCCGGATGGTTGGAGACATAGATGGCAAACATGACGAGGAAAATACCGGCTGCCATCAGCGTGCTGCGCCGTTCGTTCAACCGGTAACGCCATTCCTTCATGCCGCGCTCTCCGCCTTCTCGCCCTCGACATTGAGCGCGCTTGCGACCAAAGCATGCTGTGTAATGCCGTCGTCCCTCAGTTCGCGCACGATGCTGCCGTTATAAAACACGAGAACGCGATCGCAGCAGCCGATCAGTTCATCGTAATCCGTCGAATAAAAAAGAATGGCCGCGCCTGCCTCGGCAAGCCGCCGCAGCAACTGGTAAATTTCCTGTTTGGTGCCGACATCGATGCCGCGTGTGGGGTCGTTGAGCAGCACGATCCGAGGCCGGCGCATCAGCCACTTGGCAATGACGACCTTTTGCTGATTGCCGCCAGAAAGCGCGCCGACCGGAATGTCGAGGCCTGCCGTCTTGATCGCCAGCAACTGCACCATCTCGTCGATCAGCTGTTCTTCCTTTTGCCGGTCTATGACGCCACCCTTGGATACCCGGTCCAGCACCGCGAAGGAGAGATTTTCCCGAACCGTCATCGGCAGCATCAATCCTTCGGTCTTGCGGTCCTCGGGGATCAGAGCCATGCCTATATGCTTTGAGCGTGCGACTGCCGGACTGGTGAGTGCGACGGGCTTGCCATCGACAAGGACGGAGCCTCTGGTGCCGCGAAGCACGCCGAAAAGGGCAAGCAGCATTTCGCGCTGTCCTTGCCCGTCCAGACCGCCAAGGCCGACCACCTCGCCTCTGCCGACGGTAAGAGAAATGTCGCGCAGGCTGTCCCCCCAGCAGAGCTTGCGGCACTCAAGAGGGGGAGGAGCCGTATCGGTTGCCGCTCGCGCCGGCTTCGGCGGGAAGGCGCTGGAATATTCACGGCCGATCATCATTTCGACGATCTCGCTGCCGCTGCGCGTTCCGGCCGCAAAGCTCATGACATTGCGGCCATTGCGCAAAACCGTGCATTCATCGGCCAGTTCGGCGATCTCTTGCATGCGGTGTGAAATGTAAAGCAGCGCCAAGCCCTCGGATCGTAGTCGCCTCAGGACGGAAAAAACCTTGGCGACGTCAGCTGCCGTCAGCGCCGACGTTCCCTCGTCGAGAATAAGAATGCGCGGCTTCCATGCGAGCGCCTTGGCGATCTCGACCAGTTGCCGACGCGACAATGACAGATCCTTGACCAGCGCCCGCGGATGGATGTCTTCGGCGCCTGCCCGGGCCAGCATCTCCTCGGCGATCGCACGCTGGGCCCTGCGGTTGATCAGGCCGAAATGGCGCGGCGGCGCGGCGATGCAGATGTTGTCGGCAACGCTCAGGTCGGGGATGAGCGAAAGCTCCTGGAACACACAGGTGACCCCGGCAGCGGAGGCTTCGGCGGGGGACCTGAAGCTGACCGGGCGTCCGTTCAGCAACATTTGGCCTTCATCGGGCGCGACGACACCTGCCATGATCTTGATAAGGGTCGATTTTCCCGCGCCATTCTCGCCGAGAATAGCGTGAATCCGCCCGGGTTTGACGGCAAGTTCGGCATTTTCCAGTGCGTGAACGCCGCCGTAACGCTTCGAAACACCGCTCATCTGGAAGAGGGGCGTTGCCGCCGGTATTTCTGATGTGATCATAAGGTTCCTCGAAACCGGTTTTTCTGGCGCGTCGCGGGTACCCGCGACGCGCCGTTCAAGCGAGCGGCTTGGACCCGGTCTACTGGTTTTCCTTCGACTGCCCCATGATCTCCTGCGCGGTGAAGTTGATGCCGCAGGTCGGGAAGGCATTGCCGACGAAGAAGTTGTCGGATTGATCGGGATAAAAGTCCTGGCCTTCCTTGAAATTCGGGTCTTCAACAATTGCCAGCGGCAGCTTGATGGATTGCGGCACGACCTTTCCTTCAAGCGCAGCAATCGCCGTCTTGATGGCAACCGCCACCTGTGCGGGTCCCGTACCGGCCGAGGAGCATTTCAGGCCCTCGGCGGCATGCTTGGCGCAGAACTTGCGAAAGCCGTTTTCGGTCTCTCCCCCGAAAGGCACAAACGGATGTCCGGCATCGATCATCGCCTGTACGACGCCGGTATCGCCGCCCTGCGCGGTGATGCCGTCAAATTTCTTGTGCACGGCAATTGCGTCAGCGGTCGCCTTTTGTGCTGTCGGATCGTCCCATTTTCCGAGCACTTCGACGACATCCCATTTCTTGCCGGTCGCAGCAAAGGTTTCGTGAATACCGTTGTGACGATCGGTATCGACCGAGGTGCCGGCAACGCCGCGCACTTCGAGAACCTTGCCGCCGTCAGGCAGGTGCTTTGCCAGCCAGTTTGCCCACAATACGCCGAGGCCCTTCTGATCGACGTTGACGTTGATTGCGTCTTCGGTGTCAAGGATGTTGTCGAAGGCGACCAGGATGACGCCGGCCTGCTTGGCGCGCTTGATGACCGGTCCGAATGCCGTCGGGTTCTGCGCATTGACGACGATGGCGTCATAGCCTGAATCGATGAAGTTGTTGATTGCCGAAATTTGCGCAGGCACGTCCTCGCCGGTCGAAACGACCTTGAACTCCTTGAGTTTTGAGGCGACATCCGGCTGCGCGGCATAGGCTTTCGCCGTCTGGATCATCTGGATGCGCCAGGTATTGGCGATATAGCCGTTGGCGAGCGCTATGCGGTAGGGGCCGTCCTTCTTTGGAAACTTGAAGAACTTGGTTTCTGCCGCCCACGGCACGAAGCAGTCAGCTTCGGCCGCAGGCCCGCTGACGATTTCCGGCTCGGCAAGGGCCGTGGAGTGGGAAAGCGTGAATGCAGCCGCGGCCAGGATGCCGCCGACCAATGTCTTATACATCGAATCCTCCCATTGTTGCCGTGCTTGGACTGGCATCGAATGGGTGTCGGCATCATCGACGTTCCGCTGCGGATTGTTTTCTGCAGTCGGGTGCCGGTCCGGCAAGGCATGTCGATACGCTATCCAGATGACGCCAGACGGGCTCCTCTCCCCTGCGTCATGCGGGCGATGCTAGCGCTGCCAACCATGATTGTAAAGCGGCCTGGAATGACCTGCTCTGTCAGGGATTCTTGCGATTCAGAAGCATTGCATTTTTGAGCAATCGATGTCCAAACCGAGATTGATGGCGGGTCTTTCTGCTGCGGCCTTTCCGTGGCGCGGACCTTTAAACCGGCACTGGATATGCCACAACCTAGCGGCGCGGATGAAGGCCGTCTGTGCCCATGCGGCCGTTGTGGAGCCACGGCCAAGCCCTCCGCGGGGTTCGAGGCCTATTTGGAGGCATCGCGCATCAGGCAAAACGCGGTGCAGCCATATTGGTTTTCAATCTTGCCAAACACGAAGAGCTTGCAGAAGCGTTGCGCGGCAAACTCTGGCCGGCCAGGTTGAGGCATTTGCTATTGCCTAAACGGGCCGGACGCAGCCGCTCCGGTGGAATTTGCTAGCTCCGTTTAAATCTGCCCGGATTTGGATGCTGCGAATTGACTGCGGACGATGCCGTGGCGCTGGAGCTTGTCGTAAAAAGTCTTGCGCGGTATGCCGAGCTCCGCAATCGTGCGGCGGACGTCGCCGCCATTGGCATCGAGCGCCTCACGGATGATCCTGGCTTCATAGCGGTCCAGTCTATCGGGCAGCGGAAGCACTTCGCCCGTCTCAGGTGCCGACGGCCGTGTACTTGCCGGTAACTGCTCAACGCCGAGGACGAAGCGTTCGGCAAAGTGCGACAGCTCGCGCACGTTGCCTGGCCAGCCGTGACCCTGCAAATGACGTTGAACGGCTGACGAGATCGCCGGAACTTCGCGTTTGAACCGGGACGCCGCGCGTTCGGCAAAATGGCCAAAGAGGAGGGGGATGTCGTCTCGGCGTTCTCTAAGCGGCGGGATCGAGATCGTGACCACATTGAGCCGATAATAGAGATCCTCACGAAAACCCCCACGCTGTTCCGGGTCTCCAAGATCCACCTTTGCGGCGGCGACGACGCGCAGGTCGACGGGCCTGACCTCATTGGTGCCGAGCGGCGTCACTTCCCGCATCTCGAGAACGCGCAGCATGTGCACCTGGGTCGATGGAGGCATGCTCTCGATCTCGTCGAGAAAAAGCGTGCCGCCGCTTGCATGCTCGATGCGCCCGACGCGCTTCTTTTGCGCTCCGGTAAAGGCGCCTGGCTCATGGCCGAAGAGCTCGCTCTCTATGACCGTCTCGGGCAGCGCCCCGCAGTTGAGCGCAACGAAGTTGCCCGACGCTCTGCGGCTCCATCGATGCAGCAGGCTGGCGACCACCTCCTTGCCGCTGCCGGTCTCGCCCGTGACGAGCACATCGACCTCGGTATCGGCGATCTGGCGCAAGGTCCGGCGCAGCCGCTCCATGGTCGGTGTCTGGCCGATCAGCGGCAGGTCGTCCCGAGCTTGGTCGGCGGCCCGGCGGAGCGCCCTATTCTCCAGAACGAGGCTGCGTTTTTCCACCGCCCTCTTTACTGCTTGCACCAGCCTGTCGGTTGCAAACGGTTTGGTGATGAAGTCGTAGGCGCCGTCCTGAATGGCCTTCACCGCCATTGGAATATCGCCGTGGCCGGTGATCAGGATGACCGGCAGGTCCTCATCTTCCTTCCGCACGCGATCGAAAAGCTGCAGGCCGTCAATCTGCGGCATGCGGATATCGGAAACGACCGCGCCTGCAAAATCGGCGTTAAGGGCACCGAGCGCTTCACTTGCCACCGAAAAGGCTGAAACTTTAAAGCCCGCAAGCTCCAAGGTTTGCTTGGTGGCCCGAAGAAGGTCCTTGTCATCGTCGATGAGAAAGATCGATAACGCATCCCTCATGCCTTTGCCCTCATAAGGTGGACTGTAAAACATGTGCCGTTGCCGCTGCTTGTAACATCGATCCGGCCGCCGTAGTCGGCAACAATGTCCTTTGAAATGACAAGACCGAGGCCCAAGCCTTTTTCCTTGGATGTATGGAACGGCGTAAAAAGAGTGTCGAGAATTGCCGGTGGAATGCCGGGTCCATTATCCGAAACGGCGATGGCGACCTGCTCGGGTGTTTCTGCAACGGATATCTCCACCTTCGCGTCGTCGCGGCCTTCGAGCGCCTCAAGGGCGTTCTGGAAGAGATTGATCAGGATTTGCTCCAGCCGGATCCGATTGCCCATGACGAAGAGACCCGGTGGCGGCATTCGGATGTCGAGTGCGTTCAACTGCCCGGCAAACCGGCTCTTCAGCAAGACGACGGCGCCTTCGATGATGGTGCTAAGCTCAACGGGTTCGGCAGCCGTTCTCCCCTTGCGCGCAAAGGCTTTCAATTCCTCGGTAATCGTGCCGATTCTTTCGGTGAGCTGAGCAATGGCGCCTAAATTCTCCTCGGCCGAACTTGGCTCTTTCCGCTGGAGGAAGACGCGGGCGTTATCTGCGTAAGCGCGGATCGTGGCAACCGGCTGATTGATCTCATGGGCGACGCCGGCTGCAACCTGCCCGAGGATGGCGAGCCGGTTCGCCTGCACGAGCTCCTGTTGCACGATTTGCAGCTTCGCCTCCGTATCGCGATGATCGGAAATTTCCGCCTGCAAGCGATCGCGAGCGCGACTCAATTCATCTGTCCTGGCAACGACCCGGCGCTCCAGTTCCTCGCGCATGGCCTGTTCGCTGGCGATCCTCATCACGGAGACCTGCCGCCGTCTCAGCAAAAAGGCCGCGATTGCGAGAATGGGCAGCAAAAACGCCAGTGCGAGAAGCCGCATCTCCCGCACGGCCGACGCGACCGGCATTTCGGTTGGAACTAAATATTCCAGCCGCCATGGCGTCGTCGGAACGGCCGCAAAGAGGCGCAGATACTGGGCCTCTCCGCCGCCGGGCAGGACGGCAGAAACAATGGATGCGTCCGGGCCGATGGTTGACGGATGCATGATGGGAAGCTCTGCCAGCGGTGCATCTCCGAACTGCAGACTGCTTCGAATGGATGCAAGATCCTGCTGCGGTACCGGCCCGGTGGTCATGAAACGCCAGGAAGGGATGCTCGTGATCAGAACGACCCCATGGTTGTCCGTCACGTAAACGGGCCTGCTTGCGTCACGCCAGTCGTTTTCCAGGCGGTCGAATTCCATTTTGACGACCACGACGCCGAGCGGAGTAGCCGCGCTGCCGACTCTGCGGGAGATGTAAAGACCGGGACGTTTGCTGACGCTGCCAAGCGCGAAGTGTTCAGCCGTGCCTTGCTCCATCGCGCGACGGAAATAGTCACGGAACGCGTAGTCGTTTCCGACGAAACTGATCGGCTCGCGCCAGTTGCTTGAGGAGACGGCTATCCCGTCCGGACCGATGACATAAAGCACGGCGGCTTGCGTGCCGGTGACGAGCCGCTCCAGCTTGCGGTTCAAGAGATCGGTCGTGCCGCTCTTTGCAGACGAAAGGGCGTCGAGAACCTGTTGATCCTCCGAAAGAAGAAGCGGCAGGGCGCGAGGGCGCTCCAGAACAGCCGTCAGCAAAGCGACCTTGAGATTGGCGTCGGTGCGGGCCTGGCTTTCCAGCCCTTCGATCGCCGACCGGCGCCCGTAAAGTTCGGCGCCTACGAGCGCTGCCGCAATCAGGATCGCAGATGCAGCTAAGAACAGGATCCAGGCACGGCGCGCCTGGCGAATGACGTCCGGCGGGGTTCGAACGTTGTCTGTGGTTGATCGCTGAAGCATGACGGAGAATGTGCGCAATCTCGCACAATGGTCAAATCACTTTGTGCGAAAAGACGCCCAAGCGAGCTCGCTTTCCTGAGCGGCTTTTCAAGAAGATACGAAAAAACAGCGCTTTAGAGGCATAAAAGCAAACTGGCACGCCCGTTGCAAAGTGTCTGCAAACAGCCGGGTGGCTGTTGAATTACCAGATATCCGCATCATCCGCCCCGGGAGGCCATTGTCGGTTTGGGGCTTTATGGAGGACACTATGGGTGTAGCAATTCCAGCCGCGCCGGCGCGCGGCAAAGTTCCATTCTACCGGCATCTCTATGTGCAGGTCGTTTTCGCCATCTGTGCAGGCATGCTGCTCGGGCACTTCTACCCCGAGGTCGGCACGGCGCTGAAACCGCTTGGCGATGCCTTTATCAAGCTCGTCAAGATGATCATCGCACCGGTCATTTTCCTGACGGTGGCAACCGGTATCGCCGGCATGTCCGATCTTCAAAAGGTCGGGCGCGTCGCCGGCAAGGCGATGATCTACTTCCTCGTCTTTTCGACGCTCGCACTTGCCGTCGGTCTTGTCGTTTCCAACGTCATCCAGCCGGGTGCGGGCATGCACATCGATCCGGCCACGCTCGACGCCAAGGCGGTTGCGACCTATGCCGAAAAAGCCCATGACTCGACCATTACCGGCTTCTTGATGAACATCATCCCGACGACCATTGTCGGTGCTTTTGCCGACGGCGACATCCTGCAGGTGCTGTTCTTCTCGGTGCTGTTCGGTATTGCGCTCGCCATGGTCGGCGACCGCGGCCGGCCGGTCGTGGATTTCCTGCAGGCTTTGACGACGCCGATCTTCCGCCTCGTAGCGATCCTGATGAAGGCGGCCCCCATCGGAGCCTTCGGTGCGATGGCCTTTACGATCGGCAAATATGGCATCGGTTCGATCGCCAACCTTGCCATGCTCATCGGCACCTTCTATCTGACATCGCTGCTTTTCGTGCTCGTCGTGCTTGGCGGGGTTGCCCGCTACAACGGCTTCTCGATCCTGGCGCTGATCCGCTACATCAAGGAAGAACTGCTGCTTGTTCTGGGTACGTCGTCGTCGGAAGCAGCCCTTCCCGGCCTCATGGCGAAGATGGAACAAGCCGGCTGCAAACGCTCCGTCGTCGGGCTGGTGATCCCGACCGGCTATTCCTTCAACCTCGACGGAACCAACATCTATATGACGCTTGCAGCCCTGTTCATCGCCCAGGCGACAGACACGCCGCTGTCCTTCGCCGACCAGATCCTGCTCTTGCTGGTCGCCATGTTGAGTTCGAAGGGTGCTGCAGGCATTACCGGCGCGGGCTTCATCACGCTCGCTGCCACCCTCTCGGTCGTTCCGTCGGTTCCCGTCGCCGGCATGGCGCTCATCCTCGGCATCGACCGCTTCATGTCGGAATGCCGCGCGTTGACGAATTTCGTCGGAAACGCAGTCGCCACCGTTGTCGTCGCGCGCTGGGAGAACGAACTGGACCAGACGAAATTTGCTGCGGCAATGGCCGGTCAGTTGCCGGAGAATGGTGACGTGAGCGTGCCGGCACTGCAGGCTGCCGAATAAGGACTGAGCTGTCACTGATCGAGAAGTCGCCGCGCTCTGAAGAGGGCGCGGCTTTCCCGCCTCCACAAAGGCGAAAAAGGCAGCATTCTCTGGTTCGTCAATCCGATGCGCAACGCGCAGGCGACCAGGGTCGAGCTTGCCGGGGGAAGGGCAGCGTTTACTGGCGAAAGAGCGTCATGGCCCATCGGCTGGAGCCATTATGGCGGCCAGATCGAAATTTCGCCGCGCGATGTGCTGATCCTGCCGTTAGGCTAAAAGCCTGGTCAGCAGACGACCGCGCGGGTCCAATAATGCCGCGCGGCCGTTCTTGAAGAGGTGGTTCAGGACGGCTGGGAGGGCACCGTATAGCCTGCTGCCTCTTCATTCCGCTGCGATTTTGTCGATGTCGTTTGCCTGAACGATACGCTCAAGCAGTGCCGTCTCTTCCGGGCTGAGATCAATAAGCGGCGGGCGGACGGGGCCGGGGTCCCGGTCAAGCACCCGCAGCCCGGCCTTGATGATCGAGACCGCGTAACCTTTCTTGCGATTGCGCAACGCCACAAAGGGAAAGAAGAAATTCTTCAGGATCTCGTCGACAACAGGCTGATTGCCTGAGCGAAGCGCCTGATAGAAACGGTGGGCGAGCGCCGGTACGAAATTGAACACGGCCGAGGAGTAAGTGGTGACGCCGGCTGCAAAATAGGCCTGCGCATACACCTCATGTGTCGGCATGCCGCCGACATAGACCAGACGGTCCTGAAGCTTGGTTGTGATCTCGATCACCTTGTCGACATCACCTACGCCGTCTTTAAAGCCGATGAGGTTCGGGCACTCATCGCAAAGCCTTGCAATGCTGTCCGCCGTCAAGACCGCATTATCACGGTTATAGACGATGACACCGATGCCGACCGATTTGCAGACGGCCCTCACATGGTTGATGAGGCCGGCTTGTTCGCTGAACATCAGATAGGGCGGCAAAAGCAATAGACCGTCTGCGCCGGCTTTTTCGGCGGATTTCGCGATGTCGATTGCAAGCGAGGTGCCGTATCCGGCGCCGGAGATGATCGGTGTTTTCCCTGCCGATCCTCTTGCCGCCGCCACGACCGAGGGAATTTCCTGCGGATTGAGCGAAAAGAATTCGCCTGTACCGCCCGCGGCGAACAAAGCGGCTGCGTCATAGCCGGCCAGCCATTCGATGTGTTTGCGGTAAGCATCCTCGTCGAATTTGAGATCTTGCTGGAAATGTGTGACCGGGAAGGAGAGGAGCCCGCTGCCCACCGCTCGCTTGAGTTCAATTGGATCCATTGTTCATTCCTGTTCGATGTTCGTTGATGAAGGGATGCGGGATCGGCTTAAACAGACGCTGTCTCAAGCGCTTCGATGAGTGCTGTGATGTAGCCGTAGCAAAAGGCAAAGGCGACGCCGGAAGGATCCTTGCCGCTGATCGTCGGGACGTGGTCGGGCATCAGCATGTATTTGTAGCCGACCTCCTTGTAGACCCGTGCAGAGCGGACCATGTCCATGTCGCCCTCGTCGGGAAAGGTTTCCATGAAGGACAGTTTTCCGCCTCTGATGTTGCGGAAGTGGACATTGAATATTTTTCCACGCGTTCCGAACCAGCGGATGATGTCATCGATTTCTTCACGCGGGTTCTCAAGCATCTCGCCGATCGACCCCTGGCAGAAATTCAGTCCGTGATAGGGGCTTTCGTGCATGGTCACGAATTTCTTCAGACCGTCGACCGTCCCAAGGACGCGGGTGACGCCGCGATAGCCGGGGGGCGTGTAGGGATCATGCGGATGGCAGGCGAGCCGCACGCGATTGGTTTCGGCAACCGGCACGACACGCTTGAGGAAATAATCGATTCTTTCCCAGTTTTCGTCCTCGCAAAGCCCCCCGGCTAGGCCCGGCGCCGCCGCCTGATCGACTTTCTCCCAGCGAAAGGCCTCGTTCATCGAGCCGCCGCGGCCCGGTTCCATCGGCGTGCGGGGGATGCCGATCAGATTGAGGTTGTACTTCGCCGCTGGAATGCCTGCGGCGGCAATCCCCTCGATCAGTCTGCAGACGGCATCGATCTGACGATCACGCTTAGGACCGGCAAGAAGAATATCTGGATAAGAGGCGTTCTCGATCGGCCGCGAGGGAAGGGGCAGCTGGACCATATCGAGAATCAATCCGAAGCTCTCGACCTTGTCGCGGTGGCGTTCCAAATCGTCAAGGGTCCAGCTCGCAGGCGGTCCGGGTGGGTCGGCGCAGATATGCTTCAGCCCGAGCTGTGCGAAAACACGGAAATCGTCGTCGTCCCGAACCGCGACCTGGGTTCCAACATACATGTTTTGAAATCCTCTCCAATTCAGTAATGTCGTATGACATAATATGAATTTTGAGAGGTGTCGAGTATCTTATTGCTGTTCGGCCAGCATCCGGTAGCGCCGCTGGCTGGCAAGCAAATGCGCGCGCATGGCCTGCCGCGCCCGCTCAGGCTCCTGATCCGCAATGGCCTCAAGGATCTCGATGTGTTCTGCGTGGACCTTGTCGAGGTAGGCGCGATCATGAGCCTCGGGCAGCGTCGGGAACTGCCCTCTGGGGATGGCGCGAGGCCCGAAATGCCGCAAAACGTCGACATAGAAGCGGTTATTCGTCGCCGCTGCGATCGCCATGTGAAACTCGTAATCTGCTTCAACAGTGGGGGCGCCATCTTCGATCATCTGAGCCATCTTGCGGTTGGCTGCACGGATCGCAGCCTCTTGTTCAGCTGTTCTTCGATAGGCCGCAATGGCTGCCGCTTCTCCCTCCGCGGCCATGCGAAATTCAAGCAATTCAAGGGTTTCCGGGATGCTCTTGATTTCTACCGGCGTTAACGAAAACGCCTTTTGTGCCGATGGATTGCTGACGAACACTCCCTTTCCCTGGATCGGCCGGACATAGCCGGCTGAGCGAAGATCCGCGATGGCTTCGCGAACAACGGTGCGGCTCACGCCGAAAGTCGCCTCCAGTTGCGGCTCGGTGGGCAACTGGTCGCCCTCTTTGAGCTTTCCTGATTCGATCTGGGCACGCATCTGATCGATCAACTGCTGTGCAAGTCTTTCTCGGCTCCGTCGCATTCTTAAATCCCAACCCCTCACAGCGCCTGTCGCAAATGCCCATGGGCGGCTCTTGCCAACCCGCGGGAAGTTCTGTAAATCATAATACGACATACCGATGACATAATATGTCTTCTATAGTAGACCAGGGAGGAATTGAAATGAAGCATTTTCGTAAGGGGCTATTCGTTGGAGCCGCCATCAGCTTGCTGGCGCTGACTGCTTCTGCCGCCGTAGCCGAAACGCCGAAGGACCAACTCGTCATCGGCACGTCGCTTGCCCAGGTGTTGTCGCTTGATCCGCAGCAGGCGACGGAAGGCAAGGCCAATGAAATCATGTGCAATCTCTATGACCGTCTGGTCCTGGCGACGCCGGGGGGCAAGATCGCACCGCAACTGGCAGAGAGCTGGGCGATCGATGACAAAGGGATCACGTTCAAGCTCAGGGAAGCGGCGTTTGCCTCCGGTAATCCCGTGACATCCAAGGATGTTGTTTTTTCGCTGACGCGTCTCCTCAAGATGAACCAGGCGGCTGCGGCCAACCTGAAGCGAGTCGGCTACAATGCTGACAATGTTGAAAAGCTGGTGACGGCACCCGATGAGCGTACAGTGCGCATTGATCTTTCGGGCGAGGTTACCCCGGAATTGCTTCTCTATCGTCTCGCCATGGTGACTACCAGCGTTGTCGACAGCGTCGAGGTTGAGAAGCACGTCAAGGATAACGACTATGGAAACGCGTGGCTGCGCACGAACTCTGCCGGTTCGGGGCCCTTCACGCTCAATCGCTGGACACCCAACGAGATCGTCATCCTGGACGTCAACAAGGATTATGTCGGGGGCGAACCGAAGATGCGGCGCGTCGTTATCCGGCATGTTCCCGAAAGCCAGGTCGAGCGCCTGATGCTGGAGCGCGGCGACATCGACATTGCAAGCGCATTGAGCGCATCTGATCTTGCGACGTTTCAAAATAAGCAGGGATTCCAAATTCAGCGCGTGCCGACCGGGGGGTTCTATGTGCTGTCCATGAATGCCGGAAACCAATATCTGTCTCATCCAAAGGTCCGCGAGGCGATTGCCTACGGCATCGATTATGCCGGCATCGAAAAGACGATCATGGGGCCTTACGGCAGGGTGCGGACGGTGCCGGTGCCGGAGAATTACGAATATGCCATTTCGAGCCCTGACTGGCATCTCGATGTCGAAAAGGCCAAGTCGCTGTTGGCGGAGGCCGGGTTCAAGGATGGCTTTTCGCTATCTTTGAAGACGATCGCGCAGACGCCGCGTATCGATCTTGCTACAGCTATCCAGGCCTCGCTTGCGCAGATCGGCATCAAGGTCAATATCCAGCAGGGTAATGGATCGGAGATCATCGCGGCCCACCGTGCCCGCGATTTCGACCTCTTGATCCCGCAGACAGGCGCCTACATGCCGAACGTCCTTGGCTCGATGGAGCAGTTCTCCAGCAATCCGGACAATTCGAAGGAGGCAAACAACGCCGGCAACTTCGTCTGGCGCTCGGCCTGGGATATCCCCGAACTGACGAAGCTGACCGCAAAGGCTTCGCTGGAGCCGGATGCCAAGAAACGCGGCGAGCTTTATGTCGAAATGCAAAAGATGTTCGTCGACCTCAAACCGGCAGTGTTGCCGCTCTTCGAGCGTTATGAGCCGATCGTTCTTAATGCGCGCGTTAAAGACTATGTCGGCCACCCGAACATGACGACGCGACTTGAAGCCGTGACCAAGGCAGAAACCGAATAACCGAGGCAGGCAGCCGATCATGAAGGAATTGTCCACGAGTGAGCTTGGAAGGCGCGTCCTCCAACTCATCGTCAGTCTGTTCATACTGCTTTGCGTCACCTTCGTGATCGGCCGCGTCATGCCCGCCGATCCCGTCGGCGCAGTGGTCGGCGAGCTTGCCGACCCTGCCGCCTACGCGGCGATGCGCGCGCGCCTTGGGCTTGATCTGCCACTTTATCAGCAGTTCTTCATTTATCTGACGGGCTTGCTGCAGGGTGATTTCGGAACGGCAATCCTGACTGGCAATCCCGTTTCGAAGGATCTGGCGCAGGCATTTCCGGCAACGTTTGAGCTTGCCACCCTGGCGGTCATCATATCGACATTCATAGGTGTGCCGCTCGGACTTGCGGCAGCACTTTTCCGCGACAGCTGGATCGACAAGACGGCGCGGGTCGTGGCTCTCGTTGGTCATTCGATACCGGTCTTCTGGTTCGGTATCGTCGGGCTGGTAATTTTCTATGCCGGGCTTAACTGGGTCGGCGGTCCGGGCAGGGTCGATGTCTATTACGAGGGTATCGTAACCCCAAGGACCGGTCTGATGCTGTTGGACAGCCTGCTTGAAGGCGAGCCCGAAATTTTCTGGAATGCGCTCTCGCACATCATTCTGCCAGCCATCATCCTTGCTTACGCCGCGATGGCATACATCACCCGCATGACCCGCAGCTTTACACTTGAGCAGCTCAATCAGGACTACGTCATCGCAGCGCGAGCCAAAGGGGTCGGGCCGGCGAATACGGTGATCGGTCATGTTCTGCCGAACATTGCCGTGCAGCTGATCACCGTCCTTGCGATTTCCTATGGAAATCTTCTGGAAGGCGCCGTCGTGACCGAGATCGTCTTTTCATGGCCGGGGATCGGTCAATACATGACGAATGCGTTGATGATCGGCGATATGAACGCCATCCTGGCCGCAACAATCATCGTTGGCTTCATCTTCATGTTCCTCAACTTTGTAGCAGACATTGCCTATGCGCTGCTTGATCCGCGCACCCGGGAGGCCACGCAATGACCGACGCGCTTCACTCTCAAAGCGAGATCAGGCGGCCGCCAATCCCGGCCCGCATCGCCGCCTCGCTCGCTCGCGCCGGACGCCAGCTTGCCGACGAGCCGCTCGGTCTCTCCGGCTTCCTCATCCTCGCCGTGCTTTGCATCGTCGCAATCATTGCGCCGGCGCTTGCGCCTTATGATCCAAATGTCCAAATGCTGAGTGATGCACTGCAGCCGCCCAGCCTTGCACATCTTGCAGGGACAGATGAGTTTGGACGCGATATCTTCAGCCGCCTCGTCTATGGGACAAGGATCACCATTCAGACTGTTCTCTCGATATCCATAATTGTCGGCCCTGTGGGTTTGCTCATCGGCATCGTATCCGGCTTTTTCGGCGGTCGGACAGACGCAATCTTGATGCGTGCAACCGATATCGTCCTGTCCTTTCCCTCGCTGATCCTTGCCCTTGCATTTGCCGCCGCCCTTGGAGCGGGATTGAACACGGCGATCATCGCGATCTCCTTAACGGCCTGGCCGCCGATTGCCCGGCTTGCCCGAGCCGAGGCCTTGGTCGTCCGCAACGCCGATTACGTCGCCGCAGCCCGCCTTTATGGAGCGTCTTCCTTGAGAATATTGCTTCTCTACATCGCACCCATGTGCGTCCCGTCGGTGATCGTGCGCCTGACGCTCAATATGGCCGGCATCATCCTGACGGCGGCATCGCTCGGCTTCCTCGGGCTTGGCGCGCAGCCGCCGGCGCCCGAATGGGGCGCGATGATATCAAGCGGACGCAAGTTCATGCTCGATTACTGGTGGGTTGCCGTCATGCCGGGCATTGCCATCTTGCTCACGAGCCTCGCCTTCAACATCGCCGGCGATACGCTGCGCGATATCCTGGATCCGCGCCATGCAAGATCGTGAAACCTCAACCATCCTTTCCGTCCGGAATTTGAACGTGCGCTTTGGGCGCAGTTCAATACCGGCCGTAAGCGAAGTCAGCTTCGACCTGGGGCGGGAAAGGCTAGGAATTGTGGGCGAATCCGGTTCCGGAAAATCGACAACCGGACGGGCGATCATGCGCCTTCTTTCGCCGAGCGCCGCGATCTCGGCGGAGCGTTTCGATCTTGCCGGCAGTCCGCTGCTTGAAAAGACCGAACGGCAGATGGGTGCACTGCGCGGCAAGGAGATGGCGCTTATCATGCAAGATCCACGCTATTCGCTTAATCCGGTGCTGACCATCGGCAGGCAGGTGGCGGAGGCGGCAAGGCTTCATCTTGGCCTTGGTCGCGCTCAAGCGATGGAGAGTGCAAGAAGCATGCTCCAACGCGTCAGGATCAGTGATGCAGACCGCGTCATGGCACTTTACCCGCATCAGATATCCGGCGGCATGGGTCAGCGCGTGATGATTGCGATGATGCTGCTTGCCAAGCCGAAGCTGGTCATTGCCGACGAGCCTACGTCGGCACTTGATGTCAGTGTCAGGAAGGACGTCCTCGTCCTGCTCGACGAACTGGTGCGGGAAAATGATTCCGGCCTCATCCTCATCAGCCACGATATCCGCATGGTCGCGGCTTTCTGCCAGCGGATCCTGGTCATGTATGCGGGTCGTGTCGTTGAAACGCTCACGAGCCTCGAAGACGCCCGGCATCCCTATACCCGTGGCCTGATTGCGGCGCTTCCCGACCCCCGTCATCCGGTCCGCAGACTGAAAGTACTGGACAGGAAGGCATTGGAAGCAGAGGCGGCGCAATGATCAGGATCAGCAATCTCGATGTTGTCTATGGTGCGGGCAAAACGCGCAACCACGTCGTAAAAGGGGTAGGCTTTGAGGTCGGCAAGGGCGAAACGCTTGGCATCGTCGGGGAATCCGGCTGCGGCAAATCAACGGTCCTGCGGTCTCTGGCCGGTATTGAGCAGGGATGGACGGGTTCAATAGAACTCGACGGCAAGGCAATCGGAAAGATCCGGTCGCGAAATGAGCTGAAGTGCGCTCAAATGGTGTTTCAGGATCCCTATGGTTCGCTTCATCCGCGTCATCGCATCGGGACGGCCCTGGCCGAGCCTCTCCGCTCGATGGGACACGGTGATGGCTGGTCTGCCGTTCAAAAGGCGCTACGGCAGGTGGGACTGCCCGACAGCTTTGCCAACCGGTTTCCCCATGAATTGTCGGGAGGCCAGCGTCAGCGCGTTGCCATTGCGCGGGCGCTTATCCTGTCGCCGGCGATCCTGCTGCTCGATGAGCCCACCTCGGCACTCGACGTCTCCGTTCAGGCCGAGATCCTCAATCTTCTTGCAGACAAGCGCGACGAGCATGGGCTGACCTATGTGCTCGTGAGCCACGATCTCGCAGTGATCGCGCACATGTGCGACAGGGTCCTTATCATGAAAGATGGTGCTTTCGTCGATGAACTGACGAAAGCCGATCTTCAATCAGGTGTCACCCATGCCGATTACTCACGCGAACTTTTCGAGGCAAGTTTTCTCTGATTCCGGCTCGACGAGCCGGCTATGCGCCGAATCTGTGCGCCGCGCCTTCCACCGGACTTGCCCAAACGGTGGCACCTGTTGCAAAGGCGGTCTCTCCTTCGGCGCGCACCACCATTTCGCCGATTTGCGGAACATCCAGATAGAGGATGGCATCGGCGCCGAGGCGCTCGATATGTCTAACCCTGCCTTGCCACGCGCCTTTAGCTTGGGAAAGGCGAATATGCTCGGGTCGGATCCCGTAGGTCTGGCACCCGAAGCGCTGCGCAACCTCGCCCGTATAAAGGTTCATCTTCGGGCTGCCGATAAAGCCCGCGACGAAGGGCGTCGCCGGCTTGCGGTAGAGTTCCATCGGGCTGCCCACCTGCTCGACCTTGCCACCGTTCAAGACGACGATCTTGTCGGCCATCGTCATCGCCTCGACTTGGTCATGGGTAACGTAGATCATGGTTGTCTTCAGGCGGGTATGGAGTTCTGCAATCTCAAGCCGCATTTGGGCTCGCAAAGATGCGTCGAGGTTCGAGAGCGGCTCGTCGAACAGGAAGACCTTCGGATCACGAACGATCGCGCGGCCGATGGCAACGCGCTGCCTTTGCCCGCCGGAAAGCGCCTTCGGCTTGCGGTCGAGCAAATGGATAAGCTGCAAGGTCTCGGCTGCTGCGCGGACCTTGGCCTCGATCTCGGATTTCGGGCGGCGGGCAAGCGAAAGCCCGAAGCCGATATTTTCCGCAACCGTCATATGCGGATAAAGCGCATAGCTTTGGAACACCATGGCGATACCGCGCTTCGATGGTTCGGCGTCCGTGACATCCTTGCCGCCTATCGTCAGCATGCCGGACGTCGAGTCTTCCAGCCCGGCAATGATCCGCAGCAACGTGGATTTTCCGCATCCAGACGGCCCGACAAATACGACGAATTCACCGGAACGCACCTCCAGATCGATGCCCTTGATGACATCAAGGGCGCCAAAGCTCTTGCAAATCCGGGTGAGGGTGAGCTCGGCCATTTTACACTAACCTTTCACTGCGCCGGCAGTCATGCCTGCCACGATCTGCCTGTTGAAGAAGATGAAAACGATGAGGGGAGGGACCGTAACGAGCAGGATGTTCATGAAGAGCAGGTTGTACTGGCTCGTGTACATGCTCTGGAAATTATAGAGCGTCAGCTGCACGGTGACGTTCTCTTTGCCTGGCAGGTAATAGAGCGGGTTCGTGAAATCATTGAAGATCGCGATCGACTGCACGACAATATTGGTCACCGTCACCGGCTTGAGCAAAGGCAGGATCACCCGGAAGAATATCTGCCAAGGCTTTGCCCCATCGATCAGTGCCGCCTCATCGAGATCGCGGGGAATGGTCGAAATGAACGATCGGTAGAGCAGGGTCGAGAACGAGAGATTATAGGCGACCTGGATCAGGATCATTCCGGTAATGGTCTTGAAGAGGCCGATTTCCTGAAGCAGTCCGATCGTCGGAACGACAGCCGGTGGCATCATCAGGCCCATGAAGAGCGCACCCGAGGCAACGGCATTCCAGCGGGTTTTGCGGCGCTGCATGACATATCCGACCATCGCCGAAAACAGTATCAGTATGGTGACCGAGACGACGGTGATCAGCGTCGAATTGAAATATGCCAGCACGAGCTGATAGTCGCGCGCCTGGAACACTGCTGCGAGATTGTCCCAGAACAGCCACTGTTCCGGGAGCGTGAAGTCGAGCCGGGATGCCTCGGATTTCGACTTGACCGCCTGGAGCGCAATGAACACGAAGGGCAGCACGAAGATGACCGTGGCGACGGCAAGTGCGATCGCGCCGCTCGTATAGGGCCGCATCTGTCTCATTGTTCGACCTCGCGCCGGTTGAGCCACACGGTAAGCGGTAGAATGATGATGGCGATCAGCGCAAACAGGATGACATTGCCCGCAGTCGACAAACCGTAGAATCCCGCCTGATACTGCTTATAAATGACCGACGCGATCACATCCGAGGAAAAGCCCGGCCCACCGCGTGTCATCGCCCAAATGAGATCGAACGACCGGAGGCCACCGATCAACGACAGCGTGATGACGGTGATCGTCGCCGGACGCACAAGAGGCAGAGTGATGCGCCAGAACTGCTGGAAACGTGTGGCACCGTCAATTCTGGCAGCCTCGTAGTAATCGGGGCTGATTGCTGCCAGGCCGGCGATAAAAATCAAGGTGGCAAGACCCACGCCCTTCCAGAGATCGACGAGCGCCACGGAAAAAAGAGCAAGCGCCGGATTGGTCAGCCAGCCTGGTCCGGGAATGCCGAGCGTTTCAAGCATGGCATTGATGATGCCCTTTGTCGGGTGCATCATCACGGTAAAGGCGATGCCGATGCCGATTGTCGATACCAGAACTGGAAAGAAAACGAGCGTGCGCAGGAAGCCTCGAGCGAAAATATTGCCGGTCAGCAGCACGGCGAGCAGGAGCCCGCATATCGTCTTCAGGCCGGATGTCGTTAAGGCATAGATCAGCGTGTTGACGAGGCCCTTGACCAGAAACGGCTCGGAAAAGAACTGTCGGAAGTTCTCCAATCCAATGAACTCGGCGCTCGAAAGATCCCAACGTGTGAGGCTGAACCAGAGAGAAGACACCGTAGGGACGACAAACAGCACGCCGTAGACGGCTGCGGCAGGAAGAAAAAACCACAAGGGATAGGGCGATTTGCGTGAGCGGAGGCGTGTTTCGATCATGTTTACCTCTTCGATCGGGTGGGCCTCGCCCGTGAAGGGCGAGGTCAGCTTTCCCGAAGGGCCACTACCAGTTGGGTAGACCAAGCTGCTTTGCCTGCTTGCGCACGTCATCGTCATAAAGCGCGGCCGCCTCGGCTGGCTGGCGGATGCCGGACCCGACCTCGACGGTGATCTGTTCGAGGGCCGGTCCCTTGATCGGCGACACGAATTCCAGCGCCGGCGTAGTCGCCTTCGCTTCGAAATAGGGGAGCATGTCCTTCACCGCGGGCGGGACGTCGGCCGGCAGCGCGCATCCGTCGACGAGGGACGGACCTTGGGCCGTGTTGGTTTCAACCATGATCTTGCAGCCTTCGACGCTTCCGGCGAAATCCACAAATTTCCGGGCTTCATCCGCGTTCTGGCTGGCGAGCGGGACATAAAGGGCAGGCGGCATCCAGACCGTCAGACCGTTCTTGGCCGCATCGTCCCCCGGCTGCGCGAAGAAGCCGACACCCTCAAGATTTTCCGGATAGTTCTGCTTCAAAGCGCCGACGGCAAAGGTGAGCATCGGATAATGGGCGGCTTCGCCTGTCGCCACCATCCTAAGGCCGTCGTCATAGCTTGCTGCACCGAAATCCTCGTTCATCAGGCCGGCGTCATGAACCTCCTTCAGGCGCTCGAAACCTTTCATGGCCGCAGGCGTCGTCGCGTATTTCGCCTTGTTGGCCGTATAGTCGTTTGCGAAGTTCGGCGCGGCTTGATGCAGGTTGTAATAGTCCGCCAGAACGAAGAGCTGGGAGGTCCAGGTGTCGCGATAGGTCTGGGCAACAGCGACTTTGCCGGCCGCCTTCACCTTTTCGTTGTTGGCCATGAACTCGGCCCATCTCTTCGGGACGGGCAGGCCGAGGTCCTGATAGATTTTTCTGTTGTAGAGGATCCCGCCAGCCATCGCCGTTCCGAAGGGAACGCCGTATAGCTTGCCGTCAGCGCGGACCACGGCCTTGAAGCTCTCGTCTACTTTTGCCTGCGACGAAAGATCACTGAGGTCGGCCAGCGTCTGTGCAGGTTTCAGCGCCTGCATCAGCGAGCCGGAATTGTACAGGAAGACATCCGACATCTCGCCTGTCGCCAGCCGCGTCTTGACGATGTTGTCGCCCTCGCCACCACCCGGCCGCTGCTCGATTTCGATCGTTACATCCGGTGCGATCTTCTCGTAAGCTGCAACCAGCGCCTCGGCGGCTGCGACGGTATCGGGGCTGTTATCGATCAGGAACGAGAGCGTCGTTTCTGCGTGCAACGGCCCTGCGGCAATCAGCGCTACGAGCACCGACGCACCGGCAAGAATGACTTTGATGCGGTTTGTCATGACGTTCCTCCTCTGAACGGTTTGACGGTGGCAGGTATGCTCCTCAAAGATGGGGAAGAGAAAAGATCAGCTCATGTGTTCCCGCTCGAAGGACGGCTTCCCCCGTGACAGGCTCGCCGTTAAGCACCGGATTCTGATGCCGTCGTCCGGGCCGGAATCGACCGACGCAGCCTTCTGGAAGCGTCACTTTATAGGTGACCCTGTTGCCGCTGCACTCCCATTGAGCTTCAATTCGACCTTGACGCACGTCATGATAGGCGGTGACGGGCGAGAGCGCGGCGATCGGCGCCGGATCGACGATGACCTCGGAAAAACCAGGTGCGCTTCGGCTTGGCGAGATGCCCGCGACGCTCTCAAACAGCCATTGGCACACGGCGCCATAGGCATAATGGTTGTAGCTGTTCATGTCAGGCTCGTAGATGGTGCCGTCCGGCGCCATTGAATCCCAGCGCTCCCAGATCGTGGTTGCGCCCCTGGACACCTGATAGAGCCAGCCCGGAACCTCCTCCTGCAGGAACACCTTTTCGGCAAGGTCGTCCATTCCGAGCTTCGTCAAAGCCGGCAGCAGGGCGGGGGTGCCTATGAAGCCCGTGCCGATCTTGTAGTCCGCATCGATGATCACCTGTCTGAAGTGCTGCTTGGCAGCCTCATGGTGCGCAGCCGGGATCAGGTCGTATAGGAACGCCAGCGCGTAAGACGTCTGGTCGTTATGTGCAATGCGTCCGGATGGTGCGATGAACTCGTGCGCAAACGCACGTCGAATTTCTTCAGCACGGCCCTTCATGCGCGCCTCCAGAGCCTGGTTGCCGAGGATCGCTGCGATCTTCGCCAGCAAGTCGGTGGAGATGAAGTGGTAGAGTGTTGCAGCGCAATCGTCGGCAACTGTCGGGCGCGGCTTCCGGTTGTCGCCGATCGGCTGCAGCCAGTCTCCGAATGTGAAGCCGCGGTCGCCCCAGCGGGACGGCGGGCGCACGATCGGGCCGTCCGATATCGACCAGACGAAGTCGACCCAGCGCACCATCGCATTCACGCATTCACAAAGAACTGCCCGATCCTCGTAATGCGTGTAAAGAACCCAGGGGATCACGACGATGGCGTCGCCCCAGCCGGTCGAACCGGCAAATCCCGGAAAGTTCTTCGGATGCAGGCGTGTCGGGTCGGGCGAAAAGTGGGAAATGGCACCATCCTCACGCTGATCGGCCATAACATCGCGCAGATATTTCCGGAAGAAGGTCTGGCTGTCCGTCAGCCAGCAGGCCGTTGCAGCAAACACCTGAGCGTCGCCTGTCCAGCCGAGGCGTTCGTCGCGCTGTGGGCAATCGGTCGGGACCTCGATGAAATTGGCGCGCTGTGACCAGATCGTGTTCTGGACAAGCCGGTTGACGAGCGCGTTGCCCGACTGGAAGCCGCCAGTCGGATTGGGCACGGAGGAGATCGGAACCGACGAGATTGCCAAGATACGTGCCTCGCCCGTAGCCGTCACTCTGGCATAGCGGAAGCCTTGAAAGCTGAAGTGTGGCGCGTAGGTCTGTTCGCCGTCTCCGCCCAGCGTATAGATCGTATGGGCTTCTGCGGTGCGGTAGTTGCGGTTGTCGAAGTGACGGCCAGGCCCCAAGACTTCCGAATGTTCCACGCGGATTTCGGCGCCTGCTGCCCCGCGGACCGTATAGCGCACATAGCCGCCGATGTTCTGGCCGAAGTCGTAGATCGTTCGCCCTTCCGCGTCGGTCCAATTGTCAATCGGAGCGATCGGCGGCAACTCACGGACCGGCGCTGTTTCGTGCGCGACGAGCAACGCCTTGTCGAATGGCAGCCTCACCGTGCCGTGAGTGTCGGCAAGCCTTTCTTCGCGCGCATCATAGATCTCACCGAAATAGATGCCGGATTTGCGGATCGGCAGCAGCCCGCTCTGCCACGTGGTATCGGTTGAGACAATGACGCCATTCGGCCCGATCAGGTCTGCAATGGCTGCCGTTTGGTCACCCCAGCAATTGGGAATGGCCTTTTGACCCCACATGAGCGGAGACCGGTACCATCCGTCCGCAAGCCAGATCTCGATGCGATTCTGACCAGGCTTGATGAGGTCTGAGACGTCGTAGCGCTGATAGGCCAGGCGATGATCGTAGCTGGTCCAGCCGGGTGTCAGAAGGTCGTTGCCGACCCGTTTGCCATTGATGAAGCAGCGATAAAGGCCGAGTGCTGAAATGAAGAGTTCAGCAGGCGTCTCGACGCCATCGCAGTTGAACGTCTTGGCGACAAAACTTGCGGCCGTTCCCTGACCGCGATCCGACAGCGGCGCGATCATATCGCTGGTCCAGTCTCGTGAAACCAGATTGTCGCTGGCCGCCACCGGCTGAAAATTCATCAGATCCTCCACATCTTTTGTAGAACGTTCTTCGTATAACGTTCTACATTTTTTTCAGAAGCGCAATAGATATTTTGCGACCGGTCTGCCATGGTGATTTGGTGAGGCTTAAGGGCCTGCAGATCGAATCTGAGGATTTCATGCCAATCAAAGAGAAGTCGAAGCCTGCAAAGCGCGATCGTGTGACGATACGGACGGTTGCTGCGCATGCAGGCGTATCTGTCGCGGCGGTTTCGAAGGTCATGCGAAATGCATATGGTGTGAGCGAGAACCTTCGCGCCAAGGTGACCGGGTCGATTGAAGAACTGGGTTATCGACCGTCAAGGACCGCACGCGGCCTGCGCGGTCGTACGTTCACGATCGGGTTGCTCCTTGTCGACATACGCAATCCCTTCCTGCCCGAAGTCATCGACGGCGTGAACGGCGTTCTGGCGCCGTCGCACTACCAGGCAATGATCGGCGTCGGCGAGGGCCGCATGCAACTGGAGACCTCTCTTATCGAATCTATGATCGACTATAAGATGGATGGGCTCATCCTCGTCGCTCCGCGCCTTCCTACGGAAATCATTGCAGAATTTGCGGCACAAGTTCCGATCGTGGCTGTCGGTTATCATGATCCGAAAGCAAAGACCTTCGACACGGTCAACACCGATGACCAGCGAGGGGCAGAGATAGCGGTAGAGGCATTGCTGAAGTGTGGTTATCGCGACATCGAAATGCTCAGCCTGGGAGCTCGCGAAGGTCACAAGGTTTCCGTCGTGCGCCAGCGTGAAATCGGATACCGGCGCGCCATGCTGCGTGCCGGACTGAGCTCCTCAGCACCGATTAGCCACATTCCTGTCCATTCCCCTAAGCGCGAGGAGGCAATGCGGGTGTTCATGGCGCGAAGCGATCGGCCCCGCGCCATCTTCTGCTGGAGCGATCTTGATGCGATTACGCTTTTGAGCGCAGCCGCGGAAATGGGCGTGCGGGTACCCGAAGACCTGGCAGTCGTGGGCTATGACAATTCGACGACCGCAGCACTCAGCCTGGTCAATCTGGCAAGCATCGACCAGTCGGGCAGGGAACTCGGGGAAGCAGCGACGCGAACGCTTTTGTCAAGGATCGAGGGTCGTAGCGAACCGGAGCATCTTCTGCTGATGCCCTCGTTGGTCAACAGGAAGAGCTTAATGAGTTCTGGGTAACCCTGACGCTCCTTGCCGTTATGAGCAAATCCGCCGAGAGAGTTTGCCCGCAAATGGGTCAATGACGATGCTGCAGCCGTTGCGAGCTGCAGCCTGAACCATTCGTTTCAGAAGTCTGCCGAACGGCTTATTTGTAAACCCTTTTGCGAGATTCCTTCGAAGGAAGTCCAACGCAGAATCTCGCTGCCCCTCGGCCGTTTTCTCCTTTATGCGCAAGGTCTTTGCAGTCGCAGCAGTTGAAAAGCACCTATCAGGACGCAGCGGCCGACAAAGGTGCTGCGTGCACGGCGTGTTGCCGGGCGGCGAAAACGTCACCGACTGCGATCAGGACGGGGTTTTCGTAGCCGATCTCGCTGATGCCTTCGCCAAGACCTGCAAGGTTCCCGTGCCACTGACGCTGCGTCGTGCGGCTCACGTCGCTCATGATGACGGCTGGCGTTTCGGGCGACAGGCCTTCGGCGATCAGCCGGTCGGCAATGAGCGGCGCTGTTCTCCCGCCCATATAAAAGACGGTGGTCGCATGCGGATCGGCAGCGGTGGTCCAATCGACATCCATCGGCAATCCGCCATGGCGGGAATGGCCGGTGATGAAGCGTACAGACTGGGCATGCTCGCGATGGGTCAGCGAAATGCCGAGGCGTGAGGCCATGGCGCTTGCGGCCGTGATGCCGGGAATGACGTCGACCGGAATGTTTTCGCGATCAAGATGAGCGATCTCTTCGCCGGCGCGGCCGAGGATCATGGGATCGCCGGCCTTGAGGCGGACGACGCGCTTGCCCGCCTTTGCGAGTTTTACCATCATCGCGTTGATGTCTTCCTGGCGGCAGCTGCTGCGGCCGCCGCGCTTGCCGACCAGCATGCGCTTGGCCTCGCGGCGCGCGAGTTCCAGCACCTCGGTGGAAACGAGATCATCGAAAAGGATAACGTCGGCGGCTTGCAGCGCGCGAACCGCCTTCAGCGTCAGAAGCTCGGCATCGCCAGGGCCCGCGCCGACGAGAGTGACGCGTCCGGTTGTGCTTGTTGTGGATTTCAAGCCCCGAGCAGCAAGCAAAAGCTGCGCCTCGGCCTGGTTGACAGCAGAACCGTCGAAAGCCATGTCGGCGAATTTTTCCCAGAAAAGTCGCCGCGCGGAAGCGGTTTCAAGGAGCCCGTTGACCCTGCCGCGTATCGACTGGGCAAGTCCAGCCCAGGATTTGAGCGTGCGCGGGAGCAAGGTCTCGATCTTGCGGCGGATGGTCTGGGCAAGAATGGGTGCTGCGCCATCCGTCGAGATTGCAACAACGACGGGGGAGCGGTTGACGATCGATCCGAACTGGAACTGGCAGAAATCCGGCTTGTCGATGACATTGACCGGAACGCCCGTCGCGCATGCCGCGTCGAAGAAGCGCCTAGCTTCAATCTCGTCGTCGCAGTCGGCAATTGCAATGGCAGCGCCGGTCAGACCTTCCATCTGCCAGTGCCCCGGATGATGGATCAGTCTGGCCGCGGCGTGCTCGAGATTGCGGGCGAGAAGCGCCTTGAAGGTGCCGCTCAGCGTTTCGGCGTAGATTTCGACATGAGCGCCGCAGGCAGCAAGAAGTTCCGCCTTCCAGGCGCAGGCGTCGGAGCCGCCGGCCACCACGCACCGCTTGCCTTCAAGCGCCCAGAAGACGGGCAGCTTTGCAAGCGGCTCCATGCGGGCGGGATTGTCATTCCGCGGCTGCTGCAAGACATCCATCGATGATCCCCTTGATTTCGGCGCGGCACGAGCCGCAGTTGGTGCCGGCGTTGAGCTCTTTACCGACTGCCTCGACGCTGCGGCAGCCGCCGCGGACCGCCGCTACGATCTGATTGACGCCGACGGCGAAGCAGGAACAGACCGTGGCTCCTGGGTCCGGCTTGTCGGCGCCCGGCCGGCCGGCGACAAGAGCAAAGCGCTTGCGCAAGTCGCCATGGTCGGCGGCAAGCTGTGAGATCGCCCAGCTGCGAGCGACGGCGACCGGTTCGCGGGCGAGGAACAGCGCAGCAAGCAGGCGCGTGCCGTCGAAGAAGGCGAGCCGCAGATCGCCGGATTGCTGATCCGCGTAGCCGAGCGGCTCGATCTCGGCAGGAATACCAAAGGTGCTGCGGCACCAGCCGCACCAGTCTTCGACCGCGTGGTCGAAGGCGAGTTCCAGTCGCCAGCCGCCATCTGCTTTCGCCAAGGCCCAATAGGCGGCGCCAAGGTTTTGCGGTTTGCCCGCCGAGACTGCAAAGCCGTAGCGGGCTGCCTTCAATGGCCGGGCGGCGACGGCGACGTTCTTGGAGGCAGGCTGGCCGGAGAACGGATCGGTGAGCGGGGCAACCACTGCGTCGATGCGAGCCTTGGCGGCAAACTGATCGTTCCAGTGCATGGGCACGAAAATGCTGCCGCGGGCCTGGCGTTCGGTGATCAGCGCGCGCACGACGGCCTTTCCCTGCGGGCTTTCAATTTCGACCAGACCGGCATTACCGATACCGATTTCCATCGCATCTCGGGGGTGTAGTTCGGCAAAGGGTTCGGCGATATGGGCGGAAAGGCGCGCACTTTTGCCAGTGCGCGTCATCGTGTGCCACTGGTCGCGGATACGTCCCGTGTTAAGCGTGAAGGGGTAGTCGGCGCTGGTGCGGTCGGATGCGGGCGGTTCGACCGGCACGAAGCGTGCCTTGCGATCGGGATGAAAAAAGCTGCCCTTCGCAAAGAAGCGGGTCACAGTCCTCTCGTCGCCGACGGGCTGCGGCCACTGAAAGGGTGTCATCGCGTCGTAGGCAGCTTTCTCGATGCCGGCATAGGCGCCGATGTCGAAATCGCGGTTGCCACTGTTTTCGAAGGCGGAAAGCGCGGCATGCTCATCGAAAATGTCTGACGGAGAGGCAAAGGCGAACGCATCGGCAAAACCCATGCGGCGTGCGACCTCGGCCAATTGCCACCAATCCGCGCGCGCATCGCCGGGGGTGTCGATGAAGGAACGCTGGCGCGAAATGCGGCGTTCGGAATTGGTGACTGTACCGCTCTTTTCGCCCCAGCCAAGGGAAGGCAGCAATACGTGGGCATGGCGGGCGGTGTCGGTCGTCTTGAGGATATCCGAGACGACGACGAAAGGGCAGGCCTTGATCGCCGTCTCGACGGCATCGGCATCCGGCAGCGAGACCACCGGGTTCGTCGCCATGATCCAGAGCGCCTTGATGCGGCCGTCGCCGACTGCCTTGAACATGTCGACGGCCTTCAGACCCGGCTTTTCGGCAATCGCCGGCGACTGCCAGAAGCGTTGCACGCGATCGCGGTCTTGTGCGCTCTCAATCGCCATGTGGGCGGCAAGCATGTTTGCCAAGCCGCCAACCTCACGGCCGCCCATCGCGTTCGGCTGGCCCGTCAGCGAGAAGGGACCCATGCCCGGCTTGCCGATGCGTCCGGTGGCGAGGTGACAGTTGATGATGGCGTTGACCTTATCGGTCCCTGACGAGGATTGGTTGACGCCCTGGCTGTAGCAGGTGACGGCCTTCTCGGTCGCCGCGAAGAGGCGATAGAATTCGCGAAGCTGCATTGCCGGTAAGCCGGTCAGTTCCAGGACCTCGTTGAAGGAGACACCAGAGGCGGATGCAAAAGCCTCGGCAAAGCCGTTCGTGTGTTCGGCTACATAATTCTGGTCGATGGCATTGTTTGCGATCAGGTGCTCGAAGAGGCCGAGGAAAAGAGCGACATCGCTGTCTGGCCGGATCGCTAGGTGCAGATCTGCGATGTCGGCAGTCATCGTCCGGCGCGGATCGATGACGACGACCTTCATGCCGGGACGCGCCGCCTTGGCGGCCGCCAGCCGCTGATAGATGACCGGATGGCACCAGGCGAGGTTGGACCCGGTAAGGATGACCAGATCGGCCAGTTCCAGATCCTCATAGGTCCCGGGCACGGTATCGGCGCCGAAGGCGCGGCGGTGGCCGGCGACGGAAGATGACATGCACAGGCGCGAGTTGGTGTCGATGTTGGCCGAGCCAATGAAACCCTTCATCAGCTTGTTGGCGACGTAATAGTCCTCGGTCAGCAGCTGGCCGGAGACATAAAAGGCGACGGAGTCAGGCCCGTGCTCGGCAATGGCATCCGAAAAGCGCTGCGCCACGAGATCAAGAGCCTCATTCCATCCGGCCCGCCGTCCCGCGATCTCCGGATGCAATGCGCGTCCGTCGAGATCGATCGTTTCGGCCAGCGCCGAGCCCTTCGAGCACAGCCGCCCGAAATTGGCCGGATGGTCCGGGTCGCCCATGACGGACACATTGCCGTCATCTGCGATCTTGGCGATCACCCCGCAGCCGACGCCGCAGTAGGGACAGGTTGTCTTGATCTCTTCTGCCATCTATTCCGCCGCCATCATCAAGCTTTCGAGGGCAATGAAGAGCGCGCCGTCCTGGTTGCGGACCGGAATGGTCCGCACCGCGCCCTCATCGGCGCCAAGCGCCTTGCCGGTTTCGAGCGAGATGACCCAGTTGTGCAGCGGGCAGGTGACCGCCTTGGCATGCACGATACCCTGGCTGAGAGGGCCGCCCTTGTGGGGGCAGTGATCTTCTATGGCGAAGACTTCGTTTTCAGCCGTCCGGAAGACGGCGATCTTGCCCTGCGGCGTCTTCACGCAGCGCGCTCCGCGCAGCGGGATGTCGGAGATATCACCGATCGCAATCCAGTTCATGTTGATCTCCTTACTCTGCAGCCTGCGGATAGCCGATCGTCGCCATCGGCTTGAATTCATGCTTATCCTTGCCGGAAACACGCTCCGACCAGGGATCGACCTGGGCGAATTTCTGGCTGAACACGAAGCGGTCGAAATAGGCCTTGCGCTTTTCGGCATCGCCCATGATCTGGCGACGAATCTCGTCGAGGCCGATCCGCTTGGCCCACTTGTAAATGCGCTCGAGATAACGTGCCTGCTCCCGGTACATCTGCGTCAGCGCAACGATATGCTCCAACGCTTCGTCATCGGTCTTGACGAGACCGAGGATCTCGGTGCCCTTGATGTCGAGACCGGCCGCACCGGCGAAGTGAATTTCGTAGCCGGAATCCACGCAGATGACGCCGACATCCTTGCAGGTCGCCTCCGCGCAGTTGCGCGGACATCCGGAGACAGCCATCTTTAGCTTTGCCGGCGTCCAGGAGCCCCACATGAACTTTTCAATGCGGATGCCGAGCCCGGTTGAATCCTGCGTGCCGAAGCGGCACCAGTCGGAGCCGACACATGTCTTTACCGTGCGCAGGCCCTTGGCATAGGCCTGACCGGAGACGAAGCCTGCCTTGCCGAGATCGGCCCAGACGGCCGGAAGGTCCTCTTTCTCGACGCCGAGCAGGTCGATGCGCTGGCCGCCGGTGACCTTCACCATCGGGATTTCGAACTTGTCGACCACGTCGGCGATGGCCCGCAGCTCCTTGGAGCTGGTAACGCCGCCCCACATGCGCGGCACCACCGAATAAGTGCCGTCCTTCTGGATGTTGGCGTGGACGCGCTCGTTGATGAAGCGCGACTGATAATCGTCGGCATATTCGTCCGGCCAGTCGCAGACGAGGTAGTAGTTGAGCGCTGGACGGCACTTGGCACAACCGCAGGATGTCTTCCACTCCAGCTCCTGCATGACGGCAGGAATGGTCTTCAGCCCCTTGGCCTTGATCAGGCGTCGGACGTCGTCATGGCCAAGTTCGGTGCAGGTGCACATCGGCTGTACGGCGGCAGGGTTATAGCTATCGCCGAGCGTCAGCGCCATCAATTGCTCAACGAGGCCGGTACAGGAGCCGCAGGACGCCGACGCCTTTGTGTGGGCGCGCACGTCGTCCAGCGAGGTCAGCCCCTTGGCCGTGATCGTCGAGGTGATTTTGCCCTTGCATACGCCGTTGCAGCCACAGATTTCCGCGTCATCCGGCAAGGCTGCAACGGCCGCCATAGGGTCCAGTGGGGACCCTCCCTGGTAGGCCTGTCCGAAGATCAGCGTCTCGCGCATCTCGGAAATATCGGTCTGCTTCTTCTTGAGATCGTTGAACCAGGCGCCGTCTGCGGTTTCGCCGTAGAGCACAGTTCCGATGATCTTGTTATCCTTCAGCACCAGGCGCTTGTAGACACCAGCCGAAGCGTCGCGAAGGACGATCTCCTCGCGGTCGTCGCCGTCGGCGAAATCGCCAAGCGAGTAGAGCTCGATGCCGGTGACCTTGAGCTTGGTCGGGGTGTCGGAGTGAACGAAGGTCGCCGAGGTGTCGCCGCAGAGGTGGGCGGCGGCAACGCGGGCCATTTCGTAGAGCGGAGCGACGAGACCGTAGACCTGTCCACCGACTTCTGCGCATTCGCCGAGCGCCATGATGCTGCCGTCCGAGGTCTGCATGCCGTTATCGACGACGATGCCGCGATTGACCGCGATGCCAGCCTCTTTCGCCAGGCCGACATTCGGACGGATGCCGACGGCCATGACGACGAGCGTTGCCGGAATGATCCGTCCGTCGTCGAGCTCGATGCCCTCGACCCTGCCATCACCGATGATTGCCTTGGTATTGGCCTTGGTGATGACCTTGATGCCGCGCTCCTCGACTGCCCTTTGCAGCAGATAGCCGGCCGCAGGATCGAGCTGACGCTCCATCAGCGTCGGCATGACATGCAGCACGGTCACGTCCATGCCACGCTGGGCAAGGCCGGCTGCCGCCTCAAGACCGAGCAGGCCGCCGCCGATGACGATCGCCTTTTCGCGTGACTGGGCAGCAAGCAGCATTGCCTGCACGTCGTCGAGGTCGCGGTAGGTGATGACGCCAGGTAGATCCTTGCCGGGAACCGGAATGATGAAGGGCACGGAGCCGGTGGCGATCACCAGCTTGTCGTAGCTTTCGGTGACGCCGTGGTCGGAGGTCACGGTCTTCGCGTGCCGATCGATCGCAACGATCTTGTGGCCCTTGTAGAGCGTGATGCCGTGCTTGATGTACCAGCCGTCGCCGTGAATGATGATCTGCTCATAGTCCTTTTCTCCGGAAAGAACAGGAGAGAGCATGATGCGGTCATAATTGACGCGCGGCTCGGCGTTGAAGATTGTGACCTCGTATTGGCCTGGGGCCGTTTCGAAGAGGTGCTCGAGCATGCGCCCGGGCGCCATGCCGTTGCCGATGATAACGAGTTTTTCTGTCATAGTTACAAGTCCTTAGATTAGGTTGCCGCCACTGCAGGCACGGCGTGCCCCTGGCGTGACAGGTGCTTTACGGACAGGTGCATCCAGATGAGCGACGTCACGACGATCGCAAAGAGCAGCAGGAAGCAGCTGGACCAAAGGCCGGTGATGTCCTTGAGCAGGCCGAAAGCGATCGGAAGGATGAAACCGCCAAGGCCGCCCATCATCCCGACGACGCCGCCGACTGCGCCGACGCTTTCTGGATAGTAGGCCGGAATGTGCTTGTAGACGGCTGCTTTGCCGAGGCTCATGAAGAACCCGAGCACGAAGATGACGATGATGAAGATTGCTGGCGTGATACCAAACGCAGGCCCGGGTCCCGATGGAGATGCAGCCGGTAGAGACAGGATGAGGGTGGCGGCGGCGGAAACGGCCAGCATCGCGTACATCACGCTTCTTGCGCCCTTCTTGTCGGATAGAACGCCGCCGAATGCTCTAAAGATGCTGCCTGGCACGGAATAGGCCGCGGCAATCATGCCGGCGATTTCCAGATTGAATCCGTAGACACCGACCAGATAGCGCGGCAACCACAAAGACAGGGCGACAAAGCCGCCGAAGGCGAAAAAATAATAAAGCGAGAAACGCCAGACCTGGATGTTCTTGAGAGGAGCGAATTCTTCGAGGAAGCTCTTAGAGGCGACGCCGCGACAGCGGCGGTCGCGAAAGGCCGGGTCGTCGGTGGTCGAAAACCAGAAGACGATTGCCATCGCCACAAGAACGAGAGCCCAGATTTCAGCAACCGCCTGCCATCCCCAGGCGATGAGCACGAAGGGCGCCGCGAACTTGGTAACCGCGGCTCCGACATTGCCGGCGCCGAAAATCCCGAGCGCGGTTCCCTGCTTTTCTGGCGGAAAGAACGGCGAGACATATGCGACACCAACTGCGAAGGAACCACCGGCGAGGCCGATCCCGAGTCCTGCGATCAGCATTTCTGTGTAGCTTGTTGCGTAGGAGAGCAGGAAAGTCGCTATGGCCGCTGCCACCATGGTGAGCGTGTAGACCAGACGACCGCCGTAGCGGCTCGTCCATATGCCAAGCACGATCCGGACGAGCGAGCCGGTCAACACAGGGGTGCCCACCAGCAATCCGAATTCTGCCTCGTTGAGGCCGAGTTCCTGTTTGATACGAACGCCTATAATCGCAAAGATCGTCCAGACGGCGAAGCAAACGGTGAAGGCGACCGTCGAAATCCACAATGCTCTGGCTGGCTCGCCAGCAGACATAGACTGGGGTTTCTCAGAAAAAGGCATGGCTTCTCCAGGGCCCGACAATGTCGTGCCAATCCATCGTTGAGAGTTAAAACAAAAAGCCGCTGGCCAGGTCGCGCACACACGAATGCGCGGGATATCCTGATCAGCGGCTTTGCCTGAGGCGCCCGTCTTTGGACGCCGAAACATGCGACCTTTCGGCCTCGTGATTATCAATGCAAGAGGCGTGCCAATTCGAAATCTAGGCGAATTTCGTCTTTTCTCTCCGCAAGTCAGCCTTTTTGGTCAGGATGACTAGGGCGAGACCGCCGGTTCCTTCGGCCAAAAATTATGCAATGCATAGAAAATAGGCGTCATGCTATGCCTGCTTTTGAGCAGCAATATACGCATCGACGCAATCGGGATCAAAGAGATTGCCGTCGAAAAAGCCATCCGGACCGAGCGTCATCGTGCCGCTGGAGCCAACTGGCGTTTCCATGCGCAAGGCGCCCTCAACCTTCGAACTTGCAGCCGGCATTGCAACGCCGAGCGCCTTTAGAGCATTGCGGTAGATATCCGGCCGGTAGGTGTTGCCGGCCACGTTCTGGTGGGCCGCGGTGTGATCGACGTGGCCCCAGCGGACCATCTGCGTGTAGAACCAAAGGGCGTGGCTCTTCCATGGAAACGTCGCCGCCTTGGCGTGCGGGACGAAGAAGTCGCTGACCGTCTGCGTTGCGTTGCGGCCAACTTTAAGCACGCCGGTGACGGATGGACGCAGCCACTCTGCCGGGCTGTTGATATAGGCCGGACCCGAAAGCAATAGGGCAAGCTCTTCATGATTGGCGGGGTCGGCGCACCAGAGTGAGGCATTGTAAAGCGCTCGCAGGAGGGCCACGAGTGCGTCAGGATGGCTATCGCCCCAGCGACTGTTCACGCCCAGCACCTTTTCGGGACTGGATTTCCAGATCGCCGCCTTGACGGTTGCAAGGTGCGCGCCGCGTTTGAGGACGCCGAAGGTATTCCACGGTTCTCCAGCACAATAGCCGTCGATCAGACCGGACCTCAGCGCGTCACCCATATCCTGCGGCGGAAGGGTCACGATCTCGATCTCGTGGTCTGGGTCGATACCGCTTCCAGAAAGCCAGTAGCGCAATTCGTAGTTATGTCCGGAGTAGGGGTGTACGATACCGAAACGAAGCCTGTCGCCTGCCCGCTGCGAAATCACTTTTTTCAGCGCCGCACCGCTTGAGCGCGCATCAAGCGCATCGGCTGCGCCATCGTCGGCCATTTCCCGCCACAAGGCGCCCGAAACGGTGACGGCATTTCCGCCAAGCCCAAGCGCCATGGGTACGATCATGCGCGGCGCGGGGGCCATGAGACCGAGATTGCAGGCGATCGGCATGGGGGCAAGAATATGAGCGACTTCGAAATGGCCGACCGCCAGCCTGTCCCTGATCGTTGCCCAGGATCGCTCCCGCACGAGCGTGAGGGCCACTTCCTGCGCTTCAGCAAAGCCCTTCTCTTTGGCGACGACGAGCAGCGCGCTGTCGAGAAGCGGAACGAAGCCCGCGGTGATGTCATGCCTGTTCCTCATACGTCCGCTCCAGGATCAAGCAGGTTTGCCGCGGTGACGAGGCTTTGAGCGATCTCGACGACTTTCCTGTTCTGGTTCATAGCCGTGCGCCGCAATAGCGCGTAAGCGTCCTCTTCCGACAGCCCGCGGGTGCGCATCAGCAACCCCTTGGCGCGATCGATCAGTTTGCGTTTTTCCAACTCGCCGCGAGTTTCTTCCAGCTCTCGACTCAATCGCGCAAACGCATTGAAACGACTGATCGCCATCTTGAGGATGGGTCGGACCCGTTCCTGCTTCAGGCCATCAACGATATATGCGGAAACCCCTGCCTCGACCGCAGCTTCGATCGAGGCTTCATCGGACTTGTCCACGAACATGGCGATGGGCCTCTTCACCGCACGCGATATCTGGAAGATGCTTTCCAACATGTCGCGGTTGGGGTTTTCGAGATCGATGACGATCACATCGGGATTGATCTCGGTGATGCGCCTGGCAAGACCATTCATGTCATCGATGATCGTGACCCTGTCATAACCGGCCTCGCGCAAACCGTCCTCGATGATGGACGCACGAATGCGGTTCTCATCAATGACCAGAACATTCAGACTGTTAGCTTTCATGAGACCGCGCCACGGGTTACTGGCATTCATTCGCTACAGGCGCGCCGATGGTGCAGGAGCCAACGGACACGACGCCGCAGATGCGCGAATACAGCCACAAAATCAAGCAGTATCTTGGCTGCCTGATCTCCATGCTCTGCCCGCGCGAACGGGGTCCGTCCCTAGCCGAGTGGTCGAACAAGGCATCTGCACAGCGGTAATCGTTGTAAGTTACTCCGCGGCTTCAACGAAGCGGTGACGTTCGTAAAGAAACTTCAAAACGGCCTCGCGGCACTTGAGATAAGTGCGGTCCGAAGCGAGTTCGATGCGGTTGCGGGGCTTCTCGATCGGCACATCGAGGATTTCACCGATCTTGGCCGCTGGCCCGTTGGTCATCATCACGATGCGGTCAGAGAGCAGCACGGCCTCGTCGACATCGTGGGTGATCATCACCATCGTGTTGCCGAGACGTGCGTGGATGTCCATCACCGCATCCTGCAGATGGGCACGCGTTAGCGCGTCGAGCGCACCGAAGGGTTCGTCGAGCAGGAGGATCTTCGGCTCCATCGACAACGCACGGGCGATGCCGACACGCTGCTTCATGCCGCCGGAAATCTCAGAAGGCCGCTTGTCCTTGGCGTGGGCCATCTGGACGAGATCAAGATTGGCCATGACCCATTCGTGACGCTCCGCCCTGCTCTTTGAGCTGCTGAAGACCTTGGAAACGGCCAGGTTGACGTTTTCATAGACGGTGAGCCAGGGAAGCAGGCTGTGGTTTTGGAACACGACGGCGCGTTCGGGACCGGGCGCATTGACTTCCCGGTTTTCGAGAAGCACTGCACCGGCCGAAACTGGCGTTAAGCCGGCGATCAGGTTCAAAAGCGTGGATTTACCGCAGCCGGAGTGGCCGATGATCGATACGAACTCACCCTTGGCAATCGTCAGGTTGATGCCCTTCAGCACTTCGGCGCGCGTTCCGGCCCGGTCAAAATGCTTGTCGATATGGTCGAGCTTGAGATAGGCAGTCATGATCGTTCCTCTCAGTTGGCCGAAGCGCCGCGGGTGATCAGTCGGCCTGCGGCGGCCACCAGCTTGTCGAGCGCGAAACCGACGACGCCGATATAGGCCAGGGCGACGATGATGTCTGGCAGGCGCGACGAGTTCCACGCATCCCAGATGAAGAAGCCGATACCGACGCCGCCGGTCAGCATCTCGGCTGCGACGATGGCAAGCCACGACAGACCGACGCCGATACGAAGGCCGGTAAAGATGTAGGGCGCAGCCGATGGCAGCATGATCTTGAAGAAGAATTCGAAATGGTTGAGCCGCAGCACCTGTGCCACGTTGCGATAGTCCTGGGGGATATTGCGCACGCCAACGGCCGTGTTGATGATCACCGGCCAGATGGAGGTGATGAAGATCACGAAGATTGCTGAAGGATTGGAATCCTGGAAGGCAGCGAGCGACAGCGGCAGCCAGGCAAGTGGCGGGACGGTGCGCAATACCTGAAAGATCGGGTCGAGCCCGCGCATGGCCCAGACCGATTGGCCAATGACGGCGCCGATGACGACACCCGAGATTGCGGCAAGGCCGAAGCCGTAGGCGACGCGCTGCAGCGAGATGATGACGCGCCAGCCAAGCCCGATGTCCTGGGAGCCGTAGTTGAAGAATGGATAAGCGATCAGATCAAAGCTTTCCTGCCAGACCCGGTGCGGAGAGGGCAGTGAGGCGTCGGGCGACGAACAGAGCACCTGCCAGATGGTCAGAATGATCGTAAGCACGACAAGCGGCGGCACGATGCTGCGCGCGGCCACCATCGCAACGCCGCGGACATTGATCCGGGGCCCCGGTTGTCTTGCAAGGCGGACGACATTTGCGGCCTTCGGCGCAGTCTTTGCCGGTATGGGTTCTTTCTTTGCCAGGGCGGACATGAGGCGCTCCTCGTCGTGAACAAAAGGCCGGCGCGCCTGTGACGCGCCGGAGGTGGGGATCAGGATGCGGCCTTGATGGCAAGGCTATCGAGATAGGCGGACGGATTTTCCGGATCGAAGACCTTGCCGTCGAAGAAGGTTTCCTTGCCCCGGGACGGAGAAGACGGGATGTCGGCGGCGGCGACACCCAGCGCCTTGGCCGCATCGCGCCAGAGATCCTCCCGGTTGACCTGGTCGACGAGAGCCTTGATGTCGGTGTCAGGTGCGAACTTGCCCCAGCGGACGTTCTCGGCCATGAACCAGGTGTCGTGGCTCTTGAAGGGGTAGGAGGCGCCGCCTGCCCAGAATTTCATGTAAAGATCGGTGCCATGGGCGACACGGCCGTTGCCGTAGTTGATGTCACCCTTGAGGCGGCCGAGGATGTCCTTCGGCGGCACGTTGAACCATTGGCGCTTGCCGAGGATTGTCGCCATCTCCTCCTTGTTGTCCATGCTGTCGCACCATTGCTGGGCTTCCATCACGGCCATCAGCAGGGCTCTTGTGGCATTCGGGTTCTTCTCGACCCAGTCGGCGCGCATGCCGAGCGCCTTTTCCGGATGTCCCTTCCAGAGTTCGCCGGTCGTTGCTGCGGTAAAGCCGACGCCCTGATTGACGAGCTGCTCGTTCCACGGCTCGCCGACACAGAAGACGTCCATGTTGCCGACCTTCATGTTTGCCACCATCTGCGGCGGCGGCACGACGATGGTCGAGACGTCCTTGTCCGGATCGATGCCGCCGGCGGCAAGCCAGTAGCGGATCCAAAGGTCATGGGTGCCCCCCGGGAAGGTCATTGCGGCCTTCACTTCCTTGCCTTCGGCCTTCTTTTTTTCGAAGGCCGCCTTCAGCTTGGATGCGTCGAGCTGGACGCCGGTATCGGCATATTCCTTGGCGACGGAAATGCCCTGGCTGTCGTAATTCAGGCGGGCGAGCAGGGCCATCGGTACCGGCTGATTGTTCTGGGTCACCTTGCCCGTATGCATCAGATAGGGCAGCGGCGAAAGGATATGGGCGCCGTCGATACCGTTCGAAGCCCCGCCGAGAACCAGATTGTCGCGTGTTGCCCCCCAGGAAGCCTGCTTGGCGACCTCGACATCGGGAAGGCCATGTTTTTCAAAAAGCCCCTTCTCCTTGGCGACGATCAACGCGGCAGCGTCGGTCAGCGCGATGAAGCCGAGTTTGGCGCCCGTGACTTCAGGTGCTGCGGCTGCTGCAAAGGCGCCGGACGGAAAAGCTGTGCGGACTGCGCCGATCAAGGCAGCCGCGGCGGTCGTTTTCAGGAGGCTTCGGCGGCTCATGCCGGTCGTAAGGATCTTGTTCATGCGCTGGTTCCCCTTGTTGGTCGTCGCAGGAATTTTCGGAATAAAAAAACGCCGCCCGGAGATTGCGTCTGCGGGAAGGGAGAGTTCCCGGACAGCAAAGCCCGTGCGACGTCGATGTCTTTTGCAAGCGCTGATCGCGCGCTTGTCGCCAAGATCGCCATTGATCCGGGCAAGATCACCCTTGCAAGCCGTGTGCCAGTTTTTGATGTGAACTATAGATCATTGAAACTAAATCAAGATCCGCGCTTTAAGCTCATATGCATAATTTTTGAGCTTATGATAGAAATGCTTATATATTGTGCAAATGATGTTTCTCATGCGCAGACGGCTGCCAGCCTTTTGTGCAAAGCAGGAGAAATTAGATTTCGGCCACGTCCGGTGCAAAGGGCAGGGTGCTCCTAACCGTAAATCCGCGGACATACTCCACGAGCCGCGCCGGATCGAAAATACGGCCGTCCATGAAGCGGTCGTAGTCGCTGTCGCCTTCGATGCGGATATCGGCGTCCTGAGGCGTGCACGCCTCGCCGAGTGCCGTCCTGTAAAGGTCGGGGCGATAGGCGGAAGCTGCCGCGCGCGCGCTATTCAGGCTGATTGACGCCTGTCCCCAGCGGACCATCTGGCTATAGATCCACAATGCCTGGCTCGGCCGCGGGTAGTTTGCAAAGCCGCCATGGAACATGAAGTAATTGTCGATGACGCGGCGGTTGCCCTTGGCGTCCAGGCTGAACTCGCCGGCAAGCACATATCGGATAATGTCGACGGGTGCCGCAATGTAGCGCTGATCGGCGAGTACCGCGGCCAAGGCATCGTGGTTGCCGGCATGGTCGCACCAGCGCGCTGCCGCATCGAGCGCCACGATCAGCCGGGAGACCGTTTCCGGATGGCTCTGTGCCCAATCCGGCCGCATGCCGACGACCTTTTCCGGGGCTGACGGCCAGATGTCCTGTTTTGTCGCAACGATCCGCCCGACGCCTCGCTCAGACGCCACCATGTTCCACGGCGCGCCGACACAGAAGCCGTCGATCGCGCCGGCGGCCAGAGCGTCGGAGGTGAGCAGCGGGGGGACGACGACGAGCTTCACGTCCTTGTCGGGATCAATGCCGCCTGCGGCCAGCCAGTAGCGGAATTCGTAATTGTGCGAGGAAAAGGGATAGGTCATCCCGAGTGTCGGCACCGGCTCGCCGGTTAGCCGCATCTGGTTCAGCACCAATGCAAAGGCGCGCGCGCTTTCGAGGGCGCCGGCTTTCTCGGAAAGACCTGCGGTTTTGCGCATCCGTTCGAAGAGGCGCGTCGAAAGGGTGATCGCGTTGCCGCCGCGCCCGAGCGAAAAGGGTGTGATGGTCGGCGAGGGGTTCGAGCCCAGTCCAAGCGCTGCCGCAACAGGCATCGGTGAGAGCATATGGGCTATATCGAATTGGCGAAAGGCCAGGCGGTCGCGAACATTCGCCCATGAAACGTCTCTGACGAGATCGAGGGTCAGGCCCTCCTTCTCGGCAAATCCGAATTCTGCGGCCGCAATCAGCACCGAGGCGTCGACCAAGGGAATGAAGCCGGCGCGAAGAACACGCGGGCCTTCGCTGCTGAGCCTTGAAGGCGCTGAGACACGCCCTTGCTGTGTGTCAATTCTCGTCACCGCATTCACTCCGCAGTCCTCCGGACAATCGATTGGCCGTGGCGGCGGGTCACATCAGCAACCCTGCGGCCGTCACGACGCTTTGTGCGATTTCGGACATCTTCTTCTTCTCGTTCATCGCCGTCTGGCGCAGCAGGGCGAATGCCTGTTCCTCCGAAAGGCCGCGCATCTTCATCAGGATGCCTTTGGCCCGCTCGACGACCTTGCGCTCTTCGAGCGCCGACTTTGCATCGGCGAGCTCACGCTGCAGGCGGCTGAAGGCATTGAACCGGCTGACGGCCATATCGAGGATGGGTTTGACCCGCTCCTTCTTCAGCCCGTCGACGATATAGGCAGAGACGCCGGCATCAACGGCTGCTTCGATGGAAGCCGTATCGGATCGATCGACAAACATCGCGATCGGCCGACTGATCGTTCGTGTCAGCTGGAATAGGTGCTCCATCATGTCGCGGTTCGGGTTCTCGATGTCGATGATGATAACGTCCGGTTTCAGCGTTTCGATGATGCGCGCGACGCCCTGGACCTCGTGAATGACGGTGACGCGCGTGTGGCCGGCCTCCTGCAACCCCTCCTCGATGATCGAGGCGCGGATCGCATTTTCATCTATGACCAGAATTGTCAGGTCGAAACGGCTCATGCGCCGTTTATGACGCACCGCAATAAAACAGGCAAGTTAAAAGCCGCAAAATTAAGCATAAAAAACGGATGCACAAAAAATGCGCTTTCTAGAAATCCGCAACCTTCTTCAGGAGCTTCTCAATCATGCGCTCACCTATATGGGTTATGCCGGTCATCAGATGATCGAGCAGGCGCGGGCTATGGTGAAGAATGGCGATCTCGGCGAGATTCGCATCGTCAATCTGCAATTTGCCCATGGTTTTCACAGTGCGCCGGTCGAGGATCAGAACCCTTCCACGCGTTGGCGCGTCGATCCGACAACCGCAAGCCCGAGCTATGTGCTCGGCGATGTTGGAACGCACCCGCTCTATATCTCGGAAGTGATCCTGCCGCATTTGACGATCAAGCAGTTGATGTGCGCCCGTCAGAGCTTTGTCAAAAGCCGCGCGCCCCTTGAAGACAATGCCGTTACGCTGATGGAATACGACAACGGTGCTATCGCCACCGTCTGGTCGAGCGCCGTCAATGCAGGCTCCATGCACGGACAGAAGGTGCGCATCGTCGGCGAAAAGGCGAGCATCGAATGGTGGGACGAGCGGCCGAACCAGCTTTCCTACGAGGTCCAGGGAGAGCCGGCGCGCATTTTGGAACGTGGCATGGGCTATCTCTACCCCGGAGCAAGGATCGACGACCGCATCGGTGGCGGCCATTCAGAAGGCCTCTTTGAGGCCTGGGCAAACCTCTACCGGCGCTTCGGATTCGCCATTAACAAGGAGCACGGTCTTGCACCGGAGGGCATCGAAGGCCTGGCGTTTCCGGGGATCGATGCGGGGCTCGAAGGCGTGCGCTGGGTGGAAAATTGCGTGCGCTCTGCCGATGCCGGCGGCGTGTGGGTAGACTATCTGTAACGTTTTGACTATGCGCGCTGGCGGGGCGAACGCGCCATCAGCTGCGCATAGGCAATCGCCGAAAGCATGTTGGCGTGGTTTGCCTTTCCGGTGCCAGCAATATCGAATGCGGTGCCGTGATCGACGGAGACGCGGTCGATCGGAAGGCCGAGCGACACATTGACGGCCGTTTCGAAGGCAACGAGCTTGATCGGAATGTGGCCCTGGTCGTGATACTGGGCAATCACCAGATCGAAGGCGCCGTTATAGGCACGCGCAAAGACGGTATCGGCCGAAATCGGGCCAACCACGTCAATGCCCTTGGCCTGAGCCAGTTCGACCGCAGGTGTGAGAAACTCCATGTCCTCCGTGCCGAAGAGGCCGTTTTCGCCGCAATGCGGGTTGATTCCGGCAACGGCGATCCGCGGTTTCTTGCCAAGGCGGACAAAGTGGTTATGGCCAGCTTCGATCGTTGCAATGACGCGGTCCGTCTTGGCGCGCTCTATGGCACCCCGCAGCGAGACATGCGTCGAAACATGGATCGTGTTGAGGCGGTCAGAGGCAAGCAGCATGAACGAACTCTTCGAGCCGGTCAGATGCGCAAGCAGGCCCGTGTGGCCGTCGAAGTGATGTCCGGCAAGGTTCATTGCCTCCTTGTTGATCGGCGCGGTGACGATGACGTCCGCATCGCCCGACATCGCAAGCTCGACGGCGCGGCTGATGTAGCGAACGGAAGCGTCGCCTGCGACGGGACTGATCTTTCCGATTTCGGGAAGGCTGCCGTCAAGCGCCACCTCCTCGACGGCAATGGTTGATCCGTCTTCCGATGCAGATGGCCCGAAGCGCAGGTCGATGCCGGTCGTGCGGCAGGCGCGCTCCAGTACTTTGCTATTGCCGACGATCACGAAATCGCGGCGCTCTTGTCTTGGCATTGCCGCAAGCGCCTTGACGATGACTTCCGGGCCAACGCCTGCCGGATCGCCGAGCGTGACTGCGACTTTTGCATTTTTGACCATCAGTCAAATTCCCTTTGAAAGGGCCGGCCTAGAAGGCGGCTTCATAGATCGAGCGGATGTCGTCGCGTGTCAGATCGCGCGGATTATTATCGAGCAGGCGGCGGATGGCAAAGGCATCGTTGGCCATCTGGTCGAGGCCGCTTTCCGGCACACCCAAACCCGACAGCTTCATCTCGATGCCGAGTTCCGCGCAGAACTCATAGGCGGCTGCGAAGACGGATTTGACCTCATCCGAAGCGGGATGGCCGAGAGCTTCCATGACCGCCTTCGTCTTCGTCGGAACGGACGGTGTGTTGAAGGCTAGCACATGCGGGAAGATCAGTGCGTTTGCAGCGCCATGCGCGACATGCCAGCGAGTGCCGAGCGGATAGGCGAGGGCGTGACCGCCCGCCGTATTGACCGGTCCCAGGCAGAAACCGCCATAAAGGGAGGCAAGTGACAAGCCAGCGCGCGCTTCTGCATCGGCACCGTCCCTGACAGCACGTGCCAGATATTTGCCAACGAGCCGCGTGCCTTCGATCGCGTAGATATCGATCATCGGATGCGCCTTGCGATTGGTAAATGCCTCCACGCAATGCGCCATTGCATCCACACCGGTCGCAGCCGTCGTGCGGGGCGGAACGGTAAAGGTCAGCGCCGGGTCGATGACGGCGATATCGGCGAGCATGTGGACGCTTTCGACGGCAAGTTTCGCCATCGTTTCCGGATCGGTCACCAGCGCGCGGATGCCCGCCTCGCTGCCGGTTCCGGATGTCGTTGGCACTTGTGCGAGCGCCACTTTGCGCGGCCCCTGAACCTTGTTCGGTCCGACGACCTCGCGCAGGCTTTGCGGCGAACCGGCGAGTACGGAGGCGAGCTTGGCAAGATCCATGGCGCTGCCGCCGCCGAAGCCGACGATGAGTTCCGCCCGGGCGGCGTTGGCGGCACTCAGCACCCTGTCGAGATTACTGATGTCGGGTTCCGGTGTGACATCGCCAAACACTGCGACCTCGCCTTGGATCGCGAGAGCATCGATGCGTGAAGCGTTGAAGGCATCCGAAATCACGAGCGTGCGGTGGTAGCCTTTCTCTGCGGCCCATTTGCCGAGTTTGCCAGCCGTGCCGATGCCGAACTCGATGATGTTCGGCCTGATGGTCGTGATAGGCGAACCCAGACTGGCCATGAAAGCGGCTCCTCCCTAACAGAAACGGCCGATCGCCGTCAGTGATGTAAAGTTGTTATATCAGCTGTATGTTTCTGGCAAGAACAATGCTCAGACACTCGAAAGATCATGAAAAGTCTGGATGGGCGAAGTCGAAAACGGAGCGCACACAAACTACATATCGATTTGATTTTGTTTAGTAATGACAAACGGCGCCGGCCCCGGTGCCGTGCGGGCACTATTGGAAAAGCACCCCTGCGGTTTGAACGTATATTTGTCAATTGTCGACGCTGACTTGACTAGCCGAGTGCCTCAGCCGGAAGCCGGACATATTTGATTGCCCGACGATAATAGGTATAGGCGATGTGCAGTGTTCCGTCCGGGCCTTCGACGATTGAGGGATAGGAGAATTCGCGATTGAGCGAATCCTTGGAATTGTTGCTCAGGCAATAGCCGTCGCCGGTATCGAGATCGACAAGGCGATCGAAGTTTGCACCGCCATCGTTCGATACGGCAAGGCTGAGAGGCGCGCGCGGCACGCCCCATACTGCCTTGCGGCCCGATGTCACCGGCGCAGCGGCGCCCATTTCCATCTGATCGCTTTCGATCTCGTCGTAAAGCGATCTGCGTCGCGCATTGGAAGTCTCGGCATTGCTGTGGTTGTAAGCCATTGCAATCCTGCCGTCCTTCAGCAAAACAGCCTGGATGGACGAGTTGTTGTTCGGCAGGTTGATCGGACGTGGACGAGACCAGCTTTCGCCGTCGTCTTCGGACGCAGCCGAGAGGACGTTCTCCGAAAAGCGGTTGCGGAAGTAGGCTATCATCCTGCCTTTGCCAAGTGCCAGAATGTTCATATGGACTGCGCCAAGGCTATCGGGAACGTCGGTCATCATCCAGGACTTCCCCTGATCGCGGGAAATCAGCACGCCTGCGGTGTCTGCATCGCCACTCCAGCGTTGACCCGGCAGACTGACGCAACGGAATGCCGGCAAAAGCCAGTCTCCTTTGGAGTTGACCACGATCGGTTGCCGGACGAAGGTTCCAGGCAGATCGCAAAGAAGCCGAACCGGCCCGAAGGTTTTTCCGTCGTCGTCGGATACTCGGCATTTGACAACCGCGCCATCCTGATCGCCGGAGGTCTGCGATGTGTAAAGCAGCCACACGATCTTGTCAGGGGCCTTGAAAATCAAAGGGTTCTGCTCGGATTTTGAAGAATCGTCTGAAAGTTTCTGCGGCTCTGACCATTGCGTGGAGCCCGGGGTGAGCTTCGACATGTAAACCGATATGTCACCCATGCCCTCCATCGTGCCGCCGAACCAGACGCAGCTCAAGGTCCCGTCGGGGAGAAAGGCAAGGTTGGCGGCATGATTTTGGATGCACGGCGAGGGCAGGTAGGCGTCTGCGCGGCCAGCGTGTGCGGAATTCGGCTTGATGAGGCCGGTCATCAATGCGGGGACCTGTTGTGGCGGCAAAGCTGTCAGGCTCATGATGTTCTCCTTATGGCAGCTGCGCGTAGTTTTCGGACAAAGCCGCATACTCGGCGTCATTGAGCGCTACCAGTGGCGGACGCGTGCGCTTCCACGCGCTGACGCCCGTCTTGAGGCCGACCATCGCCTTGATCGCCGGGATCTGCACATAGGAGTTCGACAGCGTGCGATAGGCATTGATACGGTCTTGCGCCACATGGACCTCTGCGGCGCGTGTCGCGTCGTGAACGTGGTCATAGACGGTGCGGAGCGAAGAGGCGACCAAATTGGACGTGGCCGTAATACAGCCGGCACCACCTGCCTTCAACAAAGGCAGCAGCAATGGGTCTGCGCCGCAGAGCACCGAAAAGCCGGGATGGGCGGCGATGATTGCCTGCATGTTATTGAAATCGCCTTCCGATTCTTTGATGCCAACCACGGTTTCGGGGAAGGCGTCGACCAGTCTGCCGATCAATGGGATCGAGATCGGAATGCCGGAGACCTGCGGGATATGATAGAGAATGACGCGCAGGCGACTGTCGTTCACTCGGCTCAGAATCTGCAAATAAGCATTGAAGAGGCCATCGTCCGATACGCCCTTGTAGTAGAAGGGAGGCAACATCACGACCTTCGTCACTCCGAGTGAAAGCGCATGATTGGTGAGCTCGATGGTTTCGGGAATGGCGGCAACGCCGGTCCCCGGCAGAAGGTTTTCGGCTGGAATGCCGGCTTTCAGGGCCGCTTCAAGAATGGTGCGCCGTTCAGCCATCGAGAATGAGTTCGCTTCGCCCGTCGTGCCGAGAAGCGCCACACCGTGACATCCCTCGGAAAGCAGACGTTGGCAATGCTCGGTGAAAAGGCCAAGATCTGGGCTGCTGTCAGCGTTGAGAGGCGTGGTTGCGGCGCTGAAGACGCCTGTAATTTTATGATTGTTCATCTCTTCCTCCTCGTCAGAGCGACAGCGCCTTTATGCGTTTTTGCTCCAGTGTTTTCGTTCATAGGATAAGTTGTTGTCAATCTTACAAGCTATGTGTTGATGCCGAATTAAGCATAAGTTACTGTTATAACGTCATAAAAATTCACATCAAGAATTTTGAAGCCTGAAATTCGAGTTTTTAATTGACAGATTTACATTGTCGCGCAACTCTGCGGCTCATTCCATCGCGCTGGCTCGGGGAGGGCTTTCGAGGGCGCATTGAATGCTCATGGGAGGAGCAGATGACAATTCGCGAGCACCAGACTGTCTCACAAATTTCGCGCCGTGATGCGCTGAAGCTCGGCCTCGCGGCAGGCGTCGGCCTGACGATGTTCGGCATGAGCGCACGTGTTGTCATGGCCGAGGAAGGTCAGGTTCTGAAAGCCATCAATCCGGCTTTCGACCAGGATTGGTCGCCGCTGCGCGGCGGCGGCAGAACCTTCCGCTGGAATTCTTTCTGGTGGGCATCGCCGATGTATTTCGACACAGAAGGCAAGTTGCAGCCTTATGTATTCACGAGCTGGGAATCGTCCGACAACAAGGTCTGGACCTTCAAGATCGATCCGAAAGCTGTTTTTTCCGACGGCAGCAAGATCACGTCGGCGGATGTGAAGGGTTCATGGGAAGTGGCCTCGATGCCGAACACCAAGAGCCAGCGCGCCGACCAAGTGCTGAGCAAGGTGCAAGGCTACAAAGAGATCGGAGCCGGTTCCGGCACTGAGCTTACCGGGGTTGCAACGCCGGATGAAGGAACGGTCACTGTTACGCTCACGCAAGCTGACCCGATTTTCTTCATGCGCCTGGCAAACCATATTATTCCGGTGACCAAGGCGTCGCAGTCGAGAGGCAGCGACGGCGAGGAGATTGCCGACTGGTATAAGCCGGACAACAATGCCGTCTATTCGGGTCCTTTCAAGCTCACGAGCATCGACATCGACGCAGGGACTCTGACATTTGAGCCGAACGAGAATTTCTTCGGTGCGAAGCCGAAGCTTGCTCGCATCGAGATCAGCTCGATCGAAGACAACGTGACGGCGACTTCGCTCATCAATTCCGGTGAATACAACGTCCACACGGAACTCGTCACCTCGACGATTATCCAGGATCTCGGCCCGGAGTTTTCGGCAGGCCCGATCATTCCTACGAGCCAGCACTTCTGGTTCAACACCTCGCGTGCACCGATGAACGATCCGAAAGTGCGTCAGGCACTGATCATGGCGGTTGATCGCGACGGTCTTTTCAAGGCGTCTTATCCGGATGGGCCGCACAAGAAGGCAGACCAGATCCTGAATTCCGTACCAGGTGCGGACGGCTCCGGATTCGAACCCTATCCCTTTGATCCGGAAGGCGCAAAGAAGCTGCTTGCTGAATCGAGCTATGGTGGTCCCGAGCGGCTGCCGAAGATCATGTTCGTCGGCGTCTCGGCGCCCGCGATCCAGGCAGCTGCCCAGTTCATCGCGGAACAGTGGCGCCAGAACCTCGGCATTACCGCAGTCGACATGAAGCCGCAGCAGGACGCCTATGCCGGGCCCGACCAGAACTCGGTTCAGATTTTCCGCGACGATGTCGGCACGCGCGTCCCGGATGCCGTTTCCTATCTTGCCGGTTCCATCGCCTCCACGTCCTCGAACGCCCAGAACAAGCTCGGCGGTTACAAGAACGACAAGGTGGACAGCCTGCTTGCCGAAGCCGCGACCAAGGCTGCCGACGACCCGCAGCGCGTGAAATTGGCGCAGGAGGCTCAAAAGGCGTTCCGCGACGATTGGGTTTTCATTCCATGGTATTCTCAGGCGATGTCCCGCTGGGCGACGAAGGAGGTCAAGGGCATGGAGAAGAACCTCGACTGGCAAGTCGTTGCACCATGGGACATTTCCATCGGCCAAGCATGACGGCTTTCGCCGATCTTTGTAGCTGAACGGCAACCGCGAAGACCATGAGGCCTTCGCGCATGTTCAAGCAGAAGGCGCGGTTGTCCGCGGCGACCCCCCGTGAAAACTGCGCCGAACAACAGGTGGAGGTGGCTTTGTTTCGCTACGTGTTAACGCGGTTTGCCATCTGGATTCCGTCCGTCCTTGTCGTGATGATGGCGGTTTATGCGATGGCATTTTACGGTGCCGGCGATCCGATCAAGCTGATCTTTCTTCGTGCACCGGGCGACGTCGCCTATAATCCGGAGCGTATTGAAGCCATTCGAGAGAGCGCCGGCCTCAACAAACCATTCATCGAGCAGTTCGGCTTTTACATCTGGAACCTGCTGCATGGCCAGTTCGGCAATTCGCTGACCTCGGGCCGCTCGGTCTGGGCGATGGTTTCGGCAGCCGCCCCCGTCTCCTTCAAACTGGCGCTCTGTTCCATCATATTGACAGCGGTCGTCGCCATCCCCCTCGGCATGATCGCAGCGCTCAATCAGAATTCCAAGCTCGACTATACGATCCTCGGCTCGGCCTTGTTCTTATGGGCAATTCCTGCCTATGTCGCCGGCCCGCTGCTCATGGTCGGGTTGATCGTCTTCCTGCCGATGATCAAGGTTCCCTACGGCTGGGGCGGTATCTTTGATGTCCGCATTCTGCTGCCCCTGATTGTTTTGTCCTTTCAGCCGATCGCGCTTATCGTACGCCAGACGCGTGCGGCAGTCATTGAAGTGCTGTCGGAGGACTTTGTACGCACGGCACGCGCCAAGGGCGTGCCGGAAATCGTCGTCGCTCTCCGGCATATCCTGCGCCCGGTGCTGACCCCGGTCGTCACCCAGCTCGGGCTCATCATGATCACCATCGTCAACGGTGCGATCTTCGTCGAACTGGTCTTCGGCCTACCCGGCCTCGGCCGCCTAACCGTGCAGGCGCTCACGAATTCCGATTATCCCGTCATCCTGGCGATCACGCTCATCGGATCCTTCCTAGTCATGGTCTCGAACCTTCTGGTCGATGTTCTCTATCCGCTGCTTGACCCACGCGCCAACGATGCAAGAAGGAGCCGCTGACAATGTCCGCCGTCCCCCTCTCGACGATCGAGACCGCCGAAGAACCGCCAGTCAGCCTGTGGCGCGATGCCTGGTTCCGCCTGAAGCGCAACAGACTTGCCCTTTTCGGCCTCGCCGTTGTCCTTGTGCTGGCCCTCGCAGCGGTCTTGGGACCATACCTTACGCCCTATGACTACCTGGGCCAGGACCTTGGGGCCCGCAACGCCGCGCCCTCGCTGACACATCTATTCGGCACCGATGATCTTGGCCGGGATGTCTTCAGCCGCGTCGTCTACGGCACACGCACTGCCTTTCTCGTCGCCGTGATCGTCACGCTCGTCGCCGTTCTGATCGGACTGACCCTCGGCGCTGTCGCTGGCTTCTTCGGTGATCCGTTTGATCGCGTCCTCATGTGGCTGACCGATGTCACCATGTCCGTGCCGAACCTGCTCCTGGTCGTCGTCATCAACGCTTCGCTGAAATCGCCGATAACCAACTGGATGGAGGCCCGCTACCTGGAGACGCTCAATCCTTTTTATCGTCAGACGGTTTGGGTGGATTTCATCCTGGTTTTCGGGTCAATGGCCCTGATCGCCTGGCCGCCTTACGCCCGTCTCGTCCGCGCCCAGGTCCTGTCGATCCGCAGCCGGCCCTATATCACGGCGGCGCAGGCGCTCGGCCTTTCGAACTGGATCGTCATCAAGCGCTACGTCATTCCGAATGCGCTCGGTCCGCTGATCGTTTCCGTCAGCGCCGGTCTCGGTACGGCGATGGTGCTTGAAAGCGCCTTCAGTTTCCTCGGTGTCGGCGTCAATCCGCCCACACCCAGCTGGGGTAACATGATCTCTGATGGCCTGCGTGTCTGGCAGCATTATCCGCACCTACTTGCCGCGCCGGCGGCTGTGCTTGGCCTTGCCTCGGTTGCTTTCAGTTTCCTGGGCGACGGTCTCAATGACGCGCTCAATCCGCGGGGCAGCAAGTAATGAACACGACGACCATTGAACACCTTCTGGACGTGCGCGACCTCACCGTCGAGATCGAGACACGCCGCGGTACCGCCGTCGTGGTCGATGGCATCGATCTTTACGTCAACAAGGGCGAAACGCTCGGCGTCGTCGGCGAGTCCGGCTGCGGCAAGAGCTTGACGATGCTGAGCCTGATGCGGCTCCTGCCAAACAAGATCAAGGTCGCCAGGGGCACGGCATATTTCGACGGACGCGATCTGCAGACGATGTCGAACGCCGATTTGCGGAAGGTGCGGGGTGGTGACATCGGCTTCGTCTTCCAGGATCCGATGACCTCGCTCAATCCGGTGATGCGTGTCGGCGACCAGATCTGCGAACCGCTGATCTATCATCGCAAGATGAGCAAGGCAGATGCCCGCGTACGGGCGGTCGAACTCCTGCGACTGGTCGGTATTCCCGGCCCTGAGGAACGCCTGATGGCCTACCCGCATGAGCTTTCCGGCGGCATGCGCCAGCGCGTGATGATCGCAATCGGCCTTGCCTGCAATCCGAAGCTTCTGATCGCCGACGAACCGACCACGGCGCTCGACGTCACGATCCAGGCCCAGATCGTCGATCTCGTGAAGGAGCTGCGGGCCAAGCTTGGCATGTCGGTCGTGTGGATCACGCACGATCTGGCGCTGATTGCAGGTCTCGTCGATCGCGTGGCCGTGCTTTATGCCGGCACTGTCGTCGAAGATGCGCCGGTCGATGAGCTCTATGCCCGGCCGAGCCATCCTTATACGCGGGGGCTGCTTGCGTCGATCCCTAAGCTTTCGGATGCGCCTGCAAGCCGTCTAAGTTCGATTGGGGGAACACCGCCTGAGCCTGGCAGCCGTCCGAAGGGGTGTCCGTTTGCCCCGCGCTGTCCGCTTGTCGAGGCGATCTGCCACGAGCGCGTTCCGAAGCTTGAACCTTTGGCTGGAGCCGCCAACCACCGCGCCGCATGTTTTGTGGTCCAGAAAATGCAGGAGGCTGCGTGATGGGCGCGGAACCGCTTCTTAAGATCGAAAACCTGGTCAAGCACTTCCACGTCAAGCTCGGCGCTTTCGGCGAGCGCTCGGCAACCGTCTATGCGCTCGACAACGTCAATCTGGATATCATGGAAGGCGAGACCTTGAGCCTTGTCGGGGAATCTGGTTGCGGCAAATCGACGACCGGATTCACGATCCTCAATCTCTACAAGGCGACGAGCGGCAAGGTTGTCTACAAGGGTCAGGATCTGTCGAGGCTTGGCGAAAAGGAAATGCGGCCATTCCGCCGCGACCTGCAGATCGTCTTTCAAGATCCCTATTCGACGCTCAATCCGCGTATGACGATCGGCGAGGCGATCGGCGAACCGATCCTCTTCCACAAGTTGTGCGCCAAGGCCGAGCTCAAGGACAGGGTCGCAACCCTCCTGAGTGATGTAGGGCTGCCGACGCGCTTTGCGCAGCGTTATCCGCATGAGCTTTCAGGTGGCCAGCGCCAGCGCGTCGTCATCGCGCGTGCGCTTGCCTGCCAGCCGAAATTCATCGTCTGCGACGAGGCAATCTCAGCGCTCGACGTGTCGATCCAGGCACAGATCATCAATCTGCTGCTCGACCTGCAGGAAAAATACAGCCTCACCTATCTCTTCATCGCGCATGACCTGGCGGTCGTCCGCCATATCAGCACGCGCGTCGGCGTCATGTATCTCGGCCGGCTTGCCGAGCTTGCCAGCCGCGAAGAGCTGTTCGGTAATCCGCTGCATCCCTATACGAAGGCGCTACTTTCGGCCGTGCCGGAAACCGATCCTTCTCACGAGCGAAGCCGCAAGCGCCAGATCCTGCAGGGTGACGTTCCAAGTCCGCTCGACCCGCCGCCCGGCTGCCGCTTCCACACCCGCTGCCCGATCGCAATCGATGTCTGCAGCAGGCTCGTTCCGGAATGGAAGGAAGCAAAACCCGGCCATCTCGTTGCCTGCCACGCCGTCAATACGGGACAGACGACATGACGCTGAAAGTCGCCATCATTGCCGACGATCTGACCGGGGCGCTCGATACGGGCACGCCGTTCGTGAAGGCAGGGCTTGCGGTTGCGGTTGCCATTGATGTCGAGGCGGCAAAAGAGGCGATTGCGATGAGCGCCGATGTCGTCGTGATCAACACAGCCTCGCGTGCTCTTGCCGAGGATGCCGCCGCATACAGGGTGCGGCTCGCAGCAGAGGTCTTGCTACCCGCCGAACCTGCGATCGTCATGAAGAAGATCGATTCCAGGTTAAAAGGCAACGTCGCTGCCGAAAGCTCGGCCCTTGCCGAGGTATTCGCCTTCAAGTCGGTTCTGGTCGCGCCGGCGGTTCCAGATCAGGAGCGCTTTACTTATCGCGGCTGCGTCGTCGGGCGCGGTGTCGATAATCCGATCCCAGTTGCCGAGCTTTTTGCCAACCATTCGCAAACAGTTGCTGTTGCAGATGCCGAGGACGATATTGATCTCGACTCTATCGCCGGCGAAAATGATTGGCGTTCGGTTCTTGCCGTCGGCGCGCGTGGCCTTGGCGCGGCCCTGGCCCGACGCCTGGGTAAAGCAGGCGGGCAAAGCCAAACCTTTGAGCCGGCCCGCAAGACGCTCTTTGCCTTCGGTTCCCGCGATCCGATTACGGCCCAGCAGATGGACCGCCTTGAGGCATCCGGTGCCTTGCGCACGGTCGCCGACGCACCGATGGGGGTTGTGGAATGCGGCGAAGGCTTGGCGCTGCCGGCTCTGCTTCGCTGTAGCGGCGAAATAGCAGATGATGCTGCAGCCGTAGCGCATCGCTTTGCGAAAGGCGTAAAATCGGCCATGGACGATACGCGGCCGGATATATTGATGGTTGGCGGTGGTGATACTGCGCTTGCGGTGTTTCGCGAGCTTGGTATCCGCCTCCTTGTCCCGAAAGGTGAAATCGAGGCAGGTGTGCCGTGGTTCGACGTTACAGCCGCAGACGGGCGGCATCTCCGTTCTGCGGTAAAGTCCGGGGGCTTCGGCAGCGCCGATAGTTTGCTAAGACTGATTGTGCGGAATCAGGCGGCGTAGCGGATGCCGGCGGGGAGAATGAACGTGGATGAAGCAAATGGCGCATCTTTGAACGCGGGCACCGGCCCAGCTGCAAAGCCAGAACGCGGAAAGGCCGTGAAGCTGGTCGATCGCGTCTTCGACCAGCTTCTGGAGCGTATTCGCGCCGGAAACTATCCTCCTGATTCACGCTTGCCGGGAGAGCATGAACTGGCTTCGATGCTCGGCGTATCGCGCCCGATCGTTCGCGACGCGCTCGCACGCTTGCGCGACCAGGGCATGGTTTATGCCCGACAGGGGGCCGGAACCTTCGTCAGCGCCCACGGTTCGCCTGCCGCGCAACTGGCATACTCGCCTGTCAAGACGATCGCGGACATTCAGCGTTGCTACGAATTCCGCCTGACGATCGAGCCCGCGGCGGCCTACTTCGCCGCCAAACGCCGCGACAGTGCAGCGCTTGAGAAGATCGCAACAGCGCTTGCGGATCTTCGCGAGGCGACGAATCACCAGCTTCATCGAACGGACGCCGATTTCCTGTTTCATCGGGCTGTCACTGAGGCTGCGAACAATCACTATTACACGGCCTCCATGGACGCCCTCAAACCGCATATCGCGGTCGGTATGCATCTGCATGGGCTCTCGCTTCTCGGCCCCCGACAAGGGCTTCAGAAAGTGTTTCAGGAACACGATGAAATCTACAAGGCAATTGCCGACGGCCGGGCAGACGACGCCCGGGATCTGATGCAGGCCCATCTTGAAGGATCGAGAGATCGCCTCTTCGAGGGCCGGGTTCTCGACCTTTCCTTTTAGGCATCAGCGACGCTGCACGGAGGTCGGTCGCTGCCACGGTTTGCGATCGACACTTTCGTCTGCGCTCCTGCTCATGGAAAAGACAAAACAGTCTCTATTGGCGCGTGCCCGTTTGCGCTTGCACATGCTACGATATTGTTTCCTTCAACAGTTAGGGACGATCAACTCATGACGGGCCAAGATGGCAGTATTCTTGATTATGTCGGGATTCTTGCCGTGTTTTTTCTCGTAGGCGCCAACGGTTTCTTCGTGGCTGCCGAATTCGCATTGGTTTCCGTCAGGCGCAGCCGCGTGACCGAGCTCGTGACCGCCGGACGTATGAACGCTTCAGCGCTTCAGCGGGCCGTGGACAATCTCGATGCAAACCTTGCGGCAACACAGCTCGGCATAACGATCTCTTCACTCGCTCTGGGCTGGGTCGGCGAACCGGCCCTGGCGCATCTGATCGAGCCGCTATTGGCATGGCTGCCCGGTGGCTGGGCCAGGACAGGCTCTCATGCCATCGCAGTCGTCATTGCGTTCGTGATCATAACGGCGCTTCACATCGTGCTTGGCGAACTGGCACCGAAGAGCCTCGCTCTCCAGCGTAGCGAGGGAACGTCATTGGCCGTGGTCCGGCCGCTTGGGTTCTTTCTTATCATATTCAAGCCGGCGATATTTGCCCTCAATGGTATGGGTAACCTCGTGCTTCGTGCTTTCGGCCTTCATGCCGGAACTGGCGAATCCTCCTTCCATTCACCGCAAGAGCTGAAGTTGCTGGTGGCCGAAAGCCAGGAGGCGGGTCTTCTCAACCAGGTGCAGCAGCAGCTCGTCGAGCGCGTGCTCAATATCGGCGAGAGACCAATCTCCGACGTCATGACACCGCGTCTCGATGTCGAGTGGTTCGACGCCGACGACAGCGAGGCAGAAATCCTGAGGACGATTAGGGAATGCAGGCACGAACAGCTTCTCGTCGCTCGCGGCTCAATCGACGAGCCGATCGGGATGGTTCTTAAGAAGGACCTGCTCGATCAAGTTTTGGACGGCGGCAAGATCCGGCCGATGGATGTCATCAAGCAGCCGCTGGTGCTTCACGAAGGAACCTCGGTGGTCCGCGTGCTCAGCAGCTTCAAGGCGTCACCGGTCCACCTCGCTATCGTCATCGACGAATATGGCAGTCTGGAGGGGATTGTCACGCAAACGGACTTGCTGGAGGCGATCGCCGGGGAATTGCCGGGGTCCGACGAGGAACCGGCTATCGTCGTTCGCGAAGACGGCTCACTGCTTGTTGATGCAATGATGCCGGCCTTCGACGCTTTCGAAAAACTAGGCCTGCGCAATAAACCGGATGCCGATTTCCATACGCTTGCGGGCTTTGCCCTTCATCAGCTCCAGCACATCCCGGAGACCGGTGAGGTTTTCGAGTTTGACGGATGGCGATTCGAGGTCATCGATATGGATGGTATGCGCATCGACAAGATCTTGGCGACGCGCAGTTCGACGCAAGGAGCGGATATCTAGGGTGGCTGCCGTTGCCGATCCCAGATGACTGATCCGATGTATCCGATCGCCAACGACTTTTGAAATCTCTACCGCAACTGCAATTATGCCTGCCATGCACGAGCAAAGACTTTCTGCATCGAAACATTGCCGAGTTGGGAATGCATGCAGGTGTTTACGATGGCTCGGCCAGCCAAGCGCGAGGAACGAGCGCGTCGTCGCCTCGCAAGTTGATCAGGCTTTCGGCATCCTGCGCCCATTTGTTGACCCAGTCGCGGTCGTCCATCCGATAGAGATTGCACATATCGTCAGCCATCCTCCATTCAGTCGGCGAACGGTAGCTGACGCAGACTCCGCTGCCAACCTGGGAACAACGTCTGGAATCGTGGCGAATAATTAGGGCACGGGAAAGTGTGTCGATGCAGACACGCGCGTCGGGGCGCTGAGCATAGAATGGCCGGGCAGCCGTGGAATGCAGGCTTGATACGTATTATAAGGTCGTTTCGACCGATTTCAGGTTAGGCCATGAATCAGGAAATCCGGCTTTTTGGCGCTATTGCGGTCCGACCCGCCGTCCTTGCTCTCATATCCCCGGTTCGAAGCGGCCACAGGTTTCACAGTTTCGGTCAAGTGGGAGCTCAATCCGACAGTAAAGAAGCAGATTGAAGCTGGGGAACCCTTTGACCTCGTCATCATCAATCCGAACCTGGTTGAGGACCTGATCTCCTTGGGAAAGGTCACGGCTGGGAGCCAGGTAGCGTTTGGCCGGATAGCAATGGGGGTGGCGGCCGCTAAGTGAGCGTCGCCACAAACGCTCGAACTCTGAAATGCTGTTTCGTTGATGAATTCGGGCTGCCGAACCAGCGAAAAAATGGTCTCTGCGCCTTATACTGTCGGACTCCGACGCCCAATCGTGTCAACATTCTTGCTTGAAGGCAAATTTGGTGCGGCGTAACCTCACCGAATGCCGGACGATGACGAACCAGTCTTGGTTTCTGCCGGACCCGAGAGGAAGCTGGCAGTGATACTTGCGGCTGATGTCGCAGGTTACAGTCGCTTGATGGAGCGGGACGAGGAGGGAACTCACGGGCGGCTGCAACTGCTCTTGCGGGACGTCGTTCGGCCAGCGGTGGGAACACACAGGGGGCGCATCTTCAAGACAGCAGGGGACGGATTCCTGGCGGAATTCGCGAGCGCCATCGAAGCCGTGCGCTGCGCCGTCGACTTCCAGCGGGCGATAGCGGAACGCAACAAAGATGTCGCCGAAGATCGACGACTGGCTTTTCGCATTGGCATCAATCTCGGTGACATCCTGACCGACCACGATGACGTGTTCGGTGATGGCGTCAATGTCGCGGCGCGGCTGGAGGCCATGGCCGAACCAGGCGGCGTCCTTATAAGCCACACCGTTCATGAGCACGTTGATCGCAAGCTGCCGGTCCGCTTTGACGATCAGGGCGAGTGTGCGTTGAAGAACATAGCCCGCCCGATTCGGGTCTATCGAGTGTGCTGGGAGGCCACCCTCGCAGGGCCTGACTCGCTTGCGCAGGAGAATCGCGTACTGAGGGAAACTCCGCTGGGACTCCCTCAAATGGCTTCCATCGCCGTCTTGCCGTTCGCCACACCGAACAGCGATGGCGAGCAGGAGTATTTTGCCGAAGGACTCGCTGAAGACCTGATTACCGATCTCTCCAAGGTTCGCGGACTCTTGGTGATCGCAGGGCATTCGAGTTTTGCCTACAGGGATCGATCGATTGATTTGCGCGTGATCGCCAGGCAGCTTGGTGCTCGCTATTTCATCGAAGGAAGCGTGCGTAGGGTGCAGACGCGCACGCGGATCAATGCGCAGCTCATCGACGCGTCCAACGGCAGCTGCCTGTGGGCTGAACGGTTCGACCGCGACCTGGCGGACATCTTCACGCTGCAGGACGAAGTTGTCGGCAAAATCGTAATCGCCCTTGCTGACGCTTTGCCCTCGGCAAGGCCTCCTCCGAGTCGCAGGGCCACCAATCTTCAGGCATACGATCTGTTCGTTCGCGGCCGCGCGCTCGCCACGCAATCACTTCGGGAAACAAGGGCCGCTCGTCCACTCCTGGTCAGGGCCATCGAGATTGATCCGGACTTTGCCGGGGCACATGCCTGGCTCGCGATGAGCCACCATTTCGATGCGTTGTACTATGGGGAATCTGTAGACGAACATCGTGCTGCCGCCCGTGCTGCCGCGGAGAAAGCCGTCGAGATCGATCCGGGAAACGCTGACGCGCATATCGTTCTAGGCTACCTGCGTGCCTACGAGGGGGAATTCGAAGCCGGAGTGGCCGAGTTCGAGCAGGGGCTTCGCCTCAATCCCAATCATTCCGAAGGCTGGGCCTTGCTTGCCGATCTCAGGGTGTTCGAGGGGCGCGCGATAGATGCCGTCGAATGTGCCGAGAATAGTTTTCGTCTCAACCCGTACCCGCCTGGCGACTACTACTCGTTCCTCGGCTGGGCCCAGTATGCGGCTCGTCGATATCAAGATTCTGTCGAGACGCTTCGCCAACCACAGGCCGGTGGACCTGGCGCAAAACGCAATCTTGCCGCCGCGCTCGCGCAACTCGGACAGACCGCTGAAGCCCATAAAGTCGGGCGGAACTTCCTCTCGGAATTCCCGAGTTTTTCGGCCCGGAAGTGGGGAAATACACAGCCGTTCCGTGACGATGCCGACCGCCAACATTTTATCGAAGGCTATATCAAGGCAGGGCTGCCAAAATGAGCGGCAAGGCTATGGCCTAGAACCCGCCACGCGGCTTGACCGAGATAGCGTAGTCCGTCCCCGGCTCAAATGCGGTCAGCGTTGCACGCCTGGCTGAAATTCTTGGAGCGGTAGCGTACGAGAGGAGCATTGCCCCGGGGCGAATGTCATCGTGGCGGCCACGAGCTGGTCGTCGGCCGAAGCCGGATTGAGACCGAAATCGGCGGGCGATTTCGACCACTGCGCTAGCGAAAGCGAGGCCTTAGGGCGGTTTCCCTGAGCGTCATTTCGTTCTGCATCGCACCGTTCCCGCCTGTTCTGCGAGATCAGCGGAGATTGTCCCTGATTGGCTTATAACAGACTTCGGTAGTCCCGATATCGGTCTTGCTTAGGGGTTTCCATGCCTCGCGGTCGAAGTCGAAATACTCAAGAAAGCATCGGCCCACATCGTAATCCAGCCACTGCGCGGCCAGAAGTCGGCTATCGAGGTGATAGTCCAGGTCGAGATACATATTCCCTTCGCCGCCGCGCGGGAAATTTGTAGGCCGACCCGTCCTGTTATCTGCGACTATGACGAATGAGCAACCAGCACCGCATCCGATCTGGATGACCGAGTAGTGTCCGGCGAAGTTCGGTCCCTGACGCATTCCTTCTCGAATACGGGTTCTGAAGCTGTTGAAGTCGCGATCTCTGCCCTTGAAGTCTGGCAGCACCGTCTTCCTAGTAAGTCGATCTCGGGTCGGGAAATCGCCAGGCTTCGGCCGCGCGGCATCCGATACGCCGGAGACAATGGCGGCCGATGCCTCCTGGGACGATGCATCGCAGGCATGCCAGTCCATCTGGTAGCCGTATTCGCCTTCGCGGCCAAAGCACCAGCCGACGGCCTTGAGCTTCGAACCTAAGGCCTCTCGTCGGTCGCAGGCTGATAGCGTTTCATCTGAATCCCCACTGCCGCCCCGACACGCCGAGTTCTGTTCGCGCCACTGGGAGATTAGCCGGACAGGCTGGTAAACTTCCTTGTCGGCGGCGATGACTTTTCCGGTTTCAGAGATGATCGTCCCGGCCCTCTGGTCCCAAACCAGAGAGAACTCGGCCGTTCCTGACGAAACGCGATCACCAACGTCGCGCTTGGCATACCAGTCTACGACGCCATCCACCTTACAGGTGTTCGAGCAGACCACCTGCGCCGATCCTGGTTTCACGCTGTAGGCCCGGACCGGCCATCGCGTCGCGAACTTGCGCTTCTCTTCGATGACCGCAGCTTTGGGCGTCGTCTTCCCGTAGAACTCAACGGTTTCTTCGTAAGCCTTTTCCATGAATGCGAAAGCATCGGCATTCTCGCGGGACCACGCGTCGTGATAGGCGGTCACGAAGGCAAGGGCCTTTGCTCGGTTGTCGAGGGTGAGACCTCCCGGGTCGTCGTGGATGGGACGGCGGGCGGAACCGCGTTAGCCGTCGTCCCCAACCGTTCCGGCGCATCACCCGCGCTACCTGACGTTACGTTGTAGGTCTGCATCTCGCTGGCGGTTAGATATCGCATGTCGTCGGTAGAGACGGACAGGCTAAGCTGCAGCAGCTTGGGATCGACACCCATCTCGATAAGGTAGGTCATGATCTGTGCGGTCATCGTTTGGACGGCGGCAACGGCCGCGTGGCCGTCGAGATCGCTCTCTGGTGAGAACGAAGACTGATGAACACCGATCGCCCCCGGTTCTGCTTGACGGATCGCGCCGCCGACGAACGCCAGCGTGCAGGCGGAGGCGCATTGGACTGTCCGGAGCTGAAATGTCGAAAGGCCGAGCGACCTGATCATCCGACCGTAGGCCATTGCGGCAAGGACATTGCCGCCGTTGCTGTCGAAGGTTATCACCTTCGCTCCGCTCGCCGCTACCTCGCGCGAAAGGAGTTCAGGATCATCAACCTGGCTGAATTCGCCCTTGAGCAGAATGACGGGAGGGCCGCTCTTGATCTGAATGCGCTGTAACATGACATCCGCGCGAGCCGCTTCAAAGCAGAACACGGATACCAAGACTCCCAGAACTGTGCCACGCAAGAACAAGACGATGTACCCCTAAATACTCCAAACCGCATGCTAGCGTGTCAACCGCTACGCGCAATGGATACTTGCTATGAGCTCACAGGGAGATTGGAGGATGATCGCGGAGTTTGTGACCACTACTTTGCTTTCCGAAGCGTCTCGGGGCGTAATCTTCATTGGACGGCAGCGCATTGTCATGCCGCTACCGCTGATCGTGCTGGGCATCGTCTTTCTGACAACGGGGTTCCTGCCAAGGTTCAGCTAACGTCTCGTCTGCAAGTCGTCTCCACGCGAAAGCGTGGGCCGAGGCGTATGAGCTAGTTTGACCTTCAGCTTTCTCCCTTGGGACTGAGGGCCATCGACGCCCTGGGGCTGGGCGGACCTCCTATGCCGACCAATACAGAGCTGGACGCCAATATGATCATGCCTTCTTCCGCGCCCTAAGATCGGCCTCTACGCTCTTCCGAAGAGCGTCCATGATGTTGACCACGTTCGAGCTAGGCGCTTCAGGCTCAGCCTTGCCTTTCGCCGCCTTCTTCCTCGGCTTCATAGCTTTCTTCTTTTCGGCAATGATTTTCAGCAGGCTTTCCTGGATCGGATCGGTCACCATGGCAGGCGACCACTTCTTCGTCTTCTGCTTGATGAGCTGCCGCACGAGCGGGATCAAGTCTGGGTCTGCTTCTTCGTCGATGTCTTCGAAATAGCTTTCCTCCGGCCTTACCTCGTCGCCAAAGCGTAGTGTCCAGAGAACGATGCCTTCGCCGCGTGGCTCAAGCACGACGGCCCGCTCGCGGCGGCCGATCACCAGGCGTGAGACGCCGACGACTTTGTCGGCTTCCATGGCATCGCGGATGACCGCGAACGCTTCGTGTCCGACCGGGTCATCAGGCATAAGGTAGTGCGGCTTCTCCAGATAGACCCACTCGATGCTATCTTGTGGCACGAATTTCTCGATATCGATTGTGCGTACGGTCTCAAGAGCCACGGTATCTAGATCATCGTCCGTCAGGATGATGTAGTCATTTTCACCTCGGGCGTATCCCTTCGCCTCGTTTTCGTCTTTCACTGGCTTTCCGGTAACGGAGTCGACGTACTGCGATACGACACGGTTGCCGGTCGCCTTATTCAGCGTGTGGAACCTGACTTTCTCGGATTCAGACGTAGCGGGGGACATTGCAACGGGGCAGGTGACCAGCGAAAGCTTCAGGTAACCCTTCCAGTATGGGCGTGGTGCCATCACCGATCCTCCTCAGCTGGCCTTGCGGTGAGCGGCAGCGCCAGAACGGGATTTCGGTTGTGATGCCCGACGGCGGCCTGCGCTCGCATTCGCGTTGGCAGCCGCCCGTTTTGGCGTGTCGGCCGCCTTCATCATCCCCGCACTCTCGCGTAGAGCCGCAAGGAGGTCGTTCGGCTGGGAAACCTTGACCGGCTTCTTCTTCGGAAGCGCACGGCCCTCCATCTTCGCCTTCACCAGTTCGGCAACCGCATTCTCGTAGCGGTCGTCGAACTCAGCGGGATTGAACGTCCCCTTCTTGGTTGAGATGATATGCTTGGCGAGATCGAGCATTTCGCCCGCAATCTTCATCTTCGGCATCTCCTCGAAAGCCTTTTCCGAGGATCGGACTTCGTAGTCGTAATGCATGGTGGTTGCGATCAGCCCTCTTCCATGAGGGCGGATGAGCACGGTCCGCATCCGGCGAAAGAGAACAGTTTGCGCGATAGCGGCGACATTCGACTTCCGCATGCCGTCTCGCAGGGCGGCGAAGGCATCTTCCGAGACTTTGTCGCTCGGCGTGAGGTAATATGGCTTGTCGAAATAGACGTCGTCGACGTCGGAGCAGGGGATGAAGGCCTCGATCTCCAGGGTCTTGTTGCTCTCCGGAATGACCGCCGCAACTTCCTCGGGATCGATCATGATGTACTGGCCGTTCTCGATCTCGAACCCCTTGACCTGGGCTTCGCGCGGCACGGGATCACCTGTTTCGCCGTCGATGAACAGTCGGTTCACGCGATTACCGGTCGCCTTGTTGACAGTATTAAAGGCAATGCGCTCTGAGGTGCTCGTGGCCGTATAGAGACCGACCCCGCAACTCACTTCGCCGAATTTTATGAATCCTTTCCACTGTGCGCGGTGGCCGACCATGACACTTTACTCCGAATCACTGAGTCGCGAATCAATTGTTTCGGAGACGATTCGTTCCGACCTGAAGCAATTCTGGTTTCGCTGGGCCGCCTCGGAGCGAACCGTCATGCAGAAGCGGGCTCCGGTATGGGCTTGTCCCTGGCCAGGACCGCCGTCGGGCCTATTTGCGGTCATTCTATGGATGTCGGATTGCAATATTCTCGATGCTCATCTTCGTTTCTAGTCACCTCGGAGACGGTGAAATGGTTACAGTCCTTATTAATCCATTCCCGTCGCATGACGAACTGAATGACCTTTGGGCAGAAGCTTGGGGTAGTCGTGAGAGAAAAGACTTCGGCAGAATCTTAGCGCGAAGCCTTGCGCATCTCGGGGCTTATGACGGCGAACATCTCATTGGCTTTGTCAACATTGCTTGGGATGGCGGTACACACGCTTTCATCCTCGATACCTGCGTTCACCCGCGCATGCGTCGAAAAGGCATCGCTACGCAACTGGTGAGGGAAGCAGCCAGAATAGCCCGAGATCGCGGGGCAGGATGGCTGCATGTCGATTTCGAACCGCATTTAACTTCGTTCTACAGAAATTGTGGTTTCCGACCGACCGAAGCAGGTCTCATGCGACTTAAAGCAAAAGATGCAGACCCATCTGATCGATGACCGCAAAAGGCGCGATCCGGTCATGAATGAGGTCTTCTTCCGGCCTCCCATTGCGGCCGTTCGCAAAAACCTGCAAATATCTCCACATGGATAGTACGGTGTCGGCCAGCCGAAAGCGACGGAGGGATTATGACAACTATCGTTCTCGCAGCATTCATCCACGACGGCCAGGTACTGTTGGTGAGACGCGCCGCCCATAAGCGGCAATATCCGGAGCATTGGGATTTAGTCGGCGGCCACGTCGAAGTAGGGGAGATTGCCGATGCCGCTCTTGTTAGGGAGGCGCAGGAGGAAGTCGGCATAACCCCAACTAACGTTCGGCACCTGAAAACCTTCGCTGACGTGGCGACTCCCGACTGTGAAAATATAAGATACCAGGTATATGCAGTCACCGAATGGTCAGGTGGCGCTCCGCGATTGATGGGAGAGGAACACACCGATCTAGCTTGGATTGCGATAGGAAATGTCAACTCCATGACACCATTTGCTCATCCGACAGTCATTCCCATCCTTTCGATGGTTTGACCTGTTTCTGAGACGGCCTAGCTCATGACCGCATTTGGCGCGTTCCGAATATGGTCGAGGTAGCCTCTCGGCCCTTTGCGGTCATTAAGCTGCCGCAAAAGTCGGTAGCGAAACGCCGACATCTGCGAGGGAGTTTTGCGACAAAAAATTCCTTGAGAACCTAGCGCCGCCTATCTCGTCGCGACGCATTCGAACGGCATGTCGGCACTGCAGCTCCAGGCCAAGCTCGGGCTGGGCAGCTACAAGGCCGCCTGGCTGCTGCTCCACAAGCTCCGCCGCGCCATGGTCGATCCGGATCGGAAGCCGCTGCGGGGCGTCGTCGAGATCGACGAGACGAACCTGGCGTGGCATCGTCGGCGACACGCGGCAGTGGAAGCACGACCATCGCGACCAGATTCTCGACTTGGTCGATCCAGAGTGCCTGAAGCGTGCCGAGAAATACGCCTTCGAGAACCGCTGCGATATCTTCGACGCCCTCGACGAGGTCCGTCGTGAGGAGAAGCGTCACAGGTATTTCCGGCGGCGGCCGAAGCGCCCGGCGCTACCGCCGAGGCGGTCGGGCGAGGTGAGAAACACCCGCAGATACGTCCACCCGCCGAGCCTGTCGCCCGACGAGATCGCGGCCGGATATCTGCGCCATATCCCCACCGGATCGAAAATCACGGGGTCGCGAAAGAAGTCGTCTGTGAACGACAAGACTGCAATCGCAGCGTGACGCGACACGACCCAGTGAATCTGCTAGGCTTAGATGTTCCTTTGGTTCGAATGGGAGCGCGTGAATGCGCGGACCGCTGGACCCCGACTGAATGCAGCAAGCATGTGCGCGCGCCGTGGACCGTCCGGCTGTCGGTATCAGGCGGCCGACCAGGATCAATGCGAGGGGCGATGAACTACTACGGCACTGAGAAACAGCAACGTCTCCAGCGGCAAAGTGACGAGGCGCAGTCGATGATTGCGGCCACGCCCGGCCTTGTGCAGGCGGGAAGGTTCTTCTCCGTCGATGACATCGACCGCATCGACTGGGCTTTTGTCGAAGACCGCCTCGCGAGCGACGGTGTGTTCGGATTTCGCATGATGCCGACCACTCGGATCGACGAAATCCGCGAGCAGCTGGGATCGTCCTATCGGCTCGACATGTGGAGCGTCTTTAGCGCCGATCGAGACACGGCAATCGCCGCCTGCACGTCAATTTTGGAAGCTGATCTGCCCGATGGCCTGACACACGTCGACCTGACCGATCACTCCCCAGACGAGGCGATCAGGCTTATTCAAACCTGCATGGCTGAAAATGGCATCGCGCCGTTCTCCGGCGCGATGCTGATCGGCAAGGTGGTGCCCGCAGCCACGATCGCGTTCGCCGATGTCGATGGCCACATCGCCGCAACGGCACATGCGAACATGGCCTTCAATTCCCACAGCAGACATCGAAGTACCGCGTGGGTGGGGCTGATCACGGTGGCGGCGCAGCGGCGTGGACGCGGCCTCGGCCGCTCTATCAACGCGCTGGCGATCATGGCGGCGGTCGAAGGCCTGGGCGCAAACGCAGTCGTCGAGTTCGTGCACGCCGACAACACGGTTTCGCGCCGTATGGTCGAATCATGCGGCCTACGTCTCGACCCGGCGCTCGTCTGTGGCCTTGCAGTGCCGACAGTTGACGCGCGCTTTACAACATAGCCAGCGGCATCGCGGCTGGGGTTCCTCGCCCGTGGACGACAAAGAAGAGATGGCGGCGTGACGCGACACAAGCTGGCGAATCTGCGCAGTGTTCCTGCGCAACGGAATCTCATGCGCGCTCGCGCCTACGATAAGTTGAATCAACCGTCCTTGTAATCTCGATTTAGAGATCGCTCATACACAAAAGGCGGTGTGTCCCTGTGCGAACGGGATAAGCCTTTAAACCCACGCCGCCCTTGGAGCCACATCACTGCGATATCACTCGAAACCTTTGCGGGTTTGCCCTGTGTCTCGATCGATTCCTTGCTCAGGGAGTTTCGAACTGCGGCTTCTGTCATGCCAGCAAGAAGAGCGAGTTCACGGATTGTAAGATCGTCTTCCCGTTCAAGCTTGAAGCGCCCGAGCGCCATGTCCACGACGTGCCGCACTTTGCTGTCATCGTAATGGTAAGGGGAGACCGCGCCCTCGAACGAGCAGTAATTGACCCCTTGTCCAAACGCAGCGATCTCGAAATCCTCGTCCAACCCGAAAATCCAGTGTGCTCCGGTCTGGAATGCATAGTCATATGCGACGTTCAGATTACGAGTGACATCGAAACGACCCAAGTCAATCTTGGCTAGATCGTCCGCTTTGGCGCTGTCGTGCTAGCTGTCGACATTGACGCCGAGAAAAATGGCGGCGACCTCTGGGTTGCCAACAAGAGCGATCTGCGATGCCTGGCAATAAAGGATACCCTTCGGTATCGCGAAAAAGAACCCTTCGCTCTTGTCAGCGCCACCAGCCCCGTCGCTGCAAAGCTTGAGGCGGCGTTGCTGAGAACGCGGGCGATCATGAAAACCCAGCGGGGCAATTTCCTCATAAAAGCGCAGATCGTCGATGATCTCTTGGCGATGTTGTCTGGAAGCGGGGGGAATCGAAACGTCCTTTATGCCATCGAAGGAGGTTGATCTCGTCCGCGCCGAACGGAAGCGGCGATCGTCGCATGCGCCGCTCGCGCCGTTAATGCTTACGGGGCGTAGGGGAAATGATTTGCGCATCCACCACTCTTTGACGACATTCTCGCGACTGCGCGTCCTGAAAGACGCCAAGCAAAGTGGATCGCCAAGTACGCCCGCAATCAATAGTAGGGTGAGGCGCACGCGCGTCGCGAACCGTTGAAGGGCTGGAACGTGTTGTCGTAAGCCCTGTAGGACCGGTAGCGCGCATAGCACCAGCGCGTATGTGCGTTGCCGCCAGAATAGACCTGGCGGTAATAGCGTGGCGCGTAGTAGCGCGGACGGTAATAGGTCGGCCCGTAGTAGCCCTGATCGTAGTAGCTGGGGCCATAATACCTCGGCTGCGCCAGCAATCCGCCGATAACTGCGCCGGTCGCGAGCCCGCCGAGTGCCCAAGCCCAATCGTCGTCACCATTGTGGTGTCTATGCCCGCGGTAGCCTCGATAGCCGCCCCGGTATCCACGGTTGTAGCCGCCACGGTAACGCCTGTACTGGACCGGCTGCGCCTCTGGGACTTCGATCTTCGGCACGGCAACGGTGGGAAACGCCATGGCCGGCGGGACGCTCGTCAGCGCCGTCACCAGCGACAGGGTAACGATTGCTAACCTTTTCATTGGCCTCACCTTTCCTCTACAGCGCCCCGCGTCGAATACGGCGCGCAAGGACGCTGCAGCCCTTTAAATGCGCTGCGTAATTTTACCTTAAAATCGATCTTGATTCGAGGAATTATGCATTAGCAGGAAAGCTTTCTTTCAATAATGGCCCATTCGCGGTGTCGCATCGCCCCGCGCGTAAAACGCAGTTTGTTGATCGTGAACGCTCCCCAAATTTTGCCAGACCAGGTAGCCGGGCGTGTGCGGGGCCTCGCGTCCGCCGGAACGGTCTGGACAACACGATATCCCAACAACTGCAGATTTCGTGACTGCATGTTCCCTTAAATCGAGTCCTGATTGCTTTCGGCCGCCATCACCGGACCTTTACCGATCCCATCGGCAATCAATGGAAAAGTTTTCACCTGCATTCGACGGCAACCGTAGTCGTCGGCACGAGGTAGCGGCTCTGCCCGATCGGCTTCGTCCCCATAGTTAACAAGTCAACCCCCGTGGGGTGGCCCGCGACGATGCACGCAACTGCGCTTAACCTACAGCGTAACTGGAAATGCGTTGGTCGTAGCTATCCGCAAGGGCGTGCAGTGCAGCCGCGCCATCACCGGAAAAGGAGGGACCGTGCATGAGTGCCAAGGTGCGCGGAGAGAACTCGGCAAGACGGCGGATCGTCGCGCCCATGCCGGGGTTAAGGCTGGAATACTGGAACATGTCCTCGGCCACGATTGCGGGCCCGACGATATCGGATTCCGTCAATGCGGGACCGTTGCCAACCTGGGTGAAGAGATCGCCGCACAGCAGGGTTCCGGTCGCCTCTTCGTAAAATATGCCAGCTTCCCAACCATGAGGAATATGCGGCGTATCGAGGTATCGAACACGCTTGCCCTTGCCCAGATCAATCACTTCACCGTTCTGCAGGATGTGCGGTGCGCGGTCAGCCACATCGTTCAGCGTGACCAGACAGCCCGTTTCGCCGTGGGCGACCTCGGACTGCGGTGCGACCGCGAGCCATTCGTTCATCGCCCCGCACTCGTCGGCTTCGTAGTGGCCGAACGTGATCCAGCGCAGCCGTTCGGCCGGAATAAGCCTGCTGATCGCCGAGCGGACGAGGGGGAACATCCGCCGCAGACCCGTGTGGAACAGCAAGGGTTCGTCTCCGAGGACAAGGAACTGGTTGAAGGTGAAACCTGCCGGCGGCGCAATCTCCTCAACAAACGTCGAAAGTCGATAGATGCCGTCGGCAATCTCGTTGACCTTGGTTTCCATGAATTCCTCCCTTCGTTGACCGTTGAAAATCGGACGGGACTTGACCAGCGATGTCGTCGGATAACTCAGAGTCAATTGCGACGGCGGAAGGAAGCCTGCTTCTGCCGGTTGCCTTCCATTTGTTTACGGTCGCATTTATCCGCGCGATGTAAAGCTTGCGCTCCTATTCGAGCGATCAGCGGTGCAAAGTAACCGGCTGAACAGCATTTCACTTCTTGCGCGGATCGTCAGCCGGGTTGATGTAAGTGATCCCTCCCGGTCCCACAAAATGGACTTCGATGATGGCCTCTTGGTCTCCTGTCCAGCCATAGTGGGCGTGATTTGCTGGCTGCGCGAAAAACGCTCCCGGTTTGATCAGGTCGCCAGTCTTTTCGACCTTTTCGCCAACACCAAAGCCAATGCTACCGCTGATCAGGGTGACGGCCTCGGCATGTGGATGAGTATGGGGCGGCACCTGATAGTTGGCCGGAAACTTGGCGCGCAGAACGACCACGTCGCCAGCTTTCGTCGGATCGCCCAACAAAATGGCGATTTGAGCCCCTTTCGGCAGGCCCGGATCATCCTGCCATGCCAGCTTATCGGGCCTAAGCAGTGTCACGCCTGTGTGCTGCCCGAATGCCGAACCTCCACATACGGTCAGAACTGCTGCAACTGTAGTACAAAAGGCAAGTGTCGATCTGCGATTTATCGGTCTCATCGCTTCCTCCATCTACCCGGTGCATGTGGCGCACCAATAGATCAACTTGAGCGCGATAGTATAAGCTGTCAAATCAACAAATAAATGCCGCTCTTGAAACCAGCCCTTCACCAAAATGTGCCAATCTCCCCGTTGCCCACGAGACACGAATTCGGATCGAACATGCTTATCAAACAGGCCAGCCGCGATCACTTTTCCGCGTTGCGAACTATAGAACATCCTGCGTGCCATCGACTCCATCCAGTTGACGGCCAAGCATCAGGTAGCGACACCTGCTAACTGGCAGCAAGGGGAAGACGTCATCATCACGGCTGCGGTTTCGAACGATGACGCGATCTCGCGCTTCGGCTCTTTCGACACCGTCCTTCCTTATCTCAGGAAGACCAAGCAGCCGACCGGCTGATTGGAGCCTCGGAGCCTCCGCGGACATGATAGGATCGGCCCGCATTGACCACGGAAGCGGGAGATACGCCCGATCCTTTGTCCCCGATCCTTTGCACAATCCGCACTCATGTCGTCCGTCCGCGTCTTCCACATCGCTTCGTTCGGCGGCAGCCGCTCGATAAGCTCTAGCGAGGTACGGTGGTGGACGCAAGCATGCGCCGCTCGCGCGCTATGGATCATTTCCGCTGACATGCGGTCGATGTTTCGGTGCCCGAACCGACGGGATGCATGCATAATCGACTGGAAGCAAGATCTCACGGTTGCGCTCTGCGCTGCCCTGAGCGCTCGGCGCGGTCCGGTCGATCGCGACGTCAGACCTTCCGGGGGCGGACTTCCATGAATAGGTATGGTGCGCCGGTTCCCGAAGGGATCGCATAGACGTCATAGGACGCCTGCGGGTCGTCTCCCATCCCCAACGAGCCAGGTGGCATGCCCGGCACGGCCAGCCCTCGGACCGGCGGCCGCTCCCGCAGCAGGCGTTGAACGGCCTCAAGCGGAACATGCCCCTCAAGGTAGTATTCCTCGACGATGGCAGTGTGGCATCCCTCCACGGCGGCAGGCACGCCAAGCCGCGCCTTGACCGCGGCAAGGTCGTCGGTGTCGCGGGTGTCGACGGAAAATCCTGCCGCGGCCATCGCCTTCGACCATTCATGACAGCAGCCGCAGTTCGGATCCTTGTAGACCGTCATCTTCGACGGGGCCGCGGCGCGGACCCCTCCACCAACGAACGCCAGGGCGGATGCCGCCAATGCTATGAAGCTTCTCCTGTGCATCGTCTCCACTCCTCGATGTCCTGCCGCCCGGGCGGATCCGGGCGGCACGGATCCGCTATTTTACCTCGGTGACGGTCAGCTTGCCATTCACGCGTTCGGCAACGAACTCGATGTTCGAACCTTCCTTCAGCTTTTCGAGCAGAGCCGCGTTTTCAACGCGGAAGACCATCGTCATCGCCGGCATGTCGAGGCTCTTCAGGTCTTCATGCTTGATGGTGACCTTCTTCGCCTTGGCGTCGATCTTGTTGACGACGCCTTTGGTGAATTCCTGGGCAAACGCACCGAAGGCCGCGCTGGCGGAGAGCAGGGCGGCGATGCCGATCTTGATCATTGCAGTTTTCATGCTTGTGACTCCTTTTTACGGATTACTTGCCAGCGACGGTGACGTCGCCGTGCATGCCGGCTTCATAGTGGCCGGGGATCAGGCAGGCGAACTTGAACTCGCCGTCGGTGGTGAACTTCCAGACGATCTCACCGGATTGACCGGCCGGAAGGCGGATCGAATTCGGATCGTCATGTTCCATCTCGGGGAACTTCTCCATGACTGCCTTATGCTCGAGAATCTTGTCTTCCTGATCGAGCACGAACTCGTGGTCGACGGCTCCGGCATTCTTGATCGCGATCTTGACCGTCTGCCCCTTGCGGACGTTGAAGACGGCGGGGGTGAAGATCATCTTCCCGTCGTCGGTTTCCTTCATCGTGACGCGGATCGTCTGCGTCGCCTTCGCCTTGTCGCCGGGCTCTCCGACAGCCATTTTTTCACCGTGACCGCCGGCATGATTGCCGGTAGCCAGGGCTGGGGTTGCGAGGGCGACCAGCGCCAGTGCCAATACATAGTTCTTCATGGGTAAATCCTTTTTGATGTGGAAGATTGAGCCTCAGCCGTTTGTCGGCTTGGGCGTGATTTGCGTTTTCGCGTCCTTGGCCTTGGTCGCGTCCGGCAGTTCGCCGGTCCACTCCCAAGCCTGGGTCCCGGGCGGGTTTTCGTACCAGCCCGGGTCGGAGTAATCGCCCGCCGAGATGCCTTCGCGGACCTTCACGACCGAGAACATGCCACCCATCTCGATGGGGCCGTGCGGCCCCCAGCCGGTCATCATCGGAATGGTATTCTCGGGAATGGGCATTTCCATTTCGCCCATGTCGGCCATGCCCTTGGTGCCCATGGGCATGTATTCCGGCTGCAGCTTCTTGATCTTCTCGGCGACCTTCGACTTGTCGGCCCCGATGAAGGTCGGGATGTCGTGACCCATGGCGTTCATCGTGTGGTGCGACTTGTGGCAGTGAATCGCCCAGTCGCCGAGGTACTTGGCGTCGAACTCATAGGCCCGCATCGCACCAACAGGGATGTCGATGCTCACCTCCGGCCACCGCGCCTCCGGCCGCACCCAGCCGCCGTCGGTGCACGTCACCTCGAAGTCGTAGCCATGCATGTGGATTGGATGGTTCGTCATAGTCAGGTTCCCGACGCGGACCCGCACCCTGTCGTTCTTGGAAACGACGAGCGGGCTGATGTCCGGAAACACGCGGCTGTTCCAGCACCACATGTTGAAATCGGTCATCTCCATGATGCGCGGCACGTACGATCCAGGATCGATGTCGTAGGCGTTGAGCAGAAAGACGAAGTCGCGGTCGACGCGCATGAACTTCGGGTCCTTTGGATGGACGACGAAGAAGCCCATCATGCCCATGGCCATCTGCACCATCTCGTCGGAATGCGGGTGGTACATGAACGTGCCGGACTTCACGAGGTCGAACTCGTAGACGTAGGTCTTGCCGACCGGAATGTGCGGCTGCGTCAATCCACCGACGCCGTCCATGCCCGACGGCACGAGCATGCCGTGCCAATGGATCGTCGTGTGCTCCGGCAACTTGTTTGTCACGAAGATTCGCACGCGATCTCCTTCGACGGCTTCGATGGTCGGGCCAGGAGACTGGCCGTTGTAACCCCAAAGATAGGCCGTCATGCCGTCGGCCATCTCACGCTCGACCGGCTCGGCGACGAGGTGGAACTCCTTGACGCCGTTGTTCATCCGGTGGGGCAGGGTCCAGCCGTTGAGGGTGACGACTGGCTGATAGTCTGGACCCGAGCTTGGGTGGAGCGGTGGCTGCATGTCCGCCGATGCCATCGTTGGTGCGTCCGGCAAGCCCATTGCCGACGTCTTTGTCCAGGCGGCCGTCGAAAGGAGGGCCGCGCTCGCACCGAACAGTTGTCGTCTGTTGAACATGGTGATGTCCTTTCTCAATGGCCGCCGCCACCGCTGCTTTCGGGAGCAGCGGCGACCTCGGTCTCTGCCGACGCGTTCGTCGCACCGCCGCCATAGATGGCTGGCGCGAGGTTGGCTTCGGCCAGCCAGAAGTCTCGCTTCGCGTTGACGGAGAGCAGGATGGAGTTGATCTTGTCGCGGGTGTCGGTGAGCAGCTCGAAGGTGTTGGTGATCATGCCGTTGTAGGTCAGCAGGGATTCCTCCTCGACCTTGGTGCGCAACGGCACGACGGCGTTGCGGTAGTGCCGCGCGATGTCGTAATTCGAGCGGTAGGCCTCGTAGGCGGAGCGCGCTTCCGAGCGGACGTTGACGGCCTTCTCCGCGAGCTGGTTCGCCGCCCGCATGTACGCCGCCTCGGCCTTGCGCATCCGGGCCTTGCCGGTGTCGAAGATCGGGATTGCGAACTCCAGTTCGACCTGGGCGGTCGTCCTGGTCTTCTTCTCGTCGTCCTCGATTTCCCGTTCGGTTTCGAAACCGGTCAGGATTTCGAGGTCGGTGACGTAGCGCGTCGCCTCGGTGAGGCCGTAGGATCTGGCAGTTGCCTCGAGTTCGAGCTTCGCCACCTGGAGGTCTATCCGATTTCGGAGTGCTTCGGCCTCGATGGTGTCGCGCCTGACGACGGACTTTGGAAGGGGAGGCAGGCTGTTTGGAACCTGGTAGTCCAGGTCCGTGCCCCAAAGGCCCATGAGCCGTGTCAGCTCCTCCTTGGCGAGACGGGCCGCCAGGCGGGCTTTCGCGGTCTCTCCGGCGAGTTCGGCGACGAACACATGTTCGCGGGCCTGGGCGCCCTTGGTCATCGAGCCGGTCTCGCCCAGCTTCTCCGCGAGCTCGGAAGCGGCGTCCGCCGTCGCCTGGGCGCGCTGGAGCTGCCCGACGTTCTCCCAGGCTGCCACCGCGCCGATCCAGGCACGCCGCGTGTCGGCGGCGACCTGGAGCGTTTTCACGGCCGCGGTCAACTGCGCCTGCCGGAAGCGGGTGTCGGCGATCGCCACGTCCCGGTTCCTCGTCGCGAGTGCTAGGATGTTCGTCGTGATCATCCCTTCGATGGTCTTGAACGCCTCCAGTTCCGGCGTCCCCATGCCAGTCGTGCCGATGGAGACGGTCGGGTTGATGAACATCGTCGACTGCCAGGCGTCGGCGGCGCTGTCGCCAAGATCGCCGTAGGTCGCCTGGAGGCCCCTGTTGTTGAGCAGGGCGACCTGGACGGCCGTCTCGACGTCGAGGGCCTTCTTTCCAGCGAGTAGGCTTCTTACCTGCGCGGCTGCCGACCGGGCCTGGTTTTGGTTCTGGATCCAGACGGTCTGCTTCGCCGTGACAGCGGCGGTCTTGTTTGAAACGGAGGTGAAGCCGGCTTCCTTGCTGGAATACTCTGCGCCCGTGACGCAGCCGCTCAGCACCAGCGGGAATACCAGCGCCACCATCGTTCTTCTAGGCTCGATCATGAGGCGTCTCCATTGGCTGGAGACTGCAGATCGTTCTGTCTGCGCCACGGCTTGGGGTCGACGGGCTGCCTGGCGACGTAGGCCGAGATCGGCGACCGGTATGCGACCGGGCGCGCGGACGGCTGTTCGACTGCGGCGGAGGACTTACCACGTCGGGAGGAAGTGTGGATGCGCAGCCGCCGATAACAAGCGGCAGCCCCACCACGAAAAGCGAGGGTTTCATTATGAAATTTCCGAATAAGAGATTGCCTACGGGGCACCCACCGCACGAAGGCAGGTGTCCGGCTGGACCCGATCAAGCGGGCGCGTCTCTATTCAGATATTCGGGGGACGGTGGAGGGGCGGCAGTTCGCCAAGCGTCGTCCGGTCGTCGACGAACTGCCGGATGGAAATCTCGACGGGTCCGCCGACGTCGGGGCCTTCACAAATCATGCCAAGCCCGCCGCAGAAATCGCTGCAGCATTCCTGCTTGACCAGCTTCGATACACCATCGGCTCTATCGGAGATGTCGCCATGCGAGTGGTCATGATGGGCCATGTCCGCCACGTCGTGGCCCTCGTGAGACGGCGTCACGTCCGAGGCGACGGCTTCCAGTTCGGGGAACGAGGAGCCGTGCATCGCCGCGTTGGCGTTCGACAGCGAGTACCCCGCCAGTGATACGATGACCACCAGCCGCATCATCACGAGCAGCCTGCTCATTGTGATTCGGTACATCTTGCCCATTCCCAACGAGCTACATGCAAAGCAGCCCGATTTCAATTAGGACCTATCTGTTGTCGATGTTCGAGTCCTTTATATGGCGCGAATACCACGTTGTGCACAGGCTAGTGCTTCCAACGGCGGTAACGTCAATGGGAGCCGTTCTTTCTGACCATGATTGATCTCGCGCCCATTCATCGCGGCTCTTGGCGCAGCAACGATATTACCAATGCAGTCGGAGCCTGTGTTTAATCGGCTCTCAGCACCACAAGCATGTCCGCCGGGAATGTGCCGAAATCTGCGTTCCGTGCGCCGAAGACTGCGAACGGATCGGCGACATGCAGAGCTGCGTCGACGCCTGCCGGAAGTGCGCCGAGAGCCGTGAGAAGATGGCCCCCTGAGGCGATTGCGACGGGCCAGTGTACGACTTGTCAATGCGCAACAATCGCCTCGCAGCCTATCATGAGAGGGTGATCGGCAGGGCGAAGGGCGGCGGGCTCAGGATCGTCGGGTCGCGCAGGCATGTTCCGCAGCGCAGAAATGTATTTTCCGGGAGGGCGGAGCGGTTTTTGATGCCGCTCCCGCCCATCAGCAAATTCGACGATATCACCCGACGTGACCTATGCCTTCGCAGAACACCATCTCAGGCTGACGTTGAAGGCATTACAAGGCACTGATGGCTGATTGGCCCCAAGGCGGAGGCGCTCCGAACCCTTCACCTCCGAGTTGCCCACGTTAACTTCCATATGGAACTCAGATACCCTATTCGTCAACCATCCTGCCGCTGCGCGCTTCCAGCCGATAGCGGTGCCCCGGATAGACAAGTCTGGCAGTCGAGACAATCTTCTTGCCCGACCAGGTCCGTCGCCGGATCGCAAGGCAGGGTTCCGTTTTCAAGATCATCAACAGCTTGCATTCCCAGCTTCTCGGCATTGCCGCCTCGACGACGTGCTCGGATCCACTCAATGGCGCTGCGGCCGTGAGATAAGCATTCGGCGTCACTGAAGAGAAGTCTTGCTCCAGGTAATTCGGCGCCGCCGACGGGTTGACGAAGCGGTCTTCGATTTGCACCGGAACGCCGTTTTCACTGTGAACGATGAGCGAGTGGAAGACAAAGCCGCCGATTTCGAGCTCCAGCGCGTCAGCCACTTCCGGGGAGGCGGTTTCTTTCGCAAGAACAATGACCGCTGCCTCATGCGCGTTTCCGCGCTCGGCAATCTCATCAGCAATATTACGCACTTCAAAAAGCGCAGAATAGCCTTTGCGCTCCGCAACAAACGAACCGACACCCTGGATGCGCACCAGCTCACCCTCGCTGGCAAGCTCGCGCAACGCCCGATTGGCGGTCATCTTGCTGACGCCGAGCTCGACGACGAGCTCGTTCTCGGAAGGCACGCGATGCTTCGGCGGCCATTCGCCGCTGTGAATGCGATCGAGGATCATCTGTTTGACGCCGGCATAAAGCGGTGCGGTGTCATTTTCCGAAAACTCGCGCTTCATCTCGCCCGGACGCTTCATTGCCCATTCCTTTTGCATCGATGGAATCTGCCCGATAAACAGACTTTTCTCTTGCATATCATGAAATCTCTCATATGCTACCCTATACAACCTCCTGATCGAGCCTTCGAGTAAAATCGATGACGACAGGCAAGCCGGCGCAGACCGGTTTCATGCAGCCACAAGGTCAATGACAACTTCAGAGGAGATTGATGATAATGAGATTCAAGACGCTTTTTCTTTCTACCTGGTTTACGCTTGCAGCCTTCGCCGCCCCGCTCGCCGCCAAGGATTGGAAGACCGCGACGATAACGCTCGAAGGCGCCTACGCGCCGTGGAATCTGACGAATGCCGACGGCTCGCTTGGCGGTTTCGAACCCGAACTCGCCAAGATCCTTTGCGAACGTGCCAAGATCGAGTGCAAGCTCGTCGCCTCCGACTGGGACGGGATGATTCCAGCGCTCAACGCCGGCAAGTTCGACGTCATCATGGACGCCTTGTCGATCACCGAGGAGCGCAAGAAGATCATCGACTTTACGGTTCCCTATGCCGCGACCCCCGCCGCCTTTGCGACAGCCAAGGATAGTCCGCTTGCCAACGCCGCAGGCACAGGCACGACCATCAAGATGACCCCCGGCCAGACTGGGGTGAAGGAAATTGAAGGCCTCAAGGAAGTCTTCAAGGACAAGACGATCGGCATTCAGGCGGCGACTGTCTACGCCAAATTCGTCTACGACAACTTCGGCAGCATCGCCGAGATTCGTGAATACAAGACCGGTGCAGACCGCGACCTTGACTTGCAGAGCGGCCGTATCGATCTCGGCTTCGACGATGCGGTCTATTTCAACAACGCGTTCCAAGCCGCAAACGGTGCGCTTGCTTTTACCGGTCCCGAAATCGCCGGCTCCATCTGGGGCGAGGGCGAAGGTCTTGGACTGCGCAAGGCAGATACGGATCTGCGCGACAAGTTCAACCAGGCCATCAAGTCGGCCCTTGCCGATGGCACCGTCAAAAACCTCTCGATGAAGTGGTTCAAGGTCGACGTCAGCCCGCAACAGTAAGCGCCGGTTCCGGCCGAAACTTCCGGTCCCCGCTTTTTTGACGGGGACCGCATGTTATTCTGACAGCCCCTTCAAGGGCAGCGCGGGGAACGGATATGGCGACACTGGAACTGATTGGCTTCGGCTCGACGGGGTGGGGGGCACTGCTGCTGCTCGGTGCGGCGACGACGCTCGCCGTGACGGCGACGGCGCTCGCAATCGGGGCGCTGCTCGGAACGATCGTCGCCGGCGCCAAGCTATCCGGCAATTGGCTGCTCTTTGCCATCGGCAGTCTCTACACCACCGTTTTTCGCGGCGTTCCCGAACTGCTGATCATCTATCTGATCTATTTCGGCGGATCATCCGCGATGACGGCGATCGGCACGGCCATGGGTTACGAGGGTTTCCTCGGACTTCCTTCCTTCGCGGCCGGTGCGCTGGCCGTCGGAATCATTTCAGGCGCATATCAGGCGGAGGTCTTCCGTGGCGCCTACCTTGCGATTTCCAAGGGTGAGCTTGAGGCGGCATCCGCAATCGGCATGCCCCGTGGCTTGCGCTTCCGCCGCATTATCATGCCGCAGGTCCTGCGTTTTGCCATTCCCGGTCTCGGCAATGTCTGGCAATTGAGCCTCAAGGACTCGGCGCTGGTTTCGGTGACGGGTCTCGCCGAATTGATGCGGACCAGCCAGGTCGCGGCCGGCTCTACCCGGCAATATTTCCTCTTCTTCATCGTCGGTGGCGCGCTCTATCTGATCCTGACGAGCCTTTCCGATCGGGTATTCAACGGTGCCGAGCGGCGGACAAACCGCAGCATGCCGGCAGCTGCGATGGGCCAGGCCTGAGGAACGACCATGGATTTCACCTTTCTGTCGCAGACCATGATCACGCTGCTGAAGGCCGTGCCGATGACGCTGGCGCTCTTTTCCGCGTCGATCTTCTTCGGCCTCCTTTTGGCGCTCTTGATCGTCTGGATGCGCATTGGCGGCAATCGGGTGCTTTCGGCGATTGCCAAGGGCTACGTCTTTATCTTCCGCGGCTCACCGCTTCTGATCCAGATGTTTCTCGTCTTTTACGGCCTCGGGCAATTCGGTTTCATCCGCTATTCCTTCCTCTGGCCGTTCCTGCGCGAGCCTTTCGTCTGTGCCGTCCTGTCGCTGGCGCTCTGCACCGCCGGCTACACGGCTGAAATCTTCCGCGGCGGCATTCGTGCAATCTCTCCAAGGGAGATCGAGGCCGCCCGCTCGATCGGCATGTCGGGCTTGCTGCTTGTGCGCCGCATCCTGGCGCCCATCGCTTTCCGGCACGCCCTGCCTGCTTATTCGACCGAGATCGTGCTGATGATGAAGTCGACGGCTCTCGCAAGCCTCGTCACAGTATGGGAGGTCACAGGTGTCGCCCAGCGTCTGATCTCGCAGACCTATCGCACGATGGAGGTCTTTCTCTGTGCTGCCCTCATCTACCTTGTTTTGAACTTCATCATCCTTCAGGGCATGACCCTGCTTGAATATTCGCTCTCCCGACATCGCCGCGCCGTTCCGGCGGCGCTGAAGGCGTAGGATCAGACTGAACCCGATTGGAGCCTTCATGCCCGGTCTAACCCGACTTTCGGTCCGCAACATCCGCAAGAGCTTCGGAACTCACGAGGTGTTACGCGGAATTTCCCTCGACGCACAGGATGGCGATGTGATTTCGCTGCTCGGCGCCTCGGGCTCCGGCAAATCGACGTTCCTGCGTTGCATCAACCTTCTCGAGACGGCGACGAGTGGCGAGATCTGGGTCGATGGTGAAGAGATCCAGATGGTGCATAAGAACGGAAGAAGCAGGCCCGCGAGCCAGAAGCAGGTCGATCATATCCGCTCCGAACTCGGCATGGTTTTTCAGCAATTCAACCTCTGGTCACATATGACCATCCTGCAGAATGTGATCGAAGGCCCCGTGCATGTCCTCAAACGGCCGCGTGCAGAATGCATTTCCGAAGCCGAGGCGCTGCTCGAAAAAGTCGGCATCGCCGACAAGCGTCATGCCTATCCGGCGCATCTTTCCGGCGGCCAGCAGCAGCGCGCCGCGATCGCGCGCGCGCTTGCGATGAAGCCGAAGGTGATGCTCTTCGACGAGCCGACCTCTGCACTTGATCCAGAACTCGTCGGTGAGGTACTCCGCGTCATGCGTGGCCTCGCCGAAGAGGGCATGACCATGCTCGTCGTTACCCATGAAATGAGTTTTGCCAGCAACGTCTCTAATCGCGTCATCTTCATGCGCGAAGGTCTTGTGGAAAGCAGTGGCGCGCCGGACGAAATGTTCGGCGGCGGCGCATCGCCAGCCTTTCGCCAGTTCATCGGCCATTTCGGAAGCGGACAATGACCGTCACGATCGGGGACAGGCTTGGCTGGCGCGACATCGCTCAGGTCGGCGAAGGCGAGGCACTTGCACTGTCGCCGGCTGCAGAGGAACGTATCGCCCACGCTGCCCGTATCGTCGGGCGCATCGTCGAAAGCGGGGTGCGAGCCTACGGTATAAATACCGGCGTCGGCGCGCTGTCGGATACGGTCGTTGATCGTAGCTCGCAAAGCCGACTTTCGCGCAATATCGTACTTAGTCACGCATGCGGCGTCGGCCCGCTCTTGGCACCACGCGAGGTGCGGGCGATTATTGCCGCGCAGATCGCCAATTTTGCCCACGGCCATTCAGGCGTGCGGCCGGAAATCGTCAGCAACCTGGCTGCCTTTCTCGAGAGGGATTGCATTCCCGATGTGCCGTCGAAAGGCTCAGCCGGCTATCTCACCCATAATGCCCATAGTGCGCTCGTCTTGATTGGGGAGGGTTCTGCGCGCGTGGCCGGTCGTCCGATGCACGGGCGAGACGCGTTGACGGCGATCGGGCTTGCGCCACTCGTCCTCAAGGCCAAAGAAGGGCTGAGCCTTGTCAATGGCACGGCTTGCGCGACCGGTCTTTCGAGCATCGCTCTCGCACGTGCCGCCCGCCTGCTCGATTGGGCCGATGCAATCGCCGCCCTTACCCTGGAAGCTGCCGGCTGCCAGCTGGCAGCGTTCGACGAAGCGGTGCTTGCGCTTCGCCCTTCGAGGGGTATCGCGACGGTCGGTGCGTCCATCCGCAATCGGCTTTCGGGCAGCGGGCTTGTTGCGGCCGCCCTCGCAAGACGTACGCAGGATGCGCTCAGCTTGCGTGCGATACCGCATGCGCATGGCGGCGCGCGCGACGTATTCGAGCAGTCAGCCGAGACCGTCGACCGGGAGCTCGCGTCCGTCACCGACAACCCGGCGATCTCGGGCACGCCGGACAATCCGATCGTCTCGTCAGAAGCGCATGCCGTTGCTCCGGCACTCGCGCAGGCGGCCGACAGCCTTGCAATCGCAATCGCTCAAATCGGCGCAATGAGCGAGCGGCGAATTGATCGGCTTGTCAATCCGTTGGTAAGCGGTCTTCCGCCTTTCCTTGCCAGTGATGCCGGCAGCAATTCCGGCTTCATGATCGCCCAGTACACGGCTGCGGCGCTCAGCAATGAGAACCGCCGTCTTGCTGCTCCGGCCTCGACGGATGGCGGCCTGACATCGGGACTGCAGGAGGATTTTCTCGCGCATCCGACAGCTGCTGCAAACAAGCTGCTTTCCGTCATCGATAATGCTGAATACATCCTGGCGATCGAATTGATGGCTGCAGCCCAGGCCCATGATTTTCTCGAGGCGACGGCGCCGAGGGCGAGAGGAACGGAAGAAATCCATATTATCGTGCGTGCGCATGTGCTGCACTATGCCGATGACCGCCCGCTTGGTGGGGACATGGAGGCGTTGCGCACTTTGCTTCGGGATCGCTCGCCACCGGCGGATACTTAAAGGGGTTGCCATGATCGCTCGATTCGACGTCGCTGTGATTGGCCTTGGGGCCATGGGAAGCGCAGCACTTGCATTTCTCGCCGCCCGCGGCGTCAAAGCGATTGGTATCGACGCTTATTTTCCCGCGCATGCAATGAGCTCGTCGCATGGCGACAGCCGGCTCATTCGGCTCGGCTATTTCGAGGACCCGTCCTATGTGCCGCTTCTTCAACGTGCCTATCGCAACTGGCGAGCGCTCGAAACCAGTCTAAGGACCGATATCCTGACCATCACCGGCGTGTTGCAGATTGGTCCGCCAGACAGCAAGATTGTGAGCGGCACGCGCACTTCGTGCAGGCTACACGGTCTTGCCCATGAAGAGCTCGACGCGGCGGAAATGGCGCGCCGCTTTCCTGCCTTTCAGCTCGATGACGATGAGGTTGCGATCCTCGATCCGCAAGGCGGATATCTGCGCCCGGAAGCTGCCGTCATGGGCTACATCAAACTTGCGGCCGAAAGCGGAGCGATGCTCCATTTTGGCGAGAAGGTTATGGCGCTCGATCCGGGTGACGGCGGTGTCACTATCTCTTCAGCGAGTGGCCGCTACCACGCCAGAAAGGTCGTCATCGCGACGGGATCCTGGATTGCGGAACTCGTTCCGCACCTGAAATCACACGCGACCCCGATCCGTCAGGTCGTGGCGTGGTATCAGCCAAAGGACGGCTTTGTAGCAGAGCCGCAGCGCATGCCATGTTTCCTTCGCGATGAAGGTGCGGATGGTTCTTATTTTGGCTTCCCTGCGATCGGCACCGACGGCATCAAGCTTGGCCGCCACGCGCATTTCCGCGAGCCGATCGACCCCAACGAACCCAATCCGCCGATCAACGACCAGGATACCGCACTGCTCGACGGCTTTGCGTCCAGACGTCTGCCTTCGGCTGCCGGGCTTCGTGTTCGCGCGGCCACCTGCCGCTATACGATGTTGCCGAGCGAGGATTTCCTCTTCGACCTTTTGCCCGGACAGCCAAACATTGTCGTTGCATCGCCCTGTTCCGGGCATGGTTTCAAATTCACGAGCATCGTCGGTGAGATTCTGTCTGACCTTGCACTCGATGGTGGCACCGCGTTGGAGATCGCCGCTTTCTCTTTTGACGCCCTCGAAAGACATCGCCATTCGCAATCTCTGGGCGTCAAGTAACCAAGCGTCTGCTGACAACCGATGATCCACGCCGTCCGTCACGCGTCGGGGTCATCACGCGTCGCGCCCGCCAAGAGCTTCAATTGCTCCGGTTCGCGCACGCCTTGGCGATATAATTCTATGATGATCGACGCCAGACGTGCGACCGTTTCATTGTCGGTGATATATCCATCTGAACACACAGATCATCAAGGACGTTATTGCAGACGGTCAGATCTTCAGACGTAAGCGGCTCGTCGCGGCGATTGCCGAAATGCTCTTCCATATCAGCCGCCTGCGCCAGGAGGGGCATCGTTTTCGAAAACTTCGCGGTATTGAATCGTCTGTTTCTCATCGACGTCGATCGACCCGCGCGCAGGTGCCAGAAGGCGAACGCCTGGGCCGCCGGAGCCTGAATAGTCGCCGTCGAGGAAGGCAATGCCGGCCGCTTCGAGGGCACGAACGACGGCGACGACGTTGTTAGCCATACCCTTGACCTCTCCATCGCTGGCTTCCATCCGGCGTAAGGTGGGAGCAGAAACATTGGCGTCCTTGGCAAGTTCGACTTGACCAAGACCCGCCAACACACGCGCCGCTGCCAGCTGTTTGCCGGTGATGTGATTGATTTCACGCATGGTGATTTGGGCCGCTAGCCGCCTCTGTTTGCGAGGATATTAATTATCACACTGAGCGATTTTGATCAATCAAGATGAAACCCTGCCCGCGACACCATCGGCGGTCTCATTGGTAGAAGCATCAAGTCCTGGCGACGAAGGGTGTACTCGCCTGTCACGGTCGTCGCCGGCACGATTGAGAGTGTACGAGCTTATTATGAAGATCGGGGAGACGGACGTCGTCTGCTCCTAGGGCTCGTGAATCAGCTTTCCAAGCCCATCCTGCCGGACAGAAACCGGCAGGATGGGCGGTGCACGTTGTACTCGCCGCCGCTGTCGGCGTGCCGGCAGTAGGAAGGTGACGATTCTGAGTTTGCCTCAGATCGGCGGTCACGACCTGCGCCCATATCAGAAGCGCCCGCCCGGTATTCTCAAAATGAATGCGTCCTGATCACGATCGCTGCAGGACCTCATCCGATTGGTTTAGGCAATTACCTCTTGAACGAAAACCTATCAAAACCAATATTTTCTTGGGTCGAATAGCGGCATCTAGAGAGGAGAAAACACCATGCTTGTCAGTGAGGTGCCTTGGCGGGTTCCGGTAACGGTCCGCTTGGAGTGCGGACTTGAGCGGACATTTACATCAGCCTTTGAGACTATTGATTTTCTTGAGAACGAGTGGCCCGAGCGGCGAGGTGAGCGCTACCATCGAGCCGTCAACCAGTGCCGGGGAGCACTGAGCCGAGTCGTCCCCGCAGAGGTGGCCCGCGAAGCATTTATCGCAGCCTGCCTGGAGGCTGGCATGCCGGCATTGGCAGGCACGGTCGCCGCACGTTCACAAGCATCATCGCCGAACCCTGCAATAAGTGCATAATTGACGGCATTGTTATAGTTTTTTAATGGTCGACGAGCATTCTGGCGGTGTCGCGAAGGTAATGTGTAGCGACCGCATTAATCCTCCTAGAACACGAAATTAGGTCCGTTGCTTGGCAAAGCGGCGGACCGCTTTCGTTTCAGGCGCGCATGCCAGCCCAGGTAGTGCGCTCCAGCCTTTATGTAAACACAGTTGTCGCCTAAAAGCCGGCATCGAGCTTGCCTGTTAAGCTTTGTTTTGGCGCCCCTTCGCGCTCAAGGCGGTCTTTCCTCTCAAAATCGATCATCCGTCGTCGGCAATGCGGCCGAGCGACTAGTCCTGTGCGATTGAAAGGAAATCGTCATGAACAGCGGAACTGTTAAATTTTTCAATTCGGCCAAAGGCTTCGGCTTCATTCAGCCAAGCGATGGATCAACGGACGTTTTTGTCCACATCTCTGCAGTAGAGCGCTCCGGCATGTCTGATCTAAGGGAAGGCCAGAAGGTCACCTTTGACATCGTGCGCGACAATAAAAGCGGAAAGAATGCCGCCGAGAATCTTCTCGCTGCGTAAGCCATCCAACCAGATCGGCCATTGACCACGAATATACTGGCACTGGTCCGTTACGACGAATTGAGGTCGGGTTTGTACGGCCTTTTTAAATTTCCAATTTTGGAGCTACGAGATGAAGAAAACCAATGCAGATCACCTTCTTCAGCGGGCCAAGCGCCAGGTCGCCAACACGAGCGCCGGCGGGCATCTAGGCGGTACCAATTTCGGACAGGCCTATGACGCTAAGACGTCATCAGTGAAGGCGAAAAGCGATAAGGTTCGCAGGAATACCAACGGACGATAAGCCGGCGTCGACCGGATCAAGAGTGCCCGTTGCTCTAGAGCAGCGGGCATCGTCTTCGCTACAAAGGGCCGACGGCTCATGTTGTCGGCCAGTCGCAGTCCGCCTGATATTACCAAACGGCCAGATACTTCAGGAGCGATACAATTCCGATGATTATCACGACAATCTGCACGATCTGGCGCATGCGGGCATCGATCGGCAGCCGCTGAACCAAGTATAAGACGAGAATGATTACGAGAAACGTGATCAAGATTCCGATTATCACTGACGCACCCATTTATCCTTACTCCTTTGGATGAAAGCCTTTGGACAACAGGCGTTTAACTAACGGATGGCAGGGTAAAGGAAAGAGCGGGAATTGACGTTTCCAAAATGCTCTTTAATTCGACCGACGTATCGGCCGGGGCGGCCATGAGGCCCCGGCGCAGTGCAGCTTCGCCGCTATATGGCGTTATCGACGATGACCAGGGCGCGTCCCTGCGAGCAGGTCTCGATGCGGGCTGCGACTTTATAGATGTCGCGGAGCATTTCGGAGGTGATGACGGCCGATGTATCGCCGCTGATCGCCATGGAACCGTCGGCAATGACGATCGTATTCTGACAGTAGCGAAGAGCGTGGTTGAGATCGTGGAGCGCGACCAGAACGATCATGCCCTTGCGCGCTGCCAGGTCGGAAATGAAGGTAAGGACATCTACCTGGCGATGCAGGTCGAGCGCGGAAGTCGGCTCGTCCATGAGGAGGACCTCGGGTCGGCGCACGAGCGCCTGTGCCAGCGATACCAGCTGGCGCTGCCCGCCGGAAAGCTCCCCGAGCTCTCGAAATGCGAGATCCTCAATCCGCAGTGCCTTCAGAACGGTGTCGATTTCGGCGAGCTCATCGTCGTGAACGCGCCAGCCGCTGCCCTGTTTGGCAGACAGCAGGATCGATTCGTAGACCGTCAGGACGGCGTTGGCGCCGGTATCCTGCGGCATGTAGCAGATCGTTCTCGGCCCGCGCTCCGTGCCGGAGAGTTCAACGAGCCCCGGCCCGGAGATCAATGAGGCGATGCGTTTGAACAATGTCGACTTGCCTGCCGCGTTGGGGCCGATCACCGCCGTTACACTGCCGCTCTGGAGCATGTCCGTGCTGACGCTGGAAAGCACCGTCCTGCGGCCGTAAGCGGCTCCAACGTCCTGAAGCGCAAGAGCTACCATGCACGCCTCCGGTTACTGAATATGAGAACGAAGAAGAAGGGAACGCCGACGAGCGCGGTGATCACGCCGATCGGAAGGATGGCGCCAGGAATGAGCATCTTGCTGACGACTGATGTCGTCGACAACAGAAGCGCGCCGCAAATGACGGCTCCTGGCAGGAAGAAGCGCTGGTCCTCGCCGACCAGCATGCGGGCAATATGCGGTCCGACAAGCCCGACGAAGCCGATGGTGCCGACGAAGGAGACGGGGATTGCCGCAAGCAGGCTGACGATCATCATTGTCTGCAGCCGCAGGCGGCGGACATTGACACCCATGCTGGCAGCCTTGTCGTCACCGAGGCGAAGAGCGGTCAGCGCCCAGGCATCCTTCATGAACAGCGGCACGGTGACGAGAAGCACCGCGCCGGTGAAATAGACCTTGGCCCAGGTGGCCTTCGTCAGGCTGCCCATGGTCCAAAAGACGACCGCCGCGAGCGCCTGTTCGGAAGCCAGATATTCGAGGAGGGAGAGGGCTGCGTTGAACGTGAAGACCAGGGCAATGCCGAGCAGCACGATGGTTTCGACGCTGACACCGCGCATCGTGGAGGCGAAGTGGATGAAGAGTGCGGCGACCATCGCCATGATAAAGGCGTTCAGCGGCACCACGTATTCGATGGCGCCGGGAAACAGGGCGACGCCGCCAACCAGTGCGAGTGCTGCGCCGAAGCTGGCGGCCGCCGAAATGCCAAGCGTAAAAGGGCTCGCCAATGGATTGGAGAGGATCGTCTGCATCTGGGCACCGGCGACCGAAAGCGATGCGCCGACCGTGATCGCCATCAGCGCGATTGGCATGCGGATATCCCAGATAACGACCCTCAGCTGGTTTGCAACTTCACCAGGGCCGAAGATCGCCGAGATAACCTCCGTCAGGCTGTAGCGCGCCGGGCCAAGCGCCATATCGGCCGCGACACTGAGGCACAGCGCGCCAACCAACCCGGTAAGGATCAGGATCCTGCGCGTTGCTAGAGCGCGATATCGCACGCGTCCCGCCGGCGCAACGAGTGTCTGGGTTGCCTCAGCCATCAGTTTGATCCCCGTTCCAGCGATACGAAATAGCCAGGCTTGAAGGTCACGGGAAGAAACCTCTCATGGAATTCCTTGAATGTTTGATCGGGATCGACATCAGCAAACAGCTCGGGGTGAAGCCATTTGGCAAATTGCTGGATCGGATAGAACTCGTATGGCGCGCCATAAAACTGATGCCACACGGCGTGAACTTGTCCGCTCCTAACAGCCTTTAGCGCCGGAAAGGGTGCGCGCGTCATCAGTTTTGCGAGCCTGTCGCGGGCAAGCGACATATCCGCGTCGCGGCCCACGGGCACAAACTGGTTGATGTCGGATTCGGCTGCCCAGTTCGAGCCGGTGACAATCACATGTTCGGGATCGGACACGACAAGCTGTTCGGGGTTGAGATCGCCGAAGGTCGTGGCAATAATATCTGATGCGACATTATGGCCACCGGCTTCTTCCACCATGGCGCCGAAATTGACCGGTCCGAAGGTGCGGCAGCAGCTGTTTTCCCCGGAAATACCCGGCGCCCGCTCGACAAAGACCTTCGGGCGTTTCAGGTCCTTGATCGTTGCGAGCCTGTCGGTCACGCGGGCGATTTGCGTGCGCCGATAGGCAATAAATTCCTTGGCTCGGTCTTCGGCGCCGAAAAGGCGACCGAGCAGTTCGATCGACGCCTCGGTGTTGCGAACCGGATCGAGGCGAAAATCGAGATAGACGATCCTTATGCCGGCGGCGGCGGCCTTTTCCTCAAAGCCGCTATCCGTGGCTGACTTTTGCGCTTCCAGATTGAGGGTGATGACATCGGGCGAGAGCGCAATTGCCGCTTCGAGGCCGAACTCACCTTGGGGCAGGTAACCGAAACGTGGCAGGTCGGCAATCTTGGGAAATGCCTCGACATAGGCTGTGTAACTGTCTGGATCCTTCTTGATCAGATCATCGCGCCAGCCAACAATCTGATCGAAAGTCTTGTCACCCTTAAGGGCGGCGATGACGTGGATCTGCCGTGCCTCGCCAACGATGACGCGTTTTGCCGGCAGGTCGATCTTGAGTGTGCGGCCCGCAACATCGGTGATCTCGGCTGCCGTCGCGGGCAACGCAACCAGGCCAAGCAGGATGGCGGCGATGTGTCGAATGGCAGAAAACCGCATGGGAGGCTCCTTATCGACGCGGAATTGGCGCGCCGGTGAGAAATGGTCGGGCCGACGGTACGCTTCTGCGCGGTCGGCCCGGTTAGTCATGCTCATTCGTCCTTGAGGGAAACGAAATATCCCGGCTTGTAGTCGAGCGGCAGGAAGCGGGCATGCAATTCCTTGAAGGTCGCCTCAGGATCGAGATCGGCAAACAGATCCGGATGGAGCCACTTCGCGATCTCCTGGATGGCGACGAACTGGTAAGGGTTGTTGTAGAACTGGTGCCAGATGGCATGAACATTATGATCGGCCACCGCCTTGACGCCAGTAAAGGCCGGACGCTTGGTCAGGGCTTCGAGTTTGCGATGGGCTTCCTTCAGATCTGCGCCATAGCCAACGCCAACCCAGGCGCCGCCGGGCACATATTTGTCCCAGTTGCCGCCGGTGACGATGATCTGGTCCGGATTGGAAGCAATGATCTGCTCGGGATTGACCGTTCCGAACGTGCCGGGGATGATGTCCTTGGCCATGTTGGTACCGCCGGCAATTTCGACCATCTTGCCGAAATTTTCGTTGCCGAAGGACATGCAGCAATCCTCGGAATAGCCTCCCGCGCGTTCGACGAAGACGACAGGCTTCGGCGGGTTGGCCTTTTGAAGCGCGTCGGTCACGCGCTTGATACTGTCGGCGCGGAATTTGATGAAGTCTTCCGCAAGCGCTTCCTTGGCCATCAGCTTGCCCATGATGCGCATGCTGGGCTCGGTGTTCTCCATCGGCTTTTCGCGAAAGTCGACATAGACGAGCGGAATGCCGACTTTACCGAGCTTTTCGATGTATCCGGCTTCTTCGGTCGCGGTCTTCGCGTCGATGTTCATCAAGATCACGTCGGGCTTCAGCGCGACGGCCTGTTCGATATCGAAGGTGCCGTCCTTCATGCCACCAAAGGTCGGCAGCTTGGCAATCTCGGGATACTTCGCAAGGTAGGCGTCGTAGGATTCAGGGTCTGCCTTCGGCAGGTCGTCGCGCCATCCGACGACTTGCTCGAAGGGGGCTTCCTTATCCAGTGCTGCGAGAAAATAGATCTGTCGGCCCTCGCCGAGGATCATATGCTTGACCGGGGCGTTCACCTCGACCTCGCGCCCGGTCACGTCCTTCACGGTGATCTTGTCGGCAAGGGCCGGCCAGACGGCGGTGACGACAAGGCCCATTGCAAGAACGGCCGCTTTGCCTGTAATGCGCATTAAAATTCACTCCGTGGAAAACTGAAATGCCGTCTATTATTTTATGATTGTAATCGTCAAGTTATATCTATTAGAACAATTTCAAACTGGGACTGGCGGGCATGACGGTAATGGACGGGCAAGTGGCGGGCGGCGAGAATTACGGGCTTCGTGACGAGATCAAGGCCTATTGGTCGGCCAGAGCCGAGTCCTTCGACCAGTCGCCGGGCCACGAGATTTTCACCGAGACGGAGCGCAGCGCCTGGCATCGGTTGATCGTAAAGCATCTTGGGGCGGGAGAGGGCAGGCGTGCGCTCGACCTGGCGAGCGGCACGGGGGTCATTTCCCATCTCATGGACGATCTCGGTTTCGAGGTGACCGGCCTCGAGTGGGCCGAGCCGATGCTGGAACGAGCCCGTGCCAAAGCAAAGAGCCGTGGCCGCATGATCAGTTTCCGAATGGCTGATGTCGAAAACACCACGGAGTTGGATGACACTTACGACGTCATCGTGACCCGCCATCTGGTGTGGACGCTGGTTGATCCCGAAAAAGCCTTCGCGGAATGGATGCGTGTGCTGAAGCCTGGCGGAACGCTGCTGATCGTCGATGGCGATTTCGTCAGTGCCAATTTTGCCGAGCGGCTGGTGAAGCGTGTGATGAAATTGCTCGAAGGTGGCGGACTTTTGAAAGCGGATCCGGGGCATGCGCCCGGAATGGCAGAGATCCATAGCAGTATCCTGTCGCGGGTCTATTTCTCAAAGGGAGCGCGGGCGGACAAGATCGCCGCACTTTTGAAGAATGCCGGTTTCGAACACGTCCAGATCGATGAAAACCTGCGGGAAGTGCACAAAGCGCAGGCCCGCCACTGGAACTATTTCAAGGCGCTTTCCAGAGGCCTCCAGCATCGCTACGCGATCAGTGCGTGCAAACCTCGCTAAGGCTTTGATGGGATCTCGGCGCTTCCTCACTGCAATCGTTCTGCAATCCATTGACGGCATGCGCGCGACATGACAGCGTCGGCGCTCATCTCGCTATTCTATCGCGCTGATTTTGGCGCTGCGGCCCCTCTCGATGCATCCTAGACTACTCAAGACATTCCTTGCGGTTGTCCGGCACCGAAGTTTCACGCGGGCAGCGGCAGAAATTCACCTTGCACAATCGAGCGTCAGCGACCAGATCCAAGCCCTGGAAATCGAACTTGGCACGGCTCTCTTTATCCGATCGAGATCAGGTCTGGAGCTGACTCAAGCAGGCGAGGTGTTGAGGTCCCATGCCCAAGCCATCCTGATCTTGGCAGACGAGGCCCGCGCAGCCGTGGCAGCAATCACAGCGCAAAATGCCGGGTCGGTTACGATTGGTGCGCTGGAGACGATTGCTTCCGTCAAGCTTCCAAGATGGCTGTCCGGTTTTCAAAGCCATCATCCCGGCATCGGTCTCAAGTTGAAGGTCGCCGGCAGCGGCGGCCTGCTGCAAAAGCTCGAAGCAAACGAAATCGAAGTCGCCTTCTGCTTCGATCAGCAGGGCGTCGGCGAACGTTTCGCCAAGCGCACGATTGCCGCGGAGCCATTGGTTCTGATTGCGCCTCCTGGACGGGAACTCGCATCAACGAAACTCGATTTGAGCGCGATTGCTTCGGCACGCTTCGTGGTGACCGAGGTCGGGTGCGTCTACCGGCATCTGTTCGACAAGGCGTTTGCTGAAGCAGGCATTGCCGCACCGAGGCTTGCCGCCGAAGTTGACAGCATCGGCACAATCGGGCGGCTCGTGGCCGAAGGTGCAGGCTTAGGTCTGGTTCCGCGTTTTGCGGTCGTCGAGGCCCTTGATCGCGGCGAAATCAGCGAGATGTCTTGGCCAAACGCCACGCAGGCGGCTTTGCTTGTAATGATCTGGCGGCGCAGGCGCGTGCAACCGCCAGCCCTGAAGTTGCTGCTGGCGGCGGCAAGCGATGCTTTCGGGCCAGCTAGATCAGCCGATGCCCACCCTCGACGTGCAACACCGTTCCCGTCGTGAAGGTATTGCCTATCAGGAAGCTGATGGCGTCGGCGATATCGTCCGCACGTCCCACGCGTCCGACCGGCAGCCTATCTGCCATTGCGCCCAGCGCGTCGTCCTTCTTGTCGCCGGCCACAAAGGTCCAAATGGGGGTGTCGACCCAGCCGGGCGAGACGGCATTGACACGGATCGGTGCCAACTCGATCGCAAGGGCGCGCACCAGTCCCTCCAACGCGGCATTGACGGCGGCCACAACTGCCCCGCGTGCCGATGGCCTGTAGGCTGCGATACCCGATGTAAAGGTAATGGAGCCGCCGGCCGGGAGCAAAGGTGCGCCATACTTTGCCAGCAGCAACGGTCCGTAAATCTTGCTTTCCACGACCCGTTGCGCTGCCTTAAGGTCAAGCGATGGCAAAAGCTCATAAGCGCCTTCGATATCGGCGGCTGTGCTGACGATGTGATCGAGCCGACCGATCTTTCCAAGCAGGCCGGCAACCTGATCCTCCTGTGTTATATCGATTGCGGCCGTGTGGAGTGCCGCGGGGTTGTGTAGTTCCTGTCTGACGCGTTTCAGTTTTTCTGCGTTCCGCCCGGCAATGACGACTTCCGCACCGGCGGCGAGAGAGCGCCTCGTCAGCGCCAGGCCCATTCCGGAACCGCCCCCGGCAACGAGGATCCTTGAATTCGAAAATATAGCCATGTCTTCCATTCTCCTGCAGGTGATTGCCGCAGCCGAGAAATTGGCAAAGAAGGCCAGACACAGAAAACGGAGAAAAACGATGGCACTATCGAAAGCTCCGATGGAGCGCCGGGGCGCCGGGAGCTTTTAGCTGCGAATGTATAACTTGCCGTTGTATTTTGTGACGACCTTATTGCCGTAGACTGTATTATGTCCGGTCGTTTGAAGGATAGAATTTCGTTTTTTGGATACTTCAATGTTATTTAAGATTTGTAGTGAATTTTACTTATATATCAAATGCCAGGCGCCTGGCCACATTCAGACTGGAAATTCTGATGAGGAAAATGACCCGCTTTCGAATTGGAACACGCTTGGGGATTGGCTTCGGTTTCCTCCTTCTCCTGATGCTGGCGCTGACCCAGTATTCGGTGACTGAGGTCAACACCATCAATCGGGATCTTAGCCAGATCAACGACGTCAACAGCGTCAAGCAGCGCTTTGCCATCAATTACCGCGGCAGCGTGCACGACCGGGCTATTGCAATCCGGGATGTTACCCTGGTCGAAGCAGCTGCAGACCGGCAGGCAGCGGTGGAACTGATTGCAAAACTGGCCGAGGCCTATGCCGTCAACGAGAAAAAAATGGCGGAGATGGTGTCTTCGCCGGCGGCCGCCTCGGCCGAGGAAAGGACAATCCTTGCTGAGATTGCCGACATCCAATCGAAAACCAATCCGCTCGTTGCCCAGATCATCGATCTGCAGGCAAAAGGCGATGGAGCGCAGGCAAAGAAAATCCTGCTTGAACAGGCCCGTCCGCTGTTCGTCGCCTGGCTCGGCGCCATTAACAAATTCATCGATTACCAGGAGACCCTGAACCAGAAGGTCGGCGGCGACGTTCGTCAGTCCGCCAGCGGTTTCCAGACTTTGGCGTTCGGCTCACTGGCCGGCGCCATCATATTGGCGATCATCGCCGCCTTTTTCGCAAGCCGCTCGATTACGAGACCGATCGCAAAGTTGCAGTCGGCACTGCAGCACATGGCTGGCGGAGAAGGGGTCGCAGCCGATTCCACGCTCGATGTACGGCGCGACGAGATCGGTGATCTTGCGCGCGCCGTCGGCGCCGTGCGCGACGCGCTCAGTGCACAGGCGACGCACCGGGCCGAAAACGACGCGAGACGCGCCGCTGCAGAACGCGAGCAGCTCGAAGGCGCCGCCAGGGAGCGTGAGGCTGCGGCAACAGAAACCAACGATGCCGTTGCGCAATTGGGTCAGGCACTTGAGGCAATGGCTGACGGCGATCTCGCCTTCCGCCTCGTGCGGCCATTCGGTCCGGCGCTCGACACGCTGCGCATAAACTTCAACAATTCCGCCGACAAGCTGCAGTCGTCCTTGAAGGCAATCGGCGGCAATGCGTTCTCGATCGACGCTGGTGCAGCCGAAATCAGCACGGCCTCCAACGACCTTGCTCGACGCACGGAGCAGCAGGCTGCCTCCCTCGAAGAAACTGCAGCCGCGCTCGACGAGATTACAGCAACCGTTAATGGCTCGACCGCACGCGCTGAAGAAGCGCGCACGGTTGTTGCCAAAACCCGGCAGAATGCCGAACGGTCGGGCGACGTCGTCAAGCGCGCCGTCCTTGCGATGGGACAAATCGAAAGTTCGTCCAGCGAAATCAACAACATCATCAGTGTCATCGACGAAATCGCCTTCCAGACGAATCTCTTGGCGCTCAATGCGGGCGTTGAAGCGGCCCGTGCGGGCGAGGCCGGCAAGGGTTTTGCCGTGGTGGCACAGGAAGTGCGGGAATTGGCGCAGCGCTCCGCCAGGGCCGCCAAGGAAATCAAACAATTGATCCACACATCCGCCGAACAGGTGCGCTGCGGCGTGGCGCTCGTTGACGAAACAGGCAAGGCACTGACGGAAATCGTCCTGGAAGTGCAGGAGATCAACCGCCATGTCGATTCGATTGTTGAATCGGCAAAGGAGCAGTCGACGGCTCTGAGGGAAATCAACAATGCCGTCAATGCGATGGATCAATCGACCCAGCAGAACGCCGCGATGGTCGAAGAGACGTCGGCCGCCGGACAAAAACTGGCAGCTGAAGCAGCAGCGCTTTCAGCACAGCTGGCAAAGTTCCGCTTCGACGGTGCAAAGTCGGTGGCCGTCCGTCAAGCGGGCCTCGCCCCCCTGCCGAGACCCTCTGCGCCTGCTGCCATGATCCGTAAAATTTCATCAGCTTTCACTGGTGCAAAGCCCCAGGCAGCGGCTGCGGTGTCAGCTGATTGGGAGGAATTTTGACAATCCCTCGCCACGTGCCGGAGATGACATTCAAGGCCCGCGCTTTTGCGGGCCTTTTCATGTTCAAATCATGTCCGCGAAATGGGTCTCACGCTTTCGGCCCATCCTTCAAGGCCGCTGAAACGACAATCCCACGCGCGCAGCGGATATTCTATTCGTTCTCTGGATATGCGTTGATCTCGTCAGACATTTACGAAGACACTAATGTGTGCATAAAGTAATACTAATGCATGCGAAGCCGCACAGGTCGGAGGAGGACTTGTCAACCGGGGAGAGTGGCGCATTCTTCGTGAAACTCTGCACGGCACGGCCGTCCTGCTGCCTCGATCAAAGCGTCGCCTCATCTTATACAGCGGCGTGACGGCTTGCGTTGTTCCGGAGCAGTTTAGGCCATGACGGGCAACCTGCACGCTTCCCGTTTTTGCATCTTCGACGCCGATGTTGACGAATTGCGCGAACACTATGCCAATACGTTGAAGCCCGTTCGGGTCAGCCCGATCGACCGAAGTTGTACGATATCGGTGGAAGACACCCATTTCTCCGTTGGAGAATTCGACATCTGGTCGGGGCTTTGCCAATCCGGCATGGAGGTCAATTTCTCGGAGCCGCCGGACGCCTACGCGCTTTATGTGCCGATAACGGGTGCGATGGAAATGGGCGGAGGCTCGCATCAGTTGACGTCCGCGCCTGGCACGCTTCTGGCCGCCGACCTCTCTAAGGCCAATCTTCTGAGGCTGCATAGCGAACGCAGCCATATCGGTATAGCTTTCAGCCGCCAGTCCGTTACCCGCCAGCTGAGCGAACTTCTCGGTTCGCCGGTCATTCATGATATCGAACTCTTTGCCGAGTACGATGCACGTTCGGGTGCGGGTGCGAAACTCGCCGCGATGGCCCAGTTGCTCTGGGATAGTCTGATCAGCGAACCGGCGGGCACCATCTCAGCACCTTCCACGGAGTTCTTCTTCCGCACGATCATGGTCGCGCTCCTCGAAAACGTGCCGCATCGCTATTCGGCTTTGCTGGAACGCCCCGTCTCGCCTGCAATGCCGCGGCAGATGAAACGCGCGATCGACTATATGATGGCCAACATTGCAACGGCGGTAAGCGTCGATGAGATCGCGCGCGATGCGGGGGTCAGCGTCCGTGCCCTTCAGGCAGCATTCAAGCAGTTCAAGAACACGACACCCCTGAACTATCTCCGCCAACTTCGTTTGGAGGGTGCCCGAAAAGACCTCCTTCTTGGCCGTCAGGATGGGGTCTCCATCTCCGATATCGCTCGGCAATGGGGATTTACGCATGTCGGGCGCTTCTCCATTCTTTACCGGGAAACCTTCGGCGAAATGCCGACGGAGACGCGCCGGTTTACAAGAGGCTAAAGCGAACGACAGCTCAGGTCACTTACCGGCCATCGAAAAAATCTGACCGGGTGTTCTGCGGGGGACCGCCCATCGAGATAGGGGTGGTCGATGGGCGGCCGATGCTCAAGCGGGCGGCCGTCATGACCGCCGCATTGACCTCCAAAACCTGCCCGGCCGAATGCTGAACATCAATGCTTTGTGCCCATGGTCGACAATTCAATGTCCACTTTCCTGCGGCTTCCGTATAGGGGATTCGCTATGCGTATATCGCCTGCGGCCCGCGACGGTGAGCGCCCGCGGCTCAAGCACATCGCGGCTATGGTGCCAACGGAGATGCCCAGGTTTTGACGGCCGCTGCCATGCTTGCCAGATGATCTGCCAGTGAGAAGCCCGATATCTTCTTTCTCGGCCTCAGATCATGGTCGCCGTCTTCAAGCCAAACGAGATCAATTTTGTTGGACATCTTGTAGCTTTGGACCTCCTGCCGAGTGCCGAACACGTCTCGCGTTCCCTGGACAATCAGCGCCGGCGTCTTCAGCGTTTCGAGATGCTTTGTGCGGAGCTCTTCGGGCTTGCCCGGCGGGTGGAACGGATAGCCGAGGCAGATGAGGCCGGCGATCGTGCCTTTGGCGAAAAGGTCGTCGGCAATCATGCTGGCAACGCGGCCGCCCATCGATTTTCCGCCGATGATCAAAGGACTGCGCACGCCGAGCCGCTCGATTGCGGCACCATATTCGGCAATGAGCTTGTCAGCGCGCGGCGGCGGCTTGCGGCCTTCGGAGGTTCGCCTTGCCGCCATATAGGCAAATTCGAACCTGGCGACGCGAAAGCCAATGGCTGCCAGAGCTTCGGCCGCAGCCGTCATCGACGGCGAATCCATCGCCCCGCCGGCGCCATGAGCAAGCAGGACCGTAAACGCGGCGTCGTCGGGGCCGTTTATCAGAAAGCCTTTGTGCATGCGCAATTCATAAGGGGTCGTCCAGCCTTTGTCAGCACACTGATGGCAAATTAGGGCTACCGATGGGTTGCCTCTTCCAATCGCCGAACCTGCTCGATGAGCCGGAGACCCCCGACGACGTCGCTTAAGATGCCGCGGCCCTCGGCACTGTTCGCAACCGGCCCGACCACACCCGTTCTCTCAATCCGGTGAACGGACTCGCTTCGAGATTGAATAAATTCGCCAATACGATGTGTTCGCCATTTACTTCCGCGGGATTTGCGCTGCATATTAGAATATTAGCAAATATGGAGGGAAGAGCATTCGAACAACTCGGTAAGTGCGCTCGAATGGGCTCCGATCCTGGTAAGGGAGGACCAATCATGAGGAGAATTATTTTGCTCGCGGTATCGGCCGCGATGGTATCGCTTGGCGTCTCGTATGCCTTCGCGCAATCGGGTAGCGTCGAGAAAGCGGTTGGCGGCTACAATTTCGATGAAGCCGCAAAGGAGGCTGCCGGCACGAAGGATTTCCATTCGGCAGACGGCCATCTCACATTCGCAATTGTAACACACACGGCTGGCAATGGATTCTTCGACCCGGTCTATGTCGGCGCGACGGTTGCCGGTAACATGATCGGCGCCAAGATCCTGTTGCTGGGTTCGGAATCGCCGGTAGATGACCCTGCCCGCGAAATCGAAATCCTGAACCAGATTGTTCAGGACCCGACGATCGACGGGATTATCATGACGACGCCGCAGGTCGGCGCCTACAACGACATCGTGAAGGCCGCCGAGGCCAAGGGCATCCCGGTCGCGACAACCAACTCGTTCGACGAGACCATCCTGAACCGCAGCACCATAAGTCACACCGGCCAGGACGCATCGGCTGCGGCAATCGGCGGCGAGGCGCTCGCCAAATGCGTGCTCGACAGCGGCAAGACCAGCGGCTCGATCGTGCTGCCGTCTTCGACAGCCATGGGCAACATCGAGGTGAACAACCGCGTGACTTCCGCCTTCAATGCAATCGTCAAGACGCTGAAGGATGCCGGCAAGCTCGACGCCTTCAAGGTTGACGCCGGCCCGGAGAATGTCGGGATCGACACGAACCCGAACGACCCGGTCAATGGGCTTGTTACGCTCTTTGAATCGCGCGGTGATGTGGTCGGCGTCTTCACCGCCAACAACGTCTTCACGCCCCCGCTCGTCAAAGCGGTCGCACAGGCCGGAATGACCGGCAAGATCTGCGCCTTTGGCTTCGATCTCGGCCCGGCCCAGCAGGAAGGCATCGCCGCTGGGAACCTGACCGGTTCGCTCGGGCAGCAGCCTTTCCTGCAGGGCTTCTGGCCGGTTATGCAGCTTTATCTGCAGATCGATCGCGGCATCTCGGCCGCCAATCTCGATACGCGCGCCCAGCTCGTGACTAAGGAGACCGTGGCAAACGTCGGGAAGCGTTTCGAGAACTGATGGCGCTTGAAACTTCTGAACAAATGCAGGAGGCGGCGCACATGCCTCCTACCGTCGGACGCAGGATCGACCGGAGAAACCCATGGCGCCTACCACGACGACTTCGCTCGGCCGTGCGCCGCCTCAGCTCTTCGGCGGCTGGGAGGGCGGTCTCGTGGCCTTTCTCGCGCTGCTCTATCTCGCCGGAGCCCTCGTCAACCCGGCGTTCTTCGGGTCAGCGGAGGCACTGCACGCGCTACTCCGTGACACGTCGCGTGTGGGGATCATCGCGGTTGGAATGACGTTCGTCATTGCCAACCGCGATCTCGATCTTTCAGTCGGTTCCACCTACGGTCTCGTCGCCGTGGCTTTCGCTCGGCTTTTTTCGCCGAGTTTTCTGGACTTCGACATTGCTACTTCGGTCGGCCTCTGTTTGCTTTTGGGCGCGGCGATTGGCTTAATCAACGGCGTCCTGGTGACCGCCCTGAAAGTGCCGGCATTCATCGCGACGCTGACGATGCTTTTCATCGGCCGCGGCTTTGTGCTCGCGCTGACGCACGGCCAGGCGATCTACTACTCGGAAAAGGCGAGGGCGGCTCCATTCTTTTTCCAGCTTGGCGAGACGAACGCCCTCGGCTTCAATAACCAGATCGCAATCTTCCTCGTCGTGGCAGTTGTCGGTGCCCATGTGCTTGCCAAGACCCGCTGGGGGTACGAAACCTTGGCCACCGGAGGCAATGAGCAGGCAGCCGTCTATGCCGGAATCCCCACCCGCTGGGTGCGCATCCGCGCCTATCTGATCTCATCGCTTTGCGCCACGCTCGCAGCTCTGCTGTCGGCCGCGCAGGACAAGGGTGTCACCCCTCTTTATGGTGTTAGCTGGGAACTCACCGTCATCGCGTCCGTCGTTATCGGGGGTGCATCGATCCTTGGTGGCCGCGGCCGTGTGATCGGCTCGTGCTTCGGCGCCGCGGTCGTCGTCCTGATCGACAAGGTGCTGCGCGAAGGTTGGCCGATCACGCGCGTCATCGTCATCGACGGCGAGAATATCGCGGTCAATGCCAAGTTCACTTTGCCCGCGGGCGCAGTGCTGGTTTTCCTTGGCTTGCTTCTGGTTATCGCTGTCCTCATCGAGCCCCACCTCATTCGTCGCCAGTTTGCGGCCCGGTTCTGGGCGTGGCTCCGCGGCCGGCCGCCCCCTCCAGCCTACGAGATGGGCGGCGTGGCGCTCGAAGGCGTGCAGACCAAAGGAGCGATGGCGACCGATATGGCGCTGTCGGCCAGCGGCCTCGGCAAGTTCCTTGCCCGCCGTGACGCGCTCGCCATCATTTTGACCGTCGTGCTGTGGCTGACAGGTCTGGCGCTAAGACCTGACTATTGGTGGCACCTGTCCAACACCTTCGCCATCCTGCTCAACTATACGGAACTGGCGCTGATTGCGGTCGGGCTCACCTACGTTATCGCCGCTGGCGACATCGACCTCTCCGTCGGAGCGGTGCTCGCGCTGGCCGGCAGCACTGCGGCCTATTTCCTGAAGGTGCTAGGCGCCGACCCGCTGACAGCGGTAACCATGGGCCTGCTCGCGGGGATGACTGCCGGGCTCGTCAACGCCGTCGTGACGGTCGGGTTCAAGCTTCCGGCCTTCATCGCCACGCTCGGCATGTTCTATATCGCGCGAGGCCTCGCCGCCTGGTTCGTCGCTGGCAAGCAACTGACCGGCTGGCCGGAGGGCTATAACCTCCTCGGTCGGAAGATGAATGACGTTTTTCTCTATTTCGGTCTTTCGCTGCCGTCCGGAATTATGCGTACCGTGGCGGAGGTCGTCAGCGTTCAGACGATCTGGATGTTTTTCGTCGCCCTGATGGCCGGCGCCGTGCTCGCCTATACGCCGTTCGGGATGAAAGTCTGTGCCACCGGCGGCAACATCCGCGCCGCTGCCTATGCCGGCATCGATACCAACCGGGTGCGCTTCATCGCACTCATGCTGGCGGCACTGTGTGCAGCCATGGCCGGGATCATCAACGTTGCCTATTTTCGGAGCTTCAATCCGGTTGCCGGTCAGTTCCGCGAGCTTGACGCCATCGCCTCCGTCATCATAGGCGGCGGTTCGATCTTCGGTGGCTACGGCACGATGATCGGTGCACTCGCGGGCGCGGCGGTGATTACGCTCGTGCGGGCTCTCATGCAGCTCAACGTCCAGGGATTCACTATGCCGCAGCACTGGATCAACGTCTTCATCGGCCTCATCCTCATCGTCGCGGTACTGATCGATATATGGGTGCGCCAAGCCAATATTTTCGGACACCTGCTAGCCCGTCTCGCAAGAGTGCGCAGGGGTAAGGAAATCGCTCATGGTTGACGTAACACAATCGGAGCCGATCGTGGAAATGCGGAGTATCGAAAAGGCCTTCGGTGCGGTGCAGGCCCTCCGCAAGGTGGATCTCGTGCTTTATCCCGGCGAGATACTCGGCCTGGTCGGCGATAACTCGGCTGGCAAGTCGACGCTCATGAAGATCCTGACCGGTGCCTATCAGCGCGATGCCGGTGAGATCCTTGTTGCCGGACAACCGGTGCATTTCAAGAGCCCGCACGAAAGCCGGGATGTCGGCATCGAGATGATCTACCAGGACTTCGCGCTGTGCGGCAACATGGATGTCGGTCAGAACATCTTCCTTGGCCGCTGGCCGCTCAAAGGTCCTTTCGTCAATCGCCGCAAGATGTATGCGGAAGCTGACAAAGTGCTGAAACGGCTCAAGGTCGACGTCAACTCCGTCTATCAGAAGGTCGAAAGCCTGTCGGGTGGCCGCCAGCAATCGGTGGCGATTGCCCGCGCGATTTCTTTTGGCCCGCGCGTCGTGGTCCTCGACGAGCCGACAGCTAACCTTTCCGTGATGGCGACCGAGCGCCTGCTCGAAACCATGCTGGAGCTAAAGAAGCAGGGGGTTGCACAGATCATCATTTCGCATCGCCTCGTCGACATTTTCGCCGTGGGCGACCGCGTCATGGTGCTGAAGCGCGGCGAGTATGTGGGCGACCGCTACATTAAGAATACCGACGAGCATGAAGTTCTCGAGATTATCGTGTCTGGCACGCGAGAGCACGCGCTGACAGCCGATGAAGCAAGGCGGACCTGAGAGGCAAGTTTGCGGCCGGCAGCCGGGAGTTCCTCGCCGACACGGTGCTTGCCAAGCACGACGAGAAATACATGCCGAAGGACGTTGCCGACCGGCTGAAGGCGCAGGGTCTGTGGCAGGAAGGCGAGGGTACGCAATGATCATCGAGATCGGTCACTACGCACTTGTCCTGGCGCTGGCGGCAGCGATCGTTGTTTCGCTGGTGCCGGCAATCGGCGCGCGCAGGCTTGACCAGGCGATGATGGATGTCGCGCCGCTCGGCTCCGTCGTGCTCTTTGCGCTAGTGACCTTCTCCTTCGGCGTTTTGACCTATGCCCATGTGGTCTCCGACTTTACCGTCAGGAACGTCTGGGAGAACTCGCATTCGCTGGTGCCGCTGATCTACAAATATTCCGGCGTCTGGGGCAATCACGAAGGCTCGATGATGCTGTGGCTGCTGATCCTTGCGCTGTTCAGCGCCCTGGTGGCGCTCTTCGGCCGCAATCTGCCGGACAGGCTGAAGGCCAATGTGCTTTCGGTTCAGGCCTGGATCTCCGCCGCCTTCATCCTCTTCATCCTGTTGACCTCCAACCCGTTCGTCCGCCTCGATCCCGCACCGGCCGAGGGCCGCGACCTCAATCCGGTGCTGCAGGATATCGGGCTCGCCATCCATCCGCCGCTGCTTTATCTCGGTTATGTCGGCTTTTCGGTGTGCTTCTCCTTTGCCGTCGCCGCCTTGATGGAAGGCCGGATCGATGCCGCCTGGTCGCGCTGGGTCAGGCCCTGGACGCTTGCCGCCTGGACCTTCCTGACGCTCGGCATCGCCATGGGCTCCTACTGGGCCTATTACGAACTCGGCTGGGGCGGCTGGTGGTTCTGGGATCCGGTCGAAAACGCCTCCTTCATGCCGTGGCTTGCCGGAACCGCACTGCTGCATTCGGCGCTGGTGATGGAAAAGCGCGAGGCGCTGAAGATCTGGACCGTGCTGCTTGCAATCCTCACCTTCTCGCTATCGCTGCTCGGCACCTTCCTGGTGCGCTCCGGCGTCTTGACCTCGGTGCATGCCTTTGCCAGCGACCCGAGCCGCGGCGTCTTCATTCTCTGCATTCTCATGTTCTTCATCGGCGGGGCGCTGTCGCTGTTTGCGTTTCGCGCACCGCGTTTGAGTGCGGGCGGCCTGTTTGCGCCGGTCTCGCGCGAAGGCGCCTTGGTGCTGAACAACCTGATCCTCACGGTTGCCTGCGGCACCGTCTTGACCGGGACGCTCTATCCGCTGCTTCTGGAGACGCTCACCGGCGACAAGATCTCCGTTGGCGCGCCGTTCTTCAACATGACCTTCGGGCTCTTGATGGCACCGTTGCTCGTCGCCGTGCCGTTCGGGCCGCTGCTTGCCTGGAAGCGCGGCGACCTTCTGGGCGTGCTGCAGCGGCTCTATGTCGTGGCAGGGGTTGCCTTCGCCGCGGCGATCGCCGTCTTCTACATCGAGCACGGCGGGCCGGTGCTGTCGGTGCTCGGGCTGGCGGCCGGGCTGTTCCTCGTCTTCGGTGCCATTGCCGATCTCTGGTATCGCGCAGGCTTCGGCAAGATGGCGGCGGAGGTCGCATGGCGGCGGCTTTCCGGCCTGCCGCGTTCGGCTTTTGGCACGGCCTTGGCGCATGCCGGGCTCGGCGTCACCGTGCTCGGCATTGTTGCCGTTACGACATTTGCGACCTCGCATGTGCTTGAAATGAAGCCCGGCGAGACCATGGAGGCGGGAGGCTACAGCGTCCATTTCGACGGCATGCAGCCGGCGGCCGGTCCAAACTACAAGGAAGATCGCGGACACTTCAGTATCCGCCGCGGCGGCGTCGAGGTTGCAGATGTCTGGTCGGCAAAGCGCGTCTATGCCGCCCGCCAGATGCCGACGACGGAAGCCGGCATCCTGACCTTCGGGGCAAGCCAGCTCTACGTGTCGCTCGGCGATCCGACCAGGGACGGCGGCATCGTCGTGCGCATCTGGTGGAAGCCGTTCATCCTGTTGATCTGGGGCGGGACGCTGCTGATGGCGGTCGGTGGCTTCGTGTCGCTCTCCGACCGGCGGCTGCGCGTCGGTGCGCCGAGCCGCAAGGCAAGAGCGGTTCCCGCAGGGATGGGCCGGTAGAATGATCGGCCTAGCGGCTTCTGGTGCGCGAGCGCCTGACCGATGGCGATCCGGGCGAAGAGGTCTTGAACTACATCGTTTCGCGCTACGGCCATTTCGTGCTTCTGAAGCCCCGGTTGAGCGTTCGAACGGTTCTGCTTGGGGCGCCTCCATTTTGCTGATCGTCGCCGGGGCCATCTCGCTGCTGGTTTTCGCCCGGCGACGGGCCGGCAAGCCGACCGGAAACCAGTTGACGGTGGAAGAGCGGGCACGGCTGACGAATTGCTTGGAACGGGATCCGATCGGACATCCTGACAGAGTTTAAGCAAGTTTACGATAATGCCGAGTTCCCGTTCGTTCAACCGAAAGCAAGCACGATGAAACATTTACGCGCCACAGGACAAGGTGTACTCTTCCAGGAAACATGCGGAGGTGACGGTTTCGGAACCTCGAAGAGACCGAGGCTCCTCATTAGCCCCTCGCGGCGGTAGCGAAGCGTTCCCGCAAGAGGCTGGGTACACACTGCATCTGCTTTGGACGAACGCTAATCCAGCGGTGGCGGAGACCGGACAATGAGCTTGACGCGCCGTCGGTTGTCGATAACAGGCGCAATCGGAATCGTCGCTTGGGCGCTTACGCTGTGGCCGAAGCGCGCGCGCGCAGGTGATGATGTTCTCGATTTCGTCGAGCGGATGACGGGACGAGCCGCGACCGAATCGACCCAGCTTCGTTTACTAATGCCCACCGTATTTTCGACCGGCTATACGGTGCCTATGGATATCCAGGTGGAGAGTCCGATGACGGAAACCGACCACGTAAAGTCGATCCGCGTCTTCGCGCCAGAGAACCCGTTCGTCGAGGTAGCCCAGTTCCATTTCTCACCCCGGCGCTGCCTTGCCCGCGTTTCGACCCGGATTCGCCTTGCGGGGCCGCAGCACGTCGTGGCGCTCGCCGAAATGAGCGACGGCAGGTTGCTCATGGCCAAGAGCTGGGTCAGCGTCGCCACGAATGGTTGCCGTTGACAGAATGGAAGGAGGGCAAGCGCAATGACGCCGATACCCCGTGTTATGGTTCCCGGCACCGCCGCCAAAGGCGAAGTCATTCCGGTCAAGACCATCATTCAGCACAAGATGGAAACGGGGCTGCGGACAGACGGCGAGGGCGAGGTGATCCCGCGCAAGATCATCAATAAATTCATCTGTCGCTATGGTGGCGTTGTGGTGTTCAGCGTCGACCTGCACGAGGCGGTTTCGGCCAATCCCTTTTTTGAATTCTCGCTGCTCGCGACGGAAAGCGGACGCATGGAGTTCATCTGGAAGGAAGACGGCGGCGCCGTCTATTCTCTGAACCACGATATAGTGGTTACCTGAGATGGTGAAAGGACCGTCGACCGCGGCACCGCCCCTTGCGAAGGCCATCGCTTTCGAAACCCGTCATATTCTGAGGTCGCTCCTTGTAGTCGCGCCCCTTGTGCCTGCCGGCCAGGCTGCGGCTGAGGTCAGTGAAGGCGCTCAGATCGCCGCCACCTGCGCATCCTGCCATCATCCGGACAAGCGAGGGCAGTCCATTCCCTCGATCACGGCGCTTGACGAGCAGACCATAATAAAAGCCATGCTTGCCTTTCGCGCAAACTCAAGTCCACGCCTTGTGATGCACGCGGTCGCCCTGTCGCTTACCGATGGAGAACTGGCGGCCGTGGCGCGCTATCTTGCCGGAAAAGCAAAGGACGGGGGGCAACAATGACAGACTGGACGCGGCGCCGGATCTGCTGCCTCGGGGGAGGGATACTCATGGCCGCGGCTGCGCCGCATATTGCGCGCGGCCAGAGCCGGCCAAGGGTCGTCGTGATCGGCGGCGGCATTGGCGGCGCGACGGCCGCCCGATACCTCGCCGACCTGAAGACGCTCGATGTCACCCTGATCGAGCCGAAGCCGAACCATGTCACCTGCTTCTTCAGCAATCTTTACCTCGCCGGTCTTCGCTCGCTCGCCTCGCTGACCTTCGGCTTCGAGGCGCTGGCCGAGCGCCACGGTATCACTGTCATCCGGAAGGCGGCGACTGCGATCGACGCCACCGCGAGGGTCGTCAGCCTCCAGGGCGGGTCAAGGCTCGCCTATGACCGCCTCGTGCTCGCCCCGGGGATCGCCTTCAAATTCGGCGAGATCGACGGCTATGACGACGCAGCGGCCGAGATGATGCCGCATGCCTGGAATGCCGGACCTCAGAGCGATGTTCTGCGCCGGCAACTCGAAAGCATGGAGGATGGCGGCGTGTTCGCTATCGCTGCGCCCCAAAATCCCTTCCGCTGCCCGCCGGCCCCCTATGAGCGGGCCTCGCTGGTGGCCTACTATTTCAAGCAGTTCAAACCGAAGTCGAAGATACTCATTCTCGACGCGAAGGACCAGTTTTCGGGCCAGGAACTGTTCCAGGACGCCTGGTCACGCCACTATCCGGGTATGATCGAATGGCTGCCGGCGCAGTTCATAGGGAAAACCAAAGGCGTGCATGTGGCGACGTGTTCCGTCATAACGGAAAGCCAGACCTTCAAGGCGGCCGTCGCCAACGTCATTCCGCCGCAGAAGGCGGGGCTTATCGCTGAAAGGGCGGGCCTTACCGACAGCACCGGCTGGTGTCCGGTCGATCCAGTGACGTTCGAGTCGACGCTGCAGCCCGCCATCCATCTGGTAGGCGACGCGATCATTGGCGGCGACATGCCAAAATCCGCCTTCTCCGCCAATAGTCAGGCCAAGGCATGCGCCTTCGCCATCGCCGCTTCGCTTACAGGCTCGCCACGCTTTCCTCCGCACCTGTTCAATTCGTGCTACACGTTCCTCGCGCCAGACGATGCCTTCACCAATGCCATTACCTTCGCTCCCGAGGGCGGAAGCATAAAGACCGTCAAGATGTTTATCAGCAAGGTTGGCGAGAGTGCGGAGGTCCGACGCCGGATGGCGCATCAGGCCGTCGGCTGGTATTCGGCCTTCACGGCGGACGTGTTCGGCTGATCAAGGCGTTGAGATTCCTGACCGTCCACGGGAATTCCCCGAAGGGAGAGGCAAGACGGATCGGGATCCGGCACCCGTTGCAGCCTCAACGAATTCATTACAACGAGAATGCTCGAACCGGCCATGACTGCGGCGGCGAGGATCGGCTGCAGCAGCCCGAGCGAGGCGGCCGTCAGCGCGACAAGGTTGTAGCCGAAGGCCCAAAGGAGATTGGTAAGGATGGTCCGGCGGACCGCGCGCGCCATGTCGACGACCCATGGCAGCATCCACAGCCCGGCCTCGGGCAGAACAAGCGCCGATGTTTCGCGGGCGAGGTCGGTGGCGGAGCCGACTGCGATACCGACGTCGGCGTCCGCCAGGACCAGAGCGTCATTGAGGCCGTCGCCAACCATGGCCACTTTTCCGCAGTTGTGGCGGAGGCGGTTCAGGGCGTCCCGCTTGGCCTCCGGCGACAGACCGGCCTCGATATCGGCGATGCCGACTGTCGCACCGATGCGTCGGGCCGGTTCTGCCAGATCACCGGTCAGGAGAACAACGTGCAAGCCGCGGCTCCTCAGTTCCTCGATCGTTGTGCGCGCTTCCGGGCGCGGCGTGTCGTCGAGCGAGAGTACGCCCTGCACGCGGCCGTTCCAACCGACATGGACAAGCGAGTGGCCCGTCGCCTCGGAAATCCGGGCACGCTCTCGCAACTCGGGCGAGAGCGCCCATCCCAAATCGCGCATAAGTGCTGCGTTGCCGGCAGCTACCGGCATGCCGCCGACGGTGCCGCGGATGCCGCGGCCAGGAACGGCGCGAGTAGCCAGCGTCTGATCTGGCGGAACGCCGAGAGCAGCGGCGGCGGCGGTGATGGGCTTTGCCATGGCATGCTCAGAATGCCGCTCCAGCCCGCTCGCGCGCGCCAGCACTTCTTCAGACCTGACTTTATCGGTTAAGATTTCGACCACACGCAGCCTGCCGCTAGTCAGCGTGCCGGTCTTGTCGAAAGCCACGGATCGGAGCTCTGCGAGCACCTCCAGGATGCCGGGGTCACGAACAACGCAGCCGTAGCGCGCCAGTCGTCCGATGCCGAGGGTGGTCGCAAGCGGAGCGGCAAGCCCAACCGCACACGGACAGGCAACGACGAGAACTGCGAGCCCGATGAGCAACGCTCGGTCGAAAGGCTGCGATTGCGCCCAATAGGCAATCGTCAGTGCGCCGAGTGCGAGCACGAGCGGCACAGCAAGCGCAATGATCCGGTCGGCGATGCGCTGGGTCGGGCCCCGGTGGGATAGGGCATCGCGAACCGAGCGACAGATGCGTACCCACTGCGTATCACTGACCGCGCCGCTGCATCGGATGAGCAAGGCGCCGTCGATATTGATGCTGCCGGCGATGACACACATGCCGGCCGCTTTCGGAACTGGATGGCTTTCGCCGGTGATCATCGCCTCGTCGGCGACAGATTCTCCCTCGACGATTACGCCATCGACGGGGATGCGCTCACCCGGTCGCACTCGTACCAGCATGCCGGCGAGGATCTCGCGCATCGGCCGACGCGTCTCGGCTCCACCGGCGACGACTGTCGCGATCTCGTTTTCTGCCGCAAGGAGCGGTTCGAGATCACGGGCCGCCTTGGCACGGCTTGTCGCCTCGAGATAGCGGCCAAGAGTGAAGAGCGTCAGCACCATTGAAGCGGTGTCGAAATAGACATGAGTACTGCCCGCGAGCACCGCGAAGGCAGAATAAAGGTAGGCCGCCCCGACGCCGGTGACGATCAGGGTCGACGATGTCAGGCGTCCGTCCAGGGCGTCATGCACCGTCTCGCGGAAGAAGGGACCGCCGAGGATTGCGACCGCCGGGGTGGCGAAAATCCAGAGCAGCAGGTGAATCCATGGAAGCATGTAGGCGTCCGCCCCGGCGAACGTGTCATCATAGAGCAGGAGGCTGAAGAGCATGATATTCATGGAAAGGAACGCGCCCACTCCGAGGCGGATGAGCAGCCAGGCCGCTTCCGATTCCTCGCTTCTGCCGCGCGTCACCTGAAAGGCAATGCAGCAGCCATAGCAGCAGAAGGTGTGGACCTCGCCGTCAAGAGTGCGCTGCATGGCCCGCCGTCCCACCGGCAGCAAGCAGTGACTGCAGAATGCATCGTCCGGTGTGCTCATATGAAGTGAGTTCCATGGAATAGGCCTAGCGGCAGGACGCCACGGCCGAGGGTCACGAGTCCGAGCACAAGGATGAAGCTGCCTGCTAGCCAGACGCTGCGCTGCCGCCACATCGGGGCGAGCGACCGGCCGATGCCCCCCATCATCAGCATTGCCGGAAAAGTTCCTAGACCAAAGGCCGCCATGGTGAGAAAGCCGGGAAGCGCTCCCGCGGTGCTGGTGGCCTGGGCAACGAAGGCATAGACGAGCGGGCAGGGGAGAAAGCCGTTGAGGACGCCGAACGCGAGAGGAGCGGCTTTCCAAGGTGCCGCGAGCAATTGCCGCAGCGAGACGACCAGCGCGCTGCCGCCCAGACCGATTGTTGCGCGACGCAGCCCCTGCAAAAAACCGAAGAACTGCAACGCCATGCTGATCATGAGGATGCCGGCAACGATTGCGAGGATACGCTGCGCAGGATCGACGTAGCCTCCGAAGAGCGGAACGGCCGGCGGGCCGCCGCCGCTCGAACAGACCACCGCGCCGAATGCGCCCGCAAGAGCGCCGAGGAAGCAATAGGTGGTCAGCCGCCCGCCATTGTAGAGAAGATGCCGTAGCACTGTCCCTCCCAGCCCATGCCGATCACGTCCGAGTGCACAGGCAAAACCGCCACACATGCCGATGCAATGAAAGCTACCGGCAAAGCCCGCTGCAAAAAGTACCAGATACGGGGTCATCGCAACTTCCTCCTGCCTGATCAAAGGCCGGTCCTATCTCCAAGCGAGGTAAGCGACCCAGGCGAAGAAGGCGATATGAAAGACCCCGCCGCCGATGAAGGCGAGCGTCTGGTTGAAGCCCGCATCAGCGAAGGAAAACATGGTCTCAGCAAGCATCCCATCCTCCTACAGTTCAGAAAGCAGCGATGACGTTGAACGCCAATCCGCTGACCAGGAAGAGAAGGTTCAGTATCACAACGGCTATAATGATCCTCGGCGCCAACATCATTGGTCTCCTTCTTTCTCACAGCCGTTGAATCCATCCGGGGCTCCGCGAGAGGCTGTGCTTCAATGCGCTAAAACCGGCCCGGCCCAAGTCCGCCCCAGTAGTTGTAGCTGTAGTAAAGCCCCCATACGAAAAGTACGAAATAGACAGCCAGAAGCCACACGGGAATGTATCCATGGTGCGCTTCGATGTGGCCGCCCGCATATTCCTCCATCTCATGCTCTCTACTCTCGGAAACGTCCGCATCACGGCTTCCGGCCGGTTTCGTGGTCTGTCCTTCTGTCATTTTCCATCTCCCTCTCGAAGAATTCCTGCGAGACCCTGTCTGCGTTGCTCAAAGCTCCCGAAAGCACCCCCCATATGAAGAGGCAGAGAGCCCCGAGGCTCATCAACATTGCGCCGACATAGGGACCAGCAATTCCGAAATCCGCCATGCGTCATTCTCCCTGAGCAATTTTCGCCGGAGCATCGCCTGCGCCCTTGTCGAGCCGGCTGGTTGCCGCACCGGCGCCCGGTACGTAAGCCTTGTCCGGAGAGGACGCCTGAAGGTTGAGGTCGTCGAGCGCCTTCCGGTCGGCCTCGGCTATGTTCAGCGGTTCGAGGGTCAGGGGATCCTTGTAGGCGGAAAGCGACAGAACGTAGTAGGCGAGCGCCCATCGATCCTCGTCCGGGAACGCATTGCGGTAGGATGGCATTGGCGTGCCGCTCAGTCCCGTGGTCATTGTCCGGAATATGTCCTGGACGGCCGGGCCGGATTTGAACTGGCCGCTGGTGAGGTCCGCAGGCACGATGGTGAAGCCGAGATCATCCTTCAGTCCGGCGGCCTTCTCGCCGTCGCCTTTCCCCTCCTGTCCATGGCATTCCCAGCATTTGGCCGACTGCCATATCTGCTTGCCATGCGCCAGAAGCTGCTCGGAAGGCTGCGGGAGCTCGCCGATCAGCAGCGGCCCGCCGGGGGGCTCTTCCGTGAAGAATTCATAAGGCGCGGAGGGATCGGAGCGATCGACCGCCAGCTCAAACTTGATGTATTGGATAACGGCGAGGCGATCGTTGATGGGCAGTTCGTGCCATGCAGGCATTGCGGTGCCGCGCACGCCGCGCGTGATCGTGCGCAGCAGGTCTCCATCCGTCGGCAGCGGCCCTTGCGTCAGCCTGAACTTGAAGACGGCAGCCGTGAAATCGCGCGGCCGTTGCTTGTACATGAAAGTTGCCGCCGGACCATTGCCATTGCCCGTCACACCGTGGCAGCCAATGCAGCGGCGCTCATAGACGTTCTTGCCGTGCAATATCCATTCCTGCGACCGTGGCAAGGAAACGTCGACGACCTGCAATTGCTGCGGTTCGAAAAGGTCGCGCCATTTCCCGCGGTTCATGCCGAGCTTCTGCAGATAGGCAACGAGCGCGTGGAGATCCTCGGTCTCAGCCGCGATCGTTACGGTCTGGCCCGTAAATTCCTCGTTAGGGATAAGAATGACTGGCTTCTTGTCTCGCGCCTCGATCGGCACGAACAGCAGCCCGTTGGCGTTCGGCGTTAACGATATCAGATCCTGGCTGTCAAAGCGGAAGAAACGCTCGGTAACAGGCGTCCTTTCCAGTGTGCGACCGCCGGCACCATCGTCGACAATCCTAAGGGGTCCCTCCGGCTCATCGAAAAGACCGCGATAGGGTGCCATAACCGAATCTGGAACCAGCATGCGCGGATCCCAGAAATGGGCGAGGTGCCATTCGTCGCCGTATTTCAGGCCGACGCGTGTGAGATCCGGGCCGATGCGGCGCGTCCCGAACAGGTGTGGCACGTCATAGGCGAATTCGCCCGATTCCGAAACTGGGCCCCAACGGCGAGTCTCGCCGGTCACCGGGCGCACGAACTGCGAATGGCAATACCAGCAGCCTTCCCGCAAATAGACGGCGCGGCCTCGGCTCTGCAGCGGTGTGTAGTCGGTCGCATCGGCCACCATCCATTTGACCTGGCCGAAGCTGGTACGGACAGCGGCTGTGACCTTCGTCGTGCGGGCTGACGGTTCGAAGAATGGAAGGATTCCCTGCGTGAACACCGCAAGGAAGAAGAAGCCGATACCAGCCACCAGTGCGACGAACCGTGCGCTCATTGGGCGGGCCCACCGACCGGTATGGTGCTCGAGCCGGGTATCGGCTCACGTTCTCTTAACTTTACGGGCTCTCTAATCACGGTCATCATCATGTTGAGGACGAGCAGCGACATGCCGATATCCATGGTGATGCCTGCCAGCGTGCGCAGCAGCCAATAGGGTTTCATGTGGACGATCGAATCCAGCCATTCAACGCCGTTCATCCACTGAAACCCCTGCTGAAGTCCGCCGGCGGATAGACCAATACCCATGGTCGAGATTCCGGCGGTGATCAGCCAGAAAGACCAGTTGCCCATCCGAAACGACCAGAGTTCGCGGCCCCACAAACGCGGCCAGGCGTACACCAGCCCGCCCATTGCCCAGACGACAAAGGTTCCGAACACGGTCAGATGCGAGTGCGAGATGACGAAGTCGGTGAAATGCGTCGGCTGCTGCAGGGCTCGCAAGGCTTCTGTGGATCCCTGGAAGCATCCGAAGAGATACATGATCGAGCCCATGATCAGGAATTTGGCCGGAAGGTTCGTGCCGAATTCATGCCATTTGCCCATCATGGTTCCGAAGAAGTTCACCAGCACCGTCCAGACCGGGATGATCAGCAGCATCGATGTGACGATTGCGATTGTCTCGGCCCAGTCGGCGATCGGGCTGAAGAGATAGTGATGAATGCCGACAAAGGGATAGAAGAGCGCGAGCGACCAGAAGCCGACCAGCGAAAGCTTGTGGGAAAAGAGCGGATTGCGCGCGCTGACCGGCAGAAAGTAGTAGATCAGTACATAGCCCGCCGGCGTCAGCCACAGGCCTACGATGTAGTGGATGTAGAGGCCGTGGAAGGCGGCGCTGTTGATTCCGCTGATGGTGTAGGGAAGGATGAAGCTGCCCAGCACGAGGTTCATCGTCGTCCAGACGAACGCCCCGATCAGATACCACAGCGCGACGTAGAGAGGCGGCTCGAGGCGCCGGGCGATGGTGATCAGGAATTGCGCCGTGACCGTCGCGATCACGGCGAAGATCGGAATCTCGGCGAATAGCGGAAGCTCGCCCGCTTCGAGCCCGTGATTTTCGCCGAGGGCCAGTGCCACGAGGGCAGCGGCCATAACGATGTTCCACAGCCAGGCCATTGAGACGCTCAGCCGCGGCCAAGGCACCCGCACGCCGCAGAGACGCGGCACCAGATAGTAGCATTCCCCGATGAAGAGCGCCGAAAAGGCGCCGAAGATGACGCCGTTGATGTGCACCGGCCGGAGGCGCCCGAAAGTGAGCGCCAGATTTTCGGTGCCGAGATAGTCCGGATAGTTGAACAGTCCCGAAATCGCCACCCCGACGGACGGCGTCACCATCAGCCAGAACATGCCCCAGTAGAGCCAGACGCGCACGACCGGACGGTCGACCAATTCATCGAGGTCTACATTGGCGAAGCGGCCCCGCAACACTGTCGCGGTTTCTGCCAAGACACGTCTCCTCTTTGCGTGCCGGTACCGCCGGCAGCGGCTGAAGCCTAAAACTTGCCAGGCTGGAGCACCGATCCCGTATTGGACCAAGTAATGTAGGCTTCCAGCGACTTCATCGCCTCGGACTCAGGATCGATCTTCACGCCCTGGTTCGGCTTCTCGATGCACCAGTTGATCATATCCCGCAGGGTCGCGAACTGGTTAATTTGCGCCTGGAATTTCGGGAAGGACTGCGGATGGGTGTCCGACGCCATGGGGTGGCACATGGCGCAAGCCATTCCCGTAGTCGAAAGGCTGTCGCCGACGCCCATGGCGTCAGCCGTCGCTTGATCGCCATGAAAAAGCAGATCTCCCTTCCTGACCTGTTCCAGGAAAACGTCCTGAAAGGCCTTCAACTGTTGCGGGGTTATCGGATCCTTGTGCGCGCCGGCCGGTCCGACGAGAAGGGCAATGCCGATTGCGCCTCCTATCGAGGAAATCCGCAGTGTGCCGGGGAGGGTTGCTTTGCTTGTCATAGCTATTCCTCCTATCGATATGGCCACATGTTATCGGCGATCCGCGGACGGATGACTTCCGACACGTTCTTGTCGTGGTCCTCGGGAGACTGGACGAAGACCTCCTTGCGGCCCCACATCACGTATTCCGCGTTTACATCGTCGTTTGCGGCGACGTCGATCTTGCCCCAGCCGACCCCGTCATAAGGATCGCCGGGATCGACGCGGATCATCGGCTTCGTCAGCTTTGGTACGCCTTCGGGCGCATAGGGCCACGGCCACGAGGTCGCAAGCATGCCGATAGACCGCATCGTGCCGATCTCGTTATAGAGCACCTGATGCGTATGGCCGTGGATGTTCGTGACCTTGCTGAAGGGCATCAATACCTGATGGACTTCGCGCCAGTCGCGGACCCAGAAATTCCAGGGTGGATAGTATTCGTAGAGCGGATTGTGACTGAAGATCACCACGGGTCTTGCCTTGTCCCAGTCGGAGAGGGTCTTCTCCATCCAGTCGAGCTGGTCGCGGCCGACGCCGGCCCAGGGACCGGCGACTGTGCCGTCGAGGGTCGCCATGTGGCCCATGCGCTCCTCGGGCGTCATGTTCTTGGCGCTCCAGTAGTCCGGTCCCCGGCTCACTGTATCGAGACCGATGAAGCGGACGCCCTTATGGTCGAAGGTCCAATTGGACTGGCCGAACAGTTCGCCCCACTTCTTGCCCATGTCCAGATACCAGTCGTGCTCGCCAGGTATATAGTGCTTGGGTATTGTGACGTCCTTCAGCAACTCGACGCCAAGCTCGAGCTCCTCGATCTTGCCGAGCTGCGCCAGATCGCCGCCGAAGACCAGGAAGTCGGCGGGCGGATTCATCGCCTTGACCTCTTGGGCCGCGCGTATGGTTTTGTCGACGAAGCGCGTGTTCAGGGATCGCGGATACAGGTGTGTGTCCGAAATCCAGGCGAACATAAACGGCTCTTCGGCTGCGTGCGCGATGTCGATCGTGTTGAGCAACGGCCACCACGCGAAGGTCTGCGCGACCGTGGCGGCACCGAACAACAGCGATTTGTGAACGAAAGTGCGGCGCGTTATCTGGAGCGTGTCATCTGGACGCACCCCAGCGGGCTGCAGTACCGCATGCATTTCCCGGCGCAAACGATCAAGCTCGTCAGACATGGGGTTTCTCCTCCCTGGCCAAAAAAGGCTCGGCCGTCACAGAGGCAGACGTGACGCGCTAGGCCACATCAGGACTTTTCTTTTTGCTCTTTACTTCGTACTACTGCTTCTTAAGTTCGATATCGAGCTTCGTGGCTTTGCCACCCTCAACGCTGACAGACATTTCCATAGGCCCGGTGAAGGGCTGCACGGCCACGAGCTTGTAGTCACCCGGCGGGACGTCGGTGATCGAGAACTTGCCATCGCTCCCCGTGACTGAGTAATAGGGATTGTTGGCAACATAAATCCAGCCTTCCATCCAGCCATGCGCGTCGCAGTCAATACGTACCGTTCCGGGCCGGGGCAATTCGGTGGGAATGGTCTGGCCTTTGTTGGGCAAGGCAAGGTTGAACGCCGTGCGCTTGCCATAGTAGCCATGCGTGTTATGCAGCACGGGATCGGAGTTCACGACATTCAGCGGGCCCGCCGGGATAACCTGCACTTCCGGTTCGAAACGGCATTTTTCATTGTTGAGTTCGGGCGTCTTCCCTGCCGTTGGCCATTCTTTGCCAGATGCCACGTCAACCAGATATACGACCGCACTTTCAACGGCCTTGCCGGCGCCAAGCCGGACCAACGGTTCGTCGCGTGGAGTTCCACAGACCTGGACGTCTTTGGTGGGGATGATCTTCTTCGTCGGGACGGTGCCGTTGTAAACGACAACACCCTCGATGGAGCCTCCTCCCGCAACGGCGGTAATTTCATAGGATTGACCAGGAACGCCAATCGCCGCCGTTGCAACCGTAAGAAATCCAGAGAAGAAATGATGCCTCCTCACAGCACCCTCCTCTTCCTTAACGGAGATGTTGCATTCTTGATCAGAATGGTTCTAATATCAAGGGGAAATCGATCTGAACTGGTAGCGGAATACCGGCCAGATTTACGCGGCAGAAAAAGCAGATTCCCTCGGCGCGTGGCGTGTGGATGGTAACCGCGAGCCGATTTACCTGTTCTGCGAACGTTCTGTCCCATCGCTACCGACCTCAACTGTGCGGCAATGTACAGTTGCGGCCCCGGAGGCAAAAGATGGATCGCCCATGGAAGGACCATCGCGCTTCGGCGCGGCAGTGGCTAGCCCTCGCTGCAACCATGCTGGCGGCGACGGCGGTGGTGACCGCCTGGCCCGTTCGCGCGGTCTCTGAAACGACGGTGGGAGGCCCCTTCACCCTCACCGCGTCCGACGGGGAAGCTGTGACGGATGCGACTTTCCGCGGCAAGTGGCTGCTGGTTTTCTTCGGTTACACCTTCTGCCCCGATTCCTGCCCGACGACGCTGAGCCAAATCGCGGTCGCGCTCGAGCAGCTCGGGGCGGATGCGCAAGAGGTGCAGCCGATCTTCATTACGGTCGATCCGGAGCGCGACACTCCAAAGGCAATGGGCGAATATACCGAAGCAATCGACAAGCGGATCGTCGGGCTCTCGGGAACGCCGGAGCAGATCGCAGCGGTATCGCAGGCATACGGCGTCTACAGCGAGCGGCACCGCACCGGAGCAGGCCGCGACGACTATCTCATCGATCACGGCACGTACATCTACATAATGTCGCCGGAGGGAAAGTTTGCACGAGGCATGTCGGCTGACACGCCGGCGGACGACATCGCGGCCACCTTGCGCCATCTGATGACGGACGCTCGCAATCGAGGTTGAGCGGACGCCGGCGAGGAGGACGGACATGACCTGGGGGAAGGGTGGGAACAAGGGGACTGGACGGTACGGCCAGTACTTCGGCGCCGCCATATCACGACTCCATGCAGAGCAGCGATACCGCGTCTTTGCCGATCTGGAGCGGATCGCGGGACGTTTTCCCTTCGCCACCTGGCGCTCCCCATCGGGGCCGCGGGAGGTCGTCATCTGGTGCTCCAACGATTATCTCGGTACGGGACAGCATCCCAAGGTGATCGAAGCCATGATTGACACTGCGCGACGCCACGGGACAGGTGCGGGCGGTACCCGCAACATTTCCGGCACAAACCATCCGCTCGTCGAACTGGAAGCCGAACTCGCGGATCTGCATGGCAAGGATGCGGCTCTGGTCTTCACGTCGGGGTATGTATCCAACCAGACGGGCATCTCCACCATCGCCAAGCTCATACCCGACTGTCTGATCCTGTCCGATGCGCTCAACCACAATTCCATGATCGAGGGGATCCGCCAATCCGGAATGGAAAGGCAGATCTTCCGCCACAACGACGTGCGACACCTTGAGGAACTGCTGAAGGCCGTCGCCTTCGAGCGGCCGAAGCTCATCGTCCTCGAAAGCCTCTATTCCATGGACGGCGACATCGCGCCGATCCATTGCATCTGCGAGCTCGCCGAACGCTACGGTGCCATGACCTATCTCGACGAGGTGCATGCGGTGGGAATGTATGGGCTGAGAGGCGGCGGCGTTGCCGAACGCGACGGCGCCATGGAGCGGATCGACGTCATCGAAGGTACCCTGGCCAAGGCTTTCGGATGTCTCGGCGGCTATATCGTCGGCAATAGCGATCTCATCGACGCCGTGCGCTCCTACGCGCCGGGTTTCATTTTCACGACGGCTTTGCCGCCGCCCATCTGCGCAGCGGCCACCGCCGCGATCCGCCACCTGAAGACCTCGCAGTCGGAGCGTCAAAGCCACCAAGACCGCGTCCGGCGCGTCAAGGCCGAACTGAATTCGGCAAGGCTGCCGGTCATGCCAAGCGACAGCCACATCGTTCCCGTGTGGGTCGGCGATCCGGCAAAGTGCAAGGCGGCGAGCAATATTCTACTGGCCGAGTACGGCATCTACATCCAGCTGATAAACTATCCGACCGTCGCCAAGGGAACCGAGCGGCTGCGCATCACGCCGTCGCCATGCCACGATGACATCATGATCAGCCAGCTTGTGGCGGCGCTGTCCGATGTCTGGAACCGGCTCGGATTACCATACGCCAATACTGCTCAGGCCGCGGAGTGAGGCGGCAACTCTTGGGAGGAAGGCCATGACGGCCAAAGACATCAAATACGCCTTCGAGGCGCGAGACAGCATGTTAGATGGCGTGGGTACGCTCGGAAGGGCTGTCAGCGTCACACTTGGACCGCGGGGGCGGAATGTCGCCATGGCCCGGCCCTTCGGTGCGAAAATCACCAAGGACGGCGTGACCGTTGCAAAGGAGATCGAGCTTCAAGACAGGTTTGAGGACATGGCCGTCCGGTTGCTCCGGCAAGTTGCCGTCAAAACCTCCTTTCTGACCGGCGACGGCACCACGACTGCGGTCGTGCTCGCCGAGGCTATTATCAGAGGCGGCGTGCGGGCAGTGGCGGCCGGCATGAATCCCATGGACTTGAAGCGCGGCATCGATCGTGCTGTCGAGGCTGTCGCGGCGGAGCTGAAGCAGAATGCAAGAGCCGTTTCCTCGAATGTGGAGATAGCCCAGATCGCCACGATCGCGGCAAACGGCGACACCGAAATCGGCCGCATCATCGCCGAAGCCATGGCAAAGGTCGGCAACAATGGCGTGATCACAGTCGAGGAAGGCAGGTCGCTCGAAACCGAGATCGAGATCGTCACCGGCATCCAGTTCGACCGCAGTTACATCTCCCCGCATTTCACTACCAACCGCGAGCGGACGCGGGTGGAGTTCGAGGACGCCTTTATCCTTCTCGGCGAGAAGAAGCTGGCGAGCCTCGACAAAGTGGTGCCGCTCCTGGAAAAGGTCGTGCAGACCGGCAAACCTCTTCTCATCATCGCCGAAGATGTCGAGGCCGAAGTCAGAGCAGCGCTCGTCGTCAACAAGCTGCGCGGCAGCCTCAAGGTGGCAGCGGTCAAGGCGCCTGCCTACGGCGAGCTCCGCAAGGCGATCCTGCAGGATATTGCGCTGTTGACGGGTGGTACGGTCATCTCGGAGGATCTCGGCCTTAACATCGAGACCGTGTCGCTCGATGTCCTCGGCCGCGCGGGGAAGATTACGGTCGACAAGCAAAACACGACGATCGTGGAAGGGCGTGGTCTACCGGTGGATATCGAGACGCGCATCGCCGCCATCAAGCGCCAGCTCGAACAGTCTGACTTCGACTATGACCGCGACAAGCTGGAGGAACGGCTGGCGCGGCTTTCGAGTGGGATCGCCGTGGTCCGGGTCGGCGGAACGAGCGAGATCGAGGTCAGGGAGAAGAAGGATCGCATAAGAAACGCCGTCCATGCTGCTCGCGCTGCCATCGAGGAGGGTATCTTGCCAGGCGGCGGCACCGCCCTCTTGCGGGCAGGAAAGGCACTCGAGGCGCTCAAGATCGATCACCCCGACCAGCAGGCAGGCATCCGCCTCGTCGCGGAGGCGATACGCTGGCCGGCGCGGCAGATTGCGTCCAATTCGGGCGAGGACGGTTCGGTCGTTGCAGCGAGAATTCTCGAAAAAGATGATTTCGCCTACGGCTACGACGCCCAGAAGGGAGCGTTCGGCGACATGATGGCAGCGGGCATCATCGATCCCGTCAAGGCGGTGCGCGCGGCGCTTCAGGGCGCTGCGTCCGTGGCCGGTCTCATGATCATGACGGAGGCGATGGTGGCAGAGGTTCCGGGGCCGCCGCCGCCCGAGCTTCCGGGCCATCACGATCATGAGGACAATCTGGACATCGAATTCTAATCGAGACACGGTTGCAACAATCCAAAATATGAACGTGACCGGTTCCACGATAGGGGACAAAACCCCATTGGCCGATTTCCGTCATTGACAAGGCCCCTGAGAAAGTAAGGGATCGTGCCAAAGAGAACGCGAATGATCACCGACAAGTTCGGGCGCCCATGGGCGTCGAACATCGGTCGCACGACCGTTATGGAAAACGCGAGCGCATGCAGGGCTTCCGATCTCGAGGAGGGCTCCAATGCTTGGTCGCGATCTTCTCAGCCCCCAAACATTCAGCAAATGCCGAGAAAGCGAACAAACGGCGGATGACGGCGAACGCCTTTGACCGCCGAGAGCAGTATTTGAGCGAGCAAAATGTCTCACTTTTGCCGCCAAAAATGAGGGTGAGACAAACGAGGGAAAAAGCGATGAATAATCAAATAGGAAAAAATGGAATGGTGGGCGATGAGAGACTCGAAAACTCAAGGCTCTCATCGGGAAGAGTCTTAAGTATCTGGTTACAAAAAAGATTGAGCATATAGAGATATTGAAATTTGTGACATTGTGACGGCCCGAAAATTGTGACTCTTGCTGCGCTTGCCTGTGGATAAAGTGGATGGGAGATCCAATCCGAGCATCGAGAGTTTTCCAGCATGGTAAAACAGTGGCACGTCTGGCGGACGCAGTGGCGAAGACGCCTTTCTCGCGGACTGCGCCGACATCGTCTCAGCAGGAACGGTCTATGCCAAGTTCGCAAATCTTGCGACGAACATACTCACGATGCCGTTTAACAACTCGCGTGTTCTTCAGGTGGCCGATCTCGTCACCTCGATTACGACAGCAACGGTCGCGAGACATATCGAGTATGCCGACCCGTGTTCGAACCTGTGAAGAACATCTTGCGATCTTGACATAGGGGCGGATAGGCGGCGTGGGGCAGAAGATCCATCCAGACTTCTCGTATGTGAGCCTCTATCACTGGCTCTTAGGTGATGAGTTCTGGCTATCCGCTGCCGGATCGCCATTCCCCTTCCGCGACATCGAACCCCCGCTTTTGCTGGCGGCCAGCTCGACTGTTGGAACCTTCATCGGTGGATTTCTGCTCGGGTCGTGCCGAACGCCATGCTGCTGCCGGGCACTATCAATCCGGCAAGATCGACTATCCCCATTCCATCAAATGCGGCGACAAATGAATGCGCAGGTTTCATGACCCGACAATGGAGATGGGTTATACTATAGTCGCCGGCTGACGGAGCGCAGGACCCATACTCAAAAAGGCGGAGTGGCGATGCCTCACGAGAGTGCGAGCAACATACCACGATCATCGCCAAAGACCCCTCGGCGCAAAGGCCGCTCTTCAGGGTATGGCGGAGAACGGCGCATTGTAACTGCGCTTTCTTACGACCTGGTGGGATCAACCGATCTTTTCCACGTGATGGACATCGAAGATTACCAGGATCTGATCGCTGGATTTCAAAGTGCTGCGAAACAGTCGATAACGGCGCGTTCCGGCGTCATGCTTGTTGAGGCCGGAGACGGAGGGGTAGCGCTGTTTCCGGCCGAACTCGGCGCCAGGGATGCCGCGTCGCTTGCCATCCGCGCGGGATTGGGGATCATCGACGCCTGCAAGCGACTTAGCCGGGAAGTCGGTCGCCATTTGCACGTTCGCATCGGCATCGCGACATCGGTCGCGTTGATCCAGAAGGCACAGGAGAAGGACAAGACGCAGGAACCTATTGCAGGTGCGTCCCTCGCCATGGCTACGCGCCTGCAGGCCATAGCCGCGCCCGATAGCGTTCTCGTCTCCGAGGAGACGCGCAACCTCGCGGGCCGGTCGCACGCCTTTGTATTCGAAGGCATTCGAACGCTTAAAGGTTTTGCCGAACCGGAGAAAGTATGGCGTGCGCTGGGTCATAAAAAGGAGGTCGACAGATTTTATGCGTTCGGAAGGCTTGATGGTCCGTTCATCGGACGCACACGTGAACTCGGCATGGTTGCGAAGTCATGGAAAAGCGTGCTTGAAGGGCATGGTGAAGTTCTCTCGATCGAAGGCGATGCGGGGATCGGCAAGTCGCGGCTCTTGCACGAAATCAGGAAAATTACACAAAGCGGCCGGTCGAAATCATTCCTGTTTCAATGCCTTCCCGGCGGCTTCCGCTCGACCCTTCATCCGCTCCGGAACAGCTTTCCCGGCTCCGACTCGGGCGGACAATCGCGGCTGACCGCCGCCGCCGTTGCAACTCAGTTTCAGCGCCATGGCGTTTTTGATGCGGATGTTATTGAAGTATTTACCCATATTCTCGGAGCGTCGGGCCGGAACGAGGTTTTGTCGAACCTCGATCCCAAGGCCGTGCGGGAAAAAGCCCGCCGTGCCATGGTCCGCGCGCTTGAGATGATGTCCGTCAATGGACCGATCGTCATAGCCATCGAAGACATCCATTGGATCGACCCGACCTCGCAGGACTTGCTGGCAGAAGCCTCGCGAGTCGTGGAGAAGTTCCCTATACTTCTCGTCGCCACCTTTCGTCCCGGCCCCTCGATGGAGTGGCTGAATGAGAGAAATCCGACGCGTATTGAACTCGAGCCTCTCGACCGTGAAGAAGCGAGGCTGGCGATAGAGGCGGGATGGCCGGAGCACCGCAAGGCCCTACTCCCGGAACTGATTGAAGTCACCGAGCGCATATCAGCGGGTATTCCCCTGTTCATCCAGGAAATCTGCCGGTGGTTTTCCGAAAGTGCAGAGACCGACCCGATGAAAATGTCAGGAAAGGCTACACCGGGTCATATTCCGGCATTGGCGGGAATACTCGATGCGCGGCTTGATAACCTCGGCTTCGCGAGGGATATCGCGCTAGCCGCAGCAGTCTCGGGCGCCCGCGTCACGCTGCCGCTCCTTCGCGCGCTTCTGCCCGACTTTAGCAAGAAGTCTCTGGTGACCGCGGCGGATGCGCTTTGCGAGACCGGATTTCTTACGCAGATCAGAATGCCAGGAACAATCGCATATGGCTTCCGGCACGCCCTAATTCGGGAGACGATCTACAATACGTTGCTTCGCAAACAACGCAGGATACTGCATGGGCGCCTTTTTGCGGCAGTAAGCCAAGATCGTGAAATCGCCCCTTGGTTCGATATCGGCGCGGTTGCCGAGCATGCAGAGCATGCGGATCTCTTGGAAGAGGCAATCGATCGGTTCATTTTGGCTGGAAAGGAAAGTTCGAGCCGGTCGGCGATGGTGGAGGCGCAGCACTATCTCGAACATGCCTTGGCACTCTGCGACAAGATCAGCGAAAGCAGTTCGGCCGAGTTGCTGCAGCTTTCAGCATTGACTGCCCTCGGGCCCGTCTTAACCGCAACAGTGGGGCAGAACTCGCCACCAGCGCGTAAGCTATATGAGGACGGCGTCGCCATCGCCCGGCGGCGGCCAATGGAGGAGCAGTCCGAATGGTTTCCAATCTATTGGGGTTGGTGGCTGACCGGTAAGGATTTCCTTGTCATGCACGAACGGGCGCTTGAAGTGCAGGTGATGCTGTCCCAAGTCGACGATCCGGAGACAAGGCTTCAGGTCAATCATTGCATCTGGGCGATTGAATTCAACGTCGGCAGACATCGGGAAACGCAGGATGCGATTGCGGCAGGCCTAGCGCTTTATGACGAGCGGCTGGCAAAAACGAGCAGGACGTTGTTTGGCGGCCACGACGCGAAGGTTTGCGGCCTTGGGCAACTGGCACTGTCGCTTTGGCTCACGGGACAGGTCGAGGCATCGGACAAAGCGCTTTCGGAGATGGTCGCATTTGTCGATGGAATATCCCATGCTCCAAGCAAGGCTCATTCGCTCGACACCGAAGCGGTATCGGCCTTCTATCGGAACGATCATGAGCGCCTCGTCGAGATCTCGTTGCGAATGGGAGAATTTGCCCGACAACACGAGATGCAATCTCTCTCAGGGCTCTCCCTTCTCTTTGGGGGATGGGCCAATGCGCACAGCAAGAATCGCTCCGCCGGTTTTGAGATGTTTCAGGAAGGGCTGTCGCTTCTCAGACGGCTGGGAGCAGTCGCTGATCTGCCGATTTACCTATACATGCATGCGACCATGTTGGGGCTCGCGGGCAACTATGCATCAGCGATCGAGGTGGCGACCGATGCGATCAGGGAAGCCAAGGACACTGGTCACGCTTATTGGCTGGCGGAGCTTTACAGGGGACGCGCCGTCCTTCATGCCAAGGGAAAGGCTGGTAGGGAACTGGCCGCCGCAGATCTGCGGACGGCCGTTAAGATCGCTGCCAATCAGGGGGCCGTCGCCCTGCATCAAAGGGCTATCCATTCGATCAGGGAACTCGCCGTTGATGTCGAATTCTGAGCGCGGGAGCCTGAGATTGAATCGGCCGGACGATGGCGCGCTTTTGGCTTTGCACAGCGAAATCGTTTCGAAGATGAGGTCGCCGCTCCCGCAACAGCCTAGTCTGGACGAGACCGAGCGCTGCTTTCGGACCATCCTGTCGCTCTGCCGCCGCGCGCAAATTACCAGGCTGGGAGACCTGACCGGCCTCGACCGTCTCGGCCTTCTGATTGTTCAAGCCACCCGGCCGGGCGCCCTGTCCGAAGTCACGTCGCTCGGACGTGGTCTTTCCATCGCGGCCGCGGCGGTCGGCGCCATCATGGAATCCTTGGAGCGCTTCTATGCCGAGACGATACCGTCGGACCGGGTCTTTTTCGCCACGGCAGACGATCTCGGCATAGCCCCAGGTCTATTTGAAAATCTGGTCTTGACGGATTGCCGGAACGGTTGGCGGGAACGGACCATTCCCTGGGTCTCCGGGACCGACGTCGTCACCGGTTCTCTGCAGCCGGTTCCGCTGGAGCTCGTCGACACGTGCTATATCGAGCCGCCGCCGCACGACGGGCTGTTCGTTCGCACGACAACCGGCCTTGCCTGTCATATGACGTCCTGCGAGGCTTTCCTCCATGGGCTGTTCGAATGCATCGAGCGCGATGCTATCGCTCGCGCTTTCCAGACCCACGGATTTCTGGATCGAATGCGGATATCGACTTCCGGATTGGGAAGCAGCTTCGATCAAATGCTGTCTCGAGTCGCCGCCCGCGGGATTTCAGTCGGGCTTTGGCATGCCTCCTCGCCAGCAATGGTTCCGGTGGTATGGTGCCAGACGATCGAGACGGGCTCCAGCGAACCCATTCTCGCGCTTCCCACGGAGGGTTATTCTGCGGGTCCCAGCATCGAGGCTGCGGCCTCCGACGCCCTGCTGGAGGCTTTGGCTGCGCGAGCCGGCGCGATATCGGGTACGCGAGACGATCAAACCAGAAGGCATTTTAAAAAAAGAACTGACGCCGTCGTTGCGAGGGCCCGCGAACTCATTCTCAATCAGACACCCGCAGCAGGAGATTCATCAAGTAAGGCCCTTGTGGTTTCCAGTCCGGGCGATGTGATCGAGAGGGTCGTTACTGCCGGGCTGGGACCTGTGCTCGCTGTGCCGGTGGGGTCGGATGCTGAAACCGGTGTTCAATGCGTCAGAACCATTCTTCCAACAGCACATCCTTTCTCTATTTTGCGTTGAAGCTCCCATGGCCGCTACAAACGGTGAAGGCCCTATTCTGGTATTTCTCGGCCCGACCCTGCTGCTGGGGGCGGCAGAGAAAATGCTCGATGCCATCTTTCTGCAACCAGCCTCCCAAGGCGACATCCTGCTCGCCGCTCATGCCTTCCATCCTCGCGCGATGGTGCTCATTGACGGCCAGTTCGAAGACAGGCCGGCTGTCCGGCATAAGGAAATCCTGTGGGCCATGTCGCAGGGGATTCTGATGATCGGCGCTGCGAGCATGGGAGCGCTGCGGGCGGCGGAACTCTGCGAATTCGGCATGATCGGCCTTGGGCTGATCTACAGATGGTATCGAAGGTGGCCGCTTGCTCCCGATGATGCAGTCGCCGTTCAGTCCGGACCGGCGGAGCTCGGCTTTCTTCCGCTGACGGATTCCATGATCGACCTTCAGCGGACGTTCTCCGCTCTGATGCGCCGAAAAATCATCACGCCCGCCGAGCGGAGCCTTCTTACGTCAGTCGCTCGCGCGATGAATTTTAGGGACCGCTCGCTCGGGGCGGTTCTCCGTGCTGTGGGATGGCCGGATCATAGAATTTCCGAGCTGGGCAAGGATATGGTGACAAGGCAAAAAAAAGTCGACGCGCTGCTTGCCCTGCGCATGGCTTCCCGCCTTTCGGCACAGCACGGCACGCGCCCAGCCGTCGCGCATCCATGGATCGTCACCAACACGTTCATCAGAGATCTGGAGGCTGCTCATATTGACATAAGCTTATTAAGCACATACTAATTAAACGTTGTTGCCATCCCTTTCTTCATTGTGAGATACCGTGATGGAACTGCGCCAAAACGCTACACTAGAAAGAGTGGAATCGCGTTTGGGCACGCGATTCTGGATATTTCCTCAACCTCCCTTCATCCCCGGCTACGAACAGCCGGATCGCGTATGGCTATCCATACTGCCCGACGAGATCGGTGATGGTCCCAGTGACATCTCAATGTATGTGGTGGATCCACTTTTCGACAAGCAACCTTACGGTCTTTCCCGATTGCCGCCATTCGACGGCGCCATGCGTCCACCGACCAGGCCCGGCCCGGATCGGCACTTCGACAGTCTGGATCCACGGTCGCGATCGTATCTCGGCGTCCACGCCTACGCGTGCGTGAATTTCGTCATCGATATCTGGCGCAGCTACCTGGGGCGGCCCGTCCGCTGGTTCTTCGATCAGACCTATCCGCGACTTGAAATCGTTCCCTTCCTGGAGTGGAGCAATGCTCAGGCCGGCTATGGTTTCCTTGAACTCGGCTGCTCAAGAGCCGGTGGCGTGGAACGGCCCTTCGCGCTGAACTTCGATACCATCGCCCACGAGATCGGGCATTTGATAAGTTTGTCGGAGACAGGCGTTCCAACCGGGATAACGCGCGAAGCCGACTACTTTCCGTTTGCCGAGGCTTTTTCCGACATCGTGTCGCTTATCTCGTTCCTGCATTTCGATTCAGCCATCGACCGGCTGCTGCGCCGCACGAGAGGCAACCTGCTGCTGTATAACGAACTCAACCGTTTTGCGGAGACAAGCCCGGAGACCCAGATCCGCCTCGCGACGAATTTTCGAAGGATGTCGGAAGTTACGCGGGAGGTTCACGACCGCTCCCTTCCGTTCGTCGGCGCCGTGTTCGATAGCATCGTTGAGCTATACCATCGCCAACTCGTCGCAAATGGCTGCGCCGACAAGCGGCTTCTCAACATCGACCTTCGGGACCTGGCGCAAGACGAATTCGACAGATTTCGGCAATTGACCGAGGAAACTTTCAGACAAAGGCCGCTGTTTTTCAAACTGGCGCTGATCACCGCCCGGGACTCCGTTGGGCGCGCGCTTGCCGCGTCGCTGCGCAATTTGGATCCGAACACCATGCGGCTTGATCAGGCAGCAAGTGCCATCATCTCGGCCGCCGATGGCGCCGCGGCTGATCAACTGGAGGAAAATTTCGTTTGGCGTGAAATTATCGGTTCAAGATAAAACCTTGAAAGGAGAGGGAAATGAGCTGTTGCTGTGATCATCCCCGCGTGGGTAGCACTCAAACCGGGCTGACTGAACCAACCGGGAATTCCTACAATCCCGGCGAGGTAAGATTGTATGGCCGCCCCGCCGGTCCTCAATTATTCGAGATGAAAGCCAACGATCTCGATGAGATCATTGAAAAGCAAATAGTTGAGAAGAAACTTGGAAGAGAGAATTTTGCCGCCATACGAGACACCGTCAAATCCGTTTATATTGAAAGTCTCGCCTTAATTGGCGAAAATATTACGTTTGCGTTATCGCACGAAAAAAAGCTTTATACTTTGCCTATTGACATCAATATTCCGCAACAATGCTGCAAAGACGGCGAACAATATATAAAAAGCTTGGGCGTCATATATGGTTACGCATATGAGGGCCATTGCTACAAATTGCCGAAGCCGCAAATCATGCTGCTGCCAGAGGAGGCGCGGCGGATCGTGGGCGGCACTTGCGGGTGTGATTGCGGTTATGTAGCAGAACTTGGCTACGCCGTCTGGTCGCTCGACAAGCTTCAACGCGTCGTGGTGCTGGATGTTCGTTCCGACGATATCAAAACACTGGTCCTGGATGAGAACCTGCCCGGCAACCGTTCGCCGCTGGCCTATGCGCAGACAATGCTGCTGGCCTCGCCGCGTCAGCGTGACTACTAAATGACCGCGCCGGCGGCCGCAAGGCCGCTCGACGGCGTCTCACTCAATCAAATCGATCATGTCCTTTGGCGATTGCCCGTCTCCAATTCGAGACAGTTTGGCTTTCGAAGGATTGGAGTTTCTGGTCCGTCAATGTTTTGGTTGAACCAACCGAGGATGTCGTGGCGGCAGGTTCAAATCTTGTGAACCGTAGATTCGAAATCATCCAGGGAGGCCTCAGTCTTCCCTGTCGACGAAGACGCTCAACATGTCGGCTATCGTCATGCGTTCGCTTTTCAGGTCGATGTCCGAGAGCGCGAAGTCGATGAGGTTGGTGTCTGGTTTGATGGTATGCGTGGGGGCGTGCCGTTGCCATCCTCGTCGACGAAGGTGGGCAGCTTTTCCTGGACGCCTGCGAGCGACATTGAAACACCATGTTCAATTCTCGATGAAAATATCCCCCAATGCCGGGTCACTTCTCAGTGCAAATCAACAGGTGGCAGAGTGGTTGAATGCACCGCACTCGAAATGCGGCATGCCTGCAAGGGCATCGGGGGTTCGAATCCCCCCTCTCCGCCATTATGAACCTTTAAAATCAGTGTGTTCCGAACGACCGCTTTGCGAAGTTGGTTCTTTTTCGGATATTGAGGACTGAACGCTCAACTATCGGGCCACGATCGCGGCGCACTTCAACTGATCTAATTCAATTTTGACAGGGATCGCGGAACCATGTTTTCCATTTGACCAGGTCAATCCTTGTGCTCTTGCAACGCTTTTTGCCGGCTGGCTTCGATTTTCTCAAGGAGAGTTCTACCTGCTATCGATTGAGCGCTCGGTATTTCTTGGCTCATAATATTGGCAATTTTCGGCGCCATAGACGCGTTGACGCCATCAAACGAGAAATCGTTGTAGTAAGCATTGCGCAGAAGTCGATTGAGCAGCTGCCCACAATTATTGCCTATATCCTTGCCTTCTTTCATTCGTTTGAACAGCCAAATGACTACATCTACCACTTGTAAGCCAGGGCTACTCTCGTCTGTCGCAATTCGGAAGTCACTGCCAGCCACACGTCCAAATCGAATTGGTGCGTCTTCGCCTGGCCAATAAAGAGGGGGCTCATCAGCGAGAGATGGCTTGGAGAGGAGTCCGTGCCAAAGCTTCAGGGTCTTTTCGAACTGAGATTGCTCATCATGCACGATCTCGCGAACCGGGCGAGCCCATTTTGTAGATTGATTCTCCAGGCCATCAAGAAGGCTTTTAAAGCCCACAAAGTTGGGCGCGTGGCTGTATCGGTTAATTTTTGCCGGCATGAAGGTAGAAAACTCGCCAGGATGGGCAATAGCCCACGTCAATGCTTCTGAAGTTATCACTCGAACGCGTTCATCCGGTATATTTGCGACTCTGGCCAATGCCGCAGCCGCGCCCTCTAGAAAATATTTTTTTGAGACGGCTTCGCTTGTTGCTGTGACGCAGTTCCAGACGATCTGAGCGATTTCTTCTGTAATCACATAAGCCGAGAGCTTGAAAACCATCGTAAGCCTAAGGGGCCTTGTCCAATACACATGCCAGGGAACTGCCTTGTTTTCACCTGCGTCAAAGTAGGTGTCGACGAATTTTGCCGCTGCAATATATCGTTTCTCTACGCGCGATACGAAAAAACGCACGTCTGCTTTCTTTAGCAGGGATCGTGTCCCGGCACGTGGTGTAGGTTTTGAGGAGTAAGGTGGCCATCAGTGTTTTCCGGTAGGGTCGGGTTGTTCAAGACCAACCTGACGGAAAGACCACCGATGACCAATGACATGATGAACGTGCGCTCGCTTGTTGAGAAGAGCGCCGATGCCGATTTATTGCGCGAGATGATTGGCTTTGCAGCCGAGCGGCTGATGGAGCTGGAGGTTGGCGGAGCCACCGGCGCTGACTTCGGCGAGAAGAACCCGATGCGGCTCGCTCAACGCAATGGCTACCGTGATCGGGATTGGGAGACGCGAGCCGGAACGGTCGAGCTTCGCATTCCCAAGCTGCGCAAGGGCAGCTACTTTCCGAGCTTCCTCGAACCACGTCGGATGGCGGAGAAGGCTCTGACGGCTGTTATCCAGGAGGCTTATATCCAAGGCATCTCGACGCGCTCAGTCGATGATCTGGTCAAGGCGATGGGTATGAGCGGCATCTCCAAGAGCCAGGTGAGCCGCCTGTGCGAAGAGATCGACGTCAAGGTGAAGGCGTTCCTCGATCGTCCCATCGAAGGCGATTGGCCATACCTGTGGATCGACGCGACTTACCTCAAAGTCCGGCGTGGTGGTCGCATCGTCTCCGTCGCCGTCATCATCGCCGTCGGTGTCAACAGCGACGGGCGGCGTGAGGTTCTGGGTATGGAAGTCGGCACGTCCGAAGCTGAGCCGATCTGGACGGAATTCCTGCGCAGGCTGACACGCCGGGGTCTGCGTGGCGTCAAGCTCGTCGTCTCCGATGCGCATGAAGGGCTCAAGGCCGCGGTCACCAAGGTTCTCAGCGCCACCTGGCAGAGGTGCCGGGTTCACTTCATGAGAAACGTCCTGGCACATGCCGGAAAGAGCGGCAGGCGGGTCGTATCCGCTTTCATCGCAACGGCCTTTGCCCAGGAGACCCCGGAGGCAGCAAGCGCTCAATGGCGCAGCGTCGCCGATCAGATCAGGCCGAAAGTGCCGAAGCTCGCCACCATCATGGACGATGCCGAAGAGGACGTGCTCGCCTACATGACCTTCCCGAAAGAGCACCGGGCAAAGCTGCATTCGACGAATCCAATCGAGCGTCTCAATGGCGAGATCAAGCGACGCACCGAGGTCGTCGGCATCTTTCCGAACGACGAAGCCATCGTCCGTCTCGTCGGCGCACTGCTGCTCGAACAGAATGATGAATGGGCCGTCCAACGCGCCAGATACCTGACACTTGAGACCATGGCGCAAATGAGCGATGATCCCCAAATCAGTCTGCCCGCTGTGGCACGCTGATATCCCTCCGGCCCTATGTCGGAAAGCACGGCCATCAGCCGCGAGCTACACCACTTCCATGGACACGATCTTAGCAGGTCCAACAATTCAATTGCGATTAGGTCTAGCCGTGCCACGCCTAATTCGCCGGCATGTAGCGCACTCACGTCTAGCCTTTTCGCTATAGCGTTTAGTTTGGCCCCCCAGACCAGGTCGAAGTTTGTTTTACTCATCATTGCGGCGGTCACGAAATCAGGTTGTGCCGCGTCAAATAGACGGTTCCCTGTGTTTCCACTTTCGTCGATATATGCCCACATAGCCGATCCGATCATGACAGTATTCAATTAGCGAGTGCGTCAACCTCAGATACACGTGCTGCCTTTTTAAGGAAAGCTTGTCCTTTTGTGCAGGGTTTATTGCTGTGGGGGTCACCGCGATCGTCATGGCATTTGGATTGGATTCTGCCGAGGTGGACGCCTGCGACGCTGAAGACGCAAAGTTCAGAAGATCGCCGGATCGATGCACTCGGTCCGCTTCCGGATGGGCCAGGCACATAAAGCCGACTACCGAGATGCAGTCAGCAATAAAGCACGCACTCGATGAAGGCAAACGGATGTCGATTAATTGGGTAAAGCCCCGGACAAAACAACGGTGGCGTTACCAGGCTGCGATAGATGCTGCACCTAGCTGGCGAAAAGGCTATGAGCACGAGCTAGACAAAGGCGATAGACCAGGATCGATTTGATTGCTCTACTCCAGGTGTGTGGCCTCTCTTGGGATGACGTCCCAGGGAGTGGTGTCGGCAATTTTTGAGCTGCGGATCGGTGATCCTCATAACGCGCGTGCAGGCATAGGGCTCCCCGCTGGAAGGGACCTCGTCACTCATAAATCCCAGACGATAAGATTCTGGTCCGTCCGCATACGGAATATCGCGAAAGTTCGTGTTTCATGCAGGCAATCGAATTCACGAGCTCAACTTCCTGCTTTGCGAGATCGATGGCTTTCTGTTGGCCCGGTCGCGGATCAAACGCATCCTGGCGTCGGAGTGTTCGGGGACGCTTGACCTAGGCTAGGTTGATCGAAACGATCTTGTCCATTGCAGCGGCAAGGCCCGGAAGCATGACATCGCTCCGATGCCCGGATTTCGCCGTTGCTTTTTTTGTCGCTGAAATCGCGAAGAAGGATTGGAAAGGCGCATCGATCGGAATGGCGGTCGGCATCACGATGCAGAACGTGCTTCGCCATTCGATGACAGATTATGATCAGCTTCTTCTTTGTGGCGCAAAGCGAGAAGACGCGCGGCGCCGCGTCCAGCCCAGCATTAACGGCATGATCGCGTCATGGAAGAATTCTAAATGAGGGAGCCGCCGGCTCTTCATCCAAATTCGCCCCAAACTAGCTTCGATACGACTGTGCTATTAATCCTATCTTAGGATTTCTCCCTGTGCGCTATTGCGCTGGTTTGCGGCATCAGTGAATACTTCGGCAGTATTGGGGGGGGGGATTACATGCTTCAGTGGCTGCGTGAGCGCATAAAAAAGAACGCCGAAATGAAAGGCCTTTCTCGGGAAATGAAAGCCTCATACGAGGCGATTGTGAAATACGGAGGGTCGGATCACCTTTGTAGCGTCGTCTTAAATACCATTGAGAGCGATCAAGAGCTAAAAAAATACATTGAAAGCGTAGGAATACGTGAAAGCCTTCTTCCGCTTGACAGGCCGACCATTACTTTGGCGGCGATAAATTCCCTAATGCGAGCTCGCAAACACCTTCTAATTGCGCCATCGCCCATCGACGCGACATTTAAGCTGAACCAAGCGCAGCAGGTTTTCCGATACTCGTTTTTCCTTTTCACTGACAGCGAATTTGCGGCAGAAGCCGAAGCACAGGCGCATGGGATAATGCAGATGCTTTTGGAGGGGAAGGAGCGCCCACCAAGTCAGTATGACGAGCGTGCCAAACAAGCCGAAAAGTCTCTATCTGTCTGGATGAACGCTGACGTCACCACCTTCACGTTCATTCCGGATGGAGGATTCTGACTCCGACTTTTTGGAGGATCGCTATGTCAATGAAGACGCAGCACTAATTCAAGTTATCCACACTCCGCCCACAGAAAATGTCGGCCATGCGATGAATCCTGTGGAATTGGAGCTTGACAGCTATTGCGGCCCAAAAATCTCGACTAAGTTGCGAGTGTTCGGATCATCATTTGATTCGAGCAACCCGACGGGATGAGCCCGCCGGGCAACTCGTGAGCCGCACACGGAGGTTACGCCGACGCGGCAGGCTAGCAACTGTGAAGCTACTCCCTAAGCAAGATGACCTTTACAGTGATTTGCTATGCTGAACAAGTCGGCGCGTTGCGAAAGGCAACAGCATGACAAAACGCAGACGGTCACCAAAAGTGACGCGAGAGATGGCCGCGAAGATTAAGCGCTACCTTCTCGACAACCTTGCGCAGCATGACATTGCAGCGATGTTCGGTATCAACCAAGGCCGAATTAGCGAGATCAAGTCGGGCAAGAAATTTGGCGACGTAGCTCCGGCGGTAGGTGCATGATGGCGAAGAAGCAATCGTCGTCATCAACATCAAGCCTCGCGGGGAAAATCCTGTCGGGTGGCAAGAAAGCGACCCAGGCGGACGCCAAGAAATTAGCTGCCTCCGTCCTCTCCCAGGATGAAAAGAAGGGCAAGTAAGAGCCTATATATCCATTCCGAACGCTTAGCCCGCCGGTGAAGATCGGCGGGCTTTTTTGTCTTAGACGTTGTTGGATTTTGTAGTTTCCCACAACCATAAGCATCCCAGTGCTTTCATTTCAATTCAGATTCGATAGCCTCAGAATCATGGAGATTGATCAATGGCTATGAACCCTGAGACGGCGAAATATATGCTTGCCCTTGATGACGACATTCAGCATCTTTGGAAGGCACTCGAACACCACAGCAACGCTGCCGAACATCGTGAACGGGCGCGGGAATGGCGCGAAAAGTCGCAAAAGCTAGACGATCAGATCAAGTCATATCGCTCTGAACTGGCCTCAAACATCAAAAATCTGAACGATGAGAACGCCCGATATATTAACGTAGTCGCGGTGATTGGTTACGCCGCCTACTTCGCAACATGGAGCCTTGCGAAAGATTCACTAGGCAAAGAAGTAACCGCTTTCGTCGGACTGATGGGCATGATCTCCGTTTCGACATTTGTCTTATGGGAAATGTTCATCATCATGAAGGTCCGCCTGAAAACTGTCGGGGAATTGGGCCACATTTTCCAGAGCTTGGTATCTGTTGAGGATTTTGAGCCATTACGCCTCGAACAAACTCAAGGGGAGGCGAAACGAGTGATCGCTCTCAGTGCCGCCCATAGAGTGGTATTCCTTTTAAGCCTACTCACCGCCTGTGCGGGTGGTTTTGCGATGATGCATAAGCTTTACATGAGCCTGTGAGGATGGCTGTGCAAACAGTTTTGACAATTATAAGTGTGCTATGTGGTTTTCTATCCGCGATAGCACTTCTGTTCGATTGGGTCGATATAATCACCAAATTTCAGCTAAAGAGGAACGTCGCCGATAGGAAAGTCGCATACGCTCTTATTGAGAAATCAGAGCGGCAGTTTGCCAAGCAAATGGATGGCAGGCAGGCGACAGGAAATTTCTATCTGACTGGTGCGCTCAATGGAATTTTCGTAGCCCAACGCGTCAACGCAACCGTGTATGACAGAATGCATCAGGGACTACGAAAGACTTTCGACCTTGAAGCTTATCCATTGGAGGAAGTGGAAGGTATTCTTAGTCGAGAAAAGGTCACGCACAGCTTCGACCAAATTCGAGAGGCGATAATCTACCAGCGCGACAGCTATGAACGACGCGATCTAAAGATGGTGACATTCTGGCTGCTTGCCGCAACGCTGGTTACCGGTTTGGCCGCCGCGCTTGTCTGATTTACGCTCCGTTCGTGAAGATCGGCGGGCTTCTCCTTGTTCTCATACCGCGTGTATTCTGCAGCTATCTCGCGAATCATAGGAAGCGTTATGGCGTTTGACGAAGATAGGCAGGCGGAGGCCATCGCGGCGGAATGGGGCGTCAACGTCAATTTGTTGGAGGAAACCGATTGGAATTTGGAAGCAATCGACGGCAATGACGGCGAGGTTTACGGCTACCGTGTCCGCTTTGATGATGAAACGGACCCAGAGATATTGGCTGAGCTAGGGCTTCGTCCCGGCGAATTAACCCGCCAGCTCAGCATTAATGCCTTCGATGAACCGGACTACACCGATGAGGATTACGACCGCGATTTAAGAATCAGGGCGGGTATTGAGGGGCGCGCTGAGGCGGCTGATCCGGATGACGAAGTATTTTCTATTGATGAGCCGCTGCCAGACATTCCAGACGCCAATGATGATGAGCATGACGGAAGTCAGTTCCCCGACCTCCCTCCTGGTCAAGCCTATTTGACGGATAAGGAAGGCCGCGTGCTGACCGATAAGCTCGGTCGCCCATTGATCGTGGATGCACTACCATCGTCGGGCGCGTTAGGTGGCGCTCCGCTGAGTGAATACGTCATAAACGGCCCAACCTACGCCGGGCGGTCCTTTGCGGGGCACTCTTTCGCGACCGACAACGGCGATAGGATAGTTGACAACAGTGGCAACCGTCTTGTGTTCGACCCCATGCCCGCGTTTGACCAAAACGCGGTTTATCAGCAGGAGCTTCAGACCCGGATTGGCAGGTTGGAGGCTGCCCTTGAGGCTTATAGCACCCATCTCCCGCCACGGAATCACAATCACCCACCGGAACTGGTCGAACCTGATCCAATAGCGCCGGCCGATTTTAAGATCGTTCTGGAAGTGGTTATCGAGCTCAAGGTTGACGCGCAGGAGGAAATGCCGGATCCCGTGAGATTAGAAGCCAAGGCATCGTTGTTCCGAAGGGTGGCGGGAGCAATTGCCGCTTGGTGCGGAAGAAAAGCAGATGCCGCAGTAGACGCAGCGATTCAATGGGCGATTCCCGCGGGGATAGTTTGGGCCGCTGCAAACCCACAGGAGGTTCAAGCCGCGCTTCAGGCTGTCGCTGATGCCGCTTCTAGTTGGGCGAAATACTTAACTGCAATCGCTACCTAACACGCGCCTCTCAGCAGCTACACATGGAACACCCACAAGACTGCTACACAGTCCTGTCTTCCATCATCGCCAACATATTGAAATCATTGAGAAAAATGGTGGGCGATGAGAGACTCGAACTCCCGACATCCTCGGTGTAAACGAGGCGCTCTACCAACTGAGCTAATCGCCCCTCGATGCCGCAGCATCCAGCGTGAAGGCTCTCTATCGATATCGGCGCAGAACTGCAAGACCATTGCCGGGTTTTTTCTCCAAATTTTTCGAACCGGCAATCATCAGCCCATGTGCATTACGGGCACGCTCAGATTCACGCTCAGATTATTGTGAACCGCAAGGGGCAGGTCCTCTCGTCTCGCAAGCTTTCGTGACGCCGTACTTGCGTATAGAGATGGGCTGCGTCGCGGCACGTTCTGGTGTTGTGTCGCGACAAACAAATCATTCCGCACTGGAGCACAGAGTGAAAACGCGCGAAGAGCGGCTGCGTCTGAGGAGCAGCACACCTCGAACAAGGCTTGATTTTGTCCATACCGAAGGCGCCAAACTGCTGCCTGATCGCAATGAACTCCTCTATCGTCTGCCCAATCATGCAGTTGCAGCCGAGATTGGCGTCGCTGAAGGAGAGTTCACGTCTGAAATCCTCAAGCGGAACCGCCCCGAAAAACTCTTCCTGATCGATCCGTGGGGGATGGATCGTTACTCGGCCGGCATGGCGACGGTGAGCGAGAAATATGCCGACGAGATAAAAGGGGGAACGGTGGTGATCCGGCAGGGCACGTCGCTTGAAGCTCTCAGCACGTTTGACGATGGTTTTTTCGACTGGGTTTATATCGACACGGATCATTCCTTCGAACTCACCTGGAAGGAGTTGGTCCTGTCAAACTGCAAGGTCAATCGCGGCGGGCGAATTGCCGGCCACGATTTTTGTACCGGCAACACCGTAAAGCCGATCGTCTATGGCGTCGTGGAAGCCGTCAACAAGTTCTGCGCGGAATACGGATGGCGCTTCGAATACCTGACGCTGGATCCGGATGCGCATTTTTCCTTCTGCCTGCAGCGCCTCTGATGCACCGGCCCCGTAAGTCACGGGGCCTGTGCCCGCTGCTGCTGCACCCGGAAAATGCCGGCCATGGCAATCGCCAGCAATAGCGCGGCAGTGGCGATAAGCAACAAGCCGCCGGCGGAGCGATAGACGAGGACGCCCAGGATCCCGCCGAACAGGAACGCAAGGATGGTTTGGACATGTAAAAGGAGCTTGGCGCGGTCATACTGCGCCTCGCTGGGTCGCTCCCGTCCACGTAGGATGTCAAACGCCATCCCAAGTTCGATGCCGACATCGGTCGCCATTCCCGATATATGGGTGGTCCTTACGCGAGCGTTGGAAATACGGGTGACGACTGCGTTTTGAAGGCCCATGAGAAAGGCAAGGCCGATCACGAGAACCGGTGCCCGCCATTCTCCAAGCAGCCAAAGGTCGGCACAGCCGAGTATCGCAAGCAATATCCCCTCGGTCAGGATGCTGTAGGCGTAGATGGCATGTATGTTGCGTCTGCGGCCGGCATTGATGAGCAGCGTCGAGACGGTGGCGCCCAGGATGAAGGTGACGATGATCGCAAGGTAGAACAGGGCGGAAATCCACGCGCCGACGGCAATGTGGTCGGAAAATGTGGAGATGTTTCCGGTCATGTTCGCCGAAAAGAAGCCGACCGCGTAAAAGGCGGCCGCGTTGAGCGCGCCGGCGATCGCCGCCAGACAAGAGGCGAGCTTCCTGTCAATCTGTTCGTTGCGTTCGTGCCCCTGGCGGATCAGCATGGTCTGTCTTCAACGTGGCGGGATCGGGTCAATGCTAGGAAGAAAAGGTCAATGCCGTGAAAATTCGATGCGGTCGGGCGTTTTTGACGGTCGCCGAGAGCAGAGGATTCTGTGCAATCCATCCATTTTTCAGTTCTATCGCCTGAAATCTGAACGTCAACACGGTCGACACTTCAGATGCGTTTCGACTTTTCGGCGGGCGCATTTGGCTCTCCACGCCGGATATTGCCGGTTTCATCCCTGCGTGAGTTCTTCATTTCATCCTGCCGGCGTAAAATAGAACATCAATTCTATGGATTAAAACATGAAAACCATATCCTTCGGCCATGTTCCATCCGAGGGAAATAGACATGAGCTTCACAAATTTGGGCGCAGCCGCATTGATCGGGGCATTGTCGTTGACGATTTCAGCTTCCGCGGGCATTGCGGAAGATGCGGCCAAGCCGGTTACGGGCGGCACGCTGATCTATCTCGAGCAGCAGGCGCACACCAATCTTTATCCCCCGGCCGGCGGTTTCTATCCGAATGGCGGCGTGCTCAATCAGATTACTGATAAATTGACCTATCAGAATCCGAAGACGCTCGAGATCGAGCCCTGGATCGCGCAGTCCTGGACGGTCAACGAGAATGCGACGGAATATACCTTCAAGTTGCGCGAAGGCGTGACTTTCTCGGACGGGTCGCCGCTCGATGCGAATGCGGTTGCGAAAAACTACGATACGTTCGGTCTCGGCAACAAAGCGTTGAAGCAGCCGGTTTCGGAAGTCATCAACAATTACGACCATTCCGAAGTTATCGACCCGCTCACCGTAAAATTCTACTTCAAAAGGCCATCGCCGGGATTTCTGCAGGGAACGTCGGTTATCGGCTCCGGCCTAGTTTCGCTGACGACGCTGGCTTTGCCGTTCGAACAGCTCGGGGATGCAACCAAGATCATTGGCTCAGGCCCCTTTGTCGTCGAAAGCGAAACGCTCGGCAAGGAACTCTCGCTGAAGGCGCGCCAAGACTACAACTGGGGTCCTGCAAAGTTTAAACATCAGGGCCGCGCCTACGTCGACGGCATCAAATATGTCATCACCGGGGAGGACAGCGTGCGGATCGGCGCGCTGCTTTCCGGCCAGGCGGATTTCATCCGCCAAGTGCAGGCCTATGACGAAGAGCAGGTCGAAAGCCAGGGTTATAAGATCTTCACGCCGCCCACGCGCGGCGTGAACAACAGCGTCGTCTTCCGCCCAGACAACCCGCTCGTTGCCGATCTGCGCGTCCGACGGGCGCTGCTGCATGGCACGAATACGCAGGAGATCGTGTCGACGCTCTTTTCCGTCAACTATCCCCAGGCAAAATCGATCATCGCTTCGACGGCGCAGGGCTATGTCGATCTGTCCTCGAAGCTTGCCTACGACCCTGCCGAAGCCGCAAAGCTGCTCGACGATGCCGGCTGGAAGGCCGGCGCCAATGGCGTGCGTGCGAAAGACGGCCAGCCACTTATCTTGACAGCCTATGAATCGCCGCCGCAGCCCCAGAACAAGGCAACGCTACAGCTTGTCGCGCAGCAATGGGCGAAGCTCGGCGTGACGCTCAATGTTCTTGCAGGCGATGCCGGCAGCAAGACGGTCGATGATCTCGATCCGGAAAAGACGCCCGTTTCGCCGGCGATGGTGGGCCGCGCCGATCCCGACGTCATCAAGAGCCAGTACTATCCGAAGAACCGCGATGTGCTTCGCCAGAAGGGCGGATTGAGCGACAAGGTGAAGTCCTTTGCGGACGGCAGGCTGAACGGCCTGCTTGAGCAGCTTTCGTCAGAACCCGATCGTGCGAAGCGCCTGACGATTGCCGGCGAGGTTCAGAACTACGTGATCGATCAGGCCTATGCCATCCCGATCTTTGAAGAGCCGCAGGCCTTTGCCGGCGCACCTTATGTGCAGGGGGTAGCCTTCGAGGCGGTCGGCCGCCCGAGCTTCTACAGCATCTGGCTTGCTGAACACTAACCGGCCGAAAGCCCGGCAAGAGCCGGGCTCGTTCGCTGAGACGGAGTTTGCCATGGCAAGATATGTTCTTTCACGCACAGGGCAGGCGCTTCTGGTGCTCTGGGCCGCCTTCACGATTTCCTTCGTGCTGCTGCAGGCGATGCCCGGCGACGCGGTGCTGATCAAATTCCAGAACCCGGAATACGGCCTCAGCCCGGAACAGCTGGCCGATATTCGTGCAGCCTACGCAGCAGACGGGTCTCTGGCGTCGCAATATCTCCAAACAATCGGCAACTTCCTGACAGGCAATTTCGGCTATTCGCTGCAGCGCGGTGTCGCCGTCAGCGCGCAGCTTGCGGTCAACCTGCCCTCGACCATCCGGCTTGCAGGGCTCGGCTTTGCCACCGCTTTAACCCTCGCGGTCATTCTTGCGATCTTTTGCAACATTCCGGGCCTCGGCCGGCTTCGTTCGTTCATTCATTCTATCCCTTCGCTGTTCGTCTCCGTGCCCACTTTCTGGCTCGGCATCATGCTGATCCAGATATTCTCGTTCCGGCTGAAACTCGTGCCGGTGATCAATCCCGGGCCATGGGAGGGACTGATCCTTCCCGTCCTGACCGTTGCCGTTCCGATTTCCGCACCGATGGCGCAAATCCTGCTTCGGAACATCGATGAGGTCCTTACGCGTCCCTTCGTGGCTGTTGCGCGCGCCAAGGGCGCATCGCATTCCTGGGTGTTGTGGCGCCATGTCGCAAGGAACGCACTGCTGCCAGTACTGACGGTGGCTGGTGTGCTCTTCGGCGAACTGCTGGCCGGTGCCGTCGTGACCGAAGCCGTCTTCGGCCTCAACGGAATCGGCGGCCTCGCCGAACAGGCAGTGACCTTCCAGGATGTCGCGGTTTTGCAGGCGATCGTCGTCATATCTGCAGCCACCTTCGTCGCCATAAACCTTGCGATCGATCTGCTCTATCCCGTGCTCGATCCGCGACTGAAAACCAAATTGGGGACCGCGCGATGACCCAGCTCGACGGTGCAGAACGGCACCTCAATATCAAAAGTCCGGATCCGGTCGACTGGATCGCGGAAGCACCGGTCGCCGATGAGACGCTGCCGACCGCCGAAGGAAAGAGGCACGGCATCCGCGTCCAGCCCGACTTTGTGCTCGCTGTTGTGATCCTAACCCTTGTCCTTTTATGGGCTGTCGTTCCAGGGCTCTTTACCGCGTATGACCCGATCCAGGGGCAGGCGGGTCAGCAATTGAAACCGCCTGGGACAGCGCATCTGCTCGGTACGGATTCGCTCGGCCGCGATCTTTACGCGCGGCTCGTTCATGGTTCGGTGCATACGCTTTCCGGCGCGCTTGCGGCTGTCGCCATCGGCATTGCCATCGGCACGGCGCTCGGCCTTCTTGCAGGTTCCTTAGGCGGTTTGGTTGACGGGGTCATCATGCGTCTCATGGATGTGCTGCTCTCGATCCCGGCCCTATTGCTGTCGCTCAGTATCATCATCCTTCTCGGATTCGGCACGACAAACGCTGCCATCGCCGTCGGCGTAACGTCGATTGCAAGCTTTGCCCGTATCGTGCGCTCGGAGGTCGTGACGGTGCGCCGCAGCGAATATGTCGAGGCGGCCTTCGGCAGCGGCGCCACGTTCCTGAAAGTGCTGTGGCGGCACGTTCTGCCGAATTCGCTGACATCTGTCATTGCGTTTGCAGCGCTGCAGGTCGGGTCGGCCATCCTGCAACTTTCGACCCTCGGTTTTCTGGGCTACGGCGCGCCACCGCCGACGCCGGAATGGGGCCTGCTGATTGCCGAAGGCCGCAACTATATCGCAACCGCATGGTGGCTGACGGCCGCACCCGGCATCGCCGTGGTGCTCGTCGTTCTCTCGGTTAACCGGGTCAGCCAGGCAATCGGAAAGGTGCAGAGATGACGATCCAACCGGTCAATCGGCCGAACGGCGCGACCCAGCCCGCCGCAGTCCTCGAAGTGTCGGGGCTGACGGTCTCCTACAGCGATCGGAACGGAACGCGTACTGCGGTGCGCGGGATCGATTTTCGCGTTGATCCGGGCGAGGTCGTGGCGCTTGTCGGCGAGTCAGGTTCGGGCAAGAGCTCGACTGCGCAGGCAATCATCGGCCTTCTGCCGGAAAACGGACGCCTCGAGAAAGGCAGTATCCGGCTGAACGGGCAGGAGATTGCCGGCTGGCCTCAGAAGCGGCTCGATGGCATTCGCGGTTCAGTCGTGAGCTTGATACCGCAGGATCCGGGCAACGCGCTCAATCCGGTTAAGACTATCGGCAAACAGGTGGCGGAGATCTTCGCAATCCACGACCAATCTTCCGGACCGGTTGCCTATGCTCAGGCAATCGAACTGCTTGGGCGCGTCGGCCTCTATCAGCCGACGTTGCGTGCCCAGCAGTATCCGCACGAGCTGTCCGGCGGCATGAAGCAGCGCGTGCTGATTGCGATTGCAATTGCACTGAGACCCTCGCTGATTATTGCCGACGAGCCGACGAGCGCGCTCGATGTGACGGTCCAGAAGCACATTCTCGACCTCATCGACGCGCTGCGCCGCGAATGTGGGACAGCGCTCCTATTGGTGACGCACGATCTTGGAGTTGCCGCCGACCGGGCCGACAAGCTGGTGGTGCTGCAACATGGCCGCATTCAGGAACAAGGCCGTATCGGCGATATCCTGAGGGCGCCGCAAAGTGCATATACGCGACAGCTTCTTGCCAACGCGCCGTCTCTCAATGCCGGTCGACGCCGCGTGCCGGCTGCTGCAGGAGCGCCGGCCACAGAGCCGGACGATATCATCGTTGTCGAAAATCTAATCCAGGATTTCGGCCTCGGCGGACAGAAAGGCCACTTTCGCGCAGTCGACGACATCTCGTTTCGGGTCCGGCGCGGCACGACTCATGCGCTTGTCGGTGAATCGGGATCCGGCAAGACAACGACAATCCGTACTGTGGCGGCCTTCCAGAAACCGACGGCGGGGAACGTGTTCGTCGATGGTCTAGACCTGGCTCGTCTGGGCGGTGAAACGCTGAGGCTCTTTCGCAAGAAGATCCAGCTCGTCTATCAGAATCCCTTTGGCTCACTCGATCCGCGCCAGACCATTGCACGGATTGTCGAGGAGCCACTTTTGAACTTTGATCCGATCTCACGCGCCGAACGGGCTGAAAGGGTCGCAAGCACACTCGAAAGGGTGGGGTTGACGCTCGATATGCTGCAGCGCAGGCCGCATGCGCTTTCCGGCGGACAGCGTCAGCGCGTTGCGATTGCCCGTGCGCTGGTCCTTGGTCCGCAGGTCCTCGTTCTCGACGAGGCGGTCTCAGCGCTCGACGTTACCGTGCAGGCGCAGATCCTGGCATTGCTCGACAAACTGCAGCGCGAGCTCGGGCTCACCTATCTTTTCGTCTCCCACGATCTCGCCGTGGTCAGCCAGATCGCCGACACGGTCTCGGTGCTGAAAGAAGGCAAGCTCGTCGACAGTGGGCCGGTGGAGGGTGTCTTCGGCGATCCGCAGCATGCCTACACGCGTGAGTTGATCGCTGCCATTCCCGGCAAGAAGTATCCGCCGATCCCGAGGCGGCCGTCGTTGACCAATGCAGGAACGAATCCATGAGATATCCAGTCCAGCCGAAGCGTCTCGGCTTTTTCAGTCGGGTACTCGACCAGGCCGATCCGGCAACCCGCTACCGGCTGGTTGTCGAGCAGGTCATCCATGCGGAAAAGTTCGGATTTAACAGCGCCTGGATTGCCCAACACCACTTCAATGGCGAAGAAGGGGGACTTCCTTCACCCCTTATCCTTCTTGCCGAACTTGCGGCGCGAACATCGCGCATCCGGCTCGGAACAGGCGTGATCACGCTTCCGATGGAGAATGCGGTTCGTGTTGCGGAGGACACGGCGGTTCTCGATATCCTTTCGAATGGCCGCCTTGAAATCGGTTTCGGCACGGGCGGCACGCCTGCAGCCTTCCTGCCGTTCGGCCTGCAAAGTGCCGATCGCGGCCAGGTCTTTGCTAAGAGCCTTGCGATGGTGCGCGGCGCCTGGGCCGGCCGCGAGCTGGAAGGCGGCAACCGCCTCTATCCAGATGCGCCGCACTTGCTTGATCATGTCTGGCAGGCGACGTTTTCCGTCGACGGCGGCGAGCGTGCTGGCCGTGATGGTGATGGTCTGATGCTTTCGCGGACGCAGCCGCGTCCGCTTGAAGCCCCGTCTGCGGCGCTTTGGGAATTGCAAAATCCGATCATTGATACCTATCTCGGAGCGTTGGCCGACCGCCGCGCGCCGCGCATTCTCGGTTCCCGCAGCCTCTTTGTCGCCGATGACCGGAAGGAGGCGCTGCATTTTGCCGAACTCGGGCTTAAGCGCAGCGTCGAGCGCTTTGTCGCAAGCGGTCATAAGATTACCGGCACGACGACAGAAGACCTCATCAAGGCATTCGATGTGCATGTCGGAACGCCGGACGACGTGATTGCGTCGCTTAAGGCCGATACTGCGCTGTCGCGAGTGACCGATCTCGTCTTCCAGGTGCATTCGGTTGATCCGCCGCAAGAGCATATCCTGCGCTCGCTGGAATTGACGGCAACCATCGTGGCGCCCGCGCTTGGCTGGACGGGCCAGGCTCTGCTTCATCACGAGCGGCGGCTCGCAGCCAACGCCTGATTTTCGGCTCTCCAAGAAAGGGTAACGACCATGACCTCTTCGACACCTGACGTTATCGATCTTTTAGCCGGCATCCGCGCCGGATCCTTCGTCGATCGCATTCGTGCGGAACGGCCTGAAACACGCTCAAATGCGCAGAAGAGCTATCTGGCACTTTTCGAGCCGGTACAGGAAGGAGGCATCTTGCGGATGGAGCGGCTTGCCGTTGCGGCCTTCGTTGCGGGATTGCACGATGCAAGCGCGGCAGCAGAATTCTATACGGCCGGCATCATCGAGACGACGGGCGGCGCTTCTCTTGCCGCAGCCGTCAGAGCAGAGGTCGAGAAGGGGCGCACGCATGGCCCCTACGGCAAGTATCGTGCGGCACCCCTATCGGTTGGAGACAAGTCGGGCCTGGTCTTTGAGGTATCCGATTTTGGACGCGTCGCTCTCGGAGTTAAGCTTTCGGCGGCGCTTGAACATAGCCATCTGCTGGTGTTCCGGCCGCGAGAGGCGTCTCCGGCTGCCTTGCAAAAATTGCTGGATGCCGGATGGAGCACGACGGCGATCGTGACGCTTTCGCAGATCGTTTCCTTCCTTGCATTCCAGATCCGCGTGGTCACGGGGCTTGCGGCGCTATCCAAGGCGGGCGAGGGAACACTTGCTTCGGCAGCAGCCGAATAAGGAGACGATTACATGACCGAGATTGCAATCCATCCTGAGCTCGAGCACCGCCCGAGCGCCTTCACACAGGCCGAGATTGGCTGGACACCCTGGCTGGCACCGCTCGTAGAAGAGGAACTGACAGACCGGCATTGGGCCGGGCTCGTTGATCCATCGCGCGCCAAGTCGGCTTACTTCATGCTGCTTGTACGCGATCCGGAGATCCTAGAGGCTCGCACGAAGACCGACAAGGACATCTTCTACAATACGGCGGCCGGTCTGCCGCGCGCCGATAGGGAGCTGTCTGCGACGGCCGCGTCGCGGCTGAACGGCTGCATTTTCTGCGCCTCGGTCCATTCCCGTTTTGCCTCTCATTATTCCAAGCGCACCAGCGATGTTCAGCGCCTGCTCGACGAAGGAACGGATACCGACCTCGGCAGCCGCAGGTGGAATGCAATCGTCGAGGCTTCGGTCGCTTTGACGGCGACACCATCCGCCTTCAATGAAGAAGAGATCGCCCGGTTGCGGTCCGAAGGTCTGAACGATCTGGAAATTGCCGACGTCATCCATGGTGCCGCTTTCTTCAACTGGGCCAACCGACTGATGCTCTCGCTGGGCGAGCCGACACCTGCGGCTGAAGCCTGATGGCGCCGAATTTTATCTCGATAGAGAGAAGATTTTAATCCGCCAGCCGCTTTCCATCTGCATCGAAGAAGCGGCGCTTGGTCATCTCGCTTGCAAGATGGACGGTGTCGCCGGCCTCGATTGTGAGCGAAGACCTGTGTTCAGCGGTAACGGTTTGGCCATCATCGAGTTGGCAGTAGAGGTACTGAGTTCCGCCCAGGTACTCAAAAAAATCAACGCGCGCTCTAAGCGTCTGCGCCGCAGCTTCAGCGACCATGAAGTGCTCCGGGCGAACGCCGAATGTAAGCCTTTCGCCCGCCGAAAGCTTTCCAGATGCAATCGGCGCCGGGATGACGGTCCCGGCGATGCTGATTGTGCCGTCGCCTGACCATGTCGCTTGCAGTAAATTCATCCGCGGTGAGCCGATGAAACCCGCTACGAAGACATTGGCCGGGTTCTCATAGACTTCACGCGGCGTTCCGGCTTGTTCGATACGCCCATCGCGCAGAACGACGATTTTGTCCGCAAGCGTCATCGCCTCGGTCTGGTCATGCGTCACATAGATCATCGTGTTGCCGAGTTCGCGATGCAGCCGAGCAATCTCGATGCGCATCGAGACCCGCAATTCGGCATCGAGATTGGATAGCGGCTCGTCGAACAAGAACACGTCCGGCTTGCGCACGATTGCCCGGCCGATCGCTACGCGCTGGCGCTGACCGCCGGAGAGTTGTCCGGGCCTGCGGTCGAGCAGGTGCTCGATCTTCAAGATCGCGGACGCGGCCTTCACACGTGCTTCGATCTCTGCTGCCGCCGTTCTCGCCATCTTCAGTCCGAAGGCGAGGTTTTCGCGCACGCTCATGTGTGGGTAAAGCGCATAGGACTGAAACACCATGGCAATGCCGCGCTCGGAAGGATCGAGATCGGTGACGTTGCGTCCCTTGATCTCGATCTCGCCGTCGGTGACCTCTTCCAATCCGGCAATCATGCGAAGCAGCGTCGACTTTCCGCAGCCGGACGGTCCCACGAAGACAACAAAGGAGCCTTCGGCAATTTCGAGGTCGATGCCATGAATGACATCGAGGCTGGCGAAACTCTTGCGGACGCCCGCCAGCACGACGCCAGTGTCAGCCAGTTTACTCACCGCGTGCTTCACCTGCTCTTACCCAGACAAGCATCTCACCTGGCGCTCGATTGTCCCAGAATGGATAGGGCACGAAGCGCGCAGTCGTTTCGCGTGCATGCGGCGGCGACGCCCTGTAAAGGGCGCTGCCCCAATCGGCCTCATCGCGCCTTGCGGGCAAATCCAGAGCGACGGCACCACGAAGCTCGGCGACTTCGGAAGTTGTCGCTTTCGAAACGTCGCCATTGAGCCGGATTCCATTCAAGCCGGTGCCGTTGTCGGTTGCCTCGACGCAGTAGACCAGAGGGCCGCGCATCAAAGCGGTGCGGCCGGCATCCTGGCGCACCAGCGGATTGGCAAAGAGCGAGCGCGCCGCAAGGGGAATGTCGAGATCGACGTGATCGCCGCTTTTCCATTCCCGCTCGATGCGGGCATAGCCGTCGAGCGCCACGGATGAAAGCTCAAGCGCCTCGCCATTCACCTTGATCGCGACGCCGTTTGCCCATTCGGGGATACGAAGCGACACTGCGAAACGCGCCGGCCTTTCCGTTACGATGTCGAAACATATGGCGCCATCCCAAGGATAGCGCGTCTCCTGCGCGAGCGTGATCTTGGAGCCATCAATTTCAAAATGGGCCTTGCTTTCTCCGTAGAGATGTACGGCGATCTCGTCGTCGGCAACGGCATACATATACGACCCGATGGAGGAAAGCAGGCGGGCAATGTTCGGCGGACAGCACGGGCAATGATGCCAGATCCAGCGATGATGCTTACCGGCACTTTCAAGTGGGTTTTCATAAAAGAACGTGCGGCCGTCGAGCGAAATACCGGCCATTGCGCCATTGTAAAGCGCCTGTTCCATGATGTCGGCATAGCGGCGGTTCGGGCCGCGGCCGAGCATGCGGCTTGCCCAGAAGACAAGGCCGACCGAAGCACATGTTTCCGCATAGGCGCTTTCGTTCGGCAAGTCGTAGTAGTCGGTGAAGCCCTCATTTGCCGCGGCCGGGCCAATGCCGCCTGTAATATACATCTGCTTGGTGGTAAGGTCGTCCCAGAGTATTTCGAGCGCTGCAGTCAGCGTGTCGTCGTTATATTCCGTCGCGATATCGGCCATGCCGGAATAAAGATACATCGCACGCACCGCATGGCCGACCACCTTCTTCTGCTCGCGCACCGGTTGATGCGCCTGATTGTATTCGTAAGTCTTCTGGATGAAATTTGCCGGATCGCGCCCATCGCGGGTCGCCTCTTCGGTGAAGAAATGCGGCTCTGTGCCACGCTCGTCTATGAAATACTTGGCAAGATCCAGATACTTCTTCTCGCCGGTCACCCGAGCGAGTTTCACGAGCGCGAGCTCGATCTCCTCATGGCCGCAATAGCCCGGTATCTGGCCCTCGCCATGGCCGAAGACCTTGATCATATAATCGGCATACCGGCACATGATGTCGAGCAGCTTTCGCTTGCCCGTCGCCTGATAATAGGCAACGGCGCCCTCGATCAGATGTCCGGCACAATAAAGCTCGTGGTGATCGCGCAGATTGGTCCAGCGGCGACCGGGCTGAACGCGTTGGAACCAGGCATTCAGGTAACCGTCCGTGCCCTGCAGTTTCTCGTACATGTCGATGATTTCGTCGACGCGCGCCTCAAGTTGGGGATTGGGGCGCCGGTAGAGCGAATAGGCGACCGTCTCGATCGACTTTCCAAGGTCGCTGTCCCAGAACATCTGCGTCGTACCGCCCCAGGGCTGAATTGGAATGACGACACCGGGGCCTGGCTGGCTGGTATCGATCGCGCGCAGCATGCCCGCCTCCACGCAGCGGTCGAGAAGTGTCTCAGCCGTGGACTCGCAGATGGCATCCTGACGGTCACCGAAGATCCCGTAAAGCTCGACGCTTGGAACGGGCAGGGGGCGGAACTGGCGGTCTCGTTTTGGCTTGTTCATGGCTTCATCCGTTGTAGCTGGTTCATTTTACCGCGCCGGCCATCAGCCCGCGCATGTAGTAGCGTTGCAAAAGCAGGAAGACGATGAGGCAGGGGATCGTCATGACGACGACGCCCGCCTGCACAGCACCCCAGTTGATGGCGCCAAGGCGGCCGGCGCGCACCGCCGTCATGAGAACCGGCAGGGTGTATTTCTCGTTGCTGGAGAGCAGCACAAGTGCTGCCAGGAACTCATTCCAGGCATTCAGGAACGCAAAGATCGCGACGGTGGCGACACCCGGCAAGACGAGGGGCAATAGCACGCGCCCGAGGAGTTTTAAATCACGGGCGCCGTCGATGCGCGCAGCCTCCTCGATTTCCTTCGGCACGGCGTCGAAAGCATTTCGCATCATGAAGACGGAAAAGGGTAGCTGAAGCGTCACATAGACGAGCGTCAGCCCGAGCAGCGAATTGTTGAGACCGAGCTTTGCAAGGATGATGAAAAGCGGCGTCAGGATCGACTGGAACGGGATCATCAGTGTCGTGATGATCAGCACGAAGAGCACGTTCTTCAGAGGAAAGCGGTAGCGCGAAAATCCGTAGCCCGCTAGCAGGCTGACTGCAACCGTGAGCACCACGGTGGCAAGGGAAACAAGCAGAGAATTGATCATATGCCGCCAGATGCCGGCGCCGAAGGTATCCAGCAATCTGTAGGAATCGAAGCTTATTCCCGCGGTCGGCCATGGTGGCAGGGGCGGCAGGCTCGCTTCGGTTCCATGCCGGAACGAGGCAAGCAGCGTGACGTGGAAAGGCGCCAGAAAGAAGATTGCGATGGCGATCCCGGTCAGGTGATAGGCCGATTTCTGGCGCAAGCGCTTTCGTGCACGTTTTTCCTTCGCGGAAATCATGGGTGATCCCCTCCGACACGGAGCAGCCAGAGCTGCACGATGCTGATAGCCACCAGGATCGCGAGCAGCGCGATCGAGAGCGCTGCGCCATAGCCGAGATTGAAGGACACGAAGGACTGATTGAAGATGTAGTAGACGACCGAGATCATCTTGTTCTGCGGTCCGCCGGCCGTCATGATGTAGAACTGGTCAAAGGCGAGGATCGATCCGGTGACGGAGACGATCAGTGCCAGTGCGATCGTCTTGCGCATCAGCGGCAGTGTCAGGTGCACGAAGCGTTGCCAACGCCCGGCGCCATCGATGCGGGCCGCCTCGGTGAGTTCGGCGGGAATAGCCTGAAGTCCGGTCAGGAGGATGATCATGGTGAAGCCTGCGATCTTCCAGACGACCATCACGACAATCGTCAGAAACGCCGTGTCGAAAGTCGCAAGCAGGTTGGGGCTCTTTGCCACGAGGCCGAGGCCTTTCAAGGCGGGACCGATGAAACCGCTGTCGACATTGGCGAGCCAAACCCAAAGCAGCGAGGCCGTCGCAAGGCCGACGACCACAGGCAGGAAGATGACCGTGCGGTAGGCGCTGACAAACTGCCGCTCTTTCTCGACGAAGATCGCGAGCGGAAAGGCCACCGAAAAGATCGCGATCGTGACGATCACGGTATAATAGGCCGTAAAATTCAGCGCTGTTATGAAGCGACCGTCGTTATACATGCGAAAATAGTTGTTGAATCCGATCCAGCGAGAAGCGCCCATCAGCGGCCAGTTGTGAAGGCTCATCCATCCGGTGAAAAGCACCGGCATGATGAAGAAGACGATAACGAGCGCCATGGCCGGCGCGATATAGGCAAGGCCGCGCCATTGCGATCTCCGACGCCTGCGCGCGGAAGATTGGCGCGGTAAGCCTGAACCTGTCATCGAGAACGCTCCGCATCTGTCGTTGAGGTTGGCCGGGAAGCTGCCACCGCCTCCCGGCCCGCGGCCGGGAGAGGATTATTGGCCGCTGTCTATGATCGATTGCATTTCCGACTGGGCGCTTGAAAAGGCGCCGTCGACATCGTCGCCGAAGATCGCGGCATTGGTGAAGCTGGCCCATGGGCCGTTGGCGCTGTTGATCAGATCGTTGAACTGCAGCGTATAGGGTGTCTTGGCAACGCCAATGGCCTTGAGGCCGACCTGCATGCGCGGATCGAGGCCTTCCAGGACCTTGTCGGCGATATCGCCTCGCGTCGGCAGGCTGCCGTATTTCGCCATGACCTTCTGGCCATCCACTGAGTAGACGTATTCGAGGAATTCCTTCACGGCGTCGATCTTCTTCGTGCCCTTGGTGATGACGAAATTATCGCCGCCGGCGAAGGAGGACGGCTTTCCGTCGACGCCGGGAATGAGCGTTACCCCGAAGTTGATGTCCGGATGTTCGGTCACCAGCGTGCCGATGGCAAAGGCGCCGAGGCTCTGCTGACCGATTTTGCCATTGGTGAAGGTGAGGAAGTTCGCGCCGTTGTCGCTTGCAGCTCCCGCCGGCACGAGGTCCTTCTTGACCATGTTGCGATAGATATCGACGGCCTTGCGCATTTGCGGGGTATCAAGCGTTGCTGCCTTGCTGTCGGCAGACAGGATATCGGCGCCGGCACCCCACACGAGCGGCGTGAAGGTGAATATCATGCAGCCACCGCAGCCGCCGCCGGAGAAATAAAATCCGTAGGTGTCTTCACCGAGCGCGCGGATCTTTTCCGCGTTGGCGGTAATCTCGTCCCATGTTGCCGGTGCCTTTTCCGGGTCGAGACCGGCCTTCTTGTAGAGATCCTTGTTCCACGCGAAGACCGATGTCTCGACGGAGAGCGGCAGGCCGTAAATGCGGTCCTGATAGGTTCCGAGGCGAACGTGTGACGGCGACAGCGAATTGAAGTAAGGCAGAGATTTTGCCCAGTCCGTCAGGTCCTCCAACTGGCCGGCCGCAGCAAAGGCCGGGTTATAGATAAGATCCATCGAAAGGGCGTCGGGGGCCCGTCCGCCGGCAATCGCGGTTGCATATTTCTGCACCAGTTCGGAAAATGGCACCTCGGTTGCGACGACCTGGTTTTCGTGGTTGGCGTTATAGGCTTCGACGACCTTCTTGAAGGCGTCGCCGATCCCCGAGCGGACCCACATTTCAACTTTTTCGGCGGCCGATGCTCCGGATACCAGGCATAGGGTAGCGATGCTGGTCGCTGCTATTAGGCGCTTGATCATGACATTCCTCCCAATATGGCGCGTCTCCTCGCGCCGCTTCTCATTCTTCGCGGGCATCACTCCCGCATGACTGCCGCACGATCAAACGGCACGGCAATTTCCGCACGCCGGGCTCGACGGGTCGGCCTTCGGCGAGGGCAAGCACGGTCAATCCTGCCTGACGCCCGAGCTCCTTCAATTCCATGTCGATCGTCGTCAGCGGCGGCCGCGTCTGTGCGGCGACGATCTCCCAATTGTCAAAGCCGACCACAGAAACGTCCTCCGGTACTTTGACGCCCCGTTCGCGCAGCGCGTCGACGACGCCGCGGGCAATCTGATCGTTGCCGCAGAAGATGCCATCGGGTTTTTCTCCGGCGCGGCTCCATATCTGGTCGACCGCTTCGTGGCCCCAGGCCTCTGCCCACACGCCGTAAAGAACCGGTTCACCGTCACCTGCCAGTTCGCGATAGGCAAAAGCGCGTTCGCGCACCGAAAAGAAGCTTTCAGGACCAGTAATATGGGCGATGCGGAAACGCCCGAGCCCGATCAGCCATTCCACAGCGAGCCTTGCGCCCTGTGCGTCATCCGAGCGGAAGCTGACGCTGCCCGGCATACCTTCCGTAAAGGCATAGACCACGGGTACCGGAAGGCTCGACAAATCGACCGGAAGCTGCCGATCGACCCGTTTTCCCGATGCGATGATGCCATCGACCTGCTTGTCCAGCATCGCATCCACATGAATCTGCCCAAGGGCCGGATCGTCCTCGATCGCACACAGGAAAACCGAAACTCCGTGATCGACAAGCGCTTCCGAAATGCCTGCCATCACCGGAAGGGTGAAGCGGCCATAGGTATCGTTGGTCAAAAGCCCAATAGTGAAGCTGCGCTTGCTCAAGAGGCCACGCGCCAGCGCGTTCGGCCTGAAGCCAATTTCCCGCGCGATGCGCTTGACCCGCTCGCGTGTTTCCTCGCCCATGCGGCCCGTATCGTTCAGCGCCTTCGATGCCGTCGAGATGCTGACCCCGGCCGCAGCGGCAAGATCGTGGATCGTGATGCGGCTCTGCTTTCTTCCTGTGTGGTCCAGTCTCATTCTTCCACCCCATAAGAGAAAACCTTTTCGCAACAAAAATGTCAACTGCGAAAACGTTTTCTCACCTTCTGGGAAACGATCTTAGGCGATTGTGCCGAACGGAAAACTGGTCAGCATCAAAGATCTGATGAGGATCCGGTAAGGCCTACTTGTTCTTTAGCAGCCACATCTTGCCAGCCATCGTGATCCCGTAGACGTCCTTTGAAGCATCATGATCGAGATGGCGCCGTTCCAGAAACCCGGACGCTTTTAATTCGTCCAGCGCCTTGCTGGTTACGGATTTCACTTTCTGCGGCCGTTCTTTCCAACGGTCGGTTTTCGCGTAAGTCACCGTGGCGTTTTGGTGCGTCCACTTCTTCATCGGCTGAGGATAAAGATCGCCGTCCCTTGCGAGTTTCAGTGCTGCGACCTGCGATGGCGTAAGTTCAATCATGGGTTCGATAAGTCCTATGGTGGCGTTCTTTGCCGCGACTTAGCACAGATTCATGGAACCTCCTCAAAAAAGGGGCAAAAAATCAGATCATCGGCAAGCGGCGGACATACAGGGCCGCAAAGAATTTCATCAGCGCGTCGCCGGCAGACCGTCTGTCCCTGACTATTGAACGTTTGTCTTCCCATCTCAACTGCCTGCCCGTTTGCGGGTTTCAAACGGCCATGACAGTCCTGGGCTCCATTCATTTTACTTTTCGCGCTGCGCGATAAGACCGCGAGCCGCCTCTACCATGACCTTCAGATGGTCGGGCCTGCGCACGCCCTGGCGATAGAGTTCGATCGTTATGGCAGCAATCCGCTCCGCTTCTTCGGAATCCTTGGATACTTTGGCTTCCGATCGAACCTCGTCGAATACGCATTGGCACATCTCAAGGTCACGGGTATCGAGCGGCACGTCCGATCTGTTTATGATCGTCTGAACCATCTTGACCTCCATTCCGTACGGCCCACCCGTTGCCGGGCGGGCCGTATGTCAACCTAGAAGTCCATGCCGGCTCCGGGGGGCATGGCAGGGGCGGCGGCTTCCTTCTTGGGTTTTTCCGCCACCATCGCTTCCGTCGTCACCAGCAGGCCGGCAACGGAGGCAGCATCTTGAAGCGCTGTGCGCACGACCTTGACCGGGTCGATCACGCCCATCTGATAGAGATCGCCATATTCATTGGTCTGAGCATTCCAGCCGTAGGAGAATTCGGCTTTTTCACGCAGCTTGCCGACAACGATCGAACCTTCCGCCCCGGCATTCTCGGCGATCTGGCGCGCCGGGGATTCGATTGCGCGCCGGACGATCTCGACGCCGACACGCTGGTCAGAATTGCCCGTGGTGAGGTTGTCGAGCGCCTTGACGGCGCGCAGCAGCGCCACACCGCCGCCTGGCAGGATGCCTTCCTCGACTGCCGCACGGGTCGCATGCAGTGCATCGTCGACGCGGTCCTTCTTTTCCTTCACTTCGACTTCCGTCGAGCCGCCGACGCGGATGACGGCGACACCGCCTGCGAGCTTGGCAAGACGTTCCTGCAGCTTCTCGCGATCGTAGTCGGAGGTGGTTTCTTCGATCTGCGCCCTGATCTGGACAACGCGGCCTTCGATGTCGGACTTGGCGCCGGCGCCGTCGATGATCGTGGTGTTTTCCTTCTCGACAACGATTTTCTTCGCACGGCCGAGCATGTCGAGGGTAACGGACTCGAGCTTGATGCCGAGGTCTTCGGAGATGACCGTACCACCGGTGAGGATCGCGATGTCCTCGAGCATGGCCTTGCGGCGGTCGCCGAAGCCCGGAGCTTTGACGGCAGCAATCTTCAGCCCGCCGCGCAGCTTGTTGACGACGAGCGTGGCAAGTGCTTCGCCTTCGACGTCTTCAGCGATGATGAGCAGCGGCTTGCCCGATTGCACGACGGCTTCGAGAACCGGAAGCATCGACTGCAGGTTCGAGAGCTTCTTCTCGTGGATGAGAACATAGGGATCCTCAAGCTCGACCCGCATCTTGTCCTGATTGGTAACGAAGTACGGCGACAGGTAGCCGCGGTCAAACTGCATGCCTTCGACGACTTCGAGTTCGGTTTCGGCGGTCTTGGCTTCTTCGACGGTGATGACGCCTTCATTGCCGACCTTCTGCATGGCTTCAGCAAGGAAACTGCCGATTTCGACATCCCCGTTGGCGGAGATCGAGCCGACCTGGGCGATTTCGGCATTATTGGAGATCTTGCGAGCGTTGTTCGTCAGTTCCTTGACAACGGCATCGACAGCAAGATCGATACCGCGCTTCAGGTCCATCGGGTTCATGCCGGCAGCAACGGCCTTGGCGCCTTCGCGAACGATCGCCTGGGCAAGAACGGTTGCCGTCGTCGTGCCGTCGCCGGCAACGTCGCTGGTCTTCGACGCGACTTCGCGCAGCATCTGCGCGCCCATGTTTTCGAACTTGTCCTCAAGTTCGATTTCCTTGGCGACCGAAACACCGTCCTTGGTGATGCGCGGCGCGCCGAAGGACTTGTCGATCACGACGTTACGGCCCTTCGGGCCGAGCGTCACCTTCACCGCGTTGGCAAGCACGTCGACCCCGCGCAGCATGCGGTCACGCGCGTCGCTGTGGAATTTGACTTCTTTAGCAGCCATGTCTTCACTCCTCCATTGGGTAGCGTTAGCTGAAAGGCGCCTCAAGCGGCCTTCTTGCCGGCCGCCGGAACCTCGATGATGCCCATTACGTCGCTTTCCTTCATGATCAGCAGGTCTTCGCCGTCAATCTTGATCTCGGTGCCGGACCATTTACCGAACAGGATACGGTCGCCCGCCTTGACGTCGAGCGGCTGGATCTGGCCGGCGTCATTGCGCGCGCCGGGGCCGACGGCGATGACTTCGCCTTCCTGCGGCTTTTCCTTGGCGGTGTCGGGAATGATAATACCGCCTTTGGTCCTTTCTTCGGACTCAACCCGGCGGACGAGAATGCGATCATGAAGCGGTCGGAACGTCATGTCTTCCTCCATGGACGATGATGATCACTTATCACGCTCCCGGACCAGGCGACCAATCCGGGCGGCTACCGAGCCTTGCTGACCGCTCGGCGGAAAAAATCTGCTACCGATTTTTTCGAATTTCAAGAGGGCGACGGCAAAAAATTAGCACTCGTGTCAGGAGAGTGCTAACGCGCGGAACGGAAGCTTCCCCATCAGCGTTTAATCTGTGATGCGGCGCAGGCAGTTCTGCGCAGTGTCAAGTGTATTCCGAAGAGTGACTTGTCGCCTGATACCCGCCAGGGCAAAGGCGAGTGCGCCGGATGATCTGGCGCGTTGAAAACATGGAGGCTTAGATGAGCGTTCGTGATCTTATTCCCTGGGGCCGCAGCAACAGTCCGGTCCCGACAGGCTATGCAGGCAGAGACCAGCACCCGTTCCTTGCGCTTCATCGCGAGATGAACAGGTTGTTCGATGATGTCTTCCGCGGCGTCGAGGGCCATTTTCCGACTGTCGGGTCCGGTTTCATGTTCGAAACGGCCTGGCCGAAGATCGAAGTCGCGGAGACGGACAAGGACATCCGTATCGTCGCCGAAATCCCAGGAATGGACGAGAAGGATATCGAACTTCTGATCGACAATGGCATCCTGACGATCCGCGGTGAAAAGCGGGCCGACAGCGAGGACAAGGACCGGCAATTCTCCGAGCGGTTCTACGGCCGCTTCGAGCGCCGCCTGTCGCTCAATAACGAGGTGCAGGAAGACAAGGTCGACGCTTCGTTCAAAAACGGCGTTTTGACGATCACCCTGCCACGCTCGGAAACGGCGCAATCGACCGCCAAGCGCATTACGATCAACAGCTAGGCCGCCGAACACCGTTGCCAAACCGCATCCGTGGGCCGAGAAACAGGGCGGGACCGCTGGCAGCGACCCCGTTCTCGTCGCCTCGGCCTTTGGCGACAATGGATGCTATATTCGGCTTTGAGCGAGCGCCAGGAGGATATCGTCAGTTGCATCGGCGCCCGCGGTGAATGCTTAAGCCTCACTTCAGCCGTAGTCTGTGGAAAAGCGACGCTGGGAATCGCCGTGCACCGGGGCGTCGCAGGTTGACTTTGCCGATGAATGAGAACATATAGGGAACAAATGTAACGGAGATGCTCATGACGCACGCAGAACTCGTTATACAGAATGCCTTGGCTTTTGTTGCTGCATCCCGCTCGGCGCGCGAGCGCGATCTGGAACGCCGTGAAAAGCTGCTCGAGCGGATCCAGTTGATGAGACCGCCGAACCCCTATCTCGTAAAGACCCGCGGCGGCGAGCAGCTCAAACTTGACCTCGATCACTGAGAGGCGTCTGCCGCTACAGGCCTGGTCCCAGGCTGCTCGACGAAGAAAAGTACCTGGTCAAGGAATTATCCGGCTATGATCGCTATCGCCGGAAGGTGAAGCACCGGCTTGTGCCAGGCATCTGGTAGCTTCGCGAACGAATGCGGGGTTTGCTCTAGGGTGCGTTAAAGCAGGCAGCCCCTGAAGGGCTGCGGAGGAGAAGAGATGGCATATGACGAGCGGCCACTGGCGATCAGTGCACCGGAACCGCGCACGCTCGATCTGATCTTTACCGACGAGGCGCGAAAACTGTTGCACGCCAAATATCAGATCATCGAGGCCGATCCGGAGAATGTCGCCGGGCTCGGCGATGACGTTCTCGGCAAGGCGCGTTACATCATCGGCCAGCCGCCGTTGTCGGTCGGGACCTTGGCGCGCATGCCCGAACTACGCTGCGTGCTGAACGTCGAAAGCAATCTCATCAACAACATGCCTTATGAAATCCTCTTCCAGCGCGGCATTCACGTCGTCACAACGGGACAGGTCTTTGCCGAACCCGTGGCGGAAATCGGTCTGGGTTTTGCACTTTCGCTCGCGCGCGGCATCGTCGACCAGGACTTGGCTTTTCGTAAAGGCAGAGAGCTTTGGGGCGGAGAGGGCAATGCAAGTTCCCGGCTGATTTCAGGCTCCGAGATCGGCATCATCGGCTTCGGCGATCTCGGCAAGGCGCTCCGGCGGGTGCTTTGCGGTTTCCGGGCGACGATCCGGGTCTTCGATCCCTGGCTGCCGCGCTCCATCCTGGAGGAGCACGGCGTCGAAGCGGCGAGCCTAAGAGAGGTGCTAACCGAGAGCGATTTCGTTTTTGTCGTTGCGGCTGTGACCAGTGAGAACAAGCAATTCCTTAACGCTGAGGCGTTTGCCAGCATGCGGCCCGGCTCGGCGTTCATCCTGCTCAGTCGGGCCGATGTCGTCAATTTCGATGCGCTGATGGCGGCCGTCGCATCGGGCCATATCGTTGCGGCAAGCGACGTGTATCCCGAAGAGCCGTTGCCGCTTGACCATCCGGTGCGCAGTTTGAAGGGGTTCATCCGCTCCGCCCATCGTGCCGGTGCACTCGACGGTGCCTTCAAGAAGATGGGCGACATGGTGTTGGAGGACATGGACCTGATGGACCGCGGTTTGCCGCCCATGCGGTGTAAGCGGGCCGAGCGTGAGACCGTTTCGCGCATGCGCTCGAAGGGCGTGAAGATCAATTGATCAGGTATGCGCGGTGCCGCGTGCCAATAGCGCCGGCCGGCTGTTTGCCGCACAATCGCGGCGGCAGATGGTTCAACAACCGTCGATCCCAGCTCCTTTATGAAAATATCGCGAGCCTGGGCATTCGCTTTTCGATTGATGCGCCGCGGCAGCATTTTTGGTGGGGAAATTCTGCGGATCGGGTGCTATCGTTCTGACATGGACTGATGAAGCGGAGGAGCATTGCTTCCAGTATCATGGATCAACACTGCGACCTCGAAGGAGAGCAGATGCCGGTGACGATGCGGCGTGATCGACGGCTAAGGGGAGAGGCCGGATGTATTCAGGTGGATTGAATTTCGCACTCGGCGACGAGATCGAAGCCTTGCGCGAAAGTGTCAGGCGGTTTGCGAGTGGACGCATTGCGCCGCTAGCGGCAGAGACCGATCGCAGTAACAATTTTCCAGCACCGCTCTGGCGGGAGATGGGAGATATGGGCCTGCTCGGCATCACGGCGGACGACGCTTATGGCGGCGCGGGTCTCGGTTATCTTGCCCATTGCGTCGCCATGGAGGAGATCAGCCGCGCCTCGGCCTCGGTCGGCTTGAGCTATGGGGCGCATTCCAACCTCTGCGTCAATCAGATCAACCGCAACGGCAATGACGCGCAAAAGAGCCGCTATCTGCCCAAGCTTATCTCGGGCGAACATATCGGCGCACTCGCCATGTCGGAGCCGGATGCCGGTTCGGATGTCGTTTCGATGAAGCTCAAGGCCGAAAAGCGCGGCGATCGATATCTCCTGAACGGCAACAAGATGTGGATCACCAACGGTCCGGATGCCGATCTGCTCGTGGTCTATGCCAAGACCGACCCTGAGGCCGGACCGCGCGGCATCACGGCGTTCCTTGTCGAGAAGACCTTCCAGGGGTTTGCCACAGGCCAGAAACTCGACAAGCTTGGAATGCGGGGTTCGAACACTTGCGAGCTGATCTTTCGAGATTGCGAAGTGCCCGAGGAGAACGTGTTGGGCGCAATCGGCGACGGCGTGAAGATACTGATGTCAGGCCTGGATTACGAACGCGTGGTGCTTTCGGCCGGTCCCCTCGGCATCATGGCGGCTTGCGTGGATCTTGTTCTGCCCTATCTGCATGAACGCAAGCAGTTCGGCCGGGCGATCGGCGAATTCCAGTTGATGCAGGCCAAGCTCGCCGACATGTATGTGACGCTGAATACGGCGCGCGCCTATGTCTATGCCGTGGCGGCGGCCTGCGACCGCGGCGAGACGACCCGCAAGGACGCTGCAGGTTGCATTCTTTATGCAGCGGAAAAGGCAACTGGCATGGCGCTCGAAGCGATCCAGGCGCTTGGCGGCAATGGCTATACCAATGATTATGCCGCAGGGCGGCTCTTGAGGGACGCTAAGCTCTACGAGATCGGCGCCGGAACCTCCGAAATCCGGCGAATGCTGATCGGACGCGAGCTCTTTGCGGAGACGGCATGACCGTACTCAAATCCCAGATCGCGATCAATTCTGAAACCTTCAGGGCCAATCAGGCGGCCATGCAGGAGGCTGTCAGGCTTATTGAGGACGTCGCGCGATCGGCCCAGAACGGCGGCGGGACGGCGGCACGCGAGCGGCATGTGGGTCGCGGCAAGATGCTACCGCGCGACAGGGTCATGGGACTAATCGACCCGGCAACACCGTTTTTGGAAATTGCCGCGACAGCTGCTTACGGCATGTACGGCGATGAGGCGCCGGCAGCCGGGCTGATCACGGGAATCGGCCGCGTCGCAGGTCGCGAATGCATGATCGTCTGCAACGATGCGACGGTCAAAGGCGGCACTTACTATCCGATGACGGTGAAGAAACACCTAAGGGCGCAGGAGATCGCAGCGGCGAACAACCTGCCCTGCATTTATCTGGTTGATTCCGGCGGCGCCAATCTGCCCAACCAGGACGAGGTCTTTCCCGATCGTGATCACTTCGGCCGGATCTTCTTCAACCAGGCTAATATGTCGGCGGCCGGAATCTCGCAGATTGCCGTGGTGATGGGCTCTTGCACGGCAGGTGGCGCCTATGTCCCTGCCATGTCTGACGAAGCCATCATCGTGGAAGGGCAGGGAACGATCTTCCTCGCTGGGCCGCCGCTCGTCAAAGCGGCGACGGGTGAGGTGGTCTCTGCCGAGGAGCTCGGCGGCGGCGACGTGCACACGCGCCTTTCTGGCGTTGCCGACTATCTGGCGCGCGACGATGCCCATGCCCTGGCGCTGACACGCCGCGCCGTTGCCTCGCTGAACCGGCAAAAAGCACATACGGTCGAACTTCGCGAGGCAGAGCCGCCGCACTACGATCCCGCGGAAATCGCCGGTATCGTGCCCGCCGACCTTCGCACGCCCTACGAGGTCCGCGAGGTGATCGCCCGCATCGTCGACGGTTCGCGTTTTGACGAGTTCAAGGCACGCTACGGCGCCACGCTCGTCTGCGGCTTTGCGCATATCCATGGCGTCCCTGTCGGGATCCTTGCCAACAACGGCGTCCTGTTTTCCGAATCTGCGGTCAAGGGCGCACATTTTATCGAGCTCTGCTCGCAACGGAAAATCCCGCTGGTCTTTTTGCAGAACATCACCGGCTTCATGGTCGGGCGCAAATACGAGACGGAAGGTATCGCCAAGCATGGCGCCAAACTGGTCACGGCTGTGGCAACCACCAAGGTACCGAAGATCACCATGCTGATCGGGGGTTCCTTCGGCGCCGGAAATTACGGCATGGCGGGCCGCGCCTTTTCGCCGCGCTTCCTCTGGACCTGGCCGAACAGCAGGATTTCCGTAATGGGCGGCGAGCAGGCGGCAGGCGTGCTTGCGACCGTTCGCAGCGAAGCGCTGATCCGCGCCGGAACGCCTTGGAATGCTGAAGACGAGGCGGCTTTCAAAAAGCCGGTTCTCGATCTCTTCGAAAGCCAGAGCCATCCGCTCTATGCCTCCGCCCGCCTTTGGGACGACGGCATCATCGATCCTGCAAAGAGCCGCGATGTTCTCGGCCTGTCGCTGTCAGCAGCGCTGAATGCGCCGATCGAGAACACGCACTTCGGCCTGTTTAGGATGTGAGGCTGCGATGTTTGGAAAGATCCTGATTGCGAACCGTGGTGAAATCGCCTGCCGTATCATTCGTACCGCCCGCCGCCTGGGCGTGCGCACAGCCACGGTCTATTCCGATGCCGACAGCGGCGCGCTGCACGCCGAGCTTGCCGACGAAGCGATCCGCATCGGCGGTTCGGCGGCCCATGAAAGTTATCTCTCGATCGAGCGTGTTATAGAATCGGCCAAGCGGGCTGGCGCCGATGCGATCCATCCGGGCTATGGCTTTCTTTCGGAGAACGCCGACTTCGCCGAGGCTGTTGAGGCGGCGGGAATAGTTTTCATTGGTCCGCAGCCAATGGCGATCCGGGCAATGGGCCGCAAGGATGCCGCCAAGGCCCTGATGGAAAGCGCCGGCGTTCCGATCGTGCCCGGCTATCACGGCGACGACCAGGATCCGGACCTTCTGGCGGTCAAGGCATCCGAGATCGGCTTTCCCGTTCTCATCAAGGCGCGCGCGGGCGGCGGCGGTAAGGGCATGCGCCGTGTCGACCGGGCCGAAGAGCTTCCATCTGCCCTGGAGGCGGCAAAGCGCGAGGCGAAGGCGGCATTCGGCGATGATGCCGTGCTTATCGAAAAATACCTGCTTCGACCGCGTCATATCGAGGTACAGGTTTTCGGAGACCGGCACGGCAATGTCGTGCACCTTTTCGAGCGCGATTGTTCGCTCCAGCGGCGCCACCAGAAGGTCATCGAGGAGGCGCCGGCTCCGGGCATGACCGCCGAGGTGCGTCGCGCCATGGGCGATGCGGCCGTGCGTGCTGCGCGGGCGATCGATTATCGCGGCGCCGGGACCGTGGAGTTCATCGCCGATGTCTCGAAGGGGTTGTGGCCGGACCGCTTCTTCTTCATGGAAATGAACACGCGCCTGCAGGTCGAGCATCCGGTAACGGAGGCGATTACGGGCGTTGATCTCGTCGAATGGCAATTGCGGGTGGCAGCCGGTGAACCGCTTCCGAAAAAACAATCCGAGCTGAAGATCGACGGCTGGGCCTTCGAGGCGCGCATTTACGCGGAGGACGCGGCAAGGGGTTTTTTACCCGCCACGGGCGTGATCGACGAGATGCGCTTCCCAAAGGACGGCGTGCGGATCGATGCGGGCGTCAGGACAGGCGATCGGATTTCTGCCCATTACGACCCGCTGATCGCCAAGATGATCGTGCATGGCGCGAATCGCTCCGATGCGCTTGGGGTGTTGACGCGGGCACTGCAGGCATCGCACATCGCCGGGACGGTGAGCAATATCGGCTTTCTCACCAAACTGAGCCGTCAGGAGGAGTTTGTCTCTGGCCATCCGGACACTGGTCTGATCGAGCGCAATCTTGAGACCCTGACCGCAATTCCAGCTGCCGAAGACACGGTGATTGCGCTTGCGGCGGTGCTGTCGCTGGAGGGAAAGAGCCACGGCCGCGATCCGTGGGACACGCTCGGCCATTGGCAGCTCTGGGGCGAGATGCAGCGTAAAGTGACGTTGGAACATGCAGGCAGTCCTGCAAGTCTGTGTGTCGTCGCTCGAGGCTTCGGCATGTTCGCCGTCCATGACGGCCGCCGGGTGATTCCCATTAGGATTGTCAGCCGCCATGCCGACCGTTTGCAAGTGGAGACCGATGGCAGACAGGTTTCTGTCGAGGTGGAGCGCGGGACACATCGGTTGTGCCTGAGGCTCGACGGCAATTCGCACCTCTTTGCGCTGCCCGATCCGCTGGATGGTACTGCCTCAGAAGCGGAGGTCGGCGATCGCCTGATCGCGCCGATGCCAGGCTTCGTCAAGATCGTGCGGACAAGCGAAGGTGCCGCCGTCTCGAAAGGCGCGCCGCTGATCGTCATGGAGGCCATGAAAATGGAGCTGACGCTGACCGCCGCGCGAGACGCCATCGTGGAAAGCGTTCACGCGAGTGAGGGTCAGCAGGTTTCCGAGGGCGCCGTCCTCGTCACCCTGAAGGCTAGAGAGGCATGATGACGGCTGCACACCAGGAACATGTTTCGATCGTCGAGATGGCACCGCGTGACGGTCTGCAAAATGAGGAACACTTCATCGGGACGGCAGACAAGATTGCTCTTGTCGATATGCTGTCCGATTGCGGCTACGAGCGCATCGAGGTGACGAGTTTCGTGAGTCCGAAATGGGTGCCGCAGCTTGTCGACGCCGCCGAAGTGATGGCCCGAATTCGCCGCGTGCCTGGCGTGCGTTATGCCGTCCTCACCCCCAACATGAAGGGCTTTGAGGCGGCACTTTCGGCACGGGCGGACGAGGTCGCGATCTTTGCCGCAGCTTCCGAAAGCTTCTCCCAGCATAATATCAATTGTTCGATTGCCGAGAGCATCGACCGTTTCCGCCCCGTCGCGCTGGCAAGCAGCGCGCACGGTATTCCACTACGCGGCTATGTCAGCTGTGTCGTCGAATGCCCTTATGAAGGTGCCGTACGGCCCGCCAATGCCGCGAAGGTCGTAGCATTGCTGAGGGAACTTGGATGCTATGAGGTCAGCCTTGGCGATACGATCGGCCGCGGAACACCGGAAGCCGTGGCGAGGATGCTCGCCGCCGTGCTTGACGAAGCGCCTGCCACAATGCTTGCCGGCCATTTCCACGACACCTCAGGCCGTGCGCTCGAAAATGTCGACGTTGCGCTCGACCATGGGCTTCGCGTCTTCGATGCCTCGATCGGCGGGCTCGGAGGCTGTCCTTACGCACCGGGTGCAAAGGGCAATGTCGACACCATGGCCGTCGCGCAGCATCTCGCGGCAAGAGGTTTTTCGACAGGGCTTGCGGAAGACAAGCTGCGGCAGACAGCCGCCTTTGCCCGTGAGCTGAGGAGTAAGTCGTGATGCCTGAAACGCTTCACATCGATATCGACGCCCGCGGCCTTGCGCGGCTGACGCTTGCGCGGCCGGAAAAGCACAACGCGATCTCGCCCCAGATGATGGATGAACTGACCGCCGCATCAAAGGCTCTCGGTGCTGATCGCAGCGTTCGGGTTATCGTGCTTGCCGCAGAGGGGGCAAGCTTCTGCGCGGGCGGCGATCTCGATTGGATGCGCGCGCAGTTTGAGGCGGGGCGGGATGAGCGGATTTCCGAGGCAAGGCGGCTTGCCACCATGTTCCGTGCATTGAATGACCTTCCGAAGCCGGTGATTGCCCGTGTTCAGGGCAATGCCTTTGGGGGCGGTGTCGGCCTTCTCAGCGTTTGCGATCTGGTGATCGCCGCTGAAACCGCCCGTTTCGGCCTGACCGAAGTTCGCCTCGGCATCATCCCGGCAACGATCAGTCCTTTCGTCGTCGCGCGGATCGGCGAAGGAGCTGCCCGGCCGCTCATCATGTCCGGTAAACTGATCAACGCATCGGAGGCAAAGGCTGCCGGGCTGGCCGGGCACGTTGTACCCGCTGAGGATCTCGATGCGGCAGTCGAGGCCGAAATCGGGCATTTCCTGAAGGCGTCGCCCGATGCAGTGGCAAGAGGCAAGACACTTGCGCGCTCGCTCGGAATGCCGATCACGGACGCGGTCATCGAAAGCGTCATCGAGCAATTAGCCGACACCTGGGAAATGGAAGAGGCGCGCGAAGGCATTGCCGCCTTTTTCGAGCGGCGGGAGCCATCCTGGCGAAGTGATGCTTGAATTGAGCGTACTTTGAGCATATTTTGATTGAGGATTGATCAAAATATGCGAGGATACCCATCATGGCAGCCACAGGCCTCAGCAATGTCGCTGCTCGCTTCGGCGATGAACATTCGTCGTTTCTATCGGCCCGGCGCGTCGCCGAGCAACTGGGCGTAACGCTCTCCGAGCTAGCCCGGCTGATCGGGGTTGCGCGCAATACGCTGGCGGCGAAATCGGGCGCCCGCAAAGTGGATAATGCGCTGAGCAACGTCGTCCGCATCCTTGCGATGGCAAGCGAAATGGCCGGCGACGAAAACCGTGCGGTCATATGGTTCAAGCATCAGCCGATCCCCGGTTGGGGCGGCAAGACGGCGTTTGACCTTGTCGGCGAAGGCAAGTCCGACCGGGTTCTCGCCTATCTCGAGGCCGTCCGCTCCGGCGTCTATGCCTGAGACCGTCGTGCATCTATGGCGCGCCTTCGTTCCACGATGGGCCCATGCGCCGCTTTCTGGCGAGGGCGCCAGCCGTTTTGGTGGCCGGTGGAATCGGGTGGGTGCCCCGACCATCTATGCGGCCTGCGAGCTGTCCACGGCCTGGGCCGAATATAACCAGGGCTTTGTTCAGCACCCGGCGATGATCGTGCAATTGGAACTCAAAGGGGCGCGCCTCGCGGACACGACCGACCAGATGCTTCTTCGAAAGTTTGACGTTACTGCGGATATCTATCGTTGCGAATGGCGGATGCTGATGGATGAAAGCAAGGTGCCGGCAACCCACCACCTGCGCGAACGTCTGATTGCATCGCGATATCATGGCGCGATCTATCCATCTTTCATGTCGCTCGGCGGCACATGCGTCGCGCTGTGGGAATGGAATATGCCGGGTGCACCGGAGCTTCGCGCAATCGATCCAGATGGTCGACTGCCCAAATCACCGGCCTCCTGGTTGTAGATTACGGACGCGTCGAGAACATCGCGATGGAATTGTCCAATTATAGCATTCCGGAAGTTTATGAGCGCTCTTCGAGAGCAATGAACGGTTGCTTAAAGCTGGTGTCGGCGCATCTGTCGTTCGAAGTAGCAGATGTCTGGCTCGCGAAGCTAGAAACGGGGAGGATGCGGGAACCCCTACTGCCATCACTGATCTGGACGCTGCCAATGCTGGCTGGCGTCCACCGGAGTATTCACTTCCTGGCGCTCAGCGAAGTGGAGGCGGCGCAAGGCTTGGAGCAATAGCGCTCCGCATCCGGTTGAATGCAGAGCGCATGATATTCGGCGTCAAGCCGCTGCGAAAGGTACCGCTACGAAGATCCTATTGCCACCACGTTCGACAAGCAGCAGCACCGACTTGCGGCCGGATCTTGCAGCATTGGCGACGGCGTTCTTCACATCGCCTGCATTATGTACGGTCTTGTCGTTGACCGAGACGATGACATCGCCCGTCTGAACGCCTGCTTCGGCGGCCGGCTTGTCCGGATTGACACTGGCGACGACCGCGCCCGTGACGCCTCTGGCCAGGTTAAGTTCCTCCCGGGTATCCGGCGTCAGATCGGCAAGAGCAATTCCGATGCCCGGACCGGCCTGTGTCCTGCCGCTGCTTTCTTCGGCTGCTGCCTGCTTCTCGCCGGTGCCGTTGCCGCCGATGGTGACGGTGAGATCGGTGCTCTGGCCGCCGCGCCAGACGGTGAGCGTTTCTCTGGCGCCCGGCGACATGTCGGCGACGAGACGCGAGAGGTCTTTCGGCGTCTTTACGGTCTCGTTGCCTAAGGCGGTGATGATATCGCCCGTCTTGACACCGGCGCGCGCGGCAGGGGTTCCCCCGGTGACGGCTGCAACGAGCGCACCCTGCGAGGCATTGAGCCCAACGGCATCTGCAACATCCTTGGTAACTGCCTGGATCTGCACGCCGAGATAGCCATGCTCGATCGAACCGTCCTTCTGAAGCTTGGCGACGATCGCCTTGGCCTCATCGGACGGAATGGCAAAACCGACGCCGACACTGCCACCGTTTGGTGAATAGATCGCCGTGTTGATGCCGACGACATTGCCGCCGTGATCGACGAGCGGACCGCCGGAATTGCCGTGATTGATCGGCGCGTCGATCTGGATGAAGTCGTCGTAGGGACCACTGTGCAGATCGCGGCCGCGGGCCGACACGATACCGGCTGTGACTGTCGTGCCGATGCCGAAGGGATTGCCGATGGCCAGGATCTGATCACCAAGCTTCAGCGTGTCAGAATCGCCCCAGGCGATCGTTGCAAGTGGCTTCGGAGCTTCAATCTTCAAGACGGCGATATCAGACTTCGGATCGGCACCGATCAGCTTGGCCGGGATTTCCGTTCCGTCATCAAGAGTCACCTTGATGCCCAAAGCATTGTCGATCACATGATTGTTGGTGACGATGACGCCATCGGAGCTGATGATGAAGCCGGATCCGAGCGCCATGGCGCGCTCACCGTGCTGATGCTGCGGCACCTGCTTCGGAAATGGTATGCCTTGCTGTTCGAAGAACTGCCGGAATTGCTCGTCCATCGGCGATTGGTCGTCGTCGGCGCTGGCGTCGGCCTTCATCGTTGTGGTGATAGTGACGACGGCAGGCTTGTCGGCATCGACGACCGAGGCGAAAGAGCCGCTGGAGGAAAGCGCGCCGTTGGTTTTCGCCGGAGCGGCGGCGGCATTGGATGCGTTGATGGCAAACGGCACGACGGCAGTGCCGGCGATAAATGCTGCGCCGATCAGCGCTGCGGTGCGATGCTTGGAGAGGATCGGTAACATGGTGACAGGTCCCTTGCGAAAATACTGCATGGCGGCGTCTTGGTTCCATGCCGGGGAACGCGGGCGTCGGGTGAACGTGGCGCCAATCCTTTGGCCTCCAGAGGACAATCATCGAAACTGTAGCGAATGCTGCCGGTTTCAAGAAATGGCGTCTTGGAGAGATATGCTCTGGTCAAGCCGCATTTACAAATTAAATGTTCATTACGGTTTCATTGCAAAAATGTAAGAATTACAGATGGTTAATGTTCGTGCACCTCATGCGGACATCGGGGGGCGAAGCGGCCGATCTTCGTCGGTAATCACACGACGCTATCGGACCGCTTTCAGTTTTTTTGCAAGTTCGGCTGCGATGAAGACAGCATGTTCGGTTACCTGCGGCAGTCCCATCAGTTCACCGAAGGTGCCGCGCGCCAGCGGACCCGAGATCAGCAATGACGAATTCGCCAGACCATCCGTTGCGACCGCTTCTGAGCTCTCGTTGCAGGCGATGCCGAGGCCGGTCGGATCGAGCTTCAGATGACCGCCCTGGTTGAGCTCATGCAGCCATATCTGGCTTTGGAGAATGCTGCCATGGGCAGGACCGGTGGTCACGACCACAGCATCGAAGCGTTTCTCCACGCGCTCGCCGCTTCGCCTGAACAGAAGTACGTTGATCGCCGCTCCGTCGGTTTTGGCACCGGCAACGGAAGCGGCAAGGACCTCGAGGCGTCCTTCAACGATCGCCCGGTCCAGCACCTCTTCGACCTGCGGTGCGATGCGGAAGCGATGGACGTCCCAATAAGGCCGCAAATGGCGGACAATGCGCCGCCGCTCGGCAACAGGCAGATTGCGCCAGATTTCATGGCCGTTGCTGCGGACCTGATCGATGACTGCATGCCAGCTTTCGCCGATTTCGGCCGCCCCCGCGATCGTCTTTCGAACGTTCCGGAGGAGTGCTGCAGCGCTTGTAGCCGGCTCGGAAAGGAAGTCGCCGAAGGGCTCCTGCGGGCAGGGTGGGTGGCCGCGCGAACGAAGCCCGCGGCGGGAAATCGAGGTGATCGGTCCATGATGCCCGCTGCGTGTCAGCGACGCGACGATATCGGCGGATGTCAAGCCGTTGCCGACAATGAGGACCCGATCGTCCGGACGAATGGCATCGAGCGAGCCGGGGCGCATCGGATCGGCAACAAAGCGCGGGTGGCCGGCCAATGCGGCGGAGAGGCTGCGCGGTGCTGAGGGCGCTGGATGGCTGGTGGCGATCACGAGGAAATCCGCGCGTGTCTCATCGCCGTTGCTGTCGGTGATCAACCATTCCTTTGGGCCGGGTAACACCCTTCTTACGAGCGTCCTCTTATGCTCGACCTCACCGTTTTCAAGATATGGGCGCAGTCTCGCAGCGACATAGGCGCCGAAGAGCCGGCGTTGCGGGAAGAGATTGCCATTCGGCCATAACGCTTCCGGATCGTCCGCGACGCCATCGCTGTCGGCAATCCAATCAAGAAAATCCTCCGGTTCATCGGGAAGCAGGCTCATACGGGCTGCCGGAACATTGATGCGGTGGGAAGGGTCGTTCGTATCATAGGCAAGCCCGCGGCCCAATTCGCGGCGCGGCTCAAAGACGATGACGCGTGGCAGCTCGTGCATTGTCCTTGCGAGATGAAAGGCTACACCCGCACCGGAAACGCCACCGCCAACGATGGCAATGGCGGGTCTTTTGACGCTGTCCGTTTCGTTTTTCGTCACCGCTGCTGATCCAACTGGGTTCGAGATTTGGGAGGAGCTTGACGTATCTTTGAGGCTCGGCCTAGCCGATGTTTGGCGCCGTCGCAGTAAATTAATCTATAAGATTTATAGAGATCAATCAGAACCTGCAGCTGCAGCCACCGAGACTAGTTGAAAGTCATCTCGGCAATCGACAACCTCGAAGCTCGCAAATGAAACCCTTTAGGTCCTCGGAGGTATGCACCAGAAGAGAAACGCTAGGGTGCCGGCTGGATGATGTGCTGCGCGAGGCGAATGGCAAGGGCCATTGCTGTCAATGTTGGGTTGGCTTGGCTCGACGTCGGAAAGACAGAAGAACTCGCAATATATGCGTTAGAAAGATCGAAGACCTTCAAGTTCCCGTCGACGACGGCGTCGTTGCGGTTCGTTCCCATCCGTGTCAGCCCAATCTGATGCGTGCCATGGCGGATACGCGTAGCGATGGCACTTGCAAGCGTATCGTCATTACGATTCAGATCGAGTTCACCCAAGCAATTTTTTTCAAGCCAGTCATTCAGGAGACGATGGGTGCGAACGAGTGCACGGATATTTTCGTCAGGCACGCGCATGTCGATCGTCAGCCGCGGCACGAAGAAAGCATCGACACTGTCAGACAAACGCACGTGGCTTTGCCTGTCTGGGAAATGTTCGGCATGGAAAGCAAGCCTGTACGTCCGACGGCTGTTATTGACGAAGAAGCCAGGCTTCCTGGCGCTTCGCCCGTAGCGATTGCGCAGATAGCCTGGTAGCTGCCTGACAATCTCGGTCGGGTTAGCGGCGAGGTTCTTGAGATGGCCGGCGACTGCGTCAAGACGGCTTGCATGATGCCGGCGGATGACTTCAGGCGTGAGGAACCGTCCGAGTGGACGAAAGCTCAAGGCAAGGTAAGCGGCGGACAAAAAGGCACTTTCATGCTGCGGATCTGAAAGGGCCGGCACGTCGGGCCAGAACGCCACATTCGGCAAATGATGCTGGTTGATTAGCGTATCGCTCGGCACGATGCGTCTGCGCACATAGGCGCCTGTTTCGTCCCGGCGGAAGTCGAAAAGTGCCTCGGCCGGCCTGTTCGAAAATCTGAGCGCAGCAACATGCCCGAAAAGATGGCCCATGTAATAACGGCCGAGCGCTCCATGGGGGCCGCCAAACATCAGCGGGTGACGCCGCTGGATGTTGAGCAGAAATCTCGCCGCTTCCAGCCCACCTGAGGCAAGAACCACGCGTTTGCATGAAATGCGATAGGCAAGCCCGTTTTTGTGACGGGCCACGACATGGCTGACGCTGCTATTTTCCGTCAGGACCAAATCCACGACGGTGGTGTTCAGCAGGATTGTCAGTCCCCTATCCTCGCTGAATTGCTGAAGGCTTGCGCGAAACAGTTTCGGATCACGACTGTAACGTTCAAGGTGCGTTAGTTCGAAACGGGCGTCTACCGACGCAAGCGGCGCCTTATCGACGAACCCCTGGCCGCAGTTGGCGTATTCAACGGCACGGTCGTAGAACGGTCGTATCTCGTCATAGGAAATAGGCCACCGCCCATCGGGAAATCGATCTTCAAAGTCGATCGGATCAAAGGGAAGGCATCGCCCGGTCCAAAGGTTGCTTGTTCCGCCGAATTGGCGCGAGACGCAGATGCGCACGTCGTCGTGGGTGGCAGGCTCCAGGATCAAGGCGCCGGCGAGTTCGTTCGAAGCCGCAGATGGGTCTAACCCGCCCGACTCAACAACGAGCACGCGCTTGTCGGCCTGCCGAAGCTCTTTGGCAAGGGTGAGGCCGACGGGTCCGGATCCGACGATGAGGACATCGATGTCACCTGGCATGTCATCAATACGCCCTGAAATCATTGCGGCCCCGTCACAATGTTAGCTATGATGCGATATGTTGCAATGCATTCGATGAAAAAGAGCATGCGGGCGTGGGGTTCAAGAAGATTTCGGATTAAAAATCCCAATGACTCCCACGAAAGATGCGGCAGCATGGTTTTGAAGTTCTTGCAGTATTTATTTACTATCATAAGTTAGAAATAGTGTTCAATCACGTTATGTATAAGGCAAAATGTGTCATTTGTGATGTGCTCGAAATGGGACATTTAATCAATATTCTCTGCGATCATTGCGTGTAACAAAAGTGACTTACTAGCATAAATTTATAATATTGACGACAGTCAAAAACTTTAACTCGATACGATACCTCGGAAGGGTCGGATTCCGATCTTGATTAATTCCAGCATTTATTGCCAAGGCACGTGCAGTGGCACTGTGCGAGAAGACGTCGATTGCGGATTATGCCGGCTGCAAGGAAAGCTCGGATACGCGACCTTGGCGCACTACCTTGCCCATGTGATGGCTTTCGTGGTTGCTCGCCTTACCCTCTAGGCCCGCACGCCAGTTCGGGTGGAGGAGATCCCGCTCCCTCCGCGCACTAAACACGGCCGCGTGTAGCTTTTTCAGGCGGATAGAGCACGAGAACCGCTTATCGATCAGAGTAGGGTGCTTCTTTGTCGCTTGCAACTCCAAGTGCGACCACAACCATATCCGCAATCGCAAGCGATCCTGTCAGACCGGGGCTCTCGATCCCGAACAGATTGACCAAACCTTTGACGCCGTGCAGCTGCGGCCCGTCGATGCGGAAGTCCGGCATCGGCATGGTTGCGTCGTGAAGCTTTGGCCGTATCCCGGCATAATCAGGTTGCAAGGCGCCGTCACGCAAACCTGGCCAATAGCGGCGGATCGCGTCATAAAACTGTTCCGCGCGGGAGGCAGCAACATCGAGCGAATGATTCTCATCGACCCATTCGACATCAGGCCCGAAACGGCAGCGCCCGTTGAGGTCGAGTGTTGCGTGCACTCCAAGGCCGGCATGGTCGGGCATTGGATAGATGAGGTGCGAAAAGGGTTGGCGTCCGGAAAGCGCGAAGTAGTTGCCCTTGGCGTACCACTGTGGCGGCACCATCTTGGGGGAAAGCCCCGCTGTTCTTGCCGCAAGGCCGGGGGCGCCGTGGCCGGCGGCATTGACTACGAAGCTGGCCTCAATTTCGGTGGGTTCCGCTCCGCCCGTGGTCAGGCCGATCCGCGCACCACCGCATTTGATTGCCATAGCCGGCGTGTGGAAGGCGAGCATGCCGCCGGCGGCCTCGAAATCCTCGCGCAGTGCCTGCATGTAGCCGTGACTGTCGATGATGCCCGTCGATGGCGAAAGCAGCGCGCCGGCGCAGTGTAGCTCCGGTTCGAGGTCGGCGACGTCGCTCGGTGTGAGCGGAACGACATCGAAAACGGCGTTGCGTTTGGCTCCCGCAGCGATCGCTTCAAGCTTGGGTAATTCCTCGGGGCTTGCGGCAAGCAGGATCTTGCCTACCCGTCGCGCTTCCACGCCGCGGCGGGTACAATAGTTGTAAAGCGCTGCCCGGCCCTCGACGCAGACCGTCGCTTTCAGCGAACCCTGCGGGTAATAAAGACCGGCGTGGATTACTTCCGAGTTCCTGGATGAGGTTTCTGTGCCGATTGCGTTGGCGCGCTCGATAATGATGGTTTCAAGACCGCAAAGCGCGAGCTTGCGGGCAACCGCCAGGCCGATGACGCCTGCGCCAATGACAATGGCGTCGACAAACAATCTGCTCATCCGCTTTCATCTCACCAACCGCCGCCACGCATGAACTAACGCTCCTTCATCTGACCTCTGAGCAGCGAAGTCAATTCTGCAGCGTGCAAAGCGGCGCAGATTTTCATCACGCGAGAGCGAACCTCACGGCTGATCTGAACGGTCATACTTGGGGCTGCTCGGAAGGATCGGGACCTCATCGGGACCGGGGACCGACCGCCTGGCTCGAAATGTCAGGGGCGCGAGCAGGCCTGGACACGTCCTCGTGCCAGACCAGAAACAGGACACCGAGAAAATACCCGCTCTGGATCAGGACAGCGCATAAAAGACTATCGGCAAACGCACTGAGGACGGACCCTTGCATCCATAATATTGCGCAAAAGAAAGCGATGAGCACGGCGGCCATCGAAACAAATACCCTGGGTGCGTCCATGAACTCCCCTCCGGCCTCACGACGCACACTCTGATCTGGGACCTTCTTCTATCGGCCCGCAATACTTCGCATAATCAGAGATTACTGAGTTCTTTGTTGCAGTGTTTCCATGCTTAATGCGTCGCTGGAAACCTTCAACAGACAAGATGTCAAAAAGATGTCATCGTTAAAAAGTCATTAAACACGATTTTTCATGACGACCTTTGCGATAAATGGCGAAAAGCTGTCAGTAACCGGAAAGATAGAAGCTTATAAAATATAAGATAGTGAATCATCAGCAAAAATCAGAAGTCTATGCGCCAGATGAATGTGCTCGTGCAAATCGATCGTGACGTAACGCTACCTACAGTAACGTAGGGTATTCCAGGACGTAGTTCATGCTTTCGAGGTATACATAAGATTCTGCTTGAAAATACTGATCATTACGATTTAAATGGCCAACGCTGTGGAGGCCTCAAAATGAAATACGATGCCGAATTTGCCAATCCCTCGCGTGATCACGGCGATCGACACATCCCGCAGCCTGCGGGCGGTGCACAAAAACGGATTTTTGACGTCGTTCTGGCGGGTATGGCTATCATTTGCCTTCTACCGCTGATGATTGCGATCGCGTTACTTGTTCGTTTGGCCGATGGCGGGCCGATCCTTCACCTGGAAAGACGGCGATCACTCGGGGGAGAGGCGTTTGACTGCTACAGCTTCCGGAAATTGCCGCTCAACTGGCGCCTCCGGCTTGGCCAGCATCTGTCGCGCCATCCAGACGAGCTTGCAAGCTGGATCATGACGGAAACGTTGAAGGACGATATTTTGCTAACGCCGGTTGGACGAGTTCTTCATCGAACAGGGCTTGATGATCTGCCGCAACTTCTCAACGTGCTCTTCGGTGACATGAGCTTCGTTGGTCCGCCATCGCTGCCTGTTGATCGCGGTTGTGTAAAAAGGGGCAACGTGTCGGCACAATTCTGTAGACCAGGCATGATCAGCGATTGCCGCGCCACGGCTGACGGTGTCAGGAACTGGGAAATGGCGGCTGCTTCCTACGCCGCGCAGTGGAGTTTTTTGGGTGATTTGAAAATTCTGGTCCGCGCGATTGGTGGTCTGTACCAGGCTGAAAGGTTTCAGTTCGATCATTGAGAAGACCGCTGACGGCGGCGCGGTTCAGGACCGTGCTTGTGCGAGTAGGCAGCCGTTGCAGCCCTCACTAGCGAATCACGAGTTGGACGCGGGTAATATTGGTCTGGTTATCACGCTGGACCGATAGCCGCGCGCCAAGGCCATTGACGGCGCGCCTTAGGATCGCGGCGTCCCGACCGCTCATGAATGGAAACATTAGTGTGGCGTTCTTCTGGATGAAAGTCACCGACCTTTCTGCTGCCCCGCCTGCGATCTCGACACTGACGGCCTCTGCTTCTTGTGCGCTCGCTGCCATCGTCGACAGCGCGATGATCAGGATCAGCAGTCGTTCCCGATAAGCTTCAATGCCGTCGAAACTGCGTAGCGAAGATACCCGCAGATCAAAAAGGATGGTCAGCGCGTCAAGGGCTCGATGTAAGACAAGTCCGGGCAGAGCGTCGTGTTGCGGCACATCGCTTGCGATCTCGGTGAACGTTTTGAGTAACTGGCCAATCAGGAAGCTTGCGGCGGTCAGCTTTTCCAGGACAAGCGCGTCGCTCTGTCGCCCAGCACGCCTTGCGATCCCGACCGCACCATTTGCCAAGCCCTCTGCCGGAGAAATTGCGGATGTCAGATAAAGTCCGAGCTCGCTGGATCTGACTTCGAGCACAGCCGCTGCAAAGTCGCGGAAGTAATTGTCGGCGGCCGCCCCGGTTTTTTCCTCGAAATCTTCAATGATTTCGCACCTTGCCGGCGCACCCGCTGCGCGCATGATAAGGACGAAGCGAGCCTCATAGTGAAAGTACAAAAATGATAGCTCAGCGCTCTCGCAGACCAAAAGCCTGTCCAGAACGCAGACTGATGCTGCCTGAACGGCAGGAAATACGGCATCATTGAGTAACATCACTATACCACCTGTGGAGGCGCTAACAATATGAAGACATATCCTACTAAAGACCAGATAAAAACCTCGGTTTTCGGCTGTGGATGTTACGCTCTCTGGATAATGAGACATAAATGCCTCAAGATTATTCTCACAGATGATCTGCAGATTTCTATCGTGTGATTAAAAAGGCGAGCCGGAGCAGCTTTTGGCGCGCCGATCCTTTCTGATTGCGCTAGACTAAATTAGCGCAGCAGACAGACGACCGCGAGCAGGATAAGAAGCCAGAGGAGCACGGAAAGCCCGGTGGCATTCAGCAACGTCGCTTTCTTCATGTCGCTCTCCCGCTTTCGCATGAGAGAATGATAGGCGGTGAAGCTTGCGTCGGGACTAACGCCTGTCTGTGACGCTGTGCGTCATCTGTCTTGCCCACGCAGGAGCTGGATACGTTCGATCATCCAGCTTCGGCTGAAGCAGGTGAGCCAGCCGAAATAGATGACCATGCCAAGGCTCGCCGAGATAGCGAGGCGGAAGGAAGATTGCATCCCAACCATTGCTGTTGCTTGCACATAATATACGACGACGCCCATGGCGAGGGCCGCCGCCGCGGCCGGCGCGAGCCCCATGTAATGCACCTTCGCCTGCAGGTTCAGCCGGCGCAGTAACAAGACATTGCCGATCACCCCATAGACGAGCGCCGGCGACGACATCACCAAAATCGCCGCGCCCGGCGTGCTTGTCGGTATGACGACGAGCGCACCGATACAAGTCAAGGCAACGATGATGGAGTATTGCAGCGACATGCGGTTCAAGCCGAGCGCGTTCATTGCAATGGGATTAAACCAGACGATCGGGATCATCAGCGAGGTGATCGCCACAGCGCGAAGAATGGGCGCGACCCCGGCATAGGACGAGGGCAACAGCAACGCCACCGCATCATCGGCGACGACAATCAGTCCGGTGAAGGCCGGCAGTGTCACGAAGGCAGCGGTGCGGATGATGGCGGTAAACACTTCGCGTTCCGCCGCAAGGTTGCCGCGCACCTTGCTCATCAACGGAAACCAAAGCGCAAAGAGCGGGCTGACCAGGGGATTTTGCAGCGATTCGCTGATCCTATCGGCAGCCCGGAACAGACCGACGGTCGCGCCATCGAAGCGGATGCCGAAGAACAGCACGGCAGCGCGCTGCATGGATATGTTAATGGCGGCGACCATCCATAGAGGCAGGAAGCGGCGAAGAATCTCGCGACACGCGCCTTTTTTGGTATGACGCCCGGGAAGCCAACCGGTATGACGGAACTCAAAGACAACAACGGCCATTGTCGAGACAATGCGCTGAGCAGGCAGCGCCCAAATCGCCAGCGGTGAGAACGCCAGCGTGATGCCGGCGATACCGCCCGCAAGCGTCGAAATCATATTGCGCTTGGCAAACGTCTTGAAGCCCAGTTCGCGCATTATGAGGGCATCCATCACCGACAGCCACGGCGTAAAGAGCAAAAGAAGGCCAAAAATCGGCATATAGTAACCGACCAGTGGCGCGTTCTCAAAGCCAGCGATCAAAGGCCCAGCCATGACCAGAAAGAGCGCGAAGGGTGAGGCGACCAAAGACAGGGAAATGAAAGCCGCGTTTAAGCTCTTCTTGTCGAAATCACCACGCTGCAGGATCGCATCCATGCCGGCATAGCGGCCGTCATTGGCGATGAAGTCGGCAATAACAGCAGAGAGCGCGACTGCCCCGAAGACCGCCGGTTCCAGCATGCGCGCAAGAACCAGGAAGATGACAAAACCGGCGCTCTGCGAAAAGATCGCGTTGATGGTATTCCAGGCAATGCCATTACGAAGTGCCGTTGCTAGCGACGTTTCAGACATGGACCATCCCATCTGTGCAAAGTGTAACCGGCGCCGTTGCACCGCCGCGCGTCATAATCAAGCATGTGCGCCTGGAAAACCAGGCCCGCCTCACGCCTGCAACCGGTACCAGTTGACGATGGTCTTGATTTTCCGACGCAGATCCTTGACGAAATGGACCTCGCCAAGCTTCAGGACCTGCGCGCGATACGGGGTCTTTTTCAAATAGCGGTAATAGGTCCAGATCAACGGATGCCATCCGTCCGTCGACCACGGTTTGTTGTGCTCCGTGAAGTGGATGATTTTTGGCCGGCGCCCTTTTTTCATTTCGGCTGCAGTTGCATAGCAGGGCTTGCCTTCCTGCGGCATCAGCATTCGGCGTTGGACGTTCCACAATATGTCAAGCTGTTTCCATCGGCTCCAGAAGACAACGTTTAGAGCGCACTGATCGCCATACTCCATATCGTCGATGCGCGTTTCCAAAACAGTGATGACTTTGGAAAGATCATCACTGGCGCGCAGCTTGGTGAGATCCATCAACAGTACACCGGAATTGAAGTAGCCAAGACGCTTGGGCTGCAGCTGAAAACGCTTGGCGAACACCTCGCCCTCCATGCCGACGTCGCAGACCGCGCCGATTGCATGCTCGCCCAGATCGGAGGCATAGAGTTCCCGAATATCACCCATGACGACGAGGTCGGCATCGAGATAAAGGACTCGATCGATATCTGGCGGGGCCAGCTCGGCAAGCATCAGACGATAGTAGCCGGCGCGGCTGATATGGCGTTTGCCAGGCATTGCAAGGACACTTGAGCCTTTAATCTCGAGCCAATCAAACCGGTGTCCTTCAGCACAGCGTTCGAATGTCGAACGGGCTTGGGGGGGAATGCCATCATGGACGATCAGAAAACGGAGTTTTGCGCCCGGCGCGTTAGCGATAAGAGATGCCAGCACAACAGCTGCATGCGGCAGGTAAGCGGTATCGAGTCCGAAGGCGATTGTCACCTCCGAAGCTGGCGGTTGCGGGCGGCTGTATCGCTGCATTGCTGCCTCAAGTAGAGGTTCGGCAAGGGGGCGACCGTTCAGGCCTTCGGCGATTGACCGGAAACTGGCAGTCTTCATCGGCAAGGCGCCCATGGCAGAAGATGCCAGATTTCCTTCAAATGCGGGATCACTCATTACCCCTCCAAGCGGGAGCCTCATGCTCCAGTCTCATGTCGTCGAAACGTTTGCCGCCTATTGCCAGCCCGGATATCCGGTCCAGGCGCGGCGCATGCCAAGCTTGACGTAAATCCAGTCCAGCACGGCATCGACGACAAGCATGCCGTTGACACCAAAGCCGGCCCTTGCCAGTGCATCAAAATGGGGTTGCAGATGCTCGCGACCGCGATCTTCGCGCCACCAGGTCAGAATGCGGCGCACATAATAGCGGCGAAACGCGAGAAGCTGGTGGCGGTAGTCGGTCCCGAAGGCGACTGGGCCGTGGCGCATGATCAGATCAAGGCCATCGCGCGTCCAGGCGCGAGTTTTGCCGGCATAATGCAAGGCAGTGACCGTATTCTCGTGTACACGGGTAAAGCCGAGTGCCTCATGCACGAAACCGAAATCGCTGATCGCCAGCATCCGGAAAACCGTATCGAGGTCCCAGCTGCCGTCCATGGGGCTGGCAAAAAGAGGTTCGAGCGAGTCAGTCACGCGCCGGCGCCACATCATCTGGACCGGCATTAAAATGCCCTGACGCAGCAGCGCCATCCGCATGGCGTCCTTGCCGGGGAAAACCGGCTTGCCGGGTGGCCAGAAGAAATCTTGAACAGCACCCGCGCAGTCATGAAGGCTGCCAATGACCCCGACATTGGAAAAGGTTTCGCCGAGTGCCGCCATCTTGGAGATCGACGTCGGGCTAATCGTGTCATCGTCGCAGAGATAGCGCACATAGACAGCGTCCCGTGGTACCAGGCGATAAGCTTTCGTCCAGTTTTCACGCTGATCCAGCGTCTTTTCATTGCGGAAGCGAAGGACAGGGATGCGCTTGTTCAAATAGGCGGAGACGATTTCTTCGGTATTGTCGCTGCTATTGTTGTCGAGCACGACGTGAACAAGGTTTGGCCAATCTTGCTGCTGAACGGATTCCATCGTTTCAGCCAAGAACCGTCCGCCATTATACGTCGGGGTCACAACAGCGACAAGTGGCAAAGACATTGTACATTCCACCACGCAAAAAGAAACCCAAATAAGAACTAAGGCTATGTTATAGTTCAGGCGATGCGAGTCAATAATGGCTTGGCGTATAATCCAATTTATTATTACGATACTGTAGATCCGCTGCATAGCTGATTATCAAAGATCTTGGCTGCATTCCTGTGCAAACGCCACTTGAGGCTTTTCTGACGAGGGTTCGGCATCAGCACTTGCCGACCTTGGGCCGGCGGGGCAGAACCTAAAAAATGCCGCGTCAACGTTTTCCGTAGCGGACGGTCGTACATCAGCTGAACACAATCGACAGAAGCAGTGCCGCCAGAGTACTCGGTGCAACGAAGGCGAGAGCCATGGCCGCTCCACTTCGACCGCGTCACCCAGATCACCAGAGATTGAGAACGGGAGTATGCATGACATAAATGCCTTAGGAGGCCTCTTTGGCGACCTCACCTGTCAGGCGCCTGCGCCCGGCGAATTCGGTCTTAGCTGCAATCGCGAAGCGCATAAATCGACTGTGATCAACGCCTTCCATCTGTCGCCTTACGGTTTTTGTCAGCGGTCATAATCGATCACCCGTGACCGCCACGGCGAGGCACATGGAAACCTTCGCTGCCAGCGAATTGAGGATAGAACCGCACCGAGGCATTGCCTGCCGTTCCCGCGACCGGTTTCGCGAGAGCACCGGCGCAGTAGTAGATGAGGAAGGATCCGATCGTGTATTGGTTCAGAAAATCGACTTCGAAAAAGGAGCGACCGATGAACAGTATGACGAGACCGAAGAGGACCACATCCTCGTTTCGCGCGCCTGACGACAGGAGGCGTCTGAGGTATCCAGCGAGGAGGCCAAGAATAACGGCGCTGAGCAAGATCAGCCCAATATAGCCAAGTTCGACCGCGGCCTCGATGTAGGTATTATGAAAGTGAAAGCCTGCACGCGATGCAATATAGAACTGCTGCCACAAGACCTCCGGTTGAGAAAAGCCCTGGACCCAGAAACCCTGAAAACCGAGGCCGAAGATAGGTTGTTCGTGGGCGATTTCGATACCGCGCTGCCAAAGATACGTCCGCCCTGTCAACGTCGCATCCTTGCCGAAGACGCCGAGGATCGCGCTGAACAGCCCGGTACTCAATGCAATCAGTAGTCCGACGGCTGCTGCCGGAACGATAGACAGGAAGAGGACCGTCCGGTGCAGCGGTGAGAACCGCTTCAGAAAGACCGCAGCGACCGTTACGGAAATCGTTGCGGCGATCGTGATGGTGGAGGTCGCCGACTGGGCGGTGTGCAGCGAAAAGGCGCCGAAGACGCCTGACATCAGGGCCAGGATGCGCCACATCATCTGCACGCGCAGAATGAAGACCAGCGAGAAGGAGGCAAAGACGCCGAGCGCGGCAAACATGCCGAGTTGGTTCTTCGACCCGAAGGCGCCGATGAAGCTGTAGACGCCATCAAGAGGGTCGTAGCTGAAGTGTCCAAATATCAGTGAGTAGAGCAGTACCAGCGATGCGCCGAGGCTCATGCCCAAAATCATCGCCTTTACAGGCACGACCCGTGCGGCAACCAATGCGCAGACAATCGTTGAAAGATATTGCAGCCCGCCGCGCAGGCTGAGCCCCGGAACCGCAGACCAGAGAAAGGACAGACATGCAAAGATGGAAAAGGCAAAAATCCAAAAGAGAGGCCGTGGATCGCCGATGACTGCGCGCGGGTCCATGGCAAGAAGAGGCAGCCACACCAGATAGAACAACAAAATGAAGACAGAGCCAAACAGCTGCGCATAGGCGATGAAAAACATCGTCGCGGCCATAGCAGAGATCGCAAAGGGGGCGTTCTGTTCAGGCGATAAGAAAGCGTTGATACTGATACGCATGCCGATCTGCCGACCCCAAGTCCTATGATTTTTCGTTGATGACACTGACCTTGACCAAGTCTCCCGGCTGCACGGGCGTCGTTTCGGTCGCTGGAATTTCCTGGATCTTGCTTGCGACCGTTCGCACGATCGAATAGCCGATGAGCCTGGCAGCGTCGCTTCCGGTCAATTGCGAGGCCATTGGCGCATTCACCAGCGCCTCAGCCATCAGTTGCCGGTACATCTGAAGCTGCAGCGCATTTTCGTCCAGCTGCGACTTGGTTTCCTGCATATCGAGCGCAATCTTCGATTTACGCTCATTCTTCAAGTCGATCGTGTCGAGTGCGGCCTTGTTCATTTCCTGCTTGGCGCGCAGCGAGGCAGCATCGAGGTCAAGCAGGTTGCTCTGGGTATCGGCAAGCGTCGTCTCGAGGCCTAGCGCCCGGGAGCTGACTGCCAGACCCTGATCGACGAGCTTGGCAGTCTTTTCAAGCTCTCTCTTGTAAAGGTCCACTTGCCGTGTCTGGTTGTCGACCTTCTTGTTGAGTGAGGTGATTTCGTTGCTGTAGAGGGTTTGCAGCTCATCAAGCCCTTTGAGGCGAAGGTCGAACGCGTTGCGGTTCGTTTCCATGATTGCTATTTCATCCTCGATCAGCGTTCGCGATTGCGGGATGGCGGCAAGGTCTTGGGGGATAGCAATCTTCTCCTTGCCGGCCTCCTCGGAGGCAAGTCGCGCCTTCTTCGCCATCAGACGGGCGCGCTCGGCAACAAGCACCTCGTAACTGCCCCTGGCGTTAATGAAGTCGCGTTCGAAGCGCTGACCTTCGTGCAGTCCGCGACGCATGCCGCCGGCAAGACTAATCGCCTTCAGGACCGTCATCTCCGGATCGTAGGGATATTTGCCGGGCGTGTGGACTTCGCCAGCTACGAAAATCGGCCGGAATTCAAGAATTTCAACCGAAGCTTCCGGCGGATCGGGAAGCCCGAAACGCTCCTGGAGACTGCGTGCGATCTCGCGCGCCACCTCCGAGGTCGACCGGCCGACAGCTTTCAGCTCACCCGCAAACGGCAGAGCCAGATCGCCGTTCGGACCGACGATGTATTCGCCTGTAATACCCGGCCACTCGCGAAACTGCCCCTCGGCAGTCTGCCATTCGACCACGCGGACGGACAGCTTGTCCATGATTCCAAGCTTATAGGGATCGGCCCGCGCAGCCGAGAGCAACACCGGTTGAACAAGACAGACGACTGCGGCAAGCGTTGCAAGGCACAGCCGCGGTAGCGCGTAAATGGCGTTACGCGCGGCAGGAGAAAGCTGACGAACTAACCTCATGGTTCTTCCCTATCTTTGCCGGGCAAAGGCGTCGTCGTGCTAGCGGGCACCCCGCGCGAACAGGACAACCGGCACGGTTTTCAGAATGATCCAGACGTCGCCCACGAAGGACCAGTGCTCAACATACTGGCTATCGAGCTGAACGCGCTCCTCGTAGGTCGTGTTGCTTCGCCCACTCACCTGCCACTTGCCGGTAAGACCTGGGCGCGAGCGGAGGTAGTGACTTCCGCTATCACCGTAACGGGCCATTTCTTCGCCCATGATTGGACGCGGGCCAACAAGGCTCATATCGCCGCGCAAGACATTGAGCAGTTGTGGTAACTCGTCGAGACTGAGTTTTCGCAGCACCTTTCCGGTGGCGGTTACCCTGATGTCGTGACGCAGCTTGCGGGTCGTTGCCCATTCAGCAAGGGCGACGGGATTTTCGGCGAGATAGGCAGCAAGCCGCGCATCGCTCTCGGTAACCATGGTTCGGAATTTCAGGCAACGGAATGACTTTCCGTTGTGGCCAACGCGCTGATGACCGAAAAGAACGGGGCCGCGGTCATCAAGCTTTACGGCGATCGCGATCAGCAAGAAGAGTGGGGAAAACAGGACGAGCAGAATGAGGGCGCCGACGACGTCAAACACCCTCTTGCGCAACCCGCCTAGTGGCCTCATTGGCCGCCACTGGGTGTAGTGCGAGAAAATAGAGGCATCGGCTAATTCGACATCATGCTTCATCATGAAGCTCCCCGAAAGCAGAATGTTAAGAAATTAGTAACTAAAGCGTTCGAAAAGGCAATAGAAAAAGATCCGTTATAATCGAAATATACTTAGTGTAACATTGTGATACAGATTGGTAGCGCAGTTCGCAGGCAATATTCCATTGAACATACGGTATTATTCAATTTCGGTCGGGCGGGCCAAACCGCAGAGGCGACGTGTCACTAGTCAGCGGTTCGGTTCACCCGGGTGTCGGGTCCCAGAGCTTCCATGGCGCATTGCCGCTCTCCCAGGCCTTTTCGAGCACCATCTTGTCTCGCAGCGAATCCATGCTTTGCCAGAAGCCCTGGTGCCAATGCGAGCCAACCTTGCCCATGTGAAGCGCTCTTTCCATCGGCCCCTCTTCCCAGACGGTGTCATCACCTTCGATGAGGTCGAAGACTTCAGGCTCGCAGACAAAGAAGCCACCGTTGATCAGACCGCCATCGCCAATGCGTTTTTCGCGGAAGGCATGGACACGAGTTCCGTCGTCCGACAGGCCAAGCGCGCCATAGCGGCCCGGCTGGCTGACGGCGGTGAGTGTAATCCAGTTTCCGTCCCGCTCATGAAGCTCAATGGTCGCGGCGATATCGGTATCGGAGACACCGTCGCCATAGGTCAGAAGGAACCGCCTGTCGCCAATGACGTCGCGCGCGCGCCTCAATCGTCCGCCAGTCATCGTGCTCAGTCCGGTATCGAGCACGGTGATCTTCCACGGCTCCAACGCGCGGCGGAGCCACTTGAACTCGCCTGTCGCTAGGTCGACTGTGAAGTCGCTGTTTATCATCGCATAGTTGATGAAGTAGTCCTTGATGTAATCCGCTTTATAACCGGCAAGCACAACGAAGTCGTTGAAGCCGTAGTGCGAATAGATCTTCATAATATGCCAGATGATCGGCCGCCCGCCGATCTCGACCATTGGCTTTGGCCGAAGTGTAGTTTCCTCCGAAAGACGGCTCCCGTAGCCTCCTGCAAAAATGACAACTTTCATTGCGTCCCCTCGTCATTTGAAGCGTTGCCCCGCCGTACGCGGCTTTAAAGTCACTGTGTCACATGATCCGGTTCAGCCAGGCATGGCTTCGCGCGTCCGATGAGCGGGGTCCTTGAAACCAGGAATGAAAGTACGATCGGACGGATTGGCCGTGTAGCGCAGATCGGTACCAAGGCTGCCGCCGTCGATCGCCTGTGTAAGCACGTTCAACCGCACGAGTTGCGCAGAGCGGTAATCGGAACCCTTCAAACCCGCCGCATCAAGGCCGGTTTTCAGATCCGCTATAGCGCCTGCAAGCGTTACTTCTGGCTGATGGGCCGGTGCCAGGCTCCGGTAGAGATCGAAATTAACCCGATAAGAACGCCGGTCCGGTGGAGCGTCCTTGTTGATTTCGACCACCGCCCCCGGAACCGAGGCGGCGACGGCCTCCGCGAGCTCGCGGACCTGATAATTCCAGTCCTCGGAACCGACGTTGACGGCCAGAAAATTTCCGCCATCCTGCCTGAGCAGCGCCCATTCGATTGCCCTTGCCATGTCGTTGACATGAATGAGCGGCCGCCAGGGCGTGCCATCAGAGAGGACTGAAACCCGTCCGGTCTTCAGCGCCGAGGCCACAAAATCGTTAAGGACGAGATCGAGCCGCGTGCGCCCGGAAAAGCCGCAGGCAGTCGCGAAGCGCAGCGCGCTGACCGTCATTTGGCTGTTGCGGGCGATCTCGCCAAGCCCGGTCTCGGCCGCAACCTTCGAACGCGAATAGGCGGTCAGAGGATTAAGCTCATCTGCTTCGGTGCGCGCGCCGCCCTCAGCAAATCCGTACATGGAGCAGCTGGAGGCAAAAACGAAGCTTCTTACGCCCATCCTGACGGCGAGCTCGGCTGTTCTCAGTGTAGCACGGTGGTTAATCTCGTCGGTCACCGCCTCAAAACGGCCGCCCATCGGGTCGTTGGAAACGGCTGCCAGATGCACGACCGTATCGACGCCCTCGAATAGCTCGGCGGGCAGGTCGCGGACATCGGCAAAGACCTGACTATTCAGCAAACGCTCGGGCAGGTTTGCTTGGGTGAGGCAATGCGCGAAAAGGCCAGTATCGACGCCAACAAGCAAGCAATCAGGCATCTCACGGCGCAGGTGAGAGACGACAGCAGGCCCGACATAGCCCATATTTCCTGTGATTAAGATCTTCACTTCAAACGCTCCGGAACTGGTGACTGTCATTGAACTGGGCATGGCGCAAACCAGGGGTTGCTTCACACCAACGTTGCATCGGATCAATGCATCTTGCGCGTCTCGTTAGAGCTCCTTCGATAACTGCACGCGCGCCTTTCGCCGTCTGCGGCCTCGCGCCTTCATGATCGGCTCTCCATGCTCGAGGTAGTAGCTCGCATACCGGGAATAGAGCTTTTCGGAACTGCCAAGCCCACCATAGGTAGAAAGTTTCTCCTGATCGGTCTTGTTGAGCACAACGCCCAGCAATTTCGCTGCGATCGCCGGTTCTTGTTCAAGTGTTGACTTCAAAAGGGCCCGCGGTGTGGCTCCCCATTCAGACACGAGCAGGAAACCATCGGCCAACGGCTCAAAAGCCTTGGCATCAAAGACCGGCCCGATTGGTGGAAGATCAACGATTATATAGTCGAACATGGAGCGGGCTTCTTCTAACAGAGTTGCCATGGAAGGACCTGAGATCAACTCGCTTGTGTTGAAGACCTTTACCTGGCGCGGTGTCGCGAGAAGGCTCGCACCCGTCTGCGGATCGACAACCAGAGTGTCTTGCCATCTCGTTGTTCCAGCCAACGCCTCTGTCCAGCCGGTTTCAAAGCGGATGCCAAGACCCTGCGTTAACGATCCGCGTCTAAGATCAGCATCGATCATCAGCACCTTGGCTGGGCTGGATGCCACGAGCGTCGCGAAATTTGCCGCGATCGTCGTCTTGCCTTCGCCTGGCAATACTGAGACGACGCCGATGACCTTGCAGTTCTGGCTGCCAAGCATCGTGTCGGTCACGATCTTTGCATGCCGTAAGGTCTCGGTAAATTTGGTGCCGCCCGACTTGACCGCAAACCGCATGGTTTCGACATCGGGATTGGCGATCAGCTTCCTTTCGTCATCGGGGGAGGGACGCGTGGCCCCAGGGATCGGCGGCAGGTAACCCAAGAACTTCAGGCCGAGCGTCGTAAACTCATCACCAAGGCGGAACGTGCCTTCCCTAATCTCGCGCCACAGGCCAAGTCCGATACCGAAGATCGCGCCGAGCATCAGCGAGCCACCAAGCGTCAGGGTGCGTTTGGGGCTGGATGCCTCGGTCGGCGGCGAGGCAGGCGAGATGACGCGCGCTTCTGATATCGGGAACGACTGGTTCTGGGCCGTTTCCTGATATTTCGTCAGATAGGTCTTGTAGAGGTCGCTAATGGCTTCGGCGTTGCGTTCCAAGTCCTTCAATTGCACGAGCGATTCATTCGCCGCCGAGGTTTGTCCGGTGATCCTCGACAGTCCCTCCTTCAGCGATGCCTCGCGCGAGACCGCAACCTCATACTGATTGCGGTAGCTTTCGGTCATCTGCTTGAGTTCTAGAAATATCTGCCGCCCAATGTCGTCCTGCTCCCTGCGCAGCGTGATTGCCTGCGGATGTTCGGGACCGAAACGGCCTTCGATCTCCTGGGCCCGTTTGGTGACCGCCAGATAGCGGGCTCTGAGCGTGGCAATGACCGTCGAGCCTTGCTGCTCGGAGACGGTTGCGGCATTGTCGACCGCAGTTTGCTGGCCGGCGGCGACGATCGCTTTGTACTGGTTGTAAAGCGCATGCGCCTTGGCGCTGTCCGCCTGGGCCAAAATGTACTGGCCACTGATGTCGGAGAGCTGTTCTTCCGACAAGAGGGCACCTTTTGCTGAGGTGAGGCCGTTTTCGGTGCGGTAGCGTTCGACCTTCAGGGCCGCTTCCTGCGACTGGTCCTTCAGATCGGTCAGCCGAGCGCGCAACCAGACCGTCGCCCTTTGCGACGCGTCGAAATTGGCATCGAGCTTGTCTGACAGGTAGGCCTCGGCATAGGCGTTAGCGATCTGCGCCGACAAGGTGGGGTCTGTCGACGTGTAGTAGAGATCGATCACGAAGCTCTGCGGTTGCTGCTCGACCCTCAGATTTTCCATGAGAACTGCCACGGCAGCGCCCTTGCGCGCGTCGAGGCTATCGGCATCTGCCATCTCCGTGCCTTTGCCGGCAAACACGTCCATCGCCATCTTGGCAAGGCCCTTGATCTGCTGGGTGACCGAGAGTGGAGGGTTGAGGAATTCGTGCTTTTCGTAAAGCTGCTGCCTATCCACCACCTTTGCCGCAAGCGAGCTCGACCTCAAGATCGCCACCTGGCTCATGATCTTCTTGTCAGATTCCATGTTTGCAGGCGCCGGTGAAACGTCTCCAGCAAACCGGCTCAGATTGTCATCGATGAGGACGCTAGTGCCTGCCGTGTAATAATAGGTTGCAAACACCAGCCGGGTAACGCCGAGCAGCAGGCCAATGGCGGCAAAAAGGACCACGAGCTTTGCTTGACGCCTGGCGATCTGTATCAGGCGGTCGACGTCTATGAACCTTTCATCGCCGGCCTCAGGCTGCTTGGCCGTGCCCGGCTGACCGAGATAGGGGCGTATTGCTTCCTGCATCTTCTTTGCCTTGCCTATGCCTATGAACTCGTTCATTGCGACACCCGCCTAACCTGCTCAGGTACCGCAACCGCCGCAATCGACGCCAGCGTGTCGCTGAGCGAGCTCCTCCGGTATGTGCAGACGGCAATTTCGATGAGAAGTGGCCGGCTCATGAGACGTTCCTTCTTGGACCAAGCGACAGCATCTCGAGCCAGAAACCGGTTGACCAGGCTACATGCATGACCATAGCAAGCAGTCCGGCCAATGGTCCGTGGGGCATCTGCTGGCGCACGCGAAGATAAAAGCCATAGCCGATACAGGTAAACGCCCAGGCGAAAGCTGGAACGATCGCCGCCCAGTAAAACAGCGCGAGCACGGTGCCGGCAACGGCGGGCGCGACTGTAAGCGGCAGCATTTGGCGCAAAGCTGGCATTGTCTTGTGTTTGCGGATATTGCGCGCCCGTCCGCGGCCGTAATTGAGGTATTGACAAAACAGTGCGCCAACGCTTGCGCGCGGATGATAGACCATGCTTGTCCTGCCGCTGATCCAGATCCTGTAGCCAGCCTTCCTCAGGCGGAAGTCGAGCTCGGCATCTTCATTATGGGAAAAGGTTTCGTCGTAGCCGCCGACGGCGAGAAAGGCGCTCACGCGCATCAAGGCGTGGTGTCCGTGATCGACGTAACCACCCGTCGACAGATTGCGATGCGCAGAACCGCCATTGCCGATCTTGGAGTTCTGGGCAATCGCGGCTGCTTTCTGGATCGTATTGAAACCGGTCGTCTCCAAGGCGACGACGACGGAGGCAGCCGCGGTCATCTCGGCATCAGCAATTAGCTGTTGGCAATAACTCTTCGGATATTGTCCATGCGCGTCCATGCGCACGAAATATTCAAAATCACGGCCGTAGCGTGCCACTGCAAGATTGATCGCCGCACTTTGCAGGCGCTTCGGATTGTCAAGGAAGATGATGCGCGGATCGATGGCGCAGGCGGCCTTAATGATATCCTGCGAGCCGTCCTTGCTGCCGCCATCGGCCACGACAATGCGCCAGCCCGGAGCTTGAAGTTCCATGCTCAGACCGTTCAGAAGCGCACCAATGTAGTTTCGCTCGTTAAGGCATGGAATGACGATCAAGCAGCAATCTTCTGGACTTACGTGCTTATTCATCGCGTTCAATCCTATATGGCAAATGACGAACTGATCGGAAAATCTGAAGTTTTGCGAGGCTCGGATGGCGCCAAGCCGGCGAGCCAGGCGACCAAGTTCTTGCAGTCTGCCTCATCGATCGCCCAGTTGCGCCGATCGCACGCGGCAACGGCGGACTTCAGGTACCTAAAGCGGCGAACGTCCAGCCCCTCCATCGCCATGCTTAGCGCAAAGGACGTGGCATCCGACAAGATCAGGCCGATATTATTGCGCCGAAGTGCCTCAGCCGTCTCGGTGCCTTGAACGGCAATCGGTACCGCCCCGTGCAGGCATCCTTCGTAAAGCCGGTTCGGTAACAGCCACTTGGAATTGAGACCCTCTTCGAAACAATCGGCCGTCCAGGCAAAGTCGACCTCGCCGTAAATTGCACCCAGATCCTCCGGGTTTCGGTAGGGCCCACAAAAACGCATGAAGGGTTCGTTCGCCACGAAGGCGTCGAAATCGTCAAATTCCGAATAAGCCGGCCGGCCGCGCAGAATGATCTCGAACCTGCCATTCGCCATCCTTGAGAAGTGCGCGAGCAGCTTCAATGATTTCCTGCAACGCAGCGCGCCAAACCAGCCGATGCGCCATGGCCGGTCTTCGCGTTTTTGCGGGGCAGGAAGAAGGCCGTCATCTATGACCGCGACGACTTTGTTCTCGACGAGCATGACCGGGGCTTTCAGAAAAGACAGCACTTCGAAATAGTTGCTCTTGAAGGCTGGCGAACTGGTGACGATCGCACTGACGTTTCGGCCAAACCAACGTTCGGCAAATCGCATCGAGCGCGCGACGGGACCCATGCCGACGAGCAGCCTGTGAATATCGAGACACTCGTAAACGATTGGTACGGACCCGCCGAAATAACCGTTGGCGCGGTTTGCCAATGCAAGCATTTCGAGATTGCGGGCGACGATCACGTCCGGCTTGCTGAGGCCTGCAAGGACGGAACGCAGCCTTGCCATTGCCTTGAGAACGGCCCAGGTGCGCTGGACAAAGCGACCATCGGCCGTCTTGCCGAGGTTGACCGGCTTGATGCCTTCGATATCGCCTGGGATCTTTGCTCGCGAAAAACCTAGAAGGTCAACCGTCGCGCCGCCGCGCGTCAGCATGATCAGGCGCCGGCGAACTGCCGGATCGGACAGATCATGGACTAGGTAAAGCACGTGCGCCATCAAAGGTTCTCCTGCGGCTTTGCAGGGGCGCTGACGGCGATGGCCCCGTCGCAGGTCAGAGAGGCTGCAAACAGACATCTTTCGCCTATAGCCGTATAGCTCACCCAGTCGACCTGCATGATCGCCGGTCCTTTGTAGGCAAAGGGGCCCATCCAGCCTGTCAGCGTATCGGTTCCCCACAGGCTAAAGAAGATTTTCTGCCTTGCCGTCGGAATGCGGAGCGTATCGGTAACTTCGTTGACGAGTAAGCCGTTGACGAAGAACCGCAGTCTTGAGGGCTCCCAGGTAAAGGCGAAATGGTTGAAACCCACGTCTGCCGGACCGGCGAGCGAAACGAGCTTTTCGTTGCCGCCTTTCGCTTTCACATATTGGTTGACCTGGACAGCCGCACTGTTCTTCCCCAGCACCTCGAAATCGATCTCGTCGTGCTCCTCCTGGTCGGCGGGGCCAATATAGGAGAAGAACGCCGAGTTAAGGCCTGACCCGGTCGCCGCCTTTATCCGTGCCTCATAGGTACCAAAGCCGTAGCGTTGCTTCGTCTGGATTTCTGCGCACAGAAGGGCCTTCTGATCGACAGTGTCCTTTGCGAGCATCAGCGACGCAAAGCCGTCGGCAATCTTGATCATTTCTGCCGACCAGATGCAGTTTTGATGATCACCGTTCGTCCAGCCGTCTGAAATATACCAGAAGTTGGCATCGAGCCGGTCAAAGCTCTCGAAGAAGGACGCTGCAGGGCGGCCGTCCGCGGCTTGAACGTTGGGGACAAGCGCACACGTTAGCAAGATCAATGAAAAGATCTGCCGGAAAATGCAACTGAATTCCTGACCCATAACTGAGCGGTCAGCATGTGAAGGTTGATCGAAATTCATAGTAGCAACCCGAAGCGAGTACGAGAAACAAATAGCGCGGGGACGTCGGCACTAAAAATTCCAGGCTATACTTTCTGGTTCTTTTATTACAGGCAGAATAAACGCGCGGTGGAATCACCGCATAGTTATCCTGCCAGAATTTCAGCGCCGATGTTGCCAATATCGACCGCGTTCAACTAGGTGCGATCGTTTATACCGGCATCCTTAGAACGGCGTAGCAGTATTTGCGACGACGTTATTTCAGAAATCTGAAATAGGCAACAAAAAATTAACGAATCTGATAGCTAAAAGCTTGATTTTACGCCGTAGATTAGTTTTTGAACAAAGTTCAGCTGCTGCCGTTTCATAATGGTACAGGTAGCCATTCCGAATGCCGGAGAGGGCAGGGACGTCTGTCCGTCATGAGCGTATTTGCTCTATCACGCTGGCGCTGCGGATGGAGGCACCAAGAATGTCTAGTCGTTGAAGGTCGGCGGCGTCGGTCGTGCTGGACGCATGAAAATCTCGGTGACTTCACAGGTGGACGGCATCGACAAGGCTGTGATCAGGTTCGCTGCCACCGATTCCGGCTGCAGTAACTCGTCTGCCTGATAGGAAAGCGCTCGCGAATCATGGATAGTTTCCTGCATCGGCGTTGCGGTCTTCCCGGGAAAGATGCTGAGGACACGCACGTCCTGATTGTTGATCTCGGCTCTCAGCACGTCGGCAAAGGCCTTCAAGGCATATTTACTCATCGTGTAACCCGCGAGCTCCATTCTCGGATTCAGCCACACGCTTGAGTTGATGAACGCGATATAACCCTTCTGTCTGGCCAGTGCCGGGAGCAGAAGCTGTGTCAGAACATAAGGCGCGCGCAGATTGACGCGCCAGACGTGATCGAGTTCTTCCACCGGGCTTTGCGCAACCGCACCCGAACGAAAGACGCCAGCACTGTGCACTAGGTAATCGATGCCGCGATCGGTCACCCGCAAACGGGCGACGAATTCGGCGATCGCCCGGTCATCGGCAAGATCGACGTGATGCCAGCTGATCGATCCTCCGTTGCTAAGGGACGACGGCGGGACGCCGCCGCGGGTAAGAGCATGAACGGTCACGCCGGCTACACCAAAGGCTGAAACGATCGCCTGGCCGATACCGCCCGCTGCCCCGGTCACCACTGCCACGCGCCCCTTAAGAGATTTTTCCATGATCCCTAGTCCCTCTGCGCCGGTGCAAGTAGATCATGGCCAAGCAGAAGATCGGCGGCATCGGCAATCAAATCAAATGCAAGACCCGATTTTATGGCGATATCGAGGAGATCATGTTTGCCGTCCGAGTAGTTTAGAACCCAGAGCAAGGCCATCTGACGCGTCTTCGTGTCGGATTTGCCGCCGACGGCATCGTAGAGCCCCCGTTTTCCAAGTTGCGGCTCGCACATCGGCGAAAGGTTCAGTAGAGCTCGATTGCGGTCCAGTGTCTCAAGTACGGAGGCGTAGGTTTTGAGTGAGTGGGCAAGCGCTTCCGGCTTTACGAAGTCAAGATTGTCGGCCGACGTATGGTACTCAGCAAACCGCCCGTAGGGTGTGCGCGACAGACAGCCGAAGGGAAGGTTGATGCCAGGCGAGCTGAACTGCCTTTCGTCATAGCCATAGGGAGAAAACGCCATAATCGAATGGGCTTGCCCAGCTGCCTTCAGCACATGCTCCACAACCCGATCGATCTCGGCCGTCTCGTGACGACTTTTCTTATAATGCAGCATGCCAGGGTCGCCGAGGTTGACGGCGACGAGACCATGTCTGATGCGCGACAGCCGCTCGCGGTTCATCGAAAGCCAGGCAATCGAACCGATGGTGCCCGGAATGAAGAGCATCCGCACGGAATAGCGCCGCTTTGCCGCCATCAAAAGCTTAGCAAGCTCGACACAGACGGCGATGCCGGACAGGTTGTCGTTGGCAAGCGACGGATGGCAGATATGCGTCGAGATAACGATTTCGTCGGTTGTGGTGCCGGGGATGAAACACTCGCCCCACAGGAGTTCGCCGTCTGAAAGTGTTGAGTCTATCAGGACCTCGTAGGATCCTTCGCTCATCGCCTCAAGGGCGTTCTGGGAGAGGCAGAAGCCCCAGTCCTCCTTGTAGTAGCTTGTCCGGTAGGGTATCCAAGCGGGATGGGCGGGGTCGGTGTGCAGATGGGGCCTCAGCGCCTTAAGCGGCAATGTCGCGCGGATCGGTCGTGAATAGTTGACGACGTGCAGATTGCTTGCCTTGAAGTCGATGACGCGATTGCCCCTCTCGTCCTTCACATACGCATCGCGGATGCTCCATTCCTTCGGGACCGTCCAGTCGAAGATCTCTGTGCCGCTTGCTATGCGATGAACCTTAACCGGAATTTCCTGCCTGATAATCTCCAGTGTCTCGACGACGCCCGGACCGGTGATGCTGCGACAGATCGGATAAAGTCGCTCAATGAGGGCATACATCCGCGCGCCGGCATGCTCCTTGTCGGGCGCGCTGACGGCGCTCAAGCAACGACCTCGACATTGGGAAGCGGAACGACAAACTGGCTGCCCAAGCCTTTGACCTCCGACATTTGGCTGATGATCTCATCCTTGATGTTCCAGGGAAGGATCAGGACGTAATCGGGCTTGGTCTCCGCAATCTTTTGTGGTGCGTAGATCGGGATGCGGGTCCCCGGAAGCAAGTGGTTCTGCTTATGAGGGCTGACATCGACAGTATATTCGATGAGATCCGTACCAATGCCGCAGAAATTCAAAAGCGTGTTGCCCTTTGCCGGAGCGCCATAGGCGACAACGGTCTTTTTGCTTTCTTTTGCATCGATCAGAAAGCGCAGCAGATCGCGCTTGGTGCGGTGAACCTGCTCGGTAAATTTGCTGTAGCGTTGGACGGAATTGACGCCGCCTTCAATTTCGCGCGCACGCAGTTCGCCGACACGCACCGAGACTGGCTGGCTTTGATCTTCGGCGTGGCGAGCATAAATGCGCAACGATCCCCCTTGTGGACGGATCTCATCGACATCGAAGATCGTCAAGCCGTGATGGGCAAAGATTTTCTCGACACTATAGAGCGACAGGTACGAATAGTGCTCATGATAGATCGTATCGTAGTAATTGAGCTCCAGCATCTTCATGAGATGCGGAAATTCGATCGTTACGATGCCGGTTGTCGACAACACGATTTTGATGCCGGCAACGAAATCGTTGATGTTGGGGACATGCGCCAGCACGTTGTTGCCAATCAGAAGGTCAGCTGTGAGGCCATCGCCAACCAACTGCCGTGCCGTCTCGACACCGAAAAACTGCACCCTGCTCGGGATGCCGGCCTCTACCGCGACGGCCGCGACATTGGCACATGGCTCTATGCCGAGCACCGGAACGCCGCGTTCCTTGAAGTTTTTTAAAAGGTAGCCGTCGTTGCTGGCAATTTCGATCACCTGATGGCCAGTGTCGAATTGAAACCGCTCAACCATATGGTCAACATATTCGCGGGCATGTTTCAGTACCGAGGCCGAGTAGGAGGAGAAATAGGCATATTCGCTGTCGAAAATGTCTTCCCGAGGCGCCATGGGAGGCACTTGGACCAAGAAGCACTCGTCGCAGACGAAAGCATGTAGTGAAAAGAACGGTTCGGCATCCTGCGTTTTGTCGATGGGGATATAGGAGTTTGCAAGCGGTGACGCGCCAAGGTCGACGACCGTCTGAGTGAGTGTGGTGTTGCAGAACCGGCAGTTGAATGAAGACATGATCTTCGTCCTCCTAGACGAAACGAATGCGGTGAAGAGTACGTGGTCTGAAACATATAGCAGCTTTATTACACGTTTACCTTTGCTGATCTGTTCGCGGCGGAACAACTAGCAGCAAAACATGACTGTGAGTTTTAGGCTCTTCGAAAATGCTACGTGGTGAAGCACCGTTAGACCTCCCTATCGGCCGGCAGTGGCAAGGCTCGTCTGGCGCCGTTTAACGCGACGATTTAATTCAGGCACCAGAGCGGGAACAGTGTCAGGGGGTGTCATGCGGTTCGTGGCGCGGAACACCACGTCCGATGGTCGGCCGACCAGATAATTGGACACACCGTTCTCAAGGGCCTTGCGATAAACGCAAAGCGCACCGTCAACAGCATCGAGCGTCTTGGCAATCTCGGGGTCGCCGTGCGTGTAACTGACAACGAAGGAGGGAGCGAGAACGCCGCGCTTGATCAATTCCTGCAGGAACAGCGTGCGGAACGCTTGGGAGGGACGGCCGTCCTCATCAATCGTTGCGTAAAGGAGGTTACTTGCCAGCCCGAAGACGCTGAAATGATTGCTAATCCCGTGGCTAGCCGCGATCTGCGAAATACCTTTTCGAAGCGCCTCGCCTTTTTCAAAAAGATGCTGGATTACCGGCTCTTGACGATAAATCTTCATCGTTGCGATTGCCGCCGCCATAGCGTGCGTTTCAGCGCCATGGGTAGTCGACAGCAGGAAAACGCGTGGCTTCTCGCGCTGATCGATACCGCCAAGCTCCATGAATTCGCGCTTTCCCGCAAGCGCGGAGATCGCAAAGCCATTGCCCATCGCTTTGCCGAAACAGGATAGATCTGGCCGGATATCGTAAAGAGCCTGCGCTCCGTTCAGGTGCCACCGGAAACCGGTTATCATCTCGTCAAGGATGAAAAGTGCTCCATTGGCATGACAAAGATCACGAAGACGATGCAGGAAATTATCCTTCGGCGCTTCGCCTTTTGATGGCTCAAGGATGACGGCCGCGATCTTACCCGGATGTTGCTCAAACAGGGCTTTAGCACTGTCAATCTCATTATAGTAAAACGATAGCGTCATATCCCGTACGGCTTTCGGGATGCCGGCGTTCATGGGCGTTGTGCCGATGAACCAATCGTCGGTCGAAAAGAACGGGTGATCGGCGCATCGGGCAACAAGGTCACGGCCGGTGACGGCTCTTGCCAAACGGATGGCGCCAGAGGTTGCATGTGAGCCATCCTTGCAGAATTTGACCATTTCGGCGCCTTGGATCGTCTCAAGAAAGATCGATGCGCAATCTAACTCGATGACTGCCGGCCGGGTGAAGTTCGCACCATTTTTCAACTCCCGCTCGACAGCGCGCAAGACCTTCGGATAGGCATGGCCAAGGGAGACTGCGCGGTTTCCCATGCCAAACTCGATATATTTGTTGCCGTCGACATCATAGACATAGGCGCCGTGCCCCCGGGCGATGAAGCCCGGTGATAAGACCGGATACTGATCGTCGCCCTTTGCATAAGTATGCGCTCCTCCCGGAATCAACCTTCTGGCTCGCTGACGCAACTCTTTCGAGTTCTCAAAGTTGCTAATGAGGTTGGTCACCGTTCTTTCCCTCTCCGAAAACACGTCGTATGCCGTTGCAAGGGGCGTCGACGGACGTGTTTAACGACATTTTGAAGTGGCTAAGCGGGGAGGGGTGTCCGTGGGATGTCCCAAGCGCGGAAGACCATACCTTGTGAGATCAAAATGGCCTAAGTCTTTTCTGAAAAACTGTTGAGCCAGCCGCATATATTGCAACGGGCGCCAAATCCAAATCGTGCAGCGATTGCCGGATTCCAAGTTTGTCAGGTACGCATTAGAAACACGCAAGTACACTATACTCCACTGCTACTGTTCAAAAGTTATCATTAAAGAAACATCATGTAAATGAGAATTAATGATGTGTTAAAATCGAATTCGATCTGATGTATTTTTGTGGCATTTGCTACTTGGCGAGCCGGGGCGTTGCGCTGGATGAGTGCGCAATTGTAACCAGATTCCATCGAGATGAACCACAACGGGATTCGAGAGCCTTCCTCTTTGAACTTCAGTTAAGACATTTCGTGTAGGGAGAATTGAGTCGTTGTCATTTTCGGTGGATCAATGTTTCACTTCCCGATGCGTTGGCGCCGCAATATGAACCCGCAGTCGATCGGCAGGCAAAGGCTCTTGTGGTCTGATAACGACTTCGATGCGATCTATGCAATCAGCGATATACACGGTTGCGCTGATGAACTGGCAGAAGCACAACGACGCATAGTCGATGACGCTAGGGCCTATCTTGGCCCCAAGCTCCTCGTTTTTCTCGGCGACTATGTTGATCGTGGTCCCGCCAGCAGCAAGGTTCTCGACATGCTTGCAGCAGAGCCGCCTGTTGGCTTCATGCAGGTCGCGCTTTCAGGCAATCACGACGACGAATTTGCCCGCATGTTCCGCAAACCTTCCATCATTGCTGATTGGCTCGACTTCGCCGGGACCGAGACGCTGGCTTCCTACGGTATCGACGTTGCGCATGTCATCAAGACGAAAGGGGTTCGCGGTCTTCAAGGTCTCCTCGCGGAACTCGTCCCAGAAGAGCACATCGCCATGATCGAAATGATGCCGGTCTCGCTTCAGATCGGCAAATTACTCTTCGTGCACGCCGGCATAAAGCCTGGCGTCGATATGTCAAAACAAACGGATATGGACCTCATGTGGATCCGCGAGCCATTCTTAAGCGAAGGCCCGCGTCGGCCGCTCTTCGTGATTCACGGGCATACACCTGTCCTGCAGCCGACCTTCGGACCGCAGCGGGTTGCCATCGACACGGCGGCAACGGCCACTGGCCACCTGACGGTGCTGAAGATCGCCGAGGCAAGCTTTAATTTCATCTGACACCAGACCCGGCCCTTTAGGTGGCGCTGGCCGGCGCGCTGGCGTCCCGATTTGCGCAGCTGACGTTAAGGGAGGCGCCGTCGGCGCATTGCCGTCAAATTCAATGGCACAGCGCCGCCTTGACCAGTGCATGCAACACATTCCATCGTCTGCGACGACGGATGACCGACAGCCATTCTTCACTCTTCAGCCCTTCAGGAAAGCTGTAGCGCGGATCGCCAACAAATTCTGGCCGGTTATCGCCGACTACCCTTGCGCCGGCTGTTCAAGCGAATGCCGAAACCAGCTCGAGGCTGTAGGAATGACTCTGAGTAAATCAAACCCAGCTCTCTAGCCGCTCCGGCTGGTGAAGTAAGCCATCGATGTAAAACACAAACAGCTATCCAGGAAGCCGATGAACAAAAAAGAAACCATGTTACTCAAGACAGATGAGGAAGTTTCTCCGGTTTAACTGTTCTATTGACTCCGCCTTCTAAGCTGATTACCCATGACTAACAAACCTGAAAATCCTTTCACAAACTAGGATCTTCATGAAATATCGGCCGGAGATTGACGGATTACGGACGATAGCAGTATTGCCAGTGCTGTTTTTCCACGCCGGCGTCACTGGATTTTCTGGCGGCTTCGTCGGCGTCGACATTTTTTTCGTTATTTCTGGCTTCCTCATAACAAGAATTCTGGACGATGATCTCAAGAATGATCGCTTTTCCATACTGACATTCTACGAGCGGCGTTTTCGCAGGATCATTCCAGCACTGGTTTTCTATATTTTACTGACGGCGATCGCCGCCTACATGCTTTTCCTACCACCATTCTTCGAAGACTTCGCCCGAAGCCTGGTGGCCGTCGGGACATTCACCTCAAATATCTATTTCTGGAAGTTCTCAGGTTATTTCGAAAACAGCGCGCTTTTACGCCCGCTGCTGCATACCTGGTCGCTTGCGGTCGAAGAGCAGTTCTACATCTTCATGCCGATCGCCATGTGGCTGCTCTACAAAGTGACCTTCCGCGTGCGGTTGGCGGCATTCGCACTCGCCTTAACTCTGTCCCTGGCACTTAGCATCTATGCAATCGACGTCGCTCCGACAGCGAACTTCTTCCTCTTGCCGACACGAAGCTGGGAGCTCTTGATTGGAAGCTTGCTGGGGCTTTGGGGAGGACAAAGCACGCTGTCCTACCGGACAAACAGCGCCGTTGCGATCGGTGCTGCGATCTTGATCCTCTATTCGGTATTTGCCTATACTGATGCGACACCATTCCCGGGGCTCGCAGCCGTTTTGCCATGCGCGGGCGCAGCTCTCATCATCTATACAGGCGGCCCGACCCGTTCCGTGGTCGGCAAAATCCTTGCGAGCGCGCCGTTCGTGTTCATCGGCAAGATTTCCTATTCGCTCTATCTGGCGCACTGGCCAATTACTGTCTTCGTCCGATACGTGACCCTTGAGGAGCCAAACGGGCTCCATGCCATGGGCATTGTCGCCGCCAGCTTTCTGCTTGCCATTTTCTCCTGGCGCTTTGTCGAAACGCCGTTCCGTCTGCAGACCGTGAGTTGGCCCCGGCGCGCGCTCATCGGCGCGGCGCTTGCCAGCATGTCGATCGTCTCGCTGTTCGGTTACGGGGGCATCGCCGCTCATGGCTTCCCTCAGCGTTTTCCCGGCTATGCAACCAAGGTCGAAGCGCGCATGCTTGACGTTTCTGCAGTTGTAGCGAGCGCGGATACGACAGTGCAGGCCGGCCAGACGTGGCGGAACGGCACCTGCTTTTTCGAAGACGACGACGGCTTTAAAAAATGGCGCCCCGAAGATTGCGCTTTGACGACAAACACCGGTGATGTTGCGCTTCTGTGGGGGGATTCCTATGCCGCCCACTACGCCCCCGGGATCGTCGCGAACGCCGCGTCCATTCATGGCCGCGTCTATGAGTATACATTTGCCGGATGCCCTCCGGTCCTTGCCTATTACTCCTACGCCAGACCGAACTGCCAGGCGTTCAATCAGAAAGCTCTAGATATCATCCGGTCGCTTGACGTTAAGACGGTCGTGCTCTCGGGCCGATGGGTTGATTTGCAACGCCGGGGCCTGGATATGCTCAAAGACACTGTCAGACACCTTCAGGCACAGGGTGTCCGGGTAATAGTGATCGGGCAATCGCCAATGTTTGTAACCAATGTCGACGTCATTGCTTTTAAGAAGGCAGCCGCTGGCCAAAAAGCGGCCTCTTGGTCAACCGTGATCGATCACGATTTTAACCAGCGGCTGCGCACTGCTGCGGGCGGCGCCGATTTCGTGGATCCGATTGCGATGGATTGCGCAGCCGGCGAGTGCCCTTACATTGACGATGGCAGGATGCTTTATTTCGATTCCGGCCACTTGTCGAATTTTGGCAGCGCTCGCGTTGTCGAACGCTATTTCCCGCTCGTATCCCGCGTCAATTGAAGTCTGCGTCGGTCGATTTGCGGTCGTGCCGCCGCAAATCCCTTGCCCGCTCCGCTTTTTCCAGATGCGGCTGTAGTCTTCTCGGCTATGTCTGGGGCGCCCTTTTTCGTCAGGTGATTTGTCGCCAGGGGGGCGCGACGTCTGGACTGAAATCGCCGATTGATCAACCTGCCCAACGGTTTTTCGACGTAAACATAGGCAATCAGCGACAGGCCGAGCGCAGCCGCGACTTCGATCGGAGGGAAAGCCCACTGCGGGATCCCGCTTCGCAGAAGAAGCGCGACGATCGCCACGCCGAATAACACATGCCAAAGATAGATCGAGTACGATGCGTTGCCAAGGAAGAGCAGCATGCTGGATGGCTGGACATTCCTTCGCCGCTCCCACATCACGGCGGCAAGGACGAGAAGCGCCGAGGGAACACCCCATCTTATGGCGCGCGGCAGGTCTGCATCAAAGGCCGTGGCCGCTGCCAAGCAGATCAGAGCGACGGCAGCAAGTCCTATACACAGCCAAGGCGGACAATCTGGTCCACGGACGAATGCACGGCCAATCAAGAGACCGGCGGCGAATTCCAAGATGACGGGGCTTGTCAAAGCCCGCAGGTAAGGCCAATCCAACAGGAACGACGCAAGGCACATGATGCAGAGCGAGCCGATTGCCAAGATCAGTCTGGTAGTGTGTTCCCTGAAGAATAGCGTGAGGGAAAAGATGAGATAGAAGACCATTTCGTAGGTGAGTGTCCACCCTTGGACGACGACCGGATGAAGGCTGTCCTGCAGGCGTGGAAGAAAAAACAAGGAGCCAATGAGATTTTGCAACGATCCATCGTGATCGAAGAAAAAGGCCGGTTTGACGAGCAAGGCAGCAAATGTCGCAAACGTTACAACCCAGTAAAGTGGCACAACTCTTTTGACGCGTTTTTGAATAAAGTGTCCCGGCGTCATGGTGGTTCCGTCAGTCGTGATCCACATGATAAAGCCGCTGATAACGAAAAACAGGTCGACACCCGCGGCTCCGACTGAAAAGCCAAGATTATGTCGTTCGCTGACATGGAAAACGAGAACTGCGACTGCTGCGATCCCTCGCAGATATTGAACAGTATAGATCTGCTCCACGGTACGCCTCACATGTGCAAGAAAGCGCAGAATGCAAACCAGAGTATTCATTGTAATGACACCTGGTCAATGCAGTAAAAATCTCGGGTAAATGCTATTCAGACGTTGGGTTGAAGGATAACATCGGTATTTGACCACCTGAATGCCGCTCAGGAGAATATTCTCTCTTGTCTTGATGGTGACTTTTTGCAGCTCCGTGATGGATCCTGGCGCGGGTCAAGATCCTTTCTTACTGCCGCGCGCCACGCGATAAGTCAGCGTCAATCGCTTCATGAGCGGGTTTGATGAATGCTGCGCGAACATCTTCGAGAGGCACGCAAAACCCTCCAGGCACATGACTGCCTCGGAAATTCCTCACCGTCATCGATCGACCAACTCTGTAGAAGCGTTTCGGCGGCGCGCCTGACAGAATTAACAACTCGGCACTCTGCGATGCAATGCATCGTCGTCAGACCGATGGGCCGAAAGGCCAAATTGTTTTGTTTCATGGCACCTTGCTCACTGTTTAGCCCCGGTAGCTATTGCCAATGCAAAATCCATGCCGAGCCGCTTAAGCAGCCGAAGAGAAAGGTTGTCTGCGGAAGTGGCGTCGAAAATTCCATTCGCTGGCGTTTCGGCAGGTCTGATACGAACGAGCGGCGATCATGCCCGATGCGCCGATTGGCGGCTTCCGATGGACATGATCTTCCTTGAGCAGCCATGGGTGGCGATGTCGCCGCTATCCTTGACGATACGGTTGGAGAGCCAGTCGTCGCCTATGTGCATTGTAAAGCAACTTTCGGCTTTCTCCTGCTGGCGTAGGGATCCGGCTTATTTGCAGCGAATCGGAAGGCTGCAGCAGAGCTTTAAAAATGACGGTTGAGCAGGCCCTGGTGCGCCGATTGAATAACGCATTTTCGCCCCGGGGCTGGCTCGATTTACCCGCGGGCGTCGATTTAAATTATCAGCCACACAATTGATGCGAGGGTCCCCACTGAAGTCCCGTCTCCGGCACTACGCAGCAAACATCGCCGTCTGTTCGCGGCGCAGCAGATCGATGGTGCGGCCCGCCGGCAGCACCACATCGGCATGGGTAAGGGCTTGATCCTTCGCCACGGCCTGTTTCAAGACGCATCCCTCTGCAACCCCCATGGGCAACAAATCCTGAGCTCCGGCGACATCGACGCGCTCGCACTGGCCATAACTCATGTAGCCGCCCAAACCGTCGATCGTTTCGCCAGCATTAAGGTCGCGCTTTGCAGTCGCCACAACCTCCACCCTTGGCCCCTCCAGTTGAAGCACCGGATCGCGTAAAAGTACAACCCGAGCCACTGAGAGAGGCACTTCGAAATGGCAAAGATGGTAAGGTGTGTAAAAGCTATAAAGAGGGCCGGTTCCGAGCTTGTAAAGGTTCAGGTAATGCTGCTGCTTCGGATCGTCGTGGTAGGCGAGAATAAAGACACCCGGACCTGGTGTTGCTCCCACAACATAGTCGACGGCTCCACCCACGGCTTTCAGCGCCTCAATGTCATACGCATTGACGAGTTCATCGACATGGCCACGATGCTCGACACCTGTCATGCCGCGCTTCAAAATGGACATGCCAGTGCCGTTAGCGACAATAGCTTGCTCAAAGCTAATCTTCGTGCCATCAGCGAAGCTGGTGACCATATGCGGGTCCTGCCCCCCTTTTTGCCGCGAATTCGGCCTGCGTTGCCGGTGTTCGATAGGGATCCTGTAGGCCCTTGATATTGCCGCACACCAGCGGCGTAAGGCCGATGGATTTGACGAAGCGCCACAAGTTCATCTGTACTCCGGGCTGGTCTCCATCGCAGGCCGTGAAGATAACCCCTGCCGCATCGGCTTTTTTCTTGAGAAGCGGACCAACCGTACCGTCCAGTTCGGCATTCACGGTCACCATGTCGCGACCGTGCGCGATTGCGCCTAAGGTGATGTTGGCGCCATATTCGATCGCACCCGTCGCATCAATCAAGCAATCCAGATCACCCGACTCATACAGCAATGCTGGATTGTCAGTGACAGCCGGCGTGCCTTCGGCAATCAAGTCGGAGAGCTTGCTGCTGTCGCAGGCGTAGGATGCCTCAAGGCCAGCAGCGCGGTAGGCTAACATAGCCTTCTCCACGTTTCGGTTGCAGATCACGCAAAGGATCATTCCCGGCACGGAGTTGGCGATCTGGTTGACGATGCCCTTCGCCATAAAGCCCGCGCCATACATCCCGACCCTAATGGGACGGCCATCCTGTTCCCGTTTCTTCAGGAGCGTGTCAATCACCATCAGAACCTCCTGCTCCTAGATGCCGCGTAGGCTTTCCACGCCATGAAAATCCTCATCGAAGTCTGGCCATTTCGCGTCTTTCTCCGAAATTACGACCCCTTCAACCGGCCAGGCGATGCCGAACTTCGGATCATTCCAACGCACACCGCGCTCCGACTTTGGATCATAGAACTCGCTGGCAAAATACAATGTCTCGGTGTTGGGCCTTAGTGTCACAAACCCGTGGGCAAAGCCGCGCGGCACATAGAATGCCAGCCGGTTCTCACCCGTTAACTCAACCGCGTGCCAACCAAGGTACGTCGGGGAATCGGGTCGTAGATCGACGATACAGTCCCACAGTGCTCCGGAGAGGCACCGGACGATCTTAACTTCTGGCGATGGTGGGAGTTGATAGTGCAGCCCACGCAGGGTGCCCGCTTCGGCGTTGAACGAGTTATTGACTTGTACGAAGCGGCCTTCGATGCCGGCGTCGGCCATTTCTCGCTCGCAGAAGACGCGCTGAAACCATCCACGTTCGTCCCCGCGCGGTTCCGGCTCGATGACATATGCACCATCCAAAGGCGTTCCGTGAAATTTCATGCCACTGGCCTCGTATCCCTCTGTTTAGCGGTCAGCTGCGATGCAGCCCCGACCGTAGAGCAATGACGCTCTGAGCGCCGTTCAAGGGCCCGCAAAGATTGATTTTAATCATATGCTCTTCACGCTGCTCCAGAACTTAGTGTTACATTAACAATGAATTTCAAAGTTCAAAAATCAACAAAGCGCGCCTCGTACAAATATAAATGTCGCTGCAATGGGATAATTTAAACGAATGTCAACCTATATTTTGCGTGAAAGCAAGAGATTCAGGCAGGAATAGTGTATTAAACGTGGTATGATACTCCATATCAATACTTGTCAGCATCGATAAATTCGATATTATTTGTTCCATCATGCTACCTTCCGCCCTTGCGTAATGTCAACTCTTAAGACTTAATCGGTTGCAAGAAATAATGTCACCGGATAAACGCTGAGACTGAAGATGCCGGACCACATCATCTTGACGTTGCTGCCGCCGCACTCGCCGGAACTGAACCCAGTTGAAAACGTGTTGCAGTTCATGGGCGACTGCATCTTAACGACGACACGACATCGTCACCCATGGCTGCGCTTCCTCGAATAGGCCGCCGCGACCGGTCGTGAAAGATCATGTCCGTCGGACGCCGCCACAGCTTCACTTGGATCCTGTCGTCAGGCAGATGCATACGAGAGAAAACGCTCTGTTAACCAGTGCCGCGGGAAGCGTAGGGTGACCGGGAGGCGTGGTGAATTGCAGACCGTTTATGCTGCGGCAGGTGCTGCATCATGAAACGGTCCATTTGGGACACTCACTCTTGAAGATCCGGCGACTGGAAAGGTGTGGACGGTCAACCGTGCGACAAGCAGGCGGCGCTTCGCGCCTTAAGTTTTGAACGCTGCTAAGACTTCTTTGGCAAAGACATCGATGAACTCGGCTTGTTGCGCCCGACATTGTGCAAGAATACCCATCCGCGCTTCATCACCCAACCATGCGATATCTGCCTGATCGGCCAAAATGCGGACATGCTGATCCATGCCTTCAGGACGAACGTGCCGACAGGCATCGTCGAAATGACCAGCGGATATCGGAATAGAACGCATGAGGCAGCTTCTGCGCCGCCGCCCGACAACACTTAGTGCGATTGACCCTCATTCATCTCAGCCGGATCGTAGTTCAGATCCCAGTCTTTTTCTGGCTTTTGCTTGCCTGGAGGGTTTTTATGAACCGTGGCGTCCTCCGACCCCGTTATGACGGTGGGCCTGGCGCTGTGGACGCCGGAAGCCTTTCTGTCTGCACGAGACTTCGCGAATTGGCCGGCGGCATCTTTCTTGGGGCTTCCACCCATGTCAGCTTCCTCCTTTTGTCTTGAAGGCATCGGAAAGTTTTTTTCTCTCTGGATCACGGTTGTTTTCACCAAGCGCGTCCCGATCGTTGTCCGGATCGTCTTTCGGCGGAAGATAGCCCCTCGGAGTATTGCCCTTAGGGCCTTCCCAACGTGGCGACTGATCGGTGGTTCCTGGTGGGCCATTCTTCGGTGAATTCATGCCCATCTTAGTCCTCCGTCTGTCTATGCGGGGTTGAGGCAGGCTTGCTGGCTGCCATCGCCATAGATCATTCCTGACGGTCTAACCCTTGACCAAGTCCAAGGTTCCGAAGTCGCAGCAATGGGAAATTGAGCGTCACGCCAGAAGCGGCCGGCAAAAAGCTCGCTGGCGCGCTTCAACTTGCTTTACCGGTCCGCATGGTCCCGGCGCTTGCGATCAGATGATCGGTTTGCCACCTGTAACGGCAATTGTAGCGCCTGAGACATAGCTCGACAGGGGATCGGCGAGCATTACATAGGTCGTCGCCAGTTCGGCCGGCTGCCCAGGGCGCTGCATTGGAACCTGTTTTCCGAAGTTCCTGACTGCGTCCTCCGGCAGGGTAGATGGGATCAGTGGCGTCCAGATTGGCCCGGGTGCCACCGCATTTGCCCGAATACCTTTGTCGGCAAGCATTTGGGCAAGACCAGCGGTGAAGTTCTGGATGGCGCCTTTTGTTGTGGCATAGGCAAGCAGGTGCGGGCTTGGACTGTCAGCGTTGATCGAGGCGGTGTTGATAATCGCGCTGCCTGGTTTCATATGCGCAACAGCCGCTTTGGAAAGGTAGAACATCGCGTGGATATTGACCTTGAATGTCAGCTCCCATTCCTGGTCACTTATGTCTCCAATGTCGCTAAAGCTTGCCTGATGAGCGGCGTTGTTGACGAGAATATCGATGCCGCCGAGTTCTGCCCTTGCCGTGTCGATGATGTGGCGGCAATGCTCGGGATTTTGGATGTCGCCTCGCAAGAGGATGGCCTTGCGACCGGCCTTTTCGACCCAACTTTTCGTTTCATTGGCGTCATCATCCTCGTCCAGATAGGCGATGAGAACATCGGCACCCTCTCGGGCGTAAGCGATGGCGACAGCGCGGCCGATACCGCTGTCGCCGCCGGTGATGATCGCCTTCTTATCCTTGAGGCGACCGGAGCCACGGTAAGTATGTTCGCCATGATCAGGCAACGGCGACATGGCGTTCGTCGAACCGGGCATTGGCTGCTTGGGGGTGTCGAAGGGCGGGGCTGGATAGTTTGGCATGGCAATCTCCCACGGGTTGCGTGTTAAGGTCTTTGAGCCATTTGGAGATAATGCTCGAAAGCTGGACAGGCGTGCGGCCAAGCGTTCGGGTCACGATTGTCCTGCCGTTTTGTAGGGCCTAAGTGGTTGTCGTGGCGATGCAGGCGACAGGAATGTGTTTCATGTCTTCTTGGCTGTGTCTCAACACAACTTCCAAAGACGCTCAGAGTTCCTACGATTGCTTCGTCGTAAGCTCGTCGCGAAGCAGTCTCGAAAGCTCCGCCTCATCCCGCACGCCGAATTCAAACCAGTCAATGAGGGCTTTCGCCTGCACGATGGCGGCATCACTCGATGGTTCGCAATCTTGCTCGGCGCACCATTCGCGAAGAATGCGATCGAGCATCTTCATGGTTTCGCTTGTCAGCGGTTCCTTCGGCCAGTCCGTCTTTGCCATGGTTACACCGTTTTTTGATGACGATAGCGGCCGCCGGGCAATGAGCAATCACCAGAAAGCCACACGCGACCAAAATCTGAGCGGCTTGGTTGTGAACCTTCGAACCGATGGCGGTGGCATGGCGCGACCTAGCATCTGCGATTGATCCTATTTTGGGCGAGCATGCTCCACGTCTTTCCCAGTTTCGATCAAATCCCGCGACGCTTCGCAACGACGGCTTCGCGCAGTGTCCTTGCAGCGTTTGGGGCCGTCGAGAGTAGTCCGGATAGCAGGAGCACGGCCAGTGACACAGCGGCGCCGCTGTGGAGAAGCACGACTTGCAGGGATGGATCTGCCGTTCATATTCGGACGCAATTCGGCTGAGGTCGAGGACTTCGACTTTGAAATCGGATCTTTCCTGGAAAATCTGCTTGGCCAGTTGAACCATCCTGTAACTCTTCGATAGTTCGCAGGGACAGATGTGTTCGCTGCGCGACGATCCATTGATCAAAAGCGCTCGCGGCGGGCCATTTGCATCCTCGTGGCGCGATTGCGCCTCCTGAACCGCGAGCCTTGAGCCACTCCGTCAAGAGTGTCGAGGCGCATCGCTGTCAAAACGACAATCAGCTCAGGAACCATCCTTTCCGGCAGGAGTTGAGCGCACGAGCGATCACCGGACAATCCGATCAAGGGCGAGGCACGTAAGGGGCGCCCGGCGTGTGTTCGCAGTGCCAAGGCGCGCTGTGCTGTAACAGCAAAATCGAATTGGAGAAGCAACATGCCTAAGCGCGACACAACCCTCTCGGAAGGCCTCGACACCGACGTCGAACTGCAGGCTCATCTCGCCGCGCTTGAGGCCGAAACCTATTCAGCGCCCGACAGCGGCCCGCCGGAAGCTCGTCCTTTCCAGCGGGTTAGAGACGACCTTGATCATGTGCGGGACGAGATCGAAACCCTTCGCTCAAGGCTGTCACTCGTCAAGCAGCGGGCGGTGATCGTCGCCAGATCCAACCTCGAATGGGCCGACGCCAGCGCTCATGACCAACTCGGAACATACCCATGGGCGAAGCTTGCAGGCGCCATGGCCGCGACCGCTATCGGCGCGCGGGTGCTGAGACGCCTTCCTGTGAGTGCAATTGCGGCAGTCGCGATCCCCTTAATCGTCGCTCGCCTCGAGGCGAATTCGCGCCGATAGGAGAAATTAGATGCAATCTGAACAGCATCTCCAGCATGCCATTCAAGTCGCAACCGAAGCCCACGACGGCCAGCAGGACAAGCTTGGAAACCCTTACTTTGACCACTGCCGAAGGGTCGCGGACGCAGTATCTGGCGACGAAGAGAAAGTGGTCGCCTACCTTCACGATGTGCCTGAAAAGGCCTGGGGATGGACGCTCGACCGATTGAAGGAAGAGGGCTTTTCCCAGGCCGTCCTCGCCGCGGTCGATGCGTTGACGAAAAGGCAAGGCGAGGAGGACGAGGTCTTTGTGCGGCGGGCGATCGCCAACCGGCTGGCACGGCCCGTGAAGCAGGCGGATCTCGAGGACAATCTTGACCAAGCGCGGCAAACCGGAAGCGAAACGTTAAAATACGAGCGCGGACTTGCGATAATTGCGAACGTCTCTTCTGCAGATTGACCAAAAGGTGGCGATATGGCCTCGTTCGACGATCGTCGCAGATTTTGAGCCTGCCGACGCGATGGGCCTGGGCATGCCTGAAGACGAATGAGGTATGGGAGGCACGGCCTCGGGTTGGTCCGCGGCAGCCGTACTGGCGGTCTTGAACGCGTCAAAATCACCTCCTAAATTTTGGACGTCAACACGCCAAAGACAAGGAGGTAAAAATGGCAAGTTTTCAGTTTGACCTTCCTGTTTATGTTCAGCGCAAGCACTTCATCGAAGAGATTACGAACCTCCATGAAGCTTTTGATTTTCTTGACGAATGGCCAGAATACAAGCGCGATATTCCCTATGAGACATTGCAGAGGGCGTGCCGGGAGGCTGCTTGCGGAAGATTTCCTTTGAGTGCAGCGCGTCAGAATTTCCAACGCTTCGTCAAGAGGGCAGGGATGCTGATCGAAAGTGAGGATATGCCCAGTTTCGTCGGATCGAGCAACGACCGCGATATTGGGAACGCCTAGGCGGCTCAACCATGCTTCAAAGCTCGCGGGTCACTCTCGGCGGGCGTTGCCGGCACCCTCGAAGGACTATTCGCGGCTTGCTGCAAAAGTCCTCGCGCTGCCGTACCAATCCATGGATGGCGCGCAGGCCTCCATCGGCAAACCCATCCTGACGCTCGCTTAAGGTTGTCGTCTTGGAATGCCTGCTAGTCGCAAAATTATGGACGACAGTTCGCGCTCGGCCGGGAATGCGCTTGGAGCGTTTGGACGATTGTTGCCGAAGAGCCTATTGATCGTGCCATGAGGCCAAGGAACCTATGTTGCTCTCTGCCGGATCGCCTTGGAGTCGGACCGTTGCTGCGGCCTGACGCAATGAGATCGCGCACACTGATGGGGCTCCCTGTACCTGCGCGCGGGGAATGAGCCCGGCGCCGGCCGTCATCCTGTTTGATCAAGCAATCTGATTTTCGCCTTCGATGTGAAGCGGTGCAGTCTGCTGTTCTGCCTCCAAGCCGCGCCCGCGGACGCGATTCGAGGCGGCTTACTCCGGCACCTTGGTCGTAATCTGAGTTCCCGAATCCAGCACGATATGCAGCGTCCGGATCATGTCGGCGGCCATAAGAAGTGCTTTCTTGATTTCACCGGGCTTCCGTCGCTCGACGGACACTTCGATCGCTTGCAAGTCGAAAACCGCATCGTGGTTCGTATTGCTGCTCGGTATCCCGGTACGCTCGCGTAGGTTGCTGATCGTCACGACCGCGCGACGCAGCAGTCGGCGCTTTTCGGGATTGCCCAGCCTTTCGACCCTGTTGGCGGCGCGGATGATTTCGGCGATAAAGTCGTTGGTAGAGGTCATGCAGGTCTGCCAGTGACGGAACGTTCGTCAATCCGCGTTGAAAGATCCCTAAGGGGCATGAATGGGCTAAACACGACCGGCTTGTCGAGGTTGGCCATGACAAAGCCGACGTGATAAGAGATAAACCAGCCCGTCAATCGACGGTTGTCCAAAAGATCTGATGTTTTAACGGGTTGTGAACTGCGGTTGATATTCTTCCTTAAGACTTCCGATATCCAGACTAGGTTCGCTATCCGCCGGTTTTGACCATGCGCTGCGCCTGCCGCATCGGATTGCCAATCGTGCCGGTAATTCCCAGATAGGCCGGATATGCTCCCAATTCTTCGATGGCGATACTGCCGAAGGACGTCTTTTCGAAAGGTACGCAACGATGTTGCATCAAGCCGCACAATGGCGATGGCTAAGAAAAGATACGCACTGCTGCATCCATTTCGATGCGGCCGCGTTGATCTCCGAGATCCATGATCGATTGAAGGATGTATCAAATGACCTTCCCATCGCCGATGACCGAAGTCCCTTCTCAACGCTTCAAAGAAGCAAGTGATGCCGCGCGCCAGGCCCTGGAACAGCTGATTGCAAGCGCCAATGAAGCAGGATGGGGCACTGAAGAAATCACCGTCGCATTTGCGGAGGCGGCAAATTTCCTCAAGGATGCTCATCGCAGGGACCCTGACCCGGCTGGCAATTCCTCGATAAGTGGCGCTGCAAAAGAGCAGATTGGCCATGGCGAGCTCTACGATTGATTGTCGTGACGGTCGACATTTCAATAACGTCGCATCACGGGTGATGCAGATGTCACAAAACGGGCAGAACAACTGCTGGGAACACCGAGGTGCCATGGGGCAGGGCTTGCGGCTCGGCGCTCACGCAGCAGTTTCCAGCCGGACGAGATGGCCAGCGCCGATCTCGCGGTAACTGGGCGTTGGTCCAACATAATCTAGCGGTCGGACCGGACTTTTCAGCTCCTCTGTCGATAGTCCGCGTCTCACGCGCCGGCGATCCGGATCGGGCACGGGAACGGCCGCCATCAGCATCTTCGTATAAGGGTGCTGCGGGTTGCCGAAGATGGCAGCGCGCGGGCCGATCTCGACGATCTCACCGAGATACATGACCGCAACACGATGGCTGACGCGTTCGACGACGGCCATGTCATGCGAGATGAACAGGAAGGCGAGGTTGAGGCTTTGCTGCAGGTCCAGCATCAGATTGATGACCTGCGCCTTGATCGAGACGTCGAGGGCCGAGACGCTTTCATCGGCGACGATCACCTTCGGATCGAGCGCCAGCGCCCGGGCAATGCAGATGCGCTGACGCTGACCGCCGGAGAACTCGTGCGGAAAGCGCGCCATCATATCCGCGCTCAGACCGACACGTTCCAATAGGTCGGCGGCCTTGTTGCGCGCCTCGACGCGGCTGGCGAGGCCGTGCTCGATGATCGGTTCTGCGACCGCTGCCCCCACAGTCATCCGCGGATTGAGGCTTGCAAACGGATCTTGAAAAATCATCTGGATGCTGCGCCGCATGCGGCGCAGGCTCGATGGATCAAGGGCTGTCACATTATAGCCGTCAAGGATGACCCTTCCCGCGTTCGGTTCGACGAGGCGGGTGATGGAGCGGCCTGTGGTCGATTTCCCGCAACCGGATTCGCCGACAAGCGACAGGGTCTCGCCCTGAAAGAGATCGAAGGAGACATTCTCGACCGCATGGATGGCGCCGGTCTTTGCGCCGAAAAGCCCGCCGCGAACAGCAAAGCGGGTGGTGAGGTTCTTGACCTCGAGGACCGGCGTCTTGCTGACGACCGTATCTGCCACTGCTACCGGCTCGCTCCGCTCGCCAGTCGCGGTATCGACAACAGGAAACCGGAGCGGCCATTTTTGTCCGGCCATTGAACCGAGTCGCGGCACGGCGGAAAGCAGCGCGCGCGTATAAGGGTGCTTGCCGCGGAGGAAGATATGACTGGTCGGGCCCGTCTCGACGGCCTCGCCGCGATACATCACGATCGTCCGGTCCGAAACTTCGGCGACGACGCCCATGTCATGGGTAATGAAGAGAACGGACATGCCTTCCTCCTCCTGCAGCAATTTTATGAGGTCGAGAATCTGGCCTTGGATCGTTACGTCGAGCGCCGTCGTCGGCTCGTCGGCAATCAAAAGTTTCGGCCTGGAGGCAAGCGCCATGGCGATCATCACCCGCTGGCGCATGCCGCCGGAAAACTGGTGTGGATATTCGTCGAAGCGCGAGGAAGCATTCGGGATACGGACCTTTTCCAGAAGACGGATCGTTTCACCCCGCGCCTCGGACCGGGTCATGTCGCCGTGACACGTGAGCGCTTCGGAGATCTGCCGGCCGATCGTGAAAATCGGATTGAGGCTCGTCATCGGCTCCTGAAAGATCATTGCGGCGTCATTGCCGCGCACGCGCCGCATCTCCTTGTCGGAAAGTGCAAGGATATCCTTGCCGTTCAGGACGATCTTGCCGTCGATGCGGCTCTGGTTCCTGGCCAGCAGTCGCATGATCGAGAGCGAGGTGACGCTCTTGCCGGAGCCGCTTTCGCCCACGATGGCCACCGTTTCACCTGGCATCACATCGAAGCCGATGTTGCGGACCACCGGCTTCCACTGGCCATCGACGAGGAACGACGTCGTCAGGTCTTTGACCGAGAGCACGGATTTTGCGGCTTCACCCATTTCGTTTCCCTGCTTTATCGTTTGCGTTTCAAAGCTTGAGCGGCGTTGCAAAGGAGGCCGAAGGGCGGCCTTCGGCGATACGTGCGGCTTCAAGGGTGGCTATCTTTTCGTCGATCACGCGGCGGTCGATCAATCCGCTCGGGTTTTGGCGCGTCGCCATCGTCTCGGCGACATGCAGATAGCGCTCCTGGGCGACGGCATAGAGGCGGCGAAGTTCGCCAAGCGGATCGGCATGGTCATCGACGCGGATATTGAGCCAGGCGTAATCCTGATCGCGATAAACGAGCAGGGCCGCCGATTGCCGGCCGCGCTTGTCTCCGCCTGCATCTTCGCCAGCCTGCATGGCTTCGAGCAACCGCTCGGCAAGCGGCAGCCGGGACGTCTTGCGATAGACGGCGAGCGTCTTTTCGAGCACCTGCGGTCCGCCCAGCATATTTCCGGCGACGGATATGTCGTCCCCAATAAGATGGCCTGCCCAGTCGATACATCGTGCGCCCGTAAAAGCTGCATTCCGGCCCCTGGCGTCGATCAAGTGGAACTGCCGCTGATCGCGGCCTTCGTCGCGGGCGGTCAGTCCACGCAGGATATCCGCCGGAGCCTGTCCTGACGCAAGCGCGGCAAGCCCGTCGATGCCGTAAAGCGGGCTGACGAAAGCCTGCGTCGCAACCGCGCCGATGCGGCCGCGAATATGCGGGACGAGGCCGCCAACGGCGAAGAAGCGGCTGGCAACGGCGATGCCCAAGTGGCCGGCTTCAGGGTCGCGGGCAACGATCGACCAGGTCATGGCTTACCTCCCGACAGCATAGGCCTGCATCAGGCGCGGCGTTGCGGCTGCCCGCATCAGGCCATCGGCGTCGCGGCGCGCAGCGGTGAGGCGGCCGATGGTCCATGGGTCGGCGACCGTCAGATTGTGGCCCTTCCTGCGCAGCGCATCGAGAACCTCGGTGCCGAAATTAGCCTCCGCCATCAGGCTGCCCGGCTCGCGGGTACGTGGATAAAAGGAGCCCGGGAAATGCGACGTGTGGAAGAGAGGCTGATCGATTGCGGCCTGCAGGTTCATCTTGTGATGCACATAGCGCATGAAGAAGGAGAGCTGCCATTGCTCTTGCTGGTCGCCGCCGGGCGTGCCGAAGGCGAGCGTGGGCCGGCCTTCGTAGAGAGCTAAGGATGGCGTCAGCGTCGTGCGTGGACGCTTGCCTGGCGCAAGCGACGTCGGCAGGCCGGGCTTCAGCCAGAACATCTGCGCACGCGAATTCAGGCAAAAGCCGAGACCTGGTACGATCGGTGAGGACTGCAGCCAACCGCCTGACGGCGTGACGGAAACCATGTTGCCCTCGCGGTCGATCACGTCGATGTGGACGGTGTCGCCGCGCTTTTCGGAAAGATGCGCCATGGTCGGCTCGTAGACGGCGCCTGTCTTCGAGGTGACGTTGAGCATGTCCATGGTGAGTTCGTATTGAGCTTCGAAGCCGGGAATGCGCCCGGGGCGCAATTCAAGCGATGCCTCGGAGGTTATCAGCTTCCGGCGCGCGTTCGCATAAGCATCCGAGAGCAGATGCTCGATCGGGATATCCGCGAATTTCGGGTCGCCATAATAGATTTCACGGTCGGCAAAGGCGAGTTTCATCGCCTCGGTGAGCGTATGGACGAATTCGGCGCCCGCCGGGTCCATTCCGGCGATGTCGATCTCCTTCAGAAGCGAGAGCGTCTGCAAAAACACCGGGCCTTGGCCCCATGGGCCGATCTTTGCGACCGTCCAGTCGTGATACTGATAGATCAGCGGCTCTTCGATCGCAGCCGACCATTTTGCCATGTCGTTCGCGCTGATGACGCCCTTGTGCCGACTGCCGCTTGCATCCATCACCTCCGTCGAGCCGGCATATCTGTCAATCGCCTCGGCAACGAAACCGCGGTAGAACGCATCGCGTGCAGCTTCGACTTGCGCCTCGCGGTCTTTTTTTGCTTCGGCCTCTGCGATGACGCGCTTCCAGGTTTCGGCAAGCACCGGGTTCTTGAAGTTCGAATGCGGCGCCGGGACCGAGCCGCGGGGCAGCCAGGTCTCATGCGAGGTCGGCCACTCTTTTTCGAAAAAAGATGCAAGGCCGGAGATTGTCGCAGACACGCGCTCAAGGACAGGGTGACCGTGCTCGGCATAATGAATTGCCGGTTCAAGGATGTCGCGGACGGTCAGGCGCCCATAGTCTCGAAGCATCAGCATCCACCCATCGAAAGAGCCGGGAATGACGGTGGCAAGCAGGCCGTTGCCTGGGATGAGGCTCAGACCTTCAGACATATAGTGCTCGATTGTGGCGCCGGCCGGAGCCGGCCCCTGCGCACAGATGACTTCGACCTTATCTTTCTTCTTCGAATAGAAGATCGCAGGCATGTCGCCGCCCGGTCCGCAAAGATGCGGCTCGAGGACCTGCAGGACGAAGCCGGCGGCGACAGCTGCATCAAACGCGTTTCCGCCTTTTTCGAGTATGCTCATTCCAACGGCGGAGGCGATCCAATGGGTTGATGTGACGACGCCGAAGGTGCCCAAAATCTCAGGACGGGTGGTGAACGCGGTCATTTCAAAATCCTTTCATGCTTCGCGCGGGTCGAGCGCATCGCGCAGGCCGTCGCCGAGAAGGTTAAAGCCAATCACGACGAGGAAGATTGCCGCACCCGGCCACATCGCCATCCAGGGCGCTTGGGAGAGGAAATTCTTGGCAACGTTGAGCATCGAGCCCCAGCTGGGGGCAGGCGGCTGCTGACCGAGGCCCAAAAAGGAAAGGCTCGCTTCGGCGATGATCGCTGTCGCAATCGTCAGCGTCGCCTGCACGAGAATCGGCGCAAACACATTCGGCAGGATATAGCGGCTGATGATGCTAAAGTGTCTAAGCCCGATGGAACGTGCGCCCTCAACATATTCCTCCGTCTTGACGGCGAGCACCTGGCCTCGGGTCAGCCGGACGAAAATAGGCATGGCCGAAAGACCAATGGCGATCATCGCATTCGTCAGGCTTGGGCCGAGGAACGCCGCAAGTGCGATCGCGGTGATCAGAAACGGCATGGCGAGGAAGGCTTCGGTGACGCGGGAGATGATCTGGTCCGTCCACCCGCCAAAATAGCCGGAGATGAGGCCGAACGGCACGCCGATCACAACCGCAATCGCCACCGAAAAGACACCCGCCATCAGTGAGGCCTGTGCGCCCCAGACCATGCGGGAGAGAATATCACGGCCAATGTCATCGGTTCCGAGCCAGTGGGCTGCTGACGGCGCCTTGCGGATTGCAGACCAGCTCGTCGCGTTAGGGTCCGGGATCGGCAATAGCGGCGCTGCTGTTGCGAGAATGGCGAAGAAGGCGATGATCCCGAGGCCTGCGATCGCTCCTTTGTTCGCCTTCAGCTTGCGCCAGGCTCGGCTTGGCGGGCGCTGATCAGTTGCAATGGTGACCTGGTCGAGAGCGGTCATAGGGCTGCCCTCATTCGCGGGTTGAGAAGGACATAGACGATGTCAGCTAACAGGTTCATCAGAATGAAGCCGATTGCCGTGCAAAGCACGACGCCCTGGACGACCGCGTAGTCTCGGTTGAAGACGGCATCGACGATGAGTTTGCCAAAGCCTGGAATGGTGAAGATCTGTTCGGTCAATACCGCACCTGCAAGCAATTCGCCGAAGAGCAGTGCACTCAGCGTGACGATCGGCAGGACGGCGTTGCGAAAGCTGTGTTCAAGCACGACGGAGCGCTCGGAAAGCCCCTTCGCCCGGGCGGTGCGGACGTAATCGGCGCTGAGTACGCTCAACATCGCAGAGCGGGTGTGACGCATCAGCGTGGCGGCGAGTGCGTTGCCAAGTACAAAGGATGGCATCAACATCGTTTCAATCGAGCGTAGCGGGTTGCTGAAGAAGGGTTCGTAACCGGAGGCGGGAAGCCAGCCGAGCTTCACCGAGACCAGCAGGATCAGCATGATGCCGAGCCAGAAATTCGGGATCGAGAGACCTGAAAGTGCGATGAGATTTGCGAGGTAGTCGAAGGCCGTATTCTTCTTGATCGCGGCTAAAATCCCCATCGGCACGCCGATGGCGAAAGCGAAAATCATCGACATGATCGCGAGCTGGATGGTGACCGGCAGCTTTTCCGCCACAAGTTCAACAACCGGCTGGTTGGTACGCAGCGATATGCCAAGATCGCCCTTCAGAACCGAGCCGAGCCACGAGACGTACTGATAGGGTACCGGGTCGTTCAGCCGATATTTTTCGCGCAGGTATTCGATCACCTGCGGATCGCGCTCCTCGCCTGCCATGGCGAGAATGGGGTCGCCCGGCAAAAGCTTCTGCAGCGAGAAGACGAAGATCGAGATGATCAGCAGCGTCGGAATGGCGACCAGAAGCCGCTTGGTAATGTAGGTGTACATGAGCAGGTCCTGACACGGCACGGGAGCATGGCGGATACTGGTCCGCCATGCGGGTCTGTTTGGATCAGCCGGCTTTCTTCACGCCGGCGAGGCGGATCATGCCGTCCGGCGAGGGGACGAAGCCGGTAATGTTTTTATGCAGCGCCCAGATCCAGGACTGGTGGCCGAGATAGATGATCGGCAGGTCCTCGTTGAGAATTGCTGCGGCGGCGTCATACTTCTGCTTGCGCACGGCATCGTCGGTCGAGGCGCGGGCCTCATTCAGCAGCTTGTCGACTTCAGGGTTGCAATATTTGGTATCGTTGATTCCGCCCTTGCAGGTGATGAACTGATGGATGTTACCGTCGGGATCGACGCGGCCGGACCAGTCGGAGCGGCTGAGCTGGTAGTTGCCTGCCGTCTGCTCGGACAGAAGGGTCGCAAACTCCGTCGATTTCAGACTGACGTCGAACCCTGCCTCGGCGACCATCGACTGGACGATCTGCATCATCTGCGCTGCGACCGGATTGTTTGGGATCTGCATTTCTACGGGCACGCGATCGAAGCCGGCTTCCTTCACGAGCGCTTTCGCCTTGTCGAGATCGCGGACAGGCACTGGAATGTCCTTGTCGAACCACGGGCTATTGGGTGGGAACGGCTGATTGCCACCCACGGCAGTGCCTTCGTAGACGATCTGGTTCAGCGCCTCGCGGTCGATCGCAAGCGAAAAGGCCTGCCGCAGTCGCTTGTCCTTGCCGAACGGATTGTCGGCGCGCGGGCCGTTGGCGATGTTCGCATAAAGCGCCATGTAGCCGATATTGACCACGTCCGCGTAGGTCAGGCTCGCATCCTCCTTGACCGAAGCTGCGTCGGTGGCGGCCAGTCGCTCGATCATGTCGAGGTCGCCAGAACGAAGGTTGGCAAGGCGTACGGTCGTATCAGGGATCGGCAGGTAGGTGACCTTGTCGATGAAGACATTGTCCTTGTTCCAGTAATCCTTGAACTTCTCGAGCACGATGCGGTCCTGCTGCACGCGTTCGACGAACTTGAAGGGTCCGGCACAGACCGGCTGACTGCCGAAATTCGCGCCGAGTTCCTTTGCCGCCTTTGGCGAGACAATCATGCCGGCTCTGTCTGAAAGCTGGGCAAGCAAGGTGACGTCCGGGCTCTTCAGCGTGAATTTCACTTCATAGGGTGTGACTGCTTCGACTTTTTCAACAGAGGCGAGCTCGCTCTTGCGGCGCGATTCAGGCAACGTCATGTTGCGCTCAATCGTGGCGACGACGGCTTCGGCATCAAGCGGCGTGTCGTCATGGAATTTTACACCTTCGCGCAGCTTCATGGTCAGCAGCTTACCGTCGCCAGACCACTTCCACTCGGTCGCAAGTTGCGGCACGATTTTCAGGTCGGGTGTAACATCGACCAGCTTGTCGCACATTGCCGTGTAGACGATGCGGCCCACGAAGGTGCGTGACTGTGCGGGGTCAAGCACGTCGGCATCATCCTGCAGACCGATTTTTAGTTCGGCAGCGAAAGCGGGCAGCGCAATCAGCGCGCCCGAAAGAAGGGTCGTCACGAATCTGGCGATCGTCATGCCATTCTCCTCTGTCGTTCTTTGCTTCTTGAGGGGCAGTGTCTGCCTCTCAGCGTCCGGCTCGCTTAGGCGAGTTCTTGTTTTGTCTTCGGTTCGTGGTGGTCTAGCGAGGTAATGCGGATCAGGCTTTCCTGGAGCGTGAAGAGATGTTGGCGCATGGCTTCGCCCGCCGTGGCAGGGTCGCGGGCAGCAATCGCCTCGATGATTGCGGTATGCTGGCCGTAAGTGACCGTGCGCGTCTTGCTGGCGCTTCGGGCGCGCTCGCGGATCGTCTGCCAGGCCTCGTCCTGACGCACCCTGTTGATGACATCAAAGATCGCCAGGAAAAGTTGGTTGCCGGCGCACTGGGCGATCTGCCGGTGCAGTGCGCCGTCCCAGAGTTCGCGGCCGTCGGCATCGGTGCTTTCGTAGATCTTCTTGACGAGCTCATACATGCGCTCGATATCGGCGGCCTTGGCGCGCATGGCGGCAAGCTGGGCCAGCTGCGGCTCAACGCGCAAACGCACTTCCATGACTTCCATCAGGTCGGTCCCGGCGACGATCGAACCGACATGCTCGCTCCAGCCATCGGGACGTCGCCCGGCAAAGGTGCCCGAACCCTGACGCCGCCAGATTAGCCCCTCGGCTTCCAGGACCTCCAGTGCACGGCGCACAGCGCGGCGGCTAACGCCAAAGGTTTGCGAAAGCGCGCGCTCCGTCGGCAGCTTGCCGTCCGCATCCAGTCCGTCGGAACGCAGCAGCGTCCGGAGCTTGTCCAGTGCAAGGTTTGAGTTCCCGGCGGCTTCGTCCATTGGCAAATGGTCCGTACCAATTGATTATTGGTTCAATCCAGACCAAATTGGCCGACGCGTCAAGCGAATTTTTGGGCAGATTCTGCAATGCACAAAGTTTGAGCGATTTGGTGCGCGGCGCACGCTATTTGGTGGTCCTGCGCTGGCATATGGCGCCAAATCAGGCTTCTATATAGACGGGATTGCTGAGCGCGCGGCGGATCGGCTGGCTGTGGATATCGGAACCGCGAAGCTGCCATGGCAGGCTCCTGCCAGATATCGCCGCTGTGAATTCCGATAAAAGCCGCGCGCGGCTCGCCTCGGCGATGACTTCGGCGCGCAGAAAGGTCTTCGGCTTACCGGAAAAGCGGCCCGTCCACGCATCGTCCTCAATCGGTTGATCGACAAGCACGCCGGTGGCGTCCAGAAACACGAGGCGATCGCCTTTTGCACCACCCACTTCGGCTTCAGCAAAAACCGGACCGGACACTGTTTCGCCCATCGGCTTACCGTTGACGGTAAGAGCCAGGTGAGGGCCGGATGGACTCTCGGTAACGTAGCCGCGGCCGGCCTTCATGGCGGCAAGTATTGCCTCTTCGGAGAGTTCTTCAAGCCAAAGGACGGTCGTCGGGCGTGCAAGTGCAAGCGGACCCTCCGGCATCAGGCGTGCGGGCTGGTGGAAATCGCTGCCGCCGATGGCAGAAATCTTCAGGCCGGAAGAAAGGCGCTGCTGATAGCGTTCGAGCGATATCCAGTTCCAAGCCATCCAGTTGGATTGCCAGACCTCCATGCAGTCGGTCTCCGGAAGCTCGTAGTCCCAAGGGATCGTCGGCTTGTCATGGTTGATGGACAGAAGGCCTCCGCGCTCATGCACCAGACGCGCAAGTGTATGGGCGTCCCCTGGCTTCGTCATGCGGAAATCGATCCAGTCGTCGACGCCGAAGACATTGGCGTGGCCGGCGCCGGTCGTCACTTCCATGGCGCGAACGAAGACGAGGTCGGCTGAGGAGTTCGGATGAAAATAGCGCCGCTGGGCGATCGTGTTGTGGTCGGCGATCGCAAGGAAATCGAGATCGGCCTGTTTTGCTGCTTCATGCAGTAGGTCCGGGGAGCCGGCGGCATCGGAATGGTAGGTATGGCAATGAAGATCGCCACGATGCCAGCCGGCGCCCTTGCGCACCGGGAACGTACGGGATGGAGGCGGTTCCAGTTTGCGCTTCGCCCTGTCGTAATCGATCGTGAGGAAGACATCGGCACCTTCCGCCGGAACCTTGTAAAGGCCGAGCATCACCTGCCAGCGACCCGCTGGCATCTCGCCATGGAGATAGCCGGGCGTGGCATCGTCCGTCGCAACGAAGAAGCGATCGCGCGCTCCGCCGCTCCAGCCTCTGAAGCCGGCGGTGGATGGATAGTCGGTGGCGCGCGGATCAAGCAGGCCGAGGTCGACAATGCAATTCTCGGCCTTGGCATAGCGCATTGCCACGTCGATCCGCGTCGTCCCTACGGGAACGTCGAAGGCTACGTAGAAATAGGGGTTGTCAACCTGATCGGCGCGGGAGACATGGACGGCGATTTCGCGCATTCGATGCCTGCCTACTCGCCATTGACGGGAATGCGTGCACCGGTGGCGTCGAAAAGTGTCACATGCGCTGCATCGAAGGAAAGCGCCACGCGGTTGTCGACCTTGATTTCGTCGTCGGTGAAGATGCGAGCCGTCACGCGTCCTGAGTCCTGTCGCTCCATCGTCACCAGGCTTTCCGGCCCCATGTTTTCATTCGCAAAGAGCATGCCGGAAATGACATTCGCATCACCCGGGCGTGCGATGCGCAGATGCTCGGGGCGGATGCCCAGTGTCATCGTTTTTGCGTCTGCCGCACGTGCGATGGCCGCGGAGACCGCAAGGCGTTCAAGCGTCAGCCCTTCGGCACGAAGCTGCAGCCTGTCTTCTGCGACCATGGCTTCGACTGGAACGAGGTTCATTGGCGGATTGCCGACGAAATTCGCGACAAATGTGGTTGCCGGGCGGCGGTAGATTTCGATCGGCGGGGCAAATTGCACGATACGCCCCTTGTCCATGACCGCGATGCGGGTCGCAAGCGCCATGGCCTCGGCCTGATCGTGGGTGACGTAGACGGCCGTCATACCCATGTCGCGCTGCAGATGATTGAGGAAGCCGCGGGCCTCGAGGCGGAGCTTGGCGTCGAGGTTCGAGAGCGGCTCGTCGAAAAGATAGACCTGGCTTGGATAGACAAGAGCGCGGGCAAGCGAGGTGCGCTGCTGTTGCCCACCGGAAATCTGGCTCGGCAAGCGCTTGAGGAGATCGCCGATCTTAAGCACGTCGGCGACTTCCTTGGCCCGCGCATGACGCTTGTCTTCCGCCTCGCCGCGGACCTTCAAGGGATAGGCGATGTTGTCGGCAAGGTTCATGTGCGGATAAAGGGCATAGTCCTGGAAGACCATCGAAATCTTCCGGTCCTTTGGGTGGAGAAAGGTGACGTCCTTGCCGCCGATCAGCACCTTGCCGGAGGTCGGCGTTTCCAGGCCGGCGATCATGCGCAAGCTGGTGGTCTTGCCGCAGCCTGAAGGCCCGAGCAGGCAGACGAATTCGCCGTCGGCGATCGAAAAGCTGATGTCGGGCACGGCGTTGAAGGCGCCGAAGCTCTTGGAGACGTTCTGGAATTCGACAGAGGCCATGAGACTGATCTTCCGATTACGACTTGATGCCACCGAAGAACCGGAAGCCGAACTTCCAGTTTACGAAGAGGTAGAGCACGATGACCGGCAGCGAATAGAGAAGAGAATAGGCGGCAAGCAATGTGACAATCGGCGTGCCGGCTTCGGAATAAAACGAGTAGATCGCCACGGAGGCGGGCATCAGACTGTCGCTCCGCAGCAGGATGAAGGGGATGAGAAAGCTGCCCCAGATATTCACGAAGGCCCAGACGACGACCACGACAATCCCGGGCCGGATGACGGGCAACGCCACGTCGAAGAAGGCCTGAAGCGGCGATGCGCCGGCGACCATGGCGCTCTCTTCGTAAGAGCGAGGGATTGCGTCGATGAAATCACGCAGGATGAACATCGCTGTCGGCAGCAGCCCGCCCGCAAAGACAAGGATGACAGCAAGATGCGTGTCGATGAGACCCGCCGCCGATATGATCAGGAAGATCGGCACCATTGCCGCTGAACCTGACACCACGGAAGAAAAGAGTAGCAGGATATATGTGACCGCGCCCTTGCCCGGGACTGAGGAGCGGGAGAGCGCATAGGCTGCGAGCGTCGCGGCAGTGCCGACGAAGACGACGCCGCCGAAGGCCTGGACGAGACTGTTGAACAGCGCCTGCATGGCGAAGCTGTTTTGGAAGACGGTTGCGAAATTCGCCAGCGTGAACGGCTTGGGGATGGCAAGGCCGAGCTCGGCGCGCGCGTTGAACGGCGCAAAGGCGAACCAGACGAGCGGTAGCGCGAAAATGGCCCCGAGCAGCGCGGCAACAGCCGAAAAGCCCAAGCGCCGCACATAGACTGCGCGCGATATCTGCATCACTCAGCCTCCGCCGTCTTCTTGCGGGCGATACGCAGATAAGCGAGTGCGAATACCAGATTGATGAGCATGATGACGACGCCTACGGCGGCACCCTTGCCGAATTCGAAATCCTTGAAGGCGATCCGGTAGGTATAGATGGAAAGAATTTCGGTGCGGTAGGATGGCCCCCCGTTTGTCAGCAGGAAGGGCGTGAAGACGTTGAAGGTCCACATGGTAATCAGGATGAGGTCGGTAACAACATGGCCGCGGATCAGCGGCAGGGCGATATCGCGCAGCTTCTGCCAGGAGGTTGCGCCGGCGACATCGGCGGCCTGGAAATAGCTTGGCGGGATCGATTGGAAAGCCGAGTTGAAAAGCATCATCGAGAAGGCGGCGCCGCGCCATGTGTTGAAGAAAACGATCACCCAGAATGGCTGCTGCAGCAGCCAGTCTCCCGGCGGCAGGCCGAGACTGCGCATGATCATGTTCAGCGTGCCGTTGTCATAGTCGAGGAAGGCAAACCAGGCAAAACCGATCACCACTTCCGGAAGGATCCAGGCCGCGATCACGGTCGTCTGCAGAAAGGCTTTGACGGACGGTGAGACGGACTGGCTGAGCCAGGCAAGCACGAGGCCGAGCAGCGCCTGGCCGACGAGTGCCGACAGCAACACGAACTGAATCGTCAGGACCAATGAAAAGCCGAACTGGCCGCGTGTGAAGAAGGTCGCCGGATTGAAAAGCGCGACGTAGTTCTGCAAACCGACGAAATCCGGATCGAGCGCCGTTCGTCCGAGCAGCGTCCGGTTCGTGAAGGAAACGAAGATTACCCAGAAGAAGGGGATGATGACGAAGACGCCGACCAGTGCGGCGGCGGGTGCCAAAAAAACTGCGCCCGCGCGCGTGGAAAGCAGGGAGAACTTCTTCATGCTTGAAAACTCGATGACGGTTTGCGGCGTCCGCTTGATTGGACCCGGCCGTAAATCCGGCCGGGTCCAGTTCCGACCCGTCAGAGACGGCTGACGGTGTTTTCTTCGCCGACGATGGCGACAATGGCGGCCTTGTACTGGGCCATCGCGTCTTCAGGCGACATTTCGCCGGAGACGACGCTTTCCGTCATGCGCTGGATCTCCGTGGACACCTTATTGTAATTGGCGTCGTTGGGACGCGCCGTCGTGATCGGCAGCAGCGTTTTTGCCGTTTCCGTCAGGAACGGCGAGTTCGGGATTGCGACGTCGTCACGGATACGGATCGCCGGCTGGATCTCTTGGAACGCTGTCAACTGCTCCTGACTGTTCATGAAGGAGAGCAGTTCCCAGGACTCCTTCGGCGCATCCGTATGCGGGTTGATGACGAAGCCCGTTCCGCCGGAGATGGTGACGAAATCCTGGCCGCGCAGGCCCTTGCCCGGCTGTGCGGCCGGCATCTTCTTCCAGGTCATGACCTTGTCGCGGTCGGCGACGGCAAATTCGGCCCCCGGTGCCGTCACGGAGCGGTAGAACCAGTCTCCTTCGACGAGCATCGCCGTCTTGCCGTCGCGGAAATTTGCAAAGGTACGGTTGCGGCCGTCTGCCAAGAGCTGGGCGCGCTGATCGCCAAGTTTGTCGTCAACATAGATGGTCTTGTAAAGCCTCAGCGTATCGAGAATGCCTTGGCTGGCGACGATGTACTTTCCATTTTCGTCGGTGACCTGCTCGCCGGTGCCAAGAAGCGCCATCCAATAACCTTGCATGGTCGTTGCTTCGCCCATGGAAACGCCGGCATTCAGCTGCAGTGGAAAGGAATCTGGATCGGCGGCCTTGATCTTGCGCGCAGCGTCAAGCAGTTCGCCCCAGGATTTCGGCTGCCAGCTATCTGCATCAAGACCGGCTTTCTGGAAGAGATCCCTGCGCACAAAGATCATGCGTGCATCGGTGCCGAGCGCAATTCCGTAAGGCTTGCCCTGGTAGCTCATCAGAGCCTTGGTGCCATCGGCGATATGGCTCCAGCCATCCCAACTGGCTACGTCCGGACCTGCTATTTCTTCAAGCGGCTTTAATAGCCCGCCCTGAACGAAACTCGGAATGAGGAAGCCGTCGAAAGCTGAAATGTCCGGACCGGCGCCGGTCGAGAAGTCGAGCGCCAGTTGCTGCGTCAACTGTTCATCTTCGCCGCCGAATTGGGTCAGCTTGACAGTAACGTCCTTGCCTTGCGTCTTCATCTTTTCGGTGAAGGCCGGGATGATTTTCTTTTGGATCCATTCGGCCGTACCGCTGTTCACGCCGCCGACGACGCAGCGGCAGGTGATGTCGAGATCGGTGGCTATGGCAGAGCCCGACAGGGCCACTGCCGCCGAAACGCCAAGCAATAAAGACTGTATGCCCTTGCGCATTGTAATTCCTCCCTAGGATTTGGCCCGGTTGTCGACCAGACGCTTTTCGGTTCGGTGCATCGGAACGGACCGGATCCTCCTCCAAGCCACGCCCCACCTCATCCAGCCATCAGAATGAACACGCTTTCATTTTTGTCAACACTGCGGTTGCGCACGCTGGAATATTCGATGGACGAAAGACGGAGAAGGCAGCAGAGCTGCGCATTCCCGTGAAAACTGCATCGTCGCGCTTGACGATTTGCCGCTCTCAAGTGCACGATGAATGAACACGTTTTCAATTCCAACGCCAGTTATCTTCATGAATGAACGCAGCGACAAAAAAATGGCACGTGCGACCGCTGATCTAGTAGCGCGTGAAGCCAATGTTTCGCGGGTTGCCGTTTCGCGCGCGTTCAACCCCAATGCATCTTTGAAGCCGGAAAAGCGCGACCGCATTCTGCAGATTGCTCGGGAGTTGAACTATACGCCGGATATGGCGGCGCGCTCGCTCGTCACGAGACGATCGCATCTTGTCGGTATGATCGTGCCCGACGTGTGCAGTCCCTGGGAAAGCCAGGAAATCGATGCACTGACGACGGCCTTGCAAGCGGAGGGTTTTGCCACTTTGCTGTTCAAGGCGAAGGCCGATTTGAGCATGGACCAGACCTTGCTCACCTATATGCGCGGTTTCAATCCGGATTCGGTCATTGCCTTTACGGAGAACGTGGAGCCGGACGTGCTTTGCGGATTTCTCGATCGCGCAGTGCCGATCTACATCATTTATGATGATGCAGAAGAATTTGGCAAAAAGCCGTCTGCCAGCCTCTACGACCGGTTGGTCGTGCGGCAGAAAGAGGGCATCGAGCAGGCCGTTGCGTTGTTGCAGGGTTATGGCGCCCGCCGCGTTGCCTATCTTGGCGGAAAGCCGCAATCGCTGGCCAATACCGAGCGTGAACGCATCATCACGCAGGTTCTTGTAGGGCGCGGCATGGCGCCGCCGATCGTCGTGCCTGGCGACTACACCTACGATACCGCCTATTGCGCGACGGTGGACCTCTTCCGTGTCGGCGATGGAGCCGATGCCATCTTTGCCTCCAACGACGTCGGCGCGTTCGGCGCAATCGATGCGTTGCGTCACGAGCTTTCCTTGTCGGTGCCGGGCGACGTCAAGATCGTCGGCTTCGACGACATCCCGCAATCGCATTGGAAGAGCTACAACCTCACCACCGTCCGGATCGATCTGACAGATCGGGTCCGGGCGCTTGTCCGGCTGATCCTCAAGCGGCTCAAGACACCCGACGCCGGACCCTTGATCGAGACGCTGAGCACCCGTCTCGTCGTGCGCGGCACGGTTGGCTGAATGGAACGTTCATGACTCAAAAGCGTGTGCATCTGGTCTTCAAGACCCATCTCGACATCGGTTTCACCGACCATGCGGAAAAGGTCCGCCGCCAGTATCACGAGCGCTTCATTCCGCAGGCGATCGAGACGGGCGACCATTTTTACGCGGAAGATCCAGGCGATCCGAAGTTCATCTGGACCACCGGTGCCTGGTTGATTTGGGACTATCTGAATTCGTGCCGGCCGGAAGAGGTGGCGAAACTGGAGCGGGCAATCGAACGCGGTCTCGTCCGTTGGCACGGCCTGCCATTCACCACACATACGGAGTTGATGTCGCCCGATCTTTTCCGGGCCGGTCTTTCCTACTCGCAGGAATTGGATCGGCGTTTCGGCAAGAAGACGATTGCAGCGAAGATGACGGACGTGCCGGGACACACACTCGGCATGGTGCCGCTGCTTGCCGAAGCCGGCATTCGTTTCCTGCATCTCGGCGTCAACACTGCTTCGCCGCCGCCGCAGGTGCCTGATATCTTTCGCTGGCGCGCGCCCGGCGGCGAAGAGATCGTTGTGATGTATCAGCGTTCCTATGGCGAAACATACTTCCCGGACGGTGTTTCCGAGGGTTTGGGCTTTGCGCACACGAGCGATAATATTGGCCCGCAAAGCGTGGCGCAGACAGCCGATGTCTACCGGCAGATGCACCAGCGTGATCCCGATGCGATTATCCGTGCAGCGACGCTTGAGGACTACGGGGCGCTTCTTTGGGAAAAACGCGAACGCTTTCCCCGTATGGAGCTCGAGCTCGGTGACAGCTGGATTCACGGCATTGCCAGCGATCCGCAGAAAACCGCGCAGTTTCTCGCGTTGCAGCGGCTCTATGACGGCTTTGCAGCTGAGGGCCTGAATTCCGCCCGGCTCGCATTCGGCCGCAAGCTTACTCTGGTTGCGGAACATACCTGTGGCGTCGACATCAAATCCTATCTCCGAGACGACCAGGCCTGGTCCCGCGAGGATTTCGAAACAGCCCGGGCGAGCGACTACCGGTTTGCCTATGCCGAAGCCTCCTGGAATGAGCAGCGCTCCTATCTTGATGAAGCCGTACGGCAGCTGGATGGCGCCGATGCCAGGGCCGCAAAGGCCGCTCTAGCCGAGGTTTCCGCGCCCGTCATGATCTCGGTGGGCGAGCGCCAGCAGCGCCTTTCGGCCGGCGGTTGGGCCATTGATCTCGATCCTGTAACCGGCGACATTTCCGCTCTTACGGTGCCTACCGGCAGGACGATTGCCGGTCGCAGCGGATCGCTGATTGCCTATCGATACGAGAGCTATGACGCCAGCGATGTCGGCCGGCATATGGATACATATCTTACGCATCGTCAGGAATGGGCGATCCTCGATCACGACAAGCCGGGGCTTGCCAGGTCCGGTGCTGCGCTGTCGAGAACCTACATGCCTGCCTTGAAGGCAGCTGGTCGAGCAGGGGTGCTGCTTGCTATGCCCGATGAAGCGGTCAGCCGATACGGCGCGCCGGAGTATGTTATGCTGCAATTTTTAGCGCACGGCGATGTCCTTGAGTTTCGGCTGACGATGCATTCAAAAGCGGCGAACCGCATGCCGGAGGCAAGCTTTCTTTCCTTCACACCGCAAGCAAAGGCCGAATGGAGCTTGCACAAGATGGGGCTCTGGCACAAAAGCGGCGATATTGCTCGAGGCGGCGGCGCTCAACTCCAGGCTGTTAGCGGCGTTCGTGGCGACATGAATGGGACTGTGCTGTCCATCCAACCATTCGACACGCCGCTCGTCGCACCGCAAAACTGGGATTTTATGACTTTTTGCAAAGCGTTACCTGACTTTGCCGACGGCGTGCGCTTCAACCTGCACAACAATAAATGGGGTACGAACTTCCCCATGTGGTGGGAAGGCGACTTTTCGGCGCGCTACCGACTCAGTGTCACCTAAGAAGCCAGCCTCCTGGTTGCGCACATTTGCCGCTTTCAGGCGGCCCTTCTCTATTCGCTTTTCCATTGTGCGATTTTCCGTTTGCCCGGAGTCAGATACTAATATACTACTTCCGCCGAAGGCCTGCGGGAGGGCAATCGGTGCAAGTCAGTCGGTATTTCAAACTGCGATTTGACAAAATGCGTGGCCAATGAGCGAAGCGCGCAAGAAGCGTTCCTTGGCGGGCGTAACCCAACTTTCCCACCAGCGTGCCACAGCTCCTCGCGCCGCAACCCTGGTCTACGATGTTTTGCGCGACGACATCCTCTCGCTTCGGCGCAAGCCCATGGACTTGTTGAGCGAGAAGGAGTTGGAGGCGCACTTCGGCGTCAGCCGAACGCCGATCCGCGAGGCGATCTTACGTCTTTGCGACGATGGCCTCGTTGATATCTTTCCCCAATCCGGCACGTTCGTCTCGCGCATTCCGCGCCGCGCGCTCTATGAAGCCATCCTTGTGCGCAAAGCCCTCGAGATAACCACCGTCGGCCATGCCGTGGACAAGATGACGCCCGCCGGCATCCGTCTGCTCGATCGCAATCTCGACGATCTTGGCGCCTGCCTTCGCAATGGCGAGGTGACGGCATTCCACCGGCTTGATATCGACTTCCACAAACTGATCAGCGATATCGCCGGCTTTTCCGGCATCTGGGCAATCATCGAGCAGGTCAAGGTGCACAGCGACCGTTACCGCCTCCTGACGTTGCCGCAGGATGGCCGTCTCGCCCGCGTCATCGAGGAGCATTCGACCGTCGTCGGCTGCATGCGCAAGGGCGACAAGAAGGGTGCCGTCGAGGCCATGGACCTCCATCTCGGCAGTCTTCTGCACGAGGTCGAAAGGGCCGAAATCTGGGACCCGAATTACTTTATCGAGGATGCGAAAAAACCTATGGTATGCACTGAAAAGAAAGGACATTTTCAATGAACGTCGACGTAAGACACGCTTCCCATCCCGAGGCCGTTCGTGCCTACGACACCGACACACTGCGACGCCACTTTCTTGTCGATACCGTCTTCGAAGGTGGCGAAATCAGGCTTACCTATTCGCATTACGACCGCATGGTGATCGGTGGCGCTATGCCGCTCGGCGCCGCACTCACGTTGACGGCGCCAAAAGCAATCGGCCAGGAAACCTTCCTTGCCGAACGCGAGCTCGGTGCGCTGAACATCGGGGCAGCAGGCCGCGTCCTGATCGACGGCAAGGCGTACGATATCGCGAAATACGATTGCCTATATATCGGCAAGGGCGCGGTGGACATCCGCTTTGAAAGTGCTGATGCCGGTAATCCCGCCAAGTTCTACCTCGTTTCGACGCCGGCACATCAACCGCATCCCACGGTGCTCTTGACGCGCGAACAGGCTCGGCATCTAACGTTTGGCGAAGCGGCAACTGCCAACAAGCGATCAATCTTCCAGTTCATCCATCCCGAGGTCTGCCAGTCCTGCCAGCTCACCATGGGACTGACGATGCTGGAGCCGGGCAGCATCTGGAACACCATGCCGAGCCACATCCATGACCGGCGCATGGAAGCCTACCTATACTTCGATCTCGATACCGATCAGCGCGTCTTCCATTTCATGGGCGAACCGCAGGAGACCCGGCACATGCTGGTCGCAAACGAGCAGGCGATCATCTCGCCTCCATGGTCGATCCATTCGGGTGCTGGCACCAAGAATTACAGCTTCATCTGGGCGATGGCCGGTGACAACAAGAGCTTCACCGACATGGATCAGATCGCGATCGCAGATTTAAGGTAAGTCCAATGGCAAATCCATTTGATCTTTCCGGCCGCGTGGCCATTGTCACGGGCGCCAATACTGGCATAGGGCAGGGCATTGCGATGGCGCTTGCGGAAGCAGGTGCCTCGATTGCCGCCGTCGGCCGCTCGTCTATGGATGAAACCGAGGCGATGGTCACGGAGGCTGGGGCACGCTTCCATGCCATCAAGGCCGATCTTGGCACGATCGCGCCGGTAAAGCGTATCGTCGCCGAAACGCTCTCGGCCTTCGGTGCACTCGACATCCTCGTCAACAATGCCGGTATCATTCGCCGCGCCGATGCGATCGACTTCACCGAGGAAGACTGGGACTCCGTCATCGACACCAATCTCAAAACGGCCTTCTTCCTATCTCAGGCCGCTGGCCGCCACATGATCGAAAAGGGCAGGGGCAAGATTATCAACATCGCCTCGCTGCTGTCCTTCCAAGGCGGCATCCGGATTCCGTCCTACACGGCCTCGAAGAGCGGCCTTGCCGGCGTCACGAGGCTGCTTGCCTGCGAATGGGCAGGCAAAGGCGTCAACGTCAACGCCATCGCGCCCGGCTACTTTGTCACCAACAACACGACGGCGCTCCGCGAAGATCCGGACCGCAGTACCGCCATTCTGGCACGCATCCCGGCAGGGCGGTGGGGAGTGCCCGCCGAACTGGGCGGTGCGGCGGTGTTTCTCGCCTCATCGGCGTCCGACTACGTCCACGGCACCGTCCTGCCGGTCGACGGCGGGTGGCTGGCTCGCTGACTGCAAAGGAGGGTGACTTGAGCCGCTCGTCTTGACACCGGCGACACCCGACCTTAACCTTTGAACATTCACCAGGGGGGTCCCGGCAAGGGGCTGAGATACTGCTGTCGCGCGCAGTGACCCGTTGAACCTGATCCAGTTCATACTGGCGTAGGGACGGTGCGAGCGCTCGAAAGCTTGGAATTCACGCGTGGAATCCATGCCGGCGTCTTTCCATCATTCCGGCTGAGGACTGGGTCTCCAATCACAACTTGGAGCCTCAAACCATGAATATTGCCGCAAAGACCATTACCCCGACCGTTACCACCGGCCCTTTGCCGGCATCCCGCAAAGTTTACGTTGCGGGAGATATCCATCCCGGCATTCGCGTGCCTATGCGCGAGATCAGCGTTCATCCGACCGCAGGCGAGCCGCCAGTCGCGGTCTATGATTCGTCTGGCCCCTATACGGTCGAGGGGGCCGATATTCGCATCGAAGAGGGCTTGCCTCAGCTTCGGCGCGACTGGGTGCTGGCCCGCGGCGACGTCGAGGCCTATCAGGGTCGCCACGTGCGCCCGGAAGACAATGGTTTTGCCAGCGGTGAGCGGCTGACGCCCGAATTTCCCGGCCAGCGCCAGCCGCTGCGGGCCAAGAACGGCAGGGCCGTCACCCAGCTTGCCTATGCGCGTGCCGGCATCATCACGCCGGAAATGGAATTCATCGCCATCCGCGAAAATCTCGGCCGAAAGGCACACGGCGAGGCCATGGTTCGCGACGGCGAAAGCTTCGGTGCCCATATCCCCGACTATGTCACACCTGAATTCGTCCGGCAGGAAGTGGCCTCAGGCCGCGCGATCATCCCCGCCAACATTAATCATCCAGAGGCCGAACCGATGATCATCGGCCGCAACTTCCTGGTGAAGATCAACGCCAATATCGGCAATTCCGCCGTCACCTCGTCGATGGCCGAAGAGGTCGAAAAGATGGTTTGGGCGGCGCGCTGGGGTGCCGATACGGTCATGGACCTTTCGACCGGCCGCAACATCCACAATATCCGCGAATGGATCATCCGCAATTCGCCATTGCCGATCGGTACCGTGCCGCTCTACCAGGCGCTGGAAAAGGTCGAAGGCATTGCCGAGAACCTGACATGGGAGGTTTATCGTGACACGCTGATCGAACAGGCGGAACAGGGTGTCGACTATTTCACCATTCATGCCGGCGTGCGGCTCCACTATATCCCGCTGACCGTCAACCGGGTGACCGGAATCGTCTCGCGCGGCGGCTCGATCATGGCGAAGTGGTGTCTGCATCACCACCGTGAGAGCTTTCTTTACGAGCATTTCGAGGAGATCTGCGATATCTGCCGCGCCTATGACGTCTCCTTCTCGCTCGGCGACGGCCTGCGGCCGGGCTCGATTGCCGATGCCAATGACGCAGCGCAGTTCGCCGAGCTCGAAACCCTTGGCGAACTGACGAAGATTGCCTGGGCGAAGGACTGCCAGGTGATGATCGAAGGGCCAGGCCATGTTCCGATGCACAAGATCAAGGAAAACATGGACAAGCAGCTTGCCGTCTGCGGCGAGGCGCCCTTCTACACGCTCGGCCCTCTGACGACGGATATCGCACCCGGCTACGACCATATTACCTCAGGCATAGGGGCTGCGATGATCGGTTGGTTCGGGACGGCCATGCTTTGCTATGTCACGCCAAAGGAGCATCTGGGGTTGCCCGATCGGAATGATGTGAAGATCGGGGTCATCACCTACAAAATCGCAGCGCATGCCGCCGACCTCGCCAAGGGACATCCGGCCGCGCGTCTTCGCGACGATGCACTGTCACGCGCCCGCTTCGAGTTCCGCTGGGAGGATCAGTTCAATCTCTCCCTGGACCCGGAAACAGCCCGCAGCTTCCATGACGAAACGCTGCCGAAAGAGGCGCACAAGGTCGCGCATTTCTGCTCGATGTGCGGCCCGAAATTCTGCTCCATGCGAATTTCGCACGACATTCGCGCCGAGGCGCAGAAGGAGGGCTTGGATGCGATGGCGGCAAAATTCCGCGAGGGCGGCGATCTCTACGTTCCGGTCGAAGCGCTTCAGCATTCGGGCGACTGAGATGCGCGTGCTTGTCAAAGGGGCCGGCGTTGCCGGCCTCTCGGTTGCCCATGCGCTTCACGCCGGCGGTGCTGATGTGACGGTCGTGGATCCGAATGAGGGTTTCAGGGGTGCCGCATCCTGGTTTGCCGGCGGGATGCTGGCGCCTTGGTGCGAGCGGGAAAGTGCTGGCGAGGCTGTGCTTCTACAGGGCCTCGATGCCGCCGACCGGTGGGAGGTAATGGTGCCGGGAGAAGTGCGACGCAATGGTACGCTCGTGGTCGCGCCGGCCCGCGATCTTGGTGAACTGCAACGCTTCGCCAGCCGTACGACCGGTTGCGAATGGCTCGATGGGAAGGCCATTGCTGGGCTGGAACCCGCCCTTGCCGGGCGCTTCCGGCAAGGCCTGTTCTTTCCTCGCGAAGCCCATCTTGATCCCCGCCGGACGCTCGCAAGGTTGAGGGAGAGGCTTGCAACGCAGGGCGTGTCGTTCGTTCGAGATGCCGACGAGGGCAGCTTCGACGACTGTGTCGACTGCACGGGTGCGGCGCAGATTGGCAAGGCCGGCGGGCTGCGCGGCGTTCGCGGCGAAATGCTCTATCTCAAGACCTGGGAGGTGGACCTTGCCCGCCCGGTTCGCCTGCTGCATCCGCGCATCCCGCTCTACATCGTTCCCCGCGGCGACGGGCTTTTCATGATCGGTGCCACGATGATCGAAACCGATTTCGACGGGCCGATTTCGGCACGCTCGTTGCTGGAACTGCTGAATGCCGCCTACGCGCTTCATCCGGCCTTTGCGGACGCAACCGTCGTCGAGACCGGGGCCGGAATCCGCCCCGCCTTCGCCGACAACTTTCCACGCGCCGCCCGCGACGCGAACACAGTATTCGTCAACGGCTTGTATCGTCACGGTTTTTTGCTGGCACCGGCAATGGCGGCGGAAGCTGCGGAGCTTGTATTCGGCAAACTCCAACAAGTAAGCCAACAAGAAGGTATGTTTTCATGAGACTGATCATCAATGGCGAAGCTCAGAATATCTGTGCCAAGACGCTTTCCGAGCTGCTGAGGCTGATGGACTACGAAGGCGAGTGGCTCGCGACCGCCGTCAACGGCGAGCTCGTCCACCGGGAGGATCGGGCTGACCATGCGCTTGACGCGAATGACCGGATAGAAATCCTGACGCCGATGCAGGGAGGTTGAGCCATGCTGAACCTTTATGGAGCCGAAATTGCGTCCCGCCTTCTTCTCGGAACGGCTCGCTATCCCTCACCGGCAATCTTGACTGAAGCCGTCCAGCGATCGCAGACCGCAATCGTCACCGTCTCCTTGCGCCGTGAAACCGCCGGCGGCCGGAACGGTGGTGCGTTCTTCGACATGATCCGGGCGCTCGGCGTACGTGTGCTGCCCAATACGGCCGGCTGCCATGGCGTCTCCGAAGCGGTGCTGACGGCGAAGATGGCGCGCGAGGTGTTTCAGACCAACTGGATCAAGCTGGAGGTGATCGGCAATCACGATACGCTGCAGCCCGATGTCTTTGGGCTGGTCGAAGCCGCGCGTATCCTCTCGGGTGAGGGCTTCGAAGTCTTCCCTTACACGACCGATGATCTTGTCGTGGCGGAACGCTTGCTGGAAGCGGGGTGCAAGGTCTTGATGCCCTGGTGCGCGCCGATCGGCAGTGCCGCCGGGCCGCTCAATCTTTCTGCCCTTCGGGCCATACGCGGGCATTTTCCCGAGGTGCCGCTGATTGTCGACGCCGGCATCGGCAGGCCCTCGCATGCAGCAACCGTCATGGAACTCGGCTTTGATGCGGTTCTTCTCAACACCGCTGTGGCGGGCGCCGGCGATCCTGTCTCCATGGCCGAGGCTTTCGCCAGGGCGATCGAGGCCGGCCATCAGGCATTCGGTGCCGGTATGCTGGAGCCGCGCGAGATGGCCGTGCCCTCGACACCGGTGATCGGTAGGGCGGTCTTTGCATGAGGCTCGATCCATTCTACCTGATTGTCGACAGTGCAGAGTGGATCGCCCGCTTGGTCCCGCTCGGCGTCAAGCTGGTTCAACTCCGCATCAAGGACCGGACGGAGGCAGAAATCCGTGCTGATATCCGCAACGCAAAGACGATCTGCTCCGCAAATGGATGCCAGCTGATCATCAACGACTACTGGCAACTGGCGATTGAGGAGGGATGCGATTTCCTCCATCTGGGACAGGAGGATCTGGCCGGAGCTGATGTTCAAGCGATCCGTGAGGCCGGACTGAAGCTCGGGCTCTCGACCCATGACGGAGCCGAGCTGGAGACAGCGCTCGCCGCAAAGCCGGACTATGTCGCGCTCGGCCCAATCTATGCGACGATCCTGAAGCAGATGAAATGGGCGCCGCAAGGGCTGGAACGGCTCAGCCAATGGAAAACACGCATCGCCGGCCTGCCGCTTGTCGCCATCGGCGGGCTGAATGTCGATCGCATCGACGGCGTCTTTGCCCATGGCGCAGACAGCGCGGCCGTTGTGACCGACATCACGCTGAACAGCGATCCAGAGGCAAGAACCAGTCAGTGGCTAAAGGCCACCGCCAGATGGAGAAGCTCATAAATTTGCTCGCAATGGGCGGGCCACTCCTGTCGGCTGACGCGCCGACCAAGCGCCAGGTTGGCGTCGAGGCATGGATGCGCGCCCATGGTGACCGGCTTTATCTTTCGACGATCACCATTGCCGAGATCGAGGCAGGCATTGCCCGCGCCGTCAGGATCGCGGCGACGACGAAGGCGGAGAACTTGGGCCGCTGGCTATCGGCGGTGGAACATTTCTATGCGGGCCGCATCCTGCCGTTCGGCATCGAGGAGGCTCGCCATGCCGGCCTGATTCTCGACCGGGCGCGTGCCCATGATCCCGGCTTCGAGGACATCGCAATTGCCGCCACTGCCGCCGCGCACGGTCTCACCGTTCTGACGGCCAATGAGCGCCATTTCGAGCCGCTCGGTGTGCCGCTCGCCAATCCCTTGAGGCAGTTGCCGACCATGCAATGATCGGCCGTATCGTGACCGACCGGCGTATCCAGGCGGGGTGCTTCCCGTCTTTGGATCGTCTCCCCTCTCGGGGAGGATTTTACCAAAAGCCGCGAGAAACTCACATGACGGCTGCCAGACCGAAAAGCACTGTTGCCGTGCTCACAAGACGCGATTCCCGGCTCGCGCGGAAATGGAAGATGCAAGAACTAGGCTCTGACATCGGCGCGCTAATCCCACCATCGCAATCTACCGACCGTCAACTACGCGTCATGTGTGCAATGCATGGCCGAGTGCCTTAAGGGCTGCTTCCTGGATTGCTTCGCTGCGTGTCGGATGGGCATGGATCGTCCCGGCGATATCCTCCAGGCGCGCGCCCATCTCCATGGCATGTGCGAAGGTGGCCGAAAGCTCCGAAACCCCGGCGCCGACGGCCTGAAGGCCGAGGACAAGATTGCTGTCGGCCCGTGCCACGACGCGCACGAAGCCTTCGTCCGAATGCATCGTCATGGCGCGGCCGTTGGCGCTGAAGGGAAACTGGCCGACGCGGATCTCATAGCCCTGAGCACGAGCCTCGCCGGGGGAAAGACCCGCCGTCACGATCTCCGGGTCCGTGAAGCAAACCGCCGGAATGCAGCGCTTGTCCCAGGCACGCTTCCGGCCGGCCACAATCTCGGCCACCATTTCGCCCTGCGCCATGGCGCGGTGGGCAAGCATCGGCTCGCCGGTTACGTCGCCGATCGCATATATGCCGCGCATCGACGTGCGGCAGCGCTCGTCGATGCGCAGGTAAGGCCCTGAACGATCTAGATCGAGCTCTTCCAGCCCCGATCCTGCGGTTTTCGGTTTGCGTCCGACGGTGACCAGGATGCGGTCGGCCGGCAGCTGCTGTTCCTGACTATCCGCCGCCTCGACAAAGAGTGCATTTCCGTCGCCAGAGAGCCCCTTCGCTTTTGCACCGGTCAGCACGCGAATGCCAAGTTCTCCGAGCTTGCGTAGCACAGGGCGCACGAGATCGGCATCATATTGCGGGAGGATCTGCGGCATCGCTTCGACAACGGTCACCTCGGAGCCCATCTTGGCAAAGGCGGTACCGAGCTCGAGGCCGATATAGCCGCCGCCGACAACCACAAGCTTCTCCGGCAGATCCTTAAGCGACAAGGCCCCGGTTGAGGATATGACGCGACCACCGAAGGGAAGACTTGCAAGGTCGACCGGCTCCGAGCCGGTGGCGATGACCACGGTGTCGGCGCGAATGATCTGCGCGCCCGTTTCCGTCTCCACCTCCACGGTCTTGCCGTCGCGAAAAGCCGCGCGTCCGTGGACGATCTTGACATTCGCCTTATGAAGCAGCGTTGAGACACCGCTGGTGAGCCGGCCAACGATACCATCCTTCCAACCGATGGTTTTCGCCAGGTCGATGGCAGCGTCCCCCACACGGATGCCGATCGGGCTCCTTCCGGCAGCCATACGGCGGACTACGGCGAACTCTTCTGCCGCATGAATTAGCGCCTTGGACGGGATGCAGCCGACATTCAGGCAGGTTCCGCCCGGTTTGCTCTCCTCCACGATGACGGTGTCGATGCCGAGCTGGCCCGCCCGGATGGCGCAGACATAGCCTCCAGGACCGGCGCCGATGACGAGGAGCTTGCAGACGATCTCTTTCATAAAACTCAGCTTTCGATGAAAATGAGTGCCGGCGTTTCGAGAAGAACCCGGACGCGCTGGACGAAGGTGGCAGCATCCCATCCGTCTACGATGCGATGGTCGAAGCTTGAGGAGAGGTTCATCATCTTCCGCGGCACGAACTGCGTGCCGTCCCAGACCGGACGGACGGCGATCTTGTTGACGCCGATGATGGCGACTTCGGGATGATTGATCACAGGCGTCGAGACGATGCCGCCGAGCGCGCCGAGCGAACTGATGGTGATCGTCGAGCCGCCGAGCTCATCACGGGTCGCTGAACCCGTGCGCGCGGCCTCCGCAAGCCGGTTCATCTCGCTGGCGCAATCCCAGATGCCGCGCGCCTCCGCATGTCGCACGACAGGCACCACCAGCCCGGCGGGCGTCTGCGCTGCAATGCCGATGTGGACGGCCGCATGACGGGTGAGTACGCCTGTGTGATCGTCGAAGGTAGCGTTGAGGTTTGGCTGTTCAGCAACCGCCTTGACGAGTGCCCGCATCAGGAAAGGCAGGACGGTAAGCTTCGGCTGTTCCGGCTTGCGGTCGCGGTTCATGGTGGCTCTCAGTTCCTCCAGCGCCGTCATGTCGATCTCCTCGACATATGTAATGTGGGGAATGCGGGAGGCCGACAGCGACATCTTCTCGGCAATGCGCCGGCGAAGGCCGGTAAGTTTGATCTCTTCCGTCGCAGTCTTTCTTCCTGGAACCACTTGCGCCGGGAAGGGGGCCGCGCCGTGTGCGAGAAACTGGTCGATATCCTCGCGCAGGATACGGCCGGCAGGACCGCTTCCCGTCACCTGCCTGAGATCGATGCCGTTCTCCCGGGCAAGGAGCCGGACGGCAGGGGAGGCGAGCGGCTTTTCGGCGGGCACCGCAGCAACTGCACCAGGCGCGGTAGCGGGTTTCGGTACCGTTCCCTTTGTGAGATCTAAAGCAGGCAACGGTGGCTCAGGAGCTTTCGCGGGCGTTACAGCCGCAGGGATTTCGGTTCGAATCTCGCCGCCTTCACCGGCCGTCTCGATGCGCACCAACGGCGCCTTCACGGCGACCCGGTCGCCGATCTCTGCACCGAGCCAGACGACGGTGCCGGTAACGGGAGAAGGGATTTCGACCGTCGCCTTATCCGTCATGACGGCGGCGATCACCATGTCCTCTCGCACGGGGTCACCGGCCTTCACGTGCCATTCGACAAGCTCAGCCTCGGCCACGCCTTCGCCGACATCGGGCATCTTGATCGTAAACTCGCCCATGGCTTACGCCTCCATGACTTCTGCAAGTGCCCGCCCGACACGCGCAGGCCCGGGGAAATAGTCCCATTCCTGTGCGTGCGGATAGGGCGTGTCCCAACCGGCGACACGCATGACCGGCGCTTCCAGATGGTAGAAACAATGCTCCTGCACGAGCGACACCACTTCGGCACCAAAGCCAGACGTAAGCGTTGCCTCATGGACGACGACGCAGCGGCCGGTCTTCGTGACCGACTGTACGATGGTATCGAGATCGAGTGGCAGAAGGCTTCGTAAATCGATGACTTCGGCATCGATGCCGGCATCCTCCGCAGCTGCAAGCGCCACATGCACCATGGTACCATAGGCAATGACCGTCACGGCCGATCCCAACCGCCTGATCTCGGCCCTGCCGATCGGGACGGTATAATGTCCCTCAGGTACTTCGCCGAGGTCATGTTTCGACCAGGGGGTGACAGGGCGCTCGTGATGACCGTCGAAGGGACCGTTGTAGAGCCGCTTCGGCTCCAGGAACATCACCGGATCCGGATCCTCGATGGACGAGATGAGCAGGCCTTTGGCATCAAAAGGATTGGAAGGCACGACAACCTTCAGGCCGCAGACATGAGTAAAGAGCGCCTCCGGGCTCTGACTGTGCGTCTGACCGCCGAAGATACCGCCGCCGGTTGGCATACGCAGCACGATCGGGCAGGTGAAATCGCCGTTCGAGCGGTAACGGATACGGGCGGCCTCCTGAGTGATCTGGTCGTAGGCAGGATACATGTAATCGGCAAATTGGATTTCGACGCAGGGTTTTAACCCGTAAGCCGCCATGCCGATCGCCGTTCCGACGATGCCGGATTCGCTGATCGGCGTATCGAAGCAGCGGGTCTTGCCGTATTTTGCCTGAAGCCCTTGCGTGCAGCGGAAAACACCGCCGAAGTAACCGACGTCCTCGCCGAACACCACGACGCTGTCGTCGCGGGCCATCGATACGTCCATGGCACTGCGCACGGCCTCAATCATCGTCATTCTGGCCATCTCAGTATCCCGCTTTCTGCCGCTGGCGGCGAATATGCGGCGGCATCTCGGCATAGACGCCCTCGAAGATGTCGCGCACGGAAGGCCTGCCCCCGGCATGCAGTGTGCCGTGCTGCTCTGCCTTTCTCTGCGCCTCGATCACCTCGTCGATGATCTCGGCCTCCGCCTGAAGATGACGTTCTTCGGACCAGACGCCCCTGACGATCAGATGCTTTTTCAGGCGAAGAACCGGATCGCCAAGCGGCCAGGCCTCAGACTCCGTCTTCGGACGATAAGCGCTCGGATCGTCCGACGTCGAATGGGCGCCGACGCGATAGGTCACATATTCGATCAGCGTCGGGCCGAGATTCCGTCTGGCGCGCTCGGCTGCCCAGCAGGCAACGGCATAAACGGCGAGATAGTCGTTGCCGTCGACACGCAGCGCCGGGATGCCGAAGCCGAGACCGCGGGCAGCGAAAGTACCGGAGCCACCGCGGGCGATGCCCTGGAACGTCGAGATCGCCCATTGATTGTTGACGATATTGAGGATCACCGGAGCCTTGTACGTGGAGGCGAAAACCAACGCGGAGTGAAAGTCGGATTCGGCTGTCGAGCCATCGCCGATCCAGCCGGCGGCGATTTTGCTGTCGTTCTTGATGGCCGACGCCATCGCCCAGCCGACTGCCTGAACATATTGCGTCGCGAGATTTCCGGAGATCGTGAAGAAACCGTGGTCCTTCGAGGAATACATGATCGGCAGCTGCCGGCCGTGCAGCGGGTCGCTCTCATTCGAGTAGATCTGGTTCATCATCTCGACCATCGGATAGTCGTCGGCGATCAACAGTCCCGCCTGGCGATAGGTCGGAAAGTTCATGTCGCCCTTGCGCAACGCCTTGCGGAAGGCGCAGCTGACGGCTTCCTCCCCGAGATGCTGCATGTAGAAGGATGTCTTTCCCTGGCGCTGCGCCATCAGCATGCGGGCGTCGAAGGCCCTGAGCTTCATCATGTGGCGAAGGCCGGTGAGCAGTTCGCCGTCAGAAAGCATGCCCGACCACGGGCCGACGGCTTCACCGTCGCGATTAAGTACACGGATGATCGAATAGGCGAGCTCGCGGATGTCCTCAGACGCGACATCCACCTCAGGGCGCGGCACCGCGCCTGCCTTGGCGATCTTGACGTTGGAAAAATCAGGCTGGCCGCCCGGACGGACGGCGGGTTCGGGGACATGCAAGCTCAGTTGAGCGAATTCCGCCATATGGTCTCATTCCTCCCTTTGCCGTCCGCTCCTCTCCTCCAGGAGGGGACGGCATCCTTGGTTTACAGATTGCGCGCAATCACCATGCGCTGCACATCGCTCGTTCCTTCATAAATCTGACAGATGCGGACATCCCGGTAGATCCGCTCGACCGGATAATCGGCCATATAGCCGTAGCCGCCATGGATCTGGATCGCGTCGGAGCAGACCCGCTCTGCCATTTCGGAGGCAAAGAGCTTCGCCATCGACGCTTCAGAAAGACAAGGCAGGCCGCTTTCGCGCAATGCCGCTGCATGGAGGACGAGCTGGCGCGCGGCCTCGATCTGCGTCGCCATGTCGGCAAGACGGAAGGCGACGGCCTGGTGCTCGATGATCGGTTTGCCAAAAGCGACACGCTCGCGCGCATAGTCGCGCGCCGCCTCATAGGCCGCGCGTGCCATGCCAATCGCCTGCGCGGCAATGCCGATCCGCCCGCCTTCGAGATTGGCCAGCGCGATGCGGTATCCTTCCCCTTCCGCGCCGAGCCTGAGTTCGGCGGGGATGAGCATGCCGTTGAAGGCGATCTGGCAGGTATCGGTCGAATGGAGGCCAAGCTTTTCTTCGACACGGATGACTTCGTAACCGGGTGTATCGGTCGGCACGATGAAGGCGGTGATACCCTTCTTGCCGGCTTCGGGATCGGTGACCGCGAAGACGATGATCATCTGGCCATTCTTGCCCGAGGTGATGAACTGCTTGGCCCCGTCGAGCACATAATGATCGCCGTTGCGGCGCGCGCGGCTACGCAGGTTTGAGGCATCGGAGCCCGCCTGCGCCTCGGTCAGTGCGAAACCGCCGATCCATTCGCCGCTCGCAAGCCTTGGCAAGAAGTGCTGCTTTTGTTCTTCATTGCCGAATTTCAGGATCGGCACGCAGGCAACCGAGCTATGGACGCTCATGATGGTCGAGCACGGCCCGTCGCCGGCGGCGATCTCTTCGAGCGCGGCAGCATAGGCGACAGTGCCGGTGTCGGAGCCTCCAAAGGCTTCCGGAACGAGCATGCCGAGCAGGCCGAGCTCGCCCATCTCCTTCAGTTCCTCGCGGGGGAAGGCGTGATCGCGGTCGCGGGCGGCCGCGCCCGGCGCCAGGCGCTCGCGGGCGAAATCGCGCGCGAGATCGCGAATTTGCTGCTGCAGGTCGGAAAGGATCATCTGCGTTCCTCCCTTAGTGCCGTTCGAGGGCGACTGCAGTTGCCTCGCCGCCGCCGATGCAAAGTGCGGCCATGCCGCGCTTCAGGTCGTATCGCTCAAGAGCCGCAAGCAGCGTGACAATGATACGTGCTCCCGACGCACCGATCGGATGGCCAAGCGCACAGGCGCCGCCGTGCACGTTGACCTTGTCGTGCGGCAGATGGAGATCGCGCATCGCAGCCATGGCGACGACGGCGAAAGCCTCGTTGATTTCGAAAAGATCGACTGTATCAAACGACCAGCCGGCGCGATCGGAAAGCTTCTCAAGAGCACCGACCGGCGCCGTTGCAAAGAGATTGGGCGCCTGCGAATGGGTGGCCTGGGCAGTGATCGTGGCAAGCGGCTGCAATCCGCGGCGTTCGGCCTGCGAGCGGCGCATGAGGACCAGGGCTGCCGCACCATCGGAAATCGAGCTTGAATTGGCAGCGGTCACGGTTCCGCCGTCGCGGAAGGCAGGCTTCAGGGCCGGAATCTTTTCAAGTTTTGCCTTGCCCGGCTGTTCGTCGCGCGCAACCGTCAGTTCGCTTTTGCCGGTCTTGATGGTCACCGGTGTGATCTCTTCGTCGAAATAGCCGGCCTCGATCGCCTTTTGCGCCCGCGTCAGCGAGGCGATCGCATAGCTATCCTGTGCGGCGCGTGTGAATTGATAGGCCTCGGCGCAGTCTTCCGCGAAAGTGCCCATCAAACGTCCCTTGTCATAAGCATCTTCAAGCCCGTCGAGGAACATATGATCGACAACGCGCCCGTGGCCGAGCCGGTAGCCGCTACGTGCCCGATCGAGGAGATAGGGCGCATTCGACATGCTTTCCATGCCGCCGGCGATGGTGACCGAGGCACTTCCTGCGGCAATGAGGTCATGAGCAATCATCGTGGCTTTCATGCCGGAGCCGCACATCTTGTTAATGGTGCTGGCGCCGGTCGAAAAGGCAAGGCCAGCGCCGATGGCCGCCTGCCTCGCCGGCGCCTGGCCCTGGCCGGCCGGCAGCACGCAGCCGAACACCACTTCATCAACGGCCCCGGCCTCGACGCGGCTGCGTTCAAGTGCGGCCCGTATTGCGCAAGCTCCGAGCGCGGGCGCCGTAGCATCCTTGAGCTCGCCCTGAAATCCGCCGATCGGGGTGCGTGCCGAGCCGACAATCACGACAGGATCCTGCAATGGCATTTTACTCCTCCCTGGTAGCGCCTAACGCGCGCCCATCCGCAATGCGCCGTCGAGGCGAATGACCTCGCCGTTCAGCATGCTGTTCTCACATATATGGCGCACCAGGGCGGCGAATTCAGCAGGCCGGCCGAGCCGCGGCGGGAAGGGCACGCTCCTGCCGAGTGATTCGCGAACCTCAGACGGCATGCCTGCCATCATCGGTGTTTCGAAGATGCCGGGAGCGATTGAGAGGACGCGAATACCGTGGCGGGCAAGCTCGCGGGCAATCGGCAGCGTCATGGCGGCCACACCACCCTTGGAGGCGGAGTAGGCCGCCTGGCCGATCTGGCCGTCGAAGGCGGCAACCGAGGCCGTATTGATGATGACGCCACGCTCGCCTTCGCCATCCGGCTCCTGTTGCTGAATGGCTGACGCGGCGAGGCGCGTCATGTTGAACGTGCCGATCAGATTGATGCCGATCGCGTGCGAAAAGCTTTCGAGCCGATGCGGCCCATCGCGTCCAATGACCTTTTCGGCCGGGGCAACGCCGGCGCAGTTGACGAGCCCACGCAGGCCACCGAAGGTATCGAGCGCAGCGGCGACAACGCGCACACCATCTTCCTCGCTCGTCACGTCGGCACACAGGTATGAAACCTGCGCGCCGAGCTCTGCGGCGACCATCTCACCTGCCTCTTCATTAAGATCCGCAATGACGACGCGCGCCCCGTCTTCGACCAGCATCCGCACGGTTGCTGCGCCGAGACCGGACCCGCCGCCTGTGACGATGAAGGTTCCTCCACGAATCAGCATGGATCATCTCCCACGGCCCTACGATGCTCCTCTCATGTAGCGCCCAGCCAGAATAGCACGGACTTTATGTCGTCCCACTATTGCAAGCGATGACAGAACTGCTTCATATTTTTGGACAATTTTACCACACGGAGAGGGAAGGGGATGACTGAACTCGAAAGGCGCATGATCGCACCGGGATTCGTCGAAGAGGCACTCGAAAGCCTGCGCCGGATAGGAAAACCGACAGCCCCGCTCATTGCTGCGCTCGGACTGCCTCAGCGTGTCGACCAGCCGATATCGGCCGAGCGCTATGGTGCACTGTGGCTCGCGATTGCGGCCGAGCTCGATGACGAATTCTTCGGAATGGGCGGAAGGCCGATGCGCAGCGGAAGCTTCACGCTGCTCTGTCACTGCGTGCTGCACGCACGAAGCCTCGGCCAGGCGTTACGCCGGGCACTGCGCTTCCTCAATGTCGTCCTGGAGGATCCGCGCGGCGAACTCGTCGTCCGCGACGGCCTGGCTGAGATCGAGCTTGCGGACGCCGGCGGGCCTCGCTCGGCTTTCGCCTATCGCACCTACTGGATCATTTTGCATGGTATCACGTGCTGGCTGGTGGGCCGCCGGATCCCCATCCGGCTCGTCGATTTCCGCTGTGATGAGCCAAAACAGGGAGCCGATTACCGGCTCTTCTTCGGTGCCCCCGTCGGATTCTCTCAACCCGTCAGCCGGCTGGGTTTCGACAGCGCCATGCTGGACCTGCCGGTTTCGCGGACCGAGCAGGCACTAAAACAGTTCCTGCGTGGCGCACCGGCGAACATCCTCGTGCGCTATCGCTACGATGCCGGGCTCGCTTCCAGTGTCCGCCGGAGGCTGAGCAGGCTGCCGCCGGCTGCATGGTCGAATTTCGTGGACCTTGCGGCCGACATGCGCATGCCGGTTTCCACCCTGCGTCATCGCCTGAGTGACGAAGGGCAGAGCTATGCCGGCATCAAAGATGATATCCGCCGAGATATGGCCGTCGACTTGCTGCTCAATACGCCAAAGACGATCGGCGACATCGCCACACAACTCGGCTATTCCGAACCCAGCGCATTTTTCCGGGCCTTCCGCAAATGGATGTCGACGAGCCCAGATGCTTTCCGCCGGGAAAGCAGGCAAGCGGTGCCGACAATGTAGACGCCGGCGCCTGGCTCCGCCATCAACGAATCAAGAATGCCCTGAAATCGTTGACGTTGGTGCCTGTCGGGCCAGTCTCGAAGAGGTCGCCGATAGCCTGGAAGGCCGAATAGCTGTCATTGCCATCAAGCAGGCGGCGGGGATCGAGGCCGCCTTCGCGCAGGCGCCTGACGGTGGTGCCATCGGCAAATGCGCCGGCGTTATCTTGCGAGCCGTCGATGCCGTCGGTGTCTGCTGCCAGGAGATGGATGTCGTGTCCATCGATTGCGAGTGCGGCGGCAAGCGCAAATTCCCCGTTGCGCCCGCCTCTGCCGCCTTTGGCGCGCAGTGTCACGGTTGTCTCTCCGCCCGAGAGAATGACCACTGGCTTTTCGAACGGTCGGTTGCGGCCAAGAACCTCACGGGCGATTGCCGCGTGCACCAGTGCAGCGTCACGGGATTCGCCCTCGATTGAATCCGACAGGATCACGGGGGTGATGCCATTGGACTTCGCCAGTTGAGCGGCGGCCTCGAGCGACACACCGGCCGAAGCGATGATGTGATGTTCGTGTCCGGCAAAGATCGGATCGTCCGGAAAGGGAGCGTCTGCAGCCGGGGAGCCCAGGTGATCGAGCGCTGCCTTCGGAAGCTGCAGGCCATATTGCCGGACGATCTCGATAGCCTCATACCGGGTGGAGCGATCGGGAACGGTGGGACCTGAGGCGACATGCGCGGGATTGTCTCCCGGGATATCCGAGACGATCAGGCTGACGACGCGCGCTTTTGTGGCCGCCGCGAGCCGCCCGCCCTTGATGGTGGATAGATGCTTGCGCACGACGTTCATGGCCGAGATCGGCGCTCCGGAAGCCAGCAGCATTTCATTGAGCGCGATCTCACCTTCAAGCGTCAGGCCTTCGGGCGGCGCCGGCAGAAGCGCCGAGCCACCGCCGCAGATCAGTGCAATCACCAAATCGTCCGCCGTCAGATCTTTTAGCGCTTCGACCAACCGCTTCGATGCGGAAAGACCAGCGGCATCCGGCACCGGATGGGCAGCTTCGATGATGTCGATCTTCTGTGTTTCGCAGCCGTAGCCGTAGCGCGTCACGACCACGCCATCGAGCGCCGCGTCCCAGACGCTTTCAAGCGCGCGAGCCATTTGCGCTGCTCCCTTGCCCGCGCCGATCACCACCGTTCGGCCTTTTGGCTTCGCAGGCAGATGCGCCTTGATACCCGACAGGGGATCGGCGGCACCGACAGCTGCGTGAAACAGGGATGTCAAAAAGGTGCGGGGGGATGAAACAACCACAAGTAAATCTTTCGAATCTGCATTGCCGGACGCGTTAACGCACCGGCATCTCCTCAAGCTGCAGCTTCCAAGAGATTAACAGCTTAGGCAAGGCACGTTTGGCCAGTTTTGTGTATTCGCGCCATCGACGGGGGGCAAGCGGCACGTGAGACTGACCGCCGTATCCACCGTATGGCAGAGGAGGACTAAGCAGCGACGCGCAATACGGCCTCGCCGTCCGCCACTTAACCGATGATTATTGCTGCGCAATAGCCCATCGCAACGATTTTTCCGAGCAAATTCTTTCGTCTGAGCCATGCATGACGCAAGCAGTCCCGAGGTCTGGGGATCCGTGGGCCGAGGGTCCGAAAGACGGTCTTTTGTGGGTTCGACTCCCGCTCTCTTCCGCCGCCGTCGGGCCGATTCCGGAGGCTACCGATAACCGGTAGCAAGTGCTTCATCCGGTGAACGCGTTGGGCACGTTCTTGCGTGCCGTCAGACGCGGATAGCGGATGGGCTCGTGCCGAATTTCGCCTTGAAGCTTGCGGCGAAATGCGCCGGTGTCGAGAATCCGCAGGCGGCTGCGATTTCCGTGATGCTGGCTTTGCCAGCGCGTATGAACTCATAAGCCACCGCAAGCCGCCGCTCATGCACGAAACGGTGTGGCGTCTGGCCCGTGGTCAGTTTGAACATACGGGCGAAATGATAGGAGCTGAGGCCTGCCTCCGCGGCAAGCCGGTCGAGGCTGAGGTCGCCGGCGAGATCGGCATCGATCAATTGTATAATGCGTTTCAAAACGTGGGGTGAAAGCCCGCCCTGGAGGACAAGGCTGCTGGACCGGACTGGACCGTTCTTGCGCAGCACTTCGAGCAAGATGAGATCAGCCGCCTGGGCAAGTAAAAGGCGATTGGCGCTTTCCGACCAGTCGTTGGGCAGGATCGCCCTGTTGATGATGTCCGCAATGAAGCCGTCGGAAAAGAAACTCAGGTCGGGAAGCGTCAACGTCCGGCTGTCGCGATCGAAAACCTCGCCGGCCAGCCTCTGAAACCGGCCCTGAGAGATGTAGATGTGACAGAAATAGACGTCTCGGAGTACATGCCAGGCGCTGTCACCATCTGCCGGCAGCAGACAGAGCGCTCCCGACGAGCCTATCCCCGTCTGACCGCTGTCCATGCGGCGCACGGTACCATCGAGATAAAGGCTAACGGTGTGGTGCCCGGGATCGCGATAGGCAAGGCGGCTGTTGGCGAAGTTTCGCCATTGCGCAATCGTCAGGCCGCCGCCGAGATCAACCTGCCGCAGCAGCTTGGCGCCTACACCTTCCAAAGCGGATGAAATCGATCCCGTTTGCATGCTTTCTCATAAGGCCGCGGCGGTATCTCCTGCAACTGGGTGCTGCCGAAGACCGCAAGATTTCGATAGTCGCGCAAGTCTATGATAGCGGCGGGTGGTGCAGTGCCATAGAAGACGCCGTTCGATGCCTCCGACAGGAAAGACAGCTAATGGCGCCGCTTCTCTTCGTTCTCACCGTCCTTATATGGGGCACCACGTGGTTTGCGATCAAGCTGCAGGTCGGCATCGTGCCCGCGGAGGTTTCGATCCTCTACCGTTTCGCGCTCGCAGCCATTCTGCTGCTTGGATTGCTGGCCCTGCGCCGGCGCCTGCCGCCACCGCCATTGAATCATTGGCTGACAGTCGGCGCTCAGGGCCTTTGCCTGTTCTGTTGCAATTTCCTCTGCTTCTATTATGCCGCCGGCATGCTGCCGAGCGGCATCGTCTCGGTCGTTTTTGCAATGGCAACCCTATTTAACGCGGCGAACGGCTGGCTCCTTCAAGGAAATCGCCCGAGCGCCCGTGTGATGTTGGCAGGCGCCGTTGGCCTCGTCGGCCTGATGCTTCTTTTTGCAGATGAGATGCGCGCGCTCGACACCACGCCTCAGGGCGGACTTGGCCTTTTGCTGGCACTTGCCGGCACCTATTGCTTCTCGCTCGGCAATTTCCTCTCAGCTCGCCATCAAAGGCTGGGGCTCGATCTTTCGTCGACGACGGCCTATGCGATGGTCTGCGGCGTGGCGGCGCTGGGCGCCATTGTACTTGTCCGCGGCCTGCCTCTTACTTTCGATCCATCGCCGGTCTACACGGGCGCGCTGCTCTACCTTGCGATCCCGGGAAGCGTCGTCGGCTTCCTCGCCTATCTGGCGCTCGTTGGCCGATGGGGTCCGGCGCGCGCTTCCTATGCGACAGTGCTGTTTCCGCTCGTCGCCTTGACGGTCTCGACACTCTTCGAAGGCTACGTCTGGACCGCCGAAGCCGTGCTCGGCCTCATCTTCGCGCTTGGCGGCAACGTCATCATGTTCGGCAGGCCCATCAGGCTGCGGCGAGCCGCCCCAGCAAGCCCGACGTGAGTGTTGGATCTGGCAGGCAATTTAAACTGCCTTTGGTGATGTGTCGTCGCGGTTGTTTTCCGCTTTGACGAGGCCTTCGCGAAGGTGTTGAACATCGGATTCCTGAGCGTAGTGCATCGATGCAAGAAATGACGGTATGTCAAATTGCGGGGCAAGCGCTCTTACTTTCTCCAGATGACCTGTAGCGGCGATTTCATCACCGAGCCAGCCGTAGCATGCAGCGACGAAGGCGTGCTGGACGTGATCCATAACTGACAGATGCATAAATGCTTCGATCGCCTCGCCGTACTGATGCGCAGCAAAATGTGATTTTCCGAGGTGGCTCCAAAACCGCTCGGGGTGATGAGGATTGAGCCGCATTGCTTTACGGATCCATTCTATCCCCTCTTCGGGCCGCCCGAGCCACGTCAGCAGCTCGCCTTGCTGAACCACCACCAGGTCATAATTTGGATTGAGGGAAAGCGCGCGCTCCTGGTGATACCGCGCTGTGGTCAAGGCATTATTGTTCACGTTCACCGCTGCCAAAATTCGGTGAACGTCGGCGTCGTTGTCATCCAGCGCCAGCGCCCGATCCAACGCGGCAACGATCTCATCCCACACTGCATCCTTGTCTTCGCACCAGCCGTTGACCCAGGCTTGGCCCAGAATGCACGCCCGCCACGCATGGGCATGGGCATAACCTGCGTCGAGCGCGACGGCCCTGTCTATAAGCAATTGCGCCTGCTGATTGTCCGACACAGTGCCCTTGTGATGCAGTACCTTGGCGGCAAGCGCGCACTCGTATGCGGCCATATTCGCTGGTTTTGTTCGTGCAAGCTGGTCGCGTTGGGCTGCTTCGACGCGACCGGGCAAAGTGGCCACTATCGCGCCCGTTACCTCGTCCTGTATCGCGAATATGTCGTCAAGCTTCCGATCGTATTTGTCCGCCCAAATATGAGCATCGCTGACTGCATCGATGAGCTGGACGGTCACACGCACCCTGTCGCCTATCTTGCGAACACTTCCCTCCACCAAGTACTGAGCCCCAAGCTTTTGCGCGACTTCGCGTACGTTCACGGCGCGGTTTTTATAGACAAAGCTCGAATTGCGCGAAATGACGAACAGCTCGTGACGGCGGGATAGTTCGGTAATGATGTCCTCTGTAAGGCCGTCGGCGAAAAATTCCTGATCGGGGTCGCCGCTCATGTTGATGAATGGCAGCACAACGATAGAAGGTTTCGCAACGGATCGTTTCGCATCCAGGTCATCCAATTGACCGGGCAGGGCGGACGCTTCGAGCCCGACACGAAAGAGATGAACCGGACGGCTTATATTCTTGAGCGTCTTTTCTCCCAAATCCTCGATGGCGACTTCGAGCCGGTCGACAATTTGTGTCGCTACGGCCGCGGTGATGCAGACGCCGCCGACGTCGGCCAATTGCTCGATCCGAGAAGCAATATTCACACCGTCACCAAAAATATCCTGCTCGTCAAAAATGATGTCGCCGAGGTTGATCCCGATCCTGAATTCGATCCGCCGATCTTGCGGCACGTCCGAATTACGCCGCTTCATACGCTGCTGGATCTCCACGGCGCACTTTACCGCATCAGAAACGCTTTGGAATTCGACAAGCATGCCGTCACCCGTGGTCTTAATGATGTGACCCTTGTTCTTCGCGATCGCGGGGTCCATCAGTTCGATTCGGTGAGTTTTCAAGCGGGCGAGCGTGCCTGCTTCATCCATCTCCATCAGCCGGCTGTAGCCTGCCATGTCGGCCGCCAGGATCGCGGCTAATCTCTGTTCCATTTCATTTGCCAACAAACAAGAATGACATTTTTTCGCGAGAGCTCTAACCCAGAGTCCGATAATCTCCCAGTTTGGGCGCCCGACATTCGATTCTACAGCACGTCGAGGAAATCGACTATCTAAATTAGTTTCTGCTTTTATACGAGGGTGCCGCCGAAGATGAGACGGCAATTTGCCGGGTGCGACGCTCTTCCTCTCGGCGACTGCTACCAAGTGCCGGTGGCGAGTGCGAATGGTGACTATTCGGCAAAGTCGTAGCGGATCGGCAGTGCGTCAGCGCGCCACACAACACGGCGTGGACGAAAACGCCAGTAGCGTTCGGCCCCTTCTAGGGGCTTGACGCAAGGGTGATCGAATAACAGCTCGGCCTCGCCGGTCAGTTGCAGGAGATCGCCGGTCGAAAAGTCAAAAAACGCAAGCCCGGCATACGGATTGAGCATGATATTGCCAAGTGTGTTGAAAAAGCGGTTGCCAGTGTAATCGGGAATCGTCAGCCACCCGTCTTCGCCGATATGGACAAAGCCCGAACGACCGCCGCGATGCGACACATCGACCTGTCGTGCTCCGGAAACGTCTACATAGGTAGCGACGAAAAAGGTATCCGCCTGCTCCACCAGTGCGCGGGCCGCATCGTCAAGCCAAGAACTTTCACGCGGTGGCACGGAAGAGAGTCGCGCCGGATCGCGAACGAACCGGACCTGCCGAAGCTGGATGTATTTCGGGCAGTTGCCGAAGCTCTGATCGACCAAAACATCGAAGCCGCCCGCATGCCTCTGCAATGTGCCGTTCAAGCGGTTGCGGCGGCGCGTGCCGAGATCGATGCCAAGAAGGGCGAGAGGGGAGCCGTGGTCCATGCCGGTTTCGGCGGGATCGGCAAACTCCCTTTCCAGCTCGACGCAGAGCCTGCGGGAATCCCGCGCATGGAGAAAGCCCGGCCGACCGGAACGAAGAGTGGCCCAGACGTCGCCTTCTCGGTCCACGGCCCCCAAGACCATCATCGGTAGCAGCGGATAAAAATCCCTGTGCTGGTCGATCAGATGATCGCGCACGACGCGGCGCCCGACCTCATCCATTCGCGCTTCGACGCCGAGCCGCGTCTGGAGAGCGATTTCGCCATGATGCCATGGCGACGCAAAAAAAGTCGGGCCTTCCACAGCGATACTCCTCAAGCCGCAAGGCCGACTGGGGTCTTCTGGAAGTCGACAAAGCCGGGCAGTGCCTCGACACGGCTTAGCCAGGCGCGGATGTTTGAATAGTTCTTGAGATCCACGTCGCCCTCCGGGGCGCGGGCCACGTAGCTGTAAAGGGCGACATCGGCAATCGTCGCTCGGTCGGCAGCGATCCAGTCCCGGCCTTCCAGCTCAGCCTCTATGAGCACCAGTATGGCATGAGCGCGCGGGATGACTTCTTCCGGGCTATAGGGTGCCTTGAAAACGTTGATAAGCCGCGCCTGCGCCGGACCATGCGCGATCTGACCGGCCGCCACTGATAGCCATCGCTGGACGGCGGCGGCGCCTTTGGGGTGCTCGGGAAGCCAGTCGTTCCGTCCTGCCTTCTTCGCAAGATAGACAAGAATGGCATTGGAATCGCAAATAATGGTGCCGTGGTCGTCGAGTACCGGGACCTGGCCGAACGGGTTCAGCTTGAGGAATTCAGCCTGCTTGTGCTCCAGTTTCGCCAGATCGACGAGCACAAGCTCGTGGCCGATGCCAAGCAGGGAGAGAAAGAGTCGCGCACGATGGGCGTGGCCCGACAGCGGATGATAGTAGAGCTTCATGTCAGCCTCCTGAGTCATAAGGTCGGCTGCATGATGATTATTAAGATCAATGATGGTAAGAGTGAAAGAAGGCACTAAACCATTTCACAAGTTGAAATAATAGAATCGGCCAAAGGAGAGGTTGATGGACCGGTGGCAGGCGATGCGGGTATTCGTACAGGTGGTGGACAGCGGCGGTTTCGCGCCAGCGGCTAAAGTCCTGCATATGAGCCCTCCATCGGTAACGCGAGCGGTATCCAAACTGGAAAGCTTGATCGGTACACGACTCCTCGTCCGCACGACCCGTTCGCTAAAGCTGACGGCAGCTGGCGAAGGCTATATGACCGACTGTCGACGGATACTCGCGGAAATTGCCGAGGCGGAGGCCAATGCGGCGGGCAGCTTCACGCATCCGGCGGGATTGCTTACCGTGACGGCGCCTGCGCTTTTCGGGCGCATCCACGTGCTTCCCGTGATACTCGATTTTCTCGATCTTTATCCTGCCATGCAGGTCAAAACCGTATTCGTCGATCGCGTCACCAACCTGGTTGAGGAAGGTCTGGACGTTGCCGTGCGTATCGCAGCACTTCCCGCCTCCGGCCTCGTCGCACGTCGGATTGGGTCTATCCGGCAGGTGCTTTGCGGTTCGCCAGACTATTTCGCCCGTCAGGGCGAGCCAAAAAAGCCGGAGGATCTTGCGGGTCACAGAATGATCGGACGCGACGGCCTTTTTGGCCATTCAGAGTGGCTGTTCGGAAAGGACAGCAGCATTCGCGTGCCCATCAGCGCCAGGCTCATCTGCAACACGAATGACGCAGCGATCGCGGCCGCTGTGGCGGGCTGGGGGCTTTCCCGCTTCCAGTCCTACCAAGTGGCGCCAGAGATACAGGCCGGCCGTCTCAAGGTGATGCTTGCAGAGTACGAGCGCGAGCCGGTCCCAGTTCACATCGTTCACGCGCAAGGGCGCATGGTTTCCGCCCGGGTGCGTGCCTTCGTGGATTTCGCGGCAGAACGCTTGCGGCGCCGCGCGGGCGTGAATGCAGAGCTTTCGGAAAGCAGATGAACGCCAGCGAAAAAAGCACGCCGCGAGATACTCACCGGCGACGTCCGGGCGATGACGTCACTTATAGTTCGAGGCGCTTGAAGGCTTCCGTAGGCGCATCGTTTGATCGCATGAGGGCCTTCATCAACTCAAACATCCACCGTTCCCGAGCGGGATCCTGAAGGGGCGTCTCCTGCCCGGGATCGGTCGCCAGATCATAGAGACGCGTTTGTTTCTCAAGCAATGCTCCAGGTCCATAATTGTCGAACATCGGCGATCTTTCGGTCACCGGCACCCGCAGCAGAGGAACATCCTTGGTCCACGAAAACGGCTTGGCTAACGTCGCTCCTGATAGCTCTTCCGGCGTGAATGGCCGCGTTATGTGCGTAGGCATAACCGTATACTGATAGATATCCTGCTTCAGGAGATCGGCTGGAAACCTGTGGTAGGTATAGCGGCCATCGGTTACGTTGACTGCGCCGCCGAAATAGCCAAAGATAACTGCATCCTTGGAATTCGGCTTCAGAAGCGACTGCCCTTCTGTCTCAGGCGGGGCATCTACTTCGAATATATCGAGAAATGTCGGCCCCACGTCGATGGACTGGGTCAGCCGGTCAATCCTTCCCGCAGCAGGCCAGCGCGGATCATGGATGAACAAGGGGATGTGTACGATCTCCTCGTACATGTTCATACGGTTCTTGGCCCAAAAATCGTGTTCCCCGAGAAGGAACCCGTGATCGGTTGTGACGATGAGCGCGGTGTCTTTCCACATATCGTGCGCATCGAAGTAATCGAGCAACTGGCCGAGCAAAAAATCGCATAGCGACACGATCGCGTAATAGTTCGCTCTGAGTTCATCAGCTTCTTCCGGCAGTTCCTCAACCCGTCCATAGCGGGGCCAATCACGGATAGGCCCGTTCCATCCGGTTTTGAAAGGTTCCTTGAAGCGCTCCGGCGCGAAGAAGGGTTCGTGCGGATCGAATGTTTCGATCTGCAGTAGCCAGTCATCAGCCTCACGATTGAGATCGAGAAACTCCAAACCATGCGCAAAGCACTGCACAGAGGGAAAGTCCTTTTCTTGCCTGATGAATTCTCGATTGATCATGTATGGCCCGTACTTGCTGATCGGGCCGCTGCCGGTCTGTGCTTGGTGATATTTTTCCCGAAGACGCTCCCAATGAGGCTGCACCATTGCCTTCCACGGATCCGACTCCTGACCTCGCACGAACTCGAAGGTCGAATACCGATTGTGATAGGTCGCGCCGCCGTCTTCCCAATAATGGTAGTGATCGGTGATCAGGTGGCTATGCACGCCCTTCTGCTTGAGAAGCTCTGGAAAGGCATTGTCAAATGGTTCGAGGGGGCCCCAACTTCGATGCAGAAAAGTCAGACGTCCTGTCAGGAGATCCCGTCGTGCCGGCATGCAGGGCAGCGAGCCCACATAATGCTTGTCATAGACCATCGAGCGCCCGGCAAGGCGGTCAAAGTTCGGCGTTGGTATTCGAGATCCGCCGTAGCAGCCGAGCATGTGGCGATTGAGGGAATCGAAGAGAACAAAGACGGTTTTCATTGGCAATCTCCTCTTACGCGGTTGCTCGTGACGACAAGCGCAGCCCGCCCCGCCTGGGCGTTGCGCATGGCAGTCTGGTTAGTCCGTCATCGGCGCCAAACCCTCGATCTCCATGATGAATTCGAATTCCCGGGCAAGCCCCGGCGAATAGGCGACGACCGGGCCGCCTTCGAACAGAAGAGCCGGTAACGCGGGCATGGCGACTTTCGCGCCCGCTTCGCAAGCGATCAGTGCGCCTGCGAGCATATCCCATGCGTTCAGATGCCGCTCGTAATAGAGATCGGCCGCACCCTCGGCGACACGTAGGAGGTCGATCGCGGCCGCGCCCATGCGGCGGTAGTCCATGCCGCGCTCATGTAGGCGCCGGGAGATGGCAAGGTGCTCGTCGAAGCTCGTTTTGCGCGAATGGCCGAGGATGCAGATGGCATTGGCCGGATCGCTCGTCGCTGCAGCACGAATGGGTGTCCCCTCGCGAAACGCGCCGCTGCCACGGATTGCCGAGACGACAGAATCCTTGGCGGCATCGTAAACGACGCCGATCTCCAGGCGGCCTTCGGCGCAAAATGCGATCGATACGCCCCAGTGGCGGAAGCCTCTAATGTAGTTCGTTGTACCGTCGATCGGATCGACTACCCAGGTTCCAGCGCGGCCGGCTCCGCCGCCGGTTTCCTCACCCACAAAGGTGTCTTGCGGGAACAGCCCAAGCAGCCCGTCGCGAATGGCCCGCTCGGCATTGCGGTCGGCGACGGTCACGAAATCCTGCAGGCCCTTGTTTTCGACCTTCAATCCCGAACCCATTTCCGCGCGGAAGCGGGCCGCCTCGCGGCCGACATGACGTGCGATCTCTATCGCAGCCGCAGCGCGGGCCTCAAGGGCGGAGAGATCGAATGCGGAACTCATCAGGCAGTCCTTCTCTTGATCAACGAAACGGGCGTGAATTCTACGCGCGCCGTCATATCCGGCTTAGCCATCCGGCTCATCAGCAGGCCGATCGCCTGGTCGGCCTGAAGGTCGCACGGCTGGCGGATGGTTGTGAGCTCATAGGCAGACCAGCTTGCCTGGGGAATATCGTCATGGCCGATCACGCGCATGGCGGGTACGTCTTGGCGGCTGCGGCCCGACATCAGACGGTCGATCACGCCGCAGGCCATGTAGTCGTTGGCGCAGAAGGCGCCGTCGATTCCCAAGGAGATGAGCCCGGATGCCGCGTCGAAGCCGCTTCGATAGTCGTTTAGGGCGACGGTGAAGAGCTGCGCCTCGAGGCCGCGCTGGCGGCAGCGGGCAAGGAAGGCCTCGCTGCGGCGGCGTGCCGTGTAGGAGACGGAGGACGCGGCAATTGCGGCGAGACGCCTGGCGCCTTTATCGACCAGGTGATCGGCGGCCAGATTTCCGGCGGTGTGGTCATCGGAAATGATGCGGTCGACAAAGGGAATCTCGTCGCCCTTGTTGATCAGCACGATCGGCACGCCCTCGGCGGCGCACTGCTCGCAGATTTCCGTCGGCGGCGCGTCCGATGTCACGATTACGCCGGAGACGGCATAATGCAGAAGCTGGCCGATGACGGTCGAGGTATCCGCCTCCTTGGAGGTCGGCAACAGAATCGGACGGAAATTGCGGAAAATGAGCGTGCGCGCCAGATGCTCGATCTGAAGCGTGCGGAATGGGTTGTCAAGCCCGGCGGCGACGACGCCGACGAGATCGGAGCGCTTGTTCGTCAGGCTCCGCGCGAGGTAGTTGACGCGGTAGCCGAGCTCCTTGGCCGCTTGATAGACCTTTTCGCGGGTCTTCGCCGAAACGCTCGCATCCGGCGTGAATGCGCGCGATACGGCCGCGCGCGAGACGCCCGCAACACGCGCCACGTCGAAGGACGTTACTCTGCGCGGTCCTTTATCCTTGTCTGCCAAACGTTCTTTCCCCACCCGGCACGGTGCGCATCATATCCGGCAGATCCGTGCAGATACCCAGCACCGGCAGCTTCATGATCTCATCGAGGATCGGCCGTCTTTCCTCATGCCACAAAACGATCTCGCGGCCTGTTGCGAAGGCGCGCTCCATCAGTGCCGGGGTGACCAGATCCTGCGGCCGCTCGCCGGCGCGCTCCCAGCAAAGATGCAAGATATCGGCATCCGCCTCGTCGCCGATCACGTGCGGATTATCGCCGACGCGCACAAGCACAGACAGCGGATAGTCGCAACCGGCCTCGCGAAGCTCGCGGACCTGTGCGATGTCGAAGGAGCCGAGGCAGGCGAAGCGCTGGCCCTTTTCGAGCAGTTGCTGCCAGCAGCGGAGGCCGCTTCCCGGTGCTTTCAGCTCAATATAGAGCCCGGTTCCGGTCTCGCGGCCAAGGGCGGCGACCGCCTCGAAGGTCGGGACGTCGACGCCGTCCAGCGCGGCAAGCTCGGTTGCGATCATCTCCGAAATACGCTTGTCCACGCCGAAGACGCGCTCGAGATGGTCGTCATGGGAAACGACGACGACGCCGTCCCTGGTCAACTGCGTGTCGAGCTCCCACATTTCTGCCCCGAGGTCCGCCGCCAGACGGAAGGCGGCGAGCGTATTTTCGCGGGCATGCCCGCTTGCGCCACGATGGCCGATGCAGAGAGGCAGCCGGCCCTTGCCGGCGGGCCAGCCATAGCGCTCGAAGAAGGCTGAGAAATCGCGTTGCATCAGAGCCTCCGTCCGTCTTCGTCGAAAATGAACACGTTGCGGCTGTCGATTGCCCAGGTGACCTCGTCGCCGATCTTGATGTCGTGGCGGACCGGCTGGATGGAGCGCAGCAGTGGTCCCCCGGCAAGCCGCACGTCATAAAGATTTTCACGGCCCTGCGTTTCGGCGAAGTTCACGACGCCTGTGACCGGCACGTCGCCGGTTGGATTGAAGTGCTCCGGCCGCACGCCGAGTATCAGCTTGGCGCCATCCGAGGCGTCCACGCAAGCGGGGAGTGGAACTTTGATCTCGCTGCCTGGAATGGAGAAGACACCCTTTGCCGCCACGCCGTGCAGGAAGGTGATCGGCGGGTTTCCCAGGAAGCCGGCAACGAAGGCGGTGCGCGGGTCGTTATACATCTCTGCCGGTGTTGCGATCTGTATGATCTCACCTTCCTTCATGATGGCGATGCGGTCGCACATGCTCATGGCTTCCACCTGGTCGTGGGTGACCAGGATCGCGGTGATGCCCGTCTCGCGCTGGATGCGACGGATTTCCGAGCGCATCTCCAGCCGGAGCTTTGCGTCGAGATTGGCGAGCGGCTCGTCGAGAAGCAGGACGTCCGGTTTGCGGATCAGCGCGCGGGCGAGCGCCACGCGCTGCTGCTGCCCGCCGGAAAGCTCAGAGGGGCGGCGGCCCATCAGGTTGCCGATCTGCACGAGAGCGGCGATGCGGTCGACCTCCTTGCGGATGTCGGCTGAGGGCATTGCCTTGACCCTCAGCGGAAAGCCGATGTTTTCGGCAACCGTCATGTGCGGATAGAGCGCGTAGGACTGAAACACGACGCCGACATTGCGCACCTGGCTCGGAAGATCGGTAACATCGCGGTCGCCGAAGAGGATGCGGCCCCCGGTCGGGCGATGGATGCCGCAGACGGCAAAGAGCGTCGTCGACTTGCCGCAGCCTGACGGACCGAGCAGGGCTAGCATCTCGCCGTGAGCCACTTCCAGGTTCATGTTCTCGATGACCTTGGTGGCGCCGAAGCTCTTCGAGAAATTGTCGAGGAGGATACGCATCAGCCTTTGCTCCCGCCGCCATAGATATTCATGAGATATTTGTGGAAGAATCCGTAAAGCAGCAGCACCGGGATCACGTAGAACACGCCTACCGCCTTGAAGGTGCCGAAGTCGAAATTGTTGTCATCGGCGATCAGCCCCGAAAGGTAGACCGAGAGCACCTGTACCTGACCGCCTGGGGCCAATACCTGCGGCAGGATGAATTCTCCCCAGCCCGAAAGGAAGGAGAAGAGCGCCAGCGCCATGATCGCCGGACGCACCTGCGGCAGCACGAGACTGCGCCAGACCCGGAAGCGCGAGGCGCCGTCGACGACACCGGCCATTTCTATCTCCCAGGGCACGCTGTCGTAGAAGCCTTTCATCAGCCATATGCCGAGTGGCAGGTCGATCGCGGCCTTCACAAGGATGACGCCGATCAGTGAATTATAGAGGCCGACCATCTGCAGTACGATGAAGATCGCGATGATGAGTGTCACCGACGGGAAGGCGTGCAGCACCATGACGCCGGCAAGGAAGAAGCCGCGGGCAGGCACGTTCAACCGCGACAGCACATAGCCCGCCATGGAAGAGACAAGGAGTACGACGGCCGTCGTACTCGCCGTGAAGATCAGCGTGTTCAGCGTCACCAGCCAGATGTTCGGCCTTCCAGGCGGCGTCTGCCAAAGGAATGTCCAGTGCCGCAGGGTAAGCGTATCCGGCATCAGCGCCGCCGGTTGCTTGTCAGTGATCGTATCGATGAAGAGATAGGCATACATCAGCACCAGCGGCAGGCTGACGATGGCGAGCGCCAGAACGACCGGCCAGGTGCGGTAGTTCGCCGAGGGCTGCGATTTCTCCGCCATGATCAATCCTCGATGAGCGGCCGCGCAACCAGCGTGGCGTAATTGAAGACGCGCAGATAGGCGAGCGACAGGATGATGCCGATAATCACGAGGACGAGCGCCATAGCGGCGCCAAGGCCATATTCCAGATTGCCGGCATAGTTATTGAGCGCCGTGTGATAGGCGGCAAGCGACCAGACTTCGGTCGCCTTGCCCGGCCCGCCGCGGGTCGAAAGGAGGATTTCGTTGAAGGAGGCAAGCAGCGACAGCGTCTGGTAGCAGGTGACGAACAGGATCGGCCAGCGCATCTGCGGCAGGATGATGTAGCGGATCTGCTGCCAGCGGCTGGCGCCATCCACCTCGCTTGCGAAGAACTGGCTCTTCGGGATCGCCTTCAGCGCCGAGGAAAAGACCAGCATGCCCATCGAGGCGCCGATGAAGCCGTTGATCAGCACCACGAAGAGCCAAGCGTTATAAGCGTTGTCGAGAAGATAGTTCTTCGGCGAGTAGCCGAACTTGCCCATGAAGGTGGAGATGAAGCCGGTATCCCAGGCGAGCCATTTCCACATCAGGACATAGATAACGACGGGCGTGATGCGCGGCAGGAGCCAGACGGAGCGAAAAATCGTTGCCTGCGCACTCGGCATGTAGTGAGTCCAGATCGCCAGGAGCATGGCGTAGCTCGTGTTGAAGAGCACGAGCACAAGGGCGACGTAGAGCAATGTGTTGAAAAGGATCTGCGCCATGTCCGGTGACGAGGCGATGCGCGAGAAGTTCTCCGTCGTCCAGCTCCAGCCGGTATAGGTCGCGCTGGCGAGGCCTTCCTTCTGTTCCGACGTCATCTTGAAGCCGAACTTGTCGAGCGAGGCGAAAAGGTCCTCCTTGCTCGAGAAACGCAGATTGGCAACGGAGCGGTTGAACTGCTCTGAGATTTGCTTGACGTCCCGGGTCGACGGCCGGTCGTTAAGATCCTTAATCATGCGCTCGGCTTCGCGGCGCGAGGAGAAGACCTCACCGAGATGTTTTTCGCGCAGCTCCGTGGCGATGCCAGGCCCAAGCGCAAGGCCCTCGACGCCTTTGATACCCTCCTCGTCGATCGCGTAGCGCGGCTCGGTAAGCTGCTGCACGACCTCCGGCATCTCGTCCTTGAGCGCGATGAGCGAATTTGGGGCGATCTGGTAGGCGCCGCCCGAAATGCCCGTGGCGGTCGTCATGTTCGTGAAGGAAAAGACGGCGGTTAGCACTACCGGCATCAAGAAGAACAGCACAATCATGATCGCGGCCGGCGCGATCATTATGAGCCCGAGCGTTCTGGACGATCTCATGAAAGCCTCCGCAAAATGTCCGGGCGGATGAGGCCGCCCGGAGGCTTGCCTGCGCTTAGCGGATGATGATTTTGTCGCCGAGCGTGTTTTTCAGCTCGCCTTCTACGTCGTTGACGGCAGCATCGACGCTCTTGGCGCCTGTCCAGGAGGCCTCGAGGCCCTTCCACATGATGTTCCAGTAGGTGCCGAAATCGGCATTGTTGGGCATCGCGTTGGCGTAGGGCAGAAGCCGCTCGGTGGCTTCGCGCGTCCAGCGGTCGGAGGAGTAGAGCTCGATCTCGGTTTCCGACTTCGAAATGCCGAGATGAGCGGACTTGACCGCATGCAGCACATTGATGCGCGGCTCGGAGGCGATCTTGATCAACTGGGCGGCAATCTCGGTGTCGTCCTTGTCGTGGCCCGAGGTCAGAAGATAGACGAGCGGATGCGTCAGCGTGTTGGCTTTGCCGCCTTCGCCGGCCGGGATCAGCGTGAAGATGACGTTGCCGAAAAAGTCCTTCAAGCCTTCCTGGTTGACGTAGCGGGCATAATGCCAGGTGCCGCCGTGCCAGATCCCGGCCTTGCCGGAAGCCACTTCCTTCCACCACTGGTCGGCCGGCATCCCGATATGGTTCTTCTTGGTGACGCCGTCTTTTACAGCGTCGGCGAAGAATTGGTACGCGCGCTGCATCGCAGCTTTGTCGAAGACTAGCTTGCCGTCTTCTTCCATCGTCCCGCCGAAGCTCGTGTAAAACTGCCAGAAATCCGGACCGTTGGTGTAGCGCGGGTAGAAGCCATAGCCTGGCTGCACGAGGCCCTTGTCCTGCATCTTCTTGGCGTCTTCCAGCAGGTTCTTCATCGTGTAGCTGCCGTCCTGGACCTTCTGCGGCAGAGCGTCGAGATCAGCATCGTTATAGCCGATCGCCTTCATGTGAGGCTTCCAGAAGAACATCGGGCGGGACTCGGCGTCCTGCGGGATGCCGTAGACCGTGCCGCTGAAGGAGGCAATATCCATTAGGTTTTCATAGATGTTGTTAAGCGGCCAGGAATCGAGGTCGACATAGTCCTCAATCGGCACGATCAAGCCGGACTGTGCCCAGGGGCCAATGTCCTCGTGGCCGGTGACGACGATGTTCGGAGCGGTTTTCGCCTCGGCGGCAAGCGTCATCGCCTGCTTGAAGTCCTCCCAGCCGCTATAGGCCTTTTTCTCGACCTTGATCTTGAGGTCTTCGCCCTTGATAGCGGCTTCCCGCTGAAGCTGCTCGGCTGCAATATCGATTGCGTCGAGGCGATAGACGTCGTTTGGGCCTGTGCCGCCGGCCCAGACCGTAACGGTCAGATCCTTGGCAAAGGACAGGGCGGTCGTCGAGGCTAGGATGGCGGCCGCGACGGTCATGCACTTCAGTGTCGGCAGAATAGTCATCTCTTCATCTCCCCAGAGATTGGTGCGAGCCTCTTGGCGGGCCATCACCATTGCTGACGGCCGGCCCGGAGATCCCATGAAAAGCGCGAACGGTTTCCGCTCTAGGGGATCTGCGTAACGACCGCGTGACAAAATTGAGCACGTGTGCAAAATTATTATGACTCGGCGGGAAAACATTGCAAGCGACGTTTCGCAGCGCGCCAAATCCGGCTTCGAAACACCGTTCGAATGCGAATGGAACGCTATTCGCTGGGGATCGGTCACATGCCGTTTGCTAGTTCAGCCGGCCCCAAGCCGGATTCCAGCGGACGCCTTCTGAGAGTTCAACGAAGATGGGTGTGCCAGGAGCTTCCCGATGCTTGTTCTGCGCAATCAAAGACGCATCATTGACCTGTAGTTCTCCGCTTGAAAATACGGTGTCATGCTAGCCCGGCTCCGCAACTTTTCTGATGGACCCTCGGATTTGATCGCCGGAGCGATAGAACTTAATGACGATCGAACCGGCGACGGCCTGGCCTTCCTTATATCGGTAATGGGTCCGCATCCTCCTTCGACAGGAGAACAGAATCGCGCTGCGGATATTCCAACCATCCGGTCGGTCGCTTAAATCTCATCCGGCAGAGTTTTGCGCAACGCTTCCTATTTTATTGAGAGTCATCAAGCAAAGCTCGGACAAAGCTCGTTTCAGTTACTTCGATCGTTCCCTCGGGCAACTTCAGGATGCGATCGATGGCAGTACCATAGAGCCTGAGGCGATCGTCGAGCATCTTCACGGCCTGCTCGATATTGCCCTCGCGGCTCCTTATCAGGGCCTCGTGCATCACGCTGCTGAGGGAAAGCCGAAAGAGAAGAAGCATCTCTGCGAACGCTTCGGGGTCTGGCGCATCGAAGAGACCCTCCTCTGTTCCCTCTCGGAGAACATCGGCCAAAAGCGGGACCACGATGCGGGTCACAGCCTGATCGATGCGGTGGAACAGCACGATGTTTTCCGGGCGGAAAATGACATCGAATACTGTTCGCAGTTGCGGGGCAAGCTCGACCTTGAGGCGCCGCGATCCGGCGAACAAGGTGTTCAGCCGTCCCACGGCGTCGAGCGTAGGATCGTCGAGGAGCGGTCGAATCTCTTCAAGGCTTTCGCGGGCAAGGCGGGCAGCGAATGCTTCAAGCAGCGCCTCCTTGGAAGGAAAATAGTGATAGAAGGCACCCTTCGACACGCCTGCTTCGCGAATGATGTCGTTAATCGTGGTATGATTGTAGCCATGAGCGAAGAAGAGCCGCTGAGCGCAATCCAACAATTCGCCCGAGCGGATTTCTGGGTGTTTTTTGACACGCATAGCGGCGCTCGTTTCTTTCGTATGTTCCCCTGACTAGCGGAGCGGAATTCGATGCTGCGGCCGAATTCTTCAGCTGTATTCATAGACCGACGGTCGGTCTATGCTATAGGGTCGGCAACAGCAGCAGTTCAAGGCAGATGGCGTGAAACCGTTCCGCTTGCTTTCCGTTGTCGTCGCCCTCTCCGTGGCAGGCGGTTTGGCTGCTTGGTACGTCTGGCGCCCCATCCCCGTATCGGTCGTCGTCCCCGCGCGTGGTAGTGCTGCCGAAATCGTCTATGCCAGTGGCGTTGTCGAACCTCTCACTTGGGCAAAAGTCACGCCGCTGGTGCGCGAACGGATCGTCGAGCAATGCAACTGCGAAGGTGCAGCCGTAAAAAAGGGCGACATACTTGCTCGCCTCGATGATAGCGAGGCGAGGGCGGCCCTTGCCGAACTCGAGGCGCGGCTCGCGCTGGCGGAGCAGGAATTTCGGCGCTACAATTTGATGCTGGAGAAAAACACCGCAGCCCAGCAGTCAGTCGACCGGGCAAGCAGTGAGGTGGAGCAGCTCAAGGCGCTGGCCGCCGGCCAAAGGGCGCGCCTTGACAGCTATATCATTCGCGCTCCGATCGATGGTGTCGTGCTTCGCCAGGACGGCGAGGTGGGCGAGGTCGCCGATCTCGGAACGGCGCTCTTCTGGGTCGGGGAACAAAAACCGCTGCTCGTGGTCGCCGATGTCAACGAGGAGGATATTCCGCGGCTCCGGCTGGGGCAGAAGGCCCTGCTCAAATCGGATGCCTTCAAGGATCAGACCCTCGATGCAACCGTCAGCAGCATAACGCCGAAGGGCGATCCGGTGACGAAGACTTATCGCGTGAAGCTGCGTCTTCCCCACGACACGCCGCTGATGATCGGTATGTCGAGCGATGTGAACGTCATCGTCCGCGTCTCGGAAAACGCACTGCTCGTCCCCACCGTTGCGATGCAGACTGAGAAGGTCTTCACCGTCGAAGGAAACTCTGCCCGGCTACGTGAGATCAAAACCGGTATCCGCGGCCCGAGTGGCATCGAGATTAGGTCCGGTCTGGATGAAAAGGCGCGGGTGATTTCACCGTTTCCGCAAGATCTGAAGGATGGGGCCCGGGTCAAGATAACCGGTGCTGCGAAGTGAGGTTACGATGCGGCTGATTTTCGAGATCGCCGTCACCCATATTGCCGGCCGCGGCCGGCAGACACTTGTTGCCGTGTTCGGCGTTGCCGTCGGTGTCGGCTTTTCCATCGCCATGGCGGCACTCATGCAGGGCGGCCAGGACGATTTTGTGGAACAGTTGATCAATACCATGCCGCATGTCGAGATCACCGACGAGCAGCGAACGGCGCGACGGCAGCCTGCCGAAACCGTATTCCGTACGACGGAGATCTTCGGACTGAGGCCGCGGGAGGACCGCCGCGGCATCATCAATCCGACTGCCGCGCGCTCCTGGCTCGAGGCATGGATACCCGGCCGGCTCGCACCAGACCTGAAGTTGCGAGGTGTCATTCGTTACTCCAGCCGCGAGGTCGGAGCATCGGTGATCGGCATCGAACCGGTCGCCGAGCGCAGCGTTTCACCTATCATCGGCGATTTCGTGGAGGGAAGTTTCGGAGCCCTTGCGGCAGGCGGGAACAATATCGTCATCGGCGATACGATGGCAAAACGCCTCGGCGCCGGACTGAACGATACAGTTGCCGCGGTTTCGTCCGAGGGACTCACGCGCAATTTCAAGATCGTCGGCCTCTTTCATACCGGCACGACCGCCCGGGATGAGGGCGAAGCTTATGTACTGCTGAAGAACGCGCAGATCTTGAGCGCGCGCACCAACGCCATCAATGAGATCCGCATCAAGCTTGCCAATCCCGATGACGCACCAGTGGTGGCGCGCCGGATCGAGGCCGAACTCGGCTACAGGGCCGAGGCTTGGCAGGAGGCCAATGAATCGCTCCTCGAAGCGCTCGTGATCCGCAATGTCATCATGTACACCGTTGTCGCAGCAATCATGCTGGTCGCTGGTTTTGGCATCTATAATATTATCTCGACGATTACTCACGAAAAGGCGCGCGATATCGCCATCATGAAGTCGCTCGGTTTTGCCGAGGCGGACATGCGGCGCCTGTTTCTGCTCGAAGGTGTCGCCATCGGGGCCGGCGGATCGGCGCTCGGTTGGCTGCTTGGCTTCGCGCTCGTCTATGCCTTGTCCCTGGTGCGCTTCGAGCTTGCCGCGACGGGGCAGGAAATGACACGCCTGCCGATTGCCTGGAGCATTCTGCATTACGTGATCGCCTCTGGTTTCGCGCTCAGTTCGGCGGCTTTTGCCGGCTATCTCCCGGCTAGGCGTGCTGCACGCCTTAATCCCGTGGATATCATAAGGGGTGCGACATGAGCGCCTTGATTGAAGCGAAGAACCTCACACGCATCCTGAGGGAAACCGTCCCCGTAACGCTGGTCGAGGATGTGTCTTTGACGATCGGTGAGCGGGAATTCGTTGCAATCACTGGACCTTCCGGTTCCGGCAAGTCTTCGCTGCTCTATCTGTTGGGGCTGCTCGACGAGCCGACGAGCGGCAGGCTTTCGATTGGCGGCAGAGATACCGATCCGATGGACCAAAGGGAACGCGCCGAAACCCGCCTCTCTATGCTGGGCTTCGTCTTCCAGTTCCATTTTCTCCTGCCAGAATTCACGGCGCGGCAGAACGTCGAGATCCCGATGCGTAAGCTTGGTCGTTTGAGCCGGTCGGCCATGCAGGCGCGGGCTGAAGAACTCTTGGCATCGCTCGGCCTTGCCGGCCATATCGATAAGAGGCCAGATCAGCTTTCCGGCGGTCAACGCCAGCGGGTCGCTGTCGCACGTTCGCTTGCGAATGATCCACCCATCCTGCTTGCGGACGAGCCGACGGGAAGCCTCGACAGTCAAAATTCCGAGCAGGTCTTTTTGATCCTCGAAGGGCTCGTGCGCGAACGCGGCAAGACGGTTATCGCCGTCACCCATGATCTCGATATGGCGGCCCGTATGGGGCGGCGCATTCATCTCATGGATGGCAAGATCGCCGATCCTTGAGATCGGTGCGAGCGGAGGCATTTGGCCAGCCAGCAGCAGCGACGGCCTTCGCGATGAAGCCCAGCCATTGTTCGTCACGGCCTGTTCGATCTGAAAGCGACAACACGCCCCGCCACCAGCAAGATCAGGTGAAACACCTAGTTGCCAGTTGTTTGTGGTCGAAATCCGATGGCGATGGTGAAGGCTCCAAATGCTCCGAAAAGCGCGAAGACCTGGACGGCAAGGGCGATCATGCGCGCCGCCGCCGGTCGAACGAGGCATGCGAATAGACCAAGCACCAAGATCGCCGAGATGACCCTTCGGGCGGTGGCCGCCCGCCAGTGCCCGTAACCGCCGCTTGAAGGCGCGATGCGGTGGCAAAGAGGAAAGCCTCGAAGGCGGGAAATATTGTTGCCAGATCCCTCGTTCCTGCATTTGTGCTTCGCGCTGCCGGGTCTCTGCGGTTTCCCATCTTCGTCGCGGCGAGCAACAAGCGGGTTGGGCTATTTCTCGCAAAGACGCCGAGCGCCATAATAGGGTTGGTAGGTACAGTCGGAAGCGCGGAACGAACGATAACTGCGGGAGCAGGCCGTGATGTTGCAGGACGGTGCGGCGTTCTCTTCGCTTGTCATCATTCCTGTATCCGGATCGATCTGCGGAGCAGGCTCAGCCATCGCCGCGTGCATGAATTCCCGCCAGATGCGAGCCGGAAGTGCGCCTCCGGTGACACCCTTCATCGGCGCGTCATCGTCGTTCCCGACCCAGACTCCGGCGACCAAGGCGTCCGTGAAGCCGACGAACCAGGCGTCACGGTTGTCCTGACTGGTACCTGTCTTGCCGGCCGCAAACATGCCGGGATCGGCGTCGCGGCCAGTCCCACGCTCAACGACCAACTGCAGTAACGCAAGAAGGTCCGGCTGATACGGAGAGAGATCAATAGCCGCAGGCACTTGCGCACCCACGCGGAAGCCTCTGGGTTGGCCAGATGCCTGAAATTCGATAATACCCCACGGCTCGACGGGCGCCTTTCCAAGGCGAACCGATGCGTAGGCGCCGGTCAAATCGAGCAAACTCACCTCCGAAGCACCAAGCGACAAGGCAGGCGCCGTCGTCAGGGCCGCGTTTATGCCGAGCTCCTTGGCTGCCGCGGCGACACTGTCCAGTCCCACCTCCTGGGCAAGGGCTGCGGTGGCGGCATTCAACGAGCGAGCAAAAGCCTCCGCCAGCGTAACCCAACCGCGGTAACCACCCCCGGAATTTTGGGGCGACCATCCGTTTATCTCGATAGGGCCGTCGAGGACCTGATCCGATAGAGAAAGCCCCTTTTTCAACGCAGCATAGTACACGAACAACTTGAATGTGGAGCCTGGCTGACGCATCGCCGTGACGGCACGGTTGAACTGGCTGGTCTTGTAGTCGTGTCCGCCGACCATTGCGACAACCGCGCCATCGGGCGTCATGGCGACCAGCGCCGCCTGCGATGCGCCGCGAGCCTTTCCCTCTTCATCGAGTGCCTGTCTCACCACCCGTTCGGCGATTTCCTGCAGGCGCGGTACCAACGTCGTGCGCACTGTCGTCGAGCCGGGAGAGGAACCCGCGATCTCGCTCGCTTGTGGCGAAACCCAATCGGCGAACCAGCTGCCGGAGCGCGGCGTCGGTGTCGTCGGGTGCAGTTCGGCGAATTCATTCTTGGCGGCGTCGGCTTCTTGCGGGGTAAGCTTGCCGTTGGCGGCCATCGCGTCGAGCACTGTTGCCGTGCGTTGGCGTGCACCCTCGAAATTGTCGATCGGGTTCAACTGGCTCGGAGCCTTCAGCAGACCTGCCAGCATCGCCGATTCTGGAATATCGAGCGCACCGATATCCTTGTTGAAATAGATCCGTGCCGCTGCCGGCATTCCCGTAGCGCCGGAACCGAGGTAGACCGAATTCAGGTACCGCGTCAGGATCTCCTGCTTGCCGAGCTTCCATTCCAGCCAGAACGCGATCACCAGTTCCTGGATCTTTCGCTTCAGCGTTCGGTCGCTTTCGAGATACTGCAGTTTGATCAACTGCTGCGTGATCGTGCTTCCCCCCTGGACGACCGAGCCTGCCTCAAAGTTCCGTACTAGCGCGCGCGCAATGCCTTTCAGGTCGATGCCGTGGTGATCCATAAACCGGCGGTCCTCGATTGAAAGCACTGCATCCACGAGGTGAGGGGGGAATTGTTCGTACCCTGCATAGGGTCCCTGATAGGGCCCCTGCCGGACAAGAGGTTCGCCGTCCGCCGTTTCCAATACAATGACGGGCTTCATGGAACCATCGGCAATCTCTTGCCACGGCACATCCTTCAACGCCCAAGTCAGAACGCCGGCCACGATCAGCAAGCCGAGCAAAGGAGCGAGCGCGACGAGCCCTTTCCATGACCGCAGTTTCAGTGGACGGGCCTGCTTTATGCCGGTCAGTCCGGCTCGAATGGCTGCCGTGCGGGAGCGCGCTTTGGAAGAAAGCGATGCAAAAGCAGCAGATACCCGCCGAAACTTCTCATTTGGCGTTCGAGTGCCAGACGTCTGTTGTCTTTTCTTGATGGTTGCGATGCCCTTTCTCATCCAGAACGGGCTGCTTCGCAAAACCGCACGGAGATCATGACGGAGGGCGGCCATCAGGTCACGAACGGCTCGTGCGCTTTGAGCAAAAGGCGAGGAAGGGTTCACAGCCTCTTTGGATTGTTCCAGCGGTGATGAAGATCCGGATGCTCCCTCGTGAGCCCCGGTTTCTCCTTCAGCGCCTTCAGCTGGAAATCTTTCGCTCTGCGGCAGCTGCGCAGATTCGGCGGCGGTGCGATCACCAGTCTGATTTGAGCTGCCGGTTTGTTTTGAGGTGTCTGCGGTGCTTGCCATTTCTTACCGGCTGGTTGTTTTGAAGCAATTAGCGCGCAATGGAGCGGAGGAAAGACGACATTGGCACTGCTCTCCCAAGTCTCTTCGAATAGAGGCCCAGTCCTGAAAATTGATGCGGGAAATGTTCTCACATCCGAAGCCAGCCTTTTCATGGCAACGCAATACCAAGTCAACAGCGCGCGTGAGCGGCGTTCGCCCCGTCTGGCGTCGGCATCCGGTATGGCCATAGCGCATGGTGCGCATCTGCTCGAACGTCGAACCATCTCCACCAGCTCGTCCGGCTTCATCGCGAAAGACTAGTGGCAGAAGCTGACGGATGGTACCAAACGCCAGAGGACCGATCCGGTGGCCGACATCTCCCATGCGACGTGACCATTCCTCTGGAGAAGAGTAGACTACAGCCCGACCGCAGCGCTCTTGGGCAGCGCATCGGGCGCTGCATACCTTAGCGAACCAGGGAGGGCTATATGGGAACGGCTGCACCGAGCGTAGCCATCCGCGCGCTGGCCGAGACCGATCTGCCGGAAGCCGAAAGAATTTTCCGGCTGGCCTTTGGCACCTTCTTGGGAGCACCCGAACCAGAGACGTTCTGGTCCGACCGCGACTATGTACGCGGCCGCTGGCAGGCGCCCTACGTCGCCGCCTTCGCCGCGGAGGTGGGCGGTGAACTGGTGGGCTCCAACTTCGCAACCCGCTGGGGCAGCGTCGGCTTCTTCGGACCGTTGACGATCCGCCCCGACCTTTGGGACCGGGGCATCGGCGCGCGGCTCGTCGAGGCCGTCACGGCGAGCTTCGATGAATGGGGCACGCGGCATGCAGGCCTGTTCACCTTCGCCCAGAGCGCCAAGCACGTGGGCCTGTACCAGAAGTACGGCTACTGGGCTCGTTTCCTCACGGCCATCATGTCGGCGCCGGTCCGTCACAACCAGACCGAGCCGGTGCGCTGGTCGCGGTATTCCGATCTGACAGAGGAGCAGAGAGTGGAATGCCTGAAGTCCTGCCGTGACCTGACCGGCGCCCTTTACGACGGGCTCGACCTGGGGCCGGAAATCCAGGCCGTAGAGGCGCAGGAGCTTGGGGAGACGGTCCTGCTCGGCGATATGGCGGGTGCGGGCTTGGACGGTTTTGCCGTGTGCCACCATGGGCCGCGCAGCGAAGCAGGCGACGGTGCTTGCTTCATCAAGTTCGGGACCGTGCGTCCAGGATCGGCGGCTGGGGAGACCTTCGACAGCTTGCTGCATGCCTGCGAGGCGCTTGCCGTAGCGGAGGGGATGCCCAAGCTGCTGGCCGGGGTGAACATGGCCCGCCACGAGGCGTACCGGCACTTGGTCGGGCGTGGCTTTCGAACCGAAATCCAAGGGGTCACGATGCACAGGCCCAATGAGCCGGGTTACAGTCGCGCCGGCCTCTTCGTGCTCGACGACTGGCGCTAGGGATGGAATCTAACGCTTGGTGCCCACGCCTAACGGCAGCGATGATTTCATCGTGAACCTCGCGGGATCCCCCGGCGTTCAGGCCGGGGAGGAACGCGAGAGCGGCCTTGGGCCGCTTCCCGCTGGGATTTGACATATTCGGCGATCACCGAGAGCGGTGCGCCGCCACAGCTTGCCGCAAAGGAGGACGGCGACCACAAAACGCCGTTGTGGTAGCGCCCGGTGATTTCCGGGCGGCTCTCGCGCAGACGTCGGCTGGATACGCCTTTGAGGCTGTTGACCAGCTTCGACAGGGCGATCTTCGGAGGGTAATGCACCAGCAGGTGAACATGATCGTCCTCGCCGTCGCATTCGATCAATTCGGCCTCGAAGTCGCGACACAGCTTGGCGAAGATGCGCCGCAGGTTCGGATTGCCGGTTCTGACAGAACGTCATGGCGGTATTTCGTGACAAAGACCAAATGACCATGGAGCATGTAGACGACATGCCTGCCGGTGCGATCCACGGTTGCGCTCCTTGGAGCAATTGATAGAATCGTAACATGATCCACCGCGCTTTCCGCTACAAGCGCGCTCCGACCGGCGAACAGGAAGTCCTGTTGCGGCAGTTCGCGGGTGTTGTGCGGCTGGTCTATAATCTGGCGCTGGAGCAGCGCAGGGACTGGTGGCGGCATTACCGGCGGCAGACCGGGAACCGCTTGAACTCCATCGCCCAGGCGCGGGAATTGACCGCACTGCGGGCCGCGTTCGACTGGATTGCCGCCGTGCATGTGACGCCCCAGCAGCAGGCCCTGCGCGATCTGGATAAGGCGTATGCCAACTTCTTCGCGGGGCGCGCAGGATATCCCTCGCGCCCCGCAAGAAGGGCGTGAACGGCGCCTTCCGCTTTCAGGGGCGGGAGATCGAGGTCAAGCGCCTGAACGGCAAGTGGTCCGCCGCGCGCCTTCCCAAGATCGGCTGGGTGAAGTTCCGCGACACGCGGCGCCTGCGTGGCAAGACCATGAATGTGACGGTGAGCCTGGCGGCGAACGGCTGGCACATCGCCTTCGCCTGCGAAATCGACCATGCCGTCCGGCAAAACGATTTGCCCGCCGTGGGGATCGACCGGGGCGTGGCGAACACGCTGACGCTTTCGACCGGGGAGCATTGGTGGATGCCTGCCGGCCTTGCGGAGATCGAGCCCAGGAAGCGCCGGGCCCAGCGCGTTCTGGCGCGGCGCAAGCGCGGGTCGCGCCGCCACGCCAAGGCCCGCCGCCGCGTTGCAGCCTTGCAGGCCCGTGCTGCCCGCATCCGGCAGGATTGGCGGCACAAGGCCAGTCTTGATATCGCCCGTCGCTTCGCAACGGTCGTGCTGGAAGACCTCGCCACGCGCAACATGACGCGCAGCGCCAGGGGAACCGTGGACGCGCCCGCAACCAACGTCTGCCAGAAGGCGGGCCTGAACCGGGCGATCCTCGAACAAGGCTGGCACGGCTTTGAAACCGTGTTGGCCGACAAGCTCGAAGAACGGGGCGGATACCTGTGCAAGGTCGATCCCCGCCACACCTCGCAGACCTGTTCGGCCTGCGCAGCCGTGGACAGGGAAAGCCGCGAAAGCCAAGCGTCTTTCCGCTGTTGCCAATGCGGCTTGCGCGCCCATGCCGACCACAATGCTGCAATCAACATCCTGCGTCGGAACACGGCGTCTATGATCGTGGAGGAAGGGCAGCCGCTCTCCGTTGAAGCGATAACGATCGGCGGAGCTTCGCGCCCCCTCGGAAATCCCCCGCTCTCAAGCGGGGGAAGATGTTAACCGGATCAGCCGTCCAGGTGAAAGGCTTGGGACGCGCATTGGTTTCAGCGACGTACCGGTTGATGGCCTCCTGAAGATCGACCACCGAACGGAAGACGCCGCGCTTGAGCCGCTGGCGGGTCAGCTTTGCGAAGAAGCCTTTAACGGCATTGAGCCACGAGCAGGATGTCGGGATAAAGTGGAAGGTGAAGCGCTTGTGGCGGTCGAGCCAGGCGCGGACCTTCGAGTGCTTGTGAGCCGCATAGTTGTCGAGGATGACGTGCACGGCTTTATCCACTGGCACCTGGGCTTCAATGGTGTTCAGGAAGCGGATGAACTCCTGATGCCGGTGACGCTGCATGTTGCGCCCAATGACGGTGCCATCGAGCACGTTCGGGGCGGCAAACAGCGTGGTGGTGCCATGGCGCTTGTAGTCGTGCGTCATGGTCCCGAGGCGGACCTTCTTGAGCGGCAGTCCGCAGACTACTAGCTCCCCCAGTCTGGAAGTTCCTTCCGTTCTGTCCAGCCAGATCGTGCCGGCGCCAGGGGTCCCGACCGGACCGGGTTCGGGAGGTTCAGCGTTTAGAGGAGATTGCCTGGGACCAACACGGCGTCGGCGTGACGTCCGTCTTGCGTCAAGGTTGCAGCCGCCCCGGTCATAATCCTTTCTGCCTTTTGCGCCATCTTGCGCTGCGCGTCCTACGGCCTCAGATCAGGCCATATTGTTTCGCCTTATTGCGCAGAAAGGGCAGGCCGTTGCCCATCACCTCTGCTTCGTCCCTGGCGACAGGACGCCAGACTGCGAGACCGTAGGCGACTTCCGCTGGCATGTTGATGAAGCTCTCCATAGCAAGGCCGCCTTTGAACCCAATGGCCGCAAGTGCTGTATATATTTCGTCCCAAGGGACGTTTCCGTAGCCGGGCGTGCCACGGTCGCTTTCAGACAGGTGGATATATTTTAGATGTTCGCGCGCATCGAGGATACCCGTGGCAGCGCCCTTCTCCTCGATGTTCATGTGATAGGTGTCGAGATGCACGAAGATATTGTCAGCGCCGACGCGCTCGATCATCTCGACTGCTTGCCTTCCGGTATTTATCAAATGGTTTTCATAGCGGTTCACTGCCTCGACGCCGAGCTCGATGCTGCGGGACTTGGCGTGCTTGGCGGCGGCCGTCAGCGCGCGGGCGATGTTGTCGTACTCTTTCTCCGTCGGCGGCACGCCAGTGCGCTCGCCAATGCCGCCGAAGATGACGCCGGATAGCGCCAATGCGCCCATGTCGGCCGCTTTGTCGATCGCGACCTTCAGATGCTCGATTGCCGCCTCCGGCCGCACCGACGCCCAGGCGTGCTCGGGCAGCCCGAGCGAGCAGACGGCCGGCAGGCTGTGCTTTTCGAGAAGCGCCCGGGTGTGTGGCGCATCGACGGCGGGTGCGTTGAGGAGCGCAATTTCGATGAAGTCCATCTTGTAGGACACCGCAGCTGCGATCGCCTTTTCGGCGCCTGCCTTGTCCCAGTTCATTGTCCACATGCTGGTATGTACGCCGAAGCCTTGCATCGTCTCATTCCTTTCTGCGCAGAACGGTTCTGAAGTGTCCGGCAAGCCAGCGCAGCATCATGACGCCGACGAGCAGGATACCCCACACGGCCGTCGCCAGATGCTGGTTGGCGCCGAGAAGATTGAGCCCGGACGAAAAGAGCTGAAGTACCACAAGCGCCGCGAAGACCGGGATCACGCGGCCGAAGCCGCCGAAGGGATTTACCCCGCCAAGGAAGCAGGCGAGAACGGTGATGAGCAGGTAGGACTCACCGTGGCCGACGCGCACCGAGTTGAAGCGTGCCAGCATGATGATGCCGGCGACGGCACACATCGCGCCCGACAGCGTATAGACGAGAACGATGACCCTGCGTGTGTTGACCCCGGAATAGCGCGCAGCCTCGATGTTGGAGCCGATCATGTAGGTGTTGAAGCCAAGCCTCGTGCGCGAAAGCAGCACATGCCAGAGCGCGACGCACAGGATGAAGATGAGGAGCGGCACCGGAATGCCCATCACAGAGCCATGGCCGAACGGCCGCAGGAAGGCGGGAAAGCCCGACACGTCCCCGCCGCGGGTCAAGAACTCGCCGAGCCCGCGCAGGAAGATCATCATCGACAGCGAGACAAGGATCGGGTGAGCCTTCGTATAGGCAATGACAAGACCCATGACGACGCCGCTTGCCGCACCTGCTGCAAGCGCAAGCGCCACGCCGAGCAGGAAGGATCCCGGTCCCGCGTCGACGCCGCCGTTGGCCTGCAGCGTCCAAGCCACGGTGAGGCCTGCGATGTTGGCGGTGAAGGTGATCGCGAGGTTGAGCCCTCCCGTCAGGATCGGCAGCAGCATGGCAAGAGTAAGAAGGCCGAGCTCCGGAAGCTGGAAGGCAACGGAACCGAAGGTGGCCCGCGACAGGAACTGCGGCGAAGCGAGGCCGAAGACCACGACCACCAACACGAAGGCGACGACCGATCCCGCGATTTCCGATCCCAGGAGGTGGCGAGTCCGCCGGACAAGCGTCGTCATCTGCGCCTCCGCTCGTTCTTCAGGATAGGAAGCAGCTGCTCGATGCGGGAATTCGAGAGCGTGATCGCGACGAGAATGATGGCGCCAATAATCATCTTAAACGCGAAGGGTGAAACGCCCATCAGGTTGAGGCCGTTCTGGGTGATCGAGATCAGCAGCACGCCGAGCACGCAGCCGAGCACCGAGCCCTTGCCGCCACCGAGGCGGGCGCCGCCGAGCACGGCGGCGGCGAGCACATCCAGCTCGCGGCCGTAGAGCGCATTTGGCACGACTTCCTGGGCATAGTGTGCCTGGATCAATCCGCCAATACCGGCCATGAGCCCCAACCAGCCGAAGGCGATGAACTGCATGGCGCCGATCGAGATTCCGAAGCGGCGCGCGCCCTCGGGATTGTCGCCGAAGGCATAAAGCTGGCGCCCGGTCGTCGTGTGGCGAATCAGGAACCAGGTCGCCGCAACGCAGATTGCCATGACAAGGACCGGAAGGCGGATTTCGGCCCAGCTGCCGTCAGCCATCTCCCGTTCGTAGAGGATGATCCGCTCCGTCCACCAGTCGGGCAGCGTGTAGATCGATACGCCGCGGGTGAAGAACATCAAAAGTCCGAAGTAAATATTGAAGGTGGCGATCGTAACGACGATCGAGATGATCTTGAACCGGTGGATCAGGAAAGCGTTGAAGGCGCCGAGCAGCGTGCCGATGCCGCCGGCGATCAGCAGCCCGCTTGCCCAGCCTCCGCCGCCGACCTGGCCGAGGATGAGGGCGGTCACGTACTGCACGACCGAGGCGGCGACCGCAAAGGAGATGTCTATGCCGCCCGCGATCAATACAACGAGCAGACCGACTGCGAAGATGATGTTGACTGAACTGATGTTCAAAAGGTCGAAGGCATTGCCGAGCGTAAAGAAACGCGGCGTCGCGAAGGAAAGAAAGGCGCCGATCAGAACAATGACGGCGAGCAGGCAGATCTCCGTCGCATGGGTGCGGAAGAGCCTACGCATAGACGGCAGCCTCCATGTCCCTAAGCGATGTCGCGCGCGGATCGTATTCGCCGGCGATCTCGCCCTGTGCCATGTGCAGCACCCGGTCGGCGTTGAAGTAGACCTCGGGCACCTCGTCGGAGATGAGGATGATGGAAAGCCCGCTTTGCGCAAGCCGTGCCACGATGTCGAAGATACCGGCGCGCGCACCGACGTCGACGCCGACCGTAGGTGCGTCGAGGATCAGCAGCTTAGGGTCGGTCGCCAACCATTTTGCGATGGCAATACGCTGCTGGTTGCCGCCCGAGAGAGTCGAGATGGCATCCTGCTGCAGCCCAATCCTTATTGCGAGATCGGCAATCCAGCGTGCCGCAAGACCGTGCTTCTTACGCTCCGAAATGAACCCGTGGGACAGAATCTTGCGCAGGGAGGAAATCACCAGGTTGTCGGCAATCGACTGCGGTTGGATGAGCCCAAGCGACAGGCGGTCTTCGGAGAGATAGGCAATGCCGGCAGCGATCGCGTCCCGATTGGAGGAAAAGCGCACGGGCTTGCCATCAAGCCTGATGGTGCCGCGATCGGGACGGCGCATACCGAAGAGCGTCAGTGCCAGTTCCGTGCGGCCGGCACCCAGCAGGCCGGTGATACCGAGCGTCTCGCCGCGGCGGACGGAAAAGGAGATATTCCTAAACTCACCGCGCCGTGTCAGCCCCTCAACCGCAATGACAGGCGCAGCCCCATCATGCGATTGGGCGCGCAAGGCGTGGTCGAAAATCTTGCCGGTCATGAGTTCGGTGATGCGCGACTGCGTCATGCCTTCGGCCGGATAGACGCCGACGAGCCTGCCGTCGCGCAGCACGGTGATACGGTCCGATATTTCCAGCACCTCGGCCAGTCGGTGGCTGACGAAGACGACGGCGACGCCCGAGGCGGAAAGATTACGGACGATCTCAAGCAGATGGTCGGTTTCTGACTGCGTCAGCGAAGCAGTCGGCTCGTCCATGAAGACGACCTTTGCCTCGCCGACCAAGGCTCGTGCGATCGCCACGATCTGCCGCTGGGCGACAGCGTATTCGCGCAGCGGCAGATCGACGTCGAGGGTAACGCCGAGGCGCGCCAACACGCGTTCGGCGGTCTCGCGCATGGCCTTGTGGTTGACCCTGCGGGGGCGATGGCCGAGCACGGTCTGGAAAGCGATGTTTTCTGCCACCGACATTTCCGGGAAGAGTGCGAGATCCTGCCAGATCACCTGAATGCCGGAGGCTTGCGCCGTGACTGGCGACATATGCGTATAGGGCTGGCCGTCATATTCGATTGCAGCACCGGCCTGCGGGCGATAGACCCCGGTGATGACCTTGATGAGGGTACTCTTGCCGGAGCCGTTTTCGCCGGCGAGGCAATGCACCTCGCCCGGTCGCACCTCGAAGGAGACGTCGCGGAGCGCGCGCACACCGCCGAAGGTCATGTTGATGTTCTTCATCGACAACAGAGGTCGTTGGACGTCTGCGCCAGTTGGAGATTCCATATCGCGCCTGCCGTAGTGGTCCGCCGGCCATGCTCGCAGTCCACCGAGCCAGCCGCAGCCAGCCCGGCGGTCTGGGAGGTGCCTTCGAAAGGTTTAGAGGCCCATGGCCGCGAGTTCGTCGACCGTATCCTTGTTGATGGTCACGAGCTGGTCGACGATAATATCATTTCCGGTCGGATTGATCTTCCCGAGGCCTTCGATCTCGTCACCCGCCTTGATCTCCTCGCCCTTCATGAGCTTGTCCGCGAGTGTCACGAAGACTTCGCCGGCCTGTTTCGGATTCCACATGAATCCGCCGGAAATCGCGTCGGATTTAATGAGTTTCTGGCCCTGGCCCGGTGAGAAGGGGCCGAGTACGAAGATCTCGCCAACCTTGCGACGCTCTTCCACGGCACGGCCGGCGCCGATCGGCCCCTGGCTGCCGAAGGCGAGGAAGCCCTTGAGGTCGGGATTGGCCGAAATCAGGTCGAGCGCGGTCGACCGGCTCTTGTCGGCATCTTCAGCAACACCGTAGCGCTCGCCGACCACTTCCATCTCCGGATATTTCTCTTTGAGATAGGCAATCGCCGCATCGGCCCAGGCATTGTGCAGCGGCACGGTGAGCGAGCCGACGAAGACTGCATATTTGCCCTTGCCGCCCATCTTCTTTGCAAGAAGCTCGGCATGCGCTTCGCCGAATCCGTTTGCCGAGGCGAGTTCGAAATTCCAATCCGCGCCCTTTTGACCGGGTGATTCATGCGTGATGACAATAATGCCGTTTTCTTTGGCCTTGGTGAGAACCGGCTCCAGCACTTTCGCATCGTTGGGCACGACGCCGATCACCTTGACGCCCTGGGCGATGAGATCCTCGATGGCGCGCACCTGCAGCGCCGGGTCGGCGCTGGTCGGGCCAATCATGAAGGCATCGATACCGAGCGCGGCACCCCTCTCTTTAATGCCGGCCTCCATCGCGTTGAACCACGGGATGCCGCCGATCTTGACGACGACACCAACCTTACCGGCCTCCTGCGCCAGGGCGCCGAAAGCGGCCGCCAGCGACAGCGAAGCCGCGAATGCGGCGACAAGCAATTTCCTCATCTTGTTCCTCCTCCATCGTTTCGAGATGGGCACAGGGCCTGCTGAAGACCGCCGGCCTCCCGTTGCAAGTAGCTGGCGAAGAATGTGAATTCCCGCCTCCCTTCGAAGCCGCCTCCTCACGCGGCACTACGTTGCACAATCGATATTTCTCTTTGCACAATCGATAGTGCAAAGACTATCGGTCAGAGTTATACTTTCGTCAAGCGGAAACGCCTTTCGCCGCTTCGAAATCGGCACTAAGGAAAATCCGAGGGTTTTGAATGAAGAACGCCATGAGGAAGAAGGCGACGATCTACGATCTGTCGGTGCTGTCGGGCAGTTCGCCCTCGACAGTCAGCGCCGTGCTGAACGGCACTTGGCGCAAGCGCCGCATCAAGGAAGCGACCGCCGCACTGATCCGTGAGCTTGCAGAGAAGTACCAGTATACTGCAAACCGTCAGGCCCAGGGACTACGCAGTTCCCGGTCCGGCCTGGTGGGTCTGCTGCTGCCGGTCCACGACAACCGCTACTTCTCTTCAATGGCCCAGACTTTTGAGGCGCACGTGCGCAGCAAGGGCCAGTGCCCCATCGTCGTCAGCGCCAGCCGCGATCCCCAGGAAGAGCGCGAAACGGCAGCGACGCTCATTTCCTATTCGATCGATGAGCTCTTCATCTGCGGCGCGACCGATCCAGACGGCGTACACGAGGTCTGCGAAAAAGCAGGGCTGAAGCACATCAACATCGATCTTCCAGGCAGCAAGGTTCCCTCCGTCATCAGCGATAACTACGAGGGCGCGCGGATGCTGACAGAAGCGATCATCCGCCAATTTCCGGCCGATAAGCCCCTTGCACCCGAAGAGCTCTACCTCTTCGGCGGCCGCAACGACCATGCGAGCCACGAGCGCATCCGCGGCTTTCGCGCCGTCAAACGCGACCTGCTCGCAGGCGACCCCGACATTTGCATTCAAACGACGGGCTATTCGCCAAACAACACGCGCCTTGCCTTCGAAGCGTTCTACGAGCGGGAAGGCCGGCTGCCGCGCGCTCTCTTCGTTAATTCGTCCATCAACTTCGAAGGTTTCCTCCGTTTCATGGCTGGTCATCCGCACGAGACCTTCTCCGACATGGTGGTCGGCTGCTACGACTACGATCCCTTCGCCTCTTTCCTGCCCTTTCCCGTGATCATGATAAGGCAGGATATCGAGAGCATGCTGGCAAAGGCGTTTGAGGTCATGGAAGAGCTGCGTCCCGCGCCAACCGTTCACATGATCCGGCCGGAACTCATCAAACCCCGCACGGCGCTGGCCGGCCCTCTCGACGCATTGAAGGACATCGACTGAAAGGGCCTTGGCCTTTGGCGCGCCTACTCGCACGGCAGCGCTCTATCTGAATTTCTGCGACTTCTCGCGATATGCCACCGACGAAAAGACATTGCGGAAGGGCAACCTCTGGGGCTGCAGGTCAATCTTTTGGCCTTTTGCCGTGTCGCAGGCGTCACGACCACCACCGCCTTTGCCGGCGCGCGCCGCAAACCTGCTTTGCCACCTGACGTGTCACTACTGCGCCCGCTCACTTCACCGGGCGCTTTTCTTGCCATGATTGCTTTGCCACGTGGCTGTTCACCATGCCGATCGACAAAACGCACTACGTGAATGCGACCAGCAATAAGAACGCTGCTCCGGCCGCGATCATGCCCACACCCAGCCAGTTCCTCGTCAATCCTAGAAATCGAACCCCTTGGCTTCTAGGTTCCAGTGTCCGCCCGCTAAGGGATGATTGGTGAGGGTCGCTGAGAGGCCGTCGGCCAAGAGCCTCCCGACACAGGAGGAGTATGCCGCATATGATGAAAATAGCGCCAATCGAGATTGTCCACACGGTCTCCTCCTCTTGATCTCGCCTCATAAAGTACCAAACTTCCGTGGGGCATAACTGTTCCTCTTTGCGCTTCCGAGTATCATCACGCTGCCGCCGCTCGAAGCCGACGAAGTCAGGCTGGTGGCAGTCGGCGATTGGCCAACGTCGTGTTGCTTCGCTTGATCAGGAGGATATCAGGGCCGTCGACACCTCACATGCAAGCTGACGGCAAAGCTTGCCCATCCTAACATGGAAAGGCGCCTCTTGAGCTTCAGACCACCACGATCGTTCTCGGATCGGCCGAATTCCGCATTCAGCCCTTTGAGCCCTTTGGAATACGAACTTGCCTCGGAGCGGGCCGATGCACTTGGTCGCCAAGGCCGTAAAGTCGAGGCGGCACTTGCAAAACTTGCCGTCTCGACAAAGAGCGATAATCGCACAGCTGATCGAGAAGGCCTCCTGAATGACGCCGCGGAGGCTGTCTGGGCATTGTTCATTCAGCGGGAGATCTGCGGACTCCGCAACAACTGGGACCTCGTCACACGGTATGGGATTCCCGGCGAAGTGCTTGCGAGGGTCGGGGCCATACGGCGATGAACTCATCAGGCTGGCCTCTATTCGACAGCAAAAGACATGTGCGTTCGCAGCACGCGACCGTCATTGCCGGAAAATTTACAATGTCAGAGAAGCGCGAAGACTAACCATGGGGGGCCACGCAGAACTCGGCTGCAAGAAGTCGTCAATGAAACCACGCAAAGGCGGTACTCGCCATGCCTATACCGGAAGCTTCAGCTGACGTCGCTAAGCGGCTGCCGCCGCGATGTATCGCCACGGCCGCCATTAAATGTTGCGTGCCGCGAGGATCCAGTCTGCCGCAGCAGAGATATCGTCGACCGTTGCAGTTGGCGAAGGCTTAAATCGTGTGTCGTCCCCGCGACGATACTTGCCTGTGCGGACGAGCACTGCTTTGGAAAGTCCGGCCTGCAAGGCACCCGCGACGTCCGTTTCCGCGTCGTCGCCCACCATGACGGCCTTTGCTTTCGGACAATTCATGCTGGCGAGCGCGGACAGGAAGAATTCGGGTGACGGCTTTCCCAGGATAGTGGCACGCCTCTGACTTGCGAACTCCAGCGCCGCGATGAACGCGCCCGCGTCGAGACTGAGTTTGCCGTCAACATCCTGGAACGTCCGGTTTGGCGCGAGCCCCAGGAATTCCGCGCCCGTGACCAGCTCGCGAAATGCGGCATTCAGGGTCTGGTAATCGAAAGCCTCGCCGGCGTCGCCGACAACAAGAGCTTTCTGTGGCCCTCCTGCCAGGTCGTGGAAATCCAGCGCGAGATCGGGATGAACCAATAGGTATGGCGATCGATCGTGCTTATCGAGCCACTCCCGCGCGGCTTGCGCCGGAGTGAAGAGCTCATCGCTTGTGGTGTAAAGTCCAAGTCCTGCAAGTCGCTGCAAGAGCGCCTGCTTGTTCGAGCGTGTCGTATTGCTCACGAACCGGATGAGTAGGCCGGCTTCGCGCAAGCGCGCAACAGCATCGGTAGCGCCCGGTATGACTTCCTCGCCGTCATAGATAACGCCAGCGAGATCCAGAAGTACTCCGCTGATCATGGACGGAGAATGAACGCCGAAGCATCGTGCGTCAAATTTAGGAATTCGGCGGAGATCTTATCGCGAATCCGTGGGCCGCAAGGAACCGGTCTTGTCACTCAACCCACTGACTTTCGCGCCCGACTTCCGCGTCCGCCTCGTGGCCGTCGGTGATATTTGCGGCCTATTTGCGGTGAGAGCAAACCCACAGAATGGCGAGGATCGTCGTCTGTAAGGCGCAGCGCGCTATGCTGATGCGTTTTTCACGCACGCCTGCATTACCGCTATATCGAGCTCATCAAGCGCATGGACCTTCGAAGAGTACGAGCTCTCCCGCAACATATTGCCTGGTGTAATCGCTCCGTCATGCTGGCATGAAATAAATTGCGATGCGTGGCATGATGCGGGGCACATCGGAGAGAGCTATGAATACGTCAAAGGATGATCTCGATAAACCAGACTGGCTGGAAGCCGAATTGGCCGATACGCTCGACGAGGACTACGAACTCGAGCTCTCCGAACCGGCGCTGTCGGAAGAAATCCGCAAGATCTATCGCACGTCGCATCCACCCCCGATGCCGCGTGTCGATTACTTCCGCGCCCTTCTGGCGCTGCAGGCCGAGCTGATCAAATTGCAGGACTGGGTCTCCTATCACAGGGAGAAGGTCGTCGTGATCTTCGAGGGACGCGACTCGGCCGGCAAGGGCGGCGTGATCAAGCGCATCACGCAGCGGCTCAACCCTCGCGTGGTGAGAGTGGTGGCGCTGCCGGCTCCTTCGGACCGAGAGAAAACCCAATGGTATTTCCAGCGTTACGTGCCACATCTGCCGGCCGGTGGCGAGATCGTGCTCTTCGATCGGTCCTGGTATAATCGGTCCGGCGTTGAGCGCGTCATGGGTTTTGCGACCGAAGACCAGGTGGAACAATTCTTCAACGATGTGCCCGAGTTCGAGCGCATGCTGGTGCGCTCCGGCATCCGGCTGGTCAAATACTGGTTCTCGATCACTGACGAGGAACAGCAGATGCGTTTTTTGATGCGCATCCACGATCCCCTGAAGCAATGGAAGCTGTCGCCGATGGACTTGCAATCGCGCGTGCGCTGGGAAGCCTATACCAAGGCAAAGGAAGAGACCTTCGCCCGCACGAATATCGCTGAGGCGCCCTGGTACATCGTCGAGGGCAACGACAAGAAGCGGGCCCGCCTAAACTGCATCGACCACCTGCTTAAGCAGATTCCCTACGAAGACGTGCCGCATGAGGACATCACGCTCCCAGAGCGCGTGTTTAACCCCGACTACGAACGCAAGGTCCTCCCGCCCGAGCTCTACGTGCCGCCGAAATACTGATGCCACCCCAAAAGCATCAAAGACACTGTGCGGATCGCGCAACCTTCTTAGCTGCTGGCTCGTCGTCTACTGTTCCCGCCAGGAGCATGTAATGCTGTTGGAAAAGGTTTCCGTCTACGTTGAGATGACGGATATCTTCTCGCCTTCAGCACAATCCACACGACCACGGCAGCGTTGTCGTCGCCAAGGGTTGTCACGTACATCCGGGCACAATTCTGCCTACTGCTTCGGAAAATCCGGCGGGATTACGGGCGTATTGCCAATAGGCGGCGCAGGCTTGACAAGATCTCCGTCGCCGATGGACGGCGGCTTTAGCACGCCGTTGCAATCGGACAATTTCGAGGTATCCGACCCATCCGTAGGTTCTGAATTGCCGTTCTCAAGGGCGCGCGCCCGGTTCTGCTGCTGATCTGGCGCCTGGCAGCGATCCGACTGACTGGCGAGCGGTTGGGCAACCGTCAATCCGCACAAAAGTCCGAAGGCACATGCGCCGATGCGCTTCGTGCAATTGACGACATTTTCTTGAATGGAGAGCATGAACCCTCCTTCGTTCGCTGTCGTGGAAACACTTTGGAATATCGAATGTTCCAAATGTGTTCGCGCGGCGGTCAATCGACGCGAATCGTCCGATTTTGTGCCCGATGCTTTTGTCGCGGCCAACATCGAAGCGCACATGCTGGCGTGACTGTCGAAGCAGTGCCGCCAGTCTGTCAACTCGGTTCGACCTTGCTGAACGCGGCTCCGGGATCGCTGCCAAAGCATATATTGGCGTGCCGTCACTATGAACCAAGCACTGTGTCGCTTTCATGCGCTCCCAGCGTGTCCGACAGCCGTTCGGTGACATACCGCATAAGATCGGGTGTGGCGCGATCGAAGCCGTAGACCCAGTCGGGGAAATTCAGCGACTCCTGCACGGCCCAGATGTCATCGTGCCGATCGGGCGGCAGGATGCCGGCAGGGTCCCCGACGGCCACCCATCCGATCGGCACCGTGGTCCCAGGATCGAGCCGGGTGCGCAAATGCACCGTAGCGTGGACGCGTACCTCGCTGCCGTGGCCGACCCGGGCACCATGGAAGATGGCAGCCCCGGTCGCGACGAATACCTCGTTCTCAAGCTCTGCGCCGGTCACATGCGCGTGCGGACCGATCAGGCAATGGTCACCGATCAAGCAGGAGTGTCTGGGGCGGCCGCGCACAACGGCGTTCTCCATGACGATGCAGCAGCGGCCGATGCGGATGGCGCCACCTCCTTCTCCAATGATGCGCGCGCCATTCAATATGCGTGCGCCCGGGCCAATGGTGACGTCACCGCAAATTGTTGCATCAGGCGCGACCCACGCGGCTGGGTCGATCTTGGGACGCTTGCCCTGGTGTCCAATGAGCATATGCCTTCCTCCAGATGACGTCTCGTTTTGGAAAGAGCGATCCGAACAAACCTCGTCGCCAACCTCGCAACGCTAATGTGTGAACGTCCTGACGCGCGGGGTAATGGCGGAACTGGCCCCCAATCGAGAATCCAGAATTGACGGCCACGTCCTGGATATAGTCTCCCATCGACGTCGAGCGAGAGACAGCTTCACTATTCGATTGACACCATAAGAGCCGCCGTTCAGGTTCGGCACCGATGAAACCGAGCTCTACCCCCACGTATTGAAAACCCTGAGAAGGCCAAGACATGACGATCACTCTTTCCGGCAAGACCGTTCTGATCACAGCGGCAGCGCAAGGCATCGGCCGTGCCAGCGCAATCGCCTTTCAGCAGGCCGGGGCAAAGGTTCACGCGACGGATATCAATGCGAATGCGCTGGCAACGCTTGCCGCCGACACCGGGGTGTCGACGCACAAGCTGAACGTGCTCGACGAAGGGGCGGTGAAGGCATTGGTCGCTGAAATCGGCGCGGTCGACGTGCTCTTCAACTGCGCCGGCTTCGTGCACGCCGGATCCATTTTGGAAATGCAGGATGCCGACCTGGAATTTGCTTTCGACCTCAATGTCAAGGCGATGATCCGCACGATCCGCGCCGTGCTTCCGGGCATGCTGGAGCGGAAGGACGGGTCGATCATCAACATGGCTTCGGTTGCCTCCAGCATCAAGGGTGTGCCGAACCGCTTTGCCTATGGCGTCACAAAAGCGGCGGTGATTGGCCTTACGAAATCCGTTGCCGCCGATTACGTCGCCGAGGGCGTCCGCTGCAATGCCATTTGCCCCGGCACGGTCGAAAGCCCGTCGCTGCAGGATCGCATGCGCGCGCAGGGCGACTATGATGCAGCCCGCGCTGCCTTTATTTCTCGCCAGCCGATGGGCCGTCTCGGCACGCCGGAAGAGATTGCCGACCTTGCCGTCTATCTTGCCGGTGCTACCTATACCAGTGGACAGGCCTACGCGATCGACGGCGGCTGGACGATCTGACCGCCCGGCCAGTTCGGGAGGAACCCATGACAGGCATTACCGGCCTTCGTGTCTTTGATCTTCGCTTTCCCACTTCGCAAAGCCTCGACGGCTCCGATGCGATGAATCCGGACCCGGACTATTCGGCGGCCTACGTTATTCTGGATACGGACGAGCCGGGGCTTTCGGGCCACGGGCTCACCTTCACGATCGGCCGCGGCAACGACATCTGCTGCCTGGCAATAAAGGCCATGGAGCATTTGGTTGTCGGCGCAGATCTTAGCCAGGTTCTCGCCAATCCAGGTGGATTCTGGCGGCATCTGACAGGCGACAGCCAGCTTCGCTGGATTGGTCCGGAGAAGGGCGCCATCCATTTGGCGACGGGGGCCGTGGTCAACGCTGTCTGGGATCTTCTCGCGAAGCAGGCGGAAAAGCCTGTGTGGCGGCTCGTCGCGGAGATGGCGGCGGAGGAAATCGCAGACATCGTCGACTACCGCTACCTCACCGACGTGCTGACGCGCGACGAGGCGGTCACGATCCTGAAACGTGCCGAGGCGGGGAAGGCCGAGCGGATCGCAACGCTCGAGAAAGAAGGTTACGCCTGCTACACGACCTCTGCCGGCTGGCTCGGATATGATGATGCAAAGCTGCGCCGTCTCTGTCAGGAAGCGATCGACGCTGGTTTCAACCATGTAAAGATGAAGGTCGGCCGCGATCTCCAGGATGATATCCGCCGTCTGCGTATCGCCCGCGAGGTGATTGGCCCGGATCGTTACCTGATGATCGATGCCAATCAGGTCTGGGAGGTTAAGCAGGCAATCGACTGGGTGAAGGAACTAGCCTTCGCCAAGCCCTATTTCATCGAGGAGCCGACAAGTCCCGATGACGTGGCCGGACACCGAAAAATTCGTGAGGCCATCCGACCGGTCAAGGTCGCAACCGGCGAGATGTGCCAAAACCGGATCATGTTCAAGCAATTCATCGCCGAAGGCGCGATCGACATCGTGCAGATCGATTCCTGCCGCATGGGCGGCCTGAACGAGGTGCTGGCCGTGCTGCTGATCGCCGCAAAATACCGTCTGCCGGTCTGGCCGCATGCGGGCGGCGTCGGCCTTTGCGAATATGTGCAACATCTGTCAATGATCGACTACGTTGCCGTGTCCGGTAGCAAGGACGGCCGCGTGATCGAGTATGTCGATCATTTGCACGAACACTTCCTCGACCCGTGCGTGATCAAGGACGCGGCCTATATGCCGCCGTCAAAGCCTGGTTTTTCAATTGAAATGAAGGCGCAGGCGATCACCGACTACACCTTCAAGGGCTGATATTTCAGGCGGCGCGCTGCTCTGTGCTCTGAATGGCGGCAAGCTTCCAGTCGCTGCCGGTCCTGCGTACAAAGGTCCAGATTTCGGTGCTTTCGCCGGGGTGGCGATCGTCACCGGAAACGACGCGGCCGCTGTCACGATCGACCATTGCGTCGATCGACGAATAGCGCATTGCAAGCGTTGCATAATCCTGACCGTCCTCGCGCCAGGCTTCGGCAATGTCACCCTGCAGCAGCTTGACGTCCGAGACGCGGTTGCGCACGCCGTTGGTGGCATTTTCGCCGAGTTCTTCGGCAAGATAGGACATGGCTTCGGGCGTTGTCAGCTTGCGCAACGTATTATAGTCCTCGGCGCCGTAGGCGGTCTGCACCTTGGTCAGCAGCTCCTCGAACTGATCCAGATCGGCCTGCGCCAATCCGATTTCGTCGCTTGGTCTGTCGTTGCGCTGTTGCTGCTGTTGATAGCCTGCAGCACCTGAGCCGATCGCCGGAATGTTAAACGACGAATTGCTGTTAGACGACATATTGCTGTAGGACGAGGCACTCCGGCCGCCTGCCGCACCGTAGGACGGCTGGCGTCGATTGGCAAAGAAGCGCATGGCAAGCATGACTGCGCCGAAGATCAGGGCAATCTGCAGCAGCATGCCGAGGAACCCGAAGCCGCCACCGAAACCGTGGCCGAGGAGCATGCCGAGCAGGCCGCCGGCTATCAGGCCGCCTATCATCGAACGGCCAAACCCGCCGAAGAGACCGCCGGAACGCTGCGCGTTAGCAGGCTGTTGGGCGGTAGCGGGGGTCTGTGGGCGCGGCGTCATCGAACGTTCCATCGGCGCGGCCGGAGCAGGCGCGGTGCGTGTGACCGGGGGCGCCTGGAAGGTGCGCGTTCCGCGGCTGCCGAACCCGCCAAAACCTCCGGCGCGGCGCGCCTCGGCATCGCTATAGGCAGCAAAAACGGTAGCGCTCGTCAGAACGGCTATCGCCGCAATCTTGGCAAAACGCGAAACGGCACTCTGCATCATATCTCCTGTCATGCAACAACCATGGCATGTTTGCGAGCTAATATAGGTGTTCTCTTGACAATTTGAAGTTCGCCGACTCGACTTATTGACAGACATCGACCCATTTGGCTCTGGTGAGTTCGGCCAGCCGCTCCGTCGCGATACGGACCGCCGAATGCGTGGAACCGGCGGCCGGCACGACTTCGTCGAAACGCTTCAATGAAACATCGCAATAGACTGGAATTGGGGCGGGCAATCCAAAGGGGCAGACACCGCCCACCGGATGGCTGGTGACTTCCAGGACTTCTTCCGGTCCCAGCATGCGGCCCTTGCCGCCGAATGCATCCTTGAATTTCCGGTTGTCGAGGCGAGCCGTGCCGCTTGCGACAACGAGCATCGTCTCATCGCCGACCCTGAGGCAGATCGTTTTGGCGATCTGCCCCGGCTCGACTCCGTGCGCTTCGGCCGCAAGCGCCACCGTCGACGAGCTTTCGGCGGTTTCGATGATTTCGATCTCAGGTGCATGTGCGCTGAAAAATGCGCGGACGGATTCAAAGCTCATGGGCGGATACAGGACCAGAACGATCGGGGTCTAAATGACCTTGGAAAGTATCTGATGCTCGAGGAATTTCAATCGCATTTCGAACCTGAATGCACTTGCGATCCGGCCGGTTTTCTGAGCTTCTTTGTCGCGCCGAGAGACATTTGAGGGAGGAAAGCGATGCGGCGCGTTGATTGCCATATGCATTTCTGGACGCTGGCGATGGAGCCTTACTATTCGCTCTGGATGTCGCCGGATGACAAGGTGCTCTATCGTGACTATGGGCCGCGCGATGCCGTTCCGCTGATGGAGAAGAACAATGTCGAGGGCGTCGTTGTCGTTTCGGCTGCTTCTTCCGTTCATGAAACCGGCTATCTTCTCGGCCTTGCCGACGGGCGGGATTTCATCAAGGGCGTTGTTGCCTGGCTTGATCTTCTCGCGCCGACGGCCGCCGACGACCTTGGGAACTGGGCACGGTTTGCGAAGCTGAAGAGCATCCGTCCCTATCTTCAGGATCTGCCTGAAGAGGATTGGATCCTGAAGAAAGAACTCGATCCGGCTTTCCGCGCCATGCTCGACCATGGACTGCGATTTGACGCATTGATCAAGCCGCGGCATATCCTCAACACGGTGAGGTTCATCGAGCGCTATCCCGATCTGCCGGTGATCGTCGATCACATGGCCAAGCCCGAAATCGGAAGCGGCAACTTTGAACCCTGGCGGCGCGACATGGAACGCTTCCGTGATCTCGACCATGTACATTGCAAGATCTCCGGCATCGTGACCGAGGACGGGCCGGATTGGACGCCGGAGCGGCTTCAACCTTATCTCGAGACAGTGTTCGACATTTTCGGACCCGATCGCCTCGTCTTCGGCAGCGACTGGCCTGTCGTCAATCTCGTCGCGGATTACAGCCGCTGGATCGAGACGCTCGACCACGCCATGAAGAGCCTGCCCGCCGCCGACCAGCAAAAGATCTGGGCATCAAACGGCGAGCGATTTTACGGGCTTTGACACGGCCGACATGAAGCTTATCGCGCAGCGCTTTTGCGCCCGGTTTTCTATTGCCCATCGGCGGTGTTTTCGATAGGAAAACTTGATTATTGTAAGAAGGTTTATCATGACCCAGTCGGGCGGGATCCGATATGACGTTTCAGCCGCGGATGCAAAACAAGATTGAAGGCTTTTCCGTTGTCGGCGGGATGAACCGCCGGAACTGGAACGGCATCGTCGCAGACGTGTGGGATGTCGAGTGCGCGCCTTATGCGGGCGGCTTTTATGTTGCCAGCGATCCACGGCTGTTCATTCTTCTCGACTTGCGCGGTCCCGGCAATTCGATGATCAAGCTGGCGCCAAAAAGCAGCGGGTTGGTGCAGGATACGGTGCGGCGGCCGATCTCCTATGTTCCGGCCGGCATGGAACTTTGGGCCGATCTCATTGATGTCCAGTTCGTCCGTCATCTGGATATCCATTTCGACGCAGACATCGTCGGCCGTCGGCTGATGGAGGATATCGATCCGAAGCGGCTGGGTGACGCGCGGCTGCTCTTTTACGACGAGCGCGTTTTGACGCTGGCAAACCTAATCGCCGCAGAATGCATCAATCCAGAGCCCCTGCATGATCTTTATGGCGATGGCCTCTGCTTGTCGCTGATTATCGACGTGATGAAGCTCACGAAAGCGCCTGCACGCAAGCGAAGCAAGCTTGCAAGCTGGCAGCTTCGACGCGTGATTGAGTTTATTGAACAGAATTGCCTTCGCAATATCAGGCTGGAAGAACTCGCAAATCTCACCGGCCTTTCGCAATCGCATTTCAGTCACGCTTTCCAGGCGTCGACCGGTGTCGCGCCGCACCAGTGGCAAACGAATGCCCGGCTGAACAAGGCCAAGCAATTGCTCTCAAAGGGCGAATTCACGCTCCCGGCGATCGCTGCGGAGACGGGCTTTTCCGATCAGGCGCATTTCACGCGTGTCTTCCGCAAGAATGTCGGCACCACGCCTGCCCACTGGAAAAAGGCGCACGTTGCTTGAAAACAACGCCCTGCGAGCATTTGTTTGGGCCGCGAAAATTTGCCAAAAACGTTCAAATTCCACCGAATGCGACAATCCACAACCTTAAATTTGAGTTAATCGCTCATCTTACCAAAAGGGCATGGCCGCGGGGTTAAGACTTCTCGGTGCGAGTGGGGTAAACAATATGCGTGGGCAAACAAAGGGGCTCATCTTAAAGGCGCAGCTATTGACCGGCGTTGCCGTTGTCGGGCTGGCAATTGCAATGCCTGCGTCGGCGCAGGAAGCAACCGAGCTGAAGCCCGTCATCATTCGGGGCGAGGCGGGAAATGCCAACTCCGAGGCGACCGCGACGAGCCCCGTGAAGGGCTATGTGGCGAAGCGCTCTACGACGGGTTCCAAGTCCGATACGCCGCTGAAGGAGATACCGCAATCGGTGTCGGTTGTTGGTTCTGAGGAAATGCACGACCGCGGCGTCGTGAACAAGGTGGATGAGGCGCTCTCTTATACGCCCGGCGTCAATGCCCAACCGTTCGGCAATGATGGCGATACTGATTGGTTCTATATCCGCGGCTTCGACGCCACGCAGACGGGCGTCTTCATGGACGGCCTGAACCTCTTTAGCATGACCTGCGTGGTTTCATCATGCCGCAGCTGACAATAGTTCCGGATGATGCGACGATGATCAACGTCTGGGGCTATGTGGGTGTGTTGGATCAAGTCCATACCGGGAACGGCTTTTTCCCTTACGAGGGCACCGTCACCGACGCTCCCTTCGGCAAGATTCCGCGCGACACTTTCCTCGGCGAGCCGGACATCGATCAAGGTAACTATGCTCAGCATATGATCGGCTACGAGCTCAAGCACGCGTTCGATAATGGCTGGAAAATTACCCAGAGCGCTCGCTACGGGCATCTGCGCAAACATGAGATTGGCCCTTATGGTTTCGGCTATCTCAACACGACCGATCCCACAAACCCAAACTATTACTGGCTCAACCGTATCGGCTTCGAACACAGATCCAAGGTCGATTCCTTTTCAGTGGACAACCGTGCGGAGAACGAATTCGATTTTGGCGGGACCACGCATAACGTGATGCTCGGCATTGACTATAAATACTACCGGCTCGACCACATTCAGGCCGCGTCAGCCGCTACGCCGATTAACCCTACCGATCCCGTCTACGGTGATCCACAACCGGCAAACAACAGCTATCTGAATCAGGTGATTACGCAGCGGCAGGTCGGAGCCTACGTGCAGGATCAGATCCATTTCGGCGAGGGCTGGCTGGCGACCCTCAACGGCCGCTACGACTATGTCGATACGGAAACGCATAACGGTCCTACTTTTTGGGCGCCTATCCAGGATTTCACTTATAGTTACGACAAGACAGCCTTCAGCGGGCGTGCAGGCCTCGCCTATGAATTCGCAAACGGCCTGACGCCCTATGTCGGCGTTGCGACCTTCTTCAACCCGATCGTCGCAACCAGCCTCACCCCCAATATCAAGCCGGAGGAAGGCAATCAGATCGAGGCCGGCATAAAATACGAACCAACCTTCTTCGACGGCGCAATTTCCGCATCACTCTTCGAGATCACGAAGAAAAACGTTGTCGTAACGGATCCCTCGATGTTGTTGGCGAGGGCCTTGTCGGCGAGCGCGCGGTGTTTGAAGGCAAACCGACATAAGGAAGAAAAGCTGGCAATCGCCAGGTGGCTCGCCCGTTGATTTCGGCAACGTCGAATTACACGATGCGAGCATCGCGTCGTCTCGATCATCCTACTGCGTTGCGCGCGCCATCCTGCGGCTGCCCGGCACCTGTCGCGTCTATGGCGCGCACAGATTTGGCCGGCGTCCAAGACTGCGAGTAGCACTGCCAGGCCCAGTCTCGCCGCTCATCCACGGCGGCGCGCGCATAGCTCGCCCCACCATCGACGCTGACCTCGACCTCAGTGATGCCGCGGAAAGACCAGGCCCAGCCCCAGATTGTCGTGCGCCTGGCGATCGACGTATTAGGGGCCCGACGCGACGATGAGCGGTTCCGGCGCGATCGCCCAGATCGGGGAGTGCGGTGGAGGGCCGGCCGTGCGGTTCGCCGCACCCGCACTGTCATTGTAGATTGTGGTTTGTGAAGGCCCTCGGCCCGATGCTCGGCAAGGTGCAGCCACCATAGCCTGCGCCGGGACGAGCTCTTCTCTCGGTATCGCGTACATCGTCACTTGTCCGCGCTTCGCGATCGCGAAGGTCGTTATCGGCTCGGCCGCATCCAAAACGGGGACGACCTGGCGGTCATCTTGCACAGAAGGTGGCTGCGACAGGTTAGGCGTCAAGCGAACGGCGTGCCGCAGTCGCTACCTATGAGCATCACTGTTTGTGAATAAGTAAAAGCGGAGCGGCTCTCGCCGATCCGCTTAAAAGGGCAATTGCGTCCGCTCTTTAGGCTAGAGATGTGGCCACACTTCCAGGACGCCGCGATGAATCATGTCGAGGGAGACATAAAGGATGATCAGCAGGCCGACATAGGCGATCCAGCGATGGCGGTTGAGCAGGCGGGCGATGATGTTCGCCGCGACACCCATCATAGCGATCGAGAGCGCAAGGCCCAGGATAAGCACGGTCGGGTGGTCGCGTGCGGCACCGGCAACGGCCAGCACGTTGTCGAGCGACATCGACACGTCGGCGACGACGATCTGGGTTGCAGCTTGCATGAAGGTCTTCTTAGGTCCGGTGGACGCTTCGCCTTCCAGACCAATCTCCCCGCCGTTTGCGTGCTGGGAGCGAAGCTCGCGCCACATCTTCCAGCAGACCCAGAGCAGGAGCAGACCACCGGCAAGCAGCAAGCCGACGATGCTCAAGAGCTGAACTGTCACGGATGCAAAAAGAATGCGCAGAACGGTGGCGGCAAGAATGCCGACCAGAATGGCCTTCTTGCGCTGTACGACCGGAAGCCCGGCTGCAGCAAGACCAATGACGACGGCGTTGTCGCCGGCAAGAACAAGATCGATCGCGATGACCTGCAAGAGTGCAGTCAGGCCCGCAGCAGTAAAGATTTCCATGGAAACGTCCCCAGAATGCCTTCGAGAAGCGTGCTAGTGTCCCCGGAACGCCACGTCAACCATGAATGACGCAAGGTCAAGAAAACGCGAAGCGGGGAAGCGCTCTGTCCCCAAGTTTTTAGGGGTGCGCGTACCAGCAAATTCAGTGCTTCAGCTTGATGATGATCTCCCGGTATTCGTCGGCAATGGCAATCGCTGCCTTTACAACGACCGGACTGATCGATTTGTGGTCAATCGCCAGGCGGCAGGTTTCGAAGACGCCGCGTAGTTCGTTTTCGATATCCGAGAGATGTGGATATTTCTGCACCAGAAGATGGGGTAGAACCTTAGCCTTTTCCTTCATAGGTTTGGTTTCATTGGGAAAACTCTGCGGATCGGCGATGACCTCCCGGATTGCATCTTCGAGACGCCATGTCGCACCAATCATATCCGTGACTGACACCGTCATATCTTCTCCTGCCCACGCGCCATTCTTCCGATGGGTATTAAGACGCAATCCTTGTGCCAGATTGACCAAAGTCGCTGTGGGGACGGGACGGCGGTGGCAGGCTGCATTCAGGGTCGGGATTTTGGGCCTGACCTTTTTGTTTGTCATTGTTTCTTTTTCTTGGCTTCGTCGTCGACGAGCTCGTACCACATGGCGTTGAGGACGGCGAAGGCGGCCGCCAGCGGCAGCCCGAGCATCCATGCGAAGTACCACATCATCTTGTCTCCCTCAGTAGGCGTGTCCGCTTTTGTCGGTAACCGACTTTTCGTCGACTTTGCCCCACAGCACTTTGTAGACCCAGGCAGTGTAAGCGGCGACAATCGGCAGAAAGATCAGCGAAACGACGAGCATGATGAAAAGCGTCATATGGCTCGAGGAAGCATCCCAGACCGTCAGGCTTGATCGCGGATCGAGCGAGGAGGGCAGTATGAAGGGAAACATCGAGACGCCGACCGTTGCGATGATGCCGAAGATCGAGAGCTTGCTGAAGAGCAGGGTCGAGACCTCGCGCCTCGCCCGCATTGCCGCAAACGAAAGTGCCGCACCCAGCAAGCCGAGTACCGGAGCAATCAGCAGCCACGGATAGGTGCTGTAGTTCGCAAGCCACGAACCATCATGCTGCGCCGTTTTCAAGAGCGGATTTGACGGACCGGCCGGGCTGATGGTGCTGGTGATGCGATAGCCATCGATGCCGAGCGCCAGGAAAAGGCCGCCGAGGGCAAAGAGTACGATAACGCAAAGGGCAGCGATACTTCCATAGTTTCTGGCGCGCTCGGCAACGGGACCGCTCGCCTTCAGCACCAGCCAGGATGCGCCGTGCAGCACGAGCATGGCAACCGAGAGCAGGCCGCAAAGCAGCGCATATGGATTGAGAAGGCCGAAGAATGAGCCTTCGTAAAAAATGCGCATGTCGTCGGCAAAACGGAAAGGCACTCCCTGCAGTACATTGCCGACGGCAACGCCGAAGATCAGCGACGGTACGAAGCCGCCGATGAACAGCGCCCAGTCCCAGTTGTTGCGCCAGCGCGCACTATCACGCTTCGAACGGTACTTGAAGCCGACCGGGCGCAAGATGAGCGCAAGGAGGATCGCAAACATGGCGAGATAAAAGCCCGAGAAGGAAACGGCATAGAGCGGCGGCCACGCGGCGAAGATCGAGCCGCCCGCAAGGATCAGCCAGACCTGATTGCCTTCCCAGACCGGGCCGATCGTGTTGATTGCGATACGGCGTTCCGTGTCGGTCTTCGCGACAAAGGGCAACAGCGTGCCGACACCCAGATCGAAGCCGTCGGTTGCCGCAAAGCCGATCAGCAATACGCCGAGCAGCAGCCACCAGATGACGCGTAGGGTTTCGTAGTCGATGAGTTCATGAAGGATCATGGCGATCACTCCGCTGCTGGTACGAGGGTTTCGGAAATAAGTGCGGCGTCCGGCTCGTCATCCGGATCGGGCCCTTGCCGGATCGCTTTGATCATCAGGCTCATTTCGACGACGATGAGCGTCGTATAAAGTGCGGCAAAGCCGATGATGGTGAGGAGCACCGTGCTTGCCCCCAGGCTGGAAACTGCCATCGCCGTCGGCAGCACACCTTCGATGACCCAGGGCTGGCGGCCGATCTCGGCGACGATCCAGCCCGCCTCGATGGCAATCCAAGGAAGTGGTATGGCGAAAACGGCGACCTTCAGGAGCAGCGGATATTTGTCGAGGTGGCGGCGGGCCGACAGCCAGAAGAAGACCGCCGTCAGCAGGATGAAGAACATGCCGAGCCCGACCATGATGCGGAACGACCAGAAAAGGGTCGGCACATGCGGGATCGTGTCGCGTGCAGCCTGGGCAATCTGTTCATCTGTTGCCTGGCGTGGATCATCGACATAGCGCTTCAATAGAAGCGCATAGCCGAGCTGGTGGCCTAGGTCGTCGAAGGAGCTGCGAACCTCCTGCGCAATGCCGGCCGGTGTTGAAGCCGCGCGGATTTGCATCAGCGCATCGTAGGCTTTGATGCCTTCGCGGATACGGGTTTCGGCCTGCTGTTCAAGCTTGTCGATCCCTGGAATTTCGGTGGTCAGCGAGCGTGTCCCGATCAGCCCCATGACCCATGGGATATGGACGGCGAAATGCGTCTCACGCGATTGCTGGTCTGGAAAGCCGAAGGCCGTGAAGGCTGCAGGCGCCGGTTCCGTTTCCCACATAGCCTCGATTGCGGCGAGCTTCATCTTTTGGTTTTCCGTTGCCAGATAGCCGCTCTCGTCGCCGAGTACGACCACCGAGAGAGCCGAGGCAAGTCCGAAGGAGGCGGCAACCGTCATCGAGCGCTTGGCAAGCTCGATATGGCGGCCTTTCAGCAGGTACCAAGCCGAGACACCGAGCACGAAGATCGAGGCACAGACGTAGCCGGCAGAAACCGTATGCACGAACTTCGCCTGCGCGACGGGATTGAAGACCACCTCGAAGAAGCTCGTAATCTCCATGCGCATGGTCTGCGGGTTGAGCGCCGAGCCGACCGGGTTCTGCATCCAGCCATTGGCGATCAGGATCCAGAGCGCCGAGAAGTTGGAGCCGAGCGCCACGGCCCAGGTGGCAACCAGATGCCCCACTTTGGACAGCTTGTCCCAGCCGAAGAAGAAGAGGCCGACGAAAGTCGCTTCCAGAAAGAAGGCCATCAGCCCTTCGATCGCTAGCGGCGCACCGAAGATGTCGCCGACATAATAGCTGTAGTAGCTCCAGTTCATACCGAACTGGAACTCCATGACGATGCCGGTCGCAACGCCCAGTACGAAGTTGATGCCGAAGAGCGTGCCCCAGAATTTTGTCATCTGCCGCCAGATCTGCCTGCCGGTCATCACATAGGTCGTTTCCATGATCGCGAGCAGCACCGACAGACCGAGCGTCAGCGGCACGAACAGGAAGTGATAAAGCGCCGTCAGGGCGAACTGGAAGCGCGATAGCGCGACGATATCTAGTTCCATTGTTTTTTCTTCCCACGGTCCCACAGGATGTCGAACGGGCGCCGCCGGCGTCCGCGGTTAGCGTAGCACTCAATCCGGCCTTAGCCGCTCGAGCGCTCTTTCGAACGCCGCCTCTCCACGGCGCGATACTTCTACAATACGACCGCCTTCGATGACTGCGATCTGATCGGCGATCGCAGCCTCCCGGCGGGCATGGCATGCAATGACGAGGGAACGGCCACACGCCCGTTCCTTGAGGCGGGACATGACGTCGCTTGCCGTTGCGCTGTCGAGACCTTCCGTCGCCTCATCGAGCAGCCAAAGCGGCGTGTCGCGAAGGAACAGGCGTGCAAGCGCCAGACGACGGGACTGACCGCCCGAAAGACCGAAACCGCCTTCACCAAGAGGTGTGCCGAGCCCTTTCGGCAAAGCCTCGACATCCGAAAGCAGCCCCGCGGCGAGAAGCGCTTCGCGCAATTCCGCGTCGCTCGCCTCAGGCTTGGCGAGCCGCAGATTGCCTTCGAGCGTATCCTGAAAGAGTTCGGTCCGTTGCGTCAGAAGCGTCGCATCGACGCATGCAGCAGTCCCAAGGCGCGGCTCCACTTCATCTGCGAGCAGCGACAGCAGTGTCGATTTTCCGGCACCGCTCGGGCCGATGACGGCCAATGCTTCACCCAACCTCAATTCCAGGCTGATTGCATGGAGCGCATCTCCGGCGGAACCGTCATGTCTAACGCTTACCTCCTGCAGACCAAGAGCGATACCGGCTTCAGGGGCACTTCTTTTTTGTCGCAACGTCTCTTCAGTCAGGCGCGGACCGATCCGCTTGGCTGCGACTAGGACACGGCCGAATTCCAGGGCGCCGCGCCGCAGGGCCGTGAAGGGTTCGACGGCTGCAAAGGCGATCAGCAGCCCCAATGCGGCAACCGGTGCAGTGACAGCCTTTACTTCGGTAAGCGCCGCTACCGCAAGAAGCGAGCCGGCGAGCAAGAGCGCGGTGACGAGGCCGAAGGTTAAGGTGACGCCCGTTTCGATCCGATATAGATGACGATCGGCCCTGGCGGTATAGCGATCGGCTGCGAGAACGGACGCGCATTGCGCTTCCATGCGCGATGCCATCATGAGGTCTGTCTGGCCGGCTGTCAGGTCGATGGCGCGCGAGCGAAGCGCCTCGATGCCGTAAGTGCGGCGCCGGGCAGGCTTTCTGGCAAGGCCGCCTGCGGCGATCGGAACGCAGATGCCGGAGCCTAGCAAAACCGCGCCGGCCGTGACCCCGAAGGCGGGGTGCATGATGCCCAGCGTGACGACAGCGACAACCGCGGCACCGATCGCGGCACCCATTGGAACGAGAATTCTAAGGTACAGCGAATCCAACGCATCGATATCAGCCGTCAGGCGAAATAGCGCTTTGGAGGGCCGGCGGAGAAGATTGCGTGCGGCATCAGGTGCCGCCCAGCCGCGAAAAAGCGTCTCACGAAGCGCCGCCAGTATGCCCAGCGTCGCATCATGCGTCGTCATCCGCTCGCCGTAGCGCGCGGCCGTACGGCTGATTGCAAGCAAGCGGATTGCGGCTGCCGGCGCAAAGACGTCGAAGGCGACGGCTGCCGCAGAGAGGCCGGCGATCGACGCGGCAGTGATGAACCAGCCCGACAAGCCGAGCAGGGCAAGGCCCGCAATGACCGTGACGGCAGAAAGCAAGGCACCGGCCAACAGACGAAGCGGCCTTTCAGAAAAGAAAAGCTTGAGGATCGGCGCAAGGATCCGGATCAGATTTCTCATTACTCAGCAGCCTCTTGTAAGAACGGTGCATCGATGACGATCCTGCGGTCCATGCGCGCAGCAAGACGCGTATCATGCGTGGCAACGATAAGCGTCCTCTCGCTGGCAAGGGCAATCAGGCTTTCGGTGATCTCCGCAGCAGTCACTGCGTCGAGATGCGCCGTCGGTTCGTCCGCCAGGATGATGCGAATGAAAGGATTGGCGGCCGCCCGTGCGATCGCAAGTCGCAACGCTTCGCCGCCGGAAAGACCGGCACCGCCTTCGCCGAGTGGCCGCTTGCCGTAGGCGGCCGCAACGCCGTCCAGTCTGGCAAGCGCCAAAGCCTCCTGCAGAACGCCGCAATGTCTGTTCAGCAAGACGTTGCCCGCCAAGCTTCCGGCAAATATATGCGGCGTCTGGCCGATCCAGGCCATGGTGCTGCGCACGCCCGCATCGACGGACCGGCCGTCAATCAGGACTTGACCCGTCTGAGGTGGTGCCAGACCAGCGATCAGCGCAAGCAGCGTGGATTTTCCCGCGCCGCTCGCACCTGATAGCGCGACATGCTCACCGTCCGTGATAAGACAGTTGAAGCCGGAAAGCGCGGAAGGCCGCAAGCAATCGTAGCGGAAGCTGACATCGTTGAATTCAATGTCGAGCCGGTCAACGCGCGGCGCCGGGCCGGTGCTCTCCGTATCTACGATCTCAATGCCGCACTCGCCGAGGCTGTCGAGCGCCTTTATCGCCGCTTCTCCGGCGGCACGATCGTGCCAAACGGAAGAAAGTTCGCGCAAGGGTTCGAAAAAGGCGGGTGCGAGAAGGAGTATGAAAAGGCCTTCGGCCAGGCTGAGCTTGCCCGACCATGTCCCGAAGTGGATTTCGCCGAGGAGGCTGAAGCCCACATAGACCGCGACCATTGCAACGCCGAGCGCAGCAAAGAGCTCCAGCACGGCCGAGGAGAGAAAGGCGATTTTAAGCACCGCCATGGTGCGTGTCTTGAGGTCTTCAGCATCTGCCCGCAGCCGCGTGGCAGTCGGCCCGACGGCATCAAACGAGCGGATCGTGGCCAGTCCACGGAGCCGGTCGAGAAGGAATGCATTGAGCCTGCCTGTTGCAGCGAGCTGCTTTTCGCTCGCGGCCTGTGCGCGCCAGCCGATGAGTGCCATGAAAAGCGGAATAAGCGGCATTGCAATGAAGAGCACGAGCGCGGCAACCCAGGAGGTCGCTAGCACGCAAGCAAGGATGACGAGAGGGGTGACGCTTGCTTTGAAGCGAGCGGGAAAAAAGCGCGCGAGGTAGGGAACGACAAGCTCCGCCTGCTCGCCGAGAATGCTCGCAACCTGCCCGGAAGCAGGACGCGTGCCGTCGATCGGCGATCGCCGGGCAAGTGCTGCAACGGCAACCTGTCTCCTCAAACTCAGTTCGGTCCGCGCGCTGTCGAAGGCAATCTGGCCGCCAACCGCGTCAAGCAGCGCCTTTGCAATACCGAGTACCAACACAAAAAAGGCAGGCCAAAGGACATCACGAAGACCATCGCCATCTGCAATGCCGCCGACGGCATAAGCGAGCAGACTGGCTTGCGGGATCCACAAGAGAGCGGCAGCGGTTTGAAGCGAAGCGGCATGACGAAGACCTAAGGGCCGGGTCGAGCGGGCCGGCAAGCCAGTTGCTGGCGCTCCGGCTGCATGGGCTTTTCCCTCGTCGAAGAAAGCACTCCCCATCGCGCTAGCTCTTGTTCGCAGGCCGCCGGCCACGGCCGAGTGAAACCAGCCGGTCCTTGGCTTCCAGAAGCTTCGTAACCTTTGCTCCCAAAGAGAGTAGCGTTGCGAGGCGTTCTGTTTCAAGTTGTTTCACGTCCTCATACCAATGCGTCAGCTGCTCGATCAGACCGTGCATTTCGCTCATCCGCTCCTGGGCGAAGCGTTCGGCTTCGCTCGCCGGCCTTTGCATGAGGATTTCACGCAGAACCGAGAGTGTTGGATCGACCTCGCGCTTCTTCCGCTCTTCAGCAAGCGTGCGCAGGATGAGCCAGACATCGTCAGGCGTAGTGAAGAAATCCCTGCGGTCGTCAGGTCTATGTTTCAAAAGCACAAGGTTCCATGCCTGCAGCTCCCGCAGGCTCATCGAAACATTCGATCTTGAGATGCCGAGCGCGTCGACGATCTCATCGGCGCAAAGCGGCGAGGGCGAAGCATAAAGAAGCGCATAGATCTGGCCGACCGTGCGATTGATGCCCCAGCGCGAGCCCATCTCACCGAAATGCAGAACGAAGGATTGAACGAGCGGCGGAAGATTCATTAGCGATTCCGTTGTTTCTATGATTTCAGAAATTTCTGAAACAACTATACACCGGTTTTCGCAGCTCTCAATCGAGGTAACCAGGGCTGCGGCAATTTGGTTGCAGGCCGAGCTCAGCCCACTGAGCGTCACAACTCCATTACCTTGTCACAATGCCCAGACGGACCGCAGGCTCTTTTTGCTGGCCGCGTGCTGTCACTTGATGAAAAGAGCTGGGCAGATCTGAGCGCGACTCATGTCGAATCGCAAAATTTCCAGTCGATCACGAAGCGCTCTCGACATCATGATTGCCGCCATCGCCGAGGCCAACAAATGCTTATTCATCACGGATAACGCGCGAGATTACGACGGATTGAGCATATTTAATCCGCTCAAAAACGATCGAGAAACATAGAGCGCCGAATAAAAGAGGCGGGCTAGGTTCTGAACGCCGCGCGCTTGTCGTATCTTGCAACGCGTGAAAGGAGGTAATCGATCTCCGCCTTTGCCCTCTCCGAAATGCTTCCCGCGGGCTTGCGCTGGGAATCGCTGGCGATCGCGCCGCGCTTCTTGAGGACATATTTGCGTATGGCAAGGCCAACGCCCTGCTGCTGCTCATAGCGAACGAGCGGCAGATGCGCATCGAAGAGGTCATGTGCCGCCTCGCGGTTTCCGGCCTGCTGGAAATTCACGACGTCGACCAGCATATCCGGGAAGGCATAACCGGTCATCGCGCCATCGGCGCCGCGCTCCATCTCGAAATCGAGAAACAATCCGCCGTTGCCACAAAGGATCGAAATGGCGCGCATCTCGCTCGCCTTTTGCGCTGCCCGCAACCGGGAAATCTTCTCAAGTCCCGGCCAGTCTTCGTGCTTCAGCATCACGCAGGATGGATGATTGTTGACGATCTTCTGGATGACGCCAGGCGTCATCACCACGGTCAGCGTCAGCGGATAGTCCTGGATGACGAAAGGAATATCCTCGCCGATCGCCTCGACCGCCTGGGCATAGTAGCCGATGATTTGATCGTCCGTCCGAAGAGACGGCGGTGGGGCGATCATGACGCCCTGAGCACCAATATCCATGGCGCCACGCGCAAGTGAGCGCATCGCCGCAAAGCCCGGCGCCGAGACACCGACGATCACCGGAACGCCGGCGCGCTTCACGACCTGCCGGGTGATTGCAAGCGACTCCTCCGGCTCAAGCTTCGGTGCTTCGCCCATGATCCCGAGAATGGTAAGCCCGCTCACGCCGCACCCGAGATAGAAATCGGTGAGCCGGTCGACCGACACCGTGTCCAGCCGTCCGTCCGGATGAAACGGCGTTGCGGCGATGGCATAGACGCCCTTGGCTGTGTGATCGAGCTTCATTGCGCACTCTCCCTTTTGGCCGGAACTTAGAAGTAGTCATCGTTCCGATCAATTGAAATGCGCCGTTTGCGCAGGGATCCGATGGAAGTGTAAGAGCGCTGTTGCAGGGCTTGCCGCGCGTGTTTAAGACAGGTCCAGCAATTTACGACTCTGGATATTCTTCATGTTCGATATTTTATGGCGCGGCATTGCAATGGGGATCGGTGCGACGATCCTCATGGATATTTGGGCAATCGTCCTTTTCCAGGCCCTCGGTCAGGCGCCTGCCAACTGGGCGCCTGTCGGACGGTGGTTCTGGCACCTCGGGCGCGGCAAGGTATTTCACGACAGTATCGCCAATGCAGCGCCCTATAGGCACGAGCTGGCACTCGGGTGGATCGGCCATTATGCGACCGGCATCATCTATGGCCTTGCTCTTGCGGCTATCACGGGGCCATCCTGGCTGGCAGCGCCGACCTTCCTCCCCGCCTGGATCCTTGGTATTGTCACGGTCGGGGCCGGCTGGTTCCTGCTGCAGCCTGGGCTTGGCATCGGCTGGGCCGCGTCGAAGACGCCGAACCCGAACAAGGTGCGCGCGCTCAATCTGATCGCGCATACCGTCTTTGCCATTGGGCTCTACGGCACGGCGCTTTTGATCGCCTAACGGCGCAAGACCGCAAGGAGGCTCAGTGAAGCATATTTACGCGATCGGCATCGGCACCGGGAACCCGGAGCACATGACCATTCAGGCGATCAATGCCATGAATGCTGCCGATTTAGTCTTCATTCCCACAAAAGGTGCACAGAAAGAAGAGCTTGCAGATGTCCGCCGCGAAATCTGTGAGCGGTATCTCAAGCAGGCGGATGGCAAGATCATCGAATTTGCGGTGCCTCTTCGCGAGACGAAGGAGCGCAGCTATGGCCAAAGCGTCGATGAATGGCACGCCGCGATTGCTGCCACCTATCGTCAGCTGATTAGCGAGTTGCCTGAAAATGGCACGGCTGCTTTCCTCGTATGGGGCGATCCGAGCCTTTACGACAGCACGTTGCGCATCCTGGAACGGGTGCGGGATAAAGTGGAATTCGATCTCACCGTCATCCCGGGCATTACCAGCATTCAGGCGCTTGCCGCCAGCCACCGCATTTCTATCAGTCTCGTCGGCAAGCCGGTGGAGATTACGACCGGCCGAAGGCTTGCCGAAGAGGGGCTTAAGACGGAAAGTACGGTTGTAATGCTCGACGGCATCCAGGCGTTTACGAAGATCGACGACCCGGATACGGAGATCTTCTGGGGAGCCTATCTTGGCACGCAGGACGAAATCATCCGTGCCGGGCGGCTGGGCGACGTCGCCGATGACATCGTAAGGACCCGGGCCGAAGCGCGCGAACGGCACGGTTGGATCATGGATATCTACCTGCTGCGCAAAGGTCGCGACTTTCAGGATTAGTCCAGAGGATTAGTCCGGGCGCTTTACCGCAAGGGTGCCGCCCCGTAGAGGCATGGATGAAAGGACGAGCCATGGGCCTTGCCGGCGAAAAAGAGATCGACATGGAAGGGAGCGCCATTGCTGCACCAGGCTCGCGCCGAGGCGCCTGTCCGACGCTTGCTGCACCCATGGCGACCGGCGACGGCCTTCTTGTACGGTTGCGGCCGGCCGGCGGCGCGCTAACGCCTTCGCAATTGAATATGCTTGCAGCCTCCGCAGCGGCATACGGCAATGGCCTTTTGGAAATTTCTGCGCGGGGAAGTCTGCAAGTCCGCGGCCTGCGGACGGAAACTGTCGGGCGGCTCGCCTCTGATGTTGATGCGGCTGGGATCCTTGTGCCAGCAGGTCCGCCGATCGAGCTATCGCCGCTGCATGGCATCGACCCGAGTGAGATAGGAAGTGCCGCCGCGATCGAAGCCCGGCTGCGAGATGAGCTCAAGATCGCGCTGTCTTCACCACTTTTGGCCCCGAAGCTCTCCATCATCGTCGACGGTGGAGGACGTTTCGGTCTATCCGGTCTTTCGGCCGATATCCGCGTTGTCGCTCTGGACGCAGGCCGCTGGCTGGTCGCGATAAACGGCGATGCAAAAACGGCAAATCCGGTTTGTATCGGTTCAGCGGATGACGCCGCCCGGGCGGTCGGGCAATTGCTGGCGATACTCATGGAAATTGGCAAGAATTCTCGAACGCGCGACATTGGACTGCTTGCATTGCGCGATGTGTTTCCGGCAATGGAAGCGCAATTTGCCACCGGGCCACATTCGGAAATGCCGGGGCCTGGCCTTCATCAGCTCTCCGATCACAGCCCGGTCCTTGGCCTCAGACCGCGTTTCGGCCAGATGAAGGCAAGCGATCTGTCAAGATTTCTGGGAGAAACCGAACGCCTCGGTGCAGCGGAAATTCGCCTGGCACCGGGCCGCCAGTTCTTCGTGACGGGCTGCAGCACAGAGGAGGCGAAGGCGTTGCAGACAGCTGCAAAGGAGTATGGCTTTAGCTCCGATCCGAATGATCCATCTGCAAATATTGCGGCTTGCGCCGGGGCGGGTGCCTGCGCCTCTGGCTTTTATGAAACAAGGATGCGGGCACAGCATTTACTGCGGCATTCACCGGTTCTTTTCGATGGATCGCTGACGTTTCATCTCTCGGGTTGTTCCAAGGGATGCGCTCATCCGCGACCGGCGCTGGCGCTGACTGGAATGCCGAGTGGTTATGGTATTGTGTTGAGCGGACATGCAGGCGACAGCCCCGATGCAACGATTGCTGGCGGCGAGATTGATTTCGCTATAGAGAAGCTCGCCCGGCTTGTCGGGAAGAACAAGAGCGCTGATGAATCGGCTGCTGCCTGCCTGACGCGGCTCGGCCCCCAGACGATCGTGAAGGCGCTGAAACAGGAATAGGTATGCCAGATTACGATTATATCCGCAGCGGCGAGGCGATCTACGAGCGCTCCTTTGCGATTATCCGCGGCGAAGCGGACCTCTCGCGCTTTTCGCCGGAAGAGGCCGAGATTGCCGTGCGCATGATCCATGCATGCGGGCTGGTCGAAGCCGCCACACATTTCGACTTCTCTGCGGATTTCGTCTTTGCAGCGCGCGGCGCGCTCAAAAAAGGCGCACCGATCTTCTGCGACGCAGAGATGGTGGCTCATGGCATCACACGCGCCAGGCTGCCAGAAAAGAACGACGTGATTTGCACTCTGCGCGACCCGCGCACCCCCGAAATGGCAGAAGCAAGCGGCAACACACGTTCGGCGGCGGCCATCGACCTTTGGGTCGACCGTCTGGCCGGCAGCGTTGTCGCGATAGGCAATGCTCCAACGGCACTTTTCCACCTTCTTGAACTGCTGCGCGGCGGCGCACCAAAGCCGGCTGCCATCATCGGCATGCCGGTCGGCTTCGTCGGTGCGGCAGAATCCAAGGACGCGTTGGCGGAAAATTCTTATGGCGTGCCCTTTGCGATCGTTCGCGGCCGCCTGGGCGGCAGTGCAATGACGGCGGCCGCAATCAACGCGCTGGCGAGGTCGGGACTATGAGCAGACCCAGCCGTCTGATCGGCGTCGGCACGGGTCCAGGCGACCCGGATCTGCTGACCATCAAGGCAAAGAAGGCGATCGAAGCTGCGGACGTCATTGCCTATTTCGCCAAACAGGGCAGGGCCGGCAACGGCCGAGCGGTCGTCCAGCACCTGATCGGTCCCGAGACAGAACTGCTGCCGCTCTACTATCCGGTTACCACTGAAATCGAAAAGAGCGAAGCGCTCTATCAAAGCCAGATCACCGCCTTCTACAATGATTCTGCAGCCGTGGTCGCAGCCTACCTCGATGCCGGAAAAACCGTTGCGGTCCTCAGCGAAGGCGATCCGATGTTCTACGGATCTTATATGCACCTGCATGTGCGCCTCGCCGATCGCTATCCGACCGAGGTGATCCCGGGCATCAGCGCCATGTCCGGTTGCTGGTCGCTTGCCGGCATGCCGATCGTCCAAGGTGACGATGTGCTTTCCGTTCTGCCGGGCACCATGGCGGAAGCGGAACTGACGCGGCGGCTTGGCGATACCCAGGCAGCCGTCATTATGAAGGTCGGCCGCAATCTTCCGAAGATCCGCCGCGCTCTTGAAGCGGCAGGGCGTCTCGGCCAAGCCGTCTATGTCGAGCGTGGGACGATGGCGAATGCCGCCATGCTGAAGCTTGCGGAACGGCCGGAGGGTGACGCGCCGTATTTCTCGCTGGTGCTGGTGCCAGGCTGGGAGGCAAACCGATGAGTGGAATCCTGTTTGTCATTGGCACCGGTCCTGGCAACCCAGAGCAGATGACGCCGGAAGCGCATTCAGCCGTTTCGGCATCGACCGATTTCTTCGGCTATGGTCCCTATCTCGACCGGCTGCAGCTCGGCGCCCATCAAAACCGTCATCCCTCTGACAATCGCGAGGAGATGAGGCGAGCAGGGGATGCTTTGACGATGGCGGCAGGCGGCCGCAAGGTCTGTATCGTCTCCGGCGGCGATCCCGGTGTTTTCGCCATGGCCTCGGCAGTCTGCGAGGCAATCGACACAGGTCCGGCGGAGTGGCGTTCCGTCGAGCTGGTCGTCGTTCCGGGCATTACCGCAATGCTTGCGGTTGCAGCGCGTGTCGGCGCCCCGCTCGGCCACGATTTCTGCGCGATCTCGCTTTCGGATAACCTCAAATCCTGGGAGATCATCGAAAAGCGCCTGACATTGGCTGCAAAGGCGGGCTTCGTGATTGCGCTTTACAATCCAATTAGCAAAGCGCGGCCCTGGCAGCTCGGCAAGGCCTTTGAACTGCTGCGCGCACATCTGCCGCGGCAGACGCCGGTGATCTTCGGCCGCGCCGCCGGACGTCCCGATGAGCGGATCATCATTCAGCCGCTCGGTGACGCCCACGCTTCGGTGGCGGATATGGCGACCTGCATCATCATCGGGTCGCCGGAAACACGGATTATATCCGGCGGCGGCAGGCCCGAACTCGTCTATACCCCCCGTTCCATGGCGGGAGGAAACAAGTGACCGATCGCGCCGAGCGCTTTCTCGACGGTTTCGACCGCTCTCATGGCAGGCGCGGGCGCACGGGCGATCATGAAGACTTCAATGCCGAGATGGCGAGCCGCCTCGATTTTCGCGTAGGTCGCCGCGCCGCCGCTATTTTTGGCAACGATCGCATCGATGCGGTGAGAGGCAAGAAGCGCGGCCTCGCCGTCCACATCGAAGGGGCCGCGATCGAGAATATATTCGACGTTCGCAATATTGAGCGGCGGGGTGACGGGGTCGACGCTACGAACGAGATAGAAATGATGTGCCGCCGCCTCGGCATAGTGCGCCTCCTGACGCCCGGTCGCCAGGAAGACGCGGCGGGCGACAGGCCCGAGCGCCGCGATTGCCTGCGGGATGTTTCTGCTCGCGGTCCATATGTCGCCCGGCCGCTCGATCCATTCGGGCCGGCGAAGGGCAAGTGCCGCAATTTTGGAAAGTCGTGCTGCGGCGAAGGCATTGGTGGAGATGCGGGCGGCAAAGGGATGTGTCGCATCGACGAGAAGGTCAAATCCTCCGTCGCGCAGAAAAGAAGCAAGGCCCTCAGGTCCGCCGAAACCGCCAATACGAACGGGAACAGGCTGGATGGACGGTTTTTCTGTGCGGCCGGCCAAAGACAGCAGGATGTCAAACCCGGCCTTCTTGGAGAGCATCTGCGCCAAAGCGCGCGCTTCGCTCGTTCCGCCCAGTATCAGCACGCGGATTTTTGCCATGTCTGATATGCCTAGCCACACCCCGAAACCCTGGCTAACCATTATCGGTATCGGCGAGGATGGTCCAGAAGGACTTGGCGATCACGCCAAGCGGCTGATCCTGGCCGCGCCCGCCGTCTTCGGCGGCGAACGGCACCATGCGCTGATGGATAATCTGATTGCCGGCGAGCGGCTCGTCTGGCAAAGCCCCTTTGAGAAGTCGATCGATGCGATCCTTAGGCGGCGCGGCACACCGGTCGTCGTACTCGCTTCCGGTGACCCATTTCTTTTTGGTGTCGGCGCGACACTCTCGCGGCATGTGAATGCTGAGGAGATGCGCACCATTCCAGCTCCGTCGGCCTTCAGCATGGCCGCGTCGCGTCTCGGCTGGCCCTTGCAGGAAACCGCTTGCCTCTCGCTTCATGGCCGTCCCATCCATCTCATCCGCCCGCATCTTCATTCCGGACGGCGCATTATTGCGCTGACTTCCGACGGGAAGGGGCCTGAGGAACTGGCTGTGCTGCTGTCAAACAGCGGCTTCGGCCATTCCCGCATAACTGTTCTGGAGGCGCTCGGCGGCGCGCGCGAGCGTATCCTCAGCACGTCGGCAGAAGACTTCCAGTTTAGAGATATCGACCCTCTCAATGTCTGCGCCGTCGAGGTTAAGGCAGGAAAAGAAGCTCGCGTCCTGCCTTTTGCCACCGGCCTGGGCGACGAACTCTTTGAACACGACGGGCAGATCACCAAGCGTGAAATCCGCGCTCTGACGCTGTCGGCACTTGCGCCGCACCATGGGGAACTGCTGTGGGATATCGGGGCCGGCTCGGGTTCGATCGGCATCGAGTGGATGCTCTGCGACCCATCACTGAAGACGGTCGCCATCGAGCAATCGCCAGATCGCGTCAGCCGGATCGCGCGCAATGCTTCTGCGTTCGGCGTGCCGGGCCTTGCCGTTGTCGAGGGAACAGCCCCTGCGGCATTGAGTGGATTGCCGGAACCTGACGCCATATTTGTTGGCGGAGGCGGCAGCGAACCGGGCGTCATGGATGCCGCAATCGTCTCGCTCAAAAGCGGCGGGCGCCTTGTCGCCAACGCGGTGACACTGGAAATGGAGGCCGTGCTGCTTGCCGAACAAGCCAGGCGCGGCGGTTTTCTGACAAGGATCGAGATTTCCCGAGCCGGCCCCCTCGGCGCAATGAGCGGCTGGCGCCCGGCAATGCCCGTGGTGCAATGGCGCTGGATCAAGGACTAAAAATGACGGTTCACTTCATCGGAGCAGGCCCAGGTGCAGCCGATCTCATCACCGTTCGCGGCCGCGACCTCATTGGCAGATGCCCTGTATGCCTTTATGCCGGATCGATCGTATCCCCGGAACTGCTCAAATATTGCCCGCCGGATGCGCGCGTCATCGATACCGCGCCGATGTCGCTCGATGAGATCGAGGCGGAATATCTGCGTGCGGCCAACGCCGGGGAGGATGTAGCTCGTCTGCACTCCGGCGATCTTTCCGTCTGGAGCGCTGTTGCTGAGCAGGTTCGGCGCCTTCAAAAGCATGGCATCGCCTACACGATGACACCGGGCGTTCCGGCCTTTGCTGCTGCGGCCTCCGCACTTGGCCGGGAACTGACAATTCCGGCCGTTGCCCAGAGCCTGGTGCTGACCCGCGTCTCGGGCCGCGCTTCGCCGATGCCGAATGAAGAAACGCTTGCCAGGTTTGGCGCAACGGGTTCGACGCTTGCAATCCATCTGGCAATTCATGCACTCGGCCAGGTCGTCGAAGAACTGACACCGCTTTATGGCGCTGATTGTCCTGTTGCGATCGTCGTTAAAGCCTCCTGGCCGGACGAGCGCGTCCTGCATGGCACGCTTGCTGACATCGAGGCGAGGGTCGCCATCGAGCCGATCGAGCGCACGGCGATCATCTTCGTCGGTCCAACGCTTGCTGCCCGCGATTTTCGCGAAAGCGCCCTTTACGACGCCGCCTATCAGCGGCGGTTCAGGGGCAGACAATAGCGAGCCGGAATGCCGGCTCGCTTTGCCGACAGATAGTTCGGCTGCGAAAGGCTCGAAGGAGAAGGGACCTTTGAGCCTGCAAGAGCGCGCGCATCTGCCCGGCATTGTCGAGGCGGTCGGAGGCGCCGACGAGAACTCGAGTGCGGATCGCGCATGAGCCTCGCGGTTGATGAGCGTCTCGACCACCTCGACATCCGAGGAAATCGTCGTGGCTTCAGATGGCTGTGATGCTGATCAAATAGCAGGTGGCGGCACCAGCAAGCGTCAAAGCGGCGCGGCAATGAGCCTCGATCATCAATACGTCGCCGGCATATATCATGCCGCTTTCTTCGGCCAATTCGAATGCTGCTTCGCCTTCGTGACACAGCACAAGCGATATTGCGGCCGGTAGAGAGCCGCTCCAACTCCGCTCGATATGCAGCCTTTCGACCTTGTGCATAAAGGCGTCGCGCCGCGTCATGACATTGAGGTCGGTGATCGGCCCCGCGATAAGCTGTGCCGTCACGGCAATGTCGGCTGCAAAAGCAAATGGCGGGCTCTGCTGCGCCAAGAGCACAGGCTCATGCCCATCGATCTCCAGCGTCATGCCACTGCCGGACAGGATTGAAAGTGTGCGGTCGATGCCGGGAAAGATCGAAAACGGTCCATCGAAAGCAACCGTGGCCATGCTGACCCGCCAGTCGAAATCGCCGAGGGTTGCACCTTGCGGCGAAACGGCCACCTCCACTGTCTCGCCGCCGCCGTTCTTCCACGGCATGCGCCGGTGATTGGCCGCGCGAAGGATCTGCATGGTTCAATCCCCCAAGATCCCCGGCAGCCTTAGCCCCTTCTCCTTGGCACAATCAAGCGCGATATCGTAGCCCGCGTCGGCATGGCGCATGACGCCGGTTGCCGGGTCGTTCCAAAGCACGCGTTCGATGCGGCGCGCCGCATCGTCGGTGCCGTCGCAGCAGATGACCATGCCTGAATGCTGCGAATAGCCCATGCCGACGCCGCCGCCGTGATGGAGCGAAACCCAAGTTGCGCCGGAGGCGGTGTTCAAAAGAGCGTTCAACAGCGGCCAGTCGGAGACGGCATCAGAACCATCCTTCATCGCTTCCGTCTCGCGGTTCGGTGATGCAACCGAGCCGGAATCGAGGTGGTCGCGGCCGATCACGATCGGCGCCTTCAACTCGCCGCTCTTCACCATCTCGTTGAAGGCAAGGCCGAGACGATGGCGGTCGCCAAGGCCGACCCAGCAGATGCGCGCCGGCAGACCCTGGAAGGCGATACGCGCGCGGGCCATGTCCAGCCAGTTGTGCAGGTGCTTGTTGTCCGGCAGCAATTCCTTCACCTTGGCGTCGGTCCTGTAGATATCCTCCGGATCGCCCGAGAGTGCTGCCCAGCGAAAGGGACCGATGCCGCGGCAAAAGAGCGGGCGGATATAGGCAGGTACAAAGCCCGGGAAAGCGAAGGCGTTTTCGAGACCCTCATCTTGAGCAACCTGCCGGATATTGTTGCCGTAATCGAGCGTCGGAATACCTGCATCCCAGAATGCGATCATCGCTTCGACATGCTCGCGCATAGATGCGCGAGCCGCTCTTTCGACAGCCTTCGGATCGCTTTCGCGCATCGCTTTCCATTTCGCGATCGTCCATCCTTTCGGTAGATAGCCGTTGATCGGGTCGTGCGCTGACGTTTGGTCGGTGACAATATCCGGGCGGATGCCGCGGCGGACCATTTCAGGCAGGATTTCGGCGGCGTTGCCGAGAAGACCGACCGATCTGGCTTCGCCTGCCTTTGTCCAGCCGCCGATCATCTCGAGGGCTTCGTCCAGCGTTTCGGCCTTGGCATCGAGATATCGGGTACGCAAGCGGAAATCGATCGAGTCCGGATTGCACTCGACGGCAAGGCAGCAGGCACCTGCCATGACGGCAGCGAGCGGCTGCGCGCCACCCATGCCGCCAAGGCCACCGGTCAAAATCCATTTGCCCTTGAGGTTGCCGCCATAATGCTGCCGGCCCGCCTCGACAAAGGTTTCATAGGTCCCCTGGACGATGCCTTGTGTGCCGATATAGATCCATGAGCCTGCCGTCATCTGACCATACATCGCCAAGCCCTTCTTATCGAGCTCGTTGAAGTGGTCCCAAGTCGCCCAGTGCGGCACGAGGTTGGAATTGGCGATCAGGACGCGCGGTGCATCCTTGTGGGTGCGGAAGACGCCGACCGGCTTGCCGGACTGCACCAGAAGCGTCTCGTCTTCGGTAAGCGTCTTCAACGTCGCGACGATGCGGTCGAAATCCTCCCAGGTGCGGGCGGCGCGGCCGATGCCGCCATAGACGACGAGTTCGTTCGGATTTTCCGCCACATCTGGATCTAGATTGTTCATCAGCATGCGAAGCGGCGCTTCGGTCATCCAGCTCTTGGCATTGAGCTCCGGTCCGCGAGGTGCCCGGATTTCGCGGATGTTGTGACGGGGATTGCTCATCTCAGATCTCCAGGGACGGAAGGATGTTTTCGGAAACGGACGCGTTCAATACGCCGGTTGCAACAAGTTCGCTGACGGCTTGCAGGTCACCCGCCATGTAGCGATCGACCTCCAGCGTCGGCACCACATTGCGGATGGCAGCGATCGCCTTTTGCAGTTCAGGGCTGGTCGCAAGCGGTGTGCGCAATTCTACGCCTTGTGCGGCCGTCAATGCCTCGATGCCGATGATGCCGAAGAGGTTTTCGGTCATCTGCAACAGACGGCGTGCACCATGGCAGGCCATGGAAACATGGTCTTCCTGGTTCGCCGAAGTCGGCGTCGAGTCGACGGAAGCTGGATGCGACATCTGCTTGTTTTCGGACATCAGCGCGGCAGAGGTGACCTCCGCAATCATCAGACCGGAATTGAGCCCTGGCTTCTTGGCGAGGAAGGCTGGAAGCCCGTAAGATAGAGCCGGATCGACGAGCAGCGCGATGCGGCGCTGCGAAATTGCACCGACCTCGCAGACCGCAAGCGCGATCTGATCGGCGGCGAAGGCGATCGGCTCCGCATGGAAGTTGCCGCCGGAAACGACGGAGTTGTCGGAAAGCACCAACGGATTGTCGGTCACTGCATTGGCTTCGATTTCGAGCGTGCGTGCGACCGACCGGAGAAGATCGAGGCAGGCGCCATCGACTTGCGGCTGACAACGAATGCAATAGGGATCCTGCACGCGCTCGTCGCCCTCAATATGGCTTTCACGGATAACGGAGCCTTCAAGCAGCGCCCGCAAAGCCGCGGCCGTATCGATCTGGCCGCGATGACCGCGAAGCGTGTGGATATCCGGATGGAACGGTGCCGAAGAGCCCATGGCCGCATCGGTGGACATGGCGCCGGTGATCAGGGCCGCATGGGCGGCACGATGCGCACGAAATAGGCCGGCAAGTGTAAGTGCGGTCGAGGTCTGCGTGCCGTTGATCAGCGCAAGGCCTTCTTTTGCGGCGACAACGACCGGCGTAAGGCCCGCCTTGTTCAAGGCTTCCGCGCCTGGAAGCCGCTCGCCTTTGAAGTAGGCTTCGGCCTCTCCCATCATCACGGCCGCCAGATGCGCAAGCGGCGCAAGATCGCCCGAGGCGCCGACGGAACCTTTTTCCGGAATGACCGGTATGACGCCCTTGTCGAGCATTGCTTCGATCAGCCGCACCAGTTCCAGTCGCACGCCGGAGGCGCCGCGACCGAGTGACACGAGCTTCAGCGCCATGACGAGACGCACGATATTTTCGGGTAGCGGCGCGCCCACACCGCAACAATGCGAGAGGATGAGATTGCGTTGAAGTGTGGCGACATCGGCACTGTCGATCTTAATCGAAGCGAGTTTTCCGAAGCCGGTATTGATGCCGTAGACGGGCGCATTGCCGGCGGCGATCTCTGCTATGCGCGCCGCCGCCTTCTTTATGCCGGCATCAAATGCGGGATCGAGTTCTGCCGGTTCGCCGGTCCAGTAAATTTTTTCCAGCTGTTTCAGCGAAACGGAGCCTGGGTGGAGAATGATGGTCAACGGTCGATCCTTTCGCCCTTGAAGACACGCGCAAAGAGCGGGTTGAAGCCGATGCGATAGACAAGTTCGGCCAGGCTCTCGATCTCCCAGATGGCAAGATCGGCGGATTTTTCGGCCTGTATTGTTCCCGTTTCGGCAATAAGGCCGAGTGCGCGAGCGCCTTCACGTGTGGCCCCTGCAATACACTCCTCAACCGTTAGGCCGAAGAGCGTCGCCGACATATTCATCGTCAAAAGCAGGGAGGTGAGAGGTGATGTGCCTGGGTTACAATCCGTCGCGACCGCGATCGGAACACCGGCGGCGCGCAGCGCCTTCACGGGTGGTTTCTGTTTTTCGTTGATGGAATAGAATGCGCCGGGCAGCAGCACCGCGACGGTTCCGGCTGCCGCCATGGCGACCACGCCGTCATCGTCGAGATATTCGAGATGATCCGCCGAAAGCGCACCATACTCAGCGGCAAGTGCAGCTCCGCCGAGATTGGACAACTGCTCGGCATGCAGCTTCACCGGAAGGCCAAGCGCCTCGGCGCGATCAAAGACAAGGCCGATCTCTTCCGTTGAAAAGGCGATGCCTTCGCAGAACCCATCGACGGCATCGACAAGGCCTTTGCCGTGTGCCTCTTCGAGCGCGGGCAGCACGATTTCGGCTATATAGTCGCTATTGCGGTCCTTGTATTCGGCGGGTGTCGCATGGGCGCCGAGATAGCTCGTCTTGACGCGCACCGGCCGCATACTGCCGAGAACACGGGCGGCCTCCAGCATCTTCACTTCGCCAGCGATGCTGAGGCCGTAGCCCGACTTGATCTCGATCGTCGTCACCCCTTCGCAAAGCAACGTATCGAGGCGGGGCAGGGAAGCTTGCACAAGGCCTTCGACAGAAAGCGCATTCGTCGCCTTGACCGAGGAGACGATGCCGCCGCCAGCGCGGGCAATCTCTTCATAGGTCGCGCCGTCAAGGCGCATTTCGAATTCGCGCGCCCGGTTGCCGCCATGAACGATGTGGGTGTGGCAATCGACGAGCCCCGGCGTCACCCAGCGGCCCTCAAGGTCGATGATTTCGGCACGTTCGATGACGGAAACCGGCAATTCGCCCTCCGGGCCGGCATAGCGGATTCGGCCGTTTTCCGTGACGATCGCGCCTTTTTCAACAATACCCAGCCCCGGCTTACCCGGATCGAGCGTCGCGAGCCGGCCATTTCGCCAGAGGTTCGGTCTCTGCTGCCGCGTAAAAAGATTGTTCCCGCTCATCAGCTTTACGCCTTTCCTTAGGTCGAAACATGTATATACATAATAATCGGGTGACAAGTGGAAAATTGGGCGTTTCCATGGAAAAGAAAGATGGAAGGCCGACAGGAAGGGAAAAGACGATGACGACACTTCATGCGGCGACTGCGCTCCTGCCTAAGGGGTGGCAAAGCGACGTACGTCTCACAATTGATGGCGGCCTTATCGCGAAGATTGAGGTCGGCGCGAAGGCCGAGTCGAGCGACGAGTGTCACAACCTCCTTGTTCCTGCGATGCCCAACCTGCACAGCCATGCCTTCCAGCGCGCCATGGCGGGCCTTGCTGAAGTCCGTGGTCCTGCAAACGACAGCTTCTGGAGTTGGCGGACGGTCATGTACAGGTTCGCGCATTCGATGACGCCGGAGCATGTCCAGGCCGTTGCCGCACAGCTTTACATGGAAATGCTTGAAGCCGGCTTTTCGCGCGTCGGCGAATTCCACTATCTGCATCATGACAAGGACGGCAGTCCTTATGCCAATATTGCGGAGTTGGCGGAACGCATCGGCGCGGCGAGCGAGACGGCCGGTATCGGCCTGACATTGCTACCGGTCTTTTACGCGCATTCGAGCTTCGGTGGTGCTGCTCCCCTCGAAGGCCAGCGGCGCTTCATCAACTCGCTTGAGAGCTTCGGCAAGCTGATGGAGCGGGCTCACACGATCACCCGCAAGCTGGAAGGCGCAAAGATTGGGATTGCGCCACACAGCCTTCGCGCCGTCACGCCTGATGAGTTGGCAAAGCTTTTGCCGCTTGCAGAAGGCGGTCCGGTCCATATCCACGTCGCCGAACAGGTCAAGGAAGTGGACGATTGCATCGCCTGGTCAGGCGCAAGACCCATCGAGTGGCTCCTTGAGCATGCGCCCGTCGACCACCGCTGGTGCCTCATCCATGCTACCCACATGACCGAGGATGAAACGCGGCGCATGGCAAAAAGCGGATCGGTCGCCGGTCTCTGCCCCATCACTGAAGCCAATCTCGGCGACGGGGTTTTTCCAGCGCCGATCTTTCTCGAAGAGGGCGGGCGTTATGGCATTGGTTCGGACTCGAATTTGCAGATTACGCTTGCCGGGGAACTCCGCCAGCTCGAATATTCCGAGCGCCTGGCGCTTCGGGCCCGCAACGTGATTGCAGAAACCAGCGGCTCGACGGGCCGCACGCTGTTCGATCACGCGCTTTTAGGTGGTGGTGCCGCGCTCGGTGCTGCCGGGGGCCTCGCCGAAGGCAATTATGCGGATATCGTCGCGCTTGACTGCAGCACGGTGCCTTATCTCGCACATGATCAAATCCTCGACCACTGGATATTCGCCGGCAGCGTCGCTGTCGATTGCCTCTGGGCCCTTGGCCGCAAACAGGTCGAAGCCGGCCGTCATCGGCAGCGCGAGGCGATCAGTCGGCGTTTCCTCGCTGCGATGCGCGAACTGCTTGCCGCCTAAGTCTTTCCTTGCTGCTGCATTCGCAATAGAGCAGGTGGCGCGAAGCGGAGAGAATGATGAACGACAGCAAGGATGCGACCCTGCATCAGCGCATTTTGAGCGAGATCGAAGGTCGCATCGTTTCGGGCGAGTGGCCGCCGGGCTATCGCATCCCCTTCGAGGTCGATCTCGCTGCGCAATACGATTGCTCACGAATGACCGTCAACAAAGTCCTGACGCAGCTGGCGAAGGCCGGGTTGATCGAGCGCCGCAAGAAGTCCGGCAGCTTCGTCACCCAGCCGCAGGCGCAGTCCGCTGTGCTGGAAATCCACGACATCAAAGCAGAAGTTCAATCGCTGAATTTGCCGTACGCCTATTCGGTCACAAAAAACGCGAGCCGCAAAACAAAGGCGGATGACAAACTCGATCTTTCGGTCGGCGGTCTCGTTAAAGAGGTCGTTTGCGTCCATTTTGCGGGTACCCGGCCTTTCTGCCTGGAAGAGCGCCTGATCAATCTTGGCACCGTTCCGGAAGCGGTTGATGCCGACTTCGGCGCAATCGCGCCTGGCCCCTGGCTTCTAAAACAAGTTCCGTGGAGCAAGGCGGAGCACAAGATTTACGCGTTTGCGGCTGGTGCTGAGGAAGCCGCAGCACTCGACATTCCCCGCTCTGCGGCCTGCCTCGTCATCGAGCGCCGCACCTGGAGCAGTGCCGGGCCTGTGACGCATGTGCGCCTTACCTATCCCGGCGACCGCCATGCGCTCGTTGCCCGTTTCAGCCCGGCCTCCTGAGAATTCGCAGCAGGTCTATTGCGAATCATCCCACAAATAGCGGAAGTAAACATCAAGATGACTTCCGGCCGATGAGATGCGCTACGAAATCGACAATACCCTGCTGAAGAGCCTGCTGCCCGCATTCGCGCTGGCGGAGGATATGCTGGCCAGGCTGGATGAGAGGGTGGCCCGTTCGCCGGTCGGCGCTGGTTTTGCCGAGCGCGGCCACTTTTTCGACGCTGCAAGCGCGCTCTGGGTTGCTGGAGAACTCGTGCATGTCGAAGACCTGGTGCTGCATGACGCGCATATGGACAGCCGGACGCCGAGCCACGAGCTGACGATTGCCCATGCCGTGCTGCGCGCACGGCGTCGCATCTGGACGGCCGACCCCATCTGGGCGCTGAGTGGCGCCGGATTGAATGTACTTGCCGGCGCCGGTCTAGAGGATGCGGGGCGGGCACCCGAGGTAAGGAGCACGCTAGCGTCGCCTGAAGAGGAAAAGGACGAAGGCGAAGCGCTGCTGTCGATGGAACTTGCCGAGATCGACGCCGTACTCGCGCGCTCTCAACGATTGCTTGACACTCATCTCGGCAGAGGTTCTAAGGTGGAAGAAAGGCCGAAGGAGACGCCTGCCGATCCGCTTGGCCTGTTCGGCGACGATGAATGGGACGAGGCCCAGCGTCTATCCGATTGGCGTGCGGTGATTCCGCTCGCCGAGGAGCTGCCTGCCGCCTTAGGCGCAGCCGTCCTTTTCGAGGCCTGGGAGAGAACCGAACCGCTTCGACGTCAGCACTGGCTGGGCGGCCTTCTGGTTTCGAGCTATCTACGATCACGGGGCAAGGTCGCCTCTCATCTCTTTTCCTTCTATGCCGGATTGAAGGTAATCCGCCATGAGCGCCGCCGCTCGCGCGATCGGGCGACGCGCCTGCTCGCCTTCCTGGAGGCAATGCGTGAGAGTGCGGCGGCCGGCCTGAAGGATATGGATCGTTTGTCCCTTGCCCGCACCCAGATGGAACTGCGGTTCAGGGATCGCCGCTCGAACAGCAGCCTGCCGCAGCTTGCGGAATTCGTCCTTTCGCGGCCCATGGTCTCCTCGACGATGGTTGCCCGTCAGTTGCGGGTGACGAGCCGGGGCGCACTCAATCTTCTCAACGAGATTGGCATCCGCGAAATCACCGGCCGCGGACGCTACCGCGCCTGGGGTATCATCTGACACAAAACGAAGACGGCCGGGCATGAGGCCCGGCCGTCTATTTTTCAGTGAACGCCCGGCCCGCCACCTGTCACAGACTACGGACCGAGCGTTCTTGCGCTTCCATTGCCCCCAGAAGCGCAGTCTTTATTCCCGCTCTCCCGTGAAATTGAGCAGGAGCTGGAAGATGTTCACGAAGTTCAGATAGAGCGAGAGCGCGCCGAAGACAGCAAGCTTCTGGTTCGATTCCTGATCGTGATTTTCCGAAAACTGTTCCTTGATGTTCTGCGTGTCCCAGGCGGTCAGGCCGACGAAGACGAGGATACCGATCACCGAAATGGCGAACTGCAGCGCGCTCGAACCCAGGAAGAGGTTGACGATGCTGGCGATGATGACGCCGATCAGGCCCATGATCAGAAACGAGCCGAAGCGGGAAAGATCACGCTTTGTCGCGTAGCCATAGAGACTGGTCGCGCCGAACATCGTCGCGGCGATGAAGAAAGTGCGCGCGATGCTCGTGCCGGTAAAGACGAGAAACACCGAGGCAAGCGACAGTCCCATTACCGCGCAGAACGCCCAGAAAGTCATCTGCGCAGCACTTGCCGACATCGTCTGGATGCGGAACGTGAAGAAGAAGACGAAGGCAAGCGGTGCGAGCATCACCACCCACTTCAAGGGTGACTGGAAGATCGGCACGTAAAGGGCCGGCGTGCTGCCGACGATGAAGGCGACGATCCCGGTGATGACCAGGCCGAGACCCATGTAATTGTAGACGCGCAGCATATGCTGGCGGAGGCCCTCGTCGAAGATAGCCTGCGAGCCTGCGGCGGAGCCGTAGCCGTATCGCGGATTGTTCGGATTCATGTTGATCTCCTCGGGTTGACACTAGTAGAGCGAACGGGCTAGCCCTTCGGCAGCCCGATCGAGTTCAAGATCCTTGTCGCTGGCAATCAGCGCATAGGCGACCTCGCCGATCTGCCAGTAAGCAGCCTCGGCATTGTCGAGCGCCAGATGGCTGACCGGCTGAACAGCAAACGCGCCGGGCCGCACGGCAAAAAGCGAAAGCCGCTTTCCGTCCGGTTCCCGGATTGCCATTTCGACACTGGGGCCGAACTCAGACGGAAAGATCTGGACATCGGAAACCTTCCAGTCTTTCGGGAGCTCCGGCATCGCGATTGCGGTCGCCGCACGAATGTCGTCGGCATTATATTGCGCCGCCGGCTGCGAAGGCATCGTTTCGCGAAGCTTGGCTGTCTGGTAGGCGCGCACCGCATCCTCGACGTAGGGCGGGGCCGGAACGGATGCGGCCACCTCCGTCGCAGTAAAGGCACCAAAGGATGTATGCGCCACCCAGCCTGCCGTCACGAGCACGCCGACGGCGGCAATCCGCTGAACCGAATGCAAGATACGGCCGTAAGAAAGACCCCGCTCCAGACGCCGTGCGGCATCGCGGGTCTCGATCCGGCCAAAGGCGTTCTCTCCGGCAAGCGCCAGACGCAGCTCGCCCTTGATGCTAAGATCGGCCATTACCTTTGCGGCAATCGCCGGATTCTCAGAGAGATAAGACTCCACCTGGATGCGGCGCGCCACGTCCAGTTCGCCATCCACATAGGCGTCGAGATCGGCATCGATGATCGGATCAACTGCTTTCATTGCCGTTCCTTCCGATTAACCTCAGGTGCGAGGCACGCGGCGTCGCTGCCTCGAATTCGCGAAGCTGGGCCCGGGCGCGCGCGATGCGCGACATCAGCGTTCCGACCGGGATGCCGAGAGAGGCTGCAGCTTCTTGGTAGGAAAGATCCTCGATCGCAACGAGATGCAGTGCTTCGCGCTGTTCTTCCGGCAGGTTGAAGAAAGCATCGCGAACCTGCTGAAGTCGCACAGCGTGTTCCTGTCCCGCCGGCAGCGACTGGTCTGCCTCGATGGCTGCCTTATCGTGGCGGCGCGTTATAGACCGGTTCTGACGAACCCGGTCGATATGGGCGTTGTGGAGAATGGAAAGCAGCCAGGTCCTCAGGTTGCCGCCGCGCCTAAAGCTCTGCCGCTTCTCGAAGGCACGCACCAGCGCATCATGGACAAGATCTTCGGCGTCATCCGAATTGCGCACCAAGGCACGCGCATAGCGCCTCAGCGCCGCGAGCTGCCCGATGACGTCGAATGGCCGTTCTTTCAGTTCCATGATTGAGTATACGACTGTCCGTGAGGTTTTATTCCAGTTCTTCTGAAGTTTTTTAACGGATGGATGGAACTCTTGCGGCAAGCTCGTCACTTCCGTGCTTGCTGTGTAGGAGGCGTCGTCCGCTCTCTATCGCAAGAAACAGATTCCGATGGCCGAAGCCGAGGCTCAGATCCAGGAATTTCTGCGGTCTGCAGAGATCGCAGTCGTATCGATAACATTGCCTCAGCGCCTTTGAAAAATAGGGCCGCCATCGTTAGTAACCGCAACAGTGCGCTCAATCTGGCAGATTGTTTTCACTATGCGGCGGCAAAGGCAGGCAAGATGCCGATCCTGACGAGGGATGCCGGTTTCGCGCTGACCGATCTCAAGAGAAATGGTCCTGATTTCTAGACGGTTTTTCCATCCGACAACTCCTCCAGAATTGGACAATCCGGCCGGCCGTTGCCGTGGCAGGCATGCACCAGATGCTCCAGCGTCCGGCGCAGTTCCATCAACTCGCGGATCTTGCGATCAATCTCATTGAGCTTGCCTTGCGCGATCTCCTTCACATCGGCGCTTGCTCGGCTTTTGTCTTCGTAGAGCGCCAAAAGCTGGCGGCATTCCTCGACGGAGAAACCCAAGCCACGCGAGCGCTGGAGGAAGCGCAGCTTATGGACATCGACTGCGGCATAGTCGCGATAACCGTTTCCGCCCCTGCCGGGGCGGATCAGGCCGATATCCTCGTAATAGCGGATGGTCTTCGATGGCAGACCGGACCGGTCCGATGCTTCGCCGATGTTCATCCTCTTGTCCTTTCAGAGTTTCTGGAGCCTCAGTCTCAACGCGTTGCCGATCACGGAGACGGACGACAGGCTCATGGCCGCTGCGGCAATCATCGGCGAGAGCAGTAGGCCGAAGACCGGGTAGAGCACGCCCGCGGCGACTGGCACGCCAAGCGCATTATAGCCGAAGGCGAAGCCAAGATTCTGGCGGACGTTGCGCATCGTCGCCTTCGCCAGCCGCCGGGCACGCACGATTCCGTTGAGGTCACCCTTCACCAAGGTAATGCCGGCGCTTTCCATCGCAACATCTGCGCCCGTTCCCATGGCGATACCGACATCTGCAGCCGCAAGCGCCGGAGCGTCATTCACGCCGTCGCCGGCCATTGCAACGACCGCGCCCTTTGCATGCAGTTCGTCGATCAGCGCTTTCTTGCCTTCCGGCAAAACGTCGGCGCGCACTTCATCGATCCCGAGGCTTTTTGCGACGGCGCTTGCCGTGCGCTCGTTGTCGCCGGTCGCCATGATGATGCGCAGCCCGCTTTCGTGCAACGCGCCGATCGCCTCGGCCGTCGTCGCCTTGATGCGATCGGCAACCGCAACGAAACCCGCAAGGCTGCCGTCGATGGTGACGAACATTACGGTCTTGCCTTCGTCACGCAAGGCGCGGGTCCTTTCGGCAAGCGGCGCGGGATCGATGCCGAGATCACTCATCATCGCGGCGTTGCCAAGCGCCACGGCCGTATTGTCGGCATTGCCTTTTACGCCTTTGCCGGTCACAGCCTCGAAGCCGGTGACATCAACCAGTTTGACGTTCCGCTCTTCTGCGCCGGCAACGATCGCTTCAGCGAGCGGATGTTCGGAACCGCGCTCCAGGCTCGCCGCCAGCAGCAGCAGCCGTTCTTCGCTTATGGCGTCCATCGGCCCGACGTCGGTAAGACGCGGATTGCCTTCGGTCAATGTGCCCGTCTTGTCGACGATCAACGTATCGACCTTCGAAAAACGCTCCAGTGCTTCAGCATCCTTGATTAGCACGCCCTCCTGCGCGCCACGGCCGGTCGCAATCATGATCGACATCGGCGTCGCAAGGCCGAGTGCGCACGGGCAAGCGATGATGAGCACGGCAACTGCGGCAAGCAGTCCATGCGCCATCGACGGCTCCGGTCCGAAAATGGCCCAGGCGAGGAAGGCAACAATCGCTGTTAGAACGACGACAGGCACGAAAATGGCCGAGACCCGGTCAACTGCGCCCTGGATTGGCGCACGCGAGCGCTGTGCCTTGGCGACCATATCGACGATACGCGATAACATTGTTTCCGCGCCCACGCGCTCGGCCGTCATTACGAAAGTGCCGTTGCGGTTGATCGTGCCGCCGGTGACAGCATCGCCTTTTGTCTTTTCAACGGGGAGCGGCTCACCGGTGATCATCGATTCATCGACGGTTGATCGCCCTTCGCTGACCGACCCGTCGACCGGCACGCGCTCGCCCGGCCGCACCCGCAGCCGGTCGCCGCTTGCGATCTCGTCCACTTCGATGTCCGTTTCGCTGCCGTCGGCACTAAGGCGGCGCGCCGTCTTTGGCGCAAGGTCGAGCAGCGCCCTAATGGCTGAGCCCGTCCGCTCGCGCGCCTTCAGTTCCAGCACCTGTCCGACGAAGACCAGCGCCACGATGACGGCAGCCGCCTCGAAATAGACAGGCACCGTCTCGCCGTGACCTCTGAAACTCATGGGAAAGAGGCCGGGCGCAAGGGTGGCGACGACGCTGTAGACATAGGCGGTACCAACGCCGAGGCCGATCAGCGTCCACATGTTCGGACTGCGGTTGAGGAGTGAGTTCCAGGCCCGGCGGAAGAAGGGCAGGGCCGCCCAGAGCACGACAGGGGTTGCGAGCAAGAGTTCGGTGAAACTCACCAGCGGTTCGCCGATCGCATCGCGCAACGGCAGTCCGATCATCGGACCCATGCTGAGTACGAGCAGCGGAATGGCAAACGCGGCGCTTATCCAGAGCCTCCGCGTGAAATCGGCAAGCTCCGGGTTCGGACCCTCTTCTGTCGGCGGAATACCCATCGGTTCCAACGCCATGCCGCATTTCGGGCAGTCGCCAGGGTGATCGCTGACGACTTCCGGATGCATGGGGCAGGTATATTGCGTACCCTTGGGCATAGGCTTCGGCCCCTGCCGTTTTTCCTGACGATAGATTTCTGGATCGGCCTCGAACTTTGCCTTGCACCCTGCCGAGCAGAAGTAGAATTTATCACTGTCGTGCTTCAGGAAATGCTGCGCTGTCGCGCGATCGACGGACATGCCGCAAACCGGATCCTTCGCCGTCAGATAATCTTTCGGATTGGCTTCGAATTTCTTCCGGCAACCGTCGCTGCAGAAATGATAAGCGTGGCCCTGGTAATTGAGGCTCGGCTTGCCCGCGTCCGGATCAACCGTCATGCCGCAGACGGGATCGCGTGCCAAAGCGGCCTCGCCGAGATTGTCCAGGCTTTGGTGACAGGAGCAATTGCTACTTCCGTGGTGATGATGATCTTGTGTATTCATAGGCTTCTCCTTTGCCCGGACAGGCAGTGGATAGGCTTATGAACCTTCCAGCAACTGGAAGGTCAAGCGATAATTTCATGGTCCTCGGTCGGTTCCGACAGGTTCGATGAGCGCCACAGGCTGGCTGCCAAGGAGCGCCGAAAGTTGCAGCTGGCCTACCGGATCAAGAATTCGACCGGTCAGGAGATCGCAGCGGCGACCTTCAAGGAAGGCCGGCACCTGAATTACCGTATCGTTCCAGAATTCCGGACCGGCGAATAAAACGCCTGGATCGAGCCAGCCGAGCATCAACCGTGGAACGACGGTCATCGCATAGGTTCCGTTCAACTCTCGCGCAAAGGCGACAACATGATCCTTGCGGCCGCCTGACACCTTAAGCGGAACATAGTTGCCTTTCGCAAAAAGCTCCGGCTGCCGCTTTCGAAGATGAAGACCGATTTGGACGATGCGCTGTTTCAGCGCGGGCACCGTCAGACTTGCAATTGGCGTTCCTTCTAAGAGGCTGGCAAACAAGGCTGTCATGTCGACAGGCCTGCGGTTATCAGGATCGACGAAGCTCAAATCCAAAAGCTCGGCCCCCTGATAAATATCTGGAATGCCGGGCGCCATCAGCTTAATCAGCGTCTGTGACAGGCTGTTTAGATAGCCGGCCTCGATGAAGGGCCGCATGACCGCTCCGAAATCCTCGTGGAAGACGAGATTGGTCGATGAAAGCAACGCTGTTGCATAAGCTCTGACCGCCGCCTCGTATCCGGCATGCGGCTCATTCCAGTTCGTGCCGAGCTTTGCTTCACGGATCGCCTTTTCCGCAAAGGCCGTGAAGCGCCCGATCAGCGCTTCGGCCTCTCCGTTTAAGAAATCCTCCGGCCATATCCCGGCAAGCGCCTGATAGAGCATCCATTCGACATTCGGTTCCGGCGTCAATCCGCCCGGCAGTTCGATCAGACGGTCGCGGTTCATCTCGCGCCAGCGCTCCACCGCCTGCGCCCAGACATCGGCTCCTTCACTCAAGGTATAAAGCCTCGCACGCGCATCCTCGCCGCGCTTGGTATCGTGCGTCGATGTCGCCGAAAGCCCGTGCGGATTAAGCTTCGCGCGCTTAAGCATCAGCGCATGGAAAGCCTCGACGCCGCCCGGCTTGATATCCGGATCGCCGCCGACTTCGTTTACCGCAAGCAACCGGTTGTAGCGATAAAAGTGCGTGTCCTCCATTGCCTTGGCCATGACCGGTCCGCTCAACTGCTGGAATCGGCGGCGGAATTCTTTCGCCGCTGCTTCCCGTACCTCGCCTTTCAATAGCCTTGCCACACCGTCGATCGCCCGCCGGTCGGCAAGCCTTACAGCCGCGCTGGAAATGACCCTGCTGAGCACGTCCGCATCCCGTGCATCAAGCGGACCCTTGCTGCCATAGATGCGATAGACGGGAAAGGCGATCAGCGATTCGTGGATAGCTGCCGCAATTGCGGCGCGGTCAAGGTCGGGATAAAGGCCATGGACGATCTTCACCAGCCGCGTCGTCTCGCCTTCGAAGTTCCGCTCCACCATCAATTGCTTGGCCGCGCGAAGACCAGCAGTAATATCGGCCATATCCGGGGCAATATTCGTATAGGCGGTACCAAGCTGTTGCAGGCCGCCGCCGTCGACGAAGAGATGGCCGAGTGCCGAAATGAATTCGTAGCCGGTGGTCCCGGCGATCGGCCAGCTTGCGGGCAATGTCTCGTCATGGCCGAGGATCTTCTCGACGACTATATAGGTCTTGGGTCCTGTCTCAGTGCGGAGCCTTTGCAGATATTGCTTCGGATCGGCCAAGCCATCGATATGGTCGAGCCGCAAACCCTCTACCTGGCCGGACCGAACGAGTTCGAGAATGAGCCGATGGCTATCTTCGAAAACCTGCTCGTCCTCAACGCGCAGGCCGACCAGACCCGTTACTTCGAAAAACCGCCGGTAGCTCAGATGTCTGGCCGCCTCTTTCCAATATGTCAGCCGCCAATGCTGGGCCTGGTGTAGGCTGACGATCAGCTCTTGGTCTATTGCGAGGTCGACCAACGCCGGCTCATCTGCGCTTGCTGGAACAAGATTGGTGCTGTCGGGGTTCAAGGGCAAAAGCGTATCGCAGTAGCCAAGCGCCAGTTCGCCGCTTTCCGGATCGCGCTTAAGCCGCAACTCGCCATCAGACAGTGCATCCTTGAACGGCTTGCCGAGGATCGGCAGGGTGAGCCGTTCGCTCCAGTCGATATCGAAATGGCGCGCATAGGGGCTTTCCCGGCCGAGCTTCAACACGCTTCGCCACCAGGGATTTTCCGTCGAGGCGGCCATATGGTTCGGCACAATGTCGAGGATGAGGCCGAGCCCGGCGTCTTTCAAAGCATGGCTCAAGCGGTCAAAGCCCTCGCGTCCGCCGATTGCCGGCTCGATTTCATTGACATCGGTTACGTCATAGCCATGCGTGGAACCGCTCGTCGCGGCAAAGATCGGCGAAGCGTAAAGATGGCCGATGCCAAGGGCTTTGAGATAGGGCACACATTCGATGGCCCGGTCGAATGTCATGCCGTTGCGGAATTGAATGCGGTATGTCGATGTCGGAAGCATCATGTTCGCCTGCCGTTCCGGAGGAGACGGCCCGGAACGGTGATAACGGGCCCTTTGTTCCCACCAATTCCAAGGTTTAATCGATGAAGACACCGACGCTTGCGGCACGGCCCATCGCGTCGATCACCGTCAGTTTCGAGTAGCCGCCACCATCCGGCATCCATTGGTTGGTGCGGCGGCGAGAAAGATCGGACAGCGGCTTGCCGTTTGCAAGCCAGCGGAACGGCGCCCGACCGCCGTGCAGTTTCAACATCAATGGCGAGAGATCACCGCTTCTTGCGCCGAGGTCGACATGCGCGCCCTCCGGTGGATAGACGATCTGCGGTGCCTGTTCGCGGCTGGAGGTGGAAGGCAATCCGTTGGCATTTATCGAGAAACGCCGCTGGCTCACCGGCAGATCCGCCTGGGCGAAGCGCACTGCGCCAGAAGGCGGGCGTGGCAAAGGTGTGGTTGCAATGCTCGACTTTGCAAAGGCCTCAAACAGGATGGGGGCTGCCGTGCCGTAACCGGTCGACCCCGGCACCGCGCCATTGTCCGGCCTTCCAACCCAGACACCGAGCACATACCGCCCGTCGTAGCCGACTGACCATGCGTCGCGATAGCCGTAGCTGGTCCCCGTCTTGTAGGCGATGCCGCGCTGCGGGGCGCCCGTCGGTGGGATGACGCTGGAAAGAATATCCGAAACATTCCAAACGGCGACCGGCTCCAGCAACGGCTCGCCGTCCATCTTGCCGGGCTTTGCAGTTACACCGTCGCCGATGCGAACCGGCTCGCCCTTGTTGGCAAGCGCCGCATAAAGCTGCACGAGGTCTTTCAACGTGATACCTACGCCGCCGAGCCCAATCGCCAGTCCCGGCGCTTCGTTCGGCGGCAGGATGGGGCGAACGCCGGCGCGGCGGAAGCGCACCAAAAGCCGCGCCGGATTGACGGCGTCAAGCAGCCTGACGGCCGGCACATTCAACGAAAGCTGCAATGCCTCTCGGACCGTTACGTCGCCTTGATAGCTCATGTCGAAATTGCGCGGCCGGTAACCGAAGAAATCGGCTGGCCGGTCCTCGATGATCGTTTCCTGGCTGACCAGCCCCTGCTCGAAGGCAAGTCCATAGATGAAGGGTTTCAGTGTCGAGCCGGGCGAGCGGCTGACACGCGTCATGTCGATCCAGCCGGAACGGCTCGCGTCGAAATAGTCCGCCGATCCCACTTCGCCGACGATCTCGCCGGTGCGCGCATCGGCCATCACGATTGCGAGAGAAAGTTTCGGACGAAGTTTCATCGCGGCACTTTTCGCCGTCGCTTCTAGTCCTGCCTGTATCTGCTTCTTCAGCGTCGTGCGATGCTCGCGCTCGTTCGGCTTGCTGCGAAGGGCTGCTTCGGCAAGATGCGCGGCAAGAGCTGGAAGCTGCATGCGCGTTGCCGGAACGAGTGTCGCCTCGGCGCGCTCGGCCTCACCCTCGCCGATGACTTCGGCCACGGCGGAGCGCTCAAGAACGCGTTTTCGTGCCGCTTCCGCTGCCGCCAGGTTTTTGTCGGGGCGTCGCCGCTCAGGAAGCTGGGGGAGGGCAACGAGGAGGGCAGCCTGCGCCACCGTCAGCCGCTTCGGCTCCTTGCCGAAATAGGCAAGGCTTGCGGCGCGCACGCCTTCCAGATTGCCGCCATAGGGTGCATGCGTCAGATAAAGATCGAGAATCTCTTCCTTCGAAAGCCGCCGCTCGATCTGGACGGCGCGTATCACCTGCAGGATTTTCGCCGAAAGCGAACGTCCGGCGCGCGGTTCGATCAGCCGCGCCACCTGCATGGAAAGCGTCGAGGCGCCGGAAACGATGCGGCCGTTGGTGACCAGCTGCAGGCCCGCCCGCCCGATCGCCAGCGGATCGATGCCGTGATGCTCGTAGAAGCGCCGGTCCTCATAGGCGATCAGCATGCGCATGAATTGCGGGTCGACATCCGCGACCGTGGTTTTCAGACGCCAACGGCCTTGCGGCGTCGCAAAGGCGCGCAGCAACTGACCGTCGGCATCGAGCACTTCGGCCGACACCGCACCGGTCATTTCGAGCGGCGGCGGAAAGACCCTGTCGGCAGCGTCCAACGCGAAGAAAACCGCGCCGGCAAGAATGAAACCGGCCGCAGTTCCAATCGTGAGCTTGCGCCAGAGCCGCATTATCGTGCTGCGACAACCTCTATCTTGCCGGTCGCGGTGCGAGCCGAATATTCGGGGCGGTACATATCTTCAACGGTCGCCGCCGGATGGTCATAAACGCCTGGGGTGACGGCCCGCACGATATAGGCGACGTTGATTTCACGGTTGTCGTCCGAAGTCCGGTTGAAGGCCGCAACGAAGCGATCGTTGCGGAATTCGGTGTGCGCCGCCGTCTGTTCGCCGATCCAGTCGAAATTGGTGAGCTGAGCGCTGTCGACCAGGCTCGGATTATCGATCTGGAGGCCGGCAGGCAGCAGATCGGTCATGACGACACGCGACGGCCAGGCGTTGGTTTCGGTCACGTGCAGCACGACCACATAACGCTCGTTCTGCTGCGCCTCACTGATATTCACCGGCTCGCCATCAAGCGTGTAATAGGTGCGCTCGATGGCAAAGCCGTTGCCGCCGGCAGGCAGAGGCGTGACGGGCGCTGCGACTGTCGTGACGACCGCCGATACCGGATCGGTCGTTGCGCTCGTCAGTGTCAGGGGATTGTTCATCAGCGCGTCGCCGCTCATCTTCGCCATGTAGGCACCGGTATGCAACGCGCCGTTGACGTCCACTTTCAGCGAATCATCGCCGCTCTGGATCGCGCGCGCGGCAAGCAGCGTCCAGGCCTGCTCCTGGGTGCTCGTCCACTTGCTGCGGTCCCACTCCCTGCCGACGGCCTTTGCCAGTTCCGGAATGACTGGCGGGACAGGGCGGCTTTCGGCCGCAAGTGCCAGGATGGCCGCACCGTCGCGCAGGATCGAGCCGTAGTCGGTGCGCGAAAGATTGACGCGATGAACGATGGAATTTTCGGTCATCTGCAAAGCGTCGACGAAGATGTTCTTCGAACGCGTCGCATCTCCGTAAAGTGCCAATGCCGCGGCGATATGCGCCTTGGCAAGCGGCGTCGGGAAGTCGTTGATCATCGTATCGGCGTAGTAGCGCAGATCGCTGATCGAGGCCTTCCTGTTGCGGGCAAGAACATAGATTGCATAGGCAATTTGATCGCCTTGCGTCTTGACGTCGACGTCGTAGCTCAGCGCGTTCTGCAGGTTCTCGAGCGCTTGGACCAGCGCACGGTCGGGCACATCGTACTTCTCTTCACGCGCCCGCGTCAGGAAATCCGTGACATAGGAATCGAGCCAGAGATCGCCCGAATCCGGTCCCCAAAGGCCGAAGCTGCCCGCCGATGCCTGATAGGACAGCACACGATAGATCGCATCCTGGACGCGCTTCTTCACGTCTGCATCGTCTTCGAGCCCGTTTTGTTTTGAAAGCTCGCTGAGATAAAGAAGCGGCAGGGCGCGGCTCGTCGTCTGTTCGGCGCAGCCGAAAGGATAACGGTCGAGCGACATCAGCAGTGCGGGAATGTCGAAGGCGGCCGAACGCGTGACGTTGACGCTGACCGAGGCGCCCGGCAAAACGCTGTTGGCCAGAAGTTCCTTGTCGACCCTCAGTTTCGCCCCTGGTTTTAAGGCGATGACGCGCCTTTCGGTCACGGGCAGTGACGATGGGCGGACTGGTACGTCGACTGTCTGAGCAAGCGACAGTCCAGATGCATCCGACAGGTTGATCGAAACAGCGCCGTTGCCGGGCTGCTTGCCGATCACCGACAGCGTGAAATCGGATTTCGCACCGGCATCCAGATGGATCGTGCGCGAAGCTGCGGCCTCCTCGATGCCGACGGCTTCGTTGCCGGTCAGCTGCAGTTTGAAATCGCCGGCCGGCGCATCGGTATTGGCGATGTCAAGGCGCAGTTCCGCCTTGTCGCCAGGCGCCAGGAATTTCGGCAGGCTGGCGGTGACGACCACCGGATCTCGGATGACGATATCCTTGATGCCGTGGCCGACTCCATCCTTCGACCAGGCAACGGCCATGATACGCGCCGTGCCGTTGAATTGCGGAATGTCGAAGCTGACATTGGCCTTTCCGTCGGCGTCAAGCTTCACGGGACCGGAGAAGAAGGCGACCAGTTTTTGCGTCGGTGGGCTGCCCTGCAGCGCCACCGCGCCACCATCGCCGCCGGTTCTGAGCTTGCCTGTCGCGCCGAGCGAACCGTCAATCAGCCGGCCATAGAGATCGCGGATTTCAAGACCGAGCTGGCGCTGGCCGAAATACCAGTCCTCGGGGTTGGGGGCCTCGTAGCGCGTCAGGTTGAGAATGCCAACATCGACGGCGGCAACCGTGACATAAGCATCCTCATTGGCTCCAGCACCCGTCACTGCAAGGCTGATGTTCAGCGGTGCGCGCGGCAGCATCTTTTCCGGTGCATCGACTGCGACCTGCAGCGCGCGCTGCTCGGGATCGACCTTCAGCCATTTGATGCCGATCGAGCGCATCGGCATATGGCTGTCCTGTGCGTCGCCCGGACGGAAGAGGGTTGCTGTCACATAGGCGCCAGCGCCCCATTCGGCGGTGACTGGGATCTCCACTTCACCCCCAGTCTCGCCGATCGTTGCATTTTGTACGGCAAGGAGGTTTTCCGTCCCGGCCGTCACCATCAACCCGCCGCCATAACGGGAAGAAACCTTGAGCTTCGCCGTCTCGCCGGCCTTGTAGCTCTCTTTGTCGAGCGCGATCTCGAGGCCGTCCGGCGTTTCGGTCGAGACAGCCTCCACCATCCAGCCGGCGTCGAATTCGACACTTGATGTCAGGCCATCCGCGTCCGGGCTTTCGACTTCAAGTCGATAGCGGCCCCAGCCAACCTGGGACGCTATCTTGCCGCCGTCCAAGCCGGCATCAGTCGTGCCGCTGGCAACCTGGCGCGCATTGAAAGCGGTTTCGTATTTCCATGCCGTGCCTTCCCGATACCATTGGTATTCGCGCTCAAGGAGCGAAAGCTTCCAGCGCAGCCCCTTCATTTCCTGCTTCTGGCCGTCGGCCGAGACGCCGATCACGTTGAAGCTGGCGATCGAATTCTCGGCTATATCGCCTGAAAATTCAGGCTTGATGCCGATCATCGGTCCCTGGTTTTTGACCGGGATCAGCAGCGTGCGCTCCAGCGCCCGGCCGCCCGTTTCTTGCATGCGGATATAGACCGTCGCGTTCAACAACTGCGTGGTTGCGGGAAGATCACCGACCGAAAGATCGGTCGTTGCTTGGCCGTTCTCGTCCAATTCCGGCAGGCCTTCGATCGCCTGGCGGCTTTCCTCGTTCGCCTCCTCGTCAGAAAGACCAAAGAAGTAGCCCGGGAAGGTTCGGCTTTCGCGAGTCGGCTTGATGACGACATCGCCTTCAAGCGTCAGGCCGGCTGCCGGCGCGCCGTAGAGATATTTGCCGCTGATATCGATCGTTGCCGGCGTATCGGGACCGATTTCCTTGGCTTCTGTCTTCAGCTCCAGGTCGGTGCGATCGGGTACGAAATCGTCGACGAGGAATGTTCTGCTGCCGATCGGCGACCCCTTGGGGTCGGTATGGACGTTCATTGTCCAGCTGCCGCGCATGGCATTTTCCTGGATCGGGAGATCGATTAAATAGCCGCCGACGTCGCTGCTTTGCCGGACGATGCGCCGGTCTTCGACGCCATCGGGACGCATGAAGATGAAGGTCAGCGGCAGCTTTTCGATCGCCCTGCCATCCGTATCGCGAGCAAGGGCGGTGGCATGGACGGTTTCGCCCACCCGATAGATCCCGCGCTCGGTCCAGGTCATGACATCGATCGCCCCGGGCGAGGCTCGTCCCGTCACGCCGCGATCAGACAAGTCGAAGCCTGCCCTCGTCATATCGAGGAAGACGTAGTCGGACGCCCCGTTCCTGGCAGCCAGGACTGCTGGAGCGAGTGCTGCCGTGCCGCGCAGCAGCCCGGCAGTGAAGGTGGCTCGGCCGTTTTCATCCGTCGTCGCGGTGCCCAGAACCTCGTTGTTCTTGGCAAGCAGTTGCAGCTCGACGCCGGCGATCGGCTTGGCGGAAGCGAGCGAGCGCGTAAAGACGTTGAGCCCGTCGGTTCCGGCGTAGGTAGTAACGCCGATATCGGAAACGACGAACCATTGTGTCGCCTTGGAATCCCACTCGTTTTCCGGCTTGTCGGCAGGCGAGGCGATCAGCACATAGATGCCCGGCTTGCGCGCGGGCAAGGCTTCATCAACGGGGAAGCTGGTGACGACATCCTTGTTAAGATCGTTGGCGATCTCGATCGAACCCTGCCACACGAGCTCGCCGCTTTCATCCTGAATGCGCTGCGCGCTATAGCCGTCGAGCTGCGTCAGGAACTGCGAACTGGTAAGAAGCGGGGCAATACCGCGATCGCCAATGCGGTAGAGCTTGAGGTTGGCAGTTTCGATATTGACGCTGACGAGCGGAATGCCGCGGCGCGCCGTCGAAGGCAGCACGAAGCTATCGCCGGTAAACCGCACCATTTGACTGCGGTCCTTGACGTAGACATCGAGGCTGACGGGTGCGTCCAGGACCTCGTCGACGGAAGAGGGAAGGCCGGTGCGGAAGCTAATCTTGTAGGTTTCGCCGTGACCCAGGCCCTCGACGCAGATCTGCTTGTCCTTGGCTTCGAGCGCCTTGGGGGCTTGTCCGTTCAGCGTCACAAACGGTGCATAGTCGACCGTCTTGACGAGGGATTCCGAGAACGTCACGCAGGCACGCGGCGTTGCGCTGTCGGCATCGACATTGTGTTCGGTGATGCGGAAGCCCTGTTCCGACTTGAGCTTGAGATAGGCCGCCTGGACTTCCCTGGAGCTTGCCAGCGCAAGGCTTGCCTTATAGGCGTTGAGGGCCGCGCGGAAATTCGAATTCTTGGCGAGCGAGGTCGCAAGCACGGCAAGAGCATCTGCCCGCTTTGAGGCTGTGCGCGTCAGTTCGTAGCCGTTCAACCCATCGAGAAGTGCCTGGCCGAAGGCCTGGCTGCCAGTGCCGCCGAGCGAATTTGCGGCGCGGGCCGTCTCCAGCCAGAGATCGGCATCGTCGGGCGTCAGCGCCAGCGCGCGATGGAAAGCGTCGATCGCGCCTGCGAGGTTGTTGGCGGTAAGATCAAGGCGCGCCGTTGCTGTCAGGCTGTCGACGGTCTGGCCCGGCTGAGCGTCGGTGAGCGCCAGATTGGCCTTGAAGTCGCGGGCTTGTTGCATGATGTCTTCTGAGAGAAAGCTGAGGCGAGGGGGCGCACCGATATCGGGCTCGCGCGGTCCCGCAGTCGTTTCGACGATCCGACCGGCAATTGCGCCTGGAAAAGCGTTCATCGTCTTGAAGTCGGACTTCAGGAAACACCAGTTCACCTTCGGGTTATAGGTGAAAGCCTTGCAGCTCTTGTCGCCAATGCATGCGGTTTTGCATTGTTCGAGGGAAACGTTCTGCTCCGTCCGCAGATCGAAGCCGAAGAAGTCGGCGTCCTTAATCGTCTGGATATCGCGCTTGGTCTCCGCAGCTGTCGCGGGAAGGCTGGCCGCGATGGCTAAAAGTGCAATGGCGGCGGATGCGAAAAACGAGCGTACAGACATAGGTTTCCCCCCGGTCGCTGGCGCTGGATTGGGGCACTCTCCTGCGGCCGAAAAGACTTGTCAATACAACTTCAAATTTAGAGCTGCTTTTTATCAAAGACTTACGCCGATCTTAATGTTTTATTAGTATTAACAATGGCTTAATCGAAAAATAATGCGTATCGGCTCGGAACATATCCCGCGGTTGCCCGTTATCCGGTCAAGTTCCGCCGGCCACGGCCGACTGGTGCGAAGTTTTTCGCGTGCCCGGGCCGGCAAGGGCGTCTGGCCACGAATGTTTTGCGTAAGCTGGCTACAGGATAACCTCATGAACCAGAGAGTATTGATCGTAGAGGACGAGCTCTTGATCGCCCTCGATCTTGAAGCAACCGTTCAAGCCATGGGCATGGAAGTGACGGGGCTTGCCGCAAATAAGGAACAGGCGTTGCGTTTTGCGCCGACGGCGGACGTCGCTTTTGTAGACGTCAACCTGTCGGATGGTGCGACTGGCCCGGAAATCGGCCGCCGGCTGGCGCAAGACCACGGTATTGCCGTCGTCTTTATGACAGGCAACCCGGAGATGGTGGCAGGCGGCGTCAAGGGGACGCTCGGCGTCGTCAAAAAGCCGGTCAAGCCGTCCGTCGTCGAGCAGTCGCTGAAGTATGCCGTCGCACGCCGCAATGGCGCGCTCGCTGCCGTTCCGTCGCAGATGCTCGTCTTTGCCTGACGCTCAGCCGCTGACGGCCGCAAGCTCTGGTCGCTCGGCGGACCTCTCCGTGCCGTAAGCGCGAAGGAACGTCCTGACCGCGTTGCGGGCGGCACTTTCGAGTTGCTCATCGCTCGGCGTTTGCCCGAACAGCATCATGATCTGCAGATCCGCATTCCCGAGAGCGAGGAATTGGCGTGCCGCCACATCGAAGTCTTCGATCTTCAGCGCACCACTGGCGCTCAACCGCGCAAACAGAGCGCCGAGCGCGGAAATGATCCGGCCCGGGCCTTGCTGGCGCCAGGTCTCGAAAAGATGCGGATAGCGCTCACCTTCGTTCTGGACGAGACGGCGCAGGAACTTTCCGTCCTGGTTGCAGATGCAGTTTTTGTTGATCCGGATCGCAAAGGCGACAAGGTCTTCTTCCAAATTGTCGGCATTGACCGGAAACGTTGCCAGCATCGAAAAAATCATCGAATTGGCGCGCTTCAGCACGTCGTCTACGACGGCGACGAACAAAGTCTCTTTCTCGCAATAGTGATTATAGATCGTCTGGCGCGAGACATTGGCCTCTACCGCAATCTCGTCGATGCTTGCTCCTGCAAAGCCCTGGCGGCAGAATACATCCGCGGCTGCTTCCAGGATGGAAGCGCGCTTCTTGAACTGGCCGCGCTGGGTCGGCCCATCCAATCTCTTTTCGGGTGGCGCGAGATTTTTCATCGCTCTAAAGATAATGCGCCTTGACGTGTTAGACAACACTGTCTAATTTTACACTCGTGTCCAAAATACTAGACACCACGGTTCGCATTCGCTGACGCTTCTCCCAAGCGCGTCGCGGGTTGCAGCCGCCCCTCATTTGAACCCCTCGAGAGCAACGCGGCGGAGAGACATAGTCCGCTTCCTTCGCTGCGCATTTATGAAAGATCATCAAAATGACCGCTTCATTCTTTCGCATTGCGCTCATCCTTGGGCTTTTATCAGCCATAGGTCCCTTTGCCATCGACATGTACCTTCCAGCACTGCCTTCGATTGGCGTCGATCTGGGGTCGGATAACAACGTCACCCAGTTGAGCCTTCTGTCGTTCTTCATTTCCTTTGCACTGGCCCAGCTGCTTTACGGTCCACTGTCCGACATGTGGGGCCGCAAGCTGCCACTTTATCTGGGTGTCGGCATCTTCACCGTTGCCAGCATCGGCTGCGCGCTGGCCCAAGACATAGAAACGCTGATTGCCTTCCGCTTCATCCAGGGCATCGGCGGTGCGGCCGGCATGGTCATACCACGCGCTGTTGTTCGTGACATGCACACTGGCATTCAGGCAGCCCGTCTAATGTCGCTTCTCATGCTCGTCTTCTCAATTTCCCCCATTCTTGCTCCGCTGGCCGGCAGTGCGGTCATCGAGTTCTACGGCTGGCGCGGTGTCTTCTGGGCGGTGACTGTCGCGGCTTTCATCGGGCTCGTGCTGCTTGCCACACAGCTTGACGAGACTCGCCCGACCAAGGATCGCAAGGGCAGCAGCCTCGGCAGCGCGATGTCTGCCTATGGCTTCCTTTTGCGCGACAGGAACTTCCTGACGCTCACCTTCATCGGTGGCCTCGGGATCTCGAGCTTCCTCGTCTATCTCGCCAACTCGCCCTTCGTGCTCATCCAGCACTACGGCCTGACGCCGACGCAGTACAGCTTCGCATTCTCCGTCAACGCCGTGTCCTTCTTCGCCGTATCGCAGGCGACCGGCTGGCTCGGCGAGCGTTTCGGTCTCGTTCGCGTCATGCGCTCAGCCGTCACCTTCTATTGCCTCGTCATGGTCGTGATGGCCGTCGCAATGGCGGCGGGCATCAACCAGCTTCCGGTGATGGCCGTCTTCCTTTTCATCGGATATGGCTTTCTCGGACTTGTCATTCCAACGAGCGCGGTTCTTGCTCTGGAGGATCACGGTCAGATCGCAGGTACGGCCTCGTCGTTGATGGGGACATTGCACTTCGTCATTGCGGCTGTCGCAATGGTGGTGTCCGGCCTGTTTGCCGATGGCACGGCCGTTCCGATGGCGGCAGGCATTGCGGCCTGCGCGCTGCTTGCCTTCGTCCTGACGCAAGCAACGCTCGGCCGCCGCGCCGCCGCAGCACCGGCTGAATGACAATTGCGGCCGCGTCCCCAAACGGCGCGGCCAGTTTCATGGATTGAGGAAAAAGGCGTCGCTTTCGCCTGGGACCAGTTCCAGCGGCCAGATCGTGTTGCGCGCGCCCTTCGGATAATATTTCGCATAAGCGGGCATGGTCGCAAGCAGCGTTTCGGCCAGTTCGACACCGAGATCGCGCAGCGACATGCGGAAGCAGGTGAGGGCAGGTTGCAGGAATTTGGCGCGTGGCTCCTCACGGAAGCCGATCACTGCCAGATCGCGCCCCGGAACGACGCCTGCCTCGACCAAGCGTCTGTAAAGACCAATCGCCATCAACTCGTAGATCAGGATGATGGCTGTCGGCTTGTTGTCCAAGAGCAGCAATTCGTGTCCGGCCTGGTAGCCACCTTGTTCGCTCGATTTGACGCGAATGACGAGCTTGGGATCATACGGGATGCCGTGGCGCTCAAGCGACTGCTGGTAGGCATCGACGAAGACATAGCCGAGATTGATATCGCTCGAAGGTGCTGCGATCGCGATCCTACGATGTCCCTTGGCCACCAGCCGGTCGACCGCCGACGCCGCCACGCCCTCGAAATCAAGATCTATCCAGGTGTAGTTGTCGCCCGATGAGCTTCGTCCGAGCGCGACGAAAGGAATCTTGGCTTTCACCAGAAGATCGATGCGCCTATCGATCCGCTGCGTCGCTGAAATAATCATCGCGTCAACGACGCGCCGCGCCACCATGCGCTTCAGGTATTCATAGGGATCCTCGTCGCTGGGGCAGGGCAGCATCACGAGGTCGAGCTTGTGCCGCGCAAGCACGCTCTGCAGACCGCCGGTGAGACCGAGAAAAAAGTTGTCGCTATTTTCGACGGTTTCCTTGCTGGATTCGATCATCAATCCGATAACGTTGGTCGTGCCCTGCCTCAGGCTGCGGCCGGACTGATTTGCCACATAGCCAAGCTCCTCGGCAGCCGCCAGCACGCGCTTGCGCGTTTCCTCGTTGACGTCCGGTTTGTCGTTTAGCGCGCGGGAAACCGTCCCGATCGAAATGTCGAGATGCTTGGCAAGCTGTCGGATTCCCTTCATCGGCTGCGTTCTTCCTCCCCGATCAAAACGCGTGATCTTCTCTTATTGCCACAGGAATGCGTTTCCGCAAAGCGGCTGCGGTCCCGCTCGTGGGCGGCACCGGTGTGCGGCACAGACGTCAGATCGGCACGAGATGAAGATGCCGCATCGTTTTCGCGCTGGCAGCCGACGTCTATTGTATGCTTCTCATGACGATGGTCCGCAGGCAGACGCCAGCCCCGGCAGCCAGGCCGCCGGGGCTGGAAGTCATCTTGTGTCGGGCCAGATGCTCCAGAATCTCGCCGCCCCGTACGCATCCTCGGCCTCCGGAAGGCCGATATCGCGGCGCGTACGATCTGACAGCTGGGAGACCTGGTTCACCGTTTGGTGATGCCTCCAGGCGGCCAGAACCAGCGCGCGCGCTGTCCTCCAGACGCCAAATTTCTGGTACAGTTCATCGACCGTCGCCGAAAGGGTTTCAGCAACTACTACTTGTGCTTCACGCATGATTTTTCCGTCCCGGCGCGCTCAAGCAGCCAGGTCCTCTCGAAGGTTAAAAAGACACATGGAGGCGGACGTGGAACACACGTAGTCGTTCGGCGGTCCGGCTCAATTCAGGTCAAGTTGGGAAATGCCAAAATGGCAGTGATCCGGGGTTTATACAGCCTCGGAGGAATGTCGGCCCGGATTGGATGCACAACGCATCGACGTCTTGCGAGCCATCCCGCCAGCGGGGCGTATAAACACGAGAATGGGATTCATTTCACGCCTCCTCTGATTAAATTTGCGAGATAGGATTATATTTGCACAACAGCGGATGATCAGCAATATTAAATCTTGAATTGTAGCTATCACCGAGAAGTTTGTTGCATACCGGCAACACGCCATCATGCGACACCTCTCGTTCGGCAGCATCGAGAATGACCTCCGGCGAGCGGCAAAAGTGACACGTATCGAGCGCTGAGGTCAGGGGGTGAAGCTGTCGCGGAAGATAAGTTCCGGAATGACCCTCTCATAGGCAGGCGGCAAGTCCGGGCTGGCAAGCCGACGCTCGACAAGGTCGACGGCGCGCTGTGCCATGACGACCGGATCCTGGCGGAAAGTCGTAAGCCGGTAGCTGAGCCAGGCTGCCTCCGGCACATCATCAAAGCCGATCACGGCGACGTCTTCCGGTATCCGCAAGCCGAGCGTCTTTCGGACATGATCCATCAATCCGAAGGCAATCAAATCGTTGGCGCAATAGACCGCATCGGGTCTTTCGGCCCGGGAGAAGAGTTGACGCGCGGCATCGATGCCGCTGTCATAATCGGAATCTATGCCGCGTCCGACCGAGACCGAAGCGCCGAACTCCTCGGCTGCCGCCAAGAAGGCATCCTCGCGCTCGGCAATGCTGGACGTTGCGGAATGCGACGCTGCAACGGCAAGCCGCCGGTATCCCTTGTCGAAGAAGGCCGTCGCTGCATTGCGGGACGCTTCGGCGTTTCCGGCACTGACATGGTCCGCATCCGGTTCGGTGCGGCCGATGACCACCAGCGGCTGGCCGTTGCGATGCGCGATATCGACGAAGCTCGCGGGTGGGGATCCCGAAAGAATGATCGTTGCTTCGGCGCGGTGGCCGATCAACATCTTCTGCGCTGCAAGCAATTCATCCTCGGTCTGGCCGGTGTTGATCAGGATCGGGATGCTGCCCCGCTTTATCAGCGCTTTTGCAAGTGCTGCGGCCAGATGGGCGCGAAAGCCGACTTCCGGCCGCGTCGCAACGATGCCGACCAGGCGGCTTTGATTTGCAAGGACGCCGCGTGCCAGATCGTTGACATGATAGCCAAGCTCCTCGGCAGCCTTCTGCACGCGCTCGCGGGTGGCGGGCGCAACGCTTGCGCCTGGCGTGAAAGTCCGTGAAACAGCGGAGCGTGAAACGCCCGCAAGCTGTGCGACCTGATCTGCGCTGACAAATCGCATGCGCTCCTTGCGCTTGGTCTTCTTTCCGTCGATCGTCGGGCCGTCCTTCATTGGCATTCCTTTATCCACCCGCGAAAGTACGTCTGCCGTTAGGAACCGCTTCATCATTAGCATAAACATCCAGGATGCAAGCATGAGCGCGGTCATCACTGCAACCTGAGTTGCCACTGGCGCTTGCCATGCAAACAGCAGTAGGTCGTCGTGTTTGTCCCTTGCGTTGCATCGCTGTGCAACCTGGTTTGGGGTTTGGTAAAATGTCTGTTTGACAGCCCGATGACATGCCCGGCATGACCGTGCTGCATTGCAATGTGAATTTGGCTAAGATCGCGCATTTAAAGCTGTTTTCCGCAGCATTTCGCCCCGGTTCGCCCTCTATTGACAGCAAGAAACGTTTCCGCTTACTATCGTAAACGTTTACGGGACACGCAAACGGAGATTTGCCGGACGCGCGCCGCGGGAGGAAATCGTGACATTGAATGCAGTTCTGTGCGGTTGCGGAGCCATGTCCAAAGGCTGGCTGCGCGCCTTAAAGGAAACCCCGGCTCTAGCCGAATCGATCGAGGTCACCGGCCTCGTCGATGTGAACCTGGCTGCGGCCGAAGCGCTCACCTCGGAGTTCGGCCTGAATAAGGTCTCCATCGGCACCGATCTTTCCAGCGTTATTGCAAAGGCGAGGGCGGATATCGTCTTTGACGTCGTCATCCCGGCTGCCCGTTTCAATGTCGTCTCTACGGCTCTTAAGGCAGGATGCCATGTGCTGAGCGAAAAGCCGATGGCTACCTCGCTGGCGGAAGGAGCTGCCCTGATCGATCTTGCGGCAGAGACCGGCAAGATCCATGCGATCATCCAGAACCGACGCTTCATTTCCGGTGTTCGCCGCATGCGCCGTTTTGTCGAAAGCGGTGCAATCGGCGATGTGACCGCGATCCATTGCGACTTCTTCATAGCCCCGCATTTCGGCGGCTTCCGCGAGGACATGGACAATGTCCTGCTTCTCGACATGGCGATCCATACCTTCGATGCCGCACGCTTTGTCGCCGGCAAGAAGCCGCTCGCCGTCTATTGCGTCGAGCGTAATCCAAAAGGGTCGTGGTATCGTCACGGCGCCTCTGCCAACGCCACCTTTGAATTCTCCGACGATGTCGTTTTCACCTATCGCGGCTCCTGGTGCGCAGAAGGCGAGCGTACGAGCTGGGAAAGCCAGTGGCGTCTCGTCGGCTCCAAGGGAATGCTAACCTGGGACGGGGATCAAACATTCCGCGCCGCAGTTGCCGGCGAAGAGACGGGCCTGCTTCGCGGCGTTACGCCCGTCGACGTTCCTGGGGCGGAGCGGGACGAGGAGACGCACGGCCATGCCAGCGTGATTGCCGGTTTCGTGGACGCCATCCGGACCGGCAAGCGGCCGGAGACGGCCGGCAGCGACAACATCAGAAGCCTTGCCATGGTCTTCGGCGCGATCGAGAGCGCCAGAACCGGCAAGCGCGTTGAAATTTCAGCATAAGGAATGAGATCGTGAGCAATCCTGCAAAATCCATCCGTATCGGAACTATGGTCAGCGCGTCCAAGGGCGGCGCCGACAAGCGCATCGGCAAGATCGCCGATATGGGGTTCGAGAGCTTCGAGCCCTTTTTCTGGCAGACGACCAACGGACAGGATCTCGCCGAGCTCGGCAAGCGCTCACTCGACGCGATCGGCGATCGCGACATTACAATTTCGACGCTCGGCATGTTTGGCAATCCGCTGGAAGAAACCGATATCGACTTGCAGACGCTGCAGGGCTGGAAGGACTGCATCGACAATGCCCATCATTTTGGCGCCACCTGCGTTGCCGGCTTTACCGGCCGCATCCGCGGTACGCCGCTGACCGACAGCCTGCCGCGCTACAAGCAGATCTGGAGCGAGCTTGCCAAGCGCGCCGCCGACAAGGGCATCAAGATCGCCTTCGAAAACTGCGCTATGGACGGCAACTGGGCAACCGGTGACTGGAACATCGCGCATAATCCGGATGCATGGGAGCTGATCTTCAATGAGACGCCGGACGACAATATCGGCCTTGAGTGGGAACCCTGCCACCAGATGGTTTACCTGATCGAGCCGCTGCCGCAGATTCGAAAGTGGGCAAAGAAAATCTTCCATGTCCACGGCAAGGATGCGACGATCCGCTGGGATGTCATCAAGGAGCATGGCATCTTCGGCAAGGAAAAGTTCGTCTTCATGCGCACGCCGGGTTTCGGCGACAGCAACTGGACGGACATCATTTCGGAGCTGCGTCTGGCCGGCTGGTCGGGCTCGATCGATATCGAAGGCTGGCACGATCCGGTTTACCGCGACGTGCTGGAGATGACGGGCCAGGTCTACGCACTGAATTATCTGAAGCATGCCCGGGGCGGCGATTTCGTCGCCGATCCGGTTTGATGATACCGCGCCCGGCAAGGAGGATTTTGCCGGGCAGTCGGGGGTAACCACAAAGGAGGAGAACCATGGCTATCCGCAAATTCGCAGTTCTGGGCGCTTTGGCACTTGCCGGCGTCTCGCTCTTCGGCCTTTCAGCCAAGGCCGAAGACGTTACCATCAGCGTCTGGTCGCTTGATCGCGACATTCAACCAGCGCCCAATCTCGTCAAGGAATTCAACGCGCAGAACAACGGCATTAAGATCGAGTACCGCCTGATCCAGTTCGATGACGTCGTTACCGAAGCGATGCGCGCCTATGCCTCCGGTCAGGCGCCCGACATCATTGCCGTCGATAATCCGGAACACGCGATGTTCGCTTCGCGTGGCGCCTTCCTCGATCTGACCGACATGATCTCGAAGTCGACCGTGATCAAGCCGGAGAATTATTTTCCCGGGCCGCTGAAGTCGGTCGAATGGGACGGGAAATACTATGGCGTGCCGAAAGCAACCAACACGATCGCCCTCTACTACAACAAGGATATGTTCAAGGCGAAGGGCCTCGACCCGAACAAGCCGCCGCAGACCTGGGATGAGCTCGTTGAAGACGCGCGCAAACTGACCGATCCGGCTAAGAACGTCTATGGCTTGGCCTTCTCTGCAAAAGCCAACGAGGAGGGCACCTTCCAGTTCCTTCCCTGGGCCCAAATGGGCGGTGGCGGCTACGAGAACATCAATGCCGACGGCGCTGTCAAGGCGCTTGAGACCTGGAAGACCATTATGGACGAGAAGCTTGCCTCGCCCGATACACTGACGCGCGGCCAGTGGGACTCGACCGGCACTTTCAATTCCGGCAATGCAGCAATGGCGATCTCCGGTCCGTGGGAACTCGACCGCATGGTGAAGGAAGCCAAGTTCGATTGGGGTGTAACGCTGCTTCCGGTTCCGAAGGCAGGCGCGGACCGCTCGTCGGCCATGGGCGACTTCAACTGGGCGATCTTCGCAAGTTCCAAGCACCCGGCCGAAGCCTTCAAGGCGCTTGAATATTTCGCCTCTCAGGACGACAAGTTGTTCAAGAACTACGGCCAGCTTCCGGCCCGTTCCGACATCACCATCCCGGTGACCGGCGAAAAGCTGAAGGATGACGCTCTCAAGGTCTTCCTCGAGCAGATGAAATATGCCAAGCCCCGCGGCCCGCACCCGCAGTGGCCGAAGATCTCCAAGGCGATCCAGGACGCAATACAGGCAGCATTGACGGGCCAGATGAGCGCCAAGGAAGCACTCGACCAGGCCGCCGACAAAATCAAGGCCGTTCTCGGATAATTGGCACCCAGTTAATCGCTTCTCCTTCTCCCCGCTCCGGGGAGAAGGAGAAACTCAACCATTCCTCCCGGCAGGGGCTGTCTTCCGCGAGAGCGCCAGGCAGCCCCGTTCGGAGTTATCGGAGGCCCGATGAAGAGGATCCTGATGAGCGTCAAGGACGGCCGCGGTTTCGATATCGTGCTTGTCGCCTTTCCGCTCGGCTTTCTGTTCCTGATGGCGGGTCTGCCGCTCATCTACAATGTTGTGATGAGCTTCCAAGAGGTTGACATGTTCAGCCTCGGGACCTTCTCGCGCCCCTTCGTCGGCTTCAAGAATTATACGGATATCTTCGCGCAGCCCGAGACGCTGGGGATCCTTTACAACACGCTGATCTTCGTCACCGGCTCGATCGCCGGTCAGTTCTTGATCGGTTTCGGGCTTGCATTGTTCTTCTGGGTGAACTTTCCCGGTGCATCGTGGCTGCGCGGTCTCTTCCTCGTGTCCTGGGTCATGCCGGGCCTCGTTGTCGGCGCCATCTGGAACTGGATTTTGTCAGGCGACTTCGGCGTGCTCAATTTCATCCTGCGAGAAAGCGGCATCATCTCGGGAAACATCTTCTGGCGTTCCGACCCGCACTATTCGCTCTTTGCCGTCATTATTGCCAATATCTGGCTCGGCACTTCCTTCAACATGATCCTGCTATCCGTCGGCCTTTCGGCCATCCCCGGCGATCTCTATGAAGCTGCAGAACTCGATGGTGCGAATGCCTGGCAGCGCTTCTGGACCATCACTGTGCCGATGATGCGCTCGACGATCGGCGCCATCATCGCCCTTGGCCTGATCTTCACGCTGCAACAGTTCGACCTCTTCGCCGCGATCACCTCTGGCGGGCCGAACAATTCCTCAAATGTAACGCAATACTGGGCCTGGGAGTTGTCTTTCCGCCAATATGATTTCGCTAAGGGTGCCACGATCTCCGTCATCATGATCGTCTTCGTCATGATCGCCTCTGTGGTCTATGTCCGCTCGACACGCCATGAGGTGCGCGGATGAGTGATACAAACCGCAACCGACTGATGTTCGCAATCGCCATCGCCATGGCGGCGATCTATCTCTTTCCGCTCTACTGGATGTACATCACGGCGCTGAAAAGCGGGTCGGAGATGTTCGCTACGCCGCCGAGCTTCTGGCCGTCTTCTCCGCAATGGAGCACCTATGCCTATGTCTGGGAGAGCCGGAACATGGGCCGCTATCTCTGGAATTCGCTGGTGATCGCGCTCGGTTCCGTGGCGCTCATCACCATTCTCGGCGTTGGCTGCGCTTACGTGCTGGCGCGTTATCGCAGCATCTGGGTGGATATTGGCCTGTTCCTGATCCTCATGCTGCAGGTTCTTCCGGCCTCCCTGATGGTTACACCGATCTTCGTCGGGTTCTCGCAGCTCGGCATGCTCAACTATCCGCGCCTTGCCGTTATCATCGCCATTGCAGCGAAAAGCATGCCCTTCTTCGTCGTCCTCGTCCGCGCCACCTTCATGGCCGTGCCGCAGGAACTGGAAGAGGCCGCTCTTGTCGACGGCAATTCCCGCATCGGCGCCTTCTTCAACATCGTCCTGCCGCTGGCGCGCAACGGCATCCTCGTCAGCGCGATCCTCATCTTCATGCAGGCCTTCGGCGAATTCGTCTATGCGAAATCGATGATCCAGGCCGCCGAGCTTCAGCCGGCGAGTGTCGGTCTCAATTCCTTCATGGGACCGAACACCAACGAGTGGAACAACATCATGGCCTACGCCACGATGTATGTAACGCCGATCCTCGCCATTTTCGTTCTCTTGCAGCGCCGCATCGTATCCGGCCTCACCTCGGGAGCCCTCAAATGACCACTCAGATCGAGCTTGCCGGCGTCAACAAGCATTACGGCGCCTTCCACGCTCTCAAGAACATCAACCTGTCGATTGCCAAGGGGACGTTCGTGGCGCTCGTCGGCCCTTCCGGCTGCGGCAAGTCCACGCTTCTGCGGTCTCTCGCGGGCCTTGAAAGCATCTCTGAGGGCGATCTTAAGATCGCTGGGGAGTTGATGAACAACGTGCCGCCGCGCAAGCGCGATGTGGCAATGGTCTTCCAGTCCTACGCGCTTTATCCGCATATGACGGTCGAGCAGAATCTCACATATAGTCTGCGCATCCGCGGCGTCGCCAAAGCCGAGGCGAAGAAAGCCGCCGAGGAAGTCGCTGCCACTACCGGCCTGTCGCATCTCCTGAAACGCTATCCGCGCGAACTTTCAGGCGGCCAGCGCCAGCGCGTCGCCATGAGCCGCGCCATCATCCGTCATCCGAAGGCATTCCTCTTTGACGAACCGCTTTCCAATCTGGACGCGGCGCTGCGCGTCCATATGCGCAAGGAAATCCGTGCGTTGCACGACCGGCTTCACGCCACTTCCGTTTACGTTACCCACGACCAGATCGAGGCGATGACTATGGCCGATCACGTCGTCGTCATGCGCGAGGGCGTCATCGAGCAGCAGGGAAGGCCGCTTGATCTCTACGACACGCCTGCCAACAAATTCGTCGCCGGCTTCATCGGCTCGCCCGCAATGAACTTTATCCCGGCGATCGTCGGCGAAGATGGCGCAAGCCTGACGCTCGACCTCGGCCCGCTGAAGCACAAGCTGACGATCTCCAGCAAACTGCAACCCGGCCGCAAAGTGACCGCCGGCATTCGCCCCGAGCATATCGGCATCACCGGCCAAGGGCAGGGCACCTTCGACGTTCCGGTCGCCGTCGTGGAATCCACGGGTTCTTCGACCTTCATCACTGCGGCAACCGGACCTGAACTTACCATTGTCGAAACCGGTCGCGGAAATGCACGGGCAGGAGATACTATCGGCGTGATTGTCGATCCAGAGAAGCTTCACCTCTTCGATGAGACAAGCGGCGTCCGGATCTGACGCCGCCTTTCAAGATTCAGCGTCCGCCTTCCACCTTGCGGTGGCGCTGGTTGATGCCATGCTCACCATAGGGATATTGCCCGGGCGTCGGCGCGCTGACTTCGTTGAGCCTGGTGGTCTCCTCAAGTGAAAGCGCAAAGCTGGCGGCATTGAGATTGTCGGCGAGCTGCTCAGGATTTCGCGCGCCGAGAATGACGGAGGTCACTGCCGGGCGCGCCGCCGTCCAGGCAAGGGCCACTTGCGCCATGCTGACGCCGCGGGCTCTCGCAATCTCCTCGACCACCCCGATAACTGCCCAGGTGCGCTCCTGCGCATTGCGGGCTTCGAAGGCTTCGCCGCCGCGCGTTGGATTTTCGCCAAGACGGGTTGCGCCGGTCGGCATCTGATCACGCTTGTACTTGCCAGTCAGCCAGCCACCGCCAAGCGGTGACCAAGGAAGCAACCCCAGGCCGGCATCCTGGCAGGCGGCGACGATTTCAAGCTCGATATCGCGCATCAGCAAATTATATTGCGGCTGAAGCGTGACCGGCCGTGTGTAGCCGCGCGCCTTGGCAGTTTCGGAAGCCTTGGCAATGTGCCAGGCGACATAGTTGGAAAAACCGTAGTAGCCGATCTTGCCCGCTGAAACGGCGTCATCGAGAAAGCGCAGAGTCTCCTCGATGGGCGTCAGCGCGTCCCAAGCATGCATCTGGTAAAGATCGATATGCTCGATGTCCAAGCGACGGAGCGAGTCGTTGAGCGCCTGGTTAAGATGTCTGCGTGAGAGACCGATATCGTTCGGACCCGGACCCATCGGGAAGCGGCCTTTGGTTGCGATCACGGCCTGCTTTGCCTCGGTCGGCCGCGTCTTCAGCCAGCGGCCGATGATCTCTTCGGATTTGCCAGCGCTATATACGTCGGCGGTATCGATGAAATTGCCGCCCCAGGCGAAATAATCGTCGAGCAGCTTGTAAGAGGCGGCCTCGTCCGCCTCCGCACCAAAGGTCATCGTGCCGAGACAATAGGCGCTCACGATTGTGCCGCTCTGGCCGAGTTTGCGATAGTCCATGTTAACCTCCTGATACATCAAAGCCGCGACACCAAGGGCGGCCACTGTCTCGCATCATCGGCACCGATGGCGGCCGTGCTGCAGCCAACGCTTCTTTTCCTGCGCAGCTGTCGGAAAGGACAGCGTCGAGAAGACCGTCATGAACGAATAGGTTGATCACGTGAGGTAGAAGCAATGCCGAAAACGCCGCGAGAGAATGCGTCAGGCGCTTCCATCTTTCAAACGGAAGATTTAGATAAGATTGATCAATATGTGTGAAAAATGAGGCTCCAGTGGAACTACGCCAGCTCCAGTATTTTGTTGCTGCGGCAAAAGCCGAGCATTTCACGAAAGCCGCGCAGCGGTTGAACATTGTTCAGTCCGCTCTTTCGAGTTCAGTCCGGGCGTTGGAACAAGAGCTGAATGCGCAGCTTTTCGTCCGCACTACTCGAAAGGTGCGGCTGACGGCCGCCGGCAGGGCGCTGCTCGAAAAGGCGGAGATTGTCCTTGAGGCAGCGAAGGACGCACGGGAAGCGGTAAGCGCTGTTGCCCAGGCGAAATCGGGCAAGTTGAACCTCGGAACCGTTCAGGGACTGCCGGCATTTGTCGATCTGCCGTTTCTACTTGCCCGTTTTCATAAGCGTCATCCACAGATCGACGTGCGGCTGATACAGGGCGGGGCGGTCCATCTCCTGGAGAAGGTCAGGAACGGCAAACTCGACCTTGCATTCCTGCCCATGTTTGATCCGCCGGCCGACATTGTAACCGTCACCATCGCCTGCGAAGAACTGGTTGTCGTCTGCAACAAGTCGCATTCACTTGCCTCAAGCCAGGTTGTTTCGCTTGATGAAATTGCAGCTCATGCCTTTGTCGAATTCGAGCAGGATTTAGGTACGCGCAAAATCATCGATGATCTGTTTTTGACGGCGAATATTGATCGCAAGATCGCATTTGAGGTGAGCGATCTCGGCACGTTGATGGAACTCGTCGGACACGGGCTCGGCATCGCCCTCGTGCCGGAATCGGTCGCCTGCAGCCGGGCACAGACATTGAGTGTTTGCCGTCTGAAAGAAGCAGATGCATGCTGGGAAGTTGTATTGGCTTCATCGGCAACATCGGGCGACGCTCTGCCGAGACGCTTCGAGGAGATCATCGGAAGTGATGCCGCCGGCATCGAAGTTTGACCCGCGCCGGGTGGTGCGTGAATTGCGGATACTGTCGAGGCTGGGCGGCCTATGATCGTCTATCGTCATCATGGCCGGAAGTGAGCGAGAGGGATGAACATGAGACGGAAATTCAGTTATGCATTCGGGGCGAGTTTGATCCTGCTTGGATTGCTCTGGATCGGACAAGGTAGCGGGCTCTTCCCGTATCCTTCCTCGAGTTTCATGGTCAATCAAAGTGTCTGGATTCTATGGGGTGTCATAGTCCTGGGGATCGGCGGCATAGCTGTCTTCATCACCCATAAACTGCGCGGGGACTGATAGGCTTGCAGGTCTAAATTTGGCCGGCTGTCGCAGCAGACAGGTTCGTGGGGTCTGTTTTACCCGATCTGCTGGTGAGGCAATTTCGTAAGGATCCGCAAGGACGCAGTCGCGGCTGACAAAATGGCCAACAGAAAGGCCCCAAGCTTATAGAAATCCGCCCCAGCCGTGTTGGACGCATGCAAGTGCCTATCCCGGTCATGAAGCGGCCTCCCTGTTATATCAGTGACTTCCGAGCGCTTACCTAAAGTGTCGGTTGAAATAGAATCTACGATGAGCAACGTTCGTAGGTTTTGACCATGCTTCGCACTGCTGCGGTTTCGTTTCGCAGTAGTCGTCGAAAAATCCGGATATAACTCTCATTTCGGGCGCCTGGAGTTCCCTATTCGGCGACAATGTTGCCCTGATAGTCGAGGGCGATCAAAACAGCCTTGCCGTCCATCATGCCCGAGGCCATCCAGACGCCTTTGTCGTTGAGCTTTAGATCCTTAACCTCCGTGTAGCCTGCATTTTCGATGCGATCCTTTGCCTGGGCTTCGGTGAAGCTGTTGGCACCTGCGACGGGGGCAGTCGGGTTCTTCGTGCCTGGTGTTGCGATCGCAGGCGTGTTTCCGGACGGGGAAGGCGCAAATGTTGCCTGGGCTAGCACAGAGAAGGCGGGTGCCCCGAGGGCGGTAGCGGCTAGGATTAACGCGCGCATTGTTGTGTTCCTTTTTGGGATCGCCGAGATCCGTGCAAGGAACACCGGTCGAACTTTAAAGTTCCAGAAATTTTCTGGGCGTAAGCGGCATCTTAAGATCCCAATGCATCTCTATGATTTAACGCGCCTTTTCCTGCGGCTGTAACGCAATGCAAATGCATGCCCGCCAGTTGTTGAAGCCATTAGAGCCAATCATCGTAGCCACGAAAAAACCAGCGTCGGCAAGACCATCAACGAAAACAGCACTCATGGAGATTGTTTTGCTGAAATACGCAGAACTGCAAATGGCCAGCCACTATTTCGCGGTGAACTTCGGGCAAGCATACTCGCCGCGATGAATTTCGACTTTGACATGCTGGCCGGTGGCAGTTTGAACACAAATCCGGAACTTCCCGGCACCTGCGGGATTACTGCGATCAAGCAAGGAGGAACTCAACATGCCAAATCCAGACGAATCCCCAGCAGTTCAGTCCATGAAGCGGGAGCAGGCCCAGCAGCGCAAGCGATCGCGAAAGGGCGAACTCGAGAAAGGACTTGAGGACACCTTTCCGGCCTCAGATCCCGTTTCGGTCACCCACACCACGGCACCATCTGGAAGAGTGGACGCCGAGGCGGCCGAGCGCGTCCAGCGGCAGCGCGACCCCGAAACGCCCGACGAACAATCTCCCTTGGTCGATGAAGCGCTCGCTGCAAGTCGAAAGCGGAACGAGGTCAGCCGCGGCGAGATCAAGGCTCTGCGATCGGAAGTAAGCCGCGTCTCAGAGTCCGCAACAGAGCTCGCCTCCGGTACGGCGCGGATCGCGAAAGTTCAGGCGAGAAGCTTTGTTTATGAAATCGAGGAGCAGGTGAGGGCAAGGCCGCTGACTGCCGTCGGCATAGTTGCGGCAGTCGCCTACCTCTGGGGCGCTACCCGCTGACGCCCACTTTGGATCTTCGCTTCCTCTTGAAGTTGTAGGCCATATCGCGGCTTGGCAGATCGCTGTTACGGGACCGATCAAACCCCACCCGGCGCCCATGAGACCATTCTCGGGCTGGAAGACCCGCATGCTCACAGGTTAGAAAGCATCGCGTGGGCGGCAAACATTGAGGCCCGCAATTCTATACTGCTTCCGTTTGCATGATCGTCCCGTGCGACTGTGCTGAAGTCTCGTTATCGTCTGGCCGCACGGCGGCGCTCGTGCCCATCATTGCCTGTGCGTCGACGCGCGCTGCAGCTTCGCGAAGCAATGTTGCGAAAACGTCAAGCGATACCCTGTCGGCGCGCATAAGCTGTCGGATCAGTGGATCGCTCATTATCTCTGACATGGTCATATCGCGCATAGTTGCCTCCTGATGATGAAAACAATCTAGCCGCGATTGATTACAATCTAATGTAAGAGCGACGGCGAAAAGATGGCCACAGGCCGGCCGTCAATCATAAGCCGCATTCAAGAACGTCGGATTCGCCCATCTTTTGTCGATGTTGTTGTTGCAGAGATTAGAATGCACGGCTGTGCAAAAAACCTTCGTCCGGACCCTTTTGTCATCCCGATGTCACGCGTCAGCGTTAGCTAGCTCCAACAGGCACGCGGGGTGCGACCGCGAAACGAATGGAGAGGGTAATGAACAGACGCGAGTTTCTTATCACGTCGTCGGCCGCAGCAGCTCTGCTGACTGCGCCGCGTTTTGCCACCGCAGCAGCGAGGACGATCGATCTCTACAGCGGCTCCGATGCCAATATCGTCGACTTCTGGAACAACATCGTCCGTCCGGCTTTCGAAGCGGCCCATCCGGACGTTGCCTTGAAGGTCACTGATGCCGGCGACAATACCGGCCTGCGCGCCATTGCAGATCGAGCCCTGGCCGCCCTCCAGACCAAGACCGATCCGCAGGCAGACATCTTCGAAACCTTCGATCCACGCCTGCCGACGGGTGGGATCGACGCCGGTCTTTGGGTCAAGTTCTCTGCAGAGAACATCGAAGGCTTCGACCGCGTCAATCCGCTGAGCGTCGACAGCGAATATTCGCTTCCCTACCGCGGCTCGCAGGTTCTTCTCGCCTACGATAAGGCCAAGCTCGACCCAATGGATGCGCCCAAAACCTGGGAACAGCTGATTTCATGGATCAAGGCCAATCCGGGCCAGTTTATCTACAATCGTCCCGACAAAGGTGGTTCAGGCGGAAACTTCGTTCGCCGCGCCATCCATGAGGCCAACGGCCGCGATCCGAAGAAATTCACGATCGACAACTTCTCGGCCGATTACGCCAACCAGACCCTGAGGCCTGCCTGGGCGATCCTCAACGACCTTGCGCCGTCGCTCTATGAAAAGGGCGCCTATACGGCCGGCAACACGCAGTCGATCCAGCTTCTGGCGCAGGGCGTCGTCGCCATGACGCCGGTCTGGTCCGACCAGGTCCTGCAGGCGGTCTCGCAGGGCGTTCTGCCGGAAACGACCGGCCTCGTTCAGCTCGGCGACCTTGCGCTTTGCGGTAATTTCTCGCGCATGACGGTATTTTCGAACGGCGCGCACAAGGACGCGGCCCTGAAGCTCGCCGCCTTCCTGCTGACAAAGGAGATGCAGGAAGCGATCATCACCGAGATCGGCGGTTTTCCGGGCATCTCCTGGGACCATATCTCCGAGGAACTCCGCCAGAAATATGCCGATGTCGTCCCGGCGACGATCCCGACCTTTCCGAGCGGCGATTGGGAGCCTGCCATCAACGACGGCTGGTACCGTAGCGTCGCGCCGGGCATCAGCCGTACCTGATGCGCAGGGATTTTGCGCTACCATTGCTGGCGCGCTGGCGCACACCAGCCGCCACGAACGCTTCGGCAGGGCTTCTTCTCGTCGCCGTGCCGGTGCTTCTGCTGGGTTGGCTGATCGTCTATCCGATCATCGCCGCAGTCGTCGGCACGGTTTTCCTGCGCCAACCGGACGGCGCTACTGTCTTTTCGCTTGCCTCCTACCGCTTTTTCTTCAGCGATACCTATAGCCTCGCCAATCTCTGGCTTACGCTCTGGACGACGCTGGTTTGCGGCCTGCTGCTTCTCGCGACGGGCCTACCGATCGCCCTGTATCTGCGCTTTTCGCAGGGACGGCTCGCAGCCTATGTCCAAGGCCTTGCAATCTTTCCGATGTTCGTCCCGTCGATCATCCTCTCCTACGCGCTTATCCGCACGATCGGTCCGAACGGCACCGTCGACATCCTCCTGAACGCGACCGGCCTGCCAAAGCTGCCGTCTCCATATCTGACACCCTGGGGGCCAGTGATCGGCCTCGTCTGGGACAATCTTCCCCTGACGGTGCTGATGCTGGCGGCCGGATTGGGCAATATCGCGAAAAGCTCGATCGAAGCTGCGCGCGATGTCGGTGCTTCTCCGCTACGGGTCTTCGTTTCGATTATCCTGCCGCGCATGGGCAATTCGTTTCTCGTCACGGCCTCCTTCGCCATCCTCGGCATTTTTTCGTCCTTCACGCTGCCTTACGTGCTTGGCCCAGCTTCGCCCGAGATGATGGGGCCGTTCATGCAACGCACCTTCTCCGACCTCAACGACCCGCTGAATGCTCTGACGCAAGCGGTGATCACCTTCGGCTTCTGCCTGGTGTTCGGGATCTTCTATGTTCGCTCGATCGCGAAAAACCGGGAGGGCGGTCGATGAGCCTTGGGACAGCTGCCGGTGCGGCAAGGATCGATTGGGTTGGCATCCTGTTTGCGGCGCTGCTGACCCTGTTCATCGCGCTTCCGCTGATTGTTGTCGGAACCTGGGCCTTTACCGAGGTCTGGCGCTATCCCTCTGTCATTCCGCAGCAGTTCGGGCTGCGCTTCTGGTCGCAGACGCTATCGCGCTCCGACGTCTGGGAATCGCTTTTTCTCAGCCTTCGGCTGACGGCCACCGTGACGCTGCTGTCGGCTGTCATCTGCCTGCCGGCGGCTTACGCATTTGCGCGCATGACCTTTCCGGGCAGGAACATCCTCTTCCTGTCCTTTCTTGCTTCGCACGCCTTCCCGAAGTTCGGACTGCTTGTCGCGATCGCCGGCATCTTCCTGCAGCTCGGCCTGATCAGCACGTTCTGGGGTGTCGTCCTGATCCAGCTCGTCGGCACCCTCATGCTGATGATCTGGATCCCTGTCGCGGCGTTCCAGAACGTTGACCGGCGCATGGAGGAAGCGGCCCGGGATGCAGGTGCGGCACCACTGCGGGTGTTCTGGTCGATCACCCTTCCGCAGGCTGCACCGACAATCGCGGCTGCGCTTCTGCTCACCTTTGTTGGCACCTTCTACGAAACGGAGGGAGCGTGGCTGATCGGTGCTCCTGAGGTCCGAACCATGCCGGTATTGATGATCACCTTCATCAACAATCAGATCGTCGTGCAGTACGGCGCAGTCCTCTCGGTCATGTTGTGGGTGCCGTCCTTCATCGCACTGATGTTTGCCCGCCGTGTCGTTGGAACGGGTGCCTTTGCCCGCGGCTTTGGCGCGTGACGTGCGGATCGGGCATGACCCGAAGAAAGGCTTGAGATGGCACGCTTGACGATCAAAGGGATTTCGAAGGCCTTCGGCGCTTCGTTCGCAGTGCGCGATTTCTCGCTCGATGTCGATGATGGCGAGCTCGTCTGCCTGCTCGGACCATCGGGGTCCGGCAAGTCCACGCTTCTTCGCATGATCGGCGGTTTCGAACGACCGAGTGCAGGTTCAATTCTCATCGACGCCAAGGATGTTACGACACTTGCGCCGGAGAAGCGCCCGACAGGGATGGTGTTTCAAAGCCATGCGCTCTGGACGCATATGGACGTCTTCAACAATATTGCATTCGGGTTGAAGATACGCAGGTTGCCGAAACCCGAGATCGCAGAGCGCGTAGAAAGCGCGCTCGCACTTGTCGGCCTTTCCAACTACGGAAAGCGGATGACGACACAACTTTCGGGCGGGCAGCAGCAGCGTGTGGCGCTGGCGCGCTCGCTCGTGCTCGAGCCGAAGATCCTGCTGCTCGACGAGCCTTTTGCCAGTCTCGACCAGCATTTGCGCGAGCGCCTGCGGGAAGAGGTGCGCGACATCCAGCAGCGCCTCGGCATCACGACCCTGTTTGTCACTCATGGGCAGGACGAGGCGCTGGCGCTTGCCGACCGGGTCGTCGTCATGCGGGATGGCGGCACGGAACAGACCGCACCGCCGGACCTCATTTACCGCGAACCGAAGACCGAATTCGTGGCAGGTTTTATCGGCTCCATGAATTTCGTTCGCGTGAAGGTCCGCAACGGGATCAGCGAACATCCGGACTTTTCGCTTGCAGTTCCGGTCGAAGACGGCGATCTCGTGCTCGCCTTCCGACCGGAAGCGCTCTCGCTCAGCCGGTCAAAGAAGTCAGGCGCCGGCATCGTGCATCGCAGCATCGATTTCGGCACTCACAGGATCGTCGATATCGACCTTGCGGACGGCACGCGGCTCAAGGCCATGACGTCACCGGATGTCGATTGGACAAGGGGCTCCCTTGTGGAACCGGCAGCCACCGCCTATTTCGCCTTTCGTGACAACAAGCTCGTCCATCGGTCGGCCGCCGCCGGCGAGCTGCAAACCGATCGGATGCTTGGACATGTCTGACCGCAGGGGGATTGCCGTCGAAACAGGTGCGCACCGGACATGGCTGAAATGGCATCGTGGCCATCGCTTCGCCGGCGACATCTCATTCACGCGCCGGCGGATTGCCGAAGGCATGTTGCTCGGCGCCAGCGTCGAGATAGATCTCATTCGTTTTTGCGGCGAAGGTTTTGCGGTTCTTCACGATGAAACACTCGATCGGGCCACGACGGGCACGGGCCGTGTCCTGGATGCTTCGCAGGAGTATCTGCGTGGCTTGCAGCTTCGCGATGATACCGGCGTGCCGGCAGATCACCCGGTGATGCTGATCGACGATCTCGGGCAGCTTCTTCTTGCGGGCGAATGCGATGAAAATGCCGTCCTGCAGCTGGATCTCAAGGAGGCGTCGGCGAGTATCCGCGACGTGGATATTACCGCCTTTGCCGCAGCAATGTCGCCGGTCGCACGGTCGGTCATTCTGTCTGGGGGCGACGCTGGAGCCGTCGAACGGCTTTCCGGCGCGGTTCCCGACATGCCGATCGGCTATGACCCTTGTCACGACGGGGCGATTGAGCGCTTGATCGAAAGCCGCGACTTCGCAGGTTTCGTGGAAACAGCGCTGAAGGCATCGCCGCGCGCGCGAATGTTCTATCTCTATTACGAACTGGTGCTCTTCGCCGACGCTGCAGGTTATGACCTCATTGACGCCTTCCATCGCGCTGACCGCCGCGTCGATGCCTATACCATCACGGCAGCCGTTCCCGAAGTCTTGCCGAAGGTTCGACGGCTTCTTGCGCTGAAAGCGGATCAAATCACGACCGACGATCCGGTCGGGCTGGAAGCGCTGCTGGTCAAGCACCTGTAAGTCCCGAGCTCAGTTAAACCCCTGGACAAGCCACGGATGGATCGCCCTATTTGCGGCGAGGATATCGCCGTTTGCCGTGACCGGCCCGCCGGAAAAGGCCGAAACATGTCCGCCAGCCTCTTCGACCAGAAGGAGCGACGCGCCATAATCATGCAGCGACAGGCCGTCTTCGAAGAAGCCGTCCAGCCGTCCGCATGCCACATAGGCAATCGAAAGTGCTGCTGAGCCCAGCCGCCGCACACCAGCCGTATTGACCATCAGCCGCTTGAGCGCGGTGAAGTAAGTGTCCTCGCTGACGGCTTTCACTTGTCCTGGAACGGGCAGTCCAGCGCCGATCAGGACGCTTTCGATTTCGGCGTTCTCGATGCAGCGGATCGGCTCGCCGTTCAGATAAGCGCCGCCGCCGGCCTCCGCGCTGAACAGTTCATCCTGCATCGCATCATAGACGACACCGGCCACGATGCGGCCACCTTCGGCGATCGAAATCGTCATGCCGAAATGCGGAATGCCCCAGGCGTAGTTTGTCGTGCCGTCGATCGGGTCGATATAGATGACAGGTGTGCTTGCCTCGGCATCACGATTGCCGACGGCTTCCTCTCCTTTGATCGCGTAAGTGGGAAAGGCTTTCGCCACCTCATCGACGATGATCCCCTCGACCGCCACATCGATTTCCGTCTGGTAGTCACGCGGAGCCTTCGACACGATCTCGCTCACCAGCCGCCGCTTTAGCGACCTGCGGGCGGTTTGCCCCGCTTTCAGTGCCGTATTTGCGAGAAGCAAAAGGCGTTGCGAGGCCGCCGGTGACAAGCGGGTGGAGACCGAGGACGATGTCATGAAGAATTCTTATGGAGATTGCGGATTTCGTTTGCCCAAAGCTTTCGCAGAGGCGCATGAAGTTTTTGTGACGCGAGAGGGCATGGATGCAGACACGATTGTGTCCCTGTGCACAACAATAGCCGGGACGACGCACTCGTCCCGGCTAACAAAGGCTCTGTCAACGCGCCGTCTCAGATGCCGATCTTGCCGCCGCCGATCTTGGTGATGGCAAGTACAGACGGGCGCACTGGCATGTCATCCTTGAAGTCTGGCCACCTGGTGGAAAGATCCTCGTAATAGGATGGGCGGCCATGGCCCGCCCAGTCATCACCGCCGTCCCCGGGATGCTGCACGGCGACGAAAGCCGTTTCGTCATCCGGGGCAAAGAGCGGACCACAGAGCTCGGCACCGACCGGGACGCGGAAGAACAGGCGAGAGGTGGCGCGGGCGTCACCCTCGGTGTCGACAGCCCAAAGGCCGTCAGTGCGGCCGGTGGCCTTGTTGTTATTGCCGTCCGTTGCGACCCAAAGACGGCCGGCCGAATCGACGGCGCAGTTGTCCGGCATGCCGAACCAGCCGTTCTTGGAAGTTTCGGTCGAGAAAGTCGCGCCGACTTCGGCAACCGAAGGATCGCCGCACTTCAAGAGAACTTCCCATTTGCCTGAAGTTGCTGAGTAATCGCCGCCATCCTCGGTGATCTCGATGATGTGACCGAAAGCGTTGTCGGGGCGGGGATTTGCGGCGTCCACCTGATCGGCCTTGCGCTTGCTGTTGTTGGTCAGCATGACATAAACCTTGCCGTTGACGGCGTTCGGTTCGATGTCTTCCGGCCGGTCCATTTTCGTTGCGCCGATAATGTCGGCGGCGCGACGCGTCTCGATGAGAACGTCGGCCTGGCTGGCAAAGCCGTTTTCGGCTGACAGCGGTCCCTGGCCGAAGATGAGCGGCAGCCACTGCAACGTACCGTCCTCGGCAAATTTGGCCACGTAAAGCGTGCCCTCATCGAGGAGATCAAGATTGGCGGCACGATCGTTCGCATTGAACGTTCCCGACGTCACGAACTTGTAGACATAGTCGAAGCGTTCATCGTCGCCGAGATAGAAGACAACACGGCCGTCCTTGCTGACGATCGATGCCGCTCCCTCATGCTTGGTACGGCCAAGAGCGGTGCGCTTCTTCGGGGTCGCGGTCGGATCCATGACGTCGACTTCGACGATCCAGCCAAAGCGATTCGGTTCGTTCGGTTCCTTGGAGAGGTCGAAGCGGTCGTAGTAATTGGCCCAATCATATCCGCCTTCCGGCACGCCGTAGCGCTTGTAATTGGCGGCTTCCTTATGGCCTTCCGGCAGTTCGCCGGAGAAATAGCCGTGGAAATTCTCTTCAGCCATGATGTAGGTGCCCCAAGGGGTCACGCCGCCGGCACAGTTGTTGAGCGTGCCGATGACGCGCGTGCCGGTGGCGTCCGCCGAGGTCTTGACCCGATCATGACCGGCAGCCGGGCCGGTAAGCTGCATTTCCGTGGTAGAGGTGATGCGGCGGTTGTAGCGGCCTTCCGGAACGACCTGCCACTTTCCGTCGACCTTGCGGATCTCGACGATCGTGCCGCCATGCGCGGCCATTTCGACGTCGACTTGTTCCTTGCTGAGCTTGCCCTGGGAGATCTTCCCGTCGACGATCTTGACGATGCCGGGAAACATCAGGTGCGGGTTTGTATATTCGTGGTTTACGACAAGCAGCCCGTTTGTCGAAGAACCTTCAAGCGGGATGAAGCCGACATAGTCGTTGTTGTAGCCGAATTGCCGGCGCTGGGCTTCTGCCGTCTGCTTGGTCGGGTCGAAGGCCGGTGCGTCGGGGAAGAGCGCGTCGCCCCAACGCAAAAGGACGTCGGCGTTGTAACCTTCGGCGACGTGATGGTTGACATCCACGCCGGCCTCGACTTCCGGGAAGGAGAAGGCAGAAGCGCCATTCGCGCGCGCCTTTTCCGCCGTCATCAACGCCACTGGGCTGACGGTCGCGGTAATGGCGGCAACTGCAAGCGAACCTTGGAGGAAACTACGGCGCGAAAAGCGCTTGCTGATGATTTCGCCCATGGTCGGATTGAGGCTCGAATTGTGGCCTTCGCCATCTGCGTCTTCAAGTTGCGTCGTGGGGAATATCTTTTGAGAAAGATGTTCATTCATGGGACTGGCTCCAAAGTTGAGAACGGCCCCCTAGTTTTGGAGCCATTCTAAACTTAGGGCTGGGATATTACGGAAATGCGACAATTGCCTTGCCGCTCGCTCGTAACCCGTCGTCGTCGGCTGAATTTAATGCCGCGTCATTTTATGCCAGTTCTGGACATCCTTCGCCGTGATCCAGATGCGGCCATCGAAGGCGATCTCGCCCTGATCGAATTTCCGGCTTGCAATAAGTTCGAGTACGCTCAGATCCTGCGGCAGCCACCGTGGGTCGGGCGCAGCCTGAACACCAGCAAGCGCATCTTTCGTCACACACACGGCTTGATGTGTGTCCTCGGCCTTCATGACGATAAGCGCATCGTTGCCGATCAGGTTGAACGTGTCCGGTAAAGCGATAAGCTGCATTTGCAAACTCCTTGGCGAAGATATCCAGCCCAAGCGCCACGTGCCTGAAGCGGCAAAGCCCGCCACGCGACGTGCTGCCTTGCTATCGCGGAAAAGCAGCGCCCCATTGATAGGCCGGCATGGTTAACGAAAGGTTGCCGGCTCCCAGCCCGTAGGCTGCCAACAGGGCCAAATTTCGTCGGCAATCTCCCTTATCCACAGCAGGATTTGCAGGCCGGGCTTGCTTTTCTCGAACGCCGCGGCTGAGATAGTAGGTGAAAATTTCGTCCGCAAGGCATGCGCGACCTCGTCCCGTTCCTGCACATCGGCCATTCAGATGCGTCCGCTGTAAAGCGGTCCTTAATTTAGACCGAAAGAAACTTTTTAACGGGAACACGCCGACCGCATGGGATGATAACAATAGCGTCGAACTGAGAATCAAATGTTGAATGGCCTGCACGAACGGCTCCCGCTTCGTGTCGGTGATACAACCGCGGAGCGCTGCATGACGAACGAAAAATCCGGCCCACCACGGGCTTTCCTTGTGGCGGTGCTTTTTTCCCTCAAGCGCGCTTTCCTGGGTGTCGGAGCCACGAGCTGCATTGTCAACATATTGGCGCTCACTGGCTCCTTCTTCATGTTGCAAGTCTATGACCGGGTGATTCCGGGTCGAAGCCTGCCGACACTTGCCGGGCTTGCGATCATTGCAGCAACGCTCTTCATCTTCCAGGGATTGCTCGATTTTATCCGTTCGATGCTTTTGATGCGCGCCGGAGCCGCTGTCGACGAGCGTTTGGGAGGCGACGTCTATAACTCCCTGATCCTGTTGCCCTCGCGGATGCGAATGCCGGGCGACGGTCTGCAGTCGATCCGCGATCTTGATACAGTACGCGGTTTTCTCTCCGGCCCCGGGCCAACGGCGCTGTTCGATATGCCGTGGATGCTTTTTTACATCGGTCTGTGCTTTCTCTTTCACGTCTGGATCGGTGTCACGGCGCTTGCCGGTGCGGTGATGTTGATAGGCCTTACAGCACTCGCCGAATTCAAGTCCCGCAAACCGGCAAAAATTGCCGCAGAGCTTTCCGCGCGGCGACTGAATCTTGCCGAAGCGACACGGCGAAACTCCGAGGCCGTGTTGGCCATGGGGTTCGGGTCGTTGCTAGCCACCAAATGGACCGAGGTTAACAACCGGTATCTTGCCAATCATATCTCGGCGACGACCGTCACGACCAGTCTGATGTCGATCTCAAAAGTCCTTCGGATGATGCTGCAATCCGGTGTGCTGGCGGTCGGCGCCATCCTGGTCGTCAGGCAAGAGGCGACGCCCGGCATCATGATCGCAAGTTCCATCCTCGTCAGCAGGGCGCTGGCACCTGTGGAGCTTGCAATCGGACAATGGAAGGGCTTTGTCGCCGCCCGGCAAAGCTGGAGCAGACTGACGAAGCATCTGGAACTGCTGCCGGCCGAGGAGCGGCATGTCGACCTGCCTGCACCGACCGCCAACCTGTCCGTGGAAGCGCTTCACCTTGCCGTTCCTGGTACCCGGACGATGGTACTGCGCGGGATCTCGTTCAAGGCAGAGGCCGGAGACGCCGTCGGCGTCATCGGGCCGAGCGCATCTGGAAAATCGTCGCTTGCCCGCGGACTCGTCGGTCTTTGGAAACCTATCGGCGGCTCGGTGCGTCTCGACAAGGCGTCCCTTGATCAGTGGGACCCGTCGTCGCTCGGCCGGTCGATCGGCTATCTGCCGCAGGAAGTGTCGCTTTTCGAAGGCTCCATTGCCGAAAATATCGCGCGTTTCGACAGAAATGCCCCGTCCGAGAAAATCATTGCAGCGGCAAGAGCTGCGGGCGTCTATGAGATGATCGTGCAGTTTCCCGATGGCTTCGATACCCAGATCGGAGAGAACGGATCGATGCTTTCGGCCGGGCAACGCCAGCGCATTGGCCTGGCGCGCGCGCTCTATGGCGATCCTTTCCTTGTCGTCCTGGATGAGCCGAACTCGAACCTCGACAGCGATGGCGAGGCAGCGCTCGCTCAGGCGATCGCAGGCATCCGGGCACGCAAGGGCATTGCCATCGTTATTGCTCACCGGCCAAGTGCGTTGGCGGCCGCCAATCTTGTTCTGGTACTCGCCAATGGACAGCTTCAGGCCTTCGGGGCGAAGGACGAGGTTCTCAATAAGGCAACTGTTTCGACGGCTCCGCGCAGTAGCACGCTGACGGTTATAGCGGGAGGCGACAGTTGATCGACAAGCGAGCTCCCATATCCGAAGCTGCAATCAGCCGCCTTACGACAATCGCACTCGCGATGGTCCTGCTTCTGGTCGGCGTGGTTGGAGGTCTCGGAGCCACGACCTATCTCTCCGGCGCGGTGATTGCGAACGGCACGCTTGTCGTCGACAGCTACGTGAAGCCCGTTCAGCATCAAAAGGGGGGCACTGTCGGGAAAATCTTCGTCAAAAACGGCGGGATGGTGGAGGCTGGGCAGATCCTCGTGCATCTGGACGACACGCAATTGCGGGCAAACCTCGCAATCATCTCCCGGCGACTGAACGAGCTGTCGGCGGCCTCTGCCAGGCTGGGCGCCGAACGGGACGGCGTTGAGGAGATTGGGTTTCCCGATAGCCTGTTAGAACAGGCGGGCGAAGCTGGAGACGGCGGCATCATCGAAGGCGAGCGCCGATTGTTCGAAGATCGCCGGACATCGCGTGCCAGCAGAAAAGCCCAGTTGCGCGAACGCATCCAGCAATTGCGGCAGGAAGCGGAGGGACTTGTCGCCCAGCAGACCGGCAAGAAGGCAGAGATGGCGCTGATCGACAAAGAGCTTGCGAGCGTCAGGCGCCTGTTCGACCAAGGTATCGTGCCAGTCAACCGTCTCTATGCCCTTGAACGCGAGTCCGCGCGCCTGACGGGCGAACTCGGCAGCCTTGTGGCAAGCCTTGCGCAGACGAACGGTAAGGTGACCGAGACGGAATTGCAGATCATTCAGATCGATGACGATCACCGCAGCGAAGTATCGGACGAACTGCGCAAGACGCAGAGCGACATCGGAGAATTCTCCGAACGAATGGTCGCCGCAAGAGACGAACTGCGGCGCGTTGACATCCGGGCGCCTCAGACAGGTATCGTCCATCAGCTTACGGTCCACTCCGCCGGCGCTGTCGTTCCGCCCGGCGAGCCGATCATGCAGATCGTGCCCGCCCGCGATACGCTGACGCCCGAAGTCCGCGTCTTGCCCCAGGACATCGATCAGCTATCCATCGGCCAAGAGGTCAGGCTGCGATTTTCTGCCTTCAACCAAAGGAACACGCCCGAAATCAACGGTACCGTGCAGCAGATTGCCGCCGATCTGACGACGGATCGGGAGAGCGGCACGACCTACTATGCCGTCCGGATCTCGGTTGATCAGAGCGAATGGAGCCGATTGGGCGGCCTTGTGCCCGTCCCCGGCATGCCGGTGGAAGCATTCGTGCAAACAGGTGCGCGTACTGCTCTCGCCTATTTGACGAAGCCTCTGACCGACCAGGTGGCACGCGCGTTCCGGGAGGACTGAGTGATCTGGCGGGCGCGTGCGAGGGCAAGCGCAAGTCTTTTCCGTGTCACTATGGATCACTATGGTCCGAACGCCAGATGGTGGCACAGCCGCAAACGCGCGGCGATATTTCCATTAGGTCTGTTGCAGGCTTTCCGGGGAGGTTGAAGCTAAAACCAATCGACAGGTGTCAAAACCGTTTAAATCGTCGTCTATTATCGCAAGGCAGAAAACGAAGGAGAATCATATATGGCAAGCTCGGTTACGAACGCCGTTGGTAAATCACTCTTTTATAGCGGTGCATCGAGCGCCTGGTTTTCGGCCAAAGGTTCAGGCCCTGTGCTGAATGGGACGAGCGGCAACGATTCGATCTGGGGCGACGCCTCCGTAAACGTTACCATGCAGGGCGGAACGGGTGACGACATCTATTACCTTTACTCCAGCATCAATCGCGCGGTGGAGGCCGCGAACGCCGGGGTCGATACCATCAGCACCTGGATGAGCTATACGCTTCCTGAAAATTTCGAAAATCTGACCGTCACCGGCAGCGGCCGCTACGCCTTTGGCAATGCGGCGGACAATATCATCACCGGCGGATCCGGCAGTCAAACGATAGATGGTCGCGCGGGCAACGATGTCCTCATCGGCGCCGGCGGTTCCGACACGTTCATCTTCACGCGCGGCAACGGCAGCGACCTTGTCGTCGATTTCGGCACCGACGATACCGTCCGATTGAACGGCTACGGGCTGTCGAGCTTCGATCAGGTCGTAAGCCACCTCACACAGGAGGGCGCAAACCTGCGGCTCGATCTCGGTGGCGGAGAAAGTATCGTTTTTGCGAACAAAACCGTCGCCGACCTCAGCGCGGATCAGTTCCAGCTGACGCTCGACCGGTCCGCACTCACGCTCACATTTGCCGATGAATTCAACAGCCTGTCGCTGCGCAACGGTGACCAGGGCGTCTGGGATGCCAAATTCTGGTGGGCGCCGGAAAAGGGCAGCACGCTCCCCGGCAATGGCGAACTCCAGTGGTACATCAATCCGTCCTATTCTGCGACCTCGGCCGTCAATCCCTTCTCCCTTCAGAATGGGGTGCTTACCATAACAGCGGCGCCGGCCTCCGAAGCAATCCAATCGCAGATCAACGGCTACGATTATACGTCGGGCCTCTTGAACACGCATTCCTCCTTCGCTCAGACCTATGGGTACTTCGAAATGCGCGCCGACATGCCGACCGAACAGGGTGCCTGGCCGGCTTTCTGGCTGCTGCCTGAAGATGGCTCGTGGCCGCCGGAACTCGACGTCGTCGAGATGCGGGGTCAGGATCCGAACACCGTCAACGTGACAGTCCACAGCAACGAGACCGGCTCGCGCACCACGGTCTCGACGCCGGTCAAGGTCCCAAGCACCGATGGCTTCCACACCTATGGGGTCTTGTGGGACGAAGATCAAATCGTCTGGTATTTCGACGATGTCGCCGTTGCTCATGCCGATACGCCGGCCGACATGCATGATCCAATGTACATGTTGGTAAACCTCGCCGTCGGCGGCACGGCCGGAACGCCTGGTGCCGGCTTCGCCGATGGGGCACAGATGAAGATAGACTACATCCATGCCTATTCGCTCGATGATGCACCGGTCACGGCCAGCGCCCAATCCGCTGCAACCGACTGGCACATTTAACATCTGCCCCGGCCGATGATCGACGCGAATCTCAAGCGACAGACTTGGTTCCGAGCGCTTCGACGGTGAACGGGTCGTGCACTTGAGCGCCATGGCCATGGCGCTCAATCAGCCGCTTGGACGCGGCGCGCGTTAAGGCTGCCTTATTCTTAATATATTATAAACTCGGGATATTTTACCTTGGCTCGATGAAGGGGCTCCGAGCATCGATTCTTTCCTGCCTTTGTCTGCTTGCTTTCATCGCTGAAGCAGGGGGGCTGCTTGCGGCGGATGTGTCGCCCTGGAAGAGTTCAAACAACGCGCTGGTTGTCGACGCCTATGAAATGAATGCGATCGATTGGCAGGCCTTGCTCAAGGACGAGCGCGTCGCGGCCTTTATTTCCAAGGCATCCGATGGTCTGCCCGAGAGCTTCAGCTGCGAGGGAGAGCACCGTGGAGACACGTTTGCGCATTGCAAGACGATGTGGCGGAAATACGCGGTAAGCCGCGAGCTCTATACGAGCCGCCGGATGATTGCCCGACAGAACGGCTTGCTCTGGGGTGCCTACCATGTCGGCCGGCCCGGCAATCCCATCGACCAGGCCAATCACTTCCTCGACTATGCGACGCCGGATGCGGACGATCTGATGATCCTCGATATCGAAGGCATCGACCCCGATCGGTTCATGTCACTCGAGGATGCGCAGATATTTGTCGGGCACATCAGGGCGAGAACCGGACGCTATCCGATCCTTTATACCAACCATGATACGGCACGCTATATTGCCGCATATCGGCGGGACTACAGTGTACTGGCTAGGCTGCCCCTTTGGTATGCGCGTTACAAGCCGGACATCCGCAAGGTCTTCCCGCTTGGGAACTGGCAGAACTATTTTCTCTGGCAGTTTTCTTCCGCCAGCAACTGTTCAAAGCGGCGCTGTCCATATCGCGTGCCGGGCACGCTGACCGATATCGACGTGAACGTCGCAGCGATGTCCAAGGAGGAATTGCGGCGTGCCTGGCCCCAAGGCGGTCTCCTGCGCCCTGCCGAGCCCGATCCTCCGCTGATCCTTGCAAAGATCGAATTCGGCTCCGTGCCGCTTGAAGCGCCGCAACCTGACCTTATCGTAACGTCTTCAATTTCACCCTCCGGCCGCTGACGAGCACTTGATCAGCCCATCGTTGGTGGCGTCCAATCGAACCGGGTCTTCAGGGGATGCCGGATCGTAAAAGGGAAACGAAACACCCTGTTAACCAATGCAGCCGGAAGTGAGGCAGACCCGGAACCGTTCTGGGATGAAACCGTTCCCGCTTCGGGAGGTGCTGCGTCATGAAAAGGGCTATCTGGGATACTCCAATCACTCTTGAGGATCCGGCAACGGGCATTGTGCAAACGGTCAAGACCGTGCGACAAGCCAAGTCGATGCTTGATCGTTCCTGGCCGGCTTATCATGGAAGCCAGTACCGACGAGCAGGGCAGATGTGTGACGACGCTCTGAATGGCGGGGGCGACGGGACTAAAGCCCGGCAAGCATTCATTGCTGCTGCGGTCGAAGCCCACTTCCGTTTGAGCTGACAGAAAATTCCCGCCGTATGGGCAGCCGGCAACCGAGCGCGGGTGCTAACGTCCGATAAAGACGTGTATGCTGCCATGCGCAGGCAGTCCGCGATAGATCAGCGGCTGGTGCTTGCGGCAGTACCACCGTGTGGCGCCGGTGCTCTCCTCGAAGCCGTAACAGCCCCATTGCGTGCAACGGATGCCACTTTCATCTTCATGGTCGCAGTAATGGTTCTCATGGACGTTTGCACCCGGCGCTGTCGTGTGTTCTTCGAGACTCATCCTGGCAGTCCTTCCAAGAGCGGTATTAAGCGCGTCCATTTTCGTTTGGGCAATCTCTGGAAATGCACCTCCAATCCTTCTAGTTCCTTCCAGGGATCGCAATACCCATGACTTCGCCGCCGTGCCGTGAAATCTAGACGACCATGCCTCCAATAAGCTTTGTTTTCCGGCGCATTTTTGATAGCTTGATTGCAATTGCGCTGGAACTCACCAACACTGAAAAGTTCCGCGCTTCTGTCACGAGATGAATGTCCGGCGTCACGTGCCGCACCAATGGACAGGCAAAATCGCCCGCAAGATGCCAACCTCCAAGGAGGTGTAAGATAAGATCTTTGGGGGCGATCAACACACGACCGAAGTTTCTCGACAAACGCCTCGAGCTTGGCAGGCAATTCGCCGATCGATGACCTCAGCCGTGCTTTGGACAAAATTCACGCGGGGCGTTCTGAGCCAAGGGCCGTGTGGCAGTCGTGGAGGATTTTCAGTATCGCGGTTCAGGCCTGGACGCGACATAGATCGCGGCAACCGCCATCAGAATTCCAGCGCCAACCATGGCAATTGCTGAAGGTCTGAAAAATACGAGCAGAATGAGAAAGCTGCAAATCATCGAGATACAGGCGACAAGCTTATGACGTCGCCGGATCGCCCCTTGGCGCCGCCAATTTCGCAGTGGCTCGCCGAAGCGCGGATGGGCAAGCAGCCAGCGCTCAAAGCGCGGGGAGGAGCGGGAGAATAGAGCAGCGGCAAGGATCAGGAACGGAGTCGTCGGAAGCAGCGGCACGAAGACACCAATAACGCCGATTGCAACGAAACCAAAGCCAAGGGCAGCAAACAGCAATCGCACGGAATGTCCTTTCATCAAGCGGCTTCAGCCGTTCAACCGCTCCAAAGCGCCGATCGCCCTGCCGTTTCTCCTATCAGCATACCATAGGGATGCGCGGACAATAGGATTGCAGTGCGCGCCGTTCAACCTTGCGCAAATCCGCTTTTCCACCAAACCGAATATCTCGGTAAAAGCGACCAGGCATACAACGCACGCCTAGAGACGCGATCAGGGACAAGACCGGAAGGGATCCAGAATGCAGATAACGCGCGACGACAATGGTGACTTCATCCTCAATCCCGCAGAGCTTTCCTCGCGCTTCGGCCTCTCCGGAGCCGAGTTCAGGCGAAAACTGCAGATGGGATTGGTTGCAAGTACCGTGGAAATTGGTGAGGGCGAGGATCTCGGCCTGCAGCGGCTGAGCCTCAGGATCGGCAATCGCATTTGGCGCGCGATCCTCGACAACTCCGATACAGTCATTTCCGAGGAAATGACCTTCGCCCGGGCTGGCACGATGAAAGGGAGCAGCCGCCGGAAGCTTGCGTAGAAGCGGCTATTCGCCACCTATTTCCGTTCATTCTTGCCGTGGGCTATCTCATCAGGGGGCAGGGACCTTGTCCTCGTCTGCAATACCCTTCGTGAAGGCCTTATGCCCTGGGAGAAGTCGCCATCAACGTCGGGATCTTGCCGCGATCTTCGGCCTCAATGACGATCCCGGCATTGGTCGCTCCAAGGCATCGAGGAACCCCGGGGTGATGAAACGCTCCAGGGCGAGAACACGGTCGAGGAGATGTCGCCAATGACACGACACCGCAACGCGGCCTCGACCCAAGGCAGAGGTGTCGTACGAGGAAATGGCGAGCGACAGAGGCGGTCAGCTTCTTCGACATCGGCACGCGCTTCCTCGGCAGCGACACTCGGCTATCGCCAAATCATAAGCCGGCGCCTGCACGGCAGGTGGACCGAGGGCGGCGATAAGCTTGGCCGCGCTCCGCTCTCAGGGGATGGACCTCCATATGGTCCATCTGTCGTCCCGCTACCTTTGCGTTGCGTCCTCACGCTCCATGGCTTCGGCAGCCATGTACATCAGGTCGTGCATCTTCTCGCGAAGAAGTGCTTCATCGGCAGCCCGGCCAGCGGCACTGAAGTCCGCGCGAATCTTCTGCAGCAGATTCGAGTCTTCCGGCGAAGCGATGGCTGTTGCCACAACCTCGTTCACATACGCGTCGACGTCGTTGCGGCCGATTGCAGCGGCAACCCATTCCGCCAGCAGGCGATTTCGGCGGGCGCGGACCTTAAGCGACCGCTCAAAGTCGAGAATGTATTTGTCTTCAAGCGCCCGTCTTCTATCGTCCAAGGATGTCATGCGAAAACTCCTTTTCCTTGCCGCGGCGCAAAAGGCCGTGAGCATCGAGTGCGACCGGGCCGAAACAGGACTTTGCTTGTGCGTCATGACGTAACCTCCGTTTTGAGGCGACGGTGTGCGCGAGAGACAAGGCGCGTTGATAGCGATCAAACCCGACCATCTGAAAACGCTGCGAGAGGGTTAGCCGTTCCCAAATTGGCGCAGGACTTCGAATCTATTCCTCACTTCGCCCGCCACAAGGAACCGCGTTATGGCGGCCAGACAGATGGCCACCCTCAAACCCGCGCGGATATCCGGGCGATAAGAGAGCACTTTCGAACCCCTGTTCACAGTCGAAATCCAGGAGTTCGGTTTATCCTCCTGGATCTTGCTCCTCTTGGCGCACAGGAGACCCAAGCAAAAGTCTCAAGTTGGCCCGAAGCCGCCCCACATCCCGGCGATCCGGAAGGACCGGTGCGGAAAAGCAACCTACGTCATGTCAGGCATCGAACACGGGAAGAATATCCTCTTCATTTCGAATTCGCCGCAACACTTCCCAAGTCAGCCGCCGCAAGGTTTGTAGACTGAGTCCGCAATATCCCAACTGCTCAAGGCGAAGCAGAAGTAGAGCAGCGTCCAACTGGATCATCATCGACTGGCGCGATGTGTTCGAGCACGCCGGGGGTGGGACGAATCAGGATCCCACGAGAGCTAAAGCGTGCTCCTCAACCCACTCGATCTCAAGGGCCACCTCGTCGAGCACACCGCGACGAGCGAGCTCGACCTCCCAGCCAGAACCGTCGGCGACGAGCTTCCACATGTGTTCTTGCAATTGGCGCATCCGCTCGATTCCCGCGTGCACGACGCCAATCTCAGGCTCGAGATCATACGCGTCGAGCAGCAAGCGAAAGCGGCGAGCCTTTTCGGCAACGCCGATCGGGAGCCCGTGTGCTCGACACTTCGCGTCACGCCAGAACGGCACCCAACGCCAGGCGATGAACCCAAGGTCCCAGGCGCGAGGCCCCGGAGCCGCGGTGTCCCAATCGATGAACGCCACCGGAAGGCCTGCTCGAAAGATGGTGTTCCATGGCGCGAGATCGTTGTGACAGACCGTCTCGACAGGCTCGCGAGACTCCAAGCGCCATCCGCGGCTGGCCGAGGGAAAGGTCGACGCGGCATCGTGATAGGAACGCATGAGCGCGCCGAGATGCACGAGCACGTCGTCACGCCAAACATAGTCTGGGAGACGACTGTCGAAGCGGCCACCGTGGTCCGGGATGAAGCCGGCACCTCGGCCGACCTCGCCCTCAATATAAGTCAGAACTTCTCGCCCTTGGTGGTCAAAGCCCAGCGCACGCGGCGCGCCAGCAAATCCTTTACGCTCGATGTGCTGCAACAGATCGAGGACAGCCGGTGACCAAGAGCGACCGTCGCGCCGAACTGTCTGGCCGACTCGAACGACTGTCGAGTCTGCACCGCCGTCGAGGGGGATCTCTGACTCAACCATACACCTATCTAACTCCCATTATCCCGCGTGTGCGGTGCAGATGGCCCACCTTGGCCAAGGTTCCTGCAGGTGAGTCTGATTGCAAGAAACGCGGCGAGCCGTCTTTTTATACTTAAGCTGGGAGCATGCGTCATCCCGCGCCGAAACGCTACGTTTCATGGACAAAACCACCAATTTCCTAATTTCGCTCTCTGGCTATGAAATTGAAGGGCTGATTGGAATTGACGCTCCACGAACGATGCCGCTGTATCACAGCTGCTCGGACTATGTCGTGTTGGAACGCGGCTACCCGCCAAACACCGCCAGTGCACATGCGGAATTTGAGAACTGTCCGCCGATGCGAGATGCGGCGGCGGGACTCATGCCGCAGAGCTCCTCGAGGGCGATACTGACCGGTATCGACTCAAGTGCGGGCATGCTGGAAGGGGAGGCGAGAGCACCTAATGAAAATCAATCGAATTTATGCTTTCAAGCTAATTGCCGGAAGCGCGGATGACCTCGGATACGAAGCGACCGAAGACGATGCGCGTACGGATCGACCGTGGTCGGTGTTGCCAGACCAGCAAAAGGATCATCCGCCAGAGGGTGAAGGGTGATTGGATGAGCCTTAAAGGATCGACATTCAGATTCCCGACTTCGCTCTTCCAGACTGTGCACGTCGGTCTCGTCAGTTCCAAATGGTGCGGTTTCGGCTCTGTAGCTGAGTGAGTGAGTTTATCGATGACCCAATAACAAAGGCGTTCTTGGATCGTCATGCCTGACCTGCCTGTTGCACCACGGTTTTGGCCATGTTTGTTGCTTTTGTTCCAGGCCGGATTCGCAACACAGGTGGGCGGTGTAGCACGGACCGTTTAGACCTTTGTTGCTTTCTGCATGGCTGCGAAGGCAGAAGGCGAAACCTATGGCCTGCCGCTTTTCCCTCGGCGCGTCCATCGGGATCGATAGTTTCGGGCGACTATATCGTTCCAAGGATTCCACGATGGCCGAACCCGTACTGCCGCCTGCAACATGGAAGCTGTTCCGGCGTGGAAGGTTCAGATTGATGAAAACATCGCATACTTTTTCGACGTTGAGGCAAACTTGCATTGCGTTTTTTCACGTTCGAATGCGTTTTTGATGGCGCTCGCCAGGAAATGCTTGGCCGTATAGTGTTTTTCGACGGAAGAGCGTAAATTAAACCGAATTTGAATAGGCGAATGCGTTTTTGAATAGGTAAGCTTCAACGATGAGCGAATTTCCAATCGGACAGAATTGGCTGAGGACGCATCTGCGATTGGATTGCCCCGCGCCAGCCGTCGAGTCCTGGTGCGGCCAGACGTCTCGGAAAACATATGTAGAAGAGGGTAGGGTCGTTGAGAAGTACCCTCTCGTCTATGCTCCCGAAGAAAGCATCGCGGGAAACCTCAAATTCGCTCTGAAGCATGAAACACTCGACATGGGCGTTATCGCCCAGACTATGAACAAGGTCGATCCGGCAGAGATCGAAGCCTGGATCAAAGCCGAGCCAAAAGGCGCGTTCGCCCGCCGCGCATGGTTTCTCTTTGAATGGTTCACTGGAACACGACTTTCTCTGCCGGACGCGGGTACCGTGAACTACGTCCACGCACTGGACGAGAAGAAAAACATCGGTGCGGCCGGAAGGTTCTCACAACGCCACAAGGTCGTCGACAATATGCTCGGCGTGCCGGGACTATGCGTCACCGTACGTTCCACGAGGCCGATAGCCGATGCAAGAGCGTCGGAAATCAACAGGCAAGCTGAAGACATCGTGAACGACTGCGATCCGGCACTCCTCGCCAGAGCGATCCAGTACCTGTTCACCAAGGAGACGAAATCCTCCTTTGAAATCGAGCGCGAAGAACCCACCGCGCAGAGAGCAGAACGGTTCGCTGCCGCGCTGAGGAACATCGCGGCCTTCGATCCGGCGAGCAAACGCGATCTCGTCGAGCTGCAGAATACGATCGTCGACCCGAGGTATGCCGCAGATGACTTCCGCGATTTCCAGAACTTCGTCGGGCAGACGATCGGCCCGGGCTTTGAAAAGGTCCATTTCATCGGCCCGAAACCCGAGGACGTCGAGCCGTTGATGGCGGATTGGTGTTTGTTGACTGAGCGGCTCAAGGGCATGTCGGACCCGGTGGTAGCGGCCACGATCGTCGCCTTCGCTTTCGTCTACATACACCCGTTCGAAGACGGCAACGGGCGAATTCACCGCTTCCTGATCCACAACATCCTGTCCAGAGAAGGCTTCACCCCTCCCGACTTTCTCTTCCCGGTATCCGCCGCCATCGTCCGTGACGAAAGGGCATACGAGGCAACGCTTGAAACGTTCTCGCGTCCCGCCTTGGAAAGAACGGACTGGCGATGGGAAAGGGACCACAGCATCGTCGTCAGGAACGACACTGCCCACCTCTACCGATATTTCGATGCCACTCCATCGGTGGAGTTCATCTATCAAAAGATCGGCGAGACGGTTCAGAAAGACCTCAGGGAGGAACTCGACTACATTCGTTATTTCGACGCCGGCTACTCGGCTTTGACCGACATAATTGATATGCCCAACCGCAAAGCAGCTTTGTTTGTCAAGCTGTGCCTGAAGAACGGCCACATCTCAAACAAAAAACGCGGCTTGTTTGCGGAGATGACTGATGACGAGCTTTCGCTTCTGGAAGCCGCTGTGGCGGCGGCAGTGCAGCGCGTGAAGGATGGTTTGGATGCCGACGACGATGATACCTAGGAACTCTCGGGACGCACGCCGGCGTGACCGGCGAAACCGCCTGCCAGTTCCATAAGATAGATTATGTGATGTTTGCGTGTAGCCGCAAAGTTAAAGTGTCCTGATTCTGCAAAGTTGGAATGTCACATTCTCCCCGGTTTTGATGACGGCGGAGATTGCGGATGGGACTGATTGCGATGAGCGAGCGTGATCTGCAGCGGATCGAGATTTTGTCGAAGGTGATCGCCGGCCGCATGACGCTGGTGTCGGCGGCGCATGTGCTTGATCTGAGCACGCGCCAGGTGCGTCGTCTGCTGGAGCGGATCAGCACGAGCGGCGCGGCATCGATCCGGCACAAGGCGATCGGCCGAGCCTCGAACAACCGGATCAGCGACGGCATTCGCGATTATGCGCTGGCGCTGGTTCGCGAACGTTATGCCGACTTCGGTCCGACATTGGCGGCCGAGAAGCTTGCCGAACGCGATGGATTGCGTGTGTCGCGCGAGACCTTGCGCCAATGGATGTCGGCGGCCGGTCTGTGGCTGTCGCGCAAGCAGCGGCGGACGTTTCATCAGCCGCGGCTGCGTCGCGAAGCCTATGGCGAGCTGGTGCAGATCGATGGCAGCGAGCATCGTTGGTTCGAGGATCGCGGACCGGCCTGTTCGCTGCTGGTGTTCATCGACGATGCGACCGGCAAGTTGATGCAGTTGCGGTTCGTACGATCGGAGAGCACCTTCAGCTATTTCGAGGCGCTTGAGCTCTATCTGAAGGAGCATGGTGCGCCGATTGCCTTTTATTCCGACAAGCATACGGTGTTCCGGGTTCCCAAAAAAGACGCCAAGGGCGGCCAGGGCATGACCCAGTTCGGGCGTGCGCTTTGCGAGCTAAACATCGAGATTCTTTGTGCAAACTCGAGCCAGGCCAAGGGTCGGGTCGAGCGGATGAATCGGACGCTACAGGATCGTTTGATCAAGGATCTGCGCCTGGAGGGCATCTGCGGCATGGACGACGGCAACGCTTTCCTGCCGCAGTTCATGGCGCGGTATAACCAGCGGTTTGCCATCGCCCCTACCCGTTCCGACAATCTGCATCGGCCGGTGAATCTCGCGTTGGACCGGCTCAGGGACATTCTGTGCAAGCGTGAGCAGCGTTACGTCGGGGCGCAGCTGACGTTTTCGTTCGAGCGCAAGCGGATCATGCTGGAAGAGACGGAGGTGACGCGCGGACTGGTCGGTCGCTATGTCGAGACCTATGCCTATGCCGATGGCCGGCTGGATGTGCGCTGGAAGGGGCATTCCCTGCCCTACCGGGTGTTCGACAAGGACCAGCGGGTGACGCATGCGGCGATCACCGAGAACAAGCGGCTCGGTGATGTGCTGGCCTATATCAAGGAGCGACAGGATCAGCAGACGAAGCCAGTTGTGAAGACCAACAGTGACAAAAACGGCTACGTCAAACGTGCTCGCGGCCCGGGACGGCGGAAGGATTTCATGGGCGATCCGGTGGTGATTGTGCGGCGGGAGAAGGCGTTAGCACGGCAGGCATTGGCCGAGTGAACTTTCGAGATAAGGTCAATGGACGCTGATCGGGGCTTGCTTATCGGCTTCCAGCTTTAAGCAGGCGTCCCACAACGGTGTCTTGCGATAGGTTCCGTCCTGCCAAATGGTCAGTCCCTCGCGCTCTTCGTGTAGCAATCCCAGCCAGCACAGCGGCTGGATGATGTCGTAGCGGAGCGACGACCGTTCCGTCCAGGTTTCGACCGTCATCTCTGCCGGCGCTGGGTACGTTTCGCTCGGGTATAGCTCGTTCGCCAGGTCGTCGAGAGAACAATGCGTTCCTGCTTTCATATTGATAAGATTGAGAAAGACGTGCCACCAACGCATCCGATTGCGGACGGCCTCCTGCGTCTGCCCATGATGGATATAAGCATAAAGATAATCCGTCGCGACCAGATCAAAGTAGGCTCTCGGCCTTGCGAGGAAGTCCCAGCCACGTTTGGTCGGCAGTAGTAGGTCTTTCCTTCGACGAAGAAGTTTGAGGTGGTAAGCCATGTCGCGCACCACCCAAAGCGGTGGCATGTCGGATTCGTTGAGAACTTTGTTGATGCTATATAGATCATCGACGGTGAAGCCGGGCCACTTGAAGTGAACGGCGGCCCAATGAACGAATTTCCGGTTCATGGCCCCTGTTGCTGTCAAGCCGATACCCGCTTGCGTGTCGGCATAGGACAGAGCCAGGATCATGCCGCGCATCAGCGGCGAGAGAGCGGCGACATCGACGTCACCCAGCAGCCTGATTTCTGGAAGCATGCGCGGTCCTGACTTCAACCCTGCACCATGCAGGTACCGACAAGTATCAACCGGCGACAGAACAATTGCTACTGAGAAAGCTAAAGCCGAAGGGATGGCCCTCACCCGCCCCGATCTTCCCTTGCAACCCGGACCAGCCGGTTAGATCGGGGCTGGTCGGCGTGCCTTAGGGCAGCTCAAATTGACATTTTTACTTTGCGCTAAAGCGGACAGTTCAACTTGGCTGCCACATTGCGTGTAAACGGGGTGGGTTCAAGGATGAAGTGCGACTTGCGATAGATACCAATGGGTTATCACTCGCAAGGAATGCTCATGAGACGCACCTACTCCCAGATCGATATGGATGAACGTGTAAGATCGCTCGCTGGCGAGCGGCCGGCCTGAGCGCCACGGTCATTGCCGAGAAGCTTGGACGGCATCGTTCGACGATTTTCCGCGAGCTCAAGCGGAATGCGTTTGAGGATCCGCAGATGCCGGATCTGAGCGGCTACTATTGCGTGACCGCCAACGAGATGGCACGTGAACGCAGAGCCAAGCTGCGCAAGCTCGCCCGCTTCGTCCATGTGCGCCAAGCGGTGATCGAGCGGATCATGCATGGCTGGTCGCCACAGCAGATCGCCGGCCGCATGCGGCTGGAGCGCCATCCGATTTGCGTCAGTTACGAGACGATCTACAAGTTCGCCTATTCCGCAGACGGTCAGGCCATCAAGCTGTGGCGGCACCTGCCGGAGCGTCGCGCGAGACGGAGACCGCGGCATGCCCGACGCCGTCACGGTCGCCGCTTCAGCCCGGAACTCAACATTCTTCACCGTCCTGACACGGTCGCCGAACGCAAGCAGTTCGGGCATTGGGAGTGCGATCTCATTTAGTTTCGCAAGAAGTTCGGCAAGGCCAACGTGACGTCACTGGTGGAGCGGGTCAGCCGCTTTGCTGTCTTCCTGCGCAACAACGACCGGCAATCGAAGCCGATCATGGACGGGCTGATTGAGGTGCTCCAGCCCCTACCCCACGCCGCTCGACGCTCCATCACCTTCGACCGGGGCACTGAGTTCAGCGAATGGCCCTATCTTCAGGCTGGCATCGGAACGCAGACATGGTTCTGCGACCCGCAGTCGCCCTGGCAGAAAGGCACGGTCGAGAACACCAATGGCCGGGTTCGCAAATGGCTTTCGAGAGAGGTGGATCCCCTGTCGATCAGCGACGGCGAGCTGAGGGACATCTGCGACCGGCTCAACTCGACGCCGCGGAAGTGCCTGGGCTACCGAACGCCCGCGGAAGTCTTCCGCAAGAAACTGCTCGCGCAAATGCGACGTGTCGGTTAGCGTCACACGTGCAGGTCGCAGTTCGGCTTGAACTCACAACGGCATTTTAGAGATGCGACAGTCTCGCCTCTCGATCTGCTGGTCAACGTCAGAGAACCGCGGTCCCAATTGCGCCTGCTGGTCTATATCGACGATGCCAGCGGCAAGCTCTTAGCTCTGCGCTCTGCGGCCCGTTGAAGAACCGTCGGTCGCGCTTAGCTTTGTCGGGTTCGCAGAGCTGTCTGAGCGGATCACCAGCGTGTCGAGAATCCGACGCCAGTCCTGACGTCCACCGAGAAGACGTTACACGACGATATGGTCATCCGCATCTGGCTACGCTCGAACATACTTGCATCAAGAGTCCAGATGCCATTCGTATGTCGGCCAAATCCGACAGTGATCGTCTTCGCCCAACCTGCGGGTGGTTCCTTTATTGCGTGTCGCCTTCTTCCGAGTGTCGATGCCTGATATTCCGCACGATAAGCGAAATTCCCAAGACGACGACAGGCACCGAGATTGCCGTCACAATTTCTGATCCAAACTCGATGCCAAACAAGTGTACCCCTTTGGCGACATATCCAATCAGTCCGACGACATAGTACGATATGGCAGCAACGGAGAGGCCCTCAACGGTCTGCTGCAGGCGTAATTGCATTTTTGCCCTGCGGTCCATGGAGTTTAATAACGTCATGTTGATCTGCTCCAGCTCGACATCGATCCAGCTCCTTAGCAAGGACGTGGCACGAGCCAGTTTGCGCGAGAGATTTGCCTGGCGCTCCTCTACAGATTGGCAGGTCCGCATCGCCGGTGCCAGGCGGCGCTCCAAGAAAGTACCAAGGCTCTCGCTCCCGGATGTCGCTGTTTCGGCAAGCGCCCGAATCCGCTCTTGGACAATTTCGTAGTAGGCGCGGCTGGCGCCGAACCGGTAAAGGCTCATCGCAGCATTCGCTTCGAGTTCGGCCGCCAGACGGGTAATTTCCGCAAGCAGTTGATCGGCTTCGTCGCGAGCGTGCTGTTTCATCCGCTGAGTGACCGCCGTCAGGCTAGCTTCTATCCGGCGGATCTCGGGTGACAGCGATTGTGCCAAAGGCAATGCCATCATTGCAAGTGTTCTATAGGTCTCAATGTCCAGAAGCTTCTGAACGAGCGCACCGCGCGAGCTGTCGGATAGACCGCGGTCAATAACGAGGATCTTTGTCAGGCCATCCCCATCCGGACGGAAATCCGTAAGAATGGTGGCCTCCCCGCTTCTGAGGTCACTGCGGCAAAGGCTCGTCCGGTCGAAAACGGCGAGGTCCTTCTGCGTCTCTTCAGTGTCAGATCTGATCTCCAGCCGTATTCCCGAGATGAAGGGTCCGGGTTGCGAAAATCCGTCACCGAATGGATGCACAGGGATCTCAGCCCCGAACTTTTCCGGAGCGGGGCTGTCCCAGAAATAGGTCGAGAATTCCGTGTGGCGTTCCCATCTCAGCGTTCCTTGTCCCCAGCTGATCGCATGGTGATTGGTCTCGTGAGACGGAGGCGGCGATCCGCTCGATTGGGAGAGCCGCTTTACGATATCATGATCCTGATCGGGCTCGCTGTCCGTCAAGAAAGCAAGCTGAAAGATGACGCGAGGTACCGTAATAAGGGCATATGGCCGAGCGTGGATTTCGCCCACCGCTCTTTCACGAAGAGCGGCCGGTCTGAAAGCAAAAACACCCCTGCTCATTTGGCCCCCGGCAACAGTTGAGTATCTACCCGTTGCCATGCCTCAAATGTCATGTAAATCAATTTGTTAAGCTAGGTCGAGTTTAATCGATTATAGGGCAGCAGTCCGGCTGCGACCCGATAGCGCATGAGCAGCAAAGCGGTCCGCAAAAGTGGCAAAGTTCAGGAAGGGAGCCGGCGAGCGGCAGGTGCAGCATCGCACAACTGGGTGCATCGCGGCACCGGTCCGCGCGATTACGGCGATCACGATTGGACCTGGTTGCCTCGTACGGCCAACGCCGGTGCAAGATTGTCCCAATCGCGCCGGTCGTCCAGGCATGAACGCCTGCGCAAATCGCCGTCGCCGGTCAGAAGCGGTGCTTCCATCAGCGGCGCTGACGGGGCGCTCCGGGCCAAGCTGGGTATATGGATGTTATCAGGCGCCGCAATGCCGGAAGCGGCAGCGGGAGGGCGGCGTCTTCAGGCAACCGACAGTTACAGTCGCCGCTTACTCCGCGCCCTCCCCTCGCCTACCCGGCTCTCAATATCTGACCACTACTTCAGGCGTGCGGCTTTTTTGGCCGTTTCAAGCAGCTTGCGCCTCTGCCTTCAATGGGATCTCGACGTCGATTTCCAAAATCGACACGTGCTCATTGCGATCCATCTTTACTTGGACCTTGTCGTTGTCGAGCTGCACATGCTTGGCAATCACCGCAAGGATTTCCTCGCGCAGCAGCGATACAAGGTCTGAACCCGCCGACGAGCGTTCGTGGGCCAGAAGCACCTGCAGGCGTTCACGGGCCGCGGGGGCGGTTTTCTTCTTGCCGAAAAGACTGAAGATGTTCATGCGGCCCTCCGTCCGAATATCTTGCCGAAGAGACCGCGCTTTTCCCCGGGAATTGTGATCGGTACTTCCTCACCGGCAAGCCGGCGGGCGGCATCGAAATATGCCATCGCGGGTGCACTGCGGCTATCGGCGAGCGTCACCGGCGCGCCAATATTGGAGGCGCGTAGAACATCCATGCTTTCGGGAACAATGCCGAGGAGCGGAATGGAAAGGATCTCCAGGACGTCATCGACTTTGAGCATATCGCCCCGTTCGGCTCGGTTGGCATCGTAGCGGGTCAGGAGCAGATGCTTCTCCATCCGCTCGCCGCGCTCTGCCTTGGCGGTCTTGGCGTCCAATAGGCCGATGATGCGGTCCGAATCACGGACCGAAGAAACTTCCGGGTTGGTGACGACGACGGCGATATCGGCATGGCGCATTGCAAGGGTCGCCCCACGTTCGATGCCTGCGGGGCTATCGCAGATGATCCAGTCGAAGTGGCGCTTCAGGTCGGCCATGACACGTTCGACACCCTCCGGCGTCAAGTTGTCCTTGTCGCGCGTTTGCGATGCCGGGAGCAGAAACAGCGTCTCGAGTCGCTTGTCGCGTATCAGCGCCTGAGGGAGCTTGGCATCGCCTTGTATGACGTTGATCAGGTCGTAGACGACCCTTCGCTCCGCACCCATCACGAGATCGAGATTGCGTAGCCCGACGTCAAAATCGACGACGACCACTTTTTCGTTCCTCTGCGCCAGAGCCGCTCCAAGCGCGGCGGTAGAAGTTGTCTTGCCAACTCCGCCTTTGCCTGAAGTGACGACGATGACTTTCCCCATCTTGCTCTCCTGTGTCCTAGCCGGCTTTCGGCTCAGATAAGTTTCTCTGCCATGATCGTGTCGCCTTCCAGCCAGAGCTGGACAGCTTGTCCTCGAAGGTTCGAGGCCATGTCTTCAGCGGTCTTGTAGACGCCATCAATCGCAACTAGCTCTGCCTCGAGCTTTCGGCAGAAGATCCGCGCGGACGCATTTCCGACCGACCCCGCCATGGCCCGGCCCCGCAAGGTGCCATAAACATGGACCGAACCTCCGGCGATGATCTCCGAACCGGAGGCAACAGAACCGACGATGGTGACATCGCCTTCCGGGAAAATCACTGACTGGCCTGAACGCACGGGCTGCCGGATCACGATGGACTGGAGCGCCGGACGCGCTTCGCTTGCCGGCGGCTTGCTTTGCAGATCGATGATTGGTTCCGCTTTTGGAAGCTCAAAGTCGGAAACCGGCCGTCCGCCCTTCAGTGCAGGCGGCATGCCTGGCCCAAGGATTGACGGCCGCCCGCCCTCGATTCCCATGACGCTCACATTGCGTTGCGTTAGTTCCGCAATAAGGTCCTTCAACTGCGATCGGTCGATCTGCAGGTCCGTGACATCAAGCACGATGGGCCGGCCCAAAAAGAATCCGGCTGAGCGGGCTGCGAGATCATCCAGCCTCGCCAGCCAATCATCGAGCGGGAGATCTGGAGAAAGCATGACCGCGAGGAAAGAGCGGCCCTTGATGCGGATAGAGCGAGCGTCTGTTAGCACTTTGGTCATCTATGTTAAGAAATCGTTGACCATGTCTACCGCCGCCATGGTTAACAAAGAGTTAACAGTATTAAGAAAGGTTTGCGCAGCCGCTGGGCAATCATGCCGCTGGATCTTCTTGACGAAGTCTCTCTGAGATCTCCCGTGCCGACATGGGCTTTCCGACGAGGTATCCTTGAAGCTGGTCACATCCTGTGTCGCGTAATATCGCTGCCTGGCGGACATTCTCGATGCCCTCGGCGGTAACGGGAATATTAAGAGCCGTTGCCAAGGAGATCGTCGCGCGAAGAACCTCAATGCCGTTTGCAGCGTCTTCGACACCCGAAACAAGTGATCGATCGATCTTCATCCGATCGAAGCCAAACTGCCGCAGTGCGCCAATACTCGCATAGCCGCAACCGAAGTCGTCAAGCGCGAACTTGATTCTGACGCGCTTAAGCTGGTCGATGGACCGGCGGGCCTGATCAGGATTCGTGATGAGGACGCCTTCGGTTATCTCCAAAGTCAGGCGGTTGGCGTCGAAATCAGATTCCTGCAGAACCGCAATCACTTGCGCCCCGAAGTCCGGATTACACAGCTGGATTGGTGAGACATTGACGGACAACGTCAGGCCGGGCCAGGCTCTCGCATGGCAGATCGACGCACGCAGCATGTGAACGCCGAGAGCGTCTATGAGGCCGGATTTTTCAGCAAAGTGGGATGAAAGCGTGGTTAACGACAGTCGTAACCATCCAACGCAGTCAGCGGCGCTGAAATGATAGCCCAGCCACCGGGATCCAAAGCAAACACCGCGTTAAGCTGCCCGAAAGAAAAAAAGCGTAGAAGTTCAAATTGATCCATGTTCTCGAGCTGCTGAAACGATCATGAGTACAACCTGGCAGATACTGACGGGAAACCTCGCCGTCGTTGCACTTGTCATGTCGCTGTGGGCTCATTTCTATTATCGATTCCGCGATCTTTCCGCGCTTCAGTCGAGGGTCGCATTCGGTCTGACAATGGGCCTCGGCGCCATTGCATCGATGTTGCTTTCGATCCCTGTCAACTCCGGGGCATTCATCGATTTGAGATCGTCGCTGATTGCGATCTCCGGGCTGTTTGGCGGGCCGGTGGCAGCCATTGCCACGATGGCTGTTGCAGGCGCCTTCCGGATATTTTCAGGCGGAGCGGGAACAATCAACGGCATTACCGGTATCCTGCTGATCGGCGCCGTTGGTCTTGCCGCTCACATAGTCGTTCAAAACCGCAAGATCGGGATTATCGATGTCGTGCTCTTGGCTGCTGCGGTTTGCGTAACACTCGTGGGGTCACTGATCCTGCTAAGCTACGCCGATGGCCAAACGCTTACGACAATCGTTGCACCCGCTGTCTTCCTGAATTCCTGCGCCATCATCATCTCCGGGCTTGTCCTGTTGCAGTTCGAACGCATTGCACTCGAACGTGATCTGTTGACGGCCGCCCTCACCCAGACATCCGACTACCATTACGTCAAGAATAGCCAGAGCCAGTTTGTCATCGTCAACCGCAATGTCGCCGAACATCATCACTTCAGCTCGCCGGCCGAGATGATCGGCCTCACCGATTTTCAGCTTGCAACGCAACGGCGCGCGGAGATCCTGTTTGCCGAAGAGCAAGAGCTTGTGCGGAGCGGTAAACCCGTGATCGACAAGATCGAACAGCTTCGTGAGGGCGAGCAGGAAAGGTGCTACTCGACGTCCAAGTTTCCTTTGCGCGACGGAAAGGGCGAAACCATCGGTCTTGCTGGCGCCACGCGCGACATCACGGAACAGCGGCGCGTGGAGCACGAACTGACCGAAAGCCGGAATCTGCTGTCGCACGCGATGGCCGGCATGTCGGATGGATTTGCGATGTTCGGTCCTGACGGCACGCTGCTATTCTGTAACGAGCAGTACAGGTGCCTGTTCCCCTTATCTGCTCCAGCGCGGATTCCCGGGGCCAACATTAAAGACATTCTGCGGAAGGTCGCGGAGACAGAGGAGCGGCGCGATCTGCCCAAGGAAGTGACAGACGACTGGATCGACAACGCCGTCGCGCACCTGCATCAGGACAAGGACGAGGAGATTGACCTCTGTGATGGCCGCTGGCTCAGCTTGCGGACGCGACTGACGACCGACGGAAAAGCACTTGTTGTCGTATCCGACATCACAGCCATGAAGCAGGCCGAGCACTCGCTACGTGAACTTGCCGAGCAAATGAAGAGTTTGGCGGAAACGGATGCTTTAACGGGGATCGTCAACCGGCGGGCTTTCGACCAGGCGATCGTCATCGAGCTCGCCCGGAGCACCAGAAACCGGACCCCGCTCAGCCTGCTTTTGATCGATGTCGATCGTTTCAAGGCTTATAACGACACTTACGGTCATGTTGCCGGCGACGAAGGTCTCAAAGCCGTGAGCGATTGTTTACGCCAGGTTGTCAAGCGCCGCACCGATGTCGTCGCCCGCTTTGGTGGTGAGGAATTCGTCGTTCTGCTGCCCGAAACCGACGAAGGCGCAGCCCAGGCGCTTGCCCGCAAATTCCTGACGGGGCTTCGGGCGCTGGAAATACCGCATGCGGGCAGCGAATTCCGGTATGTCACCGCAAGTGTCGGCGTTTCGACAAAGCTAAGCTCTTCTTCCGAACTCGTATCGTCGGAACTGATCAAACGCGCGGACGACGCTCTTTATGATGCCAAACGCAACGGTCGCAACCAGATCAGCACCTGGAGTGCCCAAAAATGCGATGGGCGTCGACAAAAGGGGCCATCGCGCTCAAGATGATTGCCCTACCCCGGGGCTCTGTATGCGTTTTTCATGCGCTGCAGGATCTTCTGATCCCCCGCCTGCTTTCAAGCCAGCGTGCGAATTCTGCTCCTCTGTGAGAGCGGAAACAAGAACGGAGTTTTGCTGAAGTCTAGATAGTCGGCCGTGAAGAACTCGGAAGCCGCTGATTTGACGTAAGAATTGAATGATCTGCAGATCTTATAGTTGCAGGAAACAGCCGCCGAACAGGCTGTTTCCTTGCAAAATCAGTTTGAGGTTTCCCTGGCTGGCGAAGCGTGATTCACTGGGTTATCGCGGTGAATCGGAGAGCCAGGCATGGGCAAACCACGTGAACGGCGCGAAACGGGTGAACAGGATCTATTCCGATCCCGGCTCGACCAGATCATCAACATGAAGCACGAACTGGTGCGTCTGGCGCAGGCCATTGACTGGTCAGTGCTGGAAGCCCGTTTTGGTGATGTCTATTCGGACGGAGCGGGCATGCCGCCATTGCCGACGCGGCTCATGGCGGGGCTGGCCATTCTCAAGCACACGTTCAACCTGTCGGACGAGGCCCTGTGCGAGCGCTGGGTGGAGAACCCCTATTTTCAGTACCTGTGCGGCGAGGAGTTCTTCCGGCACGAACTATCGTTCGACCGCTCCTCGATGACGCGCTGGCGGCAGCGCATGGGCGAGGAGCGGATCGCCGCGCTCTTGCAGGAGAGCCTGGCAGTGGCAGTCAAGACAGGCGCGATGAAGCCACAGGATACGCGGCAAGTGATCGTGGACACGACCGTTCAACCGAAGAACGTCATGTTCCCGACGGATGCCAAGCTTATTCACCGGGCGCGCGAACGGCTGGTGCGGCTGGCGAAGAAAATGGGGCTCGACCTGCGCCAGACCTATGTTCGGCTCGGTAAATTCGCCCTGATCCAGCATCAGCGCTATGCTCATGCGAAGCAATTCAAACGGGCTGGCAAGGCGCTGCGCAAGTTGAAGACCTATCTCGGTCGGACCGTTCGCGACATCGAGCGTCAGATCGCGGGCGACGAACAACTCGACGCGATCTTCAAATGGCCGGTCTATCAGGCAAAAACGGTCATGGAACAGCGGCAACGTCAGCATGGCCGCAAGATCTACAGCCTGCATGCCGACGAGGTCGAGTGCATTGGTAAAGGCAAGGCGCACAAGCCCTATGAGTTCGGGGTGAAGGTGTCCGTGGCCACAACACTGAACCGTTCAAAGGGCGGGCAGTTCGCGCTGCACGCGACGGCGCTGCCCGGCAATCCCTACGACGGCCACACGCTCGCGACCGTCATTCCGGATATGGAAAAGATGATCGGCAACGAGCTCTCCCGCATTCTGGCCGATGCTGGATACCGCGGCCATAATGCTCCCGAAAGTCACAAGCTGAGGGTCTTCACCAGCGGCCAGAAGCGCCGCCTCACGCCCGCCATCAAACGCCAGATGCGGCGACGATCGGCGGTCGAGCCCGTCATCGGACACCTCAAGAGCGAACACAGAATGGAGCGGAATTATTTCGCTGGCGAACAGGGTGATGCCGTCAATGCCGTTCTGGCGGCCGCCGGATACAACTTCTCCCTCCTGCTGCGATGGTTCAGGCAGCTTTTGTGTCTGTTAGCCGCACTACTCTTCCCGTTCCAGAGCCGACCAAAGCGGTATCTCCCTGCCTGAAAACGAGTTCTTCACGATCGACTAGATAGTCGACTGAATTTCGCCAAAAGCGGGCGGCCGTCATTTCCGGCATCCTGACACCGTAAAGATCAACCATTTGGCCCGGACGCCCCAAATCCCCCACGACCGTTGGACGTGTCGAGTTGAGCCTGCATCCCTCAACGCCTCAACAATGCGAAGCGAGCTTCGCGTCCATGCGAAGAATGGTGATTTTATTGTCGACGTCTCGCCTCAGGCAGCATCACTGCGCGCGGAAGAACCGCTGTTTCGCGTAATTGGAAGTGTAACGGCAAATGTCGATCCGGATCCCCTTGCACTGCGAACCTCGATTGAGCCTTGGTGCAGTTCGACGATCTGCTTCACCAGACGCGCCAGGATCGAGAAGCACAATGCCCTGGCGCAGGCTTTCCAGGATAGATTCAAACGATTGCGGCATCATCCGGCCCTGATTCAGATATGGCACGTTGCACGTATCCGTAGCATTCGACACTGATGATAATGTTTCGCTAAGATCTCTCAGCAGGAATTCCTAGACGGGACTCTGCAGCCAGCGTGGTGGTTATCGAGGGACCTCGCCGCTGCCGGCAATGAATTGCGCCGGCACCTCAGGTGCCGGCGAGTATCTCAACATCAGTTCGCCGGCTCGGTGGGCGTCTCCGTGACAATCGTGACTGTTGTCGTCGTTTCCGTGGTTGTTGGCTCCTCAACCGTATCCACGGCCTCCGGATCGGGCAGCGTTTCGCGAATCTCGTCGATCTTGCCGACTGCCGGTCCCACGCCGAGGATTTCCTTGGCTTCAGCAAGGGCATCGTCGCTCACGACGCCCCCTTTTGTGAAGCCCGTAAGGGCCTCGCGCAGCGCCTCATCGCTCAGCGCCGGATCGGTCGGAACCACATCGGGCCCGCTTACCTTTTCGAATTCAGCATATGCCATGACGTAGGCCGCAACGGGAGCCAGTCGCGGGTCGTTGGAATGCATGTAGGCGTGATAGTTGCGGTTCAACGAACTCAGTCCAACCGTGTCCGATTTGGTGTTCTTCAGACTTTTCTTTGCAGCGTTGCCGCTCTTGACGGGCTTATCCGCCTTTGTTGCCTTACCAGTCTTTTTGTCATGAACGAAAAGCGATTCGAGCGTCGGCGTGCTTGCACCCGACTTTGAACTCGTCTTCGAATGGGAATGCGCATTGCCAGACTTGCCATGGTTCGAGCCCGCGCTGCCGTGGTTGCCTCCATTCCCATTCCCATTCCCATTGCCGTTTCCACCACCACCAGAATTGCCGTTGCCATTTCCGTCCTTGGCGAGGGCCTCGTTCGAGATTCCGACCGTAGCGCCCGTTAGTGGTGCGACTGTCATCGTAAGCGCAAGAATGCCCCGGCTGATCAGTTTTCTGATTGGCATGCGATGTCTCCTCGTTAAAGCGGCGGCGATGAAAATCACGGCCAGCCGCCGATGAGCGGCTTCAGTGAACGCAACGATAGCTTGCGCGGCGGCGCGATTCCATGATCCTCAGACCAATGCCGCAGCGGTTAGGACTTAGGTCCGATGGATGGATTCTAAACGTCTGATAGTGGACGCTTGACACGCTCGCCATTGACCGCCGCAGCGGAGAAGGTAGGCTATCTGCAAGATCGAAACGGGTCGCCCACGCAATGCGACCAATCCCCGAGAATAACTCGTGCGTCGGCCCAACCTGATTTCAAAATGGAATTCGCAGTCACTGGCCAAGCAGTTCCTGGTCATTGGCGGCATTGTCTCGATTGGAGCGATGCTTCTGGTCGGGGCGTTCGTGACTCGATTGATCGAAGACGCAGTTACACGCAATTCTGCCGCAACGACTGCCCTTTACGTGGACAGTGTCATTGCTCCGCTGCTGCCTGACATGCAGACGAGCCAGGCGCTTGACGACACGGTCGCGCGGGCTCTGGACGAGACGCTCGGGCAAGGTGCGCTCGGCGACCGGCTGTTGTCATTCCGTTTGTGGCGCTCGGATGGAACTATTCTCTATTCGAACGACAAGACCATGGTCGGAAAGAAGTTCCCGCTCAGTGATGAGCTCAAGACGGCCTTTGCCGGCAAGATGGCGGCTCAGTTCAACGAGCTCGACGATGTCGAGGACAAGGTAGAACGTCTTGCCGGTGAACCGCTTCTGGAGATCTACAACCCCGTCCTGCAGCCCTGGTCGGGACAGGTGGTCGCCGTTTCGGAGTTTTACGAAATTGCCAATGACTTCCAGCACAGCCTCAGCCAGGCCCGGCTTCACACCTGGCTCGCGGTGGCGGGTTTTACCCTTGTGTTCTTCGCGACGCTTTCGGCGATTGTTCTAAGGGGTAGCCGAACGATCGAAAATCAGCGTCATGCGTTGAGGCAGCGGATTGACGATTTGTCCGCTTTGCTTGCACAGAACGAGGCTCTCCGGGAGCGTGTCCAGCGCGCTTCCGAACGCGTCACCGCGTTGAACGAGAGCTATCTGCGGCGCATCGGCGCGGATCTTCACGACGGCCCAGCCCAACTAATAGCTTATGCTTCGCTTCGGCTGGATAGCCGCACCGTCGTCAGCGCATCGACCTCTCCTGTCACCCGCGAGCGGGAGATAGCATCCATCAAGGCAAGTCTCGACGAAGCCATGCGCGAAATCCGTACGATTTGCAGCGGTCTGGTCTTGCCGCAGATCGAGGCAGCGAGCCTTTCTGAAATATTGGAGCGTGGTGTTCACGCGCATCGCCAGAGAACCGGGACGATCGTCGACCTGGTGACGTCCAGCATACCTGTTTGTCTATCGCCGTCGGCGAAAATATGCATCTACCGCTTTGTGCAGGAAGCATTGAATAATGCCTATCGTCATGGCGGCGGCGCAGGCCAGCGTGTTATCCAGCGTCTGCAGGGAAATTGCGTCAGCGTAGACGTCGCAGACGATGGGCCAGGTTTCAGTCCCGACGACGTCGGACCTACCAGCCTTGGACTTGCGGGCCTCAGGGAACGCGTTGAAAGTCTTGGCGGTACGTTCGAGATCACATTTGCGGCGCCAGGTACGATCGTCAGGATGACACTCAACACCGAGGAGACCGAGCAAGTATGAGCGAAACGATAAGGGTCGCGGTTATAGACGATCACCCGCTGTTTAGAGAGGGCGTAACGAGAAGCTTGTCGGAGATCGATGGTTTCGAGGTGATCGCCGAAGGCGGTTCGAAGGATGACGCGTTGCGAATTGCACAGAACCTGCGGCCCGACATCATCCTCATCGACATTTCCATGCCAGGCGGGGGACTGAACGCGATTGGTCCGATCCTTGAAGCATCACCATCGCAGAAGATCATCATGTTGACGGTCTCTGAAGCCAACGATGATGTTACCGGAGCCTTGAAGGCGGGGGCGAAAGGTTATGTTCTCAAAGGCGTCGGCTCCAGAGCACTCGCCGACATCATCCGCACGGTGGCTGACGGGGACGGATATGTCGCTCCGACGCTGTCTGCCAAGTTGCTTCACAATCCATCCGAGCCCTCCAACGTTGACGCCATTGCTGCGCTTACCGCCCGTGAACACGAAGTTCTAAAGCTCGTCGCGACGGGCCTTAGCAATAAGGAGGTGGCCCGGAAGCTCGACCTGCACGAGAAAACGATCAAGCATCACATGACACAGGTCATGGCGAAACTTGACGTCAACAACAGGACAGAGGCGGCGATGGTCTTTCGCGATGCGATCGATCGAAAGCCGGTCAGGGACTGAATGATTGAAGCCGCTTTACATCATCAAAAGTGGCGCGCCGATTGACGATCGTGCGCCCTTTCGCATCCTTCATGATGTAGCGTCCCCTTTTGACTTCCTCGCTCATTCCATCGACGTGAAGCACTTCGAGCGAGGAGTTGTCATCGCCCCTTGTCGTTGCCGACACACCAGAGCCTTTTCCGGAAGAGCTGTTGCTCGAGCCGCTCTTCCCGTTGCCACCGCCGCCGTTGCCATTGCCACCGCCGCCGTTGCCATTGCCGCCGCCGTTGCCATTGCCGCCGCCGTTGCCGTTGCCGCCGCCATTGCCGTTGTTTCCACTCTTGGCCAGGGCAGACTGGGTGACCACGTCGAACGCGGATCCCGATATTTCAATCTTGTAGGGAAGGATTGAAAGGGAGACACCAACCAAAGCCCAACACAACGTGGCTAGAAGATTCCGACGCGTAGTCATCGCTGTTACCTGACGCGGGGTCAGCGCCCACGTCCTTTGTCAATTAAAGAGCGCACTTGGAGCAATGGCGAATATTCGGCTCGGAGGCGATGGGCAAAACCTGCCGAGCAAATTTACATGCAGCATCCAAGATCCGAAGCCGAAAAAGCCAGTCCAAGTTCTTGAGATTGCTCATGACGCATGCCGATCGTCAACCCTGCAAGCGCCTGATAAAGGAAGATCAGACCTTTCCTGCGGACGGGATCGGACCTTCGTCCGCTTGCGGATAGGACCAAAGTCCGAGGACAGATGAGGACTGGGAGGGCATGATCAACCCACGAGAGATATGTGCTCGCGTACTCTCGTTTCTTCCAATGTCCAGGTCGCGTTCCGGAGACCGTAATGATCCCTCAATGGCTGGCGCTTCTAAAGAGCACCCACCCCCCGGGTGCGGTTACAAGTTTCTCGGCTGCTGCATTTGAGCTTACGGCCGCAATTAACCTACGCCTCGCCTTGAGGCTGATCAAACCGACAGCAGAGTGTCTGGCAAGAGCCGAAGAGGTTTACGAGCGAGCAAAGCTCTATAGCGAATTGCGCGAAGCCGGTTCGGCATCTACCGTCAACGCGGAAAGACAATTGGCCGATGCTTTAAAATTGCTGACAGCGGAAATGCGGGCGTGCGATCCTGGGCGAAGTGCCAATGACATTATCGTAAGACACATCTTGACAGACGGCGTGCCAGGAGACCAGAACCGCCTGACAAGGATCGGGATGGCATTCCTCACGAAGTTGGAGATTTCGATAGTCTCCGCTCAACTTCATGCTGACCATTCCGGTGATATGGAGCCGCTGCCACCGTTGAGACTTCCACCAATGCCGACGACCATCTACTCGGCTCCGGTTCATGCGCCCGGTGCCGACACCTGACCCGCGGCGTTCGTGCATGCCGCCAAATGCCACAATCTAGACAAGAAATTACCTAGACAATGGCCTTGATGGGATCATCGGTAGAATCAGACCAGTTCCTGATCGGGTCGACCACACGGTCGGTGGTAGCGAGCTTGAAAGTCAGACGTGGCCGGTTCGGGCTCGGAGACTGGAACGCCTAAAGAGATGGCATGCTGCCGGGTTGGCCAGCGCTGTGCAGTCGTTGGTTTGATGAAGCGCCTATCTTCGCCTGGAAGGGGACAGCGTTCTCCGTCTCTTTCGGCAGATCCGGCGACATACACAGGTTTCGGGTGACTATTTGGCGCTGTCGTGACGCCAGTTCGGGGGACCAGATTGTCAGATGATCGACGCAAAGAACAGTCCGTATCCCCCGGTGCCGAAACCGAAAATGGCGTGCCGGGCGACGACACTGCGCCGGTAAAGGTCGAACGCCGTCGTTATCCGCGATCGGCACAACCAAGCAATGAAGAGCCTCCGGCTCCGCCAGCGTTGGAACCATTGCTGTTTTCCACGCGCGGGCTGGAACCGGCAGATCAATTTGCGGCCTGGCAGGCCTATGTCGCTCCCCTTATAGACATTCGGCGTCCGGATAGCCCATCGCAAGAAGCGGCGTTTGTAGCCGATCATGCGGCCTGGAATCTCGGCGGCATGCTGGTCGTTCAACAAAGCACACCTGCCCACAGCTATATGCGATCGGAGGCAAAGGTGCGGTCAAACCTCATCGATCATTGGCACATTTCGGTCCTGCGCAACGGCCGGACTTGGACGGAAGTTGATGGGCATGTCTCGGAGGGCGAGCCAGGAAAGGTGGAGCTGCGTTCTTTGGGCCATCCCTTTCGAGGCCGATCAACCGAGGCACGAGTTCTCTCGCTTTATTTGCCGCGCGAACTGCTTTTTGATGTTCCCGCCTCCAGCGAAATCAAAAACAATGTCGCCTTGTCCGGAACATACACCAAACTGCTGATCGAATATCTGGATGGTGTCGAGGCAAACCTTTCACGTCTGGCTGCAGTGGACCTTCCCTACGTGGTCCAGACCACACGTGATATGATTTTGACCTGCGTTTCAGCATCGGCTTCGAATATTGCTGTTCCGGAGCAACACAGCACCTTGGCTTTGATGGAGCGCGTGCGCCGCTTCGTCCAGCGCAATTTGAAGTCGCCCGATCTCACGACGGATCGAATATGCCGGGAACTCGGTGTTTCGCGCACCCGCCTCTATCAGGTGTTCGAGCCGGATGGCGGCGTTCATCACTATATTCAGCGCCGGCGACTTTTGTCTGCTCACGCTGCCCTGAGTGACATCAGCAATCGGCAGCAAATCGTCGATATCGCCTTTGCTGTGGGCTTTTCTTCTGCTGCCCATTTCAGCCGGGCATTCAGTAAGGAGTTTGGTTACAGTCCGCGCGAGGCGAGAAATGTAGCCGTTCCGCTCTATCTTGGGCATGCTGTCGCACCAATGTCAGAAGTCGAGAGCGCTCATTCCTTCGACAAATGGCTAAAGATGCTCGGCCATAGCCGCTAGTCCCGGCCTGTTCGCCATCACAGCAGGCGATCTGCGGCATTGACGACCTCATTTCTCTTGCCGCACACATCGATCGTGTACCGCCAAATGAACGAATGCTCCATTGTCCAGCCGATGGCGACCGGTCCAAAGCAGCCCGGCGGCCTCCTCACGATGGCTTTTTACTGGTCGCCGCCTCGTCGCAGGACCGTGGGCATGTTTGCTTAACTCAATATCGTGGCCATTGAGGGTAAAATTCCGCATTGCCTATCGATGATTGCAAAAATGGACGCTGCTGCAAGTTTCGGGATGCGTGGCTAACGACACGCGACACTTAACTTATTAGAAAAGAAGCATAATAGCAGTTCAGGCGAGAGAAACCGGGTACATGACGAATGTACTCTCCATGCAAATAGCGCAACCTTTAGGGGGCATATCAATGGAATTTACCCGTCCGACAATACAGATCAGCAACCCGCAACATGGCGCAAGTGATCCATATCGAGCCGTCGAGCGCGAGGAGGTCCTTGCAGCGGCATTTCAAGATTTCGTGCAAAGGGCCCTTGCTGCGGGGTGGAAGGAGCCGGAGGTCGCTTTGACCTTGGCCGACATCGCGGATGACTATGTGATGGCGCTCGCGCGAAGGGTTGCGGCAAATTAGTATTGAGTATCCGTTCGCGTTTCGCACAACAACAAGCGCGAGATGGTGCCAGCAATTCTTCGGCAAGCCCGCCGGCGCTGCTGCTTCGCGACGAAGCGGCTCGCCGGCGGCGTGCGTGGTCTGAGACCGTGGTATTAGCTGGGGGTTTCACATTCGCGGATCATTTGCCCGGATCGATCCGCGAGAAGGCGGCGAGAACTGTGCGCTCAGACTGCATCAGATACGCTTCGAGCGCTGTGCAAGCTTCGGCCGTCAATCCCGCCTCGAGCTTTTCGAGAATAGCGCCATTGAGGTCGACATAGGGCGCGTGCAACAATTCGGGATCGGCGAGAAGGCCGAAGCTGAGACGCAGCTCTGCGGCGATCTGCGCGTAGAAAGCATTCAGGCGCTGACTGTCGGCAAGATCGACGATCGCCGCGTGAAAGACCATGTTTTCGCTGCCGACCATTGCCCAATCCTTGCGATCGCGCGCGACCCTGGCGCGCTCGACCGCTGAGCGCATGCGCACCACTGCCGGATGCTTGGGATAGGCCTTTGCAAGCGCCTGGCATTCGATCATGCGGCGCACACGGTATATGTCGATGATTGAGGCCATGCTCGGCGTGGCGACAAAGACGCCGCGATTGGGCTCGTGGCGCAAGAGATTTTCCTTGGTCAAGAGCCGGAAGGCTTCGCGCAGTGAGTTGCGCGACACATCCAGGCCGGCGCTGAGCGCTGCCTCAGACAGGCGCTGCCCCGGCTTCAATTCGCCCGCGATCAGCATGTCGCGGATCTCCTCCGCCAGACGCGGCGCAAGCGCCGATATGGTATCCTGTTCAGCCATCAAAGCCCCTTCTGCATGGAAATGGATGAAGCATCCGTCTCCTTGCGCATCGATATAGCGGTTCTCGCTCAATGGGAACCATGGGGCGAACGACACGGTCAATCGGGCCACTGCGGCAAACGTCAATCGGGCCAGTCAGACATATTTCTTAAGGGCACGAAAAGTGACAAGCGCGCGGGCGGGTGTTGCAAAAATTGGTTCCGAAGACTGGCCCTCGCTCATGAAATGAGCAGATTGCTCAACACTTCAGCAATATAGTAGAACGATAAATTAATATCGTTGAACAATCTTGACATCGTAAAGAAACGCGACGACGCTGGCTCGTGTCAAAACTCACATGGCCCGCCCGAGGAACTGCGGGAGGGCCCCATAAGGAGAGGGTTTATGGAACAGCTATCTATTTCATCCACAGACGGCGCATCGGCCGCATCGTCTGGCATGTCGCTCAAGTCGCGGCGCGCAGCACTAACGGCTGCGGTCTTCCTGATGGCTACCTCGGCCATTGGCCCGGGATTCATCACCCAGACGGCAACATTTACTACCAAACTCGGCGCGGCTTTCGCTTTTGCGATCCTCTCCTCGATTGTCATTGATTTCGTCGTGCAGCTAAACATCTGGCGAATCGTGACTCTGACGCGCATGCGTGCCTCCGATCTCGCCAATGCGGCAATCCCGGGCGCTGGCTATCTGCTTGCTGTTCTGGTGATCGTCGGCGGGTTATTCTTCAATATTGGCAATATCGGGGGCACGGGCCTTGGTATCAATGCGATGATCGGGCTTGATCCGAAAATCGGCGGCGCAATCAGCGCGGTTCTTTCGATCGGCATCTTCTTATCGAAGCGCGCCGGGATGGCCGTCGACCGCTTCATCATCTTCGCCGGTATCCTGATGATCGCATTGACGCTCTATGTGGCCATCGTATCGGCCCCGCCGGTTGGCGAAGCACTGTTCCAGACCTTTTTGCCGGCAACCGTCGATTTCGCCACGATCACCACTATCGTCGGCGGCACGGTCGGTGGCTACATCACCTATTCCGGGGCCCATCGCCTGCTCGACAAGGGCACGGTCGGCATCGAAAACCTCGGCGCCGTCAACCGCGCAGCGCTCACCGGCATCGCCGTCACCGGCGTCATGCGCTACGTCCTCTTTCTCGCTGTGCTCGGCGTAGTCGCCAGCGGTGTCGTAATCGATGTCTCAGGCAAGGGTGCCAATCCGGCCGCCCAAGCCTTTGAGGCCGCCGCCGGCGATGTGGGCATGCGCATCTTCGGCATTATCCTGTGGGCTGCCGCCATCACCTCGGTTATCGGCGCTGCCTATACGTCGGTTTCCTTCCTCACGATCTTCAAGCAGGACCTTAGTGAGAGAGCCCGCAATATCGCGACCGTGATCTTCATCGCGGTATCGCTGTTCTTCTATGTGATTATCACCACCCCGCCGGCTCAGATGCTGGTCTTCGTCGGCGGCCTGAACGGTCTCATTCTGCCGATCGGCCTGTCGATTTTCATCTATGCTGCCTGGGCTCGTTCTGACCTGATGGGTGGCTATCGCTATCCGCGCTGGCTGCTGGTGCTCGGAGTGCTGGCTTGCGTCCTCACCTGGTACATGGGCTACAAGTCAATCGGCCCAATCTTCGCGCTTCTGACCGCCTAAGGAGACCTGATATGACTGCCATCGATCTGAACAGCGATCTCGGCGAAAGCTATGGCGCATGGGGCATGGGCGACGACACCGCGATGCTCGCCCTCGTCTCCAGCGCCAATGTCGCCTGCGGCTTTCATGCCGGCGACCCGCTCGGTATTCTAAGAACCGTCAGGGCCGCAGCTGAAAAGGGCGTTTTGATCGGCGCGCATGTCTCCTATCCTGATCGCGTCGGCTTCGGCCGGCGCGACATGGATGTCGCAAGCCACGAACTGACCGCCGATGTCATCTATCAGATCGGCGCACTGAAGGGCATCGCAGCGGCAGCGGGTGTCACCGTCGGTTACGTCAAGCCGCACGGCGCTCTCTACAACCGCATCGCCCGCGACCCGAAGCAAGCCCAGGCAGTGATCGACGGCATCAAGGCGGTGGATCCCTCGTTGGTGCTGATGGGTCTTGCAAATACGCCAATTCTCAAGCTCGCCCGCGACTGCGGCTTGAAGGCCGTGGCGGAAGCCTTTGCCGACCGGGCCTATACGCCCGATGGCGACCTTGTCTCACGCCGTGCACCGGGTGCCGTCCTGCATGATCCCCAGCTGATCGCTCGCCGCATGCTGCAGCTTGCCCATGAAGGTACGCTCGAAGCGGTCGACGGCTCGACCATCAAGATCGACGCCCAGTCGATCTGCGTGCATGGCGACAGCCCCAGCGCTGTCTCCATCGCCAAGGAGATCCGCCGCGTCTTCGAAGTCGACGGGATTGCCGTCCGCTCCTTCCTGGCCGCCTGACCAACCTGCGAGAGACATGCAATGATCGCCATCGAACATCTTCGCCACATCAATGCTGGGCCGGCTCAAAAGGCCCGCGAACGCTATCGGGTAGGCAGCATCGAGCCGACTTCGGGCGTCGCGCCGGGCTTCACCCAGGCTAATATGATCGTGCTTCCGCGCGACTGGGCCTTCGATTTCCTGCTCTATGCGCAGCGCAATCCAAAGGCTTGTCCGGTGCTCGATGTCTCCGATCCGGGTTCGCATGCGACCCTGCTTGCGCCCGGCGCCGACCTTCGCACTGATCTGCCGCTCTATCGCATCTGGCGTGATGGAAAGCTCGCCCAAGAGACAGCGGATGCGACCGCAGCCTGGGCCGAATATCCCGACCTCGTCAGCTTCCTGATCGGCTGTAGCTTCACCTTCGAGACACCGATGGCGCAGGCCGGGATCGAGATCCGCCACATCACGGACAAGTCCAATGTGCCGATGTATCTGACCAACCGGCCTTGCCGGCCGGCCGGCCGCCTGCATGGGAACATGGTCGTGTCCATGCGGCCGATCCAAGCGTCGCGCGTGGCGGACGCCGCGACCATCTCGGGACGCTTCCCGGCAGTGCATGGCGCACCCGTGCATGTCGGCACGCCGGAAGCGATCGGCATCAAGGATCTCGCCGCGCCGGAATTCGGCGATCCGGTACGCATCGAGCCGGGCGAGGTCCCGGTCTTCTGGGCCTGCGGCGTCACCCCGCAGGCGGCCGTGATGGCCTCCCGTGTCCCCTTTGCGATCACCCATGCGCCGGGACACATGTTCATCACCGACATCCCCGACTCCGCCTATCACGCTTGAGGTTCCCATGCGTTTCCTGCCTGTCAGCCTGACAACCATGCTTGTCGAACTCGCCGATCTCGACGAGACGCTGGCGCTGTTTGCCTCGCTCAAAGCTGATCCGCTGGAAGGTATCGAGGACATGGTGCCTGCGGCCCGCACGCTGATGATCCGCTTGCGGCCGGAAAAGCTGACGCTGGAAAAGCTGGCCGGCGAGATCGCGACACGCGATCTGTCGATGCGCGCGGCACCCTCCGACAAGCTCGTCGAAATCCCCGTTTGCTACGATGGCGAGGACTTGGCAGATGTCGCGGACCTTACGGGCTTGTCTATCGAGGACGTCATCCGCCGCCATACCCACAGCGAATTCACCGTCGCTTTTTGCGGCTTTGCGCCCGGCTTCGGCTATCTCACCGGCGGCGATCCGGCACTGCAGGTGCCGCGCCGCCCGAGCCCGCGCACAAGGATCCCGGCCGGCTCGGTTGCTTTGGCCGGCGCCTTCAGCGGTGTCTATCCGCAGGCGAGCCCCGGCGGCTGGCAAATCGTCGGCACGACGCCAAAAAAGATGTGGGATCTATCGCGCGATCCGCCAGCACTTCTTCAGCCCGGCTACCGCGTGCACTTCTTCGATCTCAAAAAGAAAGCAGTCTCAACTACCAGGACCACGACCAAGACCCTGGTCGCCCGCCCACCAGTAGTCGCGTCGGACAGCCTTGCGCTCAAGGTTCGTGCCGCCCCCATCCCGGCACTGTTCCAGGACTTCGGCCGCTTCGGCAAGACGGGCCAGGGGGTCTCATCCTCCGGCGCGCTTGACCAGGGGGCACTCAAGGCGGCCAATCGCGTGGTCGGCAATCCGGCCGGCATGCCCTGCCTCGAAATCACGCTTGGCGGTTTTTCCTTCGAGGTTTCTGGCCGCACCGTCATGGCGCTCACCGGCGCGCCCTGCCCGATCAGCATCCGCGATGCAGCTGACCGCACGATTAGCGCCGGGACCTATCAGCCAATCTCGCTTGAACCGGGCGATGTCGTGACGCTCGGCCATGCACCGAGAGGCATGCGCAGCTATCTTGCCGTCCGCGGCGGATTTGCCGTTAGGCCGATACTCGGCAGCGCTTCCACCGATACGCTGGCCGTTGTCGGTCCCGACCCTGTCGCCGCAGGCGCAGTGCTGGCCATCAACAATGATAGCTTGGCCCTAACCAGCGTTTCGCTTCATGAAGCGCCAGCCTTCGACCATCCGGCGGCGGACGAAACCATCACGCTCGACGTGATCATGGGGCCTCGCAGCGACTGGTTCACCGAGGCTGGTATCGCCGCCCTCTCCGGCCAACTCTGGCAGGTGACACCGCAGTCCAACCGCGTCGGCATCCGCCTTTCCGGCGATGTTCCGTTGGAGCGCAAGGACAAGGCGGAATTGCCGAGCGAAGGTACGGCGACCGGCGCAATCCAGGTACCGCACAGCGGCCAGCCGGTCCTCTTCCTCGCCGACCATCCGCTGACTGGCGGCTATCCGGTCATCGGCACGGTCGCCGAATACCATCTCGATCTCGCCGGACAGATCCCGGTCGATGCCAAAATACGATTCCGGCCCGTGACGGCTTTCACCGATATTCAGCCCGCCAAGGCTCGAGATCGGTGACGGCCAAAATCAAGTGAGGAGAAATCCATGAAGAAAGTCCTGATCGCCAATCGCGGCGAGATCGCCGTGCGCATCATCCGGGCTTGTCACGATCACGGCCTGCAATCTGTCGCCGTCTATGCCGATCCAGACATGGACGCGCTCTTCGTCAAGCTGGCCGACGAAGCCCATGGGCTCGTCGGCGCCCGTCCGGACGAGACCTACCTCGAGATCGACAAATTGATCAGCATTGCCAAGCGCTCCGGTGCAGATGCAGTGCATCCGGGCTATGGCTTTTTGTCCGAACGGGCCGAATTCGCCCGTGCGGTGATCGATGCTGGCCTCACCTGGATCGGGCCTGATCCGCATGTCATTGAGGCATTGGGCGACAAAGTCGAGGCCCGGCGGATCGCGAAGAGCGTCGGCGCGCCGCTGGTTGCCGGTAGCGACGGCCCGGCCAAGTCGGCTGCCGAAGTCATCGCCTTTGCCGAAGAGCATGGGTTGCCCGTTGCCATTAAGGCTGCCCACGGCGGCGGCGGCCGTGGCCTGAAGGTCGCTTGGAGGATGGAGGAAGTAGCAGAGCTTTATGAATCTGCAGTCCGTGAGGCCAAGGCCGCCTTCGGCCGTGGCGAGTGTTTCCTCGAGCGCTTCCTCGACCGTCCGCGCCACGTAGAAGCGCAGGTGTTGGCCGACAAACACGGCAATGTGCTGGTGCTTGGCACGCGTGATTGCTCGCTGCAGCGGCGCAATCAGAAGCTCGTCGAGGAGGCCCCCGCCCCCTTCCTCAGCGACACCCAACGCCAATCGATCCACGATGCTGCGAAGAAGATCTGCGCTGCCGCCGGCTATTCTGGCGCGGGTACGGTCGAATTCCTGCTCGGTGGCGACGGCACGATCTCCTTCCTTGAAGTGAACACCCGTCTGCAAGTCGAGCATCCCGTAACCGAGGAGACAACCGGCATCGACCTCGTCATCGAACAGTTCCGTATCGCCGACGGCCTGCCCCTGCGCGTCACCGAGACGCCTGTCCCGCATGGCCATTCGATCGAGTTCCGTATCAATGCCGAGGATCCAGGCCGAGGCTTCCTGCCAACGCCGGGTACAATCACCGTCTTCGACCCTCCCGCCGGGCCTGGCATCCGTGTTGACAGCGGCGTCGTCTCCGGCTCGACGGTGCCTGGTACCTTCGATTCACTCATGGCGAAACTGATCGTCACCGGCGCCACTCGCGACGAGGCGCTAAGACGCGCCCGCCGCGCGCTCCGAGAATTCAAGATCAACGGCATTGCGACGGTTCTGCCCTTCCATCGCGCCGCGATCGAGACGAAGGACTTTACGGGCGAAAGCGGCTTCAAGGTGCATACGCGCTGGATCGAGACCGATTTCGCCAATCGTCTTGAAGCGGAAGCCCGGCCAGAGCCGGTTGCCAATCCCCCGCTGATCCGCACCCATGTGGAAATCGACGGCAGGCGCCATGAGATCGGCATTCCGGTCGCGCTTTTGGCCGGTCTCGGCGGGCTTGCAGGCCAAGACACCGGGCTGGCGATTGCTGCCAGGGCGGAAGACACCTCGAGCGTTACTACGCCGATCTCAGGTACGCTGCAGGCCTTCAAGGTCCAGGATGGCGCGGAAGTGGCGGCGGGTGACCTGATCGCGGTGATTGAAGCGATGAAGATGGAAACCCTGGTGACGGCATCGCGGGCCGGCAAGATTCGGATCAAGGCCCAAGCCGGCGCCTATCTGCAAGCCGGTGCCGAGATCGCCCGCTTCGAGACCCCACCGTCGGTTAGATAGACCCGACGAATAGAGCCGATATCGTCTGGCCGATCGGACGGTTGTCCAAAGGCAGAAGCAGGAAGGCTTAAGCGCATCCGGTAGGTGACTGGCTACTCCTGCCACGCCGGAGCAAAGGGCGGTCTCTCCGCCTACGCCAGCCGCGACCGGAGTCCAAAGCGCGCCTGTGGCACGTTCGACAGCGCGGCACCCTTGTCTTGTGCGTGAGGGCTGCCATCTATCGGTGATCATTTGGAATCACGTACCGGTGTCATCGGACATTTAACAGAAAAGCATGGAAATCAGCGAAATCGTCGCCGCTTACATACGTGTCTTGGCGTTGGCTGTCTTAGTCGTTTATGGCTATGCTTGGGTCATTCGCACCATCAGCCAAAGATTGATGAGGGGCGTTGCGGCGGGCCTTTTGTTTGGTCTCGGCGGCATTCTTTCGATGAACGATCCGATCGTGATGAGGCCGGGGCTTATCTATGACGCCCGATCCATTCTTCTGGTTCTCTCCCCCCTCTACGCAGGACCGATTGGCACCATCATTGCTGCAGCCATGATGGGGGCGCACCGTTTGGTTCTTGGCGGCGTCGGCGCGACGGGCGGCGCGGTGAGCGTCATCCTTGTGGCGCTTAGTGGTTACGCCAGCACGCTCATACCCCGCCACCGCATCGGCACCGGCTGGGGGAGATCGCTGCTGCTCGGCCTTGCGACCGTCTCTTCCTTCATCGTCCTTGTCTTTCTGCCTCCGGAGATCGCCAGGGACCTGTTTCTGAGCGCTGCGGCTCCCGTCATGCTTGCCAATATTCTCGGCGTCCTCCTCCTTGCCGATCTGCTTGAGCGCGAAAAGCAGCGAGTCCGGATGGTGCGCGTGCTTGAAAATGAGGCGAGCGTCGACCCGTTGACGAAGCTGCCAAATCGCCGCGTCTTTCAGCGGGCGGCCGACCGCTGCGCCGAGGAGGCGAGCAATCGCGGGCGGCCTTTCTCGATCGTTATGCTCGACGTCGACCACTTCAAAAAGATCAACGATACCTGGGGACACAATGTGGGAGACACCGTGCTCTCCCGGGTCGCCGACCTCATTCGCCGGACCGTGCGCAAGACCGATGTCGCGGCTCGCTACGGGGGCGAAGAGATCATCATTCTGCTTCCAGATACTGAAGAGGGCGACGCGTCAATCGTTGCCGAGAAGATCCGCCATGCAATCGAGTCAGAAGACTTGATCGTCGGTGTTACGGCAATCAAGGTTACCGTCAGCATCGGCGTCGCGGCTGTCGATTCTAGCGGCACTAATATTCGTGCAGCAATCGAGGCCGCAGATAGAGCGCTCTATCGCGCCAAGACGGCTGGCCGCAACCGCGTCGAACTGGCAACGGCTGCGTGAAAACGATGGTTCTGCCGGGGCGCCGGCGGCGGCGCTGCCAGCAAAATCGGGATCAGCCCGACGTCTCTGGGCGCGTGGCTCGCTTAAGGTCGGCCAGCCCTCTGTTGGCATCCTTACTGCCAGTGGCGGCGGCCGCATTGAATATCCGTGCGGCATCGCCATACATTTCGAGGTTCAGATAGCAATAGCCGCGCAACACCATGAGATCGATCGTCTCGCGTTTGATCTGCGCTCGCTGATCGAGATAGATCAGCGTCTCGCGATACCGCTTGGCGCCATAAGCGGCGAGTGCCCGGTCAGCGAGGATTGAAACCTGGAGTTCGGCGGCGCGCTCACGGCTCTGAGGCGCACGCGTTGCCGCAACGGCCGCATTGTTGGACAGCCCGACGCGCAGATAAGCGAGACTCTGTCCATAGGCGGCGTCTTCGCGCGTCTGCCGCGCAGACCCCTTCAAGGCTCTTTCGAAAGCGGCAACAGCTTCCATCGGACGATTGAGATCCATCAGGCACCAGCCGCGGCTGAGCGCGGCATCGGGGCTGAGGAGGCTCGCATCCGTCGTGGTCGAGCAGCCGCGCGGCTTGCGGGTGCCTTGCTGCACAGTCACTGTCTCCATTGCCGATCCTTCGGTTCGCACAGCCCGGCCCGGAGGCTCGGTTGCGCCTCCTCCGTCAGCCGGTTGAGCTGGCACAGCCGCACGCGCAAGCCTTTGTGGAAGCCGGGCGGACGTTTGAAGCGGTGCCTCGACGGAGGGCGCCGATAGCGATGCATCGTCAAGCGTGGCGATACGCTGCGAGCGGCCGGCCCAAAGCCGCTGGACCTCCGCGACCCCCGTGCGATCATTCAGTTGCTCACGGGTGATGGCAAGACCATAGGCGGACGGTTCGTCGTCCGGTTTCCAGCGAAGCGCAGTTTCAAACCAGCGCGCTGCAGTTTGCGGCTGATTGAGCGAACGTGCATACCAGCCGAATTGCTGCGCGGCCGGCACGTATTTCTGCGCAATGACCTCTTTTGCCATGCGACCAAGTACGTCTTCGCTTATATCGGCGGGCGGCTGCAAAGCCATCAGATTGGCAGCAGCGGCAAGATAGGTATCGGTGGCATCCTTGGAATCGCTGCGCCACCTGTACATGACATCCTCGGCCTCTTGAGGCGCCTTACGGGCGACAAGCGCGAGTGCCAGGCCCTGCGAAGCGGATGCCGAATCCTCCTTGGCACGGGCTGCGCGAAACCACTTCTCCGCCTCCGGCGCATTCTCGCGTCGCAGCTGATACCAGCCAAGCAAGAGCGCATCGGAGGCGAGCCCTTGGGTTTGCGCGAGACGCGCAACACGCGATACATAGTCTGCTTCGACATCAAGCTTCGGATCGGCATTGCCTTCAGCGACGAAGCGGCGAGCGAGCTCGTCACGGATGCCATCGAGCTCGCGCGCGCCGCTCACGGCAGGCTGCTCGAGGGCAAGCAGCCGCTGCATGGCCTGATAGGGCAGCAACGCCGAAGCCTTCTGGACGCTCGCAAGGCGCTCCTGCGGGTTCGTGCAGTACTTCAGGATGTAGCTGTAGGCATCTACGCTGCGCGCTTCCCTTCCTGTGTGGACAAAGGCTTCGGCGACGCGCCACAAGACATCTATATCGCTGCAGGTCAGAAGGCTCGGGGTCGCAGCGCCGATCTCGATGACTGTTGTGTACTGTTTGAGGTCGGACGCATTCACAAGCCGCGCCCGGGCTTCTGCGACATCTAGGCGATCGAGGAGGTCAGCGGGCGGCTGCCAGCCGGTATCCGCCGTGCGGCGGTCGGCGATAGCTTTGCGAAGCTCTGCATAACGCCCCTCCGCATAAAGCTGCCACATGGTTTCGAGCTGCTTATCGCCGCTTTGCGGCACGGCCAGCGGATCGGCGGGCGGCACCCAGTTCGGATAAAGCGCTTGGAGACGGGAGATTTCGGCCTGCAGGCGAACCTTGTCGCCGCGGTTTGCAAAATACCGCAGCGCGCTTTCGTCGACCTTCGGCTGAGCTGCCGGTTGCTGCCCTGCCGGCTGTTGGGCCGGCCGCTCCTTCTCGGCAGGCTGCGGCTGAGCCGGGGGGGAAGGCGCCTGGGGAGGTTGAGGCGCCTGTGCCGTCAGCACCGGTGCCGCCTCCTGAAGACGGTCGGCGACCGCCTGGACGTCGATCGGCTGGCTGCTGGGCGTGTCCGGTTGCACCAGGCGGTCGGTCTGCAGGTACGAGCGTAAGATGCCGAATTTCTCCACCAGCGCGGCACGGTCCTTCACCCCGGTTATTACGATGGCCACCACCGCTGCAGCCGATAATGCGATGAGGGACGACTTCACAGACACTCCGGATGTTTCTTCACGACGAGGGCCAGCCCGAGCAGCTGGAGCGTGGACGGATAATAGAGCGCAGGCGAAAACTGCCGGGCAGTCGGGGGCAGTTTCTTGCCGTTGACCACACAGGCCACAACATCGTTAACAATTCGATAACCTGGGTCAGCAAGCACCGTCTTCACGCCACCCGTGGCAAGGTCGATTGTCGCCGGAGCACCATTTGCGGTCATTCCATGTTGCAGCCTGGAAAGCAGGGCTTTGTCGGTAATCCCTGCCCTTGCGAGATAAAGCGGGATACGAACAGCGTTGTAGGCGAATTCCGCATCGAAACCCTCGGCTGGTGCCGGCCGGCGGGCAAGGCTTACCCATTCAGCAGGCAGTTTGCGCGGGCCGAATTGCAGGGATTTCAGGAGTGCAAGGCCGTCATCGGAAAGCTTTTGCCACCGGTCTGACGGCGCAAGCAGCGCCATCACCGGGATCGCCTCGAAGATCCAGTAGGAGGGGTTGACCACCGGCCCATCTATCCGGCCGGGCGGTGTAAAACCTTCAACGCCGGGCAAGAGCAGCGTGCGGCCACCGGCCTCCACCACTGCTTCGGAAAGGAGCGCTTGGGCCATTCTGGCAGCGGCTTCGATATAATCGCTCCTGTTCCAGGAGGTGCCAGCGAGCGCAAGCGCATAGGCAATCAGCATGTCGCCGTCCGAGGCGTTGTTGGTGTCCGTCACATGCGGTTTGGCTGAAGGGTCCCATTTCCATACAGCAAGTCCATCATCGCGCAGCAGGAGTTCCGTGCGGGTGAAATACCATATCTGCTCGAAATCGGCGGGGCTGTTGGCGAGGTAGGCAAGCAACAGACCGTAACCCTGGCCCTCGCTGTGGCTGATGTTGCCGTTGCCGTTGTCGATGACACGGCCGCTCGGATCGAGAAACTGCAGCTTGTAGGCAGCCCACGCCTTTGGATCGACGAGCACCTGTTGGGCCTGAAGGGGTTCGACGGCAATCGCAAAAGCGAGTGCACCAGCCAGCACCGTTGCCACGATCCTCTTCATTTGCCCCTGCCCAATCTGCTCAGCATGCCCGAGGTCGCCATGCCGAGGAGAATCGAAAGAACGACAAGCAGAAAGGCGTAGGAGAGGATATTGGTCGAGAGCCAGTTTGCGGCGATCAGCCTAAAGTTCGCAAGCGACCAAGGCTGCGAGGGCACGAAGTCGAAACGCGAGACCGGCACGGTTTCGATCTCACCGGTCTTGCCGGAATAGGTGGTGATGTGTCCGGAAATCTGCGGCCAGTTGCGCTGCTCCGTCACAGCATCGATACCCTCGCGCAGGTCCTTTGCCGAGGGCGCGGTTACGACTGTCCAGGCCCCGGCGCCGGTTGGGCTGGCGCCTTGCGCAACCATGAGGCTCGCCACATTGGACGGCGTGAAAACGGCTTCTGCTCTCGGTACAAATTGCAGCGAACTCAGCGAGATGTCGAAGTTCTTGCGCAGCCACTCCTGGAACGCCGTGACCTGACCGCGCCATGCGCCGCTGCTCACCTTCGAGCGCCATTGGTCGAAAGCGGAATTGGTGTCCGGCTGGACCACCTGCGTATCCGGTACCGGGCGCCAAGTGGCCTGGCTTGCCGTGGAGATATTCAGTTGGGACAAGACCGCCGCCGGCAATTGCGAGATGGAACCGATGAATAGGGCGTCCTGATCACCGATCGTGCCTGGCGAAGCCGTCGGCTCTATGTTCATGGGGCGACCGGAGACAACCGCCATCTGGCCAAGCAGCGTGGCCGCGGCAGAAAGTGTGTCGGCATCGATGCGGTCTATGAAGAGCGGCATCGGACCGGCAAGCCGTCCATAGGGGTAGGCGGTACCGGCCATGGCGGCAAGATTGGGACGCTGCCCGACGCGGGCGAAATCCGGCATGCGGAACTCAGTCGTATCGAACAAGGCAAAGCGCGACGTGGTCGAGGCGGTCGCACCGGGCACACATATGTTGTCATCGCTCGTCGTGAGGATTGCTTCAAGACTCAGCGAGTTGAGGCCCGGCTTGAAGTGGCGCATGGCCACGCGGATCGGCAGATGACGGAGGATGCCGCCGCCGGTTCCGGTAATCGGCATCGTCGAGGCGATATTGCCGTTGACATAGATGTCGATATGGCTGCCGGGAAGGACGCTGCCGGTATAGGCCGCGTCCAGCAGAACCGTCGCTTCTCCATAAGCATTCGCATAGAAGTCGGAAGGAACCGCGACATTGAAGTTCGTACGAAAACGCCGACCGGAAAACTCTGTCGTCTTCACGCCCAGATCGGCAAATGTAAGCCGCGTGTCTTGAAGTATCAACGGTGCGTTTGGCGCGCTCCAGCGCTCGGTGGTCAACGCATCGCGCCTGATGCCCGGGGCACGATCAGTTGGGGAGACGATGGTATCGATAGCCGAGGAGATTGCCTGCCACGAAGGGCCACTGATCAGAAGCACGGGCGAGCCAGTGCGCGGGTCGGTGACGAATGTCGCGAGCGCTGCGGACTGAGCCGCCGGTGGCAGGTCTGGAAAATAGGGCTGCAACTCGGAAGTCGTGCCGACGAGAACGGTAAGCTTGCCGGGTCCGGCTGCCGGCAGCGTGTCGACGCTGAAGGAGATGGATTGGTTCGGCATACCACTCAGCACCGAGAGCCCCTGTGCGAGGCGAAGTAGCGGCTTCGTCGTGCCAGGCTGCTCAAGGGCTGGAACGAGGAGGTCGAATTCCGTTCTACCGGACCCGTCGACGCCGACCGCACGGATGGCATCCGTGCTTGACAACTTTGCAGCTTCTTGCCCTTCGAAGCTCAGATGGGTCTGCGCAGGATCGATATTGGACCATAGCTCATAAGTCGACTGGATCGTGCAATCCGTGCGGTGGCGCTGGCTTGCCTCGAAGGTCAAAAGGTTTGCGCCGGGCTGTAACAGACCACGCGGAACATCGAAGCTGACTTGGGAGGGTGTGTCGGGTGAGCCGATCTGCTTTTGACCGATCGGACGGTTGTTGACGAGCACGGTGATCTGCGAGGCTTCCGGCGCAACGACGATGGAATTTTGGTAGGCGAAATTGAATTTTGCCGGCGCGGCGGCCTGTTCTGGAGTGAGGTAGACGCTCCACGACTTCCGGTCGTATTCGCCCTCCAGACCGAATTTGTCGAAGGGAACGACGTAGCGGCGCATACGGCCGGCCGTCTCCGTCGGGGTGCCGGCAGGCTGGACGGTTTGCGGCCGAGCGGAATTTGCAGAGCCGGGAAAAGATGGGGAAGGTTTCGGCGGAGCGGCAGGGACGGACGGTGCGTCTGGAACTGTAACAGGCGGTGTCACCGTTGGGGCAGGCAACGTCAGGCGCGGCACCATGGGATGAAGACCGGCCGGGCGCTCAGGCGACATGTCAAAGGGCGCGGGCGCCAGTGCAGTCTGAGCCGAGGTGAGCGCCGAGGTGCTGATGAGAAACAGTGCAGCGGCAAGACCCGTCCTCATCAGCCGTTCGCCTTTGCCATCTGCTGCTGCGCTTCGCGCTCCGGCCGCATGCTGCGGAAGAAATAAATGAGCCCGCGGCTTGTCTGATAGAGCGATAGACCAAGGAACCAGATGGTACCGCGGATGAGGCCCGGATTGCGGCGGCGCGATTCCTGAAATTGCGCCCATTGATCGGAATTGGCAAAGATCAAATCGGCGATCAGGCGATGATCAAGCGCGCTCTTCGGGATATACTGGCAGCCGACGGCCATGATATCGCCGTCCTGTTCCATGTTGCGAACGATGAGCGGCAGAGTTTCGAGGTCAGCACCGCTGTAAGGGCGGAAGCGGATTTCGCCTTCGGCGCCGATCGTCATCGGGTCCAACTGCTTGTTGAAGACATGGAGACGCGCTCCGTGGACCGAGACGTCCTCGATCGAGGCGGTATGCCATTTGCCGTTGACGCCGAATTCGCAGCGCCGATTGACGCGCACACGCCGCGAAGCGGCACGCTCGCCGCGCTCCGACACCACGCCAAGCGCACAGCCTGCCATGATGAGATTGATAAGGTTCCACCCGCCGACAACGAGCGTCACATCCGCCTTGTAGGGCTCGGCATAGATGCGATAGATCGTAATGGCGAGCGCAATGATCTGCACGGCAAATATAACGAAAAAGGGCCTGCTGATTTCCGAAAGGCGGCTGACCGAAATCGATTCGTCCTTTGCCGTGACCTTGAAGGTTGGTTTTCGTGGATTGATCATGACGGAAATGACGGCAGGCAAAAGGTGGACCGTCTGCACATACTCGTAAAGTTCCGATATCCACGGCCAGCGGAACGAACCATAAAGATAGTTCTGCATCATCAGGTTCACGAGCATATAGGCAAGCGTATAGGCCAGAAACTCGCCGCCGGAGGCTGTGAATATTTCAAGGTCGAAGAACAGATAAAAGAGCGGCGCGAACAGGAAGATTGTACGCGGGAACGGGAAGAGCCAGAACAGCGTCGAGGACATGTAACAAAGGCGCTGCGGAATCGACAGGCCGCGCTTTAAGAGCGGAAACCGAAAGCGCAGGATCTGCATCATGCCTTGCGCCCAGCGGCTGCGTTGGCCGATGAAACTTGCGAAGGTGGCGGGCTGCAGACCGGCGATCAGCGGCTTGTCGACATAAATGCTATTCCAGCCCGCGCCGTGCAACGCCAATGCGGTCTCACAGTCTTCAGTGATGCTGATGCCGCTAAAGCCATTGGTGGATTGCAGCGCGCGACGGCTGAGAACTGCGGCCGAACCACAGAAGAAGGCAGCGTTCCATTTATCGAGGCCCCGCTGGATGATGCCGTAAAACATCTCATTTTCGCTCGGCATCCTGTCGAAAGTGCGCAAATTGCGCTCCAGCGGATCTGGATTGATGAAAAAGTGCGGCGTTTGCACGAGGAAGAGCTTCGGGTCGTCGTCGAAATAGCCGACCGTCTCGCGCAGGAAGTCCCGGGCGGGCGCGTGGTCAGCGTCGAAGACGGCGATGAGCTCGCCCGTCGAATGCTGCATGCCGTTGTTGAGATTGCCTGCCTTGGCATGTTCATTGCGGTCGCGCGTCAGGTAATTGACGCTAAGTGCCTCGCAGAGCTGCCTCAGTTCATTGTGCCGCGCAATGGCAGCCTGGGCTTCGAGCAGCTTGTTGGAATTGCGTTTTTGCAGCGTGCCGCCATCATCCAGCAGCCAGACATGCAGTTTATCGGCCGGATAATCGATTGCTTTTGCGGCGGCGAGCGTATTGCCGAGGAGATGGGCGTCTTCGTTATAGGTGGGCACGAAGACGTCGACATGCGGGAACCGCTCTTGCTTGACAGGGCGCGACCGGCGCGGCGGAAGTGGGGTCGCGACGATGAAGAGGCTGAGCGCCAGCATGGCGATGCTGTACATTTCGGCGAGATAGAGCAGCAGCCCGGGAATGAAGTTTTCAAGCTGGTTGACGGGCGGCAGCGTACTCGTCGTGCGCCAATAGGCATAACGCAGAACGACGGCAGTGCCGAAGGCAAGCGCGATCAGGCGCCATGTGCCCTCCCCCTTCAGGATCTTGATCATCGCCATGATCGTGACGACGGTGATACTGGCAATAAGCTGAGTCTGCAGGTTCACCGGCAAGGTGATCAATACGAAGACGCAGAGCGAGACGATCGCCCAGGTGAAGATGCTTCGAGCCTTATGCATCGACGTCCCTTCAAAGCATGGCCGGGCATTGCGGCACCGGCTATGCGTTTCCTATCTTCGGCACGCGGCCGTCATGGCCGCATCGCCTATGCAGTCGGGGGAAGGCACGGTGATGCCACCTGCCCTCGCCGCTTGTTGAACGGAGCCCGGCGCCGGCATCGGCTGGGTATTGGCCGCTGGCGTTTCGAAGGCTGGGTCCGGCAGCGGTACACGCACCCCGATCGGCGCCGGCATGGGCGCTGTCACCGGCGCCTTCACTTGACGTGGCTGACGGCGGAGGGCCGGGGCCGGTTCGTAGCCGATTTCAATGGCGCTAGTGCGGTGGCCACCGTCATCCGGGTAAACAGGGCTGCCGACGCGGCCGAGAACCTCATCGGCGCCTTTTACCTCGCCGTAAGGATTCCATATCTCGCCGTTCAGCGTGCCGGTGACCGTATAGCCATACATAACGCTTAAGAGCTGACGCTCGCTGGCGCGCGCGTCGCAAAGGCGAAGCCGCACCTGGATCATCCCGAAATTGCGCGCTTGCGTATGTGCCGCCTGGCTCGATCGGATCTGCTGCCAGCCATAAAGGCAGGTATCGCCTGCGCGGCTGCGCCCCGAGGCATAGGCGAACGCCCCATAACTGTTTTGCAGGAAGGTGTTGTTCCTCGCCATCGCAACGCCCGGCGCAGCCGCGAATGCTTCGCGAGAAATCCCCCTCTCGCTGATCATCTTGTAGGAGGCGCCTCCCGCTCCCGGATTGGACCCACTTGCCCCATAGAATTGCACTTTCAGGAAATTCTGCCCCGGCACGGAAGAGGACGTATAGAGTGAAAGCATCTGCTCCACGCCGTTGCCGCGCCTGGTTTCGACGACACTCACGATGGCCGGGCCACCGGGGGGCGGAAGAATGAGCGCCTTTTCGCTGGCCACCGTCTCGGGCGCCGAGGGCTGCCTGACGCTGCCGCTCGTCGACGCACAGCCGGCCAACAAGGCCGCCGCGACCACCGATATCAACCCCAGCAAGCGCATTTTGGGTGCCGCCGCAAAATCGTCTTTCCAGATATCCATCGGCACTTCGCGCAATGGATGTTCGAATCAACGACCGACCGGCCGTTAACGAGGAATAAACGGCGGATATGGTTAATCAAACGTTAAAATCGAGCGCCCTCGCGACAGTCAACTGGCCGCAATGACGCAGCAAGCTCCATAATCGCCCCTTGCGTCTTCTCATGTTGCGACGCGCCCGTTCCGTGCCGCCCGGTGAGATTGATCCTCAGCACCTGACCGCGAAGATCTCAGCATTTTCGCTGCTCAACGCGCCGCTACGGTCCAAAGTTGGTTTGTTATTCTTTAGATAAGCTTTCTGTCATATACGATCGAGAACCCGGTGGTCACACGGCCGCAAGATAGCGCGTTCTGGTAGAGCTCTGCGTTGACTACAACGAGGCTCGCTCTAGTTCTGATACGGAACAGATTTGGGTTCGGCAGTAAGCGAGGCGGGTTGAGGAGGGTGACCCCATGCCGGAAAATCGTGCGAATTGGCCTCAGCCGGCTCCGCAGAAGTCCGAATTCGGCAGCCACGCCGAGGGGCTGTTTTCGCTCTGGGGTCACGATCTCGGGCTTATCGACTGGTCTGAAAAGCTCAAGGAGCGCCTGGACCTTGCTGACGAGGCCCCCGTAACTTTGGGGGATGTGTATCCCGACCTGGCAAATCCCGACCTCGCTGCCCTCGTTCAGCTCGTCGTCAATACCGGCAAGCCGAGGACCATTCGTCTCGGCGCCGGTGAATCCGAGCGGCGCAATCTGCTGTTGTTCCAGGCCAGGGCCGGCCTTGCGATCGTCGAATTTGGCGGCGCTGACATCGATGAGACTGCAAAAGCGCAAGAGCTGGACCGGGCGTTACTCCTTCACCAGGCAACCCATGACGTTTTGACCGGGCTGCCCAATCGCCGCCAATTCAGCGACAAACTGGGAAAGGTTCTCCCAGTCCGTGCAAAGGCGGGCCTTGCACTGATGCAGATCGATCTGGACGATTTCAAGCCCGTCAATGATACGCTGGGCCATGGAGCCGGGGATATCGTCCTAAAGCTTGCGGCCGAGAGGATTCGAAAGACGCTGGGTAAAGACGAGACCGCCTACCGCCTTGCAGGCGACGAATTCGCCGTCATACAGATCGCCCGGGAGCCGGATGAAGCCGAAAGATTAGCAGAGTCGCTGATCGCCGAATTTCGCAAGCCCTTCACGGTGGACGGAATTACCGTGTTTGTCGGTGCCAGTATCGGCGTTGCGATTGCACCTCGCGACGGCAATGAGAGCGAGCAGTTGATGAAGGCTGCCGATGTTGCCCTTTATGCCGCCAAGAAGGACGGACGCCGGCGCGCGCGGACCTTTAATCCGAGCATGCTGCAGGTGCTGGAACAGCGAGAGGTATTGAGACGGAGCCTTCGGGTTGCGCTGCAACACCGTGAATTCTTTATCGAATATCAGCCGCTGGTCGATCGGTCGTTGGCGATCGCCGGCTTCGAAGCACTGCTGCGCTGGCGCCACCCAATCCTCGGAGTGATTTCCCCGATCGCCTTTATCCCGATGGCGGAATCAGACGGCCTTATGAGCGAAATCGGTCAATGGGTGCTGGAAGAAGCGTGCCGGCAGGCCCTGTCCTGGCCCGCCCACTATACTATTGCGGTAAACCTATCTCCCGCCGAATTTTTAACCTCGGGCCTGACCGACCGAGTGTCGCAAACCCTCGACGTCGTCGGACTGCCCTCGGAGCGCTTGGAGCTCGAGATCACCGAAACCGTGCTGCTGGAGCGCACGATCAACAATCTTGATACCCTGAACACGCTCAACGTGCTTGGCATCCAGATTTCCCTCGATGACTTCGGGACCGAGTATTCCTCTTTGAGTTATCTGAAGAACTTTCCCTTCGATAACATCAAGATAGACAAGTACTTTATCAACGACCTGCCTGATGATCAGAAGAGCCAGACCATCGTCCGCTTCGTCATCGCAATGGCCCATGGGCTTGGCATGCGCGTGACTGCCGAAGGCGTTGAGACGGCCGAACAGGCCGCCTGGCTACAGGCGGAGGGATGTGATCGGTTGCAAGGCTATTTCCTAAGCCCTCCTCTGGGGGCCGACATGGTTGATGAATTTATTCGCAAGCATGCTGACACGGGACCCGGTAATGATCGGGCCAAATCCTGAAAAGTGAAGCAGCAATTCGCCGAGAGGTGTCGGTTGAAGAATCAAGAAGCGGCAATGGGCCCCGCATTTGACCAGTTGCTCAGTCTGAAGATGGACATGGCGAGCTTTACCGCCGACTGGCTGCATTGCGATCAGTTGTCCAACTTCGTCGCTCGAATGGTCAGCCATGACCGTCGCGATCCTGTGCGCCATTCCAACCTGCTTTCCTCAGCCCTTAACGAGCTTCTGGAGATGTCGTTTCGCTCAGAGGCGGATGATGGTGACTTTGTATGCAATTTTTATCGCTGCCAGCAGACCGAGCGCATCGAGCTGATCTTTCCTTGCCCGCCAGAACAGCGACAATCCTACAAGAAGATTGTCCTGGGATTACAAACCGGCCGGGCCCTTATAAATTATTTCAACGTGATCACCAACGATGCCGCCTCCGATGGCCAGGCGATCCTGCTCGGATTGGTTGTGAATTATGACGCGGAAATCCAGATCCGCGATTTGGATATCGGCGCACTTGCATTCATTGTCGACCTGCCGCTCGAAAGGCTACTGAATTGACTGCACAAAGTCCTTCGCCTGTCTTTACAGCGCAATTCAACATCAACGATCAGGAATTCTCCCTCGCTGGCGTGCTTCGCCCTCATTCCACGGCTGAAATTGCCGACGATCTCTTGCTGCTGCGAAATGGAATCGAGACCGTCAGCGGTGTTTTATACGTCAATCTAAAGCGCGTTACGCATATGAACAGCACGGCATTTCGTGCCTTGACGCGGGTTTTGATCGATGCTTCGCGTTCAAGGCCCGAAATCAAATTTGTGGTCGTCGCATCAAGCGTTGTCGCCTGGGCGGCACGGATGTTCCGGCATTTGAGCGATCTTTCGCCGAACATTGTTATCGAGGTCTACGACTCGGCTTTTTATCCCGGCCAGACATTCGTTGAAAACCAAAGCTTCATTCCAATCCTCAGAACGCAGACCAAGATGACGTGGCGGCATGAGAGAGAGATATTGCCGCGTCATGGGCTTCGCAACGGCATGGTGATTGCCGACATCTGTTGCGGCATTGGCGATTTCGCGATGCTTGTCAGAAAGGAGTTCGGTCCTGCAAGGATCGTTGCGCTAGATCATTCCTCGCCAAGCCTCGACTATGCCCGTGGTGTTGCCGAAAGCTTCGGTGTCCGCGATATTGAATACACCTACGGCGATGCATCGCAGATGTTGTTCGAAAGCGACCAGTTCGATTTCGTGACCTGCCGGCACTCGTTGCAAATCTTCGATCGCCCCGAACTGCTGCTCAGGGAGCTCTATCGGATCTGCAAACCTGGCGGCCGGGTTTACATCACCAACGAGAAAAACTCCCATTGCCTCGGGGAACCGCGGGCCGACAGCATCCAATGGACCTATAACGAGGTCGCCAAGCTCTTCAGTCATTTCGACATGGACGTCGAAATGGGGCCAAAGAGCTTGCGTCTGTTGCTGGACGCGGGCTTCGAGGCGGTGAAAATGGAAAGCTTCATGGTCACCAACCTCGACGGCGATCCCCAGGAGTTCGCAGACGTCATCGCGGCATGGCGAGATGTCTACGCAGGCGAAATGTCTGTCCGCAGGGGCGATTCAGCGGAGTTCGTCGAACGTTTCAGACAAGGATTCGCCGACCATATCTTTGCGGCGCTTCATCCAAAGGGCTACGCCGGCTGGCCCATTTGGGCAGCGTCCGGGCGAAAACCGCTATGATGACCGCGCCGATCAGGAAGCCAAGCCTCGGACCGCGCTCATTTCGCGCGAAATTCATGATCGTTGTCGGTGGGGCGGTCCTTTTTGACCTGCTTGTCAGCGGCGGTCTCGCCCTTTGGAATGTCCAGCGACTTTCTCGGGATGCGACGGCGGAAGTGGGACACGGCCTTGAACGGGCAAGCCAAGACTATATCCGCTCCTATACCGATTCCACGGCCGCGCAGGTTGGCTTGCTTCTCCATCAGGTCCATTCCGACGTCAAGGCGTTGACAGGCGTGCTTCAAGGTCAGATCGATCAACCAACGAGGAACGGGGAGATTGGAGCCGCCATGGCAAGGGCGGCTCCAGATGCGGTGACCGTGACGTTCGACCCCAAGGGTCAATGGGCGCAGAACCTTCCAGGGGCGCCGTCGGTCGTCAGCGTATGGGGCTACCTCCTGGACAAGGATCGCCATCCGCTGCCGCAGGTGCAGACCGATATCGAGACGAGTGCGGTCCTTGATCTTGTCGCCCCAGACCTCTTGAAAAACGGCGCATCGAAGCTGCAGATGTACTATATCGGGCCGAAAGAGCGCCCGATCTTCAGGACGGCACCTTATACAGATCAAGCGCAGACTTTCGATCGGCTTTATCCCGGTCACAACAGCGCAGACTTTTGGGATTTCTTCTTTCCCGGTCTTTATGAATCCTGGCAGAAGTGGGCAAGCGACCCTTCCTTGCGGCCGGTACCTGACAATATCACCCAGACCGCTCCCTATACGGACGCAATCACGGGAAAACTGATCGTCAGCTTCTTCCATCCGCTTTGGACTGCCGATCGGCGTAGCGTGGCGGGAGCTGCCGGAGCAGACATCACCCTTGACCAGCTCGCCGAAATTGTCGAGCGCGTGAAGGTCGCCGAAAGCGGCTTTGGCTTTCTAACCATGTCGGACGGCAACGTCGTTGCAATCAACCCTGCCGGGGAAAAGATCATCGGTCTTCGCTCGGCGAGCGACGCCACGAACAAGGGCGTGACCGGCCTTGACCGCTCTTTACGCAACAGTTCCCAAAAGGAGGTCGCCTCACTGCCGCTTGATGCCGATGGCGTCATAAGGCACATCTCGCTGAACGAGAGCGGCGAAAATGTTCCTTATCTTGTCGTTACAAAACAGCTAAACGCAACCAATCTTTGGATAAACGGACCGGTTCAGCGCGAGGTCATGTCGCTCGGCATCGTTGTGCCCGAGCGTGAAATCTATGCCTCCCTCACTGCCGCCAGAGATCAAATATCGCGGGCAACCAACCGCATTCTGATTTATCAGATCCTCGCGGTTCTCGTGTCGATGCTCGTCGTCACGGGGGCGGTCTTTGTGGCGTCAAAGCGAATTACAAGCGGGATCAGCGCACTGGCGGGTGCCGCCAAGCGCATACAGACAAAGGATTATTCTGTCAGGGTCGATATACCCACCAAGGACGAAGTTGGCGAGGCTGGTCTCGCGTTCAACCGCATGGCCGAGGAGATCAGCTTCCATACCGAAAATCTCGAGAACCTGGTTGCTGAGCGCACGAAGGAAATTGAGGTGGCCAAAGAAGAAATCTCGATCCTGAACGGCCAATTGACGAGCGAAAACCTGCGCCTCGGTGCCGAACTGGATGTGGCTCGGCAGATTCAGCTTATGGTGCTGCCCCGCGCGAAAGAGCTTGCGGCAATCGAGCAGTTGGAGATTGCCGCCTATATGCGCCCCGCCGACGAGGTCGGCGGGGACTACTACGATATCCTGCAAAACGGAGCTCACCTGAAGATAGGCATTGGCGACGTGACGGGCCACGGCCTCGAAAGCGGTGTTTTGATGCTTATGGTGCAGTCCGTCGCCCGCGCGCTACAGGAAGCCGGCGAAACGAACCCCTCAAGGTTCCTCAGTTATCTGAACCGCACGATCTACAAGAACATCGAGCGGACGAAAATCGACAAGCACGTCACGCTGTCATTTCTGGACTATGATGGCGAGCGTTTGACGATTTCGGGCCAGCATGAGGATCTGATTGTCATTCGTCATACCGGCGCGGTCGAACGGATCGACACCAGCGACCTCGGCCTGCCAGTGGGACTTGAATCTGATATATCGTCTTTCATCGTTACCCGCGAAATACCCTTTCACAAGGGCGATTTGATTGTCCTTCATACCGATGGCGTCACCGAGGCTGAAAATCCCGAAGGCGAACTATTCGGCATCGAGCGGCTTTGCGAAAACGCCCGCCGCCTGCACGGTCGCACAGCTGAGCAGGTGATGAACGGCATTCTCGAAAGCCTCATGGCCTATATCGGAACGCAAAAGATACATGATGACATTACGCTGGTCGTAGTGCGGCATAGGTGATGGCATGACAACGGTCCTATATGGGCAGGAGCATCTCGCTTCGTTTGACGCGACGCACGCCGTTCAGCTGCGGCTACTCGATGGCCCTCTTTACCTTGCCTGGAAACACTCCAGCATGACGTCGGATTTCATCGCCGAGATGATGGCGCTCCGATTTCGACCGTCGAAGCGGCGCTATAATCAGGTCCGACAAGATATCGGCTACCTGACGAACGAATTGATCGAAAACGCCATCAAGTTTCGTGCTCCAGGCGAGATCGCGATCGAAGCCATGGCGGAAGACGACAACTTTAAGATGAGGATATCGAATTTTGTCGACAGGCAGACGGCAGCCAGGTTCCAGCGGTTGCTGTCGAGCATAACGCAAGGCGATCCGAGCGATCTTCTCATCCAGCAGATCGAGGCGAGCGCTAAAACGGCCGGTAGCGGTCCCGGATTGGGATTGCTGACTTTGATGAGCGACTACAAGGCAGACCTGGCTTGGCTCTTCGAGGAGGACCGCCCCCACAACCGTGCAAAACTTGAAACATATGCCGCAATGCCAATTTCACCGTCATGAACCGCGAGAAAAGTGCTATGGAAATCAGAGAAGAAGCGTTCCGCGTCTGGTCCGAGGGCGGTACCGTTTATTTTGACGGAACCATGCGGCTGGCAGGCCCGGATGCTTACGCACCCATTCATGCTTTGGCCATGAAAGCGCTCGAAGAGGGGGCCGGTAAGGCCACTTTCGACGTGACCGGACTTCAATTCTTGAACTCCTCCGGTATAAACCTGCTTGCCAAATTGACGATCGAGGCTCGCAATCACCCGGACATTCATTTGACCGTACGCGGTTCTTCCCAAGTCCCGTGGCAGATCAAATCATTGCCCAACCTCAAGAAGTTGCATCCAGGCGTGGATCTGCGGCTGACCTGACACGTGTGTGTGTGTGTGTGTGCATCAGACCCGTTCGATGCCCCGAGTGATTGTCGGATACTCGCCTCCACCGTGAGGCTTGCTTAGCTGCATTCATTCGGCGGCGGTCGAGCAAGCAGATGCGCTTCAGAACGCTCCTGACGGCCAATTCGGGTGAGTCGCGCTGGCTATCTGACAGATTTCGCCGCAATATCGGCAGGAATTAACGTCCGCCGAAGCCGGAGCCGATGGTGATACCCCGATAGATCACCTTCTGCAGCACAATGGCTAGGAAGATGCCCGGCAGCATCGAGATCGCTGCGCCGGCCATGATATAGTTCCACGAGGTCCCTTGCTGTGTCTGGAACAAGGTGAGCCCGAGCGGCAGCGTGGCTTTTTCCATGCCGTTGGTGACGATCAGCGGCCACAGGAAACTATTCCACTGCCCCATGAAGGCGAAAAGCGCGAGCAGGCCGATGGCCGGCATGGCAAGCGGAACGATGATCGTGACCAGGATACGCAGTCGCGACGCCCCGTCGATCATCGCTGCCTCGTCGAGATCCTTGGGAATGGCGAGGAAGAACTGCCGCAGCAAAAACGTGCCGAAGGAGCCGAAAGCCACCGGTAGGATCATGCCATGATAGGTGTTGACCCAGCCGAGCTTGCTGACCACCAGGAAGAGCGGGATGACCAGCATGACCTGCGGGATCATCAGCGTGCCGAGATAAGCAAGCAGCAGACCCTCCCGGCCAGGAAATTTCAGCCGGGCGAACGAGTAGGCGGAAAGACAGGATACACCGATCACGATTGCGGTGACGCCGCTGGCGACCACGAAGGAATTGAACAAGAAGGTACCAAACGGCAGGGAAACCAGGGCTTCGACGAAGGTTCCCCATTGATATTCCTGCGGTAGGATGCGGACCGGCACGGCCAGCACTTCCGCGTTGGAGCGCACCGCGTTCGATACCATCCAGAAGAAAGGGAAGAGGAAAAGCATTCCTGCATCAACTGCATCCGCACCATCCCCTATGTCCGCGCCTGGGCTGAAAAATATAAGGACAAGGGGCTCGTGGTCGTCGGGGTCCACACCACCCCGGAATTCGCCTTCGAAAAGAGGATCGACAATGTCAGACAAGCGCTCGGCGGCTTCAACATCGGCTATCCGGTCGCCATCGATAACGACTACCGCATCTGGCGTGCCTTTGAAAATAGCTACTGGCCGGCCCATTACCTGATCGATGCCAAGGGCGAGATCCGCTACCACCAGTTCGGCGAGGGCAACTATCCGCAGACCGAGAAGGCGATCCAGGATCTGCTGCGCGAGGCCGGTAGCGAGACGGCCGCGAGCGCACCGGTCGTGCCAGACGCAAAGGGCGCTGAAGTCGGTCCTGACATGGGCAATATCGGCTCCGGCGAAACCTATCTTGGCTACCGGCGCGCCTCGAATTTCGCTTCTCCCGAAGGCCTGCAGGCCGACGCCACGTATCACTACTCTTTCGCTAAACCGAACCTCAATGAATGGGGTCTTTCAGGCACCTGGACGATCGGCGCGCAACAGGCGACGCTCACCCAACCGGGCGGCGGCATTGCCTACCGGTTCAGCGCCCGCGACCTGCATCTCGTCCTCGGGCCCGGCGCCGCCGGAAAACCGATCCGCTTCCGGGTGACGATCGACGGAAAGGACCCGGGCAACGATCGCGGCTCAGATATCGATGCCAGTGGAAACGGCACCGTCACGGCGACGAAGCTCTACCAACTCGTCCGGCAGTCTGCAGACGTCACGGTCCGCAACTTCGAGATCCGTTTCCTCGACCGGGGCGTGGAAGCCTTCGCTTTCACCTTCGGCTGAAGCCTCGAAAACACTTCAATGCCTTTGTCCACAATGTTAGCTGATAGGCGTATTTATATGACAACATTGATATTTTTAAGCTTCGCAATTTTCTACCATGACTAGGTCCTGTTGACAAAGTCTGGTGGGTCCTGTCGGGTAGCTACTTCGTGGCAAGACCCGACCCGTACGACGAGATGGCCAATTCGAATAAACCCGGACTTGCCAAGTGCTGCTCAAGCCTCGTAGCGAGTGAGTACACGCGTTTGGGCTGGACTTTGAAGCATCAATTCTTTGGAGAACAGTCAGGCGAGCCAATTTCTATTTCAGCAGACTCCAGAGACTGCCACTCAACAAAATATTAGTTTCTCTGTGAAGAAGGCGATTCCAAAATCGGTCGGCGCATGATTCAAGCCTGCTTTTTAGGAGGTGGTCTTGGCACGAGGCGATTTGAGTGATGAAGAATGGCACATCATTGCTCGGTTTTTACCGAAGGAACGCGGGCGTAAGTCGCGGCCCTCCCATGATAACCGGCGTTTCTTGAACGGCATGCTGTATGTTCTGCGGGTCGGCTGCCCGTGGCGTGACATGCACGAGCGCTACGGAAAATGGAATTCTGTCTACGTCCGTTTCCGTCGATGGGCGGAGCAAGGGGTATGGGATGCGCTTCTGGAAGCGCTCGTTGAATTGGGCCTGACCGACGATTGGCAGCATATGATAGACAGCACCACAGTTCGCGGCCATTCGCAGGCGGCGGGCGCTAAAGGGGGACTCATAAGGAGGCTTTTGGTCGATCACGCGGCGGCTTTACGACAAAAATCCACGCCCGTGCAGACGGTCAGGGACGCCCTCTCGGCTTTGTCCTAACGGGCGGTGAAACATCCGACTACCGTGCTGTACCCGATCTTCTCGCCGTGCCGGTAAATCGACCGCGCCGAATGCTCGCCGATAAGGGATACGATGCTGACGCCATTCGCCAGGAGCTTTTTTTCCATGGGACGCGTCCTGTCATTCCGCCTCGCTCAACGCGGAAGGACCCGCCACCCTGCGACTACCGAGTTTATAAAGACCGCAACCGCATCGAGCGAATGTTCAACAGGATAAAGCAGTTTCGTCGGATTGCTACACGTTACGACAAGACCAGACTTTCATATGCAGGCTTCCTCGCTCTGGCCGCCGCAAAAATCTGGCTTCCGCACTTTGTCAGCAGAGCCTAAATAGATGAGATAGATCGCCCCCATCCATCTTTGCAATTCTTTACGATTCCATCGTCCGGAAAATCGTTCTATTTTCTTCGCATGGTGCCACGACGACGCGGAACGCCATCGGTGTCCGATCGCGGCCGGCATCGGACCATCCTTGGAGCATTTCGTTTCAAGACCACTCCAGGCTGCCGGTTCAGCGGCACAAATCCACGAGGAGACGAGCGATGGGCGCACCGACACCGGACAACATCATGCAGCTTGGCCTGGGCTTCTGGGCCTCCAAGACAACGCTCAGCGCGATCGAACTTGGTGTCTTCACGGAGCTCGCCGCAGGCCCGGCCGACCTGCCGGCATTGCAGGCCAGGCTCAAACTGCATTCCCGCTCGGCCCGCGATTTCCTCGATGCCCTGGTTGCCCTGAAGCTGCTCGAACGCGACGACGGCATCTACCGCAACAGCCCCGATACGGACCTCTTCCTCGACAGGGCCAAGCCGTCCTATATCGGCGGCATCCTCGAAATGGCCAATGCTCGGCTCTACGGCTTCTGGGGCTCGCTCACCGAAGCCCTGCGGACGGGGGAAATGCAGAACGAAAGCAAGCATAAGACGGACTTCTTCGCCGCGCTCTATGCGGAACCGGAACGGGTGCGCGGCTTCCTCAGGGCCATGAGCGGCATCAGCGCCGGGGCGGCGCAGGCGATCGCAGCCAAGTTCGATTGGTCGAAATACACGACATTCGCCGATGTAGGCGCGGCGCAGGGCATGGTGCCGGTGGTGGTCGCGCGGGCTCATCCCCACCTTAAGGCGATCGGCTTCGATCTGCCCACCGTGCAGCCGATATTCGAGGAGTTCGTCGCCCAGCAGGGCCTCTCCGACCGTATCCGCTTTCAGGGCGGCAACTTCTTCGACGATCCGATGCCGAACGTGGATGTGATCGTGATGGGACATATCCTGCACGACTGGGATCTCGCCGAGAAGAAGCTGCTGCTGGAAAAGGCCTTCGCCGCGCTGCCGAAAGGCGGGGCCGTGATCGCCTACGACGCCGTCATCGATGACGAGCGCCGCGAGAACGCCTTTGGGCTCCTGATGAGCCTGAACATGCTGATCGAAACCCCCGGCGGATTCGACTATACTGGCGTCGACTGCCAGGCATGGATGCGCGAAGCGGGCTTCGTGTCCCCGCGCGTCGTGCCGTTGGCGGGGCCGGATTCGATGGTGATCGGATTCAAGCCCCAATGAGCGAACCCTCAGCGGTGCGCGGCCCCGGCTCGGTCCTTCGTTTTAGCGCAGTCCGTCCCCGCCCTTGATCTCGGCCGTGCCCCCCCGACACGCGGCAGGGGACGGCCGCTGTCGGTGACGATGATGACGACCACGATCTCGAGGGCGCCTGGAGCGTCGGGCACGCGCACCTCCACGGCGTCGAAACGGCTGCGCACATAGGCAGCGTCCTCGTGGCCGAGCGGCACGTCGAGCTCGCCGCCCAGGCCGCAGCGCTTCTTCGCAGACGGGATCAGGGCCGCGCCCTTGCCGAGCAATTCACGGTCGTCGTCGTAGCGATGAATCCAATCGAAGACGTACAAATCATCGCCAGCCCTGCATACACGGTGCAGACGGTCAGGGACGCCCTCTCGGCTTTGTCCTAACGGACGGTGAAACATCCGACTACAGTGCTGTTCCCGATCTTCTCGCCATGCCGGTAAATCGATCGCGCCGAATGCTCGCCGATAAGGGATACGATGCTGACGCCATTCGCCAGGAGCTTGTCATTCCGCCTCGCTCAACGCGGAAGGACCCGCCACCCTGCGACTACCGAGTTTATAAAGACCGCAACCGCATCGAGCGAATGTTCAACAGGATAAAGCAGTTTCGTCGGATTTCTTACACGTTACGATAAGACCAGAACTTCATATGCAGGCTTCCTCGCTCTGGCCGCCGCAAAAATCTGGCTTCCGCACTTTGTCAACAGAGCCTAGGTCGTAGACTTATAAGCGCGCAGCCACAGCCGGATTGAGGCGAGTTGGACCATAGCGAGGAAGTTGGCCGCGAGCTTGTCGTAGCGGGTGGCGACCCGGCGGAAGTGCTTCAGCTTGGAGAAGAAGCGCTCGATCAGATTGCGCTCGCGATAAAGCTGCTTACTGAAGCAGGCTTCCAGCGGCGGTTACTCTTCGGCGGGATGTTCGGTGTGGCACCCTGCTCTTGGATCAGCTCACGAATGCGGTCGGCTTCGCAGGCCTTGTCGGCCAAAACGATGGTGTGCGGCCCAAGGTGGTCGAGCAGCGTATGGGCGATCTGCCCATCATGAGTTTGGCCCGTCGTCAGGCCAAGCCGGATCGGGAGCCCTTGTGCGTCGACAACGACGTGGATCTTGGTCGTAAGCCCGCCGCGCGAGCGACCGTGATCTGCACCCCGTTTTTGCCGTCGCGGCCTGCTGGTGGGCGCGAACGGAGGTGCTGTCGATCATTTGGATATTACCGTGATTGGCGGCGGTGACAACGTCCATCAGCCGATCCCAAACGCCTGCCTTTTGCCATCGTGCATTGGTCAAACGCTCGGCGGCATGCTGACTTCAAACCTGCTGTCGGCTCAGCTTTATGAGCTGTTTCAGCTGGTTGATGGGGCATTGATCGCAAATTGCGCGGCGAAAGCCCGGATATAGGCGGGCCGAGCTTCCCCGCGAGCTACATAGGCAGCCAAGTTTTGATATTCGTCCAAAATGCCGGACATTCTTAGTCGCAGCAGCACTGATACCATCAATAAATCGCCCGCGCTGAACGCATCATCGAGCCAGTCGGCGACGCCTAAGTGAGCCGAGAGTTTGTCCAGCCGGGCGCGAACACGGTCCTTTACCAACGGCAAGCGCTCCTCGCTCCAAGACTTGTCACCTTCGAATATTTTTGCCGTCGTTAATTCGAGGATCGGCGGCTCGACGGTGTTAAGTGCGGCAAAAATCCACGTGATCGCGCGCGCGCGGGCATCGCGATCCTTCGGCAGCAGGCCCGCATGCTGCTCAGCAAGATGAAAGACGATCGAGCCGGTCTCGAACAGCGAGAGAGAACCTTCCTCATAGGTGGGGATCTGGCCGAAGGGATGGATGGCCAGATGGTCAGGCGCCTTCATCTCTGCGAAGGAAACAAGACGAACCTCATAAGGCTGCCCCACTTCTTCGAGCGCCCAGCGAACGCGCGTATCGCGCGCAAGTCCCTTGCCGCCATCGGGCGATCGTTCAAATGCTGTGATAGTGATTGTCATCGCATCCGTTTCCTTGCTTGGGCGAATTTCTTCGGCTTCCTATCGTGACGACGAATGAGCCTCCCGGAAATCGACATCGGCCTTGAACTATTTTCATTGCTGGGCGCAGGATCGCGAATGCCCGTTTCCGATCAAAGGTCGTGATAGCGCGGTGGCCAATTCCGCAAGGCCGCGCGTAGGGGCCGCCTTGTTCCATTGTCCGCTTTTGCGAGTTTGCGCCCTGAAAGCAGACCGAGGGCCTTCCACCAATTTCGGTTAATCCTGATTTATGGGTTCACGTCCTAGCGGGAACGGGCCACTGAGCTCAAGACCATCGTCGGTGCGCTTGCCGATGGTTGCACTTGGCTAAAGACGACCGAAATCCTCGAAAGGCGCGGCTTCCACGTCATCCAGGAGCCCTTCACCTCGCTTGCTGATGACGTAGCGGCAACGAAGCGTCTATTGGATTTGCAGGACGGGCCGGAAAAGGTCGCGGACGTCATCGAGATGGCGGCCAAACAGGCGGGCAAGTAGCCTTCGGTATGCGGCAGGCGGCGGGAACCGTGTTACGCTCCCTGCCGCTTCACGCTCGCGGGTCATCCTGCGCGGCTCGATATGTCGGACGACGGCAGCCCGGTGGCGTTCGAGATTGTGGAGCAGAAGAGCCGACACCCGTTGGAGCCGATGTCGTGGCGTCTTCACAGTGAGAGCGATACTGACCCGTGAGCCTTAACGCATTATGCGGATTCAACCCCCGGCCGGCCTGCAGAAGAAAGCGGCAACTTTAGCCAAATTCATAGACCAGTGCCACGATGCCGATGAGGCAAAGCAAGGCGAGAATGATGCGCTCTGTCCTCGGTGTCATAGCAGCCACCACATGGGCAGTGATCCCATTAAAAAGATCAGCACCACCAGAGCGAGGTAAATTGCCCAGCCGATACCCGGATGAAGCCTGGCCATCACATTCCGCAAATATTGTAAAATGTATGGTCTTGGGCGAGCCTTGTCTCCCTTGTCCTCTCCGCTTCGATCAGTGCGTGGGCCAACCATTGAATTAACCCGGGCCCCGTGTTGCCTGTGACCAGCGCTCTACCAGCCACGAATATAGGCATGGGCAATTGGGTAAACGCGCAACAAGCCTGTTTGTTTGACGCTATGGTCTTGATTGCGCCATCCGGGCCATCGCCGGCATCGGGCACGGGTTTTGCAACGCGTGCTGGTACGGCGGTTTAACGGAGGCAAAGTGTTATGAAAGGAAACGGTTTGGCGTTTCGGCCGGTCGGTTTGGCGATGCATCGCATCGGCGAGTATCGGGTCGTTAACTCTGTGGGTCTTGCAGCCGATACGCTACTGCAGCACTGGCCGACCGATGACGGAGAGGATTTTTCTGAGGCAGTCATGGCATGCCTTGACGGATTATACGACCGAATACCTCCCGAAGACGTGCGGGCAGCATTTATCAAGGCTGCGCATGAAGCGAACATTATCGTCATCGAATTGGTGAGACCCCCGCATCCGCGCAACTGATGCCGCGTGTTGCTGGCGGCACGCATGAAGGACGAGTTGGCAGTAGAAAGCCGTGCGAAGCCCTTATGTTGCCAGCATTGGTGAAACTGCAGCTGACGGATGCTCAGCCCGCCTTTGAAATTCCAATATCGAGCGATGCGACCTGAACATTGTTGCGTCCGTTTTTCTTTGCGGTGTAGAGGGCACGGTCTGCTCTTGCGATTATGTCTGGCGGCTGATCGGAAACACTGTTCGCGACAGCGATGCCCACGCTGGCGGTTAGTCTCAGAAATGGCCCTGTTCCTGTCTCAATGTTGAGCTCCTGCACAGAACGCCTCAGCCATTCCGCGCGCTCAATCGCTTGCTCGAGCGAACACTCCTCCAGGACGACAACGAACTCTTCCCCGCCGTATCGCGCTGCAAGATGGTTTGCTTGCCATGGCACCGATGTCAGCACATTCGCGACAGCCACAAGAGACCTGTCGCCTGCAAGGTGACCGAAAGTGTCGTTGACGGATTTGAAGTGGTCGATATCGATCATCATGATCGCAACGCCGGGCGAGCTTATTGCCGGACGGGTTAAGACTGCCGCCAGATAGCTTTCAAAGGTCCGTCGGTTCGCCAAGCCCGTCAAAGGATCTTTTTCCGCCAATCCTTGCAGGATCGAATTGGTGCGGTGCAAATCGTCGGATACTTGGCCGTAGGCAACGATCGCCGCATCAATCATCGCGAGTTCCGAAATGAGTGGAAGGCGTTCCAGCGTCAGGACCGGTTTATTCTTGCCAATGCGTTCCAAGTTCTTAATCGCAGCGCCGATGGGTGCAGCAAGATGATGCTTGGCAGCAATGAGTATTGTAACGGCGAAAAGGCCAGGAACAACCAGGATGAGGAGCCATCCAACCTGCATGTAACCCGCACTGTTTTGGATTTCGCTGGCGATATTGTCCGCCACGACGGCAGCATCGCCGCTCAACTGAGTCCCCATCGCATCGAGATCACGTATGGCCCTCTCATAGGCCTGCGTCGCAAGCCGGTCGAGTTCATCAACGACCCGTGCGTCGATAGAATTGGCGGAGGGCGACGGTTGCGTCGAGCTTTCTTTGTCGCGGGCCTGCTGGCGAAGCTTGGCGATCGTTTTGGCTTCGTCGGCGACTTTTTGAGATCTCTCAACCAGAAAACCGTTGTGATCGAACGAAAAGCCTTGCGCGAGAGCCTGGATTTGCAACTGGATCTGGCGCTCCAGTCTGCGGTCTTTCGCCAAAAAAATCGACCGAACAAGGGAAGAGAGACGCTCGATTTTTACCGCATTGCGCGTTTGCGTCAGGATCAGGGGGATCTGTACATCGCGCGTAAAGTTCGCTTGTGTCTCGATCCTTTTCAGAAAGACGAACGAAAAAGCCGCTGCAATCAGCGTATATGCCACGACGCCGAGCAGAAGAAACCTTGCAACAGCGCTGAGTGAGAGCTGACGCCGTTTCGGGGCGCTATTTTCTTCCATTCCATCGGCTCAATAAATGCTGAACGGGAAATAAGCGTCGTTGATGCGGTCGTAGGCACCGTTGAGTTTAATCTGCCTCAGTGCGGCATTCACCTTCTGGATCAGGGCCGAGTTTCCCTTCTTCGCGGTGATGTGCGCCGAACTTTGAAGAAACTCGCTGGAGATTGGATCTCCCACATATCCAAAGCGCGCACCTTCCGTGGTCTGCAGGAAGCTCAAAAGTTCAATGGCATCGCCGATCAAGAGATCGGCCTGGTTGTCCAGAAGAAGACGTTGGGCACCGGGTTGATCCTTGGCCAGCAAGGCCTTGCTTGCACCATAAGCCTTTTGCAAATACTCCGCCTGGATCGTGTCCTGTGCTGCCGCAATCCGGACGCCGGAGAGGGCTGCCGGCGCACTATCCTGGAACTTTTCAGCGTCGCCGACCAGCACCGAATGAGAACGGTAGTATGGAGCGGAGAACTCCATTTTTTGAGCGCGCTCTTCGGTAAACGCCATGCTTGCGACGATCATGTCGTATTTATCATCCGACAAGCCTTGAACGATCTCGGTCCAGGGGACGGCGACAAACGTGCAATCAACGGCCATTTGCTGGCAAAGCGCTTTGGCGATATCGACGTCGAAACCAGCAAGCTGACCGGATGCATCCTGAAAATTAAATGGTGGGTATGCGCCCTCCGTCGCGACTCGGAGCTTTTCATTCGCCGTCGCGAGATCAATCGAGCCTGCGAAAAAAAGTACTGCTGCAAGTGCGAACCGGCCGATCATCTGTTCCCCCATCTTCCGTCCTTTGAACATATTAGAAGGAAATAGATAACAAACGATGATGGCATCCCATCGATTTCAACGAATTTGGGGCCAATCCGAGGTTCCATTCGCACCCAGGGCGCCACTCGGCACCATCTCATCGTGAACCTCGCGGGATATCCCGGCGTTCAGGCCGGGGAGGAGCGCGAGAGCGGCCTTGGGCCGCTTCCCGCTGGGATTTGACATATTCGGCGATCACCGGGAGCGGTGCGCCGCCACAGCTTGCCGCAAAGGAGGACGGCGACCACAAAACGCCCTTGTAGTAGCGCCCGGTGATTTCCGGGCGGCTCTCGCGCAGAAGTCGGCTGGATACGCCTTTGAGGCTGTTGACCAGCTTCGACAGGGCGATCTTCGGAGGGTAATGCACCAGAGGTGAACATGATCGTCCTCGCCGTCGCATTCGATCAATTCGGCCTCGAAGTCGCGACACAGCTTGGCGAAGATGCGCCGCAGGGCGCGGATTGCCGGTTCTGACAGAACGTCACGGCGGTATTTCGTGACAAAGACCAAATGACCATGGAGCATGGTGACGACATGCCTGCCGGTGCGATCCACGGTTGCGCTCCTTGGAGCAATTGATAGAATCGTAACATGATCCACCGCGCTTTCCGCTACAAGCTCGCTCCGACCGCCGAACAGGAAGTCCTGTTGCGGCAGTTCGCGGGTGTTGTGCGGCTGGTCTATAATCTGGCGCTGGAGCAGCGCAGGGACTGGTGGCGGCATTACCGGCGGCAGACCGGGAACCGCTTGAACTCCATCGCCCAGGCGCGGGAATTGACCGCACTGCGGGCCGCGTTCGACTGGATTGCCGCCGTGCATGTGACGCCCCAGCAGCAGGCCCTGCGCGATCTGGATAAGGCGTATGCCAACGTCTTCGCCGGGCGCGCAGGATATCCCTCGCGCCCCGCAAGAAGGGCGTGAACGGCGCCTTCCGCTTTCAGGGGCGGGAGATCGAGGTCAAGCGCCTGAACGGCAAGTGGTCCGCCGCGCGCCTTCCCAAGATCGGCTGGGTGAAGTTCCGCGACACGCGGCGCCTGCGTGGCAAGACCATGAATGTGACGGTGAGCCTGGCGGCGAACGGCTGGCACATCGCCTTCGCCTGCGAAATCGACCATGCCGTCCCGCAAAACGATTTGCCCGCCGTGGGGATCGACCGGGGCGTGGCGAACACGCTGACGCTTTCGACCGGGGAGCATTGGTGGATGCCTGCCGGCCTTGCGGAGATCGAGCCCAGGAAGCGCCGGGCCCAGCGCGTTCTGGCGCGGCGCAAGCGCGGGTCGCGCCGCCACGCCAAGGCCCGCCGCCGCGTTGCAGCCTTGCAGGCCGGTGCTGCCCGCATCCGGCAGGATTGGCGGCACAAGGCCAGTCTTGATATCGCCCGTCGCTTCGCAACGGTCGTGCTGGAAGACCTCGCCACGCGCAACATGACGCGCAGCGCCAGGGGAACCGTGGACGCGCCCGCAACCCACGTCTGCCAGAAGGCCGGCCTGAACCGGGCGATCCTCGAACAAGGCTGGCACGGCTTTGAAACCGTGTTGGCCGACAAGCTCGAAGAACGGGGCGGATACCTGTGCAAGGTCGATCCCCGCCACACCTCGCAGACCTGTTCGGCCTGCGCCGCCGTGGACAGGGAAAGCCGCGAAAGCCAAGCGTCTTTCCGCTGTTGCCAATGCGGCTTGCGCGCCCATGCCGACCACAATGCTGCAATCAACATCCTGCGTCGGAACACGGCGTCTATGATCGTGGAGGAAGGGCAGCCGCTCTCCGTTGAAGCGATAACGATCGGCGGAGCTTCGCGCCCCCTCGGAAATCCCCCGCTTGCAAGCGGGGGAAGATGTTAATTTAAAGATGTCAGCGTTATCGCAAGGCCCAAGACGCTGGCGGAATACCGGCATCGTTTGCCGCCGGCCAAATCGTCGGACTTGTCGTTGCGAACGCGCCGGCAAAACCACACCACTCAATGCGATCGCCGAAGAGCTTCCCTTCGGCGGCAATCCTGTGGGGGCTGAAGACTATGTCGCAAAGACGCAGGCGACGGTGCTGATCGCAATCCCACGATCTCAACCCCCGCCGCGCTGCACAGCGACACCATTTTGCTGTTGCGCGCGGTGCGACTTGCGGGATTGGACACATGAACATGAGACTGTCGTCACACCGGAAACACTTCACGGGTTTATGGAATCGCGGCCAAATTTGTCACCTCCCGATCCGGCACGCTCATGATTTTGCCGCTTTCGCCGTGATCGCCATCAACCAACCAACCGAGCTTCGCAACGTTCGGCGCTCCGGAACATCCGGCAGATGTAACGTCATCGCCCCATTTGACGCTGCGTCGGATGCACCCCAGAACACCAACTGTCGCACGACTGCGACAGTTCGGCCGAGCCATGCGACAATCTTCATATTCCAGAAGCATTGCAGAAACCCGAGACTTCCGACAGATTGCTCTTGCGTTCCGTGGGAGGAGCCGATGCACGAACACTCCGCACATGCGGGTCATGTCTATACATGCGCGCAGCAGAAATCAGCGGCGGCAAGTTCACCAATTGTGGCTTCATGGCGGCGTTGCATGACCATGCATCAGTTGGCGCCGGAAGATGTGCGCACACCTTTGCGGCTCACCGATCACGAGTTTCGGCAGGCACGCGAGCAATCGGAACAACTGATCAAGGATGCTGCAGACGAGCTCGACCGGCTTTTTACGACAGTCGGTAAGGCCGGCTGCTGCTTGCTGCTCACGGACCGCAACGGCATTGCGCTGGAACGGCGGGGCAACGCCGGCGACGACAAGGAGTTTCACGATCTCGGCCTCTGGACCGGATCGATTTGGACGGAGGCAAGCATTGGAACGAACGGCATCGGCACTGCGCTGGCCGACGAACGCGCCGTTGCGATCTTCCGTGACCAGCATTTCTTCTGTTCCAATATCCGGCTCAGCTGTACGACCGCGCCGATCCGCGATCATCGCGGCCAGCTCGCAGCCGCACTCGACATTTCCACCTGCCGCGACGATGTCAACGAGATGACGTTGTCGATCCTGTCGCAGACCGTGCGCGACGCAGCCCTTCGCATCGAGCTCAATATCTTCCGGAGCGCCTTTACCGGCGCACGTTTCCTGATGGTCCCCTCAGGCGCGAATTCGGCGGCCGCCTTACTTGCCGTGGACAAGCACGACCTCGTGCTCGGAGCTACCCGCGCGGCGCGGCTGGCACTGAAGCTCGACGACCGGCAGATTGCGGCGGGCATTCCCGCGGCCGATGCGCTTCATGAAAGCTGCGCCGCAAACGGCAAGGCTCTTCTGGAAGCTGAGCGTGCGGCGCTTTTGCGCGCCCTCACCCGAACCAACGGCAACGTCTCGCGGGCTGCGATGGATCTTGGCATGAGCCGGGCAACCCTTCATCGCAAGATGAAGAAGCTCAATCTCCACTGAACGTCTCTTGTTCTTTCCGAAGTGCGATTATCATGTCGCAACGCTGCGACACTGTGCACTGCAACAATACCCCGCCAGTCTGGTTCGTACGGCAAAAGATGCGCAGAATTCCTCCACTGGTTCACTCCTGAACCTGGCTCATCTAGGGAGGATGACATGCAGCATCAGAAGATCGTCGAATCGCCGTTCAAGTTGAAATACGGTAACTTCATCGGGGGCGAGTGGCGCGAGCCGATCGAAGGCAAATACTTCGACAACATCACGCCGGTCACAGGCGGCAAGCTTTGCGAAATTGCACGTTCCGACGAAAAGGACGTCAACGCGGCGCTCGATGCGGCCCATGCCGCGAAGGACAAATGGGCGAAGACTTCGGCTGCCGAACGCTCGAATATCCTGATGAAGATCGCCCAGCGCATGGAGGACAAGCTGGAATTGCTCGCCCAGGCCGAGACGTGGGACAACGGCAAACCGATCCGCGAGACGATGGCGGCCGACATTCCGCTTGCCATCGACCACTTCCGTTATTTTGCTGCCTGCATACGTGCACAGGAAGGCTCTATCGGCGAAATCGACCACGACACCGTCGCCTATCACTTCCACGAGCCGCTTGGCGTCGTCGGCCAGATCATTCCTTGGAACTTCCCCATCCTGATGGCAGCCTGGAAGCTTGCTCCGGCCCTTGCGGCCGGCAATTGCGTGGTTCTCAAGCCGGCCGAACAGACACCGGCTTCGATTCTCGTGTGGGCCGAACTCGTCGGCGATCTGCTGCCGCCAGGCGTCCTCAATATCGTCAATGGTTTCGGCCTGGAAGCCGGCAAGCCGCTTGCGGCCAGCCCGCGCATCGCCAAGATCGCCTTCACGGGCGAGACCTCGACCGGCCGACTGATCATGCAATATGCCAGCCAGAACCTCATTCCCGTGACCCTCGAACTCGGCGGCAAGTCGCCAAATATCTTCTTCGCCGACGTCATGGCCGAAGACGACGATTTCCTTGACAAGGCGCTGGAAGGCTTTGCGATGTTTGCGCTGAACCAGGGCGAAGTCTGCACCTGCCCCAGCCGCGCCCTGGTTGAGGAACCGATCTATGACCGCTTCATGGAAAGGGCCGTCAAGCGCGTCGAAGCCATCAAGCAGGGCAACCCGCTCGACAGCGCGACAATGATCGGCGCGCAGGCATCGAACGAACAGTTGGAGAAGATCCTCGCCTATCTCGACATCGGCAAGCAGGAAGGAGCCGAAGTCCTGGCGGGGGGCACGCGCAACGATCTCGGCGGCGAACTTGCCAAGGGCTATTACGTCAAACCGACGATCTTCAGGGGGCATAACAGGATGCGCATCTTCCAGGAAGAGATCTTCGGCCCGGTGGTATCGGTCACGACCTTCAAGAATGAGAAGGAAGCGCTGGAGATCGCCAACGACACGCTTTACGGCCTGGGAGCAGGCGTTTGGACGCGTGATGGAAGCCGCGCCTACCGCTTCGGCCGCGAGATCCAGGCGGGCCGCGTCTGGACGAATTGCTACCACGCCTATCCGGCGCATGCAGCATTCGGCGGCTACAAGCAGTCTGGTATCGGCCGCGAAACGCATAAGATGATGCTTGACCATTACCAGCAGACCAAGAACATGCTCGTGAGCTACAGCCCGAAGGCGCTCGGCTTCTTCTGAGGAACGGGTTGATCATAAATTGCTGCCTTCTCCCTATTCGGGGAGGAGGCTTTTCGGCATGAAGGAACCAGGATGGAAACGACCGTTACCGGAGAACCGCGCGTGCTTGCAACGGATGCGGCGCTTGTTCTCATCAGCGAGATCCGCCGCGACCATCCCGATATCCTGTTTCACCAGTCCGGCGGCTGCTGCGATGGGTCGTCGCCGATGTGTTACCCGTCAAATGAATTCCGCGTCGGGGAGACAGATGTGAAACTGGGCGAGATCGGGGGCGTGCCTGTCTATATCAGTGCCCGCCAGTTCGAGGTCTGGAAGCATACGCAACTGATCATCGATGTCGTCCCCGGCCGCGGCGGCATGTTTTCGCTCGACAACGGGCGAGAGAAGCGTTTTCTCACCCCCTCGCGCCTTTTGGGCGGCGCGACCTGCGCCATCCCGGATCAGCGCACAAGCGCTTTCGATGTCCCTAGCGTTTGAGAGCTCCATCGGCTGCGCATGTTCGCAAAGCTCATTTCTTCGGCGCTTCGAACAGTTCGATCGGATTTCCCGCAGGGTCCTCGAGAAGGATCTGCCTGCCGCCCATTCCTTGCACGATTTCGTTGCGGAACCGTGCGCCGGCTTGGCGCAGTGCTGCGACCTGTGCCTCTATATCCGCAACTTCGATCTGAATACGATTCCAGCCGCCGGGCTCTGGCTTGCGCCCATCCGGCATCGCCTGTGGCGCTCCGCCTGGTCCGGTCATTGCGCTTACGAGAAGGCGAAACCCATCTTTGGTGAGAATGGCGAAGCCTGGCGCGGGACGAAACGCGACAGAGAAGCCGAGATGCTGTTGGTAAAAGTCGACTGCTGCGTCGACGTCGTCAACGATGTAACGCACGCTGATGCCTGACATGGAATTTTCCTCCGTTGTAGCTCTCGTTAATTCACCCCGATAATTGGCAGATGATTTGCTTTTGCCCAAAGGTCCTCAAATGGGATGGAGGAGCGCACCGCTTGCTGCCAGCAGCAAGACGACGATCCAGGGTGGCATCTTCCAGACGACAAGCAAGAGGAACCCTGCGAGTGCGAGTGCAAAATCCACGGGCGAGAGTACAGCGTTTGTCCAGACCGGGCTGTAGAGCGCAGCACCAAGGATCCCGACGACGGCGGCGTTCGCGCCGCACATGGCGGCCTGTGCCGCGGGTCGCAGCCGAAGCGCGTCCCAGAACGGCAGCGTGCCGTAGACCAGCAGCAGGCCCGGCAAAAAGACGGCGACAAGGGCGATGACCGCCCCGGCGAGCCCGTTGGGCGCGGGCCCCATGACCGCGCCGAGATAGGCGGCGAAGGTAAAAAGCGGTCCGGGCACTGCCTGCGCCAAGCCATAGCCGGCGAGAAAGGCCTCGTTCGTCACCCAACCAGGCGTCACCACTTCCGCCTGAAGCAACGGCAGCACGACATGTCCCCCACCGAACACCAGAGAGCCCGAGCGATAGAAGGCGTCGAACAGCGCGACAGCCTCATGGCCGGTGAAGCCGGCAACAAGCGGCGGAACCAAGAACAAGACCGCGAAGAAGATGAGCGCGATCGCGCCGCCCCGGCGCGAGACTGGGAAGCTGAGACGTCCGGCCTGCACAGGGACGTCCGCGCGGCAAAGCCAGAGCCCGGCAACAGAACCAAGTGCGATCGCGCCGGTCTGGCCGAGCGTTCCCCCGATGAACACCGTGATCGCAACGGCGGCCAGCGCAATGCCGGCACGCTCACGGTCAGGCGTAAGAACCTTCGCCATACCCCAGATCGCCTGCGAGACAACGGCAACGGCTACCAGCTTCAGGCCGTGCAGGAAGCCTTCTGCTACGGGTCCGGTGAAAGCCGCGGCACCGAGCGCAAAAACAAGGAGCATGGCGGCCGATGGCATGGTGAAAGCGAACCAGGCTGCGATCCCGCCAAGCAAGCCGTTGCCGCGCAGGATACCGAGCGAAAAGCCGACCTGGCTTGACGCCGGTCCCGGCAGAAATTGGCAAAGCGCCACGAGATCGGCATAGCCGGCCTCGTCGATCCATCTGCGCCGCACCACCAACTCGTCCCGGAAATAGCCGAGATGCGCGATCGGTCCGCCGAAGGAGGTCAGCCCGAGCTTCAAGAAGACGCGAAAGACTTCACCGGGATTGCCACGCGGGCGCTCGACTGCAAACTCAGGCAGAGCTGTCTGGGAGGATTTCACGAAATAGCTCCTTGGCTTTTTCCTTGGCCTTTTCGAGAGCGACAAGGCCGTAGGGTGTAGCGTTGTAGATCCGCCGGCGCGTGCGGCCCACGCGTTCGATACGTGAGGCCAGATAACCTTTCTTCTCCAGAGAGTGCAGCATGGGGTAGAGCGTCCCGGCGCTGACTTTGTACCCATGCCGGGCCAGTTCCTCGATCATCCACATGCCGTGCAGATCGCCCTCGGCGGCGTGATGGAGCACGTGGAGCCGGATAAAACCGGAAAGAAGATCCTGATATTCCATTCCTCGCCATCAAAAATAGATACTCGATATTCGATATCGGGAATCGAGTGTAACAGGAAGAGTTCGGCCCGCAAACCTGCCAGCACGAAGCCGGTCGACAAAACCCGTTCATAGGAAAATACCGATGGTCAGTGAGGCGACCTGCGCGAAGACATCGAGAAAGTAACCCAGACTGCAAGCGATATCCGAAATCGCAGCCGAAGTGCTCGGCGGCCTGAAAAAGGCCTTCAGCGACTACGAACAGACGAACGAGCCTGCCTGGCGATGATTTGAGGAACGTTGCCTATTCAGCTTTCCATATCATTTGGCGACTACGATCGTCGCGGCTCGCAGCTGAGCTGCCGACTTTCTCACCTTTCTGCCCGCAGATCCACGGTCTGCAGCTCTCCGCCTGTTCAAGACAATGGTTCCGGAACCATCGAGGCCTGCATAGGACGTACCGTGCCGGAGTGCAGGAGAATGGCTGCCCCAGATGTCTTGAACAGGCGAGGCTTTTGACGGATCGCTACATTTTTATGTCGTGGATCGACTGTAGTCGCGCCATTGCGTGTACTAGATTCGGCGCAACAAAGTTCGAGGGCGCATGTGATGGCAGAATTTCCACAAAAAGCGAAAGTCGTAATTATTGGGTTGGGCGGCATTGTCGGCGCATCGATTGCGCATCACCTGATCGAACGTGGCTGGGACGACATCGTCGGCATCGACAAGTCGGGCATCCCGACAGACATCGGCTCGACGGCGCACGCCTCCGACTTCTGCTACACGACCAGCCATGACTATCTCTCGGTCTGGACGACGCAGTACTCCATCGATTTCTACGAGAAAATGGGCCATTACGCCCGCATCGGCGGCCTGGAAGTTGCACGCACCGGCGACGATACCTGGATGGAAGAGATCAAGCGCAAGCTGACCTCGGCTAAGGCCTTCGGTACCCGGGCATATTACGTCAGCCCGGCCGAGATCAAGGAAAAGTTCCCGCTGATCGAGGAGAGTATGGTTCAGGGGGGCCTGTTCGATCCCGATGCCGGCCTCGTCATTCCACGCTCGCAGACCGTCGCCGGCAAGTTGGTCGATGCTGGCGAAAAGGTCGGCAAGCTCAAGGTTTTCGGCAATACGCCTGCCAAATCGCTGATCGTCGAGAATGGCCGCATCAAGGGCGTCGTCACTCATCGCGGCACGATCATGGCCGATCATGTCGTCGTCTGTGCCGGGATCTGGGGTCGCCTGATCGCCGAAATGGTCGGCGAAGATCTTCCGGTCATGCCGGTCGACCATCCGCTGACTTTCTTCGGCCCCTACAACGAGTTCGAAGGCACGGGCAAGGAAATCGGCTTCCCGCTTTTGCGCGACCAGGGCAACTCCGCCTACATGCGCGATACCGGCGACCCGAAGACCACAGAAGGCGGCCAGATCGAATGGGGCTATTACGAAACGACCAATCCTCGCCTTTGCCATCCGCGCGACATTCTGGAAAAGCATGAAGCTCGCCTCTCGCCCTCGCAACGCGACCTCGAAATGGAGCAGATCCTCGAGCCGCTGGAGCGCGCCATGGAGCTCACCCCGATCCTCGGTGAACTGGGCTACAATGAAGGCCATTCCTTCAACGGTCTCTTGCAGGTCTCTGCGGCTGGCGGCCCGTCCTGCGGCGAAAGCCAGAAGGTTCGCGGCCTCTGGTACTGCGTCGCCATCTGGGTCAAGGACGGCCCCGGCTACGGCAAGCTGATCGCCGACTGGATGACGGACGGCCGCACAGAGATCGACCATGCCAGTATCGACTATGCGCGCTTCTATCCGCACCAGCTCGAGGAAAAATTCATCGAGGGCCGTACATTCGAGGCTGCCCAGAAGATCTACTTTCCCGCCATACATCCGCGCGAGCCCTATGCCACCGGACGCAACGTCAAGCGCTCGCCTTTCTACGAGCGCGAGGTGGAGCTCGGCGGATACTTCATGGAACTTGGAGGCTGGGAACGCGCACACGGCTACAAGGCGAACGAGCATCTGCTTGAAAAGTATGGCGACCGCGTTCCGGTTCGCGAAAACGAGTGGGACAACCGGCACTTCTGGCGCGTATCGAATGCTGAACATCTCGCCATGAGCGAGGATTGCGGAATCGTCAACCTCAGCCACTTCTACATGTTCGACGTCGAAGGTCCGGACCATGTCGAACTGATGGAATGGATCTGCGCGGCCAAGATCGGCGGTGATGCCAACGTCGGAAAGGGCATCTACACGCACTTCCTCGATGACGAAGGCATGGTCCGTGCCGACCTGACCGTGATCCGCATGGCCGACCGCTGCCGCGTCATCGACGGCGCCGATGCCGGCCCGCGCGATTTCCATTACGTGAAGCGCATCGCCGAGGACAAAGACTTCAACGTTACCGTCACCGAGGTGGCCGAGAAGTACATCACCATCGGTATCTGGGGTCCGAATGCGCGTGCAACTCTGAAAAAGGTCGTCGCCGATCCGGCCGGCCTTGATCCCGAAAACTTCGCCTTCGCGGCAATAAAACCGATCGAGATCGCCGGCAAGTCCGTCACTGCCTTCCGCATTTCCTATGTCGGCGAACAGGGCTGGGAACTGCACATGAAATATGAGGACGGCCTTTCTGTGTGGGATGCGCTGCGCTCCACCGGCGTTATGGCGTTCGGCGTGGAAACTTATGCCAATTCCCGCCGCATGGAAAAGAGCCTGCGCCTGCAGAACGCCGACTTACTTACGCAGTACAACCTCATCGAATCCGACCTCGCCCGTCCGAAGGTCAAGGAAGCTGACTTCCGCGGCAAGTCCAAGCATCTGGAATACAAGGCTCGCGAGCACCAGCCGGCCATGCTCTGCACGCTCGTGATGACCGACAATGTCGACAGGAGCGGTGTTGCCCGCTACCCGGTCGGCTCACTGCCGGTCATGGATCCGGCCACGGGCGAAACGCTGGTCGACGAACTCGGCCGCCGCTCCTATACGACGTCGATTGCCTATGGCCCGACCATCGGCAAGAATATCGCGCTGGCCTTTCTGCCCTGGTCCTATTGCCAGGTGGGCCGCGAGCTCGACGTCGATTACTTCGGCGAGACCTATCCCGTCGAAGTCGTCGCCGTCGGCTACAAGCCGCTCTACGATCCGGAAAATTCGAAGCCCCGGAGCTGACGTCAAGAACAACGGGTTCACCGAACCCGTTGCCTCGTCCCATGACGGACGGGGGCGCTGCGCTCGCGTTATCCACGCTGCAGTATTGAACGCCAGCACAGCGCGTTCGCTACGCAATATCACAAACAACGAGGCTGATAATCTCGCGCGCGAACTCGCGGAAGTCGTCGGCACCAGCAATTGCTGTGATTGTCGGCCGCAAGTAAACGATCCACGCCCGCCGCCAGAAAAAAACGCCGAGGGAAACGGCGCGTCGCGGCGCGTGCGTGGCAACAACGGCGCCACCCATCGTCTACCCTCAGAGCCCAGCCATCCTTGAATACTTGCCAGTCTTCATAATTCATTCGATTGACTGATACTTGGGAACGCCATATAATAGCCCTCATGAACGAAACCGGCACCAAAAAAGCCGAGGCATCCCGAAGCGAGGTTACCCGCGAGAGGCTGCTTGCGGCGGCACTTGACGTATTTGGCCGATACGGCTTTGACGGCGCTAGTACGCGCAAGCTTGCCGATACGGCAGGCGTCAACCTACAAGCCATCCCCTATTACTTCGGCAGCAAGGAAGGGCTCTATATCGCAACGGCCGAATACCTGGCGGGAATTGTCGCCGGACATGTCGCCGGCATCCGCCATCGCGTCGGCCGCCATCTTGCGGAAATCGATGAAACGAACACGCCGTTGAATGCGTCGCAGGCACGGCTCTTTCTGACGGAGATCGTGGAAACAATGGTAGTTCTTTTCGTCAGCAAGGAGTCGGAGGCCTGGGCCCGCTTCATCATCCGCGAGCAGCTGGAGCCGACGGCGGCTTTCGAAAGGGTCTATGCCGGCATCATGGGGCCGATGATCAATATGGCACGGCGGCTGATCGGGGCGATTTTGAAAGACGACCCCGCCTCCGAGAACGTGCGTTTGCGCACCCTCTCCTTCGTCGGCAGCCTTCTGGTATTCCGGATGGCGAACGCCGCAGTGCTCGCGCAGATGGAATGGGATTTAATCGGCGAAGAGCAGATCGCAACGCTGCAGGCCCACGCGCGCAACCTTGTCGCGCTGCTCGAACCGGCGAAAGGACAAACAGAATGAACAAGATCATTCCGGCTGCGATCCTTCTCGCCGGCGCAGCCGCAGCCGGCTGGTGGTACGATGTGCCGTCGAGGCTCGGCTGGGCGCCGCAAGGCGCAAAGGAGTTCACACTCTACGGAAATGTCGATATCCGCCAAGTTTCGCTCGCTTTCCGGGTGAGTGGCCGGCTCGAAGAGGCACGCGTCGACGAGGGCGATACCGTCAAGCGCGGTGCTATTCTGGCGCGGCTGGACAACGAACCTTACGACTATGCGGTCCGTTCGGCGGAGGCAACCGTCGCCGCGCTGCGTGCCACACTCGACAAGCTCAGGGCCGGTCCGCGGCCCGCAGAGATTGCGCAGGCAAGCGCATCTTACAACGAAAGCCTTGCTGACCTGAAAAACGCCAATCTCGCTTACGACCGCGCCCGGCAGCTGCGGCCGCAGGGTACGGTTTCTCAAGCGGGTCTCGATCAGGCGACGGCTGCAAGAGCAATGGCTGCGGCACGTGCGGAATCCGCAAATCAGGCGCTGGTGTTGTTGAAGGAAGGCAGCCGCGCCGAAGACATCGCAGCTGCGGCAGCGCAGTTGAAATCGGCCGAAGCCACTCTTGCAACGGCGCGGACATCGCTTGGCGATACGGAGCTTCGGGCACCCAACGACGGCATCATCCTGTCGCGGATCAAGGAGCCCGGTGCGATCGTATCGTCCGCCGATGCCGTCTATGTGCTATCGCTGACCGAGCCTGTATGGGTCCGCAGCTATGTCGCAGAAGTGGAACTCGGTCGGATCCATCCGGGCATGACGGTCAAGGTCACGTCCGATACCAAACCGGATCACGCCTATGACGGCAGGATCGGCTTCATTTCTCCGGTTGCGGAATTCACGCCGAAATCTGTCGAGACGCCGGAACTTCGCACCGACCTCGTCTATCGTCTGCGCGTCGTCATCGAAAAACCCGGGCCGGATCTTCGCCAGGGCATGCCGGTGACGCTTCGCCTTCCATCATTGCAGGCAGCGAAAAAATGAGTGCCGCAGAAAGACCTCGCGATACCGCCGAACTCGTTCACCTGGAGGACGTGACGAAGCGGTTCGGCGAGGCGAAACCGGCACTTGATGCAATTTCGGCCTCGATCCGCGGCGGCGAGATCACCGGGCTCGTCGGACCCGACGGAGCAGGCAAGACCACGCTTATCCGCCTGATGACCGGTCTCATGCTTCCGGAAGGAGGTACGATCAAGGTGCTGGGCTTCGAACCGCGCGACGGATCGGCTGCCATCCAAGCTTCAATCGGCTACATGCCCCAGCGCTTCGGGCTTTATGAGGATTTGTCGGTCCAGGAAAATCTCGATCTCTACGCCGACCTTCGCGGGCTGCCAAAAAGCGAACGGGCAGCGACCTTCGATGAACTTCTGACCTTCACGGACCTGAAACGCTTCACAGGCCGTCTTGCCGGAAAGCTCTCGGGCGGCATGAAGCAGAAGCTCGGCCTTGCTTGCGCGCTTTTGAAGAAACCCCGCCTTTTGCTCCTTGATGAGCCCGGCGTGGGTGTCGATCCGATTTCCCGGCGCGAGCTTTGGAAGATGGTCGAGAATTTGACAGCGGAAGGCATCGGCGTCGTCTGGTCGACGGCCTACCTCGACGAGGCCGAGGCTTGCGATCGCGTCCTGCTGATGAATGAGGGCAAGCTGCTTTTCTCCGGTGAACCGAAGGATCTGACGGGCCAGGTCAAAGACCGTGTCTTTCGGTTGACCGGTGTTTCGGGTCGGCGCCGTCAGCTGCTCGCGAAGCTTCTCGACGAGGACGGCGTTATCGACGGTGTGATCCAGGGTGAAGCGATCCGACTGGTAACCGCGACCGGCCACGATGGCGCGTTTGCCGCAGCCAGTATCGCAAAAGTTACCCCTACAGAACCGCGTTTCGAAGATGCTTTCGTCGACATGCTGGGTGGAGGGCCAGGCGGTCGGTCGAGGCTTGCGGAGGCGCAGCAGCCTCTGACCGGCAAGGACGACAAGCCGGTGATCGTAGCGAAAGGTCTCACCAAACGCTTCGGCGACTTCACAGCAGCCGACGACATTACGTTCGATGTTCCGCGCGGCCAGATATTCGGGCTGCTCGGACCGAACGGCGCGGGCAAATCAACGACTTTCAAGATGCTGTGCGGACTTTTGAAGCCGACGAGCGGCGAAGGCCGGGTGGCCGGCTTCGATCTGCGCCGCGATGCGGCACAGGCACGCAACCGCCTCGGCTACATGGCGCAGAAATTCTCGCTTTATGGCGATCTCAGCGTCGCGCAGAATCTCGATTTCTTTGCCGGCGTCTATGGACTGAGCGGCCAGCGCAAGCGCGAGCGCACGCAGCTGATGACATCGATCTTCGATCTTCAATCGCGTCTTGCGATGTCCGCAAAGGACCTGCCGCTCGGGCTCAAGCAGAGGCTGGCGCTTGCCTGCGCCGTCATGCATGAACCTGAGGCGCTCTTTCTCGACGAACCCACCTCAGGCGTCGATCCGATTACGCGCCGCGAATTCTGGACGCATATCAACGGGCTCGTAGAAAAGGGCGTCACCGTCCTCGTCACCACGCATTTCATGGACGAGGCCGAATATTGCGATCGCATTTCGCTGATCTATCGGGGCCGTTCGATCGCACTCGGTACGCCGGATGAGCTGAAGGCGCGTTCTTCAAATGCCGACAACCCCGATCCGACGATGGAGGACGCGTTTATTGCGCTTGTTCAAGCCTCGCAGGAGAGGATTGCGGCATGACGCTCCCTCCCCCCGCACCAGTATCCCCCTCCAGCCCAAGCCGCCGTCTTGCAGCATTGGTTCGCAAGGAAAGCCTTCAGGTCATTCGTGATCCGAGCAGCATTCTGATTGCATTTGTGCTGCCGCTCATCCTGCTCTTTCTATTCGGTTACGGCGTTTCGCTGGACACGACGCGGACGCGTGTCGGATTGGTCATCGAAGAAACAACACCGCTGACGAATGATCTTGCCGCAAGCTTCCAGGCATCCCGCTATTTTTCCGTGACGACCGGCCGCGACAGACGGCTCTTCGCAGAAGAGCTGGTACTTTCCCGCATCCGCGGCATCATTGTCATCCCGGCGGATTTCACCCGGAATTATGCAGCAGGCAATCGGCCGCAGGTCCAGGTGATCGTCGACGGTTCCGATCCCAACACCGCCAATTTCGTGCAGAACTACGTCCAGGGCGCTGTGGCAAACTGGCGGCTCCAGCAGCAGTCCGAAATTGCCGCAGGCGGGCCGCCGATTTCCGCGGAGCAACGCTTCTGGTTCAATCCGGAACTGACCAGCCGGTCATTTCTGGTGCCAGGCTCGATCGCAATCGTCATGACGCTGGTTGGAACGCTTTTGACATCGCTGGTCGTTGCCCGCGAATGGGAGCGGGGCACGATGGAAGCGATGATGGCAACGCCGGTGACGGCCGCCGAGTTGCTTGCCGGCAAGATACTCCCCTATTTCCTGCTCGGCCTGACATCGATGACGCTTTGCGTGCTGCTTGCCGTCTTTCTGTTTGGCGTTCCGTTTCGCGGTTCCGTCCTGGCGCTCTATGCCCTGTCCGCCGTTTTCCTCATGCCGGCGCTCGGGCAAGGCCTGCTGATTTCGGCTGCCACCAAGAACCAGTTCCTTGCCTCGCAGCTGGCGCTGATTACGGCCTTCCTTCCCGCCTTCCTGCTGTCCGGTTTTCTCTTCGAGATCAATTCGATGCCGACCGTGATCCAATGGATCACATTCATCGTGCCGGCGCGTTATCTGATCCCCAGCCTGCAGACCGTGTTCCTGGCCGGCGATATCTGGCCGATGTTCCTCCATGCAATCCTCGTGATGTTTCTGATCGGCTCTGTCTTTTTCCTGCTTGCCGCACGCAGCACCAGAAAGAGGATTGCGTAAGATGTGGTGGACGCGTCTGAAAGCGCTTATTGTCAAAGAACTGCTGGCCGTACTGCGCGATCCGAGAGGCCGTACCATCCTGATCGGTCCGCCGATCGTGCAGCTCCTGGTCTTTTCCTATGCAGCGACGCTCGAGGTTCGAAATGTCGATGTGATGCTACTCAGCCGCGACAGCGGCTATTGGGGGCAAGAACTCGTGCGGCGCATCGAGGGTTCGCCGACATTCCGCAAGGTGATCATCGCCGGCACGCCAGCCAGCGTGCGGGATGCTATCGATCGCCAGACGGTAACCGCCGCAATCGAAATTGGTGCCGATTTCTCACGCAGGATCGAGGCGGGAGAGCCGGCCGATCTGCAGGTCATTCTTGACGGCCGGCGCTCCAATGCATCGCAGATCGTTTCGGGATATCTCACGCAGATTGTCGCGACATTATCCGCTGAGACGCCTGCAGGTGTCCGAGGAGCTGTCCGTTCCGTCACGACAGTGCCGCGCAACTGGTTCAATCCCAACCTGATCTTCCAATGGTTCATGGTGCCGAACCTGATCGCCAGCATTGCGCTGCTCATCGGGCTTATCGTCACCGCTCTTTCGATCGCTCGCGAACGCGAGCTCGGCACCTTCGACCAGTTGATGGTCTCGCCGCTTCGCACCCATGAGATCCTGATCGGCAAGCTTGTCCCGCCGATGATAATCGGGCTCTTTCACATGACGGTCTATATCCTAGCGGCGATCTTCATCTTCGGCGTGCCTCTGCGCGGTTCGCTGCTGCTTCTTTACGGCAGTTCGCTCTTCTATCTCGCATCGGTCGCCGGTCTGGGGCTTTTCATCTCCGCCTTGTCGATGACTCAGCAGCAGGCAATTCTCGGCGCCTTCCTGTTCATGGTGCCGGCTATGCTTCTTTCCGGCTTCGCAACGCCGATCGAGAACATGCCCGACTGGCTGCAGCCGGTCACACTGATCAACCCGCTGCGCTACTTCCTGGTGATTGTAAAAGGCATCTTCCTCAAAGACATTCCCCTCATGGAGGTGTGGCACCAGACATGGCCGCTTTGCGTGATTGCTGCCGGAACCTTAAGCGCAGCCTCGTGGCTGTTTCGCAGAAGGCTCGAATGATCATTTCGAAACGTCTCCTAAAGCCCTGACATTGTCCCTGCGGCACTTCCTTTAGTGCAGCTACGACACCCTTCGGTCGGCGCAGGCGCGAAGGCATGCACCGCGGCGATTTTGCCGCTTGCATTGTTTACTAAAATACGTTTTACTAAACACATTGCTAAACATGAATTGAGGAGTTCATGTGAGCATTCCTTAGAAGTGGGTGAAGTTGCGACGCCGGTGGGAGCCGGCCTTTGGAGGAACTTATGCAAAAGAAATCGAAAGCCCTTCTCGGGCTGGCCTCGGCGCTCATGCTGTCGTCGGCTTTGCCCAATCTTGCAATAGCCGATGAACTGACACTCTGCTGGGCCGCCTGGGACCCAGCCAACGCGCTCGTGGAACTGTCAAAGGACTTCACGGCCAAGACCGGCACGACGGTGAAGTTCGAGTTCGTCCCATGGACGAGCTATGCCGACCGCTTTCTGAATGAACTCAACTCTCACGGCAAGCTCTGCGACCTGATTATCGGCGACAGCCAGTGGATCGGCGGTTCAGCGGAGAATGGACACTACGTCAAACTCAACGACTTTTTCGACAAGGAAGGCATCAAGATGGATGACTTCGTGCCGGCAACAGTCGTCGGCTACTCCGAGTGGCCGAAGAATACCCCGAACTACTGGGCGCTTCCGGCCATGGGCGACGTGGTCGGCTGGACCTACCGCAAAGACTGGTTCGAGCGTCCGGAACTGAAAAAGGAATTCAAGGAGAAATATGGCTGGGATCTCGCCGCGCCGAAGACCTATGATCAACTGAAGCAGATTGCCGAATTCTTCCAGAAGCGCGAGATCGACGGAAAGACCGTCTACGGCGCTTCGATCTATACCGAGCGCGGCTCGGAGGGCATTACCATGGGCGTGACCAACGTCCTCTATGATTGGGGCTTCCAATATGACAACCCCAAGAAGCCCTACGAGATGGAAGGCTTCGTCAATTCACCGGACGCGGTAAAGGGCCTTGAATTCTACAAGTCCCTGTTTGATTGCTGCACGCCGCCGGGCAGCTCAAACGTCTACATGGTCGAATCCGCGGATGCCTTCAAATCCGGCCAGGTCGCCATGCAGATGAATTTCGCCTTTACCTGGCCCGGCCTTTACAAGGACGAGAAAGTCGGCGGCGATCGCATCGGCTTCTTCCCGAATCCTGCCGAGAAGGCGCACTTTGCCCAACTCGGCGGACAAGGTATCTCGGTTGTCTCCTATTCCGACAAGAAGGACGCCGCGCTTGAGTACATCAAGTGGTTCGCACAACCTGATGTGCAGGCCAAGTGGTGGGAGCTCGGCGGCTTCTCCTGCTTGAATTCCGTCGTCAACGCGCCCGGCTTCGCCGGCAGCCAGCCCTACGCTCAGGCGTTCCTGGACTCCATGGCGATTGTCAAGGATTTCTGGGCCGAACCGAGCTACGCGTCGCTTCTCCAGGCCATGCAGAAACGGGTCCATAATTATGTGGTCGCCGGCAATGGGACCGCTCAGGAAGCGCTCGACGGCTTGGTGAAGGATTGGACCCAAGTGTTCGAGGACGACGGCAAGATCTAGTGTCCGGCTGGACACGCGGAATTCTTGTCTGGACGGCGGCCCGGATCGGCAAAGGAGCCGGGCCGCATGATGTCTCACATACGCAGAGACCAGGTGACATCTTGAACATCTCCAATTCCATCGTCGAGAAGGCAGCGGATGCGACCGCAAAGGTAACGCCGATTTCCGTGGTCCGGCGCGTCCGCGGCCTGTCCGATCGAGCAATAGCATGGCTGTTTATCGCGCCGGCCATCGTCCTGCTGCTCGCGATCAACATCTTTCCGCTCATCTGGGCAATCTATCTTTCCTTCACGAACTATCGGGCCAACCGGCCGAATGCCGCTGTCGAAGGGGTGGGTTTGAGAAATTACGAGCGCGTCCTAACCGATCCGGACATCTGGCAGGCGATGCAGACGACAGCGCATTTCGTCTTCTGGACGATCGTCCTGCAAACCGTTATCGGCTTCACACTCGCCTACCTGATCGACCGCAAATTTCGCGGCCATGCCTTCTGGACGACCGTCATCCTGATCCCGATGATGCTGTCTCCGGCTGTTGTCGGCAATTTCTGGCGTTTTCTCTACGAGCCGCAGATTGGCCTTTTCGCCTATGCGGTCTCCTGGCTCAGCGGCATTCCGACGTCGGATATCCGGATGCTCGGCGACGTTTCGCTTGCGCCTTGGGCGATCATCATCGTCGACACCTGGATGTGGACGCCCTATGTGATGCTGATCTGCCTCGCCGGCTTGCGCTCGATCCCGGACTATATCTACGAGGCCGCGGAGGTCGACCGTGCCTCGGCATGGCGCCAATTCTGGTCGATCACGGTGCCGATGGCGCTGCCTTTCATCATGCTCGCCGTACTCTTCCGCGGCATCGAGAACTTCAAGATGTTCGACATGGTAACGCTTTTGACCGGCGGCGGACCAGGCTCGGTTACGGAGGTCGCCTCGATCACGCTGAAGCGCGCGGCCTTCGAGAGCTGGGCCACCGGCCGCGCTTCCGCCTTCGCTATCGTTCTCTTTGTCGCGGTGTTCGGTCTCGCCAACATCTACGTCAAGGCTCTTAACAAGGTGAAGCAACGATGAGCTCCGCGAACTCCGCCCATTCGGTCGTTGAGCCGAGCTTCACCAGCAAGCGAATCGCCGGCGCAATCGTGATCCTCTACGCGCTGATCACTCTAATACCGCTGGTCTGGATTTTCCTGACCAGCATCAAGTCGCCGCCTGATTCCATCAGCTATCCGCCGAAGATCGTCTTCACACCGTCGCTTGAAGGCTATTGCAATCTTCTGACCACGAGAACGCGGCAGACGCCTGAATACATTGCTTCCTTGCCCGAGCCGACGGGCACCTGCGATGAGGTGACCCGCAAGCGCAACATGGTGATCGCCGGCCCCTCGAATTTCTTGCCGCGCTTCGTCAATTCGCTGGTGATCGCGTTCGGATCTACTTTTCTCGCCGTCTTGCTCGGCACGATGGCCGCCTACGGCTTCTCGCGCTTCCGGGTGCCGCTCGCCGACGATCTTTTGTTCTTCATCCTGTCGACGCGCATGATGCCGCCGATCGCCGTCGCGATCCCGATCTACCTGATGTACCGGGAGCTTGGGCTGTCCGACACGGCATTGGGGATGATCCTGCTTTACACGGCGGTCAATGTGTCGCTCGCCGTCTGGCTGCTCAAAGGTTTCATCGACGAGATTCCGCGTGAATACGAGGAAGCCGCGATGATCGACGGCTACACCCGGCTGCAGGCCTTCCGGAAGGTCGTGCTGCCGCAGGCAACGACCGGCATCGCCGCAACCGCCATCTTCTGCCTGATCTTCGCCTGGAACGAATATGCCTTCGCCGCACTTCTGACATCGGGCAGCGCGCAGACCGCACCGCCATTCATCCCGACAATCATCGGCGAAGGCGGGCAGGATTGGCCGGCCGTTGCAGCGGGAACCACCATTTTCCTGATCCCGATCCTGGTCTTCACCATTCTCCTGCGCAAGCAGCTGCTGCGCGGCATCACCTTCGGAGCGGTCCGCAAATGACGCACCTGATCGAAACGCCCCGCCCTGCCCGTCCGAAACGGCCTTTTTTCCTGCAACGCGGTCCGATGGAGAACATCGCAACGGTGGTGATTGCGGCAGGTTTCCTTATGCTGTTCCAACCCTTCCTGCTGGTGCTCTACACCTACTCGCTGGTAACACTGCTTATAGGAACAGCGATGTTCATCATCGTCTCGAAATTTGCGGAGTGAACCATGGCGGAGATCAGAGTAGAAAATATCCGCAAGCAGTTCGGTAGCTTCGCTGCGGTCGAAGGCTCGAGCTTCGTCGTCCTTGACGGCGAGTTTCTCGCCCTGCTCGGGCCATCCGGCTGTGGCAAGACGACCACCCTTCGCATGATCGCCGGCCTCGAACTGCCGACCAGCGGCAAGATATACCTCGACGGCGAGGACGTCACCTTCAATCGCGCCAGCGCCCGCGACATTGCCTTTGTCTTCCAGCTCTTTGCGCTCTATCCGCACATGAATGTGCGCAAGAACATCGGCTTTCCGTTGCTGTCTCAAGGGATGCCGAAAGCGGAAATACGTGAACGCGTCCAGGAGACCGCCCGCCTGCTGCAGATCGACCATATTCTCGACAGGTCCGTCTCCGGGCTTGCCGGTGGCGACCGCCAGCGCGTGGCGCTCGGCCGCGCCATCGTTCGGCGCCCGAAATGCTTCTTGATGGACGAACCGCTCGGTACACTCGATGCGGAATTCCGCGAGGTCATGGTTCATGAGCTGCGAGAATTGCACAACCGCATCCACGCGACGACGGTTTACGTTACGCACGATCAGCATGAGGCGATGGCGATGGCCGACAAGATCGCCGTCATGAACCATGGCGTCATAGAGCAGTTCGGGACGCCGCAGGAAATCTACAGCAAGCCTGCGACCATGTATGTCGCGGACTTCATCGGCTCTCCGCCGATGAATTTCATGCGCTTTACCTCCGGCCTTCAGAAGGGAGACCGATCCATCTCTCTTGATGGCGTCGATGTCGCCGTTCCCGAGGTTCACCAGGACTTGAGGGTAGGCGAGCTGGCGCTTGGCGTGCGGCCGGAGCACATCCGCTTCAGCGATGTCTCCGCCCTGCGCGGCGCCGTCTATGGCAGCGAGTATCTTGGAACAAATCAGATCGTGGCCATCGAAACCCGCAGCGGATTGATCAAAGCCCGCGTTCCGGCAAACCGTAACTTTCGCATCGGCGAAACGGTTGGTCTCGAATTCAACCCTGTCAATCTTGCGCTCTTCGACTGCCAGTCGGGCCGTGCGGTCCCTTCATCGCTCTATTCGGAGGTCCGGCATGGCTGATGTCGTTCTCAAAGACCTCAACATGCGTTTCGGCGACACGCAGGCGCTCAGCAACTTCGATCTTGCGATCCGCGATGGCGAATTCGTCGTGCTGCTGGGGCCGACTGGGGCCGGCAAGACGACGACGCTTCGCCTGATCGCCGGCCTAGAGCGGCCCGATAGCGGCCGTATCGAGATCGGCAGCCGCAACGTCGCTGGCCAATCCCCGGCCGAGCGCGACGTGGCTTTCGTGTTCCAGCAATATTCGCTTTATCCGCATATGACGGTTTACGAAAACCTTGCCTTTCCTCTTAGGGCGCCGGTTCGAAAGTTGAGCAACGACGAGATCGATCGGCGCGTTCGCGAGATTGCGCAGATGGTGAGGATCGATCATAAGTTGGAAAACCGCTCGACCCGTCTTTCCGGCGGAGAGATGCAGCGCGTCGCAATCGGCCGGGCGCTGGTGCGCGAACCCGCAATCTACCTCATGGACGAACCGCTTTCGTCTCTCGACGCCAAGCTTCGGGCGGAGCTTCGGCTGGAACTCAAGCGCATCCAGAAGGAACTGGGCTCGACCCTTCTCTATGTGACCCACGACCAGGTGGAGGCCATGACGATGGCGGACCGCATCGGCATTGTCGCGGAAGGCAGGCTCCTGCAGGTCGGCACGCCTCGGGAAATCTACGGCAATCCCGCCAGCCTTCATGTCGCAGCCCGTCTCGGACAACCGCATATCAACCTGCTGCCTGCCGATCTACTTCCTGGCGGAAGTCCTCCCAAGGGTACGAAGACAATCGGCGCACGCACTGAGCATCTCGACATCATCGTCGGCAAGGATGCAAACGCAGAGGTCGACTGGATCGAGCACCTGGGCGACCAGAACCATCTGCATATCCGTGTTCGTGATCACAAGCTCGTCACGCTTGCGGATCCATATCTCTCAATCAGACCGGGCGACAGGATTAATCTTACACTCCGCGACCCGCTCTATTTCGACGCGAGCGGACAGCGGCTCGCTTGAACGAAGAAACTGAACCAAGGCAGGCATGCAAAAACAGACGGGTCTCAATCAATGAAACATTTCTTCAATCGTCGGAAAGACATCGTCACAGAAGCTCTGGACGGCCTGCTGCTCACAAGCGGCCCGGACCGCCTTGCCCGTCTGGACACATTCCCCGAAATCAAGGTGATATTGCGCGCGGACTGGGGCCATTCGAAAGTGGCAATCATTTCAGGCGGCGGTGCGGGACATGAGCCTTCGCACGCCGGTTTCGTCGGCAAGGGCATGCTGACGGCAGCGGTATCCGGCGAGATCTTTGCTTCGCCAAGCGTCGACGCGGTCCTGACGGCGATCCGCGCCGTTACCGGACCCAGGGGAGCCCTGTTGATCGTCAAGAACTACACCGGCGATCGCTTGAATTTCGGCCTCGCCGCCGAAAAGGCTCGCGCCGAAGGTTTCGACGTTGAGATGGTCATTGTTGCGGACGACATCGCGATCCCGCATATCAACCAACCGCGCGGCGTCGCCGGCACCTTGTTCATTCACAAGATTGCCGGATATTACGCCGAGATCGGATCGGATCTGAAGACGGTCGCCGCACACGCTACATCCGCAGCAACCGACATCGTCTCGCTCGGGATGTCGCTTTCGACCTGCAGTGTACCCGGCCAGTCGCATGAGGACCGCCTTGGCGCGAACGAAGGCGAACTTGGCCTTGGTATCCATGGGGAACCAGGCGCCGAACGTATCGCACTCCAACCGGTCGCCGATATCGTTGCCACTATGACCGAGCGGCTTGCCGCAAAGGTGGACGATTCGCGAAGCCACGCCCTGCTCATCAACAATCTTGGCGCCGTCCCGCCCCTCGAAATGGGCGTGATCGCCAATACCGTCCTGTCTTCCTCCTTCGCACGCTGCGTCAAATTGATTATCGGGCCGGCGCCAATGATGACGGCGCTCAACATGAATGGTTTCTCGCTCTCGCTGATCCGGTTGGATGGCACCCGCGAGGCGGCTTTGACGGCGCCGGTCGAACCCCATGCCTGGGTACCTGCAGTCGAACATCATGGGATCAAGGTCATTGCGGCTCCCCAAACAGGCGCCAATCCGAATGGAACAGCCGTGGCCAGCGACGACGACCCGAGCCGTCGCCTGATAACAGCACTCTGCGAGCACCTGATCTCGCTCGAAAGCCAGCTCAACCGTTTGGACGGCCGCGTTGGCGACGGAGACACTGGCTCCACGGTCGCAACCGGCGCTCGCAGCGTGCTTGCCCGCATCGACACTTTGCCGCTCAAGGAGCCCGCCGCCACCCTGGCTACGGTCGGCGACATTCTGAGTATCAGCATGGGGGGCTCGAGCGGCGTTCTGCTGTCGATCTTCTTTACCGCCGCAGCCAAGGCTATGGCGGTAAAAGCCGATATCGCCGCGGCCCTTCTTGCCGGGCTCGATCGGATGACGTTTTATGGTGGAGCCGGGATCGGCGACCGCACGATGGTCGATGCGCTGGCCCCGGCGCTCGCAGCCCTCACCTCCGGCAGCGTCGCGGCGGCCGCGAAGGCGGCCGTGGCAGGTGCGGAGTCGACGAAGGCGATGAAGAAGGCAAAGGCCGGACGCGCCTCGTATGTCGGAGAGAAGGATCTGGAAGGCGTGCCGGATCCCGGTGCGGTGGCGGTCGCGGGCGCATTCGAGGTCGCGGCAGCCATTGCGGCGACAGCCATGGCGTAAAAACGCGCCGCCGTTGGGAGGATGCGAGGTGCAGGCAGAACCGGTGCTTGTTTTGGGACTGATCGAAGCTTGCCGGGCGGTCATCACGGCAAACACCGATCATCTTTGCGCGCTTGATTGCGCGATCGGCGATGGCGACCACGGCAGCAACATGCAGCGCGGATGCGAGGCGGTGAGCGCGGAAGGGGCTGCCCTTTCCAGCCTCCCCTTCCCCGATGCCGTGGAGAAGATAGGAATGACTTTGGTGATGAATGTCGGCGGTGCTGCGGGTCCTCTTTACGGGACATTGCTGATGGAAATCGGCCGGGAGCTGCGCGCCCGGGACGGGACTGCCGATTTTCCGATCGTGCTGAAAAAGGCGATCGATGCGGTTGCAAGGCGCGGACGTTCGCATGCAGGCGACAAGACGCTGCTCGACGTGCTCTATCCGGTACAGGATGCGCTTGCCCAATCTTCGACGCTGATCGATGTCGCGCGGCGCGCCGAACTCTCCGCCAATCTGACCGCCGCCATGAAGGCCATGCGCGGCCGCGCGTCTTATCTCGGCGATCGTTCGATCGGTCATGTTGATCCGGGTGCATCCAGCTGCGCGCTTTTGACCACGGCTATCTGCCATTATTTCGGGGAGAACGATCGAGTATGACGACTGGAACTACCGCAAACGTCGGAATCGTAATCGTCTCCCACTCGCCGCTGGTCGCACGAGGTATTGCCGACATGGTGCGGCAGATGGTGGGTGACTGCGTGCCGCTCGCCTGGTCCGGAGGCAATGTTCGCGGAGAGCTCGGCACCGACGCTGGCGGCATCCTGCGGGCAATTGAAGCGGCCTGGTCGAATGCAGGCGTCGCCGTCTTCGTCGATCTCGGCGGGGCGGAAACGAACAGCGAGATGGCGATCGAGATGCTCGGCACGCCGCGGTCGGCGCTCGTTGCGATCTGCAACGCTCCTTTGGTGGAAGGCGCCGTCATCGCGGCGGCGGAAGCCTCCGGCGGTGCTTCGCTGGCAAAAGTCGTCGCCACAGCCGAGGAGCTCTCACCCTGATGAGCAGTGAATTGCGAATAGAGACGACGGAGGCCAAACGATTGCATGTCAGCTGCCAGACGGACGTGGAAGTCAGCCATGGCGTTGGACTGCACGCGCGCCCGGCCGTGACATTCACCCGGCTCGCAAAGTCGTTCCCATGTTCGATCGAAGTCGCGGTGAACGGCAGCGATGTCTGGCTGAACGGCAAGAGCATTATCAAGATCATGAGCGCCAGAATCCGCAAGGGATCGGTTCTACGCATAAGAGCTGACGGCATTCTGGCGGAAGAGGCAATCAAGGAATTGAAGGAACTCGTCGAACGCAATTTCGACGAGGACAAGAAACATGGCCGAACGGCATAACCTGAAAGCAACGAGCGCTTCTTCCGGCGTCGCCTACGGACCGGTGCATGTAGCGGAACTGCCTGGTGCCACCCCCTCGTCTCAACCGCAGTCCGCTTCAGGATATCAGTCGCTCATCGACGCAATCGAAGCATCGGTCGGCGAGCTTGAAGCCCTTGCCGGGAGGTCGGACGCCGAAAGCCGGGACATCATCGATTTCCAGATCGAAGTTCTTCGCGACCCGACGATAGCGGAGACGGCTGAAGCGCGTATGAATGCCGGAGAAAATATCGTCTTCGCATGGGCGGGTACGCTCGACGACTACATCGGCGAATTGGAAACGGCAGACGAAGAGCAGGTGCGGGCGCGCGCCGTCGATATCCTGGACATCAAGAACCGTGTGCTCTGCGCATTGGCCGGAACACCCATCGCGGACTTTCCGGCCGGCTCGATCTTCGTTGGCAGGGATATGGAGCCGAGCCGCTTCCTGGCACATGATTGGTCGGGGGGCGGAGGCATCGCGCTCTTCAATGGCAGTGCCATCGGCCACGTCGCGCTGCTCGCACGGGCGAAATCGATCCCCATGGTCGTCAACGCTGGGCGTTTCGCCGTTTCGGAAGGCGATTATATTCGTGTCGATGCCGACAGCGGCGCAGTCACCGTCCATGCCGACGGTGCAGGCGCCGAATCTGCTTCCCCGCAATCGATTTCCAGGTTCACGGATGCAGGTCCTTGTGACAATGGTGAGGTCTGCACGGCCGATGGTACGCGAATCCTGCTGTCGATCAATGTCAACGACCCGGCCGAACTGGACTCAGTTGAGCCGGTGACGACGGCAGGCATTGGATTGATGCGGTCGGAATTTGCGGTCTCGTCGGTCGCGGATGCGGCGAGCGAAGAGAAGCAGATTGTCATCTATCGTCACGTCCTGAAATGGGCGGCAGGCAAGCCGGTGATAGTCCGCATGCTGGATATCGGCGGCGACAAGCCGCTTGCCGGGCTCGGTGTGCCGCCTGCCGGACCCGAAACGGATCTGCGGGGCATCCGGCTTTTGCTCGCACACCCAGAAATTGCCCGCGTTCAGACACGCGCCCTGCTGCGTGCCGCAGTCCACGGCGATCTTCGCGTGATGCTGCCAATGGTGACCTTTCCGTCAGAGATCAACGAGATGCGGAGCATATTTCGGGAGGAAGCCGTGCGGCTCGCCAAACGCGGCATGCCTCACCTCATCCCTCCGATCGGCATGATGGTGGAAGTGCCGGCCGCTGCACTGATGCTGGACACCTTTGAAACCGCGGATTTCTTTTCGTTCGGAACCAATGACCTCACACAGCATCTCGCCGCTTCCTCTCGCGACGGGGCCAACTCGACGATCTTTGACAGTGCTACCATGCCGGCGCTTTTTCGTTTTCTTGAAGGAGCGATGCAATTTGCGGCAAAGGGCGGCAAACCTGTCAGCATCTGCGGAAACATCGCGGGCGATCCGCAATGGCTTCCGGGATTGCTGGCGATCGGCTTGCGGCACTTTTCCGTGGCGCCCGTACAGCTTCCCGCGATAAGATCGGCGATTGTGGGATTGAGAGCCGATGGAACAAAGGCGGCCGGAGAGTAAAATGGCGCGCGACGACACCGAAGACGCCATTATCGCCTACAAGTCCATCCTGGCGCAGATCATCGACAATCGCCCCTCCGGCACACGCCAGCGGCTTGCCACGGAGCTCGGAAAACACCGAAGCTTCGTTACGCAGATCACAAGCCCGACCTATGCGACACCGCTGCCGGCCCGGCATCTGGCGACGATTTTTCGAGTTTGCCACTTCAGTGCCACCGAACAGGAGCGTTTCTTGAACGCCTATCAAACGGCGCATCCGGGAAAGCTTCCGGAGCTTGGCTATTCCGAAAAGTTGCGGCAACTTTCCATCATGGTTCCGGATTTCGGCGACGAGAGGAAGAACCGCCTGCTGGAGGAGGCGATCTCTGATTTGGTGCAGAAGATCGCCGCGCTTTCCGGAGGAACGGATTGATCGGCATTTCGCGGACCGGCTGAGGACCGCAAACATATCGCCGCCTTGGGGAGGGCTGGATGAAGAAGTTCATGAACACTGCGGAAACCATGGTCGCCGAAAGCCTGGAAGGCTTCGTGCGCGCCCATGGGGAATTCGTCGTGTTCGGCGCAGGGCGAAAATGCGTCCGCCGTCGACACTTCACACCAGGTAAGGTCGCACTCATCTCCGGTGGGGGCGCCGGTCATGAACCTATGCATATCGGATTTGTCGGCAAGGGAATGCTGGATGCGGCATGCGTCGGGCATATTTTTACCTCGCCGACGCCCGATCAGATCGTGAGCGCCATAGAGGAGGCGGACACAGGTGCCGGATGCCTGCTCATCATCAAGAATTATGACGGCGACATCATGAACTTCGAGATGGCGATAGAAATGGCCGCCCACCGGCACAGGATCGAAACTGTCATCGTCAGCGACGATATCGAGACGGGGAGAACCGGCGAAGGCCGAGGACGCCGCGGCGTTGCAGGCACACTGGTCGTCGAGAAAATCATCGGTGCGGCTGCGGAACGGGGCCTGCCGCTCGAGGAATTGAAGCGGATCGGCGACCGGCTGAACGGACGTATCCGGACAATGGGGGTGGCGCTTAGCGGAGTCACGATACCTCAGATCCAGCGCACGACATTTTCAGTGAACACGGACGAAATGGAAATGGGCGTCGGCATCCATGGGGAGCCGGGCCATTCGAGACAACGCCTCCTGGCCGCCGACGCCATCATCCGTCATCTGTGCGAAACAATCTCCGCAGACATCTCCATCCAGCCGGATACGAAGGCCTTGCTCTTCGTCAACGGCCTCGGCGGCACGCCGCCGGCCGAACTCTACCTTGCTTACAACGCAGCTCACCGTTTCATGGAAGAGCGGCTGATTCACATCGAACGCGCGCTGGTTGGCACCTATGTCACCTCGCTCGATATGCAGGGCCTGTCGGTCACACTGGCTTTGCTGACCGACGACGAGATCGCTCTATGGGACTCGCCGGTGGCAACGGCAGCGCTGCATTTGTCGCCGTGACAGGGGCATGCCGCTGTCTTACGCCCCCCGCCGTGTACCCTCGGCGCAGTGTTCAAGGGAAGGCATCCGTCGCGATCGTGAGCATCGCTGTCCGCCAGTCATAGGCCGAGATCAGCCAGCGCGAGAAAGGGGCGAGTTCGTCATCGGCGCCACCCCCAGGCCGGCTGAGACCAGGGAAACGGCAAGGCTGCGAATCTTTTCGAACCATGCGGTGGTGATTGCGATCATCGGCGCGAAGAATGCGGGCAGCAAGGGGTAGCCGTTTTATTCTGTATGTACGTCGCCACTGCCACCATTGGAATTGGCATCTACGGCGAGTGAAGCCCAAGCGGTTCTGTTAGGCTGCGGGTTTGAGCTTTGCGGCATAGACCCACCGCAACAGCGCAGAACCGGCTGATGGCAGGCAGTCGTCATGTGCCTTCTGGAGGCGAAAGACGCGCCACAAGGACGGTGGATCATTTCAACCGAAGCGCAGCATTGAACGAATTGCACTGCGCATGTGGCCGCTAAATTCAGCACCCTCTTTGCCAATTAGATTGATCGGCATGCGATATGCGAAGCAAAGCGAAAAGAGGCCCAGAAACAAGATCTCGGAAAATAGTACGATGCTCGCATGCGCATTTTCGAGCCGCAGCACGTAAGCGATGACAAAGCAAGGAATGCCAACCATAGCCGATACACGCATACCGTATCGATGCTCTATGATTAACTCCATGAGCGAGACGCGGGCCGCTTGGCAGGCAAACGCGGTGATTACGCAAAAATATACAAAAATTGCAAGCCCCACTGCTGTCGCCACTGCTGATAGTCCATACTCTACAACCAACAAAGTGCCGCATACTGTCAGGCACGCATAAACTGCTTGCGATAGTATGAGCGCGCGTATGGCCGCCGTTGCGCGCAGCAGAGACCCGCTCACTCGTGAAGCCAACCTAAAGTACATTCCGATAGCGAGGAAGGAAAACACGGGGATTACCTTCTCCCATTGCTTGCCGAGCAGAGACAAAACAATTTCCGGAGCGAGAATATAGATCACCGCGCTCATTGGCATTCCAAAAAGAGCGGTTAGACTAACGCCTCGCAGGTATGCCTTCTTGAGCCGCTCTGGGTTAGACTGCACTTGCGCCATCGCAGGAAAAACGACCCGATCCGCTATACGGGCGTAAACGTCCGTCGGCAGACTCATGAGACGATATGCTCGTGAGTAGAGTCCAAGGTGAACTGCATCCAAAGATCGGCCGACGATGGTGATGTCTGCGCGAAGCGCGATAAAGTTGATTACACGTGATGCAGTAAAGCCAGATCCCATTCCCATAAGGCGACGGGTGGATTGGCTATCAAATATCGGTCGAAGGTTCGGCTTAGCAGCATAAACCAGAACGAAGGACAGGAAACTGGCCTCACATATCGATGCCGCGGCAAGGGCCCAATATCCGAAGCCCGCGAATGCCAAACCGATGCCGGTCGTGCCGTATGCGAGTGTCTTGGCCGCAATCTCGCTCATTCGGATACGGCGCATCTCCAGTCGGCGTAAGAGCAGGCCCTCAGATATGGAGGTAAATGCTTGAACGATGATGATGAACGACAATACTCTAACAACATCTTCTGAAGCGGGCATGTTCATGAATCGCGCAAATGGCGCAGCACAAGCCTGCGCCAAAAGGAAGAGAATGGCCGACGAGATCAGCACTAACGTCAGTGCCGTCCGCTGCTCAACTTCTGTGAGGCTTGGCAATTGAACGATCGTCGCGCCGATTCCGATTTCACGCAGAAGATTGCAAAATGAGAGGAACAAGATCGCCGTTGCCATGATGCCAAAATCCGCTGGCGACAGTAGGCGTGATAGAATGGCCATGTAAGCCAAGTCGATCGCTATGCCTGCGCCTTGGAATATCGAGGTCATCGCGACCTCGGATCGGACTTTGTGACTGAGACCTTTGTTTTCGGGCTCTGACGAAATCATCTAGATCGAGCGGCCCTGTCCGCGCGGGGCGCTGCCGCCCAGCCTTTGAGTAGGCGCATAAGACGATTGGCAAGTGGAGCCAGTGGCCTCAGCCACGGAGCGAATAAAATGACGCGCGTAAACCAAGCTGAGATGACTGGTTTCTCGTTAAAAGCTGCCTTTAGCAAATGCCTTGCATCATCTTCCAGCCCAATTAAGGCTCGCCGCCTGGCCTCTGAGGCGAGGCTCGTCGCAAGATCCTTTGACCGCGGCCGCATCAACGCGGAAATCGGCCCATTCGTGTCCAAGGGATCGGGCCTCCCTGCCATGCGCTCTCGCGCACAATACAAGGCGAAATCTCTGCAGCTCATCGCCACTGCTAACTTGCGCGGATCGCCGGTTACGGAATCCTTGCGCTTCCAAGCCTTGTATAAAATCTCGGGAACGACGGCCATACTCCCATAGTCCGTCATGCGCAGCCACAGATCGAGATCCTGGCGATATACGAAGAATGGTCTATATCCCCCAGCTCTTTCATATATAGAGCGCCGCATAAGGACCTCGCCCTGCGAAAAAGGATTGCCGTTAAAGAGTTGTACTTTTATATCCTTATGGACGAGCGGCTTAACAACGTAACTCCTCGAAGCTATGTCTGATACGACTTCCCGATAGCAGCCCACTGCAACGACGTCGGGATTCTCGTCTAAAAATCGAACCTGGCTCTGCAGCCGCGTTGGATAGGATATATCGCCTGATCCCTGCACCGCGATGAATTCGCTATCCGTGCAAGCGATAGTCGAAATCATAGTCCGCGTGAACCCTACATTGCGTTGCGTCGAAACGCGGATTTTATCCGACTTATATTTCAAAAGTGCATGATAGGTGCCGTCTTGCGACCCATCGTCAACGAAGTAAGCCTCGAGATCCTGATATGTCTGATCACGAATTGCCTTGACAGTCTCATCGACCAAATGAGCCCTGTTGTAGTATGGGGACACGACGACCACGCGAGGCATCAAATCCACTTTCCTGATTGAACCGAAAGATGAGCTGGTTGGAGCAGTCCGTCGGGACGAACGTGACGAACTTCGCAGTCCATTAAAAAGCCGCTTCGTTCAAAAATCGTCCTTCTTATTAAATCGATCAGGCCCAGCACATCCGAGCTCGTTGCACCGCCGAGGTTAACGATAAAGTTACCATGACCGGGGGCAATCTGAGCTCCACCTATGCGACGTCCCCGCAAGCCAGCATCCTCGATCGCTTTTCCGGGGGGGCCAACCACGTCATACATCTTGGGGTCACTGAGGAAAACGGAGCCGCAGTTTGGGAGGCGAAGGGGGAATTTCTTTCGTCTCGACACCATAATTTCAATCATCCTCCTTCGCACGTCCGCCTCGTTGGCGGTGGCAAACTCAAAAGCTGCCTCAAGGAGAACCAGGTCCGGCCGCTGCAGGTTGGATTTTCTGTATGAGAATTCACATGCATTTCGATCCAAGATGTTCACCTTGCCATCAATGTCGACGACGGTTGCCCTTACTAGGTTGCTGCCGATCCCCTTTCTCTGGCTGCCACCGTTCATAACAACCAGGCCGCCCAGCGTTCCAGGAATTCCCACCGTATGCTCCGCACCTGTCAATCCCGCACATCCGACTTTTCGGGCAAAAACAGGCGTCCAGATTCCGGCTTGAGCGACGACGTGTGTACCGTTGATTGCAATCTGCGACATTCTACGGCCGATCCGCAGAACAACACCTCGAAAACCTGCATCATCAAAGAGTAGGTTCGTGCCATCGCCAATCACCAAGAATGGCACTTTCTCCGCACCGAGGCACTGCAAAACCTCGCTGACCGCGCGCGCATCGAGCGGTTCGACCACGACGTCAGCCGGCCCGCCAATTTGCCATCGCCCGACGTACTTCAGCGGGACCTGAGTTGAAATCTCAACGTTCCTGATTTTCCCGAGAAGCGACGAAATATTCCTGGTTGATATCTTCGGAGTGTTCACAGTCAGTTCCACGGTGACCAACGCGCCATTTCCGCCTGTCTTCATTCGGCGAGGACGTCCCCACCCAGCGATGTAACTTTCTCGATGAATCGATCGTAGCCACGTTCTATTTGCCAGGCATCGCGCACGACCGTCTCTCCGTCGGCGACGAGACCGGCCAGCGTCAGGGCGATGCCTGCGCGAAGATCACGTGCTGTAACTTCCGCGCCACGCAACCTGGTGCCGCCGCGAATGCGCAGGAGATTATCCTCGATGGAATAGTCAAGTCCCATCAAACCCATCTCTTCCGCGTAGAGGTAGCGTCCCGGAAAGCGCAAATCAATTATCTTGCTCTCTCCGCGTGACATAGCGCCGAACGCTGCAAAGAGAGGCTGCATGTCCGAATTTATCCCTGGATAGGCGCCCGTACTGATCTCCACAGGATAACAGTTGCCGCCGCGAACGATTATGCTCTCTTGACCAGTATAGACACGCGCGCCGCTTTCCTTGAGGTGTATGAGGGGGACCTCCAAGTCCGATAGCGGAAAGCCATGGATCTCAACGTCGCCGTTCGTAATACACGCCCCGACCAACCACGTTAGAGCTTCCATGTTGTCGCCAATGACCCTATGTCGAACACCTGTGAGCCCTTCTCGACCTTCAATTTCGATACGCTCCTGACCGAACACCTTGATCTTCGAGCCCATCGTTCGAAGCATGGAGATCAGATCGATTATTTCAGGACGGATATGCGGGTTCCAAACGGTCGTAACACCACGGGCCAATGCCCCGCACAAAAGAGCGTTCTCGGTAGCGCCGGTTGAGCGGATCGGCAAACGGATGTCGGCGCCTGTCAGACCTTTCGGTGCATAGGCTTCGAGATAGGTGTCTGTTTCTGTAACGGTCGCACCAAGTGCCTCCAAAAGCATAACATGCAGGTCATACTTTCGTTCGCCGAGTTTGCAGCCACCCGGCAGCGGCACAGAGCCTCTCCCGGTACGAGCCGTTAGGGCACCCAATATCAACAGTGTGTTGCGAATTGAGCGACCCCTCCACACCAACTCCGACGGCGGGGGAACAATTTCCTCGATATAGGCAATGTCGCCGTCGACAACGCAATGCTTTCCAAGAGCCTCCAGCATCCCAAGATGAACTTGGGCGTCCAAGAGCATCGTGGGGTAATTCGAGATCTCGATTTTACCAGATGTCAGCAGCGAGGCTGCGAGAAGACGCAAGACGCTATTCTTCGCTCCACTGACTAAGACTTCCCCTTCGAGGCGGGACGCATGGACGCGATATTTCGACACTTGCCGTTCGCTGTGTGTTTGAGAAAGTGGCTGATACGCTCCCAACTCAGCTTTGGTTTCAATGAGCATCTCTCAACTCCTGGTGAAGCTCTCGATATCGACTGGCTAGGATTCAACAGAGCATCAGTAATGCGCATCAGCTGGTCGCAGGTATAACGCCGTATCCTCATGTTAGAATATTACTGGCAAAAAATCTAACCTTAAAAAGCAATAAACATTTCCTAAAATCGAATAATGCGATACAATAAATACACTTTTAAATTGACTTGCAGACCTAACGCATCTAATCGAATATAATACTGACGGGCTATAGGATTAACATTTTATAGCCCAAATTATATAGACGCTTCAATAATATCTAGTGCGCCGTTTAACATTTATTTACTTGACGTTAAAAGTAACAGCTTTCTTAGATAGAGATCGAATCCACGTCGGTTGCGCGACAACCAGTGCGTCAATGGGGGACATGATGTCAGCTCATCCTTGGGTGAAAAGCGGCGCAGTTTCCGGCGAACGCAATGCTTCTCGCCGGGCTATTTGGGTCGCCATTGCAATGCTTGTTGCGGTCGCGACTGATACGCGATCAGAGGTTTACCAGCTGCAGCCCGGAGACGTCGTAAATTTTGATTTTCTTGACGACGCCCTACTGCCAGTCCTGTTGACAGTTGACGCGGATGGGGCTGCGCAATTTCCCTTGGTCGGCGGCGTTGAGATCGGCGGGCTCAGTGTTAACCAGGCGCTGGAAAAATTACGGACCGAATACAAGAATCGGCAGATATTGATCGATCCTAAAATTGCTTTGAACATAGCGACCTACAAGCCGGTTTTTGTTCTGGGCGAGGTCAAAAACCCCGGATCCTTTCCATTTTATCCGGGCTTGACGGTCGAACAGGCTGTCGGCCTTGCAGGTGGAACTTTGACGGCGGCGTCGAGTGCGGCTGACAAGATCATGGCTCGCGCGAGATTGCGTGGGGTGATGGACGGCGCCGAGGTGGAAATCGTCCATGAAGCGATTTATGCAGCGCGTTTGGTCGCCCAGTTACGCGGTGCCGAAACCATAGATTTGCAAGACGCTCCAGAAAGCGCTCGCCCCTATCTCCAAAGAACATCTCTCAAGAGCGTGCTCGAAATCGAAGAGAAGATCCTGAAGACCGATCTGATCACGACACAGGCTCAAATCCAGATTCTGACACAAGGGATTGCCGAAACAGAAGCAGGCTTGAAGATTCTCGCTCAGCTTGAAACCGAGCAAAAAGGCGTCGTCGAGATGAACGAGCGAGATCTTGAACGTGTGACCGCGCTACGCAAACGCGAACTGAATACGGAGACCGAGATCGCGCGGGTCAAGAATACGACTTCGAATGAGAAAACCCAGCTTCTGGAGATATACGCGGAGACGTCCCGGTCGAGACGCGAACTCGGTAATCTCAAGCTGGAACTCGCGAAACTGCAGGCAGATCGGGAGAAAGACATATTGCTGAAGCTCCAGGAGCGCGAAGCGGCGATCAAGAAGCTCGAATCCACGCGTCAATCCGCCGAAGAGCAGTTCTATCTCATTGCTTCGGTAGCCGCGGACGAAAGAAATCGCGACCAGATCTCCTTCACTTACGAGGTTCGCCGCCCCAAGAGCGGGGTCAATACCGTGATCGATGGTGCGCCATTCACGGAGCTGCTTCCGGGGGATGTCGTCGCCGTCTCGATCGCGGGCATGTAACAATCCGAGGAGCGAACGTGGACCCGAGCATCAGCGCCACCTCCCCATATGAACGCGGGATCGAAAACCGATGGAAAAAGGCGGCGCACACATGTTGAGCGACGTCTTCGGTAGGACGCTTGTCATCGCGCCCCATGCGGACGACGAGGTCCTCGGGGCAGGTGGCACAATTGCACGGCTCGCTTCGGAGGGAGCCGAAGTTCGGATCGTCATCGTAACCGAGGGTAAGCCGCCGCATTACGCATCCGAGGCCGTATCTCGCGTGAGGGAAGAGGCGCGCCGGGCGCACGCGATCCTTGGTGTCGGCAGAACCGATTGGATGGGTTTCCCTGCAGCCGGCCTGGCCGAGACGGCCGTCTCCGATTTGAACCGCGCGTTGTTCGAAATCGTGTCGGCATATTCCCCGCAAACGCTTCTCCTCCCTTTCGTTGGAGACATGCATGTCGATCATCAGATCGTCTTCACGTCTGCGCTCGTGGCGGCAAGACCTCATCAGGAGCAATATCCGAGATTGATTCTGGCATATGAGACGCTCTCGGAGACGAATTGGAACGCGGCCTATGTGACGCCCAGTTTCATTCCACATGTCTTCATCGATATCGAGGAGCATCTCGAAACCAAATTGGAAGCGATGTCGGCCTTTCAATCGCAGCTCCGGCCCACCCCACATGAGCGCGCTATTGAAACCTTGAGGGCGCTAGCGACGTTGCGCGGCGCAACCGTCTTCAGTCAAGCAGCGGAAGCCTTCGTGATGGTTCGTCAGGTTCTGTGACGCAGGAACCAGTTTCGGAAGCGGATATCGCATCTAACACGGAGGGCGAAATGGCGCGTTGGCCCGTTTTTGATGAAGAGCAGATCGAAGCCGTCGCTTCCATGCTTCGGACCGGTCGGGTCAATGCCTGGACAGGTCCCTATGTCGCGCAGTTCGAAGAAGCGTACGCCGCCTTGCTCGGGGTTGAACACGCCATCGCCGTCACAAATGGAACCGCTGCTCTCGAACTCGCACTGTTCGCCCTCGGCTTAGGCGCTGGGGACGAAGTTATCGTGACCCCACGCAGTTTCGTCGCATCAGCTGCTTGCGTACCCTTTTGCGGGGGAGTGCCGGTCTTTGCAGATATCGATCAGGACAGCCAGAATATCACGACAGCCGCGATAGCAGAGAAAGTCTCATCGAGGACCAAAGGCATCATCGCCGTCCATCTTGCAGGATGGCCGTGCGACATGCCTGAGATCATGGCCTTTGCCCGCGAAAGAGGTTTGTGGGTCATTGAAGATTGCGCCCAAGCACATGGCGCGGAAATTGACGGGAAGCCGGTCGGGTCGTTCGGCGATATTGCGGCCTTCTCGTTCTGCCAGGATAAGATCATCACCACAGGCGGCGAAGGCGGCCTCATTGCCATGAACGATACAGCACTTTGGAAGAAGGCGTGGAGCAGAAGGGATCACGGAAAGTCATATGATGCCGTTCAGCAAAAGTCGGCTCGAAGCGGTTTTCGATGGCTCCACGAGTCCATCGGCACCAACTTGCGGATGATGTCCTATCAGGCGGTCCTTGGCCTGTGCCAACTCGCCCGTCTAAAGGAGTGGCAAGCGGTACGAGAAAGAAACGCCCACATTCTTATCGCAGCGACTGCCGACCTCGACGCTCTTCGAACACCAGTGCCGCGTGATGGCATTCGCCATGCATACTACCGCTTTTATACGTTTATTCGTCCGGATCGATTGAAGATAGGCCATGATCGCGACCAGATTCTGTCGAGCCTGAATACCGCAGGCGTTTCCTGCTTTGCCGGAAGCTGCTCAGAGATCTACCTCGAAAAAGCATTCGCTAACCTGGTGCAACCGGCGGGAAGATTGCCTGTCGCGCAAAAACTCGGCGAAACAAGCCTGGCTCTCCTTGTCGATCCCAGCTTGACCGAAGAGGCAGTTCTTCAAGACGCCAGAGCGCTGCGGGAAGCTGTCCTTGCGGCGACCGATCGCGCCAGAAAGTCGGTGTAAGCCAACAGTCGCCCGCAGAACTGAGATCGGACGCTTCTGCAGCGACCTGCTTACCAACTAGCCGGTTCCTGCCGGTCGGCGCCTGCATCATCGTGGATACCGACCAGCGATCCGTTCTTCCGAGAGCCATTCCATGAATTCGTCGAAATGGGCTGGGCCGTCAGGGTTGCTCACCGCCCAGGCATCACTCACCCCGGGCTTGGCGGCAAATTTGGCCTCGACGGAGTCGGCCATCCCGTCCTGATCGTCGTCCCTATAGGGGGGCCCGGTTTCCATCGACGGAATCTGACCGGGTTCGCTTACCATCCTGCCGTCGCCCTTCTCCCCCTCCGGTCCCATATCGTTGGCCCAGCCCTGATCGAGACTGTCGCGCGGGAACGCGCCCGAGCGTGTTCGAACGTTATGGTAAGCTTTTGCTGCCGGAGCGATCGCAGTCACGCTTAAGGCGCAGGGCGGACTGGAGACAAGGAAGCGCTCCGTATCGGGCGCCACGGTGACGATCGTCTTGGAAGGCGGTGCCCAGGTTACATTGCCTTCCTGATAGATCTGCGGATTCGCAACCCTGGCGGCATCTTTCGACCGAATGGCATAGGTCAAATCGTTTGTACTCGGGCCTGCTTTGAAATAATTCCCGGCGTATGCAATCGGGGTTCCCCCCGGAAATTGCGAGAAAATCTCCGCCCACTCGGACCGCGCATTGAAGAAAACGTTATTAACGATCTCAATACAGGACTGTCCGAAGTGATTGTTGTCTGGATTCCGATCATTATTCGACAGACACAGGTTCCTGAGAAATGTCAGTTTTTGCGGCGCCTGTGGATCGGATCCAAGCAACGTGCATTTGCTGTGTTTGTTGAGGCCCTCCGCAAGGATCGAATTTGCGATCGTGACCTCCGTGGCGTCGGCGTGGGTACTGATGTTTTCATCCGTTGCCCAGGAAACCGAGACGTGGTCGACGTATACCCTTTGGCTGTTCTCGATGACCAGCCCGTCAACGTTTTTGACAGTGTTTGGGAGCTGCGGCCGGATGCGAATATGTCGCACGATAACGTCTTTCGTTCCCTTGATGCCCAGCAGCGTATTTTTTCCCTTTTTGTCGGGCCGCTCAATCGTCAAGACTATGCCGCCGCCGGGTGCCGTCTGCCCGAGGATGGAGACTAACGCGTTGTCACTTCGAACGATTAGGGTTCGCTTGAGCTTGATCGTACCGCCAATCTGGAAGACGCAGTTCCTCGGACCCGCGGCCTCGATGCACGCTCTGAGGCTTCCGGGCCCGCTGTCTTCCAGATTTGTGACAGCGATGATCGCGCCGCCTCTTCCGCCTTGCGCACTCTTTCCGTAACCTTCGGCACCAGGGAACGCTTCGGACGCTGCGTTTGCCGCCTGAGTGTGACCGACAGCCTCCAGGCAGATTAAACTGAGTGCTAGTAGGCACGTTGCAGCGCTGAACACTGGAGAGCAGCAGGGCCTTTGCCAATGCATACCATCTCTTGCGTCCATGCCGTTCGCATCCAAAGCCATCTCACAACCCAATAACAGCTGAAAAGAGCGCGCCTCGCGCTATCGTTAGTTAGCCGTTCAGCTGGACGAGAATGACCACTTGTCGAAGCGCACCCTGTCGAATTGGGCCGGGCTCCAGTACAATCAATAACTAATTAGGGTGATATCAAATATCGCTACATTCGGCGATACTATTGCCAATCGGTTTACACAGGTAAATCCATGAATTCGAGGCCAATAGTCGTCGTCTATCCGTTTGTCGGAGATAAATTCGGCGGAAGCGACATCTCAGCAATCAAGCTGATTGAAGCGCTTCAGCCCTCCGAGGTGCGGCCCGTGGTCGTCGTCCATAGGCCAAACGGAGATTTCGTAAAATATTTGGACCAGCGTCAGATTGACCATCTGACGGTGGAGGTGTCGGTTCTCAGACCTCGATATCGCGGCGCCACCGGAAGCGCGGCGGCAGCAGGCTACCTTTGTACCGTCGCCCGATTGGTCCGTTTTCTTCGCCGGCACAAGGCCGATATCGTCCACACCAACGACGGGTCGATTCACGCGACATGGGGGCTCCCAACCGTGCTGTCCGGAGCACGCCTACTATGGCACCATCGCGGGGATCCGGCGGGAAGGGGCATAAACCTTCTCGCGCCGGTTATTGCCAGTCACATCGTTACTGTCTCCAACTATGCAAAGCCGACCTCACCTCTGCTACCCATCAGCGCCCGAACCTCGGTGATCCATAGTCCTTTTGACCATCCAGAGCCCCTGCTTGACAGAGAGGAGTGCCGTATGGATCTCGTGCGGGAGCTCGGACTCGATGAGAAAACACGCCTCATTGGATTTTTCGGCACACTCATCGATCGCAAGCGGCCAATCCGCTTTGTCGAAGCCATACACGCGTTTTGCGCGCAGCATCCTGAACTGACGGTCGCAGGTTTGTTGTTTGGCTCGCCCAAGCATTGCGGCGAGCGACTTGATGTCGAGGTGACAGCACGTGCACGCGAGTTGGGCATAGAAAAGGCGATTCACCTGATGGGTTTCCGCTCGCCGATCAACCGTCTGATGTGCGCCATGGACATGCTACTTGTACCGGCAATCAACGAACCGTTCGGAAGAACCCTCATCGAAGCGATGCTAGTCGGGACGCCAGTTGTCGCGACGAACCACGGCGGAAATCCCGAAGCAATCGTTGATGGAGAGACCGGCTATCTGGTCGAGCCCGAAGTGCCGAGCGCCTTTGTGCCGCCGATGGTCAAGCTCTTGAAGGATCCGTCTGAATGGCAGCGCGTGAGCGCAAATGCGCAAAAATCTGCTTTGGCACAATACGGAATTCGTCCTCATACAGAAAAAATAATGCATATCTATCGCGAGCTTACCGGCAGAACCGCATGATCAATGCTTTGGTCAAACCCTGCATAAGTGAGGACTGAATTGCCAATCTGCGGCAAAGCGCGTTCCCCAACGGACCGTCGCCGGCCATTTGATCCAGGTATCAAGGGATTTCGAGCGCGAGACCCTCAGGCGGCCGACGGCCTGTTTTCGATGGCGGGTCGCTCAAACGCAATCCTTACGAGCGTGCTTTTCTTGCTATCCAATCTCTGCCATCGAATCTTTTGCAATGCGCTGACCTACGACCTTCTCGAACGATATGATGGATTTCGTTTCCAGTGTTTCAACTATCCAGGGCTTCTCATCCGGAAGCTCAGTTATGCGGTTGCTTTCTGGCGAAACCGTGCTTTGACCTGCGCCCACAGCCCGGAATTCACCAGCGCTGCATTGCCGGCTTCAGACATCTCGGCTTGGTTGAGAACTCCTCCAACTATGAAGGGTTGATTGACCGAAAGGCGGTTCAACGCATTGACCAGCTTTCGTTCCGTTGTGTGTCCCGCCGAGACGACCACGACGATGGAATCCACATGGGCGGCGAGCCAAACGGCCCCTTCTTCGTTTTCCAAATTAGGCGCGTCGATGATGACCAAATCATACATTTTGCGCAAATAGGAGCAAAGTGGTCCTGAATCGTCGGCGGTGAAGCTTGCGAAGACGACGTCAAGGCGGGGATGGGCCGGCGAGGTCATGCTCGAGATGCATAAATCGGGTGGATCTGCGATCTTAGGCACCAGGCGAGGCGCGGCTATGCCAAGAAGAGCGCCCGCACCTTTCGCTGATGAGTCAAAGTCAACCAGAACCGTGCGAAGATTGCTCGTTGCCGCCGCGGCAGCCATGCCGAGAGCGAGCGCAGTCTTGCCCTCACCAGGTGACGGTGAACAAAGCATCACGATCTTTCCACCAATCGACCGTTCGATTGTTCGCCACGCAAGACACAAATTTCGCATTGCCTTTCCGAAGGGCGAGGATGGATTGTCGACGGCAAATTCGAATGAGCTGGCACCGTCCCGAAAATGCCGGGTCACGCGCGGAACGGTCACCAGATTCGGCCGGCCCAGAATGTCTTCCAGGTCGTTCGAGCGATACAGGCGATCGTCCAGCACATCGACAATGATGACAGTCAGGACCGCGAGGATGAGAGAACCCATCGACCCCGACACGACAACGAGAGCCGGCTTCGGAAACGTAGGGCTTGTCGGCACTTCCGCATAGGACGCGACACTCGCTGACGCTTTGTGTTCGCCCCGCTCGGGATCTAAATCCCCCAGTCGAAGTACGACCTGATCATAACGCTTTTGTTCAGCCAGCAAGTCCCTCTCAAGTTCGCGCCTGCGGATTTCCGCAAGACTTCGCCCTTGTATCTGCTTCTGAAGCATCGCGACATCGGTACTAAATTTGGCAGCGCGGACCGCCGCGACCTCTGCGCTATTTGCCAATTCCTGGACAATTCGTTCTGCTTCGTCCGTCATCATCCGTCGATTGGCTTCGAGTTCGGCGTCGGCATCAGCGACCAACGGGTGGTTCTTGGCGAATTTAGAGCTAAGCTGCGCCTTCAGTCGTTCCAGGCGTGACTGCTCAGTGCGAAGACGATCCAACGGCTCGGACGCGACCACACGTACAACGGATGAAACATCGCCCGACGCAATCAGTGCTTTGGCCTCGAGATACTTCGACCGCGCGGCGGTTTCGTCAGTACTTGCCACTGTAAATTGCTCATTCAGAAGCTCCAATCGCGACCTGAGAATGTCATCCTTGGGATCGAAAGTGAGATCGCGATTGGCCGAAAACGCGGCTATCTCACGTTCCATTGCCGCTATGCGACTGCCAAGTTCCCTCGCCTGACCTCGAAGATAATCGATCGTGTTCTTCGTTGCTTCATCCGTGAGCTTGGCAGTCCAATCAACATAATGTTGAGCAATGGCGTCGGCGATCGCCGCTGCCTTCAGCGCCCTTGTCTGCCGCACCTGGATCGTCATCGCAAGGCTGTCACCATTGCGGTCGACGGTGAAGGAGCCCAGCAGCGCCGATATAGCCCTGTCGCGTTGAACGCTCTTCGAAACCAGCCGGCTGCGGACCATGTCGGGGTTCTGCTTCGGGGCGAAGAATTTGGTCGTAGCAGAAACGAGAAGGCTGATACCCCCTTCATTTTCGTCGTCACGACGCGGAAGGTAGGTATTGTAGTCGGGATCGCTCACCAGGTCGAGCGCGTCCACAACGGTGCCTACGAACACCCGCGATTTGATTACGTCCAATTCCGTTTCCATTACGGATTTGTCCCGCTCCTGTTTGCGGAGTTCCTCGACGGCCTCATAGGGACGGGCATCATTCCGATCGAAAACAATGGCAGACGAAGCAACATAGACCCTTGTCATAAAGACGGCGGTCAAGACTGTGAGAACCAGCCCGCCCACAAGGACTGACCCAAAGGACCATCGGTGCCTGCGCACCAATTCTAGCAGATCGACAACTCCATAGCCTGGACGCGGGCGGAGCAGGCGCCGCTGATAAGTGATGCTGTGATGCCTGCCCGCCGGCGATGGAACGAGCCCATGTGGTGTTATTTTCACCCTCTCCAAGAGATGACCCTCCCCGTTGCATCGAGCTGTTGGTTGATCGCGTCAGCTTGCGTTGCCTCCCGCCCACAGGCTCCTGCAGCGTTTCGGCTCGCATGGTCATGATTTGAGAGACCCATTCGATCGATGAGTATTTCGTTGATTGAGTGGACATCGAACCTGGTGCAAGCCAGTTCGCGCGAACGCCGACCCATCTCAGCTGCCAGCCGAAGCCGGTCGGCAAGCGGAGACATGGCGCTAAAAAGGCTGTCTGCGCTTCGCGGCATGACAAGGTAACCGTTCTCGCCGGGTTCGATGGTGTCCCGGCAACCCGGCAGGTCCGTTGTAATAATCGCGCGCCCGACGGCCATCGCTTCCAGGATGCTGCGGGGTATTCCCTCTCGGTAGTAGGAGGGAAGGACGAATATGTTGCACTTCGCGAGGAAGGGGCGGACATCGTTTGTCTCGCCAAGATAATCTACGATCCCCTCTTCGATCCACTCCTGAACCTGCAGCCGCGATATTGCCCCCGGATTGGGATCAAACGGTCCGAGAAGTTGGAATTCGGCATTCGGCCGATGCTGCTTCAAGCGGCGCGCCGCCTCCACATATTCGAAGACGCCCTTGTCCTTGATCAGCCGGGTCACCATCAGAAAGACAGGCTTTTCGAATGGGGCGGGTGCGAAGGCGTAGTGATCGACATCCACGCCGGAGCCGGCAACACGATGAATGACGGAAACGTCGTGGACCAATGAATTTTCAATGATGTCCGAGCGGTCGGCATCATTATAGACAAAAACCGCCTTCGCTCCCGCCATCGCCAGCCGATAAAGCCAGACGCACAGTCGTTTAATCCAACGGCCCTTTAGAGTCCTGAGGCTCGCTTCCGAAAAAACATGCCCCAGACCGGTTACAAGAAAGCAACGCCTCGGAACGCCCGCTGAGCGGGCTGCGATTCCGCCGTAGACGATCGGTTTCATCGTATACGGGACCACGACGTCAGGCCTTATTTTCTTTATAAGTCGCCGGATCTGGAGGAACGTCGCAATGTCCCTGACCGGGCTCAAGCTGGCGCGGGCCATAGGGATTCTGGCGAACTCAACTCCGATCTTGGAAAGATCGGCCTTCACGTCCGGATCGTCTTCTGGACCTGCAGCTACCACGACATGGCCGGCGCGGACCATGGATTTCAAAAGTTCCAAACGGAAATTCGTCAACGAACGGCTATAGCTGGACAGCACCAGAACGCGCTGGCTTCGTTCCTGCTGCCGCCAAAGCAAGCGATCCAATGGAATGCAATCCGTTGGTGCCGCATCTACATTCAACACAGTTGTCTCCAAGCGAGATCCAATAGACTAACTTCGTGGGAGCGACCGGCGCCTGCCGCTGATTGCGTTTCATTGCAGCCGTGATGGGCTGATCCACCCAGACACCTCAGCACTTCCTCCATCAGTCTCAGCCACAAGAGCTGCAAGTAAGTTGTCCGGGAGACCCACGTCATGATCCTCGCCCTCGCGAGTACTTTCATCTTGCATTGGAGCCAGGGCCGCACCGGCGAATGCGGGGCGCTGCCACGCATAACCTGGGACAAGGCTGCTGATGAGCGCGAGCACCATGGATGCATCACCCAATTCGGCGAAGCGCTCCAGCCGGGCGAACGTCGTGCGAAGCTTGGAAAGGGGCACTGGCCGCGGAATTGCACCGAAAACCCCCGGAACAGGTGACGGAACCGGAGTATCATTCATATCGAAAAGCTCCTCGTAGCACTTTTCGCCGGGACGAAGCCCGATGACCTTGATCGCTATGTCCTTGTCGGGAACAAGACCTGCAAGCCTGATCATCCTGCGTGCGATGTCCATGATCTTCACCGGTTTTCCCATGTCCAGAACGAAGATCTCGCCTTTCCCGATGTCGCCCTCGAGTCCGTAGGCGGAGGCCTGGAGGGTAAGTTCCACGGCCTCCCGAATGGTCATGAAAAACCGCGTCATGTCGGGATCGGTCACGGTCAACGGTCCACCGCTGGCGATCTGTCTCTTGAACAACGGGATGAGGGAGCCGCTCGAGCCAAGAACGTTGCCGAACCGCACGGTCATGTAACGAGGCCCGCTTCCCCGCTCCACGCCTTCGAGGTCGAGCGCCTGACAATAGAGTTCCGCGAGACGTTTCGTTCCTCCCATGACGCTTGTCGGATTGACCACCTTATCAGTAGAGATCTGAACCATCGCGAGGGCGCCGATCTGCCTGGCGGCATTGGCGACGTTCATGGTGCCGATCACGTTTGTGAGCGCGCCCTCACAAGGATTGATCTCCACCATCGGCACGTGCTTGAGCGCTGCCGCATGGAAAACCAGTTCCGGCCTATATTCTTCGAAAACGTCGTTGACGCGGTTGGCCCGCCGAACATTGCAGAGACAGGTTGCGCGGGGCAGCGTCGCGAAGCGTTCGGCAAGCTCAAGGTCAATTGTGTAAAGATTGAACTCGCAATTCTCAACGAGAACGAGGTGCGACGGCTCGCAGGCGGCGATCTGAAGCGTGAGTTCGGAGCCGATCGAGCCGCCGGCACCAGTGATGAGAACCCGGCGCCCCCGGATGAGCCGCAGGATGGCATCCCTGTCCAAAGCGGCCTGCGGCCGTTCCAGCAGGTCCGTCAGCTCGATCGATTTAAGTTCAAATCTGTTTCCCCGCTTGGCGTTCTTCAGCTCCGTCATCTGCGATAAACGGGAAACGGCGATGCCGAGCGCTTCGGCCTGTCTGATGAGCTTTTCGCAGACCTCCTCACCAAACACGGAAGGTGCCTCGGTGAAGACAAGGTGCCGCGGGAAGGAATTGGAAAGGCGCAGTTCCCTAACAACCCTCTCAAAATCCGCCAGGGCACCCAAAATCGGTACGCCGTGCAACATAATCCCTTCGCAGGCGCCAGTCGGCTCGATGATAGCAACCGGACGATGGAAGCAGCTGCGGTCGCGGCTCACAGCGCGCAGATAAAGATCCGCAGCATCTCCCGCACCGACCAGCAGCGTCGGAATCTTTTGCTCCTGCTCGGGCGCTTGCTTCAGCCAGCCAGCGTTATCCGGCAGGGACAATTCGTTAATGCGAAAGCTCAGCCGCGACGCCGAAAGGAATAGTGAGAGCAGGAGCGCCTCGAGAAGCAAGGCCGCGCGCGGGATATCGTCCAGCCTTGTTATGAAGAATAGCACGCAAACCAAAAGGGCCGTGGTTATGAGGACTGCCCGTAGGATTGTCCAAAGATCGGAGATCGAACCGTATCGCCAATTGCGGCTATAGAGGCCGGCCATGGGAAAGACCACGATGCAAATCGCAAGATACTGCGGACCCGCAAATAACAGCGTTTCGATCAGCTCCGGACTTGCCCGAACCTGCTCCAATCCATAGCGCGCGACGAACGCGAAGCTCAGGGCGAAGCATGCAGACACGAGGTCGGTCGCAAACAGTAAGGGTGCCTGCCTAACCTTGCGAATGTGAGAACGGGCTGTCTTTTTTGACAGAAGAACCGCCGCGCTGACCGCAGAATCCGCATAACCAACCGTGGCCTTCCAGGCCGCCAATACGTCGTCCCGTCTAGCATCCATCTCCTGCCGTTGAGCAGAGATGACTTTGTCGCCCCGTTCCATGCATGCATCCCCCGTACAACTGCAACGCGCGCCGTTGTCGCGACGCGTATAGCAAGATAAACTCCGATGCGTTGCGTATCCCGGCGCTAGCCGGCAAAACATAAGCGTACCGTGACGTTTCCGTGACAGTTTCAATCAAGTCTTCTATTTGTTGTAGGACGGTACATCAGCAATTTTTTTTGTAAAGCCACATTATATTAAAGCCAATTGATATTAATACTTTGATATACTGATTAATCATTTAGTGCTATATACAATAGCGATAATATTACATAAACAATCTCAAGGCGAATTCAATTATAACGTGTTTTTCCATTCGGTGGGCGGCTACTTTTACCGCTCAACTGCGAGTAAACGCCGGACACTCTCTCAACGTTCAATCGCGCTGCAATTTCCGATTGATAGACTGTATCGAGATTCTCGTTTGAAGACTCACGTTCTCTTCACGCGGTAACACTTATGATGTGTACGGATATAATGCCCGCTAGGGGCTCTAGACAACCAGCGCGGGATTGGCGGCACAGCGCATTACATCATGCATCGCCGTGAAGGGCCCTCGAGCAGACTATTCACGCTATAACAGTCGCGGTCTCATGTAAGCCCAACGTTACGCCATTCTAGCGGACGCGAGCAAGCGATCGTACCCTTTCTGTAGGAAGTACGCCGCGATAGCGGTTGTCGGAACCCCTAGCGCGACAATTAGGATCAACGGATCAAGCCCAATTGCAGCCGAAAGTGCTTCCAAGATCCTGTATACGGGACGGTGCAGAAGATAGGCGAAGAAGCTGGCATAGGCCGCCCGCTCAATCCACATTGTCGCCGTATCCGATAGGCCGTCAAGCCGGCCCGTGGTTAAGCAAAACACCGAGACCGAGGCGAGCACAGCCCAAGGCAAAAGGACAATATCTGTCCCATCGATCGGCGCAGAAAGGGTGGCGACACAAGCGATTGCGGCCACAAGCACTACCGGCCAGACCGCTTTGGGCGGAGCCGATCCAGACAAAACAATCCCAGCCACGAAGCAGGGGAAGTAGATGATCAGCCGATTGTCCAGACGCTCCCAAAACCAGTCGGCAGCCAGCAATCCCAATAGGATTATGGCTGCTACAATCAACAACAACGTCAGCGATCTCCGTTTGATCCAGAGCAGCGCTGGCGCACACAGATAGAAGAGCATAATCATATTGATGAACCATAGCGTAACCGCTGCCGGTTCATCCAACATAGCCAGCAGGAAGACGCCTTTAATCAGCGGAAGATGATCTCCAATATTCATCGCGAGGAATATCAGGCTAGCTCCAACGAATGGTACGTAAATCCTCCAAAAGCGTCGCCTATAGAAGTCGAAAAGATTGCGGCCGCGGCCTCCTTGTAGGTAGCCAGATAAAAGCACAAAAAGCCCCAAAGCGGCGACCGTCGCCATCAAGGTCACGGCGTTCTTGCCTACTTCCCTGATTGGCGAATATCCTATCGGATGCCAGAAGCCAACGATCCAAAGGACGCTGACTGCCCTTAAAAAGTCAACGGTCGTGTTCCGCGCTGGTATTGCTGCAACTAGCCCTAAGTCGTTCTGATTGCCGTGTTGCATTATTCAAATTAACCCCCGGCGCACGTTAGAAATTCATCGGCGTCGCGGCCCATTGTGTCAAGGTGGCCGAGGTATAAATTCGTTGACGTGGTTTGATGCTCGCCTGGTGAAAAGGCCAGACCATGCTGCCTAAGCCGGAAAGCTTTCGTCATGCCGGAGATTTACGAAGCGCGAGATCCGAGCGCGACGTGGAATTGTTTGGTGTTTGGGTAGCAGTGGCACATCTTTCGTCAGCCGCGTCTTCAATGCAGGATTATAACTGACCTCTACCGTTGCCTCCAGCCACGGTAGGCTCGCGGCTACGAAGACAAACAGGGCGCGGACAGGCTGTCCAAAATGACTGCAGCCGACAGGAAATACTGCAACCAGCCCACTTGCATATTAGCAATCTATAAATAATATGGTCCTGAAATTTCTTGGGAGCGTTTGTCTGCAGCGGCCTGCGATATACAGAATGTGACCCCATTCGCCAGCACGCTCGGCCTGAAATAGGAGCAGATGATGAAGGCCGCGTTTAAATCTGTTGCCGGTTATGCTTTGCGACCATCGTTGTGGCCGACCATCCCATCGCTGGTTTCCCGTACACTGTTTCCTGCTGAAGGTGAGGCAACCGGCCACCTCGCGAAAGCTCGTTGTGCAAGAGAGGCTATTGAATGTGATCGCCTTCCTTCTGTCATGTCCGGATTTGTTTGGACCCCGTTCGAGGACGCGCAGCCTGAACTAGCGCGCCTAATAGGTAAGGCCCGAAGTGTCGCCCCCCAATACATTGGGGGCGGAGCCGATATGTCCTTCCTTTATAGCATGGCCGAATCGTTGAACGCCAAGCAAGTTGTTGAAACGGGAGTCGCCTTGGGTGATTCCAGTCTCGCTATTCTTGCGAGCGTTTCCAAACGAAGCGGGGGAAGGCTTATCAGCGTTGATAGGCCCTACCTGCGCTTTGGAAGCGAAAAACATGTTGGGGCAGCGGTTCCTCCATACCTTCGCAATTGTTGGGAACTTATCCGAGAAGCCGACCGCAGCGGGATAGGCAAGGCCCTAGGGCGCTTATATCCGTTGGATATGTGTCACTACGATAGTGATAAAAGCTATTCAGGAAGAATGTTTGGCTACAGCCGCCTTTGGCAGGCTCTGAGGCCTGGCGGTGTTTTTATCTCCGATGACATTCAAGATAATCTCGCTTTCTTCCATTTCTCAGAAACTGTTCAGCATAAATACTTCGTTGTAAAAAGCAGGAACAAGTATATTGGCTTCATGGTAAAAAGAGCCCCTGACAGGTCATATATTGACGATACCTGGGGGTAAATGGACATTCACCTTTCCCGGCAAGCACAATAAATGCTCTCGGCAACTTGACGGGCGTTCTTTTCTTTTCTTCGTCGATCTTCAACGAGCTTTACACTGGTCCTTACGGGGCGTATCGCGACTGCTCGCAGCAAGAACGGCCGCAGCAAGGCGTTTCTCGTTCCTTCTTTCGCCGAAAATCATAACCAAAACGGTCTTAGCGATTATCTCGGCATCCATTAGGCATGTGCGGTTCTCGATATACCAGATATCCAGATCAACCTTTTCATCGTCAGTGAGCTTGGTGTTCCCATTTATCTGTGCCCAGCCGGTTAGTCCGGGCCTCACTGAACACCGCAAGATCCCGCGCTCGCCAAGGGTATGTATTTTGTCCAAGAGTATCGGTCTTGGTCCTATGACGCTCATGTCGCCAACGACGATACTCCACAATTCGGGCAGTTCATCCAGCCGGGAACGTCGCAACAGCCCGCCGAATTTTCCAGTGCGTTCGTCGTCGCTCAAGAGCTTCCCATCAGGATCCACAGCGGTGGTCATTGACCGGAACTTCTTCATCCTGAATGGTCGACGCTCTTTGCCAGCTCTCTCCTGGCTGAACATGATAGGAGAACCGAGAACGATTCTTACAGCAATAGCCAAGATGATAAGGACTGGCAGTGCCAATAGTCCTGCGGTAACGGAAAACAGCACATCGAACAGCCGTTTCAACATCGCCAGCCACCTCGAAGTGTCGAAACCGTTGCACATGAGGTTCGAACTCATATCCAATACCGGACTTGCCTCGGGCATTGAAAGGCGCCCGACAAATATTGCTTAAAAATAGCAAGCTTGCCAATAAAGAACGACGGCAATCCGCGTTAACCCGTAATGATTATGCGCTCTTACGGAGCGATGTTATTTTCTCTTTCAACAGCTGCCTTGCATTGGTTCAAAAAATGATCGTATTGCCGTACTATTTTGCCCAGCTCGTACTCTTCTTCAATACGCCGTCGTGCCGCCGCCGCATATTCAGCATATCGAACAGTTCCACCGTCAAGAAGAGTTCGTAGCGCCGCCGCCAACGCCTCCGGATCCTGGGAGGGGACTGCTAGGCCGCCGTCGCCGATGATACTTGCAGCGTCACCAACGTCAGTCGTTACAACAGGTAGCGCATAGCTCATCGCCTCCGCCAGGACGTTCGGAAAGCCTTCTGTTCTCGAAGAGAGGACGAGAATGTCGATCGATCGATAGAAAGCAGCCATGTCATCGACTTCGTCCAAGAGCTGGACATTTTCTCGCGCTAAACCTGCGGACAAGATCATCTGTGAGACGGCTGGATTGCTCCAGGACAAGCCACTTCCCGCAGCCACGAATGTCAGCCCCTGATGCGTTTGAAGAAGGCGAGCCGCGGCCCTGAAGAATGTCGGATAATCCTTCTGTGGATGGAAGCGCGCTGCAATGCCGATCCGCTTGGCCGATCGAGGCTGAGGGGTCACGGATTGCGGCAGCTCAAAACCGTTCGGTATGACCACGGCATTGTGCGTTCGATAACCAGCCGCCGCATGCATTTTGAGCGCCCTCGCTGAATTGAAGACGAAACCCTCCGGATGCCAGGATAGCCACTTTGCCACAGTCACTGCGGCGCGTAAACTCCGGGTCAAAGACGTCCAATCATCCAACGACTGACGCACGTTCCAGATCACTGCAGTGCTCCGATGTGCCAGCAAGGCCGCGACCGTGCCGACAATCATCGCATGATACATCCAGCACAATATGACGGGTGGCCTCTCCTGCCTGATTAGTTTGGCAAGTTTCAGCGAGGCGTGTGCGAGAGACGTCAATTTTGTAGCTTCGAGCGATACATACTCGACACGGGGATTGCTCGAAATTTTAAGATTTCGCTCCGAAATCCCCATGAGCGAAACGACCACTATACGCTGGTCGACTGAGGCATGCAGCAGCCGTGCCAGCATTGTCTCAGCGCCGGCATGCGCTGTGAAATTGGTAATGATATGCATGACATCTGCCTTGGCCATAGTGCCCCTCAGCGCGTGGCAAGACGACAGAGCCCGCAAGGCCTCTGGACAGGAATTGCGCGCTCGTGTTTTTATACCTTCTAAAGAGCCTCCCGTGAAGGCAAGCCTTGCTTGATATAACATGACCGAGCCCGTTGCCTCGCTCGGCATAACTCGATGTCGTGGCCCAAGAATGCGGATCGTTCTCGTCGGAGCAGTGGAAGGTTCAAAAGTCGCCCTTGCGGCGCTCGTATCCTCTGAGCGACCGCCAGCGCTTGTCGTAACCCTGCCGCCAACCGCTGCTGATCGTCACTCGGATTTTGCCGATCTCAGTTCAATGGGCCGCGAGAGCGGCATTTCCTTTTTTCATACGACGAATGTGAACTCTACCGAGACCCTGGCGAAGATTGCCAGTATCGGTCCGGATGTGACCCTTGTCGTCGGATGGTCCCAAATATGCGGACGCCCATTCCGCGATCTTGCAAGCATCGGTACGATTGGCTTTCATCCCGCCGCCCTTCCACGACTCAGGGGACGGGGCGTAATACCTTGGACCATTCTTCGCTCCGAACAGACGACGGGATCGACACTTTTCTGGCTTGATGACGGCGTGGATTCCGGACCGATCCTGCTTCAGCGCGTCTTTGACGTAGCCGATAATGAGACGGCCCGCAGTCTATACGAAAAGCACCTGCTGAATATTCGAGAAATGGTCCCCCAGGCCGTCAGGATGGTCGAGTCCGGCTACGCGCCCAGGATCCCCCAGGATGATGAGAAGGCCTCCTATTGCGCGAGGCGCCGGCCTGAAGACGGCTTGATTGACTGGCGCCTGCCGGCCGCTGACATCACGCGCTTCATACGTGCGATCGGAGACCCCTACCCCGGCGCTTTTACCCATTCTGGAAGCGAGAGGATATATATCGATGCAGCCGATCTATTCCCCAACCCGGATCGCTACATAGGCCTTCCGGGACAAATTCAAACGGTCAGCGCCACCGGTTTTCTCGTTATGTGTGGCGACGGCAATTGTGTTGATGTCAGCGCTTGGCGCCCTGAAACATCGCGGCTGCGGATGCATAGCCACTTGCGGTCCGGGTCCTCGCTCCAGGCTTGATCGAAATAAGCATACTTCAGTCTGGAAAAGCCGTCGCAACTTCGGACGCCTAAAGGGATACGGGATGACGTCAGCAGCGATCAAGATCCTAGTTTCATCCGCCGGTCGACGGGTCGCTCTCATCGACTGCTTTCGCAGGGCGGCGAAAGAGTTAGGCATATCCCTGACGGTGGTCGCATGTGATCTCGATCCAGGAATGAGCCCTGCCTGCCGATCCGCCGATGCGAGCTATGCTGTCCCAGCCTGTGACGATCCGGGCTTCGTTTCAGCGCTGCAAGGAATTGCATCGCGTGAAAAAATCGATCTGATCGTTCCAACGATCGATCCCGAACTCCCGGCTCTCGCAGAGGCGATGGACGATTTTGCGGCACTTGGCTGTCGGGTTCATGTCAGCCAACCGGCGGTGGTCGACATCGTTCGCGACAAGCTTGAAACGATGACTGTGCTTGCGGCCGCGGGCGTCCCCGTCCCGCGCACCATCGCACTTGAGGAGTTCGCCTCGACCAGCGAATGGTCTTGGCCGGTCTTTGTCAAGCCGCGGTCTGGAAGCGCCAGCCGCGCGATTAGCGTCGCCGGTTCGAGAGATGAGCTGCCCGCCAAGGTCAGCGAACCGATGATTGTGCAAGAAAATCTGACCGGCGCGGAATACACGGTCAACGGCTTCGTCGACGTGCGCGGTAGACTACAGACAGCCATTACACATCGTCGCGTTCGTGTCAGGGCGGGCGAGGTCGAAAAAGGCATCACCGAGCGCCAGCCGCGACATTCCCGCATCGCGCATGATATCGTCGCTGCACTGCCGGGCCTCAGAGGTGCATTCTGCTTTCAGATTATGGACGACGGCGCTGCCGGCCCCAAAGTGATCGAGATCAACGCACGGTTCGGAGGAGGCTATCCTCTGGCTGATTATGCGGGCGCGCATTTTACAAAATGGCTGCTCGAGGAAGTCTCAGGCTTACCTGCGAGCTGTCATGACAACTGGCATTCGGGCGTGTTGATGCTGCGCTACGACGAAGCGATCTTCGTGGATGGTGAAGATGAGTGAACCACAAGGTGGTGTTCTAGTCTTCGATCTGGATGACACACTCTATCTCGAAAGCGACTTTGCCAAAAGTGGATTCGAGGCCGCGTCTGCGTGGCTGGATCGAGAAATGGGTGTTGCGAATTTCGCTGATCATTGCCACGCAATCTTCGCAACCGGCCGACGCTCACGCGTGTTCGATGAAGCGCTCGCCGCTGCAGGCATGGCCGGCGACCGGACGTTGACTGCAAAGCTAATTGAAGTTTACCGGCAACATCATCCGCGCATAGCGTTGGCCCCTGATGCGTTGGAATATCTTTGCAATCCTGCCAGGAAGGCGCGCCTGGCCCTCATAACCGACGGCTACGCAGCAACACAAATGGCAAAGGTCAAGGCGCTGGGTCTTGAGGAGATTCTAGACCACATCATTTATACAGATGTCTGGGGCCCCAAGTTCTGGAAACCGCATCCGCGGGCGTTCGAGGCTATCCAAGAATGGTCAGGAGTGCCGTGCGCGGAGCTGGTTTACGTAGCTGACAATCCCGCCAAGGATTTTGTCGCTCCGCGGCGTCTGGGATGGAGGACGATCCAGATTGCCCGGATCGGCCGCATCCACATGGCATACGCCACCGAGCCTGACCATAGACCCGATGCGGTGATAACTAGTCTTTTTGATCTCGACGCGTGCCTCGCGACGCTCCGCTCTGCGCCACAATTTACAATCACGACCAATCCTAAGTGACTACGCTTGCGATCGTTTCACAAAGGCCTGCCCTAGAACGGCAGGAATGAGCAGCGGAACCGGCCAAAACCGTCCATACATATGAGTCATTGCGTTGCCCATAGCCAAAAACGCCGCAACTGTCGCAAAGATACAGATGGCGAACGGAAGGCCGTTCTTGATGCGACTAGCCGCAAGCGCCGGCCCCAAGAGGCTGATCACCATGACGGCAAAGCCAAGGGCCGCGATGAAGCCCCCCTCCGTCCAAAGAAGTAAGTAAATATTGTGCACGGGCTTCTGTACGGCGCTGCTTACTCTGTACTGATCCGCTCCAATCCCGAGCAAAAGCGTGGAGCCCGTTTGACCGGCCGCCTCCTGTATGAGCTCAAAGCGACGACCAAACGTTCCCGCCTGGCTGATGTCTCCTGTATCGACAGCGGTAAGGACGCGTTTTTGGAAAACGTCCGGCAGATAGTCGCGCAACGGTGTAATCGCGACAAGTGGAATGCAGAGGCAGAGAGCGGCGGCAGGCACAACCGTTCTCCATGTAAGATTGAACAAGAGAAAGATTGCAACGCCGATCCCACAGCCAATAAGCCCGGTATTAGAGCCAGTCAGAAGAAGACCGTAGGTCATGACTACAAACGCGCAAAGCGCGAGAAACCTGTTTAATTTTCTTAAGGAAACGAGCAGAAGCAGGACCTGAATTGCGAGCGCAATAACGGCGGCGCACGCATTTTCTCTTTCCATCAATCCGTTAAAGCGTCCGCTCCCGGTGACGAACTGCGTATTTGTCTCTCCAATAACATGAATGAGAAAGATACCGTGTATACAAATTATAAATATCGAAGAGACATAAATCTTTGCCGCCGCTAAGAGCTCGTCATAGCTCCTTCCCCCAAACAAAAGCAGCACAATAAAATACGCGTAGAAATACTGCAGGACGACCACGAGTCCGCGTTCCGGCCCTGGGCTTACGATGCTGCTTGCAGTCAACCCCAAAAGCAGCAAGGCAAGCCCAATACACCAGGCGGCCGTGCTCAGCTTGCCAATGACATTGACGACAATATTCGCGTTCGCAACAGCGAGAGAAAAGCAAAGAAGAAAAGACAGATCTGCAAGCGTGAAATAAATATATTCACTTCTAAAATAATTCATCGAGCATAGAAATATAGCAGCAAAAAATGCATATAACTCCAAAGACTGCGAAATTGTCGCGACCGCAGGTTGCCCATGCCCCCTTGCGCGTTCATCGATTTTATCAGCCGATGTAACGTCATTTAAGCTCATCGCCAACGCCTCCGTCGGTTTAAGGTATTCTAAAACGCAAAAAAGTGAAGTAACTTCCAAGCTTGGAGAGCTTGTCCTTCAAACATCTTCGATCGGAGACCGTACGATGCCGCTGCGAAGTCTGGCGAGATACCGCCCTCTGCGGCGAGTTGCACTCCATGTCCTTCGCACTTGGGGAACGCGCGATATTATCGTGCGCCATCATTGGTGGCGCGATGCGCCCATAAGATTAAACCTTTATAAACATCGGGGATATTGGTTCAAAGGGAAGCACCGCGAGAAGCATATCATGAAGACGCTCGCCGAACTTGCAAAGCCCGGAGATTCCGTTGTCGAGCTCGGCGGCCATATCGGCTATCTTTCGGTTCATTTAGCAAAGATTGTTGGCGATGACGGTACTGTTATTGTTTTCGAACCTGGGCCCAACAATTTGCCGTATCTTCGAACCAATACAGAGCGCTTTGCGAACATTAAAATCGTTGAAGCCGCGTGTGGAGATCTCGATGGCCCCGTGGAATTTTGGATAGAAGGCCTGTCGGGACAGAACAATTCATTGGACAAAAACTATAAAAATTTTGAACAAACCCGAGAAAATGCGTTCAGCGATGCGCTGATGGAATCCGTCACGGTCGAGATGATGCAGCTTGACACGTTCTTGGAAGAGACGGGCCTTCGTCCGGCGCTGCTGAAGATAGATGTGGAGGGTGCCGAACACCGCGTGCTTCTCGGTAGTTCGCACTGTCTAGCGAATATAAGACCACTTATAGTGGTGGAAGTTACCGAGAATTTTGACGATGTAGCCAGAATATTTAACGAAAACGATTACGCAATACATGATCGCAGTCGCCCCGAGTGGGTGTGCATTCCGGCCGAACGCGCCGGAGAGTCCCAACAAATATCGGAGCATTGAGCGTCCGGGCTCGTTCTTGTCATCGCCGTCATCGAAGCTTGCAACTCCGCCGCCCGCCGAAAAAGGAGCCGCCATAGTTCGACAAAAGAGCGGCATGAAAACGTCTTTATTCCCGCCTTTCTCCCATCAGGCTCTCAAAGGGCAGATGTTGGTAGCGGGATCTGACTTCAGGCAATACAGCCATGCTTTTTTTAGGGGTGACAGCCAGAGATTTGTCTGCAATGAAGACCACGATGAGAGACAGGGGCGTTCGTTGCAAGACGGGCTGAGAAGTACCCTTCGAACCTGAACCGGATAATGCTGGCGGAGGGAGTCGCTCGGAGCCTTGTTTATTCAGTCCGGCTCCCCGCGCATTTGCCCCGCCAGAAAGGGGCAAATGCCGATACGAACTTCACCCGGACAACTCTTCGCTGCCATGCGCGAGCCGCCGCCGCTCGTGCATTGCATCACCAACTACGTCGCGATGAATATCAGGCCCGGTTCCCTTTCATGGCGCCTCCTTGACGCGCTTGCGCAGCTCGATGGAACCGCACTCGATGCTGCGGCAAGAGTAACATCGAGATGAAGCGTTTCGATCTTTCCCTTTATCTTGTCCTCGACCCGGATCTGTGCGCCGGTATCGGCATGGTCAAGACGGCGCTCGCCGCGGTTTCCGGCGGAGCAACGATCATACAGCTGCGCGATAAACAGGCAGGCACGGCAGGCCGGGTCAAGACCGGCCGAGCGTTGAAAGCCGCGCTTGCCGAAACCGGCGCCCTTCTGATCGTCAACGACGACGCCGAGGCTGCAATTGCGATCGAGGCGGATGGGTTGCATGTCGGCCAAGATGACATGGCCGCCCGCGACGCGCGCAAACAGATCGGATCATCGATGATCCTTGGACTTTCGGTGGAAACCGAGGAAATGGCCGCGGCCGTCGACCCGGCAATCGTCGACTATGCCGGTATCGGTCCTGTCTTTGCCACATCGACAAAACCGGATCACAAGCCTCCGATCGGCATCGATGGCGTGGCAAGGCGCGCGAGGGCCTGCCGCGTACCAGGGGTCGCGATCGGCGGCCCCAAGGCGACCCATGCGGAATATGTGCTTGCGGCAGGGGCAAAGGGGCTCGCGGTCGTATCTGCTATCTGTGGCACGCCCGATCCGCGGCAGGCTGCCGCGAGCATTACTGACGCAATCCGAAAGGCACGCGCATGATATGCAACGTTCTTTCCATTGCCGGCTCCGACCCTTCGGGCGGCGCGGGCGTCCAGGCCGATTTGAAAACCTGTTCGGCGCGCGGCACCTATGGCATGGCCGTTTTGACGGCCTTGACGGCTCAGAATACCCAGGGCGTTTCCAGCGTGCATGCAGTTCCCGCTGACTTCGTCGCCGAGCAGATCGGCATGGTCTTCGCCGATATCCGTGTCGATGCGGTCAAGATCGGCATGATCGCCAATGCACCGATTGCCGAAGCTGTCGCCAATGCCCTTTTGCCGCACCGCGGCATACCGATCGTGCTCGATCCGGTGATGATTGCCAAAGGAGGTGCTGCCCTCCTTGATGTTGAAGCCATCGACTTTCTCAAGACCCGGCTTTTGCCGCTCGCAACGCTTCTTACCCCCAATCTGCCAGAAGCCGCCGCTCTGCTCGGAGAGCCGGCCGCAGGGACCCGAGATGCAATGGAGCGGCAAGCGGAAAAGCTGCGTGCGCTTGGTCCCTCTGCCGTTCTCGTAAAGGGCGGCCATCTTGGCGGGATGCAAAGCCCTGACGTCCTGGTAAGCGAAAGCGGGATTACCTGGTTTGAAGCGCCACGCGTTCCGACGAAGAACACGCACGGCACCGGCTGCACACTTTCGAGCGCGCTTGCAGCAGAACTCGCAAAGGGCGGATCGCTCGAGGCCGCGGTCGCTACAGCCAAAGATTACCTGGCTGCCGCCGTTGCCAAAGCCGGCACGCTCAGCGTCGGTTCGGGCCACGGTCCGGTTCAGCATTTTCATCAGCTCTGGGCATGATGCACAGGTCTGCTTAGATCTTCACGGCACCAGCGGTCAGACCGGCGATGATATGCCTTTGGGCGACGAAGAACACGATCACCGTCGGCAGGATGGTAAGCGCGATGAAGGCGAGCACCAGCTGCCATTCGGTGCCATACTCGCCACGATAGACCATGATGCCGAGCGGCCACGGATATTTCGATTCCGAATTCAGCATGATCAGCGGCAGGATATAACTGTTCCAGCTGCCAACGAAGGAGATGATGCTGACGGTTGCAACGATCGGCCGCGCAAGCGGCAGCGAGATGTACCAGAAGAAGCGCAGATAGCCGCAACCGTCGACAAAGGCCGCCTGGAACAATTCTTCCGGGAGGTTTCGGAAGTAATTCCTGAAAAGCAGGATGCTCATGCCGAGGCCGAATGCGACCTGCGGCAGCACCACGCCCCAATAGGTATCGAGAAGACCCAGATCGCGGATGCGGATGAAGAGCGGCAGGATCGCCGTTGCTGCCGGAAACATCAGGCCGAGCAGGAAATAGTTCAGCAGGAACGACGAGCCGAAGAAACGGACATGCGCAAAGGTGAAGGCGGCCATCGACGAGACGATCAGCGTGAGAGAGACCGTGAGCGCTGCAATGACCAGCGAATTGAAGATCTGCAGCCAGTATCGCTCCCCGAAGAGGATATCGGTATAATTCGACCATTGCCACTCTGCAGGGAGCCCAAAGGGATTGGTGCGCAGGTCGCCCAGCGTCTTGAAACCGCCGAGCGCCGTCGTCAGCAACGGGATGAGAACCAGCGCCGCAATCAGCGTCAGCGACACGTAGAGATAAACCCGCGTCTGCAGCGGCATGCGAATGGTGGAGCTCGTGTCAATCATTGCGCATGAAAATCCTCTTGTAGCCGAAGGCGAGTGTCATGCAGATGATGAAGAGGACGACACCGACGGCGCTGCCGAGACCAACCTGCATGCGCATGACGCCGTAGGTGTAAAGGAAGGTCACCATCGTCTGCGTCGAATTCGATGGCCCGCCGCCTGTCAGCGGCATGATCATGTCGAAGAGCTGCAGCGAACCGATGACCGCAAAGAAGATGGATAGGCGCAGCGTGGATCCAAGCAGCGGCAGCGTCACATAGCGGAACTTCTGCCAGCCTGTCGCCCCGTCGATCTCAGCTGCTTCGAGCACATTTTTGTCGACCGATTGCAGGCCGGCGATGAAGAGCATCATGTGGAAGCCGAAATACTTCCAGACGATAACGGCAAGCACGGCGTAGATGGCGAGATCCTTGTCGGCGAGCACATAGGGGGTCGCGAGACCGAAGAAGTTCGAGATTGCGGCAAAGAGCCCGTAGTCGCCGTCATAAACGAAGCGCCAGATCAGGCCAGCTGCGACATCGGCAAGAACGTAGGGCAGAAAGAAGATCAAGCGGAAGGCGACGACGCCAGGGATACGGTGGGCCAGCATCGTCGACAGCCAGATCGCCAGCGGAACCTGGATGGCGATGGATATCAGGATAATGAGGCCATTATTGACAAGCGCCTGTGTGAAGGCGGCGTTGCGCAAGAGGACTTGGAAGTTGCGGAGCGCGATGAACTCCGTCGGCATGCCGTAGCCGTTCCACTTATAGAGGCTGTACCAGGCCGCCTCGCCCATCGGCATGATGACGAAGAGCGTAAAAAGCAGCAGAGCCGGCGGCAGAAAGAACAGAAGTACGGCCCAGCGGTCATGCGCAGCCGAACTGCGGTTTCTGGTCGCGCTCCTGGCCGGTCTTGCCGCACCGATCGCTGATGAAATGGAAATATTCGCCATCTGTCTTGCCTTCGCATGCGCCTGGTCCGATCCCGGCACCTGTTGAGAAGGCGCCGGGACAAAGGAAGCGGAGCGGGTTATTGCTCCAGTTCGAAGGCGTCCTGGATCTGCTGGGCGCCATCCTGCGAACTCATCTGGCCGGAGACGATTTCAACGGAGACATCATTGACGACACGGCCAACGGCAGCGCCGAGATCCTGATCGAAATAGTTCTGGTGCCAGGTCGAGGCGGCGAGTTGCTTGGCGGATTGAGCCAGAAGCGAATTGGTCACACCATCATCGGCGCCGACGGCCACCGGTAGAAGCATCGCGGCCTTGGCCATGGTTCTTTCGTTTTCTGCATTCGTCAGGAAGGCGAGAAAATCGATTGCTTCCTTGGAAGCCTTCTTGGTTACCGCCCAGCCGTTCAAACCACCCAGCGTATCGGTTACCTTGCCGGCGCCGCCTTCTACGGCCGGGAAGTTAAAGCGGCCGATGTTTTCCGGCGAAAGTCCCTTGCCGTCACCGGCATTCTTGCGCTGATTGGCTTCGGTATTCTCAAAACCGAGGATCATAGCGGCCTTACCATCGCCGAAGACGCCGAGAGTTTGCGGCCAGGTCGCACCCAGATAGCCAGGCTGGAAGGGTTCAATCTTCCCGAGTTCGGCAAGATCCTCACCGGCCTTGATGATCGCCGGATCGAGGAAGCCTTCGCCCTCGCCTTTCTTGGCAGCGTCGAAGACCTTTTCTCCGCCTTCGCGCATGACGAGATAGCTCCAATAGAAGTGGATCGGCCATTTTTCGCCGCCGCCACCTGCGATCGGCACGATGCCGGCGTCCTTGAGCTTTTTCACGGCGTCGAGAAAGTTTGCCCAGGTCTTGATGTCCTCGGCCTTCACGCCTGCCTTTGCAAAGAGCTCCTTATTGTAGAAGAAGCTGACGAGACCGACCTTGTATGGCATTGCCCAGACCTTGCCGTCAAAGGTCAGACCACTGACAGAGGCGGCGCTATAGGCGTTGCGCAGCTTGCCGCCATCTGCATCGAGCGCGGCTGTCACATCCTGAAGCGCGCCGGTCTCAGATTGTTGTTTGAGGACGCCCCCGCCCCAGCTGAAAAAGAAGTCCGGTATATCGTCGGACTGGAGAAGCGTCGGCAGTTTTGCCTTGAAGGCCTCGTTTTCGAGAAACTGCATCTGTATGTCGACATCCGGGTGCTTTTCTTCATAAGCCTTGGCAATCTCCTCCCACTTGGCCACATAAGTCGGATCGAGCTCCAGATGCAGCCACTTTACGACCGTTGTTGCGGAGGCTGCACCGGCTCCGAGCATCATGGAAATGCCTGCGGCAGCGGCCAGAAATGCGATGCGCTTGGCGCGAAGAGCAGCATTCGTGCGAATATACGTCATGGATTTTCCTCCCAGGGGGCCAATGTCCTCACTAATTTTTCCCCTATGCGGAATAATTCAACGCAGCTCTGACTGATGTCAACCCGATTGGGCCGATTTTTTGGCAAATCTGCTTGACAGCATCCGCAAACTGCCTGTTATTTAATTTGTATTCCGTCGAAAATAATCGGGGCTGAGCCCTGAAGCAAAGCGATTGCCCGGCTAGTTTTCATGAAGACCGCAGATCCTGAGTTAATGCGCGCGATCAATCGCTTGAACGTGCTGGACACGATCCGCCGCCACGGACCGATCGCACGTGTGGAGATCAGCGAACGCACCGAACTTTCGACCACGACGGTATCGGCAATTACCGCCTCGCTTCTCGATGACGGGCTCATTCTGCCGCGTCACGAAGGCGACATCCGCAACGAGGCGGCCCGCGGCCGTCCCCGTGTGATGCTGGAATTGAACCCGGATGCCGCGCGCGTCGTCGGTGCAAAAATTGCGGCAAGCCGGCTCGTTTTCGTCCTCACCGATTTCCGCGGAGACGTGCTTTCGAAACTCACCCTGCCGATCCGCATCGACCGGCAGCCGATCACAGTCATCGCCGACCTGGTGGAGGATGGCGTACGCCGCTGCGTCGTGGATGCCGGCTTGTCGCTGGAAGATGTCGATACCGTTTGCCTTGGCCTTCCGGGCGTTATCGAGCATCGCACCGGCCATGTTCGCAGCAGCCCCATCTTTCGGGATACGAATGTCGATTTCGCCTCGGAGATGACTGCGCGGCTTGGGACGCCGACCATCATCGAGAGCGATGCGCATGCAATCACCCTTGCCCATCACTGGTTCGGCAAGGCGCGAGATCTCGAGGATATGGTGTTGATCTCCCTGGAACAGACGCTCGGGCTTGGCGTGCTGCACGGCAATCAACTCTTCCGCGGTGCCGGCGGCCTCAGCCACAATCTCGGCGATCTCGTGCTCGGCACGGGGGCGCAGGGCACGGTGCGGCTGTCGAGCCAGGCTGGCGAAAGTGCAATCCTTGGCGAACAGCAGGCCGACGGGCGTTTTGCCGAAGCAATCCGTCTCGGCCGCGGCATGGCCCACGCTCAGGCGCTGATTAAGGCGGAGGACAATGTCCTCATCGGCGCCGCCGTCCGCGCCGGCGAGGCCGTCGGGCTGACGATTGCCAACATCGTCACGCTCTTTGCCCCGCCGCGCGTGATCCTCGTCGGCTCCAGCCTGGCGCTCGGCGAGCCCTTTCTGAACAGCCTGCGCGATGCCTATGCACTTGCGATCCCGCCATCCTTAAAGGGCGTTACCGAACTTATCTTCGACGACTCCACAGACGATTTCTGGGCGCAAGGTGCGGCAGCCGTTGCCCTTTACGAACTCTACGAGTCGCCTTGGAACACGACGGGGCCGGCACTCTAAAAACTGTAACTGTAAAATCGATTGGGAGGAAATCATGGAGACAGTCGGCATCGGCATCATCGGATGCGGCAATATCTCGGGCGCATACCTCAAGGCCATGGCCTCTTTCCCGATCCTCGATATCCGCGGCATCGCCGATCTCAACCGATCCCTGGCGGAGGCAAAAGCCGCCGAATTCAACGTCCCGGCGAAAAACGTCGACGAGATCTTTGCCGATCCAAAGATCGAAGTCGTCGTCAACCTGACGATACCGAAAGCGCATGTGGCAGTCGGCCTGCAGGCACTTGAAGCAGGAAAACACACGTATTCGGAAAAGCCCCTCGGAATTAGTTTCGCGGAAGGGAAAAAGCTCGCTGAAGCCGCGAAAGCGAAAAACCTTCGCATCGGCGCGGCACCCGATACCTTTCTCGGCGGCGGGCATCAGACGGCGCGTGCCCTGATCGACAAGGGCGTGATCGGCCAGCCCGTCGGCGGTACGGCCACTTTCATGTGCCCCGGCCACGAACGATGGCACCCGAACCCGGCCTTCTACTACGAGGTCGGCGGCGGGCCGATGCTCGACATGGGACCTTATTACATCACCGATCTCGTCAATCTCTTCGGACCGGTAGCGCAGGTCGCGGGCTTTGCGATTGCGCCCCGCAAGGAGCGTATCATCACCAGCGAGCCGCACAGCGGCGAGCATATTCCAGTGCACGTGCCAACCCATGTCGTCGGCATCATGGCCTTTGCCAACGGGGCGGTCGTTCAGATTGGCATGAGTTTCGACGTCGCCGGGCACAAGCATGTGCCGCTTGAACTCTATGGCACGGAAGGCACGCTGATCGTTCCCGACCCGAACCATTTCGGCGGCGAGGTCCAGCTTCTGAAAAAGGGCGGAAGCTTCGAACCGCAGGAACTGACAGCGCCTTACGCAGACGGCAACTACCGCTCGCTCGGCGTTGCAGATCTTGCACACGCCATCCGTTCCAATCGCCCGCACCGGGCAAACGGCAGCCTCGCGTTGCACGTTCTCGAAGTCATGGAGGCGTTTCACGCGGCCTCCGAAACCGGCCGCACGGTCACGATTGCCACAGAGACGGAGCGCCCGGCGCCGCTGTCGGATTCCCTTATCAATGGACGGTTGGGCAAGTAATATTCAGGAGGAAAGAACATGCGCGAAGCACTGATCGTCTGGGGCGGCTGGAGCGGCCACGAACCACAGGAATGCGCGGCCATCATCAAGGACATGCTTCAGGAGGACGGCTTCAAGGTCTATGTAGAGCACAGCACCGAAGCCTTCGCCGATCCGTCGGTGCATGATCTGAGCCTCGTCGTGCCAATCGTCACCATGTCGAAGATCGAAAAGGAAGAGATCAAGAATCTCGCTGCTGCGATCGAAAACGGCGTCGGCATCGCCGGCTATCACGGCGGTGCGGGCGACAGCTTCCGCGAGTGCGTCGAATATCAGTTCATCATCGGCGGCCAATGGGTCGCCCATCCGGGCAACATCATCGACTACACGGTAAACATCACGCGGCCGGACGACCCGGTCATGGAAGGGATCAGCGATTTTCCCTATACGTCGGAGCAATATTATATGCATGTCGACCCCTCGAACGAGGTGCTGGCGACGACGACGTTCACAGGTGATCATGCCTACTGGATTGACGGCGCGGTAATGCCGGTCGTCTGGAAGCGGAAATACGGGAAAGGCCGCGTCTTCTATTCCTCGCTCGGCCATCAGTCCAAGGAATTCGGCGTGCCGCAGATGAAGTCTATCTTCCGGCGCGGCGCCAACTGGGCAGCGCGCTAAACCCGCTGGCCTAGAAGGCGAAGCGCTCTCTGCGATGTGATCGGAACGGTCCGGAACAAATGGCCGCCTTTGCCGTTGTTGCCGCGTTGATCAGCTCGAAAGGATTTTGATCATGCGCACGATTTTCGCGGTGACTTCGATTGTCTTTCTCGGCATAGCCGGTCCCGTGTTGGCGCAATCCAATATGGGCACGGATTATACCGGGCGCATTGACGGCACTCCTCCTCTCGGAACCTCGCCGGAAAGCCCAACGACGAATGGTCTCGTCATTCCGCTTGATCCGGTAGAAACCGGCAGCGTCGATGTCGTCATTCCGCGCAACACCGGCCCGACCGATGTCAGGCGCTGCCCGCCGCCGAAACGCGGCGTTGCGGCCAAGACAAGCCGCTACAGCCAGGCGTGCCCGCAATAGGACAACCGCGGGCGCAGCAAGCCGCTACGCCAATTTCTATCTCGCCGGCATGCATTTCGTGTTAGGGGAGACCACGAATTTCCGTGAGGCCTTGCCGCAATGTTACCTTGGATACAGCTCGACTCCACGATCATCCCCGGGGACGGCGGAGAATTGCGCCTGAAGCAGCGTGGCCGCGAATTCTCCATCATGCTCGGCTCGAACGAACTGATGAACAGCCGTCTCAGCGGATCCGAAGAAGCGCTTGCAACGCTTTCCTGGGATCGCATAAAAGGCCACAGACGCCCGAAGGTCCTCATCGGCGGCCTCGGCATGGGCTTCACCTTGCGCGCAGCACTCGCGGTCCTACCCGCGGAAGCCGAAGTGGTTGTCGCTGAACTGGTTCCGACCGTGGTCGCCTGGGCGCGCGGGCCAATGGCGGAGGTTTTTAAGGGATGCCTCGAGGATCCGCGCGTCTTAATCCATCAAGGCGACGTCGGAGAGGTGATCCACTCAGTGAAAGCGAGCTTCGACGCAATCCTGCTCGATGTCGACAATGGGCCGGACGGGCTGACCCGCAAATCCAATGATCGGCTTTATGATTTCAACGGCCTGCGAGCGTCTCGCGAAGCGCTGCGCTCTGGCGGCGTTCTTGCCGTCTGGTCTTCCGGCCCCAACGCGAGCTTCAGCCGCAAGCTGCGCGACAGCGGCTTTTCGGTGGACACGGTCAATACACGCGCCAACGGCAAGCGCGGCGGGGCGCGCCACGTCATTTGGCTTGCTGTCAAATCGTCCGCCTAGTGGCCGGAGGCAACCGTCCGGGCCGCGGCGATCGCACTGGCAGCGCCAGCGCGCAGTTGCGTCGTATCGGCGCTCGCAACAACAAGATCGCAACCGAGCCTCAACAGCTCGCCAGCACGCTTGCCATTGCTGCCGAAGGCGCAGGTGAATTTCTTGTGTGCTCGGCACCGCGCGACAATGTGCGCCAGTTCCTTGTCGATCTCGTCGGTGTCGGGCGCGAGCCTTGCACCGTTTGAAAGGGCAATCGACAAATCGGATGGCCCGACGAAGACGCCGTCGATGCCTTCGACACCAAGGATGCCGTCGACGGCATCAAGTGCTGCCCGCGTCTCCACCATCGCAATCGTCAGCGTCAACCGGTTGGCGGTGCGCAGGTATTCATCTGCCGAGAGCTTCATGTGGTTGAGCGCCAACGTCGGTCCCCAGCTTCGCTCGCCAAGCGGCGGATACTTCGCAAACCGCACAAGCGCTTTCGCATCTGAGACCGAATTGACCATTGGCGCGATGATGCCGGTGCAACCAGCATCGAGCAGCCGTGAGGCCGAAGCGAAATCGCCAACCGGGATGCGCGCGATTGCCGGTTTTCCCGCAGAACGGCATTGCGTAACGGCATTCGATGCTGAAGCCATATCCCACATGCCGTGCTGCATATCGAGCACGACGGAATCGAAATCTTCCTGCGCCAGATGATGGACGACCATCGGTTCGGGTATACCGATCCAGGCGGAAACCAGGCCGGCATGCCCGTCTGTCCTGATCCTGTCCGCGAAACTGTCGATTGCCGGTGTCTCCGTCATGTCGTTCTCCATTCACTGCTCAGGCGAGCGCGTGTTTGCTGATCTTGAAATTCCTCGATGAATGTTTTCTGCAACAAGATTCCGTCCCACTCGTCTGGGAAAAACGGTGAATCGTAAATCAGCGTGAACGGTCCGACGTAACCCGCAGCGCCGCAAGCCTCCAGGCTCATGAGGTAGTCAGCAGCATCCAGACCGGAGGCATTGTAATCCGCCTTCGCATGACAAAGTTCCGCGCGGCACATGATGTCGGAAAGGTCCGCGTATTTTTCGGGCGCAGTCCAGTTGCCAAGATCGCCATTGAGCCCGACCTTGCCCTCAAGCCCGTCCAGCAGCCAGTTCATCTGCCGAGGCGAAGGCAGAAGGTCGAACCAGTTTTCGACGACGATGCGCACCCCACTGCCATCGGCTTCCTTCGCCAGTTGCCTCAGATGCTTCAAAGCCCGGCTCAGATTTTCTTCGGTTGGCGGCTGCTTGCCCGCAATTACGCGTAAGTTCTTCGCTCCCACCACGACCGCCCTTTCGATCCAGCCGGCCATCCACGCTGCGTCGCGTTTGGCATGATCAGCGTGACTCGGGTCGCCGTCCTCAAGCAGGAGGGTCTGAAAGAGCACGCCCGATGCCTTCATCGCACCGCGGAGGTCATCGAGATAACCTGCCTCAAGGCTCGGCAGGTGAAAGGAGCAGACCTCAAGCCGGTGAATGCCACGCTCGGCAAGTTGCTGCGGCAACTCGATCAGAGAGGCCACACCCGGGCCGTAAGGTTCCTTGCGCGCCGCACTTGTTTCCTGATCAGGACTATTGGGATAAACCGGTCCAAGGAGGCGATGCAACGACCATGTAGAAACTGCAAAACGGCCGTTCGGCAAAGCCTGCGCCATCATCGCCCTCCTCGTTTGTTTCCATCCTAGGCATTGAAGGCTTGGCCCTTCAAACGAAATCGCCGCGAATGACGGCTTCTGCAGAAAGTGCGGCACCAAGCAGCGCCTCGTCGCCATTGGCCGGCGCCGACAACAGGAAGCCGACCGGCATCCCGGCATCGCCGGCGCCACACGGGATCGACACGCCGCACCAATCGAGAAAATTGCCGAGCGCCGTGTTTCGCAGTGTCTTGGCATTCGTCGCAAAAAAGAGGTCGTCATCCATCTCCAGAGGCGCGATCGGCGGCGCCACATGGGCGACGGACGGGAATGCAAGCAGCCGGTCGCCGATCAGCTGCTTGCATTCGGCGATGAGCCGCTCACGAATCTCGAGGATTGCGATATAGTCCGGCATTCCTGTCTTTTCGCCGAGACGCGTGCGCATGACAACGCGACGATCCATGCCCGCAGCCTCCGGTCCGGCCAGACGCTCGCGATGCAGCGCGAAAGCTTCGGCGGTTACCAGCGCTCCGTAACGGGTCATCGAAGTCAAGATTTGGTCGAAAGCGGGCATCGTCATGCGGCTGATGATGGCCCCGGTCCTCGCCAGCCGTTCCACCGCCGCGTCGAAGGCAGCCGCGACGCCCGGCTCGACGCCGTCGAAGACCACATTTGTGGGAATGGCAATCTCAATGCCCTTCAGCGGACGGGCACACACCTCGGATGAGGTCAGGCCGCGCATCGCAGCATCGATCCACACGGCATCTTTGACTGTTCGGCAGAGTGGACCAAGCGAATCCAAGCTCTTTGCAAGGGGAAAGACGCCATCCATGGAATATCGGCCGCGCGTTCCCTTATAGCCCACGAGGCCGTTGAGTGCGGCCGGGATACGGACTGACCCGCCCGTATCGGTTCCCATCGCGACCGGTACGAGGCCGGCGCCGACAGCCACAGCTGCCCCTGAAGAAGAGCCACCCGGGATGCGCGGCACGTCAAGGCCGTGGGAGTTATGCGGCGTGCCGTAATGCGGATTGATGCCGAGGCCTGAAAAGGCGAATTCGCTCATATTCGTTCGCCCCACCGCAATCATTCCGGCCCGCTTAAGCGCCATAACGATCGCTGCATCGCTTGCCGCCGGCGCAGTGCTCGCCAACACTTTCGACCCGGCTGTGGTTGCAAGGCCCTCGATGTCGAAGAGATCCTTCCATGCGATCGGGATACCATCGAGCGCGCCTAGTGAGCAGCCCCTACGGATGCGCAGGGAGGACGCTTTGGCCTCGTCAATGGCCCGTTCCTTTAGAAGCACCGTGAAGACCGCCTTGTCGGGATGGCCTTCGATGCACTCGAAGATCGACCGCACGACCTCGACCGGATCAGCAGCGCCGCTCTGAATGAGGACCGACAGTTGCGCGACAGTCATCGCGCCGAATGGCTTGGTCATGGGAGAATCCGTAAAGGCATCGTTCCCCTTGACCTATCGCGGATCGTCGCTGCGGACCAGCCTGTTTACCGTGGTATCCGCGATTGGTCTGATTTTCTGAACACTGAGTTTGCAGATCGGCTCTTCAACTCTGCCCCATGCACGACCACATCCACCCGACACGCGGGCCCCCCACCGGGCATCATATTTTGATCCACCCGGTCCCGCTGTGCCGCAGGAGCAATAAAAATGACGCACCACGATATTTTGAACCCGCGCCACAAAGATATGGTGGCACATCACCCAACAAACGCACAAGCCACCAGCGAAGGTGAGCGCGATTATGTGGAACACCTCAACGCGCAGAAGCTCTCTCTGGGTGAACGGCTGCTTGTGGTCGGCGCCTTTGTCCTTCTCGGTGTTGCCGGACTGACTGGGCACCTTAATTCTTCGGTATCGCCTGAGGTGACCGGTGCTATTGCTGCGCCTGCGACATTCGCATCATCTCATGGCAGCCTGGATTCTTGCCGGGAATACAGCCCTTTCGCGGAGAAGAGGTGTTGACTTCGGATCGCTACGGCCCACTGCATGGAAGTCTGCTGCCTTCGATGTGTCGCACCAGAAGGAGAGAAAACCATGGCCGGTCACGTCGATTACAATCTCGGGCGCTTTATCGATGCACAGGACGGGATGTATGACCAGGCCCTGCAAGAACTTGGCGCGGGGCGGAAACGCTCGCACTGGATGTGGTTCATCTTCCCGCAGATTGCCGGGCTAGGCTCGTCGGCGATGGCCAAGAAATATGCGATCCGCTCAGCAGAGGAAGCTGCCGCCTATTTGAGCAACCCCATTTTGGGCGCCCGACTTCTTCGCTGCGTCCAAGCGATCCTCTCGGTCAAAGGATGCACGGCGCGCGAGATTTTCGGGTCCCCGGATGATCTCAAACTTCGCTCTTCACTGACGCTTTTTGCAGCCGTCAGTGATCAAGGTTCGCTGTTTCATGAAGCAATCGATCGGTTCTACGGCGGAAAATTCGACGAGCGGACGATAGAAATCCTCAATGCCGCGACTTAACGGCCGGGAGACTGTTCCAGCGCTGCAATCTCGTCGGAGATTTCATTGAGGCGCTCGCGCAGATCGGATTGCGTGCCATCCTCAACTTCTTCCTCGCCAAAACAATTGCGCGCATCGTGAAGCTCGAGTTTGGATTCCAGTTCGGCGCGCTTGGCATACAGACGATGGAGATAGGTGTAGTTCATATCTCTACCACCTCCAATATTGCCTTCCTCATCAAGCTGGACAACGATCTCGAAGATGGAAGGTTCCGATATAGCCCAAGGCTTAGCAGAGCGATGCAATTGCCGCACTGCAGGCTTTTGAGAAGTGGCTGCAGCAACCGTCGCTGCCCATCGCCTGCCGGGTAACGCGGGCGCCTTCCAAAAGGAGTGTCAGAGTGTCAGCAAGAAGTTGAGGCTCCCGAGCCCCGGCGGCGGAACAAAGCTCTTCAAGGCGTTGACGCTGCTCGGCCTTATGGCGCTCGATCACCTCATGGGCAGGGTGTCCCTCACCCTTTAGTTCGATCGCCGCATTGGCAAGATCGCAGCCGGCCGGCTCTCCGTTCAGACACTCAGCCCGCCCCTGAACCCACGCGTCGAGCTGCGCCCGGGGGTTGCCCGGATGCGTCGCCTCGAGATCACGCCAGATCGCTTCGGCCTTTTCGGAGGCGCGACGCAGCGTCTCGCAGACGAGCTCGTCCTTCGAGCCGAAATGCCGGTAGAGCGTCATCTTGTTGGTGAGCGCCGCATCTGCAATCGCATCGACGCCGATGCCGCGGATGCCATGTTCGCGGAAAAGCTCAGAAGCCGTCGAGACGATGCGTTCCCTCGGTGGGATTTTCTCGTTTGTCAGCACGTTTGGGATTTCATGCGAAGTTTCGGATTTTTTTGCGGACGAAGTCCTTGACATAGATGTGACCGATCGGTAACAAATGCATTGTTACTTACCGGTAACACCGCTGATCGTACAAGTCAATGCCGAGAGGGCTGGCGGCGTCAGCGGAACACGGGCGACCGCCCACGAAAGGAGGACGAACCATGAGAAAGACCAGTGACCTCACGATATCCGAAGCCCTTCGCGACCCGCTGATCGCCATGGTGATGCGCGCCGATGGCGTGAAGCTTGACGATTTCAAGCAACTCCTGGAAACGGCAGCCCGCAAACGCGAACCGAATGCCTCCAAGGTGGGTGGCCTCATCAACGCGATCGCCAATCGCGCCGGCGTGAACCCGACGACCGTTTCCTGCTTTTGCTGACTTCCGGGGACCTTCCCTGCCCCGTGCGAGAGCTGCCGTCTTCCCCCAACGGCGGCTTTCGCTGTATTCGCGCCACCGTGGAGGCGGCCAGTAACTGCGTACGGCCCATTTTCCCGTCATATGACGTCCAGATAGTCATAAGGAATTCATGATGACAACTTGGCGAACGTGAAGGCGCATCAGAGTGAATTGGTTCAGCGCGTTGAGGCGGGCGAGACCGTGCAGATATTGAAACGTCGCAAGCCGGCGGCAGAGATTGTACCAATCCGAAAGCCAAACAAGCCGGTTGACGTAGCGCAATTGAAGGCGCTCCGCGCGTCGCAACCGCGGCAGGAGATAAGCGCAGGCGATTTTGTCCACCAAATACGTGATACCGATCGCTACTGATGTTCTATCTCGACACTTCCGTCATCGTTGCTGTCTTGACGATGAGGAAGCCAGCGATCGCGCAAGCGCCGTCTTAGACCGATGCACAGCCGAGCAGGTACTCCTGATTAGCGATTGGTCTTTGACTGAAGTCGCCTCGGCGATCGCGCTCAAAGTTCGCACACGTCAACTGGAAGAAGAACACCGCTCGAGGATTATACAGGCGTTTGATTTCCTGATAGCCGATACTTTCGGAGTTCTGCCGGTAGAGCGTGAGCATTTCCGCAATGCAACTGTCTTCATTGGTCGACCGGCAGTCAATCTCCGTTCGGGAGGCGCTCTGCATCTGGCGATCGCCACTCACCGCCACGCCACGGTCCTTACCCTTGATCGCGGAATGGCGGAAAGTGGAGACATTTTGGGGATCCGGACAGAGCTGATCTAGCTGATCGCCACCAGATGCCCCGGCGAAACCGTATGGTACTCCAGCGGCACGATTTTGTAGTCCACTGCCCGGATCGGACTTTTGATCTCGTCATTGGCCGCCATCCGCTTCTCGCGCCGGCGATCCGGATCGGGCACGGGAACGGCCGCCATCAGCATCTTCGTATAAGGGTGCTGCGGGTTGCCGAAGATGGCAGCGCGCGGGCCGATCTCGACGATCTCACCGAGATACATGACCGCAACACGATGGCTGACGCGTTCGACGACGGCCATGTCATGCGAGATGAACAGGAAGGCGAGGTTGAGGCTCTGCTGCAGGTCCAGCATCAGATTGATGACCTGCGCCTTGATCGAGACGTCGAGGGCCGAGACGCTTTCATCGGCGACGATCACCTTCGGATCGAGCGCCAGCGCCCGGGCAATGCAGATGCGCTGACGCTGACCGCCGGAGAACTCGTGCGGAAAGCGCGACGCCATATCGGCTGAAAGGCCGACCTTTTCCAGAAGGTCGGCGACCTTCTCTTTGGCCTGCTTTGCCGTTCCCATCTTGTGTTCAAGATAAGGCTCGGCGATCGCCGCGCCGACGCGGATGCGCGGATTGAGGCTGGCGAACGGATCCTGAAAGATCATTTGCACGGTCTTGCGCATCGCGCGCATCCCGTTCTTGTCGAGTGCCAGCACGTCCCTGCCATCGGCCTTCACTGACCCGCTCTGCGGTTCGATCAGCCGCATTATGGCGCGGCCGGTCGTCGATTTTCCGCAGCCGGATTCGCCGACCAAAGACAGCGTCTCACCGGCAAAGAGATCGAAGGAAACGTTTTCAACGGCATGCACGCGTCCGGTCAAGCGGCCGAAGAGGCCAGAGTGGATATCAAAACGCTTCGTGAGGTTTCGCACCTCCAAGACCGGCCTTGCTGAAGCAGCAACCGTGTCGCCGACTTCCGCCGGAATGTCGCATTCGCCTGTCGCTGCATTGACGACGGGAAAACGCAGCGGCCTTTCGTGCCCCTGCATTGAGCCCAGCACCGGCACGGCGGAAAGCAGCGCGCGGGTGTAGGGGTGGCGGCCGCGATGGAAGATGTCGGCCGTCGCCCCCGTTTCAACCTGCTCGCCGCGATACATCACCACAGTTCTGTCGGCTATTTCGGCAACGACGCCCATGTCGTGGGTGATGAAGAGAACAGAGGTTCCTTCCTCCTCCTGCAGCATCTTGATGAGATCGAGGATTTGCCCCTGGATGGTGACGTCGAGCGCCGTCGTCGGTTCGTCGGCAATCAGCAGCTTCGGTTTGGAGGCAAGCGCCATGGCGATCATCACACGCTGGCGCATGCCGCCGGAAAAACGGTGCGGATATTCATCGAAACGCAAGGCAGCGGAGGAAATGCGGACCTTTTCCAGAAGCCGGATCACTTCGGCTCGCGCTTCGGTCTTCGACATGGCCGAATGGCAAAGCAGCGCTTCGGAAATCTGGTCGCCGATCGTAAAGAGCGGGTTGAGGCTCGTCATCGGCTCCTGAAAGATCATCGAGACGTCATTGCCGCGCACCTGCCGCATGCCACTTTCCGGAAGCGCCAGCAGATTGCGGTCGCCAAGCATGATCTTGCCTTCGATCCGGCTCGTATCCGGCTGCAGTAGCCGCATGATCGACAGCGACGTGACGCTCTTGCCAGAACCCGACTCGCCGACGATTGCAACCGTTTCGCCCGGCGCTACGCGAAAGGAAACATCGCGGACGACAGGCTTCCACTCGCCCTCGACGAGAAACGATGTCGTGAGATTCTCGACGGAGAGAACGGGTTCTGCCTGCTGGATCGTCTGCGCCTGAAAGCCTGCCATGTTCGGTTCCTCTTGGATGCCTGAAAGCCGGGAAGATCAATCAGGCCAGCGCAACACAGCGTCGAACCGGCGCTTGCCGCGGATTTCGATAGGCGTTGCGATGATCTCGTTGGAGGCGCGCGCCTTGTCCAGTTCTTCGGCCAAACGGCTGGCAACGATCTTTTCCTGGCCTGGGTGCAGGTTGCAGGGGTCGAGATAGAAATACTGATGCTCGACTTCGTGGTCGCGGACGATGATCGGCGGCGTCCCGCGCGCCAGCGCGTCGGCCAGATCCCAGGCGGTGATATGGGCTTCCTCCGGTTTGAGGATGACGCGCAGGCGATCAAGCGGATTCTTGGTCGGATCGGGTTCGATCAGCGCGGTTACGCCGGGGCGGTCGTCCAACATCTGCTTCCAGAGATTGAGGTAGCCCGTTTCGCGTTCGCGAATGCCGGTGTGGTCACGCATTTCCCAAGCCTCCAGGGCGGCCATAGCGCCGAAAATGCTTTCCTTGCCGACCTTCATGCCCCGGCCGATGCCCATGTTCTGCAGGAAGGCGTTGCGCACCAGTTCCTTTTTGCCGGCGACGATGCCGGAGGTCGGACCGCCGAGGAATTTGTGACCGGAATAGAGCGCGATATCCGCGCCTTGCTCCAGGAAAACACGCAGGTCGTACTCCGACGCCGCATCGACGATGACCGGCACGCGCTTGGCGTGGGCGATCTCGACGAATTCCTTGAGGTTCAGAAGGCCATAGTCGACGACGTGGTGCGACACGACGTAGACGGCCGCAGCCGTCCTTTCGGTGATTGCATTTTCCATGTGAAAACGATGGGTCGATGTCGCCTGACCGATCAGCACCGCCTTGGCGCCAGCAAGGCGGATCGCCTGATCGACGGGTGCGCCATAGCTCACAACATGGCCCATCTGCACCAGAACCTCGTTCCTTTCTGGCGTCACATCCGGCAGTTTCTCGATCGCCAGCAGGTTGTTGCCGGTGATGGCACCTGCGACGGCCAGGGAAATGCCCGCGGAGCAGGATGCCGTCACGAAACCGGCTTCCGCACCCGTCAACCGGGCAATGACGGCGCTGGCCTTGCGCTGCAGATCGTTGATTTCGACAAATTGCGGCAGGATCGACGACATGGCCGCGATTGCCTCGGGGACGACGATCGATGCGCCGAGGCTGGTCATCGTGCCGGAAACGTTGATGACCGGACGAAGGCCGATAGACGTGCGAATGTCATCAGACATGTGTATCTCCAGATTGAATGGCGAGATGGCGAGTGTTGCAGCTTGTATCCTCGACGGCTATCCCATAGTAATGTAATAGACTCATGCCCGCATACGAGGAGCGTGGAATTGGACGGCAAGACATCATCAGTAGTTTACTCCGAAGACGAGGCACCCATTGAAGAACCCGGCGGTAAGGGCGCACGTCGCTCGCGGGTGAGCGGTATCGACCGCGCGCTGCAGGTCATTGATCACCTTTACGAAACCGGCTCTCCGACGGGAGTCTATGCAATCGCCAAGGCTGTGAAGGCGCCGCTCTCCACCGTCTACGTCATCGTTGATGATCTGGTCGAAAAGAACATGCTGACGCGCAATGGCGACGGCACGATCTGGCTCGGTTCGCGGCTCTACCATTACGGCCTTGCCTATGCCCGCTCGCTCGATTTCATGAGCGTCGCGACGCATGAGATGCACGATCTTTGCCGTCAGGCGGGCGAAACCGTTCAGGTTTGCGGCCGCGACGGCGACTATATGCTCGTGCTTGCCATGGCTGACGGCCCGAGCCATTTCCAGGTCGCTTCGCGTGTCGGCACACGCGTTCCGCTGAACTGGACCGCATCCGGCCGCCTGCTTGTCGGCCACCTGCCGGAAGAGGAGCGCATCGAACTTTTCAAGCGCTGCGCCAAATCCTCGCCGACCGGCCGCGCCGAAATGGACCCCGGCGTGCTTTCCGCCTCGGCGGGTGCGGCGTTTCAGTCTCGCCTGTCGATCCAGGCCGGCGAGTCCGACTATGCGGTCGCCTGCATCGCTTCGCCGATCTGCGACAGAGATGGCCAATGCGTCGCGACCATTTCCATTGTCCTTCCAGAACAGAAGGCCTTTTCCGACGAGAACCACTATACCGCGCACGTGCGGACATCGGCCGAACGCATCGAAAAGGTCATGGGCTGGCGCAACCATTAGGCTCTCCCCTCTTCAATCACGCAAGGCGATGATCGCCTCGATTTCGACAGTGATGTTACCCGGCAGCGAGCCGAAGCCAACCGCCGAACGGGCATGACTGCCGGTGTCTTTTCCAAAAACGTCGACGAAGAGATCCGAGCATCCGTTGATGACGCTTGGATGGTCTGCAAACTGCGGCACGGCGTTGACCATGCCGAGCAGCTTCACGACGCGCTTTACCCGGGAAAGATCGCCAAGCGCATCATGCATGACGGCAAGAAGATTGATGCCGGTGAGCCGCGCATGTCTATAGGCATCCTCGACGCCGATTTCAGCGCCGACCTTGCCAGAATATAGAAAGCCGTTGGCCTCGCGCGGCCCCTGACCGGAGAGGTAAAGAATATTACCCTCCAGCACGTGCGTCACGAAATGGGCGATCGGCGGCGGCGCGGGCGGAAGCTCTATACCGAGCGCGGCAAGCCTTTCATAGGGCGAGCTTGCCGGCTTGGCGTTGGCTGGAGACATGTTCACGCAAACTCCTGACATGCGGATTTCTGTTCTGGCTTTTAGCGGTAGGAATAACCGTGGCTGTGGCGCACGAGCCTGCGGGCACGCGGAATGTAACGGCTTGCGGCAATCGCCTCGCTGCCGATCACCGCATAGCGAGGCTCGAACAGCTTCTTAAGCACGGAAACATCGCCGTTGGAATCGGTGGCTTCGACATCGGAATCGACGAGATCGAAGACCGTGAAATCGGCGCGCTGTCCGACGGCAAGCCTGTTTTCCATCGAAAGCTTGATGACGGAGGCAGGCGCATGCGTGACCGCTGCCACCACCTTGTCGAAAGGCATGCCGACGCAAAGCAGCTTCGACATGGTCGTCGCCAGATCCCAAACCGGAAAATTCATCGAATGGCCATGCAGGTCCGTCGAGATCGAGAAGGGCAAGAGGCCACGCTTGATTGCGGCTTCCGCGACCTTGAAGGAGAAGGAGGCGCCGCCATGGCCGATGTCGAGGCGGATCCCCTCGCCCGCGCAACGCTGCGCGAGATCGAAAAGGTCCTCGTCTTCCATGATGCTCGAACCGGCCTTGCCGTTGAAGCAATGGGTGATGACGTCACCGGGACCTAGGATCTCCAGGACTTCATCATAAAGAGCCGGCGGCTCGCCGACATGCACCATCATCGGAACCTTGAGGATCTTGGAGATCTTCTTTCCGAGCTTCACCGGCGTCACACCCCACGAGCCGGTGATGACGTGGCTGGCACGCACTTTGATGCCGACGATGTGCTCGCTGTTTTCAGCATAGCATTCAAGGATGCGGTCAAGATCAATGTCGCGGATGTCCCGCAATTCGGCGACGCGGTTGCAGGCGACGAGACCGATCGAACCGAGGTTCAGGAAGGCCTTGATGCGCTCGCGCGATGGCTCGATGATATATTCGCGGAAACCGTGGAAATTGGCTTCACCGGCAGAACCCGCATCGACCAGCGTGGTTACGCCGCGCTCGGCACCGCATTCGGACGGACGAACCGAGATATCGGTGCCGCCATGCCAGATGTGGACGTGGAGATCGACCCAGCCCGGTGAAATCCAGGCGCCCTTGCCATCGACGCAGATCATCTCGTGAGAGACTGAAAGCTGCGGACCGACCTGTGCGATCCGGCCGTTGGCGTCGATGAGGATATCGACTGCACTGCCTGGGGTGTCAGCACCAAAGGCCATAGGCTTCACATTGGAGAGGAGGAGCGGCTTGCGCGCTTGTTCCCCGGTCATTCAAAGGTCCTTTCGAAGTTTTGGATCGAGCATGTCGCGCAGCCCGTCGCCGACCATCTGCAGTGAGAGCACGGAAAGAACGATGGCGACGCCCGGAAACAGCGTCATCCAGTCGGCCTGGCCGATATACTGCCGCCCGGCGGCGATCATCGTTCCCCAGGTCGGAATTTCGGGGCTGACGCCCAGGCCGAGGAAGGAAAGGCCGGCTTCAGCCAGCATGGCGCTGGCAAAGAGGAAGGTGCCTTGCACCAGGATCGGCGAAAGCAGATTGCGCAGGACATGCCGGGTCATGATATGGAAGGTCGAAATCCCGAGTGCTTGCGCGGCCTCGACATAGGGCAGTTCGCGGATGACCAGCGTCGATGCACGGACAATACGCGCAAGACGTGGCGAATACACGATCGACAACGCGATGATGACCGTGGTGAGCGACGGTCCAAGGGCTGCGACCAGCGCGATCGCCAACAGAATGTCCGGAAAGGCCATCATCGCGTCGATCAGCCGGGCGATTGGCGCGTCGAATTGCTTGAAGAAGCCGGCAAGCAAACCGAGGCTCACCCCGATCAACGCCGAAAGCACGACGACGGCAGCGCCGACGAGCAGCGACAGGCGCCCGGCAAAGATCGTTCGCGAGAAGACGTCGCGGCCGAATTCATCCGTTCCAAAGAAGAACAGTCCGCTCGGCGGCTTCAGCCGGTTGACGATCGAAAGCTTGGAGGGCGAATAAGGAGTGACCCATGGAGCAAGGATTGCCAAGAGCACGAAGACTGTGAGGATGAGCACGCCGAAGGCAACGGTCTTGCGCTTCAGAAAACGCCGGAGAAACTTGCTGCCCTCGCTTAAGGCAGGCCGTGTTGCAATATCCGTCATCAGTAGCGCACCCTCGGATCGACCAAAAGATAGAGCATGTCGATCGCAAAATTGATCAGCACGTAGAGGGCTGCAATGATGAGCAGCGCTCCTTGGATGACCGGGTAATCGCGACGAAGGACCGCCGAGACGACCAGATTGCCGACACCTGGAAGACCGAAGACCGTTTCGGTCACGACAGCGCCTGAAATCAGCACCGCCGCAGTCAACCCGATAACGGTTAGGATCGGGATCAACGCGTTCTTGAGCGCGTGCTTGAGGATCACCCGGCGTTCGATCAGGCCTTTGGCGCGTGCCGTGCGGATATAGTCGTCGCCGAGCACATCAAGCATCGAGGCACGTGTGAAACGCAAGATCAGCGCCGAGGAAACAATACCGAGCGCAAAGGCTGGCAACGTCAGGTGATACATGCGCCCAAAGAAGTTCGCGCCCGGTCCGCCATAGCCCGAAACCGGAAAGAAGTTGAAGCGCACGGCGAAGAACTGCATCAGAATCAGGCCGAGCCAAAAGCTCGGAATGCTTGCCGCAAACATTGCAAGGGTCGTGGCCGCCTGATCGACGAAGGAACCGCGGCGATAGGCAGCATAAATGCCGATCGGCAGCGCGATGACGCAGGCGATCGCCAGCGAGAACACCGTCAGGAAAAAGGTCGGCTCGGCGCGGTCTAGAAGGGCTGCGGTGACCGGCATGTTCAAGAAGATCGATTGCCCGAGGTCGCCTCTGAGGAGCTGACTGATGTAATAGACATATTGCACCAGGACCGACTGATCGAGCCCGAGGCGACCGCGAAGCTCGGCGATATCCTGAGGCGTTGCATCTGGGCCCAGCATGACGGCTGCCGGATCACCTGGCGTCACGCGCACGATGACAAAGACAATCGTCACGACGAGGAACATCACAACCATCATGCCGAAGAGGCGCTGGAGAATGTAACGGATCATTGAAATGCGGTCCCTATGCCCAGCCGGGCACCGTCGAAGAGGGATACCGGCCGGCAGGACCGGCATCCCGAGGATCAATCGTCACTTCTTGATCGAAGCGTTCCAGAAGTACGGCCACGGAGCGGGATCGACACCTTCGAGCTTGTTCGATTCCGCCGAAACGGCGTTGAAGTCGCCGATCTTCATGAAGGGCGCATCTTCATAGATCGCTTTTTGGACATTGGCCCAGAGTTCGATGCGCTTGGCAGAATCGACTTCAGAGGTGAAGGCATCGACGGCGGCCTTGCGGGCAGGCGTATCCCACCACCCCGGCGAGCTGGTCGAGAGCGAGCCGATCAGCGCCGGCTCCGGCAGGAACGGGCTGTGGCTGATATAAATGTCCCAGAGCTTCGGATCGGCACGGCGCTGCGTCAGCGTCGCCCAGTCGACGACCTGCATGTCCACGGTAAAGCCCGCGAGCTTCAGATACTCCGCTGCAACCTGCGCCATCTTGTAGTGGAATTCGTACTGACGGCTGGTGAGGATACGCAGCGGTTCGCCGTTGTAGCCCGTCTTCTTTAAGGCTTCGGCAGCCTCTTCGGGCTTTGCAACATTGTAATTGCCTTCAACGCCGGCATCCGTGTGCCAGGAATAGGCTTCCGGATAGATATCGCCGTCCAACGTGTAGAAATCCGTGCTGCCGAAGGCAGCGGCCAGCATGTCCTCCATGCTGAGGGCCTGGCGGATCGCCTTGCGGACCTCGATGTTCTTCGCAATGCCTTCCTTGGTATTGAAGACGAAGACCGGATAGCCGAAGGGCTTGAGGATGATCGGCTGTGAGGCCGTCGATGCCTTCAGCTTGTCGAAGGATTCGACCGGGATGGAATCGACATAGTCATACTGGCCGGAGACGGCAGCCTCGACGCGGGTGTTCGGATCCGGCACCGGAACGAAGCGGATTTCATCGAGATACTGGTGACGCGCGCCGCCATAGCCATCGCTCTCGCCATCGCGTGACTTGTAGCCGCCAAAGCGAACGAGCTGAATATACTGGTCGGCCTTGCGCTCCTTCAGCATGTAGGGGCCGGTTCCGATGAAATCCTTCATCGGCTCGTCCTGCTTGTCGGAAGGAATGATGATTGCAGCGGAATTGTTGAAGGCAAGCAGAGAGGTCAGCGGCGCATAGGGTTGCCTCAGGGTGATCTTGACGGTTGCCTGATCGACTGCAGCGATCGCTTCGATGAAGCCTGCAGCCTGCTTGCCGCGCGAGGCAATCTTTGTCCAGCGGGTGAGCGATGCAACGACATCTTCCGACGTCATGTCGCTGTTGTCGTGGAACTTGATGCCGGTGCGCAGCTTGATCGTGTAGCTTTTGCCGTCCGCGCTGATATTGGGCAGGCTTTCGGCCAGAAGCGGTGTGACGTTCCACTTCTTGTCGAAGGTATAGAGCGTCTCGAAGATGTGCTGCGTGACGATCCCGACGAGGTCGGCAGTCGAGGACATCGGATCAAGCGTCGGCGGCTCGCCGATCGTCGCGACATTGATGATACCGCCTTTTTCCTGCGCCATCAGTGTGGTCGGCAAGGCGACGAGTGCCGTGCCGAGAAGGAATGCGACTAGAGTCTTCATTTCATGCTCCCGGTTTGTTGTTCCATATTTATGTTATATAAGTCTTTATAATAGAATATCGGCCATAGTGGTCCTGTCAACCGGGAATGTGGACCTGTCCGCAGAAATGAGGGGCGCGCTAGGGCTGCTGCTGCGCGCGCCTTCGTAAGCCGGGCTGGACCTATCGGTCGAACAGGCGGTATTCGATCCGCTCAATATGATCGGGATTGGCGATCGCCTCGATCGTGGCGATCTTCTCGCCATCGAAACCGATTTTGACGACGATGCGCAGTTGATCCTGGATGCGAACGATGAAACCGAAGCCGCCGTCTACGAAAGCCGGCAGCGCGCCCCGCGCCCTCCCGTTGAATGTCGTTGCAACCGCTTGCGCGCCGTGCAGTGCGCCGGCATGGCCGAAACGAGCCGCCGTCGCATCAGGCGCGAAGACAACATCGGGATGAAGAACAGCAAGCAACGCCTGGAAGTTACCGTCGCGCGAGGCGGCGAGGAATGCCCGGACGACCTCTTTCTTATGCTCGATGCCGGCCTCGGGCGCCTCGGTCGTCCCCTGCACGCGACGGCGGGCGCGGCTTGCGAGCTGGCGGGTTGCTTCCGGTGTGCGGCCGATGACGGGCGCAATCTCGTCAAAGGGCAGATCGAACATGTCATGCAGGACAAAGGCGACACGCTCTGCCGGCGCAAGCTGTTCCAGCACGACCAGCAGCGCGACGCCGACGGAATCCGCCAGCACGATCTCCCGCTCGGGGTCGGCGGACTTCGCGGTATCGGCGATCTTTTCATGCACCGGCGGATCGAGCGGTTCTTCGCGCCGGGATTTCCTGGAGCGCAGCATATCGAGGCAGATGCGCGCCACGACCGTCGTCAGCCAACCGCCGAGATTGCCGACCTCGCTTGTGTCCGAGCGGCCGAGCCTGAGCCATGCCTCCTGCACCGCATCCTCCGCCTCCGCACGCGAGCCGAGCATGCGGTAGGCGACAGTCTTCAGATGCGCGCGGTTGGCCTCGAATTCGTCCGCCAGAAATTTTTTCTCGTCCATCGGTCACATTCCTTCATCGCGTTACGTCACCACCATGACGAACGAATTCCGGCCGATGTGACAGACAAGCGGCCGGTGGCGTCAGTCGCTGAAACATAGCAAGGAGACATAACATGCAATCGAGAATGGGAAATCCGGCCGTCGTCATCCCTGAAGCCATGCAGGCGCTGCTCGCTTTCGGGAATATTCCCCAAAAGTGCGGCCTTTCGAAAAAGCTGCTCGAGCTCGTCAACCTGCGCGCCAGCCAGATCAACGGCTGCGGCGTCTGCGTCGACGGTCATCCCCGCATTGCCCGCAGGCTCGGAGAGACCGACGAGCGCCTCTTTGCCGTTTCCGCCTGGCGTGAGACGCCTTATTTCAGCCCGGCAGAACGCGCGGCCCTGGCGCTGACCGAAGCCGTCAGCCGCGTCAGCGACCGCGCCGATCCGGTGCCGGACGAAATCTGGGACGAGGCGGCACGCCATTACGACACCAAGAGCCTTGCGGCTCTCGTCATCGCCATCGCCAACATTAATGTCTGGAACCGGCTGAACGTCGCGACGCGCCAGATCGCCGGCGAATGGAAGCCTTGAGGTCCCCCTGGCCGCCGCTGTTGAAGCGGCGGCCAGGGCGCCTTGGGAGGCCTAGACGATACCGCCGCCGCCAGCCATGGAGGCCGGACGTTCGGCGGAAACCTTTCTCCTGTAGCCGCTGGCGCGATAAGCCGCGACCGGATCAATGGCGCCGCCGGCGCGCCGACGCGCTTCGGCGAGGATCGGCTCGACGTCGGTGCGATACGCGCGCTTCAGCGTTTCCGTCGCCATCAGCGCATCATTTTCATTCTGATGGCCGGACAGCGCCTCGCGATCGACGATCAGCGCCTGCGCATAGGCGCGGCGGATTTCGTTGGCGCTATTGATCAGGCTTTCGATCGGGTCAGTGACATTATGCGACTGATCGATCATGTGAGCCGGATGGAAGCCCTTCACCCCACGATACTCGGCATCGACCAGCTCATTGAAGACGAGGAACAGACGATAAGGCTCGATTGCACCGGCATCGAGGTCATCGTCACCATATTTCGAATCATTGAAGTGGAAACCACCAAGCTTGCCAAACTGAATCAGCCTGGCGACGATCATCTCGATGTTGGTGTTCGGGGCATGATGACCGAGATCGACGAGGCACTGGGCTTTCGGCCCGAGTGTGTGCGCGATCAGATAGTTCGTGCCCCAATCCTGCACGATGGTCGAATAGAAGGCCGGCTCGTACATCTTGTGCTCGGAAAACAGCCGCCAGTCGTCGGGCAGCCCCTTGTAGATCTCCGCCATCGCCACAAGATAGCGCTCGAAGGCCTTGGTAAAATTGCTCTGGCCGGGGAAATTCGAGCCGTCGCCGATCCAGACCGTCAGCGCCTTTGAGCCGAGTGCCTTGCCGATCTCGATGCATTCCAGATTGTGCTCGATGGCCTGTTGTCGCGTCGCGGCGTCCGTATGGCTGAGCGAGCCATATTTATAAGAGCGCTTCTGACCTGGCGCGTCCGAGAACGTGTTGGAATTCATTGCATCGAAGCTAAGACCGAGCGCATCGCCTTTTGCCCTCAATTCGCCGGCATCTGCCTTGTCCCAGGGGATGTGGAGCGAAACGGTCGGCGTTGCTTGCGTCAGCTGATGAATGACGGCGCAGTCGTCCAGCTTGTCAAAGATGCCACGCGGTTCGCCGGTGCCGGGAAAGCGGGCAAAGCGCGTGCCACCCGTTCCGACGCCCCAAGAAGGAACAGCCACGAAAAATGCTGCGACCTTTGTCGTAATGGCGTCGATATCAACGCCGCGGCGTCCAAGATTTGCGCCGAGCGCGTCGTAATCGGCCTTGAGAGCCGCCGCCCGCTTGGCATTTTCCTCGGCAATCAGATGCTGCGCAATCTTCAACTCGGCCATCAAATCCTCCCTGAAAAACGAACCATGGGCCCTGTTCTGCGTTCTATTGCTTTATTCCTCACCCACCAAAGAGGCGCTAGTGGACGTCATCCGCATCCTTCTCGCGATCATCCTGCCGCCACTCGGTGTCTTCCTGCAGGTCGGGCTCGGCCTGCATTTCTGGCTCAATATCCTACTGACGCTTTGCGGCTACCTGCCCGGGATCATCCATGCCATTTGGGTGATACTCCGGAAGTAGATCCCTAGCGCGGGAAGCTCTGCGCGTTGCCGGCATCCACGTTGATGATGTTGCCGGTGGATTTCGCCGAAAGATCCGACGCGAGGAAATAGATCGCCTCGGCGATATCTTCGGGAAGGACGTTGAGCTTCAGCATCGAGCGCTTGCGGTAGTGTTCCTCCAGGTCGTCTACTTCAATCTTCGAAGAAGCCGCGCGCTGTTCGCGCCACTCGCCGTTCCAGATCTTCGAGCCGCGCAGCACCGCATCCGGGTTCACGGTGTTCACCCGAATGCCTGCTTCTGCCCCCTCCAACGCCAGGCAACGGGCCAAATGGATCTCGGCGGCCTTAGCCGTGCAATAAGCAGCCGCATTCGGCGAGGAGGCAAGGCCGTTCTTGGAGGCGACGAAGACCACGTTGCCGCCGAGGTTCTGACGGCGGAACAGGCGGAAGGCTTCGCGCGAAACCAGGAAATAGCCGGTTGTCAGAATATCGATATTCTTATTCCACATCGAAAGCTCGGTGGTTTCGATGGGTGCTGAAGACGCAATACCGGCGTTCGAAACGAGGATGTCGATGCCGCCGAACTCGACGCAGGATTCGGCAAAGGACGAGACCACGGCATCTTCCTTGGTGACGTCGAGCTTCACGCTACGCACCGCATCGGCACCGTACTTCTTCACGAAATCGGCTTCCGTCGCCGCCAGTGCCGACTGATCGATATCGGCAAGCACCACGCAGGCGCCCTCTCCTACCAGACGGGCCGCCGTCGCACGGCCGATGCCGCCGGCTCCGCCGGTGACAAAGGCCACCTTGCCGGCAAGGCTCTTTGGCTTCGGCATGCGCTGCAGCTTTGCCTCTTCCAAGAGCCAGTATTCAATATCGAAGGCTTCCTGTTCAGGCAGACCCTGATATTCGGAGACCGTCGACGCACCGCGCATCACGTTGATGGCGTTGACGTAAAATTCGCTCGCGATGCGGGCCGTTGCCTTGTCGCGGGCAAAGGACAGCATGCCGACGCCGGGAATGAGGAAAATGACCGGATTGGCATCTCGCATCGCCGGTGAATTGCCGTGTTTGCAGTCATTGTAATAGCGCGCGTAATCGACACGATAGTCTTCCAGCGCCTTATCGAGACCGGCAACGATCGGACCTACGTCCGGTTTTGCCGGGTCGAAGTCGAGGATCAGTGGGCGGATCTTGGTACGCAGGAAGTGGTCCGGGCAGCTGGTACCGAGCGCGCCGAGGGTGCGGAGATTCTTCGCGTTGACGAATTCGAGCACGCCATCCTGATCATCGAAATGGCCAAGCTTGCGCTCCTGCTTGCCGATCCGCCCGCGGATTTCCGGCATAAGGCGGGCAGCGATGGCCCGGCGTTCAGCCACCGGCAGGCTTTGGGTCGCCTGGCCGCCGAAGATCGTCTTGCCTTCAGTCTGCTGGGCGAACCATTCGATTGCCTTGTTGATAATGGCGAGCGTCAGCTCGTAGCAGGCCCTAGCGTCGTTCGCCCAGGTGAAAAGGCCGTGGCTTTCGAGGACGACACCCTTGGCATCCGGGTTCGCCTTGACGAACGCTTCAAGATCGAGACCGAGCTGGAAGCCAGGACGGCGCCAGGGCAGCCAGCCGATCTCGTCGCCAAAGACCTGTTTCGTCAGTTCCCTGGAATTCTTGGCTGCAGCGATCGCGATGATGGCGTCCGGATGCATGTGGTCGACATGCGTGAGGGGCACAAATCCATGCAGCGGCGTGTCGATCGAGGCGGCGCGGGAATTCAGGTTGAAGGTGCAATGCGGCAAAAAGCCGACCATGCGATCTTCGTCTTCGACGCCCCTATAGATACCCTTAAGCGAATCAAGCTTGTCCTGATAGAGCGTCGCAAAGCCGTCGAGCTTAATGGTCCCGACATCGCCGCCAGATCCCTTGACCCAGAGAACCTTGACCTTCTCGCCGGTCAGTGGATCCGTTTCCATCACCTTTGCCGAAGTATTGCCGCCGCCGTAATTGGTGATGCGCTTGTCAGCGCCAAGGAGGTTCGAGCGGTAAAGCAGCTTGCCGGGTTCATCGAGCCCTGCTGCGTAAGAATCATCCCAACGGTTCTCAAGAAGCCGGACGGTGGCCGCCATGTCATCCTCCCTTGTGTGCCTTATGCGCAGACGAAAGCCACGCTGTATCCGGTGACGGTATCGCTCATCAAAATGCATATTGTCAATCGAAAACGATCAAAAACAATTATTGTGCAGCGCAGTATGAAATTTTTTGATCGTTTTTGATTGACAGCTTTTAACGGATACGAAATAAATGCGAACAGGGGAGGAGCCAAATGCACGAACGCGAACGCCATCGCATCATCCTGAGCGCTGTCCAGGAAAAGTCGGTCGTCACGATCCAGGATATTGCTGAGCTGACTGAAGCGTCAGAGGCCACGATCCGGCGTGACATCGCGGCTCTCCATGTGCAGGGCAAGATCCGGCGCGTGCGCGGCGGCGCAGAAGCCGTCCATCCGCCGCAGCTCGGCAATCTTGCGGGACGTCCTTTTAGAGTTTCAGAATCGGTCAATATCGATAAAAAGCGCGCAATTGCGCGCGCCGCCGTGGATCTGTGCGACCCGGGCGATGCGATCATCATCAATGGCGGCACGACGACGTTTCAGATGGTACACTTCATGTCGGCGCACCGCATGCAGGTCATGACCAATTCGTTCGCGATCGCCGAACATCTGGTAAAACATTCCAAGAATACGGTGACGGTGCCGGGCGGTGTGATCTACCGTGAACAGAGCCTCATTCTGTCGCCGTTCGACAATGACGCCATCCGCAATTTCTATGCACGCCGCTTTTTCATCGGGGCCCAGGGCGTCGGCCCGCTCGGCATCATGGAAGCCGACGCGCAGATCATTCAAAGCGAACAGAAGCTGATGCATCAGGCCGACGAACTCGTCGTGATGGTCGATTCCAGCAAATTCCGCCGTCGGTCGAGCCTCATTCTGTGCCCGCTCGACCGTGTTTCGACGATCATCACCGACGACGGCATCCAGGAAGATTCCGCCAGGATGATCGAGGATGCAGGAATCAAGCTCGTCGTCGCGAGCGCTGGCCTGCAATCGGTGAAGGTGGATTCCTCGTCGGTCGCCTGAGAAGCGCCGGCCAGGTGTAGTTAGTCTCAATCAACGTGGGAGGATGAAAGCATGAAACTCGCAAAGAAACTCGCGGTGGGCGTCGCACTCGCCGTCGCCATGATGGCAGGCACGGCCAGTGCTGCCGACATGAAGATCGGCCTCGTCGTCAAGTCACTCGGCAACGGGTTTTTCGACGCGGCCAACAAGGGCGCCCAGGAAGCCGCCAAGGAGCTCGGTGGCGTCGAAGTGATCTATACCGGCCCGACGGCGCCGACGGCAGAAGGCCAGATCGAAGTCATCAACTCGCTGATCGCGCAGGGTGTTGATGCCATCGCGATCTCCGCGAACGACCCGGATGCCGTCGTCCCAGCCCTGAAGAAGGCGGCCCAGCGCGGCATCAAGGTCGTCTCCTGGGATTCCGGTGTTGCGCCTGAAGGTCGCATCCTGCAACTCAATCCATCGTCCAACGAGCTGATCGGCAAGATGTGCTTGACGCTCGCCAAGGATCACCTCGAAGGCGGCAAGGGTGACTTCGCAATCCTCTCCGCTACTTCGACCGCGACGAACCAGAACATCTGGATCGGGGAGATGAAGAAGCAGCTCAAGGACTTCCCGGGCCTCAACCTCGTCACCACCGTCTACGGCGACGACCTTTCGGACAAATCCTATCGTGAAGCGGAAGGCCTCTTGAAGTCCAACCCGAACGTCAAGGTCATCGTCGCTCCGACGACGGTCGGCGTCCTGGCTGCCTCCAAGGTCGTCGAGGACAAGGGCCTTGTCGGCAAGGTCTATGTCACGGGTCTCGGCCTGCCGTCCGAAATGGCCGGTGCGATCAAGTCAGGCGCGACGAAAGAATTCGCCATCTGGAACCCGATCGACCTCGGCTATTCGGCAACGCAGATCGCCTATCACCTCGTCAAGGGTGACTCGGACGGCAAGCCAGGCAGCGAAATCGAAGCCGGCCGCATGGGCAAGATCAAGGTTGGCGAAAATGGCGAGGCCGCGATGGCAGATCCGTTCGTCTACAACGCCTCGAACATTGACCAGTTCTCCAAGGTCTTCTGATCTGAACTGTCATGCATAAAGCCCGGCGGCTTTGGGGCCGCCGGGATTTCTCATTCGACACCGGTAAAGCGCTGATGAACACTGCCCTTCAACAACCCGTCACGGACCGCAAGACCGCAGATGCGCCCGCCATCCTCGAAATGCAGGGCATTTCGCAGATCTTTCCCGGCGTAAAGGCGCTCGATAAGGTCAGCATCGCACTCTATCCCGGCAAGGTGACCGCGCTGATCGGCGAAAACGGCGCAGGCAAATCCACTCTCGTTAAGATCCTGACCGGCATCTACAGGCCGAACGAAGGCGAAATCATCGTCGACGGCCAGCCCGTCACCTTCGCCAGCGCGCAGGCCGCAATCGATGCGGGCGTCACGGCCATCCATCAGGAAACTGTCCTCTTCGACGAATTGACAGTTGCCGAAAACATCTTCCTCGGCCATGCGCCGCGCACAAAATTCCGCACCATCGACTGGAAGGCGATGAACAGCCGCTCGAAAGAGCTGTTGACCTCACTCGAAAGCAATATCGATCCGACAATCCGGCTGAAGGACCTCTCGATCGCACAGCGTCATCTGGTGGCAATTGCCCGCGCGCTTTCGATCGAGGCCCGCATCGTCATCATGGATGAGCCGACAGCTGCCCTTTCGCGCAAGGAGATCGACGATCTCTTCCGCATCGTTCAGGGCCTGAAGGAAAAGGGCAAGGCGATCCTTTTCATAAGCCACAAGTTCGACGAACTTTACGAGATCGCCGACAACTTCGTCGTCTTCCGCGACGGCCGCGCCGTCGGAAACGGCAGGCTGAAGGAAACGCCGCAGGACGCGATCGTGAAGCTCATGGTCGGCCGCGATGTCGAGAACGTGTTTCCGAAAGCCCTGGTAGAGATCGGCGGCCCCGTTCTCGAAGTCCAGGATTACTGTCACCGAACGGAATTCCGCGATATTTCCTTCACGCTTCGCAAGGGTGAAATCCTCGGCGTCTATGGCCTGATCGGCGCTGGGCGCTCGGAACTCTGCCAGTCGCTTTTCGGCATCACCAAGCCGCTCTCCGGCAGGCTGATGCTCGACGGCAAGAAAATTTCGATGGCATCGCCGCTCGACGCCATCCGTGCCGGCATCGTCTATGTGCCGGAAGAGCGCGGCCGCCACGGCCTGGCGCTGCCGATGCCGATCTATCAAAACATGACGCTGCCTTCACTGACGCGCACCTCGCGCAAGGGCTTCCTGAAGGCGGCCAACGAATTTGCGCTCGCCCGTAGATACGCCGAGCGGCTGGACCTTCGCGCAGCCGCACTGTCCGTCCCCGTCGGCACGCTGTCTGGCGGCAACCAGCAGAAAGTCGTCATCGGAAAATGGCTGGCGACGCAGCCCAAGGTCATCATCCTCGACGAGCCGACCAAGGGCATCGATATCGGTTCCAAGGCGGCGGTCCACGGCTTCATCAGCGAGCTTGCCGCCGAAGGGCTCTCGATCATCATGATCTCCTCTGAACTGCCGGAAATCATCGGCATGTCGGACCGTGTCCTGGTGATGAAGGAAGGGTTGTCGGCCGGTCTGTTTGAGCGCGCGGAGCTTTCGCCAGAGACACTGGTGCGCGCAGCGACCGGAAATGCATGAGGTGATGGAATGGAACGACTGATCAGAAAGCGCGAAACCCTGCTTTTCCTCATCATCGTCTTGATGATCGCGGTCTTTTCGGCGCGCGCTGCAGATTTTGCGACGCCCTCAAACCTCGCCGGCATCTTCAACGATACCTCGATTCTTATCATCCTGGCGCTCGCGCAGATGACCGTTATCCTAACGAAGTCGATTGACCTTTCGGTCGCCGCCAATCTCGCCTTCACCGGCATGGCAATCGCGATGATGAATGCCGCCTTTCCCGATCTGCCGCTGGTCGTCCTGATCATTGCAGCGATTGCGATCGGCGCCTGCCTTGGTGCGATCAACGGCTTTCTTGTCTGGGCCCTTGAAATCCCCCCGATCGTCGTCACGCTCGGGACGCTGACCATCTATCGCGGCATGGCCTTCGTGCTCTCCGGCGGTGCCTGGGTGAACGCCCATCAGATGACACCGACCTTCCTTTCCGTGCCCCGCACGCCGATCCTCGGCCTGCCGGTTCTGAGCTGGGTCGGGATCGCAATCGTGCTCTTGATGTATATTCTGCTGAAATATACCCAGTTCGGCAGATCGGCCTATGCGACTGGCGGCAACCCGATGGCGGCCGTCTATGCGGGAATCGATACCGGTTGGACGAAATTCCTGGCCTTCGTGCTGTCCGGTGCGCTCGCCGGCCTTGCAAGCTACCTGTGGGTCTCGCGTTACGCGGTCGCCTATGTCGATATCGCCAGCGGCTTCGAGCTCGACAGCGTCGCCGCCTGCGTCATCGGCGGCATCTCGATCGCCGGCGGTGTCGGGTCAGTCATCGGCACGGTGCTCGGCGCACTCTTCCTCGGCGTCATCAAGAATGCGCTTCCCGTCATCGGCATCTCGCCCTTCACACAGATGGCGATCTCAGGCACCGTCATCATCCTTGCCGTCGTCTTCAATGCCCGGCGCGAGCGCAGTCGCGGCCGTATCATCCTGCGCGACAAGGCAGCTGCAGAAACTCCAGCCGAGGTCGTCCCATGAGCACCTTTTCCGCCCCAACCGAAAAGCGCGTCATTCCCGATCGTCTCGGCACACCGTTCCGCCGCATCATGGCCAGCTGGGAAGTGCTGCTTTTCGGCGTTGCCATCTTGATCTTCGTCTTCAATTCCATGGCATCGCCCTACTTCCTGAATGCATGGAACCTCTCGGACGCAACCTTCAATTTCACCGAAAAAGCGATGATCGCCTTTGCCATGGCGCTGCTTGTGATCGCAGGCGAGATCGATCTTTCGGTTGCAGCCATCATCGCGCTTGCATCGACGGCCATGGGGGCGGCCGCACAGGCCGGCATCGCGACACCGGGCCTCGTGCTGATCGGCATCGGCACGGGGTTGGTTTGCGGGGTTTTCAACGGCGTCCTCGTCTCCATGCTGAAACTGCCGTCGATCGTCGTCACCATCGGCACGATGAGCCTCTTCCGCGGCATCTCCTATATCGTGCTGGGGGACCAGGCTTACGGCAAATATCCCGCCGATTTCGCCTACTTCGGCCAGGGCTATGTCGTCTGGATCTTTTCCTTCGAATTCGTGCTGTTCTTCGTGCTGGCGATCCTCTTCGCCATCCTGCTGCACGCCACGAACTTTGGCCGCCAGGTCTATACGATCGGCAATAACGATTTTGCCGCCCGCTTCTCCGGGATTCCGGTCGAACGCGTGAAATTCATCCTTTTCATGCTGACTGGTGTCATGAGCGGCATTGCAGCGGTGTGCCTCACCTCGCGCCTTGGCTCCACCCGTCCCTCGATTGCGCAGGGCTGGGAGCTCGAAGTCGTCACCATGGTCGTGCTCGGCGGCGTCTCGATCCTTGGCGGCTCGGGCACGATCGGCGGCGTCGTCATCGCAGCCTTCGTCATGGGTCTCGTTACCTTCGGCCTCGGCCTGCTCAACGTTCCGGGCATCGTCATGTCGATCTTCATCGGCCTGCTGCTTATCATCACCATTGCCATTCCGATTGTCGCCCGACGTATCAAAGCCATGAGTTCCAAATGACCGTTGAAAAACACGCCTTCAAGATGAAGCTCAATCCAGGCATGGAAGCCGAGTACAGGAAGCGGCACGACGAGATCTGGCCGGAGCTCGTCGAGCTGCTGCACAAGTCCGGCGCGAGCGACTATTCGATCCATCTCGACCGCGAGACGAACACGCTCTTCGGCGTGCTGACGCGGCCAAAAGATCACACGATGGCGAGCCTGCCGGAGCATCCCCTCATGAAAAGGTGGTGGAGCCATATGGCCGACATCATGGAAACAAATCCGGACAATTCACCCCTCCAGAGCGACCTCGTCACCGTCTTCCACATGCCATGAGCAAACCGCCCGGCTACCGCCGTATCGCCGTTCTCGATATCGGCAAGACGAATGCAAAAGTTGTCGTGCTCGACAGCCAAACCGGCACGGAAATCGCAGCCGCAAAGACGGCGAACACAGTCATCCGGTCCGGCATCTATCCGCGCTATGATATCGAGAGCCTTTGGGGTTTTGCGGTCGATGCGCTGAAGTCTTTCGCGGCAAAGCCGGGTTTCGATGCGATTTCGATCACGACCCATGGCGCGTCCGCAGCACTGCTCAGCGCAGACGGCAAGCTTGCGATGCCGGTTCTCGATTACGAACATGAATATCCGCAAGAGATCCGAGACGCCTATACGGCGCTGCGCCCTCCCTTCGAGGAGACTTATTCACCGCGCCAGTCGATGGGGCTGAATGTCGGCGCCCAGCTTCATTATCAGAAGACGGCCTTTACGGAGGAATTCGCGAAGGTGGCAACGATCGTCACCTATCCGCAATATTGGGCGGCACGGCTGACGGGCGTTACAGCTAACGAACTGACCTCGCTCGGCTGCCACACAGATCTCTGGAACCCAAAAACAGGCGAATATTCCTCGCTTGTCGATCGGCTCGGCATTCGCAATCTCATGGCGCCGATCCGCTCGGCTTTCGACGCACTCGGCCCCGTCCTGCCGGACATAGCCGCCGAGATCGGCCTGGCCACAGAGATCCCGGTCTATTGCGGCATCCATGATTCCAACGCCTCGCTGCTACCGCATCTCGTTGCGCAGAGGGCGCCCTTTACGGTTGTCTCGACCGGCACATGGGTTGTAAATTTCGGCGTCGGCGGCGATCTCACCCATCTCGACCCGAAGCGCGATGCGCTCGCCAATGTCGATGCCTATGGCCGGGCGGTGCCGTCCTCCCGCTTCATGGGCGGCCGCGAGTTCGAAATTCTTTCCGCAGAAATCGGCAATGTTCCGCTTAAAGACGTTGCGGCAGCTCTCGGCCCGGTCGTTGCAGGAAACCTAATGCTGCTGCCGAACGTGGCCCCCGGCTCGGGCCCCTTTCCCGACCGCAAAAGGCACTGGCTGAATGCCGATGGCGCAAGCCCTGCGCAACGCTACGCCGCCATGTGCCTCTACCTCGCTTTGATGACCGAGGCCTGCCTCGCTCTGATCGGCGCCAATGGGCCTGTCATCGTCGAAGGGCCGTTCGCGCTGAACGAGACGTATCTCAAGGTTCTCGCGGCATTGATGGAACGGGACGTGATCGCGCTGCCCGGCTCGACCGGCACCAGCCAGGGCGCCGCACTGCTTACCGGTATCAGACCCGCGCCCGGTCCGGAAAGACGTTTCACGCCGGCCGGGATCACCGGTCTCAAAGACTATCGCTGCGCCTGGCACGCAGCGATGGAATAACGGTCTTTCCATCCGTGCTCTTTACCTCATCTTATGCCGGCAGCTAATGTCGGGTCGTTCAAAATCAAGCGGAGGAAATATCATGACGGATTCAAACGCGGCCTTCGATCCGCGTGCCCTTGCCGCGCGGCTTTGCAGCCTCCACAACGCGGGCAAGCAGCTGCCGACTGCCGATTTCGCACTTCCGACCGACCTCCGCCACGCCATGGACGCGCAGAATTTCCTTGCCGCCGAGCAAGGCATTACCAGCAATGCGTGGAAAGTGGCGACCTCGCCGGATGACCAGGCTGTGGCTGCGCCGCTTCATCCCTATATCGAAGCCCTTTCCGGCGCCGAAATTCTCTGGGCGGAGGGCATGAAATTTGAAGCGGAGATTGCCATTCGGCTCGGCACGGATCTGCCGATCCGCGATAGCGGCTACAGCCGGGCCGAAGTCGCCGATGCAGTCGCGACCGTCCATCTCGGCGCAGAACTCCTGGTTTCCGCCATTCAGGAAAGCGGCAGGGCTTCCTTTTTGCTTTTCCTTGCCGATCGCCTCGGCAATAGCGGCTATGTGCTTGGTCCGCCCGTGCCGAAAACACTAATCGACACAGCGACCGGAACGCCGCTGAAAGTCACCTTCAATGGCCAGCCGGTCTACGATGCCCCGGCGCAGCATCCGAAGGGAGACGTGCTCACCTGGCTTGTCGGCTACGCCAATGACAGGTTGCGGCCGGAAAGCTCGCTGAAAGCAGGCGCGCTGATTACGACGGGTACCCTCTGTGGCGCGATCGAACTTAGTTCGCCGGGCGAGATCGACATCCTTCTCGGCGAGACCAGCAAGCTTCATCTTTCGCTCGTCGCGAAATAATCAGACATTGCTGCGAAACATCTCGATGATGGCGGAAAAGTCCCTTCCGCCATTGCCCTGCTTTTCGAAGAGCGCGTAAAGCTGCGCGGCTTCGGCACCAAGCGGAGTCGATGCGCCGCTCAAAAGTGCCGCCTCCTGCGAAAGGCGCAGATCCTTCAGCATCAAGGCAGCGGCAAAGCCCGGCTTATAGGCATTGTTCGCCGGCGAGGTCGGAACCGGTCCCGGCACCGGGCAATAGGTATTGATGGACCAGCACTGGCCGGACGATGTGGATGCAACATCAAAAAGCGCTTGGTGTGAAAGGCCGAGTTTTTCAGCCAGCACGAAAGCCTCGCAGACGCCGATCATCGAAATCCCGAGGATCATATTGTTGCAGATCTTGGCCGCCTGCCCAGCGCCCGCTTCGCCACAGTGAACGATCTTCTTGCCCATGGCTTCAAGGATCGGCTTGGCCTTGGCGAAACTCTCTTGCGAACCACCCGCCATGAAAGTCAGCGTTCCCGCCGCAGCCCCGCCGGTTCCGCCGGAGACGGGGGCGTCGAGCGAAAGGCAACCTGCTGCCTTGGCCATCGCATGGGCCTTGCGCGCGCTTTCGACGTCGATGGTCGAGCAGTCGATCACCAGCGTTCCGGCGGGAATGGAAGCGAGAATGTCCGGCCAGGCCGTCAGCACGTGTTTACCTTGCGGCAGCATCGTGACGACGGTCTCGGCACCGGCCACCGCCTGGCTCACGTGGCTCGCAGGTTTCACGCCGGTTTCCTCTGCCGCCTTGAGAACCGGCGCGGCGAGATCGAAGCCCGTCACCTCATGCCCGGCCTTGACGAGATTGGCCGCCATCGGCCCGCCCATGTTGCCAAGCCCGATAAATGCGATCCGTGTCATCATGGCCTCCTATCTGTTATCTTCGAGGATCATCGCGGCCGCCTTTTCGGCGATCATGATCGTTGGCGAATTCGTATTGCCTGACGTGATCGACGGCATAATGGAGGCATCCGCGATCCTGAGCTTGGCGAGCGCGCGCAGCTTCAGCCGCGGATCAACGACGCTGTCTTTGTCTGCGCCCATCCGGCAGGTTCCGACCGGATGGAAGATCGTCGTGCCGATGTCGCCCGCCGCCCGCTCCAGATCGGCCTCCGTCTGATAGGAAGGACCGGGCTTGAACTCCTCCGGCTGAAAGCGCGCAAAGGACGGCTGTGAAACGATCCGCCGTGTCAGCCTTATCGATCGAACAGCTATGTCGCGATCACGCTCCGTCGAGAGGTATTTCGGAGCAATCGTCGGCTGCGTTGCAAAATCCGGGCTCGCAAGATGCACGGAGCCGCGGCTTTCCGGCCGGAGATTGCAGACGCTTGCGGTGATTGCCGGAAAGGCGTGCACCGGATCGCCGAACTTGTCGAGCGAGACCGGCTGTACGTGATACTGCAGGTCGGGTGTTTCCTTGTCTGGCCCCGAGCGCGTGAAGATGCCAAGCTGGCTCGGTGCCATGGCCATCGGCCCGGAACGGCGGATCAGGTATTCGAGCCCGATCGCCGCCTTGCCGATCAACTTTGTCGCCTTCTCGTTCAGCGTCGGCACGCCGGTGACCTTATAGGCGAGGCGAAGCTGCAGATGGTCCTGCAGGTTCTCGCCCACCCCCTTGACCTCGGTAACGACGTCGACGCCGGCATTGTTCAGCACATCGCCGCGACCGATGCCGGAGAGTTCCAGGATATGCGGCGAGCCGATGGAACCGGCAGAAAGGACCGTCTCTTTGGCCGCATATGCGCGCTTTGCCGCGCCGTCGTGCTGGAACTCGACGCCGGAAATGGCACCCTCCTCCACCAGAAGGCGCCGCACCTGCGCCTTCATCAGAACAGTCAGATTGGGGCGCTTCATAGCCGGCCGGAGGAAGGCCTTTGCAGTGTTCCAACGAATACCGGAGCGCTGGTTGACGTCGAAATAGCCGGAGCCTTCGTTGCTGCCGCGGTTGAAATCCTCCGTAATCGGAATGCCGGCTTCCCGTGCCGCCTGCTGGAAGGCGTCGAGCACGGCCCAGCGCACCCGCGCTTTCTCCACGCGCCATTCGCCACCGGCACCATGCATCTCGTCCGCGCCGCGGTAATGATCCTCCGATCTGCGGAAGAAGGGCACAATATCGCTCCAGCTCCAGCCGCTGCATCCCATCTGCCGCCAAAGGTCGTAGTCGCGCGCCTGGCCGCGCATGTAGATCATGCCGTTGATCGAAGAGCAGCCGCCGAGCACCTTGCCGCGAGGGTAGCCCAGAGCCCGACCGTTCAGCCGTTCCTCGGGCGCGGTGGTATAGCACCAGTCGGTGCGCGGATTGTTGATGCAGTAGAGATAGCCGACCGGTATGTGTATCCAGTGGTAGTTGTCGCTGCCGCCGGCTTCCAGCAGTAGCACGCGGTTATTGCGGTCTTCGGATAGGCGGTTCGCCAGCACACAGCCCGCACTGCCAGCGCCGATGATGATATAGTCGTAGCGATCCATCTGATGTCACCGGCCGCTCAACGGCGATACACGAAGCCCAGTTTCCGGCCGATCCACGAGGCGTAGAATTCTCCGACGATCCCGCGACGGAAGATCAGCACGCAGATCATGAAAACGACGCCGGTGATGATCGTAACGGGAAATTCCGATGTCGCGAGATAGTTCTGCAGTGTCACGACAAGCCCCGCCCCGAAGATCGGACCAATCAGCGTACCGATGCCGCCGAGAAGCGTCATCAAGATCACCTCGCCCGACATCTGCCAGGCGACGTCCGTCAGCGTTGCGAACTGGAAGACCAGCGACTTCAAGGCTCCCGCCAGCCCGGCGAGGGCTGCCGACATCACGAAGGCGCCGAGCTTGTAACGCGCCACCGAATAGCCGAGCGAGATCGCTCGGTTCTCGTTTTCCCGGATCGATTTCAGGATCATGCCGAAGGGCGAATGGATGAAACGCCAGATCAAAAGCATGCCGATGACGAAGACCGCCAGGACGAAGTAGTACATGCTGGTCGAACTATTCAAATCGATGAGGCCGAAGAGATACCCCCTAGGAACGGACTGGATGCCGTCCTCGCCTTCGGTGAATTCCGCCTGCAGGCAGAAGAAGAAAAACATCTGCGAAAGCGCAAGCGTGATCATCGCGAAATAGATGCCCTGACGGCGAATGGCGAGATAGCCCATGACGAGGCCGAGGAGTGCAGCACCCGCAACGCCGATCAGGATGCCGAGTTCCGGCGGCACCCCCCATGCCTTGACGGTGTAGGCAGTGAAATAGGCCGCCCCGCCAAAGAAGGTCGCATGCCCGAAGGAAAGCAGCCCGGTATAGCCGAGCAGCAGGTTGAACGCGCAGGCAAAGAGCGCAAAGCACAGCAGCTTCATCAGGAAGATCGGGTAGAAGAAAAACGGCGCGAGCAGCAGGAGCAAAAGACCGATAATCAGGAAGCCGGCCTGTACCGACAGTGCGGTGCGGCTCTTTTCTGCACGAATGGTTTCGGTGATGTCCGTCATCTTACGCATCCCGGCCGAAGAGGCCCGCGGGCCTGACGAGAAGCACGATCGCCATGATCACGAAGATCACGATGTTCGACGCTTCCGGATAGAAAACCTTGGTTAGCCCCTCCGCAACGCCCAGAACGTAGCCGGTGACGATCGCCCCCATGATCGAACCCATGCCGCCAACCACGACAACGGCGAAGACGACAATAATGATGTTAGACCCCATCAACGGCGAGACCTGGTAGATAGGTGCAGCCAGTACGCCGGCAAAGGCTGCAAGACCGGCACCCAACGCATAGGTCAGCGTCAAGAGGACCGGCACGTTGACGCCGAAGACCTGCACAAGCACGGCATTTTCCGTCGCCGCCCGAAGATAGGCTCCAAGCTTGGTCTTCTCGATGAGAAGCCACGTGCCGATGCAGACCACCAGCGACATGACGACCACCCAGCCGCGATAGATCGGCAGGAACATGAAACCGAGGTTGGTACCACCGGCAAGGGCTGACGGCGTGGCATAGGGCTGGCCGGAAGACCCGTACAAATAGCGGAAGGTCCCTTCGATCGCGAGCGCCATGCCGAACGTGAAGAGCAATCCGTAGAGTGGATCGAGATCATAGAGCCGCCGCAAGAAGAGCCGTTCCACGACGGCGCCGAAAAGGCCGACTGCAAGCGGGGCAAGAACAAGCGCGGGCCAGTAGCCGATGCCGCCATAGGCGAGCATCAGATAGGCAACGAAGGCGCCGAGCATGTACTGCGCGCCATGCGCAAAATTGATGACGCGCAACAGGCCGAATATGATTGCCAGGCCAAGGCTCAAAAGCGCGTAGAAAGAGCCGTTGATGAGGCCGATCAGCAACTGGCCGAGTAGTGCCTGAACGGGAATGCCGAATATCATCGTCATGGCATCAGACTCCCAGCACCCTGTGCAGCGTATCCATCCGCTGCGGCAATTCGCCGACCGGGAACTCGGACACCATCTGGCCATGGTCCATCAGATAGAAGCGGTCTGCAATGCGGCTTGCAAAGCGGAAATTCTGTTCGACGAGGAGTATGGTCATGCCGCGCTCCTTCAGCTTCCTCAGGACCTCACCGATACGTTGGACGATGACGGGCGCAAGACCCTCCGTCGGTTCGTCGAGCAGCAGCATCTTGACACCGGTGCGCAAGACACGAGCGATCGCCAGCATCTGCTGCTCGCCACCGGAAAGCTTGGTCCCGGCGCTCGCGCGGCGCTCGTAGAGGTTCGGAAAAAGTTCGTAGATCTCGTCGAGGCTCATGCCGCCTTCGGCAACGACCGGCGGCAAGAGCAGGTTTTCCGACACGCTCAGTGTCGAAAAGATGCCGCGCTCCTCGGGCACGAAGCCGATGCCCTTGTGTGCGGTCTTGTGCAGCGGCACCTGCATCATATCCGCTCCGTCAAAGCTGATCTTGCCCTTGCGGGCCCGGACTATGCCGGTGATCGTGCGAAGCGTCGTTGTCTTGCCGACGCCGTTGCGGCCGAGGATAGTAATCGTTTCACCTTCGCCAACGCGCATGTCGACGCCGTGCAGGATATGGCTTTCGCCGTACCAGGCATTGAGGCCCCGAACTTCCAGCAGGGCAACCATCAACCTTCCTCCGTGCCCATATAGGCCTCACGGACGCGCGGATCCTGGCTGACGGTGGCGTAATCGCCCTCTGCGAGGATCTCGCCACGCTGAAGTACAGTCACCTGCTGGCAGATATTGGCAACCACGGAGAGATTGTGCTCGACCATCAGTACCGCCCGGACGCGAGCAACCTCGCGGATAATGGCGGAAACGACGCTGACGTCCTCCTGCCCCATGCCGGCCATCGGCTCGTCGAGAAGCAGAACCTTCGGATCGAGCGCAAGCGTCGTGGCGATCTCCAGTACGCGCTTGCGGCCGTAGGAAAGATCGGCGGCGATATGGTCGCGCTCCTTGGAAAGGCCGACGCTTGCCAGCAATTGTTCGGCGCGGTCGTTCAGGCGATCGAGCGCAGACACCGGCCGCCAGAACTGGGTGGAGAGATTGTTCGGTCGCTGCAGGGCGACGCGCACATTGTCGAGGACCGACAGGTGCGGGAAGACCGCCGAAATCTGGAAGGAACGCACCAGCCCCATGCGCGCCACCTTGTCCGGCGGTGTCCTGGTGATATCCGTCCCCATCAGCGTGATCGTGCCGTGCGTCGGCTGCAGGAACTTGGTCAGCAGGTTGAAAACCGTCGTCTTGCCCGCGCCATTCGGTCCGATGAGGGCATGGACGCTTGCATCGTGTACGTCGAGATCGACATTCTTGACGGCCGTGAAGCCGCCGAAATCCCGGCGAAGGCCGCGGGCGGAGAGTACCACCCGCGGCGTTGCATTCGTCTCTGTTGCGGGAACCGCCATGGGCTTATTTCACCAGATCGCAGCCGCTCTTGGCGGGATCGATATAGGCGTCCTTGCCGGGGATGGTGGCGAGAACGTTGAAGTAGTCCCAGGCCTCCTTGCTCTCGTCCGGCTTTTTTACCTGCAAGAGATACATGTCATGGATCATGCGGCCATTCGGGCCGACGGTTCCACCGCGGCCAAAAACGTCGTCCACCGGCATTTCATGCAGTTGCTTCGCAACGGCTTCCGTTTCGTCCGTTCCGGCCTTCTGGATTGCCTTCAGGTACTGAAGCACGGCGGAATAGGTCCCGGCGTGGATCATGTTCGGCATCTTGCCGGTGCGATCGAAGAATTTCTTTCCGAAAGCGCGGCTCTCGTCGTCACGGTTCCAGTAATAACCTTCGGTGAGCGTCAAGCCTTGAGCGGCTTCGAGACCGAGGCCATGGACGTCAGCGAGCGTGAAGAGCAGCGCCGCAAGACGCTGGCCACCCTGCGTGATGCCAAACTCGGCCGCCTGCTTGATGGCGTTTGCCGTGTCGAGGCCTGCATTGGCAAGACCGACGACCTTGGCGCCGGAAGACTGGGCCTGCAGCAGGAAAGACGAAAAATCCTGGCTGGCGAGCGGATGCCGGACGGAGCCGATGACATTGCCCCCATTGGCCTTTACGAAATCACTCGTCTGCTGTTCAAGCGAATAGCCAAAGGCGTAGTCGGCCGTCAGGAAGAACCAGCTGTCGCCACCCTGCTTCACAAGTGCGCCACCGGTGCCGACAGCAAGGGCATGCGTGTCATAGGCCCAGTGGAAGCCGTAGGGCGAACAGGCCTTGCCCGTCAGATCCGTCGTTGCCGCACCCGTGACGATGTCGATCTTCTTCTTCTCTTTGCCAATTGCCTGGACAGCAAGCGCAACCGACGAGGTCGTCAGTTCCATGATAGCGTCGACCTGCTCGGTGTCGTACCACTGCCGGGCAATGTTCGATGCGATGTCCGGCTTGTTCTGATGGTCGGCGTCGACGATCTCGATTGGAGCGTCGAGCACTTTGCCTCCGAAATCTTCGACCGCCATCTGGGCGGCTTCAACGGACGATTTACCACCAAAATCGGCATAGACGCCGGATTGGTCGTTCAGGATGCCGATCTTCACCTTGCCGTCGGAAGCACCATCGGCGAGTACGGCGGTGCCGCTGGCAAGCAGGAATGCCACGGACGCAATGAAATTCTTTCGCATATGTCTCTCCTCCCAGAGATGGTCAGATCGCGCGTCTGTTCAAAATTGGCCAGCCGCTCTCCTCAAACCAGCCGACGCTTCGCCTACGATCAAGGAAAATCTGCCTTGAAGCAACCGGTGGTTTGAAGTTAATTACAAACAGTATCTGTTCGTTTTTGAACAGAAAGTTGAAACCGACACTTAGGGCGCTTTCCATTCTTGGGCAGCGATCGGCGATTAGACCAAAGACGTAGATGGACGCGCGACGCTGCATGAGCAATCCTCCGCAATTTACTTGGGACGATCTTCAGTTTTTTCTAGCCGTGGCGCGCACCGGCCAGCTATCGACGGCTGCAAGGCAGCTGCGCAGCAGCCATGCCACTGTCTCGCGGCGCATCGACCGGCTTGAATTTGCCCTGAAGGTCAAGCTCTTCGAGCGCAACGCACGTGGCTATGTGCTGACGGCGATGGGCACGCGTTTCGTAGACACCGCCGAAAAAATGGAACAGGAGACCGAACGCCTGCGAGCCGACCTTGCCGCAGGGTCGATGACGCAGCGCGGCGTCGTGCGGTTGAGTGCGCCGGAGGGTTTTGCGAATTTCTTCTTTGCGAGCGTGCTGCCGAAATTCGCAGCACACCATCCGCATCTGTCGCTTGAGCTTGTGACGATCCAGCAGATTATGTCACTGTCGCGCAAGGAGGCGGACATTACCGTCGTCTTGGACGAACCGAAGGGCGGACCGTATTTTTCCGAGAAGCTGACCGACTACCATCTGCAGGTTTACGGCTCGCGGGATTATCTTGCCAAGAGCCCGCCGGTCAACTGCCGCGACGACCTGCTGAACCATCCCTTCATCAGCTATATCGAGGAGATGATCTTCGCGCCGGGGCTTGATTATCTCGGCGACGTGCATCCGCGCATCAAGCCGCAGTTCCAAAGTTCCAGCATCTTTGCGCAACTGACGGCGACGCGAAACGGCCTGGGGCTTTGCGTGCTCCCCTACTTCTTCGCAAGCCTTTATCCGGAGCTTGTGCGCGTCCTGCCGGATGAGGTGGACCTCTGCCGCAACTACTGGGTTACTTGTCATCAGGATATGAGACAAGCGCCACGCGTGCGCGCCGTCATCGACTTTCTGCGCGAGGCCGTGAAAGGCGAAGACGCACGTTTCATCCCGCCATTTGCAGCCGCAATCCATTCCGGACAAAAGCCCGGATGACTATTTCAGGAATTCCGCGCGGTGCGGTGTGAAGGTGTCGATCAGCCGTCCCTTCTCCAATGCCTTGACGCCGTGAACGAGGTCCGGCGGCACGATGAAGCTGCCGCCTTTTTTCAGCACTTCGGTCTTCCCGTCGATGGTGACCGCAAAGCTGCCTTCGGCAATATAGCTCGCCTGGATGTGCGGGTGCGAATGCGCAGCACCGATTGCATCTTTTTCGAAGGCGACTTCAACCATCATCATCTCGGGCAGGTAGACCATGATCCGGCGCGTGACGCCCGGCTCCGGACTGATCCAGTCAGCGCCTTCGGCATGCACGAAAAGAGCGCTCGATGTCATGTTCGCCTCCTCACTTCGATTCCCATCGGGCGGCAAGTTGGAGCATTGAAGTCTGTTTGAAAAGGGCGCATCCGTATATTCCTTCCAATTGACGCCGAAGCTGCCCGGGTTTATGGCGGGCTTGATCAGGCTTGCCTGAAAAAAGGTGAGGAGACGCCGTCATGCATCATACCCGCGAAACCTTCGACTGGGCCGATCCCTTCCGGCTGGTAGAACAGCTGACCGACGAGGAGCGCATGGTGCAGGACACGGCACAAGCCTATGCGCAGGAAAAGCTCGCTCCCCGGGTGCTCGATGCCTTCCGCAGTGAAAAGACCGATCCGACGATCTTCCGCGAAATGGGCGAACTCGGCCTGCTCGGTCCGACGATCGCGCCGGAATACGGCGGAGCAGGCTTGGGTTATGTCGCCTACGGCCTGATTGCCCGCGAAGTCGAGCGCGTCGATAGCGGCTACCGCTCAATGATGAGCGTGCAATCGTCCCTCGTCATGGTGCCGATCGAGGCCTTCGGCTCGGATGCGCAGAAACAGAAATATCTGCCCAAACTTGCAACCGGCGAATGGATCGGCTGCTTTGGGCTCACCGAACCGAACCACGGCTCCGATCCGGGCTCGATGGCGACGCGCGCCAAAAGAGCCGATGGCGGCTATAGCCTCACCGGATCCAAGACCTGGATCACCAATGCGCCGATCGCCGATGTCTTCATTGTCTGGGCCAAGACGGAGGACGGCGTGATCCGCGGGTTTATTCTGGAAAAGGGCTGGAAGGGCCTTTCGACGCCAGTCATACACGGCAAAGTGGGTCTGCGCGCCTCGATCACCGGTGAGATCGTGATCGACAGCGTTTTCGTGCCGGAGGAAAACATGCTGCCCGATGTGACCGGTCTGAAGGGTCCGTTCACCTGCCTGAATTCCGCCCGTTTCGGCATTGCCTGGGGCGCGCTCGGTGCGGCCGAAGCCTGCTATGCGACGGCCCGACAATACACCCTCGATCGCAAGCAGTTCAACCGGCCGCTTGCCGCCAATCAATTGATCCAGAAAAAGCTTGCCGATATGGCGACCGAGATCACGCTCGGCCTGCAGGGTTGCCTGAGGCTCGGCCGCATGAAGGAAGAGGGCCATCCGCCGGTGGAACTCACTTCAATCCTCAAACGCAACTCCTGCGGCAAGGCACTCGACATTGCGCGCACTGCCCGCGATATGCTCGGCGGCAATGGCATCTCCGACGAGTTCGGCGTCGCCCGCCACCTCGTCAATCTTGAGGTCGTCAATACCTACGAGGGTACGCATGACATCCACGCCCTCATCCTCGGCCGCGCCATCACGGGAATTCAGGCCTTCGCGAACTAGCGTCCCGCCCGGCGGCGCCAGAGCGTATAGGCAACCGAAACAAGAACACCTACCACGATGCCGAGCGCAACGTTGCCGTAGGTGGCACCGAGCCCTACCCCTAAGGCGATGCCGATCGCGATCGGAAATGCAAGATCCTTATCCATTCCAAGCTCCTCTCCGCATTTCGCAAATGGGCCATGGGGCGTGAATTGCAACCGTTTGGAGATTGTGCAACGCTGCCGTCGCCGATACAGCGCCAATAGGGGAAGGGGTTTCTCATATGCTTCTATTCCTTGCATTTTTGATCGGAATTATTGCCGGCCTCAGGGCCATGACTGCGCCCGCCGCCGTTGCCTGGGGCGCCGCACTTGGCGGGTTCAACGTTTCTCAAACGTCTCTCGCCTTTATGGGCTACCGATGGACGCCGTGGATTTTCTCGGTGCTTGCCGCCGTCGAAATGATCACCGACCAATTGCCGACAACGCCAAGTCGCAAGGTGCCGATGCAGTTCGGCGCCCGTATCATCATGGGCGCATTGGCAGGCGCCACGATCGGCGCTTCGGGTGGTTCCCTGACAGCCGGGCTTATCGCGGGCATCGTCGGTGCCGTTGTCGGAACGCTCGGCGGCGCCTTTATCCGCGGCAAGCTTGCGAAGGCTTTCGGCAAGGATTTGCCGGCGGCACTTATCGAAGATGCCGTCGCCATCGGCGGCGCGCTGTTGATTGTGGTGGCCGTGCCATGAAAAGTTACGACGCGATCTTTATCGGGGCCGGTCAGTCCGGCCCCTTCCTCGCCGCCCGCATGTCCGAGAAGGGCATGAACGTAGCGCTGATCGAGCGAAAATATCTCGGCGGTACTTGCGTCAATGCCGGCTGCATGCCGACGAAGACGCTGGTCGCCAGTGCCCGGGCCGCCCATGTCGCGCGCCGCGGCGGCGACTACGGCGTGAAGATCACTGGTAACATCGAGATCGACATGATGATCGTGCGCAAGCGCGCCGAAACCGTTACCATGAACGCCCGCAACGGCCTGATCAGCTGGCTTGACAGCATGGAAACAATGGACGTGATCTACGGACAGGCCAGATTTACCGGTCCGAAGACAGTCATCGTCAACGGCGAGATGCTGTCGGCGCCGCAAATCTTTCTGAATGTCGGTGCCCGCCCGGTCATTCCGGATTTTCCCGGTATCGAGGACATCGACTATCTCACAAGCACGTCGATCATCCACCTCGAAACGCTGCCACGCCACCTCGCCGTCATCGGCGGCAGCTATATCGGTCTCGAATTCGCGCAGATGTACCGTCGCTTCGGCGCCGAAGTCACCATCATCGAACGCGGGCCGAAACTTGCCTCCCGCGAAGACGAGGATATCTCCGACGCAATCGCGGAGATTCTCGGCGCGGAAGGTATTGCGGTTCACACTCAGGCAGATCGTATCGCATTCGTAAAGAATGGCGATGCTGTTGCCGTCAGCACCGGCTCCGGCAAGCCGGCGGTCGAGGCAAGCCATGTGCTGATTGCAACCGGCCGCAGGCCGAACACCGACGATCTCGGCCTCGATGCCGCCGGCGTTCTGACGGACAAGCGCGGCTACATCACGGTGGACGACAGGCTGATGACCAATGTCGAGGGCATCTTCGCGCTCGGCGACTGCAACGGCCGCGGAGCCTTTACGCATACGTCCTATAATGATTTCGAGATCGCGGCGGCTAACCTGATTGATGGTGGCGATCGCAAGGTGAGCAGCCGCATTCCCGCCTATGCACTTTATATCGATCCGCCGCTCGGCCGCGTCGGCATGACGGAGAAGGAAGCGCGCGCTTCCGGCAAAAAGATCATGGTCTCGTCCCGCCCGATGAGCCGAGTCGGTCGTGCCAGCGAACGAGGTGAGACCATGGGTTTCATGAAGATCGTCGCTGAGGCCGAAACCAAGCGAATTCTCGGTGCCGCAATCCTTGGCATCGAAGGCGACGAGGCAATCCACGGCATCATCGATGCCATGAATGCCGGAACGACCTACCCTGCCCTGCAATGGTCGGTGCCGATCCATCCGACCGTCTCGGAACTGATCCCGACGGTGCTGGGAGATTTGAAGGCGGTTTGAAATATTTCCTTCTCTGCCTTATTCCATCACGATCTGCAGCTTGACATCCGTCGGCCGCGCTTCGACGGCACGATCGAAAGCCTTGATCGAATCCTCGAACTGGAAAACCCCCGAAATCAGCGGCTTGAGGTCGACGCGGCCGGAGCCGAGGAGTGCGATCGAGCGCTCGTACTGGTGCGCGTAGCGGAAGACCGTTTCGATGCGGATTTCCTTGGTCGAAGCCGTCGAAACGTCGAAGCCGACAGGATTCACCGGCAGGCCGACGGCAACGATGACCCCTCCGGGACGCGCCAGATCCATGATCGTTTCCCAGGCCTTTGGCGACCCGGAGCACTCGAAGATCACGTCTGCGCCCCAGCCGGCGGTCAGCCGGCTCACCTCTTCGGTGAGATTATTCTCGCGGATGTTGACCGGAATGACGCCCTGATACTGCGCGGCGATGTCGAGCTTCGGCTGGGCGAGATCGGCAACAATCGCCCGGGCACAGCCTCCAGCAAGCGCGGCAATCGCCACCATCGTGCCGATCGGGCCGGCGCCGAGGACGACGGCCGTGTCGCCGGGTGCGATTTTTGCTTTGGCCGCGGCCTGCATGCCGACCGCAAATGGTTCAACCATCGCGCCTTCCGCAAAGCTTACATTGTCCGGCAGCTTATAGGTATAGTTGGCGGGATGAACCACTTCCGGTGTCAGCACGCCGTGAACCGGAGGCGTCGCCCAGAAGGTGACGGCAGGATCGACATTGTACATGCCAAGCCGGCTTGCCTTGGAGTTCGGATCGGGAATGCCGGGTTCCATGCAGACGCGGTCGCCGGCTTTCAGATGTGCCACGCCTTCACCGACTTCGACCACTGTACCGGCCGCTTCGTGCCCAAGCACCATCGGCTCACTGACCACAAAGGGCCCAATCCTGCCGTGCGTGTAATAATGCACGTCCGAGCCGCAGACGCCGACTGTGTGGATCTTGATCTTCACCTGTCCCGGCCCGGTTTCCAGCGATAGATCGATATCGCGAAGGGCAAGCTCATGCTGACGCTCCAGTACCAGCGCACGGACTTTGGCCATATCTCGGTTTCCTTCCCTGATAGTTCGTCCGATTCACCCGGACGTCGTTTAACCGACTATACGACCCCCCAGGCCCGCAGTTCAACAGAATTGCGAGGCTTTTGCTCGCAATGTGATGAATTGCTCAGTCAACCGAACTGCGCAAGCTTGCCGCCGATGGCAAGCGGGCCGAGTTCGAATCCCGAAGAAGCCGAGCCTGGCCATCAGCGCGCCGACCTCCGCCATCCGGTCTTCGCCGGAATAAAACAGCACGCTTGCCGCCTTCAGCCTGGGGATCGCCCGATACGCGGCCGGGCAGCAGATGATTGAAAATATCGCGCGTTTCTGACTGGGTGATTAGTTGTTAATGACGTTCAAAAGTTTCAATGAATGCTTGGAAATGGCGGTTAATACGCGTCATTGACCGCATGGCTGAGAAGCTAATCCGGAGCGATCTGTTTTTCGCTACTCAGTCAATGCGTCCTTCCGTAGTGTCTGCTCGCATCCAGCAGGTGCCGAGAATAGCCATGTTCGACGGCTCCTTTTCGCAGCCGTTCGATATCCACCTCTTCGACGATCTCCCCTGCCTCCATGATGGCGACGCGACCGCACATGTGGGACACGACGGCCAGATCGTGGCTGACGAGCAGATAGGTCAGACCGCGCTCCTTGCGCAGATCTTCCAGCAAATTGAGAATTTCCGCTTGAACCGATACGTCGAGCGCCGACGTCGGCTCGTCGAGCAACAGCACGGTCGGATTAAGCACGAGGGCTCGGGCGATGGCCACGCGCTGACGCTGCCCTCCGGAGAGTTGATGCGGGAAGCGGTAGGTGAGCGACGGATCGAGGCCAACCGCCAGCAGCAGGGCATCTACGTCCACCGAGTTGGTGGCAAGGCCCTGGTTGCGGAGCGGCTCCTTAAGCTGCGAGCGGATTGTCTTGCGGGGATGAAGTGAGCCGTAAGGGTCCTGAAAAACCATCTGCACGCGGCGGAAGAACTGCCGGTCGCGCTGCCGATCCAACGTGTCTCCATCCAGCTTGATCCCGCCTTCGTAATTCGGGTTGAGACCGGATATTGCCCGCAGGACCGTGGACTTTCCGCAGCCGGATTCACCAACCAGACCGAATGCCGTGCCCCTCTTGATGCGAAGGCTGACGTTCCTGACGACCGGCCTCCCGGAACCGAAACGAATCGTGAGATTGTCAATTTCGATCAATGCGGTGTCTCCAAAGTGATGTCATCGAACCAGGCCGGATCACGCTTCAATACCGGCAGTCGGGCGGGCGGATTTTCGATCGACGGCAAGGATGCCAGCAGGCCCTGCGTATAGGGATGCCTTGCATTCTCAAGATCAGAAGCCTTGAGAACCTCGACGACCCGCCCGGCATACATGATGAGCACGCGGTCGCAGAAATTCCGGACGAGGTTCAGGTCGTGACTGATGAAGATCAGCCCGAGGTTGCGGCGGGCGACGAGTTCATCAAGCAATGCCAGGATTTCGAGCCGCACCGTCACATCGAGGGCAGACGTCGGCTCGTCGGCAATCAGAACCTCGGGTTCTACAATCAGCATCATCGCTATCATGACCCTCTGACCCATGCCGCCTGAAATTTCGTGGGGATAGAGCCGGGCCACCCTTTCGGCATCACGGATCTGGACCGCTTCAAGCATCTCGATCATTTTCCGGTCAGCCTGTTTTGCAGTCGACTTCGGATAGTGAAAGCGAAAGGTTTCGGCGATCTGCTCGCTGATCCGCATGACAGGGTTCAGCGAATATTTCGGATCCTGCAGGATCAGTCCAATGCGCCGTCCCCTTATTGTCATCATCATACGCTCGTCGGCCTTGAGCAGATCCACGTCGCGAAACGTCATCCGCTCGGCGCGGACGATTGCCGTCGGCGGCAGCAACTTCATGACGGCGCGCCCGACGGTCGACTTGCCCGACCCGGATTCGCCGACGATGCCTAGCTTTTCGTGTCCGAGCGAGAAGCTGACGCCGCGCACGGCGCGCACGGTTCCGCCGCCGAAGGCAATCTCGAGATTGCGGATATCGATGAGGGAAGACGTCATTCCGAACCTCTCGGGTCAAGAACGTCGCGAAGGGCATCGCCGACAAGATTGAACGCAAGGCTGACCAGCGCGATGGCAATGCCGGGCGCTGCAATGACCCATGGACTGTCGAGCATGAATTCACGTCCGGTCGCGGCCATTGCTCCCCATTCCGGCCAAGGCGGCTGCGCGCCAAGACCGAGAAACCCGAGGCCTGCCGCCGTGATGATGATGCCGGCCATATTCAGGGTCACGCGAACGATCACCGAGGGAATGCACATCGGCAGGATGTGGCGGGTGATGATCGCCATTGGCGTCGCCCCTTGCAGACGCACGGCGGCGATGAAATCGGCCTTGCGCAGACTGAGCGTCTCGGCGCGCGCAAGCCGGGCGATTGGTGGCCATGCCGTCAACGAAATTGCGATGATCGCGTTGGTGATGCCGGGACCGAGTGCCGCCGCAAATCCCAACGCAAGCACCAGGCCTGGAAAGGAAAGGAAGATGTCGGTGATGCGCATCAGGACTTCATCGACGATACCACCGAAATAACCCGAACAGGTGCCGATCAAAAGACCCAGCGGAGCGACGATGACGGAAACCAGCATGATGATGTAAAGCGTCGTGCGCGCACCGTAGATCACCCTTGAAAGGACATCGCGGCCAAAATTGTCGGTGCCGAGCCAATGTTCTGCCGAAGGCGGTGCGAGCCGCCCTGCCATATCCTGGACGATCGGATCGTAACGCGTCAGCAATGGCGCAGCGAGCGCGACCAGGATGAGCAGGCCGATGATTCCGAGCCCCGCCAGACCGAGGGGATGAAGGCGGAACTTCAGCCAGCCCTGATGGAATTGCTGCGCTGAGGACTGAAACCAGCCCTGTGGCTCGGGCGCAAGTAGCCATCTGCGAAGGCTGCTTGCGTGATCTGCATGTTCGGCGGACAGTGTCATCGGCGTCACCGTGTTCTCGGATCAAGAATGCGATAAAGGACATCCGAAAGGATGTTGATGGTTAGGAAGACGGCGCCGATTGTCAGCACAGCGCCCATCACGACGTTCATGTCGTTCATCTGAAGTCCGCGGGTGAGATACTGGCCGAGTCCCGGCCAGCCGAAAACGGTCTCGATGAGCACTGCCCCTTCAAGGAGGCCCCCGAAGGTGAGCGCCATAATGGTCAGAAGTTGCACGCGAATATTTCTGAAGGCATGACGCCAGACGACCTTCCGCAGTCCAAGCCCCTTCGCTCTCGCCGTTATAATGTATTCCTGGCTGAGCTGCTCCAGCATGAAGCTGCGTGACATGCGGCTGATATAGGCCACGGAATAGTAGCCAAGGATCGTTCCCGGCAGGATGATGTGTCCGAGCGCGCTTCGAAATACGTCCCACTGTCTCTCGATTGCCGAATCGATCAGGAGAAAGCCGGTCACCGGCGTGACGAGCCCCTCGTAAAATACATCAACCCGGCCAGATGCGCCGACGAGCTTCAACTTCGCATAGAAGATGAAAAGCGCCATCAGCCCGGTCCAAAAGATCGGAATGGAGTGGCCGGCAAGCGCGATGATGCGTGCGATGTGATCAATGATCGTGCCGCGCCTGACAGCAGCGGTGATACCGAGCGGAACGCCGACAAGAGCGCCGACAATCATGGCGATGACGGCAAGCTCAATGGTTGCGGGGAAGATGGTCAGCAGATCGGTGAGGATCGGCTGACCGGTCGTTGCCGATGTGCCGAGGTCGCCCGTTGCAACCTTCTGCACGTAGTTTAGGAATTGCACCCAGATCGGGCGTCCCAGTCCCAGCTCGTTGTAGACGCGATCGTAGACCTCCTTGCTGACCTCCGCTCCGGTGATGGCAAGCACCGGGTCGGCAGGAAGCAGACGTCCCATCGAAAAGGTGAGGAAGAGCAGGCCAAGCAGTGTGGTCACCACCGCCACGACGCGCCCTGCCAAACGTCGCAGGAGCATCACAAGCGGATGGGACGGCGCATGTGCCAAGCCGTCCTCATCCAGATTGCGGTCCGCATCCGGTTTCGATGTCAGATCGGCGCTCGCCACGGCCCCTTACTCCTTCGTCACGCCATGCCAGCGCGTCGACCAGGTTGTATGCCCATGATAGCCTTTGACATTGGCACGCATGACATAGGGGTCCGTGCGCTGGAAGAAGATGACGAGCGGGGCGTCCATGCCGCTGTAGATGCCGTCCATCTTCTGGAAGATTTCCGTGCGCTTGCCCGTATCAGGTTCTTTCATCGACTGATCGACGAGAGTATTGAGCTCGTCCACCTTCATCCCGGCTCGCCAGAGATAATAGCTGCCGAGACGCGCCTCGTCGCTGTTGTCGGGATTATAGGCGTACTGCGTGGCAACCGCGAAAGGATCCGGCAGCCGGGCACCCGAATTGCCGAGCAGGATTTCATATTTCCGTTCGCGAAATGCGGGCGTAAATTCGCCCGGCACGAGATTAAGATCAAGACCGGCGGCACGGGCGCTCGCCTGCAGCGCTTCGGCGAAGGGCAAGGTCGCCGCTCCCGACGGATTGAGCACTTTCTTCAAGCCATTCGGGTATCCGGCCTCGGCCAGCAATTGCTTGGCCCTGGCGGGATCATAATCGTGGCGGGACGTCGCGTCCTCTGGTGCTCCAATCATGCCGCGAGGGATCATCGACTGCCATGGAAAGCCGGTATAACGCATTATATTGCCGGAAATCGCCTTCCAGTCGAAAGCATGCTGAAACGCTTCGCGGACCTTGGGCTTCTGCAGGTCCGGATCCTTTTGATTGAGAGCGATATAGTAGAAGCCGAGGCCCGGAACGCTATCGATCACCATCTCTTTGTTATTGGCCAGGGCATCAAGGTCGCCGCTTGCGAGGTATTGCCCCACATCGACGTCGCCGGCTTCGAGCTGGAGCCGGAGATTGCCGGATTCCGGAATGTGGCGTGCGACGACCCGTGCCATGGCCGGCGGGCCAGCCCAATAGTTCTTCTGCGCGTTAAAGATCGCCACGTCGTTTGGCCGCCATTGCGCGAGGGTGAACGGTCCACTTCCTGCCGAGTTGGCCGACAGCCACGCGCCGGCGAGATCGCCGTTCGCCTCATGCGACAATGCCGTCTTCTTGTCGATGATGCCGATCGAAGAGCCAGCGAGAGAATAAAGCACAAGATCGGTATTGACGGCGTGTGGCAGTTCGATCTCCAGCGTGTGCCCGTCTTTGGCCCGGACGAGCTTGTCCACGTTTTCGGGCGTGAAACCCCAAAGCGCGACATCGGTGGAGCCGACTTGCCCCATCTTGATGACGCGCTGGATGGACCATGCGGCGTCTTCGGCCGTGACCGCATTGCCGCTTTGGAAGACCGCGTCGTCACGCAAGGTTAGCGTAATGAGCCTGCCGTCTTCCGAGACAGTCCATTTTGTCGCAAGCATCGGCTTCAGCGTCTTAAGATCATCCGGCGACAACTGGACGAGGTTGTCATAAAGGTTGGAGATCAGCTCGGAGACCGTGCGGGCATTGTTCTGCGCCGGATCGAGCGTACGAATACCGGTGAGATTGGTACCGATCACCAGCATGTTCGGCGGTGACGCCGCAAAAGACGGCTGTGCCGTGACCAAAGCACCGGCCAGTGCAATCGTCGTCAGTAAGTTCTTCAGCATCTCAAGACCTCCCAATCTCGTGGCGCAGTGGTTCAGCGCCTCTTGCCTGCCTGAATTAGTGTCGAACTCAGCCCGCCGCCTTAGCGAGAAGGCCGCAGATCTCCATGCCCGTGGATGTCGCCTGCAGCCTCCCAACCTTGGAGCAAGCGAAACAATTCTTCGCGATCCGTTTGATCGAGGAGTGGCAGACCCGGCACGCGCACGGGTCCGACGTCGAGGCCGGAATGCGTCACAGCCTCCTTCACGACCGTCACATTCGCACCATTGCGGAATTTCGTGCGCATGCGTTCGAACGGTTCGAGGCGGTTGATGATGGCGCGTGCGGCAGCGAAATCGCCCTTGGAGAGCGCATCGTGGACGGCGAGCGACAATTGCGGGGCAACATTGACAAGGCCGGATGTGAAGCCACGTGCGCCAGCGGCAGTGAACGACAGCGCCCAGCTCTCCGCAAGACCGCAGACGAACAGCGCCCCCGCCGGATCCGACGCCGCAATGGCCCTCGAAAGCAGCATCAGATCCGGCGTCGCGAACTTAATGCCGGAAATGTTGCCGTGACCGGCAAGACGGACCATGTCATCGACATTGAAGCCATCCGCCCGCACATAGGCAACCAGCGGCAAAGGCGAAGCGTCCGCAAGATTGCAGAAATAGTCGATCTGAGCCGACGGTGCAGCAAAGGGATCGACGGGCTGGTGCGACATCACCGCAGATGCGCCGATCTTGGCGGCATCCTTCGCCATCCCGATTGCTTCGCGCAGCGACCTGCCGATCGCCGCAGTCACCGGCGCCGTGTTCTCAACGCCGGAAACCGCCGCTTCATGGACGCGGCGGATCTCTTGCGGCGTCAGAGCATAGAATTCGCCGGTGTTTCCCGCAGCAACAATATTGTGGATGCCAGCGGCTGCCACCCTCCGGTAGACCATTGCGGTAATTTGCGGTTCGACTTCGCCATTTTCGTCATAGGCCGTGACCGGTACACCCGACACGCCCATCAGCGCCTGACGCATGGTTGCAATGCCCATCTTCTTCCCCTTTCCATCAATTACCGAAGCGGAAGGGCGGCAAGCCCTCGGCGTCCACGTCGAAAGCAACGACCGTGCCCGCTTCGAAATGTCCGCTGCGGTTGGTCGACAGGCTCGTGACGAAGAGCGTCCGCATGTCAGGACCGCCAAAACAGGGCATCGTCGGCGCGGCGATCGGCAGAATGTAGATCTCGAGGATTTCACCGGCGGGAGAAATCCGGTTAAGCCGGCCCGCGGAAACGCCCGCACTCCAATAGTAGCCGTCCCGGTCGGTTGCACCGCCATCGGGCCGGCCTTCCTCCTCCGAAAAGACACGAAGCCGGCTGGCGTTTGCGAGCTCGCCTTTTTCCGGATCGAAATCAAAAGCCTGCAGGAAACATTGGCGGCTGTCGGAGTGATACATGCGCCGGCCGTCTGGTGACCACGCAAGCCCGTTGGAGCTGGTCAGCCCTGTCGCGACGGTCCGTGCGCTGCCGTCCGGCCCCAGGCGGTAGAGCGCAGCGTCATTGGTCTGCGGCTTGGCCTCGCTCATGGACCCCACCCAGAAATGGCCGTCGGGGCCGACCTTCCCATCGTTGAGACGACAGTTGACGCGCCCCACCGGATCGCACAAAAGCTCGAAGTCTCCGGAAACGGGATCGAAAAGATGCAGGCCCGTTCGAAGTGCGACCACTAAACGCCGGTCGCGGCAAAGCCCAAGGCTGCCGATCGCGGACGGCATGTCAAATCGATCGACCTTTCCTTGCGGCGAGATCCGGATGACGGCTGGCGCTTGTATGTCGACAAGCCAGAGCGTACCGCTCTTTTCGTCCCATACCGGCGATTCACCCACTCCCAGCGGCTGCTGCAGCACCGGACGGACTTGCGGACGGACGATCCGCGCCGCCGTCATGGAACCGTCTCCGGACTCTTGGCCAAACCCTCGGCATTGCGCATGCGGATGTTGCCGTCGTGATTGGACTCGCAGAACGCTCCGCCCTGGAACGCAAGGGCGACCGGCCCTTCGGACGGCTCTTCGATGCGAGCATGATCACGAGGCCGGTCTTGCGGCTGGTAGCCAAGTCTGGTTGCCAACTCGTTGTTCCACCAACTCTCCTCGGCGTCGGAAACGCCATAGACGACGGTTGCGGCGATGAGGGGGTGGGTAAGGCCGATTCCGACCAGTTGCGCCAGGTCACGTGCACTGATCCAGATTGCCACGGACCGCTCGCTAGCCGGATAGGTGCCCGCGTTGCCGATGCGGATGGAAAGAGTGCGAATGCCGCAGGTGTCGTAATATAACCCTGCCACCAGTTCGCCCCAGCACTTGGAAAGCCCGTAGGGGCTGTCCGGACGCATCGGATCCAGCGGCGAGACGAGCTGGCCGCGCGGATAAAAACCGGTCACATGGTTGCTTGAGGCGTAAACCACCCGTTCAACCTTGTTGATCCGCGCCGCTTCATAGAGATTGTAAGTGCCGAGGACATTCGCATCCAAAATAGCGCGCATGTCGACGCCGCTTGCTATTCCGGCCAGATGAACTACGCCGTCAACCTCTTGCAGGGCAGCATTTGCCTCATCGCGTTTTGCAAGATCGGCTCTCACGAAGCTTTCGTTCTTGCCCAACGCTGCAGGCTCGTCGATGTCGATCAGACGCAGGTGCTCGGCATGCGGCCGAAGAAGCGGCCTCAGCAATGTGCCTACGCGCCCGGCAGCGCCTGTGAGGGCCAGCCGTTTCATCTCCCTTCCTCCCATTGTCGCTCAAACGCCCTGGAACATGCGGGCGCGCGCATTCAATATGTGTCTCTTCATAGCGTCGTGGGCCTCGGCTTCGTTTCGCGCAAAGATCGCCGCCACGATGACCGCGTGTTCATCCTGGACGCTGCGTATCTGTTCGGGCGTCCGTTTGAGGCTCAAGCTTCGCGTCACGGAATGTCCGATTGCGAAATGCGGCCTGAACCATTCGCGTACCGTGATGTGGAACTGGTTCCCAGTCGCCATGGCAATCGCATCGTGAAGCGCCTGATCCTCCTCGGCGCCGAGCTTGCCGTCCCTCAGACATTGTTCAATCGCAGAAAGGGCAGCCGTTATCCGCTCCTTGTCGGCTGGTTGCCAGTTGCGTGCGGCAAGTTCGGCAGCCTCGGCCTCCAGGCCGGCGCGGAACTCGAAGAAACGCTGCACGTCGGCAAGCGAGCCGACCGGGACCATTTTCAGCATGGACGAGTCCGGCCGCTGCCGCACATAGGAGCCCGACCCCTTGCGCGAGACGACCAGTCCGTCGACCCTTAAACGCTCGAGCGCTTCACGCACGACCGGCCTCGATGCGCCAAACATGACGGCAAGCTTCGATTCCGGCGGCAGCCGTTCATTCACCGGAAAGTTTCCGTCCGCGATCATCCCCACGATCTTCTCGTAGATGATGTCGCTGAAACGTGTTGCGCCCCTGTTGGGATCGGCAACGGGCGACAGTTTCATCATCGTCCTTCTTTCTGCCGCCAGGCAGCAAATTCCGCAGAGGCCCCATCACCGGGAGCGTAAGGGCCGGATATGCTCTGCCCGGCCCGCATCCGATCTTCGAAATCTTCGAGGGCCGTTTGCACGAGGGCCACGTTCGCGACCTCCTGCGACATTGCCGCGGGAATGGCAACCACATCGTTGTCGCCGACCATGGCATCACCCGGGCAGACGGCCACAGCACGACCGACCGGGCGCGGCGCCTGCGCATTGATCTTTTCAACGCCGCGAATGACGACGTTTAGCAAGCCGCGCTTCAACAGCACTACCGTCAGCGCCGCTGCCGGCACAGGCTTCAGTTTTTCGCGCGCAGCACCCGGCAGATCCACGTCTTCGCACTCCCCCGCGACCGTCTTTTGCGGTGACTACAACCACTTTCCATGTTGAAGGGCTACTAAATCTGTTATTATCTGTCAACTCTTGTAATTATTTGAGAACCTGTCTATGGTCGGCTCATGGCCGCTGAGAAGGGCGTCTTGCGCCGAGTTGGGAGCTCGTCGCGCCGGTTCACACCAGCGTCGTTCCGGCACAAAAAGGGGAGGAACTTCGATGCGCGATGAAATATTGTCTCGCGGCGTGACCAGGCGCGCCGTGCTCGGGGGCATGGCCGGTGTGGCAGCTCTGTCCATTGCTGGACGCGTCATTGCGGCAGGCGGCGAGGCGCCCGCATGGGCACAGCTTGCCAGGGACGGAAAGCTGCCGCCGCTTGCCGAACGGCTACCAAAGAAGCCGATGGTCGTGACACCTTTCGAAAAGGCCGGCACCTATGGCGGAACGCTCCGCCGCGGTCTCAGGGGCTCGTCCGACCATAACGGCATCCTGCGCATGGTCGGCAACCAAAGCCTCGTGCGCTGGAACCTGGAATTTACGCAAGTTATGCCCAACCTCGCTGAACGTTGGGAGATCAACGACGACGCCTCGCAATTCACCTTCCACCTGATCGAAGGGGTGCGCTGGTCCGACGGTCATCCTTTTACTGCCGACGACATCGTCTTCGCCATTGAGGATTGCGTCAAGAACAGCGAGCTCTACAGCTCGACACCTGCGCAGCTGTCTGTTGCCGGCAAGGCCGTCAAGGTCGAGAAGATCGATGATTTTACGGTGAAGTTCACCTTTGCAGCGGCAAACGCGCTCTATCTGGAAAACCTCGCGACACCGCTTGGCCAGCATCCGACACTCTTTCCGAAGCACTACTGCAGCCAATTCCTGCCGAAGTACAATCCCAATATCGCCGAAGAGGTGAAAAAGGCAGGCGTGGGAAGCTGGACCGATCTCTTCCGCGCACGTTGCGGCGATATCGAGATCCCGTCGCGGTGGGGCAACCCCGACAAGCCGACGCTCGATCCATGGATTGTGAAGGAGCCTTACAGCGGTGGCGCGACGCGCGTCGTCATGACCCGGAACCCCTATTTCTGGCAGGTCGACACCCAGGGCAACCAGCTTCCCTATATCGACGAGATCAATTTCAGCATCTCGCAGGACGTGGAGTCGCTGATGCTGAATGTCATCTCGGGAAAGATCGACATCCAGGAGCGCCATATCAGCGTTCTTTCAAACAAGCCGACACTCTCCCAGAACATGGAAAAAGGCGGCTATCGGCTGCTGTCGCTGGTGCCTTCCGCCTCCCAGCAGTGCCAGATCTATTTCAATATGACTCACAAGGATCCTGCCCTGCGCAAGATGTTTGCCGACAAGGCGTTCAGGCAGGCGCTTTCGCTTGCAATCAACCGGCAGGAATTGATCGACATCGTCTATTTCGGCCAGAGCGAAGCCTATCAGGCCGGCCCCCGCCCGGAACACCCTTGGTACCATGAAAAGCTCGCGCGGCAGTTTAGCGAATATGATCCTGATAAGGCCGGCGCGATGCTGGATCAGGCCGGTTACAAGATGGATGGGAGCGGGTTGCGCCTCCGGCCCGACGGCCAAAAGGTGTTTTTCGCAGTCGACGTCATTCCCACGCTCTATCCCGATCTCGTTGACGCCCTGGAGCTGGTCAAGGCGCATTGGGCGCAGATTGGCATCGAGATGAAGGTCAACACGATCGAGCGCGCCCTCTACTACACACGCGGCGACGACAACGCGCATGATGCAGCAGTCTGGCCGGGTCCCGGCGGTCTTGATCCGATGCTTGACCCGCGCGACTTCTTCGCCTTCCACCCGCAAGGTTCGCGCTACGCCATTCCGTGGTCGCTCTGGTATACGTCGAACGGCGCACGCGGCGAAGAACCGCCGGAAAGTCAGAAGAAACGCATGAAGCTTTTCGACGACGCCCGTTCCACCGCCGATCTCTCCAAGCGCGGCGCAATCATGACGCAGATCTTCGACATTGCGGCTGACGAATTCGAGACAGTGGGTCTCTGCCTTGCCGTCGGCGGTTTCGGCATCACCCGCAACAACCTGCACAACGTTCCAGAAAAGCAGCCCGACAGCTGGTCCTGGCCAAATCCAGGCCCTGCACTGCCCCAGCAATTTAGCTTCACGAGCTGATTTTGCCGCTCCAGCGCCGTCCCTTTGCGGGGCGGCTCTCCTTTCAAGCGCGCTGCCCGCAGCTCGGGAGCGGTGTTTAATGCAAGAGACGTCTCATGCTGGTCTTCATCGCTAAACGCCTTCTATGGATGGTCCCATCCCTTTTCGCCGTCAGCTTCCTTGCCTTTGCGCTTATCCAGCTGCCGCCGGGAGATTACGTCACGACATATATAGCGACGCTTGCGGCATCGAACGAAGTCATCGATCAGAATACCGCGGCGCAACTGCGTGAGCGCTTCGGCCTCGATGACCCGATGCTCGTGCAGTATTTTAAATGGATATGGGGCATCCTTTCCCGCGGCGACTTCGGCATCTCCTTTGAATGGCAGCAACCGGTCTCTGGCCTCATTTGGGAGCGCATGGCGCTGACGCTGGTGCTCGCTCTTTCAACACTCATCGCCACCTGGGGGATCGCATTGCCGATCGGCGTCTTTTCTGCCGTGCGCAAATATTCGATCGGCGACTATTTCTTCACCGCCTTCACCTTCCTCGGACTGGCTATTCCGTCGTTCTTGCTGGCGCTGGTGCTCATGTATATCGCGGCTGTCGAGTTCGGCCAGGATGTCGGAGGCCTCTTTTCATCCGAGTTCGAGACTGCGCCCTGGAGCATCGCCAAGGTCCTCGACCTTCTTTCGCATATATGGCTTCCCGTCATAATTCTGGCCGTGTCTTCTACCGCGAGCCTGATCCGCGTGATGCGCGCGAACATGCTCGATGAACTGCCGAAGCCTTATGTCACCACGGCACGGGCAAAAGGTCTTTCCGAGTTCAGACTGCTCGTGAAATACCCCTTAAGAATCGCGCTCAACCCGTTCATCTCGACGATTGCCTGGCTCCTTCCAAACCTGATTTCCGGCTCCGTCGTCGTGGCCATCGTCCTCAATCTGCCGACGGCAGCGCCCTTGTTGCTGCAGGCGCTGATGGCACAGGACATGTACCTGGCTGGCGCCTTCGTGCTGCTGATCTGCGCGCTCACGCTGATCGGCTCATTGATCAGCGACATCCTGCTTGCGCTAGTCGATCCCCGCATCCGCTTGGAATAGGGAGACCTCATGGCCGACATTGCAGTCACAAATCTTGCGCCGGATCGCGCCGCTGTCGCCTCGCAATGGCAGCTCATCTGGTGGGCTTTTCGTCGGCACCGGCTTGCCATGGTAGCCCTCGTCGTCACCCTCTTGATGTACATCGTTGCCGTCATTCCGGGCTTCTTCGCCATCAACGATCCGAACCTGCAGAACGCTCGGGCGACCTTCCATCCACCGCAGAGACTGCACCTCATCGATACCGGCGATGGGATTTCCATTGGCCTTCACTACTATCCGCTGAAGCTTACCCGCGATCCGCAAACGCTTGCCGCGATCTATAAGGAGGATAGGACGAAGCGTGTCGACGTCCGGCTGTTCGGGCGCGGCTATGAATATTCCGTGCTCGGCCTTTTCAGCACCAACATCCATCTGCTCGCTTCATCCGAGAAGACCTCGCCCCTTCTTCTGTTCGGAGCGGACAGGCTCGGGCGCGACGTCTTCAGCCGGACGGTTCAAGGGTCTCAGATCTCGCTGTCGATCGGCCTTGTCGGCGTCTTTTTCTCGCTGATGCTCGGCATCGTCCTCGGCGGCATTTCCGGATATTACGGCGGCCGCATCGATTTCTTCACGCAGCGGCTGATCGATTTCGTCCTGTCCCTGCCGACGATCCCGATCTGGCTTGCGATGGCGGCGGCCCTGCCGCAGGGCTGGCCAGCAACGCTTCAGTACATGATGATTACCATCATTCTGTCGCTGACCGGCTGGGCGCAGCTTGCCCGTGTCGTGCGCGGTCGCTTTTTGTCCTTGCGCACCGAGGAATTTGTAGCCGCCGCAAGGCTCGATGGTGTTCGCGAAAGGCGCATCATCTTTCGTCACATGCTGCCGAGTTTCGCAAGCCACATCATAGCGTCGATCACGCTTGCCGTGCCGGCGATGATCCTTGCGGAAACCTCCCTCTCCTTCCTGGGCCTTGGCCTGCAGCCGCCGACCATTTCCTGGGGTGTGCTTTTGCGCGAGGCTCAAAACATACGTTCAATCGCTACGGCGCCGTGGCTCTTCATGCCGGGGGCGGCCGTCGTCGTCGCCGTCATGGCGCTCAACCTTCTCGGCGACGGCCTGCGTGATGCGGCCGACCCCTATAACAAATGAGGCCGGCATGACTGACATGGTTCCCATCACCGGCGGCAGACCGCTCCTGCAGGTGAACAACCTGACCGTCGACTTTGCCTTGCGCAACGGCGTCTTTCGCGCAGTTGACGATCTTTCCTTTTCGATCGATCCGGGAAAAACCCTCTGCGTCGTCGGCGAGAGCGGTTCCGGCAAGTCGGTGACGGCGCGTTCCATTCTGCAGATTGTAGACGCGCCCGGCCGCATCGCCGCAGGCTCTATCGTGCTGAACGGCAAAGACGGCCGTCCCGTTGATCTCGTCAGTCTCAGCCCGCGCGGGCGCCAAATCCGCGCCATACGTGGTCGCGATATCGCGATGATCTTCCAGGAACCTATGTCGTCACTGTCGCCGGTGCACACGGTGGGCGACCAGATCATCGAAGCCCTCCGTCTTCACACCAGAATGAGCAAGGCGCAAGCACGCGCCGAAGCGATTTCCCTCCTGCAGCAGGTGGAAATTCCCTCCCCGGAAAAAGCGGTCGATCGCTATACCTTCCAATATTCGGGTGGCATGCGCCAGCGCGCCATGATCGCAATGGCACTCGCATGCAAGCCTCAACTGCTCATCGCCGACGAGCCGACCACGGCTCTGGACGTGACCACGCAAGCCGAAATCCTTGACCTGATCGCCCGGCTGCAGAAGGCCTATGGCATGGCGGTGCTCTTCATAACGCACGACATGGGCGTCGTGGCGCAAATCGCCGACGACGTGCTTGTCATGCACAACGGCGTTGCGAAGGAATATGCGCCGGTCGAGCAGATCTTTCATGCGCCGAAAGACAGCTACACCCGAATGCTGATCGGCTCCGTTCTGAAGCTGGAGGCCAAGGCCGAAATCAGGCTGGCGAGGACGCCGCTCGACAAGACGGTAGCGCCCATCCTCGAACTCCGCAACGTCTCAGTGGATTTCGGCGAGGTCAAAGCGCTCGACGACATTTCCATTTCGCTCCTGCCACGCGAGACGCTCGGCATTGTCGGCGAAAGCGGCTCAGGAAAGACAACGATGGGCCGCTCGATCATGCGCCTCATTGATCCGACGGCGGGCGAGATCGTCTATCGCCGTGCCGATGGTGGCATGATCGATCTGGCGACGGCGAAAGGACAGATGCTTGCCATGGCCCGACGCGAACTGCGCATGGTGTTCCAGGATCCTTTCGGCTCTCTCAATCCCCGCATGACTGTCTCTCAAATCATCGGCGAGCCGCTGCTTGTCAACGGCGTCGCGAGCGGGCGGGCGCTCGACGAGCGCGTCTGCCACCTGATGGAACAGGTAGGTCTCGATCCTGCGAGCCGCGAACGCTATCCGCATGCCTTTTCGGGGGGCCAGCGTCAGCGCATCGGAATTGCCCGCGCCATCACGCTCAACCCGCGCGTCATCGTTGCAGACGAAGCGACCTCGGCGCTCGACGTATCCGTCCGCTCCCAGGTGCTCGACCTTTTGATGCGGCTGCAGGATGAACTCGGCCTTGCCTACATCTTCATCAGCCACGACATCGGCGTCATTCGCTACATGTGCGACCGTGTCGGCGTGATGTACAAGGGCCGGCTTGTCGAGGTCGGGGATGCGGACAAGGTCTGCAACACGCCCGAGCACGCCTACACGCAAGCCCTCATCTCCGCCATTCCGCGCCCCGACCCGCGCGATCGCGATCACTCGCGGCGTTTCCGCTACGTCGAACCAGGCAATTTGAAGAACGGGAGTTCTGTGCGATGAAGATCACCGGAATTAGAACCTTTCTCATGCATGCGGGCCAACCTGACCCCTCGAAACGGGCCTTGGACACGCGCTCGCGAGACGACGCGTCCAAAATGCTTCCGGGCACCAGAAACTGGCTGTTCTTGAAGCTCGATACCGACGAGGGCATCACCGGCATCGGTGAATGCTCGGGCTGGCCGCGGGTCATCGAGACGGCAATACACGATCTCGCACCACTCCTTATCGGCGAGGACCCCGCCAATATCGAACGGCTCTGGCAGAAGATGCATATCGCCATGATGGGCCACGGCATGCTGGGAACAGTTGGCGGCGGCGCCATGACCGGCATCGACATGGCACTTTGGGACATTAAGGGAAAAGCCCTCGGCGTGCCGGTCTGGATGCTGCTCGGCGGCAAGGTGCGCGACCGGATCCCGATCTACTCCCATGCAAACACCCCCGAGCGGGCGCTTGCAGCCAAGGAGCGCGGTATCAAGGCGATCAAGTGTGGCGGGGTGGCCGATCCGGTCCGCAAGGTCGCTGCTTTGCGCGAGGCGGTCGGCAACGATATCGACATTGCGATCGATCTGCACGGACCGCCATGGCTGACGCCTGCAGATGCCTGCCGGCTGGTGCGGGCATTGGAGCCTTACGAACTCTTCTGGGTCGAAGATCCGATTGCCCCTGACAACACCGATGGCTATCGGCGTATTCGCGATGCGGCGCACGTGCCTTTGGCGGCCGGCGAGCGTTCGGCGACCATCTTCGGCGAACGGGAACTTATCGAAGAAGAACTGGTCGACGTGATCCAGCCGGATACCGGCCGGGCTGGCGGCATTACGCAGATGAAGAAGATTGCGGCAATGGCCGAGGCGCACCATATCCAGGTGGCACCACATTCCGGCTCGCTTGGCCCGGTCGCCGAATATGCGGCCCTGCACGTGCTTGCTGCGATCCCCAACGCCCTCATCCTCGAGCGCATCGATGACGACTGGGATGGCCGCCGGCAGACGATCGTGCCTCATCCCGAGCAGGTCGACGGATTGATTGCAGTTCCTGATGCGCCGGGGCTCGGCTGCGACATCGATGAGACGTTCGTGGCTCGCTTCCCAAGTGGCGGCAACGTCTCGATACCCGTGCCGGAGGATGCCGGCTCGTACAATCCCGGAACCTACAACGAGCATCTGTATGTGCAGACACGTCTGTCGCGCCGCGCCTATTTCAATCGGTAGAAGGACAACAAGATGAAGATCGACCGCATGCGGGCTTTCATGACCCGCGACAAGGACCGTCCCCGCGTCATCGTCGCCCTCGACACGGATGACGGCCTGACAGGATGGGGCGAATGCTATAACCATGGTCCGGACAAGGCGCTTCCGCCGCTCTTGGATTATCTCTACGCCTTCCTGTCCGGCCAGGATCCGACACGTGTCGACTATCTCGTGAATCTGCTCATCCAGCAAAGCAGATTTCCGCCAGGCGCACTGGGGCTGGCTGCAATCTCCGCCCTCGATCACTGCCTGTGGGACCTTGCCGCCAAAGCCGCAAACGTTCCCGTCTACAAGCTTCTGGGTGGCGAAGTGCGCGATCGCATCAAGGTCTATGCGGGCGTCTATACGGCACCGGATGCGCCGGCGGCCCGCGACGAGTTCGACCGTCTGAACGCTGAATGGGGTTTTACCGCTTTCAAGCTCAGCCCGTGGCGCATCGACATGCACGCCCATCGCTGGGGCAACGTCGTCAAAGCCTCGGCGGACTATTTTCGCACACTGCGGGAAACCGTGCGCGACGACTATGAGATCGCGTTTGATGCGCACGCCAAGATCTTCGAGCCGATTGCAGCCCGCCAGCTCGGCAATGCGCTGGCACCTTATGATCCGCTGTTTTACGAGGAACCGCTTCGTCCGGAAAACATCGAAGCCTGGGGTGACCTCAAGCAGGGGCTCAACTGTGTGCTCGCAACCGGGGAATCGCTTTACAATCGAAATGAATTCCTGCGCCTGCTGCAGGTGAAGGGCGCCGATCTGATACAACCCGACATCTGCGTGATTGGCGGCATCAGCGAAATGCGGCGGATTGCGTTTCTCGCCGAGGCTTTCTTCGTCGGCGTGGCACCCCACAACCCCATGGGCCCGCTGGCGACCGCGGTCAACGTTCACTTTTCGGCTGCCGCCCAGAACTTCCGCATTCTCGAATACCGATTGCCGAAGGGCCAGGCCTATGTCTATGGCGGCAACGACATAGAAAGGCGGCAGGGCGAGACGCGATATGTCGTCGATCCCTATCTGCCGAAGGACGGCTATCTGGAACTGCGGCCCGATCGGCCGGGCTGGGGCGTGGAGATGGACGAAGGGGCAATGACTGAGGAAGGTTACGTTCATTGGCAACGGCGCGTCCCGAAACGGCCAGACGGCTCCTATGCCTTTGCTTGAGAGCGAGACGCGTTCCAACAGCCGCCGGCTGACCGCCGCCACCCGGCGGTCAGCCGCCGCCTGCGACATCATTTTCATCACAATCACAATAAAATGCTGGTTCCACTCGCGCTGAACCCTTCGTCAGGGATGCCGTGGAAGGCAAAGGTCACCCCAGGGCATTTATAAGATTTTTATATTGGCGCTCTTCGCCCCGTCTCGAACCTTTATGCGGTTCGGCCGCATATTGACGCCCGAGAGATCGACAAGATCATCTGCACGCCAGAAAGCATGAAAGGTGTCGTTTTTCGAAACGGTGCCTCTCGTCTTGTCTGACTCCAAAGAACAACAATAGGAGCCAAGATCGATGATGGACATCATCCTGCTCGGCATCGCGGTAGCATTCTTCGCACTTTGCTTTGCCTATACCAGCGCCTGCGACCGGCTCTGAACGGAGAAACATCATGACGCTCGATTATATCCTAGGCGGTGCGGTGACGGTGTTTCTGACTGTCTATCTCACCTACGCCCTCATTCGCCCCGAGCGCTTCTGACTAGGAAGCAGCCGGGTACTGAAAGTTACTTCCCATGACCCTCAACGGATGGCTTCAGATCCTGCTTTACTGCGGGATCGTCCTCGTGCTCGTCAAACCGCTCGGCGGCTACATGACGCGTGTCTTCAACGGCGAGCGCACGTTCCTCTCGCCGGTCCTCGTTCCGATCGAACGGGGGCTTTATGCCATTGCCGGCACCAGCGAGCGTGAGGAACAGCATTGGACCTCCTATGCTTTTTCAATGCTGCTTTTCAATTTCCTGGGCGTACTCGTGCTTTATGCGTTGATGCGCTTGCAGGCCGGTCTGCCCTATAACCCCGCCGGCATGACCTCCGTGCCGCCGGACCTGTCGTTCAACACCGCCGTCAGCTTCGTCACCAACACGAACTGGCAGAATTACGGCGGCGAAGGCACAATGTCCTATCTTACGCAGATGGCAGGGTTCACCGTTCAGAACTTCGTGTCGGCGTCAACCGGCATCGCCATCGCCGTCGGTTTGATCCGCGCCTTTGCGCGCGCCTCCGGCAAGGCCATCGGCAATTTCTGGGTCGATATGATCCGCAGCACGCTCTATGTGCTCCTGCCGCTCTGCATCGTACTGACGCTGGTCTATGTTTATCTCGGCGTGCCGCAGACGCTCGGCCCTTATGTCGAAGCGACGACGCTTGAGGGCGCTAAACAGACGATCGCTGTTGGTCCCGTCGCCTCGCAGCTCGCAATCAAGATGCTCGGCACCAATGGCGGCGGTTTTTTCAATGCCAATTCCGCGCATCCCTTCGAAAATCCCGATGCCATCTCAAACCTCGTCCAGATGCTCTCGATCTTTGCGATTGGTGCAGCACTGACCAACGTCTTCGGTCGCATGGTCGGCAACCAGCGTCAGGGCTGGGCGATCCTTGCCACCATGGGCATCCTGTTCGTCGTCGGCGTTGGCGTCACCTACTGGGCAGAGGCCGCCGGTAACCCGCTGATGCAGTCCTTCGGACTGGTCGGCGGCAACATGGAAGGCAAGGAAGTCCGCTTCGGCGTCGCCCTGTCCTCGCTCTTTGCAGTTATCACGACCGCTGCCTCCTGCGGCGCGGTCAATGCGATGCATGGCAGCTTCACCGCACTAGGCGGGCTGATACCGCTGATCAACATGCAGCTCGGCGAAATCATCGTAGGCGGTGTCGGCGCAGGCTTCTACGGCATCCTGCTCTTCATCATCGTTGCCGTTTTCGTGGCAGGCCTCATGGTCGGCCGCACGCCGGAATATCTCGGCAAGAAGATCGAGGCGAAGGAAATGAAGATGGCTGTCCTTGCCATTCTCTGCCTGCCCTTGGCCATGCTCGTCTTCACCGCGATTGCCACCGTGCTTCCGTCGGCCGTCGCCTCAGTCGGCACGGCGGGTCCGCACGGCTTCTCGGAAATCCTCTATGCCTATACGTCGGCTGCGGCAAACAACGGTTCGGCTCTCGGTGGCCTGACGGGCAACACCCCCTGGTACAACATCACGCTCGGTATCGGCATGCTGATGGGCCGCTTCCTGGTCATCATTCCGGCACTCGCGATTGCTGGCTCGCTGGTCACCAAGAAGACGGTTCCGGCCTCGGCAGGCACCTTCCCGACCGATGGTCCGCTCTTCGTCGGGCTTCTGAGCGGCACCATCCTGATCGTCGGCGGCCTCACCTTCTTCCCGGCGCTGGCCCTCGGCCCGGTCATCGAGCACCTGATGATGATCACCGGTCAGACCTTCTGAGGTGAAGACATGATCCTTCGCCACAGACTTCGCAAATCCTTCAACTCACGTCCCGGTTTGCCGGGACGTGAGTGCGAGCGGATGGCGCGTGCCTCCAACATCATCCTCGTCATGATGGCCGGCCTCCTCGTCATCCTCGCCGCCCTTAGAATTTTCCATGGCTGACCAGAAAGCCGGTCGCCTCACCTCGTTTCAAGCTGGAGTCTCTTATGAGCCAGGCAAAATCCGCGAGCATCATGGATTCTCGCATCCTCATTCCGGCCGTGGGCGCCGCTTTCAAGAAGCTTAACCCGCGCACGCTTGCCAAGAACCCCGTCATGTTCGTCGTGGCCACGGTTTCCGCCCTCACGACCATCCTCTTTATCCGCGACCTTGTAGGCGGCAGCGCAGACCTGGGCTTCTCATTCCAGATCAATCTCTGGCTCTGGTTCACGGTGCTCTTTGCGAACTTCGCGGAGGCTGTCGCCGAGGGCCGCGGCAAGGCGCAGGCGGACTCACTGCGCAAGGCACGCACCGAAACACAGGCCAAGCTGCTCACGGCCAATAACGGCACCGGCTACCGCATGGTACCCGGCACGAGTCTGAAGGTCGGCGATCTCGTCCTCGTCGAAGCCGGCGATATCATCCCGTCGGACGGAGAAGTCGTCGAAGGTGTGGCCTCGGTCAATGAAGCCGCAATAACCGGTGAATCCGCTCCGGTCATCCGAGAATCGGGCGGCGACCGCTCCGCTGTTACCGGTGGCACGCAGGTGCTTTCCGACTGGATTCGTGTTCGGATCACGGCGGCTGCCGGATCGACCTTCCTTGATCGCATGATCTCGCTCGTCGAAGGTGCGCAACGCCAGAAGACACCGAACGAGATCGCGCTCAATATCCTGCTCGCAGGCATGACGCTGATCTTCGTTCTTGCGACCGCAACGATCCCGAGCTTTGTGATCTATGCGGGCGGCTCGATCCCGATCATCATCCTCGTTGCACTCTTCGTGACATTGATCCCGACGACGATCGGCGCCCTGCTCTCGGCGATCGGTATTGCCGGCATGGATCGTCTCGTCCGCTTCAACGTGCTCGCCATGTCCGGCCGCGCCGTCGAAGCCGCCGGCGACGTGGATACGCTGCTGCTCGACAAGACCGGCACGATCACCCTCGGCAACCGTCAGGCAACCGCCTTCCATCCGGTCCGCGGTGTCTCCGAGCAGGAGCTTGCCGACGCAGCCCAGCTCGCTTCTCTTGCCGACGAAACGCCCGAAGGCCGCTCGATCGTCGTGCTTGCCAAGGAGAAATACGCAATTCGCGGCCGCGAGATGGCAAGCCTGAAGGCACATTTCGTACCCTTCACCGCCCAGACCCGCATGAGCGGGGTCGACATCGAGGGCTCATCAATACGCAAGGGCGCTGTCGACGCAGTGCTTGCCTATGTCGGCTCCGGCTCAGCCTCTGTCTCGGGCAACGCTGCCGTAGCCCTGCGCACCAATAGCGATGTGGTGAGGGAGCTGCAGACAATTGCCGACGAGATTGCCAAGGCCGGCGGCACGCCGCTTGCCGTTGCCCGTGACGGCCGTCTGCTTGGCGTCATCCAACTCAAGGATATCGTCAAGGGCGGCATCCGCGAACGCTTCGCCGAATTGCGTCGCATGGGTATCCGCACCGTGATGATCACCGGCGACAATCCGATGACCGCTGCTGCGATCGCCGCAGAAGCCGGCGTTGACGACTTTCTGGCCCAAGCCACGCCAGAGAACAAGCTGACGCTGATCCGCGAGGAGCAGGCGAAGGGCAAACTCGTCGCCATGTGCGGCGATGGCACCAACGACGCACCAGCCCTTGCCCAGGCCGACGTCGGTGTCGCGATGAATACCGGCACGGTCGCCGCCCGTGAGGCGGGCAACATGGTCGACCTCGACAGCGATCCGACGAAACTCATCGAGATCGTCGAAATCGGCAAGCAGCTGTTGATGACCCGCGGCGCGCTGACGACCTTTTCGATCGCCAACGATATCGCCAAGTACTTCGCCATCATCCCAGCGATGTTCCTCACCTTCTATCCGCAGCTTTCCGCACTGAACGTCATGGGTCTGTCGTCGCCGCAAAGCGCTATCCTGTCGGCAATCATCTTCAACGCGCTGATCATCATCGCGCTGATCCCCTTGTCGCTCAAAGGCGTGCGCTACCGCCCGATTGGTGCCGGCGCCCTGCTTTCCCGCAATCTTTTGATCTATGGTCTTGGCGGCATCGTCGTCCCGTTCATCGGCATCAAGGCGATCGACATGCTGATCACCGCTGTCGGCCTCGCATAAGGAGTCCGAGCAATGTTGAAACAACTTCGTCCGGCAATCGTCATGATCGTTGCCACCACGGCCATCACCGGCCTGCTTTACCCACTCGCCATGACGGGCGCCGCGCAAGCACTCTTCCCGGCGCAGGCAAACGGCAGCCTGGTCGAGAAAGACGGCCAGGTGATCGGCTCGGCGCTGATCGGCCAGGCCTTTACCAGCGACACGTATTTCCACGGCCGTCCTTCGGCGGCAGGTGACGGCTACAATGCTGCAAGCTCCAGCGGTTCGAACCTCGGCCCGACCAGCCAGAAGCTGATCGACCGCGTGAAGGCCGACTACGAAGCGGCCAAGGCCATCAACCCGGGTGCAGAGGTCCCGATCGATCTCGTGACCGCCTCCGGAAGCGGGCTTGACCCGGATATCTCGCCAGAAGCGGCCTACTTCCAGGTACCGCGCGTCGCCAAGGCTCGCAACATGGACCAGGCCACGGTGAAAGCCCTGGTGGACAGCGTCATTCAGGCTCCTGAACTCGGCATCCTTGGCGAACCCACGGTCAATGTGCTGGCATTGAACCAGTCCCTCGATGCTTCTATGACTGAGTAAAGGCTAAGGGCCCCGGCACTTGAGCGCGCCGGGCCCTGCTTGCAAGAAAGACGACACGCATGCCGGACGACAGAAGCGATCAGGCCGCAAGGCCCTCGCCGGACGCGCTTCTCGAGAAGGCGCGGGCGGAAACGCGCGGCCGGCTGAAGATATTTCTCGGCGCCGCGCCTGGCGTCGGCAAGACTTATGAAATGCTGGTTTCCGGACGGGCAAAGCTTGCGGACGGCGTTGACGTTGTCGTCGGGGTGGTTGAGACTCATGGCCGCAAGGAAACGCAGGCGCTGCTCGACGGCTTCAGTATCATTCCGCGGGCGAAGGTCCAGTATAAGGGCCACACCCTGGAGGAGATGGATCTCGACGCCATCCTCGCCCGCAAGCCGGATCTCGTCCTCGTCGATGAGCTCGCCCATACGAACGCAGAAGGCAGCCGCCACCCGAAACGTTATCTCGATGTCAAGGAGCTGCTGGACCGCGGCATCGATGTCTATACGACGTTGAATATCCAGCATGTCGAGAGCTTAAACGACGTCGTTTCGCAGATCACCCGTATCCGCGTTCGCGAGACCGTACCGGACTCGGTGATCGACTTGGCTGACGATATCGAGATCATCGATTTGACGCCCGACGACCTGATCAAACGCCTGCACGACGGCAAGGTCTATGTGCCGAAAACGGCCGAACGCGCGCTGAGCAACTATTTCACGCCCGGAAATCTGACGGCGCTTCGTGAACTCGCATTGCGCAAGACCGCACAGCGCGTCGACGACCAACTCGTCAGCCATATGCAGGCGCATGCCATCTCCGGTCCCTGGGCTGCCGGCGAGCGTGTGCTGGTTTCGATCGATCAGCATCCGCGATCAGCCTCGCTGGTGCGTTATGCTACGCGCATGGCTTCGCGGCTGCGCGCGCCGTGGTCAGCGGTCTATATCGAAACCAATCAGTCGATCAGTCTGACAGAAGAACAGCGCGATACGATCGCTGCCACGCTGCGGCTCGCCGAGCGGTTAGGCGGCGAGGCTGTTACCCTTCCCGGCACCGGGGTTGCCGAGGAATTGCTTCGCCACGCAAGCGCCAACAACGTAACACATATTGTGGTTGGATCACCCGTGAAGGCGACATGGCGCCAATGGTTTCAGCACTCGCCGGTCGACGAGCTGATCCGGTGCGCCGGTGGTATCAGCGTTCACGTCATCTCCGGCAACGAGAAGGACGGCAATGCAGGCCGCGGCGTCAAGGCGGCACCCGCATTGCCGGCCTTCAACATCAAGGCCTATCTGCTTGCAACGATCTACGTTGCGGCAGCACTCGCCTTCAGCACGGTGCTCGATCAGGTTCTGGACGTGCGCAACCTTGCTCTCGTCTTCCTGATGGCCGTCCTCACCTCCGCGGTACTCCACGGCTTGCGGCCCGCGCTCTACAGCTGCATTCTGGGCGCACTTGCCTTCAACTTCTTCTTCCTGCCGCCGCGTTTCACCCTGACGATCAGGGATCCTGAAAGCGTGGTCGCCTTCTTCTTCTTCATCGGCGTTGCCGTGATTGCGAGTAATCTCACAGCGACCGTTCAGCGCCAGGCGGCGGCCGCTCGACAGCGTGCGCGCACCACCGAGGACCTTTATCTTTTTTCCCGCAAGCTTGCGAGCACCGGCACGCTCGACGATGTACTCTGGGCAACGGCCTTTCAGATCGCCTCGATGCTTAAGGTGCGGGTCGTCCTGCTCCTGCCCGAAGGCGGAACGATTGCGGTCAAGGCCGGATATCCGCCCGACGATACGCTGGACGATGCCGATATCGCCGCAGCACGCTGGGCCTGGGAACACAACCATGCCGCCGGGCGCGGCGCAGACACGCTTCCCGGCGCGAAGCGCCTTTATGTGCCGCTTAGAACCGGACGTACCGCCGTCGGCGTCATTGGCCTCGACAGCGACCGCCGCGACGGTCCACTCTTTACGCCTGAACAGCAGCGGCTCCTGGATGCGCTTGCCGATCAGGCAGCACTTGCCATCGAGCGTATACAGCTTGTCGCCGATGTCGATCGCGCCAAGCTTGCCGCCGAAGCCGATCGCCTGCGCTCCGCCCTGCTGACGTCGATCTCGCACGATTTGAAGACCCCGCTCGCAGCAATTCTCGGCGCCGCCGGCACGCTGCGTGACTATTTCGGTTCCATGCCGATGGAAGACCGAAACGACCTTCTGGCGACGGTCATCGATGAATCCGAGCGGCTGAACCGGTTCATCGCCAATCTGCTCGACATGACGAAAATCGAATCCGGAGCCATGGAGCCGAACTATGGTCTGCACTATCCCGGCGACATCGCTGGCAGCGCGCTGAGACGGGCCGCCAAGATCCTTGACCGTCACAAGCCTGATATGATCATTCCGGCTGACCTGCCGATGGTGCGCGTCGATCCGGTGCTCTTCGAACAGGCGCTCTTCAACCTGCTCGACAATGCCGCGAAATATGCGCCTGAAGGTTCGGCGATCCGCATCGAGGGATGGGCCGACGCCGGAGAGGTCGTCATTCAGGTCGCCGACGAAGGCCCAGGCATTCCACCCGCTGACCTGACGCGCATCTTCGACACCTTCTACCGCGTCCGCAAGGGCGATCAGGTGCGCGCCGGAACGGGCCTTGGCCTTTCCATCTGCCGCGGCTTCATAGAAGCGATGGGCGGCACGATCTTCGCCGGAAACCGCAAGGACCGCTCCGGTGCCATCTTTACGATCCGTATGCCAAAACCCAATGACATTCCAAAACTGGACGAACTCAAATGACCGGTCCCGCCGTGAAGATCCTCGTCGTCGACGACGAGCCGCCGATCCGTAAACTGCTTCGTGTCGGGCTCAGCGCGCAGGGCTACGAGGTTCATGAGGCGCCGAATGCCGCCAGCGCCCACCAGGCGGTAAAGGATAGTGAGCCGGATCTCATCGTTCTGGACTTGGGCCTTCCCGACAAGCCTGGCCATGATCTGCTGCGCGAATGGCGCGAGGATGGCCTTTCCATGCCCGTCGTCATCCTCTCCAGCCGCACCGACGAGACAGGCATCGTCAAGGCGCTTGAAACCGGCGCCGACGACTACGTGACGAAACCCTTCGGCATCAACGAGCTCGGGGCCCGCATTCGCGTGGCGCTCCGCCACCGGCTGCAGCAGCAGGGAGAAAAGGCAATCTTCCAGACAGGCGGTCTTTCGATCGACCTCGTCAAGCGGATCGTCAAGGTGGATGACAGGGAGATCAAGCTGTCGCCGAAGGAATACGATATCCTGCGCGTGCTTGCCCAGCATGCCGGCAAGGTGCTGACGCATCAGTTCCTCCTGAAACAGGTCTGGGGGCCGGCTGCCGACGTTCAGTATCTGCGCGTTTACGTCCGTCAACTGCGGCAAAAGGTGGAGCAGATTCCGGACCAGCCGCAATATATCACCACCGAGACCGGGGTCGGCTACCGGCTCAGAGAGCCGGATTGAGTTCCGGCATCTTATCCTGCCAATACGACAACGGGAAAGACATGAACCTCGCAGACATCATCCGGCCGGAGCATACCTTCATCGGCGTTTCCGTGACGACGAAGTGGCGCGCGCTGCAAAATCTCGCCGAAAAGGCCGGCAATGCGTTTGACATCGAGGAAAAGACGACCCTCCAGGCGCTGGAAAGCCGTGAAAACCTCGGCTCGACCGGCATCGGCAACGGCATTGCCGTACCGCATGCGGCGATCGCCGGCATGACAAGCCCACGTGGGCTCCTGGTGCGTTTCGCCCAGCCGCTGGACTTCGAGGCGATCGACGATCTGCCGACGGATATCGCTTTCTTGCTGCTTTTCGGAGAAAGCAACCGTGGCGAATATCTCAACGTGCTTGCCGCCATCGCGCGACGCCTGCAATCGGAAGGCGTCCTTCAGTCGATGCATAAGGCGAGAAACGTCGATGAGTTCTATTCGAGTTTCATTGGAGATTCACGGCCATGAGGGAGCGCGGCTTGAGTGCCGCGCTTTGGGTTTGTTGATCCGAGCTTAGAAATCGTGTTGCATGCGGCGCGGGCCTGTCATCGATTGCACGGATCGCGATGTTTTCATCCGTGTCATGGCGAGTGGGCCGAAATGGTGCTTTTTCTGTAACGACACACGATCGGTGACGGTCGGGACGTCCGTTTCAATTTTGGCAGCGGAATGGGATGGGTTTCTAAAAGCACATCAGGAACCGGAAGAACTTTCGTTTCGTTATACGACCAAGTTGATAGAGTTTAAGTAGAACGAAGGAGGTTCCCCATGCCGTCAATACGGATCACCCGATTCCTCGCGGCCGCTGTCTTTGCAAGCAGCGTCGCAATCGGCGCCACTGTCCCGGCTTTCGCCGATCAGACGCTTCTCAACGTGTCTTACGATCCAACGCGTGAATTGTATAAGGATTTCAACGCCGCCTTTGCCGCAAAGTGGGAGAAGGACACCGGCGAGACGGTCACGATCCAGACCTCGCACGGCGGTTCGGGCGCCCAGGCGCGTTCCGTCATCGATGGTCTTGAGGCCGATGTCGTGACCCTCGCACTCGAAGGCGATATCGATGCGATCGCCAGCAAGACCGGCAAGATCCCAGCCGACTGGAAATCCAGATTCCCGAATAATTCGGCGCCCTATACCTCCACCATCGTTTTCCTGGTTCGCAAGGGCAATCCGAAGGGTATCAAGGATTGGGGCGACCTGATCAAGGATGACGTTCAGGTCATTACGCCGAACCCGAAGACTTCGGGCGGCGCGCGCTGGAATTTCCTCGCCGCCTGGGCATGGGCCAAGCAGGCAAACGGCGGTGACGACACCAAAGCGCAGGATTTCGTAACGAAGCTCCTGCAGCACGTTCCAGTTCTCGATACCGGGGCTCGCGGTGCAACGACGACCTTCGTCCAGCGCGGCCTGGGCGATGTTCTGCTTGCCTGGGAAAACGAAGCCTATCTCTCCTTGGAGGAGCTCGGGCCGGACCAGTTCGAGATCGTCACGCCGACCTTGTCCATCCGCGCCGATCCGCCGATTGCGGTCGTCGACGGCAATGTCGACAAGAAGGGCACGCGCAAGGTTGCCGAAGCCTATCTCAACTATCTCTACTCCGACGAGGGCCAGAAGATCGCTGCAAAGCACTTCTACCGCCCGAGCAAGCCGGAGGTCGCCGACAAGGCGGACATTGACCGCTTCCAGAACCTGAAGCTCGCAACCATCGACGACTTCGGCGGCTGGAAGGAAGCACAGCCGAAATTCTTCGGTGATGGCGGCGTATTTGACCAAATCTACAAGCCGGCCCAATAATACCTCGCATGAAAGCACATAGCCCCACGCGGTGGCGGTTCAAACGGCCGAGCGTCATTCCAGGCTTTGGAATGGCGCTCGGCCTTACCTTGACCTGGCTCACCCTTTTGATCCTCATCCCCCTCTCGGGCCTCGCCTGGCGTTCGAGCGAGCTTGGCTGGGACAAGTTTTCGTCCATTGCATTCGATCCGCGCACGCTGAGCGCGCTTCGCATCAGCTTCGGCGCGGCTTTTGCCGCGGCCTGTGTCAACGCCGTTTTCGGCGTCGTCCTTGCGTGGGTGTTGGTGCGGTACCGTTTTCCCGGCAAGCGGGTGATCGACGCTATGGTCGATCTGCCTTTTGCACTGCCGACCGCGGTTGCCGGCATCGCCCTGACGACGCTCTATGCGCCGAACGGCTGGATCGGCCAGTTCCTGACGCCGCTTGGCATCAGGATCGCCTTCACACCGGTCGGCATCGTCGTCGCCCTCGTCTTTGTCGGCCTGCCTTTCGTCGTGCGTACCGTGCAGCCGGTGATGGAAGAGATCGACAAGGAGGTGGAAGAAGCTGCCGCAACGCTTGGTGCCAATCGCTTCCAGACGATCTTCCGTGTCCTTCTTCCAGCCCTCGCGCCTGCCGTGTTGACAGGCTTTGCATTGGCCTTTGCACGCGGGGTCGGCGAGTACGGTTCGGTCATCTTCATCGCCGGCAACTTGCCGTTCAAGTCAGAGATCGCGCCGCTTTTGATCGTCATCAAGCTGGAAGAATATAACTACGCGGCCGCGACAGGCATTGCGGCAGTTATGCTGATCATCTCATTCATCATGCTGCTCGTGATCAATCTCATCCAGAGCTGGAGCAGGCGGAGGTACGGGAATGGCATCTGACACGATCCCTCGCTCAATCAAGGTCCGCTCGGTCATCACCGAAACGAGGTTTGCCCGCTGGACGCTCATCGTCCTGTCGCTGGTCTTCCTGCTCCTTATTCTGCTGCTGCCGCTTGCGGCTGTCTTCGTCGAGGCCTTCCGCAAGGGCGGGAGTGCTTTCTTCGAGGCGCTGCAGGACGCCGAGACCTTCTCGGCGATAAGCCTGACGCTCATCGTCGCCGGTATCAGCGTGCCGTTGAACCTATTTTTCGGCGTCGCGGCCGCATGGGCGATTGCCAAGTTCGAATTCAAGGGCAAGGCCATCCTGACGACCCTGATTGACCTGCCTTTCTCCGTCTCGCCGGTTATTTCCGGCCTCGTCTTCGTGCTGCTTTTCGGTGCCAATACCTATCTCGGAAAATGGCTCGACGCGCACGACATCAAGATCCTCTTCGCAGCGCCCGGATTGATCCTTGCCACAATGTTCGTCACCTTTCCCTTCGTCGCGCGCGAACTGATCCCGTTGATGCAGGAACAGGGAACGGCGGATGAAGAAGCGGCCCTGTCGCTGGGTGCCAGCGGCTGGCAGACCTTCTGGCATGTGACGCTGCCCAACATCAAATGGGGCCTGCTCTATGGCGTGCTGCTTTGTAACGCCCGCGCCATGGGCGAGTTCGGCGCCGTCTCAGTCGTCTCCGGTCACATCCGCGGCCAGACGAACACCATGCCGTTGCAGGTAGAAATTCTCTACAACGAGTATAATTTCACCGGCGCTTTTGCCGTTGCAACATTGCTTGCCTCGCTTGCGCTTGTGACCCTTGTTTTGAAGACGCTGCTCGAAATGCGATACAGCGAAGAAATCGCTGCCAGCCGGCGGCACTGAAGGAAATAGAATGGAAGTACGCGTTCAAAACTTGCGCAAGGAATTCGACCGCTTCCCGGCGCTCCATGACATCTCGCTCGATATCCGTTCAGGAGAGCTGATCGCGCTGCTCGGTCCATCCGGCTCCGGCAAGACGACGCTCTTGCGCTTGATTGCCGGCCTCGAAAGCCCGACCGAAGGTCTGATCTACTTCGGCGACGAAGATGCTTCGAAAAAGACTGTGCAGCAGCGCAATATCGGCTTCGTGTTTCAGCACTATGCTCTTTTCCGCTACATGACGGTGCTCGACAATATCGCCTTCGGGCTGAAGGTGCGCGATGCAGCGCGCCGCCCCACAAAGTCCGAGATCCGCAGCCGCGCGCTGGAACTGCTGGATCTCGTGCAGCTTTCCGGTCTGGAAAAGCGCTATCCGGCCCAGCTCTCGGGCGGTCAGCGCCAGCGCGTCGCGCTCGCGCGCGCTCTTGCGGTAGAACCGAACGTACTGCTTCTCGACGAGCCTTTTGGTGCGCTCGACGCCCAAGTGCGAAAGGACCTGCGCAAATGGCTCCGTGAGATTCATGACCGCACCGGTCACACCACGGTTTTCGTCACGCATGACCAGGACGAAGCGATGGAACTTGCCGACCGCGTCGTCGTCATGAGCCAAGGCGCGATCGAGCAGGTCGGCACACCGGACCAGGTCTACGACAATCCGAATTCGCCCTTCGTCTTCGGTTTCGTGGGCCAGTCGAATTGTCTGGATGTGCGCGTTGCCGGGGGCGAACTTTGGTTCGAAGACCGTCCCCTTGGCTTGAAGGCGGACAATGAGAGGGACGGCAGCGCGCAGCTCTATTTCCGACCGCACGACATCGAACTGCGCGACGGCTGCGGTGGATGCATCGCCGGTCTGCTCGTCTCCAGCCGCCGCGTTGCCGGTACGCGCCATATCGAGGTCAACATCGGCAAGCATCACCCGTCGATCGAGCTCGAATTGCCGCCCGAGCAAGCTGACAGCCTTGACCGCAACCGCATCGCCTTCCGCCCCAAACGCTGGAAGCTGTTCAGGAACGCCTAACGATCCTTGCCCACTCCAAAAGGGGTAGAATGGCCAAAACCCGAACGTTCAAATGTATTGCCATGCCCCTCTCCAATATATTGCCGGCAGCTTCAATGAGAGCCGCCGCACTTATATATTGCGCATTTTCTAATTTAGCGGAATATAGAACAACCGTACCGGCGAAACGTTTCGGCAACCATGTGTCAGATGGAGGGGTTCATGTCTCTCGCGATCAACGATACCGCACCGGATTTCCAGGCAGAAACGACCGAAGGCAAGATTGAGTTTCACGACTGGATCGGCAATTCCTGGGCTGTCCTGTTTTCGCATCCCAAGGATTTCACGCCGGTTTGCACCACTGAACTGGGCTACATGGCCAGGATCAAACCCGAATTCGACAAGCGTGGCGTGAAGATCATCGGCCTGTCGGTCGATCCTGTCGATCGCCATGCCGGTTGGGCAAGCGACATCCAGGAAACGCAGGGCGCTGCACCGAATTTCCCGATGATTGCCGATACCGATTACAACGTATCGAAGCTTTATGGCATGCTCCCCGCAGCAGTCTCCGGCGATCCGACAAAGCGAACGCCGGCCGACAACCAGACCGTGCGCAACGTCTTCGTCATTGGCCCCGACAAAAAGATCAAGCTGATCCTCGTCTATCCGATGACGACCGGCCGCAATTTCGATGAAGTGCTGCGTGTAATCGACTCGCTGCAGCTGACCGCCAAGCACAGGGTCGCCACACCGGCGAATTGGAAACAGGGTGAGGATGTCATCATCGCCGGTTCGGTAAGCGACGACGAGGCCAGGACGATCTATCCGAACGGATGGACCGCACCGAAGCCCTACATCCGGATCGTCCCGCAGCCAGAGGCATAGGTGCGACATCCGGTGGAGCAATCTGCAAAAGGGAGGTGCCGATGATCTTCCGCCAGCTCTTCGACAGTGTCTCCGGCACCTACACCTATCTCATCGCCAGCCGAAAGGGAGGCGAGGCGCTCATCATCGATCCAGTGCTCGAAAAGGTCGACCGCTATCTCAAGCTGGTAGAGGAGCTCGACCTCAAGCTGGTCAAGGCCGTGGATACTCATCTGCACGCTGACCACATTACCGGGCTGGGTGCGCTGCGCGACCGGACCCATTGCGTGACAGTGATGGGCGAGCAGACGCTTGCCGATGTCGTCTCCATGCGCGTCACGGAAGGCGACCGCGTGGCGATTGAGGGACTGAGCCTCGACGTCCTTTACACACCGGGCCATACGGACGATTCCTATTCATTCCTCATGAATGGCCGCGTTTTTACGGGCGACACGCTGCTCATTCGCGGCACCGGGCGTACCGATTTCCAGAACGGCAATCCGCTCCAGCAATATGACTCCATCTTCAACAAGCTCCTCAAACTTCCTGACGAGACCCTGGTCTATCCGGCGCACGATTATAAGGGCGACACCGTTTCCACCATCGGCGAGGAGAAGCGCTTCAATCCACGCCTGAAGGTCAGATCAGCCGACGAGTACGCCGATCTCATGAATAACCTGAAGCTTCCAAATCCGAAGATGATGGATGTGGCCGTGCCTGCAAATATCCATATCGGCCTGCATCAGGACGAGATTTCACGCAAGGGCTGGGCCGTCTCGGCGGCAGAGGTCTTGGCGCTGAGCGGGCGTCCCGACATTGCAATCGTCGATCTGCGTGAGAAGGGAGAACGGGAAAAACATGGAACAATTCCTGGCTCCCTGCATGCGCCCTATCCGGACTTGCAGGAAAACATCAGCACCGGCGGGATGTTGCATGAACTGGCAGAGGCGACCGGCAAGCGCATCGTGTTCTACTGCGCTTTCGGCGAGCGATCGGCAATGGCCGTCCAGGCAGCCCAGGATGCCGGCTTGGCCAGCGCCTGCCACATCGAAGGCGGCATCGATGCCTGGAAGAAGGCGAACGGGCCGGTGATCCGATAACCTACCTGAGGCATTCGTGGGCCGCCACGGCGATTGTCGTCAGTCGGTCGAGGCGGAAAAGATACGTCAGCCGGCCCTATTTCCCTCGCCGTCGAATAGATGCAGATGCTGCGCCGGAAAGGATACGCTGACTTCGGGCCCGGCCGTCAGCGCTTCGCGATCCAGCGTGAAGACCTTGAAAGGCAGGCCATGCAGCGACAGATGCAGGATGATGCCGAAGCCGGTCGGTTCGACGAGCTCGACCTCGGCACGCATTCCGCCTTGATCCGACATGACCACATGCTCCGGGCGGATGCCGAGCGTGACTTTCGCGCCGCTGGAAAGCGCAAGCGGCGCCGACAGCGGAACAAGCGTCCCGTCCTTCAGCCTGACCCCGCCCGCCTCGCATGTCGCATCCAGGAAATTCATGCCGGGAGAACCGATGAAGCCCGCGACGAAAAGATTGGCGGGCCGATCGTAAAGCTCGAGGGGGCTGCCGACCTGCTGCACCACGCCGCCATGCATGGCGACGATCCGGTCGGCGAGCGTCATTGCCTCGATCTGGTCGTGCGTCACATAGATTGAGGTCGCCTTCAGGTCGGCATGCAGTTTCTTGATCTCAGCACGCATCTGTTCGCGAAGACGTGCGTCGAGGTTCGAGAGCGGTTCGTCGAAAAGGAAGGCCTTGGGCTGGCGAACGATGGCCCGACCCATGGCGACACGCTGCCGCTGCCCGCCCGAAAGTGCCTTTGGCCTCCGTTCAAGCAGCGGATCGAGGCCGAGCTTGGAGGCGGCATTTGCAACGGCGCTCGCAATCTTTTCCTTCGCCGTCTTCCTGAGCCTTAGGCTGTAACTCATGTTGCCGGCGACGTTCATATGGGGATAAAGCGCGTAGGACTGGAACACCATGGCGATGTCCCGGTCTTTCGGATGCAACTCATTGACCCGGTTCCCGGCAATGCGGATTTCGCCGCCAGTGACCTCTTCGAGCCCCGCGATCATGCGCAGCAGGGTCGACTTGCCGCAGCCCGACGGGCCCACGAGGACGACGAATTCACCATCCTTGATCTTGAGATCAACGTCATGCAGCACCTGGACGTGGCCGTAGGCCTTCTTGATGTTCTGGATATCGATCGATGCCATGTGACTAACCCTTGACCGCGCCGGCCGTCAGGCCCTGGACGAGATAACGCTGAATGAGCAGGAAGAAGAGGCCGGCTGGAATGAGTGCCATGACACCCGCCGCCATCATCTGCCCGAAATCCACGGAGAATTTCGAAACGAATGTAAGAAGGCCGACCGGAAAGGTTGCCGCGTCATTGCCGTTGATAAGCATCAGCGCGAAAAGCAGTTCGCTCCAGGCCGCGGTAAATACGAAGCCGAGGGTTGCCGCGATCCCCGGCAGCGTCAGCGGCAAGATGATCTGCCGGAAGGCCGTGAACTGCGTCGCTCCGTCGATCATCGCAGCCTCCTCTAGATCCTTTGGAATGCCGTCGAAAAAAGATTGCATCAGGAACGTCGCGAAGGGCACGTTGAAGGCGGTATAGACGACGACGAGGCCGGTCAGACTGTTCGTCAAGTGCAGCGGCGAGAGTATCTTGAAGATCGGTGCGACGAGCATGACCAGCGGGAACATCTGCGTTAAAAGCATCAGCGCAACGATCCAGTATTTCGCGCGGAAATTGAAGCGCGACAGCGCATAACCGGAAAGCGACGCGCAGATCGTCACCGCCACCGCCGTCGAGGCCGACACGATGAGGCTGTTCTTGAAGAAGGTTGGAAAGGCACTGTGCTGAAGCACAAAGGAATAATGTTCCCATGTCGTACGCGACGGCCACATGCGCACGCCCTCGCTATAAAGCAGGTCGTTCGGGGTGACTGAGACCTTCAGCAGCCAGAAAAGCGGAAAGAGCGCGAAACCGATATAGCAAAGGATTGCCAGCCGATGGGCGGTGGTCGCAACGGTGGATCGTCTCATCTATTCAATCCTTCAGCAGGGTCTGCCGCAGCAGGATGATCAGCATGGAATAGGCAAGCAGCAGTGCGAGCAGAACCAGTGCGATCGCCGAGGCATAACCGAAATCGAGCCGTCTGAACGCCTGGGTGAAGATATAGCTGGCGACGATCTGCGTCCGGTCCGCCGGCCCGCCGCCCGTCATGACGACAATGAGATCAGCAAAGTTCGATACCCAGACGGTGCGGAGCAAGACGGTGATGGCAATCGTCGGTGCAAGGAAGGGAAGCGTGATCGAACGGAAGCGCTGGACCCAGCCGGCGCCATCGATCGATGCGGCTTCGTAAAGATCGCGAGGAATTGCCTGAAGCGCTGCGAGCAGCGTGATCGCGAAGAACGGGATGCCCCACCAGACATTGGCGATGATCGGTCCCCACATCGCATATTGCGGATCAGAAAGAATGTTGCCAGGCGCGCCGGTCAGCCCGAGGCCGAAGAGCCAGTGCGGAATAGGCCCGATCACCGGATTGAAAAGCCAGGCCCAATTGAGGCCCGCAAGGAAGGACGGAACCGCCCAGGGCAGAAAGACGAGTGCCTGCACGATGCCCCTGCCCCAGAACGGCTTATCGAGCAAAAGCGCCAGGATGAGCCCGAAGATGAACTGCAAGATCACCGAAGCGCCTGTCCACCATAGCGTATTGCGAAGCGCGCCGTAAAAGGCCGCATCTTTCGAAAGGGCGCGGAAGTGCTCAAGCCCGATGAAACCGCCGGAAAATGGGTTCAGAAGCTGGATATCGCGAAAGGCGTAGGAAATGCCCACCGCCAGCGGCGCCAACATAACCGCGATGATGAGGATCAGCGACGGTGCGCTGTAGAGATAGGGCTCCGAGGCATCTGCAAGACGCTTCAGCCACGGCCTGCGATCGTGGCGCCTGTTCAACGTGTCGGCGATCATAGTCATCGGCCAAATTCCGGTTCGCGGCGCTATGGCGCCGTCTGTCTCGTCGGGAAGAATCGGCGGCGGATCGCTCCGCCGCCCCTGGCTCCTACTTTTTGGCCAGGAACTTCTGCTGCGCCTTGGTCAAGTAGTCGGCCCACTGATCGGCCAGCTCCTTGGGCGTAATGTCGCCAAGAAGTGCCTGCTGCGAGGTCTTGATGGCCAGCGAATCCTTGAAGAAGGCGAATTCTTCGAGGTAGGTCGGCATGACGGTCGGAACCGTGTTCGGGTCAGCCAGTTCCTCGAACCAGCCCCTGAACTGGTCGCCGGCATAGAAGGGATCCTTCTCGGCCGCAGTATAGGCCGGCAGAGCGCCGATCTTCTTGTTCCACTCGATGTTGCCTTCCGGACCTTCAAGCGTTGCAATCAGCTTCCAGGAAAGGTCCTTGTTCTGGCTCGTCGTGAACATCGACCATCCCGCATAGCCGATCGTGGGGAAGGATTTGCCGTCCGGCCCCTTCGGCAGCGGGATGACGCCGAAGTCTTCCTTCTTCATGCGCTCGGCAATGGCAATCAGAGCATCCGGATCCTGGTCGAGAAAGGCGCAGGTGCCGGAATAAAAGCCGGCAACGACCTCATTAAAGCCCCAGTTCACACTGTCCTTCGGCGCATAGCCCTTCTTGTAGAGGTCGACCATCCACTCGATGCCCTTTGTCCAGCCGGGGCTGTTCATGGTCGAAGTGCCGTCTTCGTTGAAGTACTTGTTGTCTCCTGCCATGGAGGCTGCAAAGATCATCCAGCCATTCAAGCCGCCCGGGCCGCCGCGCATGCAGTAGCCGTATTTTCCGGAGATCTTGGAGACCGCTTCGGAGGCCTTGGAAAATTCGTCCATCGTCTTCGGCGGTTCGGCAAGGCCTGCTTCCTGTAGCAACTTCTTATTGTAGAACATGGCACGCAGATAGAAGCCGTAAGGCAGCATATAGGCCGTATCCTTGACATCGCGCCCGAGTTCAAGCGCGCGCGGCGTCAGCTCCTTGGTGTGCTCCCACTTTTCCAGATAGGGTTCAAGGCTTTCAAGCATGCCGTTGTTGCCGTAGAGCGAAAGCCAGGTGTCCGGCATTTCAATCACGTCCGGCGTATCGCCCGCCGACACCATTGTCGCGAACTTCTGGAAGGCTTCGTTCCACGGTAGCGAGATGATTTCGACCTTCGTGCCCGGGTTTTCGGCCTCGAACTTACCGACGATCGATTTGAGGGTCTCGGTGCGCTCCGGGCTGGTGATGACTTCGACGAGTTTCAGCGTCGTATCGGCAAAGGCCGTGCCTGCCATCATCGCTGCGAAGAGCGTTGCGGTTATCAGTCTCTTCATGCTCATTCCCCCTTTTCGGTGTTCTTTCAGTTGACGGTTATGAAGCGGCGGCAATCGCCTCTTCGATATCCCCCCACAGTGCCTCGGTTCCTTCGAGGCCGACATGGAGGCGTACGGACCGCGGATGAATGCCAAAGGCATGCGCGGAATTCGGCTGCGCTTTCTGCTGGAGCACAACCTCGCCCGGTACGATCAGGCTTTCATGCCCACCCCAGCTTACACCCAGTTTGAAAAGCTTGAGGTGGTCGGCAAAGGCGCGGATATCGACACCTTCGCGGAAAATGAACGAAAAGAGCCCCGATGTGCCGTTGAGGCCAGTGGGCAGACGATTGGAAAGTCCCGGATGACAGACCTGCTCGACGACATCGAATTTCTGCAGGCGCTGGGCGATGGCCATCGCCGCAGCCTCGTGGGCCTTCATGCGAAGCGGCAGCGTCCGCAGGCCGCGGATGAGAAGCCAGGCGTCGAAGGGCGAAAGCTTGGCGCCGAGATAGGGATAGGTCTCGGCCTTGATGCGCGCGATCATCTCCTTGGAACCGGCAATGACGCCGGCGACGACGTCGCTGTGGCCGCCGAGATATTTTGAGGCCGAATGGATAACGAGATCGACCCCTAATGTCAGCGGCCGTTGGAAGAAGGGGCTCGCCCAGCTGTTGTCGATCATGGTAACGGCGCCATGCCGCTTGGCGAGCGCCGCAAGCGCGCCAACGTCATGGACCTCCATGACCCAGCTCGTCGGGCTTTCCATGTAGAAGAGCCTCGCACCGGGCAGCGCCTTGGCGACTGCCTCCTCGTCGCGCCCGTCGACATAGGTGACCTCGATCCTCATCCGCTTCAGGATCGTGCCAAACAGGCGGAAAGCATCTGGATAGACGTGCCTGACCGCTACGATCCGGTCACCGGGCTCTACAAAGCTCAGGACCGCCGATGAGATCGCCGCCATGCCGCTCGCAAAGCCGAGGGCATCTTCCGCGCCCTCGAGCTTGGCAAGCATCTCCTCGAACATCCGCACAGTCGGATTAAGCCCACGCGTATAGATCGGCCGCACCTTCTCGCCGCGATAGGAAGCGATCATGTCATCGTAGTCGGAGAAGGTGAAAAGCGACGTCTGAAAAATCGGCGGAACGACCGCATCAGCGAAGTTGCCCTCGTCATGGGCGGTGATCAGCGAAGCAAGCTCGAAGGGTTCCAAGCCGTTGCTCATTTGGACATTTCCTTGATGTCTTCCTCGACAACCTCGAGGATTTTCAATGTTTCTTCGCGGGCAGCCTCGGCGTCCTGGGCAACGATGGCGTTGAAAAGCGTGCGGTGGAACGGAAAGGACCGGCGCGCAAAGTCTTCCCGGTCGAATGGATGAGTCCAAAAGCGCTCGAACGTCTCGCGCATCTGCTCAAGAAGCTGGCCGAACAGCGGGTTATGGGTTGCGTCATAAACAGCCATGTGAAAGGCGAGGTCTTCGGGACCGGACGTGCCCTTCGCTTGGTGCACGCGCTCCATTTCATCGAGCTTCTCTTCGATGACGGCGAGGTCCCTGGCCGTTCTGCGCCGCGCAGCCACCATGCCTGCTTCGCATTCGATGCCGCGGCGAACCTCCAGCGTCTGCAGAAGGACGTCACGAAGATGCGCCGTGTCAAGTGACAGCGGCATGTGGATGGTCGCCTTGGAAACAGGCTTCAAGAGATAGGTGCCGCTTCCCATGCGCGTCTCAATCACTCCAAGCGCCTGAAAGTGACGGATCGCCTCGCGAATAGTCGAACGACCCACAGCAAGGGCTGCCATAAGTTCACGTTCGGCAGGCAGCCTGTCGCCTGCCTTAAGCTTCGCCGCCTCAACATAATGAGCCAGCGCCTCAGTCACCTGACGCGCACGATCCATGGCGGGAAGCGGCCGGATCAGGGGGGTATCGCCGACATTTGCCTTCATGGTTCCCCAGTTGACTTCTTAAAGTAGCAGCTTTTCAAATTGGTCTGACGTCTTAGCATTTCGCAAAGAACCTGTGCCGTCAAGGTGGGGCAGCTGATGTAGATGAACCCGCTCCCCCACAATGTCCTTTTGCACCTCCAAAAGGGCCTCAAAGCACCAGTAACGATAGCCCGGTGACAGATAAAGACCGACGATTTCGCGGATCTTATCGATGAACAAAGGGTCGCTGGAAAGCTTGAACGTCTCAGTGCGATGAGGCTGCAAGCCGAAGGCGTTCCATTTCCAGCGGATCGTCGTGTGCGAAAAGCCTGTGGCCCCTGCCATCGAGCGGATCGACCAATGGGTCGCATCGCTTGGCGTTGAACGCAGCGTGCGCTCGATCACAGCAGCAATCTGATCGTCGTGTCAATCGTCCGGGCCGACCAGGGCGAACTTCGTCGAGCAGACCATCGAGCCGATCTCTAAGAAAGCGTCGTCTCCATTTGCCAACCGTATTTCGATTTCGCCGGCTCCAATGGCCCGCGTCAGGCACCCGACCCGGCCGAGGCAATTCATGGTAAGCGGCACAATTCTCTGCCAGATCACGCCCTGCGGACGCGTGCCGCCCGTGTCATTCCACGACTCGCAGCACCGCAACCGGCTGCCGTTGCCCAGCCCAAGACGCATCCCGCTGCCCCCCAGATCAGCCCCGCCAGATCGACTGGAACCGCTGGAACGAAGTCATTCCAAGTGTTCTTGGCAAGTGTCAGGTCGGGGCGGCGCAGCAGCAGCAATGGTCTAGTGACTGGAGGCTCCAGTGCCAACTCCCGCTGCTGTGCCGAAAGCCTGTCGTAACGCTCGAATATCCGGCGCATCGCGTCGCCTTGATTACGGAGGAAGACTTCAGGAGAGGCTGCATATACGCTGAGGGCCTCCCGACGGTCGAGGCCGTTTTGGACGGCCTGGGAATCAAATGCATCGACGATCTTCCTCAATTCGTCCAGGGCCCCACCGATGCGCTGGCGGTACTGTTGGGCAAATTCAGGTCCTTGCGAGAAAACGACGCCACCCAGTAGCGCCATGACTATTGTCAACATTCGTGCCAGAAGTCCCATCCGAAGCCTCGCGTCGTTCAATATCGAAACGGCGCGATCCACGGATGGTTGCGTGGTGAGCGAGGAAATTTGTCAGATCCTTGCGTGCGTGGCGGCTTCCTGGAACTAGATTGCCACCATCGGTGTTCTTGGTACAAGGGAGATTGCCATGAGCACCAACGACACGAACGCCACTCGGGAACAGCGCCGTCCAAAAGACGTCAAGCCGGTGCCCGAGAAGCCTGATCCCGCTGACAAGGAGTCGAGGGCACCCGCGGTTCCGCCGGCCGGTACGCGGGACGAGAACGAGCGACCTATCGTCGACCCGGTGACCGGCGTCGCCCTTTGATCCGTCATGAAATCGGTAGCTCCGTGCATATCCGAATATCGGCCTTGAAGTCGCATTGGGGGCGGCGGCGCACAATGTCAAGCGAAGCGAGGAATTGACCCTCCTATTGCCTCACCCATGAATGTTACTGAAGCTGGGGGCACTGAGATGCCCCGTACCTCCTCCCGCCGCGGCGGGAGAAGGTACGGGCGCGCACTTCGTCCAGTCGCCATTGAGTAAAATCTGCCCGGCTATTTCCATCCGCCAAGCCTTGACGGCCATTTGCACCGTCCGCAGGCTTTTTTCCGTGAAGCGTGACGGATCGGCGCTCTTTAGACGCTGCAGGACCGAGGCTGCAGAGAGCGCCGGATCCGCCTCAAGCCACGCTCGAATCTGGGGCTCGAATGGCTCCAGCATGCTCGGCCTTTTCGGGTAGGGCTTGCTCCGTCGATATGGCCGCCGATGTGTCGGCCGTTTCTCTCCAGCCTGCCAGGCTGTCTTCAGACTCGCGGTGAATCGCTGCAGATCGATGGCGACTGGTTCTTCGGACCTGGCATTCAAGCCCCGACGATCGACCCGCTTTCCGAGTTCCTCCTGTGCGGCACGGATCCCGGCAAACAGCAACACCTATCTCCTGCAGCCGCTCCTTGTCGCCCTTGGCCACACCCGAATGGGCTAGCACCCGCGCTATGGGCGGCACGGGCGCATGCTAGCGTTTGATGACGCGAGCGCCGATACGTGTCTTCTCCCGTAGCTTGAATGAAGGCTGGAATAGATTGCCGTACAGACGCACCACGCCGTAGAGTCGCCCAAGGGCAACCGTCGCCTCCGCGCCGACGAGCCTTCCGTAACCAACTAGCCGTCGCACTATCGCGCCGTTCTTCTGCTCGACCCAAGTCTGATCGTTCTTACGATACGCTCGCGAACGGGTCACCTCCAACCCCTGACGTCGGCACCAGCAGACCACAAGTTCGTTCATGAAGGCGCTGTCGCTGTCGAAGTCCACGCCCAGCAGCGGAAATGGAAACAGCGAGCGGGCCTGTTTGAGGGCAGCGATAACGAGACTGCTTTCGCGCGTGCGGACTGGCACGCACTCGGTCCAGCCCGTAGCGATATCGGTCAGCACCATCGTCTGCACGAAACTACCGGACGAAGAGGTCCCCGAATGAGCCACGAAGTCGACCTCGACATAACCGGGCAGCGGATCGTTCCAGTCCCCGAAGGTGCGTACCGGGACCGACCGACGAACCGCAGAACTCATTCCAGTCCGCCGACGCCGGCCACCGCGAGCCACCACACGTATCTCTGACAGCAACCGGTCCATCGTCGACGCACTGATCGCCAGTAGTTTATCGCGAAGCTCGCTGCTCAGATCGAGCCGGCCGTGACGTTCAAGGGCTGGCAGCAAAATCGGAATCAGCGGCTTCAGGCGTTTCGAGCAGAGACGATCGGACACTTCCCAGAGAGCTACCAGCGCTTCCCGAACCTCGAGGCCATACTGGGCAACATATTGCCGAGCGCAAGGCGGTCCGGTCTCCCTATGGCGGAGCCTCGGATCGCATGCTTGCGGTGATATCCGGTAACTGCGACGAACTCATCCAGGATCCTTTGCTTGTCCGCCCGACAGCTCGATCGATATCGTTCGATGATCGCCTCAACCAGTTCCCTACGTGTCGCCATGCTGATCCGCCGTGCCATCCATCCCCCGAGCCGGGACAGCGAACCATGACCATCCCATCGGGAGCATCAACACTATCGGTAACATTTTGCTTGAGGCAATGCGGGGTCAGTTTCTCATTTCGCCCGACATGAGAAGCGCACCGAGGGCTATCGGTTCGAACCGGCAAGCTACCAGTTTGACATTTGAGAACTCAAGGCGCGAAAGATGTCGCGTCGCTTCGTTGGAAAGCGAGCGTTGGTGACAGGTGGAAGCCGTGGCTTGAGCAGGGCGATAGCGATTTTGCTCGCCCAGGAAGGTGCCGACGTGGCCGTCCATATCAACAATCAAGACACCAGGCTGACGAAATAGCGGCGATTGTTCGCTCTGTCGGTCGCAACGGCCTAGCGGTCCTGGCCGACAGTGGTGAACCCGGCACCGTCAAAGACGGCGATAACGCTTCACCGGACGCGTACAAATGTCGAGGCCATCGAAGGCCTGGACGGTCTGCGTGTCACCGTGGGGATACCAATAGACGGACGCAACGTCGTAGAATGTGGCAGCCAGAGCCTTCTTCGCTGGGCGCAGACGACCAGACCCTTAACGAATAGGCGAACTAGAGACCTGGCACCAACGACTGTGCCGATAGCGCTCCAGCGATTGCCGAGGAGCACGCCCCCGCCTTATTCGGCAGCCGCTAGAAAGAAGCTATTTTGTGAGGAAGCGGCTAGATCATGAACCCTGGCTTCAGTCTTGGCGATCAGCTGGTAGAATTCGTCCTGCGCTTCAACGTCCAGCTGGATAACAGCGTTGACATCGTCTGGCGTGTCACAGACGCAGGCGACTGCCGAGATAGGACACACGCCGCCTGGATAACGTTTGCCAGTGCCGGTATAGGCGCGGCGACCCCAGCGTTCCGAATAAACAGTCTCTTCACGGTCGAGGTGCAGAATGGTCCCCTTGCACGCGGTGACGATGGCGGCCTTGCCGTAGGCGAACCAGTGGTAGTTCAACTTTCGCAGTATATACTTGCCTGTGATGTCCTCGCCCGCCAGCTCTGCCGGGTCATTAATCATTCTGATCATGGTGGCTACCTCTTATCGCTCGCTAATATCCGTCAGGACCGTTAGGACGACAAGATAGAAAAACGTAGCATTCGGAGTAACTTAGTCACAAAGTGTTTCCGATTCTTACACTGCTTCGAGCAACCATTCAGATGGCCGGTAGCGTTTGGGAAACGCATGTTGGCCTCTGCCAAAAACAAAGATGCACATATCAAGGCTGTTCAATGGCGAGCTGTATCCAGATCGATCTATCCGGAAACGTCCAGGGAATATTGCTTGAGCCTGACCGGCGGACAGAATGGGGAATCCTTGTTCTCGCCGGATCGAGCGGGCGTGTCGATGTTCCACGTGCTTCGCTCTTCGCCAGCATCGGCGTCACGTCGCTTGCCCTGCGCTGGTTCGGCGGCGAGGGCCAAGCCCCAGGAATCTGTGAAGTCCCGCTGGAGACGTTCGTCCAGGCAATCGACGAACTTGAGAAACGCGGCTGCAAGCTGATCGCCATAGCCGGAACATCAAAAGGTGCGGAAGCTGCTCTGCTTGTCGCTACTCGCGATGAGCGCGTCGACGCAGTCTTTGCCATGAGCCCAACGTCCGTTGTCTGGGGAAACATCGGACCGGGCCGTGACGGCATCGCCTGGCCGGAGCGCTCATCGTGGACATGGAAGAGCGAGCCCCTGCCCTTCGTACCCACCGATCCTTCATGGACAAAGGAATACGCGAACGGGCTGGTTTCCTATCGAAGCTTGTTCGAGCACTGTCTTCAACGCTTCGCCAAATCGATTCCGGCTGCCACCATTCCCGTCGAACAAAGCCGGGCTAATATAGTTCTGATCGCTGGCGGTAGTGACGCCCTGTGGCCCTCGGAGAGCTTTGCGAGATCAGCTCTTCATCGCCGACAAATGTTCGCGAAAGAAGCCGAGCTGATTTGCGATCCAGAGGCTGGTCATCGTATCCTCCTTCCAGAGGAAACAACGCCAAAATCGTCACTGCATGCGCACGGGGGCAGATGAAGCTGATACGCGACTGGGGAGGACTGCTTGGGTTGCCTTTGCCAATATTTTGGGCAGGCTCGCATAACCATCGTTTGGACGCGCGCTGGTCTCCTGCGCATCTCGCCAGCTCCTGGACCGGGTCTGCAGGAAAACTGACCGGAAGGTGGCAGCGGGTCTCGAAGCTTTCGATCGTGCCAAACTGGCTGCGAAGGCGTCCCTGCTGGTCAGCGCAGCCGGTCTGCGGTCTCGCCGAGAGTGTCCGCCACATAGGCTCCGCGTGATCCCATCGGCAATGGTGCCCCCGTGGTAGTGTCCTTCGCCGTCTGGTGTTCCAGCTCGGCATTCAGCTCGCCTCCCACGATCAGGATGACGATCGACAGCCAAATCCAGACCAGGAAACCGATCAGCGCACCGAGGGTGCCGTAGGTCGCGTCGTAGTTGGCGAAGTGGTTGAGATAGAACGAAAATCCGACCGACATCGCAAACCATGAAAAGGTCACGAGAAAGGCACCCCACGTCATCCATCGGAGCTTGGCGGGCTCGCGGCTCGGACCGAAGCGGTATACGGCGGTGGTCGCAGCGGCTGCGATCAAAAGCAACAACGGCCACCTCAGAAGCAGGGCCATGTGCTCCTTGAATAGGTCGAGCCAAAGATAGGAAAGCACCACAGGCATGACAGCGACCAGTCCTATTATTGTGGCGGCAGAGAGCATCGCGCCGAAAGTGAAGCACAGCCCTACGAGGTTAAGCTTGACCAGTCCCCGCTTTTCCTTTTCTTCATAGGCCACGTTCATCGCATCGAAGATCGCCAGCGTCCCGCTATGCGTGCTCCACAGGGCGATGGCAAGGCCAACGAAGAACGTAATGCCAAGCGTCGAATCGCGGCTTTCGGCGAGGCTCTTGATGCGATCGGCGATGAGATCGAACGCGCCCGGCGGAAGCAGTCCTGACAGTTCCCGGAGGTGGCCAGCCATGGTGGCCGGATCTGCAATCAGCCCGTAAAGCGCGACGAGTGCCGACAGCGAGGGGAACAGACCCAACAAGAGGTAGAACGTCACTCCGGCTGCTATGAGTGTCACACGATCATCGATGACTTCGTGAACCACCCGCCAAAAGACATCGCGCAGGCCCTTCACGGGTATCGCCTCGGGGACGCTTGCGTCCCTTCCTCGACCAGCCTCGAGCTCAGTCTCCACTGATCCGTCTGGCGTGTCTCCATGCGTGCCCTTCAGTGCGACGAGTACACCGCCCACCACGACAAGGAGGGTGGCGACGCTCGACAGCTTAATGTGCGGACGACTGAGCATAGGTAATTCCATTTCAGCAGGGTAATTGCGGTTGGCCACGCTTCTTATTGGGATCGCGGTTCCCCTTGCTCACCCTAAGATTTGTCCACCTCCTCGACCACCCGGCCTTGGAAGCACCATGAACGTCGGACGCGACTGAAACAGCCTTGTTAGAGACGTCGGATGCAATCTTCGGTCATGATCCATCATCGAATACAGCTGGGCCGCAACCGTGTTTTCTCCGCGTCGGCGGCTTCGCCAAGATGTTCGTGTTTCGGTTTCAGTATGCGGCATGGCGGCCTGCCGCATCTCATGAACCATCAATTGGAAGGTTTGTTCCTCTCCGGTGGTATGGTACGTGAAACCTCGCGCCTGCGACCCTCTTTGTGTCGGCAGATAGTGAAGAATGGCAGCCATCAAGGAGGTAGCGACCCCACCGGACCGGACTTTTCCGGTGCCGCGGAAGCACTGTCGGGGAGCCACTTTTCCGGGAGGCGGCTTGCCGGCACCAGAGGCGCCAGAATGAGCACAGCAGCGTGCGTCCTATCGGAGGCGTGGCGGTTCTACTGCAGGGTCACGTGAGCCGGATACGCACGAGCCATCTCTGGACGTTGCTCGAACGTCCGGCGGAGCAACCGCGCTGCGTCGTCCATGATGAAGACGAGGTCCGTAAGGCGCTCGATCTCCGTGTGAATTCGATATACCTCGACGTCGTCGAGACTTCCACTTCCGATCAGCCTTCTCGCCTTTTCGACCAAGCGTTCTGTCCGGTCAACGATGTCCAGGCTGCGGCGTATAATGACTTCGAGCATGCGTGTCCTCTCGCTTGCATGACGCAGCGTGAGGAAGAATCGATCAACAGGCAATCCCTAAATGTGACTAAAGACGGTCGCGGATACGGTCGTAAAGATCGCGTACTTCGTCGAGAGCCCGGTCGTAGCGTGAACGAGGCGTCGATGATCGAAGACCGGCGATCGCAAAGGCAAACGCACCGGCGACCGCAGCGGCGGCCAGGAGTGATGAAACAGGATAGAGCTTAACCGTTGCTTCAGTCTGACGTGCGGCTTGTCTTGCGCCACCCTTTACGGATTGCGCGGCGTCGGAAATCTGCTGCCGCAACGCCTCCATCTGCTTGCGCAGGGCGCTGATTTCTTCGCGAGGATCATAGTCCGGCTGAGGCGGAATGCCTAGCGCGGCGGTGTTGGTGTCGACAATCGCCTTGGGGACGGGCTCGCCGATCTTGGCACCTTTGGCAACCAAGGGCGCGGTGTCGGTTCGTTTGCGAGGCGGCATGGGCGGTCTCCGTGATGTGGTCTTTCCACGTTAACTGGAGCAGCCGGTCCTGCGTTCAAGCGCACCAGCCTGTGGACCTCGCAGTCGAATTGCTGATGACGGAGCGTTTAGGCCGCGCAGTCCAGATGGCCCACGAAGCTTCGATCAGCTTCGCGGCGACGTCATCAACCTTCGTCGTCGAGTCCAACGGTTGCGCTGTAGAACGTGTCGTCAGGCAGAACCTCGTAGTAGCGGATCTGCGATGTACCGCTTCGGTAAGGATTGCGACATCCGGCCCTGTCCGACATATACAGCAGCTGTGGCTTTCCAGGTCCTCAACCTGTCGAGATCATCGCTAGTTAGGTCCTTGTGGACCAGCTCCACTTCAATCAGGTTCGTTTGGTGATGGCCCGTTATAAGGGGCGAGCGAAACACCCTGGCCAGTCCACTCCCTGAGGAGTGGCCTCTGACAGCTCACTTATGCGTGGACTTAAGAACGTGGCTGACGCTATCTGAACGCCACTTCCACGTGTTGGATTTCTCGCTCCACGTCGCAGGCGGCGCCTATCTGTTGTGGATTGGGATCAAGATCTGGCGCGGCGCCGCTGACCCTGTCCAGATCGCCAACGACATGCCGACACATCAAGGCTCATCGCGGAGAGCCTTTGTCCGAGCGCTTTTGGTACAGCTCGCGAATCCGAAAACCGCAATCTTTTATGCATGGATGTTTGCGGCGATGCTTCCGGCGTCCCCACCCTTTTGGATGCTGATCGTCCTGCCGCCTTTGCTCTTCTGCAACGAATTCGTCTGGTACGCGATTGTCGCTTTCGCTTTCTCGTTCAGAAAGCCGCGTTCCGTTTACCTGCATTCCAAGCAATGGATCGACCGAGCAACAGGGGCCGTCGTAGGGGCGTTCGGCGTGAAGCTGGTGATAGAAGGCATGGGGGCTGCGCGATAGATAATGGAGCGTCAGCGACGGGCGTTCGTTCAATAAATATCCGGCGTTCAGCAAGTTGCCGAAAGCGCATTTTTGGTGAGCACCGCCGTCACGGGCTCTTTGTCGCCGAACGAAGAACCGGTCGCCCGGTAGAGCCAGCGGACTGAGAGACGCAATTGCAAGTACCGAACGGAAACGGGATGGGAGGACAGTGAAACTCAGCGGTTGAACAGGTCCTGCCACTGCTTCTCGCCAATCATGCAGTCGGTAGCCGATATGTCGCCGGCAATTTTTTGCATCACCGCCGACGGGGTAAGGCCACTGATCTCCATGACTAGCTTACGGCGCACAGCAACGGCGAAATCCTCGATCTTGCGAACTGGCAGCACGAAGGATCCGGGGCCGCCGACTACGCAATCCGCATAATATTTGTCGAGCCCGCTCGAAGCCTCGGCAGGTCTCAGCATAATTGCGAGACCGTTGATGACGATGCCTGCCCTTAACGCCTTGTCCCGGGTGGACATGACCGGATCGCCGGAATTGTTTGGCCCGTCCCCGGAAACATCGATCACCTTCCTCATGCCGTCATAGGGGCTGGAGACTATCATTGTGGCGCCTTGGGCTATCGCAGCGGAGATCGATGTACGACGCTGCGTGCTGATCGGTCGCGCTTCCAGCTTATCGGCGAAATCGATCGCATCCTGCTGCGTCTCGATTACCTGCCACTCGATCACGGAATCGGGCACAACATAGCCTGCCCATTCAAAATAGCTGATGACGATGCGGCCGGTGAGACCGCCCTTCACCGCGTCGATGAATTCCTTGTGCTTGAGCGCTTCGATATAGCCCTCACGCTGGATGCGAACTTCCTCATAATCCATGGACCGTGAGGTATCGACAGCAAGGACAAGCTCGACATCGACCTCGCCTTCCGAAGCTTGCGCCACTGTCGAGGCGAGACCGGAGAGGCTGATGAGAACCGCAAGCGTCGTAAACATCGTCAACCAATCACTGCGTTATTCACGCAAAGGACTGTAACACAGCTTGGTCCGAGAATGACCCTCGACTACCTGCGTCCCTTCAACTTTCAGTGAGAGAGGGAAATCTGGCTCTGTCGCCCGGCATCCGACGCGTGATCAGTCCCGATCTCGACGACCGGGGTCGACACGAACTGCAAAGTTGTCGGGTGTACAGCGGCATTGATTGCACGAATTTGCGGCTGAACACGAAAATGGTTGCGATCATGGCAATCCATTTTCAGGGCGCCCTGCCATGCTTGCCTGCGGCAGATATTCCGCTAGTTGGGTGCAAATGGATGTCCAGGAGAATGCAGTTCCCATCGGTTCGTTGAATACGTCCAAACAGGTGCCGCTTCACGTGCAGGACCCAGCTGCCATGGCGGAAGTTGAACGGCTTCTCACACGCCGTACACGTGACATCCGTCTCAAAGGCGAGCTTCGTCGCCTGTTTCGGGAGCGCTCCTGGTCGCGAACGGCCAAGATCGTTCGCGCCTGGATGATATGGGTAGCTTTGTTGGATGTGCTGACGCTGTCGCTCAACATGTTGATGCTTCCAAGAGCCGTCACCCTGCCGATGCTCCCGCCGAGCAGCATCCTCCCGGCAGTCGCTATGGCCATCGCCGTTGTTTGGCAAAGGCCGCGCGCGCCCTGGCTCCAAGGGTTCTCGCTGATTGCCGGCATGTTCCTCATTCTCTTGTCGATCGCATTGGTGGGCGTGAGCGCGGGTGGCGAGTTCTACGAGCGGCACTTGAACATCATGCTGTTCGTGGCGATTACAGCCATCATCATCTTTGGCATACCATTGGCTTGGACGGTGACGATCGCCGTTTTGGCGCTCGGCCTTTATCTCGTTTTTCAGTTGCTGAACCCGGGCCTTGAAATCGGGAGCGCCGTGGCTGCGACGCTGTTTTTTGCCAGTGGTATCATTGCAACGGTCGTTGCCAGACGGACCATGACGATTCTTGCCCAGAAGACTTTCCTTCTTGAGCTTCGAGACCGCAGCCGTGTCGCCGAACTGGCCGACGCAAATGGCAAACTTGAGCATCTCGCAAGAACCGATCCCCTAACCGGGATCGCAAACCGGCGCTGGATGATGGAAACACTCGATCGCCTCTGGGGCGGCGGCACCAAATGCCCTGCAGGCGCAGCCATGCTGATGTGCGATATCGATGAGTTCAAGAACCTGAATGATCGTCTCGGCCATGCCGAGGGCGATCGCTGTCTCGTCGAGGTTGCCGATATTATCCAGGACTGCGTGAGGCGCGATCGGGATCATGTGGCGCGCTACGGCGGCGAAGAGTTCCTTGTTCTGCTTCCAGGGGTGGACGCGCGCGGAGCCATCGCTGTGGCTGAAGAAATTCGCAAGAGCGTCGAAGCCGGCACCTTTGCCAATCCTGGATCGCGCGTCTCCCGTTACGTCACCCTGAGCATTGGAGTGGCGGTACAGGCTCCAGCCGCAGAGGCGGCATCGCCCGAGCAGCTTCAGCGTCAGGCCGATGCGGCGCTTTACCTTGCGAAACAGGCCGGTCGCAATCGCGTGGTGCTCCACGGACCGGTTTCATCGAGCATCTAAGCTCGCCTGTCCCGATACGGAGTGGAATCTCGGTCAGTATGCTCAATCATAGTCTCGTCTTCGCGGTCATGCTGGTTTTAGAAGACAGCCGCGGCCGCTCCACCGGGAACCGAGCCCGATTCCCGCGTGTCGGGATTAAGCCGCCGCTGTCGCGGCGTCACGAAATGAAACGAGTTTCTGGCGTCGATCATCCCATAGCACAAGCCCGACGCATTGCAGGCTTTGCCAAAGTGTAATGCGCCCGATTCCAGCAAGTTGCGGATAGTCGCGCAGCACTTCGGGCAGCCGGTAATAGGGTATGCGGCTCGACAGGTGATGGATGTGGTGGATGCCGATGTTGCCGGTCATCCATCGCAGCACCAGCGGCAAGTCGTAATGGGACGCACCGTGAAGGGCAGCTTCCGGAAACCGCCAGTCGTCGCCCGTTGACCAGTGCGTATCCTCGAACTGATGCTGGACGTAGAAGAGCCATATGCCGGCCGCACCCGACACCAGCACGATCGGCAGGTGGATCAGCAGGAACGGCCAGACCCCCACAATCCACATCATCAAGCCTCCGAGTGTGGCGACGGCAAGGTTTGTGCCCATTGTCGATACCCAGGGAAGCGCTCCGGAGTTCATCATTCCGATTGGCAGGCGCTGCTTGAAGAGGAAGAGCCAGGCCGGGCCGATGCCGAACATCACGAGTGGGTGCCGGTAGAGGCGATAGCCGAGCCGTCTCATGGGCGAAAGGGCACGGTATTCTGCAACCGTCAGGGTCGTGATGTCGCCAACACCCCGCTCGTCCAGATTGCCAGCCGATGCATGATGGGCGGCGTGCGCACGGCGCCAATAATCGTAAGGGGTCAGCGTAAGCACGCCAATGACACGCCCTGTCCAATCGTCGATGCCGCGACGGGCGAAGAACGAGCCATGGCCGCAATCGTGCTGGATCATAAACAGGCGCAGCAGGAAGGCTGCAGCCGGAATGACTGCGGCCAGCCCGTACCAGAATCCGTAAGCGAGGGAAAAATAGGCGACAGCCCAGCACCCTGCGAACGGGATGACGGTGACAATCAGCTCGAAGGCGCTGCGACGAACCCGCGGCTGACGGTATTTCGCCAGGGTCTTCAACCAAGCTGCGACATTGTCTTCAGCAAGTGAGGCAGGTGTATAGACATTTGCATTCATCAAAAGCAGTTCCTGTTCGCGCATCTTGCACCATCTGTGCGCGCATAACCCGTTTGCGCCCATTAACGCAGTGGTTTGCGCGTCAGGCTTGACGAGCCTTGCGTGCGGCATAACGGCGATCGCGTTCGGCCTTGCGTGCGGCTTCGGCGGCCGCGGCGCGTGAAACCTGATCGGCAATTTCTGCCTGACGAGATTCGGCTTCTGCCTTTTCCTCGGCCGCCGCGTCGGCAAGAATTCGCCGGTTCTGTGCCGCCTTCAATGCTTCCCGTTCGGCACGACGGAGCTCACGGGCCTGGGTCACCGCATCACGCGCGGCAAGTCGCTCCTGCATGGCGGGATCAGCCGATTTCGGGGCGGAGGCAAACTTTGCCAGAAGCTCTCGTTTGGCCTCAGCCGCAGCATCGCGGCGCTCGGCAAAGCCGTTGTCGGTGGGACGTCTCAACAGATATTCCTTTGGATCTCGTAAGGTAGCATGGGTGGAATGAATGCGCACCCAATGAAGGCCGGTGGCGCGCTGGTATCGTGCGCTCCTGAAGGAGCCTCAGTACGGAAAGAGGCCAGACACGAGCCTGGCCCCTTGAAGCTTCGTGCCGCCGTACCGGTACATCCGCGGTCATCGGCGGCTAAAGCTCAGGCGGCCCTGAGCTGGCTGGCAGACATCTTGCCCGACTTGCTGTCGCGCTCGAGCTCGAAACCGAGCTTCTGGCCCTCGACGATCGAATTCATCCCTGCACGTTCGACAGCCGAAATATGAACGAACACATCGGCGCTGCCATCATCAGGCTGGATGAAGCCGAAACCTTTGGTGGAATTGAACCATTTAACCGTGCCGGTCGTCATAACGAACCCTTTCTTTAGCAACATTGTTCACCGCTGAGCGATGCACAGCGAGTTTTCGACTTTTGAGAGAGGGAAGTTCGTCACGAAGCGCGAGGCGCAGCAAAAACAAATATCGGCAAACAAAGTATCGATGGTGCGAGTATAGACGCTTTGATCGTCACGTCAACTTCTTGTTTTGGCACCTAAAGGTGATACTACTTTTGATAGAATAGGACGAGACCAGTCGCGCCAGCCAGGTTGAGGGCATCATACGCGCTTCAGTTCTTTCGCCTGGGCAGAGGATATGCATCGGCTTCGTAAAACGTCTGCATCTGCTGACCATCGAAGCGGGCTTCCTCAACTTCCAGAACGGAACCGCGAAGCATCGAGGCAGGCATGTCCTCTATCGCAAAGCGGAGTGCTTCAGCGGCTGAATCAAACCTTTTGTATCGAAGGTGGCTCGTTCTCCTTACTGTCTTGCAGGGATAAAGTCCTGCAGCAGCACTGTAGTCAAACGGCGCCATGCGTGGGCTCCTTACGGGCAAATAACGTCAAGAGGTTGGCGCTCCTTGTGCGATTTTCGAGCCGCTGCTGCCTTTCAACGGGCCTGCGTTCTTTCATTCTGAGGATCTGCCTGGCGCGTATGGCCTCTAGCTTGGCAGCATTCGAACCTTCTGGCGCTGCGCGCCGGAACAGGCTTTCCGCCGTGTGGCGGGTCGTGTCTATCATAAAGGTATCCTAAAACGTGGATGCGCGAGGCAATAGCGTTCAGCGCAATTATCTTCCGCCAGGGCGGAATTCGGGACGTTCGCAGTTCTCGGATAGCCAAGCAGCCGGCCGAGCCGGCGAGATCAGGAAGCCGAAAGGCTGAAAGCGTAACAATGACATGGTGACGCGGGCCGCCCCTTTCAAGGCGCCGCCACAGCGTATCTTCGCAACAAGCACCTCCAGCGCCAACCACCACGGCCTTTATAAAGTCATCGGCCGGAGTTCACGAAAGGCAGTCATTCGGGCTTTCGCGTCCGGCGTCGTTTTCGCACGCTCTGCAGACTTGGTTCGTCCCTAGCTCCCACTTCTCCCGTCGAGGGCTTTGCCTCTTCTTCGGGCACCGCGGGATCCGGACGGACAGATAGTCCTCGCTTGCGACGGGACTGTTCCCGCTCTTTCAGCACTGCGAGATACCGCTCGCGAGCTTGTGGCATGGTCAATTCACCCGTGACCCAGCATTCGATCAAGGCATGAAAGGCTGGATCGGCATCAATTTCGAGACCGAGCCTGCGCGCGCGCCCAAATGCTTTTGTGACAGCCACCCGACGGCTTTCTATGCTCATGCAGAACTCCGATTCGTATCGAGCCAACCATGCCACGATCCTTTATAACGGCTATGTGTCGACTCACCAACATGAGGTAGTCCGGGCTAGCCGCAGCGAGTTGGCAGATGGCCGCACCTAGTCCCGACGATGTCTGATGCAGCCGGGGTTTTTGGTGGAGGTCTGCCGCCGCCGGCGATACGAGTAGGTCGTTGGTACCGGCAGGCGATCTCAGCAGAAAGGGACTTCGACAACCGGAGGACTGAAGTTGCCACTTGTCATCGCATGAGCGTTCTTCCAATGTATTTGAATGAGTTTCCAAAGATGAGGATCGGAAAATGCCGACGGGGACAGTGAAGTTCTTCAACCAAACCAAGGGCTTTGGCTTTATCCAGCCCGATGATGGCTCAACCGACACGTTCGTTCATATTTCCGCCGTCCAGCGGTCGGGTCTTACCAACTTGAGCGAAGGCCAGAAGATCAGCTACGAGATCGTCCAGGATCGCCGGTCGGGCAAATCGTCCGCCGAGAACCTGAAGGTACTATAGATAAAGGAAGACGGGCACCCCAGGAAGAAGCGTTTTGGCTCGAACGGCGCCTCGTACGCCAGCATCGCCTGCGGCCGAAGCGAGGCGTGCATGCCAAAGCAAATCGCTGGACCGTATTGCTCGCTTCACTGGCGGCTCTTTTCTTCCTCTGCGTCCGACCAGATGTTCCTGCACAGGCTGCCTCCCGAGTTATGAGTTTGCAAATCTCGCCTCCCCTCGAGATTTTGGCAACCAGCGCCAACCGCCCATAAGTCTACCGAACCGCAATAAACGTCCCGTGCAGACGGAATGCAGGGTTAAGCCAGACTTTCAACGGCTATTGGTTTGACGGGTTTCACCCCAGAAATGCTGACGCGCGCAGGACCGACGGAGGACTGAACAAGACAATACCACGGCAGCGGCGCACGCCCTCCTCTCCCGACGGTGACGTTCGCCGTCAACTCTATGCGGTCATTCAGGCCTGGTACTCCGGTCACAACCTTGCCACCCCAAGGGCCGCAAGGGCCAAGGCTATTCTCTCACCTGGTTTAAAAACTGCCATCGCTCCGAATAGGTCCGCCAGATATTTCCCGCGGTCTCGATGTCATGGGGAACGGCAGTCGCGACTAACGTCTCGTTCATAGGCACGTTCACCGTGAATGTGAGCAGCAGTCCGAAAACCAGATAGACGACCCGCTGCGGCAAACCACAGCGCGGGCGCCTTGCGCGACCGACTTGTCGGGTGCGTGCACGTGCGAGGTCTCGTTAATGCATCGAATGCATGTCTTCCTGGCGCAACTGGTCGATGGCATCCAACGCCTCTTCGGCAGACCAGCCCGCTCGAAGCGCGGCCGCGATCAGACGCACTTCAGCTTCCTGCTCAAGCTTCAGATAGAGCCCCTCAAGAGCTTCTCTTGCAGTGACGACATGTTCGTCGTGGGGCACGACATGGGGAATTCTTTCAAGCTGTGGCATGTTGATCTCCGCTAATAGCTGCTCCTCTTGAAGCCTTGCCCGTCCGGCGGCACGTTGGCGTTCTTTCCATTATCGTCGCGAAGGGCGGCAGTCTCCTTGAGGACGAGCTTGACGCCCGAGCCATTGTTCGCACGTCAAGAATGATCCTTCGAAGGGCATTGCCATCTTCTTCACTTTGATGCCCTCAACCGTCAGCTAGCGCGTAGGCTAAAGGGGTCAACTGAAAATGTTAGCGGGATAACAACTTCGGATGAGCGGAGCAGGCGGCGGCGCGTCACAGCTGACCGGGCGGTGGCTCGCTGCGTTCGACTGGCGCTGGAGCAGATCATCGTTCAACGCGTTAAGCGACTCGGACAGGACGCATCGATATCGGAAAGGACCATGCCTGCGGCGAAGGCAAAGCGAAAACGACTGACAATCATGCGCAATCAAGGGCCGAAGCCTTCCTGCCCTTAGGAAGAGAGCGTTGCGTGCTCGTAGAGTTGGTCCATGCTTAAAGTCGCGATTTCGGCAAACGGGGACTGGTTCCTGACGCGGCCGCCATCAAGGATCACGACGTCGTCGCAAAATGAGATCGTGCTGCGGTGATGGCTGATGACGATCGTCGCACGACGACCAGCTCTTGATTTCAAGGTCTCCACGATCGCTGCTTCAGACAATCCGTCCATGGCGTTCGTGGCCTCGTCCAGGATGAGGATTTCCGGATCGCGCACGAGGGCCCTTGCCAGGGCGATCCGCTGCCGTTGACCAGCCGAAAGGCTGGCTCCCCTATAGCCGACGATCGTCTCATATCCGTCAGGAAGCTTCTCGATGAACTCATGCGCCTCGGCAAGCTTGGCTGCGCTCTCCGCCTCGGCCAACGAGGCGTTGTGACCATAGGTAATATTCTGGAGAATAGTGCCGTCGATCAGCTCAAGGTCCTGGCTGGCGAGCGCAATTTGCCTTCGCCACAGGACGGGATCGATTTGATTAAGAGGGGTGCCATCGGCCAGAATGTCTCCTTCATCGGGCTCCACAAATCGACACAGAAGATTGACGATTGTCGTTTTTCCAGCACCCGACCGTCCGATAATGGCCGTCGAACGACCTTGGCGAATTTCGAAAGTCGCGGCGCGCAGCACGACGGGTCGCGAGCCAGACCCCGGATATTTGAAAGTCACGCGATCAAACTTGATCCGCTGAACAGGCGCATGAAGCTGGCCGTCGCCTGCAGGCGGCGGCGGCTTGTCTGACGAATCCAGAAGCCATCTGACCTCTTCCAAAGAGCCGCTCCAGCTCTGCACTTGGCTCCATGCCATTTGCAGTGAACGGACGTGTGGCTGCAGCCGATAGAGTAGGACCACGAAAGCCACGATAATCGGAAAACTCACTCCCCAAAGCCAGGCGCCGACGACGACTGCTAGAAACAGACCCGAATGAAGCGTCTCGGTCAGCGGCGGCAGTGCAGCCTGGCGGGATTGGAGGACGAAACCCGCTTTTCGTACGGCATCTGAAGCGAAACCAAAGACTGCTTTTTCTCGCTGCTCCTGTCCGAATGCACGAATCAGCCGTCCGGCATGTACGAGATGAAGCATCCTGGCGGCGAGCTCACCGTTGAACGAAGTGACATTGCGGCTCGGGGCTTTCAGACTGGCCGACAAGATCGCATGAATGGCCTGGATCAGAACAAGCCCCAATGCGACACACAGCGTCATCTGCCATGAAAGAAGCAGGAGAAAGGCGAGCAAAATGACGACGGCCGAGGCGGACACGATCGAAGCGAGCATAGTTTGTATCGCATCCGAAGCCCGCCAGGATTCGTTGGAGATGATATTGAGCAGCCGCCCAGGGCTTTGCTGGAGAAAAAACGGGTACCCGATCGTCAAAAGCTGCCCCGCAAGAGAGCTGCGGATCGCATGGCCGGCTTTGCCGTAGATGAAATTGGCAAGCACGGCGTTGGCGAACGCCAGCACATTCTTCAGGGTGATCAATCCAAGGATGGCGGCAGCGATCGCGATCAGCCTTGCGCGGTCATCCAGGCCGGCGCCCACTTGCTGGAAGACGGCTGAGAACCCGGCCATTCCTGAGGGATCCTTCTCGCCGGCAATGATGCCGAGCATGGGAATAATAAGGCCAATGCCAGTGCCTTCAAGGACAGCGCTGCTGAGCCCAAGAACGACGACAACCGCAATGAGGCCGATCTTTTTGCCCAGAGCCTGACGCAATAGCCGAAAGCTCGACATAATGAATTCTAGCATGGCGGTTGTGACCTCAGCAGGCGAGTTATCTGGTCGATCGGGTTTACCTCTGACAGCTCCCGTCGTACGAAGGTGACAGGAGGTGCAAGCGCGGCAGCACCCCCCGCCACTATGCGAGCCCCTGAAGCGGCGGGACCATTTTGACCGGCACCGACTGGCAGTAACGCGCCAGCGCATCCGCTCGCCGGGTGGCCCCATCTGAAAAGCGGCACAACCACGGGGCATGAACGGCGGAGCGAAGTCCATATCGCTCCCGCCGTCGAATGACCTGCCACTTTCCGGTTCGCGTGAGAAACTCGTGGGTTAGTTCGGGACGCTGCTCATCGGCAATGAGCTGATAGAGGAAATAGAAGAAACACAAGGCTCCGTCCGCATAGCTGGAGGACGCCGGCGCACCTTGCTTGGCAATTTTTCTTTCCAGCGTGAGAATGCAATCTGCCACACGGCGTACCGTGTCCAGTGTGACGTCTGCGCCGATGTCATGAAGAGCGTCGGGGTCATCGTTAAGAGATTGCCGCTCGAGGTTCTCTGCAACGATCTTCAGATGGATTCGACGCATTTGGTGCTTATGTCTGCTCGTGACACTGTCGGAGTGAATACGATAGGCGACCAGGCTATCATCGATCATTGCCGCGGGAAACTCTCGTGCGATTCGCCTGAAAAGATCGAAATCCTCCGCATGCACATAACCGGCGTCATATACCAGCATGTCTTCGGGAACGACCCTTCGGTTAAACATCACGGTCGAGTGCAAGAAGATCGTAAAGAACAGCGACAGTATGTGCCAATCCCCGGACTGATAGATCGGATTTGGCTTGCCGCGCACCACGCGATTACCGAGAAGCTGATCGATGCCCGTTCCACTCATGGCGAGCTGGGGCTGCTGGGCAAAAAGTGCCACCTGGCGTGAAAAGCGGGACGGATAGGAAATGTCGTCTGCATCCATCCTGGCGATCAGGTCGCCCCTCGCCAAGGCGATGCCCTCATTCAAGGTCGCAACGAGCCCGCGGTTCTCCCGCGAAACGATGCGCACGCGATCGTCGACTTTTCGATACCGTTGGAGAATACTCAACGACCGATCGGTCGAGCCGTCGTCAAGTGCAATCACTTCAAAGCGCCCATAGTCCTGGCGCAGAATGCTCTCCAGCGCTGCAGCAACGTAAGGTTCGCCGTTATAGACAGGCAGCACAACAGAGATCAATGGAACAGACATCGTTCAGCTCGCATGTTCATCGGAAATGCCGCGATTGGCATAGCTGCGGCGATAGGCTGAAGCATCATATTCCCGTCCCCCGGCCTCACTTTGCTTGATAGACGACGGAAGGTAGGCGAAGCTTCCGGAGCGGACGTAGGGAAAGTAGCGTTTGAGCTGGTTGAGCGGTCTTTCGAAAGCCAGCCAAGAGATTGAAGCGACCATCAAGGTGGCTGTTGTTCCAATCACAAAGCGTGAAGGACCCTGTTCTGAGACATTCACCGGAATCCAGGGTTGAGCCTTGACGATCAGCGAAAGGACAATTGGATGGAAAAGATAAACGCCGTAGCTTATGCGCCCGATGGCGACAATCGGCGAGAGCTCCAACAGGCGGCCGAAGGCGCCTCGCAGGCCTGACGAACAACATCCAACCAGCAATACGAATGGTACGAGGGGAGTAAGCTCGCGACCGATCCATGCCAGCCATTCAAGCGCCGGCGGCATGGCGGCTGATTTCAGCCAGAGGAAAATGACGGCGACGACAGTTAAGGGAACCCAGCTAAGCCGTATCCATTGTGGCCAGACATCGGTTCTGCTTCGATGGACTGCAAGGAACGCGCCTGCGACGAGCGCATCCATCGACGCTGGAGGAAGAAGGTCACGCGCGAGAGACGGTGTGCCTGTCAGTGGCCAGTAGAAACGATATCCCAGCGAAAATGTGATGACGGCGATGCAAATCGGTACGATCAACCGGCGCGGCGCGAACAGGATGACCAGCGGCCAAGCGATGTAAAACTGCTCCTCGATGCTTAGGCTCCAAGTGTGGCACAACACCCACGGCGTCCATTCATCACGAAGGGCATACCAGAAATTTGAGAGATAGAGCGCGTGCCATTTGAGGCTGCCCCGAGCGCCTTCAAGGTCGACAAGCCAGACGAAGCCTAGGACTGCGAAGTACGGGGGAAATATCCGAAGTGCGCGGCGAAGATAGAACGATTTCAGCGCATTGCCTGGCTCATATTGGATTGCCGAGCGCGCTTCTAAGAGAAGCCGCGTTATCAAGAAGCCGCTAAGTACAAAGAACAGTCGGACGCCCAGATGGCCCAAAACTGATCCTTCGGCTGCCAAGAAATGGTCGTACAGCACCATTGAAATGGCAAAAGTCCGAAGACCATCCAGTTGCCGATCGCGTGCATGAAACATGGATCCCCCTCAGTCTCGTAGGCCCCTCGTCGCCGAAGCAACGCCCGGCTGCACTCCTGCAGCCTGCTGCTATTATTCCGTTCCCGATGAGGCGGATCGAAGTATCAAAGCGCTTCCTAAAAATTCGGGGGAATCGGGCCAAACTGTGACGCTAACGCCATATCAGACTTTAGTCCGATATGGCTCCGTAGCGCCTGCCTCGACTTCGACTGTGTTCTGCGCACCCATGCCCTCGGGCAAACAAGCCGGTGCGACGCCACCTCCAAGGAAGTCGGCGCAACCGGTTGCCGCTATGCTGTGGCCGCCATTGTGCCCGTCAATTAAGAGCTCCAAGCATTTCACGTGGGTGGCCGCATCCTGCCTGTCGCCGAGAGCGGACGGTCCTTCCGAGCACGTTCCAAGACTGCCTGGAAGGACGGCAGTTTCGTGAGGGTGCCGAACCCATCGGCCAGCAACCAGCGGCAGGTAGCCGGAACATCTGGTGGTCACTTGCCAACGAGGACGATTTTGCATCACATCTGCGAGCGCCTGTACCACGTCCATTCATCATGGTGCGATTGTCCGGGCCAGCAAGCCGCAAGCGGCTTTCGGCCTGAAATTCCTCGGTCGCGCACACTTATAAACAGCTCTCGGCGCGGTGAACGGAATTGCAGACTTCGTCATTTAAATTTCACGGAAGTTAACGCTGACTGTCACATTGGACTGCTAGCTGAAGCAGCGAACGAACCATGGCCACCTAAGGCGCCAGCGGTCATCTTTATCCGTGCAAGGAGCATTTACGATGAGACTCACTGTTCTTCAATCAGCTCTGGCGTCCCTCCTGGCCGCCACCGCATTTGGTGCTGGTCCGGCCCATGCAGAGAAGACCAAATTCGAATTCTGGTACGGCCTGTCGGGCGATCTCGGGGAGCGCGTGCAAGACGCCTGCAAAAAGTTTAACGACATGCAGGCTGACTATGAAATCGTCTGCACTTCGCAGAACAGCTATGACACGACGCTTCAGAACACGATTGCCGCCTATCGTGCCAAGAAGCAGCCGGCGATCACCCAGATCTACGACGCCGGAACGCTCGACATGATGCTCTCCGGAGCGTTCGTACCGGCCAAGAAACTGATGGCCGACAACGGCTACACGATCGACTGGACCAACTATTTCAGCGGCATCGCCAATTACTACGCGACAGCTGGTGGGGAGTTGAACTCCTTCCCGTTCAACTCTTCAACCGCCATGTTCTATTACAATGTCGACGCTTTCCAGAAGGCCGGCATCGACTTCAAGCCGGAAACCTGGGAAGAGGTCGAGGAAGCCGCTCGCAAGCTGAAGGCGGCGGGTTTCGATTGCCCGCTCGGCTTTAACTTCGATACATGGCAGATGATGGAGCAATTTTCCGCCATCCACAACCAGCCGATCGCAACAAAGGGCAACGGCTACCAGGGGCTGGACGCCGAACTGGTCTTCAACAAGACCAAATTCGTCGACCATGTGAAATTCTTCAAGAAAATGGTCGACGAGAAGCTGTTCGTCGTCAAAACGAAACAGCTCGGCATGGACATCGTCCCCGCGTTCACCTCGCAGACATGCCAGATGATTCAGACCTCGATCGCTGACCATGGCACGATTGGCAAGACGCTGCCGGAAGGCGTCAAGTGGGAGGTTGCGATGCTGCCGGTCTGGAAAGGCACGCAACGACAGAACTCGCTGGTCGGCGGCGCCTCGCTATGGGTCATGGCCGGCCGTCCGGAAGCCGAGTACAAGGGCGCATCCGCTTTCCTGAACTTCCTCGCCACGCCGGAAATGGCGCAATGGTGGTCGACGGTCACTGGCTACATTCCGGTCACCAAGACCGGCTTTGAAGCCATGAAGGCCAATGGCTTCTACGACAAGGCTCCTTACAAGGGCCGCGAGCTCGCGATCGCCAGCCTGACCTACACGCCGACCTCGCAGAATACCCGCGGTATCCGCCTCGGTGGTTTCACCCAGGTCCGCAAGGAGGTCTCTACGGCGCTGGAGGCGATTTTCATGCAGAATGCCGACGTGCAGGCTGAACTCGACCAGGCCGCCGATCGAAGCAACGCCGTGCTGCGCCGATTTGAAAAAACCTATGCCGGTCAGAAGCTGAACTGAGTTTCTCGTCAGCAAGAGCCTGCCGGTCGCATATGGCAGGCTCTTGTCCCTGAAGTACTTTTGGTTTGATTGATCCATGGAAAAGCGGGCCGTTTTCAAAAGCTGGTGGCTGCCAATTCTTTTCGCCCTGCCGCAGATTCTTCTGATCCTTCTCTTCTTCTACTGGCCGGCAATCGCGGTGATGAAGTGGGCTTTCACACTTGAGCCTCCCTTTGGCGGGGTAGCGGAATTTGTCGGACTGACGAATTTTGACGAGGTGTTCGCCGATCCATTCTATTGGAATTCCGTCGCCGTCAGCCTCATCTTCGCCCTTTGCGGAACTTGCTTCACTATCCTGGTCGGTCTCGTGCTGGCGATTGCAGTGGATCGGCGGCTGCCCGGTTCTGGGCTATTCCGGTTCCTCTATATCCTTCCATATGCAATCGCCGGACCGGCAGCCGGCATGGCCTTCCGGTTCATTCTGTCGCCAGAACGCGGGCTGATGGCCTCGGTCAATGCCGCGTTCCCTGATTTCTGGAACCCGGCAAAATACGGTGCCCACGCTCTCATCCTCGTCATCGTCATCTTTGCCTGGAAATGGACCGGTTACACGTTCATCTTCCTGTTGGCCGGCCTGCAATCCGTGCCGCGCTCTCTGACGGAAGCCGCCGCGATGGACGGCGCCGGACCTCTCCGTCGCGCGATCGATATCCAAGTTCCGCTGCTGGCGCCGACGCTGTTCTTTCTGCTCGTCATCATGATGACGGAGGGGTTTGTCGGTTCGGACACCTTCGGTATCGTACACAGCACGACTGGCGGCGGACCAAATCACGGCACCGAGGTGATGGTTTTTCGCATCGTGGACGAAGCGTTCAAGGGGCTCAACTACTCTGGCGCTTCCGCGCAGAGCATCGTCCTGATCGGCCTGATCATGCTCTTCACGTTCATCCAATTTCGCTTCATCGAGAAGCGTGTGCACTATAAGTGAGCCCGCCATGATCCAGCGCACGCCGATCGCCGATGCACTGACCTATCTGCTGATGGTCTTGGGCTTTATCCTGCTGATTGGCCCCTTTCTCGTCATTCTGGCCGGTGCCAGTCAAACGCTGCTACAGATCAACAGCGTGCCGTTCCATTTCCTTCCCCAGGACCGCTTCCTCGAAAACGCCTCCGCTGCCTGGTCGCGCGCCAATCTCGGCTCGGCCATGATCAACAGCTTCATCATGGCCTGTCTCGTCACCGTCGGCAAAGTGGCCCTTTCGGCCTGCACGGCCTTCGCCATCGTGTTCTTCCGCACGCCACTCAAGCATTTTTTCTTCTGGATCGTGTTCATCACGCTGATGCTACCGCTCGAAGTTCGCGTGGTGCCGACCTATGCCGTGGCCGCCGATCTTTTCCAGCCATTTCGATTACTGATTTCGGCACTGACCGGCATCGAGGTATCGGTCGAATGGAACCTGCTGAATTCCTATGCGGGCCTCACCCTGCCGCTGATTGCCACCGCAACAGGCACATTCCTCTACCGGCAATTCTTCATGACGCTGCCAAATGAGCTCGCCGAAGCCGCCCGCATGGACGGTTCCGGACCAGTGCGCTTTTTCGTCGACATGCTGATACCTCTTTCGCGCACCAACATGTTAGCGCTCACCACGATCATGTTCGTCTACGGCTGGAACCAATATCTTTGGCCGCTGCTGATGATCACAGACCCGGCCTACAAGACGACCATGATGTCGCTGAGCGCGCTGCTCCCTTCGGAAAACAGTTTGCCCGACTGGAATGTCACGCTGGCAGGTTCACTCATCATCATGGCGCCGCCGCTCGTCGTCGTTGCGGTGCTGCAACGCTGGTTCGTCCGTGGCCTGGTCGCCACCGAAAAGTGACCTGGCGATTTTAAGAAACGAGGTTCAAATATGGCTGACATCGATATCCGCGCCGTGCGCAAATCCTATGGAAAGACCCAGACGCTGCACGGCGTCGACCTGTCTTTTGCCTCGGGCGAATTTGTCGTCATTCTCGGTCCCTCTGGCTGCGGAAAGTCGACGCTTCTACGCATGATCGCTGGACTCGAGGAGATTACCGCCGGCGAAATCGCAATCAACGGTCGCGTCGTCAACAGGCTCGAGCCGCGCGAGCGCGGATGCGCCATGGTGTTCCAGAACTATGCGCTTTATCCGCATATGACCGTGGCCCAAAATATCGGTTACGCGCTGAAGGTAGCCGGTGTGTCAAAGGCCGAGCGCGAAACGCGTATCGAGGAGACGGCGAAGATCGTCGGGCTTTCCGAGTATCTTGCGCGCAAACCAGCAGCATTGTCCGGCGGCCAGCGTCAGCGCGTAGCGATGGCGCGCGCCATTATTCGTGAGCCGCAGGTGTTTCTCTTCGACGAGCCACTGTCGAATCTCGACGCCAAGCTGCGGGTGACCATGCGGGCGGAAATCCGCAAACTGCACCAACGTCTTTCAGCAACATCCGTCTTCGTCACCCATGATCAGATCGAGGCGATGACGCTTGCCGACAAGCTCGTGGTAATGAATAAGGGGCATGTCGAGCAGGTCGGTCAGCCGCTCGACATCTATCATCGGCCGGCAAGCATATTCGTCGCATCCTTCATCGGCTCTCCCGCGATGAACCTCTTCAATACACGCGTCGAGGTCGAGACTGCGTCGGTGCGTTTCGGCGGCGTGCAGGTCCCCATCGACCCTGCGCTTGCGGCCGGCTTGCGCGGAAGAGATGTCACGATCGGTATTCGACCGGAGCAATGTGCCGTTTCACTGGACGGCAGCGGCGTGCGAGCGACAATAGACTTCGTCGAGGAACTTGGCTCCGGTCGGGTCGCCCATGCCGAGATCGATGGCGAGCCATTTGCAGCCGTCATCAGCGAACACGTGAGCGTGCGTCCAGGCGATCGAGTAGGCCTGGAGTTACCCTCGTCCCAACTGCATGTCTTCGAGCGCGATAGCGGTCGCCGGATAGATATGAAGATCAATTCCAGCTCCCCGCATCCGGCGGCCGCCACCTCGACGCTGGCGATTGTTCACTGATTTTTGAGAGTTCCCAGGAGGAACACCCGCATGAACGACATCATTTCCGCCGTCGGGTTTTGCAACCGGACCGGCAAGGGCGACCTCAGTGCGCTTGACACTTCGCTGCGGGAAATCGCCGAAACGGGGGCCGACGCCTGCGAAATCGGCATCTATGCCGAGGAGATCATCAGCGGCGGCCGCATCATCGAGGATCGCACGCGCCGCGTCGCCGACATCGTTCGCCAGCATCCTTTCAAGAAATTGTCGCTGCACGGCCAGATCCTCTCCAACTTCATGGACCGCGAGCATTTGCAGCTGCAAAAGAAGGTCGTGCGGTCGATGCTCGAACTCTGCAACCGGCTTGGTGCAGGCATACTCGTCCATCATTCAGGTGCCGGACAGCTTGCCGATGGCGAAAATGGCGCCGATCTTGACCGAATGGAGCGCGAGGCACTGGCCGAGATGGGCGATATCGCGAAGGGCTACGGCGTACGCATCGCACTTGAAAACATCTTCACCACAGAAAGCGGCCAATACCGCCAGACGCCGAGCGAAGTGGCCGCGACTGTCAGGGCTATCGGATCGGACAACGTTGTTGCGCTGATCGACTTCTCGCATGCCTATATCGAATCGACCTACCGCAATCTCGATTTTCTCGAAGAATTGCGCGCAATGGCGCCGGTTACCGGTCATCTGCATGTCCATGACAGCTTTGGCCTTCCCTACTCCATGACGCGCTTTTACCATCCGGCCGAGGCAACGGCCCTCGGCATCGGCGATCTCCACTTGCCGATCGGCTGGGGTGACATTCCTTGGGAGGGTATTTTCAGCGAGCTCACGTTCCTTCCGGATACGTCGCTGATCATGGAAATTAACGCGGAGCGATTTGGTGACCAGCAGCCGGCCTGCCTGGAAAGGGCAAGACGTTTGGCGACATTGATGCGGATGGCGGGGAAAGCGGAAAAGCGGCAGCTGTCGTAGCTGCCGCCCTGACCTGATTGGTCGTTAGAAACGGTGACCTACCCCAATACAGCAAACGGCTGAATGCTCTCCTTGACGATCGCCATCCTTGGCATCGCCGAGCAGCAAGCCGGCACCAGGAGTTCCTTTGCCGTCCCAGTTCCCGGTCCTTCCAGATCGACGCGCTTGATGCCCCCTTCGCTTATCTCTTATCGCCGGCTGCGTTGGAAGAACGACTGGAACATATTCAGGGGCTCGTCCTGGGCGTGACCGCCACGTAAGAGTGTTACCTATATCGAAATTCGGTTATCATCTACTCGACCGAAGTCGTATAGCATCGTGTGCCGTGTCTAGAATCCTCATCATAGTTGGGCTTGTTGTCGTCGCGGTCGGTATTCTCTGGCCGTGGCTTGCACGCATCGGCTTGGGGAGGCTGCCGGGCGACTTTCTCATCGAGCGCGAGAATTTCTCTATCTATATCCCAATTACCACCGGCCTGCTCTTCAGCATTTTGCTGTCCGTGATGCTCTGGCTCCTCAGTCGTTAAGAAGCTATGCCCGTTGTAAGGATCGCACATCCTTGCCCAAGAAGAGGTGGGGTTCATTCTGCGGCTTGATACGCGCCGACGTTCGAAGAATGTCAGTGAAGATCGCCGTCACATCCCTTTGCGGGAAAGCGGCCCGCTCGACCCCATCACGATAGCCGGAGCATCGCTGCACAACGCCCGCGCGGTTCAGACCCCGGAGGTTTCCGCTTCGAATGTGCGCACTGCGGCTTCGTCAGCGATGCCGTCGGAATAGCGCCACACTTGTTACTCCCCCTGTTCGCTTTCCGGTGCCAAACTATCTCACGGACACCACGAGCGAACCGAACGTCAGCAATGCAGGCGCGGAAATTCGCCCAAATCAGGAGATTTGAAGCCATGACGAGATCAACTGAAAATGGTCGGAAAGGCAGACAGCCTGGCATGCACACTCCACCGGTCGTGTCGCCCCAGGCCTGGGAGGCGGCCCGCCAGCAGCTGCTTGTGAAAGAAAAGGCACTGACACGCGCCCGTGACGCTCTGGCCGCCGAGCGCCGGCGAATGCCGCGGATGGCCGTGGAGACAGCGTATGCGTTCGAGGGACCTGAGGGTAAGGCAAGCCTGCTCGAGCTGTTCGATGGTCGGCGACAGTTGATCGTCTACCGCGCCTTCTTCGAGCCGGGCGTGTTCGGCTGGCCCGACCACGCGTGCCGGGGCTGCTCCATGGTGGCCGACCAAGTCGCCCATGTCGCGCACCTGAACGCGCGTGACACCACCCTCGTCTTCGCCTCGCGTGCGCCTCAGTCCGACATCGCGCGCCTGAAGGCGCGGATGGGCTGGGAGATGCCGTGGTTCACTCTCACCGACAGCTTCGACGCCGACTTCGGCGTGGACGAGTGGCATGGCACGAACGTGTTCTACCGTGACGGCGACCGCGTATTCCGCACCTACTTCGTCAATAATCGCGGCGACGAGCAAATGGGAGGCACTTGGAACTACCTAGACATCACGCCATTGGGCCGGCAGGAGGTCTGGGAGGACTCGCCCGAAGGCTATCCTCAAACCCCGACGTACAAGTGGTGGAACTGGCATGACAGCTACGTTGCAAACGCAATACCCGACAAGAAATGGGTCGAGGTGTCGGACGCTGGAGAGGCGGCGTTCCGGAGCCAACAAGCGAGCACGAAGCCCTGAGCCATGACCTGCCAGGTGCAGGAGGGGTGAGGAACAGGTCGCGGAGAATATGGCGTCCGCACGAAGCGGTTCTTTAAGGAGACTCTCCAAAATATGGCGCCAGCGGACCGGCACAGGCATCTGATCTTTTCTGACCTGCTCCGGATCGCCGACGAGGACGGGCATTGTGCCTGCCCTCGTCGAAGGCCACCGCATCCGAAAAGACGCGGACTGCAGTGCGACAACAATGTGCCGGGCCTTGCGGCCCGCACGATGTGGCCTTGTTACAGTTCGGCTTTAGGCTCAATCGGGTTCCAGATGCTTATGTTGCGGGTCTCAGGCATCAAGAAAAGGGCGAGCAGGAAGCATACGGCAGGAACCGCGATCGGGTAGATCAGCGCGTAACCAATGCTGCCAGTGGCCGCGAACGCCGCCGAGGTGATGAACGGCACCAATCCGCCACCCCAACCATTGCCAATGTGATATGGCACCGACACTGACGTGTACCGGATCCTGCCGGGGAAGTATTCAGCAAGGAACGCACCAACCGGGCCATATACCATCCCGACGTAGCAAACCAGGATGAAGATGATGAAGATCGCGATTGGATAATTGATGTTGCCAGGCTGCGTGACTGATCCCAGCCACAAGTACAGCGGATAATACGTTATCGCGGCGAGCAACATGCCTCCCAGGATCACTGGCTTGCGGCCGATAATGTCTGACAGCCATCCAAAAAAGATCAAACTCGGCGTTGCAAGGAGCAGCGAAGCTCCCACGATATAGGACGAGGTCAACGAGTCTACCTTGGAAACCTGCTGCAGGAAGTACAATGCCCAGAACTGACCGCTATACCAGACCACTCCCTGCCCGATCAGCACGATGGTGGCGATCCCGACATATTGGATGTTGGAGCTGAGGAAGGCTTCCTTCCATGGATTTCGGGTCATCTGCCCCTTAGCCTTGATCTCCTCGAAGATCGGTGTCTCCTGAAGCTGAAGCCGGATGTAGATTGCAATGGCTACCAGCAGGAAGGAGACCAAAAACGGAATGCGCCACGCCCATTCGTCGAAGACCTCGTTGCCGAAATAGGTGCGCGTCGCGATGATCACGGCCAGCGATACAACGATTCCGAGCGTCGGAGAGGTCTGAAGCCACCCGGTGTAATAACCACGGCGTTCGTCGGGGACATGCTCGGCGACATAGGTGATGGCGCCGCCATACTCACCGCCCAAGCACAAGCCTTGGATCATCCGCAGGCCGAAGAGAAGGAACGCAGCGGTCAGCCCGATCGACGCGTAGGTCGGCATCAGGCCGATAGCACCGGTGCCTAACCCCATGCCGCTGAGCGTAATGAGAAACGTGTATTTGCGGCCGACCCGGTCACCCATCCAGCCGAAAAGGAACGCCCCCAGTGGACGGATAAGGAATCCTGCGGTGAACAGCGCAATCGTACTCAGCAGCGCTGCGACTGGATGGGATTGCTCAAAGAACTTCACCGAAAGAACCGCGGCCAAGCTTCCGAAGATATAGAAGTCATACCATTCGATGACGTTTCCTACCGACGCGGCAATGATCACACGGCGGAAATCCCTTGGAACTTGAGTGGGCATGTTTCTTCCTCCCATTTAACATCGCCCCCAACGTCTTGTATTTTAGCATGAAAGCAGCCTGATCCAAACCGGGCACCCACTCAGATCGGCGGCGCGCGACAATCAGCCGGTCGCCGGTGAGGCAAGCGGCACGAAACCAAGACTGACAAGCATGCTCGCCTCGCGATGCCGATGAGACGTTCACAGTATGTCCGCCCGAACCCTATGCCGTGCCTCATCGGTTTCGATCGAGCCGCCCCACAATATGGAATTCCTCCTGCGCGCGCTCCGCGAAGCTCCTGGAGAAGAAGCGGAAAAAAATTCCGCATCGCCGGTCGAGACAACAATGATCTCCTCCTTGGAGAACCGCTACAGTCCTACCTGCAGCGTGTTGTTCCGTTCGAGATCATTACCCCTGAAAGTGTTCAGCCAATCCGTGACCGGGCGTTGGCGAGAAGCTTTGGGCTGTCCCACTTGCGCCTTCGCCACCCATTCGTCACGCGCCCTTGCGATATCCAATCGATCTTGTTCGCTGGCCAGCCGCGCGAGATCAAAGACGGCGCGACGACCATGCCGCAATAGGCCAGCTCCGCATGAAACACGCCCATGGTGATGTCGTCTTAAGTGGGCCCGAAGGAGAAGGTCAGCGTCCTTGTCCAGAACGCTGACAGATTTCATCAACTCCGTCTGCTCCATCAACCCGCAATAGCACCGGATTTCTTTGCGACCCAGGTGGCGACATAGTCCATCAGTGCTGGCGATAGGCAGTCATATGGCTCCAATCCAAGCTCCCGCAAGCGGGCCCGTATGTCGTCCATTCGACTGGGATCGACGCCCGACTCGATAATGGAGGAAACAAAGGCTGCAAATTCCGGTGGAGCCCAGCCTGGTTCCTGGAAACGCTCGGGGTGAACGAAGTCCAGCCCCTGGAACGCATGCTCCCGCTCGACCGGTCCATACATGTGCACGCCGCATTGCTTGCAGGCGTGACGTTGGATCAGTGCACTCGGATCGACCACCTGCAACTTGTCGCCGTTCTCCAGCACAGTCACCTTGTCATGCGGGACGACCGCGACAATGGAGAAAGAAGTACCTCTGGGCTTCCAGCATTTGGTGCAGCCGCAAACGTGGTTGTGGGCGACCTGCCCCTCGATCCTTACCTTGACCGGCCGGTCCGTGCAGGCACAAACAAGCGTGCCACCGGAAAAGCCGGGGTTGGCGGGTTTTAAACCATCGTCGACTGCCGGATGAATATGAACTGCACTTTCCATCGCATGTTCCTCCCCTGTTGCGCCGAAGCCCGTCCGGCTCTCCGGATATTGGCCCACTTCGGCTTTCGTCCGAACGCCCGCCGGACCCGTTTAGTAGATGACAACGCTCCTGATGCTTTGACCGGAATGCATGAGTTCGAAGCCCTTGTTGATGTCTTCGAGCGGCATCGTATGGGTGATCATCGGATCGATCTCAATCTTGCCTTCCATGTACCAGTCGACGATCTTCGGCACGTCGGTGCGGCCACGCGCGCCGCCAAAGGCGGTGCCCATCCAGCTACGGCCGGTGACCAGCTGGAACGGGCGGGTGGAGATTTCCTGGCCGGCACCGGCCACCCCGATGACGACCGACTTGCCCCAGCCGCGATGGCTGGCTTCCAGCGCCTGGCGCATCACCTTGGTGTTGCCGGTGCAGTCGAAGGTGTAGTCGGCACCGCCGATCTGGTCGGCGCCGCGCTTCGTCATGTTGACGAGATAGGGCACGATGTCGTCGCCGACCTCCTTCGGATTGACGAAATGCGTCATGCCAAACTTTTCGCCCCACACCTTGCGGTCATTGTTGATGTCGACACCGATGATCATGTCGGCGCCGGCAAGCTTCAGGCCCTGGATGACGTTGAGGCCGATGCCGCCGAGGCCGAAGACGATCGCCGTTGCGCCGATCTCCACCTTGGCGGTGTTGATGACGGCGCCGATGCCGGTGGTGACGCCGCAGCCGATGTAGCAGATCTTGTCGAAGGGGGCGTCCGCATTGACCTTGGCAACGGCGATCTCGGGCAGCACCGTGTAATTGGCAAAGGTCGAGCAGCCCATGTAGTGATGGATCTTGTCCTTGCCGATCGAAAAGCGCGACGTGCCGTCCGGCATCAGGCCCTGGCCCTGGGTGGCGCGGATCGCCGTGCAGAGATTGGTCTTGCGCGACAGGCAGGACGGGCATTCACGGCATTCCGGCGTATAGAGCGGAATGACGTGGTCGCCCTTCTTGACCGAAGTGACGCCCGGTCCGACATCGACGACGATGCCGGCACCCTCATGGCCGAGGATTGCCGGAAACAGGCCCTCCGGATCGGCGCCAGACAGCGTGAAATCGTCCGTGTGGCAGATGCCGGTCGCCTTGACCTCGACCAGAACCTCGCCGGCCCGCGGGCCTTCGAGATCGACCTCCATGATTTTCAACGGTTTTCCAGCCTGAACGGCAATGGCGGCGCGGGTTTTCATCTTTTTATCCCCTTCTAACGCTCATTCCTCATCGTATTGGTTGCCGCGCGCGCCATGTCATCCACCGATACAGTTGGCCTCGTGGTCTTTCGCCGCTTGAGGCTTGTCAGCCTTCTTGGGCGGACAACCGCGTGGCGCGTCGCCGAAGGCCCGCGCGCGCAGATAGACGTAGATGTCGTCGAGGTTGCGGTAGACGTTCTTGTTTTTCGCCGAACGCCGGCATGACGTTTTCCTTGCCGCCGTTGATGTCGAGAGCATAAACCCTATGGGGAACGGCGCATGGACATACATCACGTCGCCGATTACCCGACCTCAGGAGACCACAAGGCCGACCCAAGCGCTCAACTTGTTGTCTATGATGGGACGTTCGCTTCCGTCAGCGTGTCACAGTTCGCCAGGCGGGCAGTAGGCACTATTGTTGCCCGTCCTCGTACCTACGAGACTCTGCCGCTCCCATTCGGCAAAGCCTTGAAGCCGGAAACCAACAAATACGATAAGCCTTTCAAATGACGTAGGCAATAATAAATAAATTGGGCAGTACAGAGCGATAGAGGAAATGTTGCTCTGCAATATTCTCTATTGCAGACGGTGCAACCATCACCAGGTATTTATTGCGATGCCGCACCGTCCTACGAGCCGCGGAATTCATCCACGGCACTCGTAGACGCGATCGTGAACCACGGCTATGCCTGCAAGCGGGCGCGGTATTCTCGCAGAATGCGCAGGCGAAGTCTGCAACCACGGAACCAAGGCGCGCTCAGGCGGCGGCAGATGTCCACTGGTTCTGACAGTGCATACGGGGCCGCCCCACCGTGACTGCAATCGGCCTGATAAGAGCTAAACTGGCGGGGCTGCAAAGTCAGCCGGCGTCCGGAAACTTCGTCCGGAAATCCGACACCAGATCATCCACCGCCCGGACGTGGCGGGCTTGACGCGAGATCTCAACATCGAAGATGCCTCGCACATGGGCCGGCCGCGGTGACAGCACGATAACACGATCTGCCAACAGAAGCGCTTCCCGCAGATTATGCGTCACCATCAGGGCAGTGGTGGGCCTCGCCGACCACACCGTCATCAGAAGACGCCGCAATTTGTCAGCCGTCCGTTCGTCGAGCGAGGCGAAAGGCTCGTCCAACAAAAGGATCGCAGGTTCTGTGGCAAAGGCACGCGCGAGGGCAGCGCGACGCGCAAGGCCGAGCGAAAGTTCTGAAGGATAGAGCGACCGCATTGAGGACAAGCCCAGAATGTCGAACAGCCCGTCCAAGTCGATGTCCCGCGTGCCTGGAGACAACGCAAGGCGGACATTCTGCTCCACCGTTCGCCAAGGCAAAAGCACGGGCTCCTGGAATACCGCAGCGATGCGATTGGAGCCGCCCTTGGGCAACTGGTAGCTGCCGTAAAACGCCTGATCGAGCCCCAGCAGAATGCGCAAGGTCGTGGTTTTGCCGCAGCCGGACGGCCCGAACAAACAGGCAAATTCCCCCTGCCGCACCTCGAATGAAAGTCCGCGCAGGGCATCAATAGTCACGCCCTCAGCCGACCGGAACGTCTTCTCTGCAATGTCGACCTTAAGCGGGGCGGCGGCGCCAACGTGTTGCATGTCGTTCAAATGGCTGCACCAGGAGGAGTTCGATCAATAGCATAATGGCAACGAAAGCCAGCGAATAGGCAAGGATGGCGGCGACATCGAATATCTGGAAGTGAAGATAGATCTGGAAGCCCACCCCATTTGAACGGCCTAGCAACTCGACAACGAGCACGATCTTCCAGATCAGCGCAATACCGGATCGCGATGCGGCTGCAAAATAAGGCTGCAGCTGCGGCATCAGAATATGGCGGATCCTGTCGAGCGGGCTGAGGCGATAGACTTTTGCCATTTCGGCGTAACGCGGATCGAGCGCCCGCGCGCCCTCGCGCATGGTGACGACAACATTGGGTATCTTGTTGATCGCCACTGCGCTGATCGCCGCCGCTTCCGTCAGGCCGAACCAGATGTAGGCGAGAACGATGACGACCAGTGCCGGCAGATTGAGAAAAAGAACAAGCCACGGATTGAAGAAAGAATCCGCTCGCCGGTGCACGCCGAGCAAGACGCCGATGACCGATCCGACCAGCATCGCAACAACATAGGCGGCGGCGACCCGCGACAGCGTCATGGCGAGATGATAGGCGAGATCGCCGCTTGCCGCCTCCTTGACCAGCACACGCCAGACGTCGATCGGCGGCGGAAACGCCCGGCTCGGCCAGATTCCCGCCGCGAGGTTCCAGAGCAGGCATAGTCCGAGAAGGGATGCCAAAGCCGTTGCCGCCGGCAGAAGACCACGAGAAATGGCAGTCGCTCGTCGGCCCTCAACAGCCGCTTTTTCCCGTCCGCGTCCTGCTGTCATGTCTTTAAGGCCCAGAACGTTCCCGGAGCCATCTGGCGCGCCTCACCGACAAGCTTCTCCCCACCCAGTTCGGCCAGGATTCCGTATAGCTTGGCGGCATCTTTCTCCTCCTCTGCGAGCGGCCTGTTCGGAATGCCTTCGCGGAAGCGATCGCGAAGCACCTCGAGTTCCCTGCCTTCGGCTCGCACGATCGGCGCCAGCCGCTGCCATTCTGCGTCGGACTGTGCCAGGAGCTTCTTGGCCCCGCCACTTGCCCGCAGGAAGCTCATGGCGACGTCCGGGTTTTCGTTTGCCCATTTGTCATGGAAAACATAGCCGAGCGCCGAAACCGGCCCCGATGCCCCGAGCGCCTTGGCGGCATCGTCGGCACCCACGAGACGGCGGAAACCATTTGCCTCCAGCCGGGCACAGAAATGCCAGAAATTCAGCACAGCATCGAGTTCGCCGGAAACGGCCTTTTCCGACAGCAGGGGCGGTGCGCCGAAAACGATCTCGCTTTCTCTGGTCAGGTCCATCTTGTGATCACGCCGGGCCAGGCCCTGGATCAGGAGCCAGCTCTTGTCGAGCGACCCACCGGTCACGCCGATTTTCTTTCCGGCGAGATCGGGAATGGCACGAATGGGCGCATCCTCCTTGACCATGATGGCGCCAACCGCGGTCGAGTAAGGTGCGAGCGTCAGATCCGCACCCTGCGAACGCTGGCGCGACACCCACAGCCAATCGGAAACGATGATGTCGAGATCGCCCGCCAACATGGCGACATTGCTGGCGTCTTCCCCCGCGAAGTAGACGATCTCCACGTCGATCCCGTTGGCCGCGTCAAACTTGTGGTGCTTAATGGTGTCGAGTTCCCAATTCACTGTCCCGAACTTCAAGATGCCGACCCGGATCTTCGGCGCGGACGGTTTGGCCAATGCATGGAAGCTCAGGAGACTTGTCGCAGCCAGAACGGCTGTTCCGCAAAGCGCGCGCCTCGATATGTTCATGATGCCACCTCCCGGCCAAATGTTTGCAGCGGCGTCATATTTCCCGGCTCCTGCTGGGGCAGACGCATGTCCAACGGATGAACTTCTGTGACGGATGGCTTCCCGACCACTTTGCGATCGGTCAGGACGAGATCGACGAGGTTCAATTGAGCACCTTTCACTGCACGAATGCGCACGCAAAAACGCCAACCGACATGCTTTGCATACCGTCCGGTTGCCGGCTTTCACAAGGTGCCCGATGGAGAGCCGACCTAAAGGATACGCGTGCCACAAAGAAGCGTCAATCATTCCGCGAGGAACCGCGCCTGCCTGTGCGTTGAATGTGCGGCCCATGTTGACGTGCCTCCGACATGATCGCCGCCCCAGCAGTTCGGGAGATAGAGGCATGGCCACTGGTTGTTCGATGATGCCGATGCGGCCTATGCACGGGCAAAAATAGCCGGCGCCGAGATTCTGGAGGAATCAACCGATCGCCACTATGGCAGCCGCGAATTCATCTGCTGCGATCCGGAAGGCAATGTCTGGTCCTTCGGCACCTGCTGGCCGAAAAACTGACGAATCCGGCGGTTATAGTCCAGAGCAAAATCGCCGCAAACAGCGCCACATCGCGCTGAAAAATGATGATTTGATGCCACGGTGGGCCTCTTTATTCAACGGGGCAAGCCGCGCCGGTTTCCACCCAGGCTTTGATAAGCTCGCCGAACTCGGCCTGCGTGCCCGGCACGGGCTCGCGGCCCTCGCCTGGGTTCCAGCCCCATCCGACGAGGCCGTCATGGGCCATGTGCTCGGCGATCTCATTCAGGTCCTTGCCGCCGTTGCGCTCCGGGTCCTTCAACTGCTGACAGATTTCGCCGAGAGATTTGCCGACCCAGGCCATTTCGATCGGCGCCAGATGCCAGGCCGCATTGCCGGGTATGCTCCGCAACGTCGGCGACTGCCCGACGACGGTTGCGTTTTCGGCGCCGTGACATGTGTTGCACATCATGCCGGGAACACCCATACCGCCCTCGCCGCGCGTGACCGGCGGCCCATGCGGCTGCATGCTCATCCTCTGCAGCGGCCGGTCCGTCGCCGGGTGGCAGTTGACACAGCGCGGATGCTCGATGACCTTGCCCGCTTCCTCGAACAAAGCCATCGATCGCGCCTTCGCATCGGCAATCGATAAGAAGGACGCAGCCGGCTTCAAGGATGTCCTGTCCGCGCTCGAGGCCGCTTGCGCGAGTGCCATGAAGGATGCCGGCAGGGCTGCCAGGAGCGAAATGCCGCCTGCAATGCAGGCAAGAGCCAATCTGCTTTTCACCGTGATCTCCCTCAGCTCGTCGCAGCACTGACGATCGGCAGGCTCCGCACCGGGTTGCCGGTCAGGCGCCGCCAGGCATTGGCCACGGCCGGACCGACAGGCGGAACCCCCGGCTCTCCGACGCCCGTCGGAGCTGCAGCGGACGTGATCACCGCAACCTCCACATCCGGCATCTCGTTGATTCTGATCGAGCGATAGTCGTGGAAGTTCGACTGCACGATGGCCCCGCCCTTTCCAAGTGTCACAGCGTCAAAGAGGACGGCCCCGAGACCATAGCCGATGCCGCCCTCCATCTGTGCCTTGACGACATTGGGATTGATTGCAACACCGCAATCGACCGCACACCAGACCTTGTGCACACGCGGAGCGCCGTCGCTGCCGACCGAGATCTCGACGACCTGGCCGACATAGGTTCCGAAGCTCTTGACGACGGCAACGCCACGCTGCCGCCCTTCTGCAGGCTTCGCGCCCCATTTGGCGATCTCGGCCGCCCTCCTCAAGACCCCCGCATAGCGCGGATCTTCCGTCAACAGCGCGAGGCGTCCTTCGACCGGATCCTTGCCGACCTTCTGGAGAAGCTCATCGAGGAACGTCTCGACCGCAAAGCCTGTATGGGTATGGCCGACCGATCGCCACCAGAGCGGCGGCACGGCGAGCTTCATGTTGTGCGACATCACCCGCAGGTTTGCCACGTTGTAGGGGAGATTGGACGCACCCTCGACGGAAGTCTCGTCGAGGTCGGCCTTGCCCATGATCGACTGGCCGACGATCGTCTGATCCCAGGCCACAATCTGGCCGTTCTTGTCGATCGCACCGCGCATCCTGTGGAGATACATCGGCCGGTAATAACCGCCGTGGATATCGTCCTCGCGCGTCCACATATGCTTGACTGGGCGAGATTGGTCGGTTGCCGCAAAGACGGCGGCCGCCTCCTGCATATAGGGCGAGCCGAACTGGGCACGGCGCCCGAAACTGCCCCCCGTGATCTGGGTACTGATCCTGACCTTGGAGGGATCGAGACCGACGGCCTTTGCAGCCACCGTCTTGTCCATGCCGGGAAATTGCGCCCCGGTATAGACGTCGAGGCTGCCGTCCGGTGCCTTTATGAACACCGCGTCAAGCGGCTCCATCGGCGCGTGGGCAAGGAACGGGAAGACGACCTCCGCTTCCAGCGTCTCAAGGCCTTCGCCGGCAAAGGCCCTGTCGACGTCGCCCTTGCTGGCGGCACTCAAGCCAGTCTCTTTGGCCGTATTGGCGTAATCGGCGGCAAGCTCCTCGCTTGAACGCGTCTCGGCGTCGGAAAGGTCCCAGTCGACCTTCAGCAGCGAGCGCCCTTTGAGGGCCGCATAGGTGTGTTCGGCATAAACGGCCACGCCCTGAGTCATCTGTTTCACATCGATGACGCCCGTCACCTTGCGCGCCTGGCTGTCGTCAAAGGACTTGACGGTCGCGCCGAAGTGGTCGGGATGGGCAACGACGGCGACCAGAAGGTTGTCAGGAATGACGTCCAGCGTAAAGATCGCCGCGCCGTTGGTCTTGGAAACAGTGTCGAGCTTCGGCAGTTCCTGGCCGATCAGCACGAATTTCTCCGGATCCTTGAGGCTCACCTCCGCCGGTGGCGCTATCGCGGCAGCCTTCGCGGCGAACGCCCCAAAGCCGCTCTCCTTGCCCGTGGCCGAATGGCGGATGCGGCCCTTTTCGACGGTGATTTCACCTGCCGGAACCTTCCATTCATCCGCCGCCGCCGCAACCAGCATGGCGCGCGCCGTGGCGCCTGCCTTGCGGAACTGCTCGTAGGAATTGGCGATCGACGACGAGCCGCCGGTACCCTGCACTCCGAAAGCGAGATTTGCGTATACCTTGTCATCGGCGGGTGAATGCACCGCGCGCATCTGCCCCCAATCAGCATCGAGTTCTTCAGCGACCAACGTCGCAAGGCCGGTAAACGGCCCCTGGCCGAATTCGATATGCTTGGAGAGGACCGTCACCGTGTCGTCGTTGCCGATCTTCACGAAGGTGTTGAGCATCGCAAGCGCGTCATCGCCGCCGGCCTGAACGCCCGTTACGGCCGCAAGGGCAGGCATTCTCGGCGTTAGCGCAAATCCGATAACGAGGCCGCTGCCGGCAAGAAACGCCCGGCGGGTCGTGGAAATATGCTGGAGAGTCATGGCTCAACCCTCCATCGCTGCGGCGGCATTGTGGATTGCCTGACGGATCCGGTGATAGGTGGCGCATCGACAGATATTGCCGGCCATCGCACCGTCGATATCCTCGTCGGTCGGCTTCGGAATGTTCTGCAGAAGTGAGACAGCCGACATGATCTGGCCGGATTGACAGTATCCGCATTGCGGGACATCGATGGCAACCCAGGCCGCCCTTACGACCTCGGCCTCCTTGCCCTCCACACCTTCGATGGTGAAGATTTCCGAGCCCTCGGCAGCCGAGATCGGCGTAATGCAGGAACGGCGCGTAAAGCCGTCCATGTGAACGGTACAGGCCCCGCATTGCGCCACGCCGCAGCCGTATTTCGTTCCCGTGAGTTTCTCGAAATCGCGGATGAACCAGAGCAGCGGCGTATCCGGATCACCGTCGAAAGTCTTCGTCTGTCCGTTGAGCGTGAAAGTAACCATGGCCGGCCTCCCGGTTTGCTGGATCCGGAAGGGCTCCAGCGAGCATCGCAGCATCTTCACGGTGCCCAAATTACGGCAGAGTCTGCCTGTTGGCCATGGACGCACCGGTAACACCTCCGTTACCCGGAGGCGGCTCCGTTTAAGAAAACCGGGCATCAGGCAGCCAGCGCCCGCGCTTTCAACCAAAGAAACAAGGGAAATCTGCTCCAGCGGCTCATGTGGTCCCGCCCTTCTGTCAGGTCCGCAGTAGGCTCTCGAAGAGAGGTAATCGCAAAGCCTGCTGATTCCAGACCACCGACATAAGCCTCGAGCGGCTGCGCCCAACCAGCGAAATGCATCGTCAGCCCCCTGCTCTCGATTTTTGTCTCGAAACGGCGCCGATCAAAGTACGTCGCGCGGGGCTCCGAAGGCGCATTAGGCGCGGTCTCGGCGAGGAGCTCCAAATCCGCCAGCGGGTGAACGATCGAAATGAAAAGCGTCCCCTCCTTTCGCAACACGCGCCTGATTTCCTTAAGCGCCCCAGGAACATCGACGACGTCCATCAGAACATTGTAGGCCACGACAAGATCGAAGCTCTCGTTCTCGAACGGCAGTTCGCTTGGCCGGTGCGATGGCATAATCTTAACATCTTCCCGAGGGGGCGCGAAGCTCCGCCGATCGTTATCGCTTCAACGGAGAGCCGCTGCCCTTCCTCCACGATCATAGACGCCGTGTTCCGACGCAGGATGTTGATTGCAGCATTGTGGTCGGCATGGGCGCGCAAGCCGCATTGGCAACAGCGGAAAGACGCTTGGCTTTCGCGGCTTTCCCTGTCCACGGCGGCGCAGGCCGAACAGGTCTGCGAGGTGTGGCGGGGATCGACCTTGCACAGGTATCCGCCCCGTTCTTCGAGCTTGTCGGCCAACACGGTTTCAAAGCCGTGCCAGCCTTGTTCGAGGATCGCCCGGTTCAGGCCGGCCTTCTGGCAGACGTGGGTTGCGGGCGCGTCCACGGTTCCCCTGGCGCTGCGCGTCATGTTGCGCGTGGCGAGGTCTTCCAGCACGACCGTTGCGAAGCGACGGGCGATATCAAGACTGGCCTTGTGCCGCCAATCCTGCCGGATGCGGGCAGCACCGGCCTGCAAGGCTGCAACGCGGCGGCGGGCCTTGGCGTGGCGGCGCGACCCGCGCTTGCGCCGCGCCAGAACGCGCTGGGCCCGGCGCTTCCTGGGCTCGATCTCCGCAAGGCCGGCAGGCATCCACCAATGCTCCCCGGTCGAAAGCGTCAGCGTGTTCGCCACGCCCCGGTCGATCCCCACGGCGGGCAAATCGTTTTGCGGGACGGCATGGTCGATTTCGCAGGCGAAGGCGATGTGCCAGCCGTTCGCCGCCAGGCTCACCGTCACATTCATGGTCTTGCCACGCAGGCGCCGCGTGTCGCGGAACTTCACCCAGCCGATCTTGGGAAGGCGCGCGGCGGACCACTTGCCGTTCAGGCGCTTGACCTCGATCTCCCGCCCCTGAAAGCGGAAGGCGCCGTTCACGCCCTTCTTGCGGGGCGCGAGGGATATCCTGCGCGCCCGGCGAAGACGTTGGCATACGCCTTATCCAGATCGCGCAGGGCCTGCTGCTGGGGCGTCACATGCACGGCGGCAATCCAGTCGAACGCGGCCCGCAGTGCGGTCAATTCCCGCGCCTGGGCGATGGAGTTCAAGCGGTTCCCGGTCTGCCGCCGGTAATGCCGCCACCAGTCCCTGCGCTGCTCCAGCGCCAGATTATAGACCAGCCGCACAACACCCGCGAACTGCCGCAACAGGACTTCCTGTTCGGCGGTCGGAGCGAGCTTGTAGCGGAAAGCGCGGTGGATCATGTTACGATTCTATCAATTGGTCCAAGGAGCGCAACCATGAACGCCGGGGTATCCCGCGAGGTTCACGATGAGCAGATATTGCTCTGCGGCCTTTAGCAGTTCCGCAACAGGATCGATTGCTGTCACCTGGTAGCCGCAAGTTTTTAGGATCCGGGAGACGCGTCCCTCCCCACATCCGACGTCAAGCGCTTCGCCGCCCCCTGTGCCAAGATAGTCAACGAGCGCGTCTCGATAAGCCCAAAAGGCATCGTGATTTGGTGCACGCGCCCACGCTATCCATTGCGCTGCGGCTTCCGCCCAATGTTCGCTATCCCCCTTGCAACCATAAACTAGACCTCCCCTGCGAAAGCTGTCTTATAAACCGGCGCGCTGGCCGGTTTATACCCCTTGCGTCCTGTTCAGTGCCATTGCACCGGCGGTGCCGCTACGGGCTCCCAAGAACCTGCCGATACAGCTGCGTCAATGCAGGAGCCGACTATAACATTCATGGATAGGCTCACGCGATTTGAACCGAGGCCACCTGTAGAACAGCAAACAGAAGCCCAACATTTGAGCACCGTCCTTTCCGCGCACAAATTGAAATTCTCTCCAACCATTTGACTATAATGCGGAAATCACGCGGTCGCCGTCAGTTCTTCCACTCGCTTGAGGTTGAGAACCGCCTTGATCGGCAGGTGGTCGGAGGCGACGCGGGCAAGCGGTGTATCATGCGCCTCGACATTCGTCAGCACACCCTTGCGGTTCGACATGATGCGATCGAGCGCCAAGATCGGCAGGCGCGCCGGAAAGCTTGCGACGGCCGGGGGCTGGGCCTCAAAAGCGGATTGAAGCGTGTTGAGTGAGGAACGGTCGCCGAGTCGCCATTCGTTGAGGTCACCAAGCAGAATGGTCGTCGCTTCGCTTCGATCGGCCATCAGCTCGACCAGCATCTGCGCCTGGCGCGCCCGCGAGTGGCGCAGAAGCCCGAAATGGGCAGCGATGATGCGGAGCTCTCCGCCATTTTCCAGTTCGAGTTCTGCAACAAGCGCCCCGCGCGGTTCAAGGCCCGGCAATTTAATCTGGTGCACGTCGCGCACCAGCCCTTTCTTGAAGAGCACGACATTGCCGTGCCAGCCGTGTGCCTTCGACATGCCCGAAACCGGAACCGGAATAAGCCCCGTCTCGCGCTCCAGGCGCGTCAGGTCAAGAATCCCGGTTCGCTCTCCGAAGCGCGTATCAGCCTCCTGCAGGGCGATCACGTCAGCGCCGATTTCGTGGATAACCCGGCTCGTCCGCTCGGGATCGCAGCGCCTGTCGCCGCCGACGCATTTATGGACGTTGTATGAAGCAATCAGCGTGCCTTCGGCCCGCGGCTTTGCCGCAGCCAGCACGGCCTCCAGCCGTTTTTTCCGGTTGCGGATCGAGGCGAGAATGCTGGCGGGAAGGCTGTCTTTCCTGGCATGCATCGAAATCAACACGCGCTCCGTTGATCGAAAACGGCTCCGGTTCGGAGTATAGGCCCACGGGTAAAACTTGCCATGCTTCTATCCGAGAAAATCAAAGATAAGGCGAACCCAGCCACAGGATTTTTTCAACAAGCCGCACCGGGAAAGGCCGCGACCACAGGCTCTCCAATGTCACCGGGGCTGCAGATTTCAGCATCTCGTCGATATGCTCGTCGATCTCCGCCGCAAACCCCTCGTTCAGAACTTCGAGATCCACCTCGAAATTCAACCTGAGCGAACGCGGATCAAGATTGGACGAACCGACATAGGTCCAGACGCCATCGACCGTCAGCAGCTTCGAGTGGCTGAAGCTGCCAGTCGAACGCCAGATGCGGCAGTAATTCTTGAGGATTTGGTCGAACTGTGCCGTCATCGCCCGGTCGACGAGGACAAGGTTGTTGACGGCCGGGACGATGATATCGACCTCGACGCCACGCCGTGCGGCTGTCGTCAGCGCGCTAATCAGCTCACGATCCGGCAGAAAATAGGGCGACATGATGCGGATCGATTGCCGCGCAACGGAAAAGGCACCCATCAGCATCTTGTGATTGGTCTCGACGCTGCGGTCCGGTCCGGAGGCGACGACACGCATGAGGACCGGATCGCCGGGCTGGCGTTCAGGCGCTTCGATCCGCCACGCCTCTGCGTTCAGAACCTCGCCTGTCGTGAAGCGCCAGTCCTCGGCCGCGACATCAAAGAGATCGGCAACGACTGAACCCGTTACGGAGAAATGGGTATCGCGCGCAAAATCATCGCCCGTCATCGCCTGGCTGAAGCCCTGGCGTATATTCATGCCGCCCGTCAGTGCCACACGCCCGTCGACGATGATGATTTTCCGGTGCGTGCGGAGATTTGCATATGGCAACCGCAGGCCCATGATGACATTGCCGTTGAAGACTGAAACCGTCACCCCGCCATCGGCGAGATATCCGAGGATACTGGGCACCGAGTATCGAGCCCCGACGGCATCGATCAGCACGCGCACCTCAACGCCGCGTTTTGCCGCCGCAATCAGCGCATCGGCGATGCGCAGGCCGATCTTGTCGCGATCGAAAATATAAGTCTCAAGCAGAACGCTCCGCTCAGCCCCGTCGATCGCGGCCTTCATGGCTGCGTAGGCATCATCGCCCGTTTCCAGCATGTCGATCGAATTACCGGTCGTCAGCGGATAGCGAGCGACGCGATCGCCGAGCGTTTGCAAAGCTGCAAAGCGCCGCCCATAATTGCTGATGATCATCTCCGGCTCCGCATCGAAACTTTCAAGCTCATCAAGGTCGGCTGCCGGCAGCAAGGCATCGCGGCGCAGGCTCAGGGATTTGCGGCGGATGCGGTTGATCCCGGCGATCGCGTAAAGTACCGCGCCGATAATCGGAGACAGGATGATGACGCCGACCCAGCCAATTGCGGCGCGTACCTCTTCCTTCGTCATGGCCGCATGGATTGCCGCGGCGGTCCCCATGCCAAGGGATATGACGAAAAGGATATGCGGCCAATAGGTCGATATGAGATAAAACATTGGAGGAAGATATAGCTGGAAAGCGGCGGCGTTCAATTCGCCACCGCTCCCTCAAAACGTGAAAATTTCCGCGCTGCTAATTTACCAGCCGAGGATCGATCGCAAACACCACAGAACGGGCTGCAAGCTTGCCATCCCCCGGCTGAACAGCGTTGCGGCCCAGGCGATCAAAGATTGCCGCACCGTCGAAAGCCGGCACGGCGAGCGGGGTGCCGGTGAGGTTCGCCCGAAGCTCCAGCGTGCTGGTACCGAAGGTCCAGTCGATTGCCAGCGCGCCATCGACGCTTTCCAATGCCGTGCTTGCGACGCGTTCCGGCTTCTTCAACAACGGCACGACATAGCTGTGCCGCAGGCCGACGAGCTCGCGTACATAGGTCTTCCAGCGTGTGCCTTCGTCACTGTCGAACCGCTGCCATTGAAGCTTTGAATGCGCGAAGGTCGAGACTGCGTTCGGATCCGGCAAATCGTCCGGCGTCTTGCCTTCCTTCAGACCGCCGAAACCTTCCGCTTCCGCCGCCCGCCCTTTGCGGACAATCTCGCCAAGCTCGCCGGCGTAGTCGCTGAAGAAGTGGAACGGCTGCGTCTCGCCATATTCGTCCCCCATGAAGAGGAAGGGGACCTGCGGCGAGAGAATCAAGATCGCGGCCAGCATCTCGACCATGTCGGGCCCTGCAAGGCTGACCAAGCGCTCGCCGAAGGCACGGTTACCAACTTGGTCGTGATTCTGGAGAAAGTTGATGAAGGCCTGCGGCGGGAGATAAACCCGCTCATCCTTCGGCACTTCAGGCGGATTGCCACGGTCTGGAAACACAAAGCCGTGCTGCATCGCGAGCTTCGTCTTTTCCCAGAGATCGGATGCAAAGGGCCGATAGTGGCCGTCGGTTTCGCCGGTCGCGATGATGTGAGCGACGTGATGGAAGTCATCGTTCCATTCCGCTGTAAAGGTCTTGACCCTTCCGCCGCCGTCCCGCTCGAGCAGGCTCACGAGATTGCGCTGATCCTCGACGATCAGATGCACCGCGCGATCGGCAAAGGCGTTGCCGACTTCCGCCGACAGCTCCTCGAGGATGTGCTGCTTCGACGTATCGCAAATCTGCTCCACCGCATCGAGCCGCAGGCCATCGAGCCGGAATTCACCGATCCAATAGAGCGCATTTTCGACGAAGTAGCGGCGTACCGGCTCCTGTCCGAAATCGATCGCCGCACCCCACGGCGTATTGCGATCGAAGCGGAAGAACTCGGGCGCATACCCGTGCAGGTAGTTTCCATCCGGGCCGAAATGGTTATAGACAACATCGAGCAGCACCATGAGGCCGTGGCCATGTGCTGCGTCGATGAATGCCTTGAAGTCGTCCGGCGTTCCGTATGCTGAATGCGGCGCATAGTGCAGGACGCCGTCATAGCCCCATCCGCGCGTGCCTGAAAATTGCGCAACCGGCATGACTTCGATTGCCGTATAGCCCATCTCGGCGAGATGGCCGAGTTTTTCGGCGGCCGCCTTGAAGGTGCCCTCCCCTGTGAAGGCGCCTATATGGATTTCGCTGATCACCGCCTCTTCCCAGGGCCTTCCCTTCCAGGCGTCATTCACCCACTGATAGGAAGGCTCCACGATCAGCGACGGACCGTGCACATCGCCGGCCTGCGCCCGAGAAGCAGGGTCGGGCACGGCGCTGCCATCTTCAAGAACGAAGGCATATGCGTCGCCCACCTTCGCCTCTGCAACCGTCAGCTCAAACCAGCCGCCGGCGGACCGGTTCATGAGCCTGTCTTTGCCGCAGGAACGGAGTGTCATCTCCTTTTGCCCCGGCGCCCAGATGCGAAAATCGACGCAGTTCGCCCCGATCTTAGGACCCCAGCTTTTTTGGCCTTGCGCGGCAGAGCCTGCTTTCGAAACCTGATGCATAAATTGCCCCTGACTGACATGAGTGCTTAAAACTCCTCTTCAAAGTCATGAAGGGCGCCACTTGTTCCCAGGCTGGAACAAACACCGCGTGGATCGGTTGCAGATGAAGACGAAAGAAGGGGGCCTCCATGACCATCGTACCCAAATTCGGTCCGGCCTTCACACTTGAGAATGCAGAGGCCAAAGGCCTCGATCAATTGAAACGGCAGGCCGAACACTGCACGCGTTGTGACCTTTACAAGAACGCCACCCAGCTCGTCTTCGGCGAAGGCCCGCCAACGGGCGAGATCGTGCTGGTTGGCGAGCAGCCCGGAGACAGGGAAGACCTGGCGGGCAAGCCCTTTGTCGGCCCCGCTGGACGCCTGCTCGATCAGTGTCTGAAAGAGGCGGGCCTCGACCGCTCCCGCTGCTACGTCACCAATGCCGTCAAGCACTTCAAATTCGAGCTGCGCGGCAAGCGCCGTATGCATTCCAAGCCAAATGCCGGAGAAATCCAGCGCTGCGCGTGGTGGCTCGGCGCCGAGCTCGATATTCTCCAGCCGAAACTCGTCGTTGCGCTGGGTGCCACAGCACTTTATTCGCTGCTCGGCCCTAAAGTGAAGGTCACCGCCGAGCGGGGCCATGTTCTTCAGCCGGCAAACCATCCTCCGGTTCTGGTGACCATTCATCCTTCTTACCTTCTGCGCATTCGCGACGAGGAAGATGCCCGCGCGAACCGCGAGCATTTCGTGCAGGATCTGGCAAAGGCCGTAGCATTTCAGGTCGGTTGACCGGCATTTTATGCTGCAGTGCAAATAATATTTTGCATCGTGTCAAAATTCTTCTTGAATATCCCCGATTCCTCTGGAACCATCTCCCCAGTCTAGCGTTTGACTGCGGGATGATGTGACTGGAGATCAGCGATGACAGAAACTCGGGAAGAGTGGATTAAAAAACGTGCATACGCCCTCTGGGAAGAAGAGGGACATCCTACCGGACGAGATTCCATACATTGGGAGCAGGCAAAGAAAGAGCGTGAAAAGCTCGAAGGTTCTGCTGCGTCGAAGGACGGCAAGGAAGTCAAGACCAGGGGCAAACGCACCGCACCCCCCGGGACGAAAAGCAACGGCGCTGCAAAGCCGGCTCCGAAGCGTGCCGTCAGCCGCAAGTCTGCCTGAACGCATTCGATATTTAAGTTTCAAGATGCGGACGCTGCGCCAGCTGCGCCCGCAGCTGTTGTCATATGGTTGAATTACTTGCGCTTTAGGGTGTTTGTAAAGCGTGGAACGTTCTGACGTGAGGATAGATCGGCCGAATGACCCTAAAGCGGTGTCCGCTTCAAAAAAGGCTGCAAAACGGCCAGCAATGGCGGAACCAATTTTTTCGTCGGCTGTTAGTGGCGAAATGGGAGTCTTGCCATGAATAGGGGTTACTTCGACACCATTCTCGTTTCGCTTATCGTGGCGGGTTGCTACATTTTGATCGCGCCTTTGTGAGGGCGGATATGCTGATTTTATCACTCGCCGCGTTTCTCTACCTCGTCCTTGCGCTCGGTCTCGTCGTCGCAATCGACAACATGGTTGGCCTTGTCTTCCGCGAAACCCGCTCGCAGTCCGGCCGCCTGTTTAATTTCGGCAAGGCATTGTCCGGTTTCCACCGGCTTTCTCGCAAATAGCACAGGCGAAAGTCCAGATCGGTAGCCTTGCTTCTTCAACGTTAAGGTTATTTCCAAAATCCTCTTTCCGAACGCCCCAAGGCCTCTATCTTGCCGTTGGCAGATGGCCTGAATTCCCGAGCGAATTCGCCTCGTTGCGGTCCGATCATGAAGGCGGTTTGAATGACCCGGCGCGAAGACGGCGTTTGGCCGAAGGGTGGCGGAAATATCGGCGACATACTGCGCAATGCCGACTTCAGCGTTTCAGGCCTTGGGCCTGTGAAGGGCTGGCCTGTTTGCCTCAGGTATATTGTCGAAGTTGTATTGAATTCGCGCCAGCCGAAATTCGTCGCCTGGGGGCCCGACCTTGCCTTCATCTACAACGACGCCTACGTGCCGATTTTCCCGGATCGTCATCCAAGCGCGCTGGGCAAACCCTTCACTGAAGTCTGGAGCGATATCTGGCCGCAATTCGAACCGATCGTCCATGCCACGCTCAAAGGCGAATCTCATATCTTCGAGGAATTGCTGATTCCGATGCGGCGGGACGGACGCACGGAGGACACCTGGTTCACCTTTTCCTATACGCCGCTTCGCGACGAAACAGGCGCAATTGGCGGTCTGCTTTGTGCGACCATGGAAGTTTCGGCGCAAGTCATCGCCAAGCGGCGCGAGCGTCACGCGCTTGAAGAGCTGCGGTCGAAATCCGACGCACTTTCGATCGTCAATGCAGCCGGTGCTGCAATCACGGCCGAACTCAATATCGACCGTTTGACACAGATTGCCGTTGATGCCGGCGTGGCACTGACGGGAGCGGAATTTGGCGCGTTCTTTTATAATGTCGATGACGGAGAAGGCGGAAGCTACATGCTCTACGCGCTTTCGGGCGTCGAGCGGAAGAACTTCGAAAAGTTTCCGATGCCGCGCAATACAAAGGTCTTCGCGCCGACCTTCAGCGGCGAAGGTGTCGTGCGTTCCGACGATATCCTGCTTGACCCCCGCTACGGGCACAACGCTCCTTATGCCGGCATGCCAAACGGCCATCTGCCGGTACGAAGTTATCTCGCAGTGCCGGTAAAATCCCGCAGCGGGGCAGTCATCGGCGGCCTCTTTTTCGGCCACGCGCAGCCCGGCCGCTTCACCGGCGCGGCGGAGGCGAGTCTTGTCAGCCTTGCCGGTCAGGCGGCTGTCGCAATCGACAATGCCCGGCTGCTGCACGCTGCCGACATGGAGATCGCCCGGCGCAGCAGCATCGAAAGCCAACTGCGTAGACTCAACGAAACGCTGGAACTGCGCGTTGCCAATGAGATCGCCGAGCGCCAACAGGCCGAGGCTGCCCTCCAGCAATCACAGAAAATGGAGTCGATTGGCAAGCTCACGGGCGGTGTCGCCCATGATTTCAACAATCTGCTGCAGGTCATCTCGGGCAATCTCCAACTCCTGGGAAAGGACGTCCCGAACGATGGTCGCGCCAAGGAGCGGATTTCAAACGCGCTTGCCGCCGTGGAGCGGGGCTCACGGCTGGCAAACCATTTGCTCGCCTTCGGCCGCCGTCAGGCGCTGGAGCCGAAGGTCATCAATATGGGCCGTCTCGTGACCGGCATGGATGATATGCTTCGCCGCGCGCTGGGCGAGGAGGTCGAAATCGAGACCATGGTTTCCGGTGGCCTCTGGAACACCTTTGCCGATCCGGTCCAGATTGAAAATGCGGTTCTCAACCTCACCATCAATTCGCGGGACGCGATGGAAGGATCCGGTAAGCTGACAATCGAGGTGGGTAATGCATTTCTCGACGATTCCTATTGCCGGATCCATCCGGAAGTGACTGCTGGTCAGTATGTCGTGCTCGCCGTTACCGATAGCGGGTGCGGGATGCCTCCGGAGGTCATGGTGCAGGCCTTCGAGCCCTTCTTCACCACCAAGCCCGAAGGCAGGGGCACTGGCCTCGGGCTTTCGATGGTCTACGGCTTCGTCAAGCAATCCGGCGGGCATGTGAAGATCTACAGCGAGGTTGGAGAAGGAACGACGATCAAGCTCTATCTGCCTCGCTCGTTCCAGACCGAGGACCGCGTGGCCAGCAACGAAGCACCACCATCGGTCGGCGGCACGGAAACCATCCTCGTCGCGGAGGACGACGAGGGCGTGCGGGCCACCGTCGTCGAGATGCTGACCGATCTCGGCTATTACGTGTTGAAGGCCCGCGATGCGCAGAGCGCACTCACCGTCATCGAAAGCGGTGTGCATATCGATATGCTATTTACGGACGTCGTCATGCCAGGTCCGTTGAAGAGCCCCGAGCTCGCGCGCATGGCGCGCCAACGCCTGCCGAACATCGCAGTTCTCTATACCTCCGGCTATACGGAAAACTCGATCGTCCATGACGGCCGCCTCGATCCCGGCCTCGAACTTCTCTCCAAGCCCTATACGCGAGAGGCGCTTGCGCGGAAGATCCGCCTGGTGCTTGCCCACAACGCCCAACGCTTCCATGCCCCGGCCGGACCGGCCGACATCCCAGGTACCACGCCGCCGGAGATCATGCATGCCAAACTCAAACTGTTGCTGGTGGAGGACGATGCATTCATCCGTATGGACACGACGGAAATACTTCACGACCTGGGTTATGAGGTGATCGATGTCGAAAGCGGGGAACAGGGTGTCGAGATCCTGGTGCATACAAAGATCGATATCATCGTCGTCGATGTCGGCTTGCCGGGCATGTCTGGCCCCGCCTTCGCTGCCAAGGCAAGAGAAGTACTACCATCCGTTGGGTTGGTATTTGCCACAGGAAACAGCCAGCTTCCGGACGCCAGCCGTTTCTCCGGCTCGGTCCTGCTGTCGAAACCCTTCAGCAGCAGAGCCCTCGACCTGGCGGTGAAGACCGCGGCTGAGCAAAGGCCGATCGCTTAGCTGCGCCAAGCACGCTCCTCCTGCGTCAAAATCCAGGCATGACTCCGGAACTTTTTGCAGTGCCTCGCGGTTCAATCTCTTTGCAAACAAGAGGAGGAAAATATGCCAAGAGGTGACAAATCCACCTATACGGGCAAGCAGAAACGCAAGGCAGAGCACATCGAGGAAGGCTACGAGGGACGTGGCGTTTCCGAGAAAGAGGCAGAGCGCCGGGCCTGGGCTACCGTCAACAAGGAAAGCGGCGGCGGCAACAAGTCCGGTTCGGGTCGCGGAAAGAAAGACACGCACGAAGCCTCTGAAAAAGGCGGCCGCAAAGGCGGCGCGGCATCGGCATCCCGCTCCGCAGCCGAGCGTTCGGCATCCGCCAAGAAGGCAGCCGCGACGCGCAAGCGCCACGAACATCAAGCCCATCACTGATCTTTGGAATGGCCCGCCGCCAAAGTGCGCCGTTCCTGATCGAGGAGGTTCCGATGACCAAGGCGAAAAGGAAATGGTCGCACGAGGTGACCGAGCACAGCGACGCCATGGACCTCAAGGAAAGCGTTTTCAAATCCGACGATCCGAAGAAGATCGCCGCTTCGATCAAACACTCCGCGGTGGCGAGCCGCCGCCGAAAATCGAGCCCCTTTCGCTCGGCCATGTCGATGCTGAGCTTCTATATCAACCGCGCCGGCGACCAGTTGACGAAGAAGAAAAAGAACACACTTGAACAAGCAAAGGATGAACTGCGAAAAGATTTCGGTCGCAAAACCGAGCGTTGAGGGAATGGATGGCATACGAGCTTTATTACTGGGACGGCATCCAGGGACGGGGGGAATTCGTCCGCCTGTCGCTGGAGGAGGCGGGCGCCGAGTATGTCGACGTCGCGCGCGAATCCGGCAGCGGCCGGGGAACCAGCGCAATGATGAGCCTCATGCGGAGCGGCTCAGAACCGCATATCCCGTTTGCGCCTCCCTTTTTGAAAGATGGCGACCTCATCATGCCGCACGTCGCCAATATCCTGCTTTATCTCGGGCCGAAGCTTGGTCTGGCGCCTAAGGAGGAAGGCTTGCGCTACGTATTGAACGGCTTGCAACTCACGATTACCGATTTCGTCGCTGAGGTGCATGACACGCACCATCCGATCGCCACCTCGCTCTACTACGAAGATCAGAAGGACGAGGCAAAGGCGCGCTCGGCCGAATTTATCAAGGAGCGCATCCCGAAATACCTCGGTTATTTCGAACGCGTGCTTCAGCAGAACCCGCAAGGCCCGCAACATATCCTCGGCGATGCGCTTACCTATGTCGACCTTTCGCTCTTTCAGATCATTGAGGGCCTGAACTATGCCTTCCCCAAGGGCATGGCAGGTTATCGGGCGAGATACCCGGCGCTATCGGCCCTGCATGATGCAGTGGCCAGGCGCCAGAACATCGCCGCCTACCTGAAATCGGAGCGGCGCATCGCTTTCAACGAGGATGGCATCTTCCGGCACTATCCGGAACTCGACAAGGCGGCTTAAGGAGACGGCCATGGCGCGGCAGACTTTCTGGAAAGGCTATCTCAAGCTGTCGCTCGTCACGGCGTCAGTCTCGCTGACGGCGGCCACGACCGAGAGCAATAAGGTCCGCTTCCATGTTCTCAATCGCAAGACCAGCAACCGGGTCGAAAGCCGCTATGTCGACAGCGTCACCCATAAGGCCGTGTCCGCAAAGGAACAGGTCAAGGGTTATCCGAAGGGCGAGGACGATTACGTCATTCTCGAAGACGATGAGATCGAGGAGGTCGGGCTCGAAAGCACCCGTACCATCGACATCGACACGTTCGTGCCGCGCGGCTCGATCGACTGGATCTGGTACGACAAGCCGCATTTTCTGGCGCCGGAGGACAAGGTCGGTACAGAGGCCTTCTGCGTCATTCGCGAAGCGATGAGGGCAAACAACGTGGTCGGCATCGCAAGGCTGGTGCTTTATCGCCGTGAAAGGGCGGTGCTTCTCGAGCCTCAAGGCAAGGGCATCATTCTCTGGACGTTGCATTACGGCAACGAGGTCCGAGAGCCGGTCGCGCACCTGGATATCGACACCAAAGTCGACAACAAGGTGCTCGCCATGATGAAGCGCCTTGTCAAGGAAGAGACGAAAGAGTGGAATGTCTCTATGGTGCAGGATCCGATTCAGAAGCGGCTGAAAACAATGATCCGCAACAAGACGAAGAGCCTCAAGCAGGCTGCCCCCACAAAGAAACGGCCCGCTGTCAAATCGACCGGCAATGTCATCAACATCATGGACGCCCTGAAGAAGAGCTTGGCCGCCGAAGGCGAAAAACCGAGGTCGCCAAGATCTCACTGAGGGCAGCGGCCATTTCCGGCCCCAAATCGTCGTAAACGGAACGGCGCGCCCGCCATTCTGCACTAATCTGTTCGAAGCAGCCGGCATGGAGAGGAGCCATGCTCGGTTGGTCACATTTTCAACGGAGGAGATGAAAATGAGCAAGAACCGAGGCGTCGTCTATTTGCGGCCCGGCAAGGTCGAGGTCCGCGACATCGACGATCCGAAACTGGAAGCGCCGGATGGCCGCCGCATCGAGCATGGCGTCATCCTGAAGGTAATCTCCACCAATATCTGCGGCTCCGACCAGCATATGGTCCGCGGCCGCACGACAGCCATGCCCGGTCTCGTTCTCGGCCACGAAATTACCGGTGAGATCATCGAAAAGGGCGTCGATGTCGAAATGCTGAGCATCGGCGATATCGTTTCCGTGCCCTTCAACGTTGCCTGCGGCCGCTGCCGCTGCTGCAAAGCCCAGGACACCGGCGTCTGCCTGACGGTCAACCCTTCGCGCGCTGGCGGGGCTTATGGCTATGTCGACATGGGCGGGTGGATCGGCGGCCAAGCCCGCTACGTCATGATCCCCTACGCCGATTTCAATCTGCTGAAACTTCCCGATCGCGACAAGGCAATGGCGAAGATCCGCGATCTCACCATGCTTTCCGATATCCTTCCGACGGGCTTCCACGGCGCAGTGCGCGCCGGCGTCGGCGTCGGCTCGACGGTCTATGTCGCAGGCGCCGGTCCGGTCGGCATGGCCGCTGCCGCTTCTGCCCGCATCCTCGGTGCGGCCGTCGTCATGATCGGCGATTTCAACAAGGATCGTTTGGCCCATGCCGCCAAGGTTGGCTTTGAACCGATCGACCTTTCCAAGAGCGACCGCCTCGGCGACATGATTGCTCAGGTCGTCGGCACCAATGAGGTGGACAGCGCCATCGACGCCGTCGGCTTCGAAGCCCGCGGTCATTCGGGCGGCGAGCAGCCGGCAATCGTGCTCAACCAGATGATGGAGATCACCCGTGCGGCCGGTTCGATCGGAATTCCGGGCCTCTACGTCACCGAAGATCCAGGCGCCGTCGACAATGCCGCAAAACACGGCAACCTCTCGCTCCGTTTCGGCCTCGGCTGGGCAAAGGCCCAATCCTTCCACACCGGCCAAACGCCTGTCCTGAAATACAATCGTCAGCTGATGCAGGCGATCCTCCACGACCGCCTACCGATTGCCGACATCGTCAATGCCAAGGTGATCTCACTGGAGGAAGCTGCGCAAGGCTATGAGAGCTTCGACCAGGGAGCCGCCACCAAATTCGTGCTCGACCCGCACGGCGAAGTTGCGAAGGCAGCCTAGTTGCTGGAACCAACGCATTGTCAGTCTCTCCTCCACGGGAGAGGCTGACGGCAGGCCACTGCCAGGCGCTAACGCTTCTTCTTTTTCTCAAGCGGCTTTGCTGCCGCAAAGAACCCGTCCCACGGGTCTTTCGGCAGCGCGTCGAGCCGCGGCGGCGTGTTCTCGATGGTGAAATAGGCCGGGCCGATGTCGGCGGTGAGTTCGGTCCATTCCAGCGGCATCGAGACGGCCGCTCCCGGCCGGGCACGCGTCGAATAGGCGGCGACTGCGGTGTTGCCGCGGCCATTGCGCAGGTAGTCGATGAAGATCTTGCCGGTGCGTTCGGCTTTCGTCGCCTTTGCGATGTAGCGGTCCGGGCTTTCTGCGGCCATGGTGTCCGCCAGCCGTTTCGCAAAGGCCTTCACCTCCGCCCAACCTGCTTTTGGCTTCAGTGGCGTGACCACATGCAGGCCCTTGCCGCCGGAGGTCTTGACGAAGCCGGCAAGTCCTTCGGCCTCCAGGCGCTCTTTGATCTCGCGCGCGGCAGCGATGACATTATCCCACGCAACCTCGCCGCCCGGATCGAGGTCCATGGTTATCATGTCCGGTTTTTCCCAATTGTCCGTCGTCGCGCCCCAGGGATGAATTTCGAGCACAGCCGATTGCACGAGGGCCACCAAACCATCGAAATCGGCAATGCGCAGCAACTTTTCTCCGCCCCTGTCCTTCGGATCCGTGATCTGTTCGATATTCTCGTTCATGCCCTTCCAGGCGTGTTTCTGGAAGAAACGCTGATGTCCTTCAATGCCGTCTGGCAGACGCAGCAGAGCCAAAGGACGATTGACCACGTAAGGCTCCATGAAGCGCCAGACCTGCGCGTAATAATTGGCAAGTCCTTCCTTGGTAACGCCTTCATCCGGCCAGTAAATGCGATCCGGATGGGTCAGCGTCACTTGCGATTTCGGCAGGCTTTTTGCGGTCGTCTTTTCCATCTCGCGCACCACGTCCTTCGCCAGTTTGTCCTCGCGCAAACCGCGGAAAGCGGCGTGCCGCAGGTTACCATCGGCGGACCACGCGCGAAATTCCACCTCCGCGACAAGCTCCAGCTTCACATAAATAAGCCCGCGCCGTTCCTCCGACGTCAGCTTACCGTCAAAACAACTCCCCTTCTCTTCGATTTTGGAAAGCCGCTCATAGAGATCCTGGGCCACCGTGGCTGTGTAGCCGGTGCCGACACGTCCGACATGCTTCAGCTTGCCATTATCATAGTAACCCATCGCCAACGAGCCGATCGCATTCTTCATGGAGGTCGATGGCACATAACCACCAATGACAAGCTCCTGCCGGTGCGAGCACTTGGCCTTGATCCAATTGCCATTGCGGCCGGACGTATAGGGGCTGTCGCACTGCTTGGAGATGACGCCCTCCAGGCTCAGCCTGCAGGCGTGATCGAAAACCAGGCCGCCGTTCTCGTTGAAATGCTCGCTGAAACGCAGCTTGTTGTTTCCGCCAAGCAGCGTTTTTTCAAGCAGACTTTTGCGCTCCATCAAACGCGCGGCACGTAGATCACGGCCGTCAAGATACATCAGATCAAAAGCGTAGAAGATGAAGCGATCATAGCGTCGCTCGCTCAGGTCCTGCTGAAGCGCGGAAAAATCGGAAGCGCCGGTATCCCGCTCTACCACCAGCTCCCCGTCGATAATCGCCGATTGGATTGGCAATGCCATGAAGGCGTCGACGATGTCCCTGCCGAACTTTTCCGTCCAGTTGAGCCCCGTGCGGGTCAGCATCGTCACCTTTCCCTTTTCGATCCGGACCTGCAGCCGATAACCATCGAATTTGATCTCGTGGATCCAGCCGTCGCCGGCCGGCGGCCTGGCCTTCAGCTTGGCAAGTAACGGCTCCACAAAATCGGGCATCGCCGCTTTCTTGGCGCCCTTTTGGCCAATCGTGGACTTGCGGTCCAACCTTCTTTGTCCTTGACGTGACAGTCTTGTCGCCGCCCTTCGGTTTGGAATTCCAGGTATCGGTCGGATTCTTGGCGACCTCTTCAATGCGCCGTCCGGTCTTTGCCGATTCCGGCCGTTGTTCCAAAATGTCTTTGCCGTCATGGCGCGCCTCGGCGTCGTCTCCCTTGATCAGCAACCAGTTCTCATGCCTTTCACCCGGGCGCCCGTGCATTCGCACCAGATGCCAGCGTCCTTTCAGCTTTTCGCCATCAAGCTCGAATTCGATATGACCCTTTCGATAGGCGATCTTTGCATCGGCAAGCGGCGTCCAGGTGCCACGATCCCAGATGATCACAGTACCGCCGCCATACTGCCCCTTCGGGATGATACCTTCGAAATCGCCGTAGGAAAGGGGGTGATCCTCCACGTGGACGGCGAGGCGCTTGTCCTCCGGATTGAGGCTTGGTCCCCGGGTCGCGGCCCAGCTTTTCAGGACCCCGTCTATCTCCAGCCGGAAGTCATAATGCAGCCGCGTGGCATCGTGCTTTTGAATGACAAAACTGTTTCTAAGCCTGCGGCCTTTAGCGTCACGCGGTTCAGGGGTGATCCTGAAGTTGCGTTTTGCCTGATAGGTCTCGAGCGCCATGGTCAGCCAGCTTTCGTGCGGCGGCTATCGGAGGCAGGGCGCTGCGCCGTCCCTTTCGCAGGCGCTTTCTTTTCACTCAACTTGGCACTCTGGCGCAGCGCCTCCATCAGATCGACAACCTTGCCCTCCGGCTTCGGCTTCCTCTTCGGCAGTGCCCTTCCCTCGACCTTGGCCTTCACCAATTCGGTCAGCGCCGCCTCGTAGCGATCCTCGTATTCGCTCGGCTCGAACACGCCCTTCTTCGTACCGATGATATGACCGGCAAGCTCGAGCATCTCCTTGTCGAACTTGATGTCCGGAATGTCCTTGAAGACCGGATCGGCAGAACGAACCTCGTAGTCGAAGTTCAACATCGTCGCGATGACGTAGTCCTCACGCGGGCGGATCAGCAGGGTCCGGTTGCGCCGGAAGAGCACGGCCTCGGCAAGCGCTGCCACCTTGTTTTCACGCATGCTCCTCGCAATCAGGCGCAGCGCCTCTTCGTCATTCTCATCGACAGGTGCAAGATAGTAAGGACGGTCGAAATAGAGCTTGTCGATTTCATCGAGAGCAATGAAGCTCTGGACATCCATGACCTTGTCGCTCTCGGGCATGACATTGGCAATCTCGTCGCCTTCGATGACGATGTATTCGCCATTGTCCATCCGGTAACCCTTGACCTGATCCTCACGCTCCACAGGCTTGCCGGTCTCGCTGTCCACGAACTGACGCTCGACGCGATGGCCGGTCTTCCGGTTGATGATATTGAAGGAGAGCCGGTCCGATGCGGAAATTGCCGTATAAAGCCCGACGGCGCAGACGAGGTCGCCGATCCTCAGATGACCCTTCCAGCTTGCCCGCGCTGCCATCCCCGTCTCCTGCGTTGTCGATCAGAGCCTGCTTCCGCTCTTATCCGTTTCAAGCGGCACAAACCGCCAGCCGCCGTCCGGAGCCGGAAAAGCCAGCGTAGCGTCGCCGTCGCCGATCTTCTGGCGGGACGCTGCGCGTTTGGCGTGATTGATCGCTTCTTCGACGGTCGCATAGGTTTCGGAAAGCGTGCCGCCGAGCTTGTATGCCCAGCCTTCGTCATGCGGCACAATCTGATAGGTAATGTCGACCATAATCCTGTCCTCTCTTCAGTCGTCATCGCGTGGCGCTGCTTTGCGGCGCTCATCCAAGGCGATAATCTTTTCGACGGATGCGATATCGTCGCTGGTAACGGGCCGCACGGGGTCCGCGGCGATCGCTTCGAGCACTTCGTCTGAAAGCGCGCCGTTGCGGATTGCCCATTCCAATGTTTCACGCGTTTCCCGCTCTGCCTTCAGCTGCGCATAGAGTGCCACGATCAGCCGGTCGCGGGGATCGAACCCGCTCTTCGGCGCCATGTTCCGGATGTTCGGCATGCAGGTGGCCCTTCGAGATTTCTCCTGATCAAAGCTTTTCAACTGATTACAGCCCGAAAAGTTCCGATATTTCAGCACCAAAGCGCGACTGGGCGATGCTTGGCTGCGGATCACCTGTCCTTGGAGGGCAGGTGCCATGAGCAAAGTCCATGATGAAACCGAGTTTTCCCGCGAAAAGTCACATCACAGCAGCAGCTCGGAAACGAATGGAGCCGGGATGCGGTTTGTTACCTAGCTCGGCTTCTGATTTGAGTCCCTGCCATCCTTCGGACTCTGCCCGACACGCAACCGGGTCCTGAGCGGCACCCTGAGGCTGAGGCGCTGCAGTCCAGGACCTGGAAGTCGTCGAGGCGCCGAAATCGTGGCAACAACCAACGTTTTCGTGAACGCAAAGCCGATCAATGAGTTCAGTCCGAGGGGCTGCACGATCTGGCAAGCCCAAGCCAGAAAATGGAGACGATATTCGCGTTTGAAAAGCTGGCCGTCCTCGGATGGCCCCGCTGCCTCGATTCACCGAGCCTAAGCATCCGTCTGTTAGGAATTTGTTGACCATAAAGTGGTTCTACTGAGCGCGATTGATGCGGACGTTCCCGCACGTCGTCGAGTGTTTTTGTGTGAGACGGGATTGTTCGTGTCGAAATATCCAGTGAAAGGGTTCTGGGGTGCAGCATCGGACGGCGCGGTCGCCGCACTCTTTTCGCGTGTGGGACGGCTCGTCGCGCAGACCATCCTGCGAACTCTGCTCGCGCTCCCCGCGCTTATCGGTTCTGCATCTTTTGCCTCCGCGGAAGATCGTACGCTGAAGCTGTTCTTTACCCATACGGGCGAGAGGGCCACGATTACCTACAAGCGCGACGGAAGGTTCGATCCAAAGGGCCTGTCCCAGATAAATCGGTTTCTGCGCGACTGGCGAAGGAACGAGCCCACCCGGATGGATCCCCGGCTGCTTGACCTGGTCTGGGAAGTGTACGAGCGCAGCGCCGCGAAGGACTACATCCACATCGTCTCCGCCTACCGTTCTCCGGCCACCAATAACATGCTCCGCAACCGTTCGCGCAGTACGGGCGTCGCCAAGAAGAGCCAGCACATGCTTGGCAAGGCGATGGACTTCTACGTTCCAGGTGTGAAGCTTTCGACGCTGCGTACCCTTGCAATGCAGATGCAGGCCGGTGGTGTCGGATATTATCCGACATCGGGATCGCCGTTCGTGCATCTCGACGTCGGCAACGTCCGGGCTTGGCCCCGCATGTCTCGGCAAGAACTTGCTCGAATATTCCCGAACGGGCAGACGATGCATCTTCCAGCCGATGGCCGGCCGCTGCCGGGATATAACCAGGCGGTTGCCAACTATAGGAAGCGCGCCGGCGCCGCCTCCATCCAGATCGCCAGCACCGCTGGAGAAGACGATGACGCAGGAACGTCGGGCCGCGACGCGATAGACAATAGCCTCGTGACGGCGCTCCTGCCCACGCCGCGAAGCCGCGCATTGAATGCGCTGGCCTTGCAGACCGACGCGGCCGAGCGGGACGACGAACGGTCCTCCCTGGATCTTTCATCGTTCCCGATCCCGATACCGGCAATGCGGCCAGCCGACTTGGGGGCCGACGCCAAGCTGGAGATTGCTTCGATTGGCCCAATCGGCATGCTTCCGGATAAACGGACATCTGCATTGCCGACCTATAGCGGCTTCAAGCCTTTCGCTGCCGCACATCGCGCCTCACAAGAGGACGCGAACGTGATCGCCTCCCTGCCAATGACTGCCTCCTGGGAGGAGGCAGATCTATTCGGATCGATTTCAGACGGGGCGCTGATGAATTGGGCGCTGCATCCCCCGGGCGCGGTGATTGGAATGAGAGCGCCTCGCGTTTCGCGCCGCACGGTTCAGCATAATTCGGATGCCGCATCCGGTACGAACATCATTCCGGTCGCCGCCACTGACCGGTTCGACGCCGACCGGTTTGCCTCACCCCCCGAGGGCTAAGCACATTCGTCATCGCGGCGGCGGCCGTGATCCTCCGCAGGTCGTCCCCGTCGGCCCTTGCTGCGGAGATCAGGCCCGCCCTCTCGAACTGCAGGAAGGCCGACATCCATATCCTTCGTCCACCTTCCCCGTCGAATTCCGAAACGGACTGGGATAAGAAGTGACTGCCGCTGTCTTTGTCTTCCCGGCAAAGAGCCACCTCGAGGCACCGCGCGATGCCGCCCCGGAAGACAAGACATGAATGATACCAAACTCTGTCGCAGTCCTCTTGACCGCCTGTCACGCCTGCGAGGCGTCGTGCCGGCTGCCATGATGATCCTGATCGCGACTGCGACCAGCGGCTGCGTGCAGACGGCGCTGGACGATCTCGGCGACGCTGCTCCTCAGATCTCAACCAAGACAATGGCGGAGATGCGTAAGAAGAAAATGTCGCCTCAAAGCCCGGTGCTCGTTCGAACCTTCAAGGAGGAGAGCGAGCTCGAGGTGTGGAAGCAGGACGCCACGGGGCGTTATCGCCTGCTGAAATCCTTCCCGATATGTCGGTGGTCGGGCAAGCTCGGACCCAAGAAGACCGACGGCGACCGCCAAGCTCCCGAAGGCTTTTATTCGGTCAGCAAGAGCATGCTGAACCCTAGGTCCCAGTACTACCTTTCCTTCAACCTGGGTTATCCCAACAGGCTCGAATCCGCCCTTGGATATAGCGGCACGGCGCTCATGGTGCATGGTGCGTGCTCCTCCGCCGGCTGCTACGCGATGACTGACCAGGGCGTCGGCGAGATCTATGCAATCGTCAATGCCTCGCTGGGCGGCGGCCAAACATCATTCCAGGTTCAGGCGCTCCCCTTCCGTATGACGGCGAAAAACATGGCCGAACACAGAAGCGACCCCAATTTCGCCTTCTGGAAGACATTGAAGTCGGGATATGACGCCTTCGAGGCGACGAGGACGGAACCCAGGATTTCCGCATGTGGGGGAAAATACGTCGTTAACGCCGAATTTCAGGGAGGCGATCCAGACGATCCGTTGGCCGCGTGCCCTGCGCGCATCGACACCCCCGATCCTGCAGTCGCCGCCAGGATAAAGACGGAAGATGCCGAGCTTGCCGCGCTGCTCGAAAAGGACGGCCCTTCTCATCTGACAGCCTATGTCGACGGCGGCATGCACCCAAGCTTTCGAGTGCTTCTCAAGCAGAACGGCCCTAAGAGGCTGGCAGAGAAGATCTCCAACATCGACTATCCCGTAAGCCAGCCAGATGCAGCGCTGGCTGACCCTTACGAAAAGGAATGATTTCAGCCGCAGTCTCGCTTGTCATGCCCGCGAAGCATTGCCCAACGGCAAACGGCCTCTTTCGTCGCTACGTCCGAGGCTTGTCTCGTTTTGGACGAGATGGATCCACGGCCTTTAGGAAAGCGGTAACGCTATTAGGCGTTCTCTAACTCGTGTAGCAATCGGTCATTGAGGCGCTGTTGACGCCGCAATCACCGCTGGTTATAGCGGCCATTATCTTGAGTCATTGACTCAAGTATAAAATGCGATGCAAAGCGAGCATGAGGCCGGACCGCATGGAATATTGCCTTCTCTCCCCAGCACGATTGATCCCAACAGAAGAGGTGAATTTCGACAGAGTCGATGCATTACAAGCCAAAATCCTGAAAGCAGGTGCATGGACCGCGCCAATAACGGCAGAAAAAGATGCCCTGTTCGTCATGGACGGCCATCACCGACTGACGGTTGCACATCGCCTAAAGCTCGCCAAGATACCCGTGGTCCTTCTCGACTACAATTCAGTGCGGGTGGAAAGTTGGCGCCTGGGTGAGGAGATCACCCCTGCGGAAATCTTCGAAATGGCGCGCAGCGGCCGCAAGTTTCCCTACAAAACAACACGGCACATCTTTGCCCAGGGCGTGCCGACATGCGATGTCCCTCTTGAGCTTTTGTGCAAGCCCGCTTCGTCAGAAATGGCGCCTCTACGCGCTTCCGGGGCGCTGTCATGACGTTGCATTGCCACAAGATCGACTCTGACCTGCCGCCGATTTTACGATCGGCGACTGCGGACCTTCTCACCCGGCACGATCCTCTTCTTCTCGACTGGGTTGCCCGTTTCGGCTCACCGCTCAATTTGGTCTGGCCGGACGCGTTGCAGGACAACTTTGCGGCGTTAAGAACCGTGCTGACGGAGGGCGGCGTCGAGCATGCGATCTATTATGGAGTGAAAGTCAACAAATCGCCCGGCCTCATGCAGGCGGCGCTCGGCTCAGGCGCTGGACTCGACGTCTCCAGTCTTTATGAACTTCGCGACGCAAGGCGGCTTGGGGCCAATGGTGCCCGGCTCGTGGCGACCGGACCGGCGAAAACGGGGGCATTCCATCAAGAGCTCATTGATTGCAACGCGCTGATATCGGTGGACTCGCCCGAGGAGCTGGAAGAACTGGTCGTTCGCTTGCCGGCACATGCCAGCCCGCACCCGATCCTCCTGCGGCTTCGGGCGAGGGATCAGAGCAAGAGCCGTTTCGGCATGCCGGCGGAGACCGTCATTCCTTGCCTTGCCCGTATTGCACGGGAAAGCAGATTGCGCTTCGACGGGCTACATTTCCATCTCAGCGGATATGGCTGGGAGACCCGCTTGGCAGCACTGAACGAGGCCGCTGAACTCATTGCCGAAGCGCGGGCCATGAGACTTTCTCCGCGCATGATCGACATCGGTGGGGGCTTGCCAGTTCAATACGTCGATCAGTTGAAATATCAGGCGCATATCGCAGCCCAGACGCCTGAGGACTATCGTACCGGAAAAATACCGGGCTCGTTCTATCCCTACGGCAGCGCTCTCGCAGCGCCGGATTGGCTGCGCCGCCTCTTGCAGGCTGAGATGAGCGAAGGCCGCAGCGTCGCGACCTATTTTAGGCAGGAGCAGCTCGTTCTGGCAATGGAGCCGGGCCGCGCCTTGGCGGACCAGGCGGCCATTACGGTCGTTCGGGTAACGCGCGTGAAATCCCTCGATGCGGGCACGTACGTCATCTTCGTTGAAGGCAGCAGCTTCAGCGCCTGCGAAACCTGGTTTGCCTCCGAGTTTCTGGTCGATCCGATTCTCGTGCCAGCCGCCAGACCGCTCTCCGTGTCTTCCCCAATCCGGGCCTATCTCGCCGGACATAGTTGTCTCGACGAGGACGTTCTCAGCAACAGGTGGCTGACCTTCCCCGTCACCCCGCAAGCCGGAGACCTCCTGGTCTTCGCCAATACTGGCGGTTACCAGATGGATCTTCTCGAAAACGAATTCCACCGCCACCCGATGCCCGCCCGCCTATGCGTCGTCGGGGACGCTAAAGGGCATCCCATCCTCATTCCCGACGCAGTCGAAGAGGTTTAAATGCTGCACACGACCGTAACGCAATTGATCGGCCAAACTCCGGTAATGTCGATTGACGTGCCGAACCGCGAAGCCGTCTTGGTATTGAAGATAGAGAAGAACAATCCCGGCGGCTCGATGAAGGACCGCATGGCACGCAGCATGGTTGTCGCCGCTCTCGAAGACGGGCGCCTCGCGCCGGGAGGCACCATCGTCGAATCATCCTCCGGCAATACTGGCACCGGCCTTGCGCTCGCTGCACTGGAGTTCGGGCTGCGCTTTATCGCAGTGGTGGACCATCATGCGGCACCCGACAAGGTCCGCATGATGCGGGCACTCGGCGCCGAGATCCGCTACGTCGAAGGCGATTTTCGCGAGGACGAAGTTGCCGTCGTCGAGCGACAAAGGCTGGCCGCACAGCTAGGAGCCCAGCTTCCAGGCGCGTTGTTCATGAACCAATCCGACAATCCGGCAAATCCGGAAGGCTATGCCGGTCTCGTCGACGAGTTGCTGACCCAACTCCCGGACGGCATTGATGCCTTTGTCGGTTGCGTCGGGACAGGCGGCTCTATGACTGGGATCTCCCAGCGCCTCAAGCGCCACAACCCGGCCGTGCGCACGATCGCGGTCGAGCCGGCAGGATCGATTGTCTTCGGCAAGCCTGGGCATCCCTACTATCAATCCGGAACGGGAACGCCGGCAGGTGACGAGGTCGGTAAAGTGCTGGACTATGGCTGCATTGACGAGGGCGTCCAGGTGACGGACACCCAAGCCTTCGAGACGGCGCGCTACATCGCACGCAGCAAAGGACTGCTGGTGGGCGGTTCAACGGGCGGCGCCATCTACAAGGCGCTGGAGCTTATCGCCGCCGGCAAGCTGACAGGCACGGTCGTGACGACGGTCGCGGATGGCGGAGAGAAATATCTGGGTTCGATTTTCGACGACGAATGGATGGCAAAGCGCCGCCTTCTCGACCCGGCAATCGCCATCCAGCTGGATGGCTGGCTCTCCGGACGGGCGCGCGCAGCATGAAGGTGACCATTTGTGGCGCTGGCCGCACGGGCCACTTGAACGCGGTTCTTTTCAAGCAGGTTCCAGGTATTGAGGTTTCTGTCCTGACCACTTCCAACACGGTCGCCGGGCGATGGGCAAGTGGCGACGATCTCTGGCAAGCACAGACCCGGGACGATCACATCTTGAGCGCCAGGCCCGACCATGTCGGAACCGATCCTGCCAAGGCGCTTGAGAATGCCGATATGGTCGTCATCACGCAGCCAGCCCAGGCTAGACCGGCACTCTTGCATCGAATCGCGCCGCATTTGCCTCGGGATAAGAGCGTGTATGTCGGAGCAATTCCCGGCTTTTGTGGCTTCGATTGGCTCGCGGCAAAAGCGCTTTCAGGATGCGAGAATGTAGTGATCTGGGGCATGAAGGACGTGCCCCACATCGCCTTCGACCTGGTCGCGGGGCAGAAGGTGCGAATGGGTGGGGCCAAAGCAGAACTCTTTGTCGCTCTTCATCGTCGCGAAAGCGCTGCCAGCGGCGCCGGACTCACGGCAATGTTGAATCGCCTCTACGTGGCGCCCGTCACCCTTTTGCGAGACTACCTTGAGATCACTTTGACGCCGGGCAACGCACTGATGCATCCCGCCATCCTTTACACTCTCATCGGCCCTGGCGCACCCTTCGAGAACAGGCCATTCAACGAACCCCTGTGCTGGTGGAGCGATTGCCCTCAAGCAGGCGCCGAGCTCCTGGAAGCTTGCGACGCGGAGAATCAGGCGATCCGGCGAGCGAGTGAGGCGCGTCTCAGCATTGATTTGAGTTCCGTAAAGCCGCTTCAGCAGGAACTCGTGGAGGCCTATGGGAACCAGATCGCGGACGACCGGACTCTGTACACGCTTCTGCGCACAAATCGCGCCTATGCGGGCATCCGTGCGCCCCTCGTTGCCAACCCCTACGGTCCGGGACTCATCGTCGATCGCGAAAGCCGCGCCTTCCATGAGGATATCGCCTTCGGACAGGCCCTGCTCGTCACAATGGCGGAACGGCTCAATGTGGCGGTTCCCGCCATTGCCAAAACCTATCAATGGGCGCGCGACTATCATGGCGGATTGGCCGACGGAGCGCTCGACTATGTACCATCTGACTGGCCGGAGGCAGCTTAATGGACGAGAAAATTTCTTCTGCAACAGATCAAATTGCGACAGGTGAGACAGAGCTTCTGGAGAAGGCGGCGTGCAATGCGATCAGCCGCCTGGTCCGCTGCCTGTTCGCGGAACGTCTGTTGGATCCGAATGCATTGTTGTGGGCTCATGACGGCAGGCAGGCTTGGATTCCCCTTTGGGTTTCGCGGCGTGTGCTGCACTTTGCCGACCTGTACCTTGCGCCGGCCGGAACATTGCAAAATCGCGGGCAAATCGAAGTGCTGGACGGAACAGGCATCCGATACAGGATCGATGGTCCCGCCGCCCTGATGCGGGAGGTTGCGCCGTCTCTCGCGCTTACGCCTGCGCCCGACGGACTAGAGCACCTGCTCCGCGACGTAGACGATAGCATGCGCAACGACGTTCTCGCACGGCGCCATCGGGAACGCTGGAGCGCCGAACTACGCCAGAAAATCGCTGAGGCCGATGCATCAGGCTTCCTTGCCTATCTCGAAGGAAACCTGTCCCCGCACTTGGCTGCCATGACCCTCGACCAATGGGGTGCGCTTGAGGGCCACCCCTTCTATCCGACATGGAAGGCAAAGCCCGGCCTGCCGCCCGAAGACGTTATTGCACTATCACCGGAGTTCGGCGCCCGTGTGCGGCTTCGCATCGCCGCGTTGCGCAACGACTGGACCTATGTGGAGAAGATGCCGCATGTGGAAAGCTATTCGGGATGGTTTTCGAAGAACTTCCCCGACCTCTGGCAGGACTGGAGCGATCGCCTGAGAGAGCGCGGGAAACTACCCGAAGACTGGCTTCCTTTCCCTGTCCACACATGGCACCTGAAGAATTTTGTGCATCGCGAATTCGCGCCCGAGATCTCGGCGGGTGTTTTCGACCCGGAAGGCCCGGAGATCGTCACGCTGCCGTCCATGTCGTTCCGCACGATGCTGCCGGAGACAGAGGCACCGAGACCTTTCATCAAGCTGCCGGTAGCAATCTGGATGACGAGCGAGCAGCGCACGCTGCAGGCCAAATCGATCCATATGGGGCCTCGCCTCAGCGCGCTGATTTCCGACGTTCTGTCGAAGGAGGAAGATCTCAAAAATGAGCTGGAGATTTTCACCGAAGAGCTGGGCGCCATTCTGCATCATCCGGACACGGGCGACGAGCATCCCGGCCGTTTCCTGTCGGTGGTCTATCGCAGCACCGGTGCCTTGGCACGCGGCGATGGCATGTTGCCCGTAACCGTCGCGGCGCTGCTGACGGCAAGCCCGCTGGACGGCAACCCTCTCATCTGCGAGCTCATCGCCAGAAATGGCAACGAGAGCGAGGCGGCGGTTGCCGCATTCTTCCGCGCCTATGCGCGCACCGTCGTCCGGCCGGCGCTCGCCATGTATCTTCTCTACGGAATTGCTTTCGAGGCGCATCAGCAAAACAGTACGATTCTCTTCGACGATCGTGGCCAGCCGCGGAAACTGCTGATCCGCGACTTCGGCGACGGCCGCAGTTTCGTGCCGCTCTTCAAGGAGCGCGGTTACGCGCTGAAGCCGTTCAGCCGCAAGGGGATTCTGCCGACGACGTTCGACGACGACATCAGTCTCGTCCGCTCCTTCGTCATCGATGCCTGCTTTGTCTGCCACCTTCATGAGATCGCCCTTTGCCTTACCGAGCACTATAAGCTTTCCGGCGACCTTCTATGGTGCATCCTGCGGGAGGAGACAGAAGAGGCGTTCCAGACACTGCGGCCCCGGATGCTGTCTGATGCGTTCTGGCTTGCGGAGCGCGAAGCTTTTCTTGAACTGCCTTGGCCGACCCGTTCGGTCCTGCGGATGCATCTGGAACGCTATCGCGACTATCGGCTCGAACACCAATTGCCCAACCCGCTGGCGGGGGCGCAATGACCAGTGCAGTCGCCGTCCTGCGTGGCTTCGGACCTGTCTTCGCGCTGCTGTTCGGCCTGCAATTCATTTCCATGGGCGCCATGGAAATGAGCGGCCCCTTCTGGCCGATCCAGATCAAGGCGTTGAGCACTTCCGGAACCATCTTCGGTCTCGCCGGAATCGGCGTCTATGTATGTCCGATGCTCGGCGTATCGCTGACGAGCGCCTTTTGGGGGCGCATGGGCGACCGCTACGGCAATCGGTTGATGATGGTCCGCGCCTTGGCGGGCCTGGCGGTCACGCAACTACTTGTCGCCTTTGCGAACGACGTGTGGACCATTCTGGCTCTGCGCTTCCTGCAGGGGGCGTGCGCCGGCTATATCGCCCCGTCCCAGGCCTATAGCGTGCAGGTCACAGGCGGGCGCGATCGCGCGCGTCTCTTCGCCTGGCTCCAGGTGGCAACCAATGTCGGCTCTCTTGGTGGCGCCTTCCTGGGTGGCCTTATCCTTGATGCCTTGCCGTTCGCGGCCGTCAATCTCACCGCCGGCGTGATCTGTGCGCTCTGCGCCATTGTTGCCTGGGGTAGCTTGCCGGTACCGCCAGGAGGGGCGGGCTTCAAGGGTCCGGCAAAGCGGAGCACGGCGGGTCTTGCACCATCGGCCGGCTTATCCGTGCCCGGACTCCTGGCACTGATGGGGATACTGCTGACAAGCAGGATGGTCCTGCAGGTCCCGTTTTCGCTCTTCATGTCGGAGGTCTACAGCGCTCATCATTGGATCACCGGCTTAAGCTACGGGCTCATGGCGCTCGGTTTCGTGGTCACCGCGCCCCTATGGGCACGGCTCTTCGAGGATCGCGCGCCGTCCTTTGTACTCGGATGGAGCGTGTTGATCGCAGCCGGCTGCCTCGCGGTCACCGGTTTTGCCGGCTCGACCCGTGCCATCGGCCTTTTCGCTGCGCTCTATTTCGCTTGGGGCGCGCTCCTTGGAGGAACGACGCCGGTGCTGCTGTCCCTCGTTTCGGCAGCCACGCAAAGCGACCGGCAGGGATCGGTCCTGGGGCTCGCGCAGAGCTGCCAGCAGATTGCTTCGGTCGTCGGGATCATCGCCGGCGTTGTTGCCACGCAACGGTACGGTCTCGAAATCGCGTTCCCGCTCGTTGCGAGCCTTTACGGCCTATCTTTTTTAGTGGCGCTTGGCCTATGGCTCAAATCGCGCCCGTCATCCGACAAAGGAGAATTATCGTGAGGAGAGACCTATCGGCCTTGCGTGCCGTGATTGCGGCTTTTGTGTTGATTGCAATGGGCCCGGCGATCATATTCGCCGGCGAACAGGCAACGCAAGCACCGATCACTGTCACCGACATCGCCGGCCGTGAGGTGACAGTGAACGCGCCGGTCAAGCGGATTTTCCTTGGAGAGGGGCGGCAGCTTTATCTCATCGCCTCGCTCGACAAGGAAGACCCGTTGGCCCGCGTCGTCGGATGGCGCAACGATCTGGTCGAGGCCGATCCGGCCACCTACGCCCAGTATCTCGACGCCTTTCCCCAACTGGCGAAGCTTCCGGCCTTCGCAGGAAAGGAGAATGGGCTGATCGACATCGAATCGACCATCGTCCAGAAGCCCGATGTGGTCCTGCTCAATCTCGAAGCGATGAGGGCCAATCAGGACGTCAACTATATCGAGAGGCTGGCGGAGCTGAAGATTCCGGTCCTCTATATCGACTTCCGTCATGCCCCGCTGAAGAACACCGAACCGACCATTCGCCTCCTTGGCAAGATCATGGCGCGCGATACGCGTGCGGAAGAGATTATCGCTTTCCGGCATCAGGCCATGTCCCGCGTGACCGATGTGCTCGCCCGTGCCAAGCCGCAACGCCCGAGCGTGTTCGTCGAACGGATCGGCGGGTATGCCGATGATTGCTGCCTGTCATTTGGTGCGGAAAACTTCGGCAAATATGTCGAACTTGCCGGCGGCCACAATATCGGCAGCGACTTGCTTCCCTCCACCTTCGGACAGATCAACCCCGAGCAGGTGATCGCCGCCGATCCTGAGCAGGTGGTGGTTACCAGCGCCGACTGGGAAGCCTATGTCCCAGGTGGCAAGTGGATCCCGCTTGGCCCGGGCGCCGATCCCGAGGTGACCCGCAAGAAGCTCGAATGGTTCACCACCCGTAGCGCCTATACCGGCATCGCCGCGCAGAGGACGCGGAATTTCCACGGTATCTGGCACCAGTTCTACAACAGCCCCTACGAGTTCTTTGCGGTCCAGCAACTGGCGAAATGGTTCCATCCGGACCTGTTCGCCGATCTTGATCCGGACGTGACATTTGCGGAATACCACCGCCGCTTCCTGCCTATCCCCTATCGGCCGGGCTATGCCGTCAGCCTTTCTGACAGGGCGAATTAGACAGGAACCAGCCGCGCAATTGGCTTTCCGCAGGCGAGGCTCTTGATACTAGGAGAGCCTCTTCTTGTCTCTTCTTTGTCCGCAACGCAAGCTGAAGCGAAGATTGCTTCCCCGTAGCCGCAATTGGTTGATCGGCAAAATCGCTTTTACGTGTTCCGGTCAGTCGAGCTCCAAACGGCCGAAGCGCCGGCATTTGGCCGGCGCTTCGGTGCGTATCACTAAGGTGGTTCGCCCGTCGGCGGCGGCACTCACCGCGCCGTTAAAAATCAGTCGTCATCGAGACCTTCACCGTCAGCGGTGCTCCCTGCGAGATCGTGCCGAAGCTCGCGACGCCGGACCAATAATCGAGATCGAAGACATTCTCGACTTCGGCGCGGAAGGTGACAGGCTTTTCGTTGATTTCGGTGTGATATCTGGCGCCGAGGTCAAGGCGCGTCCATGAGGGGATTTTCTGTGTATTCGCCGTGTTGACGAACTGCTCGTCCGTGTGGATGACATTGCCGGCAAGCGTTAGGCCCGGCAGGAAGGGCGTATCCCATTCCGCTCCCACATTGAGCTGCACCGACGGCACGCCAATCGGGGTATTGCCTTGGGTTGTTGCGCTGTTCGTTTTCGTCAACTCGCCATGAATGAAGGTCACGCCGCCAAGCACCCGGATCTCAGGCGTTACTTCGCCGAAGATGCTGAGCTCCACGCCGCGGTTGCGCTGCTCGCCGCCCTCGACGAAGACGAGGTCACTGCCGCGCGTCTCAAGCTGACCGAAGGGCTTTTCGATCTGGAACGCGCTGACGGTTACCGCCACTCGTCCGAGGTCGATTTTCGTGCCGATTTCGTATTGTTTGGACCGATAGGGAGCGAGCGTCTCGCCGGCATTGACGGCTGTCGTGGGAGCGGTGTCGCCGACGCTCAGGCCTTCGACATAGTTGGCGTAGAGGGCGACGTTCTCCCACGGCTTGACGACAATACCAGCGAGTGGGGTCACTGCGGCCTCATCGGAAGAGCTGGTGACGTCGCCCGTCACTGGGCTGAAGTTTTCGGTATCGATATGCTGCCAGCGCCCACCCAGCGTCAGTTGCACACGCTCGTCCAGCATTGACATCGTGTCGGAGAGAGCAAAACCGTAGAACGTGTTCTCGGACACCTTCGGCACGTGGCTCGGTTGCGGCACGTCCTGTTCGGGGCGGAAAAGCGGATCAAAGAGGTTGGTAAGTTGCGCGGTACCCGAGTTCGAGCCTCGGTTGAGGGTCTGCTGGAGACCGCTGACCTGGAACGTGACGGTATGCTCCACGGCCTCCGTCTCGAACGCAGCCCTTATGCCTGTCTCGGCCGTGAGCCGGTCGACATCGAAAATGAAATTCTGCGGCGTAATGCTGACGTCGCCGGCGGAGTTAAGAATGGTTGGCGTGCCGAAAAGACGTTCGACGCGCGAATTGCCGCCGCCAACGGCACCGAAGACTGTCACGGTGTCACTGAGATCATATTCGAGGCGCCCCAGCCAGGACAGATCCTTGCTCTTCGACCACTCCCAAGGTTCCTGAACATTTGACCGGCCATCTGGCGCGTCTGGAATTTCTATGCCGGCCATCGGAAAGAACGGACGCTGCGGAGCGTCGAAGTCTTCGCGCTGGCCAATGAAGTCGAGCGTCGCCCTTAGATCTTCGCCCTCGTAGTCGAGAGCGAGAGCGCCCACCGCAATGTCGCGCGACTGATTGTCGATCGGCGTGTCGCCACCGTGAAAACTGCCGTTGAAGCGCACACCAAACTGGCGTTCCTCGCCGAAGCGGCGGCTCAGATCCAGATGGCTGCCGCCGTAAAGATCCGAAGCATAATCGGTTGTCACCCGCGTCAAGTCGACGTCTGAAGCGCGCTTCGGCACAATGTTGATGGTGCCGCCGACGCTGCTGTTCGGCGATATGCCGTAAAGAAGCGCCGTCGGCCCCTTAAGAACCTCCACGCGCTCTGCATAGTCCGTGAACAGGCGGTAGGTCGGAGCGACACCGAATACGCCGTCGAAGGCGACTTCGCCGAAGTTCCCCTCGTTGAGCGGGAATCCCCTGACATAGAAGGAATCGAGCATACCGCCGGACGCATGGGTGCTTCTCACCGATGGATCATTGGCCACAACATCGGCTACCGTCTGAGCGCCTCGATTTTCGATCGTCTCCGCGGTGTAGCTGGTAATGTTGAACGGCGTATCGATGAAGTCCCGGTTGCCGAGCAATCCAATGCGACCGCCGCGCGCCACCTGTCCGCCCGGATATTCGTCCGGAGCCGTGCCTATCGTCGATGTCGAAGACCCCGCCTTGATCTCGATGCGCTCCAACACCGTAGCATCTTGCGCCAGTGCGGCGCGGCTTACCGTCGCCAGCAAAACAGTCAGCAGTCCAACACGCAGTTCCATACACAGCCCCTCTCATGCGCGGACCAATCAAACACTTCGCCTGCCTCGACAGGTGCAAGATGCCGTTGGTTTGAGGGGTGTTAGATAACATGACTATGATTGTCAACATATTCGAAGGATCGGGCAATTTCGCTCCAAAGATTGGCGCTGCACAACCGCTTTTCACTGCCGCTGGTCTTTGACTTCGGTCCGCGTCAGATCTTCACGATCTACTGAGTCTTTCAGCTCGGGGGACCTTTTGGCGCCACCATGATCCGGCAAAGAGCCTCGTTCTGACGGCCGTTGCAGTAACATGCTTGACTATCGCCTTCTGGAAGGGGGTCTGGATCGGGGCAACCGCCAGTATGTGACGACCCTGCTGCCTATGCCTTTCCCATTTATCTGGTGCACCGCGTCGTGCCGGAACTAAAGGGCTCCGCTGGCAGCGCGCTACCCCTTCCGGCCCTTCATTTGCTAGCGATTGCGGGCGGCATTATCGGGCATTGATACCAATGACAGGACTCACAGCTTTGGGGCGCTATGAATGCCTGCGCTGCGGCCTGACCGTACGTTTTTCTATCCGGCCTGCCACCGAGAAGATCAGGAAATCGCTGTCCGTGTCGATCCTTTCTCCGTCCATCAATCTCACGACGTCGTCGATGCCCGAAACCGGATGGCGGTCGATTGACAGGAGATAGTCGCCCTCCTGCAGCCCCGCCTTCTCGGCTGGGCTGCCCGGCTCGACGCGGCGAAGTCGGACAGCCGTCTTTTGCACGATACCCGCTTCCAAAGCTATCCTTCGATGGAGCTCGACGGTGTCCGCAGCAATGCCGACATAGGCCCTACGAACGTGACCGAAGCGCAGAAGCTCGGAGACCACATGCTTTGCCGTATTGGACGCGACCGCGAACGCGATGCTTTGCGCGCCTTGGATGACCGCGGTGTTAACGCCGATCACCTCACCCGCAGACGACACCAGTGGACCGCCGGAATTGCCTGGGTTGAGCGCCGCATCGGTCTGGATGATGTCCTCCATCAAACGACCACTGGCCGCGCGCATCGACCGACCCAATGCGGATACTATTCCTGCCGTGACCGTCCATTCAAAGCCCAGAGGATTACCGATTGCTATGGCGATATGGCCGCGCTTAAGGCTTTTTGAGTCTCCCAGTTTCGCCCAAACACCCGTCCAGTCGTTCGCGCGGATCAAAGCGAGGTCGGTGTCAGCATCGCGTCCTAGCACCCTGCCATCGACGACCGCTCCTTCCGGCGTGGTGATCCGGATATTCTTGGCGTCATCCACGACATGATTGTTGGTGACGACAAGGCCATCCGGCGAGATTGCAAAGCCCGATCCATGACCGGCACGCCCACCGGCTCTTTCGATCCGACTGACCGCAGGGCCGACAAGATCGACCGATGAAGACACTGCTAAAGAATAGGCATCCAGCAATCCGGTGTCCGAAGACGGCTGGATGTCGCGATCAATGAAGCCCATTGAAAAACTCCTCGGACGCAGGACGCGTCACGTTGATGACCGGCAGCGTCTACAAAAGAGCAAGAAGCTGTCAGTTACAGGTTAATCGCAACTCAAATGATGCTCGCGGCCATGTTAATCAAGCCACTGACCAGCCCCACACATTCCGTCCTCCCTCTGCCTCCAATTCAATCTCGGCGAGCGGCCAAAAGTTCCGGCATTTCAGCGCCACAGCGCAATAAGCCCGCCGCTTCCGCCGGTAACGGGATCGGTGATTGGCGCGGCGAGGTCTTCAATCCGTTTCTTTTGTTCCGGCGTTGGCTCGTCACGGCAGAGGTCATAATCGGCTCCAGCCGGATAGGCACCGACCACCAGGAAATCGCTGCTTGCCGAAAGCCGGCAATGGCCGGTTCCAGCAGGCAATACCGCTGCATCGCCGGCATGGATCTCGACCGTGAGGCCCGTTGGCCCGCCGAGCATCAACGTCGCCGAACCGATGGCAAAACCCAGCGCCTCATGGGTTTTCGAATGATAATGATGGAACGGATAGACGCCATTCCGCCACATATTGCCCCAGCCGTTTCGTCCGAACAGCGCTTCAAAGCCGGCTACCCGGTCGTCACCCTTCAGCACGCCACGATAAAGCAGCAGCGGAAATGTCGGATTGTTCGGAATGACATTGCCAGGCTCAAGCCGGATTGCTTCGGGTTCCATATGTGCGCCTTTCCTCCACTGAACGATAATCGCCATTGCCTCCAGGGGTTCCCGAAAATCTGGGGAACCAACCGCGCTTCGGGTAGTTGTGCATATGCATCTCGAATTCAACAGGAGAAGGAAAGGACATGTCCATGCCTTCCATCAGTTCTGCAAAAATTCTTGTTCTTGCAACTGACGGTTACGAGCGCTCCGAACTACGGGTACCGCATGAGGAGCTGAAAAGGCGTGGCGCCACCGTCAAGATTGCCTCTATCAGGGAGGGCAGCATCAAGAGCTGGAGCAAAGGCGACTGGGGCGATAGCATCAGTGTCGACCTTCTGGCAAAGGAGGTAAAGGTTGCCGATTTCGATGCCCTCGTCCTGCCCGGAGGCCAGATTAATCCCGACAAGCTGCGCGCCGACGAGAATGCAATGCGCGTCGTCCGCGAATTCGTGAAATCGGGTAAGGTTGTCGCCGCCATATGCCATGCACCATGGCTGCTTATCGAAGCCGATGCGTTGCGAGGCCGGCAGGCAACCTCCTACTGGTCGATCAAGACCGACGTGAAGAACGCCGGCGCCACCTGGAAAGATGAAAAGGTCGTGACCGACCAAGGCATCATCACCTCCCGTTCGCCGGACGATCTGGACGCATTCGTTGCAAAGATCGTCGAAGAGATCGAGGAAGGCCGCCACGAGAAGCGAGCCGCTTGATAGGACCTCCTGTTCGCTGAGCCCGCGCACCCCTGCGCGGGCTCTTTTTTATGAGGCTTTGCGGACAGGCGTCTCCGCCGACTGCCGATCGCGAGACAGGAAATCGAGCAGTCGGTTCTCCGCCGCCCGTAGCCCCCACAACGGCTTAGCGGCGGGCAAAATCCCCTCGCCTCCAGAATAGTCCTTGTCGGCGAGCGCAATGATGGAAGGGTGAATGTAACTTGAGCGCGAGATAGCCGCCGTGTTGTGCAACACGGCGGCTGAAGCCTCCGCCATGTCCTTCACGGTCGGCCGTTTGCCCCTTTCGAACGCATTGCGCGCAACGGCGAAGGCGGCGAGCGAGCCTGCCCACGTCCGAAAGGTCTTCGCGGTGATCGCAATACCTGAAATTTCCGCCAGGTAGCTATTCAGACGCCCGGATTCGATCGGTTTCAGCGTGCCCGTCTCGTCCTTCCAGATAAAAAGCTGGCGACCGGGGAGGTCGGCGATTTCTTCCAGCATCTTTTGCAATCTGGGATGCCTGAGGCTGCGCCCGACACGCTTTCCGCCCTTGGAACGAAATTTCAGTTCGATCCGGCCCTCCACCAGCGTGATGTGCCGCTTCAACAGCGTCGTTGCGCCATAAGTGCCGTTTTCCTTAAGATAGGCTTGGCTGCCGACGCGAAGATGTGCCTCATCGAGCAATGTCGTCAACGCCGCGAGGACACCGCGGACATTTTCCGCACCGACCTCAAGATCGCGCTGCACCTGCCGCCGTATCCTTGGCAAGGCGTGGCCAAAGGCAATCAGCTGATCGAATTTTGCGATGCTGCGGAAGGACTGCCAATCCTTGTGATAGCGATATTGCTTTCGGCCCCGTGCATCAAATCCGGTCGCCTGCAAATGGCCGTTTTCCTTCAGACATATCCAGACGTTTTCGTATGCGGGAGGCAACCCGAGTGCGGCGATACGGTGCTTCTGCTGCGGCTCGCAGACCAACTGGCCGTCCGGTAGCCGGTAACAGAAGCCTCGGCCCTTTCTCTGCCTGCGAATACCGGGTTCGGTGTCGCTCACATAAACCAGGCCAATGTCACTTAGGGCTTCAGCACTCATCGCTTTGTTCGATTGCTAACTGTTCCGGCGGCCGAAGCGAAACCAGCGTTGACGTTCAGTCTTTGTGGCATTCTTCGGTGGCACCGAGGCACCCTTCGGCGCAAAGACGGCAATGCTTTCGCGGTAGACCATCACCGGGTTTTCCGGATCGAATACCGTGAAGGGATCGTCGGCACCAGTGTCGACCACCCGCTGCCACGTCTTGATGCCGTTCACTCCCGGAAGCGTGACTTCGCAATCACCGCCAGCATTGAATACCATGAAGAGACCATCCATCTTTTCCGCATCCGATGCGAGGACACTCCGTGACACGTAAACGCTCAGCACCCGCAATTCGTTGTCGTTCCAGGCACCATCGTCCATGAAGTCGCCATCCGGTTTGTACCAGGCGATTTCGATCCGTCCGTCCTCTGCGGTTTCACCTGTCAGGAAGCGCTCCTGCCGAAGCTCCGGCTGCGCCTTACGGAAAGCAATCATCTTCTGACAGAAGGTCAGAAATGGATCGTCAAGCCCGCTCCAGTCGATCCAACCGATTTCGTTGTCCTGGCAATAGGCATTGTTGTTGCCGCCCTGGCTGTTGCCGACCTCATCACCTGCAAGGATCATCGGCACGCCCTGGCTGAGCAGCAGCGTTGCCATCATGTTGCGCCGCCGCCTGCGGCGCGCGTCATTGATATCGGCGTCGCCGGTCGCGCCCTCCACTCCCATATTGTCCGAATGATTGTCGGAATGGCCGTCCCGGTTGTCCTCGCCGTTCGCTTCATTATGCTTGCCGTTGAAGGAGACCGTATCCATCAGCGTGAAGCCGTCATGAGCCGAAAGCAGATTGATGGACGATGTCGAGCCACGGTCCGAATGGTTGAACTGCAGCGCCGAGCCGGTAACGCGCTCTGCCATCTCCGACACCTGGCCACCGTCGCCTTTCCAGAAACGTCGAACGTCATCGCGGAATTTGTCGTTCCATTCGCGAAAGGGGTGGGGAAATCCGCCGACCTGATAGCCGCCTTCGCCGACATCCCAAGGCTCGGCAATCAGCTTCACGCCGGCAAGCATCGGATCTTGCCGAATCGCGCTGAAGAAGATGCCCTGCCGGTCGAATTCCATATCCTGCCGGCCGAGCGTGCTCGCCAGATCGAAGCGGAAACCGTCGATGTGCATGGCGCCAACCCAATAGCGCAAGCTGTCGAGCACCATGCGCATCACCATGGGATTGGCAACGTTCAGCGTGTTGCCGGTACCTGTCGTATCGAAGGTGTGGCGGGGATCGTCAGGTGAAAGGATGTAGTAGCTTGCATTGTCGAGGCCGCGAAAGGAAAGCGTCGGACCTCTCTCGCTGCCTTCGGCCGTGTGGTTATAGACCACATCCATGATCACCTCGATGCCGGAGGCATGAAACTTTCTCACCATCGTCTTGAACTCGGTGATCTTGTCGCTCGACATGTAGCGCGACTGCGGCGCGAAGAAACCGAGCGTCTGGTAGCCCCAGTAGTTGGTGAGATCCTTCTCTTCCAGATACCGGTCGTTCGGAAAAAACTGGATCGGCAGCAATTCGACGGCCGAGACACCGAGTTTCGTCAGATGATCGATGATCGGGTCGCTGCACATGCCAAGAAAGGTACCGCGCAATCTGTCCGGTACCCTCGGATGCGTCATCGTCATACCGCGCACATGCGTTTCATAGATGACCGTTTCCGTCCACGGGCGCCGGATTGCCTCATCGCCGTCCCAGTCGAAATCGGGATCCTGCACCACGCCCTTCACCATGAAGGGTGCGCTGTCGCGCTCGTCGAAGGAGAGATCGTCCTTGCCGATCGTATAGCCGTAGAGCGCATCGTCCCATGTTAGATCGCCAACCACCTGCTTGGCGTAGGGATCGAGTAGAAGCTTGTTGGGATTGAAACGGTGGCCGCTTTTTGGATCATAGGGTCCGCTTGCGCGATAGCCATAGACGGTGCCCGGCTTCAGACCGGCGATATAGCCCGACCAGATATCGCCCTCGCGCTTGGGCAACGGCATGCGTGCCATTTCCTTTTTGCCGTCGTCGGAAAAGAGACAAAGGTCGATCTGCTCGGCGTGAGCGGAATAGACAGCAAAATGAGTCCCGGTCCCGGTATATTCGGCGCCCAGTTCCGGCTTCATGAAATCGAGTTCGGAAAAAGAAAAACTCATGATCACTCCGCTTGGTGGATCGCCGAGCGGGAAACGTTACCGCAGTGCGAAAGTTCCCTGCGCCGGCGCCAAGGGCGCTACGGCATGAGCTGGCCGCCATTCACCTCGATGATCTGGCCGGTGATGTATCCTGACAGCGTCGGCGAAGCGAGGAACAGATAAGCACCGACGCAGTCTTCCGATGTACCGACGAAGCCCATCGGAATGGTTTTGCGCTGCATCTCCATCTGTTCGACGTTGGTATAGCGTTCGTGGAACGGCGTTGCGATGACGCCCGGTGCGACGGCGTTGACGCGGATGCGGTCGCCGACGAACTCCTTGGCATGGCCCCGCGTGATCGTCGAGACGAAGCCTTTGGAGGCTGCATAAAGAATCGCACCGTTGCCGCCGCCATTTCGTGCAGCGATCGAGGTGGTATTGATGATAAAGCCGCCCTGCTTCTTCAGCCAGGGATGCGCGGCGCGCGTTGCGGCAAGAACAGAACGGGCATTCAGATCCATTACCTTGGCATAATGCTCGTCGGTATATTCCGCGGTCGGCTTGCGGCCAAGCATGCCGCCAGCATTGTTGATGAGGCCATCGAGATGTCCGAAGGTCTTAGCGGTCTCCTCTACAACGCGTTCCGTCTCGCCTTCCTTTGAAACGTCGCCCTGCACCAGATGCACAATGGTACCAGTCGCTCTGATCTCCTCGGCAAGCTTTTCGGCCGGCTCGCGGCTTGCATTATAGTGGATGCCAACCTTCATGCCCTGCGCCGCGAACGCCCGGGCAAGAGCTGCACCGATGCCGGTCGATGCACCGGTGATCAGAACCGCTTTGCCGTTCAGATCAGGTATTTTTATGGACGCGAGTGATTGAGCAAGATTAGCCATGGCAGCAGCAGCCTCCCGAAAAGACATGAAATAGATAGTGAAATGGATTTGACGAGCGTCTTAGCAGGCGAAATTGCGGATGGACAACGCGCGAAAGCGAGAACCGCTGTGCGCCGTCAAACTCTTTCGAGAGCTATCGCAATCCCTTGGCCGACGCCGATGCACATCGTCGAGAGCGAATAGCGCCCGCCCGATTCGATGAGCTCCAGCGCAGCCGTTCCGGTAATGCGCGCGCCCGACATGCCAAGCGGATGGCCGAGCGCGATGGCGCCCCCATTGGGGTTGACGCGGGGATCGTCATCGACAATCCCAAGTTCGCGCAGCACGGCCAGCCCCTGCGAAGCAAAGGCTTCGTTCAGCTCGATGACATCGAACTGATCCTCGGTCATGCCGAGCCGCGCCATCAGCTTGCGCGATGCCGGAACCGGTCCGATCCCCATGACGCGCGGCGGCACGGCGGCGGCAGCACCGCCCAGGATACGCGCGATCGGCCTCAGGCCATGCTTCCTCGCCGCTGCTTCGGAGGCCAAGACCAATGCCGCGGCGCCGTCGTTGACGCCAGACGCATTACCGGCCGTGACCGTGCCGCCTTCGCTCTTGAACGGCGTACCAAGCTTTCTTAGGGCTTCCATCGTCGTTGCGCGCGGATGCTCGTCCTTCTCGATTACCACGGGAGCGCCCTTGCGCTGTGGGATCACGACTGGCGTGATCTCCTTCGCCAGCCGGCCGTTTGCCTGAGCGGCGGCGGCCTTAGCCTGCGAACGCAGTGCGAAGGTATCCTGATCCTCGCGGCTGACCTTGTAATCCTCGGCGACGTTCTCGCCCGTTTCCGGCATGGAATCGACACCATACTGATTCTTCATTAGCGGGTTGATAAAACGCCAGCCGATCGTCGTGTCGTAGATTTCGGCATTGCGCGAAAAGGCCGTGTCCGCCTTCGGCATCACGAATGGTGCGCGCGACATGCTCTCCACGCCGCCTGCAATCACCAGTTCCGCCTCGCCGGCGCGAATGGCGCGCGCAGCGGCGATGACCGCATCCATGCCCGAGCCGCAGAGCCGGTTGATCGTCGTCCCCGGGACTGCAATCGGCAGGCCCGCAAGCAGCAGCGACATCCGCGCCACGTTACGATTGTCCTCGCCGGCCTGGTTCGCGCAGCCGAAAACGACGTCGTCGGCGGCCTCCCAGTCGATCGATGGGTTACGCTGCATCAGTGCTTTGAGAGGCACCGCCCCGAGATCGTCCGCGCGCACCGATGACAGAGAGCCGCCGAAGCGGCCGATCGGCGTGCGGATATAGTCGCAGATATAGGCGTCGCTCATGGTCTCTTCCTCAAAGTTCCGGAACGACAAGGTCGGCAACCGGCTCCTCGACATGGAGCGGCGCACCGGTCATGGCCTGCAGTTCCTCAATCGAGATCGCCGCCAGCTTCTCACGCAGCACGAAATGTCCCTTCACAATGTCGACGATGGCGTGGCTCGTATAAACGCGCGTGATGCAGCCGACGCCGGTCAGCGGGAAAGTGCATCTGGCGACGAGCTTCGGCTCGCCGTTCTTGGTGACGTGTTCTGTAATGACAAAGACCTGCTTGGCACCATGGACGAGATCCATCGCGCCGCCGACGGCCGGCACGCCCTTGCTGCCGACGCGCCAGTTGGCCAGATCGCCGCTCTGGGCAACCTGATAGGCACCGAGGATGGCGACGTCGAGATGACCGCCGCGCACCATGGCAAAACTGTCGGCGTGGTGGAAGAAGGACGCACCAGGCTTCAGCGTCACCGGCCTCTTGCCGGCATTGATCAGATCCCAGTCCTCTTCGCCGACAGGTGGCGCTTCACCGAAGTTCAAGATACCGTTCTCGGTATGGAAGATCGCCTGCCGACCGGGCGGCTGGTAGCGGGCCACCATTTCGGGAAAGCCGATGCCGAGGTTCACATAGGCGCCGTCGGCAATATCCTGAGCGGCACGCCAGGCGATCTGAGCATTGGAAAGCTTGATGTCTTCGCGCGTTGTCGCGGGTCGGGTATCGACGGTCATAGGTAAGCCACTCCGGCTCGAACGAGCTCTTCTTCCTGCTGCGGATTGGATATCTCGACGAGACGGTCGACGAAGATGCCAGGTGTGACGACATGTTCGGGATCGATCCCGCCCGCAGGCACGATCTTCGAGACCTGTGCGATCGTCTTTGCAGCCGCCATGCACATCAGCGGGTTAAAGTTCCGGCCGGCTTTGTTGTAGGTGAGATTGCCGTGCAAGTCGCCGATATGCGCCTTCACGATCGCAAAATCGGCCTTCAACCAGCGCTCCTGGACATAGTGCCTGCCATCGAATTCGGCGACTATCTTGCCTTCGGCAAGCTCGGTGCCGTAGGCCGTCGGCGTGTAGAAAGCCGGGATGCCGGCACCGGCCGCACGGATGCGTTCGGCAAGCGTCCCCTGCGGCACGAGTTCCAGCTCGATCTCCCCGGCAAGATATCTTTGCGTGAAGGCACGCGGATCCGAGGAACGCGGGAAGGAGCAGATCATTTTCCGCACCATGCCGGCGTCGATCATCGCGGCGATGCCGATGCGGCCGTTGCCGGCATTGTTGTTGATGACGGTCAGGTTCTTCGGTCCCTTGTCGATGAGAGCGTGGATAAGCTCGATCGGTGCCCCTGAGCCGCCGAAACCACCGATCATGATGCTGGCGCCGTCACTGATTTCGCAGACAGCTTCCGCCGCGCTCCTGATTGTCTTGTCCATGCGGGATCTCTCCTTGCCGAATAGGCGGGACACGCTCCTCCCATGCCCGTGATCACGAATAGTGCGAGACGAAATCGGCGGCAAGATACTTTGTGCGCTATTTGACTTTTGTTCGTATATCGCACATAGTTAAAATTCTGATTGGAGGTCAAAATGCGGGAAACGGATTTCGTCAGCGGCTTTGCCCGCGGCTTGAAAGTCATCGAAGCCTTCGGTGAGACGCACCAGCGTCTGTCGATCACAGAAGCTTCCAAGCTCGCCGGCCTTGACCGCGCCACCGTCCGCCGCTCGCTTCTGACGCTCGCAGAGCTCGGTTATGCGGATTACGACGGAAAGTTCTTCACATTGACGCCGAAGATCCTGCGACTCGGCCATGCCTATCTTTCGGCAACGCCCTTGCCCCTGCAGATCCAACCGCATCTCGACCAATTGTCCGAAAAGGCCGGGCAGAGCGCCTCGGCCTCGGTTCTCGATGGCAGCGAGATCGTCTATATCGCCCGCGCCTCGCAACGCCGCGTCATGTCGATCAATCTGACGCCTGGCAGCCGTCTGCCTGCCTATTGCGCCTCGATGGGCCGTGTGCTGCTCGCAGCACTGCCGGAAAGTGAAGCGCGTGCTATTCTTGGCCGGACGGAATTGAAGCAGAACACGCCGAACACCAAGACCGACCTGGAAGACCTGATTGCCGAATTCCGCCGCATCCGCTCAAAAGGCTATGCCATCATCGATCAAGAGCTTGAAATCGGCCTTTGCTCCATCGCCGTTCCGGTCGAAAACGATCGAGGTCAGACGGTTGCGGCAATCAACATCGGAGCGCCGGCAGCCCACGCCCCTGCATCGGAAATGGCCGGGCGCTATCTGCCTCTTTTACAGGAGACGCAAAGGGCCTTGCGGCTGGTTTTGCGATAGCGGGCGAAAGCCCTTCCCCGCAAGCCGAAGCGAAGTCATACCCCGAGCCTCGTCCGCTCGGCCATACGCCATATGCGCGGCGTCTCGCCCGTCCGTTTCAGAAAGAAGCGCGAGAAGTAGGCCGGATCGGCAAAGCCCAACCGGTAGCCGATCTCCTGGACGCTGCCGAAGGTGAAGACCAGTTCGCGTTTTGCCTCATCCGTCAGCTTGCGGGCGATGAGTTCGTGCATGCTATGTCCCGTTGAAGCCTTGACGATGCGGTTCAGATGCGTCGGCGAGATGCCGAGCGCGCGAGCGTAGAAGGCGGCCGGCTTATGTCCCCTTAGATGCTGCTGCATCAGGCCGCTTAGAACCTCCATGCGTCGGCTATTCTCATCGGCCATCTCACTCTCGGCACCTTCGCAAATCCGCGCCGTCAGTTGCAGTGCGGAAGTCAGATAGGCATCCAGCAGATCGTTCCGGCCGCTCCGCCGCCCCGAAAACTCTTCTCCCAACCGCGTCAGCGTCTGCGCCACGTAAGCGGCATCCTCGTTTTGCATATCGAGCTCCGTCAGGTGCGGTTTCGCCAGCCACTCCCCGAACCAGCTGCGATCGCCAGGTGTGGCCTTCAGATGCGAGGCGAGCACCGTGATAACAAAGCCATCGATATCTTTCGAAAAGCGGAAGCCATGCCTCAGGCCGGGCGGTACGGTGATCACCGAGCGCGGATGGATTGCATGCCGCTCCTGGCCGAAGATCGCATCGCCCGATCCGGAATCGATGTACAAGATCTGAAGGAAGCTTTCATGCCGATGCAGCCGGATTTCCCAGTGATGAAGGCTGCTGCGCGATGGAATTGTCTCGCAATGCACCCAGAAATCCGGCTTTTTGCCGGCACTCTCGCCATAGAGCTCATAGGTCGGAACGAATTTCGTCATCGCACGCACATCCCTTGATGTTCGATTTGTGCAATTTCTCGGATGAAAAGTCCATTGCCGGGGCTGTCGCCTGAGAGGAGAATTTGACGAAAGACAAGCGCGGGGAGGAAGCATGCGCACACAGGTTGCGATTATCGGCTCCGGGCCATCCGGACTTCTGCTCGGCCAGCTCTTGACGGAGGCCGGTATTGAAAACGTCATTCTGGATCGGGTCGGCAAGGACTACATTCTCGGACGCGTTCGTGCCGGGGTCTTGGAGGAAGGCACGGTTAACCTTATGGATCAGGCAAAGGCCGGCGCCCGAATGCATGCCGAAGGCCTGCCGCATGACGGCTTCTCGCTTGCCTTCGACGGTCGCGATCACCGCATCGATCTCTTTGGGCTTACCGGAGGCAAGCGCGTCATGGTCTATGGCCAGACGGAACTCACACGCGACCTGATGGACCATCGCGAAAAGAGCGGCACCTTGACGATCTACGACGCGGCTGACGTCCAGCCGCACGAATTCAACGGCCGGCTCCCCTGCGTCACCTATAATAAGGACGGCACCACGCACCGTATCGATTGCGATTTCATCGCCGGCTGTGACGGCTTTCATGGTGCAAGCCGCAAAGCCGTGCCGGAAAGTTCGCTCCGCGCTTTCGAGAAGGTCTACCCCTTCGGCTGGCTCGGCATCTTGGCTGACGTGCCGCCGGTCAGCCACGAGTTGATCTATGCCAACCATCCCCGCGGCTTCGCGCTCTGTTCGATGCGCTCGCAGACCCGCAGCCGCTATTACATCCAGTGCCCGCTCGATGAAAAAATCGAGAACTGGGGCGACGACCGTTTCTGGGCGGAACTCCGCCGCCGCCTTCCAACTCACCACGCAGACGCAGTGATCACCGCACCGTCGTTCGAAAAGTCGATCGCACCGCTTCGATCCTTCGTCTCCGAGCCGATGCGTTTCGGCCGGCTGTTCCTGGTCGGGGATGCCGCCCATATCGTTCCGCCAACGGGCGCCAAGGGCCTCAACCTCGCCGCCAGCGACGTACACTACCTTTTTGGCGGCCTTATCGAGCACTATCAGGATCGCTCGGATGCCGGTATCGATGCTTATTCCGAACGCGCGCTCTCGCGCGTCTGGAAAGCCGTCCGCTTCTCCTGGTCGATGACGAGGATGATGCACCGGTTCCCCGATACGAGCGACTTCGACCAGAAGATCCAGGAAGCCGAACTCGACTATTTGACGCATTCCCAGGCAGCCGCGACAGCGCTTGCGGAAAACTATGTTGGGCTTCCCTACTAGCCGAAGCGTTCCGCTTTCAAGCGGTCCCGCTGAAAGGATCTCATCGGCCTGCTTGAGACGCTAGACGGCGGCCTCAGCTTCGGCTTGCCCACGCTAAGAGGCATTTCGTCGAAAGGAATGCGAACCGGCCACACGCAATTGCGTAGCCTTTAAAACCGGCAAGTCGCCGCGAAGGTGAAGAATTGCCAATGCGATTTTCCATTTCTTCAAACGAGAACGCATCCTCAGAACCGAATGACCACACTTTCATGCGGCCCAAGTGAAAGGCAACCGTTCACCTCCTTACCTGTGAGCAAGTCGACGCCGGTTGGCAGTGACGAGACCTCGACTCTGCCTTCATCCGTATTGAGCACGAACAGCAGTTTCCTGTCGGCAGCTTCACGGACGGTCACTTCCACATTCGCGGCAAGGTCGGCGATCAGCGGCGCGATACCGGTGTGTGCGAAGAGCTGGTCAGCCAGGCCTTCGACCAAGGCCTCCGTAAGATACGTGCCTATGTAGACAGCACGACCCCTGCCCACTTTGCGGTTCGTAATGGCTGCCCGCCCGCTGGCAAAGCGGCTGCTCCACTGCCCAAGCACCTCGACGTCCGGGTATCGGCTGTTCGCTCGTGATCAAGGGCGAGATCTATCACGGAAGCCACAGTGCCGCCGGCAAGCTTGGCCACACGACCTCCGTTCCGAATGGCCGATTGTGTGAATGCGGCCGGCGGGGATGCCTGATGGCGCATGCAGCCGAGCCCTACATGCTGGACGAATGGCAGAGCCGGTCCGGCTCTTCGATAAGCCGCGATGAGTTTGCCAGGTCCGTCGAACATCAAGAAGACCTCGCACTTTCGATTTTGTCGGACTGTGGTTCGAGGATCGGACGACATCTGGCCGACATGGTCAATCTGTTCGATCCGGAGATCATCGTCGTGGGCGGAGAAGCCGTGCAATTCGGTGATGCGCTACTCGACCCGATCCGCAAAACAATGGAGGAATTCGCGTTCTTCACCAAGCCGGAACTCGTCGCAGATTGGGTTCCGAGTTCCTGGGCAAGGGGCGCTGCCGCACTCGCGACGCAGACATTTTCGACTTCGAACGCTCACCAAGTGGTTGATGGGCTGAGGAGGCCCCGGGATTTGGCGGGATCGCACGTTGAGCAGGGTCGCTGATCCGCGGGTGCCAGGTGGCCAAAATCAATTTCCAAGCGGGTAACTCCTATGTCTTTCAGCAGGTGATCATTTAGAGCCGAAAGCGCACAGCTGGTGGCTGGCGGTTCCTCCCTGCCGCCAAATGTTCCAATGACGGCCCGCAATATTTTGAGCATCCACTCCACCGTTCGGAGCGGCCGTTTTGTGGCTGACGTCATTTGCAATGCTCTCCAATTTGGCGGCTGCAATTTGCGAACTCTGCAGAGGTGGACGGCGTGAGGCTACGCAATCACCGGTTCCCTTTTTGCCTTGGGCCGGCAAGTGGTCTCCGCCGGATGTTTTCACGGAAGAGGCACTGCCGTCCTAATGCAGGCCACTCCTGCTGAGTGTACGATCGCCGGATTAGAGCCGCGCTTCGAGGATCAGGTTGAACGGCGTTTCCATAGCGCGGCGGAAACGGGTGAAGCCCGCCTTGCGGAAGACTCCTGCCAGGCGGGCTTCGCCGGCCTGCGCACCAAGTACCATACGGCCGCCATCTGCAATTGCGTGGGCGCAGCAGATCGTCGTGGAAGCCGCATAATACATTCTGGCAACCGGCGAGATATTGTCTTCCACCCGATCGTTGGCGAAGGGTTCCACGAGTACGACCGTACCATCTGGTGCAATCGCCTTAGCGGCATGTGCGGCCGCGGCAACGGGATCTCCCATATCGTGCAGGCAATCGAAGAAGCAGATCAGGTCGTAGCCGGTTCCTGGATAGTTGTCGGCCGGAGCTGCCGCGAAGGTTGCCTGCTCCGAAACGCCTGTCATGGTGGCAACCTTCCGGGCTTCGATCAGGGAGCCCTGATGAGTGTCGAAGCCACAAAATCTCGAAGCCGGAAATGCCTTGGCCATGAGGGCGGTGGAATGTCCGTGTCCGCAGCCGATATCGGCCACAAATGCCCCGGCCTTGAGCTTTTCGACGACTCCATCGAGAGCCGGCAGCCATTCGGCGACCAAGCTTGCCTTGTACGCATTGCGGTAGAAGGCGGCAACTCCGCAATAGAGACGTCCGTCATGGTCGCCCCACGGTACGCCGTTGCCAGTGCGGAAGGCCTCTACCGCCTTGTCCTCGTCCGCCCACATTGAAGCAGGGACTGCCCAGGCGTTAGGAATGAAGACAGGGCTATCCTCGTCGGCAAGGACAAGCGCTTGCTCCGGCGTGAGCTCATATGTACCGCTGATCGCGTGGTAAGCGACATAGCCGCCAGCGACCTGCGAATTGAGCCATTCGCGAACGTAGCGTTCGGCGCATCCGGCGCGGCGGGCAAGCTCGTGCGATGTAAGCGGGCCTGCTTCGGCCATTGTCTTATAAAGGCCGAGCCGGTTTCCAAGACTCACCATCACGCCGCCATAGCCGGCCGAAAGATCTCCGACCACGCGCGAAAGAAGCGTATCTAGCTTTGCAGAATCGATCGTGCTGATTTGGACATGTCCCATTTCAATTCCCCTGTTCAAGAGCCTTCGGAAGCGGAGGGCGGGGAGAGCATCGCAGTTTTAGGGAGTGCCCGGCAGAGCGGAACTGTCCAGAAACGGGCCGATCGTGCCACATCACCGGGGCGTGGCGCGGTTGCCCCATCCGCGTTATCGTGTCGTCCTTGCGTCAAAGGAAATCTAACATGCTGCAAAACGCTGAGCAGACGGGTCCGGAGCCGCTCCATGTCAGCCTCATCGCTATTCCCGAGGCCGTTGTGTCGACGCTGAGTGGCATCTTCGACGTGATGAACGCCTTTGTTATTATGCCTCCGCTAGGCGACGCACAGCGCCGCGCGCCACCGTTCCAGGCCGAGATTGTTGGGCTCGAATCCGGGCCGCTGTCGCTTGCCAGTCGCGTCCCCGTCATGGTCCAACGCAGCATTGCCGCACTTGATACGACCGACATCATTATCGTCCCTTCCATCCTGCTTGGCCCTGAGGGGTGGCGAAAAGGTCGACACCCGGAACTAGTAGAATGGCTGCGAGCCATGCACCGGCGCGGTGCGCTTCTATGCTCGGCTTGCTCCGGTGTTTTCCTGCTCGCCGAAACAGGGCTCTTCGATGGCGCAGAGGCGACGGTACATTTCGGTTACGCCAACGCCTTCGCGGCAACTTTTCCGCAGGTCCATATCCACCCTGAGCGGGTTCTGGTCGTCTCGGGCGGGCGCGAAGAACTTGTAAGTTCAGGAGCCTCCATGACCTGGCATGATTTGGTCCTCTACCTGATTGCTAGACATGCGGGAGCGACCGCCGCACAGGCAGTTGCGCGCTGCTTTGCCCTCCAATGGCATCAGGACGGACTTACGCCCTACATGGTATTCGAGGGGCGCAACGATCATGGAGACGTCGCTGTCCAGGCGGCTCAGGAATGGGTGGCCACGCATTTCCCCGTGGCGAGCCCGCTTGAGGAAATGATCCGCCGCTCCGGACTTGCCGAGCGCACCTTCAAACGCCGTTTCACAGTCGCGACCGGATTGAGCCCGATCGCCTACGTGCAGCGCCTAAGGATCGAGGACGCGAAACGCCGTTTGGAGCGCACGGAGGCATCGGTCGACGAGATCGGCTGGCAGGTCGGTTACGAGGAACCGGCTTTTTTCCGCCGTCTCTTCAAGCGAGTCACCGGCTTGACGCCAGGGGGCTATCGACGGCGTTTCAGAATTCCTGAGTATGCACAGACCCGTGTAAGGGATTAAGGTGCTCGACTAGGCCGTTCGGCACGTTACACTTGTCTCCGGCAAATTCCGCACTCATCGCTCAGGCTGTCGGAATTCCCAGCCGGAGATATCGGTAACACGTTTCGATCTTCGCGGCAGGTGTCGATGCCGTTGTGCCGGTAGCTCTAAGCTCAAGCAAGACCGGTGACAGACCTTGAGGAAAATGACGGGCGCACAGGACATTCCATGCTTTACGCCATCCTGGCCTATCACGAAGAGAAAGTGGTCGAATCCTGGACCAAAGAGGAGGATGCGGCGCTGATGAGCGAACTGCTCCAGGTCAATGATCGCCTCGTCGAGGAGAAGCATTTGGGATCGGCTGCGCGGCTTGGGGGACGGGTGCCGGCATGATCACCGACGGCCCTTTGCTGAAACCAAGGAGCAATTGCTCGGCTTCTACGTCGTGGATTATCCAACGCTTGAGGCAGCCGTCGCCGCAGCGCGCGACCTGCGCCGCGCCAATCCCTCCGCAGTCTATGAAATCCGGCCGATCTCGCTTTATCTCCCTGGTGCGCCACTGGCATCGCGGGACGAGGGGTTGGGTGGGCGTGCGCGCCGCAGCATTTTACCCCACGCTGCGACACCTGGCGCGACACGTTCCTGGGCAAAGGCCGCAAAAACATTAAATGGGCCGCCATCTGCCAAAGAGCCAGCTCTATCTGTTGGGTGGATGCGATTCCGCCGTATTAGCAGCGCGCCTCGTAGGTCCGTCCATAGCGATCTCGATACACGCAGTAGCGGCGACGTTCGGTCGAGCGGCCAATCAGGGCGCCGGCGACGCCGCCGGCGACGGCTCCGACCGCAGCACCTTCCCAGCTATTGCTGACGGCCCCGCCGATAACTGCTCCGGTGCCGGCCCCAATGGCCGTTCCCTTCTCCGTCGCTGTTCAAGATGCCAGGGCACCAACGAAGGCACTCGCAAGGACAATTTTTCTCATCATTTTGAACGCCTCCTTATCTGCCGATACTACTGCTGCGCGGGAGAGGCCGGCGGCGTAGCCGGTGCCGGCGTCGCGTTGTTATCAGCTGGTGCCATCGGCTTTGCCGGACCAGGGGTTGGCTCAGAATTCGTCGTGGATGCCGTGGGCTGCGGATCTGTATCCGGAGCACCGCTCCACAGGGTGTAGGCAACCGCAATCACGGCGATCGCTGCAATGGCGGCGGCCCAGCCCACCCATGCGCTGGATCGGGCGTGCTCCACCGGTGTCGTGCGGAGGTCCAGATCGGGGTTCGGGATCGTTGTGCGATTAGGATCGTTCGGATTGTTAGGGTCGTACGTCATCTTCATTCTCCGCTTTCTGATGAATAAGGGAAGCGTTGGATGGCTTTTTTGTTCCGCTAGCGCGCCGGCCCGATCTCCTGTGTCGGACTTCGGTCCCAGATCGATCGGACTTTGGCCCCATGAAAAACCAAGTCCAAAGTCCTTCTGAATTTCAGACTGTGGTCCCGGATCGGGAACGTCATTCACTGCCCGGCATTGGGGTGGCGTGCCGGAAGAACTGTCAAAGGAGGTTTGCAATGAAGGACGATGGATCCACCCGTGGCAAAAGTGGCTGGAGCGTGGCGGCCGTCGTCATTGTCATCGCCCTTGCCGCCTTGCTCCACGTCTATGGTCAACTCCTGTCGGGCGACAGCGAGCAATTGACGAGGAGTCTTCGTGAAGCCGCGGCCACCGCCGATGGAGGCTAACAGCATCGAGAAGCACACGAGTTGACCCGCGGGGGCTGTTCAATCTCATCCATCCTTCGGTCGACTTTTCGATTGGTTGGCGACGAAGTGCGACAGCTCATTCTAGTCGTTGCAGCTCAAGACGGATGTTGCTATGAACGATCTAGTGTTCATTCAATCATAGTTCGGGACCAATGTCTGAGGCCCCGTCGGCATGAAAGAGGCCGCCGCACGCGCTGAGCGAACGCAGCACCGAGATGCAGGTGATGATCGAGGGACAGTTAAACGCCTAGACTTCGGCACCTCGACGGTCCGATCCGCGGTCGCAACAACTGCCTCACGGAATGCAGTTATTTTCAATGTCATTTGCCACAAATCTTGCAGCACGGTTCCAGGCTTCGCCTGTGTCGCCTCGATACGTTATAAACCGGTCGCAGGTGGGCTTGTTGGTGTGGATGTCCAACAGGACATACTTCGCCCAGCCCACCAAGGTGCTCATCTTGTGAATCTCGCCTATCAGCAAGTAATTCGCGCCAGCCGTTTTCGCCTCTTTCGAAAGCTGCGCGATCCCCGGTTCGCGCGCCGTGCACCGCCCATTCTGGCAAGCCAACGAAGTGATGCTGATCTTGCTACGTTTCGAGAGACTGTCGCGTAGGGTTGAGACAAACGCCGTCAACCGAGCATCGTGGTCGCCGAGCTGGTGACCAGCTTCGCCGGACGTGTCCTTAAAGTCAAAATTGGCAACGGCTACCGTTAACGGTTCAATCGTGTCGGCAACGGCGACTGATGCAAGGGCGGTGGCACCCGCCAACGCTGTGGCGGCCCACCAACCTGGGAAGCACCATCTCCTTGCAACGTTAAAGCTCGCTTTTACCACGTCCTCCTCCCAACTTAAAATTGACGCCAAGCCAGGGGCAGCGTCCTATGTTGCCTCACGCGAGATGAACGCCGCTGCCATGCCAACGCGTTCATTAACCGGAAGTCTGGTGCAAGGATCGGCCACGATAGCCGCCCGTGACCAGCGCCACCATCCTCGATCTAGCCATTGCGCTCACGGCTCGCCGAAGGATCATTCGCCCGGCATTTGGCGAAATCGATGTTGGCCCGCAGCGCCCACACCTTTTCGCCGATGATAGTCCACAGAAGGCCTGCCGCTCTCCAAGCGGCTGAAGACGCTCTAAGACAAGACCACGAAGCAGAACCCCGGCGGATGCCATGCTCGACAATGCTGCTTCGAAGGAGCTTTCGGGAAAGATTGTATGGTCCGTATAAGTCCGGCGCAACCGCACTTCACATTGACGCAGATCTTCGGTCTAGGTCTTCTCATCGCTCATATTGTTGTCGGTCTGGCCATTTCGATGCAGCGTTGAACAACACTCAATTGTGTCTCATCAGCCTTGATCGCAGCCAGCGGTGGTCACCGCCTGGCCCGCTAGTCCGACGGTGTTATGGGTGGACTGCGTCATTCCTACGACGGCGTCTCCTCGTAAGAAACCTTCCGGGTAAGTCGGCTTGGACGAAACCTCAGTTCAGTCGCTGGCCGCCACTTGCGAAGAGGTGGATATTGGCGAGTTCCGGACGGACGCGGATCGTTGCGCGGGTTGAGAGCGATACGCGCTCGCGAAAGACGCCTTTGACCTGCGTTTCACCGAGCTTCATCGTTACCTGTGTCTCCGAACCCATCGGCTCGACGAGCGCGACCTCCGCCGGCACGCCGTTGTCGTCGAGAACAAAATGCTCAGGCCGGATGCCGTAAACCGCCTTGCGGTCACTGAACTCGTGGGCGGCTTGCGGAAGCGGCAGCAGTATGCCGGGTGCGGCGAAACCCGTCGAGGTGATCGTGCCGGATAGGAAATTCATGGCCGGCGAGCCGATGAAACCTGCCACGAACTGGTTGGCGGGCCGGTCGTAAAGATCGAGCGGGGCGCCGATCTGCTCCACCCGCCCGCTATTCAGCACGACGATCTTGTCGGCCATGGTCATGGCCTCCACCTGGTCATGGGTGACATAGATGGTCGTGGTCTTGAGCTTCTGGTGCAGGCTCTTGATCTCGCCGCGCATGACGACCCGGAGCTTCGCATCAAGGTTCGACAGCGGTTCGTCGAACAAGAAGACCTGTGGGTTTCGGACAATCGCCCGGCCCATGGCGACGCGCTGGCGCTGGCCGCCGGAAAGCTGGCGCGGATAGCGATCGAGCAGATGCGACAGGCCGAGAATGTCCGCCGCCCACTTCACCCGCTCCGCGATCTCGGCCTTGCCTGTGCCGCGATGTTCCAGCGAAAAGCCCATATTGGTCGCGACGGTCATATGCGGATAAAGCGCATAGTTCTGGAAGACCATGGCGATGTCGCGATCCTTCGGGTCGAGGTCGTTGACCACACGCCCGCCGATTTTGATATCTCCGCCGGTGATCGTTTCCAGCCCGGCGATCATGCGCAGAAGCGTGGACTTGCCGCAGCCGGATGGACCGACCAGCACGACGAATTCGCCGTCGCTTATGCCGAGATCGACACCGTGGATGATGTCGACGGCGCCATAACTCTTGCGGACACGGGAAAGGGTAACTTCAGCCATCAATCAGGTTTCCGGTTCTTCAGCCCTTGAGGCCGGTATGCGCGAGCCCTTCGACGAATTGCTTCTGCGCGATGATGAAGACGATGAGAACGGGGAGCGCCGTCAGCGTCGCGGCGGCGAGCTGGATGTTCCACATCGGACCGCCATAGGCGTCGGTATATTGGGTCAGCGCCTGAGGCAGGGTGAATTTTTCCGCGCTCGACAGGAACACGATCGGTTCGAGGAACAGGTTCCACGAATGGAGGAAAGTGAAGATCGCCACTGAGGCGAGCGCCGGTTTCGCCAGCGGCAGGGCGATTTTCCGAAAGATCTTGAAGCGGCCGAGGCCGTCGACGCGTGCCGCCTCTTCCAGCTCCGCCGGCAGCGTCACGAAGAACTGCCGCATGACGAACGTGGCAAAGACGCTCGGCGCCCCGAAGATCGGCACAAGGACCAGCGGCCAGTGGGTATTCACCATGCCGGCTTTCAGGAACATCTGGAAAAGCGGCACGATCGTCACCTCAGACGGGATAAGCAACCCGAGCAGCACGATCATGAAGATCGTGTTAGCGAAAGGAAATTTAATGCGCGCAAAGGCGTAACCAGCCATGGAGGAGACGATCATCGTGCCGACCGTCACAACCGCGGCAATATAGGCCGAGTTCCAGTATTGCTGCACGAAAGGCTGCAGCTCGAAAACCTTGCGGTAGGTCGTCCAGTCATAGCTTGCCGGAACGAGTTGCGGCGGAAAGGCGAAGATGTCGCTGATCGGTTTCACCGAAGACGTCACCATCCACCAGGTCGGAAAGACGAAGGGGATGAGCAGCACGCACATCAACCCGTAGAGAAAAACCTTCATGCGCGGGGAGAACTCAGCTTTCATAGAAGACGATCCTCTTGCGCATCTGCCACTGGGCGAAGGTCAGCACGGCGACGATCGCGAAGAGCAGGATCGACAGCGTCGAGCCATAGCCGAAGAAATGGAACTGGAAGGCCTGCTGGTAGAGGTAATAGACGAGCACCGTCGTCGAAAGCCCTGGGCCGCCTTGGGTCAGCACCGCGATCTGCGCGAAAACCTGCAGCGATCCGACGATGGTGATGATCGAGGTCAAGAGCATCGTCGGGCTGATCAGCGGCAGGGTGATGCGGCGGAACTGCTTGAAGCGCGGCGCGCCGTCGATCCGCGCAGCCTCGTAGAGCTCGTTCGGCACGCCCTGCAGCGCCGCCAGGAACAGGATCATGTTGAGGCCGACATTCTTGAAGACCTGCACGACGATGACGGAGATCATCGCGGTCGTTTCCTCGCGAAGCCAGTTCGGCCCTTCGATGCCGAAGACCTGCAGTACGCCGTTGATGCCGCCATTCTTCTGAAGCAGGAACCCCCAGACAATTGTCCAGGCAACCAGCGAGACGACGACCGGCGAAAAGAACAGCGTGCGGAAGATGGCGATGCCTGCGAGCTTCTGGTTGAGGAGAACCGCAAGCAGGAGCGCCAGGGAGAGGTTGAAAACGACGAGCCCGGCGGAAAAGATCGCGGTCGCCCCCAGGACTTCCAGGAGGTTCGTATCCTCGATCAGCATCCAGTAGTTCTGTGCGCCCGTATAGGTGAAGGTATTGGCAAGCACGTTCCACTCGTGCAGCGAATACCAGAAGACGAGCCCAAGCGGGATCAGCACGAAGACGACGATGCCGATCAGCTGCGGGGCGATGAAGAGAAAACCAGCGAGACTGTCGCGCCGCGCAACCGTCCAGAACGGCGATGAGGAGCGGTCTTCCGCAATTGCGCGATCTTGCGCGACAGCCATCTTACACTCCCTTAGCGCTTCAAGAGTGGGCCGATCTGGCCGCAGATCTTCTGGAGCGCGCCCGGGATATCCGCATCCGGACGCCAGACGGCATCGAGGCCGGAACGAACGGCCTGCTGGATCTGCGCAAAGCCGGTGTGTCCGGGGATGACCTTGCCCGTTACAATTCCGGAGATGACGACCTTGTCGATCTGCTCCTGGCTCAGAAGCGGATTGGTCTTCTTCAGCACTTCAGCATTGAGCAGCGACTTGCGGGCCGACGGGAAGAACTGGCTGAGCTTGGCCGAGTTTTCCGGGCTCGTCATGTAAGCGACGAATTCGGCGGCCGTCTTGGCGTTTTTGCCGGTCTGCATGACGCCGATACCGGCCTGGCCGATCAGCGCATAGTCACCGGCAGGTCCCTTCGGCAGCGGCACCAGATCCCAGGAGAAGGGCTTGTCCTTCGGCAGCAGCGAGGCGCGACTGATCTGCGTGATCGTCATCGCCGCATTGCCGGCGAAGAAATCGACGTTTTCGCCGGGACCCGGGATCGCCTTCTTCTTGAAGATCGCCTCATGGATGAAGGTCAGCGCGTCGACCATCGGCTTTTCCGTCATCGTGCAGGTCTTGCCGTCGGCGCTCCAGGGGGAAGCGCCCCAGCCGTTCCAGATGGAGGCGAGATTCTGCCAGATCTGGTAGTTGAAGTCGCGGACGATCAGGCCGCCCTTGCCATTCTGGCCCACGGCTGAAGCTGTGGCGATCGCGTTGTCCCAGGTCCATTGGCCGGCGGCGATGAGCTCGGCAGGCGTCTTCGCACCGGCAGCCTTGATGACGTCGTTGTTGACGAACATCGCGAACGGCGAGGTGGAGAAAGGATAGGCGTAGAACTTGCCGTCCTTCGCCCAGCGTTCGGTCGCAGTGGCGCTCACTTCGTCGAGATTGTAGCCCTGCGTCGCCTTGAGTGTATCGGTGAGCGGATAGAGCGCGCCCGAATTGACGAAGTCATAGGCCGAAGTCTCGAAGATCCAGGCCATGTCCGGCGCATTGCCGCCGGCGATCTGGGTGGTCAGCGCCGTGGTGTAGGTGTCGAACGGCAGCGACTCAAAGGTCACCGTGACGTTCGGATGGTCCTTCTTAAACCCGGCAGCGATCTCGTTGAAGAGCTTCAGATGCGCCTCGTTGGCGCTCCAGATGGTCATTCGCAGGTTGACCGCATCCTGTGCGTTGGCGATGCCGCCCCAAGGGAGCATTATGGCAAGCGGCACGGCAACGGCAAGCGCCGCCACCTGCGATTTCAGTGTCCTGTGATAATTCATTCCCGTTCCTCCTCCTAAGATCGGTTTGCTTGGTCAGTAGGCCGCGATGTCCGGCCAGCGGATTTCAATGCCCTCACGGGTGAGCTCTCGCTGGAAGTCACGGAGATGCTCGTCGTTTTCCTGGACCTGGTGAGGTTTCAGTCCTTTCTCCAGGCAATAGGCCGCGAGCATGCCGGCCACTTCGCCGATATTCCATTCGACTGGATGAAGACGGTAGCAGCCGTTGGTGATGTGGGTGGTGCCGATGTTCTTACTGGCCGGAATGAGGTTCTTCATCCGCTCAGGCAGCAGCGCGCCGAGCGGGATCTCGAACGGACAGGACGCCACATCGATATAGTTATCGCCGCCGGTCGAGGGATGAAGGTCGATGCGATACATGCCGATGCCGACGCTGTCGCGATAGCTCACGGCACCTTTTCCTCCGCGTACAGCATAAGAAAGATCCTGTTCGACGACGCGCGTTACCGGCTTGATGCGGCGGCTTTCGCGGACATAAGGGGCCATGGCGAGGCCATGTTCGGTGCCCGTGATGTCGCCGCGGAGCCGTAGGCCGCGATAGCCCTGCCCGCCGTCGACGCGCGGCGCTTGCGTCTGCAGCCAGTAGAAGACCGAGTAAGAAAGATCGGCGGCCGACTTCAGGTGCTTCGCCTTCTCCTCCTCGGAAACGTCGATGATCGTGCCGTCCATGTAGTCGATCATCGGCCAGTTCACGAAGCAGATGTCGGATTCGTAGAAGCCGGGCACGAAATTGCGGCGTGCCGCGATGCGGCGGAAAAGCCAGAGGTTTTCGTCGCCACCGCCCTTGCGCTGGTCGGCATCGACCAGCAGCGGATTGTCGTCAACATTCGGCGTGAACGAGCGGGTCGTGAATTCCAGCGTGCGCGGATGCGGCGCAGTGAAACCAAGCAGCGGGCCGCCCCAGAAATGCGGCTGATACTTGCACCAGTAGTCGTAGTGCTCCGGCTTGTCGATCGTCTGGTCGCCATCCACGCAATCGACGGCGAAGCAGACCGACACCGCCTGGACGTTGTCCGGCTGGGCTTTTGCCGGTGCATTAGGCTCGCCCGTATCGGACTGGGCCTCGAAACCCTTCACATACTCGGTGCCGGTCATCGGCAGCAGATCGCCAAGTTCGGTCGCATCAAGGATGTAATTGGCAGCGATGACGATCTCCCTGCCCGTATCGCGATGGCGGACGGTGATGGAGCGAACCCTATCGCCATCGACATCAGCCGTGACCGGTCTATAGGGCTGCAGCACCTTGAGACGACCAGCGCCACGATAGGGCATCAGCATCGCTTCCATCACCGCGAGGCTCACCCGCGGCTCGGCGCAGATGCGACTCACCCAGCCGCCGCCCGGATTGAGATCGCCCCAGCCCCGAGCCGCTTCGGTCAGCGGGTAGTTGTCGCGGTAATACTGGCGAATGCCATTGCGCAGCTTTCGATAGGAGCGCGTGATGCCGAACTGCTCGACCCAAGTATGCTCGTCGGAGGGCACGGCCTGGCTGGTCGACTGACCGCCGATCCAGTCGAATTCCTCGGTCATAATGACGCTCTTGCCCGCCCGGCATGCACCAAGTGCCGCCGCTACACCGCCGAGGCCGCCGCCCACCACCAGAATATCCGCTCGCATCTCTTTCGCAGGCATGTATGTCACGTTCTCACATCCGTTTCTTTGCAGAGCCGAAAGGGGCGGGACCAAGCGTCTCGCCTTCGACCGGTTCACAGGTCAGAAGAATTTGTTCGATCGGGGCCGCACCCTCTATTCGGCGCACCAGCATGGCGGTCGCCTGCCGCCCCATTTCTTCGCGAGGAATGTCGAAGGCGGTGAACTGCACATGGCTGCGCTCGGCGCGCACATGGCTGCCGAGTACGATTGCCGAGAAATCTTCGGGGACGGTAAGGCCGCGCTTGCGAGCCGCCGCCTCGACGCGCACCGCATCCGCCAGTTCGATGAAGAAGACGGCAGTCGCGCCGCTCGCGACGATGACATCGAGGGTCTCGCCGGCCGGCCGACCGACCTCGTCGACATGCAAAACCAGCTCGGCGCCCGCGGTGCTCGCGTCTGCAAAGCCGCGCCAGCGGTCCGCGACCGATTCGGCCGATCCACTGGGGCCGACGTAAGCCAGCTTCTCGTGTCCCAACGCCCTCGCCTTCTCGACCAGTGTCCGCGTGCCGTTCGTGTAATCGCCGCCGACGTAAGGAACGGGTCCGCCAGCGTCCTCACGTCGGCCGATCGCCACGAAGGGATAATTGCCAGAAACCAGCCGCTTGAGTTCGGCGCGATCGAATTCGCGGCCGAGCACAAGGCAGCCGTCGGCGATCCTCAGCCGGTTGCCGTCGGCAAAGATCTTCCGTTCCCGGCCGACACCGGCGCCGGTCAAAAGCAGGAGATCGTAGTTCTGCGCCTGCGCTTCTTCCTCGATGCCGAGCAGGAAGGGCGCGAAGAAGTCCGCCTGCTCGCTCGGGAAGGCTGGTTCGTAGGTGAAGACGCCGAGAATGCGATTGAGGCCCTTGGCCATGCGCCGGGCGATCGGGTCGGCCACATAACCCGTCGTGCGGATGACATGCTGCACACGTTCGCGGGTGTCCTGCGGGATGCGCGCCATTGCTGCGGGAGCGCCATTCAGCACAAGCGAGACGGTCGCCTGGCTGACGCCGGCTAGTTTCGCAATATCGTGCTGAGTCAAGCGCTTACTGCCTGTCACACCAATCCCTCCCGTCCCCTCTTGACTGCTAATACGTATTAGCTGCTAATACGTATAAACAAGATTGGATGGCCTGCTGTCAAGCGGGAAAACGAGGGAGCGTCGATGCAATTCGGGGACCACTTGAAATCGCTGGGAATTTCCAACATCCGCGTGTTCGGCGACAGCATCACGGCCGGCTTGAACGCCAGCCAGCCGCATCTTGCCTGGCCTCCTCTGTTCGCAGCCGAGGTCGACGGCTTGCCGATCCAAAACCACGCGGTTCCAGGTACCGTGTTGCAGGGCTCACGCCTTGCGGATGGCAAGCCGCGGCCGGACAATGGGCTCGGCCGCTTCAAACGGGCTCTTCTGGCTGGGCCGCATCGCGATGCGATCCTGATCCTCTACGGCTACAACGACGCCCGCTATACGGCGGCGCCGGAGACCATGAATGTGCGGAATTTCACGCGCGACTATGCGCGGATGCTGGAAAAGCTGATCGAAGCCGGCCACGGTGAGCGGCTCGCAATCGGCAGCCCGCCTTACATCCCCGATGCCGGGTTTTTGGTCGGTAGCGCCGGCTTCATGGGCCAGACGCGAACCGGTTTCGAAGGTTATGTCGAGGTCGTGCGCATGCTGGCGCGACGCTTCTCACTCTTCTATGCACCTGTTTACGAGAGCATGAAAGCTCATGGCGACGGCGTCTTGGCCTCAGCTGATCAAATCCATCCGAGCGATGCCGGACATCGCGCGATCTCTGGTGCGTTCATAAATGCACGTCATTGAAAGGGCTTCAAGCAGAGGTAGCCCCACCGTCGGCCTCTCCGTCTCCGTCGTGTCAAGCAGATTGCATAGCGTCGACCGCAACATGGCCCCTCGTCGCCACAAGAACAGCCGAGGGCTCGATTGAAGAACACGCTCGCGGCTAACCAGTCCGTGCGTGGGCGGCGGCCCGATCAGTGTCGGCCGACATCCTTGGCACTTCATCTTGCGGAAGTCTCGCGCGCGGCCTCCCGGATCGTCTGCATCAGAATAGATAGCGGCAATGAGGGGATGGCATCCGTGCGCATCGTCAGACCCACAGGCCCTTTCGTTTCGCTCGTGTCGATCGGCAGTACCGCAAGCACGCCGTCCTCGATGTCGGCTGCCACAACGCCAGTCGAGATGATCCAGATTGCGTCGCTTGACCGCAGGAAGGCGCGGCCGAAAGAATCGGAAACCGTCTCGATCTGGTTCGGCAGGTTCGGTGCGCCATTGGCGATTAGGAAACTTTCCACGAAAGGACGGATGATCGAGGCCCGCGTCGGCATCAGCACTGTGTAATCCGCAAGCGCGCCAAAGGGCGACTGTTTGGTTTTCAGCAGCGGGTGGCCAGCCCGGACGGCAAACACCACCTGCTCGGAATAGAGATGCTCAAAGGAAAAGCCTGCCATCTTTTCCGCTCCTGCAAGGCGTCCGACGACAAGATCGAGGTCGCCGACCCGAAGCTGCTCCAAAAGCACCGCATTTTCCCCGGTCACGATCTTGATGCGGCTCCAGGTATTTTCTTTGAGGAATAGCTCCATCGCCTGCGGCATGACGCGCGTCGAAACCGTCGGAAGCGCGCCGATGCGGATCGGCGGAGCATCGCCCACCCGCTCCTGGGTGACGGAATCGAGCCCGTGGCGGAGCGCCGTCAGCGCCGCGCCCGCATGCTTCAGGAACACCTCACCGTACCGTGTGATCTTGATGCCGCGCCCGTCGCGCTCGAAAACCGCAACGCCAAGCACCTCTTCCAGTTCGCGGATCGTCTTTGTCACCGCAGGCTGGCTGACACGCAGGAGTTCAGCCGTCTTCATGACGCTTTTCTGTCGCGCAACCTCGACAAAGGTCTGTAGATGGCGAAACTTGATACGGCTGTCGATCATTGGTCACATAACCCACAAGTTATCGGAAAGCCACGAAATATCATTTTACCTAACCGAATTAAACATTCAATTTCGTGTCAGGAGGAAGTTCCGTGCAATTTGCCCGCGTCAACGATGTCACGATCCACTATCAAATCATTGGTGGCCCTGCCGACAAGCCGGTCATTGTCTTTGCCAATTCGCTCGGCACGGATTTCAGAATCTGGCGCGATGTGATCGTGCGGCTGGCAGGTGATTTTGCAATCGTGCTTTACGACGAGCGCGGGCATGGTCTTTCGGATGTCGGCCAGTTGCCGTATTCGATCGACGATCATGCCTCAGACCTGATCGGCCTCCTGGCGACGCTTGAGGTCGAGCGGGCCTTCATCTGCGGCCTTTCGGTCGGCGGGCTCATCGCGCAGTCGCTTTACCAGCAGCGCCCGGATCTCGTGCGCGGCCTCATCCTTTGCGATACGGCACATAAGATCGGCACAGCCGAAACATGGAACGCCCGCATCGAGGCGGTCGAAAATAACGGGATCGGCAGCATCGTCGATGCGGTGATGGAGCGTTGGTTCACGCCTGCCTTCCGCCGCCCGGAAAATCCGGCCTATGCAGGCTACTGCAACATGCTTGCCCGCCAGAACGTCGAAGGCTATGCGGCAACCTGCGGCGCCATCCGCGATGCCGATTTCACAAAGGCCGCAGGCAAGATTGCGGTTCCCACCATCTGCATTGTCGGCGATCAGGACGGTTCGACGCCACCGGACCTGGTGAGGTCCACCGCGCAGCTGATCCCGAACGCCCGGTTTGAAACGATCCGCGATGCCGGTCACATCCCCTGCGTCGAACAACCGGAGGCGCTTACCGCCGTCATCCGCGCCTTCATCGATTTCGCCTTGCATGGAGAACTAAGCCCATGAATGAAGCCTCAATCCCGTCCGAACGATACCGGCAGGGCATGGCGACCCGCCGCGCGATCCTCGGCCACGACCACGTCGATCGCGCCGAAGCAGGCTCGACGGCTTTCGACAAGCCGTTTCAGGACCTGATTACGGAGGCTGCCTGGGGACATGTCTGGTCGCGCGCAACCTTCACGAAACGCGAGCGCTCGATCGTAACGATCGCGCTTCTGGCAGCCCTGGGGCAGGATGACGAGACTGCGATGCATGTTCGCGCTACGGCCAATACCGGCGCCAGCCGCGAGGATGTTTGCGAAGCGCTTTTGCACGTGGCGATCTATGCGGGTGTTCCGGCCGCCAATCACGCGATCAAAATCGCCAAACAGGTTTTCGAGCAGATGGACGCCGAAAAGACAGCCTGAGAGGAAGAGATGTCCGATATTTCGAACCGCAAGCCGGAAACCGGCGCCTTCTTCGCCCGCGACCGCGCCTGGCATCCACCGGCCTATGCGCCCGGCTACAAGACCTCGGTGCTGCGTTCCCCACAACGCGCGTTACTGTCGCTCGACGGCACGATTTCAGAGATTACCGGGCCGGTCTTTGGCCATTCGATCATCGGTGAACTCGACAATGACCTGATCCACAACTTCGCCCGCCCCGGCGAGAGCGCCATCGGCGAGCGCATTGTCGTTCACGGACGGGTGCTTGACGAGCGTAACCGGCCAGTCTCGGGCGCGCTGGTCGAATTCTGGCAGGCCAACGCCGGCGGGCGTTATCGCCACAAGAAAGAATCCTATCTCGCGGCCATCGATCCGAATTTCGGCGGCTGCGGGCGCTGCATCACCGACGAATATGGGCAATACTCCTTCCGCACCATTCGCCCCGGCGCCTATCCGTGGCCGAACGGCGTCAACGACTGGCGCCCGGCGCACATCCACTTCTCGATCTTCGGCCACGGCTTTGCTCAGCGGCTGATCACGCAGATGTATTTCGAGGGCGACCCGATGATCTGGAAATGTCCGATCGTCGGCACGATCCCGCACAAGGCTGCAATCGAGCAGCTGATTGCAGCGCTCGACTGGGGCAACACCATCCCCATGGACGCGCGCGCCTACAAGTTCGATATCGTTCTGCGCGGCCGCCGCTCGACCCTGTTCGAAAACCGGCTGGAGGGCAACTGATCATGCAGGAACTCGGCTATCTCAAGGAAACCCCGTCGCAAACGGCAGGTCCCTATGTCCATATCGGCTTGACGCCGAATTTCTGTGATATCGGCGGCGTTTACGCACAAGACCTCGGCAGCGCGATGGTCAACGAAAAGACCCTCGGCGAGCGCATCACCGTGACGGGCCACATCTATGATGGAACAGGCGCGCCCGTGCGTGACGCGGTCGTCGAAATCTGGCAGGCCGACAGCGCCGGGCTTTACAACAGCCCATCGGAAATGCGCGGCGCGGCCGACCAGAATTTTGCCGGTTGGGGCCGCTGCCCGACCAGCGCCGAAGATGGCGTCTATAGATTCGAAACCGTCAAGCCTGGCTGCGTGCCCTTCAAGGACGGCCGCACGATGGCGCCGCACATCTCTTTCTGGATCGTTGCGCGCGGTATCAATATCGGGCTCCACACCCGCATGTACTTTCCGGAGGAAGCAGACGCCAACAACGCCGATCCGCTGCTTGCCCGTGTCGAACTCGGCGAGCGCATTGCAACAATGATCGCGACCCGGGACGGCGCAACCTATACGTTTGATATCCGCCTTCAGGGGGAGAAGGAAACGGTATTTCTCGACATTTGATCAGCAGGTAAGATAAGGCGCTTTTCCCTTCAATGCAGGGCGCTTCCTGCTGGAAGCCGATGCCGCCGGCACCCCGTTTACAATCATAGAGAGCTGCGCGCGTGTCGAAACGACGATAGGCGGGTTGTTAAAAATGCTGCACCGCAGTAAGACTTTTGACGGGCTGAACCTTGATGGTGGAAACATGCAGAAAACATTCGGGCACGTCCTGACGGCACACAAGGGTCTTGGTCCAGGTTTTGATTTTCTCAGAATTGCCCTGGCTTTTTCAATCGTATTGGCACATTCATTTTTGCTGACCGGAAATGACGCTTTTTTCCGTTCGAGCCCGTTGTGGTTTGCCGAATACGCACTGGTTCCGATGTTCTTCGCTCTCAGCGGGTTTCTGATCGCCGGCAGCGCTCAGCGCCTCAGCCTGAAGAACTTTCTCTTGAACCGCGGACTGCGCATCGTTCCTGCTCTTGCGGTCGATATCGTCGTCTGCGCGCTCATCATCGGCCCGCTGGTGACGACCGTCGCTTTGCGTGACTATTTTCTCGGCGCCGACTTCTTCAAGTATTTTCTCAACATCATCGGCTGGATTCATTACAGCCTGCCGGGTGTATTTGAGCAAAACCCGACGCATCGGGTCAACGGAGCTCTGTGGACCGTGCCATGGGAAATCTTCTGCTACATCATCATGTCTGCGCTCATGATCACCTCGATCATCAAGTCATGGCAGAAGCTGGCACTTTTGACCGGTGGCTTTATCCTGAGCGGGCTTATCGTCCAGTCCTTCGGACATCTGCTGCCCGATCGCGTAAACCTGGTTTTGAGCACGCTGTTCGTCAGCCGCGGCGCACAGCTGGTATTTGCGTTTCTGCTCGGCATCTTGGCCTATCAATTGCGGGATTTCATTCCGCATAAAAAATCACTGTTCTTGGCCAGCATGGCGGTTTGCGTCCTGGCGATGCTGATCTTGAGCAGCCCCTCCATCGAGAGCGTGCCAAACAGACTGCTCGTAATCCCAGCGCTCGTCTATATCACGGTATTTGTCGGTCTGACGCCGGTGCCCCTGCCCTCCGTCTTTCACAAGGGCGACTATTCTTATGGCGTCTATCTTTATCACGACCCCTTTCTTCAGATTTTGATCAGTCTGGCGCCGGGCCTGTTCCTGATCCCGAAAACCGGCGCGCTCGCGCTCTATGCTATCGGCATCTGCGCCGCGATGGGCATCGCTGTCTTTTCCTGGCATATGATCGAGAAGCCGATCTTGGGCATGCGAAAGAAATTCTCGTTCGTTGCAAAGGCGCGAGGTGTCGACGAGAATGCGGATATAAAGATCCTGCCCGTCGAGAAACCGGTAAAGGCATAGTTGGCAAAGGTGCGGACATTCCGCGCCATCTCTGCCGGCATCTTTACAGCCGGTGCGGTTCTGCAACGGCAAGCTGGCGGCAGAAGTAGGCAAAATCAATGAGAGGTCACGTGACCGCATCCGCCTTCGACCACCCATTCCTCAGCGGCCTTTTCGGAGACGATGAGATTTCGGCCCATCTTTCGGCGGATGCCGACATCCGCGCTATGCTCTCCTTCGAGGCTGCACTTGCCAAGGCCGAAGGCGCCCATGGCCTGATCCCACAAAGGGCAGCAAGCCGCATTGCCGAAGCTTGTCGAGGTTTCACTGCCGACATCGCGGGCCTCAAGGTTGCGACCGCCACAGACGGCGTCGTCGTTCCCGATCTCGTCACGCAACTGCGCAGGTCAGTGGGCGGCGAGGCGGCCCAGTATGTCCATTTCGGGGCGACCAGCCAGGACGCCATCGATACCAGCCTGATGATCAGGCTAAAGGCGATCATCTTTCTTTTTTCCGGCCGGCTCGATGCCATTGTTCGCGCTCTCGACGCGCTCGATCGCCAGTTCGGCCAGAACAGTCTGATGGGCCATACCCGCATGCAGGCGGCAATCCCGATTGCCGTTTCGGATCGTCTGCGGACATGGCGAGCCCCGCTTGAAAGTTATCACGACCGGCTAGGGGTACAGAAGTTTCCCATCCAGTTCGGTGGCGCGGCCGGGACGCTGGACAGGCTGGGCGGCAAGGCTGCCGACATCCGCGCGTCACTCGCCCAGGAACTTGGACTGACCGACGAGCCTCATTGGCAAAACCAGCGCGCACCAATCGCCGACCTTGCCAACCTCTTTTCGCTGATCACCGGCAGCCTGGGGAAGATGGGCCAGGACATCGCCCTTCTGGCGCAGGCGGGTGGAGAGATCGAACTTGCTGGCGGCGGAAGATCGTCAGCCATGGTGCACAAGCAGAACCCGGTCGGTGCCGAAACGCTTGTCGCATTTTCCCGCTTCAACGCCGCCCAACTTTCGGCCATCCACCAAGCGCTTGTTCACGAACAGGAACGTTCGGGTGCCGCCTGGACACTTGAATGGCTCGTGCTGCCGCAGATGGTCATGGCGACCGCCGGCGCCCTGCGGCTCGCGCGCGAGCTGACCGGCAATATCCTCCGCCTCGGGGGCTCGTAGACAAGCTTCCTTCCTCACCCTTCATGTCAGCCTCAGGCAGATGCTTAACATAATGCATCAGTTATGAATTACCGTATTTATTTCATTTTTACATTACCGTTTCGCATGACACACTGACGTGAAATTTAGCTGCGCGCTAACCTGGCGGTGGAGTCCGCCGGGTATAAAGGGAGAGGAAAGATGAGACAGCTGGTTCTGGCCGCTGCGGCGGCAATCGTCATGGGTACCGCCGCCTATGCCGACACCATCAAGGTCGGGGTCGTTGGGCCGTTTTCGGGTCCGTTCGCGCTGCAAGGCAAGAACTTCAAGGCCGGGATCGACGCCTATATGGCAACGAATGGCGCCAAGATCGGCGACAATACCGTCGAAGTCATCTATCGCGACCTGCCGGCCGCCGATCCGGCCAAGTCAAAGGCGCTTGCCCAGGAACTCGTCGTCAAGGAGAAAGTCCAGTATCTGGCCGGGTTCTATTTCACGCCTGACGCAATGGCCGTCACGCCCATCCTGAAACAGGCCAATACGCCGCTCGTGATCATGAACGCCGCAACCTCTGCCATCGTCACCAAGAGCCCTCTGGTCGTTCGTACATCCTTCACCCTTTGGCAAACTTCCATGCCAATCGCCAAGGTCGCGTTCGACAAAGGCATTAAGAAGGTCATCTCGGTTGTCAGCGACTACGGTCCGGGGGTCGACGCTGAAAACGCCTTCAAGGCGGGCTTCGAAAAGCAAGGCGGGGAAATCGTCGAAGCGATCCGTATGCCACTTGCCACCAACGATTTCAGCCCGATCATGCAGCGCATTAAGGATTCGGGTGCTGAGGGCGTCTTTGCATTCCTGCCGTCCGGTCCGCCGACGCTTGGCTTCGTGAAATCCTATAGCGAGAATGGCCTGAAAGCCGCCGGCATCCAACTCTTTGCAACCGGCGACCTGACGCAGGAATCCGACCTTCCGGCGCTCGGCGACGCCGCTCTCGGCATATTGACGACATACCACTACGCGGTTTCGCATGACTCGCCCGAAAACAAGGCCTTCGTTGCAGCCGCCGGAAAGGCACTCGGCAATCCGGCCGAACTCACCTTCCCGGCCGTCGGGGCCTATGACGGCATGCACGTCATCTACAAGATGATCGAGGCAACTGGCGGCAAGCAGGATGCTGAAAAAGCTGTCGAAGCCGTAAAGGGCCTTTCCTGGATGAGCCCGCGCGGCCCCGTTTCCATCGATCCCGAAAGCCGCCACATCACAGAAAATATCTATCTGCGCGAAGTCGCCAGGGATGCGGACGGCAAATACATCAACAAGGAAATCCAGACATTTGAAAAGCAGGGGGATCCAGGTCTGGCGGCGACAAAGTAAGGAGCAAGGCTTTCTTAAAAGGCGATCGCCCGGACCACCCATCAGCCCATCCCGTTGTCGACGAAAGGGCATATGGCGCAAACCGCAAGTCTCTTCTCCCGGCAGGGGAGAAGGTTCCGGCAGGTGGATGGGGCGAGACGGCGCCCTCAACGACGCAGAGCGGGCTTCAGCACCTGCTGAGATAAGGAACACACGAGCCTCATGCAGACTGTCTTCAGCATTGCCGTCGACGCGCTTGCCTATGGCATGGTGCTGTTCGTGATCTCGATCGGCCTTTCGGTCACCATGGGCCTGATGCGGGTCGTCAACCTTGCCCACGGTGCCTTCGCCATGATCGGCGGGTACATTGCCTCCTATGCAACGCGCGATCTTGGCCTTGGCTACGGCATCGCAGTTCTTGTCGCCGTCACTGGAACCATCGTCATCGCCATTCCGGTCGAACGCTTCCTCTACCGGCGCATCTACGGCGCGCCGGAACTGACCCAGGTTCTGATGACGATCGGCATCACCTTCTGCATCATCGGCATAGCCAACTACGTCATGGGGCCGACGCTGAAGACAATCCCATTGCCAGACGGCCTGCAAGGCTCCGCCGATCTAGGCTTTCGCACCATTCCGGTGCACCGGCTTTTTGCCATCTTCTGCGGCCTCGCGGTAGCGGGCGCCCTTTGGTACACGATCGAAAAGACAAGTTTCGGTGTAAAACTGCGCGCATCCGTTGATAATGCCGCCATGGCCGCCGCGCTTGGGGTGCGCACGGAGATCATCTATGCACTGAGCTTCGCAGTCGCCGTCGGCCTGGCCGCCTTTGGCGGCGTGGTCGGCGCGGAGCTCTTGCCGGTCGAGCCCTATTATGCGCTGCGCTACATGGTGACTTTCCTCGTCGTTGTCTCGGTCGGCGGCGCAGGCTCGATTCCCGGCGCACTGATCGCCTGCCTGGTTCTTGGCGGCATCGACACCACGGGCCGCTACCTGATGCCGGAATACGGGGAATTCTTCTTCTATCTCGCCGTCATTGCAATCATCTGCGTTTTTCCGCGCGGCTTTGCCGGAAGGGTGAAGTAGGATGACGCTCGCCATGAACACGCAAACCACGACAGCAGTACCCATCCGGCGCAATCGCTTTTTCGTCCGCGATACAGCCGGCATTGCCGCAATCGTCGCGCTCGCCAGCATCGGCTATTTACTCTTTCCGGATAACCTTGCGCTGCTGACGCGCGTCATCGCAATCGCATTGCTCGTTCTCTCGCTTGATCTCGTCACCGGGTATTGCGGCGTGGCGACGCTCGGCCATGCAGCACTCTTCGGCTCCGGCGCCTATGCGGCGGGCATCGTCTCGGCCCATTACGGCATCACCGATCCTCTTTTGATGACGCTTGCCGGTATCACCGGTGGCGCTGCTGCAGGCCTCGTCTGCGGCATCGTCATCCTGCGTGCCCACGGACTGCCGCAGCTTGTCCTTTCGATCGCGCTCATCAACCTCTTCCACGAATTCGCCAACAAGGCATCATCCTGGACCGGCGGCAGCGATGGCCTATCCGGCATCTCGGCCGATCCAATCTTCGGCACCTTCGAGTTCGACCTTTACGGCCATTCCGCCTATGTTTTCGGGGTGATCCTGCTGCTTGTCGTTTTCATTCTGCTCCGCCTTGTGGTGCGTTCGCCCTTTGGCATGCTCTGCCGCGGGATCAAGGAAGATGCCTTGCGCATCCGGGCCATGGGCGCCTCGCCGAAAGCGGCGCTGATGAAGATGTATGTGATTTCAGGCGCCGTCGCCGGTGTCGGTGGAGCCCTCAATGCCATCTCCACACAGGTGGTCGGTCTAGACAGCCTCTCCTTCACGCTTTCGGCCGAAAGCCTCGTGATGCTCGTTCTCGGCGGCACCGGCTCGCTCTTCGGTGCGCTCTCCGGCACCGTCATCTTCATGCTCTTTGAAGATTATGTCTCGGCTGCAAACCCGTTCCACTGGCTGACGATGGTCGGCGCGTTACTGGTCGCTGTCGTCCTCTTCGCACCGAAGGGCCTTTATGGGACCGCAACTGCCTTTTTCGTCCGCCGGAAGGAGACTGCGCAATGAGCCCCGTCTTCGAAGTCGTCAATCTCAGGAAATCCTTCGGTGGCCTCGTGGTGACCAACGATGTATCGATCTCGGTGGCAGCAGGTGACCGCGTCGCGCTCATCGGCCCGAACGGCGCTGGCAAGACCACTTTCGTCAATCTCGTCACTGGCAACCTTTCGCCGGACGCCGGCGATGTCCGCCTCGGTGGCGAGACCGTGACGAGAATTGGTGCGGCGGGCCGCGTCAGGCGCGGCCTCGTCCGTTCCTTCCAGGTCACACGGCTCTTCCAGGAAATGACGCCGGCCGAACACGTCGCGCTCGCGATCCTGCAGCGTGACGGACTCACTGGCCGGATGTTCGGCAACTTTCTCGCGATGCCGGATCTCATGGCAGAAGTCACCGATCTGCTCGGCACACTCGGCCTTGGCGATCTCATGTGCCGCAGGGTCAGTGAAATTGCTTATGGACAGCAGCGTCTCCTCGAGATTGCCGTCGCCATGGCACTGAAACCGACGGTGCTGTTGCTTGATGAACCTGCTGCCGGCGTGCCGCAAAGCGATACCGCCCGGATCGAGCAGGCGCTCGCCGATCTGCCGGCCGATCTCGCGGTGTTGATGATCGAGCACGATATGGACCTCGTGTTCCGCTTCGCCAGGCGTGTCATCGTGCTTGCGGCGGGCACCATCATTTTCGACGGCTCGCCGGTCGAGGTCACCAAGGATGCCCGCGTGCGCGAGGCTTATCTCGGGAGCTATGCCAATGCCAGCCACGCCGCTTGAGGTCGACAATCTCTCCGCTGGCTATGGACCGACGCGGGTTCTCGAAAACGTTTCATTCGCCGTGCCCGCAGGCGCCCGCCTTGCCATCCTTGGCCGCAACGGAATGGGCAAGACAACCTTGCTTGCGACGCTTGCCGGACAGACCAGGCGTTATGACGGCCGCATCCGCCTCGGCTCCGCAGACCTCACCGCCATGGCCAGCTCAGCTCGCGCCCGTCAAGGGCTCGGTTATGTGCCGCAGGCGCGCTGCATCTTCCCGACGCTGACGGTTGAGGAAAACCTCTTCGTCGGCCTCAAAGGACGGCCGAAGACGGCGCTCGAAGAGGCGTACGCGATGTTTCCACGTCTGAAGGAGCGCCGCCGCAATCTCGGCGGCCAACTCTCCGGCGGCGAGCAGCAGATGTTGTCGACTGCCCGCACGATTCTCGGCCGCCCCTCCGTTCTGCTGCTTGACGAACCCCTGGAAGGTCTCGCACCCATCATCTGCGAAGAGTTGATGGCCGCGTTTTCCGAACTCGCCAAGACTGGCGACATGACGATCCTGCTTGTCGAACAACGCATCCAGAGTGCGCTCGACTTCGCCGATCAGGTCATCATCCTAGAACGGGGGCGCCTTGCCTGGACCGGCACGCCCGAAGCGCTTTCGACGGATCACGCCGCCGTGGAACGTTTGCTCGGGGTCGGCGGGCTGCACTAGGTCACGTGGCGTGGCGCCTCGCCATTCGTTATGTCGAAAGCCGCGTCATAGGTGACCGTGCCGGACGGCATTTCACCGCTGAAGCACAACGCCTGAAAATATTCGGCCGGAACACCTGCAAGCCTGAGGCGAGCATCCGCCTTGAAGCCGAACCGGCCGTAATATTTGGGATCGCCAAGCAGGACGCATCCCTGGGCGCCGAGTTTGCGGATGGCTGCAAGTCCATCCTTCACCAGACCAGTACCGATCCCCTCGCCTTGCCTTTCGGGTGTTACCGCGATTGGTCCGAGGCCGTACCAGCCCAAATCCCTGCCATTGATCATCACCGGTGAGAACGCGATATGGCCGACGATACGGCCTTCATCTTCGGTAACGAGCGTGGCGGAAAGCGCTCTGTTCCCGCGCAAGGCATCGACAATTGCCGCTTCCGTCTGGCTGCTGTAGGCCTTGCCGGCAAACGCCGTGCTGACCAGCGCGCGGATCGCCGGGATATCGGCTTTTGTCTCGTTGCGGATGCGCATGATGAACCTCCATTGCAGTGCCGCACATAACAGACCGGAGCGCCTTGCGTCAAAACGATGCTTGCATCGACCCAAGGACTCCTCTTCAATCGGGCACCGCAATAAAGGAGCGCCCCGCTTGTCTTTCCCCTTATTCGACCTCACCGGCCGCCGAGCGCTTGTTACCGGCTCCAGCCAGGGCATCGGTCATGCGCTGGCCCTTGGCCTTGCAGAACACGGCGCTTCCCTGGTCATCAATGGCCGCAATGCCGAGAAGGCGGCAGCTGCAGCAGAGACGATCAGGGCAAGGGGATTGCATGCGCTGAGTGCCGCCTTCGACGTGACCGATGCTGCCGCCGCGCGCGATGGCGTCGCCTATATCGAAAGCGAGATCGGCCCGGTCGACATCCTCGTCAACAATGCCGGAATGCAGTTTCGAACGCCGTTGGAATCTTTCCCGATCGAAAAGTGGGATGAACTGCTTAAGACCAATGTCTCAAGCATTTTCTATGTCAGCCAGCCTGTGGCGCAGGCGATGATTGGGCGCGGCAGGGGCAAGATCATCAACATCGCCTCTGTCCAGGCTGAACTCGCCCGGCCGGGCATTGCTCCTTATACGGCGACGAAGGGTGCAGTCAGAAATCTCACCCGCGGCATGGCGACCGACTGGGCAAAGTACGGCCTGCAGGTGAATGCGATCGCCCCCGGCTATTTCAAAACGCCGCTCAACCAGGCGCTGGTGGACGATCCGAAATTCTCGGCCTGGCTGGAGACGCGCACACCTGCAGGCCGATGGGGCAATGTCGAGGAACTGGTCGGCGCGGCGGTCTTTCTCGCTTCGGACGCTTCCTCTTTCGTCAACGGCCATATGCTGATGGTCGATGGCGGCATCGCCGCCAGCCTCTAGTATTGCCGGCTGCGCGAACGCAACCGGCAAGATTCCGTGGATCTGCCAATAGGACGGCCTTGCAATTGTTTGATCTCAATCTTGTGACATTCAATCCGACGAAGATGGGCTAGAAAAAGCGGAGAATTGTATTTTCGCCCCGGAAGAGCCACCTAATAGAACAGGAGATGTCCGCCGGCTTTCAGACTCCGGCATTTCCGTTTACGCAAAGCAAACCATATCCGGCTGCTTTCGGACCAACTCCTGCTGCCTTAGGAAAATCTACTCCTTCTGCTGCTAGCGATTGGGAGAATAGGCAAGATAGAGGCACCCCCGAGGAATTCCGCACTTCGCATCAGGGTTAAACTATGATTACGATAGCGCTGTGCGGGAGCCCGATTTTGAAGAACCATGAGTAACGATCAGTTTCAGGTAAAATTTTGGGGCGTTCGCGGCAGCATCCCGGTATCGGGCCCCGAATTCGATCACTACGGCGGCAACACCACCTGCATCGAACTGCGCTGCGGCGGCCACCGGTTGATCTTCGACGCAGGCTCCGGGCTGCGCGAGGCCGGGCTTGCGATGCTCAACGAAGGCGTCACGCAGGTCGATCTGTTCTTCAGCCACTGTCACTACGACCACATCATTGGATTGCCCTTCTTCAAGGCGATTTACTATCCCTCGATCAATGTCAACATCTGGTCCGGCCATCTCGACGGCAAGATGAGCACCAAGGATATGGTCGATCAGTTCATCAGCCCGCCCTGGTTTCCGGTAAAGACCGATATCTGCCAGGCAACGATGAACTTCCGCGATTTCCATGCCGGCGACATGCTTTCTCCGCGCGAGGGTGTGCGCATTAAGACCTACAAACTGAACCATCCAGGCGGGGCGATCGGCTATCGCATCGAGTGGGGCGGCCGGATCGTCGCGCTTGTATTCGACGTCGAGCATATCCCCGGCATTTATGACCCGGTGTCTCTGGAATTGATGAAGGATGCGGATCTGGCGATCTACGACTGCACCTACAACGAAGACGAGATGCAGCGCTTCAAGGGCTTTGGCCATTCGACCTGGCAGCACGGCATCGAATTGGCCAAAATGGCAGGAACGAAACGCTTCGCGCTCTTCCATCACGCGCCTTCGCGCACGGACGAGCAGCTTGGCCAGATGGAAAAGAATGCCCAGGCAGCATTCCCCGGCGCCTTCGCCGCGCGTGACAATCAGGTCGTCGACATCTGATCTTTCAGCAGCTCAGCTGCCGGTTTCCATAAAATCGCCTGATGACTGTTGGCCTCCGAGAGAAATGCCTCGGTAAATTTCCACGCCGTCTCGTCATGCGCGAGGTGATGGGTCAGCAAACCGACCGGCTCGTTTCGACCTTCGAAGCGGTCCTGCAGTTCTCCCACAAGTTCGCTTACAATTTCGTCATGCGGTCGGCCGACGCGCGGCCCCTTTCCGTCCGCTCGCCGTCCCATGATATCGATATGGGTGTTGAGGAGCGGGATCGCCGCCCCCGCAGTCGCCCGGCCGAACGTCGACATGCATTCGAAACCAAGTGCCGGGAGCTTGGGAACAAGGCTGCCGTCGATGCGGTTCCATGGCGGCACCAGCATGGGAATGAACCTGGCCGGATGCAGCCGGTGCAGCGTCAGGAAGCCATCATAAAGTTCGCCAAGCACGGCCTCCGCCGGCCGGTGTCCGCCAAGTTCCTGCTTTTTTTCTTGCGGCGGCGCATAATTCTCGTGCGACCAGCCATGCACGGCAACGCTGACCCCGCTCGCAGCCGAAAGCCGTTGAGAAAGTGCTGGACCGGTCGTTGCCGGGATGACGGCAACGGTCACCGGGATCTTATGCGCGCTTGAAAGGCCGAGCAATCTGTCGAGCGCCGCCGTCGGCTCGATCGCATCGTCATCGCGCCACCAGAAGCGGGCCACCCTTCCAGCCTCCCGCCAGCGCGCGAGTTCCTCACGGAGGGATTTCCAGGTCGAACTGCCGCTCATGGTTCAACTCCTGCGTATCGTTTCAGTATTCTGTCGAGGTCCAGGGCAGCGATCTCCAGCGATCGCTCCTCCAGCACGAAGTGCCGCGCCGCCGCGCCCATTTCCTGGCGTCGCGCCGGATCGTCCAGCAGGCGGCCGGTGGCGGCGGCAAAGGCGTCGATATCGCCATCTGCCGTCAATATGCCTGTCACCCCATCTTCAATGACCGCTGGCACGCCCGCTGTTCGCTGCGCCACCACAGGCAGGCCGGCCGCCTGCCCCTCGAGATAGGCAAGGCCATAGGCTTCACCGCAACCGGGCCAGACATAGATTCCCGATCGAGCGAGCAGACTTGCGACGTCTGACGCACTTCGTTCGCCCAGCCAATCGATGCGGGCGGGCGCGAAATCCGAAAACAGCGCCTCGACTTGCGCCCGCATCGGGCCATCGCCGATGATGCCGAGCGTCCAGGCCTTGTCTTCGATCACGCGCAGTGCCGCAGCCAGCACCTTATAGCTCGCCATCTTGTCGCCGGCGCGCATCATGGCGACCGTCACGAGCCGTTTCGAATCCGGCCGCAGATCGATGTTTTTGATCGATGCCGTGTCGATGAACGGCTTGATTGAAGCAAGACGGGCCTCGGGAACAGCCTGCCCGATCCCTGCCCCGTCGCGTTCCGTGAGCACGATGTTGACCGCCGCCTGCCGGATTGCCGCTGCAACCGTCGCCTGCGCCGATGCCCAGCCGGTGGCGTCGCGTTTGCGGGAATAGGACGCCTCGGCAGTGACGTAGGGAATGCCGAATTCGGCCGCAAGCACGGGTCCGAAAGGATCCGGCGATTTGTAGTACGGGTGATAGCAGAACCACAGATGCGGTTTTGGTCCACGGCGCCACGTGCTTTTTAGCCGGAAAAGCTCCGCCTGCCGCTCGCCTTCAAGCATAGTTGCCGCCTCGGGAGTTGGCGCAAAATTGCGGAACTCGGAGGCGATCTCGACCGAATGACCGGAACGATGCAGCGCCTCGACAAGCAGCCGTGCCATCAGGCGGTCGCCGGATGGTGTCGGATGGTTTGGGGATTTCAGCGGCGCGTAAAATGCAATCCGCATCAGGACGCTCCATTGAGAAAGCGCTTTATTGCGCCGCCCATCCAGCCTATCGCAAAAATTACCGCTATTGTCCGTTTCCTTAAAAGTTACTGATAAACATATGCAATGTGATCGTGGCTGGAGAAGATGGCATTTCGCTTTCACCTCAACATCTCTAGAGCATGATCCTCGAAGCTGTGAAACGGTTTTCCGCAGGTCACGCTCCAGCGTCTCGAACTGGTGGCGGATTCAGATTTAGGAAAAGACGATCTAAAGTTAACCGACTTTCGGCATATGCAGGTGAACGTCAAGAACGGAAATGAATGGCAACCATCGCGGACACAGGCATTTTTTCGGAGCGCAACATCCGGCGCGCCCGGCTCGGCTCAGGCCTTGTCATGTTCACTTTCGTGGTCCTCCACCTGTCGAACCATGCACTCGGCCTCATTTCCGTCGCTGCTGCCGATGACGGCCGCCGGCTGTTTGTCGCCCTCTGGCGAAATCCGCTCGGCACGCTGATCTTCTACAGCGCGATCTTCATTCACATCGCGCTGGTGCTTCGCTCGCTATACATGCGTCGCAGCCTGGTCATGCCAAACGGTGAAATGGCCCAGATCGTGCTCGGCCTCGCCATCCCGCTGCTCTTGATCGATCATGTGATCGGAACCCGTATCGTCCATGAACTTTACAGATATGCCGACAACTACGAAACGGTCGTTCGCCAGCTGTGGATCCTCTCCTTCGGCAACGGCATCCGGCAGGCAGTCGCGCTTATCGTCGTCTGGATCCACGGCTGCATCGGCCTGCATTTCTGGCTGCGCTACCGGCCTTGGTACGACGGTCTTGCACCGCTGCTTCTGGCGCTTGCCATCCTGCTGCCCGTGCTTTCGCTGCTCGGCTTTATCGAGATGGGCCGCACGATCGCCGAGCCGGACTATGAGGGTCTTGTCGACACCGGGCGCTATCAGGAAAACCTGAATACCCGCTATTATTCCGACCCGCACGCCCAGCGGCAGATCGCGATGATACGCGCCGGGCTCTATGGCAGCTTCTCGCTGGCGCTTCTGTCCGTCGTCGCCGCGCGCACCCGCCGCAAGTGGAAGGAGCGCACTGACCAGATTGCCGTGCGCTATCCGGGGGGTGAGACGATCAAGGTGCCACGCGGTTTTACGGTGCTGGAGGCGAGCCGTCTCGGCGGGCTGCCCCATTACTCGGTCTGCGGCGGCAAGGGACAGTGCTCCACCTGCCGGGTTCAGATCCTCGGCGATTACCAACGCCTGCCGCAACCTGATCAACTGGAGCAGAAGACGCTCGAGCGCATCAATGCGGCGCCGGACGTGCGTCTCGCCTGTCAGCTGCGCCCGGACCATGACATCACCGTCGCGCCACTTCTGATCCCGGCGACCGAAACGGCCCTTCCTGCCAACACGCAGGAAACAAGTCCTGGCCGGGAGCGTGAAATTGCCGTGCTTTTCTGCGATATTCGCAATTTCACGAGTCTGACGGAAACCCGATTGCCTTTCGACATCGTTTTCCTGCTCAACCGCTACTTCGCCCTCGTCGGCAAGGCAGTGGAACAAGCCGGCGGACGGATAGACAAGTTCATCGGCGACGGCGCCATGGCCCTTTTTGGCATCGGCACTTCGCCCGGCGAGGCCTGCCGCCAGGCGCTGAAAGCAGCCGAAACGATCACGTCGGAAATTGAAAAACTCGGCGCCGAACTCGCCGATGAACTGACGATACCGCTTCAGATCGCGATCGGCATTCATTTTGGACCGGCCGTCGTCGGGACGATGGGGTACGGCAGGGTGCGAAATCTCACCGCCGTCGGCGACACGGTAAACGTTGCCAGCCGCCTTGAAAACGCCGCCAAGGAGTTCGGTGCAGCGCTCGTCATTTCCGAGCCTGTGGCCGATCTGTCGGGCGCCGATATGCGCGGCATCGAAAGCCGCGACATCAGTGTGCGCGGCCGGGCGCTGCCTTTGAAAGTCTATGTGATCCACAAGGAACGGGCGGGTGGGCCGCTCAATGGGAAAGCCTGATGGCCGTTGACGCGTTGGGATCAAAAAAATACTGGCGAAAGCGCCTGCGCAGAGCGCGGAACGCCGTGGCAAGCCGCTTCTTCGACACGCGCTTCGGCCGGCGGTTGCTCATCGAGAACATCGGCCCGCGGGTCGTTTCCATGACCGTTGATGCCGGCGATCATCTGATGACCTTTTCGCCATCCGACTATATCGGCCGCAAAGTCTTCCGGAAGGGGCATTTCGAGCGCGGGAACGTCGATCGGCTCCTGGCGGTGCTGCGCGAGCGCGGCCTTTTGCGAAAGGACGGCGTGCTGCTCGAGCTTGGCGGCAATATCGGCACGCAGACGGTTTATTTCGCGCTGAGCAACGCTTGTTCGCGCATCGTCAGCGTCGAACCTGATCCTCGCAATTTCCGGTTGCTGCAAACCAACATTGGCCAGAACCGGCTGGAGCAGACGGTCACGCTCGTCAACTGCGCCGCAGGCGAGACTGCAGGGGAGATCGACTTCTTTCTCAACGCAACGAACCATGGAAAGAGCAGCGCCATTCGACGGAGTTCATCGGATATGAAGGTGAGCGTCCCGGTAAAGCCGGTGAGCGACATCCTCCGCGAGGCAGGTCTCAATCCGGACGACGTCAGCCTCGTCTGGATGGACATCGAAGGCTACGAGCCTGTCGCCTGCCGCTCCATGGCTCCGCTGATGTCGCGGCGCGTGCCGCTCTACATGGAATTCACACCCATTTTCTACGGCCTTGAACAGACCCGCGATTTCGTAACGATGCTTGCCGGCTGCTATGAGGATTGCGTCGTCTTCTTCGAGGAGGGCGAGCAGGAAATGAAGGTCCGCGACCTGCCAGGCGGCATTGATCAGTACGACGTCCTCTTGCTGCCCTGATCCCTCGCTTGCGGCCCCCCGGCGTGCACATGCATGGCAAGGGATAGATGGCAGTTGACGCCAGCAAGGACGGCCGAAGCCGACGCAAGCGTGGCGTTATGCGTCCGCTTGCCGCATCGCTGGCGGCAATGACGTCTTTGACCGTCGTCTCCTGCTTGTCATCGGTGCGGATGACCGGACCGAAGGCGCCTCATCGAATGCACAACCGAGCTGCGCAGGAAGTGGGCTCTTGGCCTACGGCACGGGAAACCTGCGCACCTAAGCAGGCTTATTTCCTCCGGTAGAGAAAATACCGTCCTTCCTTGATGCCGTCAGGCAGCGGCAGCGGCTCAAGCTCCGGCCAATCGAGCGGCAGACCGCTGACGGCGACGCCGCCCCTTGTAAGAACGCCGGCCACCAGCTGCGGCAGCCAGGTCAGCGTTATTGCATCGATCTCGTCATGGCCCGTCCCGATATCGGCATGGGCAAGTGCTGCACCGATACCGATGAAGGCTTGGCCGCTTTCGCGGATATCGCCCGTCACCATGTCGTTGGCAGGCGGGGTCGAGGCCGAATAGGAATGCACCTCGCGATCGAATGCGATTATGCGGCGGGTCGGGAAGTGCTCGCGCAAATGATCATAGGTCCGGCCGTTTCCAAGGCCGAACTCCAAAACCGGACCTTCTGTCTCCTTCACCAGATCACAGATGGAATTGAGGATGTCGCGCTGAGCCGTCAAACGGCGGATGAAGCTGTCGAGGCGGCTCATCTATGTCCTTGTCCGTCATTCATTTTTGCAATCCGGTGCTATCACATGAAACCGCGCAAAGTCGACCACCGTAAATCAAAATGCCGTTGCCGCGGCGACACGCGTCTGTGATAAGGTCGGATCATGAATGCCGTTCCGGATCAACAATTCTTCGCGACAGTGCCGGTCTTCACCGATTTCGAGGACGTGACCGATGCTGGAAACTACCGGCCACTGCCGGACGGCTGGATTTTGGCGCTTGCTGATATCGTCGGGTCGACGCAGGCGATCGAAGCCGGACGCTACAAGGACGTCAACATGGCGGGCGCCTCTGTTATCTCCGCCGTCTTGAATGCCGTCAGCAAGGGCGATTATCCCTTCGTCTTCGGTGGCGACGGGGCACTCATCGCTCTGCCGGGATCACTCGAAATGATTGCGCGCGATGCTCTCGCAGCCGTACAGATCTGGGCCGAAGAAGAGCTCGGCTTCATCTTGCGCGCCGCCGTCGTGCCGCTCGCCGATATCCGCCGCGAAGGTCTCGATGTCATGATCGCACGTTATTCCGCGAGCCCCTACGTCAGCTACGCGATGTTTTCAGGAGGCGGCAACAGCTGGGCCGAACGGCAGATGAAAGACGGCAACTACGCCGTTGCGCGCGCCGCGCCAGGCACCCGGCCGGACCTCGCCGGCCTCTCCTGCCGCTGGAACCCGATTGAATCGCGACATGGAGAAATCGTCTCCATCATTGCCGTTGCCGGCGCAATGGGTGCAGGCGCGCAGTTTCAGCAACTGGTCACGGCAATCGTCGCGATTGCCGCCGAGCAGGGCCGAGGCGGCCATCCGATACCCCCGGAAGGTCCCAAGCTGTCCTTTTCGATGAAAGGCATCGATCGCGAAGTCAAGGTGACTGCACCGAAGGGAAAACGCTTCCTGACAAAGCTCTTCATCGTGCTTCAGCTCGCCCTCCTTTCCGCGCTCTATAAAATCGGGATGCCGCTCGGCAAATTCGACGCCCAGCGCTACAAGGAGGACGTTGCCGGAAACTCGGATTTCCGCAAATTCGACGACGGGCTGAAGATGACGATCGATGTAGATGCCGCACGTCTGAGGCGGATCGAAAAGCTGCTCGATCAAGCGCAAGCCGGCGGCATTGCCCGCTACGGCCTGCATCGGCAGAAATCAGCGCTGATGACGTGTTTCGTGCCGACGCCGCTCTCACGCGACCACATGCATTTCATAGATGGCGCAAACGGCGGCTATGCCGTTGCCGCCGCCAAGATCACCGGCAAGGCTGTTTCGGCGGCAAGCGTCACGCCTTGATGACGTGACCTGCCGAAAGGCCGAGCCGTTTGAAGACGTTTCGCGTGTCGACAATCAGCGGCGCGTTTTTGACAAGCGTGGCGTAATCGACCTCATCGTGATCGGTTGCGACCAGCACAGCGTCGTAATCTACCAAGACCTCCGGCGCCAGCGCCACGGATTTGCGTCCTTTCAAGGCCTGATGTTCGCGGGTCGGCGGAATTTCAGCCACAAACGGATCGTGATAATCCGCCTTGGCGCCGCGCTCCTCAATGATCTCGATCAGGCGTAGCGACGGGCTCTCGCGGATATCTGCGACATTCTTCTTGTAGGCAAGACCGAGGACCAGAACCTTGCTGCGGCTCAGTGCCTTCCCGCAACGGATATCCAGTGCTTCTGCAAGTTTGCCGACGACATAGCGCGGCATCGCCGAATTGATCTCGCCTGCAAGTTCGATGAAGCGCGTCGGCAGTTCGTACTCGCGGGATTTCCATGTCAGATAGAACGGATCGATCGGAATGCAGTGGCCGCCGAGTCCGGGCCCAGGATAGAACGGCATATAGCCGAACGGCTTGGTCTTGGCCGCGTCGATCACTTCCCAGACATCGATGCCCATCGCCGCATAAACGGTCTTCAGCTCGTTGACGAGTGCAATATTGACCGAGCGAAAGATGTTCTCCGTAAGCTTCACCGCTTCGGCCGTCGCGTTGGAAGAAACCGGAACCACGGTTTTCACCGCCGCGCCATAAAAGGCTTTCATCAGGTCTAGCGCTTCCGCGCCGTCGCCAGCGACCACCTTCGGAATGGTCGCGGTGTGATAGTGCTGGTTGCCGGGATCCTCGCGCTCTGGAGAAAAGCCGACGAAGAAATCCACGCCCGATTTCAGGCCCGTCTTTTCCAGGATGACCTTCACGACGTCGTCCGTGGTGCCGGGATAGGTCGTCGATTCCAGAACGACGAGCTGACCGGCACGAAGATGCGCTGCGATCGAGCGTGACGTCGCTTCGACATAGGAAAGATCCGGATCGCGATGCTTCGTAAGTGGTGTCGGCACGCAGATGACGATGACGTCGCAGGCTGCAAGGCCAGCAAAGTCCGTCGTCGCCGAAAAGCGGCCCGCCTCCCTCTCGGCGGTCAATGCCTCGTCTGCCACCGCGTCGATATAGGATTTGCAGGCATCGAGCGCTACGATCTTCTTCGGATCGATGTCGAAGCCAGTCACTTCAAAACCGCTTCGCGCAATTGCAATCGCCAGCGGCAGGCCGACATAGCCGAGCCCGATGACGCCCGCACGGGCCGAGCGGTCTTTAATCTTTGCGGAAAGGTCGGCGAAGGAGGATGGGCTGGCCAAGACAGATCTCTTCAATAAGAGGAAGTTAGGCCGTGAGATAATGCAAGATCGCCGAGATTGAAACCCGCCGTCTTCCAACGGCGATGTGAAGCCGGCGTGATCGCCTTGCCCGCATCGGCCCCGCATCTGCCAGGGCAGGTCTTTCCGGTGTGACCGAAAAGACTCGCAAGCTGCTCGAGATGATTGTCCAAGCGGAGAAAAATGCGCCGATGCCATTGTTTCGCATTCCCGGCGCGCCTATTTAAATCGAATAAGTGAATGACGGAAAGGGCTGCCCGTCCTCCCGGTTTTTGTGGGTTTGACAGGTACGTCTGCCGGTTCCTCGGCAGATCGTTGACACGATAATACCGCTCGTCCATCTTGAATTTCCGCCCTGCGCACGACAGTGCCGCGGGCCGGTTTTCTATCGTCTTCAGGAACGGACGTGCTTTATGAGGATAATACCAAGAATGAGCACGATCGAATCCAGCGTGTCCTCCATCCTTCTGGACCGCGTCGCCGAATGGCTGACAAATTCCTCGCTTGCCGGTGATGATCTCGAAAACATCGTTCGCGGGTTCTGCGAGCGGATTGCTGCCGCCGGTCTCCCGATCGCGCGCGTGCACCTGACCTTTTCGATGCTTCATCCGCTCTATGACGCTTTGGGCTTCACCTGGCGGCGTGCGAGCGGCGTCACGATCGAAGGCTACCGCCATTCGGTGGGCGCAAAGCCCGACCGCTTTCTCCAAAGCCCGTATTACTATCTTCTCGACAACAATCTACAGCATATCCGCCGCCGCATCTCGCTTGATGGCACTGCGGAATTCCCGATTTTCGAGGACCTGCGCGCCGAGAAGATCACCGACTATCTCGCCTTCGTGCAGCCCTTCGGCGACGGTTCCGTCCAGGGCATGATGGGCTCGTGGTCGACGGACAATCATTTTGGCTTTTCCGACGACATGATCGATGCGCTGCTGCGCATGCAGAACCATCTGGCCGTCGCCGCCAAGATGGCCGTGCTTGGCAAGCTCGCTAACAACATGTTGACGACCTATCTCGGCGGCGACGCAGGCAAGCGCGTGCTGAACGGCCAGATCCGCCGCGGCGACGGAGAAACGATTCGGGCCGCCCTTGTCATGGGCGACATGCGCCAGTCGACGATGTATGCCGAAAAGGAAGGCCGGCAGGCCTATATCGACACGCTGAACGAGTTCTTCGACGCGATAGCAGCACCTTTCAACCGCAACGGCGGCGAGATCTTAAGCTTCCTCGGTGACGGCTTTCTCGCCGTCTACCCCTGCGGCCGTCATAAGGATCCGTCGAAGATCGCCTCGCAGGCGGCCCTTTCTGCCGTCCATCAGGCGCAGGCCCGCGTTGCCGAGCTCAACAACGAACGCGCCGAAAAAGGTCTTGGCGCGATCAATTATGGCATCGGACTGCATATCGGCAACGTGATGCTCGGTAATGTCGGCCTCAAGGACCGCCTGACGTTTTCGGCCTTCGGTTCGGCCGTCAACGAAGTCCAGCGTCTGCAGGCGCTGACGAAGAAGTACAATCGCGAGGTCGTCGCAAGCCAGGCGTTTGCCGGTTACTGCGGCGGTGAATGGACGACGCTTGGTGAAGAGAAGCTGCGCGGCATCCGCCAAAAGGTGACGATCCTTCAGCCGCGCGCGCCCGCACCGGCACGCGCCATCGACGGGGATTTCCGCGAAGTCGCGCCAAATGGCCTTTCCGAAGCCGAACAGGTCATCCTCCTCCACCGCGATGCCAAGAAGCAGGCCAATCGCGCGACGGCCGAGGGATTCGTTCAGTAAGCTGCGGCTGAAATGCTTGTTTTTGCTTTTGTAAATCAGACGAAACGTGTCGGTTCCCCATGCCCTGTCATCAACTGGACACCCCGATTGCGGTACGATAGTGTGCCTTAACGGGAACACAAAAGAGACTGGGGAATATCGTTGGTATGGCGTCCGCGTCCGACTTATTGCGCATCGAGAATCTCGACGTCTCATTCTCAGTGTTCGGAGACAAGCTGCGCGTTGTAAAGAATGCTGAACTGCGCATTCTTCCGGGCAAGGTGACCGCACTTGTCGGGGAATCCGGCTCCGGCAAATCGGTCATCAGCCAGTCGATCATGGGCATCCTGCCGAACGCCGCAAAGGCGACCGGCCGCATTCTCTTCACCGATCCGCTCAACGGCGAGACCACCGATATCCTGCAGTTCGGCCGCGACAGCGAGGAAATGCGGGATTTGCGCGGCAAGCGCATGGCGACGATCTTCCAGGAGCCGATGACGTCGCTCTCGCCGCTCCACACCATCGGCAACCAGATCAGCGAGGTGCTGCTGATCCACACCGATGCCGACAAGATCGAGGCACGCAAAAGAACCGAGGAGATGCTTGGCCTGGTCGGATTTACCAATCCGCAGCGCACCTACGACATGTATCCGTTCGAGCTTTCAGGTGGCATGCGCCAGCGCGCGATGATCGCAATGGCGCTGATCTGCAAACCCGCTCTGCTGATCGCCGACGAACCGACCACGGCGCTCGACGTGACGATCCAGGCGCAAATTCTCGAGCTGCTGCGCGACCTCCAGCATAAGCTCGGCATGGCGATGCTGCTTATCACACACGATCTCGGTGTCGTCGCCAACATGGCAGACGAGGTCGTCGTGATCTATCACGGCGAAATCATGGAAGCTGGACCCGTCAATGCGATATTTCGTGATCCGCAGCATCCATATCTCAAGGGCCTGATGGCTGCCGTGCCGCATTTTGACATGAAGCCGGGCGAGCGGCTGAAAGCGCTGCGTGATGTTCCGGTCAATCTGGAATCGTTCCTCGGCAAAAAGCGAATGGTGGGTGCGAAAGGGCCGAAGCTTTTGCTTTCGGTCAACAATCTCTCCAAGACGTTTGCGACGCGCAAGCGCAGTCTTTTCGGCAGAGGTCAAGCGGCAGTCGTGCGGGCCGTCGACGACGTCAGTTTCGATATTAGGCGCGGCGAATGTCTGGGGCTCGTGGGCGAGTCGGGCTGCGGCAAGACCACCGTCAGCAAGATCCTGATGCGCGCAATCACGCCCGATGGCGGCTCCGTGATCTTCAATGACGGCAAGGACGTGATCGACGTCCTTTCCGTCAAGGGCGACGATTTGCAGGCGCTGCGAACCAAGATCCAGATGGTGTTTCAGGATCCGGTCTCGTCGCTGTCGCCGCGCATGACGGTGCGCAACATCCTGAGCGAGCCGCTGGAAATCCACGATCGCGGGGACAGCGCCGAACGCAAGCAGAAGGTCGAAGCGCTGATGGGCGCTATCGGCCTCGACCGGCGTTACCTGAGCCGCTATCCGCACAGCTTCTCGGGTGGCCAGCGCCAGCGCATCGGCATTGCTCGAGCCCTGGCTCTTGGTCCCAAACTCATCATCCTGGACGAGCCGGTCTCCGCCCTCGACGTTTCCGTGCAGGCGCAAATTCTCAATCTGCTCAAGGATCTGCAAAAAGAGCTCGGCCTGACCTACCTCTTCATTTCGCACAATCTCGCCGTCGTCGACTACATGGCCGATCGCATCGCCGTGATGTGCAAGGGCCGCATCGTCGAAATCGCCCCGCGCGAGATCATCTTGCGGGATCCGGTGCATCCCTACACGAAATCGCTGCTTGCCGCCGTCCCCTTCCCCGATCTCGACCGGCCGCTCGATTTCGAAGCGTTGCGCAAAAATGGCGCCGCCGACAAACAGAACTGGGGCATCACCTTCACCGCCGAACATGACGATGCGTCCGAACTTGCCTATGCCGATCTCGGCAACGGTCATCTGGTGCGCGCCCGCAAGGGTGCAGATGCAAAGGAACTGCGTGCATGGTAACCCGCCGAACCTTTCTCGGCGGCCTTCTTGGCGCAGCCGTCGGACCGGCTGCTGCACGTGATATGGGCGACCGCGATATTGAGCCGGAATTCCTGCGTGACCTTTTGACAGCAGATCGCATTCCGCCAATGCCCGAGCGATTGCCGAAGCATCCGCGCATCATCAACATGAAAGAGGCCGGCCTGACGCCCGGCGTCTACGGCGGTTCTGTGCGCACCATCATCGGCGCCGCCCGCGACATCCGCTACATGACCGTTTACGGCTATTCGCGTCTTGTCGGGTATGACAAGCACCTGCGGTTCCAGGCCGACATTCTCGGCGGCTATACATCGGAAAACGATAGCATCTTCACCTTCCACCTACGCGAAGGCCACAAGTGGTCCGATGGGCATCCCTTCACGGCCGACGATTTCCGTTACTGGTGGGAAGACGTCATTTCCAACAAATCCCTGACGCCCGGCGGCGGGGCGCTGGAGCTGCGTCCGCAGGGCGTGCTTCCGCATTTCGAGGTGCTCGACGAATTCACCGTCCGCTATAGTTGGGACAATCCCAACCCGAATTTCCTGCCGGCGCTCGCCGGCCCGTTGCCGCTCGTCATCTTCGGTCCCGCCCATTACCTCAAGCAGTTCCACAAAAAATACCAGGATGACTTCCGGCTTTCCGCACTCATGCGGGAAAACCGGGTGAAGAAGTGGGTTGATCTGCACATCAAGATGTCGCGCGCCTCGCGTCCGGAAAATCCGGAGCTGCCGACGCTCGATCCATGGCGCAACACGACAGCGCCGCCAGCCGAACAATTCGTTTTCGTGCGCAATCCGTTCTTCCATCGCGTCGATGAAAACGGCATGCAATTGCCCTATATCGACCGCTTCATCCTGAACGTCAGCTCGTCGTCGATCATCGCGGCCAAAGCGGGTGCGGGGGAATCCGACCTGCAGGCGACCGGCATCGACTTCAACGACTATACCTTCCTCAAAGAGGCCGAGAAGCGCTTCCCGGTCAAAGTCAATCTCTGGAAACAGGCGCGCGGATCGCGCATCGCGCTGCTCCCGAACCTCAATTGCGCCGACGAAACCTGGCGCAAGCTCTTCCGCGACGTTCGCTTCCGCCGGGCGCTGTCACTTTCGATCGACCGGCACGAAATCAACATGGTCGCCTTCTACGGCCTCGGCAAGCCGAGCGCCGACACCGTTTTGCAGGACAGCCCGCTTTATAAGCAAGAATACGCCGACGCCTTCATTCAGTTCGATCCGGATGAAGCCAACCGCCTGCTTGACGAACTGGGTCTCAAAGCGCGTGACGGCGAAGGTTTCCGCCTGCTGCCGGACGGACGGCGAGCGGAAATCACCGTCGAAACTTCCGGCGAAAGCACACTCGATACCGACGTGCTCGAACTCGTCCGCGATCATTGGAAGAATATCGGGCTTGCGCTCTACACGCGAACGTCGCAGCGTGACGTCTTTCAGAGCCGCGCCATGAGCGGCACGATCATGATGTCGACGTGGTTCGGCATTGAAAACGGCGTTCCGACCGCCGACATGGCGCCAAGCCAGCTGGCGCCGACCGTCGACGATCAGCTGCAATGGCCGATCTGGGGCATGTACTATTTGTCTGCCGGCCAGGAGGGCAGCGCCCCCGACCTGCCTGAGGCGGTCGAGCTCGTCGACCTCCTGAAACAGTGGGGTGCCACTGCCGACTTCCGCAAGCGCGAAGCGATCTGGCACAAGATGCTGTCGATCTATACGCAGCAGGTGTTTTCGATCGGGCTCATCAATGGCGCGCTGCAGCCGATCCTGCGTTCTGCCAAGATGCAGAACGTGCCGGAGCGGGCGCTCTACGGCTTCGATCCAACGTCTTATCTCGGCATTTACATGCCGGATGCTTTCTGGCTGAAGGAGGCGTGACGTGCTGAGATATATTCTCTGGCGGATTGCCGCCATGGTCCCCACACTGCTCGTGATTTCGGCGCTCGTCTTTACCATCATCGAGTTGCCGCCGGGCGATTTCTTCGAAAGCCAGATTGCCGAGCTGCGCGCACAGGGCGAGAGCGCGAACCTGCAAGAAATCGAAGAGCTGCGGCAGCAATACGGTTTCGACAAACCGACGATCATCCGCTACTTCTATTGGGTCGGCGGCATGCTGCACGGCGATTTCGGCTATTCGTTCGAATACCAGTTGCCGGTTTCCGCAGTGGTCGGCGACCGTCTGTGGCTGACGATCCTCGTTTCCTTCACGACCATCCTGGTGACGTGGCTGATCGCCTTTCCGATCGGCATCTATTCCGCTACCCATCAATATAGCTGGAGCGACTACGGACTGACGTTTCTCGGGCTGCTCGGCATTGCCATTCCGAACTTCATGCTGGCACTCATCCTGATGTATTTCGCCAATATCTGGTTCGGCATCTCGATCGGTCATCTGATGGACCAGAAATATCTCTCCGAGCCTATGAGCTGGGAGAAGGCGCGATCGATCCTGTCCCACCTGTGGATCCCTGTCATCATCGTCGGCACGGCGGGTACGGCCGGCATGATCCGCCGCCTTCGTGCCAATCTGCTGGATGAGATGCAGAAGCAATATGTGACGACTGCGCGCGCCAAAGGTCTTCATCCGACCCGTGCGCTCATCAAATATCCGCTGCGCATGGCGCTCAACTTCTTTGTCGCCGACATCGGTTCGATCCTGCCGTCGATCATCTCCGGCGCCGAGATCGTCGCCATCGTGCTGTCGCTCGAAACGACTGGCCCGATGCTGATAAAGGCACTGCAGAGCCAGGACATGTACCTTGCCGGCTCCTTCCTGATGTTCCTTGCCTTCCTGAACGTCATCGGCGTGTTGGTTTCCGATATCGCCCTCGGCTTCCTCGATCCGCGCATCCGTCTGCAAGGCAGGAGCACCAAATAATGTCGCCCTTGCCACCGCCCGGCGCTCCCTTGCAGCACTATGTCTCGACCGCACCGTTCGATCCCATCGCCACGGAAACGATGGCGGCTGCCAGTTCGCGTATTCACCTTGCTTCCCAAAAGCAACTGATGTGGTGGAAGTTCAAGCAGCACCGTCTAGCGCTGGCTTCCGGCATCTTTTTGCTTGTCGTCTATCTGATGATACTGGTCGTTGAGTTTCTGGCGCCTTACGGCCTGCACACGCGCAATGTCGACTACATCCATTCCCCGCCCCAGCGCGTGCACCTCTTCGACAAGGGCGAATTCGTCGGTCCCTTCGTCTATGGCCGCACGATGCAACTTGACCTTGACACGCTGCGCCGGGTCTACACCGACAATCCGAACGACGTTCAGCCGATCCGCTTCTTCTGCCGTGGCGATTCCTATAAGTTTTGGGGCCTCGTTCAGTCCGATCTGCATCTTGTCTGCCCGGCACAAGGCGGCCAGATGTACCTGCTCGGCACCGATCGCCTCGGCCGCGACGTGCTCTCCCGTATCCTCTACGGCGCCCGGATTTCGTTGACAATCGGCCTGATCGGCATCGCAATCAGCTTCGTGCTCGGCATCGTCATCGGCGGCCTTGCCGGCTATTGGGGCGGCGTCTTCGACCTGATCGTCCAGCGGGTGATCGAGGTGCTGCAGTCGCTGCCGAGCCTGCCGCTCTGGATGGCTCTTGCAGCCATCATGCCGGTGACGTGGAGCCCGATCGTCATCTATTTCGGTATTACTGTAATCCTCGGCATCATCGATTGGACCGGGCTTGCGCGTGCTGTGCGTTCCAAGCTTCTGGCGCTGCGCGAAGAGGATTACGTGCAGGCTGCCCAGCTGATGGGGGCAAGCACGCCCCGCATCATCGCGCGGCATCTTGTTCCCGGCTTCATGTCGCATCTGATTGCCTCGGCGACGATTTCGATCCCGGGCATGATCCTCGGCGAAACGGCGCTTTCCTTTCTCGGGCTTGGCCTTCGGCCGCCGATCACCAGCTGGGGTATCTTGCTCACCGAGGCCAAGAGCGTCAGCGTCATTGCCTTTTATCCGTGGCTGCTTTTCCCGATTATTCCAGTGGTTCTTGTCATTTTGGCCTTCAACTTTCTGGGAGATGGGTTGCGCGATGCAGCAGATCCCTACAAATAGCAGCAGGCTTGGTGGAGATTTGCCGCTCTGCCGTGTCTCGCCCTCCGGAAGACTGGGGGCCTAACTATGTTGTTCGCCCCGAAGGAAATACCCATGGCCAGACGCGTGGAAGATGCTCGCATTCTGATGTACAGCCACGATACGTTCGGCCTCGGCCACCTGCGCCGCTGTCGGACAATTGCACATGCGCTGGTCGAGGATTATCGTGGTCTCAATGTGCTGATCATTTCCGGCGCAACGATTGCCGGTGCGTTCGACTACCGGGCGCGCGTCGACTTCGTGAAGATCCCCAGCGTGATCAAGCTTCACAACGGCGAATATACGTCCATGGCGAGCCATATCGATCTTCACGAAACGCTGAAGATGCGCGAATCGAGCATCCGCCATACGGCAGAGACCTTTCAGCCGGACATCTTCATCGTCGACAAGGAGCCGATGGGCCTCAAAGGCGAAATCGAGGACACGCTTGCTTATCTGAAGGCACGGGGCACGACATTGGTGCTCGGTCTGCGCGAGATCATGGATGCGCCGCATCTGCTCGATGCCGAGTGGAAGAGGAACGGTATCATGCAGAAGATCGACCAGTATTACGACAGCGTCTGGGTCTACGGGCCGCCTGATTTTTACGATCCGCTGATCGGCCTCGACGTTCCCCACAGCGTGCGCCGGAAGATGGACTTCGTCGGCTTCCTGCAACGCAGCGTTTCGGTCGGCAAGACATCGGTCAACGCGCGCAAGGACGATTACATCCTCGTCACCACCGGCGGCGGCGGAGATGGTTCCGACCTCGTACATGACGTGATGAACGCCTATGAGCATGATGCGACGCTTGAGCAGAAAGCGCTGGTCGTGCTCGGACCCTACATGCCGGCAGTCGAGCGCGCGAAACTCGTCAGGAAAGGCGAAAAGATCCCCTATATCGAAGTGATCGAGTTCGACAACCACATGGAAGAACTCATGGTCGGCGCCACGGGCGTCGTTGCCATGGGCGGCTACAACACCTATTGCGAGATTCTGTCCTTCGACAAGCCGGCCCTCGTCGTGCCGCGGGTCAAGCCCCGGGAAGAGCAGTTGCTGCGTGCCCAGCGCGCCAGCGAACTCGGCCTTGTGGACGTGCTTCTGCCCGATCAGTCGGCTGATCCGGCCATCATGGCAGAGGCACTGAAACGGCTGCCGCAACGCCTGCCACCATCAAAGAGCGGACGCGATATGCAACTTCAAGGGCTCGACCATATTTCGCAGACCGTCGGCCACTGGCTCGACAATCGCGGCAGCCATCTTGCCGTCGTCGGCGCAGAATAAGATCAAAGCCTTGCCGGAGCGCCGCAAGATTCTTGTCGTGCTGAAAGGCTATCCGCGCCTTTCCGAAACCTTCATTGCCCAAGAGCTGCTCGGCCTGGAAAAAGCGGGCTTCCATCTGACGCTGATTTCGATGAGGCGGCCGACCGACACGAAACGCCACCCGGTGCATGACGAGATCAAGGCGCGCGTCGTCTACCTGCCGGAATACCTGCACGAAGAGCCGCTGCGCGTCCTGAAGGGGCTTTTTGCCGGCTTTGGAAAGCCGGGTTTCAAGGCCTTGATGAAACGCTTTCTGACCGATCTGCCACGCGATATGTCGCGCAACCGCTTCCGCCGCCTCGGCCAGGCGCTGGTGCTTGCCCGCGAGTGGCCCGATAACGGCCAATGGCTGCACGCACACTTCATCCATACACCTGCTTCTGTCACCGATTATGCAAGCATCCTGACAGGCGTGCCCTGGACCGTCTCGGCCCATGCGAAAGACATTTGGACGTCACCCGACTGGGAGCTGAACACCAAGCTTGGCACCGCCCGCTGGGCGGTAACGTGCACGAGGAGCGGCTGGGAGCATATGCGAAGCCTGACCGGGCGGCCGGATGCAATACACCTCAGCTATCACGGCCTCGATCTGGCCCGCTTCGGCCGTTTCGAAGGCCAGCACTCCAACCGGGATGGCACCGATCCGTCCGACCCGGTTTTTCTATTGAGCGTCGGCCGGGCGGTCGAAAAGAAGGGCTACGACGTGCTGCTGCGCGCCCTTGCCCTGCTTCCAAAAAGCCTCAACTGGCGTTTCGAACACATCGGCGGCGGTGACGAACTGGCCAGATTGAAGGCGCTCGCCGCGGAGCTCGGACTTGCCGGCAACATTGCCTGGAAAGGCGCGATGGCGCAGAAGGATGTGCTCGCTCATTATCGCAGCGCCGACCTGTTTGCGCTTGCCTGCCGTATTGCAGCCAACGGCGACAGGGATGGATTGCCAAATGTGCTGGTCGAGGCGTCGAGCCAGCGGCTCATGTGCCTTTCGACCGATGTTTCAGGTGTGCCGGAACTGCTGACAAACGGCGAGAACGGTCTCGTCGTTCCACCGGAAGATCCGATGGCGCTCGCTGGCGCGCTTGAGGCAGCGATCCGCGATCCGGCGCTGCGAAGACGGCTGGGCGATGCGGCGGAAAAACGCGTGCGTGAGCATTTCGACTATCATTCCAGCATAAAGCAGCTGATACACCTCTTCGAAGAGGAATGGCAACAACCCTCATGAGCGCAAAACGCATCCTCTTTTACGTCCAGCACCTGCTCGGCATCGGCCACATCGCGCGCGCAAGCCGCATTGCCGACGCATTGGTCAAGGACGGTTTTGACGTGACGGTCGCAACAGGCGGCTTACCAGTTCCAGGCTTTCCCAGCGCAGGCATAAAGACCATAGCCTTGCCGCCGGTCGTTGCCAGCAATGCCGGCTTTTCGGGTCTGGCGGACGCCCACGGCAATGTCGCCGGCGACGCCTTTCTGTCAAGACGGCGCGACCTGCTGCTTGCCGCATTTCAGGAGGTGCGGCCGCATGCCGTCATCACCGAGGCCTTCCCCTTCGGCAGGCGTCAGATGCGCTTCGAACTGCTGCCGCTGCTCGATATGATCGGCAGGACGGATCCAAAGCCAAAACTCTTCAGTTCGGTGCGCGACATCCTTCAAGAAAACCGCAAGCCCGGCCGGGACGAGGAAACCGTCGACCTGGTGAAACGTCACTTCGACGCCGTGCTCGTTCACGGTGATTCGGATTTTGTGCGACTTGAAGATACCTTTCCGCTGACGGCCGAAATCGCAGACAAGGTACGATATACCGGTCTCGTTGCACCCCCACCGGCCGCCGCTCCGACCGACGTCTTCGACATCATTGCCTCCGCTGGCGGCGGGGCCGTCGGCCTGAAGCTCATCCGCGCGGCGCGCGATGCGGCAGCCATGCTGCCCGCAAGTCATCGCTGGCTGCTCGTCACCGGTCCCAATCTGCCGGAGACGGACTTTATCGGGCTGAGCCGGGCCGCACCTGCCAACATCACGCTTGCGCGCTTCCGCAAGGACTTCCCCTCGCTGCTGCGCGGCGCGAAAATCTCGATCTCGCAGGCAGGCTACAACACGGTCGGAGACCTGCTGCGAACAAATTGTCGTTCGATCCTTATCCCCTTTGTCGCCGGCGGCGAAACGGAGCAGACGGTGCGGGCCGAGCGTTTGCAGGCACTGGGTCTTGCCGCAGTTCTTCCAGAGCAAGGACTGACCGCAGAGCATGTGGCAGCGGCAGTCGAAAGCGTGCTTGCAGCACCCGCCAGAAAGGACGTCACGCTCGATCTGACGGGAGCCGAGACAACTGCTTCGATCATCCGTTCGATGCTTGGTTGAATCGCTCGCCTATTATGAAAATCCTGTGATATAACTGAAGCTCCGGCGAGAATCGGCATTCGACAGCAATCCGCTTCGCCTTGATTTCCCTACAATACCCGGCGGTCCGGTTGCATGAATCTGTTTTCGGCATCTCCCCTTACGAATGGCCCCCTATCCCGGCCCGCCCTTTCCAATCAGGCTGACGGTTAGCATGGAAAAAAGCCTCGCCCGCTATATCTGGTCGAACACGCGGCGACAGCAGCTTTGGATTTTGGCTGTCGTTGCCGTCTCGATGGTCCCCTATTTCTTGTCCTTCGATTTGCCGAAACAGATCGTCAACGGCCCGATTCAAGGTGATGGCTTCGAGAATGCGAATGCGACCCAGACCTTCATGCATCTTGCCTATGACATCCCGCTGATCGGGCATGTCGAGTTCTTCGAGGGGTTCCAGCTCAACCGCCTTCAGATGCTGATGGCGCTGAGCCTCGTCTTCCTGGCGCTCGTCGTACTGAACGGCCTCTTCAAATTCTACATCAATACCTACAAAGGCCGCCTCGGCGAGCGGATGTTAAGGCGTATTCGGTTCCAACTCATCGACCGGGTGCTGCGTTTCCCGCCCGTCCATTTCAAGCGGGTGAAATCGGCTGAAATTGCCACGATGATTAAGGACGAGGTGGAGCCAATGGGCGGCTTCACCGGTGATGCCTTCGTCTCGCCTGCCCTTCTCGGCGGCCAGGCGCTGACGGCGCTTGCCTTCATCATTGTCCAGAACTTCTGGCTCGGCATGATTGCGGCCGCAATCGTCGGCGTGCAGGCGGTCGTCATTCCGCGCATGAGAAAACGACTGCTCGAGCTCGGCCGCCAGCGGCAGCTGACAGCCCGCGAGCTTTCCGGCCGCGTTGGCGAGATTGTCGAGGGTATCGGCACGATTCACGGCAATGACACCTCGAACCTGGAACGCGCCGACATTGCCACGCGTCTCGGCCTCATCTTCTCGATCCGCTACGACCTTTACCAGTGGAAGTTCCTGGTGAAGTTCCTGAACAACTTCCTGGCGCAGGTGACGCCGTTCCTATTCTACGCGATCGGCGGCTATCTCGCGTTGCAGGGGCGCCTTGACATCGGCCAGCTCGTTGCCGTCATCAGCGCCTACAAGGATCTTCCGGGGCCGTTGAAGGAACTGATCGACTGGGATCAGATGCGCCAGGACGTTCAGGTCAAGTATCAGCAGGTCTATGAACAGTTCAATGTCGAGCCGCTCATTGACAGCCGCATCCAGGAAATCCCGGCAGAAGCAATCGGCCCGCTGACGGCAGCCCTCGTCGTCAGCAACCTCACCCTCAGCGACGATAGCGGCGCGCGCCTGGTCGACCACGTCTCGGTCGAGATCAGGCCGAACGAGACAGTGGCGATTGTCGGGCCGAACGGCAGCGGTGCGGAGGCTTTCGCCGAAGCGCTCGGCCGCATCGTCTGGCCGGACTCAGGCCGTATCAGCATCGACGGCCGCGACCTTCTGGAACTGCCGGAATCGATTACCGGCCGTCGCATTTCCTACGCTTCCGCCGATAGCTATTTTTTTCACGGCACGCTGCGCGACAACCTGCTTTACGGTCTCAAGCATGCACCGCTGACCGATCCCAACTACGAGGACGAGGCAGCACAGGAATTCAAATGGCATGCCGCCGAGGCGCTGAAGGCCGGCAACCCGACGCTTGATCTCAACAGCGACTGGGTCGATTACAACGCCGCCGGGGCAACCGGACCGGACGATCTGCTGACGGCGATCCGACCGGTGCTCGATGCCGTGTTGATTTCGCAGGACATTCTCGACCTTGCCCTCCGCTCGACGGTTGATACAACAGTGCATGTGGCGCTTGCGGATCGCATCGTCGATCTGCGTCAGTCGCTGCGAGGGCGTATGAAGGACGAGAGCCTCGATGCCATCGTCGTGCCTTTTGATTTCGATAACTACAATTCCCAGGCAACGGTCGGCGAAAACCTGCTCTTCGGCACGATGAAACGACCGATGATGAACAACCGCAAGCTTGCGGCACACCCCTATTTCCAGCAGCTTTTCCGCGATACCGGCCTCAGCAACGACCTCTATGCGATGGGCCTGGAAATCGCCGAAAACGCCGTCGAACTCTTCCACGATCTACCGCCCGACCACCCTTTTTTCCAGCAGCTGACCTTCATGACGGCGGATGATATTCCGACCTATCAGGCCTTGCTGCAGAAATTGCAGAGCCGCCGGTTCGAGGATGCGAGCATCGATGAGCGCTCGATGATCATCCGGCTGAGCTTTGCCTATATCGAGCCGCGCCATCGCTTCGGCTTGCTGAGCGATGAACTGATGGCCAAGATCGTGAGCGCCCGCAAGCAGTTTCACGAGCATATACCGGATGATCTGGCCGTTCTCATCGAGCGGCACGATCCCGAGCGCTTCACCTCCTCCGCAACGCTGATGGACAACGTGCTGTTCGGCCGTATCGCCTATCAGCAGGCGGACGCTTCCGATCGTATTCGCACCATCATGAGCGAACTCTTCGATGCGCTTGATCTTTACGACGACGTGTTGTCGATCGGCCTTGAGTTTGACGTCGGTTCCGGCGGCAAGCGATTGACGATGGTTCAGCGCCAGAAACTCAACCTCGCCCGCGCGCTTTTGAAGCGCTCGGATTATTTCATCTTCAACCGGCCGCTTCCCGCGCTCGATCAGCGTGTGCAGGATCAGATCATCCGCAACGTCGTCCAAGACCTGCACGAGGAGGGTAAACGCCCAGCGATCATCTGGGTGCTTTCAAACGCAAGACTTGCAGAAATCTTCGACAGGATTTTACTTTTTAATCGCGGAGATTTAGTGGAAGCGGGAAACTATCCGGAACTTTCCGAGAAAAACGGGATGTTCAAGGAGCTGTTATCGTAATATTCTATTGCAGCGGCTGAGACGGCATTCTTGCGAGGGAATGTCAGTAGAGTTTTTTAAAGCGCGTTCTCCTTCGGCGAGGAGAAGCGGCAGGGGGTGAGACGCTCATGCTGTTGAGAGATGAAGTCGAAATGCTGCGGCGGGTGCCGATCTTCGCAAGGATCGCCCCGGCGAAACTCAAGCTTTTGGCCTTCACCTCCGATCGGATGACCTACAAGGCCGGTCAGGATCTTTTCCACCAGGGCGATCCGGGCGACGCGGCCTATGTGGTGCTTTCCGGCACCGCCGATATTCTCGTGAATTCGCCTGCAGGCGACATAAAAGTCGCCGACGTCGACGTTAATTCCATCGTCGGCGAAATCGCCATCCTCTGTGACGTGTCGCGCACCGCGACTGTCCGTGCTACCTCTCCACTGGAAGTGCTGCGCATCAGCAAGGAGCATTTCCTGAAGCTTCTCAGCGATTTTCCCGAAATTGCCGTCGAGATCATGCGCGTCCTTGCCGACCGCCTGAACCATACGACGGCGGAATTGACGGCCGCACGCGCTGCAAAGCAGCCGCAGGCGGCGCTTCAGTAATCTTCGGCAAGTTCCGGACATGAAACCCCCCCGAAGGCTGTTGTCCAACTTTCGGGGGTCAGTTCACCGAGGCCGGCGGGCTTCATGCTTCAGTGGTCGCTACTCGCGCTGTTCCAGCGCCTTGCTGAAGGCAAGTGCGGCAAGCGTGCAGATGGCGCCCGAAAGCAGGTAATAGCCGACAAAAGGCAGGCCGAAGCGGCTGGACAGACTAAGTGCAACGAGGGGCGCAAAACCCGCACCCACCAGCCAGGCGAGATCCGACGTGAAGGCTGCGCCCGTATAGCGATAGCCGCGGCCGAACCGCGAAGAGATCGAACCGGTAGCCTGACCGAACGAAAGGCCAAGCACGCCGAAGCCAATGATGACGAATGCGTCCTGACCGGTGTCGCCGGCGGCAATCAGCATCGGACCGATGAAGGAGAAGATCGCGATCAGCACGGCACAGACGGCGAGCTGACCGCGGCGGCCGATGCGATCGGCGATCAGGCCAGAGGCGATGATGGCGACGATGCCGACCATGGCACCGATGATCTGCACAACCATGAAAGTGCCGAGCGGTTGGCTGCCGTAAAGGCTCATCCAACCAAGCGGAAAAATGGTGACGAGATGGAACATTGCAAAGCTTGCGAGAGGGACGAAGGCGCCGATCAGGATATCGCGACCGTGGATGCGAAGGACATCGACAATTGGCGCCGCTTCCAGTTCATGCTGCTCCAGGAGCGTGCCGAATTCATTCGTCATGACGAGACGCAGGCGGGCAAAGAGGGCCACGACGTTAATGGCGAATGCGACGAAGAACGGGTAGCGCCAGCCCCAGGAGAGGAAATCATCGTTTGAGAGATTGGCGATGAAGAAGCCGAACAGGGTGCTCGCCAGCGCAAAACCGATCGGCGCACCGAGCTGCGGGATCATCGCATACCAGCCGCGGTGCCGCTCCGGCGCATTCAGCGCCAGCAACGAAGCAAGCCCGTCCCATGCGCCTCCGAGGGCAAAGCCTTGCCCAAGGCGGAAAAGCGCAAGCAAGGCGATCGACCAGTAGCCGATTACGTTGTAGCCGGGCAGGAAGGCAATCGAGGCCGTCGAGCCACCGAGCAGGAAGAGCGCAATCGTCAGCTTTGTGCCGCGGCCGTAGAAGCGGTCGATGGTCATGAACACAACGGAGCCGACAGGGCGGGCAAGGAAAGCCAGCGAAAAGATCGCGAAAGAATAAAGCGTCGCCGTCAGCCGGTCCGGCGCGAAGGGAAAGACAAGCTGCGGAAAGACGAGAACCGAGGCCAGGCCGTAAACGAAGAAATCGAAAAATTCCGACATGCGTCCGATGACGACGCCGATCGCGATGCTGCCCGGCGAGACCGGCTTGTCATCGTGAATTCTGCGTGCGTCGCGTTCCAGCGTGCGCGATGACGGTCCGTAGTGTACCTGTGTTTCAGCCATTTAACGCCTCCCTCGTTGAGGTGCTTTTACGAAGCGCCTCAAGACGATCTTGATCAAACCCGCCGGGTTATCAAGTCCGGACGGCGCAAATAGTTCATCATCCATTTCAAAATTGCATGTAGATCGCAAAATGCGCACGGGGCGGCTTGCGAAACTGGCCAACTGCGCATTTGCGGATATATAGGCCGGGAAAACATTTGATCCCGGCACAATCCTTCGTGAATTGATCAGGATTTTTCAGAAAGCCGTAAAATGACATTCTGCCGCATCGCGGCATATTTGCTGCACTGCGACCAAACACCTCATGTCACCATGCCGTTTCGTGCTTTAGTCGCGGTTCGGACGAAACAACAAGAGCTTAGAGACGTGCAAAAACTGATGAAGTTTTCCCGCCTTCTATCCGTGTTGCCGCTATTCATGCTGGCAGGGTGCAATCTGGTGGTGATGTCGCCCTCGGGCGATATCGCCAATCAACAGGCAGACCTTATCCTGGTCTCGACCTTCTTGATGCTTTTGATCATCGTGCCGGTCTTGTTCCTCACACTGTTCTTCGCCTGGCGATACAGGCGCTCGAACACAGCGGCGACCTATGATCCGGAATGGCATCACTCCACCCGCCTTGAATTCGTGATCTGGTCAGCGCCGCTTGCCATCATCATTGCGCTCGGCGCAATCACTTGGATCAGCACACACAAGCTCGACCCCTACCGCGCGCTTGACCGGCTGGATGCAGAACGCGCGATTCCTGCTGGTGCGAAGCCGCTCTCCGTCGAAGTCGTGGCGCTCGATTGGAAATGGCTGTTCTTTTATCCTGACCTCGGCATTGCGACCGTCAACGAACTGGCAGCCCCGGTCGACGTTCCGATCAATTTCAAAATCACCGCGTCTTCGGTAATGAACTCCTTCTACATTCCGGCGCTCGCCGGCCAGATCTACGCCATGCCCGGCATGCAGACGAAGTTGCACGCCGTCATCAACAAGGAAGGCGAGTACGAAGGCTTTTCTGCCAATTACAGCGGCGACGGCTTCTCGCACATGCGCTTCAAGTTTCACGGCCTAAACCAGCAGGGCTTCGACGATTGGATCGCCCGTGTCAAAGCGCAAGGTACGGCGCTTAACCGCGATGCCTACCTGAAACTCGAAAGGCCGAGCGAACGAGAGCCCGTGCGCTACTACGCCAGCGCCGAGGCCGGCCTCTACGAGGCCATCCTCAACCTGTGCGCGACGCCCGGTAAGATGTGCATGAACGAGATGATGCACATCGACATGATGGGCGGCGCAGGCAAGGAGAGCGCCGAAAACCGGGAGCGGCTGGAATATGACAACCGCCATGCCGAACAGGGTGAGCGCACCAATGCCCCGACCTTCCCTGCAACCGGCACGCCGGCACGCAGCGGGCAAGAGCCCGAGGGCACCGACAGCAACAGCCAGCAGCCTGACGCCCAGCCGCAGCAGGGCGGGCAGACCATGCCCGGGATGCAGCATGACGGTCATTCGATGCCCGGCATGGATCACGGCAGCGGCAGTCCGGCTCAACGGGGCAGCAACAATTAAAACCTGGCGCTTTGCGTCGCTAAGACACCAATGAACGGGTTAATCCATGTTTTCCAATCCTGACCTCCTGAAGTTCATCTTCGGCCGGTTGACCCTTGAGGCGATCCCCTATCACGAGCCGATCCTCGTCGCGACCTTCATAGCCGTGGTCATCGGTGGTCTCGCCCTGGTCGGCCTCATTACTCATTACAGATTTTGGGGTCCGTTGTGGCGCGACTGGATCACCAGCGTCGATCACAAGAAAATCGGGATCATGTACGTGATCCTCGCCGTCATCATGCTGCTGCGCGGCTTTTCGGACGCGATCATGATGCGGATCCAGCAAGCGATCGCCTTCAACGGATCGGAAGGCTATCTGCCGCCGCACCACTACGACCAGATCTTTACCGCCCACGGCGTTATCATGATCTTCTTCGTGGCCATGCCCTTCGTCACGGGCCTCATGAACTTCGTGGTACCGATGCAGATCGGTGCTCGTGACGTCTCCTTTCCCTTCCTCAACAACTTCTCCTTCTGGATGACGACGGCCGGCGCCATCATCATCATGCTGTCGCTCTTCATCGGCGAGTTCGCGCGCACCGGCTGGCTTGCCTACCCGCCGCTTTCAGGCGCCGACTACAGTCCGGGGGTCGGCGTCGACTACTACATCTGGGGCCTGCAGGTTGCAGGTGTTGGGACGACACTTTCGGGCATCAACCTGATCGCCACCATCGTGAAGATGCGCGCGCCTGGCATGACCATGATGAAGCTCCCCGTCTTCACCTGGACCTCGCTTTGCACCAACGTCTTGATCGTCGCCACCTTTCCGATCCTGACGGCAACGCTTGCGCTGCTGGCGCTCGACCGCTACGCCGGCACGAACTTCTTCACGAACGACCTCGGCGGCAATCCGATGATGTATGTCAACCTCATCTGGATCTGGGGCCATCCGGAGGTCTATATCCTCGTGCTGCCGGCCTTCGGCATCTTCTCGGAAGTGGTCGCGACCTTCTGCGGCAAGCGCCTGTTCGGCTACGCCTCGATGGTCTATGCGACAGTGGTCATCACCATCCTTTCCTATATCGTCTGGCTCCATCACTTCTTCACCATGGGTTCCGGCGCCAGCGTCAACTCCTTCTTCGGAATCACGACCATGATCATCTCGATCCCCACGGGAGCGAAGATGTTCAACTGGCTCTTCACCATGTATCGCGGCCGCATCCGCTATGAAGTGCCGATGCTTTGGACCGTCGGCTTCATGGTGACCTTCGTCATCGGCGGCATGACCGGGGTGCTGCTTGCCGTTCCGCCTGCAGACTTCGTGCTGCACAACTCGCTGTTCCTGATCGCCCACTTCCACAATGTGATCATCGGTGGCGTGCTGTTCGGCCTGCTTGCAGGCGTCAACTACTGGTTCCCGAAGGCCTTCGGCTTCAAGCTCGATCCTTTCTGGGGCAAGGTGAGCTTCTGGTTCTGGCTGACCGGCTTCTATTTCGCCTTCATGCCGCTCTATGTGCTCGGCCTGATGGGCGTCACCCGCCGCGTGTCGCAGTTCGAGGACCCGTCGCTGCAGATCTGGTTCATCATCGCAGCCTTCGGTGCTTTCCTGATCGCGCTCGGCATACTGTCGTTCCTCGTCCAGCTTGTCGTCAGCTTCATGAGGCGCGAGGAACTTGCCGACCATACAGGCGATCCATGGGATGCCCGCACACTTGAATGGTCGACGTCGTCGCCGCCGCCCGACTACAACTTCGCCTTCACGCCCGTGGTGCACGATCATGACAGCTGGTACGACATGAAGAACCGCGGTTACGAACGACCCCTCGAAGGCTTCAAGCCGATCCACATGCCGAAGAACACCGGCACCGGGGCAATCCTTTCGGCCATCAGCGTGGCTCTCGCCTTCGGCCTGATCTGGTACATGTGGTGGCTCGTCGCTGCCTCCGCCGCGGCGCTGCTCGTCGTCACCATTGTCCATACCTTCAACTATAGGCGCGACTTCTATATCCCGGCCGAAGAGGTCAGTAAAACGGAAGGCAAGCGGACCGAACTGCTTGCGACACAGGTATAATGACCATGAGCGATCATACTATCGACACGGCCGAAAAGCCTGAGTTCTATCTCACCGAAGAACATCATCCCGAAGGCAGCACAAATCTCGGCTTCTGGCTCTACCTCATGAGCGACTGCCTGATCTTTGCGGTGCTGTTTGCGACCTATGGCGTTGTTGGCCGCAATTATGCGGCAGGGCCTTCGCCGAAGGACCTGTTCGATCTGCCGCTCGTGGCAGTCAACACGTCGATGCTGCTCTTTTCTTCCATCACCTACGGCTTCGCCATGCTCCAGATGGAAAAGAACAGCAAATCGGGCACGCTGATGTGGCTGGCGGTGACCGGCCTGTTCGGGGCGGCGTTCATCGGTCTTGAACTTTATGAGTTCATTCATTTGATCCACGAGGGTGCAGGTCCATCGCGCAGCGCTTTCCTTTCGGCCTTCTTTACGCTGGTCGGAACCCATGGGCTGCACGTCACGTCCGGCATCATCTGGATGGCAACGCTGATGGTGCAGGTTTCGATGTACGGCCTGATCGAGGCCAACCGGCGCCGCCTCATGTGCCTTTCGATGTTCTGGCACTTCCTCGACGTCGTCTGGATCGGCGTCTTTTCCTTTGTCTACCTGATGGGAGTTCTCGGATGAGTTCGCAAGCACCCGCACATGAGGACGCACACGAAGCCCATCATGGCCATAGCCACGGACACGGGGCAGGCCATGGCTCGATGAAGAGCTATACGATCGGTTTCGCCCTCTCGGTCATCTTGACCGCCATACCCTTCTGGCTTGTCATGGCCGGTGTCTTCGAGAGCCCGGGGGTGACTGCTTTTCTTGTGATGGCGCTCGGCGCGATCCAGATCGTCGTTCACATGATCTGCTTCCTGCATATGAACACCCGCTCGGAAGGAGGCTGGACGATGATGGCGCTGATCTTCACGATCGTGATCGTGGCGATCGCGCTTTCCGGCTCGCTTTGGGTCATGCATCATCTGAATACCAATATGATGCCGATGAGCCCTGAAATGATGAAGAACATGCCCTAGGGGTGTCGAGCGGGCGGCGGCAAGGCCGCCCGTGCAGGTTTTCCGCCATGCCAGACAGCTTTCCTTTACCGAAAGACCGGCGCCGACCATCAATCCGGCTGGCAATGCTGTGCAGCCTGATGCTTCTTTCGACGGCAGGTTTCGTCGCTCTCGGCCTCTGGCAGGTGGAGCGGCTGTCCTGGAAACGTGACCTCATTGCTCGGGTCGATCAACGGGTCCACGCCGAGCCGGCCCCGGCCCCGACAGGAAGGGCAGTCCATGCCGCAGACGACGAATACCGCCGTGTAACGGCGACCGGCACATTGCAGAACGACAAGGAGACGCTGGTCTATGCCTCAACCGAACTGGGTCCAGGCTTTTGGGTGATGACACCGCTGTCGCTTGGTGATGGCCAGACGGTCTTGATCAACCGCGGCTTCGTGCCAACCGACAGGCGCGATCCGCAAACCCGGCCGTCCGGCCAACTCTCCAGTCAGGTCACGATCACAGGGCTGATGCGGATCACGGAACCGAAGGGTTCGTTGCTACAATCGAACGACCCGGCCTCGGGCCGCTGGTACTCCCGCGATGTAGCTGCAATCGCGGCGGAAAAGCATGTGGCAGACGCTGCCGAGTATTTCATCGATGCCGACAACACTCCCAATCCCGGTGGCCTTCCGATCGGCGGACTGACACGCATCGTCTTTCCGAACAACCACCTCGTCTACGCGATCACATGGTTTGGCTTGGCGCTGATGGTGGCGGGCCTGCTGGCATTCGTGATCCGAAGCGAGGTTCGGACGCACCGGCCGTGGCAATCGTCCGGCCGATTGCCTCGGCAAGTTGTGCCTGCGAGAAGGGCTTGCCGAGACGCGGCAGGTCGATGAGGCCGCCGCCGGGCGGAATGTCGGCATAGCCCGTGGCAAGGATGATCGGCATGTGCGGCCAATCACGGCGGATCGCCTCCGCAAGCTCTGCACCCGTCATCCGCGGCATGGCGTGGTCGGAGATGACAAGGTCGACCTGTTCGCTGGAAAGGATGGCCAGCGCATCGGCGGCCGATGCCGCCTCTACGACGTCGTAGCCTAGGTCCTCCAGCATCAAAACCGTGTTCATGAGCACGAGACTGTCGTCGTCGACGGCCAGGATGCGCAGCGAGCGCGGAAGGCCGGGATGATCGGCCGCTTTTTCCGGGAGCTCTACCGGTGCGTCCTGTGCCAGGACCGCAGGGAACCAAAGCTCGGCGACCGTGCCTTCGCCGAGGCGGCTCTTCAAGACGAGCCGGCCGCCTGACTGCGCGGCGAGCCCTTGAACCATCGGCAATCCGAGACCGGTGCCTTTCCCGACACCCTTCGTCGTGAAGAAGGGTGTCGTCGCCTGTTCAAGTGTCTCTTCGTCCATGCCCTCTCCGCCGTCGATGACCGAAAGACAAAGATACGCACCGGGCGTAAGGATCCCTTCCCTTTCACCTACCGTCCGTTCCTGCGCTCTGACAGTGATTTTCCCTCCGCGCGGCATGGCATCACGCGCGTTCACAATCAGATTGAGGATTGCTGTTTCGAGCTGGTTGGGATCGGTGGCAATTGTTGGAACGCCCGGCAGCACATCGATTTCCAGCATGGTCAGCGGCCCGAGCGAACGCTGCAGCATGTCGGCCATTCCGTCCATGAGCGCTGCAATCTCGATCGTCTTGACCGCCAGTTCCTGGCGCCTCGAAAAGGCGAGCATGCGCTGCGTCAAGGCAGCGCCGCGCTGCGCACCCTGGATGGCATTTTCGACGAGGGGCATCAGCTCCGGTTGTTCAGGCATCCGCTTCTTCAAAATCTCCAGGCTGCCGAGAACGGCCATCAGAAGATTGTTGAAGTCGTGGGCAATGCCGCCGGTGAGCTGGCCGATCGCCTCCATCTTCTGCGCCTGGAAAAGCTCTTCGCGTGCCTGATCGAGCGCACGTTGGATTTCGCGCTTCTCGGTCATGTCGCGGGTGATCTTCGCAAAACCAATTACTTCCCCGCAATCGTCCGTGATAGCGTCAAGGACCACGTTCGCCCAAAAGCGGCTGCCGTCCTTGCGCATGCGCCAGGCCTCCTTTTCGAAGCGGCCGTCGCGGCGGGCAATTTCAAGCGCACGTTCCGGCTCACCGGCAGCACGGTCCTCCTCGGTGTAGAAATTCGAGAAGTGCCTGCCGATGATTTCTTCCTGTGAATATCCTTTGAGGCGCTGAGCACCGACGTTCCATGTGGCGACGTGACCCTCCGGACTAAGCATATAGATTGCGTAGTCGCTGATGGCATCGACAAGTAACCGCAAGCGGCCCTCGCCCGTGAGAGACGCACCAAATCGATCCATCACTTCCATAAGCCCCCGTGGGAAACACCAGTTTCCTAAACCGAAGGAGCCGCGAAATGGTTCCCACAAAAGTCCGAATAATTTCAAACAGCTCTGCTTCGAGGATAGAACTGCTCTCCTACCTTCTCCGCAGCCGCGTAGGCCTGGGTGACGATTTCAGGGACCAGATCGATATCCGGCAGACTGCCAAGGCCGAGCGGACCGACGGCGAAGAGGCCGTCCACCGTCGATCCGTCCTCGAGGCAGAGGTCGCCGCGCTGATCGACGGCAAGCCCCAGCGAAAGCTCGTCGGGCACGGCAAGGCCGGAGCCGATCAGGCTCTGCATCAAAGGCATCGCCAGATCAGGTGCCTTGCAGCGGCAGTCGAATACACGCTCCGCATAGATGACTTCCTCGACATTTGACCCGGCCGGCGTGAAGAAGATGCCGCTGAGCCCCCGGCGGCCGGCCGTGCCTCGACGAAGGATAGTATTGCCTTCGGCAAGCTCGCGTTTCAAGCGCAGATACATCGCTTCTGGCAGGCGGTTGCGGTGGCTGTCGTAGATGGCGCGCAGATGCCGGTTGAACTGGCGTTTCTGATCGGCCGGCAGCGAACGCCAGAGAGAGCGGGCATGTCTGCGCAGACCGTTCATCACCGATTGCCAGCTACGGCCCTCTTCTTCTGCCTCACGGCAGGCAGTGCGGATGAAGCGGACGATCTCGGGCAGCTTTTGCGGCAACGCCTCGGCCGGGAAAACCGGATCGGCGGAATTCGGTGTATGGCTCTGCGGCAGGAAACCATGCTTCGAGACAATCGTGATCTGGCCAGTGTAACCGCTATCGCGCAGTTGCAGCAACTGGTCGACCACGCGGATGCCGCTTCCAAGGAGAACAGCATGCGGCCGGGCGACGAGACGCTGGGCCCGCACCGGCGACCGATCCTCCGTCTCCGGCTCGGGCTCGGAAAGCCCGTAGCCGGTGGCCAGGACGACGGTATCGAAGAGCGGATTGGCTGGATGGGCGCTTTCGAGCAGAAAGCGGTTTGCATCGCTTCTGCGGATTGCGACGACCGGCTCGTGACAGACCTGTACGGTGATATCCTTGCGGGCTGCGAGCGCTTCTGAAAAGCGCTGATAGACGTAGTCGCTGAAAAGTGCCTTTGGAACGAAAATCTGGCGGAAACCCGGGATCGCGGCACGCACGGCAGCCCGGAATTCCGCGTTGCTACAGAGCCAGTCGTTGAAATCGTCGGCGTCGCCGAGCGACACCGAAAGGTCGCGCACGCGGGTATTGAGGATCGTCGAAGCGCGCGCCGACGACAGCGCCTGGCCCCCGCTGACCGAGGAATTCGGATCGAAAAGCTGAAGATGGAACGGCGTTCGCACCGTTTTCATCAAGGCGATTGCGCTCATCATGCCGGAAAAACCCCGGCCGACGATTGCGATACGAGGGACAGCCGAAACCCGTGCTGTCGTCTTGAACTTCGAAGCAAAAAGTCCCTGAACCGTCATCTCAACTCCCTTGCAGGATCAGCCCGCATCGTGTCTCGATCAAGGTTTTCAACGCAGGACAATGCGCCTGCGTTGGTGAGGTTCATGCGGCCGTCTGGAAAGCTTGCCGCTCATCGAAGCATTGAGCTTCGTCAGAAACGAGGGAACATTGCCGTCGTCATAGTCTATCAAACTAGTCGTGTATGAAAGCCCTAAAATGGGAACGTGGCAAGCGTTTTGTTCGGCATAACTGCAGACAAGTCAGCCACAGTGCTGAAACAAAAGAGAGATTTGTCCTTTCCACCGCGCCTTGTGCTGCCTTGTCTAAGATACCTTTCGGACCAGGCGGCTATTTCACAACGCGATCGATCAGGAAATTGAAAAAATCGCTGTAGCGCGCCGGAATACGCTCTGCCCCCTCGAGAAGGGTCACGGCATGGCCGTTCCTTTCGGCGGTCTTTTGAAATTCTGCGCCAAACTTCGGGCTGTGGACGAGCGCCATGTGATCGCTCGACTGATCCTGCAGCCCCCCCGAATAGAGAAGCACGATCGGCGGCGAGTCTGCGCGAACCAGATAGGAGGGTGACAGCGTCGAGATGTAATTCAGGAATTTATCTCTTTGCGCCAGAAAGGATTGGAAATCCGCTTCGGGCAGGCCAAAGGCATGGCCTCCGTAATTGATGGATGGACCGACCCAATCGCGCATCTCAAAGGGATCGATCGTGGTTTGCGCATCGATGCCGCCGACCGCCTTGATCGCCTGCAGCGAACCGTCCTCATTGATCGACAATGCCAGCCAGAGCGCATTGAAGCCGCCTGCCGAAGCGCCGTATATGGCAAGCCGTGTATTATCAATGCCAAGGCTCCCGCCATTCTTCAGGAGATATCCGTAGGCCGATTTGGTATCCTCAAGCGCGGCAAGCACGGGCGGGAATATCCGGTCGCGTTTTGCCTCGACCAGATTGCGATAGTTGATCGCAACGACCGCAACGCCCTTCGACAGCATATAGTCCCTGGCATTGGCCGCGAGATACTGCTTGTCACCATTCCACCATCCGCCGCCATGGACATAGATGATCGCCGGAAACGGACCGGCACCGGGCGGTTTATAGATGTCCATCCTGTTGCGGGCGTCGCTTCCGTAGGCGATGTCCTTGAAGGTAGGACCGTCCCTATCAGTCGAGGCCAAAAGCTCGCAAGTCCCGGCCGCAAGTAAGAAAAACGCGAGCCCGGCTATAGCCAGCATCGCCGTGATACGCCTCGATAATCCGTAACTCATGCTGCAACCTCTCGCCGTCCGCCACGTGTTCCAAGATAAAAAGTTTACAATCCACGCGCAATATGGGTGGACAACGGAATTATATTAATAGTAATACGCTAAATAAACAAATACTCGAAACTTATCCGGGACATATACTCCTTTTGGATGAGACTATGCCTGAACAAAAGCCTGCAACACATTATTACGTGGTAGATATAGTCAGAATTTATGCTGCTGCATTGGTTCTGCTATTCCACTTTTCAAGCTTCCAGCTTCCGCAAACTAGCGGGCCGGTGTTCGCCTTCCTCTGGCCATTCGATGGGGTTGGCAGCATTGGCGTTGAGATTTTTTTCGTGATTTCCGGCCTCGTGATCTCCATGAGCGCAGAAAGCGCCAGCGGCATGCACGGCGCTCTCCGTTTCATTCACCTGCGCGCCCTTCGAATCCTGCCGGCTTTGTGGATTTCCAGCGTGATCGGCTTTGCGGCCTTATCGCTGGCGGGCCAGGACATTACGTCTCTTGTCCCTCCCCTCATCCGTTCCTCGGTCCTTTCGCCGGTCGGGCCTTATATCGATGGCGTCGTATGGTCGCTGGTGGTCGAGGCTGCGTTCTACCTGACCGTCGGGATCACGATCGTCTTTGCGCCGCGTCTTTCTTTGGAAAACCTGGCGAAGATCATTTGCGCCGGAAGCTCGGTCTATCTTGTGGTATGGTCTGCGGCCTTTCTACTCGACAAGGAGCTGTTTGCGACGCTTTCGCGTTTCCCTTCGAAGGTCTTTCTCATGCGCTACGGCGTATTCTTCGCGCTGGGCATGTTGCTGTGGGCTCACCTGCGCGGCCATCGCTCCAAAGTCGCGATCGGCGCCCTGCTGCCAGCAGGTTTGATGTGCATTGTCGAGATATTCGTCGGCAGGGATCTCTTATGGGGCATCGGCACCGGGGCCTGTGTGGTGTGGCTGACGGCCACAGCCTTTATGGTTTTTTGCATCATGCATGCGGACGCATTCGAAACCGGGTTCACCCATCGGCAGCGGACAATATTCCGATATCTCGGAAGCCTGAGCTACGCACTCTACCTTAATCATTACACGTTCGGCGGCTTGATCGTCCAATCGCTGGCGACAGTGCTGCCGCCAGTCTCGCGGGTGTCTGTCGGTTTGCTGTTCTGCGCTTCGGTTTGCGCCGTCCTTTTGATGTCCTGTTTCGTCACGTCCGCAGAAAGGATCGTGAAGAAACCTCTAATGCTGCGGCGTTCGCCGCAATTGGGACCGAGCTGAGGGATTCGTCTCACTCACGAGAAAATAACCAACTGGTGAATTCTTTACTTGAACGCTCAGGTAGAATCGGCAAAACTAAGCGCGCTAATCAATCCCTTCATGGAATTGCCGTCTTTTCGGGCCAGCGTCCGAACCATACATCTATTTGGAATCAATACCGTGAGCAGCGATGCGTCGATACGCGCGACGAAGCCTTCAGCTTCGCTTGCGCTTGTGAATGCGGCAGGCTGGGGCAAGGGCCTTTATACGCTGGTCCGCATCACCGTCATGGCCTTTCGTCACCCTTGGCAAGCGGGTTTCGCCATTGGCGCAACCCTCATAGCATCCGCGTTCCAGCTTCTGATTCCGCGCCTGCTCGGCCAGGCGGTCGACCATACGCAGGTTGCATTGACCGGCGGAGCGGCCGGCCAGCTGGCGCAGGAGGCGCTGCTGACGACGGCGCTGCTTTTACTCGGTGCCAGCGTGCTCCGCGGCGTCTTCACGATGGTTCAGAACTATTACAGCGAAAGCGTCGGCCACCACATGGGCTACGAGCTGCGGCTTGCCTGTTACGAGAAGATCCAGCGGCTCTCCTTCAGCTTTCACGACACGGTTCATTCGGGCGATCTGATCACTGTCGGACTGCTCGATCTCGAAGGCGTGCGAATGTATTTTTCGACAGCGCTTGTGCGTGTCTTCCTGCTTTCGACGCTGATCGGGATCGGTGCGTACATGCTGATTTCGACCGATGTGGTTCTTGGCCTCCTGGCGCTGAGTTTCGTGCCTTTCGTCGGCTGGCGTTCCTCAGTGACGCAGCTGCGGCTGCGTGCCACGTGGCTCGACCTGCAGGAGCGGCTTTCGGTGCTGACCCGTATCATGGAGGAGAATCTCGGCGGCATCCGTGTCGTCCGTGCCTTCGCAGCGCAAGACCACGAGCTCTCCAAATTCGAAAAGGCATCGAAGAATGCGCTGACGCTTGCCCACCAGCGTGTCGGTATCCGTGTTGCTAATACCAGCGCCATGACCTTTTCCTTCTTCGCTGCGATGGGCCTCGTGCTCTGGGTCGGCGGAGAAAAGGTAATGGCCGGCGACATCACCGTCGGCACGCTCGCCTCGTTCTTGACGTTCATGACCATCCTGCAAATGCCGGTGCGTCAACTCGGCCTGATGGTCAACGCCTTTGCCCGGGCATCGACATGCGGCACGCGCCTCTTCAATCTGCTCGACCTGGAGATCGCCATACGCAATGCCCCGGATGCAAAGGAATTGAAGGTGTCAGAAGGCACGCTTCGTTTCGAGAATGTCGCCTTCGCTTATCCAAGCTCGGACATGCATCAGGTGCTTCACGGCGTTTCCTTCGAAGCGCGGCGTGGTGAAACGGTTGGCATCGTCGGCCCGCCGGGCAGCGGCAAATCGACGATTGCCCATTTGATCCCGCGCTTTTATGACGTGACGAAGGGAAGGATCACGATCGACGGGCAGGATATCCGCAAGGTGACACTGCAATCGCTCCGCCGCGCAGTTGCCGTCGTGCAGCAGGATTCCTTCCTGTTCACGACAACCATCGAAAACAATATCGCCTATGGCGACCCGTGGGCCAAGGAGCCGCGGATCGAGCGCGCGAGCGAAAGCGCGCAGCTGCACAACTATGTCCTCGGCTTGCCGACAGGCTACGGCACGGTGGTCGGCGAACGCGGCATTTCGCTATCCGGCGGCCAGCGCCAGCGCCTTTCGATCGCGCGCGCGCTGATGCTGAGGCCGGCAGTGATGGTATTTGACGACTCGACGGCGGCGATCGACGCTGCCACCGAACAGCGCATCCGCGCCGCCATGCGCAAATACGCCGCCGACCGCGTGACGATCATCGTCGCCCACCGGCTGAGTTCGCTGATGCATGCCGACCAGATCCTCTTCGTCGAGGACGGCTGCATCGTCGAGCGCGGCACGCATGAGGAGTTGCTGGCCGCCGGCGGCCGGTACAAGGCACTTTACGACTTGCAGGTGCGGCCGGGCGACGACGCTTTGAGCGCGTAAGAAACCGGCGCAGGGAGGACTTCATGGCCGAGGAACTGGAAACCGAACGTTCCGACGTTCGCGAGGACGGACGCCGTCCGCCGCGGGCGGTCGTCGGCTCGCATCGCATTGAAGAGGAAATGTTCGGAAAGGCCTTCGACGGCAACATCGTCAAGCGCATCTGGGCTTTTGTCGAGCCATATCGCACGCAAGTCATGTGGTCGGTCGTAGCCGTGCTCACCTTCACGGCGATGCAGCTGTTGATCCCCCTGATCATCCGCTACGCGATCGACCACGGCATGCAGCCGGGCGGGGATCGTTCCGCCCTCCTCTATTCGATCATCGCGTTTGTGATCGTGATCCTGATCAATTATGCGGCGAGCTACGCCCAGGAGACGCTGGTCGGCAACGTCGCCGAGGAGGTGCTCTTCGACATCCGCAAGGCAATGTTCTCCCATCTCCAGCGGGTCTCGCTTTCCTTCATGGACAAGACGGAGGTCGGACGGCTGATGTCGCGTCTTCAAGGCGACGTGAACTCCATGCAGGAGTTTCTCGAGACGTCAGTGCTTTCCGTCGGCGATATCGCCCTACTCTTCGGCATCGTTTTCGTGATGCTCTATCTCGACTTCAGGCTTGGCCTGCTGACGCTCTCCGTCTTGCCTGTCCTCTTCATCGTCCGTCTCTTCTGGCTGCCGCTGGCGCGCAAATCCTTCATGGCGGCGCACGAGACGAACTCGGTTGCGGCTGGTGCGCTTGCCGAGGCAATCCATGGCGTCCGCGCCGTGCAGAGCATGGATCGCCAGGGCGTCAATTTCACGCTCTATGACGACAAGGCGCACGCGAACCTCAAGACGCATCTGACGGCCGCCCGCTATGCACAGGTGATGGTACCGATCGTTGATTCTTTGACCGGCGTAGCAATGGCTCTCGTTATCGTCGTCGGCGGGGCGCGCGTCCTGAACCAGGCTCTCGATGTCGGGGTGCTCGTTGCCTTCCTCTTCTACATCCAGCGTTTCTTCGATCCGATCCGCTCGCTGACGCTGCAATATTCCGTCATGCAGCGCGCCATGGCGTCGGGTCAGAGACTGACGGAGGTTCTCGATGTCCCGGTAGAGATCAAGGATGCACCGAACGCCATGGCGCTTTCGAAAGACATGGACGGTTCAGTCGAATTCCGCGACGTCGTCTTCGGCTACAATCCGAAGCACCCGGTGCTGAAGCAGGTGAGCTTCAAGGTGAACCCCGGCGAAACAGTCGCCCTCGTCGGCCCGACCGGCTCAGGCAAATCGAGCTGTATGTCGTTGATCCACCGGTTTTATGATGTGCAGCAGGGCCAGGTTTTGGTCGGAGGGCATGATGTACGCCAGCTGACGCAGGATTCACTCGGCGATCAGATCGCCATGGTATTGCAGGAACCTTTCCTTTTCACCGGTAGCGTCTTCGACAACATTCGCTATCACAAGACAGAGGCGACGCGCGAACAGGTGATCGAAGCCGCCAAGGCCGTGGGTGCTCACGACTTCATCATGCGCCTGCCCGAAGGTTACGACAGCGTGCTCGGCGAGCGCGGCGGCAACCTGTCGCTCGGCCAGCGGCAGCTGCTCAGTTTCGCTCGTGCGCTCGTTGCCGATGCAAAGATCCTGGTGCTCGATGAAGCGACGGCGAATATCGACAGCTACACGGAAATGCTGATCCAGAAGGCGCTGGTTAAACTTCTCGAAAACCGCACCGGCCTCGTCATCGCCCACCGGCTGGCGACGATCCGGGAGGCCGACCGTATCATCGTCCTGCAAAATGGCGAGCTCATCGAAAGCGGCGATCACCGGCAGCTGATGACGAACGGCAAACTCTATTCGCGGCTCTACAATCTGAACTATGCCTCCTTCGACGATATTCCGGAGGAGGTTTTGTGTAGGGAGCCACCAATAATGTCCTAAGGTCGAAAAAATGCATAGTAGTTATTTTTATCATCCGGCGTAAAACGTCGAGTCGTAGAAACATACCATAAATTGAATGTATACTATTATATTGTCTACGTATTGCTGATGTAATGATCGCCTCAACTGGCCTTCAAAAGATATATTACCACCGCACAACGCGATTCATAATCCAGAACATATTCTGTTATGCTTTAGATTATATGCGTACCGCTATTTTCACTTCCAATATGCCGGCTGGCTGACCAACTGGCAACAGCTACCGTGTTTGAGCGTTCGGAAGCTTCTTATCGACCGCAAGCGAACGGGATTCGAAATGCCGACACCGTTGGGTTTTTTTGCGACCGCGTATGCCATCAAGGGCAGTTTGTCGGGAGTTGTCTATCGGACATGGAAGTTTCCTGCGCCGTCGTTGACGGATGACGGGCTGCCGATCGTGCCCGGATCCCGGTTGTTCGCGTTGCCGGTATTCGACTGGCCGCCCCTTGGACGATTTTCCTCCTACAGCTCCCGTGTCGGTCCCGTTGCCGATTGTGCCGGTGCGGTTACCGTTCGTCCCCACCCCTGATCCGGAGTTGGGACCTCCGTTTGTTCCTGAGCCGGTCGAAGAGCCTCCAGACTCGCCTCCCGTGCCATCAACCGCCCGCCGGATGATTGCGCGAGCGCGGAAGTTGGCGAGGCTGCGCGATCTGCTTTTTGCAGATCCCAATCCACGAGGTGGATGGGATCGGGGCTTGGAGGAAATAGATTCCAAGCGCGAAGCGCTCACGCAAGCCGGTCTTGACGTAAGCGAACGCCTAAGACGAGCGTTAGCACCTCTTGGCGGAAGTTTTTCCGAAATAACTCGAGAGACTGCGCCGAGATACTCATGCTGTACCTCTTCGCCAAATCGCCGATGAAGGGCGACCAAACCATTAGTAGCGCTGATTGCTATCTTGGCGCGCGCCGCTCCGGAAACGTCGCGGATAGCACCAGCGCAGCTTATTCCGCGGAAGGCGCAGAGTTATCTCACGACCACGGCTCCACGGAGCAGTGGCCTCAAGCGATCCATCAAAGGTGGGCTGGGGACAATGCATAACCGGTGTTCGCGCCTGTCGCATCTCGTCGTATAAAGGCAGTCCAACAGGAGTTGACGGGCATGATCGGACTGGCAGGTCTCAAGCCGGGTTGCTTTTTCTGGGCAGTCTCCAGAAAGGTCGGCGGGCAAACGCCCGAAGTTGTCCGAATTTCCACTGAGTTCGGTCAAGAACGAGAGTTCTGGACGGTGCTAGTGACCGGTTCAGATCAGCATCACATGCCGGATGATTTCGAGTTCATCGTTGAAGTAGCACTTTCGACATGGTCGAGATTCCGAGACGCTGCAGAGTGAAACAGTATTGCTCGGAACGGCGGTCGCGCGATCTCCCAACCCATTTGGAGTTTGACGAGTCTAGCCTATTATCGCTATCTCTTGTTCAAACTCCCAAATACCAGGACGGCGCAGAGTTTCTCGGCGGGTCGGTGTCGGTGACTGACAGCATTGTGGATCAAATTGGCGGGGACGAGCCTTCCATTCAGGGAGTGATCTTAAAGGCTTCTGGTCGGCCGGAAGGCGAAACAGGCCGATGTCGCGCGGCGCTCTTCGTCTAGAGGGGCTGGCCCTCAGACGACGCCAAGGGCGCATGGCAGCTAGGCAATGAGTTGAACATCCTCCTGAACCCAAGCAAGTCCCGGCCAGTCATCCCTTGTGCCGTCTAGCGGCCGCAGCGACGCCCCGGGGGAAGCGCAAACCCCAAACAGAAATCTAAGCATAAGCAGTTCTTCCAGCTCGGCCTAACGAGCGCAAGCTGGAACGATTTGTTCAGACGAAAGATCTAGGTTGATTTACCTCCAACTTTCATGATGTCGTCAACGTGGTCCGTTCTATTAAGTTATTGAAAAGTATCGGCGTCCCTGTTGTGGATTCGCTATTAGAAGTAGGTGGGGGCGGATGGGCGCTAGCAATGAGTGTTGCCAGAAAGCTCCCTGGATCACGCCCACGGATAATTATCCTAAAGGCTGCAATGGTTTTCATAGTGACCGCTCCGGCAGCAGTATTGGCGGTGAAGAACCAAGTTACGATTTATTTGGCCCTACCTACAACAATGGCGAACGTGTTCAAGCACGGTCCCGAAACGAAGACAGCGGCCAGCTCCAAACCTAGACTAGGTCTTCCTTCCTTAGACGAATTGTTGTTCGCTCAAGAGCGGTTTCGACCCGGTGATTTTGCCGATCGTGCACTGCTCGTCAGCTTGGTCCAACGGACGGAAACTGATCAGCCTTTTCCATCCAAGGAATACGCCTCGACGGTGCAAAGTCTCCGTGACGCCGTCAATATCGTGGACCTCACCATCTCAGGCCTCGGGTCCGACAAAGGCAAATCCGTGCCAATCGTGTTCACTGCCGGAGACGACCGTTATGACCAGGCGCTCGCGCAGAGTTTGACGACGTCGTTCAAACGATCCGGCTATGCCGTGGGGACGACCGACCCAATTCTGAATGTAAGGGTAAGACTGAAGGATATTGCGTATTCGACGCGTGGAACGGGCATTGTGGAAGCGAGAGCGACTGTAACGACAAAGCTAATTTGGGTCTGGCGGGACACAGAAAGCAAAGCGGTATCATTGCCGAACTTCGATTCGGTCTTTCGGGTGCAAGGTGATCGCGATGAAGCGATCGCCGGCCTGTACGGAGATGTCGCGCAGAAGCTCTTGCAACTTCGTCCTCTTACCCCGCAGCAAGCGGTTACACCCCCCGCAAACTGATATCTGGGACGCCAAGCGAAACCGTCCTCCACTTTGCGCTTGGATCGCCCTCAGCTACAGCGCTGCGTGCATGGACCAGCAGACCCACTGATACCGTATCACCGATTTCGGCCTTTCCTGCGCCAAATGGGAACGCGAGTGTGACGGTGATTGAGTGGTTGGCGTCCACTATTGTCGCGTTATCATTTGTCCGTTCTTTCTGATTATTGAGGCATTCTGTAGGGTTATTGCAGACATAGATGCCTCCCACGGGATAGATATTTGGGTTGAGTGAGAAACTGTGACCTTCATTATCGACTGCCGTCGGCTCCTCGGCGATAAAAAGTTGTTTGGCGATCGAAGACTCATTCGTGATCACTAACGTCACCACGAGGGTGGCATTGGATTTCGAGGCTGAAGCACTAACTGCCTCGGCTCTAATTCCGGCCGACCCAAATGTCCTCTCGCCACCTGCCCAGGCCTGAAAGACCCCCATCGAGAGGATCAGAGCGGCCGGAGCCATTATCTTCAAGTACGACATCAAAAACCTCTTCAGGACCCTTTGTTCAATGCGCAACCAGCGTTACCCCTGAAAAGCCAATAACAACTTAATAAGCGCTAGCTGCCTGCCTTCCCCAAGTTCCTCACAGCGCGCACTAAACTCTTGTCCAGGTTGGACTGTGAAGTGCTCGTCGAGTGCCAACGACGAGGCTCTGCGAGTGCGGCTGGGTGTCGGCCGTAGCGGAGCGCAGCTCTGCGGACCATACCTACCTTGGTATTGACGAGGCTATACTTGGATATGAGCGCCTGCGACGGCGGTGACTGATAACGTGAAAGCACGGCTCAGGGTGTGAGGTTCTTTTTCGCCCAGTTTTCCCCGCCTGCATCTCAAAGGGCTGCGACTTTCGGCATGCCTGACGGTGTAGGCGTGTCACCACATCACTGAGAGCCGCGAGATTGTCGGCCGATAGGCCAACTCGAATTCAAAACTTCGCCCTCCCCCAAACGCAGCCGCAGGCATCTCACGGAGAAACGAAATGGATACGAAAATTGACACCGCTGGCAAATGTCCGGTTGCCCATTCGGCACCCCGCGGGAAGTCAATTCGAGATTGGTGGCCGAACGAGCTTAACTTGGACGTTCTACACCGAGGCTCTTCGCTGTCGAACCCGATGGGCAAAGGGTTCAACTATGCCGAAGAGTTCAAGACGCTCGACTGGCTAGCGCTGAAAAAGGACCTGCACGCCTTGATGACGGATTCGCAGGGCTGGTGGCCAGCGGATTTCGGACACTACGGCGGCCTCTTCATTCGTATGTCTTGGCACGGCGCCGGCACCTACCGCATCGGCGACGGTCGCGGGGGTGCCGGAGGCGGCCAGCAACGTTTCGCGCCGCTCAATAGTTGGCCGGACAACGTCAACCTCGACAAGGCGCGCCGTCTGCTTTGGCCGATAAAACAAAAATACGGAAACAAGATCTCTTGGGCAGACCTGCTGATCCTCACGGGTAATGTCGCGCTTGAGTCCATGGGTTTCAAGACCTTTGGATATGCGGGCGGGCGCGAAGACACATGGGAACCTGAAGAAGATGTTTTTTGGGGACCCGAAACGTCATGGCTTGCGACCAGCGACATGCCGAACAGCCGCTATTCGGGCGACCGACGGCTTGAGACGCCGCTCGCAGCGGTGCAGATGGGCCTCATCTACGTCAATCCAGAAGGCCCCGACGGGAACCCCGACCCGCTAGCCGCCGCCCGCGACATCCGCGAAACCTTCTCGCGAATGGCGATGAACGACGAAGAAACAGTGGCGCTAATCGCTGGTGGCCATACGTTCGGCAAGACCCACGGCGCAGGTGATGCCGCCAACGTCGGACCAGCACCGGAAGAAGCTAGTATCGAACAGCAGGGTTTCGGCTGGCAGAGCAGCTACAGGAGCGGTCGCGGTGGTGACACGATCAGCAGCGGCCTGGAAGTCACATGGACACAAACTCCCACCAGGTGGAGCAACCACTTCTTCGAGAACCTGTTCGGCTACGATTGGGAGCTGACGAAAAGTCCGGCCGGCGCTCACCAGTGGGTCGCGAAGGACGCGGCGAGGGTTATTCCAGATGCCGCCGATGCTTCGGTACATCATCTTCCGACCATGCTGACTACGGATCTTTCCCTTCGATTTGATCCGATCTACGAGAAGATTTCGAGACGGTTCCTTGAGAATCCGGACCAGTTCGCAGATGCCTTCGCCCGGGCGTGGTTCAAGTTGACCCATCGCGATATGGGACCGCGCGTACGCTATCTCGGGCCCGAGGTGCCAGATGAAGAGCTGATCTGGCAAGACCCGGTCCCTGCGGTCGAATATAAGCCGACTGACGAATTGGACGTCGCCGATCTCAAGGAGAAAATCCTTTCGTCCGGCCTTTCGATCCCACAACTGGTTTCTACGGCGTGGGCATCGGCATCGACCTTCCGTGGCTCGGATAAGCGAGGCGGCGCAAACGGCGCACGCATTCGCCTTGCTCCCCAGAAAGACTGGGAGGTCAACGAGCCGGCACAGCTCTCATCGGCCTTGACCGTTCTCGAACGCATCCAGAAGGCATTTAACGAAGTGCAGTCTGGCGAAAAGAAAGTGTCACTCGCCGACTTGATCGTTCTGGGCGGCTCGGCGGCAATTGAAAAGGCTGCGGCCAACGCTGGCTACCACACCAAGGTTCCGTTCATTCCCGGCTTCACGGATGCGACACAAGAGCAGACGGATGTGCATTCGTTCACCTATCTTGAGCCAGCCGCTGACGGATTTCGCAACTACCAGAGCGAGCGTTCTCCGCTCTCTCCGGAGGCCGCCCTTGTCGACAAAGCGCAGCTCTTGACGTTGACAGCCCCCGAGATGACGGCCCTCGTCGGTGGTCTGCGTGTCCTGAACGCAAACTTCAACAGTTCGCAGCATGGGGTATTCACGCGGCGTCCGGAATCACTAACGAACGACTTTTTCGTGAACCTGCTCGACGTGGCTACCGCTTGGTCAGCGGTGCCGGGCTCAAAAAACGCCTTTGAAGGCCGCGATCGAAAGTCCGGCGAACTCAAGTGGACAGCAACGCGCGTTGATCTTGTTTTCGGATCAAACGCCCAGCTCAGAGCACTTGCTGAGGTCTACGGGCAGGCCGATGCTCAGGAAAAGTTCGTGGAGGATTTCATCGCGGCTTGGACGAAGGTAATGTACGCAGATCGCTTCGACCTCGTTTAACCGCCGCCTCATAGCGCGGCTTCTAGAGGCCGCGGCCAACTGGCAAGGGCCTGGTATAGAAATCAACAGGCCAGGCCGCTTAGCACGTGCCCCCCGCTTCTACAGTTGAATATTATCGAAAGGACAAATCCATGGCTGAATCCGTAGCACGAGACGACCTGGACGCCAGAATTGCCGAAGTAAGCGAAAACATCAGGACCCTCATCGAGCAGGCTGCCGGAGTCAGCGGCGCGGCGGATGACGACTTAATCCAGGAGCGTCTCGAAGAGCAGCAGGCACTGTACGACGAGTTGATCAAACAGCGAGACGCGCTCGACAACGCGTCGTGATCCGACTTCCTGATCTACTAAGCGTCAGACGCATTAAGAGAACCGTTTCTAGCACGGAGCTTAGCATAGCTATGCGCTTCTGCTCCTCAGGCTTGACTGGCGGCTATACCTACAGATGGGTTGCGATTTCAGGGCGTAGGTCGAAGATGCTCGTTATAAAGGAGAAGGTGGATGCGACGATATCGAAACGGCCGGCGCTTCAGATGTGCCAGCGAGACTGGAAGCCGATGTGTTGTTATCGAGCAGTTTCGCGTGGGCGGCGATGCGATCGGAAAGAAGGTCGATTACATGACGGACAATGGCGATATTGCCCACCGTCTTGATGACGCCCATTTCTTTCTCTTGACGAGGAATGAGGTTGTGAAGGTCCAGAAGAATGTGGGGCGGCGGGCTGAGGCTCGCCCTTCGTGAGCGGCTTGGTGTCCAAAACGCCGCTTAGAAGTCAATTTGTGTTGCGCTGGGGAAATCCCGCAGGAATCGCGAGATCTCTGAGCCGTGCTCCAAGCAATCAAAGGACCGAAACGTTCTCTGCCTTGGACTTGCCGGCCCTGCGGTCTTGCCCGACTTCGTAGCTGACCTAGTCACCTTCCATCAATCGCGAACACTACCGGTCGCCAGGCGACAGCTGGTGTGCCGCAAAGCATCCTGCAAAGGTCTGTTCATCCTCGCCAATTACCAACGCTGGGCAACGCACACAGCGTATTTGCCAACTGCATCTGCTCGATGGTCTTGCACTTGGTTTCCCGCAAGCGTGGCTCGCCAAAGACCAAAGCCAACGACTTCGCCCGTGAAATGGCCACGTTGATCCGATTGAGCGAGAACAAAAACTCCATCCCGCGAGCAGAGTCATCGATCGTCGACGCAGTCATTGAAACGAGGCAGATGGCCGCTTCCTGGCCTTGAAACTTGTCGACGGTGCCGACACGGATTCCGGCAGGCAACGCATCGCGCAGCGCGTTGACCTGGGCGTTGTAGGGAGCGACCACAATGATGTCGTTGTGGTCAATCTTCCTCGTCACGCCGTCCTTATCTGTCAAACGGCCACCAAGAAACGCCTTGGCTGCTTTCGCGATTGCCTCGACCTCTTCCGCGGAAATCTGAGCGTTTCCGTCGTGTGAGATGGGTACCCAAAAGGCACCCGCCTCCGGAAACCCGGTCTCGAAAACGCGCTGGCGCGCGGTATCTGGATGGCTTACCAATCGACCTTCGTAGACTTGCTCAGAAATGAAATGGCATACGTCCGGATGCATGCGCCGGGTGGTCGCCAAAAAAATCCCGCGATCCGGCGGCACCGTGGGGTGCCCAGCGAGCATCCATTCGAGGCAAGAGAGATTCGCGGGCTCAGGATGTGCGCCTTGGATAACCTGTGGCACCTGTCTCGGATCACCAACGAGGACGAAGTTTCTGGCCGCGCGCCCCATGGCGGTCATGTTGGCCAGGCTGACTTGTCCTGCCTCGTCCACGAAAAGCCAATCGAACGCCTGAATATTCTCGTCGCGGGAGAAGAAGAATGCGGTTCCTCCGACGATCTGGCCGCTTTCCTCGGCAACCCTGTTCTCAGTCGTGCGCCGGACCTTGCACCCTTGGGGATAGCCGTCGTCCTCACCGGAAATCTTGTGAACAATGTCCAAGGGCAATGGATACCCGCTTTCATCGCGAGCTTTGATGCACCCCATCAACACATTCCGGATGGCTTCATGGCTATTGGAGGCAACGCCAACGCGGTATCCCGCCTCCACCAGCGACAGGATTGCGCGCGCTGTTACATGCGTTTTTCCGGTGCCGGGCGGACCTTGGATCGGCAGCACGGTTTCGTCCATTCGATGCACGGCCGCGATCGTACCCGCCACAGGATCGCTACCCTGTAGAACCTCCCCCTGCTCACCGGATAAGCGTGGCGCTGCCGCCGACAGAAGGTGGTCCACCGCCTGATAGCGGCGCGGTCCGCATTGATCGCGAACCACGTCGGCAATGGCAGCAGCGATAACCTTGGTGTTCAATGGAGGGTCGGGGTGCAGGGTCAACTGGTCGGCGAGCAAACCTGCTTTCTTGACGCCGATTTTGACTGTGATTCTGCGTTCAGCGCGATCCAAGTCCTCAATGGATACAGAGGCGAAGCCGTCTGGCGTCGGCACTGTCGCCATACGTCCTGCCCGCAACTTGGTTTCCTGGGCTGGAAAGATATATGTCCTGATCACAGAGCGATTGACGACTTCAAGCGGTCCCGTTGCCACCAAGCCCCCGAGTGCATCCAGATCGTCGATGAGTTCGTCTTCTTCCTGTCCAAGGCTATCAAAGATTGCCCACCATGCAGGCTTGGCCTCGCGCTTATGAAAGAGGCCGAGATTGAAAAGCATCTCCTGGCGGTCCTGTGGCAGGCCCGATGCCGCGATCCGATCCCGAAACTCCCTGGTTTCCTCATCCTCGACAACCTCCTTGTCGCTCGCATCCGTGGTGAACTGCGGCCACTCGCCCTCTGGACGGATCGACACCAGCCAATTACGCAACATCTCGGTCGAGATGCAGTCGATCCGATTGTAGTCTTCGATCTCATCGAGAATGGTTTGCTCGCTATTCTCTCTCCAAGCTTCATAGGCAACGACGGAGCCGCCGGCGGTCTTGACCTCCCCTTCCCGCTTGAGTCCGTAGAATGCTTCAAGAGATTTGATCGAATAGTTGGGCTCTGACGCCAGCAGCCCGCTGCGGACTACGGCGTAGAGATCGACGAAACGCCGCTCGCGCAGCAAGCGATCGAGAAACGCCTCCCCAATCCCGTACTTTGCGGTTAAGCGTCGAAGTGCCGTGATCTCATACGGCGCGTAGTGATAGATGCGTGCCCCTGGGTAAGCGACTAACCTCGCTCGGAAGAAATCGAGCAACTCGCCGAGCGCCACTGCTTCCGCGCCGTGGTCGTGAGCCCAGAAAGAGCGGAAATCGCCGTCGAACCAGACGCCGTGAAGGTATTCGAGGCCGCCTTCGTAGTGCGGATCGCCCTCGATGTCGTAGAAAAGGTCGCCATCCTGCGGTTTCGGCAGGAGGTCAAATCCTTTGCCTGGGAGCGCTGGCCGCAGCTCGTAGGTTGGCTCGCCTGTTTTCCTGGCGTGCTGTAGGCGGGCTTGGGCTCGTAGCTTCTCGAAGGTGGCCGACGCCATCCCACGGATTGGCCCGCCATGCTCGGCAAGTTTGGCCATCGTCGTGACGCCGGCGACCTCGAGCTTTTTCACTTGGCCTCGTGTGATGTTGGCCACATTAAACAAGCTGTCTTCTGCGGCCCAGACAGACTCACAGTGGTCAGCCCAACGACAAAGCCCGCATTCAGAGGACGGTTCAGGCCTCGTCGACTTTGGGTCAGCCACGAAACTCTCTAGCCGGGACCGTGCCATGCGAGCGTAAGCCGAGTAGTCAGCGAGGCGAAGAGTTGCCCGTGTCCCATCGCCCAGTTCGACGTGAGCGAACTCCGGGGCGAGACCCTGGATCTCAGTCAGAAGGTCGGAATACAGGACCAACTGGAGAACGTGTTTGGGATGCGGGCGACGCTTGAGCTTGGTGTCGGCAACTTCGTAGCTGAAGTTTCCCAGCTTCGACGGACAGTCGACCTTTTCCAGGAAGTCCGACCAGCCACCCCATTTCCCTGAAAGCATTGCGCCTTGAAAGATCACCTCTGCTCCCGACATCAGAGCTTCCTTGGTGGCCTTGACATTAGTGGCCAGGTTGCCGCGCGTGATCTCGACGATTTCGCGTCCCTCTGATCCAAGCCGAGCAAGGTGAGCAGCTTCGTGGGCATCACCCTGTTTCTGCAACAAAGCGGCATCCTCGGTATCTTCGCGCGGCTCAGGGCCCTCCCCGCGGAGATGCATGAGATCAAGGGTCGTTGAGTGAGCGCAGCCCATGAACCGCATGAGATCCGTTGCCGAGAAGAGCATGTTGCCGTCTACGTATCTCATGGAATAGGCCTCTTCGATTTTAAGCAACCGGCGGGAGATGCGGGCTCTCTTGGGTTGCAACGTGAGCAATACCGATGGCGTAAAGTCAATCTGGCAAGCGAGGCATAAGCGTTAGCACCAAGCCCGTGATCGCAATGACCGGGGAAGCGAGCCGGCGATCCGCTGGAATAACGACGAGATCCCCTTGCGGCGCAGGATCCGAAACTCTCGCTGGATCCGAGTTCGAACTCCTTCCACGACCGCAAGGCATAAGCCTGGCTCGCCGACATACCGTCCCGGACGGAACTGATGTGCCGGCGCAGAGATGCGGAGTTCCGAGTTCCTCACTACGATGCCGGCACCCTTCGCCGGCGGCGATACCAATGGGATGTCACCGTCGCATCGCAATAGACGCTCGATTTTCATGATCTTGGCCATCGTTCATTCTCCTATTCTCTCGCGCGGCCTTCGGAGGACGCCCACGCTCGGATTTTGCGGGCTCAACTCTCGACCGCCCGTGAATAGCGTTGTAATAGGTGTGGGTGTCATTTTCTGTCACCCAGAGTAGGAGTGAAGATGTCCTTCTCGAAAGCCCAGGATTTGATCCGCCTCGCCCGACTTGCAGCGACGCGGCGCGTGGGTATGAGTCTTGAAGAGATCTGCGAGGAATTCGACGTAACGCACCGGACTGCACAGCGCATGACCGAGGCGCTTGAAACTGTGTTCACTGGCGTTGAATGGCAGGATGGGCCTGATCGCCGTCGCCGGTGGCGAGTGGCCGATCCGATGCTCGATCGGCTTAGGCCAAAGGAAGAGACCGCGATCGAGGCATTGGAAATTGCGGGTCGTGCCGCTCATGCAGAAGGTCGGGCGCGGCACGCCAAGGCACTTTACGATTTGCGGGAAGCATTGCTGTCTCGCCTTGCGCCGAGAGACGCGCTGAGGACGGAAGCGGATGCGGAGGCAGTTCTGACGGCGATGGGGTCGGTGACGACGCCCGGGCCGCGCGTAAACCTCAAGCCGATGGTTCTCGATGCGATTATCGAGGCGCTCCGTGGCCCCTTTCGCCTGCGACTACGCTATGGAGAGACGGACTCTCCTGAGCGAATTATCGAGCCTCACGGACTCCTGCTCGGTCACCGCAGCTATCTCGTGGCCAGGCAGCCATCGCGCGGAGATATGATCCTCAACTTCCGGACTGATCGAATTCATTCGGCAGAGGCGCTCGATGAGAGCTTCGCGATGGCCGACGGGTTTTCGTTGGACGACTATGCGGCCCAATCATTCGGCGTCTATCAGGACCCCGCTCAATATGGCGAGGTCGTCTGGCGGTTTGCTCCAGAGGCGGCCGCGCGCGCCGGGGAGTTTCGTTTTCACCCCACACAGGTTCTGGAGCCAATGGATGATGGAAGCCTGATCGTGCGCTTTCACGCGGCGGGATGGCTCGAGATGACGTGGCACCTCTACCAATGGGGAGACAAGGTTGAGGTAATCTCTCCCGAGGGGTTGCGCTCAATGGTCGAGGGATATCGTAGGGTAGACTTTGGGGCTCTTCCGTAAACTCCGCCATGTGGGCGCGCTTTGGCGCTGAGGATGGCGGCAAGTTGCCGCCAGCCTACTTGCGAACCTGCCCACTCCGAACGCTACCGCGCGCCCTGGTTCGAGAGTCGCGGACGCTGTTGGTGCGCACATTGTTGATTTGCACTGAGAAGTGACCCGGCATTGCGAGATATTTTCATCGAGAATTGACCCATGTTTTGAACCTTGCTCCGCGTGTTTTCAGCGGGAGCTATGGAGTGATCGACATGGCGTTATTGAGCGTGATCCGACGCTGGCATTTTAACCTGTGATCGCGGCCGATCCGCATCCAGACAATGGACGGGCGATAGCCGTCTACAAGAAGTTGGGATTCGAGCCGTCTGGACCACCTCAAGAGACAGAATGGGGCTTGATCTTACCAATGCTGGCAAGGCGATAAGATTGCCTCTTTCGCTACGTCTTGCCGTCAGACCACGGTCGGGCCTCTAGAGCGATCGGCGATGCTCTTCATCCTAGATGCACGCCAACGCTCATTTGCGGTCGAAGCGATCGAGCATCCGCTTCAAGTGTTCATTCTGGAGTTTAAGCTTCTCGGCCAGCTGAGCCCTCAACTGCCTGATGTCATCATCTAGCCCTGTCATCTGGTCTGACGGCGAGACCCGGGGCAGTCGCGATTCCGCAACTGGTTCTCCCCTCGTCGGCACTGGCTGTTGCTTGCCTTGAGTGCTCTTTGGCTTAACGACACGCCTCTTAGGTGCTGCTAATGAGGACGGCTTTGTTGCCGTCAACGGGGGCTGATCTAGCGTTGCGTCCGTCAGGTGGTCTTGCTGCCCCTCCGCTTCTGCGGAGGCTTCGGTCATCTCTGAACCTGTGGGAAATTCCGCTGTAAGCGGAACACCATTAGTCTGAGGAGGCGCGCCTGTCTCAGTGCTCTCAACTGGGAAGTCGTCGCGGGAGATGCCGGTCTCAATCGGCGGTGCCGGCGAAGACTCTACTTCCTCGACGGCCCTTTGAGGCACAGCGACCTTTTCTTCGGGAGCGGCATCGAGAGACTCCTCACTTTTGTTGTCGAGAGGTCTACGAGAAGTGAGCTGCGCAATGAATTTCCAGGGTGATCTCATATGGGGAGCCTCCGGCAATCCGCGCGACCGCATCTTTCAAGATTATCATCGGCTCGTTTCACGAGCCGATGAGCGGACAAAGCTTGAGCTTTATCCGATTCGATTATGGGCAGAATAGCGATCGGTCAATTAAGCCCAAGACGCTTCCGGAGATCCGCGTTCTCTACGCGAAGCTTATCGGACAGTGCCTGACGCAGGCGCTGGTTTTCTGCTTCGAGTTCTAGGAGTTCGGCAATGCTTTCTGCAGGGATCGCATCGACGGCCTGAACCTTGGGGGTTTGGCTCGCCGGCTGCGGCTTTGAAGCTTTTACGCTAGCTGCTGCGCTTTTGGCTGGCCTTCCGCCACGCTTCTTTTCCGCATTCGGTGTCGCCTCCACAGTAATTTCGGTCTGCTTTCTACGTCCGCGACCGGGCTTTGCGCTGGCGGCTGGTGACGAAGTCGCGCTTGCTTCCGCTACTCCCTTCGGGCGTCGCGGTGCGCGCTGTTTCTTCACCGGCGGAGTAGCAACGGAATCGGTTGCGGGGGCTTCCGTAACTGCGGCGGCAGTGGTTTCTTCGGCCATCATTGTTTCCCTTTTTTGAGCTGGTCTGATTTCAACTGGACACACAGTCAAGTCAATACAACGTAATACTCCTGGCGTTGATAGATCGCTAAGATTCCGTTCGGGGCGATGGCACAGGGCAACTTGAGATAAGCAACGACCAAAAGGGCCTTAACAGATGTGCGTTTATTTCGTCAACGCATGTCGCAATTACTCAGCCTGCTCACCGGGCTGCGGGAATATAAGCTTCTTGGTCTCAAGGCAAATTGGCAGGACCCATATCGGCAAACAAGTCTCAGACCTTATTGGTTCGCCGCGAGAGGACGATGCTGGAGGCTAAAGCCATGCCGACTTTCGTAACGGGAATTCGATACCTATCTCGCCAAAGCGCATATTGTCACCGCTGGAGAAGTCGTGTCGAGCATGGGGATGCTGACCGCAAAACGACAGCCAAGATAGCGTTCCGAGAATTAGCGATAAAAACTGCCAGCCCGTAGTTGTTGGGATCCCTTCATCTTGGTCCACAGGTGTGAACTCATTTCTGAATCAGGCCCCGCGCGCAACCCGCGATGGCTTCTACTCCGCCACCAGCTAGCAGACGCGACGGTCGCCGGCGACAGATTGATCGCGCCTAGGGGGATTGGGGGAACTTTGTCCTATGACAGGACCATCCCGGAGCGAACCTGCTATCATACTTAGGCAGCCACCTTCTACACTTACGTATAGTTTAGCGGCGCTCCCGCGATGGTTACTGTCTAGCGGAATTCGAAAGAGCCATAGTTTCGGTGATGCAAGAACTCAGAGATTGACTGCACCTGGCCGGCTTGGACAGGCACTCAACTTCCGCCTTGCCGATACCTAACAGCCGGCTGCGGATAGTTCTTTGCAACGCGTTGTGGCTCCGACATTGGCAATCTGCACTCGATCGGAGATCGACATGCTCGAAGGTTTTGACGCCACAACGCTGGCGCGGATACAGTTTGGCTTCACAATCTCATTTCATATTATCTTTCCGGCATTCTCAATTGGGCTAGCCAGCTACTTATTCGTTCTTGAGGGGCTGTGGCTGAAAACCCGCGATCGCGATTACCTGGAATTGTTCGACTTTTGGAAAGCCATCTTCGCAGTGGCGTTCGGTATGGGAGTCGTCTCTGGGGTGGTCCTGTCATATCAGTTCGGTACGAACTGGAGCGTCTTTTCCGACAAGGCAGGCCCCGTCATCGGCCCTATGATGGGATACGAAGTTCTCACCGCCTTCTTCCTGGAAGCGGGATTTCTCGGCATCATGTTGTTTGGGCTTCCCCGAGTAGGGGAAGGCTTGCATTTTATGTCAACCGGTCTCGTAGCGCTGGGCACACTGATTTCGGCGACTTGGATCGTGGCGGCAAACTCATGGATGCAGACCCCAGCCGGGTTCTCGGTCAATATGGCTGGGCAGTTTGCTCCCATTGACTGGTGGAAGGCGGTATTCAGTCCATCATTTCCGTATCGCGCCGTGCATATGGTCTTGGCCGCATATCTTACGACCTCTCTCGTCGTCGGCGCTGTGGGCGCTTGGCACTTACTCCATAAGGCGGCTCCCCCGAGAGCGGCGAAGATGTTCTCTATGGCGATGTGGATGGCGACGATCGTTGCCCCGATTCAGATTTTTGCGGGCGATCAACATGGCCTGAACACACTCGAGTACCAGCCGACTAAAGTCATGGCGATGGAAGGCCATTTCGAAAGCCATCCCCATGGAGCCCCGTTGGTACTCTTCGGAATTCCAAACCAGGATGAACAGCGGATTGACTACGCTGTGTCAGTTCCTCATCTATCAAGTCTAATTCTAACGCACTCATGGAACGGACCTCTTACGGGGCTTAATACGGTCCCTCGTCAGCTGCAGCCACCCGTTGCGGTCGTTTTTTGGTCGTTCCGCGTAATGGTTGGACTAGGTGTGACCTTCCTTGCCCTCGGCGTGTGGAGCTTGTGGAATCGCTACCGCGGAACGCTTTTCACGAACAGGTGGTTGCTTCGCGCGGCGGTGGTTATGGGGCCAACAGGCTTTGTGGCGGTTCTCGCTGGTTGGATCACGACCGAGGTCGGCCGGCAGCCCTTCACCGTATACGGCCATCTCCTAACGGCGCATTCCGCATCCCCAGTGCATCCTGCCGGGGTCGCGGCTTCCCTCATCGCATTTATTGTTGTGTATTTTTGCGTATATGCGGTCGGCACGTTCTACATTGTCCGCCTTATGGCAACGATGCCCCAAGATACGGCAGAGGTGCTATCCGATGCGCCAATCCGCGCCACGGGTATCGTGCCAGGGCCCGCACTTAGTATCATTAAAGGAAGGCCTCATGAGTATTGATCTCGCTCTCGTCTGGGCAGGCATAATTGCGTTCGCTGTCCTGACATATGTGGTGATGGATGGCTTTGATCTCGGCGTCGGTATTCTCTTTCCCTTTATCCGAAACCGTGAGCAACGAGATCAGATGATCAACACGGTCGCCCCCGTCTGGGATGGAAACGAAACCTGGCTGGTCATGGGCGGCGGCGGGCTTTTCGCTGTTTTCCCGCTCGCTTACGCGACGATATTACCTGCGCTCTACGCGCCAATTATCGCCATGCTGCTCGGTCTCGTTGTTCGTGGAGTGGCTTTTGAATACCGCTGGCGAACCACGCAAGGCGTATTCTGGGATTTTGCCTTCTTTGGGGGGTCTTGTCTTGCGGGCTTTTGCCAGGGCCTCTCACTTGGCACGCTCGTGCAAGGCATCAACGTAAGCAACCGCGCATATAGCGGTGGCTTTTTTGACTGGTTGACGCCTTTTTCCATCACGACAGGTTGTGCGGTTGTCGTCGGCTATGCGCTCCTTGGATCGACATGGCTTATCTTGAAGACGTCCGGGGACGTCCGCACTCACTCGAGGCGTATTGCACCGCCCTCACTTTTCCTGACGGTTGCAGCTATGGCCATAGTTAGTGCTTGGACGCCATGGCTCCACCAAGCCTACCTGGATCGTTGGTTTGGCAATCCTACCGTCATCTTTTCGGTGCTGGTGCCCCTCCTTGTTATCGCGTGCGTGTTCGTCCTCATGCGAGCACTACGCCGCGGAAACGATACTTTGCCATTTGTTTGCGCACTTGCGTTGTTCACACTCGGTTACATCGGCGTTGGCATAAGCTTCTATCCTTACATAGTCCCGACGACGCTTACGATCTGGGAGGCTGCCGCTCCAGCTGAAAGCCTTGCGTTCTTGCTTGTTGGAACATGTGTGCTGCTTCCGATTATCGTAATGTACTCGGCATACTCCTATTGGGTTTTCCGAGGAAAAATCCAACCCGGAGAGGGTTACCATTGATGAGCCCGAAGGCATGGTCACGGATCGTTTGGTTCGTAGGGCTCTGGATCTGCAGTGTCTTGGCCATCGGTGCCTTTGCGGGTCTCGTCAAGATCTGGATTGGGGCTGGTTGATTTCGCGCGCTTGTAGTCAAGGTAATGGTGACGGCAAACGCGATCATGCAAACCCTACGGTCGAGCCTTTCCTGTAGGCGCGCCCCGGGCGACCCGAACGGGCTTAGTGCTCCAAGTGGGACACACGCCTTCGATCGGCGCTTTTACTGGTACACTGGGCCCGCTATCATGCATTCTCATCTGCAGTTGCATGCGTGCTGGGAGGGAAGCGCTACAGCCTTTTATAGTACGACCATCCGCCACAGTGCACGAGAGGTTCCGACGTCGTCGGTGCAATCCCAATGACGCAGTTGCAGCAGCACAGTACGGGAGAGAGAACGGATGATCCGGCATATAGCCGATTTCGGTGCAACTATTTACGCTAGCTCAAAAGTTCGCGAATAGCACCCGGATGGTCGGCCGGGCGTGGGCCGGTTCGATCCCGTTTGTACTTTCGGTCCTGTTCCTTGATGGGGAGGTCGTTGATGCAGGCAAAGCGGCGATGCATTAGGCCGTTCGGGGCGAATTCCCAATTCTCGTTGCCGTATGATCGGAACCAGTTACCGGAATCGTCGCGCCACTCATACGCAAAGCGCACTGCAATGCGATTGTCGTTTATGGCCCACAGTTCCTTGATCAACCTGTACTCCAACTCTTTGGCCCACTTCCTCGAAAGGAAATCGAGGAAGCGGCGCGGCCATTGAGGAATTCTGATCGGTTGCGCCATTGGCTATCCAGCGTGTAGGAGCGTGATACTCGGTCCGGATCACAGCTGTTCCAGGCGTCCTCTGCAGCTCGAATTTTGAGAGTTGCGGTCTCTGCTGTGTATGGCGGAAAGGGCGGCGCTCTTCGCTCATTTGTACACCTCGTTTCGGGTTTTCCGACGTCCACCTCAACGATCTCATGGGATCTGCCAAGAGGAGCGTTCTGCGCAACTGTCTTGACTGACTATCCGGCCTTCGGCCAGACCTGTTGTGGTCAGGCAGACAAGGCCACATAATTAGGTTCTTATCGCTACTAGCGCAGCGGGTCAGTTCGCCTGCACCTGGAGCACTTTATCGGGCTTCTCATTCGTCAACGATGCGACGACGAGATACCGGCGTTCATCACTGTGCTTTGCCTCGACGATCTGTCGGATAGGGCCGACAGCGTTGACGATTGCCGACCCAGCCGGGTTCGTCATAAAGCGCGAGAGCGGCTCTAGAGGCCCGCTTCCGTCTGACTTTTCCGACAGAGCGAGGACGTAAGCTGTTTTCGGCTGAAGCCCCGTGACAGATGCCTGGAGGACCTGGGTAAGTCCCTGGTCAAAGAGAGACACAGAGGTAGGCGTGGTGTCCTTTTCCCCTTTGACAGCGAGAGCCAGATGCGTGGCTTCGCCAGCGATGCCGAGAGGAACCAGATTCTTGGTGCCGTCACCTTCTGGAACGGCGTCTGGCACGTAATTGACAGCCTGTGCGGCTTGGCCGATCGGAATGGTCGCGATGACCTTATTATCGAGGGTGTCGATCGCCGCCAATGCGTCTGCATTTTCGAGGCCGACATAGACGCGGGTCCCGTCACCAGACGGCCAAACCCCATGGGGTAGGTTCCCAACCGGTATGGTGGCGACCTGCTCGAAATTATCGGTGCGGTAAACCTTCACCTGATTGAGACCACCCACAGTGATGTAGGCAAAGCTTCCGTTCTTGTTCGTGACGAGATTGACGTGGTTCGTGATCGGGCCAGTGTCAATCGTCTTGATCAGATCGAAAGGAGGCTGCGCATTGAAGACCTGGGCTTTGCCGGTGTCCTTGAGTGTGAACCAGACCTGTTTGCCGTCAGGCGACGCTGCGATGTTTGGGCAGAATGGGCTCGCTTGTTTCACATGGCCGACGATCTGATGGTCGGCCACCGAAACCACCACGGTCTTAGGATTAAACGACGAGCAGATGTAGCCGTATTTCCCGTCTGGTGAGAAAATTTGCATGCCTGGGCCTGCCGGCACCTTGATCTCCATCTTTTCTTCGAACGTCGTCGGGTCGATGACTGAGATGTAGTCCTCGCCACGAACGGTAACCCAGACTTCCTTTCCATCGGGAGTGAAGAATGCCTCGTGCGGAGAGCGCCCGATGTAAGTCGTATGTTTGACGGTGTTGGTAGCGGTGTCGATGAAAGTGACGGAGTTGGATCCGATCGACACGACCGCAATGGTCTTCTTGTCAGGCGAAAACCCCATGCCGTGGACGAGTACCTGCCCCTTGTAGAGTGGGCTGAGGTTGCCGGGCTGCGGATCGCCTAATTTGATAACGCCGAGCAACTTATTGGTGGCGGGATCTGTCACCGATACGGTGTTAGAGAACTGCTCGGCGGCATAGACGCGATCCTTGCTGCTCACTGGAATATTCGGATCGCTCGAGGCGAATGGAGCCTGGCCAGCAAAGCTTGGAAGGGGTGCGAGAATACTGCCTGCCAAGCAGGCGGCGACGAAGGATGTGCGCAAAGTCATGAAAAACCTTTCGATTTACATCTTCATGTTGGGATCCATGCTGTGCATGGCTCCACTGGGTGTCGCTAAGGGGGTGATCTGTGTCGGTGCCGGCGCTGATGGCGGCAATGGGTCGCCAATGGCGAGCTTCATCACCGCGATCTCCTGTTGTTGGTCGACTATGATTTCTTGGGCGATACGTTTGAGTTGCTCGTTCTTGCCGTATTTGAGCACGGCCAGCGCCATATCGATTGCGCCTTGATGGTGAGGTGTCATCATGGCGACGAAGTCACGATCCACATCACCGGATGGCGTGACCTCCATATTGGCCATCATCTTATCCATGGCAGCATCGCTCTCCCTGAGGAAATCGGTCTCCGCGCCACTCTCCGCCGAGGAGCGTTGCGTCTCTGGGGTTGGGCCGTGAGCCATCACTCCGCCTACGAACGCGACGTAAGTGACTAGCATTAAGGCGTATTTTCTTGACGACCACATCGTCATCGGTGCGTCCCTTCTTGATAGTGCCCGTCCGGATTTAGGTGCGAACCGTGAATTCCACATCAACGCTCGCTCGGATCGCGTTCGAGTAGGGGCAGATGGTGTGGGTTACCTCGACCAGATGCTTTGCTTCGGCCTCGTCCATTCCTGGCAGGTAGACATCGAGCGCGGCAGCGATACCGAAACCACCCTCGCTACGGGGTCCCATGCCAATCGTCGCGGAGACAGTCGAACCTTGTGGGACATGGGTGTTGAGCTGTGCGGCACCGCGCCGAAGGGCACCGAGGAAGCAAGCCGAGTAGCCTAACGCAAACAGCTTTTCCGGGTTCGCACCGTCGCCACCGGGGCCGCCAAGCTCCTTGGGGATAGTCAATTGAAATGCAAGTGTGCCGTCGGCAAGTGTGGTTTTTCCGTCGCGCCCGCCGCCGGTGGCGGTTGCGCTTGTCTTGTATTTTACATCGACAGACATTGCCATTTTTCTCCAAAATTTAGGGACGCGGTCGCGATTTGTGAGGCGTTCCAGTTGTTTGGCGCGAACTGTTTTCGCACTAAACTATCGGAGCGGTCACTGCACAATCATACCTACGCATAGGTAGCGTTTACCCTCAGGGTGGAGTTGCCCCCATAAAAACCGGACAGGATCAGACTTCTGTTTGACGGTTTAAGAACTCACGCGGTGATCGATATCCCAAAGCCTTGTGCGGGTGAAGCGTGTTGTAGTGCTCGAACCACAATGGCAGTTGGGCAATGACCGTTTCGGCGTCCGGGATGAGATTGACCGAGACGTAGTCGCGTTTGAAGGTTTTGACGAAGGCTTCGGCCATTCCGTTGGACTGAGGGCTACGTATGGGTGTCGAGCAAGCCTCCATCCCGATGTCCATCAGCAGCGATTTCGTGTCCTTCGCAATGAAGCACGAACCGTTATCGGTCAGCCATTCGATGGGCTTTGGAAGGGCGTTGATCCGGCCGAAGCGGTTCTCGACGGCGGTGATGACGAGGTCCTGAACGTCTTCGCTTTTGATGCCTTCAGTGGTGGCAACATGAGCGATGGCCTCGCGGTCAAGTGAACAACTGGTTCGGCTGGATGCCATAGCGACGAGCAACAATGCTGACTGTCGCGTCCGGCTCATACGTCTCCTGAATGATGGCAAGCTTCTCGGCGGTCGACCAGCGACGGCGGCGCTCAGGCCCGGACAGGACTTCTATCTTAGGAGGGTGACTGGTCATAATGGGCACATTACCTCGCACACTTATTAAGTGGGAGATCCTGTCCGGAAATTTATGGGGCCATTACACAGGGTTGACTTCTATGCTTTGGTCCCACGGCGCATACGAAGCCGATCCAATATTAAGCCGCTAGGTACTCCTCGAACGACAGTAAGCAGGTGTCGATACCAATCGTGTCCAGGAACCGGTCCAGGACGTCGCGTCGCGTCTGGACCAACCGTATCTGACGCTTCATGCGCTCGGCCGACGTTAGCTTTCCGCTGTCCACTGATCTTCTATTTCTTGCCATTCAGGAAGCGCGAAACGGCCCAGGACGGCGTCGGTCACATCGCCTTTCGAAATGGTCCCGTCGACGTCGCAATACACCCATCCGATGTTTCTCGATCGCGTGTTATGCTTCCGACCATCTGGAGAACGTCGCTGCTTGGCCGAGCCGCTTTCCGCCCTCGGTCAACAACTCCCACACCAAACCGTCCTCCATCCAGAAGTGGGTGCCGGACTTTCGCACGCGTAGCCCCCTGTAATTCGAGATGTAGCCTTGTCTACGTACCGCATCGAGCAGCGCCTGCCGCTCCTCGCGGTCAGGTGCTTCGGCGGACAGCCGCGACTGCAGCGCCACGAATTCCTTCCATGGGTATTCGAAGCACCGTTGAGCCGTGACGTTGGCATAGATGAACTGCGGGTCGGGGTCCGAGTTGTGGGCGACGACGACAAATGGTGCCTCTAAATAGAGCCAATCTGGCCCCTGTCCTGGACCCACCAACTGCCGTTTCGTCAGCCGCTCGTAGCTTCCGGTGAGAAGCTCGAAGAAGGCGCGGTTTGTCGCGAGGTCGTCCGGGGGATGTTGACGTGCAGTTTCCATGTTGCTCACCAGATAGGTCTCCATCGATTGCCTCCGTATCAGCCGCTGAGCGATCGATACGGAGGCAAGTCGCTTGCTATTGCCAGCGGCCGTTCGGCAGTTGTCCGTGATAGGGAGTGTCTCGGCAATCACCCCAAGGACCCAGCCAGAAACCCGGCGGGCATGCGCTCGGGACGTAGTAGGGATCATAGTAGGGCACTGCGTAGACAGGATGCGGCCGAGTGGCGTGCGCGGCTAGCACAGCGGCTCCGGAAGCAAGTCCGAGGCCATACCAGCCAGCGTTGTTCCAACCATGCCAGTGATCGATGAACAAGGCCGCAGGGCCCGTTGCGCCGCCAAGGCTCCCCTCAAGCACCGCGACATCAAAAGTCAGGGTATCACCATCGAGCTTTGCGGACTTGAGGGTAACAACGGCGTCTGCAGCGTCGGATCCACTACTCAACACCGAAATCGTCGCGTTGGGAGGGTCCGCACTGAAACTGTCTGGCCCCTGCCCCCATTGCTTGATGAGGTCGTCGGTTGCCAGATGACCGGCTGCCTGAGTGGGCCTGTCAGCAAAAACGATAGAGTTCTTTGCGACGCCACTCAGGACGAGTTTGTTCCCCTCCAGCTTCGCCCCCTGTGAGTTGATCACTAGGAGCGATGCGGCCGGGGCCTGCTGCGATTGCGACACCTGGCCGACCGTCTTCTGATGGGGAACATGGTTTGTTATGGCCACATCCGTCGCGAAGGCATTTGAAACGAGCAAGCCGAACGAGATGGTAGCGAGGCATGCTGCTTGTTTGAATTTCATAGAAGGTTCCTTGTCTTGATAGGGACAGCGCCCAAGCAATCGCTCCGCGTGAACAAGCTTTCACGCGCTTGAGTGAAAACCTAGACGGATCGCCTAGAACGCGAGCCGTCGGTCACCGTGAGGTCCGTCGGCTTCAACGCACCACGGCTTGGCGCGTTTTGCGCAATGCCTTCATCACGGTTTCGTTGAGGTTGAGGTGTCCGCGGACAAGATCAGGCGGCGTCAATGCCATCCACCTGTTGAGCGAAACATCAGTGCAGAACCTGCTGTTGAAGACGTTGATGACCTTAACCGGTGTGGTGCCGGTATTTTCGATGTAGTGACCCAGCGTCCGCGGGACGAAGCCAACGTCACCAGGGCGATAGTTGAAGGTTCGGGCCTTCGACGTGGCATCGAACACGGTCATTCGAGCTTCGCCTTCGATGTAGTACTGCCACTCGTCGGCGTCCGGATGCCAATGCATCTCGCGCATCCCGCCGGGCTCGATCTCGATGATGAGCGCGGACAGTGTCGTTACGGGGAAGTTATGTGCGTCGATCGTCTTGACTGAACCACCCATATACTGCTGGGCCGGGATTTCCGACAAATGGAACACATAAGACTGCGGAGGCGGGCTGTTGGGCAGGAGACCGCGCACTGCGTCGAGTGGACCGGGCACCGGAAGCCTGAAGATATATTTTTCAGATTTCGGAATGTCGGCAAAGTTCTCACTGGCTACGCCGAAGTTCTTCGCGAGTACGCTTGGAGGCGTGTGGGCCATGTATTCGGTGATCAGCAGAGTTTCGTTCTCGGAGAAATTGCCATCGTCGAACACGAGGAGGAACTCGGTGCCCTCTTCCATCCCTTGGATCGAATGGGGCACGCCAGCCGGCACAAGCCACACGTCGCCGGGCACGAGGTCGTCGATAGAGAGGTTACCTTCAGGATCAACGACAGTCAGTCGAGCCGTCCCTTGAAGGATGTATGCCCACTCGGCCTCTCTGTGCCAGTGCAGTTCGCGGACCACACCGGGGCCGAGACGCATGTTCACACCAGCCATCGACTTCGAGACAGGAAACTCGCGCAGGGTAATCTCGCGTGCCCAGCCACCGTCTTCCAGACGGTTGTGTGCCATCGCGAACGGGAATTTGAGATTAGGCAGGGAACCGTTGTCAGTTTCCGGTGGGATCAGCACGTCCGGATTCTGCAGGACCAGTTCGATGTTTCGCGGGCCTAGGTCATCTGCGCCTCTCGTTCCGCGGATCGGCTGAATATCTTCTTTCTTGGTCATCTGAAGTCCTATCTGTGGGATTGTCTTCAATTGATGACCGAGACGGGAATGCCCGTTCTCGGTCACGACGTCGCGTTCTGGCGGTAAAAAAGCAAGACTAGGCGAGCTTGTATGAATTGGCCCCGGTGCCCGCCAAGTTGCCCGCGTCGACGATCAGGTATTCAGGCCGGATAGGCGTGCCTTCCAGGAAGTTCTGGAGGACCTCGAGCGTGCCGGCCGCGTAGCGAGCCTGACCAGAGAGGGAAGCGCCGGAAATGTGCGGCACCATGCCCTGGTGCGGCATCGTCCGCCATGGATGGTCTGCCGGTGCTGGCTGTGGGAACCAGACGTCGCCGCCGTAGCCTGCGAGCTTGCCGCTTTCAAGCGCACGGACGACGGCATCCCGATCGCAGAGTTTGCCACGCGCCGTATTGATCAGATAGGTCCCGCGCTTCATCAGTGCGAACATCTTGTCATCGAACATATGCTCGGTCGAGGGATAGAGCGGGGTCTGGAGGTTGATGACGTCGCAGACCTTGACCAGATCCTGGGGAGTCGAGTGATAGGTAAGGTTCAGCTCCTTCTCGACGTTCGCCGGCAGGCGATGAGGATCGTAGTAGTGAAGATGAACGTCGAACGGCTTGAGGCGACGAAGGACTGCGAGGCCGATGCGGCCTGCGGCAATCGTACCAAAGTGCATGCCTTCGAGGTCATAGCTACGGCTCACGCAATCTGCGATATCCCAACCGCCGTTGTTGGCTACTTCGTGAGAAGGAAGATAGTTTCTGACGAGGGATAGCACGGTCATAACGACGTGTTCAGCGACGCTGATGCTGTTGGAGAAGGTCACTTCAGCTACTGTGACGCCATGGTCGGCAGCAGCTTTCAGGTCAACGTGGTCGGAACCGATACCGGCGGTGAGCGCAAGCTTGAGATTTTTTGCTTTCGCGATCCGTTCAGCGGTCAGGTAGGCTGGCCAGAATGGTTGCGAGATGACAACGTCCGCGCCGGGAAGGTGTCGGTCGAACTCGGAGTTTTCACCGTCCTTGTCGCTGGTCACGATGAGTTCATGGCCGTGAGACGCGAGATATGGCCGCAGCCCAAGCTCCCCTGACACGCAGCCAACGAGTTCACCCGGCTGAAAACCGAGCTTGCCGCGCGGAGACGGCACCGTCTGACCGTTCGGGTAGCCGGCGATCACGGGAATGGTGTCGCGGGCATATTCCGGCGGATAGCCGGTCTTGGGATCTGGGAACAGGACGCAGAGGATTTTTCCCATTGGGCTCTCCTTTTTGGTTTCGCGCTGTACCGGTGCCGCGAGATCATAACTGCCGAGTTGCTGGAGAGAACTGTCCGGCTCTCCTGCAGTACAAGTCGCGGTCGGCAATCGATTTCAAGAACGAAGACACCATCCCTCTCTGAACCACAGTCCGGAGCGGCATCTATATTCCGTTGTAGTATCGATAGGGAAAACCTAGGTGTTCGGGCTAGTCAGCGCATCTGTACAAAGGTTTAGACGTATCGGAACCTAAGAGCAGGTTACGGGCCTCCTGCATGACAATTGTCAAAAGCAGGTGTCGAAAGCTCACCATCGTGGCTCAAGTTTTATGAAGAAGTTGGCGCGCCGTTGCCGCAAGTCGTTTAGACCGTGGAGGCGATACGAACCGGAACGCGGCTTGATGTACTTGCATGCGTACACCTAATCTCGGCCAATAATAATGATGAGGCGGCCAATCATTGACCGCCTCACTCAAAGTCCCAACACTCCGTGGTCCTAGGATGTTCCGGAAAATACCTAGGTGCCCAGCCGTATGGTTGCTGTTATGTATGCGGTGTCGCCGCCACACCGGTGATTTTGCCGTCGAATAGTCCCGGATCTCGTGTATTGCCTTCGTTGGTGCCTTCCGCCTGCGGAACCCTCAGCAAATCTTCGACTCCCAAGCGTCGAAAGAATACCTCGCGCATTTGAGCAGCCTTCGACGCAACGATCATGGCCTGTCGCTGCTGAGGATCCACCTCGAAGCGGAATGGTCTTGTGCCGTGAGTCATGTCGACCACCTCGCGAATTCTCTCGGCGACCTCCTTAGCGTCGGTTCTAGCGCCCGGGACGTTCGTCGAGTCCAGCTTGCTGGCCAACTCGCTAGCTAGGCCATGAAGCCTGTCGTACTGGTCGGCTACTGTAGGGTCACCAGGCCCCACAGCATGCTTGAAGTGGTCGGTACCCGATGTATAGGCCCCCGGCATGCAGATGACGGTTTCGATGTTGTACCGACTGTTTTCGAGCCCCATGATCTGAGCAAGGACGTCTCCGGCCGCCTTGCTTGCAGCATAAGGGCCTGTGAAGGGATCGGGGATTTGCGTAATTCCGCTACCGACATACAGCAGGAGGCCTTTGTTTTGGCGGCGCATGGCGGGCAGGAAGGCTCGATTGACGCGAACCCAGGAAATGGCATTGAGATCAAAGATCCGTGCCAGCTGTTCGCTCCGGAAGGCCTCGGTGATCCCTGCCATCATCATTGCCGCATTATTGATGACAACATCTATACGGCCGGTTGATCCCAAGACGTAGTCAGCCGCAGAATGGCAGCTTTCCTCTGACTGGACGTCCATCTCAAGTGGATGGAGGTCAAGCTGACTGCTGGCCGCGATCGATTGGATGTCGATAGCTTTGTCCTGGCTGTGTCCTGCAATGTCTCGCATTGAGGCAAAAACCTTGTGGCCTGCCTGCGCAAGCTCGATCGCCGCTAAACGTCCGAACCCGGAACCAGCGCCGGTGATGACAACAACCTTTTTATCCATGGTAGTCTCCGTATTGCCTGATTTGGGTTCGATCGAAGGCGACTGACAGCGTCGCCGGAAGACCTGTGCAGGATATCTTTAGGGGGCAGACCGGTTGGAGCGGAACCATACTTAGGTGTAGCGTGTCGATCTGAGCTAGTTATCCTCCTCGCCCTGAGCTGTCCGCCAGGTATGCGGCGTTTGGCCGACCACCCGCGCAAACGCAGTCGTGAAATGCGATTGTGTTTTGAAGCCGACGGCGACGGCTATTTCGGCCAACGTGACATCCCGGAGGAGCATCTCCTGCGCTCGTTCAATTCGTCGGCGAAGAACGTAGTCGTATGGCGACAATCCCGTGCTTGATTTGAACTGAGCGGCAAAGTAAGCAGAATTCAGCTCGACCTGGTCTGCCATATCCGCCAGCCCGATTGGCAAACCTAGATTAGCCTCAACGTAGTCCAGTGCCTTCATGAGCCGCCACTTGACTAGCTCGGGCCGGGCAGCATCCTCATTCTCTGGCCCTAGAGCGGACAGTACTCGGGCAATAACCGCAGTCGCGATGGATTCAACAAAAACCGGGTCCACTGGCTTGGGACTTAGATTAGCGGCAACGAGCGTCCGGCCAAGATGCTCTGCTGCTCTATCCCAAAAAAAGCCTCGATCTCGAAATGCTGATAGCCAGTCTTCTGATTTCCCCCCACCCATCAACGACTCTATTAGACCGATTGGCACGTGAAGATGAAGAATGTCGAATGGACCTTTAAAAGCGCATTCCGCTAATGCGTCTGGTCCACTTAACTGAAGCATGCCAGGTGTTGCGATGCCGTGGTGGACTGGTTTCCCGTTCATTTTGAGGGACAGGTTGGCAATACGAAGGACGATCTTCACGAGAAACCTGTGGCCGTCTCCCTCGGCGCGAACCTGCCGTTCCTGCTCCTCGAAAGAACGCCATCTGCTCACCGCGATAGAGGAGTTCCCGTTTGTGCCCCCGCTGATGGGCAGCTGCCGCCACTCGATTTCGTTAGATACAAAGCGAAGGCTCGCGTGGGAGGACGTTCGGCTTGCTCCCGGTGCTTTATTCTGCGGCATTCGTTAGCCTTTCGCCGTGCGTCACTGGGTGTAACGCCTTATTTTGTTCAATCAAGCGGGTGGTCCGCCGTAGCATCGGTGATGCCTGGAGACGTCGACCGTCGGGAAAATACCGGATAGCTTCCCCGATGGAAGTAACATTGGCGTCGCAGGTCGCAGGCGAAAAATGCGGCTATGGCACCGGTCCTCTTGTCGGAGCCACGAACAAGAACAACTTGCGAACGCTCGTCCCAAATCCCTGCATTTTTGCAATCCGCGATTCCGATCATAGAAGAATCTCCACCGGCGTGTCGTCCATAGTCTCCCCGTCGATCCATGACAGGATCATCGACTGCGCCGGATGGGCCGGAGACAGGAGGTGCTTGTTCAGGTCGACGCCGCTGCTGGCAGTTTTTCCAGACGCGGCGATCAATGGAAGGAGACAAGCCATGGAAAGCAACCGACGCTGGGATAGACCTGTTCAGGCATCCGTCCCTGTAGCGATGGCCGCCATTTTCCTGACAGAAGCGCTTGGATACAACTGGGGAGTTGACGTCCTCTACGTCCCTACCGTCGCACTTGCCGTGATAGGATTTTCTAGGGTCGGGGTGGTCCTCGTTGGACTTCTGAGCATTGTGCTAGCGGCTGGAGCGTATTTTATTTCGGACGTAACCGTTTCTGGGCATACCGGTTCGGCCCAGTTGGCAATCTTATTGCTGGCTATTGCTCTGGTGACCGCTGTTTCCGCCAAGGTGAAGGGTCTTATACCGGCCGTCCCCACCGGCCTCTCGGACTCGCTATCGATTGATGACTTCCCCGATTTTACCGGGACAGATGTCAATCATCTCATGCGATTGACGACGGTTGCCGATATCGGAGCGTCGATCGCTCACGAAATGCGACAGCCGATCTCTGCCATCCAGATTCACAGCCACGCTGGTCTCAGGTGGCTCAACCGCAAGCGTCCGGATCATCTTCGCGCCCGGGAGTCGCTTATACAGATCCTCAAGAATGCCGAGCGTGCAGGCGAACTGATTGACCGGTTTGATGCTCTTGCCTCGAACCGACCCGTCGCGCGCGTTGACCAAGATCTGAACGAACTCGTGAAGGACACCCTATCGCTTCTCGAATTTCAGCTCGCACAGAAGAACATTAAGGTGGACCTGGCGCTCGAAAGCACCGCAGCGCTGGTGGTGGGTGACCGAGTTCAGCTACAGCATGTACTAATCAATCTATTGGTTAACTCGGTTCAATCGATGTCGATGGTCCGCGATCGCCCTCACACGCTGACAATCCGCTCTTGGCGAACGATCGAAGGCACGAGGACGCCGTGCATAGCACTGGAAATTCGTGACACTGGCACCGGCATTCATGTTGAAACGGCAGCCGGCCTATTCTGCGACGTCCACTCGACCAAGCCAGAGGCCAAGGGACTTAGTCTGTTGATCTGCAGGTCGATTATCGAAGCACACGGCGGACGAATCCTCGCAACACCGACCAATGGTCCGGGCGCTAGCTTTACATTCTCGGTTCCTCTTTCCAGCGCAGGAGCGCCAGGGGAGCTGAGGCCCATGATGGCCGTATAGGGCTACAAAAGGCCGTTAGGCTGGCTGTCGGCGAAACTCGCCAGGGGTCATTCCCACAGCGCGGCGAAAAGCCCTTGTGAAGCTTGCTTGGTTGGAGAAGCGGGCAAGCAGCGCTACCTCGCTCAGGGAAAGATGACCATCGCTCAGCATTCTCTTGGCTTTCTCGAGCCGCTGAAGACTAACAAAGCGATGGGGTGGCATACCGAGCGTCGCCTTGAACATACGACAGAAGTGAAACACGCTCAAACAAGCAACCCCTGCCAGTTCCTTTATCGAAATATCACGTTCGATATTGTCCGCGATGTACTCCACCACTCGACGAATTCTGTCCGCATCCGGTTTCGTTGAATTTTCGAATGGCCGCCACTCCCCAACATCCGAGTAGCTCTGTATCAAGCGCGAAGCCAATGCCAGGCAAGACATTTCGGCGAACATAGTTCCGGCCCAGGTTTCGGCACTCAACTCAGCGAGCAACCCTAGTCCTAGATGCTTTATCACTTCGTCTTCAACTCCGGCCGCGTAGCGGATCGAATGAGCGGGCATTTTGGGGAGGTTGTAGTCATCACAGAGTGCAAGCAGACGCTCTGGAGACAGATAGAGATGCAAGATTCGTGGCAGGTTTCCTGAGATATCTATCTCGTTATCACCGACACCGACGGGCGACAGCCAGATTGCGCCGTCAGTCGCGCGCGTCGCCTGCCGTTGGCCTGCGCCCGAGCGGGAGACTACGCCGTCCGCGTTGCCATCAACCGCGATTGTTATCTCCATCTGCTGTGGCGCTACAGCGGGAACAATGCCAGCGCCATGAGAACGCAGTTCGGCGGCTATGTTCGGCCAACCGCGTCCGATGGACGAAAGGAGTAGCTCTGAACTGTTATATTTCCTCTCTCCATGGGGCCTCAAACCCGAGGTCTTCGACGGCGGCATCCTAGAAATCCCCTACGGAACCAAGTGCAGCACCGAAGAAACGGCGTGAGGCCAGGACCAAGCGCCAAGCTTGTGCAACCTCAAGCAATTCTTCACCGCGGCTCAGAGTTAATCGTTTAAAAATTACCCGTTGGTCAAGCACACAATAACGTGACGCGATCCTAGCAGCTCACGCTAATATTGAGATCACACTTTGGTATGGGGCCTTGGAGAGACGTCGAGAAAATGGCGATCAAACGGGATTTGTTAGAAGTGGCGAGCGAGGTGCATCTGATGCAGATGCTTACCCGGGTGCGTCAGGGAAAGGCGCGCATCAGCAACGAGGAATGTCCTGTCCCAACATTGGGACCAGTACAACTTTGTTGCTCTAGAACGTGACGGTTCGTCACACGGGGCGGAGCTTCGAATTTTGAATTTTCGCTCTTAACCCCAATCCAAAGGCCACGTAGCTCCACCCCTGAAAAATAAGGTCCACCGTGAGCAAAGCTCCCAACAGCAAGAGACCCACTACCGGCCAGGTCCACAGTACGATCGCGCCGACGGTTAGGGTTAAAACACCGCTGGCAGCGATCCAAATCCATCCCTTCCGCGATCGGTCGCGAAACCCGGCAAACAGTCGTATCAGTCCAGAGGCAATGAGAAGGACGCCGATAACAAGTGACACCCAGACAGCAGCGAGAATAGGATCGTAGACCATGATCGCGCTTGCTACGGCGTAGAATATGGCACTCAGGGCGTAAAGCGCTCGACGCTTCCATCCATGTGACGTGAAGGCATGGAGCATTTGCATTATCCCGCCTACCAACATCATCGCGGCAATGTAGATAATCGACGCAAGGGTTGAGAGAAACAAGTTAACGCTGGCGATGCCACCGGCGACGAGAAGGCCGACGCCCAAGGCGACAAACCAACCCCACCTACCCTCAAGATGTCTGGCCGAGCCGGCGAAGCCGACGCTTGATGCGACTGTTAACATAACACTTTCCTTTTTGAGTTTGGATAAAGACAAGCCCTTGGGTCACTTGGGAAGAGTCCATAGGTGAGGTGCTATTTTACTCTGTGGCGGCTTCGACCTGCGGGCCCGAGATGGCTATCAGCGTGTGCCGACCGAACCTCACGACGAACAACCCGTCGGAGCGATCGGTGCGTTCATCGATGTTTCGATCACCGATTGGCTTCGTGAAGCTTGGCCAGCTGCAGCCGGATTCATATTTGTCGGAGGAAGCAAACAATGGCTCTCCGGAAGCCACATCCACGTAGATGCCGGGTTTAGGTTGCTCGGTAGCATTCTGCTGGGTAATTCTGAATTGCTCAGGAGTGAGTGCTTTGATCGCGGACTCGTTCTTGCTGTAGACTTTCATAACTCAATTGCCTTCACTCGAATCGATTGCCTCTTGTAGGGATTGCCCGGGAGCGATCTGTTCGGTTCCCCAAGCCACAAAGAGCGGGGCGAAGACCCCTGCAAGCATTAGGGCCATTATCGATAGCATCAGCATCCGCATGTGCTCGTGCTCCTAGTGTCGAACTTCGAAGTTGTAGGTGCCCTGTTCAACTTGGCCGTCCTCGTAGCAGGCCCGCCATTGCACCTTGTAGCTGCCTGGCTTGAGGCCACGGTCGAGTGAAACAACTACGTCCCGACCGGCCGCGTTGATCACTACGTTGTCGATCGGTATCCGGACGTTGTGCTCGTCTACCAGCTCGAACGCCGACCTCTCCAACTTGACCTGCTTTCTAAAGGTAAGGGTGAGATCTGCGGCTGGGCGGCCAGGAACGACAAACTTGGAAACCGCAGGGTCGAGGTTTGCGTAGCCCGCGGTAGGGATGCAGATGCAGGCTGCCGCGATTACGCATGTAATGATCGTTTTGTGATGCATCGCAGGCTCCAGAATTGATTGTGTCCTGGAGCTTAAAACCGCCGCCGGTGCCTTTGAATCCAACCTTCGTCTGCGGGGGCAATACGTTCGTATAGTCAGCACTAAACCCCTATTGGGTTCCGCCGGGAAACCGAATTTTCTAGTTTGTTATCAACAACTAGAGGATTTAAGAATGAGCGATACAACATTGATGCAAAAGGGTAATTTTGAACCTAGGCCGCACCTAACGGATCGAATAGATCCGATCGATATTTTGCTCGGTCGGGACCCCGACGAGTCACTTTGGGATCGTCTTTATTGGCAATTTAAACAGTCCCCGCTTTTGTCTGCGGAGATCGGAAGCGTTCGCACGTTGCCAGCCTGCGATGTTGCCTAGATTGGCTCCGCTTCTACCACATCTAATTTATAGAGCCGTAATATGAAGAACAGAAAAACCGTGTCACCGCTTATCGAAATCGTCACCAGAGGCGATCAGGGCTATGTGCCGCTTGGCATCGTAAACGTCGAGCAGGCCCTGCGGATGCCTCAGCATCTTGATCTTCAGTTTTCGCATCCGGAACATGATCCCGCGCAAGGCCGTGTTTATATAGACCGCATCCAGTTGCGGGATGTCATCGGCAACCGATCTTCCCATGATGTGCCGCTGGGAGCGATATAGACCTTGATTACCGAGTTGGAGATCGCGTGTCCCGTCGAGGACCGGGCAGCTTCTCGGAATAGCCCATCGCCCGGCGGGCAATGGTAACGGAGCCGGCCTCGTGGCCGCTCAAGCCGCAACGACGAACGAACTTCTCGCGACCGATAATCGATGTGTAAGCGGGATTTGAAGCGTCTCGGTGCCACGCCATTTGCGTAGATAGGCAGAGTGTAGGGCCTGTCCAAAGGCGCTATAGGTCATTGACGCGGCATCCGGGCATATCAAGCGTCGCTCCTATCCTTCGCCACGTCCCATCAAGCAAAATGCTACGGGTTGCGCATTCTCAGTCCGACTTGGCGCAATTCGAATTAGGTCCCGGCTGCGATCAGCGAAAAAGCGATGAGGTCTAAGAGCAACGTGGCGGATACAAGTATAATCACTGGCCGCGGGTCGGTGTGAACCGGGGGCAACGGATACATCGTGAGCAGAGCATCTCGCCGCGAGTAAACGATCAACGTCAGTATGCCGAGCATGAAGGCTCCGACGGCACCAATGATCTGTAGATTGGTTGGGGCTTGCAGATCTCGACGCAATAGCAACAGCCCACCGTTCGCAAATATAGCAAGGGACGTGCGCAGCCACGACAGGTCAGTGCGCGCGGCTTGCGAACCTGATTGGCCTACTCGCGCGTTGTCGTCGACCTTCGACTGCACGGTCAACCTCCCGATGCCCGGCCGATCGCGAGAAGCAAGATGATTGTTCCCACGAAAACAATAGTGCAGATCAGCAGCCAAACGGCATGCGACGGAGGGAGAGCCGCCTCTCTGCGCATCGCACGTTGGACGGCATACCAACGCCAACCACTGTACATCGTGAGAGCAATACTCGTGAGGGCCAGAAAGCCTCCGAGCACTTCGCGCACGTGCGGCACCCTGAAGTGCGGAATAAGCTGGATAATTGCTATCGAACCCGCCAACAGCGCGAGGGCAGTGCGGATCCAAGCTAGAAATGTCCGTTCGTTGGCCAGCGTAAATCGGTAATCTGGTTCCCGCTCGATGGGTTCCGGGTTTCCCGGCTCCGGTGATGTGGTTACCTTGGCCAGGGCCTCGTCAGGCAATTGTTCAGAAAACAGTGACATGTCTATCGTCCATAGTAGATGGTCGAAACGTGAGTCGCCTCTGCAAAAAAGAGCCATCGTTCGACGAAGAGACCGACGAGCGCCAAAAGGGCCGCCATGCCGGCGGTCACAGTCGGGATGACACTCGAAGCGGCAAGGCAGGTTAGTAAGACCGGCACCAGAAATGCGAGCGCCAAGGCGATCCTGCGAAGCCTGGCGGCATGCTTTCGAGCAACCTGATAGCCCATCTCCCTCAGGATGTAGTTTTCCGTGAAGTGGGGGTTGTCTAGTGGACGCACTGAACCTAGGGACGAGAGCCCGGTGGCTGACGCGAGAGTGGCAAGAGGCTGCTGTCGATCAATGAATCGCCAGTACGCGACCTTGGCAACGATCGCTATGATGGCTGACGCTATTGCCGCGCCGGCGAGCATGAGAGAAAAACCGAACCAAAACGACCAAAGCGAAGATAACAACACCGCTCCGGAGAACATTGCGTATATGAGGTAATCGGGAACTGTGTGAGCATTGTGCCACTGACGGATAGGTTTCAGGCTGGCATAGATCATGGCCGTACAGCCAACTGTCGTTAATGCGAGAAACGCCGAAAACAGTCCAAGTGCTTGCGTCAGCAGGTCATTCGGTCCGAGATGCCACCAGGAGACCGCGAGGCCGAGTGCGGGTGGATAGGTCGAAAGTGAGGCGACCCCTTCTCGGGAAAGCCAGGATGATCGCCATTGGCTGAACGCCCGCCAAGCGCGCTCAGGGCGACCAAGGTGTAGCGTCGAGGCAATGAGGCCAGCGCTGGAGAACGCGAGCGCCACAACTACCGCTGCAGGAAGAAACAACGGCGAAGGCGGTATAAGGTCGAATGCGACCAAGAGCCCAAGCCAAGCCAGGAGGCCATACCCGAACCCGGTCAATGTCGTCAGCAGAAGAACAGAGCTTGCCGGGTTCATCGCGATAGTACCCTGTCAAGCAAGCGCAGCAAGGCGTTTCCGCCGTCAGAAGTCGAATTCTCCAGCGGCTTGCTGGGAATGGTCGACTTCCGAGGGGGCAGATATTTGTTTGTCGGCTTGTACCCCAGTTCCGGCATCAGATCGACCCCGCCGCGCTCTGCTACTAACTTCGATACATCACTGTTCGGATCGCCCAGATCGCCGAAGTGCCGGGCTCGCGAGGGACAGGTTGCCACGCAGGCAGGCTCGCGCTCCGCCTCCGGCAGTGTCTCGTTGTAGATGCGATCGATGCAGAGCGTGCATTTCTTCATCACGCCTTTGTCTTCATCGAATTCGCGCGCACCGTAGGGGCACGCCCAGGAGCAGAGTTTGCAACCAATACAGATATCCGTGTTGACCAACACGATGCCGTCTTCTGCGCGCTTGTACGACGCCCCTGTTGGACAGACTGTGACGCATTGAGGCTGCTCGCAATGAAGGCACGACCGTGGGAAGTTTACCGTCTTGCTTTCTGAGGCGGAACCTGCCTCGTATGAATGGATCCGGTTGAACCAGACGCCATCGGGCTCTTTTCCGTACGGGTCGTAGTCGGGGAGCGGTGCATAATGTCCTCCCGTGTTCCATTCCTTGCAGTTGACTGCGCAGGCATGACAGCCAACGCATGTATCAAGATCGATTACAAGGCCAAGCTTCCGCGCGTTCTCTTGAGATTTTGGTAAGCTTGTCACGACGTCGTTCCCTTCTTTTTCGAGCCAAAGCGCAATATCGGTGGATGAAATGATTTGAACGGGGCCGAGACACTTGCAGGGTGCGGTTGTGTTTGTTCGACTTCGTCTGGCTCGCAGCGCTCGATCCGCACGGTGAGATCAAACCAGGCGGCTTGCCCCGTAACGGGATCGCTATTCGATGCCCGTCTCCCACTTTGATCGGCCGGCAAGTACTCTGAGATTATGTGGTTGAGCAGGAATGCCGTGTTGGACTCGGGTGCGTCCTTGTCCAACGTCCATGCGCCGGACCGCTTGCCAATCGCGTTCCAGGTCCAGACGGTATTCGGATTGACGCCATCCATTAGGCGGGCGCGACATTTCAGACTGCCGTTTCGGCTTTCGACCCGGATCCAGTCCTCGTCTTCGATGCCCAAGCCTGCAGCCGTATCACGAGCGATGTACAAGCGGTTCTCGGAGAGGATTTGACGCAACCAGGCGTTCTGGGAACCCCAAGAGTGATACATCGCCATTGGACGCTGGGTCACCGCATGAAATGGATATCGCTTTCGGTCGACAAAGGTCTCCTCTACCGGGGTATACCAAATCGGAAGTGGATCCATAAAACGGCCTACCCGCTCACGCACACGCTCCGGTGGTTGGACATCGCCGTGGCCTTGGGCCGCCAATCGGAACCTCTGTAGGGGTTCACAGTAAAGCTGCAGGGTGATCTTTGCATCGTTGTCGATCAGACCCATCGCCTTCGCGCCCTCTAGATAGGCTTTGTTCGAGTACTTGAAGTACAACTGTTCCGCAGGAAGATAGTGCCGCCAGAAGCTGCCATTCTCGATGTACCGTTTTAGCTGATCCGGATTAGGTTCACCGCGCCCGATGTCTTCTCCTTCGCGCCCACGGAAGCCGGCGAGCGGTCCCACACCTGGCTTCCGTTCGTGACGAACGATGTAGTCTGCGTAAGATGAGTAGATCGGCTTTCCGCTGCTATCGCTGAAGTTTGGCAAGTCCAGGCGGCCGGCTAGGTCAATGATGACGTCCTGAAACGGACGCACATCGCGATCAGGCTTGAGAACCGGTATTCGGATGGCGTCCGCCGGCCCGTGGGCCGAGCCGATCGGCCGATCGAGAAGCGAGATGCAGTCGTAGCGTTCAAGATACGTCGTGTCCGGTAGAACGAGATCCGCGTATGGGACTGTTTCCGAGAAGAACGCGTCAACATAGATTACGAAAGGGATACGGTAGCCGCCATCGTCGTTGCGATCGGTCAACATGTGCATTGCATCACCCGGGTTCATCGCTGAATTCCAAGCAACGTTGGACATGTAGAGGAACAGCGTGTCGATCTCCTGGCGGTCTTGCAGATGTGCCTCGCCGATTGCCATGTGCATCAATCCATGGATCGCTAAGGGAGCATCCCACGAGAAGGCGCGATCAAGCCTGAGCGCTTCCCCTGCTTCGTCAACCAGCAAATCTTCAGGGCACTGAGGAAGGCCCAAGGGCGGCGCGGCTAACGCACCGTTTTCCTTTCTGAGCCCTCCGCCTGGCGGAAGGCCGGCCCCGACCGGCTTTGGATAGGGAGACTTGTAGCGCCAAGAACCCGGCGTATCGATTGCACCAATCAGCATCTGAAGCAGGTGGATCGCGCGACAGGTGTGGAAACCGTTTGAGTGGGCTGAGATTCCGCGCATCGCATGGATCGCAACTGGTCGACCTATCATCTTGGCGTGTTTGCGCCCGGATGAGTCGGTCCAGGGCTGGTCAATGACGACCGGTTGATTGAAGGCGACCTCCGCAATTTCTGCAGCAATGCGGCGAATGGTTTGAGCATCCACCCCGCATCGCTCGGAGACCGCTTCGGGGCTGTATTCTGATGCTAAGTAGCGATCGACAACCAAAGAAAAGGCCGGCCGGGCAGTCCTGCCGTCTGAAAGTGTAAAGGATCCAAGGAGCGCGGGATCGATCTCCGGTTCCTCGGCCGGTGCGAGCGCGTTCCGGCCGCGATCCCAAGCCAGCGGAAGGCCCTCACCGTCACGTGCGAAAAGACCGTGGTCTGCGTCTCCCGCAGCATCGATCACCAGATAGTGCGCGTTAGTCTGACGGACGAGAAATTCCGCGTCGATGTTGCCGGAGGCAAGAAGACAGTGGATCAGCGCCATTATCAACAGACCATCCGTGCCGGGCGTGATCCCGATGAATTCGTCGGCGATGGCGGCATATCCCGTACGCACCGGGTTGATTGCCATCACCTTGGCCCCTCTGCCCTTGAGCTGTCCAAGCCCCAGCTTGATCGGATTGGAATCATGATCTTCCGCAACGCCAATCATCAGGAATAACTTTGCATGTTCCCAATCCGGCTCGCCGAATTCCCAAAATGATCCGCCTACAGAATAGAGACCTGCGGCGGCCATGTTGACTGTGCAGAACCCTCCGTGGGCGGCAAAGTTCATGGTGCCGAACATCTGGGCAAAGTAACCGGTCAAAGCCTGCGACTGGTCCCGACCCGTGAATAGGGCAAGCTTGTTCGGATCGGTTTGCCTGATATTCCGGAGGCGATCCGTGGCGATCGCCATTGCCTCGTCCCACTCGATTTCGACAAAGTCGCCGGAACCGCGCGGGCCTACCCGTTTCAGCGGTTTGCGCAGGCGCGCAGGCGAAAGCACGTTCATAATGCCGGCAGAACCCTTCCCGCAAAGAACGCCCCGGTTCACCGGATGGTCCCGGTTTCCCTCGATGTATCGGAGCTGCCCATCGCGCAGATGAACTTTTATGCCGCACCGGCATGCGCACATATAGCAAGTGGTGTAGGCCACCTGATCGCCGATCGGCGTGGAATACTCGATGAGGTCCTTTGGCATCTTGCTACCTATGGGTATTGTTAAAAATCGCGGCTACGCACATGCTTTGGGCCGCGACGAGAGGAGCAGGTACGTCCCACCGATGTGGCAATTCTAAATACATTCCGGGTGGTTACGCGGTTTTTTTAGTGGGCTTTTCACCACCGTACCAACCTCGGTTGATATCGATACTACACTTAGGTGTAGCTTCTTCGAGAGTGAAGCGCCTCACGTTTCCGTAGCTCGCGGACGCGACTGTTCGGCATTCTTCGACTTTGTCCTAGTTGCTTTGAGCATGCGCTTTGCCGCCCTCGCCTGATCGTTCATCATTTCGATCTGGATTTGTTGGATCTCGGTCAACCTCTCCCACTGTCTATTGAGGAGATGGTCAATTTTTTCATGTAGATGCCTGATCTCAAGCTCTGCCTTGAGGTTGACTTTATAATCATTCGTGGCCCGCAGCCGATCCTTTGATTCCTGCCTGCGCTGGCTCATCATGATGACCGGCGCTTGGAATGCTGCGATTGTCGACAACACCAGATTGAGGAGGACGAAGGGATATGCGTCGAAGGCAACCCTAGCTCCGAGAGCGACGTTCACGCCCATCCATCCAGCCAGAAGTACGATAAAACCGATGATGAATGTCCAGCTGCCGCCAAAACTTGCCACTCCGTCGGCTATCCGATCACCCACCGGACGTTGGCCGTCGTACTCGTTCTCGATATTCTCCGTGAGAGTATCGTGCGTTCTCAGACTATCGACAACTTCCGTTTCTAGCGATGAAAGCTCACCTTTCTCGTCCCTGAGAAGTTCGGATACGTAGCGACCTCGAAGGTCATCGATGGCCCGCCGATCGATGTAATCATCGGCTCCTACGTTGGGATAGATGCTGCAGACATATTCCGCGAGCGCTGGTCGCAAATCGTCAACGCGACAGGCATCCTTGGGTCTCAAGCGCGCGCCCGTTATCGCATCCACCAAGCGAACGGATTTGGCTCCGGTCTCCTTGAGACTTTTCGTAAAGTCTTCCACCTCAACGAGAGAGGCTCTGCCGCCATTCGTTTCGAATGTCGCGATCTGATCGTGCTCTACGCTCGCAGGTTCGTTTCCGAAAGTCTCGGTCACGGTAGCCTCGCTGAAAATTCCTGGACGGGAGTAACTGCTCTCATAAAGGTCACTCGTCGCTCAAAGTGCGCGCCGATCAGTCGAGCGACGCGCACCGCCTTGTTGGATCAGTTCGCCGCGTCGAGCGTGAGCGCGGTGATGCCAGCCGCGATGTTGACACCTTCTTCGGCCTGCACAGAGACTGGCTGGAGCGAGATCGTTCCGTGGTCACCTCCGACAAGGACCTTCGCACCCAAGCCCAGACCGACGGCCGCATCAGCGCTTACGCCGCTATACGTGCCGGCCAGCGCGTTTTTGCTGCGCGACGCCGGCGCATACACCAGCCACGCCATCTTGGCTTTACCGATCTCGCCGATATCGATGCCGAACTCGGTGATCTTACCCTTATAGTCTTCCTTAGGACCCGAACCCGAAGGGGTGAACACGCAGCTCACTTCCTGTTGCGAACCAACGATTACGCCAATGCCCGCAGAAAGGTCGCAATCGACCTTTCCCGCCTCGACGTGTTCTGCCGCGAAAGCAGGGGAAGAGGCAAGCAGCGACAGAGCTGCGAGGGCGAGAGTGGGAGAGAGAATGTTTCGCATGGGATACTCCTTTGAGAGGGGTTGGTTTGCGTTTGGGAAGACACTTTGGGCCGAGGATTTTGGGTTGCCCGCAGTATTTCGTTATGCCGTTCTCGGGAGCGAGTTACCTCCCATCGACGGCCAGTTGCTTGCGATCTTGATGCTCCTACGAGCCTTCGGGCTGAGATTGGTCTGGGCGACGTGCCGCTCTGGCCTCGCGTCTAGCTCGAGGCTGACTATGCTGACGCTGAGGTCGAGGCTTATCGAGCGCCACGTCCCGGTGGCCTCGTCTGCTCTCTCGAAGATGGCCAGCATGGATAGTTCCCCGTCGCCAAGGGTCTCGGTGCAGCACGACGAGCCCGCCGGCATACAATAAACATCGCCACGCCGTGCTTCGAACGTATCAACCTGTCCATTCCTGTCAGCGAGCGTGATGCGCCCTCGGCCAGATACGACGTAGCCAAGCTCGCAAACCGTCGGGTTCAGCTGGTACTCAACCACGGAACCATGGACTTGCCGCTTTGAGAGGATCGCGATGGTCGTCTGTGCCTGCGGCGGGATAAACACCGTGCCTTCAAAGACGGAACTCCGTACGGTTGAATCCCATGAAACGGCGGACTGCGCAGCGCAAGTTCTTCTACTCAGCGAAAGACGATTTCCTAGCCTGTATTCGCCTCTGGCCAACATACTCACGGAGATAGGATCAGAGGTCGTATCAGCTACAATTAACTCTGCGACCAGATCATCTAGGTTGAGGATGGTGGCGACGGCATTGTAACGAAGAGCAACGAGGTCGCCGGGATGGGCAACGATATTCTCTTGGTGGTCTTCGCTGCTGATAAGGACGTGACCGGAGGAGCAATATACAAATCGCGCGTCGGAGAGGCAGTTCTGATCGAACCCGTCGCTCAAAAGAACGCGTCGGACACCAGGGCCGCCAGCGGCATCAGCTTTCTTCGTCGGCGAGGCCCCAAGGCACCCGACCACCAGTGTTACCGGAAGAAAGTTCGCTTCGAAGGAATCTTCCGAAATGAAGGGGGAACTCGCTGTAGCCATGGTCGAATGTATCCAGAAAAAAAACTTGATGTCTGGATGATACGAACGAGGGCCTGAGCATCTATTCAATAGTCGTCTAGTTTATCCCAGACCAACGTATAGTGGCTACACGCTCACGCTCCAAGCGTTGCGAACGGTCTGTGAGTGGACACGATGCGGCACAAGGCCCGCTGTGGCCCAAGGGTTCGATCGGCAGAAATGGCATGTAGCGCCAGTTCCCTCCAACGATCGGAAATAAGGCAAGCAGTCTCGAATCCTCGCATATAAGGATTGCCCGTTATCGAGTTCAGACATCCCCGTGTCGCGGTGCAGCGCCACAGTACATGAGCCGAGAAAATGCGTGCATATCGCCCAGCCTTATCGGGTTAGGTTGGGCTCTTCATGATCAAAAGCAGTGAGGGCTTCCGATCTGTTCGGACCGAACTACGCATTTGTCCGGCATTAATGCCACTAGATCGGCCCAGGCATCCTGTAGAGCCAAATGCGCACGCGGCCGATGACGGAGCCAAACCCTTTCATTACTAACAGAATTGCGGTTAGCCTCAGTCCCTTGGCCAACCGCCGGACATCGCGGCGCGGGTGTCTGTCAACGAGATGACCTTCTACCGGCAATTTACCTCAAGCACGCGACCGCTCGCGCATCGGTTTTCCGGACCAGAAGGAAAAGTCCTTCCCTGCCGTTGACCAAGACGGCTTGGTTTTCGATGGGAAGCTGGAAGAGGTAGATGACATTCCCGGCAATCTCGCGGCTCTGGTCAACCAAATCCCATCTGTTTTCGGCGTTCAACGTGTAAAGACCGTCGTTACCCGCGTTAGCCACCATAACGCCACCCGGAAACTCCGTCGGCGGGTTATAAACTCTCTGCGGCAAGTCGACCGACATCTGCTTGTCGTGCACTCTGACCAATGTGCCGACGTAGGTTTCAATGCCTCCAAAGTTCTCGTAAGTGTGAGAGGCTTGCTGGGTGGCGGGCCGCGTCGGGTCCTTCGGAGGCCAGGGCACGACAAGATTTTGATCGATGCGCTCTAGGAATATTCTTCTGTCCGCAGTGACACGAGCGGCCTGAACGCCTCCAAAACCTTTGTCGAAAATCGTCAAGTTCCCGTTGTCGTCCCTCGCATAGATATAACCTTCTGCGGTGAACAAAAGCAGCTTCAGTTCGGGTAGATCGAACACTCGTCCCGGCGACTTCCCACCCACGCGGGTATCCCAGTAGAGCCGCTCGACCTGCCCAGAGGGCCGGAGCAGATAAAGGCCCGAGTTATCCGAGATGACTGTGCCTCCTAAACGCGCCACGTACGCCACAGAAAAAGGATGGATGAACGGCTTTCCGTCGGCCGCGAATACGCGTTCGAACTGTGTCTCACCTGGTCGAAGCCTGAAAACTCCGAGTTTCCAGCTCACGCCAATTACGTCTCCCGTCGACGTGTCGGTGGCATACTGGTCTTGATAATGGTCGGGGAAATTGCCTCCGAACGGGACGTACGCCCCAGTGGTGTTGATCGTCCAGACACCACCGCGGTTTAGTGGGAAAATAATCGGGCGATCCAAGCCGCGCACGACGACGACCTTCGATGTTAGCCGAAACGACTGGTAGACGTCGGCTTTAGTTGGCTCGCCGTTCTTGACCGGAACGAGACATAGCGGCGATGAGTTGCCAGATAAGATACTGGCGGACATTGCCTGCGTTGGCAGCAGAGCCACGATGATGACGGCAATGAAGAAGGCTTCTCGACGGTGTATCATTCTGAGCACCTCGGGGCCGGAAGCGACATACCAGCCTTGCTCGCATAAGTCCGGCGGGCCGCTCCCGTCACGCTACACTGGTTAGCATCACACGCCATGGGGATAATTTACTTATGGTTGATGCAAGACGACATCCACCATACGCAACACTCCCAGAGCCCCCCTCAGGAGATAGCGTCAGCTCTCATCGGATTCTTGTGGCAACTGCTCCATAACGCTCCATTTGTCAGAGAATTAGTTCGGCTACTCTGCAGGGGTCTAGTCGCTCCAATACCTAAGTTTAGTTATGCCGGCTGCTGGATCGGCCTACCTTTAACCCATCGCCTCAACCCCTCAATGAGGCGGGTAGCAGCTCCCTGCTACCGGCCTCGGCGTCCCTCCCCCTCCGCCGAGGCCATGGATCCTCCCAAGATCCGCTAAGGCCGTCTCCATCCGCCGGAGACGGCCTTTTTTTGCGAGCGGGCTAAATTCCGATGACGAGAATTAGTGCCCGCAGCTCAAAGCCAACTGCCTCGGACCGGTCACCGCACTACATGCGCAAGTGTGAAATAGCCTCGTGGAGCCGGCTGGCTGTGTGTCAAATAGGTACCCTATGCCTGAGTATAGTGTGCGATGCCCTCTGCCGTTGGTAGAATTGACGATGGATGTGCCACTCATCTTCGGCCCTTGGGCCACCCGGCAGGATAGAAGGAGTTTCGACGTGAAGGATCAGCGTCCCGAAGGTATCGAACAATACGATCAGCCTGCCGGAGGTTGGGGTGCTCTCAAAGCAGTTGCCAAGACCCTTGCGCACCAGCGGGTCGTTGCCCAGGGGACTATGACGCTCCTCAAGGCGAACCAGCCGGACGGTTTCGACTGCCCTGGTTGCGCCTGGCCAGATCCAAAGCACACATCGTCATTCGAATTCTGCGAAAACGGCGCAAAAGCGATAACCTGGGAGTCTACAGCCAAGCGATCAGGGCCAGAGTTGTTTGCAAGCAACACGGTGTCGGAACTTTGGAACTGGTCGGACCACGAACTTGAAGACGCCGGGCGGTTGACAACACCGCTTCACTACAACAGCGAAACCGATCGTTATGAGCCAATTGGGTGGGAGGAAGCCTTCACTCTGATCGCGGCTGAATTGAATAAGCTTGATGATCCAAATAGCGCTGAGTTCTACACGTCCGGTCGCGCGTCGAACGAGGCCGCATTTCTCTACCAGCTCTTCGTCCGGGCCTATGGCACCAACAATTTTCCCGACTGTTCCAACATGTGCCATGAGGCGACCAGTGTCGGGCTTCCGCTGTCGATCGGTGTGGGCAAAGGAACTGTGACGCTGGAGGATTTTGACTATGCTGACGCGATATTTAGCTTCGGTCACAATCCAGGCACTAACCATCCCCGAATGATGACCACGCTACATAATGCGTCGCGCCGCGGCGTGCCGATCGTGGTGTTCAACCCGTTGAAGGAGCGGGCGCTGGAGCGCTTCGCAGCGCCGCAAGACCCTGTCGAAATGGTGACGATGTCCTCGACGCCGATTGCCTCTGCCTACCACCAGCTACGCACGGGAGGCGACCTTGCAGTGCTCAAGGGTATGATGAAGGCGGTGTTCGAGCGTGATGCGGTCGAAATTGCCGCAGGCGGTTCCGGCGTCCTTGATCGTGCCTTCATTGCTGAGCACACGATCGGTTTAGAAGCGGTCCTTGCCGACATCGAGGCCACCAGTTGGGACCAGATCGTTTCGGTTAGCGGTCTCGCAAAGGATGCTATCGAGAGTGCAGCCGATGTATACGTAAATGCGAAAAACGTAATCGTCTGCTACGGGATGGGTATTACACAACATGCCAACGGTACGGGAAACGTACAACAAATCGCCAATCTGCTGATGCTCCGTGGGAACATTGGGCGACAAGGTGCTGGCATTGCTCCTATTCGTGGTCACTCGAATGTTCAGGGTGACCGCACGGTCGGGATCACAGAAATCCCAAACAAGTCGTTGCTCGACGGTATCGAGCGAGCCTTTGGCTTCCGACCAACGGGGGATAAGGGGCACAACGCTATCGAGACGGTAGAGTCTATCATCGCAGGTGAGTCCAAAGCGCTCGTTTGCCTTGGGGGTAACTTCGCCGTCGCGATGTCAGACCCTGAGGCGACATGGGCCGGCATGCGGAAATTGGATCTCGCGGTTCACATTGCCACCAAATTGAACCGATCACATCTCCTGACCGCAAAGACCTCCTTGGTCCTTCCCTGTCTTGGTCGCACCGATCTCGACGTTCAGGCTTCTGGCCCGCAGGCCGTGACCGTCGAAGATTCGATGTCGATGGTGCACGCCTCTAGAGGGTTCCTCAAGCCGCCAAGCGATACGTTGAAGTCAGAACCAGCCATTATTGCCAACATAGCCAAAGCCACGCTTGGTGATCGCTATGGCATCGATTGGGACGGCCTGATAGCTGACTACGACCGGATCAGAGACAAGATCGAAGTGGTCTTCCCGGACTTTCACGATTTCAATCGACGTGTACGGGTGCCAGGCGGTTTCCGCCTCGATGTGGCTGCATCATTTCGTCGATGGAACACGGAAAACGGAAGGGCGAACTTCCTTGTTGCCACCGGTCTGGACGAAGACCCTTTGCTCAAGAACCCAGACGCCCTTGTCCTAACAACCATCCGTAGCCACGACCAGTACAATACTACGGTTTACGGCCTTGATGATCGCTATCGTGGCGTCTTCGGCCGCCGGGACGTGGTCTTCATGAACAAGGACGATCTCGCACGCCTTGGTCTCATGGATGGCGACCGGATCGACATACGTGGACTCATCGGAGCTGGCGAGGCAGCGCACTTGGTGCGCGGCTTCACGGCCGTTGAGTACAACATCCCCAAGGGTTCGGCCGCCGGCTATTACCCGGAGTTGAACGCGGTTATGTCGTTACGTCACTTTGACCATCTTTCTGGAACTCCATCCTATAAAGGGGTGCCGGTCACAATAGCTCCTAGCAACGGCTGAGCCTTCGGGTTTAAAGATCTCGCAGACGCGATCCCCCGTACCGCGGGATGGTTTCGATCTCGATCGCAACGGCACTCGTACTTGGCTTGAAGTCAGATCTACACCATCCGCTTACGGACCTAGACCAAGGTATGGTTCAACGCCGGTCGGAGTGCGGCTAGCCTTTCTCCATAGAAATCGAACTGCCCGGGTCCGGTCGGGCAAGATGCGGGGATCGCGGCATGTACCAGGATTCCATCACAAGCTTCGCCGAAGCCGGCGGACATAAAGCGCGCAGTGTCCGAGGGCAGTTCCTCGCGTTTCTGATTGGCGCGGCAATGGCCGGTGCCTATATCGGATTTGGCGATATCATAATGTTCACAGCCGGCGCGCACGCCGATCCGGCTTGGGCACATCTTGTTATGGGCGTGGTGTTTTCCTCGGCGTTAACGATCGTCGTGTTTGCTGGCTCCGAGTTATTTACGGGAACTGCAATGTGCATGCCGCTTGCCGTTTTGAAGGGACAGGGCCGCATTTGGGACGTACCACTGGTTTGGTGCAGTACTTGGATCGGCAACCTAGTAGGTGCCGTAATCCTTGCGGCGCTCTTTCATATGGCGGGTGGTGGCGTCCTTCTTGGTGATGGGAATCAGGCCTTCTTTGCGGCCGTTTCGGCAAAGATGTCCGCTAGTTCGCTTGAACTCTTCGCCAGAGGCATTTTGTGCAATTGGCTCGTCTGTTTGGCTATCTGGATGGGTGGTCGAACAGACAATGCAGCCGCCAAGATCATGCTAATCTTCTGGCCCATCACGATATTTGTTGCGGCTGGATTTGAGCATTCTGTTGCCAACATGTTTACGTTCTCCATGGCGTTGATTGGCGGTCATCCTGCTAGTGTCACTCTTGCTGGTGCGATCCGCAATTTGGTGTGGGTCACATTTGGCAATCTGTTAGGCGGTGCGGTCTTTGTGGCACTGGGCTACTGGGCGCAATCCCAAAGCAGCGGGCACGTTTCATTCGTCCCGACACCCGCCCCTGCCCGAGCAAAGATTTTCGCGAACCTCAATCAGAAGTGAGCACCGTTATGGCTGATCAGCTTGGCATCGCGAATCTAAGTCCACCGCTGCCGACCAGTCGTGCACCTGCCAGCGACTCGCCGCGGTCGGACCCGCAGCCTCCGAATGGATTGGTATCAACAATCCGTCGAGTCGCCATTCCCGTTCTTGCAGTCGTGGCGGTTGGCGGCGGCGTGACTATGGTCGTCGCGGACTGGAACCATTGGGTCGCTGGCGCTTCTCACCAATCTACAGACGACGCCGTCGTCAATGCCGATGTCTCAACACTCAGCTCACAAATTTCTGGCACGGTGCTCAGTACGCCGTTCGGCGACTACCAGCGAGTAGCAAAGGGTCAGTTGGTCGCTCAGATTGATTCGCGGGAATATGATGCCGACGTAGACTTGGCAAAGGCAAATGTCGCGTCGGCAAACGCTTCACTCGCGAATCTCGCTAATCAAATCGATTTGCAGAGGGCAGCGGTGGAGGCGGCCGAAGCCCAAAACGCGTCAGCGCTTGCGCAGCAAACGCAGACGGACCTTGAATTTCAAAGGCAGACAAGCCTAGGCGACGCTACATCGCAGCAGCATCTCCAACAGGCGCAGTTGGCCTATCTCCAAGCTCAAGCGTCAGTCAAATCCGCCGCTGCCGCGATAGCGCAGCAGAAGGCGCAGCTCAAGGTGCTAGAGGGACAGGCCCCGCTGTTGCGGGCGCAAGTCTCGGCCGCGCAAGCAAGCCTAGACACCGCGCAAATCCATGAGGGCTACACGAGGGTCTATGCGCCATTTGACGGAGTTCTTGGTCGTAACTTGGTTCATCAAGGCGATTTCGTCGCAGCCGGTACGGCTATAAATTCGGAGGTTCCGCTTCCGCGCGTGTATGTCACTGCAAACTTCAAGGAAACTCAGCTCGCCCGCATGACCCCAGGCCGCACGGCCAAGATCAAAATTGACACGTTTCCCGGCCGCACGCTCGAGGGGAAAGTCGCTCGCCTATCGCCTGCGAGCGGTTCCATATTCGCCCTGCTTCCCCCCGATAATGCGACCGGCAATTACACAAAAGTAGTTCAGCGTATTCCTGTGAGGATCGATTTCGATCCGGGACAGCCGCTAATCGATCAGTTGAGACCTGGGATGTCGGCGGTCGTCAATGTCGATACTTCCGCTAACGGAACGCCATGAGCACCTTACCAACCGCCTTCGGACCGGTGACGAGCGGCACCGCCACAAGCAATCCTCGGCTCATTGTCGCGGCGCTGCTGCTGGCCTCCTTCGTGGTGGGATTCGACACCAGAGTATTCGCCGTGGGTCTGCCGGACCTGAGGGGCGTGTATTCGTTGGGTGTCGACGAGGCCTCCTGGCTGAGCACCGTCGCTAACGCGCCGCAGATTCTCATTTCTTCGGCAGTAGCATGGCTCTGCACGGTTTTCGGGATCCGGCGGATAATGATTCCATCGAGCCTTGTCTATGCAGGTATCTCGTTTGCGATCCCGCTACTCCACGATGGGACAACACTTTTTGTCTTCCATGCCTTCAGAGCGCTTCTGCTTGGAGTGTTCATACCGGCAACAATCATGGTTATCTTTCGGAACCTCGAAATGAAGTACTGGTTGATCGGGATTGCGATCTACGCTCTTCGCGTTCCGCTCTCCCAAAACCTCGGCTTTGTTCTCGTGGGCGTCTATGGGGACTATTTGGGTTGGCAATGGCTTTATTGGCAGGATGTGCTCGTCGCACCAATAATCGCCCTTCTGCTGATTATCGCCGCTCCAAAGGAAGAGATAAACGCGAACCTGCTCGAGAATGCGGATTGGGGTGGAATGCTTCTGCTCGGCTGCTCGATGACAATGATTTATGTCGCCCTCGATCAGGGAAACCGGCTTGACTGGTTCAACTCGGGCATTGTGACATCGCTCATCTTGGGCGGAGCGGTCCTTGCCATTGGATTCGTAGTCAACGAGAGCGTAGTGAAACTCCCCTGGGCACACGCAAGTGTCATTCTTTCGCGTAATATTGGGATGGGCTACGCCATCATCATCGCGTTTACGTTTTCCAATTCGGCGGGCGCGATCATCGTGCCATCCTTCCTGGGAACCGTTATAGGGCTCCGACCCATCGCGATTTCCCAACTTTACGTTATCGGGGGAGTTATCCCTGTTTTTGCGTTCATCGCGTTGGCTATCTATTTTCTACGGCATATCGATTCGCGAATTTGCACGCTCATCGGCTTTGTTGGGATGGCTGTTGGGGCACTCCTTGGTTCAAGAGTGACAGTCGAATGGTCGCCCTGGAACTTCCTCCCAATCGTCATGTTGTACACGGCCGGGCAGTCGTTCACATTCTTTTCGATTGTGGTCTATTTGTTGGCAAACACAGATCCGAAGCGTGCTACGGCTGCGTCGGCCTATATCCAAGTTGTTCGACTAGGGAGCGTCGAACTTGCGGGCAGCCTATTAAATACGTGGTTGCGACAACGTGAGCAATTCCATTCTAACATCCTCGGCGGCTCTGTCGCGGATTCGTCCGGCGGTCTCCACGAGGCCGTCCATCGGCTGGAAACGCTATTTGGGGCCTCGCGACGCGCCAATGCGGAGGCCCTTGCTACTGTCGCTGCCCATGTCCGAGGACAGTCCTACGTGCTTGCGTATGCGGACCTCTTCGTTCTGTCGTTCTGGTTCGCTATAGCTGGTCTGGTGATAGTTGCTCTTATGAGAGCTATGCCTATCGGGCCATTTCACCCAGCTTTTAATCACTCAACGCCGGCACCTGTGGGGGCGAACTTAGGAAAGACGACCTGACGACATGGGCGCGTCCGGTCCGTAAACCACACTTATGTATAGGTTAGGTTGCCCGGGAAACAGGATATGCTCGCTACAAATAGCCTGGGGGAACAATGTCTATAGGGTCAACTTTACTCCGCGCCCGCGGTGCAGATGACGGCCACAACGTGGTCTTTGGCCTGGCTGCCATCGCGCTTGCCGGCGCGGTCTTTTACGTGGATACATATACGGACATCGAGGGTGCTATTGCGGTTCTCTACGTCGTGACGATGTTGCTTGCCGCGCAGGCGACAACACGCGTTGGCCTCTTTGTCATCACCGCCGCATGTGCCGGTCTCACGTTCCTTTCCTATGCGATGACGCATGGAGACGATGCTGATCTCCAATCTTTTGTCCGATTGATCGTAGCTCTCTCGGCGCTGTTCGTTACCACGCTGCTACTCGTCAAAACGGAGTCCTCGCGTCTCGCCCTGCTCTCGAGCAATTCCTCATTGAAGGAAAGCGAGGCAAGATACCGCTCCATTTTCGATCGCACGCGCGTTGCACTCTGGGAGCGAGACTATTCTAAGCTGCGCAGCCACTTGATGGATATAAGGGCGCAGGGTGTGACCGACGTAAAGGCGCATGCGCGTGCCAACCCGACCTTCGTGGATCATTGCATCGGACTTATCGGTGTTGTCGCTGCCAACGAAGCAGCGAGAGAGTTGCTTGGGCCCGAGTCTTCGGCGCATGGTACCTTGCGTCGGTCCATTATCACGGGCCATGACAGGTTTCTTGACGTGCTACAGGCAATCATGGATGGCGTGAGGGTTTTTGAGGGCAAGGTTGAGGTGCGGGCGGACAATGGCGAGGACAAGCTTGTGCTCCTCAGTATCGCGTTTCCGGAGGATGCTTCTGCGTTCAATCGTGTTGTCGCCAGCATGGTGGACATAACGCAGCGTGAGATGGCGCAACAGGCGCTGGCCCAAGCACAGGCAGAGCTGACTAAGGCATCAAAAGCTGCAACGGTTGGGGCGATGTCGGCGTCGCTTGCCCATGAACTCAACCAGCCGCTGGGAGCGATTGTCGTGAATTCGCAAACGCTCCTGAGGTGGCTTGATCGCGATCCTCCAGATCTCGGGGCGGTGCGTCGGTCTGCCGAACGAATGATCAGAGACAGCCAGCGCGCGAGCGAGATCATCCAAAACACCCGCGACCTGCTGTCTCCATCGACGAAGAAGGTTGAAAACATCAACCTGGAGAGACTGGTCAATGAGACCTTGGCTCTTATGGAGCACGAACTTCAGCGGAGTGGCACCACGGTGCAGGTCGGGAAAATGACTCATGTGCCTCCGGTCTCGGCCGTGAAGATCGAACTCCAGCAGGTTTTGATCAATCTGCTCAGCAACGCGATTCAGGCCATGGATGAGGCTGACAGCTCCACGAGGGTCGTTAGCATAGCGACGTCGCGACCGGATATTGAGCACATTAGTATCGCGGTTAGTGACACTGGCCCCGGAATTGCCGAGGGTTTTAAAGATAGGCTCTTTGCCCCGTTCTACACAACGAAGGTCACGGGAATGGGGATGGGCCTGTCTATTTGTCGTACGACACTAGAGGCTAGGGGCGGCAGGCTTGATGCCTTCAACCACCCAGAAGGCGGCGCGATATTTGAGATGACCCTGCTAATTAAGCCGGAGATGGACAATGCCTGACGTGCGTAAGCTGCAAAAAGAGCCGCCTGCGCCTGTGGTGTTCATCGTTGATGATGATCTCTCCATACGTGAAGCACTGACGGACCTGTTTCGTTCGATGAAGTTTAGCGCTGAAGCATTCGAAAGCGCCACTGCCTTCTTGGAAACGGCGGACCTTGATCGTCCGGGCTGCATTCTTCTTGACGTCCGCCTGCCCGGCGTCAGCGGTCTGGATTTCCAGGCGCAGTTGGAGCGGATAGGTAGCAAAATGCCGATCGTCTTCATGACCGGCTTTGGGGATATTCCTATGAGTGTTCGGGCTATGAAGGCCGGAGCCGTTGATTTCCTTACCAAGCCTTTCAAAGATCAGGACATTCTAGACGCCGTTTCAACCGCGATGGAGCGCGATTTTGCGCGCCGTCGGCAGAGCGCTCAAGCTGAGGCAATCGCGTCACTGGCGGGAAGCCTGACACCCCGCGAGCGCGAAGTGATGGAGGCAGTCGTGAAGGGACTGATGAACAAGCAGATTGCCTTTGAACTCGGCATCAGCGAGGTCACTGTGAAACTGCACCGTGGCAACGTAATGCGGAAAATGGATGTTCGATCGGTAGCCGAGCTAGTGAGGAAGACCGAAATTCTCAGCGAAGGCGTGCGGCCACCTGTATCTTAGTATGGTATCTTTTGACCCGGCAGACGCGCATATTGGCAGCGACAAACAAATAAGAAAAGGTCGGTTTCTTGCCCCCAGTTCCTACCATAGCCGTGGTTGACGACGACCAGGCCATCCGTGAAGCCATGGATGATCTCGTTAAGTCTTGCGGCTACGAGTCTCGGTTGTTCGCGTCGGCGGAAGAATTTCTCGCCTTCGAGCCGCGCTCCACAATCGATTGCATGCTCGTCGATGTGAAGATGCCCGGCCTTAGCGGGATCGAACTGCAGGCAGAGCTAAACAAACGGGCGGAACGCCCGCCGATGATTTTCGTCACTTCATACAAGGACGACAGGACTCGCAACTCCGCACTCAGCGGAGGCGCGTTTGCGTTTCTTGGTAAGCCCGTCGATATCGAAAGGCTGATCGGCTGTCTGGAGTCAGCGCTGGCGCGCTGATCGGAGCGAGACTACGGCAAGGTTCACCGTGGCTGGCCAGAAATGTGTTGCTTATTCAAAACCGGCCTAAGGAGGCAGGCAATGTTCTCGTTCACTAAGCCTCACCGGTCGAAGGGAAACGGATTACTGCTATTGAGCTTGTGCTTAGTGAGTCGTCTGTCCAGGCGGTCGCACAGCTTGCGTTGCGAGTTTAGGCGAGATGATGTGGAGGATGTCATGCGTTTCGGCAGGCGGCTGGAAGCGCTTAGGCAGTCGATAGATAACTCGTTTGCTGAAAACTAATGACGAGCCATACGTCACGCACCTAGACAAGCATCTCCGCCCATTCACACCTTCCGGAAGCCTATTTTACTGGCCGCACACCGACAGCAGTTCCCACGGCAGCCAACGCAATGCGAGCCCCGCCAACTGGCTCGAGACAAGATGCACCCGCGCTCTGCTAGCCGAAATGGCGAAGCTCCCCGGTAGGAGCAGAAAGCAAGATGCGGTCCTTGCCCGTGAAGATTTCATAATCGTCGCCTCCAGCAAGGCCTACCAAGGTAATTCCGGCCTCCTGAGCAACGCGAATAGCCATCGCGGTTGGCGCTGAAATCGCAACTAGGAGCGGTCAGCCGAGAATGGCTGTCTTCTGGACCATCTCTACCGATATTCGGCTCGTCACCACGACCGCGCCGCGTTTCGGGTCGGTGCCAGTGCGCGTCATGGCACCGCAGAGTTTGTCGAGTGCGTTATGTCGCCCAACATCCTCACGAACCGTGATCAACCCCTCAGCTGGCGTATAGAAGCCCGCGCCATGGACTGCCCGGGTCTCGGCGTGGAGCGGCTGCGAGATTGCAAGTAGATATACGGCGCGAGCGAGGTCATGGCCTGTTATTGCAAAGCTGGAGTCTAGTATCCGAGGAACGGCTCGCATGGCTTGCTCGATAGACTCAATGCCACAGAGACCACAGCCAGCCGGCCCCAATATGCTACGCCGCCGCGCAATATGCGTCTCGGTGGCGTCGTCGGTGAGGAATATCTGGATGTTGATCCCCACTTCTGTATCGACGATGTCGATCGAGGAAATCTCGTTTACACTACCGATAATTCCTTCGGTAAGACTGAAACCGATAGCAAAATCCTCAAGGTTGTCCGGGGTCGCCATCATCACAGCGTGTGAGGATCCAGTGCGGATTTCGGATTAACGGGACATCGATTCCGGTAAATCCCGGACAGTCGTTTCACTAAATCGCGGACAGTCTCGGGGGATCGACTTTCGTTCGCCTGGTTGATGTCATGGGTTATTGATTTCGGCGTTTCGCGCTTCGGTCAAGAGCGGTCGTGGTTTTTGCTTCCTCATGCTGTCTCCTTCGAGTGCAATTCGATGGGCGTTATGGACGATGCGGTCGAGGATGGCGTCAGCGATCGTCGGCTCCCCGATCATCTCGTGCCACTGCGCCACGGGGAGTTGGGCGGTGATCAGAGTGGATTTCCGGCGGTAGCGCTCTTCGAAGATTTCCAGGAGATCGAGCCGCTGCTGATCGCTGAGCGCATGGGTTCCCCAGTCATCGAGGATGAGCAATTGAACACGCGCGAGCTTGTCGACCAATCGAGGGAACCGACCGTCGAGGCGCGCCAGCGCCAAATCCTCGAAGAGACGGGGCATCCGGACATAGAGAACGGAATAATCGAGGCGGGCCGCCCGCCGTCCGATGGCGCAGGCAAGCCAGGTTTTGCCCGTTCCCGTTTGTCCGGTCAGGATCAAGTGCTCATGGGCTTTGAGCCATTCGCCTTGGGCCAGGGTGAGAAGCTGTCGGCGGTCAAGGCCGCGATGGGCGGCGAAGTCGATGTTCTCGATGCAAGCGTCGGGGAAGCGCAGTTTGGCGATTGCAAGCCGGCTGGTCAGGCGCTTGTCGCCGCGCACGGCCATCTCCCGGTCGAGCATCAGGCCCAGCCATTCATCGCGGTTGAGATCGCTGCCCTCGGGCTGATTGGCCAGTTCGCGATAAGCTGCCGCCATGCCGGATAGACCGAGTGCGTGCATCTGGTCGAGGGTTGGATGTGTGAGCATGTGAGTGTCTTCCTTTCTTCACTGGTAATAGGAGCTGCCGCGGATGTTGCCGTGCGCTGGGGCGGCTTGACCGGCTCGGCGACGGGCGGAGCCTGATCGAGGCCGGATTTGAGGATGGTGCTGACGGAGGAATAGCTGAGCGCATTGATCGTCAGTGCCCGATCGCACGCCGCCTCAAGACGCTCAGGCCCGAACCGGCGCGCGAGCGATAGAACGCCTTGAGCGGCGCGGTATCCCTGCTGGGGATGGGGCCTGTCGCGCATCAGCCGCTCGATCAGGATCGCCGTGCTGCGACCAATCTTTGCGGCCTGCTTCACAAGGCTTGCCGGTGTGGTGTTGGCATAATGCTGATGCGTTTTGGGCATGTGCTCGTTGACGGTGACATGACCAGCTCGCTGCGACGTCCGGCGGTGGCTGGCGACACGTTGGTGATCGTGGAATATCTCGACGATCCGGCTTGTGAGCCGGACATCGACCTGGCGGCCGATCAGACGATGGGGAACGGAATAGAAGCACTTGTCGACCTCGACATGATAGTCGGGATGAACCTTTGCCGATTTCCATTCGGAATATTCGAATGGAGTTGCCGGCAAGGGTGCGAGCGCGTCTTCCTCGATTTCCTCGAAGAGCTGACGTCGGGATTTGCCAACCCGTCGCATCGGCCGGTTGTTGAGATCGTTGAGAAGCTGGCTGATCCGCACGTTGAGATCGACGAGGCTGAAGAAGCGGTCGTTTCTCAGCCGCGCCAGGATCCAGCGCTCAACGATGAGAACGCTGCCTTCGACCTTTGCCTTGTCCTTTGGCCGTTTTGGACGGGTCGGCAGGATCGTCGTGTCGTAATGCTCGGCGAACGCTGCAAAAGTGGCGTTGATGGTCGGCTCAAACCACAAGGGCTTGGCAACGCCGGCCTTGAGGTTGTCGCAGACGATCGCTTTCGTCACGCCACCGAAGAAGCTCAGTGCCCGTTGCTGACCCTCGATCCAGTCCGGCAGCCGTTGAGTGAAGCTTGCATAGGCGAAGGTGTACAAGGAGGCGGGCAGAACGGCGACGAAGATCTGCGCCAGCCGGATCTCGCCCGTCGCCGGATCGATCACCGGGACGGTGTGGCCGGCGTAGTCGGTCTGCATCGCCGCGCCGGCAATGTGGCGATTGCGGAAGGTGGCGCTGGCGCGCTGTTCGAAAGCGGCGAAACGCTCACAGAACCATGTATATCCATAACCGTTGGGGTGCCGTCCGCGATATTCCTGCCACAACAGCGTCAGCGTCACGCCCTTTCGCTTCAGTTCGCTGGCGATCTTGCCCCAGTCGGGCTCGTGCATGTCCTGGGGCGGGCGGCCGCGACGATGGAACAGGCGGCGCTGCAAAACAGCGTCCTCGTCAAGCCCAGGCGGCAACGGCCAGCCCGTCAGCCCGGCCTCACGCGCCCGCAGTAGGTAGGTTGAAATGGTCGTTTTGCTGATCTTCAGCCGTTCCGATATCGCACGAACGGAAAGGCCCTGTTCGTGCGTCAGTCTCAATATCGATCGAATGTCCTTCACACTCGTAAGCCTCGCCTGCTTCCGTCTCGCCATTCACCGCACCCCTTTCAAATCGGGGTCCAGAATGGCAAGACGGCGCGTGCGAAAGTCGATCTCTTTATCGCCGAAAGACTGTCCGGGATTTACCGGAATCGCTGTCCGGGAATTAGCGGAAATGCTGTCCCGGATTTAGTGAAATCGCTGTCCGGGATTTAATGGAATCCCTGTCCGCGAATTACCGAAACCCGCAGATCCAGCGTAGGAAATTGCGATTGGAACTTCCTCCGGGACGGCGCGCGTGCCTGAAAACAACCGCCCGTCCTTATACGAAAGGCGGCTGGTGAGAGACGAAATCGGACGCGAGGACGACATATCAACGTCACAGCAAGGGTGAGCGCTTGAGAAGCCGTTGCAGCGTCCTCCGATGCATCGACAACTGGCGCGCAGCGCGCGCCACTTTCGCACCACAGGACATGTAAACATCCCTGATGTGTTCGTGTCTGAGGCTATCGGGAGTAGCAAATGACGGAACGAGGTTAGGTTGGCTGGTCTCCTTGTTCAAGAGAACGTCGATTAGAAGGTCTAAGTCGACCGGCTTTGGAAGAACATCACTGGCTCCCGACTTGATAGCCGCAACAACATTGGAGAGATTGCAAAATCGGCTGTGAACGAGCGTGCGGCACCGCGGATAGCTCTTCGCAATGCTCTCGACAATTTCAATACCGCAACCGTCGTCGAACACGAGTTCCACGACAGCATAGGAAATTGTTCTTTCGCGCAAATGCCTCCGCACCGCGTCAGCCGTATCTGCTAGGCACACATAAAGTCCATTCGCGACCAAGCGCTCAACGAGTGGTGAGTTCGGCTCAACGTCGGGATCGGCAATAATCACAGCGTGCCGTTTCGTCGAAGCGCGATGCTTGCTCGTATGAATGAAATCAAAGGATGTCATCATCGTCCCCGTTTGTTCAATTTGTGCGAACTGTACGAGGATCGCACCATACTAGACACTATACATTGGGCTAGGGCTTTCGGAGGTGGGACGCCTCAAGCACATAGCAAGTAAACAAGCATCCAGGCGTGCTAGCATCTCTTGAAATACGGCGCGCCATCTGCATAAAATCCCGCGGAGCGTTTATTTCTTGAGGGGAACACTATGCAGCTTAACAACGTATCACCCGCAGTGCGTCCCCTCACGTTGCAGGACCTCAAGACACTTGGCCTGTCCTCCCTGGGTGGTGCACTCGAGTTTTATGATTTCATCATTTTTGTCTTCTTCACTGCGGTATTCGGCAAGGTTTTCTTCCCGCCGGATATCCCGGAATGGCTGGTTGCCATTCAAACGTTCGGAATCTTTGCCGCTGGCTACCTCGTGCGACCTATTGGTGGCATTGCATTGGCGCATTTCGGTGACCTGTTCGGACGGAAGAGTGCCTTCGCATTCTCGATCATGCTGATGGCTCTATCGACGCTTGGAATGGCCGCCTTGCCAACCTACGGCTCCATTGGCATGGTCGCTCCCGTTCTGCTCATTGTTCTTCGTATACTCCAAGGAGCGGCCATTGGTGGGGAAGTTCCAGGAGCATGGACTTTCGTTAGCGAGCACGTTCCCTCGCGCCATGTGGGGTTCGCGTGTGGCTTGATCGCCGCAGGGCTTACTCTCGGAATCCTGCTTGGTTCGCTTGTTGCCACTATCACCAATACTTTCTTCTCTGCCGATGAGATCGTGCGATACGCTTGGCGTCTTCCTTTTTTCCTTGGCGGAATATTTGGGCTGCTAGCTGTTCTCCTTCGCCGCTGGCTCCAGGAGACACCGGTCTTCGCCGAGCTAAAGCAGAAGCGTTCTCTAGCTGCCGAGCTTCCATTGAAGTCAGTACTGCGCGACCACCTGAAGTCAATCGTGATATCCATCCTCCTCACGTGGGTTGTCACCGCCGGTATCATTGTGACGACGCTTATGACGCCTACTCTGTTGCAGAAGGTGTATGGCTACACTGCTCAGCAGTCTCTCAGTGCAACGACCTTCGGAACGCTATTTGTAATCATTGGCGCTGTCGCCGGCGGTGCAATTGTTGACCGCGTGGGGTCAGGACGGTTTTTCATTGGGGGAAGCGTGCTGTTCGCGACAGGCACCTTTACCTTTTACACTTACGCAGGTACTTCATTGGCGGCCCTTTTTTTTCTTTACGCGATTATGGGGATGTCCGTAGGCATAATTGCGGGCGTCCCATACGTCATGGTCCGGGCATTCCCCGCGCAGGTGCGTTTCACTGGCGTATCCTTCTCCTACAACGTCGCTTATGCAGTCTTCGGTGGCCTCACGCCACTTGCCATCGCGTCGCTCCTTCCGTTCAGTTCGATGGCCCATGCGTATTACTTGCTGTTCATAGCAGTTCTCGCGTTGGCGGTTGGTATGTATCTGGTTATGTGGGGTGACGGCGTTGAAGCCGAAGTTGGTCTTGAAGAGTTCGCCGAGCGCTTCGCGGCCGGTTCCTAGCCTGCGGTAGGAATGCTCCGAAATTGCTCTCTGAGGCAATTAATATAGCAATTTGAGGGAAGACGTAGACCTTCCCAAATGGCAAGGTTTGCGGGCCGCTTTCGGAGAGTCCGAAGTGTGCCCTGAAATAGCGTAACGGAACACCACTATGACTGAGGAGACAGCGACCGCACGTGAATCGTACAGAGGTCAGCGATCACGCGTAATTCAGTCGGAGACCCGGTGGCAAAAACCTCCCGAACCTCAGGCCAAGCAAGAACATAGCGGGTCAGGCATAGCGCTCGCGCGCTGGTCTAAGAAGGATATCACCAAGCCCCTCGAACTTGTGGCAGATGACGTCAACGACGCGCATTTCGTAACCTTCTCGGTTAGATCGGCGGCGATTGATTTTACAGTTGGGTCAAAGCCAGTCACGTCCGGCATCGTTCGGCAGCACAAGGTGCTTTTGCAAGGTCCCGTATGGGAGCGTCGCCAATCGATTTATCACGAGAACTTCGACCTCTTCCGCATCTACTTCTCCCAAGCGCTGCTCGCTGAGTGCTTCGAAACAGTTCATGGAAAGCCACCCACCTCCGATATCATGCTCTTCGATTTACACTTCATCGAAGATCCCGTTGTGCAGTCACTGACTCGAGCACTGCTAAGTGTTGAATCGGATAGCGGAAAGTATGGGCCGGCGTTCGTCGATGGTGCCGGCCTGGCCCTCGCTTCATGGCTCATCGATCGCTATACCGGAGGAGACGGAACCAAAGTCGAAAAGCTCTCGGCGGCAACTCTTTCAAAAGGACGTCTCCAGCGCACCTTAGAGTATATTGAGGCGAACTTCACGAAGACTATCCATCTTTCGGAACTGAGCGCGGTCGCTGGATTGAGCCGAGTTCACTTTGCCGCGCAGTTTCGAACGGCCACGGGCCATCCGCCATACGCTTACATATTGCGACGGCGTATTGAGGAGTCTCAACGGCTGCTGCTGGAGGGTTCACTATCGACAGCCGAAGTCGCACTGATTTTAGGTTTCGCGAACCAAGCGCATTTCAGTAGCGCCTTCAAAAAGATTATCGGCGATACGCCGGTTAGTTGGCGTAGAAAAGTGACGGAGTAAAAGCCTCAGGGAGATAGAGATGGCCCGGCGCTCGTGCTCCGGGCCATTCGACATCTCAGCGAATGAAGAAGGTGATGCTGCCGTCGGCAGCCTGCTGGGCATTAACAACGTCGTCGACCTTGATGCCCTTGGCTGCAAGCTTTTCAACGAGCGGCTTGTTTTCCTTGATCGAAGCCTGAATGTTCTTGACGCCGTCAGCGGAGCGCGGAATCGCCGTGTCTTGGGCATCCGGCTGATCCTTCTGGTTCTGATAGTCATTCAGATACTTAACATCGAACTCGTTCTTGAAGGTGCTCAGGGTCTTTTCGATCTGGGGGCCGTCGTTCATCTCGAGGCTGTCTGCATAGCTTACGCCTGCGAAAGCAACAGACGAAATGATGGCGGCCATGGCAAAGTTCGTAACGCGGTTCATTTGATTTTCCTTCCAAAGGGGCTTTTAGCTACCTGATGGGCAGCGATTTTTCGGGTTTCGGGGCTGTTCCCCGGCTTGCCACCTTGTTTGCGGTGACAGGGAAAACTTATGTCCCCGCGCAATTTGGAGAAATCATACTGACGTCTTCCGCATCCTAGACTTTGGTTTGTGGAGGCTCGCGGCGACTGTCGCGGGCCAACATCGAGTGGCTCGACTTAGCCGAAGGTGAAAGCGTAAGCCTCGGCTTCGGCATCCAGAAATCTGATCTCGAAGGGGTTGTCTGGGTACTAGCCACCTGAACAAAGGTATTGGCAAGGCCAACGTCCGTATGATTTCGCCGCGGCAGCGCGATCCTTAGTTTGAAAATAATCCGTCCTCAGGGCGGAAGTCCCAGTCCTCCTAGACGGTGTCCGGCGGGCTGGAAAATCAATCCCCCAGTCAGACAGGAGGCAGCGATGAGTCCCATAAAAGAACCCCAAGCGTCGGCCACCGCGGGTGGAAAAAACACCGTAAGTAGCGCCATCGAATCTCCCATATCGCACACGCCTTCGTGGAGAAAGGCACTCTACGGCGGGTTGGGTTTCCTTGTGCTTGGCCTGGGTTCATATACCGGTTGGCTCTATTGGGCGGTGTGGCAGTACCAGCAGTCTACCGATGATGCATATGTGCAAGCTGATATAGTTTCTATCGCGCCTCAGGTTTCCGGCTACATTAAGACGGTTCTCGTGAATGATAATCAGCGCGTAAGGGCAGGTGAAACTCTCGCCACGATCGATCCCCGAGACTATCAAGATGCTCTCGATCAGGCCAAGGCCGATGTCGCTCAAGCTGAGGCGAATATTGCCAGTATCTTGGCTGAACTTAATGAGCAGCAGGCAATTATCGCTGAGGCTGAAGCGACCGTGAAGACCGACCAAGCCTCTAACCTTTTTGCTCAGCAGAATAACGAACGGTTTGTGTCACTCGTGAAGAGCGGTTCTGGGTCGATCCAAGAAGCTCAGCAAGCCGCGTCGCAGGCTGGTTCGACTGAGGCCACGGTTGCCAAAGACCAAGCTGCGCTGGAGGCGGCGAAGAAGCAGGTAGACACCCTAAAAGCGCAGTTGGACGAAGCGAAGGCGACACTCGTGCACAACCGGGCCGCCCTCGCTCAGGCGCAGCTAAATCTAGGCTATACGGTCCTCCGCGCGCCGGTTGACGGGGTAATCGGTGCGAGGTCTATTCGTGTGGGGTTGTTTGCCGAGCCCGGTGCCCAGCTCATGGCAGTCGTCCCCGTGGATGATGCTTACGTGGTCGCGAACTACAAAGAGACGCAGCTCGAGGATGTCAGGCCAGGGCAATCAGTCGCTATCACCGTCGATACGTTTCCGGGAACCACGGTTCGAGGATCAGTAAACAGTGTCGCGCCAGCCAGCGGGCAGGAGTTCTCCCTGCTTCCTCCCGACAACGCAACGGGCAACTTCACAAAGATTGTCCAGCGTGTGCCGGTTAAAATTACCATCGATAAGACCGATCCGCTTGCAGGGCGGCTCCTGCCGGGCATGTCCGTGACGGCAACGATTACGGTCGGACGGAATGCCAACGCTGCCGTGACCCAGTAGTCGAGGGGGCAGCGCGGTATGGAAAATACTGAAATTTCGGCCGTCGATGCGACGGCCAGCGCGAGTCTGCAGCAGTGGCTATCGGTCGCTGGATGCATGGTCGGTGCTCTTATCGCGGTCCTGGACATCCAGGTCACCAATGCGTCACTCCCCGACATCGAGGGTGGTATCGGCACGGGGTCAGACAACGGCACATGGATCTCCACGGCCTACTTGATCGGCGAGATCATAATGATTCCGCTTACTGACTACCTAAGTCGCGTCTTCTCGTTTCGGCGCTTCTTGCTTGGCAACTTGGGCCTCTTCCTGGTCTTCTCGGTTGGATGCGCGTTCGCGAGTAACCTCAGCGAAATGATCATCTTGCGAGGACTGCAGGGTTTTTCGGGAGGCGTCATGATCCCGATGGCCTTTACTCGAGTCTTGACGACAATACCCTTGCGCCAACAACCGATCGGGCTCGCCTCCTTCGCATTAACCGCGACCTTCGGTCCCGCGATTGGGCCAACCATCGGCGGCTACCTCACGGAGAACTACGGTTGGCAATACATTTTCTTCATCAATCTAATTCCAGGAGCGATTATGTTCGCGCTCCTTTATCCGACGCTTGAGCGCCGTGAGATGGACCTGGGGCTCCTCAGAGAAGGAGACTGGTGGGGAATTTCGTTTATGGCCGTAGGACTCGCCTCACTCCAGACGGTTCTCGACGAAGGAAATCAGGACGACTGGTTTGGTTCGACCTACATTTTGCATCTATCTCTTCTCGCTGCGGGCTCCCTCACCATCTTCGCCATAATCGAACTCGTGGTCGAGAAGCCCGCAGTGCATCTCAGGCTTCTCGCAATGAGGAATTTTGGGCTAGGCACGTTGGCGAACATAATCGTTGGTTTTGCACTGTTCGGCTCAATCTACGTGTTGCCGGCGTACCTCACGGAAGTCCAAGGATACAACGCCGAACAGACCGGCGCAGTCCTGGCCTCAGCCGGCGTTCCTCAACTCTTCATTATTCCCCTTGTACCGCTTCTCCAACGCTTCATTGACCAGCGCGCCATTGTATGTGTCGGCTTGGCGATCTTTGCACTGAGCTGCTTCTTGAACATTCACCTGAGCTATAACGACAGCGGAGGCCAATTCATGGACACCAATGTTGTTCGTGCGGTCGGCCAAGCCATCTTGATTGCACCGGTCAGAATACTTGGCCCGTCACACTAAGCGTGCAATGGGCTCCGCGGTTCAGTCGCTTCTCGCTCTTTGGCTCTTCGAGCGCTTCGAACTGTCGCTCTCGCAGGCGGGCGTATTCTTCTTCTGGACCGGTGTGCTGTCGGCGTTTTCGTTTCCGGTGGCCGCGCGGTTGTCGAAGCGCATCGGTCTCGTAAACACGATGGTCTTCACTCACATCCCGTCCAGCATGGCCTTGCTCTCGCGGCCCTCGCGCCGACCTTGCCCTGGGCTCTTGGCTTTCTGCTCGTTCGGGCTGCGCTGTCGCAATTGGATAGCGCTGTTTGCCTCGCGCCTTGACCATGCGCGTATTGCAGTTTCGAATAATACCGCTGTGACAGAGATGGCAAAAATGCGCCAATTGCGGTCATTGCGCCCCGATGGACCGCCCCTATAATCGTTCTCTGCGAGAGGCTGCTGATTTGAAGCTGGTACAGGTATCGAGCCAATCTGAATGGGAGGCGTATCATCAGATTCGACGGCATGTGCTGTTCGATCTGCGCGGATTGTCTGGATACGACGATCACCATCCTGACGACAGAAAGCCGGAGCATATTCCGCTGATTTTTGTCGATGGCAATGAGTGCGTCGGTGCCGTCCGTCTTGATCTCACTGGGAACGGGAATGGGGTGGTTCGCACGGTTGCAATCGTTGCGGAGCGCCAGCGGCAAGGTATCGGCCGAGCCATGATGACCGCCGTCGAGAGACTAGCCATGGCTCACGAGGCAGTCAGGCTAGAAGCCCACGCAGCGCCCGACGCAGTGGGTTTCTATTACAAAATTGGCTGGGAAATTGTCGATGCACGCCGGCCCAATCCTCTTGTGGCAAAGCTTTTGAAATGACCGCTTCTTGACGCTCTCATCAGGGGAAACGGACATTACTGCTCCTCGGGGCTGAATGGGGCGGACGAACTGAATAGCGGTCGGCTACGCCCTAAAAAATCAGGGCGAGCCGAACTTGTAGAGCGACCGGATCCGCAACCTGGTGTCAAAGGCGGCGGGTCGTCTCGAAAAGGAACCAATGGCGACGCTCAGTCTCATCGATCCAGTTTTCGATAAGGCTCGTCGTCGCATGGTCACCGAGATCGGAAGTCATTTCATGCAACTCACGAAGCGCTACTGCGAGCTGCTTATTGTCGTCGCGAAGTTCGGCGAGCATATCTTCGGGGGTTACAAATTCGGCGTCGTTATCCAAGAGACGCTGCAGCCGAGAAATATGGCCGACCGAGCGTAGTGTGGTTCCGCCGACCTTCCGGGCTCGTTCTGCAATGTCGTCAGTCATTGCGAAAATCTGCTCGCCCTGCTCGTCGAGGAGCAGATGGTAGTCCCGGAAGTGTGGGCCTGACATATGCCAGTGGAAGTTCTTGGTTTTGAGGTAGAGAGTAAAGACATCCGCCAGAAGCGTCGTCAATGCTGCCGCGATATTCTTCGTCGTGTTTGCCTCGAAGCCGCTCGGCGTCGCCAAAGGCGAATTTCGGGTTGCCGTCGCAGATGTACGCTGCATGTGTTTTCTCCGTGATAGATGGACGACTGTCTAACGCAGCCACAGAAACCTTATGGCTTTGCTTCATCGACGACCACTTGGCAAAGGTTCAGCTTCGCCCACACCAAGGTATGGTTACCGCGTACCTCCGACGAGGTTACGGTTATCGGTGTGGCTCGGATCGGTTTCTGTGTCCCTCACGAGGGCTTCTACTGCCGGATCGGAGATTAGGCAGGTAACGCTGTCCACTGAAACGAGCGAGACCGTGACAACTATTCGCAATAATGGAGAGCAATGTGACCCAGCTCAGTCTGGATCTAGGCTTCAAGCTCGCCGCAAAGACCAAAGCCGGATTGACGATCGTCATCATTGGACTGATCAGCGATCTCGTGATCGCCACGATAAAGTTCGTAGCCGCGTATTTCTCTGGCAGCGCGGCGATGTCGAGCGAAGGCATCCACTCCCTGATCGATGCGAGTACAGAAGTGATTCTCTGCTATGGCCTGATCGTTTCATCTAGAAAGGCCTCCCCTCTACACCAACTCGGATATGGTCGTGAGGTATATTTCTGGAACTTTGTCGTCGCGGTTCTGATCTTTTCCGTAGGCGCTGGTGTAACTCTCCTTGCCGGTTTCCGGCAGGTAGCGTCTCCACGCCCGTTGGAGAATGAGTGGGTGACATATGTCGTCCTGGCGCTCTCGGCGGTTGTCGACGCCATATCTCTCTGGATCTCAATCCGTCGTGCGGCAGGATGCCGAGGTCGAGAAACTCTGTTCGCCTTTATGTATCGCCGGCGTGATCCGACGACGCTGACGATCGTCGTTGGCGGCGTCGCTGCGCTTGTCGGACTTGCCTGCACGGCCTCCGGCATCATTGCGTCCCAGCTGACAGGGGACCCTCGGTACGATGGGATTGCCTCGATCGTCATCTCCGTGATTTTGGCCCTGGCCGCCTTCAAACTTGCAGCGGATAGCAAGGCACTGCTGATTGGCCTACCTGCAGATCCGGTTGTCGCAAACAGCATCATCAATCAAATCGAAAAATGCGCTTGCGTCCGGCGGGTGAACGGGATGGTCAGTGTCCACCTTGCACCCGAGCAGCTTTTGGTCGCCGTAAGTGTCTGGTTCGACGCCCATCTATCAACCGAGGAACTGGAGGCAGCCATCGTTGAGGTGGAGAACGGTTTGCACTCCCAGTTCCCATCCATACGCGCTCTCTTCATCGAACCGCAGACGCCGGAACGCTTCGACTCCTTAAAGGGGAGTCTGAGTTCGACATTGCCGGCGGTCGTCCGGGATCACGCTCCTCAAATGCATGCGGCTGAATGAAGGCCGAGCAGTCAGGGAAGACCGCGTGGCCGAGCTGGTAATGCTTGCCGGCGCAAAGCAAACAAACTTTCCTGTGAAGGATGTGGGAAACCAGAAATGGCTTATCTTCTTGTATTTTTGGGTGCTGGGATTGGCGGCGTTCCAAGGCAATTCGTAAACCTCGCCTTGCCCCGCATCACCAGTTCCGACTTTCCGTTTGGCACCCTCGCCGTCAATATCGTAGGTTCGGTCGTCATGGGCGCAATAGTCGCGTGCTTTGCGCTTAGGGCCGGCCTGTCACCCAGCCTCAAAATCTTCCTGACGACCGGAACCCTCGGCGGGTTCACCACGTTCTCCACGTTTTCCCTCGATTCCGTTAGCCTGTGGGAGCGCGGCCAGACAGGAGGCGCAGTCCTCTACGTGGCAGCTTCGTTACTTTTCGCGATAGCGGGACTCGTCATCGGGATGACCATTGTTCGCCTTCTCGCTGCGCATCAATAGAGACCAGGACGCTGATGATAAGCAAGAGCATTACTTACGCTACAAGAGGTTCCCATGGCCGCTGCCATAGATGATAAAGAGACGCCGGTCATATATATCGTCGACGACGATGTCTCTATGAGAGAAGCCCTGTTTGATCTGTTTGGGTCGATGAATCTCAAGGCGATCACATTTGAAAGTCCAGCCGATTTCCTGGCCAAGGCGAATTTGGACCGATCCGGATGCATCGTCCTCGACGTTCGGCTGCCAGGTATAAGCGGACTAGATTTTCAAACTCATCTTTCCAATCTTGGTTGTACGATGCCGATCATTTTCATGACTGGCTTCGGAGACATCTCCATGAGCGTGCGGGCGATGAAGGCCGGCGCGGTCGACTTTCTGCCAAAGCCGTTCAAGGATCAGGAGATCTTGGATGCCGTGGTTAACGCTATCGAGCGCGACAAGATTTGGCGGAACATGCAGCGGAACGTTCAACTGGTGGAAGGCAGAATTCGCTCGCTAACGGCAAGGGAGCGGGAAGTGATGAACGCTGTCGTTCAGGGCATGATGAACAAGCAGATTGCCTATGCGCTCGGGATAACCGAGATAACAGTAAAACTACATCGCGGGAACGTGATGCGAAAAATGGCCGTGCGGTCAGTTGCAGAGTTGGTTCGTATGGTCGAGCTTGCTCCTAACGGCAGTAGCGTCGAGGGGGGCAAATAGAATGTACCGACCGCCCCGCAGAATTTGCAGACACCCTTCAATAACCTCAAGACACGGGCGGCATCCCAATCGATCACACTCGCGTCGCCACGAGACACCGCTGACGCAGCGGCTCATTTTGCTCCTGATGCAAAAGCACAATGAAGACCTTGTCGAAGGCCGTTGCCTCGATTCTCGTCCTTCGCTCCCTGGCACCCGCGTCCCTCGCAACCAAAATGTCGATCAAAGAAGACCCGCTGCTGTGTCGCAGCAGAAACGGATTGTCGAAATCGCGGAGACAATGAGGTCGCTGGCACAGTTTGCTGCCGATCAACAACGACATGAGATGGGTGCTCTTCTCAAGCAAATCGCGCAAGCTCTTGAGGAATTTGTCTCTTCACCGGTTTCTGACGATTTGGCGCGCCTCCTGGCGCAGCGTGCGACCAAGACGGTCGCTAAGATCGCCGAGAGCCTGGACATCCATACAGTTACTTTCGCGTCGGCGCACAGCTCCACTAATTTTTGCGCCCTAGCCTCTCAGCTTACATTGCTGCAAAGCTCGCCACCTACGGGCGTGCGTGAGCTGCGCGAGGCGTACTATCCATCTGTCTCGTCCTCTTACACCTCAGTACAGGTGTGTCCTTCTCACAAAGAATCTAGCGTCACCTTGGACCAAAAAGCAAGGAGATCGGTCATGTCGAATACGAGCAAAGTCGCGATCGTTACTGGGGCATCCGGCGGAATCGGAGGAGCAGTTGCTCTTCGTCTGGCCGCAGATGGCTTTGCAGTCGCTGCACACTATGCTGGTAACCCCAAACACGCACTCGAGGTAGTCAAGCAAATCGAAGACAAAGGTGGCAAGGCGTTTGCTGTCGATGCGGACATCACTTCAGCTTCCGCTGTAGCCGACATGTTTGCGAAGACCAAGTCGACCCTGGGTCACATCACGTCGGTCGTACATTGCGCCGGTATTATGCCTCTCTCGACGATTGAGACCGGCGATGTCGCACTGTTCGACAAGGTCATCGCGATCAATCTGCGCGGCAGCTTCATAATTCTCGGCGAGGCTGCGAAAGCGATCGAAAAGAATGGAAGCATCGTGGCCTTCTCCACAAGCGTCGTCGCCACCAATTTCCCGAGCTACGGCGCTTACGTGGCGTCGAAAGCTGGCGTCGAAAGCCTGGTGCGAGTCCTAGCTAACGAAGTGCGCGGCCGGAACATCACTGTCAATGCTGTCGCACCTGGCCCAGTCGCTACTCCGCTCTTCCTGGACGGCAAGACGCAGCAGCAAATCGATCACCTCAGCAAGATGCCTCCGCTGGAACGCCTCGGCCAGCCGGAAGACATCAGCAACGTCGTTTCGTTCCTCGTGGGTCCCGATGGCGCATGGGTCAACGGTCAGGTCGTCCGTGCAAACGGCGGTTTCGCCTGAGTTATCAGATAACTTTAAGAAGGAGATTTTACATGAAAAAGGTCATTCTCATTACCGGCGCATCCAGTGGTTTTGGTGCAATGGCTGCCCGCGAAGCAGCCAAGGCCGGTGATATCGTGTATGCCAGTATGCGCGAAACGGCTGGGCGCAACGCTAACCAAGTCGCCGAGATCGAAAAGTACTCGAGCGACAATGGTGTCGAGCTGCATGCGATTGAACTGGACGTCCAGTCAGACGACTCCGCGGACCATGCGGTCCGGACGATCATCAACAAGCACGGTCGCATTGATGTCATCGTTCACAATGCGGGCCACATGGTGCTTGGCCCGGCTGAGGCGTTTACGCCTGAGCAGTACGCCGAGCTGTATGACATCAACGTTCTTAGCACCCAGCGCGTCAACCGCGCCGTCTTGCCGCATATGCGTCAGCAGGGCAACGGTTTGGTCGTCTGGGTATCGAGCAGCAGCACTCGCGGTGGCACGCCGCCTTACCTAGCCCCCTATTTCGCCGCGAAGGCGGGTATGGATTCCTTGGCTGTCAGCTACGCAGCAGAACTGACCCGATGGGGTATCGAGACCTCGATCATCGTGCCGGGTGCATTCACCAAGGGTACCAACCACTTCGCCCACTCCGGTCGTCCGAGCGACCAGGAGGTCGCCGCCGAGTACGACAACGGTCCTTACAAGGGTATCGTCGATGCGTCTGTTCATGGACTGGCACAACTTGAGCCGGCGGACGCGGATCCGAGCGAAGTTGCAAGAGCAATCGCCCGCGTGATCTCTGCTCCATTTGGCACCCGTCCGTTCCGCGTCCACATCGATCCTTCCCAAGACGGTGCAGAAGTCGTTAACGGTGTGGCTGATCGTGTTCGCCAGGAGATGTTCCGCCGTATCGGCCTTGAAGACCTTCTTCATCCAAAAAAGAATGGTTGACCCGGGATCCCACTCGGGACGTGGCGAAGCTGCTTAACTCTGGTGAGCAGACCCACTGATAGCTGAAATGAACGAGCAGGCGCGTTTATAACGCGCCTGTTCTTTTGATCGCGTTCGTATGGATCTAGGGAAGTGCGAGTCAGGTGGTCGCGCTGTTACTCTTCCGCGGGGTTAAACGGCTTAAAGCAGCGATTGCAGTGGTCAGCATGAAGAGTCGCCGGTTTGCACGAGGACATGGCAGGGGTTGCCTCGCAACCGTTGGGAAGATTCCGTTCTGCTGGGTCTCGCGGGAACGCTATAGATCCTCCGCGATGCACGATATCTACAATGGTAGAATATCCCATAAAAGCAATATATTCGTGAAGCTAAATAGTCAGCTGGGTAAGAAGAGCTTGCGCCAATTTGATAACTTCGCCCTGTTGACAAAGTGCCGCTGCCGATGCGAGCTTTGATTTCGGGGGAACGTCATGGCGACACTTAGGATTTACGATCTCCAAGACCAGGTCCTCGCGCTTGATCTCAGAGACTTGCTGCGGCTTTTGGCTCCGCAATCGTTGGATGCAAACTGGATCGTTTCGACGGTCAAGTCATCCAAACCTGGGCACGAATAGTTTGAGGCTACAGGTGAAGGCGGCATACAGCTTGAAGGATTGGCGCAAGACAATGCCCAGCTTTCGGGCTCTGATTTAGCCGCGTTGGCTGAGAATACGCGGCAGGTTATCTGGGGGAGTTCGTCGGCCTGCCACCCGCACAATTGGATAAAACGTGGGTGGTAATCCGGGCGGTCGACAGCACATTCTACGAGGTCGATACGGACGACGAAACGGTGCTGAGCAAGATTAGCTCGACCTACAAAGATGTCCGAGTTGTGAAGGCTCCGGTTACGTCATGGCTTTTGCAGCCCCCCGGTGAATGATGGCAGCCAAGCGCGAACGGCAGCAAGAGCGAGGAATGCAGCGAACGACCTCGCCGTCCTATCATAGCGGGTGGCCACGCGCCGAAACTGCTTGAGCTTGTTGAACAGGCGCTCGATACGGTTACGATCTTTATAGGCTCGAAAGTCGCAGGCGGGCGGGTCTTTCCGGTTGGTCTTCGGCGGAACAACGAGCCTGATCCCATGGATCAGCAGTTTTCGCACAGAAAATCGCTATCATAGCCCTTGTCGGCGAAAAACAGTTTCGGTTTGCCGATCGGCATAGTCAGCAGGTCAGGAACGGCTTTGCAATCCGACGCTTCGCCAGCTGTCAGGATGAAGCCGAGAGGACGTTCTTCAAGCGTCTGCGCGGGCGTGGATTTTCGTCGTGAAGCCTCCCAGTGGCCGCGAACTGTAGTGCTATCGATCATGTGCTGCCGGTCATCCGTCAGCCCAATTCGACAAGCGTTTCAAGAAGTGCGTCCCACACGCCTTGCTCCGCCCAGCGACGGAAGCGCACATAGACGGAATTCCACTTGCCGTAGCGCTCATGCATGTCGCGCCGCGGGCAGCCGATCCGAAGAACATGGAGCATCCCGTTGAGATATCGCCGGTTGTCATGGGAGGGGCGAGATTTCCTCCCCCGCTCGGCAGGCAACAGCCGTTCAATCATCCGCCATTCCAAATCCGTCAGATCGCCGCGAGCCAAAACCGCCTGCTAAAAGCCAGTCTTGAATCATGCCCCGAGTAATTTGGGAATCCACTTTGCCAACAGGCCCTAATCCTGCTGGGATCGCCTGCGCATCCTTTGGAGCGTTCGCCGATTTAGTTTGAGTAGTTTGGCGGCCTTGCTGACGTTTTGGCCGCAAACGTCCAAAACAGCCATTATATGGTCTTGACGAATGTCCCGGGAGCACACGAGTTCGGGGAATGCTGCCTCGAACCCTATGCCTAGGAGTACACGCAGCAAAATATCTGCTGTCTGAGGTTTCGGGAGAGCATCCGCTGCGCCAGCCTTCACGGCTGCAATGGCGCTGGCGATGGTGCAAAAGCGGCTACAAGCCACTATCCTGCAACGAGGCTGTAACTCAGCAATCATCCTTATAAGCGCGAATGGATCGCCGTCTCCGAAATGCAATTCAACGAGCGCAAAATCGAATCGCTGTTTTCGGAGCGCTTGCTTCGCCTGTGCGATGGTTCGTACGGTGCAAGCCCTATACCCCGCGGCGACGAGCCACTCGATAACGCTGGCGATTTCCTCGAAGTTTGGATCGGCTATTAGAACAGCAGCAAGGCCGATCTGTGTGGGGCACCTTCCAGCTATGGTCCGGCGTTTTACCATTCGATTCTTGTTTGCAATTGACCGGCTAGGCGAGAGAATTTTGGTCGTTAGACTGCGTCGTCCGAGGCGGAAGGCGCGGCAACGGACCTAAGCGCCCCACCCCCGCCAATGTCAGAGTCAACCACTTTCCAGAGTAGGAAGGCCACGATCCAGGTCGCGCCGAACATCAGCGCGATCACGAACCCCATTGAATTCAAGTCAACCGCGGAGATGGTGTCCCAGAACGCTCCGCGTAGATCAAAGCGATCAGTAAGTAGGCCCAAGAACTCGACAGTCCCGATCAGCAGTGCAGCAGCAACAGACAGCCCAGTGACGACCAAATTGTAATAGATGCGCCGTGCGGGATTTACGAGCGCCCAGCTGTATGCTGCGTTCATGAACGACCCATCGATCGTATCCATCAGGGACATACCGGCGGCGAAGAGAATTGGGAGGCAGAGAACCGCATACCATGGGAGGCCGGAGGCGGCACCTGAACCCGTCAAGATCAGCAACGTGATTTCTGTTGCAGTATCAAAGCCAAGCCCGAATAGCGCGCCAACAAGAAACATCTGCCATGGCTTGCTGACCAGACTCATGGTTCTACCTAATAGCCTGCTGAGGAGGCCACGCTTCCGCAGCTTGTGCTCGAGATCTTCCTCAGGGTGGTCCCCTGCTCTCACCTGCTGAAAAAGTGTCCAAATCTCGTAAAGCACAACTAGATTCAAGGCAGCCACCAGATACAGGAAGCCCCCAGAAACGACGGTTCCTATCAATCCCGTTATCGCGTGAAGACGGGAGTTCTCATCGAGGACTGGAGCCGCAACGGCGTGAATCCCCAGCGCGAGCAGCACTGCGAGGGCGAAAACGATGCTTGAATGGCCGCATGAAAACCAGAACCCTACGGAATGAGGACGCTTGCCCTGCCGGATCAGTTTCCTGGTCGTATTGTCGATTGCTGCAATATGGTCGGCATCGAACGCATGCCTGACGCCGAGCATGTACGCCGTCAGGCCCGTGCCGATGCCGAACGCCTTTGTGCCCAAACCGATATGTTGAGGTGCCACGATGGCGATGATCGTGAACCATCCGATGACATGCAGGAGGATTATGACAAGGATCACGCCTGCGAGATCGCTACTCAATTTCCACCGGTTCGGAAGTCGAAGGAGGGATAGTTTGGACAGTAGGCTCGCAAGGGCATTCGCCAGCATGGTATTTCCTCGTTGGGCGTGGGCACACGTGAAGGCTTCGACAAGGGGCCCACCAGGTTCGGCGAGCCCCTCACGCGAGCTAGCTGATCGCCGGCATATAGGGAAAGGTTTTGCTGGGCTTTGATGACACCGACTCTTTGCCAATTCCTAGGCTGATCGGGGTGTTGGATGCCAGCGAGAACATGACGTCTGGCACGTTATCGGTAAGCGATCTCCCGTTCCAGTCCGAGAAGCCGAAGACTGCTTGGGTGCCAACCTTGTAGGGGAGCATGTTCGGGAGGAGCCGCTCGGCAAAGCGTCGTGCGTAGCCCTTGGGATCCTCGGAGGTACCGTAGGCAGCGACCACCCCCGCGACCGACTTGATAACCGTGTCGGAGTAGATAGCGAAGTCGTCGGATGGACAACCAGCGTTCAGCCGGTTGCCGAGGTCTTCGTTGAACTGTGTGAAGAGCGGTGGCAACATCGGCAGGCCAACTCGGTTCACAGAGCGCCAACCGCCGGCGTCGGTAGCGAGAGTAGCCACCGCCCATATACCGATTTTTCCATTCATGTTGTCGGCAGCCGCGAGTTCAGCGTCCGGAATCTCCAGAACGATCGAGTACACGGAATGGCCGGCGAAAAGGTTCTTCGCCTTGGCCGGATCCCACGTCGACAGATCGGCCTTGGTGCCGTCCTGGAAGGCATGGCCAACAGCATGCAACACGTCGGGTTCGATCCAGAAAGGGTCTCCCGCGCGACCGGCCCATACCTTCAAGCCCGTGTCGGTCTTTACGATCTGGTCGGTCATCCCCGCGGCGACAAAGTCACCCCGAGCGTCTGGATTCACCGCGTCGTTTCCGGTGACGCGTCGCAGGACCCAGCGCTGTTTGGCCTCTTCGTCGCGATCATCGAACGTGAGCCGATAGGTCACGTTCTCCACCGCGTCGCCATCAGTATCGATCTTGAATTCGTACATCCCCTCGGGGTGGTATCCCGGCACAGGGATTTCTCCAAAAATGGAGTGACAAACGTTGATGGCAAGGACAGTGCCCATTTCACCTCGAAATGCGTAGAGATCGGTAATGTCCAGTCGGATGTCCTGGCGAGCAATTGGGGAGTCTAGATGATGAGACATGGGTTCTCTTTCTAAGGTTTAATAGCGGTGGTTGATGCGGCGTCCGCACCTCCTCACCCGCGAATGAAGGCCAGCAGGTCGTGATTCAAGTCGTCGTGACGGGTGATCGGGAGACCATGCGGCGCGCCCTTGTAGATTTTGAGGGTCGCATTCGGGGCGATCTCGGCTGAACGGATACCTGCGGCCTTGATCGGCACAATCTGATCGTCGTCGCCATGGATGACCAATGTCGGAATTGTCATTTGTCTAAGATCGTCGGTGTAATCGATCTCGGAGAATTCATGAATGCAATCATACTGACCTTTGACGCCGCCGAGCATGCCCTGAAGCCAGAACGACTCTCGGACACCTTCCGAAACTGTCGCTCCCGGGCGATTGAAGCCGAAGAAGGCCATGGTGAGGTCCTTGTAGAACTGCGAGCGATCCTCCAGGACCGACTTGCGAATGCCATCAAACACGGCGATGGGGGTTCCGTTGGGATTTTTCTCTGTCTTGAGCATAAGAGGCGGGACTGACGAAACGAGAACCGCCTTTGCTACACGCTTCGTACCGTGCTTTCCAATGTAGTGCGCGACTTCGCCGCCACCCGTTGAGTGACCCACCAGTACTGCGTTCTGGACATCGAGGTGCGCAAGAATTTCAGCATAGTCGGCGACATACTGATCCATGTTATTGCCTTCCCAAGTCTGATCGGAACGGCCATGGCTGCGGCGGTCGTGGGCGATTACACGGCAGCCGTTCGAAGCCAAGAACTGCATCTGGCTGTCCCAAGCGTCGGAGGACAGCGGCCATCCGTGGGAGAACACCACCGGTTGCCCCTTCCCCCAGTCCTTGTAGTAAATCTGCGTTCCATCTTTCGTGCGGAAGTATGGCATCGATGACTCCTGTCTGGCATTGTTGGCAGGGGCTAGATGCCCCGAAACTGCATCGACGATCATCTTTTCCCGCGACGGGAAATGCATCTATACAAAGGTGTAGGCCCCAACGGTGCGTTGGAATTCGTATCATGTTTAGCGTTTTTAATCAGTTACTTACTCTTCAGACCTAACTGGAGGTGTAGCCCATCCCAGACCAAAGCATGGCGGCGGCAAAATCCTCTGGATAGTCAGGCTGCCGTGTCATGCTTAGGCGCAGTCCATCTCCGCGCGCCAGCTAACGAGTTATGAATTCTGGTGGACTATTCGTGCCACACCATTCGAGAAGCGGTGATAGACTCTCGTATGGTATTAAAGCGCTTATTTTTCGCTGATGTTGACTTGGCAGCAACGAGTTCTGAAAGTCGAGGTCATGGCACAGAAATCCGCAGTAGCGATCGTCGATGACGACGAGTCGATCCGAGAGGCTTTGATTGACCTTCTCGACTCGTACGGCTTCAAGAGCCGCTCGTTCAAATCTGCGGAACAGTTTCTTACTGACGCAAACAGGCGGTCTATCTCCTGCATGCTGCTCGACGTAAACATGCCGGGACGAACCGGAATCCAGCTACAGAGTCTGCTCGTCAGCGAGCCGAACCCGCCTGCAATGATTTTTGTCACGTCCTGCCAAGATGAGCGCACATATGCCGCAGCTATGAAAGCCGGCGCGGTGGCATTCCTCGCCAAGCCCGTCAACGTCCCGTTATTGATGATGGCGCTCGAAAAGGCATCAGACCAGGGCGACGCTAAGTCCATCGGGCATTGATATCCTGGAGCACTAGCCAGCCTAAACGTATGTATGATTTATCTCATCGAACCACCGCGTAATCTATCAATTCAACAAATCAAACGCGAGGAAGCGATCATGTTCACATTCAGCAAAGTGGCGATCATAGAACGCGACAACAAGGTCTCGGTTACTATTGGTATCCACGATACCAATGAAAATTGCCGCTATACACTATCGCTGGCCCTTGCACGGGAGGAGAACCCTATGACTGTCAGGGAAAGAGGACACCGTGTTATCGATGCTTCTATCATTCGTTAGATAATCTCCGGTGTGTTTGCAGACCAAGTCGCGGACATATCGGGACGATCTTCTCCTGAGATATAGTGGCAGTCAGCGCACCTTGCGTTGCGAGCTTGCGACAGGCGAACACTTCGGCTGAATGGCATGCCATCGAGCACCGATGCTGATCGTGACATCAGGCTCGTACGCCACTTTGGAGAAAGGGGGCTATTCGAATTTCAGTGTGGAACCGCCGGGTTGACTCGGTCTCGCTGTTTCCGACGTTTCATCACGAAGTTGCACTATGATCCTCGCCAGCGATTGACCGCCACTGCGGTCTCGACGTCTCATAGAGACATTGGCTCGATCATGTTTCCTTGCAGACCATTTCCATTCCATATCGCTGCTGCGACGATGACGTCGTCTTTCTTCGCGACGTTCGCCGGGTGTTCTCGGCGGCGGTTCGGACCGCGTATGCAAATACCGTATCGAATGGCATTGCGCTGAAACAGAACTGCCTGATCTCGTCAAGCGGCGGTTCGCCGGAGGCATTGTAGATGCTTGGATCCTGCATTGCGCGACCTTGGAAGGTATGGACCTCAGGAAAGCCACACCCGATGAACGATTGGCCTTCGGTACGCGCCAGGGCCTGGAGCGACGTCGCAAGGGTTTGATCGGACACAGCGAGTGGCGCGATACGCGGATGCCACCGCTTTGTTCGCGTGGCGATAAGACCCTCGCAGGCAACCGCCACTTCCGTCTCACCGGAGACGAACTGACCTGCATCTTTCGAATGTACGGCCGTGAAGTCGCGCTTTTCCTGCCTGAGATGACAGGCAACGCCGGAGAAGTCCTGAACGAGATTCTCCGCGAAGCCCTTTCCAAAGCCCACTGAAAAAAACCGATATCGCGGCCGATCTTGTTGCCGAAGGGCTGTTCCCGATGAAGACGGCGGCGCAAGTCCTGGGAGTATCGCGGTCCAAGCTAGCTGAAAGTCTGAAGGGCATAGCAAAGCCTCGTGGACCATACCTCAAAACTGCCGAGTGATCGCTGGCAGCGACGGAGCCCGGCATCTCGCAGTCGGAGCGCTTTAGGCGGATTAGGACAGGGCAAGAAAGAGGCGTGCCTCCGGGTCTCGTATCGCAATAGGGAGCTAAGACCGCAAGACGAGCTGGCCAGCCAGTGAAAACGCGCGACGCTGCATCAGGGCAGTAACACCCATACCGGAAATCGCAGAGGCAACAAGGATCATAGCAACAATAACGAATTGATATACCCCGGCGTAGAGTGGGCTCGCGCCCGATACCATCATCCCGGCCATGACACCCGGTATCCATACCAGCCCGAGCGACTTCAACATATCCAGCCGCGGCAACAGACTTGCATAGACAGCCGTCTGCACGTATGGCGACACGCTCACTGCTGGCGTTGCGCCAAGACAGAGAGCTGCTTCGACCTGCCCTGCATGGCTGACGACATCTGCCTTGAAACGCTCCATTGCTTGGGCGCAGGCGTTCATACAGTTGGCGATGATCATGCTGCCAACTGGCACCAAGACGCCAATGTTCGCGTCGAGTGCCTTGATGAGAAGCATAAAGAGGATGGTTGCTCCACCGCCGGCCCCAATGGAGTATAAGGCTATCTCAAACGCGTAGGGCAGTTCCTTGAAGCGACGAGAGGCGGTTACGGCCGCCGCAACGATCATACCCATGAGAATGACGGCACCAATGAGCAGGTTCCCCTTGAGTAAGACACCCAGCAAGACGCCAACGAGAGACATCTGAATTAAGCCGCGTACAAGGGAAACTGCAGTTTCGCGCGCCACTTTGACGTCGAAGTAGCGACAGAGTGCCACGGTGCCAAGCGACAGAAGTACCGCGGCGGCGGCTTGCGCTAGCCCGATCAATACCTGATGACTAAACAGATCCGTGAGCATCCAAAACCTCTTGTGTCGCGGCGATAGTGACCAGCTTCCCCGCAGCCATATACATTGTCCGTTTGGCCATCCTGACGGCTTGCTTGGGATTGTGAGTGACCATGATGCACGTCAGGCTGTCAGCGGTGCTGATTTCCATCACGAGTTCCTCGATGGCGCGGCCGGAGACCTCATCCAAAGCCGAAGTCGGCTCGTCTAACAGGAGGATAGTGGGCTTGTTCGCCAAAATACGCGCGAACGACACGCGTTGCGCCTCCCCGCCGGACAACGTTTCGACCTGGTGATCACCGTACCCTGCGAGACCAACCTTGCTCAGCAGCTCATCGATGCGATCGAGGCTGAGGCTCTCGTTGCGCTGAGCAGGTCCGTAAGACAGATTATGTGCGACGGTGCCGGGAAAGAGGTTAGCGCTTTGCATGACCATGCCAACCCTTTGCCGAAGTTCAGATGTTGGAAAGCTTCGGAAATCCGTTCCCTGAATCCGGACGGTTCCGCCGGTTGGCTCGTCCAGGCGATTTAGTAGCCTGAGAAACGACGACTTTCCCGCCCCGCTAGGTCCTGCGACAGCCAAGATCTCTCCCTCAGTCACAGCGACGGACACATCGCCGACAAGCACCCTGCCTCCTGCTTCTCTGGTGAGACTCGTTGTTTGTACGGCGATCGCGGGCGCGATTGAGAAACTCTCACTTCCACTTGCGTCGACGACTAGACTGCTTGCTTCAGACATTGTCAGTTCTCCGTACGGCAATCGAGGTAGATAGGTCAGGGGTTCTGGTTGCCGTCAGCTTCTTGGTCAGCATTGATTGCGTTGCGTATCTCGACACCCTGGTGGTTCAGCCGGGCAGTAAGCGCCTTGTTGGACTGTATCAAGCCTGGATAGATTGGATCGCATCGGGAGAGCGCTGTTCGGAGACGGGACCATCAGATAGATCCCCTCCTGCCAGTCGTAGAGGTACTCGATATCAAAGTTCCCTTGCGAATGCTCGGAACGTCTTTTCCAGTGCCGAACGGCTATTGACGAAGAGGTTGTCAGAACGGCTAACATTCGAGAACGCTAGAAGCGCGGTTGTCCTTCACGACGCCCTCTCGGCCGTCGTGAAGCTACAGAAGCAATCCCTGAGATTATCAGCACATCCCGCCGTTGGCGCGGACGACCTGACCGTTGATCCAACCGCCCTGAGGTCCAGCAATAAACGAGACAACGCCGATAATGTCATCGGTCTGACCGATGCGCTCTAGCGGGTTCATCTTAGCCATGCGCGCGATGACTTCCTCGCTCTTTCCTTCAAGGAAAAACTCGGTCGCGACTGGACCCGGAGCAACAGCGTTGACCGTAATGTTCCGGCCTCGCAATTCCTGAGTGAGTACCTGGGTCATCGCCTCAACGGCTGCCTTGGAAGCAACATAAAGGCCGTAGGTGGGCAGCCGCATTCCGATCACGCTCGTAGAGATATTGATAATGCCACCACCACTGCGCACCCGCTTTGCCGCCTGGCGGCACGAATTGAAGGTGCCCTTCACGTTGATCGACATTGTCTTATCGAACATTTCGTCCGTGAATTCAGCGATCTTCGCCAAGTCCAGGACACCGGCACTATTGACCACAAGGTCAATTCCGCCAAATGCCTTCTCCGCCTCATCGAACAGTCGCGCAACAGCGAGCGATTTCGCAACGTCCGCCTGCACAGCGATCGCTTCCCCGCCAGCAGCCTTGATGTTTGAAACTACTTTGTCGGCAGCGCTAGCGCCCCCAGCATAATTCACAACAACCTTGTAACCGTCCTTAGCTAGACGTTCTGCGACAGCGGCACCAATGCCACGCGAGGAACCTGTGACGATTGCAACTTTTGCATTTTCACTCATGATTGATCCTTTCTTAGGAGTTGATGGCAAGGCGCACCGACACTCTATGGGGAGCCAGCCTGGATTAGGTGAGTGGGTGTAGTTACCGGCCGGATGCCTTTTGCATCCAGTCGAGTTGGATTACTTCGGAGAAAGGCTCATGCCGGACGACAGCGGGGTTCAACCACACGCAGGGCGTCTGGCCAGCGTATTGCTAGCAAGTTGATGCCTTTACCAACCATATCCCGGCCCGAACGGACCATCGAAGTTCCGGAAATAGGGACCCCAGCGGTTCCAGTCCCAGTCTGCGTCAGCGTAGGTCTGTGCCGCGAGTAATTGGCGGTTCGCAATCTTCTCCTGAAGCTGCGTCTGGCGGTAGGTGTCATATGCTTTCTGCGTGCCGACATAGAGGCAGTTGCAATTGACAGGATCAGCATAGACGTAGTTGACGGTGTTCCCGCGGGTCCGCTCGAGAAACTTATTCGGCGGCAGGCGTTTGAGCATTACTCGGCGTTGCGGCGTATTCGCAGGCCGCTGGACAAAGCCGGCCGCTGCAAGCTTGTCTTCCTTGGTCTCGACGTTGCTCGTTGTCGTCGAGCATGACGCGAGCATGATCGATGCAGCCACGGCGACGAGGTAGCTAAGGGAAAATTTTTCGTGTTTCTTGCACACGATCTGTGACGACACGTCCGCTCTCCTTGTTGGTCCTGTACCTGGACCCCAAGATGCATTCTCGGCGAGCCGTTGGGAAATCATACACAGGGTGGATCGGCGCTAGACCTAAGTGTAGTGTGTCACCGGCGTCGGTCTGCTCACCCCTGTGGTGCTTAGCCTAACGAAGGCTTTCGCCATCGGCTTGTCTTCTTCCGAAGAAGCGTGCGCTGCGGCATCTTCGGCTCGATTTGCGTCTATCATTTCAACATATCGCGACCGAAATGGTAGCGCTCGATCCTAAAATCAGGAGCCACCAGCTGCAGAATTGACAGCTTCCCGTCATCGCGTTCTCACCTGGTCGTGGATGATATGTGTGACTTCAAAGTGAGAGGGCGGGACGCCGGTTACGTGTCAAGACTCACAGCTAACGCCACTATACCAGGGTCTAGTAGCGAGCCCCATCGACGGAAAATATCGTAGCCGCGCACTACCAACCCGACACAAATAATCTGTTTTGAAAGATGGCGTAAATGACGGCGTTTTTTGGCACTTTGTATGGGCCCCTCGATACCGATGTTATCAACGACGTTCTTCGAGACTGGAGAGAGACCCGATTCTTGGAACCGAGAGATCCGGACGTTGCGTTATCTGAGGCGATCCTGGTGCGTCTGTTTCGTGACGGGCATCGGACACGTGACAGCCTGACGAGAGCCGCGGCACGGCATAAGTGGTTTTCCGAGCACTATTTTTAGAAAAGTTTTCGGGGCCCCTCGCGGGGTGGTTGCAGGCGCGCATGCTGATAGCTAACGTCAATTGACGACCCCGAGGTCCAAAGTCCTTTTTCGCCTGGTTTCGTCGTCTCCTTTTTAATCTGCGGTCCATCCTCCGTCGAGCATAAGTGCCGAGCCGGTCATCAGGGCTGACGCGTCACTCGCGAGGAAGACGATCGGAGCCATCAGGTCCTCAACCTTCCCAAGACGGCCCAGTTTGATACGCGACAGAACATCCTTCTTGAACTCTGCATTCTCGAAAAACGGCTTCGTCATCGGGGTTTCAATGAAAGTAGGGCAGAGCGTGTTGACCCGGATTTGATGTTCGGCAAGCTCCAGTGCCATGCAGCGGCTGAAACCCTCCATCGCCCATTTTGTAGCGCAGTACAGGGACCGGCCCGCGCTTCCGACGTGGCCCATCTGCGATGACATGTTGATGATCGAGCCAGCAATTCCGGCCGCTATCATTCGCTGCGCAACCGCCTGGGCGGTGAAATACGCTGCACGGACGTTCAGGTTCATCATCAGATCGAAGTTATCTGGGGAAGCCTCCACGAACGGACCTGGCCGATTGGTGCCTGCATTGTTGACGAAAACATTGAAAGCGGGTGCAGAGAAGATTGCCCCGCGGACTGCATCAAGATCTGTCACGTCTAAGACCAGTGTCTCGACCGCCAAGCCAGCCTCTCGCATGGTATCCGCTACCCTGCCAACGCCGTCAGCGTTGAAATCGCACAGCGTCACGGTCGCACCCGCGGAGGCCAATGCGGTTGAAGCGGCGAGGCCCAGACCTCCGCCCGCGCCCGTTACAAGCGCACGGCGGCCGTCAAGCCTGAACGAAGGGGTCACAGGCAGTTGTATCGTCATTGTCTCGTCCGTTCTCTGATCTTGGGGGAAGCGGACGCCTGATCGGCGTCCGCGTGGTCACTCTGCTGCGGCGGCGTAAGGAATGTTACGGCCGCCATATCGGCGAACTCGAATATTCGCTTGCTCGGCATGGCCCGCGAAACCTTCGAGCATGCAAAGTCTTGAGCAGTACTCGCCGATCATCGCGGAAGCCGCGTCGGTGGTCACCCGTTGGAAAGTGCAGGTCTTGAGGAACTTGCCCACCCAAAGTCCGCCGGTGTATCGGGCCGCTCCGAGCGTTGGCAGCGTGTGATTGGTGCCGATGACTTTGTCGCCGTAAGCGACGTTTGTGCGCGGACCAAGGAAGAGCGCACCGTAGTTGGTCATGTTTGTCAGGAAATAATCTGGATCGCGCGTCATCACCTGTACGTGCTCAGAAGCGATGCGGTCGGCCTCCCGCACCATTTCCTCGTAACTGTCGCAGACGATTACTTCGCCATAGTCCTCCCAGGCTTTGGCCGCAACGCCGGCTGTTGGAAGAACCTGTAGAAGCCGCTCGATCTCCTTAATCGTTTCCTCCGCAAGCTTGCGCGAGTTCGTCAGAAGGATCGCAGGCGAATTGGGTCCATGTTCGGCCTGCCCCAGAAGGTCGGTGGCGCACAATTCACCATCGACAGTGTCGTCTGCAATGACGAGCGTTTCCGTGGGGCCGGCAAAAAGATCGATACCGACACGACCATAAAGCTGGCGCTTAGCTTCGGCGACGAATGCGTTACCTGGACCAACCAACATGTTCACGGGAGCGACTGTCTCGGTTCCAAGGGCCATTGCGCCGATAGCTTGGATGCCGCCGAGGCAGTAAATTTCGTCTGCTCCGGCAAGGTGCTGTGCCGCGACGATCGCCGGGGCTGGTTTGCCTTGATATGGGGGCGCGCAGGTCGCGACGCGCTGAACACCGGCAACCTTAGCCGTGATCACCGACATGTGCGCCGAGGCGAGAAGCGGATATTTACCGCCCGGAACGTAGCAACCGACAGAATTGACTGGAATGTTGCGGTGGCCAAGGACCACACCGGGCAGTGTCTCGACCTCGATATCCACCATAGAAGCGCGCTGCTTCTCCGCGAAGTTCCGAACCTGAGCCTGGGCGAACTTGATGTCTTCTATATCACGGCTCGAAAGTTCGGACATGCACGCCCGGATTTCGGCATCTGTCAGTCGAAAGTCTGTTCGATCCCAGTTGTCGAAACGGACAGACAGCTCGCGCACTGTCTCGTCGCCCCGTTTTTCGATATCGGCGAGAATGGTCTCGACGGTCGCGCGGACTTTTGCCTGATCTTCTGCACGCAGTTCGGCCGAACGGCCACGTTTGAGGAATTCCATCGTGATGATCTCCGTGGATTGAATGATGACAGATTGTAGGTGCGTTCAGTCGTTAGAGCTGACGGTCGCCTTCGTAGTTGACCGTGAAGTCTTTGGGCGGCGTTGGCCCCCAGATGTAGAACGCGTCTTCAGGCGCATGGTCCGCCGCCGGCCAATCGTAGTCGGCGGAGACGTAATCGATGTCGGCCGAATACTCGGCGTAGCTTCCCCACGGATCGCGAACGTAGTGGAAGTAGTTTGAGCCGAGCACGTGACGACCAAGGCCCCAGCCTTTGACGAAGCCTTTGTCTGCCATCTGCATGGCTCCCAGTCCGATTTCGTTGATCGAGCCAACATCCCAGCTGAGATGATGCAGACCCGGCGCATCGGATTTGGCGAAGGCGACAAGATGATGATCACTGCCGTGGACGCCATGCAGGAAGGCGATTCCGTCAGCAGACCGGTCGGAAAGTCTGAGACCCAGGACCCGGCAGTAGAACGCTACGGCTCTGTCGACGTCCCGTGTGAAGATCAGGATATGCGCAAGGCGTCGCGGCTGGACCACTGGGGCCTGTGATCTTAGAGGAGCCCCGGCCTGATTAGCCGGAACCGATACGCTTGTGAAATCGGACTTCTCGTTTGGCGATGTCTTTTCCGCAACCCGGATCTCAACAATGTTGCCGTCGTGGTCACGAAACCAGATTCCGTTTGAGTGGAAGCCCGGTGGAGGATCGATAAGAGCCTGCCCGCTGGTCTCGACGTGTTTCCGGAATGTGTCGAAGTCATCCTCGAACACGCCAAATGAGAGATGGCTGAGCCTTTTGCGCGGTCCCTCCGTCAGGCTTCCCCAACAGTGCGTATGATCGTGTGTGTAGAGACCGAGCGAATTGCCCTCCTCCCGAACATCCAGACCAAAAGCGGAGTAGAAGTCGCTTGCAACGCGCAGGTCAGGAACCTGGATGTTGAAACTGTCCATAGAATGGATGCCGAGTACTCCCGGCCTCCTTACCGCATTCACGAAACCTTTTATCGCCGTCATTGAAGCTCCTCCTCTTCTCTGCCTTGGCTGAAGTTCAGGCGGCCTCCCTGCCGACGGCGACTTCATCGCGTATAGAATTCACCAATAGGCCAATTCGATCAATCTCCACTTCGCAGACATCGCCGCTCTTCATCCAGAGCGGCGGCTTACGCCCAGCCCCAACCCCCGCAGGTGTGCCCGTAACGATTACATCGCCAGGCTCCAGGGTCATCGTCTGACTGAGAATAGACACGAGCGATGCGACACTGAATACCATGTCGTCGATGTTGGCCCGCTGAACCACCTGGCCATTAAGGCGTGTTTCAAGGAACAGTCCCTTGCAGCCTGCAGGAAGCTCGTCGGCCGTGACGAAAACAGGACCAAACGCTCCGGTGGAGTCGAAGTTCTTTCCAATCGTCCATTGCGGCGTAGCGTGCTGGTATTCGCGGATCGAGCCGTCGTTGAAAATGGAGTAGCCGATGACATGCCCAAGGGCATCCTGCTCCGAAATTTTGAATCCGCCTTTGCCGATGACCGCGACCAGTTCACCTTCGAAGTCGAGCGTGTCGGAAACTTCGGGGCGAATGATATCGTCGCCATGTCCGATGAGGCTCGAGTTGAACCGGGCGAAAACCGTCGGGTACTTGGGCTGCGCATATCCGGATTCCGCCGAATGGTCGTGATAGTTCAGGCCCACACACAGGATCTTCGATGCGCGGGAAAACGGCGGGAGATACCGAATTCCTTCCCGGGAAATCGTCTTTCCACATGCAAGGGTCTCGCCTGCCGCTGCGAGGCCTGATCCGTCAGCTCCCACAAGCGCGTCCAGCGTCCCTGGAAATTCGGGATCGTTTACCAATAGCCCGCGGAGCGAACCGTTGTTCTCAACGGCCAATCCTTCGTTACCTTCCAACTCAAAACGTACAAATCTCATCGCCTATCCTCCATCTGTTGCGATAGATATCAGTCAGCATAAAAGATTTGTCAAACAAAAATATATTTTCTTTCTTTTAGCGGTGTGCTATCCCTCTTGCCATGTTGCCGCGGAGGTGCGGTCACAGGAGGAGCAACCATGAATTACTATGATCTCGCCATCGTGGGGCGCGGACCCGTCGGTCTCGCGCTTGCGGCACTTGCCGCCCAGCTCAATCTAAAGACAGTCATCATCGAGAGGCATCGCGATCTATATGCGCTGCCGCGTGCCGGTCACGTCGACCACGAGATTGTCCGCCTTTTCCAGTCGCTTGGCGTGGCAGACGCGATGCTGGCGGATAGCTATCCCACGACCGAGTATGTTTGGGTCAATCAGGATCGTGAGCTTCTTCTGGAGTTCGATTGGGGTGCGAAGGGCATCTCGGGCTACAATTCGGACTATATGCAGTTCCAGCCGGTATTTGAGACTGCGCTCGGCGAAAAGGTCTCCTCAGCAGCGACGGTAAGCCAGCTGCTGGGTTGGGAAGCACAGTCCATGATTGAGAATGCGGACGGCGTAGTGCTCACACTCGCTCGATCGGAAATGGTGTCAGGTCAAGCGCGGCCGATCGCGACGAACGAGATCCAGACGATCGGTGCCCGTTATGTTGTAGCAGCCGATGGCGCAAACAGCGGCGTTCGGCGAATGCTGGGGATCGACCGGGACGATTTTGGCTTCAACGAAAAATGGCTTGTAGTCGACGCCCGCAAGAAGCGCGAGTTCTCCCTGGATTTCGACTGCGGGCAGATCTGCGATCCCCGCCGTCCTGTGACTGTCCTACCCCTTGGAAAGCGCCATCGCCGTTGGGAATGGGCTCTGCTGCCGGGTGAAGCCGCAGCGGATCTGGAACAGCCTAAAATGGCGTGGAAGCTTTTGGCCGAACAGAACGTATTCTCCGACGACGTGGAGATCATTCGCCAACTTGTTTACACCTTCGAGGCTCGTCATGCTCAGGAATGGAGCAAAGGCCGAATTTTCCTCGCAGGCGATGCCGCCCATACTACCCCTCCCTTCATGGGACAGGGGATGTGCTCTGGCCTGCGCGACGCCAAAAACCTCGCCTGGAAGCTGGATCTCGTCCTTCGCGGTATCTCTGAACCTTCGATTCTCGATACTTATGAACAGGAGCGCTCGCCGCATACCCGCGATTGGACGATCATTTCGCTTGAGGCCGGCAAGGTACCCTGCACGCTCGACCAAGAAGAAGCTCGGCTTCGTGATGAAAAATTCCGCTCTGGCTGGATGCCGCCGATGCCGGACTTCCCGAAGCTCGTTGAGGGAATTCTGGCTTCTCCGGAAACTGGCTCTCCAGTCTACCTGAATGGCACGCTAAGTCTCCAGGCACCGGTTTTGAAAGACGGCAAGAGGGCGCTCTTCGACGAGTTCTTCCCGAGCACGCGCTTTGTCGTGATCAGTACGGTCGCCAATCCGGCTTCTGTCCTCTCCCAGAGCAGGATAGACGCGCTTGAACGCATCGGTGTTTGGTTCGTCTATGTCGGTCCGGAAGCGGACGCCGACATCCAGGATATCGACGGTGCCTACGGAACATACTTCCGGGAAAATAACATAGAGGTGCTGATCCAACGGCCCGATTTCTATGTCTTCGGCGCGAGCGAGAAGCTGTCCGACCTTGGCTCGCTGGCTGACGATCTTCTGGACCAACTGCATCTGGTAAGCGATGTCCGTGCGTCGGCCCGAGCAGATAAGCAGAGCGAGGAGCGTGCCGATGCTTATTGAGCCCCGGCTGTTTGCGAGCGGTCTTTCCTGGCCGGAGTCTCCACGATGGCGCGACGACGTTCTTTACATCTCCGACGTCCACAATTTCCGCGTTGCGAAAATTGCTCCCAACGGAATTGTGGAATCATTGTGCAAAGTCGAAGGACGTCCGGCTGGCATGGATTTCAGCAAGGACGGTACCCTTCTCCTTGCGACCGGAATCGGTCGACAGCTTCTGGGCGTCGATCCCCACAGCGGCGCTATCGAAATTAAGGCGTCGCTCCCAGGTGCCGACAAGTCTTACCTGAATGACCTCGTCGTTCACCCCGACGGGTGGGCGTATTTTGGGGAAACCGGCTTTCGTTTCGGCGTCGACGCTCCTGAAGAGAGCGGCTGCCTTTGGGCGTATCATCCGGAAAAGGGACTCAAGCAGGTCGCTCGAGAAATATTCTTTCCCAATGGGCTCGTTGTCAGCCCGGATGGAGCGACCCTGTACGTAGCTGAAACCTTCGGAAAGCGGGTTTCGGCGTTCGACATCTCTCAGGATGGCACACTGAAGAACCGACGGGTTCACGCGAACCTGCGCGGAGAACCGGACGGTCTGTCACTGGATGCCGATGGCTGCCTTTGGGTGCCCCTCCTTTTCATGGGCGAGTTTGTTCGCATCGCCCCTGATGGCTCGGAGGTCGACTTGGTCAAGTTCCCAGGAATGAACGCCATCGCTTGCATCGGCGCTGGCGAGGACCGGAGGACACTCTTCTTCTGCGTCTGCAAGGCAGACCGGAGCGATCCCACGAAGCCCGTGTTGGACGGAGCTGTCTATGTCGCCGCTTCTACGTCTCAGGGAGCTGGATCACCATAAAATAGCTTCCACGCCATAAAATAGATTTTACTTTACTAAATCCTTTTTGTGGCATATAAACTATCCATGAAAAGGGACCCCGAATTCACCACCCAGGCCGACCACGCTCAGACCCAATTGCGGTCGGCCATTCTCAGCGGAGTACTTGCTCCCGGGGAAAGAATTCGGATGAATGTCGCCGCAGCCGGAATGGCGGTAAGCCTTGGGGCCGTACGCGAAGGCCTATCTCGTCTGGCGGCTGAGGAAATCGTCATAGCGACAGCGCAACGGGGTTACCGTGTCGCCTCGGTCTCGGCAGACGAACTTAATGACCTGACCGAAACGCGGATAGCGTTGGAGCATATCTGTCTTCGCGCCTCGATCGCCGAGGGCAACGTGGAATGGGAAGCCTCTCTTGTAGGGGCATTGCATAGATTGCTTCGGATTCCGGAATTCGAGGGCGAGGAAGGCTCCCGATTGAGTATCGAGTGGTCGGAGGCGCACGAGTCATTTCATTCCGCGCTGGTCGCCGGCTCAAAGAGCGTTTGGATGAACAAGTTCCGCAGCTCGCTCTGCCTACAAGCGGAGCGATATAGACGGCTATCGGTCCCTTTGCGGACACAAGACAGGGATGTGGCAGGCGAACACCGTCAACTTTGCGAGGCCGCCCTTGCCCGTGACGCTGAGACCGCCTGCACGCTTATGCGGTCGCATCTCAAGCGAACCAGCGAGATTCTACTGCAGTCGCCTTTGCTCGCGGCGGTGGCCAACCAAAGCTTGGAGGCGGTAAGCAGCTAAGACGAACGTGCCGGAGGGAGCCGGCGAAATTCAAAATGGAGGAGAGTAGAAATGCTTATCAAAACGCTGTTCTGTACCGCGTTGTCTATCGGATGCGTGGGTTCACTTGCCTATGCGGAGCCTGCGGGAAAGAAATTGACACTGCTCACGGGCCCTACTGAGGACCGACTTATCAGCGCATTCTCGAAGGCCTTCGACGAGAAGGCCATAGCGGCGGGCATGACGGTAAACCAGCTGACAAGCCCTTTCGATCCGGCGCTGCAAGCGCAGCAGTTGGACGACGCGATTGGCCAGAAGCCTGATATGATCGTGCTCCAGCCGCTTAGTTCTGGCGCAGTGACACCGGGGCTCCAGCGGGCGAAGTCGGCGGGTGTGCCGGTTTTTCTTGTCATCTCTCAAGTCGATAAAGGCGACGGCCTCTATGTAGGAACAATGGCGCTTGACGACGTCAGGTCTGGAGAGTTGGCGGCAGAGGCGATGATTGCTGGCTTGAAAGCTGGCGGGCGGACATCCGCCAAGGTCGCCGCGATTACGGGATCGTTGGCAGAGGGAATTGCACCGCGCCGTCTCGAAGGGTTTAAGGCACGCCTCGCCAAGGAGCCCTGGATAACTTTGGTCCAAGTCGAGGACGCACAGTGGATTCCACCGGTGACCGAACAGGTCGCGGGACAGATATTCACAAAATACGCGACCCAGGGCGGGCTGGATGCGATCTATGGAATGAATGACGCGATGGCCAACGCGATCATCCAGGCTGCGGACAGCGCGGGGATCGAAATGGGCAACGCTCCCGGGCAACTGCTTGTTATCGGTGGCGGTTGCCAGGAATCCGGTATCCGCAACATGCAGGCTGGCAAGCAATATGCCACGCTGAGCGGCCCATTGCCCTCCTACGACGGCCCCAAGGCGGCAGAGCTGATCTCGGATTACTTCTCTGGCAAAGAGGTTCCAAAGCTTAGCGTCACGACACCGCTGGAAGTCATTTCCGCGGACAATCTTGAGCATTACGCCGCCGCCTGCAGCTTCTGAGCTGCCCCAGTAGCCTACATCGACAGGAGAAGACCATGACGAACCTGCCCGGTTCCGCCGATTCCGCGCGCCTAGCGGCACGGGGACTGACCAAGCGCTTTGGCAGCATTACTGCGATCGAGGACGTGTCGCTGGATATCAGGCCGGGTGAGGTCCGCGCCTTGTGCGGTGGAAACGGTGCAGGAAAGAGCACGCTGGTGAAGATACTCACCGGCGTGCTCAAGCCAACCGAGGGAAAACTCGAGATAGATGGAAGTCAACGCTCATTCGCCAATCCCGTCGATGCTCAACGAGCCGGCCTGGCGCTTGTGGCGCAGGAGCTGAGCCTTGCTCCTGATCTTTCCGTGCACGACAATCTCTGGCTTGGGCACGCAAGCGCACCGCTTGCCAGACGTACCATCTCTACTGCCAGTCTGGCCCGGGAGGCGCTAGACGCCGTAGGCTTGGAGGCAATCGCACTCGACGCAAAGGCCGGCAGATTGGCGCTTGCTGAACGACAACTGCTCGAAATCGCGCGGGGTCTTGTCCGTAAAGCGTCGCTGCTCATCCTCGACGAGCCCACGGCAACCTTGTCCGAGCGCGAGATCGCAAAGGTATTCGGCGCGGTTCGCCGGCTCAAAAGTCGAAATTGCTCGGTGATCTACATCACTCATCGAATGGCCGAGGTTTACGAACTCTGCGATTCGGTCACCGTAATGCGCAACGGCCGCGTTATCACGACGGAACCGGTCGAGGACATGCCCCGCGATCGTCTGCTGGAACTTATGATTGGCCGCGAGTTAACGGAGGTATATCCGGCATCCACAACCCCTCCCGGCGCTGTCATGCTGGAGGTAACGGACTTGCGTGTGCCGGGAGTCGTTGACGATTTTAGCTTACAGGTGCGTGCTGGCGAGATCGTTGGCGTCGTCGGGCAGATCGGCTCCGGAGCGACGGAGAGCATTCGAGCGCTGGCAGGGCTCGTCCACAACGCCCGCGGTGTGGTCAAGGTTGATGACCGCAGACTGCGGCTTGGTGCATCCGCTACCGTCTTGAAATCCGGCGTCCGGTTCGTCTCCGAAGATCGTGCCGCCGAAGGCATCTTCCTGGATAAACCTGCCCATACAAACTTGATCGCCTCGCGGTTGAATGAATTGTCGCGGATTGGGGTTCTTACCCCTCGTGGGCTTAGGCGCATCGCCGGAGTGCTAGCCCGGCGGGTCAGCTTTGACACCACTCGTCTGTATCTTGGGGCGGGCCGTCTGAGCGGTGGCAACCAACAAAAGCTCGCGATTGGAAGATGCTCCGATCGTCGATCGCCCGGCTTGATCCTGATGAACGAGCCGACACGCGGTGTCGACATGGGCGCTCGTGCGGAAATCTACCAAACGCTCAGGCGGCTCTGCGACGAAGGCAACGCTGTTCTTTTGGCCTCAACCGACCTTGAGGAGGTTGTTGGCCTTGTAGATCGAGTGGTCACCATGTTCCGGGGGCGCATCGTTGCCGAGCACGCACGGGGCGAGTTCGAAGAAACTGTCATCCTTTCGGAAATCACAAATACGCGGGAGGCAGCATGAGCGTGACCAGCGAAATCTCATCATCGATCGCCGAGCCGATCGGGCGAGCCCATTCCAGGATGCCGGCGGCCATCACTGTCGCCAAGATTTGCGCCCTCGCACTCTTAATCGGCCTCGCGATCTCAACTCCAGGCTTCCTATCCAGGCCGAGCCTGATTGCCCTTGCGAACGCGATATCGCTCGTCGGGTGTGTCGCGCTCGGTATGACGCTTATCACACTTGGCGGCAACATCATGTCCTTCAGCATCGGAGCTACCGCGTCTGTCACCGGCATAGTTTTCATGGCCACGCTTGGCCACGGGCTCATGCCAGCAGCCCTAGCCGCGATCCTCGCCGGCGCTGCAATAACTGCGCTTCAGGGCTGGATCATCGGGGCGCTGCGGGCGAACCCCATAATTGTCTCCCTTGCCACATATGCCCTGCTCATCGGAATGGCGCAAATCGTAGTCGGTCCCAAGGTGGATGCCCCTAATCTCGACTATCAGTTCCTCAAGGGGCGTCTCGGCGGTGTTCCGGTATCATTCCTGCTCTTTGGAGCCTTGACGATACTCTGCCAGCTAATCCTCACCTTCACGCGGTTTGGTCATGAACTATTGCTTGTCGGAAGCAATGGGCGAGCGGCGGAGGCCGCCGGAATCCACGTAACACGCGTCACCGTGGTCGCCTATGCTCTGGCGGGAGCCCTTGCCGGTATCGGAGGCATCGTGATTGCTTCGCGGTTCGGCGTGGCAGATATGCAGACCGCGCGCGGCTTTGAGTATACGGCAATCGCCGCCGTGCTAATCGGTGGAACCTCGATCGGCGGTGGACGCGGATCCATCACGCAGACCTTCCTTGGCATGGGAGTGATCGCGATCATCAACGCCTTAGCGCTCCTGCAGGGCATGAGCATGGAATTTCAGCGGCTGGCGATAGGCCTGGCCGTACTGGCGGTTATTATTCTTCAAGGTCTTGGACGGAGGAACTGATCGATGCGTGACTTCTTCGATGACGACAAGCGCCCTGGCTTCCTTTTTGCGCTCTTAGCTATTGTGCTTGCCGCCGCGCTAGCTTTGCAGGGAACGGCATCCCCGCAATTCGTCCTGTTCAGCATTATGCAGTACTTTGCGACTATTGCTCCCGTTGCACTCGGTCTTGGACTAACGATGATATCTCGCGAGTTCGATCTCTCGGTCGGCAGCGTAATGGGCCTCGCTGGTTGCATTGCGGTGTCCGTAGGCACCCATGATCCCGTGACTGGTACCGTCGCCGGTATTCTCACGGGCCTCGGGATTGGGCTCATTCAGGGAGTCGTCATTACGAAGCTTGGTCTCAGCTCTATTTCCGTGTCGCTTGGCGTACTGATGACAGCGGCCGGCCTCGCCTACATCGTCACCGGCAATTTGACGGTGTCACTCGATCGGCCAGCCTTCTCCGCGGCGATCAACGAACCGATCCTAGCCATCTTCTCATGGCGCAGCTTGTTTGCGATCGGATGTGTTGCCGTTGCCGCCGCGGCGTTCACGTGGACCCGCATCGGGGTTGATGTCACCGCGACAGGATCCGATCGTGCGGCAGCTGAGATCGCGGGTGTTCGGACAGGGTGGATAGTCGTTGCGGTCTTTTCGATCTCAGGCGGCCTCGCTGCAGCCAGTGGAGTACTACTTAGCTACGGGCTATCCGTGGCATCGCCGTCTGGCCTCACGGATGTTCTGGTGCCCGCGATTTCTGCTGCGATTATCGGTGGCGTTTCGCTGTCCGGCGGCCGGGGAAGCCCAATGGGGATTGCATTCGGGACATTGATCCTTTGCCTGCTCAACGCAGGACTGAACGCCTTGAGCGTCTCGCCAACCTCGCAACAAGTCATTCTCTCGGCAGTGCTTTTCGCTGTCGCTGTAACGGCGGCTCCCAGATTTCACCGGTTGTTCGAGAAACGTTGAAAGCGATTACCCCCGGTGGTCTTTTAAAAGGAAAACCTATATCTGCATATGAAATAGATTTTAGAATCAATGCGAGGGTTTGATGGCGATCCAGCCGGCGCTTACTCAGGCCGACAACGTTTACGAGCGATTGAAAGCCGACATTCTGAGCTGTCGGCTCAGACCCGGGGCGAAGATTCGGATCAATGAGGTCGCACGCGACCTCGCGGTTAGCCTCGGGGCCGTTCGCGAAGCGCTTTCCCGCCTTGCTGCGGAAGATATGGCCGTTGCCACGGCGCAGAAGGGCTTCCGCGTCCCTGAGGTTTCGATTGCGGATCTTGTCGACCTTACTGAGACCCGCATCAAAATCGAGGAATTGTGCATCCGGGCATCGATAGAGCACGGCGACATCGAATGGGAGACAGGGCTTGTCGCCGCGTTCCATCGCCTACAGCGATTACCTGAGACCGAAATGGACGGTGATAAGCAGATTCTCAGCGAGCGATGGGCAAGTGCCCACCAACAGTTCCACGGAGCTATTGTCGCAGCCTGCGGAAGCCCCTCGCTTTTGAAAATACGGACGGTACTGTACGCGCAGACGGAACGCTATCGACGTCTCTCGGTGCCGATGCGGACAGTGGATCGCGATGTCGCCGCCGAACATCAGGCCATATTCGATGCCGTAATCGGACGCGATGCGGACCTCGCAGCTTTATTGATGGACAAACACCTTCGCTTGACGACGGATATTCTCGTTGAGTCCTTGCCCCAAATCGACGAGCCTGCATCGGCCCCGACCTGAAGCGGCGGCGAGATGCAGCCGGCAGATCACGACCTACCGCGGCTCTTGGACTCGAATATCTCACGCAGGTCCTGATGTTTTCCAAGCGACTCTGCGAGCTGGTTCACCATTCCCCCGCTGATAGTTCTATGCTCTCGTGACAGGTCGTCATTTCCCAGTAGCAGATGGATCTCAGCTATGGTGGCGTGAACTCTCCAGCTTGCAAGCGGTCCTTCAAAGTTTTCGATTACCGAAAGCGCCTTCGTTGCGAGGGCTAGCGCACCGTCCTGGTCCCCTTTTGCAATCGCAACCCGCGCTGCTTGATCAAGTGCAAGACCCTGCCAGGTCTTTTCCTCTGTAGAGTTCGCGATCATAAGCAAGCGGGCCGCGGTAGCCTGGGCGGCTTCAAGGCTGTTTTCGGACAAAAGGAGGCGGCACTTTCCCAGTTCGAGCTGCATACGCCAGTACCAATCAATGATTACCGGCGAGGTATCCATCTCCGACTCAGCCGCAAGCAACAGCTTCCTGGCAAGCTCCAACTGTCCAATTTCAGCGGCAGCGGAACCCGCACAAATCCATGCAGCGTGACGCAAAGCGGGAATTTCGGATATCTTCTCCGACGCGAGATCGGAATCTGGAAATGATCCGGCTACAGCCGAACAGATCTGGAGAACGCCCTCGTAGTCCAAGGTATGCAGGTGGACCCAGGCGAGAGTGCAGTAAGCCCACATCGTGCGGTGGGTATTTTCGTTCTTCCGGGCGAGCTGCATCTCGTCCAGAAGTCCATCAATCGCATCTTCCCATTGGCCGAGGAAAAGCCGATTTGCAGCCGCAAGAGCGCCCGCCATTTCGAAGTCAGCCAGATCGGGAACGACGTCGGGCTCAAACATTCGCTTCCGAACGTCCAACGCCAGTTGAAGGCCTTCACGATATCGACCGGAAAGCCAGCATACCATGCTCATGTCAACTAGGTCGGTAAAGGCAGGCACGATGCCCTGCGCAGTATCAAAATCATAGTTCCGATGGAATTCCCTGGCATCGCTCTCATTCCAACCTGTGGCAAATAGCCGGCGCAGGGCGCATGTCGCCCGGGTACGCTGACGGAGCTGTGGCGGCTGCTGTTGGCTCAACTGCAAGACACGGCCAATAGTCTCCAGGCACCGTGGCCCGCTAACGAGCGAGAGATAAAACGAAAGGTCTAGGAGAGCCCTCACCTGGATATCGACCAGGTTTGATTCCGCTGCTCTTGCCGCCAAGACCTCATATGTCCCGATAGCTTCTGGGTCGAAGGCGGCCATTCGGTGCGCCGCCAGCGCAGTAAGCAGCTGCGCTTCCGTATCGCTGAGTGCGCCGCCTGGAACTCGCGGAAGAAGTTCCATCGCGCGCACAAGCATCCTTGCGGCCTCCGAGTGTGCGCGGCGACGGCCGGCAATGTCAGCAGATAGTTTCAGATAGAAGACACATTTGGACCAATCTCGCGCCTGCTCGAAATGAAATGCAAGCTCGGGGGCAACGTCATCGATCTTGGGCGCGTAAAGCGCTTCCAGCCGTTCCCCGACCATGCCGTGAATTGTTGCGCGCCGGCCAGGCGTCAGCCGCTCGTACAGAACCTGGCGATGCACGGCATGCGCAAACTCATAAATCTCGGAACGGGTGCCGTCGGGATATGTCAGAGTGACCACCCATTTTATCAACCGGTGACGCTTTATTAGTCCCTCGTAAAGATCATCGAGGCTCCGTGCGTCGGCAGCGGATGGTTCGACGTTGGCAGCGGAGAAGGACAGGCCGACCACACTGGCGTACTCCAAGGCGTCGATCTCGCGCGAAGGGAGCTGCTCGATCGACGTCTGGATCATTAGGCGCAGATCGGCGGGAATTTCGAATTCCAGCTGCTCGAGGGAGATATGGAGATGCCATTGTCCGCCTGTGAGAGACACAATCTGTCGCTTCTTGAGGTCCTCTAGCGTGGCCACCATGAACAGAGGATTGCCCTCCGAGTGACGACGCAGGAGTTCGGCCAACCCGGCCGGCACGTCAGCACTGTCTGCCTGCGCTTTCAGGTAGGACTCGATGTCTCCCTCATTGAGTGGCTCCAACGTCACCTCGGAGCAGAGACGATGGATGAGCAAGTCTGGAAGCAGAGCTTTGATCGGATGGTCGGCTCCCTCGGCGCGCAAGTCGCGGCTGGTCAGAAGCAGCATGAGCCGGACGGGTTGGCGACGGCGAGCGAGATAGGAAATTAGGTCAGCTGTAGAACCATCTATCCACTGCGCGTCCTCGAGAACAAGCAGCACGGTGTTCTTGGTAGCCATCGCTGCAAGAGCGTCCGCGATCTCCCTCAACATTCGCTCGCGGGTCGCGCCCATGATTTCGCGCTGCAAAGCCACTCGTTGCTCTGCGCTCAGAGCGCTTGGAAGCTGGGATAGCCAAGTTGGAGCATTGGACCTCAACGCTTCGACGACCATCTCGCCGTGCGCGCCGCGACATAGTCGGCCCAGGGCATCGAGAAGTGAACCATAGGGCTCTTTGCTCCCGAATCCCTCTACGCACTGCCCCTGGGAAATCACAGCCGACAAGTCAGAAGCCGCAATCTGCCTTCTAAACTCCTCCGCCAAGGCAGTCTTGCCGATCCCGGGTTCCCCGGTGACGAAAACGATCTGAGCCGAACCTTGGGAAGCATGCTGCCAAGACTGGTGAAGCTCCGCCAAAGCGCTATTTCGTCCCACGATAGCGCTCGAGGCACCTCGATTTGTAGCGACTTGCTGCCGGTCCATCTCGAAGACGGGAGCGATGAAGCGATATCCACGCTTTGCCGTGGTCTCGATGTATCGAGGATTTTTTGGATCGTCGCCCAGCGCCCCGCGAAGCGTGGCAATGTGCTTCTTCACCGCTTGAGGTTCGACGACCGTCTTAGCCCAGACGGCATCAAGAATGTCTTCATGCCTAACCAAGCGACCTGCGTGCTCGACAAGAAAGGCAAGAAGCGTGAAAGCCTTGGGGGCCAGCAAGACTCGCTCCTCAGGACCATTCGCAACGGACCAAAGGCACTGATTAGCGATGTCGAGCTGGAACGTTGAAAAGGCCTTCATCAAAACTTTCTCATGATGCCGTCGGGGACGAGGCCATCTGGGCTCCATTTAGCCAAACCGGCTGAAACATGGAAGAGTGCCTGCGCAACTGAGAACCAAAATGGAACCGTTTGGGAGCGACGGTACAGTGCGTTCGGCTATGATACTGTCGTGGAAGAGGATCTGGATGTTTATGCAAATCGAAAAAATGCTCTACACAACGCAAGCCACAGCGGTCGCTGGAAGGCGTACGCAGATCGTCACTCCGTGCGGCAATCTCCAGTTGGACCTGTCAACGCCCGTTGAGTTGGGAGGTACTAACGGTCGCGGTGCAACCGCGGAGCAGCTCTTTGCCGCCTGCCACGCGGCTTCCTTCCTGACGATGCTGCGTTTGGTCTCTTCCAAAGAGGGGGTCGCACTTCCGAGCGATGCCCAGGCTGAGGCAACTGTGGCCTTTGGTACGAAGGGCGACGGCTACGGCATTGAAGTAGAGCTGCGTGTTCGCCTTCCTGGTCTCCAGCGGGCAGATGCAGACAATCTCGCTATTCGTGCCCATGATCTTTGCGCCTACTCCTGTGCGATACGCGAAAGTACCTCTGTAAGAGTACTCCTCGCCTAATGGAACGAAATCCGAACCAGTTGGGAACGACCTGGCGGCGGCCCGCTCCTAGGGTCAGTCTATTCTATAGGGGCGTGGTCCATTGAAAGACACAAGATCCGAGACCGCTTTCCGCGACCACGTGCAGTGCGTGCTGTTCGTTACTGCCGCGATCCTCCTCTCTGCATGCATTTTCTATGTCGATACCTACACTGATATCGAGGGGGCGGTGGCTGTTCTGTATGTGGTAAGCCTTCTGCTTATGGCACAGGTGGCGGGCCCCTCCGGCCTAGTCTCAGTCGCAGCAGGTTGCGTTGGTCTGACAGTCCTGTCGTTCGGAATGACCCATGGGGAAAACGGCGACGTGCAGTCCACCCTTCGACTGATCGTCGCCCTATCCACGCTGTTCGTCACCACTGCTCTTCTTCTCAAGACCGAGAGAGCACGTACTGCACTGACGTCAATGAACTCCGCGCTAAGGGATAGTGAAGCCCGATACCGCTCTATATTCGACAGCACCCGGGTCGCACTTTGGGAGCGGGACTACTCCAGACTCTACGAGTACCTTATGTCCCTAAAGGACCAAGGCGTGGTCGACATTAAGAGTTATTCACGCGAAAACCCGTCATTTATCGCGCATTGTGCAGGGCTGATAGGTGTCGTGGCCTCGAACGAGGCGGCGAGAGAGATATTGGGCACCACTTCGGCGACCGTCGGTGCGCTGCATCAGTCCATAGTATCCGGCGAGGAGACATTCATGGGCATTTTGCAAGCGATCTTAGACGGACGCCGTATTTTTGAGAGCAAAGCTGACGCGAAAACCGATGAAGGTGAAGAAAAGCGCGTTCTCCTCAGTATTAGCTTTCCCGAAAACCCCGCTGCCTTTAGACGCATCGTTGTTACGATGGTTGATGTTACCCAACGTGAGTTGACTTTGAAGGCCTTGGCTGAAGCCCAGGGAGAGCTTACCAAAGCCTCCAAAGCAGCGGCTGTTGGAGTGTTGTCCGCGTCACTCGCACACGAACTTAATCAGCCACTCGGTGCTATCAGTGTCAATTCCCAAACGCTGCTCCGGTGGCTCGACCGCAGCCCGCCCGATCTCCCGGCCGTCAGGCGGTCCGCTGAGAGGTTGATCCGTGACAGTAGCCGTGCGAGCGACATAATACAGAATGCACGTAACTTGCTGACACCCCTAAGCGGGAAGACTGAAGATATCGACCTCACCAAGTTGGTCGAGGAAACCATCGTTCTGATGGAGCATGATCTTCAACGCAGCAACGCGGCGGTTGACCTCGACGATCTCCAGCCCATCCCGGCAATCCCTGCAGTCAAGATCGAGCTTCAGCAAATCCTGATAAACTTGGTGACCAATGCCATACAGGCGATGGACGAGCACAGGTCGTCAACGAGAGTCGTTCGGATTGCAACCGAATACGCCGATAATGACCATGTCGCTGTCGCTGTACATGACACGGGGCCTGGCCTCACCGAAGCTGCGAAGGAAAAGCTGTTCACGCCATTCTACACGACCAAAAGTGCCGGGATGGGTATGGGGCTGTCCATCTGCCGTACGATGCTCGAGGCTCGAGGAGGCACGCTAGATGCAGATAACCACATCGACGGTGGAGCGATCTTCCGGATGCGCCTTCCTATTTATTCCGATCTTGAGCACGCCGCTGCTGAGTGAGCACATAGCAAAACCCTTGTGATAGCCGCTGGCAAAATTGTTTGGCGTGCGCAACACACTATTCTTTTTGCTAAAGAGGAGTATGCACATGAAGCGTCGCAGTCGACTGTATCTTTTTGCTGCTCAGCGATCGGAAGTCTGGGACCGCTGGCAGACTGGCAAGTCTATGAAGTCGATCGGCCGGTTTTTAATCGAGGATCGCCATCTGTGTTCTCGGTTATCTCGCCGACCGGTGGGATACGCCCAGCCGAGCGGCGCGTTCATCCCTTGAGCCCGCCAAAACCGGCCATCATCCTTGCTGCGAATCGCGCAACTCGCTAATTGTTCAAGCACAGGCTCGACCTAAGCCTCCCCCCTCCTTTCGGGAAAGCATCGTACATGTAGGGTGACGCAAATTCAGCGAACCATCTGTTCGAGCATCGCATTAGGAGGGGTTGCGGTTCCGCTCGCAATGGAGGTTTTTGATGAAGCTTTCTGCACCGATATATCAGCTCAAACGACGGGCCAAGCTGATGGCACGGAACAACGATGTTTCTCTGAATGAGGCTTTAGACCAAATCGCTCGAACCGAGGGCTTTTCGAAGTGGAGCTTGCTTTCAGCCAGTATGTCGTCGGGGTCCCTTTCCGAAACAATCCTGGCGCGTCTCGAAGATGGGGACCTACTGCTACTTGCAGGGCGACCCGGACACGGCAAGACCAAGCTCGGTCTTCGACTACTGATCGACGCAGCTCGCAACGGTCGCAAAGCCTTGATGTTTACGTTAGAGTTTACGGAACAACAGGTGCGGAAGCACCTAAGATCGCTGGAGGTGCCAGGAGATATTGCTGACCGCGTTCAGATTTTCACATCTGATCAGATCAGCGCCGACTACATCATCCAGCACATGTCGGGACTAGAACCTGGCACAGTCGCGGTCATTGACTACCTTCAACTGCTTGACCAGCAGCGGAGCAAACCAATGCTCTCCGAGCAGCTACAAGCTCTGGGTAAGTTTGCACGAGGGACTGGTGTCGTTCTGGGATTCATTTCGCAGATAGACAGGTCGTTTGAGGCGGAAGGCAAACGACTTCCTGACATTGATGACGTTCGCCTTCCAAATTTCGTCGATCTAGGCCTTTTTAGCAAGGCGTGCTTTCTGCACAACGGAGAGGCGCAGCTGCAAGACATTGTATAAACAAATGGCCAGCCGCGACCAATTGGGTCGCGGCTTCCTACCGCTCGATGTCTCCTCTTTTCGCTTCCCCGATGTGGTGACTGTCGCTCCGTCGTCGGTGTTGTACCGAGGAGTGGTTCATGCCGCAGGTTCTCGCTCATATTGCGCTGGTCGTCCGAGACTACGATGAAGCAATTTCGTTCTTCGTCGGGAAGCTAGGCTTTGATCTGATCGAAGATACTTATCACCCGGAGCAGGAAAAGCGTTGGGTGGTTGTTGGTCCAAGTGGAAGTAAGGGGTGATCAGTCCTACTTGCCCGCGCTTCCAACGATCATCAGGCCCAATGAATCGGCAATCAGGCTGGAGGGCGCATCTTGCTATTTCTGAGGACCGACGACCTTTGGCGGGATTGTCGGTTGCTTGTTGATCGCGGGGTGGAGTTCGCGCGTGAACCAGACGAAGCCGATTACGGTTTGGTCGCTGTCTTCAAAGACCTCTACGGAAATCTCTGGGACCTGGTTGAGTTCACTGACGGGAGGCCTTGAAAGGGCACCTCAAGTTTCTGCTGTTGGATGACCGCTCGTGGCGCTTCCCGGCTAAGACCTCCTCTCCATCCCTGACGTTGATAGCAGCGGTAGATGACTTCGGGTCAACGGGACTACACGTTGCCGATCGGGCCGTCATTTGCTGTATTGGAGGCTTTGAATCTTGTGGTTTACGCGAGCGGTTGCTCCGGAATGAAGGCGGGAACCTAAGCCTTCGTTCGATCCCAACTAGACCTCGGTATAGCTTCCGGTTCGCACGGCCAAGATTAACATCTCCGGAAGTTATTGGTCGACGGAGAGTTGAATGCTGAACGTTCCGCAGAGGATTTCCTGGCAATCATCGCTCAGGTCGAGCTGCTTGGGGTTTTTCTATGGCGTCGCCGTCTGTGCTTCAATTGCAGAGACATCCTTTGCCGCGGACGCGTCCGTAGCGCCGTCAATCGCTGTGCCGGTTCAAGTTGCGAAGCCTGTTGTTGCCGATATTCCGGTCTATTTGGACGGCCTGGGTGCTGTTCAAGCCTTCAATACCATCACCGTGAAAGCTCGCGTCGATGGGCAGCTACAGAGCGTCAACTTCACCGAGGGGCAGAACGTGAAGAAGGGAGACCTGCTCGCGGTGATCGATCCAAGGCCATACCAGGCCGTCGTCGATCAAGCGGTGGCCAAGATACAACAAGATGAGGCCAACCTTGCGAATGCGAAGTTTCTGCTTGGCAAAGATCAGCGGCTGACCGCTCAGGGGATTACCACTGAAGAAACCCTGGAAGCTCAACAGAGCCAGGTGAATCAGCTTATCGCTCAGCTAGCCCAAGACAATGCGGCAAAGGTTGCTGCGGATGTCTCTCTTTCGTATACCCAAGTTACTTCGGCGATCGACGGGCGCACGGGCATCCGGTTGATCGATGCAGGAAACCAGATCCAAACCACTGACTCCGGTGGAATAGTGGTTGTCACCCAGGTGCAGCCGATATCTGTAATTTCGACCCTTCGTGAAGAAGACCTAGCCTCCGTTCGATCTGCACTCGAGAAGGGACCGGTGGAAGTCATCGCGCTCAGTAGCGACAAGTCAACCAAACTCTCCACCGGCACCCTCTCTCTAATCGATAATGAGATCGATCAGTCGAGCGGAACGATGCGCATCAAATCGGAGTTCCAGAACACGGACAACGCCTTATGGCCGGGGCAATTCGTGACACTCAGGCTCCGGGAACGAACGTTGAAGGGTTCGTTGACCGTGCCGTCGGCTGCGCTAGAGCGTGGAGCTGACGGCTTTTACGTCTATGTGGTCAATCCCGACAGCACTGTCTCGGTTCGCCGTGTCACCCCAGGGCCAATCGAAGACGGCAAGGCAGCAATCACCGGCGGTCTGGCGGCTTCGGATACCGTCGTCACTCAAGGCCAATATCGACTGCAAGAGGGCACGAGAGTCGCGCCGTCGCAGACTCAAGCGGTCACAGCTCCCCCAGCTAAGGTGAATTAGCCAATGTCGATCAGCTCTTGGTTCGTTCAAAGACCTATCGCGACGTCGCTCTTTATGGTCGGACTATTCGCTGTGGGCGTGGCGGCATATCCGTTGTTGCCTGTGGCTCCCCTTCCTCAAGTCGACTTTCCGACGATACAGGTCTCCACTCAGCTTCCGGGAGCCGATCCCAAAACGATGGCGTCGTCGGTAACCCAGCCTCTAGAGCGGCAGTTTGGGCAGATCCCTGGCGTTACACAGATGACGTCCAGTAGTACGCTTGGAAATAGCTCTATCACCCTTCAGTTCGATCTGTCTCGCAACGTTGATAGTGCCGCACAAGACGTGCAGACCGCTATCAATGCCGCCGGCGGTCAGTTGCCGACGGGCTTGCCATCGCCGCCAACGTATCGCAAGGTTAACCCCGCCGACCCTCCTGTGATGGTGCTCGCCCTGACCTCGGATACTGCGCCGTTGACGCAGGTAGACGATTTCTCCGAAAATATCCTTTCGCAGCACATCAGTCAGCTGAACGGTGTTTCGCAGGTATTAGTCTTCGGCCAACAGAAGCCCGCCGTGCGCCTGCAAATCGAACCTCACAAGATTGCCGAGCTTGGCCTCGGAATGGAAGATATCCGCAGCGCGGTTACTACGCTGACTACGGATGCTCCAAAGGGAAGCATTCAAGGAAACGAGCGAACCTACACGGTCTACGATAACGATCAGATACTTCAAGCGGCTCCTTGGAACGATGCGATTGTTGCTTATAGAAACGGCGCACCGGTTCGTATCCGAGATATTGGAAGTGCGATCGACGCAGCTGAGAATACGCAACTTGCAGCGTGGTCAAACGGCAAGCCGGCGATCTTGCTCGCGGTCTTCAAGCTCCCGGGCGCGAACGTTATCGACACGGTCGATCAGATCAAGGACGTGTTGCCCAAACTTCAAGTGTTGGCCCCGGCAGACATCCATTTGGCGGTTCTAAGCGACAGGACGGTCACCATCCGAGCTTCGGTCCTCGACGTCGAGACGACGCTAATGATCACGATCGTCTTGGTTGTCACGGTGATCTTCATTTTCCTTAGGAGTTTTTGGGCCACGGTTATTCCGAGCGTGACGGTACCGCTCGCGCTCATGACGACCCTTGCTTTGATGTATGCCGCAGGGTTCAGCTTAGACAACCTCTCGCTCATGGGCTTGAGCATCGCGGTTGGATTTGTTGTCGATGATGCCATTGTGATGATCGAAAACATACAGCGGCACATGGAGATGGGAAAATCACCGCTTCAGGCAGCGCTTGACGGCGCTAGTGAGATCGGCTTCACCATCATTTCGATCAGTATATCGCTCATTGCCGTCTTCATCCCACTGCTGCTCATGGGGGGCATCGTCGGAGAACTCTTCCGGGAGTTCGCGATCACGGTCACCATGACGATCGTGGTGTCAGCTCTTATCTCGCTGACTATCACGCCGATGATGAGTTCGCGGTTTCTCAAGCGGGAGGACAAGGCCGGTCATGGGCGGCTCTACATGTTCTTCGAGCGGGGATTTGACCGTATGTTGTCGGCTTACCATCGTTCGCTGGATGCGGCGCTTCGCTTTCACAGGATTACCTTCCTAATCTTTCTTGCATCCCTCGGGGCAACTGCATTCGTCTTCATCCAGATTCCCAAAGGCTTTTTCCCTACCCAAGACACCGGCCTAATCACCGGCGTCCTTGAAGCCTCACAAGACATTTCATTCAAAAAGATGTCCCGCCTTCAGCTCGAAGCGGACCGTATTGTCCAAAGTGATCCAGCTGTCGCGAGCGTCGGCATGCAAGTTGGCGGGGGTGCTGGTTCCACTGTCAACGTGAGCCGGATGTTCATCACGCTCAAGCCCCTCGACAACCGGGACGCCTCGGCGATGGGGGTTATCGAGAGGCTACGTCCCAAGCTTGCGCAGCTGGAAGGTGCGCAGCTGTTCCTCCAGCCTGCTCAGGACATCAACGTTGGCGGGCGAAGCTCGGCGACGCAATTCCAATACACTTTGCAGGACGGTAATCCTACTGAATTGAACGAATGGGCGAACAAGCTCTTGGCTAAGTTCAAGACGCTCCCGGAACTAGCTGATGTTGCTACTGATCAGCAGAATGGCGGAGCTACGGTAACACTCGAGATCGACCGCGATCAGGCGTCGCGTTTTGGCATCCCGCCTCAGGTGATAGACAACACGCTGGATGACGCATTCGGCCAACGGCAAGTCACCCAGTACTTCAGCGATCTGAATAGCTACCATGTGGTACTAGAGGTCGCTCCGGAGTTTCAGCATTCGCCAGCCGCCATAAATGATCTTTACCTCAAGTCTCCGCTCACCGGGGAGCAAGTTCCGCTAAATCTGCTGGTTAAGCAAACGACCGAGCCAGATGCCCCCCTCGCCGTTAACCACCAAAGCCAGTTTCCGTCGGTAACGCTGTCCTTCAATCTCTCGAAGGGGGCCGCTCTCAGTCAAGCGGTTGCAGCCATCACAAAGGCCGAGGACGAAATGAACAAACCCGCAACGGTCGTTGGGACCTTCCAAGGTAACGCGCAGGCTTATCAGTCGTCGCTCGCCACAGAACCCCTTCTGGTCCTTGCCGCCATCATCGTCATCTACTTGATCCTGGGCGTTCTCTACGAGAGCTATTTCCACCCGCTGACGATTTTGTCGACCCTTCCTTCCGCAGGACTGGGCGCGCTCGCGATGCTTTGGGTATTTGGTTTTGACTTCACGGTAATCGCGCTCATCGGCGTGATCCTACTCATCGGCATCGTGAAGAAGAACGGGATCATGATCGTCGATTTTGCCATCGAAGCGCAACGCCAGTCGGGACTCTCTCCGGAGGATGCCATCCGACAGGCTTGTCTTCTGCGCTTCCGCCCGATCATCATGACGACCGCTGCCGCGTTGCTCGCCGGTATTCCCCTGATGATTGGCCACGGGACTGGGTCTGAGCTGCGCCAGCCACTTGGCTACGCTATCGTGGGCGGTTTGCTGATCAGTCAAGTAATGACACTTTACACCACGCCGGTGGTCTATCTCTACCTCGAGCGGCTGAGATTGTTTTGTGCGCGTAAGGGTGCCGACGAGCGTGCGGCACCGAACGCTCCTGGGCCCAGCGCGTCATAAAGTACCACTCCGATCGAGTGAAAAGGCAAAGGTAATCATGCGGTCGTCACCGAGTATGACGACCGCATGATTATTTGGCGGTTACGCCGCTCCAAAAGCGCAAACTCCAAGTCCAAAATCCAAGAAATGAACAATCCTGGCTCTGCCAAGGCACCTATCGTGGGGACGCAATGAATGCGCCGTTGGGTTCCAAAGGAGTTTTAACCAATGCAGAATGAAATCAAACTTCCACTTTCTCGCCGGCAGGCGCTTGTCGGCGGAGCAGCTGCCTCGCTCGCAGCGGTAGCCGCCCCCGCAGTAGCCGCAGAAAAAAAGCGACACCATAACCAATCGATCGGATCCAGCATTTTGGGCGGGGAGTTTGTCAGGACCAAAGATGGGATCGAAATCTTCTATAAGGATTGGGGTCCGAAAGACGCTCAGCCGATCCACTTCCATCACGGCTGGCCGCTTTCAGCTGACGATTGGGATAACCAAATGCTGTATTTTCTGAGCAAGGGGTATCGCGTTGTTGCTCACGATCGCCGCGGCCATGGTCGCTCAACGCAGGTCAGCTATGGCAACGATATGGACCACTATGCTTCAGATGCCTCGGCCGTCGTAGAACATCTGAGTTTGCGGAATGCGATCCACATTGGTCACTCGACCGGCGGCGGAGAAGTTGCTCGCTACGTTGCTCGATATGGGCAGCCGCAGGGCCGAGTTGCAAAGGCGATTTTGGTGAGCGCCGTCCCCCCTCTTATGCTCAAGACACCCAGCAACCCGGATGGCACTCCAATCGAGGTGTTCAATGGATACCGCGAAGCGCTTGCCGCCAATCGTGCGCAATTCTACATCGACGTTCCGGCAGGGCCGTTCTATGGCTTCAACCGTCCCGGCGCGCAGGTTTCTCAGGGCATCATCAACAATTGGTGGCGGCAGGGTATGATGGGAAGCGCTCAGGCCCAATATGAGGGTATCAAGGCCTTCTCAGAGACCGACCAGACGGATGATCTCAAGGCGATTCATGTGCCTACGCTCGTCACCCAAGGCAGCGATGATCAAGTTGTGCCCTACAAGGACGCCAGCCTGCTTCAGCACGAGCTGATCAAGGGAAGCGTCCTCAAGATCTATGATGGCTATCCACACGGGATGCTTACCGTTCACGCCGATGTCATCAATCCCGACCTACTTGCCTTCATCAAGGGGTGATTGCCGGACGGCCGGCTAACTGATCAATGCGGCGCGAGACAGTGCCGCATCTCTACATTATCTTGGGCGACGACTTAAATCAGTTGGACGCTGGCCTTCCGACCCCGAGCCGTGCTCTGATCAAATCCGGGCGTAAGCTCCTATACCAAGGTCCAAAGGAAGAAGACGTTGGTTTAATCGATCTCGTGGCTACGCGTGTGCAAACTCGGATGACTTAAATAGACCGAGGCAAGCCCTTGATATCGTATCTAGAAAATTCTCGTAGCCCTGAGACCTTTGTCGCCTACATCCCGGATTGCACCCGCCCGAATGCAGACCCAATTCAGAAGGCCCGCAAGCGCGGAACGTTGGCACCCTGGCAGCGAAAACGGGTGGTGGATTTTATTGGCGCGAACCTTTCCAGTCACATCACCATTGATGACCTCGCCCGGGTTGTGCGGTTGAGTAGCAGCCATTTCGCGGCTGCGTTCAAGACAGCGTTCAATCAATCCCCCTACCAGTACGTCCTCAGATCTCGCATGGGGCGGGCGAAGGAACTGCTACGGGTAACCGATCGTCCTCTTTGCGATATAGCGATTGATTGTGGCCTTGCGGATCAGGCACACCTCTGCCGGCTGTTTCGTAGGCACTTTGGATCGACGCCTAAAGCGTGGCGGAAAAGCACTGCGCGTCACATTCTTCAACAAAAAGATTTGGCCAGCTATGCAAACGCTGCCTCGCCTTATGACACCTACTCGAACGGTTCCTACACTTGATCGTCGGAGATTCCTAAATGCAACTTGAACAACTGCGCAAGAACTTACCATTGGCCCTTGTGCCAATTTGTCTCGCCATCGTCTTCCTTTTGGACATCCTCGGCCCATTCGATTCCGTCATCACGGTCCTCTACATTCCGATTATCGTCCTGTCGACAAGGATTTTTCACAGAGGGATCGTCACGTAGGTCGGTCTCGTCTGCGTCGTCCTGACCTGCGCCAGCTTCGTTTTGGGCTATGTCGAGGGATTTGACACTGTGAGAGTCGATCAGTTCGCGGCGATCCTACTGGCGATCGCAGCGACAACGTCTTCCGCCGTATGGATTCCTCGGGGATGGAGCACGCCGGCCCGGAGCGAATGAGCAAAGTGCCCGTTTAGCTTTCCGACAACAGATCGGCTAACGGCACTCAGTGTATAGCTCATCGGAAAAAGGGCCGGCGTAGGTGCGTACGCCGGCCCCAGCTTGCCAGTTATGCTGCCGCGAACGGCACAGCCACGAAGGTCTTGTTTTCGCGGCGCTGGATCAGCAGCAGCACTGACTTCTTCTCGTCCTTCGCCGCGGTCGCAACCGCGGACTTGGCTTCACTGGCATCGTGTACCGCCTTGCCGTTGACCGACAAGATGATATCTCCGGCCTTGAGCCCGGCCTCGGCCGCAGGCTTGTCAGGTGCGATCTCCGCGATTACGGCACCTTCCACATCTTCTGAGACACCAATCCGTTCACGGGCCTGTGGCGTCAGGTCGCCGAGCGACACCCCAATCCGCGGACCGGCCGGGACTGCCTTGCCGCCGTCTTTGAACGATGCCTTCTCCGGCTTACCGTCGTCGCTTCCGCCGATAGCCACCTTGAGATCGATGCTCTTTCCGTCACGCCAGACCGTAATGGTCTGCTTGTCTCCAGGCGAAAGATCCGCGACGAGGCGCGACAGGTCCTTGGGAGTGGAGACTGTCTTCTCTCCGACAGCGGTAATCGCGTCGCCTTGCTCGACACCGGCACGGGCAGCTGGCGACCCTTTAGTCACGTCTGCGACAAGCGCGCCGGCGGGCTTTGCCAAACCGATCGCGTCAGCGACATCCTGCGACACCGGTTGGATCTGGACTCCCAGGTAGCCGTGATCGATGGAGCCGTCCTTCTGTAGCTTGGCGACAATCATCTTGGCTTCGTCTGCGGGAATGGCGAAACCGACGCCGACACTGCCGCCGTTCGGCGAATAGATCGCCGTATTGATCCCCCAGCCACTTACTCAAATGTGGAATCGATTTGTGGGGCGGTTCCACATCACCGCAAAGTTTCGTCGGTGCCTTTTCGCATTCGAAAGCTGGCAGTCGAGCGCCTTACGCCTCTTGAAAAACCCAAGTTGTTAGGTTATTTTGGAGCATGGTCACCGTTCTCCGCGAAGCAGGAATGCGATTTGTCATTTACACGGATGACCACGAACCGGCGCACACCCATGTCTATGGACATGGGGAAGCCCGCATCAATATCCTCGATCTCACCGTGATATCAAACCGGGGAATGAAGAAGCGGGATTTGAGCGTAGCCGTTGCCATTGTTCAGGCGAACAAGCGCCTGTTCATCGAAAAATGGGAGAGCATCCATGGGTGAAGTTGTCTTTGAAGATCGTCACTACCGAGAAGCTACCGTGAAGGGGGAGGCAGAACGTGCCCGCGCGCCCATCCCGGCATCAGCCCGTTTCGATGAGGCATCCGGTCGCATCGTCGTGGATTTCACCAACGGTGCTGCGTTCATGGTGCCTGCCCGATCGATGCAGGGCCTGGAGAATGCAACCGTTGCGCAGTTGGCGGAGGTCGAGCTTCTCGGCGAGACCGGCCTGCATTGGGAAAGCCTGGACCTGGATTTTACCATCGCCGGGTTGATGAACGGCATATTCGGCACTGCGAAGTTCATGGATGCGCAGCGCCGAGGCGGTCAATCCCGTTCAACGGCCAAGGTAGAGGCAAGCCGTGCCAACGGTGCCAAAGGCGGACGCCCCCGGAAGAACAGCTAAGGCGCTTCCAGATGGTTGGTGCAAAGCTCGGCCGTTGCGACCGCTCGACGACGTTGCCACCCGGACCGAAGACCCAGTCGGCACACCGTTCGCTGCCGGGATAAGAATCCGGCGCGGATGAAAGGTCCGCCTGCGGCCCAACCCGGTCATCTACTGTGGGCAAGGACGCGCCCGCAATTTGCGCGTAGTTGTCATCGCACTTCACTGCCGAAAGCAGGCCCGATCCCCAATTCTTCGCGTTTGGCGACTATTCGAAGTGCAAGTCCGCAAGGGCAAGTCGAAGCCGCTTTGGGTCTTCCGCAAAAATCTCCAGCATCGGCAATACCCCCGACAACCGACGTTGTAACGGACATTGCTAATGATCATTCAAACGATTCCACATTTAGGTAAGTGGCTGGTATTGATCCCGACGACCTTACCGTCACCGTCTACAAGCGGCCCACCGGAGTTCCCATGATTGATGGGGGCATCGATCTGGATGAAGTCGTCATATGGACCGCTGTGCAGATCCCTGCCGCGAGCGGATACGATACCGGCCGTGACGGTAGTGCCGATCCCAAATGGGTTGCCGATGGCAAGGACTTGATCGCCCAGTCGAAGTTTGTCGGAGTCACCCCACGCTACAGTCGGAAGTTCCTTTTTCGCGTCTACCTTGACGACGGCGAGATCGGCCTTGGGATCCGCGCCAACGAGCTTGCCGGGCAGCTCTGTTCCGTCGTCCAGAGTGACCTTAATGTCGGTGGCGTTTGCGATCACGTGGTTGTTCGTGACGATATAGCCATCCGGGCTGACGATGAAGCCGGATCCAAGCGCCTGCGCACGTTCGCCCGACTGCCGGTCCGGAGCTTAATGAGGAACAGGGATGCCCTTGAACTGCTCCTGCATCTGCGGGGCATCGTTTTGCTCGTTCTCAGCTGCTCCTTTCATTGTCGTTACAATAGTGACGACGGCAGGCTTGTCTGCATCAACGATGGAGGAGAAGGAGTTGTTGGCGGTAGCGCCGACTATCGATGCACTCGCGGGGGCGGCGGTTGCAGAAGATGTTTCGTAAGCGAGAGGGAAAGAGGCTGCGCCAACAACGATTGCTGCGCCTAGGAGTGCCGCCGAGCGGCGGCTTTTGATAATATTCGTCACGGTATCAATGCTGAGAAGAGTTGCTCAAACCGCGTGAAGCCGGAACTCATCGCGTGGATTAGATATGAATCGGTGATGCTATATTTGCAAATTAAAGGTTCATTACATTTTCATTGCGGTAGATAATGTATTACAGTGATTTAATACATCATAAACATTGAAAAACAGCAGTAGGCTAACTAAGCGTCAGCCAAAGTAGCAAGAATGCGCGACGACTGTTCGCCGCGCATTCTAGTCGGTTAGTTGCCAATGTGCTCGCGGATACCGTTCGCGACTTCGCTGATCATCGTCTTTGTCGTCGGGAGATCTGCAAGAGCGTTCAGCAGGCCGAAGTCATGGATGGTTCCTTCATAGCGCGTTGAGACAGTCGGAACGCCAGCGTCCTGAAGGCGGCGTCCATATGCCTCACCTTCGTCGCGGAGAACGTCGTTCTGATCCGTAATCACAAGAGCCGGCGGAAGGTCCTTGAGATGGTCGAGGCTTGCACGAAGCGGCGAAACATAGGGGTTGTTGCGCTCGGCTTCGGTTGGCGCATAGCGCTCCCAACCGTACTTCATGAAGTCTCGGCTCAGGAAGCGATCGTTCGCATACTCGAGATAGGAGCAGGTATCGACGCTTGCATCGGTCGCAGGCCACAGCAGAACCTGGTAGCTGATCTTTGGTCCCTTTTTGTCCTTTGCCATCAGGGACAGCGCAGCGGTCATGTCGCCACCGACAGAGTTGCCGACGACCGCGATACGGCTTGGATCGCCGCCGATTTCGCTTACGTGTTTGGTGACCCAATCAAGCGTTGCGTATGCCTGGTCGATTTGGACAGGATAGCGCGCTTCTGGAAGTGTGGTGTACTGAAGGAAAACTGCCGGCTGACCAGACTGAACGACGATGTCGCGAAGCAGGCGCTTGTGATTCTCGAAATTGCCAACAATCCACACGCCGCCGTGCAGGAACAGAATTACACCCGGGTTAGGGGCCGGGTTAATCGGCTTCATAACAAACAGGTTGACTTCACGGCCGTCGATCGTAATCGGAACCTCGGTCGTGGTAACGCCTGCCATGTCGACTGGCGTCTGGTCCTGAATTTGCGTGAGAATGTCCTGAGGCTTGGGCTGCGGCAGCTCCCAGAATGGCGACGCGTTCTTGTTGAGCTTCACGAGGAAATCGCGAACGGCCGGGGCAAGATCCGGGTCTTTGGCCACGTCCGGGGTCGCTGGTGTGACATGGCCAACGCATGCCGGCTGACGGTAAGGCTCGTTAGCAGCCTCGGCCGCTGACGCAATAGAACTTACGGTCACCGGAAGAAAGCAAGCAACTCCGGCGAACAGGTATCTCAGACGATTCATGGTGGGTCCTTTCGTAAAAGAAATCGAGCATCCTTGGGCTCTGACCAAGAACAGACGCGGCCGTTTCAGAAGCCGTTTTCAGCATAAGGGACCCCCTGCCCCGCATAACTATACGTAGGTGTAGAACCTCCCAGCATTTGGTTTTACGGAAGTTGGACGAACGCGCTCGTGCCCGCCTCTAGCAGCTGATCATCCGCACGACGCAGTGCGTCATGACGTAAGTTCTTTCACAAAATCCAAGAATGCCCGGACCTTCGCGGACATGAGATTGGAGGCGTGGTGATAAGCATAGAGCGGGAATGTCTCATCGGACCAATCAGGTAGAATGTGGACGAGTTTTCCTTCTCCAAGGTAGTCCCTCGCGTAGACTTCCAGTAGCTGCGCGATGCCTTGACCACCAAGGCAGGCAGCCAAGAGCGAGCCGGTGTCATTGACGATCAGTTGGCCAGCAGGAATGACGGGAACAATGTCTTTTCCTCGTTGAAACCCCCACTCAAATGGTCGACCGGTGGCTGGATCCCGGATGAGAACGCACTGGTGGCCGTGGATTAGATCTTGAGGGCCTTGCGGAGTGCCGTGTCGCTTCACGTATGACTCGGAAGCGCAGGTCAGGACCCGGGTTTCCAGGAGCAACCGCGCTTTGAGAGATGAAACCTCTGGGATGCCAAAGCGGATCGCCACGTCAAACCCATCGGCAACTAGGTCACCCATTCGGTCCCGGACATTGATCTCAACCGAAAGGTCGGGGTGACGTTCGAGGAACTCGCCGATCTTGGGTGATAGGACGAAGTGGCCAAACGTGCCATCTACGTTTACGCGAAGCTTGCCTCGGACCGCAGCCTTCGCACCTCCAGCCACAACGGCCGCCTCCTCGATGGCGGCAAGGTGAGGAGCGACTGCTTCGTAGAACCTCCGCCCCTCGTCCGTCAGCGAGATTGCCCGGGCTGTGCGATTGAAAATCCGTATGCCGACACGGTCCTCTAGGCGCTGCACCGCGCGGCTAACCGCTGGCTGCGTCAATCCCATCGCATCGCCAGCACGTGCAAAGCTCCCTGCCTCGATCACGGCGGAAAGAACTCCGATACCGCTCAGCAACCGGCTATCAAAAGACATAGGCATACTTTCTGTCATGGTTTGATTGATCACTATGCATTATTTTTATCGGCCTCAAAAGCCTAGCTTGTCCTTGCCGCCGAACGGTGCGGTGCTGAACATACGGGACAAGATCATGACCAAGAATGGAAAAGTAGCACTCATCACTGGTTCATCGCGCGGCATCGGTGCCGAACTGGCGCTTCACTTGGCGCGTGATGGCTTTAAGATTGTGATCAACTATGCGGGCAACGAAGGTCCGGCCCGTGACGTCGCCGAGAAGATCATCAAAGCTGGTGGTGAGGCGATAGTCGTGCAGGCCGACGTTGCCGACCCTGCTGCGGTCATCGCAATGTTCGACGAAACCGAGAAGGCCTTTGGAGGGGTAGACGTGGTCATCAACAGCGCAGGTATCCTCAAGCTCGCCAAGATCGCCGAATACGACGACAAGACCTTCGATCAGTCGATGGCGATCAACGTCAAAGGCACTTTCAACGCTTGCCGTGAAGCCGCGCGTCGTCTCCGTGACGGAGGCCGCATCATCAATATCACGACCAGTGTCATCGGGGTACGCCTGCCGACTTACGGCATCTACTGCGCTACCAAAGCCGCTGTTGAAGCGATTACCCAGATTCTCGCTCAGGAGATGCGCGGCCGCGGTATCACAGTAAACGCGGTTGCACCGGGGCCAGTCGCGACGGAATTGTTCCTTGAAGGCAAGAGCCCCGAAACGATCGATCGTATGGCTAAGATGAACCCACTTGAACGCCTCGGTCAGCCGGATGACATCGCCCATGTCGTATCGTTCCTCGCCGGTCCTCATGGTGGATGGGTCAATGGTCAGACCGTTCGTGCGAATGGTGGCATGTGCTGATCGCAAGCAGACCGTGACGACCAAGATCGCGCGGAGGAAACCTCCGCGCATCCCGCCAGCCTCCCAACTTGGCTGCTGCTTGCCGCCGCAATGTTAGCGTTTATACCCGGCGGTACCGATAGCCTTGAGCTAGCTGATTTCGCTGAAGAACAACCCTTTTGATCGCAAAACGACATGGCATGGTCGCCCTATAGCGAGCGCCAAATAGTAAAACAAGCGATCAAAGTGGGCACGGCGAACACCAGACAAAAAATTGGAAGCTCATCCGCTACTGAGTAACCGGCCCTCGTCACTCCGACCCACAGGTTCGTGACGGAAACGAGGAACCAAACGGCTACGAAGGCTTTCGCCGCAAAGGCAAAATCTGGATCAACGCCACCCCAAAGTTTACTGAGGAGGAGGAAGAGAAAGAGCATTGCTATGCCGCTACCAATCACCAATGCCGTATGCACTAACGCTTCTCCTGTGGCCAGATTGGCTTGGCTGCTTTGCGAGGATCGTCTCGAGGCTAAGCTGCCAACTAGCGGCAGCCGCGCCGCGTAGACGCTCCACTCCGACCTCCCCGCAGGGGCCTTCCTTCGACATAGCGGAAAGACGCGACGGCCCCTACCATACTTGGGTATAGGCTTGCGCGACCGCGCTTTCTAACGCTTGCCCCGCCAATGCCACTGCTCACCGTGCCAGTTCTCGTGTGTCCTTTACCGTTGCAATGTGCCGATTAATGAAGTCCCGTGACTGCCAGAAAGATATCGCCTCGCCCGTCCGCAAATGTACTCATGCCTTCGCAGAAATCGCGCTCAGTTCCTCCAGGTCGAGGTCGCGCTCGAGTTCGCGCAACGTCTCATCATCGATCTCACCGGCACGATGGAGGCGGATCAATTCGCGTCGACCAGTTGCTATAGCTTCTAGGACAACGTCGAAATTCTCTGGAAACTAGAAGCTGTACTGCCCAGAACCTGCCTTAAAGGTTTCTATAGCGTTTAGAATATTTTTTCTTGAACATTAGTGTTCAAATGGATCACAAGCGACAATCCATAGAGAAAGGGTCCGTCTTGGTTTCCACACCCACTGGTCAGACGAAATCCTCCGCTGAGAAGACAAGCGACATCTTCAGATGCCCGTCCAATAAATTGTACACTGACCAAACTCTTACCGGGGCGGATATCAAGTTTTTCCGCAAGGGAACAAGGGATATGCAACTCGCGTAGGTCACAACGCCAGCCAGCGATCGCGGTTATGTCGTCGGCGTCTCGCTTGGTGGGCACAGGCGGCGCATCTTTCATCAACATCATGCGACCACCCACGATTTCACGGAAAACTCGATCTATGTCCGCGATCTCTCGGAAGCCTACAAAGCAGATCTCATCGATCCTTTCGATTTCCTGCTGTTCGAAATTTCACCGGCGTCCTTCGTCAGGATCGCCGACGAGGCGGAACTTACCGGTGTGACGTCGCTCGCAGCCGAAACCGGTTCGAAGGATATCGTGCTTGCCAATCTCGCTCGCGCACTGATCCCGGCACTCGAAAAACCCGAGGAGGCAAGCGCGCAATTCATCGACCAGATGGCGACCGCCGTCGGCACCTATTTGGTCCACCGCTATGGCGGCCGGCCAATCGCGACTTCCACCCGACCACGAAGCCTGTCGCGCTCGCAAGAGCATCTGGCGAAAGTCTGCTTCTCGAAAATCTCGACGGCGACATTTCGATTTCGGAGGTTGCGCAGGCTTGCGATCTGTCTCGCGGCTATTTCATTCGCGCCTTTCGTGAGACGACCGGCATGACGCCCTATAAATGGCTCCTCAGCGAACGAATAGACCGTGCCCGCGACCTGCTGCGGACCTCGAATACGCCGCTTGCCGAAGTGGCGATCGCCTGTGGCTTCGCGGATCAAAGCCATTTCACGCGCGTGTTTTCAACTATCGTCGGCGCGACACCCGGCAATTGGCGGCGTAACCTGTGATCCTGACGACCTACTTGCAAGATAGCTTTAGCAGCCCGAAGCAAAATCTTGGAAGTCCGAAGCGAATTGCTGTGTTTGCCAATTTGAAGTACGCCCCGGGGCCGTTGGTACGTGTCGTGTCAATTGCAACAGCGCTCGAACGTTCGCCGAATTCTCTATCAAGCAGAGCAATCGCGCTGGATTCCTTAGTGAAAATTCCGGCTTTTTACCTTCAGCGTATCGATATGAAGATCCGGAATGAAAATGTCCCTCGACTTGAACGCCGAGGCTCGCTCTAGTGAATCCGGACTTGCGGTGATCCATGGGAAAACTCGTCACCTCGACCGGCGAGAAACGGGTGGTCAGAACACTCTTCTTCAACAATCGGCTCTCTGTTTCCGCTTCTCCTGGCCGAACCAGAAAGGGCTGCACGTTCCGAGGAGCGAGATCAAAGAGTTGATTTAACAAGTGAGCTAAAAAAGCCACGATGATTGTTGTCCAGATTATTATCTGGCGATTAACTTTGTTCTCCAGCATGACGGAATTTCCTTTTACTAGGTTACAGCTATTTGTAGCGGCTTGACATCATCGTCCGCCATGGCCGAGCAGGCGCCCTCCGACATTGCAGTGCTACTGGCGAAACTCCACAGGCTTTGCTTCGTCAATCATTGGGTAGGCGGCCGTCCTGCCACCAACTCCATTCGGCATGCCTCACTGAAATCGAAAAGAAAGTTCATCGCGCCGGAACGGGCGAGGTCAGCGATCTCGTGCAGGGAGCGATTAGGTGCAAGGTAGGCTTCGATGATATAATCCATAGTCCGTTCGGCCGCATCCACAACCGGACGGGATGAAATTAGACGCATTTGGGCGACCAGTGCGTACAGGAGTACGAGGTCGGATACGTCGTCCTTCTGATTGCTCAGTGCATCTCCAAAAAGCCGCGTCGCTTCGGCAATGAAATCTGAAAAGAGCTTCTCTCGCTTGGCAACCTCAACCTCGCGATGCTTGGCTTTCAACCCAGATTCGTGTGTCAGCCAAGTGGCGGCGAACGAGGTCAAGCTGCCTATGGCCACGCCGGCGAGCCCCATCAGAGCCGAGATTTGTGCGTCCAAAGAAACCTCCTGCCAAAACGAGCTGACGCGCCTCACGCGGCGGCGCAGGCGATGATCATGTGAGCGCTCGGCGAGCAGTGTGCTGAAATCGCACCGGGATCCACGCAGTCGGGCCGAGCGACAAAGCTAACCTGCATCCGGACGGCACCGCAAAGGGTGCCGTCCGGATGTGCGCTATGGATCCTACTGCATGAACCAGCCATGGCTGACGACCAGCGATTGGCCGGTCACTGCATTGGACCTGGCCGCCGCGAAATAGAGAACAGCGTCGGCCACGTCGTCGGTGCTGGTGAACTCGCCGTCGACCGTGTCCTTGAGCATCACCGACTTGACCACCTGCTCCTCGCTGATGCCGAGCTCCCGCGCCTGCTCAGGGATCTGCTTGTCGACCAGCGGCGTGCGCACGAAGCCGGGGCAGACGACGTTGGCCGTGACGTTGTGCTCGGCCCCTTCCTTGGCCAGCACCTTGGCCAATCCGATGAGGCCATGCTTGGCGGTGACGTAGGGCGCCTTCAGCTTCGAGGCTTCCTTGGAGTGCACGGAACCCATGTAGACGACGCGGCCGTAATTGGCGGCATACATGTGTTTGAGGCAAGCCCTGGTCGTCAGAAAGGCGCCGTCGAGATGGATCGAAAGCAGCTTTTTCCAGTCCTCGAAGGGAAAGTCGACCAGCGGCTTGACGAACTGGATGCCGGCATTGCTGACCAGCACGTCGACCTTGCCGAACGTGGCGATCACCTCGCCAACGGCCTTTTCCACCTGCTCCTCGTCGGTGACGTTCATCGCCACGGCAAAAGCATCGCCGCCCTTGCCCTTGATCTCGGCCGCCGTTGCATTCGCGGCGTCGAGATTGAGGTCGGCAATCACGGGAATGCCGCCTTCGGCGGCGAAGCGAAGCGCGATCTCCTTGCCGATGCCGCTCGCGGCTCCGGTGATGACCGCCACTCTTCCATCAAATCGAGACATGGATAATTCCTTTCAGTTGCAGGGGATCAGTCGTTTTGGAGATAGTCGAATACGACCTCACCGAGACCGAGCGTCAGGTCGGCGATGTAATGGCTGGCCGACGTGACCTCGCGCACGGGTAGCCGCGCGACGTCGCACATCGCGTGTTCGAACAATTGCAGGGCCGCCGGCCCGGCCCATGCGCCCTTCAGCGTCACATCCTCGAGATAGTAGCGCACGAGTTCGCAAATCCGGGGAGAGCCGTCGACGTGCGGGATGACCTTCAGCATGAAGGCGGGCTTCGCCATCGCCATTGCCAGCGGCTCCAGGGGGAGCTCGCGATGCTTGTAGCCCATGGTCGCCGTCGCGCAGAGAACCGGGCCGTAGTGCAGCGTTCCGACGAGCGTCTCCTGCTCGTGCGACAGCTTCGGCGTTGCCAGCTTCTTCGGAAAGCCCCAGATCTCGCGCCCGCCGGCAATCGGCGAGTTGTCGTCGAGATACATGGCATGCACATAGCTGCCTTCCTGCACCTTGCCGGATGGCGTGGTGAAGCGCACCGGAATGACCTGTCCAGTCTCCGTGTAGTCGCCAAAACCTGTGGAATCGGGCATGCGGATGAATTCATAGGCGACGGTGTCGCCAATCACTTCCAGCGGCTCCGGCACGACGGTGCGCAAGGCCTCCGGATCCGTCCGGTAGTTGATGACGACAAATTCGCGGTTGTAGAACTTGTAGGGCGGCCTCGGATAGGCCGGATTGTTGAGCGGCATGGCGAAGGCATTTTCGCGGACGGCGGCGATCTTCATGGTCGTGCTCTTCTCTTTGTTGAAATCTCATTCGAAGTCGAAAGTGGCCACGCCGTCGGGCGTGTCGGGTCGCCGCAGCACCTCGCGGTGGCGCAGTGTTCGAACGGCGTCGTTGTAGCCGGAGGTCCAGTGTTCCTCCATGGTCAGGCGGGAGAACTCGTAATCCTTCGAGCTGCCTTCGTAGTTCTTGGCCCGGTATATGAGCTGGACGATGTTGTAGACCTTCTCGTCGGCCTGATCGACGAGAAGCTTGATCTCCGGATCGGCTTGCAGCAGGGCCTCATGCGGGATGAGTTCCACCAGATGGCCAAGGGCGCGACGCAGACGTTGCTGCCTCTTGAACTGGTCGGTTGCCGCGCGGGTGCGGCTGGAGAAGCGGATATCCTTCTGCCGCAGTTCGAGGCCGAGGAGGTCACGCGGCATTTCGCCCCGCGCGCTCCAGAGGTCGACTTGAAAGGCTAGCGTGTCCTCGCGCGGGGAGTTATCGAGCACCCATTGCAGGGGTGTGTTGGAGACCAGGCCGCCGTCCCAGTAATATTCGCCGTCGATCCTCGCAGCCGGGAAGCCTGGCGGCAACGCGCCGCTCGCCATGATGTGTTCGGGGCGGATATCGTGGGTCGTGGTGTCGAAATACTCGAAATTTCCGGTGCGCACATTGACGGCGCCGACGCTGAAACGCATGGCTCCGGCGTTGATGCGGTCGAAGTCCACCAGCCGCTCCAGCGTCGCCTTCAACGGTGCGACGTCGTAGAAGCTTTCGGCCTCGATGCTGCCGGCGGCGGAAAAGAAGGGCGGCACCGGACGCGGCGTGAAGAAGCCTGACGCGCCGTCCATGAGGACGGCGAAGGCGTGTGCCTGATTGAGCAGGCCATGCGCGAAATCACCCTTGAATCCAATCGCGCCCAGCATGGCCGAAAACAGCGCGGGGATCCCGAGAGCCGGGGCCGTTATCGTCTCCCAGAAGCTGCGGAGCGCCTCCACCCGCCTTTCGGGCGGATTGCCGGCGATCAAGGCACTGTTGATAGCGCCGATGGAGATGCCCGCGACCCAGTCCGGATGCAGGTTGGCTTCCGCCAAAGCCTGGTAGACACCCGCCTGATACGAACCAAGCGCCCCTCCGCCTTGTAACAACAGCGCGATGCGCTCGAACGGCGGACGCTCCTTAAGGCGGTGCGTCTTGTTTGTGACGGGATGCTGAGCGGCCATGAGTGTACCTTCTCTGCAGCCGCCGCAATTGGCAGGCTGCATTGCGCCGAAATGGGAGCTGGGGCTGAGATCAGGGAGTTATCGACAGTTTAACACGAGTCAAACGGGCCAAGATTCAAGTCCAACCGGAAGCAAGCGACCAGGCACGGGCGTCACGTGAGACTGCTGCATCGAGATTGGCAATCTGACGCTGTATCACGTGATAGCGGTGGGTGGGTAGCACGCCATCGTTCCGAGCCGCCTGGACGGCTTCACTGCGAACCATGGCTACCTCCGAACGGAGATCCCGAACTTCCGCGGGGCTGAGCAGCCGTTGTAACGATCAAAGAGCGCATTTTTTGCATCTTCTGAAATGTGGAGGCCGACTTTCTTGTCGTCCTCCTGCTGGCAGGTCGTCCAGTTCCGTCGCGTCACGGTGGTCATTCCATCGCCGGCGGTTCTCGGCCTGCATCGAGAGCCTAGAGCCTTGCCGTCGCGAGGTGTAATTAATAAAAGATAATCTTTCCGGCACTGGACATTCCGCAATCCGGCCTAACTTCGTCGCGATAACTAGCGTGCCGCAGAACGTGTCGAATATAGGCGCCGCCTTATTGCAAAAGGTCGGCTGGACTGGGATCAAGTTGCAGAAACTGCTTCATTGCAGTCCGGTGCGCATGCCTTCCGCGAACCAGCATTGAACAGATATCCGGCTCGCCGATCGTAGGATTGCGGCGATGCGCGACCTTTTCGCGAAGGATAAGTCATCCGGAAATCCATCGTCTCGGAAATCCGGTGCCCCGTTAATGACTGGAAGGCCATCGGGATGTCTTTTCGACGGCATCGACATCTTTCGGCACGGGGTGCATCGAGAAGCCTGTGGCAGATCAGCGCCCATAGATATGGACCGCTCAAAAACCGAACTTGGCCGGTTGATGCGCGAACATTGCGAGATAGCAGGATTGACCTGCATGAATTCCCTCTTCCAAGATCCACCGACTTAAGCGACTAACCGGCAACCGAGATTTACCCAAGGTCGTAGTTCACATGGCAGCGCGGCCTTGTACTGGCGGGGAACCGGATCCACTCTCCCGAGGAGCAGGCTTCCGTGCGAGTCGAGGCGAAGGAATGGCTCCGGGCATGGCTGCGCGAAGTGCCGAAGAGGCTCGCGCTTCGAGAGGTGACGGCCCACACAGATTGAGAATCCCCCCAGGTACGTCGATCCCAGCATTTTGAGTGTTGACACATCCCGCTGTCTTCGGGTGAGGCGCTATATCGCATTGCTCCCGATCCAAGGCAGATGCTGATTAATTAGGACTCTGGTCACGATGATATGTGGGACGACGACATGGTTGGCAAATGTCATCCGCTTTGTGGAAGCGGCGATGAAAGGAGACAACACCAGTATCAAAACCCGCCCCATGAAGGCCTTAGCCGTCCGTCGCTAGGCCATCGATAGAAACGTTGTTTGCCAAGCAACGATTGCGCTCTGGCAAACATTACAAAACGACAATTCAAGATCAATCCAGATGAACAATTTGTAATTCTATTTCAGAGGCGTAGCCATTGAATCGATTCTTCGGCAGGCCCAACTCATTGGAGTAACGCAGACGATCCCCTGCAGGACAGCCGACCGTCTCAGCAGATGAAAGCATACCATCGTGAACCGCGTTGCTAAAATCGTCATCGCGTCCGCCTCCTCCAAGGATTCCCCGAGATGTACAAGCAGAAATCCCTGATCGCCGGCGCCCTTGGGTTGTTGATTGCAGCAACATCGGTGCCGGCAGCGGCAATGCCAATACCCACAACTGCTCCATGGGCCTCTAACATCGAGCAGGTACAGTACCACCGCCACGACTCGGGTTACTGGCACGGTTATCGCGGGGAGCGCGACTATCACCGAGGATACCGCCGCCATAGGGACGGATTTTGGTATCCGTTTGCTGCCTTCGGCGTTGGCGCACTGATCGGCGGTGCGGTTGCCAGCCAGCCGCATTATTGATGCGGGATGGCACAATCCGAACGAATGCAAGGCATGCGTCGGCGCTCAAGGCGCCGACGTGCCCTTTCTGGCGCTCGCGGGATCGTCAAGGCATGTCATCGCGGCTGCAAGAGTGCATTGAGCGGATGCGCAAACATTCCATACGGAATGGAGATCGGCAGATGGACCAATTGACAGTCAAGGTTTCTGAAACGCCATGGACGCGCGATGACCGCGTGGCCGTGCGCGTCAGGCAGGTCGCCGACCCACAAGGACTCCCCGTAGACGAGGGATATATATACCGACTTCCGCCTCAATTACGACGGTGTCAGACCGCTCGATGCCGCTCCGGGATATTACGCGGTCGAGGCGTGCTGGCGGAACGGACGGGTGACGTTTCATCGCGGCCTCGTCCTGCCCGGCGCGCCGTGCGTCGTCGAGGTCACCCCGACGTTTCTGAGGCGGTCATCCCCGCAACCGGGCGGCGACCAACGCCCGAAGGAAATCCGCCCCTGCTTGGCGGCGGTTCCGCCTGCGAAGTTCTCTCGACGGACGAGGCCTGGACACGTGACGCTTCCTCGCTACGCCCGAAGGGGTTGCGAGTTGGGCAGCATCCCCCGCAATACGGCATCCGAGCCCGGTCGACCGAGCATCGGACGACTGAAGCATATCCCCGCCCTGCATCGTTCGCGACAATGCAGGATGCCCTGAAATCTCGATCGTCATCCATCACTCCTCGTGTTGATACGAGGGGTCAGTTCTTCGCTTCGTTAGGGGGGGTCAGTTTTCATTTCGCCCGACAGGCCGACCTTCTCGTGTCGGGAAATTCCGACTCCGATCATCGCTACGCCAGAAGCTCGTACATTCCCGATTCCCGCGAAGTAGCGGAAATCATGGCGGCGAGACCGTTGGAACTCTGCGCTTTCGCCTATGCGGAGTACGAAACTGACCTCGACAACAGGGTTCTGACGCGAGCATGCGGGCGGTCATGACGATGGCTGCCAGACATTTCGGTCATTCTCGGGTGGCGGAGGCTGATGCGGGCGACATGCGAGGACGATGTCGACGAAGCCGGCTTGCTTCTCGAACGCGCGGTAAATTCCCTCGGCGAAGTTGGAGGCTCAGATGTCAGGCAAAGACCCACGCATAAGAAGTCCTCTGTCGCATCATATTCTGCCAACTTCGAGCACGATGATCGGCATTTGCATGACGCTGGTCGGCCTTGTTAAGGTGACGGAGATACAAGCTGGGCGGAGCCACGTCGACGAGTACGCAGCTCTTGCCGCCGTAATCTTCCTGATCAGTTCGGTAGCATCCTATCTATCGTTGCGATACGAGGAGAAGGCGGCACTTAGCCGAAAGCTTGAGGTGTTTGCCGATCTCTGCTTCATGATCGGACTCGTCGCGATTGTCTTAATTGGCATCTTGTTTGCCTATGCGGTCATCTAGGCGTTCGGCGTGTCCGCGATGGCGAGCGTGAATGTGAGCTGTTCGGTTTTCTGACCACCTCGCCGAACGAGATCGTCGCTCCGATCTCATTTCAAGGCGATGCCTGCAATCCTGACGACGCCTACAGATGCCACAACATCGTAGTTTCGTGGGCCACGACGCCTTGAATGTTCCCTCAGAATCACACCGACGGCGTCCTCTCAAGCCTTTGTCGAGCGGCCGCTGCAGTGCCCGGCTCGCTGCGCCACGATCTGTGCTGCATCCTCGATCAAGGCTCTGACAATGTCAGACGCTGGTAGAATCTCGCGCACAGGCCCGACGGACTCGCCCGCGTAAATGACGAAGTCGTCGATGTCCCCTGATTGCCACTGAGCAGGCTAAAGAGCGGGTACCGCCTTATCGCCATCGCCATCGGTGTGCGGGCCAACCTCCTCGCTCTCCTCAGGTCGGGAACCCGACTCCGGGCGACCATTAGGGGACGTTGGCGTGCCCGATGTGCAGTCCGTTGTCAGATGTGTGGCTCTATCTCCACGTTCTAGTCCGCGCGGTCCGCGCGGCTATCATTGCGGCTGTCATTGATGACGGAAGGTGCACCATCGGGTCCGCCGCCGCCCAGCGGTCAAGCAATCACATATCGCTTGCGAGAGCGTCGTGCTCAACCAGATGATCTTCGACCCATATGGACGCGGCGAACCTCCACGCCGAGTTGCCCTCAGGGTGCTCGATTCAGCGAGTCCGAGCGCCCGCCACGCCGGCGTTCCCGATCATGAAACCTCGGGTCAGCGGTGACTTTCACGGGTGAGCCTATACAAAAGGACAATTACTTAGCGCGAGCAGAGCCAGTAGCGTGAGATCGTCGCCGGTCGCTGCAACCTTCTTGAAGGCCCGGTCGCACCTCTTCTTTCAGGAGCATTCAAATGAAGCGCTATGAGGATGAAGACCAGAAATCCCCATTAGACAGTCTCGCATTCCCGATCGGGATATATCTGATCTGTCTATGTGGCATCGTCGTGTACGTTGCATCCGCCGCACCGGCCAAGGCACCGATCGGGGCCTTCGTATCGGTCGCCGCCGGAGAGCCTACCCCCTTAGCAGGGACGTGTGCCGCGTCCGAGCAGCAGAGTCCACACGTTCGGTATCGAGACGATTTTCCACCCACTACTTTCCGCTACCGGGAAAACCGTGCTGAGATCATTTCACTGGCCGACGCAGGCAAGTTTGACGAACTGAATACCACCCGAGCGACGAAAAAATTCCAACAGCCACTGGAAACCAAACCGTTTGCATTCGGGAAGTTTCGGATGACGAGTAGCCGTTGCTCTATGGCACGGTGATCAAAACGAAACTGGTCACCGCAGCCGCCCAACTTTTTAGAAGACCGTCATCGACGTTCGCGACGCAACGCGTTCCTGCGAAGCATCAGGTGCGATTACAGGCGAGAATAGAAGACTTTGCCTTAATCGGCGATCTGAGCGCAGCGAGGACATAAGGCACGACGGGCTCCGCACCTGTGGTGATGTCTCGCCATTCCACTCGATCATGCTTGTCTGACTCGATGATACCTTGCGTGCCAATGAACCTGTCGGCTCCAATGTAGACGGCCATCCATTCGCTTGATGGCGTGAAGACTTGTTGGATATGCAGAAGCCGACAGTCGTATACCCAGGCGAGGCTGAGTGGAAAGCGGAAAATACACAGCCAGATCGCATAGGCGATCACTTCGGTGCCGTTTGCATCGACTCGGCAAATGAAGGACGTAGGACGGTTTCACAACGTTCCCCTATAGGGAAGTGATGCACCCCTTTGAGTATCGCATTTTCGATACCGCCTTCTCACCAACGATAGGTACCATGGTTCGCGGAAGGCATGCGCACCGGACTGCAATGAAGCAGTTTCTGCAACTTGATCCTAGTCCAGCCGACCTTTTGCAATAAGGCGGCGCCTATATTCGACACGTTCTGCGGCACGCTAGTTATCGCGACGAAGTTAGGCCGGATTGCGGAATGTCCAGTGCCGGAAAGATTATCTTTTATTAATTACACCTCGCGACGGCAAGGCTCTAGGCTCTCGATGCAGGCCGAGAACCGCCGGCGATGGAATGACCACCGTGACGCGACGGAACTGGACGACCTGCCAGCAGGAGGACGACAAGAAAGTCGGCCTCCACATTTCAGAAGATGCAAAAAATGCGCTCTTTGATCGTTACAACGGCGCTCACCGCCATCCTCATGTCTGCCCCTCTCGCAGCCGCTTATGCCGCTCCCTCGGGTTCTGCTTCCCACGATTCACATGACTCGCGCGCCGGCGGGTTTGACCATCGCGATCATTGGGATCAACACGAGTTCCACCACGACGACCCCCTTGTAGATCCGATGCCCATCTTCGTCTCGGAAACCCGGTTGGACACGGTCCTCGGCGAGATCCATGCCGTCGATGGTCGTATCGTGGCTGACCACCGGCGTGGGCTGCTCAGCCCCGCGGAAGTTCGGGATCTCCGTTCGGAGGTAGCCATGGTTCGCAGTGAAGCCGTCCAGGCGGCTCGGAACGATGGCGTGCTACCCACCCACCGCTATCACGTGATACAGCGTCAGATTGCCAATCTCGATGCAGCAGTCTCACGTGACGCCCGTGCCTGATCGCTTGCTTCCGGTTGGACTTGAATCTTGGCCCGTTTGACTCGTGTTAAACTGTCGAGCGGGTTCTCATGAACAACCCGGCAACGATGCGTGCTAACCTCTGGTTTCTTTACTAAAAAAGATTCCGAGGCTCGTGCTGCATTGACAGTCAGGTAGGGCACCCATCGCGGACAAGTGCGAAGGTGGTCGATGCACGGCCAGTTGCAAGAGTTCGCCAGCACAGGGCGCCCCGCTGCTCGGCATCCCGTGGAACAGCTTGTTCGCCCTGCTGGTGGACGCCGGCTCCGCGGTTCTGTTTCAAAATTTAAGGTAGTTGCGAAGCTGGACGGTTTCTGTGGCTGGTCAGATGCGGCGGCCAGATTTTCGAACTGTTCGGCGAGTGACAGGTCGTCACTGTGAGTATCATGCAACTGGCGATTGCGTAGCATGTGGATCATCTCAATGCCGGACAATGTTGCCGCCGCCGATTTGAATGACTTGAAGCCGAGCATCGGTCTGACGCGTCGCTTGATGCGCCGGTGATCCTGCTCGATGCGGTTGTTCAGATACTGGCTTGCCGGATGCGAACGGGTTCAAGACGGCGGCAGGAGCGATCCCGAAGGCGGTTTATGATGTCACAGGCAATGATCGCTTCGCGGTTTCGGCATTTCGAGCAGTCGGTGATCTTGCTGTGCGTGCGTTGGTATCTAGCATACGGCCTGAGCCTGCGCGACCTGAAGGAAATGACGGCCGAACGCGGTATCAGCGCAACTCTCTTTTGGTTCAAACCGTAACGGAGCAAGAAATGCAGCCTTTTCGATTGTTGGGAATTGCCCTCGCCTGCGCATCTCTGGCTGCCTGCGAAGAAAAAGCCGAGGTGGCGCCACCGCCGCAGCAAGTGCGCGCCGTTGCCGCCGCTTTGGGTCAATATCAGCCGGGTGCGGAAATCACCGGTGAGGTGAAGGCGCGAATCCAGACCGAACTCTCCTTTCGCGTCAGTGGCCGCGTGATCGAGAGGCGGGCCGACGTCGGATCGCGCGTTCGCGCCGGCGAGGTTCTTGCCCGCCTCAACGACACGGAACAACAGGCAGACTTGAGTGTCGCCCGGGCGGCATTGGAGTCGGCGAAGGCGGTTCTCACCCAGAAGACGCTCGCCTTCGCGCGATCCAAGAGCCTCATACAATCGCAAGCAATTGCCAAGCAGGCCTTCGACTCGGCTCAAGAAGAGCTCTTGAGCGCCCAGGCGGCTCTTGAGTCCGCCGAGGCCGCGCTGGCGACGGCCAAGGATGCGCTATCCTACACGGAGTTGAAAGCCGACGCGGACGGGGTCATCACCGCACGCACCATCGAAGTCGGACAGGTGGTCTCGGCGGCGCAGTCCGCTTTCACACTCGCGGATGACGGTCCGAGAGACGCGGTGTTCGACGTCTTCGAGGCCTTCTTCCTGAACGGCCCCCCGTTGGCCGACGTCGACGTGGCGCCAGTCGGGGACCAGCCTGACAAAGTAGCTGCGAAAATCCGGGAAGTATCCCCCGTGATAGATACCAAGGCAGGCACGATCCGGATCAAGGTGGCGCTTCAGGATGGCACGAAATGGCCGCTCGGTACGCCAGTGGTCGGTGAAATCCACTCCTCTCCGCGCCAGGGAATCGTGCTGCCCTATAACGCGATTACCTCCGCCGACGGTGAACCAGCCGTGTGGCTGGTCAACACCGAAAAGCACACCGTTTCCCTCTGCAAGATTTCGGTCGACCGGTACCGCAAAAGCGATTTCGTCGTGACCGGCGGCATCGCCCCGAAGGATCTGATCGTAACGGAGGGCGGAAAGTTTCTCAGGGAAGGCCAGGCAGTTGCTTGGGATAGGCAAGTGAGATGAACATCAACCGCTTATACACATCTCTTCCACTTTTACTGTCGATCTTGCTCCTTGTCGGCTGTGAGCAAAGCTCGATCGCCGGTGAGGAGGTGGCCCCCCGTCCCGTCGAAACAGTGATAGCCACCGCTCAGCCGGAGAATATCCAAGGCTTGCCCGGCGTCGTGCACGCCCGCATCGAGACCGACCTGGCGTTTCGAACGCTCGGACGGATCATATCGCGCAAGGTCGATGTCGGCGATCTCGTCTCGAAGGACGAGGTCGTTGCCGAGATCGATCCCCTCAGTCTCCAGCTTGCGGTCAGGAGTGCGGAAGCCGACCTGCGCGACGCTCAGGCACAGCTTGATAATGCGGTCTTGAACGAAAAGCGCAAGCGAACTCTCTTCGACACAAATGCCGCCAGCGTTGCCGATCACGATCTTGCCGAGCAGCAACTGAAATCGGCGGACGCCAACGTCGAAAAAGCAAAAGCCAGCCTCGAAAAGGCGCAGGAGCAGCTTGGCTATGCGGAGTTGAAGGCAGAGTTTGACGGTGTCGTCACCGCCACGTTCGCAGAAATGGGCCAGACAGTGTCGCCCGGCCAACCGGTCCTGAGACTGGCGCGTCCTGAACAGCGTGATGTGGTCATCGATGTTCCGGAAGCGCTACTTTCATCTGGGCGCGTGGGCGACAGCTTCGATGTCGCGCTCCAACTAGACCCCAAGCAGGAGACAGTGGGCAAGGTGCGCGAGATCGCGCCCCAGGCTGATCCCAGTACCCGCACTTACAGGGTCAAGCTCGCCATAGATCAGGCACCTGAGGTTTTCAGACTCGGTGCGGTGGTCACTGTCAAGCCCTTGGCTGAAGGAAAGAAGGGATCAGTCACCCTGCCGATCTCCGCCATATGCGACAAGGATGGCGCCGACCACGTCTGGGTCGTGGACCGGTCGACAGCAACGGTCAAGCTCAGACCGGTCCAACTCGACAAGCCGGCTGGTGCCCGCTTCGTCCGGGTTCAATCAGGGCTGCGCGAAGGAGAAGAAGTCGTCGTCGCCGGGGTCAATGAACTTGTCGATGGACAGAAGGTGAAACGCGAACAGGAGCCCGCCGGTGAATAAATTCAACCCTTCAGACTGGGCGCTCGAGCATCGCTCGCTCGTCTGGTATTTCATGATCATGTTCGCCGTGGCGGGCGCTTTTGCCTATCTTGGGCTCGGTCGCGAGGAGGATCCGTCCTTCACGATCAAGACGATGGTGATCCAGGCCCAGTGGCCTGGCGCCTCTGCCCAGGAAGTGACCGAGCAGGTTACCGACCGTATCGAAAAGAAGCTCCAGGAACTCGACAATCTGGAACATACCCGCAGTATCACCACCGCCGGTCAGACGACCGTCTTCGTCGACTTGTTGCCGGATACAAACGCGCGGGACGTAAAGCCCACCTGGTCGCGGGTCCGCAACTTGATCGACGATATCAAGCACGAGTTCCCGCAAGGTGTCGTCGGTCCCTTCTTCGACGATCAGTTCGGCGACGTCTATGGCAATATCTTTGCCTTCACGGGCGACGGCCTTAGTCAGAGGGAACTGCGCGATTTCGCCGAAGGTGCCCGAACGCAGATCCTCAAGATTCCGGACGTCGGCAAGGTCGACATTATCGGTGCGCAGGACGAGGTCATCTATCTCGAATTCTCCACCCGGAAGATCGCCGCCCTCGGCATTAATCAGGCCGACATCATTGCCACGCTGCAGGCGCAGAACGCCGTCACCCAGTCAGGTTTCATCCAGACAGGACCGGAACGCATTGCACTGCGCGTCGGCGGGCGTTTCATCTCCGAAGATACCTTGCGCGGGATCAACCTCAGGGTAAACGATCGCTTCTTTCCGCTGACGGACGTCGCAACGATCACCCGCGGCTACGTCGACCCGCCGACGTCGCTCTTCCGCTTCAACGGAAAGCCGGCCATCGGGCTTGCGATTGGTATGAAGACGGGCGGCAATCTGCTTGCCTTCGGCGAAACGCTCGAAAAGACGATGAGCAAGATCGTACAGGATCTTCCGGTCGGCGTCTCCGTTGAACAGGTCTCCGACCAGCCGAAAGTGGTTGACGAGGCAGTGGGTGGCTTCACGAAGGCGCTGTTCGAGGCGGTCGCGATCGTGCTCGCGATCAGTTTCATCAGTCTCGGGTTCAGGGCCGGCCTCGTCGTGGCAATCGCGATCCCGCTCGTTCTCGGTATCACCTTTATGGTGATGCTCTATACAGGCATATCCCTGCAGCGTATCTCGCTCGGAGCGCTGATCATCGCGCTCGGCCTCCTCGTCGACGACGCCATGATCGCCGTCGAGATGATGGTGGCACGGCTGGAAATGGGTGACAGTCTCAGGAAGGCCGCCACTTACGTCTACACGTCCACGGCCTTTCCGATGCTGACCGGCACGCTCGTGACTGTTGCGGGCTTCATACCGGTCGCATTCAACAAGAGCAGCGCCGGCGAGTTTACCTTCACCCTCTTCGTCGTCATCACCGTATCGCTCGTCGTATCCTGGATCGTCGCCGTAGTGTTCACGCCCCTCATCGGCGTGACCTTGCTGCCGAAGACGATGAAGAAGCATGCCGAACACAAGGGCCGGTTCGCGAAGGCGTTTTCGAACCTGCTGCAGTTCTGCCTGCGCTGGCGCTGGATGACGATCATCGCCACCGTCGTCCTCTTCGCAGGATCGATCGTCGGCCTGACGATGGTGCAACAGCAGTTCTTCCCGAGTTCGGATCGGCCGGAACTGATCGTTGACTGGAATCTGCCGCAGAACAGCTCAATTGCCGAAACGAGCCGCCAAATGGCTCAGTTCGAACACGAGATGCTGGCCAACAATCCTACGGTCGAGCACTGGTCGACATATGTCGGGAGAGGCGCGCCGCGCTTCATCCTTTCCTTCGACGTGCAGCCGGCTGACGTTGCCTTCGGCCAGACCGTCATCGTCACCAAGGGGCTCGATGTTCGGGACAAGCTGAAGGGGGAAGTGGAAGCTTACCTTCAAAAGACTATTCCCGGCACCGACGCCTATGTGAAGCTTCTGGAAGTCGGACCGCCGGTTGGCAAGCCGATCCAGTACCGCGTGTCCGGCGAGGATCTCCAGACGGTGCGCGACCTGGCACAGAAACTGGCGTCTATCGTCGGCACCGATCCTTCGCTGAAGAACCTCGCCTTCGACTGGAACGAGCCGGCCCGCGTCGTGAAGATCGACGTGCTGCAGGACAAGGCGCGACAGCTCGGCGTCTCGTCCCAGGACATCGCCATGGCGCTCAACACCGTCGTACAGGGCGACGCCATAACGCAGGTCCGGGACGACATCTATCTGGTCGATGTAGTCGGCCGTGCCGCCGCTAAGGAGCGAGAATCGATCGACACGCTGCTCGACCTGCAACTGCAGAGCAGTAGCGGCCAGTCCGTCCCGCTGTCATCGGTCGCAACCTTCCACTATGAGCTCGAACAGCCGACGATCTGGCGGCGCGACAGACTTCCGACGATCACGATCAAGGCCGGGATCAGTGATGCGACGCAGCCGGCGACCGTTGTGAAAGATCTGTCCGACAAGATTGCAACGTTTGAGAAGAGCCTGCCGGCCGGGTATTCCGTTCAGGTCGGCGGCGCGGTCGAGGAAAGCGCCAAGTCCCAGGGGCCGATCGCAAATGTGGCACCGGCGATGTTCGTCATCATGGCGACGCTCCTGATGATCCAGCTTCAGAGCTTCCACAGGCTGTTCCTGGTCTTTTCGGTGGCGCCGTTGGCCCTCATCGGCGTCGTCGTGGCGCTTCTCGCCAGCAATTCCCCTCTCGGCTTCGTCGCACTCCTGGGCGTCCTCGCGCTGGTCGGCATCCTCATCCGCAACTCCGTGATCCTTATCGTCCAGATCGAGGAGCTGCGTGCCGAGGGAGTGTCGGCATGGAAGGCGGTGGTGGAGGCGACCGAGCACCGTATGCGGCCGATCATGCTCACTGCCGCGGCCGCGACTCTGGCCCTGATCCCGATCTCGCACGAGATATTCTGGGGTCCCATGGCCTACGCGATGATGGGCGGGATCGTCGTGGGAACGGCGTTGACGCTTCTCTTCCTGCCGGCGCTCTACGTCGCCTGGTTCCGGATTCCTCGTGAAGTCGAGCAGACTGAGATGACGACATCGCTCCCGCTCCCTGGGCGAATTGCCTAGGGCCTCACCAGGCTTGGCTTCGCCAAGACGACCGCCGCCAGATATTTTTTGTGCTGGGATAGGGCGAACCATCCCGGTCCTGATGGCCCTCTCGCTCCTTGCACCGGGTTGCGCCTTCAGCCTCTTGCCGTCGCCCCGACGGACGCGAGCCGGGTCGCCATGCTCGTCGCCACCACACGCAAGCCGTCGGAGGATCCCGGCAAACTCTATTCCGGCGGCCGCGGGACGGCGATTTCCCTCAACAGCGTCGATGTCTCCATATACCTCCCGACCGGAACCGCAAGATCGGAGAGGTGCAGTGGCCCTCACGCATGCCGCCGAATCCGGAACAGGAGTTTGCGGTCACGCAGGTCGCCAAAGTCCAGTCCGAAGGCCAGGCCCTGGACTGGTACCACAGGAATCGAAACTCCAGGCGTTAGGTCATCATTTTCGTACACCGATTTAACAACACCTATGCCGACGCGGTCTTCCGCTTCGCGCAGATCGTCCATGACTCCGGAACCGACGCCGCGCCGATCCTCTTCACCTGGCCGTCAAGAGGGCGTGTCTTCGACTACCCTTATGACTTCGACTACCCTTATGACAAGGAGAGCGCCAATCTCCGCCGTTGTCAGGCTGAATGAAGCCGAAGCCCTTGGTGGAATTGAACCATTTTACTGTGCCTGTGGTCATGATGAATCCTTTCAAAGCATATCAGCTTCGGATCGCACCGATCTTGGCGAACTCGCCTGCGAGCGCCGCGCGGTCCAACATTTCCGTGCGGCGGCTCAAGCCGCGCTCCGATAACTGCGCAAACTCAATCCCGCCAGCCGCGACCACGATGAGAGGTAGAGCGGATAGCTGCTCCACGGTCATCTGGCGGCCGGCGAGCGGGTGGTCGGGCGCGACGATCAACACATCGCGCTCCTCGAACAGCAACTGGGCACGAAGACGATGAGGAATGTCCAGACAGGAGCCGAGGGTTACGTCTACCCGTCCGACGTCGATCTGAGCCGTAAGATCTTCTCGTCGCCGGCAGGATCGTCACGTTCACCTGCGGCGCGCATCTAGCGAGGTCTCGGAGCAAGTGAGGGAGGACAACTGTGCGACGACCCTCAACTTCGACTACGAGGTCCGGTCGTTCAATACTTCCAAATCGGCGTCGGGCGCCCAGGCGCGCAGCAAGGCTAGCTGAGCAGATAAGTCATGGCACGCCTGTATTGGAAGGTTACCTCAAGCTTTCGCTGGTCACCTGTCCCGTTTCTATGTCGCCGGCGACGTCGGAAAGCGAGAAGGTTCGCTTCCACACGCTCAACAAGACGACCGGCAACCGGCTGGTCTCCCAGTATATCGACTGCGTCACTGGCAAACCGGTCATCCCATGCAGGACGGACATCGCACCGATGATCAGGAGTCGCCGGATATCACGTTGACCCATCTTTGAGGTGCGGCCAAGCTTCTGTTTGCCTCCGCTCGAGTGCTGTCGTGGGACAAGACCGACCCAGGCAGCGAAGTCACGACCGCACCGGGCATCATCATTTTGGCACGCTGCGATGCCGGTGGGAGGCGCATCCAACCCATCAGTGCAAATCAACAGCCCGTAGCTTCGGAATACACTGCAGGTTCAAATGAGGCTGACGATACCAGTGGCGAGGGCAACCAGCAGCATCAGCGCTGCGAGAAGGCCTGCCCATTTGAACGCAAAGCGCTGGTGATCAGCGAACTCAACCTCCGCCAGGCCGACCAGCACGTAGGTCGCCGGCACGAGCGGACTCAATAGATGCAGTGGCTGCCCGATGAGAGAGGCCCTGGCGATCACCTCCGGAGCAATGCCATAGGATTTGCCGGCTTCGGCAAGCACGGGGACAATCCCGAAATAGAAGGCATCATTCGAGAGGAAGAATGTGAATGGGCCGCTTATCAGCGCGGTGATGAGCGGAAGCAGGTTGCCATGGTTGTCCGGGATCAGCCAGACAATGCTGTGGGCCAGCGCCTCTGTCATGCCTGTGCCCTGAAGGATTCCGGTAAATACGCCGGCCGCAAATATGACCGAGACGACGGCCAGCACGCTAGCAGAGTGCGCCGCAAGCCGCTCGCGCTGATCAGCTAGGTTCGGAAAGTTGACCGTGGCGGCGATAGCGAACGCCAGCATGAACAAGACGGCAAGGTGCGCCACATCAAGCACCAGCAGAACCATAAGGGCGACTGTGAGGGCGATGTTGAATGCTTGCCGCCACAGAGGAACCGAGCGCGGCTCGCGCGGCGGATGCATGTGATCCTCCGAAATAAGGCTGCGCTCCGAGACCTTCGGCCCCGTGTACACGAAGCCAATCTTGTCGAGCCGCTTGCGCTCCTCCAGGCCGAAGTACCACGCGATGGCGATCGATGCTGCACTCGCGAAGGCCATCGACGGAAGCAGCGGCACGAACACCTGGCCTGAATCGAGATGGAGAGAAGCGAGCACGCGAGCCGTCGGCCCTCCCCAGGGAGCGATGTTCATAATGCTGTTGGGCAGCATGGAGACGAGCGGCAGGATCAATGGATTGATCCCGAGCTTGCGGTGCAGCGGCAGCATCGCGGTGATGCACAGAAGATAGGTTGTCGATCCGTCACCGTCGAGCGAGATGACAGCGGCGAGCAATGTCGAGCCGACGATCACCCGCAAAGGATCGCCATGGCAGACGCGCACGATGACGCGAACGATTGGATCGAACAGGCCGACATCGATCATCAGGCCGAAGTACAGGATGGCAAACAGGAGCAGTACGCCTGTGGGTGCGATCGACTTGATGCCGTTGATCATCATGTCGGGCAGAGCCGGCATGAAGCCCGCTGCCACGGCGAACAGAGACGGCACGAGGATCAAGGCGATGAGCGCAGAGAGAGCGCGGGTCATGATCGTGGTCATGAAGACCGCGATCATCGAATAGGCTAATGCAGTGATCAGATTCAACTCCCCGCCGATGTCATTTCGGCAAACTTACTGCGTGCATTCGGGGTGCAGTTTCCTTCCCACACGCTTTTCACGGTCGCTACTTTCGACCTTGTTGCCGCTGCCTGGTGAATGGGACTGTTCAGATGCCCTGGCAAAACCAGACGCCTCCGACGACAATGGCGATCATCGAAAACGAAGCCATCAGCGCGTTTTGTACGTTGACGCTTCGGGCGGCCGGCCGGCCTGCGAGCCAGCCGATGAAAGTTGAAAAGGTCGCCATCGCGGCGATCGTGCCGAGACCGAACACGAGGAGATAGGCTGCCGCTTCGGTATTCGTGGGCAATGCCAGCGCCGGCACGATGCCGAGCAAGTGCGAACTCCCGGCGAGTCCGTGCACCGTGCCAACAGCAAAGGCCGGATGCTTGTGCCGGTGACCATGCGAATGCCCACGATGCTCATGGGAATGAGTTTCGGCCCGGTCGGCAAATGCTGCCCTTAGTCCCCAGATTCCGATACCGCAGAGCATGACGCCCACGAAACGCTCGCCCCATGCGGAGACAATATCTATGGACAGAGCGTCCCGCAGCAATAGCGCGAGCAGCCCCACGCCAACGACGCCGGCGCTGTGTCCGACCCCCCATCGAATCCCTGTCCGCCAGGCCCGAGCTTTGGCGTCGACGGCATATGGTGCGATGGCGGCAAGGTGATCCGGGCCGGAAACCACGTGAACAAAGCCTGCGAAGAGCCCGGAGGCCAGAAGGGTCATCAGAAAGAAGGGACTCATGTCGGAGCCTTTGGTGCGGTGAAATTCGCATAGCGGTCAGCGAGCGCGATCGAACGTGGCACGGAGCGTTTGTCCGGCCACGGCGCTCCATCATCAGTCGGGCAATCGAATGCGCGCTCGGACGTAGGAATTGATCATGTCCGCGAGCCATATCAGCCCGCCACGCCAGAATCCGTGCAGCCGCGATTGATGGCTGCGGTAGAGGAGAACGTGACCGAGCTGGGCCACACGTCCGCGTATGAAGCCGCCCGTGAACAGGCCGAATTGTCCAAGCGAGCCATAGGCGCCATAGCCGCCTAGCGATACGATCGAACCGAAATCCCTGTAGGAGAACGAGGGTAGTTCCTTCCCTTCCAGCCAGCCAGGAAGATGGCGGATCAAATGCGAAGCCTGCTGATGCGCGACCTGTGCTGCGGGCGGTAGCGGCCTGCCGGGATCTCCCAAGGAAAGACTGGAACAGTCCCCGACGGCAAAGATCCGGGGATCAAGCGTCGTTTGCAGGGTAGGTCCCACCACGATCTGGTTGTTGCGTGTCACCTCGAGGCCATCGAACGAGGCACAGGCGTCTGAAGCCTTCACACCGGCCGCCCATACCTTCAGCTCGGCGTTGATCTGTGTTCCGTCCGCCAGTCGAAGGCAACCAGCCTCGGCGGCGACGACCCGCGCGCCCGTCAGGACGGCGACGCCGAGCCTCTCGAGACGCTCGCGGGCGGCGGTCGCCACACGATCGGGAAACGCACCCAAAAGATGTGGCCCACTCTCGATCAGCGTTACCTTGACCTGGTCGCGCAGGCCTGCTGCGCCGTAATAGGCGGAGACATCGGCGAGCTGGACGAGCTCTGCGGCGAGTTCGACACCTGTAGCGCCGCCTCCGACCACCGCGATGCGCAGTGTGCTCTTGGCCGCGAGCGCTTCGAGCATGCGCGCCATCACCTCGCGATTGAAGTTCATCGCCTGGGAACGGCTATCGATCGTCAGGCAGTGGTCGCGCACGCCTGGGGTTCCAAAGTCGTTCGCCTCGCTACCTGTCGCCAGGATCAATGTGTCATAGGAGATTGCACGCTCCGGCAAGATGGGGCGACCGTCGATCTCCAACGGGTTCAGATAGACCTTGCCCTCTTTCCGGTCGACGCCCTTGAGTTCTCCCGTCTCGAACACGAAACGTCGGTTGCGGGCTTGGGAGATATAGGAGGTTTCCTGCTGGGAAACGTCCGTGGTTCCGGCAGCGATCGTATGCAGCATCGGCTTCCACACATAGGCCGGTTCCCTGTCGACCAGCGTCACGGCGATCGAGGTACTGCGTATGCTTCCCGGCAGCTTGGAGGCAATTTCAAGTCCGGCAATCCCGCCGCCGACGACCACGATCTGGTGGGGCCTTGAAGGCGTGCCTCCTTGGTCAGGACCGTGTCTCTGGGGTTTGTCGGATGGTGTGGATGGTTTCGACATTTATCTTCTCCAGATCGCATCTTCGGGGATTTCGTTACCTGCCGGCGCGTGGCCGCCGCGACCGACTCCAAGCTCGGACGGCTCGACGATAAGCCGTCCGCTGCGGCGGTAGGTGGTTAGAAGGCGCACCCAGTTCGCCAGGATCGACAGCCTTGCATGACCGCCGCCGGACAAGGTTCGAAGATGCAGCAGCCCCCACAACAACCAGGCGGGAAAGCCGATGATCGAACGACCGCGAAATTCCGCGACGCCGGCGTTTCGAGAGATGGTCGCCAGCTTGCTCGGCGTGAATGACACGTAAGGCCTGGGATTGGCTGTGTCCGCAAGCCGGGCGGCGATAAGTCTGCCGACGTATTTGCCTTGATCCTGCGCAACCGACGCCAGGCCCGGCATCGCCAGGCCGTCGGGGCCTGTGACATGGGCCGCATCGCCGACAACAAAACACTCGGGATGTCCCGGCACTGAAAAATCCTTCAGGACCGCTACCGTTCCGTCTGGTTTGACATGCGCGCCGAGCGTGCGCGCCAGCGGCACATCCTGGACGCCGGTGCACCACAAAACGGTCGCAGCCGCGATGCGCTCGCCGCCGACGACGACGCCCGCCGCGTCCACGTGAGTTACGGGAACGCCCAGCCTTACCTCGACCCCTTGACGTTCCAACGCGCGGGCAGCGTAGGCCGAGTGCCGTTCGCTGAATGCGGGCAGCAATCTTGGCCCAGACTGAACCAGCACGATCCGCGCCTTCCGGAGGTCAATATTTCGAAAGTCGGATGCCAGTGTTCTTTGGGTAAACTCTCTGATCGTGCCCGTAATCGCGACGCCCGTTGGTCCGCCGCCGACGACGACCACTGTCATGTCGCGCGCCTGTTTCCTGGGATCAGGCTCCATCTCCGCGCGCTCGAACGCCTTCAGGAGCCGATTTCGGGCGGCAATGGCGTCGCCGAGCGACTTCAATCCAAGCGCGTGTTCCGCCCATTCCAACTCGTGGCCAAAATAGCTTGTCTGCGCTCCCGTTGCGACGACGAGGAAGTCATAGGCCAAATCGTCGCCTTCGCTCATGACGACGATCCGGCGAGAGAGATCGATGCGCATCGCCTCGCGCATTTCCACCCGGACATTGGGCAGCTCGTGCAAAAGCGAACGGATAGGCGTGGCGATTTCCGCAGGCTCCAGGATCGACGTGGCGACCTGGAAGAGGAACGGCTGGAATAGATGATGATTGTTGCGGTCGACGAGCGTAATGTCCGCATTGCTGCTGCGCATTGCGCGAACGACTTCCACGCCGGCGAAACCAGCCCCGATGACAACCACCTTGCACCGCAATGACCGGTTAATGGCCGCGGTAGTCTCGGCGTTCATGTGGCCACCTCGTGGACCAGCGTGACTGGATGCGCAGCATGCTGCGCCTTGGCAACCAGCTTGCGCGATCTTGGTGTGTCGCGGAGCTTTAGATTGGCCGACGCCAGCACGAGCGCACGCTTTGGGCGTTTGCCGATGCCCAGGAAGAAGGCGGCCGCGTGGTCGGCATACGCTTCGGGCCGTTTCATCAGAAGCAGTTCGTAGGCTTCTGCAGCTAGCTCTGCTTCCGTGGCGGCATCGCTGTCACCACGCGCGGCGAGGATCTCGGCATAGACCGCGCGATATTCAGGATCGTCGGAGGATTCCACCAGGGGCGTGATGAGCGCTGCCGCGACGTCCAGCTCTCCGCGCGCGAGCGCCACCTCGGCACGATGCCCCCGTCCCGGAACATGTGCCGGCAGTATCGCGTCGAGCTCTGCGAAGACAGCCTCCGCACGATCCAAATCGCGGCGACGCATTGCGCTCACTCCCCATTCGAAGAGCAGTTGCGCGCAAGGAATAGGGGAAACCCCATCGTCGGCATCGAGCGCGGCCGAATAGCAGGCTTCCGCCGCGTCCCATTGATCCATTTCCGCCAATAGGGTCGCAAGACCTCCAAGCGTATTTATCCCGGGATCGTGCTTGGCGAGTTCTGCACGCAGAACCAGCGCCTCGTCATAGTGTCCCGTTGCCTGCAAAAGCGCTGCCGTTTCGACATCGATTTCCTGTTTCGAATGTCCAGACGCGAGCGCTTGATCGAGAAGTGCTTTCGCTTTCGCGAAACAGTGGAAGCGCCCCGCGATCTGTGCGCGGAGATAGAGCGCTCTTGCGGAGCCGGGCGACAAGTCAACCGCTTCGGTGGCGATCGACTCCGCCCGGTCATGGTCCGCGATACGGCCAAGCAATTCTCCCCGAAGAAACAGAAGCTTCGACAGCGCAAGCAGGCTGTCGAAGGCCGCGCCTTCTAAACGATCGCGCTCCAGCCCATCAATCGACGCCGACAGATTGGCGAGGGCGATCCGCCCGCTTGTATAACGCCCGCGCTCGAGCATCATCAGTTGTGGCCTTTGGCACCCGTCAACAGCGCCGGATAACCGCGCGTCAACGAGCCGCCATCGATCGCAATCGTGTCACCATTGATCGATCTTGCATTGTCCGATGCGAGGAACACGGCAGCCGCGGCAATTTCCTCCGCTGCAACCGCGCGATTCATCGGGATGACGCCCAGAAAGAGATCGCGCATGGCGGGATCTTCAAGCTCCTTCCTCGTCAAAGGCGTTTCCACAAGGCCCGGCGCGATGCCTACGACGCGAATACCTCTGCTGCCGAGTTCCAAGGCGCCGCAGCGTGTGAGCATGTCCACTCCAGCCTTCGCCGCGCAGTAAGCTGCCTGTCCTTCGCCTGGCTGCCGACCGTTCACCGACGAAATATTGATGATGACGCCCGGTCGCCCTTGCTCGATCATAAGACGGGCGCCGTGCTTGACGCCGAAGAAGACCCCGCCGAGAGTGACGGCCTGAACGGCGTTCCACTTGTCGGCGGTCAGCTCCGTCAGCGGCGTGATCGCGCCAAACCCGGCACAATTGACGACGATGTCCAACGAGCCGAAAGTCTCTTGGGCGGCGCGCAACGCGCTCTCGACCTGAGTCTCGTCTGAGACGTTGGTGATACGGCCTACTGCGCGATCACCCAGTTCGCGGCTGGCATCATCAAGCGCTTTCTCATTGAGATCGCAGAGCAACACACTCGCGCCCGCTTGGATAAATGCCGTCGCGATAGCCTTGCCGATGCCGGATGCAGCGCCGGTCACGACGGCGCCCTTACCCTTCAACATGTCCATGTTCAATTCTCCAGTAATGACGGTGGAGTGAGCTCCACTCGCGAAGTTAGAATTCTTGATCGAACCTATCGGCGCTCGGATTCAAGGTAGTCGAGCACGACTTCACCGTCGCTCAGCGTCATGTCCCAGAGATGCTGCCGGCCCTCGAGCACGCGTACGACCGGAAGCGCCGCGACCGGGCAGCCGACATGCGGGATCATGTGCAGCTCTGCGGGTCCTCCCCAGGCGCCCTTCAACCGGACATCGTAGAGATTGACCCGGACGAGCTGGGCGACCTTCGGCGTGTGGTTGTCGACGTCGGGAAGCAGCTTGAGAACGAGTTGGGTCGTCTGCAGTTCCTGCTCTATATCGGCCAAGCGATCCGACAGGTCGATCATGCGATACGGCATCGTCGCAAGGGCGACCTGCGTGCCGCCATAGGACAGAGTGGCGGTCAGCACCTCTCGTACGGCTTTCAGGTCGGGCTCGCCGTACCGCTTTGGGAAGCCGAGAATCTCGCGGCCGGCGAGCGTCGGCGATTCGCTATCGAGGTATGCCTGGAAGACGTAGATGACCGGCTTACCCTCGAAGGTGCAGGCCACCGAATGGCCGACCTCGGTGTACGGCCCGAAACCGCTGACTTCCGTCATGCGCCGCCACTCGATGGTGACGCGGTTGCCCTCGGCGGGTTGGAGGGGGCTTGGGACCACCGCGCGGATGGCCTCCGCAGTGCTCTCGTATGTGACGACGAGCTGGTGCATGTCCTTGTAGTGCCAAGGGCCGCGCGGGTAGCTGGGCCTCAGCGTCGGCATCACCGGATACTGCAGGAACCCATCGGTGGCCTGGTCTTTGTCGTTGCCAGATGCAGCCCAAATGTTCATGTTCAATTCTCCACGAATGCGGGCACCGGAAGATCGGTCCGCTTGTTAGCTTTGCGCACGTAAGGAAAGACCGGAGTGGCCGGATGGGTAGGACCGTCGACACCGTCGCCCAGCCGCTCACCTCGCCCGCCGTTCACGTAAAGGGTGAGCATCTCGTCAAGAATGTCGTCGTCGAGCCATCGACCGCCGGCACTCGCGTGCGGACGGTTTCCGAGCACCGCTCGTTCGATTTCGAGGAAATTGCCCGGCGCGAAGGGATGAGCGAGATCCAGAATCAGGTAGTCGGCCATGAGCAAATCGAGCATGGGATGACGCCCGTCTGCTGCCGGGGGCCACGCGATCTCACCATCGAGACCGTCGAAGAACGCGAGGGTTTCATCAATGCGCGACTCGTAAAGCGGCCGATATTCCCTGGAGAGGGAAAATGCGTCCTCCTTGTTGTAGAGGTCACGAAGCTCGACGCCCATCGGATTGCGTGTCGTGTTTCCCAAGAGGACGTTTTTGATCTCCGGCCGGCCGAGACGTTCCATCCGGAACGGCTTGGCGCGGCGCGGCACAATGGTCTCCGCGATCGCGCCAACCAGGCTACTCCCCCCGAAGCTTTCAACCGTCGAAGTAATCGGAACCTCTACGACGATCGTCAGGACATCCCGAAACTGTACAGTGTTGGTGCCTTGCTTGCCAAAGGCCAGTTTGCCTGACATGTCAGTGCGGATAGTAGCTTCGACGTCCATGAAGAACGGGTCGCTGACCAATCCTGCGAAGACGCGCATTCCGTCCTTTTCCAGCGGGTCCCCAACCACGAAGCTTGCGCTGCGTCCGTCCGATGTGGCGATATTCCCTATCCCGAGCGAATTTCCCGCCGGCAGGTCATTGAAAGTTACGTCGATCGTATATTCCGGCGTACCGTGCGTGATATTGCCGCCCGACCGCGTCAGCGGCCGCAGCCGGAAGCGGTAGGCAACCACATCGCTGAAGTATGCCTGCGGTGTTGCCATGGGGAATACATTCATGACGAGCACGAGTTTTCCCGGACGCTCGGGGCTGGGAAACGCATAGAAATCCGTGATGTCCACTGCGGGATCGTCCATCACCGCGGGGCCGCTGAAATGGTCTGACATTGAGTTCGCCTCTTTCCGCTGTTTCAGAATTTCTGTTCGATAATGCCCTTGAGCGCATTCAGCCCGGGCACGAATAGGTACTCGCCACCCTTGACGACAACGAAAGTAGGCAGGTCGAACAAGAAGGGGCGCTTGGCGCCGGGCACGGAGAATTGCGTCCCTTCGCCGCCGACACCATTGATCGGGTCTTGCTCGTTCGGATCAAGTCCAAGGAACTCGCCGCCCTTCATCCATTCGGTTTGGACGAACTCGAACTGCCTTTCGATATCGGCCTGAATGAAGAGGTTGACCAGGCCGCGATCGATACCATCGTCCTCGAGCGCGCCATCTTCGAGATGCGGACCGTATTCGACGCCGCGCCGAACCAACCGGTGCCGCCTCACCGCAGTCGCCCGTTTCAAGGGAGTGGCCCGCGGGTTGCTGCGACGCAGATGCGAACCGATCGGGCAGCGCAAGCCCTTGTCGTCCCCTTCATAAGTGAAGTTGTTGCGCCGATTAGGGTCGGCCGCGATGGCCGGATCGTCCTGTTCGGGCGACAGGTCGAGCGGGCAACCGCTGGGCCAGCGACCCATGATTTTCGCAGCAACCAGGTCCCGGTGATGCTGATCGTCGCTGCCGTAGAGCGACTGCGCGGCCGTTGCCAGGTATCGGCGAAAGGCTGCCACATCCTGATAGAGCTTGCGGAACACCATGTATGTTCCATTGAGCCGCAGCTCGAACGGTTCAGGCATCTGCGTACCGGCCGACCCGATCTCGTCTTCATAGCCGAGCACGAACTCTCCTGGTTTCAGCGCGCGCCATGTGCCATCCTTCTCCAGAACGCCGTCGCCAGGATAAAAAGGCGCGTCCGCGCCCTCGATCGGTGGCTGCGAAATTGGATCGGCAAAGCCGAAATGTTCACCCTCGGACCCAATTCCGTTTTCATGGGCGAGCGCCTTGGTGTCCTGAATGAACCGGATTTCGACTCCGCCGGTCACCTCGATTTCTTCCCGGATAATTCGGGTTGCTTCTTCTCTACCCTCGTCGGAATCGGTTCGCAGCCACGCCATTGCGCAAATGTCGGAACTCCCCAGGCCGCCCTCCCAATGTTCCGGCGTGTGTGGTCCGACATCGCCTACAGCACGCGCACGGCCCTGCATGCCGACCCGAAACGCCTCGGGGAAGCTGTCCAGCGAGCGTTGAGTGAGGCCGAGCACCCTTAGCCCTTGATGAGTGAACCCGATATTGACGGTGAATCCCGTTCCATGCTCCGCTTGGCGGGCATTGACGCGGTGGGACATGCGCTGCAACCACTCGCGCGATTTTGTCCCGTCCGTGAACTTCAGGAAAATGTGGCGCCCAAACCGCAGCAGGATTGGTGCCACGACATTGTCTTGGATGTCGTGAAGATTGGCCTTCAAGTCAGCAGCCGTTAGGCTCCGCGAAGCCGTTAAAGTGCTCATTTCAATAATCCTCGATGGTAACTATTGGCCGCCATGGCGGCAGGTGAGTTCAAACCCCAGGTTGGTGCTCAAGGTTGATCCCACTGCCGCTCAGCCAGTCGAAGCTACGCTGCGTTCGCTTCTTATGATTTGCTGAGATATTCCGCGACGTCCTCGTACTGCCACTGACGCCCTGCATTTGTGTCGATCACGGCGCCACTCAGGACCTCTTTGTAGGGCTCGGCCAGTTCCTTGAAGAACGCGTTGACCTGGTCCTCGATATTGCCGCCCCTGGCCACCGCGCGCTGAAACTTCTGGGTCTTTTCGTACCAGTCGGCGGCCTTGTAGATCTGGCTGAGGCTCAGGCTCGGAAATACGTCGTAGCAGGCCAGCGTCTTGATCTGACCGCGGGCGATGTACTCAACGATGTCCTGGGCGGTGGCATCCGGACCGGCCGGACATCCCACGCACTGGCCCCAGATCTTCGTCAGGTTATCCTTCCCGTTGAGAACGAAGTCGTCGAGGTACTTCTCGAGACTGCCGTCGAACTGAGAGATGAAGAACAGGGCATAACCATTGAAGTCCTGAGTCCTAGCGACGAACCAACGCGCCGTCCGGATCAAGCCGAGCATCGTCGTCGCCTCCGCGAACGTCTTTCCGGGCCCACCCCAGACTGGGACCTCGCGGCTAAGCGTGTCGGTGAACGCCACCAAATCGGCGTCGGCTTTCAGCGGCCACATGCCGGTGAACTCCTTGACCTCGTTCTTGCCGCCCTTGCCCATGACAAGGCCAGGATAGCGCATGCCCCAGGTGCCGCCGCTCGTGCGGGATTCCGATACTGCTAAGCTGCGTTCTTCAGGGTTCATTTGATATCTCCAATCTGATCTGCGCAAGCGGTCTTGCAAATGTTGACAACGCCCACTTAACCGTCAAATAATGGCAAAAAGTTGGCGTCGTCAACATTGATTGCCAGGCTGCGCCGAATGTTGACGCCAGGCAACTTTCCAACGTAGGTTGACAACTATGACCAACTCTAATGACAGAGCCAGGCAACGCCGCCACCACCACGGTGATCTGCACCGGGCGATCGTAAACACGCTTCGGGAGCTCGCCCGTCGAGCGGGCGTCAGTCACAACGCCCCATAAGCACTTCGCCGACAAGGGTGAGTTGTTTGGCGGCCGGGTGCGTGGAAAGGTCCTCCAGTGCCTCCGCAGGAAGCGCATGAGAGGGGCACAACGGTCATAGACGTTGCCTTCTACATTACCCCCGGTACTGAACGATCCGTGTACCAACGACGAGGTCAGAACAACGGCAGTATTAGGCGAGCGCAAAGAGCGATTGGCGATACATGTTGGCACCGTCATAACGGCTCCTTTGTCACCGAGTAGCCGTATCCTAGGCGGAGGCTCCCTCTACAGCCATTATACACTCGTTCACTCTGGATATCCGATGGCGTTAATCCGGACATTGCGGGAAGGACGCGTTCAAGCTTGCGCATCCGCTCTTCCAGCGTGAAACCCAAGGCGGAAGGAAGAAGGAAAGTGAGTCGTGCGCGATACAAGGACTAAGGCGATGTAAGTGACGTAGAATTCAACCTGATGCGTGTAACGATGTTGACAACGACAACTTGTTGACTAGAGTGGGTAATGTCAGCATGCTCTTGCAAAAATGTTGACAGGAGCAACTTGCAAACCTAATTGGACGGATATGACCCAAGACATTTCCACCACAGAGCAGCGCCGCTACCACCATGGCGACCTACACAGGGCGATCGTGGAGGCCGCGCTCGATGTCCTCAGCGAATCCCAAAGCACCGAGTTTTCGCTTCGTGAGCTCTCCCGTCGGGCCGGCGTCAGTCACAACGCCCCGTACAAACATTTCGCCGACAAGCGCGAATTGCTGGCCGCCGTCTCGGCGGTTGGGTTCGAACTGCTGGCGAAGCGGATGGCCGAAGCGACCAGGGAACTCGACATTCCGCGCAAGAGGCTGGCAGCCATGGCCCGCGCATATGTCTGCGTCGGCGTCAACAATCCGGCGCTCTACAGATTGATGTTCGGCGGCTACCTTGCCGGTCAGGACGATGGGCGGCGTCCGGTGGTCGAAAGAACCGCGGCCTACAACATGAAAGCCCTCATAGTAGAGGCGATTTCCGACGGCGCTCTCGGGCGCCCAATTGCAGATACCGAGGCTAATAACCCCACGATCGATGGGGCGATTCTCGTTTTTTGGTCCCAAATGCACGGTCTCACTTTGCTGCTGGCGGACCGCCTCGTCGGCCCCGGCGACAAGATGGAGGAGCTGACCGAGAACGTCTTGCAAGGAATGCTCGACGGATTGGTGAACAGCATCCCCGCGGTGCCAGAAGGCGTTTGGGTAGGTCCTCCGCTGGCGGGGTAGAAGCGCTCGGCCGCGTCATCTTCCCGATGTACGCCGCGTTCGTTCCGAAAGGGAATTCTCATGGACGCATACATCTCTGCCCTGATGGCCCCTCGCCGGCGTCGCGATCGGCGGTCTTGCCTCGTTCGCGACCGCCAGGATGACGCACCGTTCACAGGTGAGGGAAAACAACGAGAGATCGATGCCGCCAAGCGGGAAAAGCTCTTTTCGGACTTCATCAGCGAAGCCACGCGGCATTATGGTGATGCAATAAGCCACCAGAAGGACGACGTCTCCGATCTCGCGCTGCTTTATGCATTGGTCGCTCAAATGCGTCCGATCTCATCCCGACGGGTCGTCGAGGCGAACCGCGGCGTCATCAGCCTCCAGTTGGCACGAAACCTGCGTCCCCCGGCCGCTTGGGTCGGCGCCTGACACATCCCGTGCAAGGCGGGTATGGTAAGGAAACTGCACCCCGAATGCACGCAGTAAGTTTTGCCGAAATGCGAGAAGGCTGGCCCATTTGAACGCAAAGCGCTGGTGAGGCAGATCTCAAGAACCGGAAGGCGGGCTGATATGCATCTGACCGATACAAGGATCAAGCACGACAATCGCGGCTGGAAGGTCGACTTATCGGTGATGACGGAGATGCCGTCACTGTTCGCGTGGCTGGCGGCTCCGATCTCAATGAGGACGAGGCAATCGAGCGGGCTCGCGCAGTCATGGTCCAGTTGACGGCGTTCGGCACGCGAGGCGGCGGCCGCAGCGTGCAATCCGGCCGAGACACGCCGAAATTGTGCGCCCCAACCCCGGAGTTTTTCAACAGAATCGGCCGAAAGTCGACGTTCACGCGTGGTTACTGGCCCGCTTGACGCCCGTGACACGCCGCTTCGCGTCCGTGACCAACGTCCCTTTCGATTGGTCCAAGATCACAACTATATTGCCGAAAGGATCGCGGACCCTGGCGCATCGCCCGACCGCGATTTCGAATGGCGGTTGCACAGCCTCTCCGCCGGCGGCCAAGAATTCCTTAAACGCCTCATCCACGTCATCGACCAGGATGTCGGTCTCGGGACCGATATAAAGATGGACAACCAGTTCCGCATCGGTTTCCGGGAGCGCAAAGCCGTCACATAGCGTGGCGGCATCAGCCGTACTTCGTGCCCGAGTTTTGCCAACTCACGCCCCCAATAATGGGCAGTCGCGCAGGCTTCCATGCCAATCAGACAAGGTTTGAGGCCTGCAAAGAACTGACTAACATAGCGGCGCTTCAGTTGTCGGCGAACGACGACCGGATCGTGTCCCGGCACGTGGTGTAGGTTTTGAGGAGTAAGGTGGCCATCAGTGTTTTCCGGTAGGGTCGGGTTGTTCAAGACCAACCTGACGGAAAGACCACCGATGACCAATGACATGATGAACGTGCGCTCGCTTGTTGAGAAGAGCGCCGATGCCGATTTATTGCGCGAGATGATTGGCTTTGCAGCCGAGCGGCTGATGGAGCTGGAGGTTGGCGGAGCCACCGGCGCTGACTTCGGCGAGAAGAACCCGATGCGGCTCGCTCAACGCAATGGCTACCGTGATCGGGATTGGGAGACGCGAGCCGGAACGGTCGAGCTTCGCATTCCCAAGCTGCGCAAAGGCAGCTACTTTCCGAGCTTCCTCGAACCACGTCGGATGGCGGAGAAGGCTCTGACGGCTGTTATCCAGGAGGCTTATATCCAAGGCATCTCGACGCGCTCAGTCGATGATCTGGTCAAGGCGATGGGTATGAGCGGCATCTCCAAGAGCCAGGTGAGCCGCCTGTGCGAAGAGATCGACGTCAAGGTGAAGGCGTTCCTCGATCGTCCCATCGAAGGCGATTGGCCATACCTGTGGATCGACGCGACTTACCTCAAAGTCCGGCGTGGTGGTCGCATCGTCTCCGTCGCCGTCATCATCGCCGTCGGTGTCAACAGCGACGGGCGGCGTGAGGTTCTGGGTATGGAAGTCGGCACGTCCGAAGCTGAGCCGATCTGGACGGAATTCCTGCGCAGGCTGACACGCCGGGGTCTGCGTGGCGTCAAGCTCGTCGTCTCCGATGCGCATGAAGGGCAGCCGGACTTGAGTTTGGGGTCCATTTCGGTCTGGACGGAGCACTTACTCGGCTTGAGGTTTCCAACGGTAAGACTGTAATCTGGGCATCGTACGGCGAGCGGCGCGGTCTAGGTCTTCACATCTCCAATCCAGACCCGTACGGAGAGCCCGACGAGGTCTACAAGACTGCGAGCAAGGCAATTCGCAGATTCAAACAGCTCTTCGAAGATTTCGATCGGGGCGGCTCGATCGGCATCCTGAAGATCGATCAGATGATTAAGTTGAACAAATCACGGAAGCGTGGTTCTTACGCGAGATCGAAAGCGTCTCTAGTTAATACTTCACAATCCGCAGGCTGGAGCGAAGGCGCCTCGACCCCAAGGCGCGCGCGTTCTCTAGGCCAGAGAAGCGATTCCCACTCGAATTCCACATTCTGCAGCGCAGCGAACAGGGCCAATCCGGCAGCCTGGGCCAGGCGAGGTGGGACCGCATTGCCGATCTGATATGCAACCGCCGTCCTGCCGCCCACAAACTCCCAATTGTCCGGGAAGTCCTGTAACCGAGCCCACATCCGCGCGGTCAACCCTGGCCGAAAGCCCTTTACGGATCCCTCTTCATCGGTCGGCGCCGTCAGCGGCAGACTGCAGATGTTCACGTCCTTCGATTCCCAGACGCGGTTTTCGTTCTCGCGCCGCTTTCCTCAACTCGTCACGATGGTCGAAGCGACTAGGCGAGTAGCGCGGGTCGGGAAACTCGCCTCGAGAACGTCTGCTCTTGGGAAGTGGCTCCACCGGCCTTTCTGGCCGGAGCGGAGGCGCAAAGCGGTCATGCATGCGGCAATCGCCAGTCGGCGACTTCGGACCCGAAAGCGGAAATTATTCCCGCTAGCCCCTCCTGTTGACTGATGCCCAAAGCCAGGGCACATATCTGGCATCCACGGTCGCTCGCGGCTTGAAAAATAGGTGAATTCAGGAACTCAAGATAACCCGTTGAAAATACAGTGAGAATCCAGGCTCCCCAGGCAGGCACAATTTGGGCTTGTAGCGCTCGATTTTCTGGATCACCGACGTCTTCCGGATTCCCCCGATTTTGCAGTTACTTCCACTTCTTTCTGGCAGGTGGCCCCATTTGTTGTCAGGCGGGAATTGCAATCTACGATCGCACAAGAATTAGCTGGGGACCCGGTTCCCTAAAACACGATCTTCCGCTTCGCGACCCCGAGCGGACCTTCGCTGATTGACTCGCCCGCCGACACCGGGTGATCCGGCATCCAGTAGCAGGTACCACCAAATGCGCGGCAAGTCACTGTCGGGCGAAATCAAAAACTGACCCCCGCATCGCCTCAAGCAAAATGTTACCGATAGTGTCGATGCTCCGACTGGGATGGCCATGGCGCGCTGTCCCGGTTCGGAGGGTGGATGGCGAGGCGGATCAGTATGGCGACACGATCGGAGCTGGTGGCCGCAATCGTCGAACGGTATCGTTTGGGAAGCCGCAGCGACAAGCGCCGCATCTTGGATGAGTTCGTGGCAGTGACCGGCTATCATCGCAAGCATGCGATCCGGGTTCCGGCGACTCGTCAGAAGAGGCCATCTGGCGTTGATACCTGTATTGTTACCTGCATTTGAGCGGCATGGCCGGCACGAGCTCGATGACGCGCTGCGCTCCAAGCTGATGACAGTAAGTCCGGCAACGATGGATCGGCTTTTGACGGAGGTCCGTATGGTCGCGCGCGGCGGTCAGCGCCGTCGGGCCGGTATGAGTTCGGCGGTCCGCCGATCGGTTCCGGTCCGCACCTTTGGGGATTGGAATGATGCGCCGCCCGGCTTCGTCGAGGTCGATTTGTGGCGCATTCCGGCACGTCTTCGTCCGGCAGCTTTGTGCAGACAATGGTGCTGACTGATATCGCCACGGGCTGGACCGAATGTGTTCCGGTCCGCACGCGTGACAGCGGCAATGTGATCGTGGCGATCAAACAGGCCCGCTCGCTGTTTCCCTTTCCGCTGCTAGGTGTCGACTTCGACAACGACAGCGCATTCATGAACGCGTTTGTCGTCTCGTGGTGCCGCAGCGAGGAATTGGAAGTGACGCGCTCCCGCGCTTATCGAAAGAACGATCAAGCGCATGTGGAGCAAAAGAACGGTGCTATCGTGCGTCGGCTGGTCGGATACGGCCGGTTCGTCGGCGCGGAGGGTGAAGGCCTGGCGCATGGAAATGGCTGGGCTGATCATCCTAAATTAGATGGTGGTTGGATCGAAAGCTTGCCCTCTGCGGCCGCGGCGGCAGGGGATACGGGCACTTCGGCGTCGGCAGTGCTCGGTAACATTCCTCGGTGAGGCAATGGGAGGGGTCAATTCCTCGATTCGCTTGACAACTGCTCCAGAGGGATCCGGATGCGCTGCGCTCCCCTGACCCGCAACACTATATTACGGGCGCTTGGCCGGCTTGCTCGGCAGGTAGGGTGTCGGCCGTTTCTGGAGGCAGGGTGAACTGGAACACTGCCCCCCGCGGTTCGTTCGCAGATGCCCAGAACCGTCCGCCGTGCGCTTCGATGATCGAGCGGCAGATCGACAGCCCCATGCCCAGGCCACCGGGCTTGGTCGTGTAAAACGCCTCGAACAAGCGCTCCACTCTTTGCGGGTCGAGCCCCGGGCCGGAATCGCGTACGCTGACGCGCACGGCGCCCGAAGCATCCGCCTCGGTGCTGATCAGCAAGTCCCGTGCCCCGTCACCCAGGCTGGCCATTGCTTCGATGGCGTTGACGATCAGGTTCAAGATCACCTGTTGCAGTTGCACCCGATCGCCTTGGATGAGCGGCAGGCCCTCCGCCAGCCGCGTCTGTATCGAGACGCCGTGCTTGACCGCTTCGCCCTGGAGGAGCGCAAGGACTTCGCGGATCGCCTCGTTGATCGCCAAGGCATCCTTCTGCGGCGGCGCCTTGCCGATGAGGCCGCGGATCCGGCCGATGACGTCGCCGGCGCGGTTGGCGTCCTTGGCGATGCGAGCGAGCGCCTGCCGCACCTCCTCCAGCTCCGGCGGCTGGGCGCCGAGCCAGCGCAGCGCGGCTTGGGCATTGGTGAACGTCGCGGCGATCGGTTGTTTGACTTCATGGGCGATCGAGGCGGTGAGCTGGCCCATCGTAGCGACGCGGTTCGCGTGCGCCAGCTCCATCTGCATTTCGTGGAACCGCTGCCCGCTCTCCCGGGCCACGACCTCCGCCGCCCGGCGCGCCTCCGCGGCAGCAGCCATGGCCCAGAAGGCCAGCCCGACGAGCCCGAGGCCACCCACGCCGGCGAGCATTGCGGCGCGCAGTTCCTCCGCCCGGGCCGCGTCCGCCTCGGCGGCTATCGCACCGCTCAACGCGCCGGCCGTGGCACGGATTTCGTCCATGATGGCCCTGCCGCGGCCCGTTTCCACCACCGCCAGCGCCCCTGCCGCGTCGCCTGAGCGGCGAAGGGCGATGGTCTCCGCCATATTCGCCAGCGTCGCGTCGGCGAGCGTCTGGAGGTGCACCAGGCTGGCCGACTGCCCCTCGGGCAGTTCCACGTCGGTGGTGGCCAACTCGTCCGGCAGACGGGCAAGCGCGGCCCGGTAGGGCTGGAGGTAGTCTTCGTTGCCGGTCAGGAGGTAACCACGTTGGCCCGTCTCGGCATCCTTGAGGGTGGAGAGCAGCACCTCCAGCCGCAGGGCCGCTCCCACGGCGTCCTGGGCCGCGGTGCCGGCTCGCAGGGTGGCCTGGGCGCCATAGGCCATCAGCAGAACGGCGGCGCCGAGCAGCCCGGCCGCGACCCAGCCGGCGCGGCCAAGCTTAGCCACGCTGGACACCCAGCCCACCTCGGGGCGAAGGGCGAGCGCCCCGACCGCCAGCAGGCCGAGGGCGATCCCCGTGTGCAAGGGCGGGACATGCTTCATGAGTAGGGCGTTGAGCGGCTCCAGGCCCAGGGCATAGCCGAGCAGTGTAACCCCGGCCGTCATCAGCCCTGCCGTGGCCAGCATGGAGAAGGCGAGGCGCCCCACTCGCCCCCGCGCACGCAGCGCGAGCAGCATCGCCGCGGCTATCGTCAGGTGGCCCAGCGCCGTGAGCGGCGTCATGCGTCCGGGTGGGGTGAAACGGCGTGTCTGCGACGCGACAACGGACTCCGGGAACAGCAGACGGTCGGTGCCGAGATCGAGGCCCGTGACATATTGGATGAGCGGCGCGCCCGCAATCGCGACCAGCGCAAGTGTCAATACGGCCAAGGCCACCTGGGTCCCGCGCTCGGGAGAGGCGGCGAGCCAGAGTGTGAGGGCGCCGAGGACCAAGCCCACCGCGGTCCAGGGCTGCATGGCGCGGCCGATCCCGGCCGTCGTCAGCACGCTGAGGTCGAGCGCCCAGCCGAGCAGGACGGCAAGGCCGATCGCCCCGGCCGCCGCGGCCGCGGCGCGGGCGAGCTGCGCGGCCAGGGCGGGAGGAACGGGCACAAACTGGGCCGCGGGAGCTGCCTTGTCCATTCCCCCTCCTTCCCGGCTTTCTCCACTGCCGGTCGTAGACGCCGTCGTTCCGAACAAGACGGGATACGAGTGGCAGTGTAATCCTGCCTCGGATCGGGCACAATCCAGTTGCTATGTTACGTTCCGTATTGATCGCGCCAGTGGAATGCTGGCAGAAAACGATCAGGTGGCCGCATCGGAAGTCCCGTCTGCATCCTCGTCAAGCAAGCCGTTTAAGAGCCGTGCCCGCAAGGAGAGTAACGAGTGTCTCTTCCTGGCACCATACGTCCGCTTTGAGCATCGGAATTGTCACCCGGAACGGCCGAAACGAAGGCACAACGCCGCTCGATTGCGGACTTCAGAATTGAGAGGTCGCTCGACACGGGCGGCCCCGCATGGACGGGGCCGCCCGCTCTCATATCTCCGTACAGCACGCGAAATGTTGGGCGGAAGCGCACCGCTAGTGCGGACTGTTCTGCTGCACTTCGCCGGGGAAACAGACGCGACGGCGACGGTTTTTTCCTTCTCTGTCTTCGAACAGGCTAGGCAGTATCTGGCCGACGTCGTTTTGCCTATTGAGGCAAAACCATTTCTTGGAATCACTAGGGCTGCTTTTGTGCAGCTTGTTGATCGCGGTCTTGTCGTCAAGGACGATCTCTTCGCGAAGCTATTCCCAGAAAGTTTGGCCCGATACTCCAAGATGAAACTTCAAAGCGTGATCGACACGGCGCGAAGCGTGCCAGCAGTTGCTTCTCGTGACGGCCTGGTCGCGTTGGCGAAGGCACCGCTGAAAACTCACACCTCATACGCCGATGTCGTTGCACTGCTTTTGGAACGGAAATTGTCCCGTGTGTACTACGACCTGAAGTTGCCTGGGCTGGCGTCTATTTTCGTCGACCCGGTCGAAGCGGCAAGCCACTTCCAGGTTGGCGAAGAATGGATGTTTGCAGAAGAAGCTGCAGCGCTTATCGGAGTCGAAGCTCAGACGGTCTACCTGATGACAAGGGAGGGCGTACTGACCGCGCACAAACTTCGGCGCCCCGGATATCATTCCAGCACAATTTTCTTGGACAGGAATGAGGTCAACAAATTCCATGCCACGTATGCGTCGTCGACCGGTCTCTCCGAGGGAACAACAATGACGACCGGGAGCGTGGCGCAAATTTTGAAGAGCCGAAATATTCCGAAAGTCAGGGCGGGGCCTGTGGTGTTCTACGAAAGAAAAGACGCCAGGAAAGCGCTTGCCGAATTGATTGCTGCATAGAGTCTCGAACGCTCCCTTTCATCAATCCCAGCCTCCCCGGGCGAACCGCAGAGGAGGCTTTTTTGTGGCCTCTACGATGCCGGTTCATTCAACGAATTCAGCCGGTAAGATCGCTTAGCCCGCCATCCCCTTATTTTTAGTGTCAATTTCATCTGACGTTTGTGTCAAGAATCGTGTCGCGATGGGTGCCTAAGTCATTGATTTTCGATCTGGTGAGTGTCGAACCCAGTGACGCGTGACACGTGACCGCAACTGTCTAACGACGACGCTCCCCGGCAGCCACCGTGTCATATTGTCCGCTTTGAGCGGCGATGATCAGGGTGGGCAGGCTGGCGGCGGAGTTGCGCGCGTGGTCGATGACCTCTTGGAGACTGGCGGCATGCCGGAAGGATGGCTCCTGTCCGACGCCGGTCCTCACGGCCTCGGCGAACCGCTCGAAGTTCGTCGCAACGGGTTCAACCTGCACCCGCCGCCAGATCGCCTTGTCGGCATCCGCGCCGGCGCAGATTCTAAGCGTCGCGCCGTTCGGCGTGTCGGTGACTTCGATTGCCCCCCTGTCGCCGTGGACCCGCAGCCGTAGTTCGTTCAGGTGTCCGGTCGCCCAGCGGCTGGCATGGATGACGCCCAGAGCGCCGTTCTGCAGCTCGGCCATCATCACGAAGCTGTCGTTGGCGTCGAGCTCGTATTCGCCAATCCTGTTACCCGGCGCCTTTTCGAAGGTCTTCAGTTGCGCAGCCGCGGTCTTGATATCGCTTCCCGCCCCGTAAACCACGAAATCGAGGATATGAATGCCAATGTCCCCGAGAACGCCGTTCGACCCATGCTTGCTCGACAGGCGCCAGAGCCATTGCGGCTGCGTCGTCCAGTCGCCCCAGGCCTTCGACACGAGCCAGCTCTGAAGGTAGGAAGCCTCGAAGTGCCGGATCTGACCGATATCGCCGTTCAGCACCATTTGCCGAGCCTTCTGCAGCGGAGCGACATTGCGATAGGTGAGGTTCACCATCGTCATCTGCTTCGACCTCTCGGCGGCGTCGGCCATTTCTGCAGCCTGGGCGAAATTCTCAGCCAGCGGCTTTTCGCAGAAGACATGTTTGCCGGCTGCAAGCAGGGCCAAGGTCGTGGCATAGTGCACGCGGTCCGGCGTGACATTGGTCGCTGCGTCGAATTCGCCCCAGGCAAGCGCATCCTCCAGTGAATTGAAGGTGAGCGGAATATTGTGCCGGGCGGTAAAGGCGCGCAGGCGCACATCATCACTATCGACCGCCGCGACGATCTCCACGCCTGCGATCTCCGAAAAACTCGTGGCATGGGTGTTCGCCCACCAGCCAGTGCCAAGTATGATCAGCTTCATTGTTGCCTCCTTGTGCTTGCACCCGACCAGACGGGCACGTTGGCATTTGCGCCCGGCCCTCGGTCATGCTTCATCAAGGCGGGACTTCAACATCCGGCCATACGGCCCTTTGGACAGGCCGCATGGGGCTTCGTGCGGCAAGCGCTTAAACCGCGATCGGCAGCACCTCCACGTTGCCGGCGCCTTCCGGTCCGGGCGTCATGCCGACCTCCTCCGACAGCAGATTGAGCTCACGGCGCTCCTTTTCCGAGACGATCGCGAGATCGATGACCTTCTGCAGGTTAGCGGCATGACGGAAATTCGGATCAAGCTGCTTGCCGGTCGCGACCGCTTCGACAAAACGCTGATAGTTGGTCGGCACCGGCGCAACATCGATATCGGCCCAGGTCGCCGTCTCGATGTTCTCATCAAAGCAGCCGCGCAGCTGCGAGCCGTTCGGCCGGTGAATGACCTCGAGGCTGCCCCGTTCACCGTAGATGCGAAGCTTCAGCTCATTGAGATGACCCGTCGCCCAGCGGGTCGCGTGAATGACGCCGAGCGCACCATTGGCGAAGTCGACAGACATCGTGAAGCTGTCGTTGGCATCGAGCAGATACTCGCCGATCTGGCCACCTGGCGCCTTGTTGAAGGTCTTGAGCCGCGCAAAGACGTGGTCGATATCGGTTGCCGCGCCATAGGCGGCGAAGTCGAGGATATGGATGCCGACATCGCCAAGCACACCGTTCGAGCCGTGACCGGTCGAAAGCCGCCAGAGCCAGCGCGATTCCGTGCGCCAATCCCCCCAGGCCCGCGACACCAGCCAGCTCTGCAGATAGGATGCTTCAACATGCTTGATCGTACCGAGTTCACCGGCGAGCACCATCTCGCGAGCCCGCTGCAGCGGCGCGACGTTGCGATAGGTGAGGTTGACCATATTGATCACTCCGGCCGTCTCCGCGGCAGTCGTCATCTCCAGAGCGTCAGCGTAGTTTTCGGCCAGCGGCTTTTCGCAGAAGACGTGCTTGCCGGCGGCAATCAGCGCCATCGTCGTCGGATGATGGATTCGGTCTGGGGTTACATTGGTGGCGGCATCGAAATCTCCCCAGGCGATTGCTTCCTCAAGCGCGAGGAAACGTTTCTCAATGCCGAAATGATCGGAAAATTCGGCAAGGCGTGACGGATCAGTGTCGACAGCGCCGACGACCTCGACGCCTTCGATCAATTTGAAATGACTGACCTGGCTCTTCGCCATCGAGCCTGTACCAAGAACAAGAAGTCTCATCCTTGCCCCCTCAGCGATAACCGGCTTCGCCGGCCTGGTGCAATTTCGGGCCGCGCTCCACAATCGGTTCGTGCGCCTTCTCCACCGGAACGTTCGGGGCATCGGTGATGGTCTTGAGGTCGCCCTGCGGATTATGAGCCCATTTGACAGCGTTGATCAGCACCTTGCGGATATTGGGGTCGTGATAGGTCGGATAGGTCTCGTGACCGGGGCGGAAATAGAAGATGTTGCCCGCCCCACGCCGCCAGGTCATCCCGGACCGGAACACCTCACCGCCCTGGAACCAGGAGATGAACACTGTTTCCAGCGGCTCGGGAACCGAAAACTGTTCGCCGTACATCTCCTCGTTTTCAAGGACGAAGTTCTCCTCAAGGCCGGCAGCGATCGGATGGCGCGGATTGATGGTCCACAGCCGCTCGCGTTCGCCTGCCTCGCGCCATTTCAGCGCGCAGGGTGTTCCCATCAGCCGCTTGAAGATCTTCGAAAAATGCCCGGAATGAAGCACCAGCAGGCCCATGCCTTCCCAGACCCGCTTGGCGACGCGTTCGACCACTTCGTCGGAGACTGCGCCATGATCCTTGTGGCCCCACCAGGTGAGGACATCGGTTTCGGCAAGCCGCGCTTCCGACAGGCCGTGCTCCGGCTCCTGCAGCGTCGCGGTCGTCGCCCTGATTGCCGGGTCGCTGTTCAGCGCAGCGGCAATCGTGGTGTGCATGCCTTCGGGATAAATTTCCCTGACGACGGCATTGGTGTTCTCATGGATGTTTTCACCCCAGACAATGGTGCGAATAGGCACGGTCGTTACTCCTTGCGATGTGAAGAGGACCGAGCCTGGGAGGTGGATCGATCCTTGGTGGATAGTCAGGCAGCGCGCATGGATGCCTTCGCAAGCGCGCGGCCAGATTGGTCAAAACGGTGTATGTGGCCGGCTACTGGCGCAACGCCGAGCTTCTGGCCCGGCTCATGGCCGGAAACGCCGGTCTCACGCACGATCAGCGGCTCATCTGCACCGATGTCCAGATAGACAAAGCTGTCGGAACCGAGGATCTCCGAATGAATGACGGTTCCGTTCCAGACTGCCGCTTGCGGCGTGATCCGGATATGCTCTGCACGCACGCCGATCGTATGGGTATTATAGGGCTGCGCCAGGCCGCCGGACAGGAAATTCATCTTCGGCGAGCCAATGAAGCCGGCAACGAAGATTGAATTCGGGCTCTCGTAAAGCTCAAGCGGCGTGCCGATCTGCTCGACAACGCCGTCCCTCAGCACGCAGATACGGTCGGCAAGCGTCATGGCCTCAACCTGATCGTGCGTCACATAGATCATCGTCGTGTTGTGCATGCTGCGGTGCAGCTTGGCGATCTCCAGCCTTGTCGCCACGCGCAGGGCGGCATCGAGGTTCGACAGCGGCTCATCGAAGAGGAAGACCTTGGGATCGCGAACGATCGCCCGGCCGATCGCGACGCGCTGACGCTGCCCGCCCGATAGCTGACGCGGCAGACGGTCCAGATAGGGCGATAGCTGCAGCATGCCGGCGGCTTGCTCCACCCTATGCCGGCATTCATCCTTCGTCCGTCCCGCAAGCTTCATGCCGAAGGCCATATTGTCGAAAACCGTCATATGGGGATAAAGCGCATAGGATTGGAACACCATGGCGATCCCTCGCTTCGACGGCGCACGCTGGTTTACTACCTCGTCATCGAAGGAGAGCGTGCCGGACGTAATGTCCTCAAGGCCCGAGATGAGGCGCAGCAGCGTTGATTTGCCACATCCGGAGGGACCGACGAAGACCATGAACTCGCCGCGGCGGATGTCCATCGTAACACCCTTGATGACCTCGAAGGCGCCGAAGCTCTTGCGGATATTGTCTAGGCGTATCTGTGCCAATGGTCTACTCCCTCAACCCTTAACGCCGCCGGCGGTCAGTCCCGAGATGATCCGGCGCTGGAATATCAAGACGAGAACAACAACCGGCACGGTGACGATGACCGACGCCGCCATGATGTTGCCCCAAGGAATTTCAAATTGGCTGCCGCCCGAAAGCAGGGCAATGGCAACCGGCACGGTCCGCTGCGCATTCGATGATGTGAACGTTAGCGCGAAGAGGAATTCGTTCCAAGCGGTGATGAAGGCAAGCAGGCCGGTTGTCACAAGCGCCGGCCACATGAGCGGCATGAAGACCTGGGTGATGATGACCCATGGCGAAGCACCGTCGACGATCGCGGCCTCCTCGATCTCGATCGGCAGGTCGCGCATGAAGGTCGTCAGTACCCACACGGTGAACGGCAGTGTGAAGATCATGTACGAAAAAATTAGCGCGAAAGGCGTGTTGAAGATGCCGATCCACCGAATGAGCTCGAAAAGGCCTGCAAGTACGGCGATCTGCGGGAACATCGACACTGAAAGGATCGTCAGCATCAGCAGCGCCCGGCCGCGAAAATTCACTCGCGCCAAGGCGAAAGATGCGGTGATCGAAAGCAGCAGCGACGCGGCAACCACGATCAAGGCAACCATTATGGAATTTCCAAGGCTTCGGACAAAGCCGCCCTGGTTCATCACCGATGTGTAATTTCCGAATGAAATCGACCTCGGCCAGTAATTGACTTCGAAAAGCGCCGTGCCGGTTTTGAGACTCGTGAGGATCGCGTAGTAGAAAGGAAAAACGGCAAGAAGGACGATCACCGCGACGAGCAGGTAAAAGAGCGTATTCTTCGTGATCTGCAAGAGCATCAACGGTCCTCCCCACCGAGTTTGACGCGCCCGAACCAGATGTAGAGTACGGTGACGGACGCGATGATGAGGAAGAGAACTGTCGAAGCGGTTGCGCCATAGGCGAACTTGTCAAAGTCGAACAGGTTCTCACGCGCCATGACCGACATGGTCTTGGTCTGGGCATTGTTGGGCGTCAGCACATAAATCAGATCAAAGATGCGCATCGCATCCAGCATCCGGAAGATCACGGCGACCATAACGGCCGGCCGGATCAGCGGCAGCGTCAGCCGCCAGAAGACCTTGACGGGATTGACCCCGTCGATCCTGGCAGCCTCGTAGATATCCGCCGGTACCATCTGCAGTCCGGCAAGGATCAGAAGCGCCATGAAGGGCGTCGTCTTCCAGACGTCGACTATCAGAACCGCAATCATTGCCGTTTCCGGATTGGCAGTCCAGGCGATCTTTTCGCTGATGAGGCCGACACCAAGGAGGATATCGTTCAAAATGCCGAACTGGTCGTTGAGCATCCAGGCCCACATTTTTGCCGAAACGATCGTCGGAATTGCCCAGGGAATAAGAATTGCAGCGCGCACAATGCCGCGCCCGGCAAACTGTGCGTTCAGGACCAGCGCAACGATAAGGCCAAGCGTCGTCTCGGTCATGACCGAGACCACCGTGAATTTGGCGGTGTTCCAGACGGCGCTCCACCAGACGGGATCGGCAAGCAGCCCACGATAGATGGTTCGCCCGCTCTTCAGCGTGACCCAAGACAGATAATTGCCGAAACCGATGAACTGAGCATTGCCAAGATCGGTCAGCGACGCATTCGTGAAGCTGAAATAAATCGTTCTAAACAGCGGCCACCCGGCCACCACAGCCAATATTAAAAGCGTCGGTGCCAGAAACAGCCAGGCCGATCTGACACGCTCGGAGCGCAATTCGCTCGCCGACCTCAAAGCGGAGGCTGGCGGTTTGAGCGCTTGTGAAACTGCGATTTCGCTCATGGAAAGGCTATCCGTGCTCGAGACATCTGAAGCGGGACCGGCGGCCTGCCGGCCGCCGGTCCCGCTCATCACCAGTTATCGCCCTTAAGGGTCGTCAGGTCGGCCTCGAGAAGCTCAAGGTTCTCAGCCGCGGTCCCGTTGCCGGACAGCGTGTTGTGTACTGCCGTCCAAAACTTCGACGACACTTCGTTGTACTTCACCTTGGCTGTCGCCGAAGGACGCGGTACGGCATCCTGGAAGATCGGCTTCCACTCCGGCATGAAAGGCTGCGCGGCAGCGACATCCTTGTCGTCGTAAAGCGCCACCAGGGTTGGCAGATTGGAAAGTTCGATGGCACGTGCCTTTTGAACGTCTTTCGACGCCAGGAACTTGACGAGCTCAATGGCCGCCTGCTGCTCGTCAGAATATTTCGAAACTGCGAGATTCCAGCCGCCGAGCGCTGAAGACGGCTTGTCGCCGAGCGCGGCGACGGGAAGCGTCGTTACGTCGAACTCGCCCTTCACCGCGCTATCGGCGCCATTGCCGAGCGAGTAGGCATAGGGCCAGTTACGCATGAAGACGGCATTTCCGGTCTGCCAGACGCCGCGCGACTCCTCTTCCTGATAAGCGAGCACGCCAGGCGGGGAGATCGTGCCGACCCAGCCCTTCGCACGGTCGATTGCGGCTGCTGCCTTTTCATTGTTGATCGAGATCGTGCCGTCCGGCTCCACGATCTGCCCGCCGCCGGAGGATTTCACCCATTCCAGCGCATTGCAGGTGAGGCCTTCATAGGAATTCCCCTGGAAGACGAAGCCCCACATGTCCTTTTGACCGGCCGCGCGTTCCTTTTCCTGGATCTCCTTGGCGGTCTCGGCAAGCTCGTCCCAGGTCTTCGGCGGCTGCTTACCGTATTTCTCAAGCAGGTCCTTGCGATAATAAAGCGCCGGCGCATCGGTATACATCGGCAGCGCCACGAGACGGTCGTTGACCGTCTGCGATGCGATGATCGAAGGAAAGAACTGCTCGACGACGTCCTTGGCAGCTTCCTTCAGGTCCACGAACTGATCGGCAAGCTGCGGTGCCCAGATGACGTCGGTCTGATAGACATCGACGTCCTTGTTGCCGGCGGCAAGCCACAGACGGTACTGCGAGAACTGTTCAGAACTCGACGACGGCATGCTCACGATGTTTACCTTGTGGCCCGTCTTCTCTTCGAAGACGGCAAACTGCTTGCGGAAAAACTCGAGGTTATTGCCCGTCGAACTCGCCGCGAAGGAAAGCTCGGCTGCAGCCGCAAGATTCAAGGTACAGATCATGCTCACCGCCGAAACGGCGGCCATCAAACGATATTTCATGTCATCCTCCCGTTGCCAGACGAAAAATTGAAATCGATTTGGCTAGACGGAACATTACAAAAGTTTTTTCAACCGTCAAGAGCGCCACCTCAGAGATCCACAATGTCGCTAAATTTCTATTTTTATGTTTTGTATCAACTGTTTAAACTCTTAAATTAGATGATCAGAGCAACTGATCGTTCCTCATTATTGCCTTCAAACATTTGAAACCGATTTCAAATACCCGCAGTTAGTGATAGACGAGATTGCCGAGCGCTCAACAATCCGTCATTGATCCGCGCGGATCCAACCTAACGTGTTCGAATGAAGCTCAAGGAATTCGCAAAACAAGTCGGCCTGTCGCCGACAACGGTAAGCCGAGCGCTGAGCGGCTATCCGGAGGTAAGCGAGACAACCCGCGCACGCGTCGTTGCGGAAGCCCTGAGGCTCGGCTACCGGCCGGACGTCAACGCCGTCCGGCTAAAGACCGGCCGCGTCGGCGCGATCGGGGTCATTATGGGACGCTCCGGTGAATTCCACTTTGCCGAATTCATGGCCGGCATGGCGGAGAGACTGGCCTCGGAGGATACTGATATCCTGGTGATCCCGATGGCCGATCGCGATCTTAACGAGGAGATGCAGACCTATAGACGGCTTGCCGAAAGCCGGCGCGTCGATGCAATTATCGTCCACTCTCCGAAACCGAACGACCCGCGCATCGAGCTTCTGGACAGGCTCAAAATTCCTTTCTTCGTGCATGGGCGATCGGATATCGCCGTTCCCCATGCATGGCTGGACATCGACAATGAAGGGGCAATCCGCCGGTCGACGGAGCATCTGCTCGACCTCGGCCACCGCAGGATCGCGATGATCAACGGCCGCAAAGGACTGACTTACTCCATCCACCGCGATATCGGCTTCCGCAAGGCCTTCGAGGGGCGGGCTCTTGAGCAGGACGCACAGCTGATCGCCCACGACACATTCACCGACGAGCTTGGCTTTAGACATGCCCGCTTTTTTCTGGAGAGTTCCAATCCGCCAACGGCGTTCGTGGCCGGTTCGATGATGACAGCACTCGGCGTCTATCGCGCCGTCCGATCCCTCGGCCTCGCTATCGGCGAGGACGTCTCTGTCATCGCCCATGACGACGTGTTTCCCTACCTGACGGCGGAAAATATGGCACCCTCACTTTCGGCAAGCCGATCATCGATGAGAGCAGCAGGCGCAAGGTGCGCCGACCTGACCTTGCAACTGCTGGCGGGACGCTCGGTTTCAGATATTCATGAATTATGGCCTGTCGAACTCAATTTGCGGGAATCGACGCGTCCTGTAAGGCGATGAGTGCCCGCCTATTAGGCAGATGCATGCCGCAAATGCACTACTGATAAACTATTGAAATACATCCATATTCGACATTTTTTTCGTTGACGTTTCCGGCGTCTTTCACATAGCATTGCCCCGCGATATTCACCGTGCTTACCCGATCCAGCGCCCGCAACGCATTCTATAACTCAATGGGGAATTGATTAATGAAATCAACACTCAAGAGCGGCCTTTTGGCACTGGTCGCAACAGCGCTTCCAGCCGCCGCCTATGCCCATCCCGTCGCCGGCGAAGCAGCAGGCTTCGCGCATGGCTTCACCCATCCCGTATCGGGTATCGACCATGTCCTTGCGATGATCATGGTTGGCGTCTTTGCCTATCAGCTTGGCGGTCGCGCAACTTGGCTTGTCCCGGCAACCTTCGTCCTTGTTATGGCCCTCGGCGGCGCGCTCGGTGTTGCCGGCATCGATATCCCATTTGTTGAAGCGGGTATCGCGTTATCGGTGGTCCTTCTCGGCGCGGTCGTGGCGTTCAACGTCAAGGCCCCAGCAGCCATTGCGATGGCCGTGGTCGGGCTGTTTGCGATCTTCCATGGCCATGCCCACGGCACCGAAATGCCGGAAAGTGCTGCGGGCGCTGCTTACGGGGGAGGTTTTTTGATCGCGACCGCTCTTCTGCACGCTGTCGGACTCGGGCTTGGCTATGCGATCGGCCGCATCGGCGAACGCCGAGGCTTCATCGTCACGCGCCTTGCCGGCGGCCTAGCCGCTATAGCAGGCGTCGGCATCCTCGCCGGCATGATATAATCGTTCGACAAACACCAAAAATGTAAGAGGGGCGATCCGTCAATCGCCGCTCAAACGCGGCTCTGGTTATTCGGCAGCCGTCGGGCGCAGCACGCCGCGCCGGATCTGGTCGGCCTCGATCGATTCGAACAGAGCGCGGAAGTTTCCTTCGCCAAAGCCTTCGTCGCCCTTTCGTTGAATGAACTCAAAGAAAATCGGTCCGATGACGGTTCGCGAGAAAATCTGCAGCAGGATGCGGGTCGTGCCGCCATCCAAGACGCCCTCGCCGTCGATCAAAATGCCATGCTCTTTCATCCGTTCGATCGGCTCCTCATGGCCGTGTACGCGCTCATGCGAGAGTTCGTAATAGGTATCGGGCGGCCCGGGCATGAATTTCAGGCCGTTTTCGGCGAGTTTGTCCGTCGCGTCGTAGATTGCCTCCGTACCAACGGCGATATGCTGGATGCCCTCGCCCTTGTACTTGCGCAGATATTCCTCGATCTGGCTGGTGTCGTCCTTGGACTCGTTCAGCGGGATGCGGATCTTGCCGCAAGGAGACGTAATTGCCCGGCTCATCAGCCCGGTAATGCGGCCGTCGATATTGAAAAAATGGATCTGGCGGAAACCGAAGAGCTCGCGATAGAACTCCCACCACTTGTCCATATTGCCGCGATAGACATTGTGGGTCAGATGATCGAGGTAGTAAAAGCCAACGCCTTTCGGCTTCGGGTTGCGTTCACCCAGCCATTCGAACTCTGCATCATAGGGCGTGCCCTTCTCGCCGTAAGTTTCCACAAAATAAAGCAGCGAACCGCCGATGCCCACGATGGCCGGGATATCGACGGCCTTGTCCTTGCTTTCATACGGCGTCGCCCCCTTTGAAACCGCGTGGTCGAAGGCATGTTTGGCGTCGGTGACACGCCAGGCCATGGAGGGCGCGCAAGGGCCGTGTTCGGCGACGAAGCGCATGGCATGGCTGCCGGGCTCGGCATTGAGCAGATAGTTGATATCGCCCTGGCGCCAGACGGTAACGTCCTTCGTGCGGTGCTTGGCAACGCAACTGTAGCCCATGCGGATAAAAAGCTCGCGCAGTTTTTCCGGCTCCGAATGGGCGAATTCCACAAATTCGAAACCGTCAGTGCCAGCCGGATTGTCGGCAGTGATGCCTGTCGGCGGCGCGTCGTGCGGATAGGGGCCCATCGTTCTTTCCTCCAACCAGGATCCTGGATGGCATTATGACGGGATTTTTACGCATGGTGCTTGCATTCACGCGCAGTTCTAGCGATTCAATACATGTTTCATGCAAAAAAATGGGAGAACGCGCACAAATGGAACAGCTCGACAGATACGATTTAAAAATCCTTGCCCAATTGCAAGGCGACGGCCGCCTCACCAACAACGAGCTCTCGGAATTAATCGCGCTCTCGCCATCACAATGTTCGCGCCGGAGGACACGGCTTGAGGCGGAGGGCTTTATCCACGGCTATCGCGCCGTGCTCGATCGCGGCAGGCTGGGGCTCGACCTCATGGTCGTCATCGCCGTAACCCTTGCGACCCACAACCGCGACAACGCCAAGCGTTTCGCAACACTGATTGCGGACCTGCCGGAGGTGCTGGAATGTTACGCCCTGACCGGTGAAATGGATTACCACCTCAAGGTCGTGACGCCTGACCTTGCCGGACTTTCGCGCTTCGTCAACGACGTGCTCCTGCCGCACGACAGCGTTCAGCATGTCAAGACGTCGATCGTATTAGCGACGCTCAAGGACTTTCAGGGATTGCCAGTCCACCAGCGCAGTAGGCCGTAAGCCTTATTCATAGGTTTCTTATTATATTGATCTTATTGAAATTGCAGCGACAAATTTGTTTGCGTTGGATTCTGTGATTATTTTTGTCAGACTCCGTTCCCTCGCCCAAAGCGGGACCTAAGCTCTGCCTTTCAACAACCTTGGTAGGCTCATACAAACCCGTTAAAAGCGGTTCTTGCCATATCGGGGAAGGCAGAATTGATTTCCGCTTTGCAAGTAGCGCGTCGCCGCTGTACCCTATCAAGCTGATAACTGCACAAGTGCTCAGTCTATAGCCGGGCAAAAATCCGGTCGCGCGTTTCAACCGATGAATAAGTAGCCGCGGATCATGGAACTTATCGTCGCCCTCGGCCTGATCGTCTTCAAGGTCGCGTTTCTGATCGCGATCCTGCTATTGTTGCCCTTGCCGCTGACCTGGCTGGAACGCAAGATCGCTGGGCACATCCAGCAGCGGATGGGGCCAATGCGCGTCGGGTGGCACGGGCTGCTGCAGCCGGTGGCGGACGGAATCAAGCTCTTGACCAAAGAAGACCACATCCCGGACGAGGCCGACCGCTTTCTGTTCAAACTGGCGCCAATCCTGGCGCTCGCCCCACCATTCGTGGTGTTCGTCGCGATCCCGTTCGGCGAAACCGTCTCGGTGTTGGGTGCCGAGATCACGCTCTACGTCTCCAACATGAATGTGGCGATCCTTTTCGTCTTCGCTGTGATCGGCATTGAGGTCTACGGTGTCATCTTCGGCGGATGGGCCGCGAACAGCAAATACGCTGTTCTGGGCAGCCTCAGGACTTGCGCGCAGATGATCAGCTATGAGATCCCGATGGGGTTTGCGGTCATCGGCGTGGTCATGTTGGCGCAATCCATGAGCCTGCTCGAAATCGTACGGGCGCAGGCCGATGTCTGGAATATCGTTTACCAACCGATCGGCTTCCTGGTGTTCTTCGTTGCCGGACTGGCCGAGGCACAGCGCATTCCATTCGACCTTTCGGAAGCGGAAGGTGATCTGGGGGCTGGCTTCCATACCGAATACAGCGGTATCCGCTTTGCGTTTTTCATGATCAGCGAATATGCCATCGTCTTGCTGGTGTCGGTGCTGGTGGTGATCCTGTTCTTCGGCGGCTGGAACGGCGTACTGATCCCCTTGCCACCGCTCCTTTGGTTTCTGCTCAAGGTCTCGTTCTTCGTCTATTTGTTTATCTGGTTCCGTTTCACTTTCCCCCGCTACCGCTACGACCAACTGATGGCGATCGGATGGAAAGTCTTGCTTCCTTTATCGATGGCGAACATAATCATAACCGGAATTGCTTTCATTTAGGGGCCGCAGCGGCTCCATAGCGGGGGCGATGATGTCGCGCGCGCAGGACAGTATTGGAACATGGATCGGCTGGGCGTTCTTCGGCGATCTGGCGAAAGCCTTGGCGCTGACCTTCGGCTACATGTTCGCCAGATCCGTCACCATGCAGTATCCGGACAAGGAAAAATGGTTGCCCTACCCGCGCTACCGCGGGCATCACTTCTTGACGCGCGACGAAGAGGGCGAGATCAAATGCGTGGCCTGCGAACTCTGCGCCCGGATTTGTCCCTGCGACTGCATCGAAGTCATCCCCTACGAGGACGAAAAGGGCAACCGTCACCCGGCAAAATTCGAGATCGACACGGCCCGGTGCCTATTCTGCGGGCTATGCGAGGACGCCTGTCCAGCGGACGCGATCGCGCTTGGCCAACAATACGAATTCTCGAGCTTTTCCTCGCGTGATTTGGTGATCGGGCGCGACGATCTGCTCGCCAAACCGGGCAAGGCGGCAACCGGTGGCGGCGTAATTGCCGCGCGCCTGAATACGGAGAAGGACGTGCTCGTCGAAACCAAAGAGACGCAGGGCTACAACTGGTGGCGGAATATACGGCGAACGTGAAGACGCGCCAGCTGTCAAACAATGCGCTCGGACAGGAGGCTCAGATGTTTGTCGGCGAAATCATGAAGAACAAGGGTGTCGGTGTCATCGCGGTCAATCGCGATCAGTCGATGGTGGAAGTCCTGAGACTGTTTCGCGAGAACAATATAGGCTTCGTCGTCGTCAGCCAATCAGACGGCGAATACCTTGGTACCTTGTCGGAGCGGGATTGCTGCAATGCGGTAGCCGAATACGGGGCCGCGGCGGCGATGATGCGAGCCGCGGACATCATGAACCGCAATGTAGCGACCTGTTCGACCCGGGATTTGCTGCCGGTCGCGATGGGAATCATGACCCGGCGGCGTACGCGTCATGTCCTGGTCATGGATGGGGACAACGTTGTCGGCGTAGTCAGCATCGGCGATGTGGTCAAACATAGGCTCGACGAAGCGGAGCGCACGGAACAGGATCTGCAGGATTACATCTGCGGGAACAGGTATCACTGATCAAGGCCCGATGCAGGGTCAGGCAAGCCACCGTCCATGCCTTGGTGTCGATCCTTAGGGTTCGACGTAGAACCAGTGAGACAGGCGGACGCCGTGGCCCGGTGAACTTCCACCGGACATGGATATACACCCCGACGCATCAGTCTGTTGAGGCGTAGGGCCCTGTAGTTCTCGGGGAGAAATACGAGGCCCTTAGGAAAGCGCCTGTTGACCTTGAGCTTCGCCGTCAATTCTCCCAGAGCGGATCGCACGACCACCGGATCGCTATCCGAAAAGCCAAGTTGGGCGGCATCCTGCGCGCTCATCTCGACATAGGGGTCATCAGCGACCGTATTCAGGATCTCCGAGCGTTCGGAAAGATATCCGTTGTGGAACAGGCAGTTGCCGGTAATCAGCATCAGTCCGGTGGCTGCTTTCGCGGCCGGCGGCGGCGCGAAGAACTCGCCAGCCGGTGGCAGCGGGACCGCCTTGGTGAACGCGCCGTCAGCGCCAAGTCCATCCTGCGTCAACCCCTGATAGGCCGGAACCCGCCGGGCAATCTCGTCGAAAATTCCGCCTTCTGTCGAGGGCTGCAGCGTCTGGCTGCGCAGCGCTGCGACGAAGTCGAAGATCGCCAGATTGCCTCGCGCCTCGAAGGCCGGTTCGCGGAATTTGCGGATCTTCTGGGTCCGACCCTCGTTGTTGGTGAACGTCCCGGATTCCTCGCCGTAACCTGCCGCGGGCAGAACAACCTCGGCCAGGCCCGCCGTATCCGTTAGGAAGGTATCCTGCACGATCAGGAGATCGGCGGCGCCAAGCGCTCGCGTCACGAAATCCCTGTCGGGGTAGGCGATCAGGGGGTCTGCTCCGGCGAGGTAGAGCGCGCCCATCCCGCCACCGACGCAGAGCTCCAGCATGGCGTCGAGACCCGCGCCGGGTTCAGACGGGATTTCGGCACCCCAGTTCCGTGCAAGGGTTGTACGGGTCGCATCATCGGTGACCGCCCACAACCCCGGCAAAGCCGCTGGCAAAACACCCATGTCCCAGGCGCCCAGCTGGTTGGCGCGATCAAAGAGGAACTGCATCGCCAGGCCCTTGCCGAGCAGGCGGAGAACCTGCAGCAGGTTGTTGAGTTGCTGCAGCGTCGCGCGCGCTTCGGGTGACCTCAGGAGCTCGACGCTGACAAGCACAGTGACGCTTCGGCTTTCCTTGAGCGCACTGGCCAGACGAGCCGGCCCGTCACTACCGGTATTCACCGGCGGCCTGCCGACCGTCGCTTCGATGTCTGCAAAAGTCTCGCCCGGCAAGGCGTGACCGGCCGCTTCCACGAGCCCGGCTACCACCGCCGCAAGGCTCGCCGTTTCTCCGCCCGGCGGCACGCGAACCACAACGCGGGCATCGGCCTCCAGACGGGAGGGCCGCGCCGAAAGCATGAGCAAAGCGGTCTGCCGCCGCCGCGCGCCGTCCCGCAGCAGGTATTCGGTGACCGGGTTCTCCTCGGTCACGTTGCCGCCGACGACGAGCACGCAGTCGTTGGCGATCACCTCTTCCAGTGGTGCGCGGCTGTAGAAGGCTGCCAGTAAAGGCCCGAGCGTATCGAAGGGCGCGGACCAGCGCGACGAGCAATCAATGTTGTTGGTCCGGAATACCGTCCGCATCAGCTTCTGGAACTGATAGAGCACCTCGTTGGGCAGGCGCGGCGAGGCCAGCCCCCCTGCAGCCTTGTCCTCGACGGCCGACAGCCGCCGGCGCAGATAGTCCGCCGCTTCGTCCCAGGAAACCGGAGCCAGAGTGCCATCGCGACGGATCATCGGCCGCTCGATCCGGTCCCTGCCCGAGACGAAATCGAGACCGAAGCGTCCCCGCACGCAAAGCGTTTCGCGGTTGACCCCCTCGCCCCACTTCGAGCGTACCCGCATAAACTCGCCCTTGCGTGTGCCCACCGTCAACTGGCAACCGGTGCCACAATGCGGACAGACCGTGTCGGTCTCGACCAGATCCCAGGGCCGTGCCTTGTAGCGGTAGGGGAAACTCATCAGAGCGCCGACCGGGCAGACCTCGATGCAATTGCCGCACTGATCGCAACTCGCAAGGCTACCCTCGAAGCCGGTGACGGCCGTATCCATGCCTTTTTCGACGGTGCCAAGCGCGACCGCGCCGACCACCTCCTCACACATCCGGACGCAACGCTGGCACTGGATGCAGCGGTTGACGTTCATGATGACGACCGGGCTGAGACGAATGTCCTCGGAGTGGAATACACGCTTGAGATCGTGGAACTCGCTTTTGCGGGGGCCGTATGCCATCACCATGTCCTGAAGCTCGCATTCGCCGCCCTTGTCGCAGATCGGGCAGTCAAGGGGGTGGTTGGCAAGCAGCATGTCGAGCATCGAAGATCGCGTTTCGTCGATCAGCGGCGTATTCGCCCGCACGACCATGCCATCGGTGACCGTGGTGGCGCAGGACGGCTGCAGCCGCCGCAACCCCTCAATCTCCACCAGGCACATGCGGCAGGAGGCCAGCGGCGGCAGCCGCTTCCAGTAACAGAAAGTTGGAATGTCGATGCCCAAACGCTCAGCCGCCATGAGCACCGTGGAGCCAGCCTCGACTTCAAGCGTTTGTCCGTCGATCGTAACGCTAACCATGCTTCCTCCAAGCCCGCCTCAAACACACGCTCTCAGTGAAACGGGCACCTCCGCTCTTCGATATGGGCGACGAACTCGTCGCGGAAATGCTTAAGCGCCGCCCGCAATCCCATCGCGGCACCGTCACCCAAAGCACAAAACGTATTGCCGAAAATGCCTTTGCAAAGCATCTCCAGCTGCTCCAGATCGCCAGGCCCGCCTTCCCCGGTCTCAATGCGGCGCAGTACTTTTACGGCCCAGTTCAATCCTTCCCGGCATGGCGTACACTTGCCGCAGGACTCGTGATGGAAGAACTCGATGATCCGGGTGGCGACCTTGACCATGCAGGTCGAGTCGTCGATTACAACAACGCCGGCCGAACCAAGCATCGAGCCGGCGGCAGCAAGCGAGTCGAAATCCATCCCGACCTCCAGCCCGCCCTCAGGTATTACCGGCGCCGAGACCCCGCCCGGAATTACAGCCTTGATCCTGCGCCCCGGTAACGGACCGCCAGCGTGCTGCTCGACCAGTTCGCGCAGTGGTATGCCCATCGGCAGTTCGTAAAGGCCGGGTTTGCGCACCTGCCCACTCAGGCAGTAGAGCTTCGGGCCGGGGCTCTTATCCGGGCCGATGCCCCGAAACCAGGCCGGCCCGCGCATCACAATATGCGGCACGCAAGCAAGCGTCTCGACATTGTTGATGACGGTGGGGCTGGAGTAGAGCCCGGCCACGGCGGGAAACGGCGGTTTCAATCGCGGCTGCGCCCGCTTGCCCTCAAGCGACTCGAGCATCGCGGTCTCCTCACCGCAGATATAGGCGCCGGCACCGCAGTGAACGTGCACGGTGAACTTGAAATCAGAGCCTAGAACACGCGTTCCGAGATAGGACTTTTCGTGAGCCTGGGATATCGCTTGCTCCAGGCGGCGTATCGCCGTCACATATTCTCCACGGATGTAGACATAGGCGGTTTCGGCTCCGATCGCGTAGGCGCTTACCGCCAGCCCCTCGATGAGCTGGTGTGGATCGCGCTCCATGATGATCCGGTCCTTGAAGGTTCCGGGCTCGCCCTCATCAGCGTTGCAGCACAGATATTTCGGCTTGCCGGCCCGCTTCGGCACGAAGCTCCATTTCATGCCCGTCGGGAATCCGGCCCCGCCGCGGCCGCGCAGGTTGGACTGTTTGACGAGGTCGACGACCTCGTCCGGCGTATACTCGCGCAGGGTCTTGGCCAGTGCCTGATAGCCGCCGCCGGCCTCATAGGTCGACAGCAAATGACTGTCCGGCACGTCGACATTCTTGAGAAGAACCGGCTCGAACATGGCATTACTCTCCCGGCGGTCGCGCAAAGGCGGGCTCAACACTTTCGACCTGCCTCGCCATGGCGCGAAGGCTGTCCAGGAGTGCGTCTGTCCGCGCGACATCAAGGTTGCCGTGGTAATCGTCGCCAACCTGCATCACCGGAGCCATCTCGCAGGCACCGAGGCACTCGACGGTCGAAAGCGTGAACAGTCCATCCGGCGTCGTGCCGCCCTTGTTGATCCCCAGCACCTCCTCCAAGTGCCTCAGCAGCTCCTCGGAGCGGCGCAGCATGCAGGAAACGTTGTCGCAGAGTTGCAGGTGGAACATGCCCACCGGCTCGATATGGAAGAGTGTGTAAAAGGTCGCCAGTTCGTAGACCCAGATCCGCTCGACACCAAGGATATCGGCGACTTCTTCGAGCACTTGACCAGGCAAATGGCCATGCTCCCTCTGCGCGATCAAAAGCGCGGGCATGATCGCTGAGCGCTGGTCGGGATACCGCGCCGCCGCCGCCTCGATTTGTTCGCGCATAGTCATCGCATTTGAACCTCCCTGCTACTTGTCCACCTCGGCCATCACCGGGTCGAGGCTGCCGAGCACGGCGATCATGTCCGCCAGATAGCGGGCGTTCGTCACTCCAAAGAGTCCCTGAAGGTTGACGAAGGACGGTGCCCGCACCTTCATGCGGAACGGTTTGGGCGATCCGTCGCTGATGATGTAGAAGCCTAGCTCGCCCTTTGGCGCCTCGATCGCCGAATAGACCTCGCCCTTCGGCACCTTGAAGCCGTAGGCCGAGAGGTCGAAATGCTGGATCAATGCCTCCATCGAGCAGTGCACCCTGTCCTTGTCCACCGGGAAGGCGATTGTCGGCATGTCGATCTGGAACGGCCCCTCGGGCATCTGGTCGAGACATTGCTCAATGATCCGGATGCTCTCGCGCATTTCCTCGACACGGCACTGCCAGCGCGCATAGCAGTCGCCCTCCTTGCGGGTAATGACATTGAAGTCGAGCCGATCGTAGATCTCATAAGGCTCGTCGCGGCGGATGTCCCAATCGACGCCCGAGGCGCGCAGGTTCGGGCCACTCAGGCCGAGATCGATGGCATCCTCGGCGGCGATTACGCCGATCCCTTGCGTGCGGTTCAAAAACACCCGGTTGTTCTCGAGCAGCCGGTCATAGTCGCGAATGCGGTTCGGGAAAATGTCACAGAATTCCCGGATCTTGGGGAGGAACCCGTCGGGCAGGTCCTCGCGCACACCGCCGACCCGGCAGAAAGAGGTATGCATCCGCGCCCCGGTAATCATCTCCAACAGATCCATGATCATTTCGCGCTCGCGCATCGCATAGAGCAACGCGGTCATGGCGCCAAGGTCCATCGGCAGTGCGCCGGTGATCAGGAGATGGCCCGAGATCCGTGCCAGCTCGGCCATCAACACGCGAATATACTGCGCCCGTACCGGTGCTTCTATGCCGAGGAGTTTCTCCACGGCCAGCGCAAACGCCAGGTTATTCGAAGGTGGGCAGAGATAGTCGAGCCGGTCCGTCAGCGGGAAAATCTGGGTATAGGTGAAGCTCTCCGCCAGTTTTTCGGTGCCGCGGTGGAGATAGCCGATATGCGGGTCGACGCGCTCGACGTATTCGCCGGTCAGTTCGAGGACGAGCCGAAGAACCCCATGAGTGCTGGGGTGCTGCGGGCCGAGATTGAGAAGCACTTCCCTGGTATTGAGCGCTTCGCCTTCAGGCCTGCTGAGCTCGGTGACTTCAGTCATCTCAACTCTCCGGCGCGGAACGGCCTCCTTGCGGAATATCCCTGGTGGCGAGGTCCGGCTGTGTCGGCGGCGGGCCTTCGGCTCCAAACGGGTTCAACTTATCCTTGTATCCGCGCAGCGGAAAGTCCTTGCGCTGCGGGAAGCCCTCGAATTCCTCCCACATGTAGATCCGGCGCAGGTCTGGGTGACCCTCGAACCTGATCCCGTACATGTCCCAGGCTTCGCGTTCATGCCAGTTGGCGGTGCGCCAGACGCCCGTAACCGAGGAAAGCTGCGGCGGATCGCCAAGCCAGCACTTGATGCGAATCCGCCACCGGTTGGGCAGCGAGTAGAGGTGGTATACCGCTTCGAATCGCGGCGTTTCGGGATAGTGATCAACCCCGCAGATGTCGGAGAGGAAGTTGAATCGCAGCGCTGGGTGTTCCTTCAGGAACCGGCAGAACTCGACGATCATCTCGGGAGGAACAGCAAAGACGTGAATGCCGTGCGCGCAGCCGAGGTCCTCGATTGATCCCCCGAAACGCTCCATGATCGGACCCAGATTGAGAGGCCGCCCTACACTCATGATGCTACAACCCGATCCAGAGGCGTCCCGGCCAGCGCGCGGGTCCTCTTGATCTTCTCTTGAAGCAGGAGGAAGCCATGCATCAACGCCTCGGGCCGCGGGGGACAGCCGGGCACATGCACGTCGACGGGCACGAAAGTCTCCGACCCCTGCACCACGGCGTAGGTGTTGTAAACACCGCCCGAAATGGCGCAGGTGCCCATTGCGATCACCCAGCGCGGTTCCGGCATCTGGTCGTAGAGCCGACGCACGACGGGCGCGAATTTCCGGGTCACGGTGCCGGCGATGATCATCACATCGGACTGACGTGGTGAAGGGCGGAACACCACGCCGAACCGGTCGAGATCATAACGCGCGCAACCGGCTGAGATCATCTCGATGGCGCAGCAGGCAATGCCGAAGGTCTCAGGCCATAGGGCCGACCTCCGGCTCCAGCTGATGATGCTGTCGGCCGTGGTGAACAGTACGCTATCGCGGATCGCGTTGTTTACTCCTCCCATTCCAACGCTCCCTTCAGCCAAGCGTAGGCGAAGCCCACGAGAAGCAGCAACATGAAGACGAACATTTCAACATAGCCGATGAACCCGATCTCTTTCAGAACGACGGCCCAGGGAAAGAGGAACATTGCCTCGACATCGAAGACCACCAGCAGTATCGCAAGGATAAAGAACGGCACTCTGAAGCGGCCCCCGGCGGCCTCGCCCGACGGGTCCATGCCGCATTCGTAGGGCATGTTCTTTGCGGGATAGGAATTGGAGGGACGCAGCAGCGAGGAAACGAAAAGCGTCGTCATCGCCACCAGAACAATTCCGGCGGCCATGAAGAGTACCGGCAGGAATTCCATTGCAGACATGTCGCATTTCCCCGGTCACCCACCGAGGGCCTTGCTCAGGCCGCGACCGGCCCCATTCGGGCCGGCGATGCGGTCGCCCCAGTAAGTGACTTGGGCGCTCCTTTCTTCAATTGACAGTGTATTCCCTCGGGGGAATCATTGCAAATCCAATAGATCAGCCTCCAAACACCGCACCTTGAGCAAGCCTCAGGAACCGTTCCGGAAATAGGCCGATTCCGAGAGTGCCGACGGCGGTGAGGGCGAGCGTCGCGCGAACTAGAGGCGTCAGAGCCGGGTCAAACGCCCTGCGTGGCTCGCGCATGTAGATCACCATGACGATGCGGATGTAGAAGTAGGCGGCGACGGCGCTCAGCAGCACTGCGATCACCGCCAGCATGACGAAACCCCGCTCGACCAACGCGACCAGCACGTAGAACTTGGCGAAGAACCCGGCCGTCGGCGGAATGCCGGCCAACGAGAACAGATAGAGCAGCATCAGAAGCGCCAGCCCGGGATGCGACCTGGCAAAGCCCGCGTAGTCTTCGATAATCTCGCCCGAGAAATCGCCGTTCCGCATCATGATGACGATGCCGAAAATGCCGAGGTTCATCAAAGAATAGATCAGCAGGTAGAGCATCACGCTGGCGATGCCGTCCGCACCGCCGGCCACCACGCCGAAAATGGCGAACCCGGCATGGGCGATGCTGGAATAAGCCAGGAGGCGCTTGAAATTGTCCTGCACCAGCGCCACGAAGCTGCCGAGTGCCATTGTCACCACCGCAATGACGGCGACAACGACCCAGGCGTCCGAGGCTGCAACCAGCGGGTTGAGGAACACCCGCAGGATCGCCGCGAACCCCGCAGCCTTCGGCCCCACAGACATGAAAGCCGTGATCGTCGTCGGCGCGCCCTCGTAGACGTCCGGGACCCACATATGGAACGGCACCGCGCCGACCTTGAAGACCAACCCCGCGACGATGAAGACCACCGCCAGCAGCAATCCGGGATCGAGCGGATCGCCGGTCACCGCGGCCGCCATGCCGTCCAGTTGCGTCGTGCCGGTGAGCCCGTAAACGAGCGAAACGCCATAGAGGAAGATCGCGGTCGAGACCGCGCCAAGGATCACGTATTTCAGTGCCGCTTCGTTCGAACGCGGCTCTCTTCGCAAGAAACCGGTCAGTACATAGGTGCAGAGCACCATCAGTTCGAGACCCACATAAAGCGACAAGAGATCGGTCGCCGAGGCCATGATCATCATTCCCGAAAGGGCGAAGAGCAGCAGAACATAGTATTCGCTACTTTCAATCCCCTCAATGTCGGCATATTTTCGCGACAGGAAGAATGTCAAAACAGTGGCTAAGTAGAACACGAACTTGAAAAAGACCGCAAAGCCGTCGGCGACGAACATGCCCGTGTAGGCCGGCCGTACCTCGCTCGCCAGCATGAGTGTCCCCAAGGCCGCAATCAGCACGACGGCGACGGAAGCCCAGACAAAGACATGTTCCTGCCCCTTCCGCACAAGCTGGCCAAGGATCAGCAGGATGCAGGCTCCAGTGATCACCACAATCTCGGGCAGGCTCGCTAAAGCCGACTGGAAAAGCGCGGCGGCGGTCATTGGCCGCTCCCCTTGGTGTGCACGTGCGCGAGCAAATGCTTCACCGAGACGTCGATGATGTTGAGAAAGGGTTTCGGATAGAGCCCGACCCAAAGCACGAAGACGGCCAGCGGCAGGATCGCAGCCATCTCGCGGGCGTTTACGTCGCGTATCTTGAAGCGGGCGCCGATGCTGGCCGGACCAAGTGCTACTCTCCTATACATGCCAAGGAGATAGGCCGCGCTCAGCAACGCGCCCACGACCGCGGCCGCGCCGGCGGCCAGGTTGGCCGCAAATCCGCCCGACAGCACCAGCAACTCGCCGACGAACGAATTCGTCCCCGGCAAGGCCATCGACGACAAGGTGAACAGCGCCAGAAACGCGGTGTAGACCGGCGCCACCTTCATCAGCCCGCCGTAGTCGGCGATACTGCGCGTATGCGTCCGCTCGTAGATCAGGCCGACGAAGAGGAACAAAGCGCCCGTCGTTACGCCATGATTGAACATTTGCAGGATGCCGCCCTCGAGCCCGCGGAAGTTCAGCGCAAAAATCCCCAGCGTTACGAAACCCATATGGCTGATGCTGGAATAGGCCACCAGCTTCTTCAGGTCGTCCTGCGCCAGCGCAAGTAATCCGCCATAGACGATGGCAAGAGCCGAAAGCGCCAGCATCAGCGTCGAATAATATACCGACGCCTCCGGCAGCATCGGCAGCGAGAACCGCAAGAACCCGTAGGCGCCCATCTTCAGGAGCACTCCGGCCAGGATGATGCTGCCAGCCGTCGGCGCCTGTACATGAGCGTCCGGCAGCCAGGTATGAACCGGGACCATCGGCACCTTCACGGCGAAGGCGATCAGGAAGGCGAAGAAAAGCCAGGATTGAACCCAGAACGGCAAATCCTGATCTGTGAGCGCGAGAATGTCGAAGGTCCTACCGCCGTGGAAATAGAGCACGATGACACCGATCAGGAACAGGAGGCTGCCCGCCAGCGTGTAGAGGAAGAACTTGAACGCGGCATAGACCCGGCCATCACCGCCCCACACGCCGATGATCAGGTACATCGGGATCAGCATTGCCTCCCAGCAAACATAAAACAGAAACAGGTCGAGGGCGCAGAATACCCCCAGCATCAGCGCCTGCATGACGAGCAGGCTCACCATGAACTCCTTCACCTTGCTGTCAATCGCGACCCACGAGGCGAGCACGCAAATCCACCCCAGCAGCGCGGTCAAGAACACGAAGAGCGCGCTGATCCCATCGATACCGAGCGCGTAGGTGATCCCGAGCGTAGGCACCCACGGGTGTATCTCGGTGAACTGCATCTCGTGGGTCGTCTGGTCGAAGCTGGCCAGCATTGCGATGCAGAGAGCCAGGTCGAGGACGGTGATACCCAGCGCTGTCCAGCGCACCGCATCCTCGCTGCGGAGAAACATTAGAACCACTGCCCCGGCGGCAGGCGTGAATACAATGAGACTGAGGAGCGGCAATCCCATCGCACCCCCTACCGCCAAGCCACGGCGAAAACGACGGCGGCCGCGATCAGTCCGGCGATCATCGCCAGCACATAATGGGTCACGACACCGGTCTGGAGCCGCCGCAACGCAGCGCCCCCGCGCAGGACTGAACGGGCGACGCCGTTCACGACGGCGTCCACACCGTTAAGGTCGATCCGCAATCCTTCTCGTGCCGACCCGTGCAGGAAAGGTAGCGCCGTGGTCTCAGACACCTCGCTCACCGCCTTCTCGTAGCGCGCCAGCGGCCTTTCGGCGAGCCACATGAAGTACCGCGCACCCTTGCGGTAGAACCAGTCGGTGTCCAGGCTGATCGTATTCTCGGGATCGAGCGCTCGCAGGAAAATAACAAAACCCAGTGCCGTGAACATCAGCACGCCGAGGCTCTCCGTAATATGGAGACCCGTATATGGTTCGAAGTCGACCGGATAGGGTAGCAATGCATAAAGCGGCCGCGGGAACACCCCGATCGCAATGCAGAGCACCGCCGCCATACCCATCGCAACCAGCATGTTGCCGGGCGGGTCCCTGGCCCCTAGGCCCTGGTCCTTACCGAAGAACATGTAGTACGGGAGCTTGAGCCCGGTGTGCAGGAACGTCCCGGACGATGCCATCGTCAGCGCGAGCACGACCAGCGCGCGGTGATCCTGCCCAGCGGCGGCCACGACCATCGACTTGGTGACGAAACCCGAGAAGAACGGAAATGCCGAGATCGCTAAGGCGCCGACCATGTAGAGCGTCAAGGTCAGCGGCATGGTCTTGTAGAGCCCGCCGAGTTCGGTGAGCTTACGCCGCCCAGTGACATGAATCACCGCCCCCGCACCCATGAACAGAAGCGCCTTGTAGAGGATATGGGCGAAGGCATGGCTGGTGGCTCCGTTCAGCGCCATCTCGGTCCCAATGCCGACGGCCGCCACCATGTACCCCACCTGGCTGACGATGTGATAGGCAAGCAGTCGCCGGCAGTCGTTCTCCAGCACCGCGTAGATAACGCCGTAGAGCGCCATCGCGGTGCCGAGCCAGACCAGAAGCTCGGTCCCCGGAAACGCCCGCGCCAACACGTAGACGGCGGTCTTGGTGGTAAAGGCGCTCATGAACACCGCGCCTGTGACGGTCGCCTCCGGATAGGCGTCGGTGAGCCAGGCGTTGAGCGGCGGCACTGCGGCGTTGAGGATGAATCCGGCAAGGATCAGGTAGACGGCCACGCCCATTTCTCCCTCGATCGGGCCGAAAAGAGATGAACCCGTGGCGAGCCCGTGGAGAACCACGCCGCCGAGCAGGCAGACCCCGCCGGTGATATGGACCATGAGATACCGGAACCCCGCCCGGATCGCCTTGTCGCCTCCCTGGGCAAAGACCAGATAGGCAGAGGAAAATGCCATGCCTTCCCAGAACAGATAGAGGGTCAGGTAGTCACCGGCGAACACCACGCCGAGTGCGCTGCCGACGTAGATGAATGCGGCCACATGCTGGCCGGGGCGTGTCAGGTGCAACGCGTAGACCGTGCCGATCAGCGCCATGACGGTGAAAACGGTGGCGAAGACGATACTCAGCCTGTCGACCTTCGCAATCAGGATTTCCTGCCCGATAAACCTCGCCTCGCCATAACTGCCCGGCTGCATCGCGAGCACGGCAAGGATCGCCAGCGTCGGGATCAGCAGCAGATAGGCCTTGCCGATCGATCCCCTGAGGAACGGGATCGGCAGAGCACCGAGAATGAAGAGGAGAGCCGGATGGATGAAGTCAGTCATAATAGTCCTCGCGCCGCATCAGCCCGATCCGATGGCCGAGAAACTTGGATACGAAGATGAGCAGAACGCAGGAGCCGAAACCGTAGACGGCGGACCAGCCAGGCAGGCGCTCCCAAAGGTATTCGGCGTGTTCGCGAGAAACCAGAAAGTCGGCGGCGACGATCAGAACGAGTGCCAGATAGAACAGTCGGCGGCGCTGCCTTGCCCATTCTTCGTCACCAAAGAAGTCGACCACGCGCTTGATCATCTGACCACTCCGTCCGCCAGGGTAAGAAAATAATCGGGGAAGATGCCCATCAGCACCGATAGGATGGCGGTCGCAACAAGCGGGATCGTGATCATCGGAATTTCACGGACCGTCGTCCGGCTCTCCTGCGACTCGGTCCCGAAAAAGGCGACATAGCTGACCGGCAGGAAATAGGCGGCGTTCAGGATCGAACTCACCAGCAGTACGACCAGGAACGCCATCTGTCCCGCCTCCACCGACCCCAGCGTCAAATACCATTTGCTGACGAATCCCGCGGTCGGCGGCACCCCGATCATGCTGAGCGAGGCGACGAAGAATGCCCCCATCGTCCAGGGCAGCCGGCGGCCGATGCCGGCCATGTCGCTGATGTTGCGCTTTCCCGATGCGCAGTAGATCGACCCGGCGCAAAAAAACAGCGTGATCTTTGAAAATGCGTGCGCTGCAATGTGGATGATCCCGCCGACCATTGCGACCGGCGACAACAGGACCGCGCCCAGCACGATGTAGGAGAGTTGGGAAACCGTCGAATAGGCGAGCCTAGCTTTCAGGTCGTCCCGTGTCAGGGCGTAGACCGACGCCATCAGGATCGTGAATGAAACCAGATAGGCCGTGGCGATGCCGAGGCCGAGTTCTCCGACCAGCCCGACGCCGAAGACATGGAACACCACCCGCAGCACACAGAACACACCCATCTTGACGACAGCCACTGCATGCAAGAGTGCGCTGACAGGTGTTGGCGCCACCATAGCGGCCGGCAGCCAGGCGTGCATGGGCATCACCGCAGCCTTGGCGAAGCCGAAAAGATAGCAGAAATAGACAACCGTCAGCAGCGGCGCCGAGGCATTGACTCCCTCCAATAGCCCCCCCTCCACAAAGTCGAGCGACCCCGCAATGGAATATGTCAGTGCCAGCGCGGCAAGCAGCACGCTTTTCGACGCGCCCATCAGATAGACGAGGTATTTGCGGCTGCCCGCCCATCCCTCTTCGTCCTCGTGGTGGTAGACGAGCGGATAGGTAACGAGGCTGAGCACCTCGTAGAAGATCACCAGCGTGAACAGATTGGCGGCAAAGGCGCCTCCGACGGCCGCCGCGAGGCTGGTGGCGAAACAGGCAAAGAATCGGGTCTGCGCATGCTCGTTCAAGTGCCGCATGTAGCCGACGGAATAGACCGCGGCGACGATCCATAGGAGTGACGAGACCGTGGCGAACACCATGCCGAGCGCATCCGCCCGGAAAGCGAAGTCGGCCCCCGGCAGGATCTCGAACAGGCGCAAATCGACGGTTCCGCCCGCCAACACCGTGGGCGCCATAGAGGCAACAATCGCAAACAGGGCGATCGCGGCCAGCGGCGAGACGAGATCGCGGATTTTCTCACGGTTATTCAAAAGAAGAACTGCCACGGCGGTCAGGCCCGGGACGGCGACGGCAAGCAGCGGCCTGATCGATATCACCGGGTCCAAGCCGTTATCCTTTCATCATGGTCACGTCGTCGACCTTGAGGGTGGATTTGTTCCTCACAAGGGCGACCAGGATGCCAAGAGCAACGGCAACCTCGGCCGCAGTGATTGCTATGACGAAGATGGCGAAGATCTGCCCGCGAAAGTCGTCGTAGATGCGCCCGAAAGCGATGAAATTGATGTTGACCGAGTTTAGCAGCAACTCCAGCGACATCAGCACGACCAGAATATTGCGCCTGAGCAGCACGCCCGCCGCTCCGATCACGAACAGGACCACCCCGAGCAGAATATACCACGATAGCGGAACCATCACCCCTGCTCCTTCCGCGCCAGCACGATGGCGCCGACCAAAGCCACCAACAGGATGACGGAGGCGACCTCAAACGGCAGAAGATAACCGGCGAAAAGCGTCGTGCTGAGCTGCCTGATCTCATCGCCGCCGCCTACGGGAACAGTGACCGAAAAGCGATCGCTCCAGAGCACCAGTACCGACATCTCGATCCCAAGCAGAACGAGCATCACCAGAGCCGGCAGGTTGCCCCCCGGTAAGAACCGCTGCAACTTTGCTTCGCGCACATCGATCATCATGATCACGAATAGGAACAGGACCATGATTGCGCCGACATATACGAAGATCTGGATGACCGCGAGCAACGGCGCTTCGAGCAGGACGAAGATTGCCGAAATCTGCAGGAAACACGCCATCAGCGCCAATGCGCAGTGAACCGGATTCCGCGCCAGGACCACGGTCAGGGCCGTGATCACGGACACCGTAGCGAACAGAAGAAAGAACCCCTGATCCATCGACGCGACCCTCCCACGCGAGCTGTCACTCGGCGCGAGACGGCCGGATTTGAGATAGCTCTGCACTTCAGGTGCATTTATAAATTGTGCCCTAGTATCGGATTTTTCACAAGATTATTGTCGTCGGCGGACAAACCACTGCGATTCTGATGTGGCTGAGCCGCTCGCCAAGGTCTCGAAGCGCCGCCGGCATGGCAATCCAGACACGCTTGCGTTGCCCGCCGGAAAGCTCGTCCACCGGTCTTTCGGCAAGATCCGAGGTTTTGGTTTCGACGGGCGCGCCGCCATAGCTTCGTCCCTGGTCTGCGCCCCAGCATCAACCAATCTGCTTAGCCGGCCGGCCGTTATATTCACCCCCGATTTGCAGCCTTCACGAACGTCGCCAGTTCACGCCCAAAGCGGTCGGGCTCCTCGTAAAAGTGCGAATGGCCGCTGTTGGCAAAGATCGACAAGCGGCTGTCCTTGTGGGTCGCTTTTACTCGTTCCGACATGGCCGTACGGACAAGCCGATCGTGCTTGCCGTGCGTCAGGGAGAATGGGGCCGGGAAAGCCGCGGAACGTAGGCTCCAGATCTGAGGTTTGGGTCTTCACGAAACCTTCGTAAACTGCGCGCGCCGTCATGCCGTTGATGACAAGCATTCGCTGCAACTCATCACCCGTTGGAGGTTGAAATTCTCGCCCGCGAAGCCGCAACCCGGCGTGAGGCCATGAAAGAGAGGATTACAGAAAATACTCAAGCCTTTCGCCGGCACTTATGGCGTTTCCCGTCTGGGGCGTCATTTGGTGGCGGTGATGCAAGGCATCTCGATCCAGGCTCGTGATGGTGTGCAACCTGCAGCACTGTCGATGACGTTGTTTCAGGCGTCGCGGCATGCGCCAATCCGAAGGCAAAACCTCCCCTCGATAGGGCGAAGAACGCCCTGGTTCACCGGCCGCGATAGCGTAGTGCCTCAAGAAGCAGGGCAAAAGCAGGAGAGGAGTGCCGGCGGCTGGGATAATAGAGATGATAGCCGGGGAACGGTTCACACCAGTCCTCAAGCACCCGGATCAGGCGGCCCTCAGCGATGTGTTCGAGAACTTCGTCTTCGGGAACATACCCAAGCCCTAGCCCCGCGAGAGCCGAGTTCAACCTCAACGCCATGTTATTGAAGACGAGCTGACCCTCGACCCTCACCTTGAGTTCGCGCCCACCCTTTTCGAATTCCCACGGGAAAAGGCCACCATAGGTCGGTAGCCGGAAGTTGATGCAGTTATGCTGCGTCAGATCCTGCGGCGTCTCCGGCCGCGGATACTTCTGGAAATAGGCGGGCGATCCGACGATTGCCACGCGCATTTCAGGACCGATCCTGACAGCGATCATGTCCTTGGCGACCTGTTCGCCAAGCCGCACGCCGGCATCATAGCCTTCTGCGACGATATTGGTCAGGCCATAGTCGACCACGATCTCCACGTGAATGTCCGGATACTCCGGGAGAAACCTCGCCAATGCAGGCTGGAGAATCGTCACCGCTGGATGTTCACCCGCTGTGATGCGGATCATCCCGGCGGGCTTCTCCCGCAAGGCACTGAGTGCTGAGATTTCCTGCGCGATATCCTCGAACCGGGGCGCGACCGACTGTAGCAGCCGCTCTCCTGCTTCTGTGGGCGAGACGCTGCGCGTGTTGCGCGTCAGCAGCCGCAACCCTAAACGCGCTTCCAAAGCCTTGACGGTTTGACTGAGAGCGGATTGGGAAACGCCGAGCTTGGCGGCGGCCCTGGTGAAGCTCCGCTCCTTCGCAACGACGACGAAGGCGGCGAGGTTGTTGAAGTTTTCGATCTGCATTCATTAGACCAACTTATAAGGCAATGCCGATTATAGCGACTAATCGAGAGTTGATGCGAGCGTTATGTTGTCCTCATCGCATTCGAAGCCCCCGCAGGCTCACCGAGCGGCATCGCGGGCCCGACCGGCAGCTTTCAGACCAAATCGGATCTCAAAGGAGGACGACATTCAAAAGCGCGCGCTCGGCAACAGCAATCTCCAAGTCTCGGCCATCGGCCTCGGCTGCAAGCACTACCTTCGGCGAAAACGATTTTCGGCGCATTGTGCCACGCTTCGCTCCCGAGGCGCTCAAGGCCAACCAGGCGCTTGTCGACCTCATCGGATCTATACCTCAGCCAAGGGTGTCACGCCGGCGCTCGCGGAGCGAACCTGGATCGTGCCGATCCCCGGCACTACCAAGCTCACCGGCTCGAGAAAATCTCGGAGCAACGGATGTGGAACTGACGGCTAATGACCTGGCTCGTACAGAGCAAGCCCTGCCGGCATCCAAGTGCTCGGTGACCGCTATTTTGCTTCGCACCAGCGCTTGGTCAATCGCTGATTCATATCCGCAAGAAAGACAGCAATGACTTCCAACACCCAAAAGACCACTCTGTCCAATGGTATCGATATGCCGCTCCTAGGCCTCGGCGTCTATCGCAGCAGTCCCGAAGACACCGTGCAGGCGGTTTCGACCGCACTCGCCACCGGATACCGGCTGATCGATACCGCCGCAGCCTACAGGAATGAGGAGCAGGTCGGCGAAGCCATGCGTCAGAGTACCGTTGACCGCGCGGATGTCTTCGTCATCACCAAGCTGTGGATCAGCGACTACGGCTATGACGAGACGCTGCGCGGCTTCGATCGCAGCATGCGCAAGCTCGGGCTTAACGGAATCGATCTCTATCTTCTGCATCAGCCGATGCCCAATGAGTGGGAGCGGACGGTCGCGTCGTGGAAGGCTCTGGCGCGTGTTTTCGACGAGGGGCGCACCCGCGCCGTCGGCGTGTCCAATTTCAACTCCGAGCTCCTGGCCGACCTGATCGACCGCACCGGCTTCGTTCCCCACGTGAATCAGGTCGAGCTGCACCCCTTTTTTACACAGGAAGACTTGCGAGCGACGCATCAGCGGCTCCGGATTGCCACCCAGGCGTGGTCGCCGATCGGCGGCGTGATGCGCTACGTCTCCGACCATCCGGAAGCCGCGCCGAGCCCGTTGTCGCATACTGCGGTCGCGGATCTTGCCGAAAAACACGGCAAGACGCCGGCACAAATCATCCTCCGCTGGCATCTGCAACATGGTTTCTCCGCCATCCCGAAATCCGTCCGCGCCGCACGCATCACCGAGAACTTCGACGTTTTTGACTTCGTTCTGTCCGTGGACGAGATGGCGGCAATAGATGCCCTGGACACAGGCGTCCGCAGCGGCCCGAACCCGGATGACGTCGATACCAAGACGTATCCCCTTCGGATCGAAGACTGATGCCGTCCCGCGATGAAAGGACCATCTGACATGACAAACGAGCAAAACATGAATATGGGACGACGTGGCTTTCTGGGGACAGCGGGAAGCCTCGCAGCAGCATCGTTCCTACCCGGAAATGCTGCATCTGCGTCCGCTCAGACCAGTGCCTTGACCAGCCCAGCCGAGTCCACGCAGAGCGGGCGGCGAAAGCTCGGGGCACTGGAAGTTGCCAGCGTCGGCATCGGCGTCCAGAACATGAGCCGGACCTACCAGACCACGATCCCTAGCCGGCCGGAGATGATCAAGATCATCCGGACGGCCTTCGAACGCGGTGTCACCTTCTATGACGCGGCCGAGGCATACGGACCTCATGAGGTGGAGCGGATTCTCGGTGAAGGCGTCGAGCCATTCCGGGACAAAGTCGTGATCGCATCCAAGTTCGGGTGGAACATCGATCTTGAAACGGGCGAGCGTCGCCCGGGTCTCAATAGCCGCCCTGACCATATCAAGCTGGCCGTCGACGGCATGCTCAAGCGCCTGCGGACCGACCGGATCGACCTCCTTTATCAGCACCGTGTGGACCCCGCGGTCCCCATCGAGGACGTCGCCGGCGCAGTTAAGGTCCTCATGGACGAAGGCAAGGTGCTGCATTGGGGCCTCTCCGAAATGGGACCGAACACGTTGCGTCGCGCCCATGCCGCGCTTCCGGTCACCGCCGTACAGAACGAATATTCGATGCTGTGGCGCGGGCCTGAGAAGGTGGTACTCCCCCTTTGCGAGGAGCTGGGCATCGGGTTTGTGCCGTGGAGCCCTCTTGGGGTTGGTTTTTTAACTGGCGCGATTGACGCAAGGACGCGCTTTGCAGAGGGCGACATTCGCCGAGTGGAATCCCGCTTCTCACCTGAGAACCTGCCGCACAATCTCTCGCTCGTTGACCTTTTGAAGACGTGGGCCGAACGGAAGCAGGCGACCCCTGCCCAGATCGCTCTGGCCTGGCTGATGGCGCAGAAGCCCTGGATTGTTCCGATTCCCGGTAGCACGCAGATGCCGCACATGCTCGAGAATATCAGCGCAGCATCGGTTCGTTTCACTTTGGCCGAACTCACCGAGCTCAATGCTGCTGCGTCAACGATTGAAAGTCGGGGAGCGCGTCTTCCAGACCAGGTCCTGGTCTTTTCGGGTGTCGAAGCGCCTCCAAAAACGTGACCGGCAGGCTCGACATAATTGCCCGCCTAGCCTTAGCGGCCCGCCGCAAAGTGAGCGACGGGCACTCTGAGTGTACACCCTTACGCGAAGGCTGAAGTCAATATGATCAAAGACATATCCCGACGCGCGTTGCTGGCCGCTCCCGCTCTGTTGTCTTTGGGTGCTGGGACGTGCGCGAGCGCGCAGCTGACGAGTACGCCACAGCGCGCGCCCTCAAACATCCTTGTCGCCTATTTCTCCCGCACGGGAAACACTCGTGTCCTCGCCGGAACCCTGCAGCGGACGCTTCTTGCAGACCTCTTCGAAATCCTTCCGTCGCGGCCCTATCCGGACGACTACGAGCAGACAGTAGAGCAAGCACGGCAGGAGCGGGATAGCGGCTTTGAGCCACCTCTGAAGATGACGGTTCCTGGCATGGCCACCTATGAGACAGTATTCCTCGGTTTTCCGATCTGGGGGGAGACCGTCCCACCGGTGATCCGCTCATTTCTGAGCATGCATGATCTCTTGGGCAAGACGGTCCGGCCCTTCGTCACCCATGGAGGTTATGGTCTTGGCAATAGTATGACCGTCCTTGCAGCCCATGCACGGGGCGCTCAGATCGAGCCTCCCTTCTCAATGGAGGCGGACCAGGAACGCCGAACTCTCAACGAGGTCAGGACATGGCTCAGCGAAATCGAGCTGTGATGATGTCCCACTGAAACGCGAAGTATCCTTGTCCGGCAAAGAAGCAGTGTATGGCTCAACGTCGCTGATAGACTTTCGAGAAGTTCTTTGTCGTGATCCTTCCTGAAATACTTCATGAAAATCGAACAAAAAATCCGCGGATTATCCTAGAGCTTGTTGTATTTTCTAACGGATAATGATTTGGATTATCCGCTTGCAGATAATATTTCTTGGCACTCCTACCAATCGAGTGCCAGAGATGTTATGTAATAGATGCGGCCGCCCTATGCGCCGACCGCAGAAAGATCCCTCATGACATTCCGTCCTCTCCACGACCGCGTCGTCATACGGCGCGCGAAAGGTGACCTAAAATCGAGGGGCGGGATCATCATTCCCGACACCGCCAAGGAAAAGCCGCAGGAAGGCGAAGTGATCGCCGTTGGGCCGGGCTTGCGCGACGAAAATGGGCGACTGATGCCGCTCGAAGTGGAGACCGGCGACGTGATCCTGTTCGGAAAGTGGGCGGAAACCGAGATCGGGATCGATGGCGAAGATCTCCTGATCGTGAAGGAGTGCGACATCATGGGCATCGTCGAAAAGACCGAGGCGACCGCCGACACGGCCGCCTGATCCGCCGAATTCCGACCCCGACTCTCAAGACCGAACTGGACCACAGACAATGTCTGCCAAGGAAATCATCTTCTCCACCGACGCACGCGATCGTCTGCTTCGCGGCGTCGAGGTGCTCAACAATGCCGTCAAGGTAACGTTAGGCCCCAAAGGCCGCAACGTCGTCATCGACAAGTCCTATGGCGCGCCACGCATTACCAAGGACGGCGTCGCGGTCGCCAAGGAAATCGAACTTGCGGACAAGTTCGAGAACATGGGCGCGCAGATGGTGCGCGAAGTGGCATCCAAGACCAACGATCTTGCGGGCGACGGCACCACAACCGCGACGGTGCTCGCAGCCTCCATCTTTCGCGAAGGCGCCAAACTTGTTGCGGCCGGGATGAACCCCATGGATTTGAGGCGCGGCATCGATCTTGGCGTTGCGGCCGTACTCACGGAAATCAAAGCGCGCGCCACGAAGGTTAGCTCATCGAGCGAAATCGCCCAGGTCGGCACAATCGCCGCCAATGGCGATGCGACGGTAGGCAAAATGATCGCTGATGCGATGGAAAAGGTTGGCAACGAAGGTGTCATCACAGTCGAGGAGGCCAGGACGGCCGATACTGAACTCAGTGTCGTCGAGGGCATGCAATTCGACCGGGGCTATCTCTCGCCTTACTTTGTAACCAATGCCGAAAAAATGCGCGTGGAGCTGGAGGACCCATATGTCCTTATCTATGAGAAGAAGCTCGGCAATCTGCAGGCAATGCTGCCCATCCTCGAAGCCGTGGTGCAGAGCGGCAAGCCGCTGCTTATTATTTCCGAGGATGTCGAAGGCGAAGCTCTGGCCACATTGGTCGTCAATAAATTGCGGGGCGGATTGAAGGTCGCTGCCGTCAAGGCCCCGGGCTTCGGCGATCGCCGCAAGGCCATCCTGGAGGACATCGCCATTCTGACGGCCGGCCAGATGATCTCCGAGGATCTCGGCATCAAGCTGGAAAATGTCACGCTGGATATGCTCGGGCGCACCAAGCGGGCACTGATCGAAAAGGATACCACCACGATCATAGACGGCGCAGGTGAAAAATCTGAGATCGCTCGACGCATCAGCCAGATTAAGGCGCAGATCGAGGAAACCACCTCCGACTACGACAAGGAAAAGCTGCAAGAACGCCTTGCAAAACTCGCCGGCGGCGTTGCGGTGATCCGCGTCGGTGGCTCGACCGAAATTGAAGTCAAGGAGAAGAAGGACCGCATCGACGATGCCCTGAACGCAACTCGTGCGGCGGTCGAGGAGGGAATCGTTCCGGGCGGAGGCGTCGCCCTATTGCGCGCCAAGTCGGTACTGGCGGGGCTAACTGCAGAAAACGCCGACGTGACGGCGGGGATTTCGGTCGTGCTGAGGGCGCTGGAAGCCCCGATCCGGCAGATCGCCGACAATGCCGGTGTCGAGGGCTCTATCGTTGTTGGGAAACTCGCCGAAAGCACGGATCACAACCAGGGGTTCGACGCACAGACGGAGACCTATGTCGATATGATCAAGGCTGGCATTGTCGATCCTGCCAAGGTGGTGCGGACCGCTTTGCAAGACGCCGGCTCGATCGCAGCACTTCTGATCACCGCCGAAGCGGTGATTGCCGATATTCCCGAAAGAGAATCTGCGCTGCCGGCCGGAAACGTCGGCATGGGTGGCATGGGATACTGAGGACAGTGCCTGAGCCGCTCGGCCAGGACGGCCACAGCGGTGAACCAAACAACATCGGCAAGGAGAATTCCAATGGCAATGCAGAGCAGCAGCAAAACATCGATTTTCCAACGTTTCGACAGCTATCAGCCATCGAAGACGATCCTCGTATGGGCTTGTGTCGTCACGGCAGTCGCCACGATCATCGTCGGATTTAGCTGGGGGGGCTGGGTGACGGGCGGCACTTCCCTCAAAGCAGCGTCAACTGCGGGCGAAACAGCACGTGGAGAACTTGCATCGGCCATATGCGTTGACCGGTTCAACAGTGCGACGGATGCCGCCGCAAAACTAATTGAATTTAAGGCTCTTCCAGACAGCTATAAGAAGCGCCAGTTCATCGAAGCCGGCGGATGGGCAACCATGCCAGGACAAACCTCAGCCGACAGCAAGATCGCCGAAGGCTGCAGCACCGCGCTCTCCGCCTGAAGTCTCCTGTTTAAGACTCGCTTGGCGCCCCAATTCGGGGTGCTTCCTCTATCCGCCACAACATACATGAAGCGTGATCCGTTTCGAAGAAAGAAGCCTCCGCCGCTCGCCGAAGGAGATTCACCGATGGAGGCTTCTGGGTTACCTATCTGCTTCCAAGGTTTGAGATCGTGACCGCCCTACGGTTTACAGGATGCCGCGCGTTGGGATCGTGTCCCGGCACGTGGTGTAGGTTTTGAGGAGTAAGGTGGCCATCAGTGTTTTCCGGTAGGGTCGGGTTGTTCAAGACCAACCTGACGGAAAGACCACCGATGACCAATGACATGATGAACGTGCGCTCGCTTGTTGAGAAGAGCGCCGATGCCGATTTATTGCGCGAGATGATTGGCTTTGCAGCCGAGCGGCTGATGGAGCTGGAGGTTGGCGGAGCCACCGGCGCTGACTTCGGCGAGAAGAACCCGATGCGGCTCGCTCAACGCAATGGCTACCGTGATCGGGATTGGGAGACGCGAGCCGGAACGGTCGAGCTTCGCATTCCCAAGCTGCGCAAGGGCAGCTACTTTCCGAGCTTCCTCGAACCACGTCGGATGGCGGAGAAGGCTCTGACGGCTGTTATCCAGGAGGCTTATATCCAAGGCATCTCGACGCGCTCAGTCGATGATCTGGTCAAGGCGATGGGTATGAGCGGCATCTCCAAGAGCCAGGTGAGCCGCCTGTGCGAAGAGATCGACGTCAAGGTGAAGGCGTTCCTCGATCGTCCCATCGAAGGCGATTGGCCATACCTGTGGATCGACGCGACTTACCTCAAAGTCCGGCGTGGTGGTCGCATCGTCTCCGTCGCCGTCATCATCGCCGTCGGTGTCAACAGCGACGGGCGGCGTGAGGTTCTGGGTATGGAAGTCGGCACGTCCGAAGCTGAGCCGATCTGGACGGAATTCCTGCGCAGGCTGACACGCCGGGGTCTGCGTGGCGTCAAGCTCGTCGTCTCCGATGCGCATGAAGGGCTCAAGGCCGCGGTCACCAAGGTTCTCAGCGCCACCTGGCAGAGGTGCCGGGTTCACTTCATGAGAAACGTCCTGGCACATGCCGGAAAGAGCGGCAGGCGGGTCGTATCCGCTTTCATCGCAACGGCCTTTGCCCAGGAGACCCCGGAGGCAGCAAGCGCTCAATGGCGCAGCGTCGCCGATCAGATCAGGCCGAAAGTGCCGAAGCTCGCCACCATCATGGACGATGCCGAAGAGGACGTGCTCGCCTACATGACCTTCCCGAAAGAGCACCGGGCAAAGCTGCATTCGACGAATCCAATCGAGCGTCTCAATGGCGAGATCAAGCGACGCACCGAGGTCGTCGGCATCTTTCCGAACGACGAAGCCATCGTCCGTCTCGTCGGCGCACTGCTGCTCGAACAGAATGATGAATGGGCCGTCCAACGCGCCAGATACCTGACACTTGAGACCATGGCGCAAATGAGCGATGATCCCCAAATCAGTCTGCCCGCTGTGGCACGCTGATATCCCTCCGGCCCTATGTCGGAAAGCACGGCCATCAGCCGCGAGCTACACCACTTCCATGGACACGATCCGCGTTGGCTTGCTCGAATGTCATGAACCTCCGCGGGGCTCGGGGTGACCTGCGAGAAGGTACGTCATTTGCGGATGTCTGATTCCGCTTATGCTCATCATCGCTGAGAACCGAGCAACGGTGTGCGGATGCTCAGTGGAGGCGCTGGCCACCCGTTCCTTGCGGCCTTGCAAAACAACGACAATTCGAAGCCCGCAGGATTTGAACCTGCGGCCCTCCACGCTAGCGCCTATGGGAGCTAACGGCGCCGTGTCACCATGGTAGCCTCCACAGCATTCAAGCCGGAGGAAAGCGCCTTCAGGCCGTCCTCGCCAAGAAGGGACGCAACTTCCGCCGAATAGTTAACGGCGAGCATCGTCAGTTCGCGATAGGCAGTGCTTCCGGCAGCCGTCAACTCAAGATATTCGACGCGGCGGTCGTCCTCGTGCTGCGTCCGCTTCAGCCAGCGGCGTCTCTCAAGTGAAAAAACCGCCCGGCTGACCTTGGTCTTGTGCATCGTCGAATGAACACCGACCTCCTTTGCCGTCATACGCCCTGAACTCCCAAGTGCTGCCAGCGTGCGCCACTCCGGCCGCGTCAGGCCATATTTGGCCTTGTAGGCGGCGGCAAAGCGCAGGGCGATGAATTCCGCGGCGCGATTGAGGCGAAACGGCAGGAACTGCTCGAGATCGAATTCGCCGGTGTCCATGGCTTCCTTGATAGTTACAAAATCGACAGTTACGTTTGTAACCATATCTGCAGAGGAGGTGCAAGCGATGCTGGACAAGACGAGGAGCACGGCTGCCCATGCCGTCGTCAACACTCCGAAATACATGCCGGGCTTTGGCAATGATTTCGAGACGGAATCCTTGCCCGGTGCGCTGCCGCAGGGCCAGAACAGCCCGCAGAAATGCAATTACGGGCTCTATGCCGAACAACTGTCAGGCTCGCCTTTCACCGCGCCGCGCGGCACCAACGAACGCTCCTGGCTCTACCGCATTCGCCCGAGCGTGCGCCATACAGGCCGTTTTTCCAACGCCAGTTATCCCTTCTGGAAGTCAGCGCCCTGTCTCGATGATCATTCGCTGCCGCTCGGCCAGCTGCGCTGGAACCCGATCCCGGCGCCGGCGGAAGAACTCAACTTCCTCGCCGGCATCCGCACGATGACAGCGGCCGGCGATGTCATGACCCAGACCGGCATGGCGGCCCATGCCTATGTCTTCAATGCCGACATGGTTGATGACTATTTCTTCAATGCCGATGGAGAATTGCTGGTCGTGCCGCAGCTTGGCGCCATCCGCGTGTTCAGCGAAATGGGCATCATCGACGTCGAGCCTTTGGAGATCTGCCTTATTCCCCGCGGCATGATCTTCAAGGTAACGCGCCTCGGCGAGGGTGCCGAGTGGCGCGGCTATATGTGCGAGAACTATGGCGCCAAGTTCACGCTGCCAGATCGCGGACCGATAGGCGCCAATTGCCTTGCCAACCCGCGCGACTTCAAGACGCCGGCGGCCGCCTACGAGGACAAGGAAATCCCGTGCCGTCTCCACGTCAAATGGTGCGGCAAGTTCTATGCGACCAAGATCGGCCATTCGCCACTCGACGTGGTGGCCTGGCACGGCAACTATGCGCCGTTCAAGTATGATCTGCGCACTTTCGCGCCCGTCGGCGCAATCCTCTTCGACCATCCGGATCCATCGATCTTTACTGTGCTGACGGCGCCTTCGGGCGAAGAGGGGACGGCCAATGTCGATTTCGTCATCTTTCCACCGCGATGGCTGGTGGCAGAACATACATTTCGTCCGCCATGGTACCACCGAAACATCATGAGCGAGTTCATGGGGCTTATCCATGGTCAATACGATGCCAAGGCGGAGGGTTTCGCGCCGGGCGGGATGAGCCTGCACAACATGATGCTGCCGCATGGGCCGGACGCCATGGGCTTCGAAAAGGCATCCAGCGTCGATCTACAACCCGTGAAGCTCGACCGCACGATGGCCTTCATGTTCGAGACCCGCTATCCGCAGCAACTGACACGATACGCAGCCGAGCTTGAGACGCTGCAGGATAACTATCTCGAATGCTGGGACGGCCTGGAGCGCAAATTCGACGGAACGCCCGGCATCAAGTGAAGCCGTTTACCGGCTATTCAAGAAACGGAACTCAACCGCATGAAGCTTGCAACGCTCAAGGACTCCACCCGAGATGGCCGCCTGGTCGTCGTCTCCAAAGACCTCAGCCAATGCTCCGATGTGGGCCATATCGCCCGGACGCTTCAGGCCGCGCTCGACGACTGGGCATACGCTGCGCCACGCCTAGCCGCAGTTGCAGAGGGTCTGGAAACCGGCGCGCAGCCAGCCATGCGATTTCACGAGCACGATGCCGCATCGCCGCTCCCGCGCGCTTATCAATGGGCGGATGGTTCAGCTTACGTCAACCACGTCGAGCTGGTTCGCAAGGCGCGCAACGCCGAGATGCCGGCAACCTTCTGGACCGAGCCTTTGATGTATCAAGGGGGCTCCGACAGCTTTCTTGGGCCGCGCGACGCCATTGTGATGGCGGACGAATCCTATGGTATCGACATGGAAGCGGAGATCGCCGTCATCGTCGATGACGTGCCAATGGGCTCCACGGTCGACGAAGCGCGTAGCGCCATCCGGCTCGTCATGCTCGTCAACGATGTTTCCCTGCGCGGCTTGATCCCGGCCGAACTTGCAAAAGGCTTCGGATTCTTCCAGTCAAAACCCGCCTCTGCATTCTCGCCGGTTGCGGTAACAATAGACGAGCTTGGTGATGCCTGGCATGGCGGCAAACTGCATCTGCCGCTCCTCGTCGACCTCAACGGCCAGCCCTTCGGGCGCGCTAATGCCGGTATCGACATGACCTTCGATTTCGGTGAGCTTATCGCCCACGCTGCCAAGACCCGACCGCTTGGCGCCGGCACCATCATCGGCTCCGGGACGGTCTCCAACAAGCTGGAGGACGGGCCGGGTAAACCGATCTCCGAAGGCGGCGCCGGCTATTCCTGCATCGCTGAGATCCGCATGATCGAAACGATCGGGACCGGCGCGGCTGCAACACCCTTCATGAGGTTCGGCGATACGGTCCGCATCGAGATGAAGGATGTGCATGGGCGCTCGATCTTCGGAGCCATCGAGCAGGTCGTTGCGAGATACGAAAGGCAGTGAGGCCAGACATGGCGAGCGATACCGTTCTTTTCGACTACTGGCGCTCTTCGGCAAGCTATCGCGTCCGGATCGCACTCAACATGCTGGCGATCCCTTATCGGTCTGTTCCCGTCGATCTCCTGGCAAGCCAACACAAGCAGGCGGCTCATCTCGCGCGAAATCCCCAGGGTCTGGTTCCCGTGCTTGCCATCGACGACGAGATGCTGACGCAGTCGCTCGCCATCATCGAGTATCTTTCGGAAACGCGGCCGAACGCAGGCCTGCTGCCCTCGGATGCTTTGGGTCGCCAGCGCGTCAGGGCGCTTTCTTATGCCATCGCAATGGACATACATCCTATCTGCAATCTGAGCGTCGTTTCCCACGTCATGCAGCAATCGGACGATCCGAACGCTGCCCGGCTGGCATGGATGGGCAAATTCATCCGCGAGGGTCTTGACGCCTTTGAGCGTATGCTGAAGGCGCCGGAAGCTGGTGAGTTCTGCCATGCAGATCAGCCCACCATGGCTGACCTTTGCCTCGTGCCGCAGATCTACAATGCTCGGCGATGGAACGTCGATCTTTCCGCCTACCCGCGCGCGACGGCCATCGCAGAGAGATGCGAAAGGCTGCGTGCGTTTGCTGCGGCTCATCCCGATCGGGCGGCGGCCTCGAACTCTCGGGCCGAATAGAAAAAGCACTTATTCATTCTTGAATACCAGGCAGACGCCGCCGCGCTTGCGCACCTCGGTGCAGACCTGATTTGCCTCCGCCCTCGTTTGGCGCGCAGCGCGAGCGACATAGCGCGGCCGGGAACCGAAGCTGCGGTCACGTTGGCGTAAAATCAGCGGTTTCTCGGCGTTCAGAGGCGCCGGCAACTTGCGAACGTCTTCCAGGAAAAGACTGCGTGCCGCCGCAGGATCGAAGTGCGCTGCGAGTTGCGCGCCCCAGGGCGCCCACTCGCCTTCGGGCTGCCAAGGCGCATTTTTTAAACGGCGGCTTTCGGCAAGAGCGGTGCAAGCCTCCAGGAAGGTCTTGTCCTTGTCGAGTTCAAGTGCTGCTTTGTCGGGCGGGCTGTTTTTCCATTCTTCAACGCTGTGTTCGGTTATCGCCGTGACATAACTTCGTGTTTCGAAAGGCAACGTGCCATGTTCGAGGAATGACGAAAGACCGTTTTCGCCGGCATTATAGGCCGCCGCCGCAAGCCCCAGGTTACCGAAACGGCTACGCAGTTCATTAAGATAGGCCGCCGATGCCTGCAGCGCGCCCAGCGCATCATAACTGTTTTCCAAGCCGCGCAATTTGGCAGTGCCCGGCATGAATTGCGCGATCCCTTCAGCGCCTTTCGGACTTAGCGCATCGGGGCGGAAACGGCTTTCCCGCCAGATGAGCCGTGCAAAATAATCAGGAGGAAGTCGGTTAGCGCGCGCAAAATGATCGATGGCCGTGCAGATGTCGGCGCTGAAGCTCTCCTTTCTAACGCAAAGGGCCGGCCCGATTGCCGAAGCCTCTAGAGAATAAAGACATGCCGGCGGCGCGGCACTCCATTCGGGCTGGGAATGCGCACGGTGGCTGCCAAAAAAACTGGCAATGAACGCAGCTGCGATCGGCGCAAGTCTTTCGGCTGCCTTCCCTATGGAGCGCCTCATCGGTGCCCTCTCCCCTACTCCATCGGACCGTCGGGGCGAGACTATCACAAAATTGCGCGGAAGCCGCCTATCGCAGACGGCCGCGCAACTGCGAGATCACGCCAACATCGGCATTGGCGAAGGCAAGCCGGAGATAATTCTCCTGTCCCTCGCCGAAGTAGCTTCCGGGGATACAGATCACTCCAGCATCCTTCGCCAGCCTTTCCGCCACCGCTGCGGAAGGTGTGTTGTCGTAAGGATGCCGGATGAAGGCAAAGTAGGCGCCGACGGCGGCGATCGACCAGCCGTCCGTTGCTGCCATGACCGCTTTCAGCGCATCGGCGCGGCGGGAGATCTCCAGCCGATTTGCCACGCGCCATTCCGCCAGAATCGGAAGCGCTGCCGCTACGGCGACCTGAGCCGCCCGCGGGGCGCAGATCTGCATGTTGTCCATGATCTTGGTGATCTCGCCGACGATGCGCGGACCTGCTGTGATCGCCCCCAATCGATGTCCCGGAATACAGAAGGATTTGGAGAAACTGTAGAGGAGGATGAGCGTCTCTTCCCAGCCCTCGATGGAGAGCAGGTCGTGCGGCGCTCCGGCATCGGTCGGCAGAAAGTCCCGATAGGTTTCGTCCAGGATCAGCCACGCTCCATATTTTTGGCAGAGCTGAAAGAGTTCGCGAAGCAGCGCCGGCGGATAGACAGCACCGGTCGGATTGTTCGGCGAAACGACGGCAAGGCCACGCGCTCCCGACAACAGGGCCTCTTCTGCCGATACCAGGCTCGGCAGGAAGCCTTTTGCGGCATCACAATCGACGAGAACACGTCCGATCCCCAGCATCGAAAGCGTGGTTTCGTGGTTGAAATAGAAGGGATTGGTGAGCGCCATCGTCTCGCCCGACTTGGCAAGCGCGATGGTGCTGCACATGAAGGCCTGGTTGCAGCCGGAGGTAATATGGATGTTGGCGGCAGAAACGCTCGCGCCATAGACCGCCGACACATGTGTCGCATAAGCCTTCCTGAGCACCTCCTCCCCCTCGATCGCCCCATAGCTGGTCATGGCCGGGGAGGCGGCCGCCTCGCCGAGGAGCCGCAGCATCTCGGGATGCGCCGGATAGCCGGGTACAGCTTGGGACAGATCAATCAGCGGCCCTTTGGCACCATCATAGTCACCCGCCCAGGCAAGTACGGAGGGGATGGGCGGCGGCGACAGACGGGCGACGAGCGGATTTGGATGAGCAAGCGGCATTCCAGGGCTTTCCTTGAGAGATCGATCAGGATTTCAAACGGCGCTTGATGGGCCGTTGTGCCGCAGCGCGGGCGCGGGAGACAGGCGTGAAGCTTTCAGCCGCCGCCAGGGCGTCGACGCGTCCGCGCCCGCGGATCGCACGCCGGGCGGACGCCTGCAGTTCTGCTCCACGGTCGCTTTCGAGCGCTGAGAAGAACCAGTCGACAAAGACCTTGACGATCGGCGCGGAGCGCACTTCGTTTCGGCAGGCGACATAAAAGGCATCACTGGCCGGAACGGAGAGATCGAAGGGCACGACGAGTTCGCCTTGAGCAATCAGGCTACCGGCCGTAATCGTATCGCCAAGTGCGACCCCCTGCCCGCTCAAGGCCGCTTCCGTCGAAAGCCGCGCATCGCTCATGAAGTGCTGCCTGCCCCGCGGCATGTCCAGCGCGTCAGCTGCCGCCAGCCACGTGTTCCATTCGCGTCCATCGTCGCCGTGAAGCAGAACATGGTCGCGCAGATCGCGCACCGAACGCACTGCCCGGCTGTTCATCAGTGTTGGGCTGACGACCGGAAAAAGCTGCAGGTTGCTCCAAAGACGCGCCCAGCAGTCAAGCCAGGTCCCATCACCATAGAGAATACAGACATCGATATCCGGCGAGTAAAGCAGCTCAGGATCATTGGAGGCGACGAGCGTCAGGCTGATATCGGGAAACTGTTCGCTGAACTGGTGCATGCGCGGGATCAGCCAGAACGACAGCAAAGCCGGAACGCATGAAATTCTAAGACTCCCGCTTGTCGACGGGCGGGTCACCAGGGCCGTTGCCGCCGCAATGTTCTCGAATGCATGTGTCAGAGCCGGCAACAGCAGGGCAGCCTGCGGGGTAAGCTTCAGCCGTTTGCCATTGCGCTCAAAGAGCGGCGTGCCGAAGACCGCCTCCAGCGCCTTGATCTGATGGCTGACGGCACCATGGGTAACATTGAGCTCGCGCGCAGCCGCCGAGACCGAGCCCCGGCGGGCAGCTGCCTCGAAAGCACGCAGAGAATTCAGAGGCGGCAGTCGGTTGAACATGGCAATTTGTATGTGAATAAAACTCACGCTTACTGCTATAACAATGTGAGTTGCATTTCCAACCTTTTTGTTGGGTAATGCAGAAAAAGCAAGAACGACGAGGGTATGACGTGATGCCGCAGCAAGGTTCCGCTTCCCCGCCGTTAAAGACAAGAGGTGAACCGGAATGGTCTGGAACCAGACGAAGCTCGAAGAACTGCGCGCAAAATTTGCCGACAGCCACGGCGGTGAGATATTCGATCCTGACTTTCGCAAGGTAGCCGACAAGATCTTTTCAAAAACCGGCACGCGCCTTGCGCCCTATGCCGGCGTTCCGACATTCCTCAGCGCACCCTACATGCAGGTTGCCGCCGACGAGCCGGATTTCGGCAATCTGCAGGTCGCAATCACCGGCGTTCCGATGGATCTCGGCGTCACCAACCGTCCGGGATCGCGCTTCGGACCGCGTGCACTGCGCGCAATCGAGCGCATTGGTCCTTATAACCATGTGCTGGGCACGGCGCCGCTGTTTGATTTGCGCGCAGCCGATATCGGCGACGTCCCCTTCCAGAGCCGTTACCGGCTGGAGCTCAGCCATGACGACATCGAAAAACGCATCGGCCAGATCGTCGATGCAGGCGTCGCACCGCTTTGCGTCGGCGGCGATCACTCGATGACTCACCCGATCCTCAAGGCAGTCGGCAAGAAGCAGCCGGTCGGCATGATCCACATCGATGCGCATTGTGATACCGGCGGCGCCTTCGACCAGACAAAATTCCATCACGGCGGTCCATTCCGCAATGCCGTTCTCGATGGCGTGCTCGATCCGACACGCACGGTGCAGATCGGCATCCGCGGTTCGGCAGAATATCTCTGGGAGTTTTCCTACGAATCCGGAATGACCGTGATCCACGCCGAGGAGGTGACAGGCATGGGCATGTCCGCGATCATCGAGAGGGCAAAGCAAATCGTCGGCGACGCGCCGACCTATCTCTCCTTCGACGTCGACAGCCTCGACCCGAGCTTTGCGCCCGGCACCGGCACGCCGGAAGTCGGCGGCTTGACGACGCGGGAAGTTCTGCAATTGATCCGCGGCCTGAAAGGGATCAATCTTGTCGGCGGAGATGTTGTCGAGGTGGCCCCGCAATATGACGCGACGACGAATACCGCCCATGCCGGCGCCCAGGTCTTGTTCGAAATCCTGAGCCTGATGGTCTTCAGCCCGTCCATCGGCAGCAAGGCTGGCTAAAAATCGGCAACGACCGGAAACTGCAACATGACAGACCAAACAAAAGAGGGAACAAAGCCATGAAAACCATTCTCGACAAGGCGGTCAGCCGCCGAAACCTGCTGGCAACCGGCCTCGCCGCCACCAGCATGCTCGCCATGCCCTCCATTCTGCGCGCGCAGGACAAGTCGCTGAAAGTCGGCGTCTATGGCGGCTACTTCAAGGATTCGTTCGACAAGAACGTCTTCCCGGAATTCACCAAGGCAACCGGCATTGCCGTGGAATCGGTGGCCGAACCGACGGGCGAGGCCTGGCTGGTGCAGCTGGAACAGGCTGCCAAGGCCGGCCAGGCGCCTGCAGACCTTTCGATGATGTCGCAGGTCGCAATGCTCAAGGGCCAGGCGACCGAACTGTGGACGCCGATCGACACAGCAAAGCTCAAGAACGCCTCCGGCCTCATCGACCGCTTCGTCAACAAATATCCGGATGGCCGTGTTGCCGGCGTCGGGGCCGTCGCGTGGTACATCACGCTCGTCACCAATACCGACGTCTTTAAAGAAGCGCCGACCTCCTGGAATGCCCTTTGGGATCCGGCAAATGCCGACAAACTCGGTTTGCTTGCCCTTGTTTCCAACTCGTTCCTGCTGGAAGTGACGGCCAAGACGCATCTTGGCGGCACGAACGCACTCGATACGGAAGAGGGTCTCCTGAAGGCGTTCGAAAAGCTTGCCGAGGTGAAGCCGAATGTCCGCCTGTGGTATCGCGACGAGGCACAGTTCGAGCAGGCGCTGAAGTCCGGTGAGATCCCGATGGGACAGTATTATCACGACGTCACCGGCCTTGCGGCCGCCGATGGTTTCCCCGTCCGCTCGACTTTCCCTAAGGAAGGCGGCATCCAGGATTCCGGCTGCTGGGCGTTGTCGCGTGCCTCCAAGAAGGCGGAAGAGGCACATATCTTCATCGACTACATGTGCCAGCCGGCGATCCAGGCACTGATGTCGCGCAAGGTAGGCACCGCGCCAACGATCAAGCGCGAGTTGCTTGACCTGACCGACAAGGAGTTTGCAGCCGTCGCCTCCGACATCGAGCCGATTACGCCGCGCTACGATCTTTATCAGACCAAGTCCGATTGGCTGAACCAGAAGTGGACGGAACTCATCGTCGGTTGAGTTTTCGAGACTGAACGCCCCATAACAATGCATGCGCCTTGCGCCTTTGACGGCCAAGGCTCATGCGGGGGCAGTCGTCCTAAGCACGTGGCCCATGCGGGGGATTTATGTCCGGACTGACACTCAACAATATCACCAAAAAATTCGGCGCCTTCACCGCCGTCGACAATGTGCAGCTCAACGTTCCGCATGGCACGTTCGTCTGCCTGCTCGGACCCTCGGGCTGCGGGAAGACAACGCTGCTGCGCATGATAGCCGGTCTCGACATGCCGACGAGCGGCGCCATTGTGCTCGACGGCAACGACATTACGGCCGTCCCTACACACAAGCGCGATCTGGGGATGGTGTTTCAGTCCCTCGCGCTTTTCCCTCACCTGACCGTCGGCGAGAACATCGCTTATCCGCTGCGGATCCGTGGCACGGCCAAGGAAGCCCAGACGAAGCGTGTCGATGAGCTGCTGTCGCTGATCCATTTGCCCGGCTATGCAGACCGGCCGGTGAACAAGCTTTCTGGCGGCCAGCGCCAGCGTGTCGCAATTGCCCGTGCACTGACGATTTCGCCGAAGCTCTTCCTGCTCGACGAACCCCTGTCGGCCCTCGATGCAAAACTGCGCGAGGCGATGCAGGTGGAACTCCGGCAGCTGCAGCAGACGCTTGGCATCACGACGATCGTCGTGACCCACGACCAGCGCGAAGCAATGACGATGGCAGATACCGTCGTCGTCATGAACAGTGGCGAACTGCGCCAGGCAGCAAGCCCGATCGAGATCTACCGCCGTCCCGCCGACCGCTTCGTCGCCGATTTCATCGGCTCGACCAACCTGCTCACGACAGAAGCCGACAGCGCCGGCCGCGCAACGGTCTTCGGCAAGGTCATCGAAGGCGTTCTGCTTCCTCCCGGCCTTAACAGGGCAACGATCTCGGTGCGGCCGGAGGACGTGCATCTGACAGCGCCAGGCGGCGACACTATTGCTGGCAAGGTAACCTTCATTCGCGATCTCGGCGGCACGATCGAGACCTTCCTCGATCTATCCGGAACACAGGTCGTCGCCGTTTCGACACCGCGCGAAAGGCCGGCCGTCACCGTGGGCCAGGAGGTTGGCGTCAAGCTCTCGCCGGAAGTCTGCGTGGTACTGCAGAAATGAGGCGTGAACCACCACAAAAAATTGCCGATTACTGGCCGCTTGCCTTCCCGGCCGGAATGCTGACGGTCTTCTTCGTCATTCCTTTCGCAACGATGATTGCCGTCAGCTTTTTCCAGCGGCAGCAGGGCGGCTTTTACACGCCGGCCTTCGTATTCGACAATTACGCCCGCTTCGTCAGTCTGTTTTTCGGCAGGGTGCTGGGCTTTTCGCTGATGCTTGCAATCGCCGTCGCGATCTGCTGCATCGTGCTTGGCATTCCATTCACCTATCTGCTGACGCGCATGGGACGCAAAGCTCAGGTGATTTGGCTGGTGGCGATGCTGGCGATCCTTTCGCTCTCCGAAGTCATCATCGGCTTTGCGTGGTCGACGTTGTTCTCACGCACCGCCGGCATCACCAATCTGCTTGTCATGGCAGGCCTCATGCAGCAGCCCGTGGCTCTGACGCCGAGCTTCGGCGCAGTGCTGGCCGGCATGGTCTATCAGGCCCTGCCTTACACGATCCTGATCCTCTATCCCGCGCTCGTTCGGCTTGACCCAACCTTGACGGAAGCGGCGCGCACGCTCGGCGCATCGCCGGTCAAGGCATTTTTCACGGTCGTCCTACCGACATTGCGCAACACCATTATCGCAACGCTCATCATGGTCTTCATTTTTGCGCTCGGCTCCTATCTGCTGCCACAGATTCTCGGCCGTCCGTCGCACTGGACCTTGTCTGTGCTGATCACCGATCAGGCCGTCTATCAGTCGAACATGCCCTTCGCCGCCGCAATGGCCGTCTTTCTGGTGCTGGTGACGCTTGCCATGGTCGGGCTGACGGTGCTGATCGGCCGGAAGGGAGATGCGGCATGAACACGCTGCTCCGCCGTCTTTATTTTTCGCTCATCGGACTTTTCCTGGCGGCACCCATGATCGTCGTTGCCGGGGTATCCGTAAATGCGAAACAGAGCCTCACCTTCCCGCCCCAGGGCTTTTCGCTTGGCTGGTACGGTGAGATATTCACCAATCCGGAATGGCGCAACGCGCTTTTTGCGTCGCTCACGCTTGCGGTTCTGTCCGCAGCACTTGCAGTGCTCATCGCTTTGCCGCTTGCCTGGTTCTTGTGGCGGAGAATTGCGCCATGGGCGAACATCTTCCAGCTTTTGGGCGTCGCACCTTTCACCCTGCCACCCGTCATTACCGCACTCGGCCTTTTGACTTTCTGGGCGACCACCGGCTTTTACGGCGCACCGTGGACCGCCGTGATCAGCCACGCGATCTTCTTCGTCACATTGCCGCTGGTGACGCTGTCGCTCGGCTTCACCGCAATCGATCGCTCCTTCGTCGAAGCGGCGGCGACGATGGGGGCGAATGAGCGGGCGATATTTACGACGGTCGTCTTGCCGCTGATCCGGCCCTACCTGATTTCGGGTTACGCCTTTGCGCTTGTGCTTTCGCTGAACGAATACATCGTCGCCTACATGACCGTCGGCTTTACCATGGAAACCTTGCCGATCAAGATCTTCAACGCGCTGCGCTATGGCTATACGCCGACCATGGCTTCGGTGACGGTCCTCTTTGTCGCAATCGCAGCACTCGTCTTCGGCGTCATCGCGCGCTTCGGCGATCTTCCGAAGTTGCTGGGTGCGATGGCGGCAGAAAAATGAATGACAATAACCGCCCCCGGTTTCATCGCATCGTCAAGCGGCCATCAACGGCATATTGGCTAGCGGTAACGTACGAGGCGTCGCCAAAAAGTAGAAACCGCGCCGCCGCAGCCGCCTCCCCGGCCGATCCGATACGACCGAGGGGCACAGCACATTGCTGAGTAGCTCGTCTTCAAACCGTGCTTGCAAGTCCCTTGCACGGGAACTCCTGCGGGAAATGCCCTGCTTGCCTGCGCAAGGTGATCGTCCCTGACACCCGTCACGCAGACGCTACCGCCTTCGGCGGCAATTCTCCTTGCTCCGGCAAGTCCGATGCGCTTGTACCTCCGGTGACAAGAATGCGCTTGGCCGTTAAAAAACTGCCATTGAGAAGACCTCTTGGCCGGGCTGACTGTCGAAGCAGTGAAAGCGCCAGCGCGCATCTGATGGGCTTGGGCCTGGAACACGAAACTCATCATTGCCGGGCGCAGCCGGTGTTCGTCATGTCTCAGCCGAGATTTTCTCGGATCATCGATCAGGATCAGGACGTCTTAAGGCAGGTGCCGTTAACATCTTCCCCCGCTTGCAAGCGGGGGATTTCCGAGGCGGCGCGAAGCTCCGCCGATCGTTATCGCTTCAACGGAGAGCGGCTGCCCTTCCTCCACGATCATAGACGCCGTGTTCCGACGCAGGATGTTGATTGCAGCATTGTGGTCGGCATGGGCGCGCAAGCCGCATTGGCAACAGCGGAAAGACGCTTGGCTTTCGCGGCTTTCCCTGTCCACGGCTGCGCAGGCCGAACAGGTCTGCGAGGTGTGGCGGGGATCGACCTTGCACAGGTATCCGCCCCGTTCTTCGAGCTTGTCGGCCAACACGGTTTCAAAGCCGTGCCAGCCTTGTTCGAGGATCGCCCGGTTCAGGCCCGCCTTCTGCAGACGTTGGTTGCGGGCGCGTCCACGGTCCCCCTGGCGCTGCGCGTCATGTTGCGCGTGGCGAGGTCTTCCAGCACGACCGTTGCGAAGCGACGGGCGATATCAAGACTGGCCTTGTGCCGCCAATCCTGCCGGATGCGGGCAGCACGGGCCTGCAAGGCTGCAACGCGGCGGCGGGCCTTGGCGTGGCGGTTCGACCCGCGCTTGCGCCGCGCCAGAACGCGCTGGGCCCGGCGCTTCCTGGGCTCGATCTCCGCAAGGCCGGCAGGCATCCACCAATGCTCCCCGGTCGAAAGCGTCAGCGTGTTCGCCACGCCCCGGTCGATCCCCACGGCGGGCAAATCGTTTGGCGGGACGGCATGGTCGATTTCGCAGGCGAAGACGATGTGCCAGCCGTTCGCCGCCAGGCTCACCGTCACATTCATGGTCTTGCCACGCAGGCGCCGCGTGTCGCGGAACTTCACCCAGCCGATCTTGGGAAGGCGCGCGGCCGACCACTTGCCGTTCAGGCGCTTGACCTCGATCTCCCGCCCCTGAAAGCGGAAGGCGCCGTTCACGCCCTTCTTGCGCGGCGCGGGATATCCTGCGCGCCCGGCGAAGAAGTTGGCATACGCCTTATCCAGATCGCGCAGGGCCTGCTGCTGGGGCGTCACATGCACGGCGGCAATCCAGTCGAACGCGGCCCGCAGTGCGGTCAATTCCCGCGCCTGGGCGATGGAGTTCAAGCGGTTCCCGGTCTGCCGCCGGTAATGCCGCCACCAGTCCCTGCGCTGCTCCAGCGCCAGATTATAGACCAGCCGCACAACACCCGCGAACTGCCGCAACAGGACTTCCTGTTCGCCGGTCGGAGCGCGCTTGTAGCGGAAAGCGCGGTGGATCATGTTACGATTCTATCAATTGCTCCAAGGAGCGCAACCGTGGATCGCACCGGCAGGCATGTCGTCTACATGCTCCATGGTCATTTGGTCTTTGTCACGAAATACCGCCATGACGTTCTGTCAGAACCGGCAATCCGAACCTGCGGCGCATCTTCGCCAAGCTGTGTCGCGACTTCGAGGCCGAATTGATCGAATGCGACGGCGAGGACGATCATGTTCACCTGCTGGTGCATTACCCTCCGAAGATCGCCCTGTCGAAGCTGGTCAACAGCCGCAAAGGCGTATCCAGCCGACGTCTGCGCGAGAGCCGCCCGGAAATCACCGGGCGCTACCACAACGGCGCTTTGTGGTCGCCGTCCTCCTTTGCGGCAAGCTGTGGCGGCGCACCGCTCTCGGTGATCGCCGAATATGTCAAATCCCAGCGCGAAGCGGCCAACGCCGCTCTCGCGTTCCTCCCCGGCCTGAACGCCGGGGTATCCCGCGAGGTTCACGATGAGAACGTCGCCCAGTTTTAGGCGACACTCTCCCAGGCGACGCGGTCCGTCGGAACGAGACGCGCCATTGCAGCGAGAAGATCGGTCTGCGAGATCAGCCCGATGATCTGCCACGCCTGGTCGATCACGACAACGGCGTGTGTTTTCCCGTCCGTCAGGACTGGCAAAAGGCCGAGCGCAGGCGCGTCAGCCGAAGTTGTCGCCGATGGCGCCATAAGAGCCTCAACCGGACCGGCCGCAAAAGCGAGTTCTCGAAGTCCGACGCTGCCTACGAGCTTGCCGTCAGGCTGTTTGACCGGCAGTGTGCGGACATTGTGTCGGATCAGCAGCGCATGCGCCACCTCAACAGTGGTGTCGGGGCTGACTGCAATGACATCACGCGACATGATGTCTGCGCATTTCAGGTCCTTGTTGGACCGGACCGTCGCTTGAATTTCGACTTCTCGCAAAAGCCGGCTCAGATCTGCACGATCGATGTCGAACGTTTCCTTCAGCACCTGGAGCGCCGCATCGACGTCCTCCTCACGAAATCCGACCCGCAGGTTTGCGGGCGGATCCTTCGTATGATGCGTGTTGGCCGCGCTGACGACAACATGCGGATAATTGTGCCGGGACAACTTGTGAAACAGAAGCCCAAGTGCCACCAGGATGCACGAATTCAAGCCCACCGGCACGAACGGGAAGAGCAAACCCCAACTTGCGACAGGCGCACCGCCGAGGACTGCGGTCAGGGCCGCCGCTCCGCCGGGTGGATGCAGGCAGCGGGTGAACGACATCGCCGCAATCGCAAGCGAAACGCCCACACCAATTGCGACGATTGGGTCATGAATGAGATTTGCGGCAATGACCCCCATGAAAGCAGAGATCGTGTTTCCACCGATAATCGGCCAAGGCTGCGCTAATGGGCTTGACGGAACAGCAAAGAGCAGCACAGCCGAAGCCCCCATCGGCGCGACAATCAGCGGAAGGTGAGGACCCTCGCCGAGGAGGCCACCGCAAATGAGGCCCGTCAGGGCGATGCATGCAAGCGCACCCACACATGCAACCAGCCGCTCGCGAAGTGTCGCACCGGCAAGGATGGGCGCAAACAGACGAAAACGCCAGCCGGACAAGGCTTCACGATGTGGGAAACGCATAGATCACCTGTGGATTTGTCAATGAGATGTGGGCCCACACCCGACAAATGGATCGGGCGATGGCAACGGTTATGAACTTGCCCCACCAGCGGAAAGAAGGGCCGTTCGAAACGTATCCAGCTCTGAAGACCCCGCATTCTTATGTGTGAGAAACGAGGTTTGCGCTGAACCCGCAACAACCGTCTGGATCATGTCACGGGACACCTGCAGCTGCGACAGGATCGACGCTGGAACGACACCAACGGCGCCTCCTGCAAGGACACTCGCAACCACGGCGTGGTAAGATGACATCTCGATCGTCATGAACGGCGGAAGACGGCCAAGCCAATCCTCGGCCATGCGCCGATAGGTGCATCCGGCCTCAAGGGCCGCGAGTGTGCCAACGGTGATGTCCGCGGCGTTACGAACTGGCGGATGATCCGGAGGAAGAATGATCAGAACCTCCTCGCTCCAGAGCGGCGCGAGCTCAAGCTGGCAAAAATCAACGTCGGCAAGCCAGGCGGCTGCATGCTTGCCGATGGGCAATGCGATCAAGGCACAGTCGAGTTCCTCTGCCAAAACGGCACGGGCGAGATCCCGCGTCGCACCCATTGTCAGCCGAAGAGAAATATGAGGAGCAACGGTTCCGAAGCGTGGCAGAATGTGCGGTAGCCGGCTTGCCGCCGTGCTCTCCATTGTACCGACACGCAAAGTCGCCGGCCGGCCGGAGGCCGACAACGAATGGCGCGCCTCGTCAGCCAATGCCGCCATACGCTTCGCGTAAGACAAAAACAGCCGCCCTTCGCGGGTGAGGGTCATCTGCTTTCCATCCCGATTGAAGAGCAAGACACCGAGATCCTCCTCCAGCTGCTGGATTCGCGTCGTAACATTCGAAGCGACGCGCCCAAGCGCCGCGGCAGCGCGCGTCACGCTTCGATGTTCGGCGACGGACAGAAAGACACGGAGCGACGGAAAATCCACGTAAAGTCTCGATTTCAGAATATCGAGCCGCTATTATTCTCATAAACAGAATACGATCAAGTCGCTGTAGAGAACGGATTTTTCAAAGTTTCAGCCGCTGCTGAGAAGGAAATTGCGCAACTTGCCGAAATGCTCGCAGCTTGTGACGATGCCCAGCCGGGGGCCGTCGACCTCGCTTGGGCGTCGATGGCGATGCGTTAGCGGTCAGCGGCACGCAAGGAACTCATTCGCCAGTGAGCGGATCCTGCATGCTCTTTGAGCATTGAGCGCAATATATCGGCAGCGCCGCATGACGCCAGTGAGCAACGCACGGCAAACAAATGGCACGCCGCTTGCTTCGCGATGCGCGTTCTTTTTGAAAGGTTCCGGGCGATGGTATTGCCTTTTGTTTTTCTGAGCATCGCAATCGGCTTCAGCGTGAGGGGATGCTTGCCGGCTTTCGCCGCGTATCCCGAGATGGCTCCACGGAAAATCACGCTCACCATGCTGGCGACAGCCATCTGCGTCTCAGCCCTCGCTCTGGCCTTTTCCGGCCGCGGCGTCTTGCTGGGAAGCGCGATTTTGGCGTCCGGGTTCGCTGTTGCTTCGGTCGCAAGAACATTTCTTCGCCCGGCCACCATGGTCGCAATCGCGGCAACCTGCCTCGTTATTTACCTTTATCTGTCGCCGGCGCAGATCTTATAAGAAAAAACCGTAAAACGTCCTGAGGCGCTGAGCTTCGCCCCAGATCGTGATCCGCATGCGCGGGCGGGCGGCCTTGGAACTTTCGCCTTTCTGGGAGACATCAAGAGGCAAGTGGCCGATCCGGCAGACTGAAGGCGAAGCCGGCGACAAGCCTCGCCGGCTTAAACGAGCTGCCTGAAGGGCGTCGCCTGCACTCTAGGCTGCCTGCACCTTCTTGGCTGTTCTCGCCCAGGCCGGCAGCCAGTCACCGTGGGTGGAAAGAAGATCGTCGACGAGCGACCAGATCTGGTCGAGGTCGAGTTCAGCTGCCGTATGCGGATCCATCATCGCAGCGTGGTAGATGTGATCGCGATCTTCCGTCATCAGTGCCTGGACGGTCAACTCCTGAACATTGATGTTGGTGCGGATCAGCGCTGTCAGCTGTGGCGGCAGGTCGCCGATGAAGGTTGGCTGAATGCCCGAGGCGTCGACCAGGCAGGGCACTTCGGCGGCGCAGTTTGCCGGCAGCGAGGCGATGCAGCCGTTGTTGCGGACATTGCCGTAGATGACCGACGGTTCGCCAGTCCAGACCGAGTTGATGATGGAGGAAGCATATTCCTTCGATTGTGCGACCTCGATCTTCTCGGCCGAGCGGTAGGCTTCGGCCTGTCCTTTCCAACGTTCGATCTGCTCGATGCAACGCTTCGGATATTCGTCGAGCGGAATGCCGAACTTCTCGATCAGGTCCTCTCGGCCCTCTTTGATGAAGTAGGGCGTGTATTCGGCAAAGTGCTCCGAGCTCTCGGTGACGAAATAGCCGAGGCGTGTCAGCATCTCGTAGCGCACCTTGTTGGGGCAGCGCGGGTTCCAGCCGGGCTTCGGGGCACGGCCTTCACGATAGGCGCGGACGAGATCGGGATAGAGATTCTTGTAGGAACCATCCGCCTGCCGGTGCTCGAACGTCAGATAGAAGGCCATATGGTTGATGCCGGCCGAGCGATAGCGGATTTCCTCGTAAGGAATGTCAAGGTCATGCGCCAGCTCCATGGCCGTGCCCTGGACGGAGTGGCAGAGGCCGACCTGCTTGATTGCCGGATATTTTTCCGCAATCGCCCAGGTGTTGATGGCCATCGGATTCACATATTGCAGCATGATCGCCTCCGGGCAGACGGCGAGCATGTCCTCGCATATCTTCCAAAGGTGCGGCACGGTTCTAAGCCCGCGCATGATGCCGCCAACGCCGAGTGTGTCGGCAATGGTCTGGCGCAGACCGTATTTCTTCGGCACTTCGAAATCAGTGACGGTACAGGGCTCATAGCCGCCGATCTGGAAGGCGACGACGACGAAGTCTGCGCCTGTCAGCGCCTTGCGCTGATCGGAATAAGTTTCGGCCCTGGCCGTTACGCCCAGCGTCGAAATCAGCTTGTTGACAACGACGGCGCTTTCTTCGAGACGCTGCGGATTGATGTCCATCAGCGCGATCGTGGCGCCCGACAGCGCCGGACGCTGCAAGACATCGCCGACGATGTTCTTCATGAAGACGGTGGAGCCTGCTCCGATAAACGTGATCTTGGGATTTCGTGCCATTATAACCTCCGGCATTCGGCAATCATGCTACCTCGAAAGCGGCTTTCACCAGCCGTTCCGTGTAGGCGGTCTTGGGATTGGATAGAACTTCGTTGACAGGCCCCTCTTCCATAATGCGGCCATGCTGCATGACGATCACCCGGTGGCACAGCGCCCGCACGACCTTAAGATCGTGCGAGATGAAGAGGTAGCTCAGGCCCCGCTCGTCCTGCAGCCTGCGCAAGAGCTCGATGATCTGCGCCTGGACGGAAAGATCGAGCGCCGACGTCGGCTCATCGAGCAAGATAAATTCAGGTTCGAGGGCGATAGCGCGGGCGATGGCGATGCGCTGGCGCTGGCCGCCGGAGAATTCATGCGGGAAGCGCGAGAGAATATGGCCCGGCATGCCGGCCGCAATCAACGCCTCGCGCACCCGGTCCATGCGCTCGGCTTTAGTCGCACCTAGCCTGTTGACGACCAGCCCCTCCTCGATGATCTGGCCGATTGTCATGCGCGGATTGAGCGACGAGAACGGATCCTGGAAGACGATCTGCATGCGCGATCGTAGCGGCCTCATCTCGGCGCGCGAGCGGCCGTGGATGGGCTGGCGGTCAAAATAGATCTCTCCGCCGTCCGGATCGTTCAACCGGACCAGCGCCTGACCGAAGGTCGTTTTGCCGGAACCGGATTCGCCGACGAGACCAAGCGTCTCATGACGGCGAAGCGTGAGACTCAGGTTGTCGACAGCGACGAGTTCCTTCATTTCCGGCTTGAAGAACGTGCCGTGGCGCAGCATGAAGGAAACGCGCACCCCTCTGGCATCAAGAATGATCTCGGAATTTTCCGGCAATGGGTTGGCCTGACCGCGCGGCTCGGAGCCGAGCAGATGCTTCGTGTAAGGGTGCTGAGGATTGGCAAAGAGCCTTTCGGTCGTGTTGTGCTCCCGCATCTCGCCATGCTGCATCACATAGACATAGTCCGAGAACTGCCGGACGACCGTGAGGTCGTGGGTGATCAGGATCACCGCCATGCGCAGTTCCTTCTGGAGGTTGCGGATAAGGTTCAGGATCTGTGCCTGCACGGTGACGTCAAGCGCTGTCGTCGGCTCGTCGGCTATGAGGACGTCCGGATCGTTGGCGAGCGCCATGGCAATCATCACGCGCTGGCGCTGGCCGCCCGACAGCTGATGCGGATATTGCTTCAGCCGGGCTTCGGGATCGGGAATTTGCACATGCTTCAGAAGCTCCAGTGCCCGCGCTTCCGCCTGCCGGCGGCCGAACTTCTGGTGTACACGGATTGCCTCGACGATCTGACTGCCGACCGTATAGATCGGGTTGAGCGAGCTCATCGGCTCCTGGAAAATCATCGAGATGCGGTTGCCGCGCAACTTGCGCCGGGCGCCTTCGGAAAATTTCAGGATATTGGCGCCATCATAGTCGATGGTCGATTTCGGCGAGACAACGGCGCGCTTCGAAAGAAGCCCCATCACCGTGCGCGCGGTTACCGATTTTCCGGATCCGGACTCACCGACGATCGCGATCGTCTCTCCGCGATAGAGCTGAAACGAGATATCCTTGACCGCCTCGACGAAACCGTCTTCGACCTTGAAGGTCACCGCGACATTGCGCGCGTCGATGATTGGACTTTCCTTGCGGCCATCATGATCATGGCGAACGGGCGGCGCAAAGGAATTGACGAGAGAAAGGGCCATCTTCACCACCTCAATAAGGATCGACTGCGTCGCGCAGGCCATCGCCCAGCGCATTGAAGGCAAAGACGGTCACAAGCACAAAGCCGACAGGGGCAAGGATCCAAGGGTAGGTGCCGATGACGGAGTAATTCGCCGTATCCTGCAGCATGAGACCCCAGGAGATCAGTGGCGGCTTCACCGCAAAGCCCAAGAAACCGAGGAAGGATTCGAGCAGCACGACGCTCGGGATGTGCAGTGTCACCGATACGATCACGTGGCTCATCACGTTCGGAAAGATGTGCTGGAAGATGATGCGCCGGTCAGTCGCCCCGACGGCCATCGCCGCCCGCACATAGTCGATGCGCGCCAATGCCAGCGTCTTGCCGCGAACCTCCCGCGACATCTGCGCCCAGCCGAGTGCCGACATGACGACGATGACGAAGGCAAGGAAGACGTTGGTCGGAGCCGTCACCGGGATCAGCGACGTCAGCGCCAGATAAAGCGGCAGTTGAGGAAATGCGAGAACCAGTTCGACGAAGCGCTGAACCCAGATGTCGAATGTGCCGCCGAAGTAACCGGAGACCATACCGACGGTCGTGCCGACGAGCGTGACGATAAAGACGACGGTGAGAGCGATCACCAGCGAAATGCGCGAGCCGATGATTGCGCGCGAAAGCACGTCGCGTCCAAATTTGTCGGTGCCGAGAAAATGCGCGGGTTGGCCATCTGTCGAACCGAAGAAATGCCGGTTCGCCGGGATGAGGCCGAAAAGCTTGTAGTCCGCCCCTTTCACGAAGAAGCCGAGGTAGCGGGGATTGTCATAATCCGGACCGACGATCGGCTGGAAGGTGACGGGGTCGAGTTCTTCGGAATCGGCGAGCGCATAGACGCGCGGCTGAAAGACGAAGTTGCCATCCTTGTCGTGGAAGCTGATGGCCTGCGGCGGCGCGAAGCCCACATCGGTTGCCTTCGGATCCATCGGCGCGAAGAAATCCGCAAACACGGCCATGATGATCAGCAGCCCGACGAGGATGAGGCCCATCATGCCTGTCCAGGAGCGATTCAGACGGCGCCACACGAGCGCGATGTAGCTTTCGTTGCCGTGCGGCGGCTTCTTGATGGTTTCTTCGTGCGGTGGTGGCAGGGAGGAGTCGAAGGCGAACATATCAGGCTCCTACAGACTGACGGACACGCGGGTCGAGCAGGGCAAGCAGCATATCGGCGATGATGTTGCCGACAATCAGCGTTGCCGACAGCACCATCATGAAGGTCGCGGTAACATAGACATCGCCAATCGCCATAGAGCCGACGATGGCAGGACCGACGGTCGGCAGGGCGAAAATGATCGCCGTCTCGATTTCTCCCGTCAGCATGTAGGGAAGCACGACGCCCTGGTACATGACGAGTGGATGCAGCGCGTTGGGCACCGCATGGCGCATGACGACCGCGCTGCCGGTCAACCCTTTCGCCTTGGCCGTTTCGACATATTGCGCGTTCAGCGTATCAAGGAGATTGCCGCGCATGACGCGCATATTGTAGGCGAGTCCCCCGAATGTGGCGATCGCAACGACTGGCCAGACATGACTGACCAGATCGACGAACTTCGCCCACGACCATGGCGCGCCGCCGTATTGCGGCGAAAAGAAGCTGCCGATCTCGGAAATGTTGAATTGGAAAACCAGCAGGTAGACGATGATCAGCGCCATCAAGAAGCGCGGCACCGTCATGCCGAGAAATGAAATGCCGGAAAGAAGGCTGTCGATCCAGGAATATTGGCGTGTCGCCGCCCAGATGCCGAAGGTGATGCCGAGCACGGAGGCAAAGAGATGGCACACGAGGGCCAAGAGCAGCGTGCGCGGCAGGCGCTCTCCGACGACGTCGGCAACCGGCTTGTTATAGTACATGCTGTAGCCGAAATCGCCGCGGGTGACGATACCGCCGATCCAGTTGAAGTATTGGATGACCATCGGTTGATCAAGGCCGTGCTCGACGCGGTAGGCCTGGGCCTGCGCCTCCGCCTGCGCATAGGAGGCTCCGCTCTGGTTGATGAGCTGGGAGCGAATGTAATCGGAGTAATCGCCAGGCGGTGCCTGAATGATCGCGAAGGTCACCACGCTCAGGATGAGGAGCACAGGGATCGCTGAGGCTATGCGCACGAGCAGGAATCGTAACATCGGACGGTTCGCTTCTCCTTGCCGCCAGTCGCTCTTCGGCAGCGCGGCCGGCTTGTTGGTTATGACCGGCCGCGCGCCACGCGCGGCCGGAAGCTCACTTTCATTTGGGAGGGAGCACTAGTTCAGCGGACCCTTTTCTCCCGGCTTGCCGGGAAGTTGCTCGGGGAAAAGTTCATATTTCTGCTGCTTGTCGGCAGCCACCCACAGGCGTTCGCGGATGACGGAATCTTCAGCCCAGTTGAACATGAAGATCGGTGTGCCCTGCGGGATGTTCGAGAAGCGCTTGTTGATGATCAGTGCCCCCGGATATTCCGTGAGGCCGACGGTGTTCACGTGCTCCGTCGAAAGCTTCTGATACTCTTTCATCAGCCTGACCCGCTCGTCATTGTCCTGGCTTGTCCTGAATTTGTTGACGATATCGACAAGCTCTTTCTCGAAGGGCATCAGGTCGAGCTGGTCGTCCTTGCCGGCACGGTGATGCCAGCTGGTGCGCGGGCCGACAGGGGCGAGTTGCTCTGTATTTTGCACGACCGAAGCCAGTTCCGTGGTGTTGCGCTGGATCAGCCAGTCGAAGCGGCCGGCATAGTGCGCATCATCGCGCTTCGGTCCGTCGAGCGCATTGATAATGATCTTGAGGCCTAGCTTCTCCATCTGGCCGACGACGCCTTCTGCGAGGCTCTTGTCGGTGGCATAGTCGTTGTTGACGAGCAGCACGATTTCGACGTTCTTTCCGCCCGCCTGCCCGGCGGGGAAGTTCACGAAGCCGTCGCCATCCGTATCCTTCAGGCCCGCCTTGGCAAGTCCGGCCTTCGCGCCCTTAAGGTCGTATGGATAGTAGAGGGTCGATTGCCGATCGTAAAAACTCGTGCCGGAGGACAAGCCGCCGGCGTAGATGGCCGTGAAAGGTCCCTTGACGAGCGAATCGCCGATGGCTTTGCGGTCGAACGCCATCGTGACAGCCTTGCGGAAATCCTCGTTGCGGTTCAGCTCGCGGATCGCCTGGCCACGCGCATCCGGATCGCCCCAGCCGTTGGCCGAGAAATTCATGCGCAGGTTATAGCCAATCAACCGGGGGCCGAAGGCGAGACGGGCGGGTGCCGTTTTTTCGGCAGCACGTTTCAGCGAAGCAACGAAATTCTCAGGCTGTTCGAGGTTCGAGAAGTCGCCCGAGCCCGCGACCGCCTGAACGTCACGGTCCGCCCAGGTCGAAAGCTTGTAGTGCAGCTCGTTGAGATAGGGGAGTTGGTTGCCCTTTTCGTCGACCTTCCAATAATAGGGATTGCGGCGCAGCACGATGATGTCGTCCGGCCGGTATTCGACAGGCGCCCAGGCGCCCATCACCGGCATATTCATATATTCTGGCGGGAACGCATTCTTGAACTGGTCGTACGTGTTCTTCGAATATTTGGGATGCTGCGGCTTCAGGAGATGCGATGGACCCGGGCAGAAGTTGGGATAGGCCATCGTGTAGAGATATTGTTTCGGGAAGGCCTCCTTGAAGGTCCATTCGACGGTATAATCATCGATCTTCTTCAGGGTCGTGCCGGTGCCGAAGGCTTCCGGCGATGCGCCCCCGCCGAGGGGCGAGACGTTCGGGTCGATAACCTCGTCTTCCCAGTAGAACATGATGTCATCGGCGTTGAAAGGGGCACCGTCTGACCACTTCGCGCCTTCGATCAGATGCATCGTCAGCTTGTGGCCGTCCTCGGACCACTCCCAGCTCTTGGCAAGGTTCGGAAGCGGCTCGGTATCCTTGGCCTCCACCTGGAAGAGCGGTGCGGTGCGCGTCAAGCATTCCGAAAGGCCGATATCGATACCGCCCCAGCCCTGCGTCTGGCCCGCGCCGTAGTTCCACCCTTCCGGCCGCCCGCCGATGACATGGCGCATCGTATCGCCGTATACGCCGATACCATCGGGCATGTTTTCGGTCTTGAAGACCAGCGGCTCCTTTGGAAGCCGATCCTTGACCGGCGGAAGCTTGCCAGTGTCGACGAAATTCTTCTTCACCCAGTCGGGCTCGTTATATTCCGGCAGCGCCTTGAACTCCAAAATGGAGTCGCGGGCAACGTATTTGATCTTGCCTTCAGCCGGAAACGGTGCCGGCGCCGGCGGAACGGTCGGTTCGGATGCATAGGCATTCAAGGCCGCGGCCGAGACGCTCAGCGCCAGTCCGGCGAGAACGCCAATTTTGCGAAAATGTCTCATCGTCTCTCCCTCTTGTTCGGAGCGCTTGCGCTCTCCGTTCTCCTCTAGCGGCGTGAAATCAGGTCTGAGGCGACAGCTTTTCCTCCCGGAAAACCGCCGCAACCCGCCTTCCACGAAGTTCAAACGGCCTGTTTCAAGGCCGCCTTTTCGGCGCGCAGCTCCTCGATCGAGCGCACGCTGCGACGAGCAGCGCCGGCCCAATCACGCGTCTTCACGCTCGATTTCGACAGACGCTCCTGCGCAGCCGGCACAGCGTCGGCATATTGCGGCAGCCAGCGGGCTTGAGCCACGACCATTTCATCGACCATCTGCCAGACCTCTTCGGGCGTCGAGACGGCGCCGACCAAGGGGTCGTGCAGCACCGCAAGCTTCAACAGTTCGATATCGCCGCTGATCGCCGCATGGACGGACATGCGCTGAACGTTGATCGACGAGATGCACGTTGCCGCACAGGCTTCCGGAAGGGTGATGCCGGAGACCATGTTGATGCCGAAGCGATCGACGAAACCGGGCGACTCGATGACAGCGTCGGCCGGCAAGTTGGTGATGACGCCATTGTTCTTGACATTGAAGTGGCCGCGATAGACCCGGTTGGTCTCCAACGCCTCAAGGATATGGCTTGCATGCTCGTTGGAGCGCCTGGACGGATCGATTGGCTTCGACGCCGATTCAAGAAACTGCGGGAACTCCGTCTCGAACCAGTTGCGCGTTTCCGTCGAGTGACGGAGATAGCCGCCTGTCTCACCGTGGATCCAGTCGGACATGTCGATCCACTTGGTGATTTCCTCCGGACGCTTGCGATACCACGGCAGATATTCGGAAAGGTGCCCGTTGCTTTCCGTCGAATAGACGCCGAAGCGCTTCAAAACATCGATGCGCAGCTTCTCCTGCTGCGAATAGACCGGATGCGCTTCGAAGGCCGCAAAAAGTTCGTCCTTGCCGATCTTGCGGCCGTTGAGGCGCAGGTCGATGAACCAGGTCTGATGATTGATGCCGGAGCAGACGTAATCGAGATCCGAAAGCGACCTTGCGCCGAGAACCTCGGCAATCTGTTCGGCCCCATGCTGCACCCCGTGGCACAGACCGACCGTATCGACCTTGCCATATTCGATCGCAGCCCACGTATTCATCGCCATCGGGTTTGCATAGTTCAGGAATTTTGCGCCGGGTTCAGCGACTTCGCGGATGTCCCTACAAAAATCGAGAATGACGGGAATGTTGCGCTGCCCATAAAGGATGCCACCGGCGCAGATCGTATCGCCGACGCATTGGTCGATGCCATATTTCAGCGGAATGCGGATATCGTCGGCATAGGCTTCGAGCCCCCCGACGCGCACGCAGCTGATGATGTAGCGAGCGCCTTCGAGTGCCTTGCGGCGGTCGGTCGTCGCCGTGACCCTGGTCGGCAGCTTGTTCGATTGAACGATCTTGTCGAGGATCGCCTTGATCATCTGAAGGTTATGTTCACTGAGATCCGTCAGCGCGAATTCGGCATCCTTGAACTCGGGAACGCACAAGATGTCCGTAAACAGCTTCTTGGTGAAGCCGACGCTGCCTGCCCCGATGATAGCGATTTTGAAACTCATAATCTTCACCTCAACCTGATCAGATGCTAGGTAAAGGACGGGCAGGAGAGGAAAGACCACATGCCGGCGCATGCAGTCCGAAAAAGCATAAATAACGCCTATATTTCCTCCCGGCCGTTCTCTCGACCGCAATCTCTTCCTCTAATGAAGGGGGATTATGCGGATATTCGCGGAGGTGGCCAGAGAAGGATTATGCTTTCGAGGGTAATTTTGTGCTGCGGGATTTGATCGCCAACGGCCAGTCCATGAGGACAATCTCCCTGCCGCGTGGGCGCCAGCGCCTGCACGCCATGCCGACGAGTGCTGGCTATGAGGTGCGGGAAAACGAAGTCTACGACTGGGACGGCAGGCGGCGCGGCCAGACCCCCTTTACCGTGCTGCAGCACACAATCAGCGGCACGGGCCGCCTACGCTACCAGAACCGCAATTACAGGCTCCAAAGCGGCGATACGCTTTTGGTTCTCGTGCCACACAATCACCGCTACTGGCTCGAAAAGGGCGACCGTTGGGAATATTTCTGGATATCGATGCACGGTGAGGAGACGCTGAGAATCCACAAGATGGTACTTGGGCTGGCCGGTCCGGTTCTAAGGCTCAAGCCATCGACCATTGATCATCTCGCCGACTGCAGCCTTCGCCTTGTCAAGGGTGCTTCAACGCCCGGAGCAGCGTCGGCGATCGCTTATGAGGCGGCCATGGCGCTTTATGACGACGTCTTCGGTTCTCCGGCTTTTGCGGCAGACCTCAGCGCCATGCAGCCGGTGATCGATCATATCCACGCCAATCTCGACCAGCCATTGCCGGTGAGCGAACTTGCGGGCATCGTCGGCCTCAGCCGCGCGCATTTTTCCCGCAGCTTCGCGGAAAGCGAAGGCATGCCGCCTGCCGAATATGTGCTGCAGCAAAGGCTGCAGCGTGCGGCAAAACTTTTGACGAAGGCCGACTTCCTGCCGGTCAAGGAGGTCTCGATCATGTGCGGCTTCGAAGATTCCAACTATTTTTCCAAGGTCTTCCGCCGCGTTTACGGCATCACGCCCACAGAGTTTCGAACCACGGGCATGTATGCAAGCATCGGCAACGCCAGACATCGATCGACATGATCGGGTCCAGGCTGAGATCTCAGCGCGTCGCCGCCGGAAATGACACAGGGAATTTCCGTATTGCCTGCTTGCTCGTAAAGACATTGGAGCCAGAGCCTTTTTTCAGTCCGGGGGAGCCGACAGAAGCGATATTTTTTTGATCAATATTTCCAGCCCGATCGAACCTTGACACCAAATGAATGTGACTTAATCTATTTTCGCGGATCGGAGCGTTGTTGGAGGCAGCGGCTCAAATCGGATCCTGACCCGGGAGGAGATACTCGTGAGGAATACAGCACTCATTCTTGCACTGGCGGCGACCACTTTCTTAGCCGCGCCGCATGACAGCCCGGCACAAGAGGCCATCACGGGCGACATCGTCGGCAAGTCCGACGCACCCAACAAGCTAATTTTCCGGATGACCACGGATGGTCCGCGCAACAACGAGCCGGCTTACGCCCAAGGCTACAGCAAGCTGTTCAACGACTTCATCGGCAAGCATTCCGACTGGCAGATCGAGTTGCAGATGATGTCGGGGGATATCGGACAGGAACAAGCGCGCATGCTCGAGCAGGCCAAATCGGGATCGGCCCCCGATTGTGCAGCCGTCGATTCCTTCGTGTTGCCGCTCTTCAAGAAAGCCGGCGTCTTGCAGTCCTTCTCACCTTACTTCACCAAAGAGGAAATTGACCAGCTCTTCCCCTTTATCCGCGAAGGCATAACCGGCTCGGACGGCAACATCTACGCATGGTGGTGGTCGACGGACCTTCGTGTCCTTTACCGCAACAAGGAAATTGTTCCTGATGCGCCACAGACCTGGGACGACTTGAAGAAGGCGGCCCTTTCCTCGGTCGAGCAGGGAATGGAAGGCGTTCTGTTCAACGGCGGCCGCTATGAAGGAACAACATTCGACTGGCTCGCCAATTTCTGGGCCCAAGGCGGCAAATTGGTGGATGACGATGGCAAGCCGATCTTTGGCGAGGGCGAAAATCGCGACAAGTTCATCAAAGCCGTCAACTATTACCGCGATCTCGTTGAGTCCGGAGCCGCTCCGAAACGCGTGGCGACAATCGGCAACTATGACGACTTCAATGCAGCGGCTGCGGCCGGCACGACGGCGCTATTCGTCGGTGGCAACTGGCAATACGCGCAGCTCAAAACAGCGCTTGATGCCGATGAATTCGCGAAATGGGCTTTTTCCCCGCTTCCTGGCCCGGCAGCGGACCAGCGCTCAACGGGCACGGGCGGCTGGACGGTGGCGGCTTTCAGCAAGGACACTGAAAAGGTGAAGCTCTGCGCAGAACTTGCCCGCGATATCTATATGGGACCTGCCAATGCGCTGCAGGAACAGCTTCCGACCCGCGCCGATCTCTATGACAAATACGAGGTGTTTTCCTCAGACGCCAACAAGACCTTTGCGGCAGCGCTGAAGTTCGGGCAGGCAAGGCCCGGCGCACCCGTCTATCCTGAAATCTCAAATCAGATTCAGATCATGATGGGCAAGGTGCTGACGGGCGTCCAGCCAACCGAGGCCGCCGTGGACGAGGCATTCGGCGCTTCGCTTAGCGCCTTCAAACGCAGCTGAACACCACCTGGCGGCGCGGGCCGGAACGCCTCGTGCCGCCAGGAAGCCCGTGCAACCGCTGCCTAACGATGAAATGGCCGGATCGGACCGATGATGGATGCAAGCATTGCCGCCAGAGGCCCCCAGAGGATCGGCAGGAAAGCCGCCGGACGCCATAGTCCCTCCCCGCTGCCTTGGCTTATGCCGCTCATTCTTGTCCTTGGCGTCTTTTATCTTTACCCCTTGCTTGACGTCTTTCGTTTTGCGTTCACCAACGTCTCGCTGCTTGGCACGGACGAAGAATATACGCTGCAGACGATCGTCACCACATTGTCAAAGCCCGAGCTCTTGCAAATCCTGTGGGTGACATTCGTCTTCACCGCGTCGAGCGTCGTTGTGCAGCAATTCTTCGGGCTTTTCATCGCCTTGATTGTTTTGCACAGCGAAAAGCGCCGGCTCTTCGGCTCGACGATCGTGCGAACAACAGCCCTCGTCGCCTGGGTTGTTCCGGGCATTGCCGGCGGCATCATCTGGAAAATGCTTTTCAACGAAGCGCCGTTTGGCGGATTGAACAGTCTCTTGCGCCTGATCGGCGTTCCGGCTGTGCAGTGGTTGTCGGATCCGCACATGGTCATGTGGTCGGTCGTAATTTCCAATGTCTGGCGCGGCACGGCGTTCTCGATGGTTGTGATGTATGCGGCGAGCAAGGCCATCGATCCTGTTCTTTACGAGGCTGCCGAAGTCGACGGCGCAAATCCGTGGCAACGGCTGATCTATATCACTCTACCCCAGCTGCGGACCGCTATCCTCGTCAACATGATCCTCATCACGATCCAGACCCTGAACACGTTTGACGCAATCATTTCGCTCACCGGCGGCGGCCCCGGCCGCGCGACCGAGGTTCTCTCGCTATACACCTTCAATGTCGTGTTCCGAAATTACGACCTTGCAGCCGGCGCGGTCTTGTCGATCCTGATGCTTACAATCAGCCTTGGCCTTGCACTCGTCTATGCCCGTTTTCTGCCAAGAGGAGAACCGACTTGAGGCCTCTCAGACAAGATCGCATTGGCGATGCGCTAAGCTATCTGTTCCTTGCTATAACGTTTCTTTTCTTCGCCTGGCCGTTGCTTTGGCCGCTGTCGCTTGCGCTAAGAACGCGCAAGGAAATCTTTCTGGGCGTGAGCCGTCTCATCCCCAAAGCGCCAACTTTGGAAAATTTCGGTGCCATCTTATCCTCCGACAAGTTTGCAGGATATCTTTGGAATGGGTTGATCCTGTCCTCGTGCAGCGCAATCGGCTGCCTGATCGTGGCGCTGCCTGCAGCTTATGCCTTCTCCCGATTTCCGTTTCGCGGCAAGGGAGCTTGGATGATGGTCCTGCTCGCCTTTCAGATGATTTCACCGCTTGTGATCATGGTGCCGCTCTACCGCTATATGGCAGCACTTCACCTTACCGACAGCCATTTCGGTGCAACGATGGTTTATATTGCACTCGCGGTACCAATGGTGACGTGGATATTGAAGGGCTCAATCGACGGCATTCCGAAGAGCCTCGACGAAGCTGCCGTCATTGACGGCTGCGGTCATTTTAGCGTCTTTTGGCGCATCATCCTTCCCTTGTCGGCACCAGGCATCGCCTCAGCCTTCATCATCTCGGTCATCGCCGGCTGGTCGCAGTTTCTCGTCCCATTTCTTCTCATCAGCAAGGAATCGCTCATGCCCATTGGCGTCGGGATATTCCAGTATGCCGGAACACAAAACGACTCCTCCCTCCAGTTGCTGGCGGCGGCCTGCCTTGTATCGGTCGTTCCAGCCATTGTTGCCTTTCTCGCCCTCCAGCGGCTCATCCTCGGCGCCATGACGGAGGGCGCCGTCAAGGGCTGACATTGCATTCACATCTCAGGATCTCATCATGACGCTTACTCTGACCCAACGCCTCGACCGCATTCGCGTCCGTATCGCAGAGCTGGAATACTGGCGTTCGCGCGAAACAATTGAGATAGACGGCTGGACCTTTGAAGGAGAGCCGATCGCAATCGGCGACTCATGGCCACGCAAAAACGGCACGGTGCGCTTTTCCGGCGCAATCACCTTGCCCGGCCATTGGCCCCTTGACGACGCTCGGCTCGTGCTTGACCTTGGCGGCGAAAGCCTGATCACGATCGCCGACGAGACGGGCAATGAGACACGGCTCGGCCTCGATCCCTATCACCGGGAATTCCTTGTCCCTTCGCGCAGCATCCGCATCTCTTCCGAAACTGTCGCGCGCCTGCCCTTTGGAGAACCCGTGCGGCACCCGAGGTTGGAACGTGGTGCAGTCATCTGGCTGGACACTGCCGTTGACAGGCTCTGGCTGCTCTTGCGGCAGATCACCGAGGCGGCCGAAATCCTCGACGGCCACGAGGTCATTCCGCATCTCCTGGATGTCGCCGAACACGCCATGCGCGGCCTCGACTGGCCGTCGGCCACCGCCGCCTATGTCGCGCGTACGGCGCCCTCGCCGGTCCAGCAGAAGATCTGGCAGTTGCCGCCACTTGAGGTTTCACCTGAAGGTCTTAATCAGAGCCAGCGGGCCAGCGTGCTCGAAGCCTACGAAACACTTGTTGGACAGCTCAAGCAACTGCGCGAGCGTTTTCCGCCGCAAGGCGCAATCGCACTGACCGGGCATGCGCATATCGATCTTGCATGGCTTTGGCCTTACAGCGAAACCCGGCGGAAGATGCGCCGTACATTCCACACGGCGTTGTCGCTCATGGAGCAATCGTCCGATTTCCGCTTTAATCAGTCCACAGCCCACTACTATGCGCAGATTGCCGAAGACGATCCAGGCTTGCTGGCGCGCATCATCGAGCGGGCAAAGGCAGGCCAATGGGAAACGCTTGGTGGCATGTGGGTCGAACCCGACACCAACATGCCGACCGGCGAGAGCCTCAGCAGGCAGATCCTTTATGGCCAGCGCTATTTCGAAAAGACCTTCGGGATTCGCCATACCGTCTGCTGGCTTCCCGATTGCTTCGGTTTTTCCGGCGCCCTGCCCCAGCTCCTGCGTCAAGGCGGCATGAACAGCTTCTTCACGATCAAGGTCAACTGGTCGGAAACCAATCAGTTCCCGGCCGACCTCTTCTGGTGGGAAGGGCTCGATGGCAGCAGGGTCCTTGCCCACACATTCGACAATCCGATGCAGGGCTACAATGGCTTCGTGCGCCCGGATTGTTTCGTGCCGACCTGGAAGAACTTCCGCCAGAAGGACAAGCACGAAACCACGCTGCTTGCTGTGGGCTATGGCGATGGCGGCGGCGGCGTGACGCCGGAAATGATTATGCGGGAAGAGCAACTGCGCTTCTTCCCGGCTTTGCCGCAAGCACGCTGGACAAGGGTCCACGACTTCTTCAAGGATGCGCATGACACGGCAGCCAGGAAGGACCTGACAGTCTGGCAAGGCGAAATCTATCTCGAACTGCACCGCGCAACGCTCACAAGTCAGAGCGCCGTTAAGCGGCTGCACCGAAAAGCAGAGCGCAGTCTGGTTACCGCCGAGACGCTGGCCGGCCTTGCTTATCTTCTGGGGGGCGAGCAGCCGGCATCAATGGAGCGCCCATGGCGTGTCGTCTTAAAGAACGAGTTTCATGACATCCTGCCCGGCTCCTCGATTGCCGAGGTCTATGTCGATGCCGCCAACGAACTCGACGCAGTCGTGGCAGAGGCGCGCTCAACTCAAATGGCGGCGATGGAATCGATAGCCGCGCAACTGCCGGTTGGAGAAGGCAACAATGTTCTGGTGGTCAATCCGTCGCTGTCTGAGCGTCCCATCCGCTTGACGCTATCAGACGGCAGCACAATCTCGGCCGAGGGACAGATCGCGCCGCTTGGGATTGCTGTTCTGGCGACCGAAGCTCTCCAGCCAAAGACCGGCCTTTCGGTTGGGCGCGACTATCTGGAAAACGCTGTCCTGAAAGTGAGGCTTGCCAACGACGGCTCGATCGCCAGCATTTTGCACAAGCCAACAGGCCGTGAGGCGCTTGAGGGCTGCGGCAATCGGCTTTTCGTCTATCCTGCCGACAAGCCGCGCAATTGGGACGCCTGGGATGTCGAAGAAGACTACGCGGCTCGTGGCGAAGAGATCACTCATCTCGACAGCCTTGAACTGATTGAGAACGGTCCCCACCGGGCGGCGATCAAGATCGTTCGAACCTGGCGCCACTCGCGCGTCACGCAGGTTCTGTCGCTTGGTGCCAACGCGCGGCGGCTGGACATACAGACAGAACTCGACTGGCATGACCGACGTGTCTTCCTTCGCACGCTCACGGGCGTTGCCGTGCGTCACGCGAGGGCGACCTGCGAATGCGCCTACGGGGTCGTGGAACGTCCGACCCATTCGAACACGTCCTGGGACGCTGCGATGTTCGAAGCACCTGCCCACCGCTTTGCCGATCTTTCGGAGCCTGGTTTTGGCGTTGCCATCCTCAATGACGCAAAGTATGGCCACAGCGTGCGCGGCAATGTCCTGGGCCTCTCCCTCCTGCGCGCGCCGGTCTATCCCGATCCGCTTGCCGACGAAGGCATCCAGACTTTCACCTATTCACTGATGCCACATGAGGGCACGTGGTACGAAGGGGGTGTGAGGGAGGAGGCCGAAGATCTAAACCAACCGCTGTTGGCCGTCGCCGTCACAGATCGCGCAACGGGCAGATGGCAGCCGCTTGCCGCCGTCGGGATTGATGCGGCACTTTCCGCCGTCAAGCCCTCGGAGGACGGCGATGGCCTCATCGTGCGCGTGTACGAGCCTGCCGGGCGGCGCGGGAATTTTGAGTTACGCCTTCCGCCGCGCTGGCAGAACATGGGCGTCGTCAGTATCCTCGAAGAGCCGATGGAGGTGCCGAATGCCGGTTTGCGCCCCTTTGAGGTCAAGAGCTGGCGAATAGCCAGGACTTGATGCGATACGGCTCGATGCAACAGCGCTCTTGGGGCGCTTTTCGCATCCACTACAATCGCCTAGTTTGCGTTGAGATTAGGTCACGGCGAAGGGATACCGGGATTGATACTGTCGGGCTCGAATACGGAGCAGGCTGCGGCGGCCAATCGGGCCATGATTCTCGCCGCAATTCATCGCGGCGCCCCGATCTCGCGCACGGAGCTTGCCCACCAATCGCGGCTGACGAAACAAGCCGTCACCCGCATCGTGGATCGATTGCTCGATGAAGGTCTCGTTATGGAGGCGCGCCGCAGGCACGGCCTGCGCGGACAACCTGCCATCGAGCTGGAGATCGATCCCGAAGGCGTGTTTTCGGTCGGCGCGAATATCGATCGCGATCACCTGACGATCGTCGCTGTGGATGCAGCCGGCACGGTGCGCGGACGCATCCATCACGAAAGGCGCTTTCTGCTACCGGACGACTTCGCGGGCTTGATGGCAGACGCGCTATCCTCCTTCCGACGCCGCAGGGTCATCGAAGAAGCTCGTCTGGCGGGGATTGGCCTTGCTATTCCTGACTGGCTCGGAGAGGTTAAAGTCGTCGGCTTTCCATCAGAATACCGGCAATGGGTTGGCTATGACGTGCGCGGTGCGCTGGAGGCAATTTCCGATCATCCGGTGTTCATCGACAATGACGCCAACGCTGCTGCACTCGGTGAAATCGAGTATGGTCTCGGCACGGAAATCGGCAGTTTCTTTTACATCCTCGCCAATGCCTGTCTCGGCGGCAGCCTCGTCATAGATGGGGTCCGTCATAAAGGCGCCAGCGGAATCGGCGGAGAAATTGGCTGGCTGCCGGTCGTCTTTGATGATGGCCCGTTTGCAGGAAGCACCCAGCCGCTGGGCGAAATGTTCTCGCTGTTTATCCTGTTTGACTATCTTGAGCGCAACGGCATCAAAGCGACAACCCCGGGAGATCTTCTCAACCTCGACAATGCGGGACGCAGCCGCGTCAGCAGCTGGCTGCGAAAGATCAGCGTCAAGCTTGCCCAAGCAATTGTCGATATCGGCATGATCGTTGATCCGGAAGGCGTTCTCATCGGTGGCCGCTTTCCTGTCCGTCTAATCGATGAACTGCTTGTCTACGTCCACGAGGAGATTACCCGGCTTGGCGCACGAGCGCCGTCCCTTCACCGGGCGGCCGGCTCGGAAGATGCCGCGGCTCTCGGTGCTGCCGCAATCCCGCTTGCCCATCGTCTGGGGTTGCCATCCGCCGAACCGGGTCAGAGGTTTCGAAATCCAATCAGCAGCCGACAGTCCCAGGACCCGGTCACGGTTGCGTGACGGTTGGCAGGGCGCGCCAAGCCACGCCCGAAAGATCATGGACGGTCAGCGGGCAAAAGTGTGTCGGAAAACGGCCGTAATGCCGCGCCGACGGCGACCCCTGCCCACGGAAAGGACGCACGCCGCACGGAGGGTATCCAAGGCGCGATCACGAGATCGCGAATTTTGTCGTCCCGTTCGCGCGACAGGCGCGCAATGATTGCCTCGAAAACATCGTCGGGCAGAGCACCACCGATGAGGATGGCGCCCGGAGCGATAAATCCTGAAATCGCCAGGACCGCCTCATGAAGATGGCGCGCAGCAATCGCCACCCAGCCATCCGTTTCGCCCGGGTGGGCTGCAAGGTACTCTTTGAGCGAGGGCAACGTCGCGACTTCGTTCAGGCTCGCGCCATCAACACCCGAGCGCATGTCGCCGATCTGGCCCGCCAATCCGTGAACACCTCGAAACGGCCGCCCGCCGATCAAAAGCCCGGCGCGCACAGTCTCGTCGACGATGACGATCACCAGACCGCCTTCGTGGTCGCCTATGCCCAACATACGCTCGGCATTGACCGCCGCCTCGGTGTCATCCAGAAAAAAGAGCGGGCCAACGTCCAATTCAAGGCTATCCTCAATGGCTTTCCGATCGAGTGCCAACCCGGCCGAGAGAGCGATGCCGCATCCCAGCAGTCTGCCAGAGAGGCCAGCGGCATGCCGGATGTGCAAAACAGCCTTCTTGATTTCTTCGGGTTTTGTGAAGGCGTGCTGTTGAAGGATCCTACCGGCAAGATCCATGACGACAGCTTCGCCGCCATGCGCACCGAGGCGGATTCCCAAGGAATATGCGGCGTCGGCTCGCAACGAGAACTCGAGCGCCGTGTAGTGCGCAGTTGTGGGACGCTTTTTCCCGCTGACCAGACCCGCATCGGCCAGGCGGCGCATAATCCCCGTTATAGCCGGCTCCGTGAGCCCAAGATGCCTGGAAAGCTCCTGGCGGGTAAGCGGCCCAAAGCGGCGCAGGAGCCCCATGGCCGTGCGGGAATTGTGATCTGCAATGTCGACCGGGCTGATGCCTGGACGATCATCGTTGCGATCCCGCCCCCTCGATGCGCCAGATACCGAAAGCCGCCGTCCTGTTTTCAAATCAAGCCATTCCCGATACGATCGACAATGCAATACCGGGTCTTCGCCTGCATCAAAATGAAAAAATGCGTTTACGGGCAAACTGAAGGAATGGCGCCGCCCTCAAACGGCAGCCGGAACAGGCGAACTGCCGCGCCGCGCCGGCCATTTCCCTGTGCACGTTGCAGAACAGGCGTGACACTTTCATCATTCAATCACGCCTGTCCTTAGCGCCGCGGCCACCAGAGCTGTGTCCTTGTAGACTGCAAATGTATCCTTCAGCGCTTCGATATGCGTTCGCACGGTATGCACCGAGCACCCGAGGATGATCGCAATCTCCTGCGCGCTCTTTCCGTCGCACATGAGCGTCAGGATTTCCCTCTCTCGCTTGGTGATGTGGATCTCGTTCAAGTTCTTCCTCTTCGCTTAACGCATTGCGTGGCTCCTAATAGATATAGGTGCGTCGTGCGCTCGCCGGAGTCAGAACGAACCCGTTTTCAAGAATTCTGGGTGCACCTTGTGCAACAATGCGCCACCGCTACGCGGTCTGAGCATTGCGGCGGTCTCGACCGCACCCTTTGCTCCGTTCAGACGGCATCGAACCGTTAAGGCTCGCAGCATCTCCGTCAGTCTCTAGCTCGCTGTTTCTCTCAATGGCAGAACCTGGCCCTTATATAAGCACTTGCGGAGCGAAGCACGACGGCAATCATGCCGGAAGTGTCGGCTTGTTTGCACGCGCAGAAGCGATCGCCGACACGACCTGGTTGAGCAATTTTGAAAAAAAGGCATTGTGATTGCATCCGGCGCACTTTACGGTTGCGTTTTATGTCGGCTGTTGCAAAGGTAGATTATGCTTAGTTCCTTCCGTATTCTGGAGATTATGCAGCAGGGTGTCGCGCTGCTGGATGCAGACTTACGGGTTGTGATTTTCAACGATCGGATAGGGAAACTGTTGCAGGCCCCCAAAGGGGCTATTGAAGTCGGCGTCAGTGCGACAAGGATGGCTGCTCAGATTCCGATCCTTGGCCGGACGCAGCAATCTGACGACAGTCAAGAGAGCTGGCTCACGCATCTCCTCACATGTTCAACCTTGTTCTATCAAGAGATCTCAGTCGGTGAGAGGATCGTCTCGCTGACCTCCACGCCGGTGGACGACGGCGGATGGTTGATCAGCTGCGATGATATTTCGGCGCTGGCCAGCATAAGAAAGGATATGGCCGATCAGAACCGCCGCTTCGATGCGGCACTGGCAAACATGCCGCACGGTCTGTGCATGTTCGATGCTGACAAGAACCTGTTGCTGTGCAACGCAGGCTATTGTCGCTTGTACGACCTGCCCGAAACGTTGACACGGCCGGGGACGCCTCTTTGGCAAATCCTCGACTATCGGCAAACAGCTGGAAACGCGCCGGTTCAGCAGGAGGCGTATTTCGATGTTGTCGTCGAAGCCGCGCTAAAGGGTTCCGCCGCCAGTGAGAATATCGTCTTGATGGATGGCAGGGTGATAAAGATCACACATAACCCGATGGAAAACGGCGGCTACGTCGCAACCCATGAAGACGTCACCGAATCCGTGCGCGCCGAAGAACAGATCAAACACATGGCTGGTCACGACCCGCTGACTGGCCTGCCCAATCGCACGCTTTTACGTGAGAAGCTTGAAAAGGAATTGGCCCTTGGTAACGGGGGCAAGCGCTGCGCGCTGTTATGCCTGGATCTGGACCACTTCAAACGTGCGAATGATACATTGGGGCACGCCGTCGGCGACCTCCTGCTGAAGGCCGTAACCGACAGGCTGAAGACATGCCTGGGTGAGGGCGATAGCATTGCTCGGCTGGGCGGCGACGAATTCGTCGTCTTTCAGGAGGAGGTCCAAACGAAGGAACGCGCCGCGGCACTTGCACAAAGACTTGTCAATGCTATCGGCGAAACGTTTGTCGTCGAGGGGCAGCCTGTTCAAATCGGGGTAAGCATCGGCATTGCGATAGCTCCTGACGACGGCGACACGGCAGATGGTGTGCTGAAGAATGCCGACACCGCTCTCTACAAAGCAAAAACGGATGGCAGAGGCACCTATTGCTTCTTCGAGCCTGCAATGGATGCCGGCATCCAGAAGCGGCGCAAACTCGAAGTCGACCTTCGGCAGGCTATCGCAGGGAGCCAGTTCGAAATCTACTATCAGCCGCAGGTCAATGCAGGAACCGAAGAGGTTGTCGGCTTCGAAGCGCTCTTGCGTTGGCACCATCCCGAGCGGGGCCTGGTTTCACCGGCTGAATTCATCCCGCTGGCGGAAGAAACCGGCTTGATCGTGCCACTCGGGGAATGGGTGTTGCGCCAGGCCTGCAAAGATGCCGCAAGCTGGCCGGGGCATGTAAGGGTTGCGGTGAACCTTTCCCCAGTCCAGTTCAGAAGCCCCTCGCTTACCCATACGGTTATATCTGCCCTTGCTGATTCCGGTCTGTCGGCTTTTCAGCTTGAACTCGAAATCACCGAATCCGTCCTCCTCACTGACAGCAAGACGGCCCTGGCAACCCTGCACCACATCAAGGGACTTGGAGTGCGGATCGCGATGGACGACTTCGGTACCGGATATTCCTCCTTGAGCTATCTGAGGCTTTTTCCGTTTGACAAGATCAAGATCGATCAATCATTCATCCGTGAACTTGGAGATTCCAAGGATTGCGCCGCCATCGTGAAGGCGGTGGTCGATCTGGGATCCAGCCTCGGTATCACGACCACTGCCGAAGGCGTCGAAACGACCGACCAGCTCGATCAAGTGAGGGAGCACGGCTGCACCGAAATTCAGGGATATTTCTTCGGAAAACCTCTGCCTTTCAGTCACGTCGAGAAACTCTTGCGCAAAGGCTCGCCTTCCCAGTCGCGCTGAGAAGCCTTCGGAAGCCAAGCGTCTGGCCGCTTCTTGTCTGACAAAAGCGCCGCATACCATCGCGGTAAATCGGCTTCGCCGCAGTATTCCCTGAAAGCACGACCAGGTGCCGGACGCGCCTGGGCGTCCGGCACCACCCCAGCGCAGATGGAAGAGCGTTACTCCTTGTGCCTTAAGAAGACCGTTGCGAGCGGCGGCAGTGTCAGAAGGACGGAATACTCCTTGCCGTTACTTGGCTGGCGTTCTGCCCAGACCTCAGTCTGGCCAAGATTGGCCCCCCCGTAGATCGCCGCGTCGGTATTGAGTACCGCCTGCCAGCGGCCCTCCGTGGGCACACCGACCCGGTAACCGTAGCGCGGAACAGGGGTGAGATTGGACATAATCAGCATCAGCGACGAGCGGTCGGGCGAACTGCGAAGCATGCCGTAGACGGAGTTTTCCGCGTCGTCTGCGACTGCCCATTCGAAGCCAGCGGCATGAAGGTCGCTGAACTGTAGCGCCGGCTCTTGCGCATAGAGCCTGTTGAGGTCACGGATCAACCGCTGAATACCTGCATGAGCGGGACTGTCGAGCAGGTCCCAATGAACGGAACCATCGTGGTCCCATTCACTCTCCTGGGCAAGCTCGCAACCCATGAAAATGAGTTTCTTGCCTGGATGTCCCCACATGAAGCCGTAATAGGCGCGCAGATTTGCAAGCCGCTGCCAGTGATCGCCGGGCATCTTTGCGAAAAGCGAACCCTTGCCGTGCACAACCTCGTCATGGGAAAGCGGCAGCATGAAGTGTTCGGAATAGGCATAGATCATGCCGAACGTCATCGCCGCATGATGGTATTTGCGGTGAACTGGATCTTCCTGCATGTAATGCAGGGTGTCGTGCATCCAGCCCATGTTCCACTTGAAATCAAAGCCGAGGCCACCGTCCTCGGGCCGCGTCGTGACCCCTGGCCAGGCGGTCGACTCTTCGGCAGCCGTAAAGGCATGCGGGCACCGATGATGGATGATGCTATTCAGGTGCTTGAAGAATTCCACCGCCTCAAGATTCTCGCGTCCGCCATATGCGTTGGGGATCCATTCGCCCTCGTTGCGGCTGTAGTCGCGGTAAAGCATTGAGGCGACCGCATCGACGCGCAGACCGTCGACGTGATAGTGTTCCAGCCATTCAAGGGCACTCGCGATCAGGAACCCTTTCACCTCGTTGCGCCCGAGATTGTAGATCAGAGTGTTCCAGTCCTTGTGGAAGCCCTCGCGCGGGTCTTCGTGCTCGTAAAGCGCGGTGCCATCGAAGCGGGCAAGCCCCCAGACATCGGTTGGAAAATGTGCCGGCACCCAATCGAGAATGACGCCAATGCCGGCAGCATGGCAGCGGTCGACGAAATAGGCGAAGTCATCCGGAAGGCCGTAACGGCCGGTCGGGGCAAAAAGGCCAAGTGGCTGGTAGCCCCAGGAGCCGCCGAACGGATGTTCCATGATCGGCAACAGTTCGATATGCGTAAAGCCGAGATCTTGGACATAGGGAACCAGCCTCTGGCTGAATTCGACCCAGTCGAGGGACCGGTTTGCCTCCTCGGCAATCCGAAGCCAGGAGCCAAGATGCACCTCGTAAACTGAAATTGCGCCTTCGAGTGCGCGCTCGGCGCGGTGAGCACGCATCCAGTCTTCATCGCTCCAGCGGAAGGGTTTTGAGGGCGCGACGATCGAAGCCGTAGAAGGTGCAGCCTCGCTGGCACGGGCAACCGGGTCGGCCTTTTGTGGCATGAGATTGCCGTTGGCATCAATGAGTTCGAACTTGTAGCGTTCTCCATGCGTCAGGCGCGGGATGAAGAGTTCCCATACGCCGGCTGAAGGACGCAGTCGCATCGGATGCCGGCGACCATCCCAACTGTTAAAGTCGCCAACCACGGAAACCCGCCGCGCATTGGGTGCCCACAGACAAAATCGCACGCCCTGTATGCCATCGATCTCCATCGGAATGGCCCCGAGCGTGCGGCCGAGATCATAGTGGGTGCCCTGAGAAATTAGATGCAGGTCAAGCTCACCGAGCAGCAATCCAAAAAAATAAGGATCCTCCGTCTCCTGTACGGCATCCGGCCAGTTGATGCGAAAGAGGTAATTCGTCGTGCTACCGATTGCCCCGGCAAAGAGGCCACCTTCATGAATCGTCTCCAGTCTCGTCAGCACGCGGCCGGTGTCAGCCTCGACCACGTCGACGGATGCTGCCCCGGGCAACAAGGCTCTTACGACGGTAAGATCGCCATACTGGTGGCGTCCAAGGATCGAGAATGGATCACCGTGAAGGCCTTCGACGAGAGCCTGAAGGCCCTCCTGGACAGTGCCTATCATCAAGTCTGTGCGCTCGTATCTCATGCGACTTTCTCCAGCAGTCTCGATGCGATGGCCGAGAAACCGCCAAGCGGCAGGGCCAGCCAGTTGGGTCGGTTGCGCGCTTCATAGGCGATCTCGTAAGCGGCTTTCTCGAGCAGGAACAGATCGAGGATGCGACTGCGCGAATTGGTCGGAATGTTGAGTTCGCGCACGTCTTCGATCACTCCGAAATAAGCACCGAGGAACGCCTGCTCGGCCAAGTCGACGAAGCGCCTAACGAGTGCGCTGTGTCTTTGGTCTTCCACCTCGCTTACCCGTTCCAGGTCAAGATCGGCGGATGCCGCCAAATAGCTAAACGACCTCAGGAGGCCCGCGACATCTCGCAGGGGATTGGTCTTTGCGCGGCGTTCGGCAAGATCGCGTGCGGGCTCGCCCTCAAAATCGATGATGTAGGCATCCCCTTCCGCAACCAGGACCTGGCCGAGGTGGAAATCGCCGTGATTTCGGATCATCAGCGTACCGACCGCAGCCCTGGCGAGATCGTCAACAGCATTCAAGAGATCCTCGCGCTGCTGGACGAGAAAGCCGATCTGTTGCGCCAGCGCCGGCGCAAGACTGTCGCCGCTTGCCTTAAGCATGGCGAGGCTGCCGCGAATTTGCTCCCTTACAGCGTTTGCCCAGCGAGCGGCGTCCTCATCGGTGATGCGGACGGGCTTGAAGGCTTCGTCTTCGGTCGGCCGCGCCAACGCCGCATGCAATTCGCCGAGCCGCTTGCCAACGGTCGCAGCGAACGCGACGAGCGGCTTGAAATGCTCGTCGGCCGCCTTGCCGTCAACGCCGGTCACCACGACCTCGTCGGTCGAGCGACGCAGATTGGCCAGCATCCAATTCCACGCATCGCCCTGATTGCGAATGGCTCTTTGCACGATAATCAGCGTGTATCGGCTGCCATCGGGTGTGATATGAACGACTTCGCCGAGCAGGTGCGCGGTATTGGCATATCCGACGCTGGTCAGCCGGCGCGTCATCTCCACTTCCGGATGGACACCGGGGAAGATATGGCGGATGAGTTTTACCATCGCCATATCGCCGACGATCAGCGAGCTGTTGGATTGCTCGGCAGAGAGCCAGTGCACTTGTATGTCATCATCGACGCTCATGCAGTCGAGCTGCGCGGTCCCTAAGAACTCGAGCTTGCCAGCGCGACCGGCAATGACGGCACGGTCACAGAGGCCTCGTATGACGCCGCGTGCAAGACCTTCCATCGCAAATCCGTCAGTCAGGAAGCCGACGCGACGGCCCTGACGGAGACGGGCAAGGGCAAGCTGCTGGGCAAGAGCACTGGGCTGGCTGTCATCCCACGATACGGCAAGCGGCAGCAGGTATGTCTCATTGCGAGCTTCCAGTTCCGCTTCCAGTTCTGCAAACAAGATGTTGCCGGCGAATGGAAACGGCATGGCGGAAATCAGGGACGCACGCCTTAACCTCTCGCCCTTGGCGGCGAACCAGCGCCGCTTGCCGAGATAGGCCGGCAGCACCTCGCTCGAAAGCGTACCTGAAAGCCGGGGCTCATCGAGCAGTTCCTGCAGGTCGCGACGCACGACCATGGTCACCATGTCCTGCATCTGCTCGGGAGGATCGGCGCGCCATGCGGGGCCATCAGTCTCCTGGCTGAGCTGGAACCAGAAGAAACCATAAGGGGGCAGCGTGAGCAGATAAGTGAGTTGACCGATCGGCGGGAAAGGAGACATGCCCGTCAGCTCAATCGGGATGTAACCGGCAAAATGGGCAAGATCCAGCTCGACGGCTTGCGGCAGGCGCGACAGGTTGGCGACGCAAAGGATCGTTTCGCCTTGGTATTCCCTAAGATAAGCAAGGATTTTCCTGTTGCCGGGCGACAGGAACCGTAAGGAACCGCGCCCAAATGCAGTATGCTTGTTGCGCAAGGCCAGCATATGCCGTGTCCAGTTGAGCAACGAATGGGCATCGGCCCCCTGCGCTTCGACATTAACCGCTTCATAGCCGTAAAGCGGATCCATGATGGGCGGCAGAACGAGGCGCGCGGGGTTTGCCTTCGAGAAGCCGCCATTGCGGTCCGGAGACCATTGCATCGGCGTTCGCACGCCATCGCGGTCGCCTAGATAGATATTGTCGCCCATGCCTATCTCGTCGCCGTAGTAGATCACGGGAGTACCGGGCATCGAAAGCAGAAGCGCGTTCATCAGCTCGACGCGGCGGCGGTCGCGCTCCATCAGCGGCGCAAGACGTCGCCTGATTCCGAGGTTGATGCGCGCGCGGCGATCAGCGGCGTAGATGTTCCAAAGATAGTCCCGTTCGTCGTCAGTGACCATCTCGAGTGTCAGCTCGTCATGATTTCTCAGGAAGATCGCCCATTGGCAACTCTCCGGGATTTCGGGCGTCTGACGCATAATATCGGTGATTGGAAACCGATCTTCCTTGGCGATTGCCATATACATGCGCGGCATCAAGGGGAAGTGGAATGCCATGTGGCATTCATCGCCGTTGCCGAAATAGTCGCTGGTATCCTCTGGCCATTGATTGGCCTCGGCAAGCAGCATCTTGCCAGGGTGAGTGGAATCGAGCGCTGCACGGATCTTCTTCAGGATTCCATGCGTCTCTGGCAGGTTCTCGTTGATTGTCCCCTCGCGCTCGACCAGATAGGGGATTGCGTCCAGTCGGAAACCATCGATTCCGGTTTCCAGCCACAAGCGCATCACGCTTAGAAGCTCTTTCAGTACGAGCGGATTATCGAAATTGAGGTCGGGCTGGTGGGAATAGAACCGGTGCCAATAATAGGCGCCGGCGACAGGATCCCAGGTCCAGTTGGACTTTTCAGTGTCAAGAAAGATGATCCGGGTTTCCGGGAACTTCTGATCCGTGTCCGACCAGACGTAGAAGTCGCGCTCCGGCGAGCCGGGAGGCGCATGGCGCGCCCGCTGGAACCACGGATGCTGATCGGAGGTGTGGTTGATGACGAGCTCGATAACGACTCTCAGCCCACGTTGATGTGCGGCTTCGACGAAGGCCTCGAACTCCTCCATGGTGCCGTAGTCCGAACTGACATTGGTGTAGTCGGCGATATCGTATCCATCGTCACGGCGCGGGGACGGGAAGAACGGCAAGAGCCATATGACATTGGCTCCGAGCGAAGCGATGTGATCGAGCTTCTCATGCAGTCCCTCGAAGTCACCGATGCCGTCTCCATTGGCGTCGAAGAACGACTTGATGTGAAGCTGGTAAATGACAGCGTCCTTGTACCACAGGGGATCGGAATCTTGCGTGCTTGTCTGCGTCTCGGTCTGCGTCTGACTACGGCTTGTGGTTGCGACGTCCATTTTGCTTTCCTCCCTTATCTCACACGCCAGATCGAAAACGGCAGCCCGGCGTGGGGATCGAGCCGAAGGCGCTGAACCTTGCCGGTCCAGGTGAATTTGTGACCGTCGATCAGGTCTTCGAGATCGAGCGCGGCATGGTCCGCGAGGTTCCATGACCAGAGCGGAATTTCCACATCTGCCTCGTGGGCATTATGCGGATCGAGATTGACAGCGATCAGCAGAGCGTTCTCGCGCCCGGGGCTCGCCTTTTCGTAGAACATGATGTTGTCGTTCCAGGCTGTGAGAAGCTGCAGGCCATGGTGGGAATGCAGAGCCGGGTTTTCCTTGCGGATGCGGTTGAGCATCGTGATTTCGGACTTAATGTTGCCCGGCCGATCGTGGTCCCAGGCCCGGATCTCGTATTTTTCTGAGTCGGCATATTCCTTGCGCTTGGCGTCCGGGCGACCCTCGCAAAGCTCAAAACCGTTATAGACCCCCCATAGTCCCGACAGTGTCGCTGCGAGCGCCGCACGGATGAGATAAGCCGGACGAGGCGCATTTTGCAGAAAGTCAGGGTTGATGTCGTGCGTATTGACGAAGAAGTGCGGACGGAAGAATTCCTTGGGTTCTTCCGTCGTGATCTCACGCATGTACTGTTCCAGTTCCCACTTGGCGTTGCGCCAGGTGAAATAGGTGTAGGACTGCGAGAATCCGACCTTGGCGAGCCGGTACATCACCTTGGGTTTCGTGAAGGCTTCCGACAGGAATACGACCTCCGGGTGCCGGGATCGGATGTCAGCAATCAGCCACTCCCAGAACGGGAAAGGCTTAGTATGCGGATTATCGACCCGAAACAGCTTTACGCCGTTGTCGACCCACTTTTGAACAATGTCGCGCAGCGCAATCCATAATGACGGGACTGCCTCACCCGCGTAGAAGTCGACATTGACGATGTCCTCGTATTTCTTGGGAGGATTTTCCGCATAACGTATGGTCCCATCCGGTCGCCAGTCGAACCAGCCCGGATGCTGTTTTAGCCACGGATGATCGGGGGAAGCTTGAATTGCAAGATCAAGCGCTATCTCCAGGCCGTCGTCCTTGGCGGCATCGACCAACCGCCGGAAGTCCTCGAAGCTGCCGAGTTCGGGGTGAATTTCGTCATGGCCGCCCGCCTGCGAGCCAATCGCGTACGGACTGCCGGGATCGCCTGGTTCTGCACGCAGGCTGTTGTTCTTACCCTTGCGATTTGTTGTACCGATGGGGTGAACAGGCGGAAAGTAGAGCACGTCGAAGCCCATTGCGCGAATGGCCGGCAACCGCTTGATAACATCATCGAATGTGCCGTGTCGGTCCGCATCGCCGCTCTGGGAGCGCGGGAATATCTGGTACCAGCTTGCGAAGGCGGCAGCCGAACGCTCGGCATCGAGCGGGATGACTTGAGACCGGAGCCGGTAAGGACGCCTATCTGCCGCCGCCATCAGCTCGGCGGTTTCTGTGGCGAGCAGGATTTCGGTGCGCCGTGCATCCTGCGTCTCCGTCAGTTCGTCGAACAAGACTTTCAGTCGGCTCTTGATCTGGCCGTCGGCGTGATCGAGCGCGTCCAGCACGAGGTTGATGCCTTCCTGGATTTCCAGCCTGAGATCGAGACGTGCCTCGTGCTTCTTGACGAGTTCATAGCGGTAGATCTGGAAGGGGTTGCGCCATGCTTCCACGACGAATTCGTGCCGCCCTAGGCGCTTTGCCACGAATTCCGCACGCCAGCGATCGTTTTCGACGAGCTCCATGCGGACTTCGTTCCACCCGCTCTGGTCGGCCGGGCGCCAAAGAAGCGCCGCCGACAGGGGGTCGTGACCGTCTCCAAAAATATCGGCTTCAACCTTTATCGTTTCGCCGACAACGCGTTTGACCACGAAACGTCCCTCGTCGACCGCCGGCGTGATTTTTTCGATTGCCAATCTTGCAGACGCCGCGGCCTCGCTGGCTGCGGGTACAGCAAGTGCGTCAATGATGGGAACGGACGACAGTCCTTCGAAAACGCGAAGCTCACCCGGTTTCAACTTCAGTTGGGCGTCAAGGATCTCATCGTCGGCCTGCGGGTTGCTCAGCGGCAGAAATGAGGATGCAGCCTCCCGCACAAGATTGAACGGAGCGCCGACGCTGCGCCGCAGATCACGATTGAGGACGACGACACGCACTTTCTGTGAGCTTGGCACATCCTCCTGATCCGTCTGCATCAGTGCAACGGCCGGCGTTTGGCTGGTGGAGATGAGCTTGAGCGGCCGACGCGCGAAACCGGCAGCCGTCTTGTTCGTCCAGGCGTTGACGGCGCGAATATCGCCGGAAAGGTCGAACGCGCCCCGTTCGCGAAGGCCGCGCAGGCCGGTCCCGTCCCCATGCATCGGATCAAGCGGTGCGGCGGCACCATACTCGAAGCCCATTGGGATCATCAGGCCGCTGGCAAACGTGGAAGACAGCCGCAATGCTCGGACGGCCTTGCGCTGTAGGACCTCCCAGCTGTCGGTGCCGTGGGCGACGCGCTTGCCGAACGGCGCTTCCGGAAAGGTGATCTGATAACCGATCTGCCGCTGGATCTGGTATTCCTCCATGATCCAACGTTCCTCGAGGTCCCACCATGCCAGCGAGGAGAAGCTGCCATCAAAACCGGTTCCTTCCAGGGCCTTGCGGACTTCGAAGTCGCTGCCCGGCGTCCAGGCCAGAAAGGTTGTTTCTGGCGCAGACTTGCGGATCGACAGGATGATGTTGAACCAGGCTTCCGGCGCCAGGCTTGCGATGCCGAGGCAGCGAAAGCCTGCAATTCCGAGGCCGGTAAGCAGCCTCATCCGAGCGAGCCAGTCGTCGAGATGGCCAGGATCACGTGTAGGATCGATGCGCTGGCTGCCGGCTTTGTGCGGCGGCACGCGCGGATCGGCGACGACTGAACCTGAAGCCTCGTCGACCGCCACCCGATCAATGGCCAGGTCGAGCATGATCTTGAGCTTGTTGTCTGTTGCGGCTTGGACCAAGGCTCCGACGGCCTCAGTGACAGAACTTCCCAGCCCCAATGCCGGATCGAGGCGATCGAAGCCTTTCGTGACAAAGACACTGCTGTTATGACCGCGTTCGAAAAGTGGAGCCGTCAGGACCGTGTCAAAACCAAGGTCTCTTGCATGCGCAAAAACCTCTCTCCACGCCGCCAAACCCTTCAACATCAGGGGATGCACGTAGTAGATCTGCGGCGGAAGTTGCGAGCTTCGCGACACGAATTGCGGGCGCGTGTTCATTGTGAGTCCCTAACCTTTTCAGCATTAACTGCAAGGCCGCCGTGCTTGTTCCTTTTTTTTACTGGCGCAATTGACCATCATTTCCGGACATGGCGCCGGGTTGGGTACCGGAGCTCGCTGACCGGATGACGATCTGGCGACTGTGGTGCGCGCTGTGGGCCGCCTGTCCTAGAGGGTCCGGAAAGCCGCTGATTGCAGTCGATACTGCCGCCATGGCAGCGCGTATAAGACTGCGCCGTCCGGGGCCGCGCCGATCAGCCACGCATCGAGTGGTGCCGTTTAGGGAAGATCATGGAAGTACAGCTAAGCGCGCCGATTTCCAGTCTTGGGCCAGCAGTCGCCTATCATCGGCTTGCGCCAAAATGGCTAAAGCGCTGGGAACGGAACGGCGTCAGATCGATCGACGGTTTCCGCTTTGAGACGAGATCTGCCACGAGCCGCCCGGTGATGCCAGCCAGCGTCAACCCGAGGTGGCCGTGCCCGAAGGCGTAGGTCACGTTCGGTGATGTCGGAGAGTTACCGATGACCGGCAGCGAATCCGGCATCGATGGACGAAAGCCGAGCCATTCCAAGGTGCCCTCTCCCGCACCAGGCAGAAGCGCTTCGACGCCCCTGCGGATCATGGCCGTGCGGCCGGCATTGGACGGGGCGGAGAGGCCGCCGAGTTCCACCGTGCCGGCAGCGCGCAGGCCATCTGCCATCGGCGTCATGTAGAATCCGTGTTCCGGATAACAGACGGGGCGCGCCAAGAGAGAGCCGGCCGACGGGAAGAGCACGTGATAGCCTCGTTCAGTGTCGAGCAGGACCCTGTCGCCGATCTGCCTCGCAAGCGTGCCTGACCACGCACCTGCCGCCACCACGGCGTGATCGGCACCCATTTCATCATCACCGGCCCGGAGGCGGACGCCTGCTTCTGTCATCTCCAGCCCGCTGGCGTCGCCGCCGACAAACGTGCCGCCGCGCTCGCCGACGACCATGGCAAGCGCGAAGGCCAGCAGCTTCGGGCTCGAAATCGTATAGGCATCGCGGAACAATACGCCGCGACAATATAGTGGTGCAAGATTGGGCTCGAGATCGCGGATTGCCGCGGCGTCCAGCCGCTCCAGGGCAACACCGTGACGCTCGCGAAAGAGCATTTCAGGCTCCGCCGCCTGAAACTGCGCCTCTGTCTTATAGAGATAAAGACATCCATGGCGCCGCTCAAGCGCCTTTGCGCCTGCTTCGTGGACAAGCGGCCGCCAGCCGGCATCGGCCTGCATAAGAAGGCCGGAGAGCACAGCGGCGATCCGTTCGACCTCATCCTTGCTGCTCGATGCCACAAACGCACGCAACCAAGGTGCCAGATGCGGAAGGTAGCGCCAGACGATTGCAAGTGGGCCAAGCGGGTTTGCAAGCATCCCTGGCACCCGCCAGGCAATGCCGGGCGTTGCGACGGGCACGACGCTATGAGGCGCAATCGTGCAGGCATTCCCGTATGAACAGGCTTGCTTATAGGATGCGCCGGCGAGCGGTGGCTCGCGGTCTATGACGGTGACGCGATGCCCTGCCTTTTGCAGCCAGAGCGCCGAAGCAAGGCCCACCAAACCGGCACCAATCACGAGAACATGTCGCCGCTCCGTCTCCGGCAGCGGCGCGATTTCCAGATTTGTCACGCCCGATTGCTCAGACATGACCGATCAACGCCCGGGGACGGTCGGCGAGTGTCGAAGCGATGATCCGCAGCGCCGTCGTCAACTCTTCGCGCGAGGCGGCACATCCAATGTTGACACGGACGGCATGCTCGACCGGCTGCCGATCGCAGGCAAAGGCAGCAGCCGGCATGACCGCGACGCCGTGAGCACGCAGGTTGGCGGCGAAATCTTCTGCCCGCCAGGGGGCCGGCAATCGCAGCCAGACAAACATGCAGCGGGGATCCGCTGCAAAGGAGTGGCCTGCCAGAATAGTGGTAACAAGCGTGTGGCGCGCCCGAAGTTCGGAAAGCTGGGCCTTCAAAATGGCCTGGGCGGTGCCATCCTCCAGCCACCGGCTTGCGATGAGGAGCGGCAACGGCGCAGGCATCCAGGCCGTTGTGCGCACTGCTTCGGCAGTCACCTGTGCAAGCCCCGGCGGGCAGGTCAGATAGCCGACGCGCAGGCCCGGCGCCAGGGCCTTAGAGAGGGCCGAAATATGGTAGGTCCTTTCCGGCGCAAGCGTGGCGAGCGTCGGAGCTCGGGTGCCGAGCATCGGTCCATAGACGTCGTCCTCGATGATCACCACGTCGTGGCGTTCGGCCACGGCGACCAATTCGCGGCGCCGCGCCTCGCTCATCGTCACGACACTCGGATTGTGCATCGAAGGAACGGCGAACACCGCCCGGACCGTTTCGCGCCGGCAGATATCCTCAAGCTCGCTTGCCGACATGCCCTCATCATCGCTGCCGATGCCAACGATGCGAAAGCGAAACATCTGCGCGAGCGCCTTCAGGCCATAATAGGTGAGCCGGTCCGAGACGACTACGTCGCCAGGCTCGATCAGGCTGCTGACGGCTGCCAGGAGGGCGTGCTGGGCCCCGCTGGTGACGACGATGTCGTCAGCGGATGGTTCAAAGCCGTTGAGCCCGATCCAGCGCCGGCCGGCGGCGCGTGCCCAGGCGGCTCCTTCGGGCGGCTGGTACTCCTGCATTTCCTGGAAGCGCGAATCGGCCGCAAGTGTGGGGAGTGTTTCGGCAAGGCGTTTTTGGAAATCATCGACAGCCGGGCGGTTAACGGTAAGGTCAATGACGCCGCTGGGCGGTGTCGCGCGATCGACGCGCGGCATCGCACCTTCCCTCATCACAATCGTCCCGCGGCGCGTACTTCCCACTACCAGATTGAGGTTCTGCAGCTCGCGATAGGCTTTGGTGACAGTCGATACATTGACCGAACGCTCCTTTGCCAGATCCCGTTGCGGCGGCAACTGGCTTCCGGGCGAAAGCTCGCCGGAACGGATTTTTGCCTCAATCTCGCCGGCAAGCTCGAGATAGGCGGGCCGACGCGCCGGTCGCTTCAGCACCCCGCTCTTTGTGTGGTTCTCCTGCATATCTCTCGGCATACAAATTTCCGCATCTGCTTTCGAACGCCGATCCGCTGGTATGGCGGAAAATGCACTCGTTCTCGTTGCTTTCCCTTATCTCTTTGCTGTCTATCATTTTTTTCTATGAATTTCGAGGGGCAGTTGATCGCCATACAAAATTATTTGTCTTGCTTGACAAAGTTGACGCCAGCGAGACAATATCGATCGCACACCGAGACAAAAGGCAAAGAACCTGACCGGTGACCGGAGGATTTTCATGAATGAGCCTTTCATCGCCTTTGAAGGCGTCCGCAAATCCTATGACGGCAAAAGCTACGTCGTGCGCGGGCTCGACCTCAGTGTCGCAAAAGGTGAATTTCTCACTTTGCTTGGCCCGTCCGGCTCGGGCAAAACCACGACACTGATGATGCTTGCCGGCTTTGAGGCTCCGACCCATGGCACCATCACGCTCGCCGGTCACCGCATCGATAGCGTACCGCCGCACCGCCGTAACATCGGCGTGGTCTTTCAGAACTATGCGCTTTTCCCGCACATGACCGTTGGCGAAAACGTGGCATTTCCACTCAAGATGCGGCGGCTCGGCAAGGCGCAAACGGCCGAACGCGTGCGCCGCGCACTCGACATGGTGCGCATGGAAAGCTTCCAAACGCGCCGGCCGAACCAGCTTTCCGGTGGCCAGCAGCAGCGCATCGCACTGGCCCGTGCGCTGGTGTTCGAGCCGCAACTGATACTGATGGACGAGCCGCTCGGCGCGCTTGACAAGCAATTGCGCGAACACATGCAGCTCGAAATCAAGCACCTGCACGGCCGTCTTGGCATCAACGTCGTCTATGTGACGCACGACCAGAGCGAGGCACTGACCATGTCGGATCGCGTCGGCGTCTTCGATGACGGCACGCTGCAGCAGATCGCCTCGCCGCACGCCCTTTACGAAGCGCCGGCAAACCCGTTTGTCGCGACCTTCATCGGGGAGAACAATGCCATCGCGGGCGAAGTGGTCGAGCTTGTCGGAAAGACCTGCCGGATCAGGACCGCGGACGGCTCCATCATCTCGGCTCTTGCCGGTGACGGGCTGAAACAGGGGACGCGCACGACCTTAGTGCTGCGCCCGGAGCGCATCACGCTGTCGTCTCCTGCCGAAAGTCCCAACCGCTTCACGGCCAAGATCGTCGAACTGATCTACCACGGCGATCACCTGCGGCTGCGCGTCCAGGCCTGCGGGTGCGATGACGTCCGTATAAAGCTGCCGGCTGCATTGGCGGACACGTTTCGGGCCTCCGGGGACAACATCGTCATCGGCTGGGCGCCGGAAGACTGCCGGGCGCTGGCTCTATCGTGAGAGCGAAAAGCCTAAACTGCATTCAACCAGAACAGGGGAACAAATATGAACCGCATCTCGATACTGCTTCAGACCTCCATGCTTTGTCTCGCCATGAGCGCACCTGCCCTTGCTGGGGATACGATCACGGTAACGTCGTGGGGAGGCGCATATACCAAAAGCCAGGAGAAAGCCTTCTTTGGTCCCTACTCGAAGGAGACCGGCGTCAAGATCCTGCAGGACGAGTGGGATGGATCCACCGCGAAATTGAAGGGCATGGTGGAAACCGGCCAGGTCACCTGGGATGTCGTCGATGTCGAACCAGGACATGCGCTGCAGGGTTGCGACGAAGGATGGCTGGAAGAGATCGACTATTCCAAGCTCGGCGGCAAGGAGGCCTTCATTGATGGCGCGGCAATGGACTGTGCGGCGGCCACCATCGTTTTCGGCACGATCTATGCCTATGATGCATCAAAATTTCCGAACGGCGGGCCGACGACGATGGCCGATCTGTTCGACACGAAAAAATTCCCCGGTCCGCGGGCGTTGCGCAAAGCGCCGAAGACGACGCTGGAATTCGCGCTGATCGCCGATGGCGTCGCGCCGGCCAAGGTCTATGACGTCCTCGGCTCGCCCGAAGGCGTCGATCGCGCCTTCAAGAAGCTCGATTCGATCAAGAAGGATGTCAAGGTCTGGTGGACGGCCGGCGCCCAACCGCCGCAGCTTTTGGCCGACGGCGAAGTGCTGATGACCACGGCGTGGAACGGACGCATCTACGATGCCGTCAAAAACAGCGGCAAGAATTTCAAGATCGTCTGGGATGGCCAGGGGATGGACTTCAACCTTTGGGCCGAGCCGAAGGGATCGCCGCACAAGGAGGCGGCCGACAAATTCATCGCCTATACGATGACCCCGGACGTCATGGCTCGGCAGTCGCAGTACATCTCCTACGGCCCGACGCTGAAGGCGGCGATCGCCAAGGTTCCGGCCGACATCCTGCCCGACCTTCCGACGGCGCCCGAAAACACCAAGAACGCGTTCGTGGTTTCGGCAGAATTCTGGGCCGACCATGACGAGGAATTGACAGAACGCTTCAACAAGTGGCTGGCGCAATAGTCCTCGCTCGGCGGGCGGGCTTTTCCTCCCGGGCCTGCCCGCCCATTTTTTTGCGAATGAAGGTGTGCCATGGCGCTCATGCTTACCGACGACGTCATCAACAATGCCATCGACACGGCGCCTCTTGCCCGCCGGCTGCGTGGCCTGCGACGGAAGGGGCAGATGAGAGCCTTGCTTCTCGTCGCGCCGCTGATGCTTTTCCTGCTGGCGATCTTCATCCTGCCGATCGGCATGCTTCTTACCCGAAGCGTCGACAACCGCGAAGTGGCGCGAACGCTGCCGAACACCGTCGCAATGCTTTCCTCGTGGGACGGCAGAGGCGTACCAGACGAGGCGGTCTATGCCGCCCTCGCAACCGACTTGAAGGCATCGTCCCGCGAGGATGTGGCCGAGATCGCCAAACGGCTCAATTATTACGAAACTGGCATGCGCTCGATGCTTTTGAAAACCGCGCGCACGATCCGCAATGCAAAGGCGCCCTACAAGGATGCCTTCGTCGCAGCGGACGCTCAATGGGCAACGCCCCGCTATTGGCATCTTCTCAGGCAGGCAATGCCTGAGCTTACCGATTTCTATCTGCTCGCAGCGTTGGACATGAGCCGCGACGAGACCAGCGTTATAACGACAGTCGCACCCGAAAACGCCGTTCATGTCGATGTACTGCTGCGCACCTTCGCCGTCAGTGCTTCGGTGACGCTGCTGTGCCTGCTGCTTGGTTATCCGCTTGCGGCATTGATCGCCCGGTCCAAGGGGGGCACCGCCAACACTCTGCTGATCCTCGTGCTCCTGCCCTTCTGGACATCACTGCTGGTGCGTACGAGCGCTTGGGTCGTGCTATTGCAGAGCCGCGGCGTGGTGAATTCCGCTCTTGCATGGCTTGGCGTCATCGACCCATCGCAGCCGCTGGAACTCATCTACAACCGCATCGGCGTCTTGATCGCGATGACGCATATCCTTCTCCCATTCATGGTGTTGCCGATCTACAGCGTCATGAAGAGCATCCCCCCGATCTACTTGCGCGCCGCCTCCTCGCTGGGGGCGCCACCACTATCGGCCTTCTGGCGAATCTATTTGCCGATGAGCATGCCAGGCGTCAGCGCCGGTGGACTTCTGGTCTTCATCCTGGCCCTCGGCTACTACATCACCCCAGCGCTCGTCGGCGGTCCGCGCGATCAAATGGTCAGTTACTACATTGCCTACTATTCGAACCAGGTGACCAACTGGGGGATGGCGGCGGCATTGAGCGCCATCCTCCTGGTCGCCGTGCTCATCCTTTACGCCGTCTACAATCGCATGGTCGGCATCGATCGTCTAAGGATAGGCTGATGAACCACTTCCTTTCCGTCGAACGCCTGCTTCCCATCCTGCTATGGATTGCCGGCGGCACTGTCGTTGTCTTCCTAATCGCGCCGATCATCGCCATCGTGCCCCTGTCGTTCAACGTGGAGCCCTTCTTCACCTATCCGATGCCAGGCCTCTCGCTGCGCTGGTATGAGGAATTCTTCTCCTCCGAAGTCTGGCAACTGGCTCTGAAGAACAGCATCATCGTCGCCGTCTGCACCACACTGGTGTCAACCGCACTCGGGACGTTGGCAGCAATCGGCCTTAGCCGGCCGGAATGCCCCTTCCGCGCCACACTGACTGCCATTCTGATTTCACCGATGATCGTACCGGTCATCGTCTCGGCGGTCGGCATCTATTATGCCTTTGCAGCCGTCGGTCTGCTTAACAGCTTGACCGGTTTGGTCCTTGCCCATACCGCAATCGGAGCGCCCTTCGTCGTCATTACCGTGACGGCGACACTTGCGAGCTTTGATCACAATTTGATGCGCGCGGCCTCAAGTCTTGGCGCAACGCCCCTTGAAGCCGTGCTGCGCATCATGCTGCCGATCATCGCACCGGGTGTCGTGTCGGGTGCGCTATTTGCCTTCGTCACGTCCTTCGACGAGGTGGTGATTGCACTTTTCATCGCCGGCTCCGAGGAACGCACCCTGCCCCGTCAGATGTGGAGCGGCGTTCGCGAGACACTGAGCCCGACCATCGCCGCCGTCGCAACACTGCTGATCCTATTCTCAACGCTGTTTCTCGCAACTATCCAGTGGCTGCACCGGCGCGCCGAACGCCAAAAGCTCATGCACTGATCGGGCTTTACGCCAACGCGTCTGGCGTGCTGTTCAGATGGACACCAAATTGGTCTTATGACGGCAAGGCTGCAGCAGCCTTGGTGCCGAACCCGTTCGGCAAGAAAGCGGCTCTCGGCAAATGGCCGGTGCCGCCTCCCTGGCTCCAATGAAGTGCCGCTCGTCTTTCGCACGGCCAATACTCACCTGCCATGACGGTATTTTTCGCGGCCGGGCTTCGGGAGCTGATTTTCAGCGTGTTCGGCGCCGGTGAACGGCCATCATGGATGCCGCCGAGAATTTGTGATGAAATCAACCGAATTGGGCGCCGAGTGACATCGAGATCCTGTTTTCGATTCACAGTCTGCCATGGAAGATGAAACCGATCAGGACGCCCCGCAGCAACGCTCGATGCTTTTGAAGCACTCAGACCGGCCAACATCGTTTCAGGACATGCCGGACAACAAAGAGATGGGATAGTGTCGATTATGAGCTTTTTTGAAAGCCTCCTCGTCTTGTCTCTCGTGGCGATCCTGCTACTGCAGGTTTCGCGACGTCTGTCGCTTCCCTATCCTTCCCTGCTGGCAATGGCGGGCGCTGCAGCTGCGCTTGTGCCGGGAACCCCATATGTCTCACTTGAACCTGAGACCGCCCTTGCTTTGTTCATCGCCCCCGCGCTGATGGACGCGGCATTTGACTTTTCAGTCCGAACTGCCCGGCGTTTCTGGTTGCCGTTGCTCGTCTTTGCCATCGGTGGAGTGATTGTCACAGCATTCGCCGTTGCGCTTGCAGGATCTTGGCTTGCTGGCCTGCCGTTTGCGGCCGCGCTCGTCCTTGGGGCCATTGTCGCACCGCCCGACGCAGCAGCGGCGACTGCGATCCTTTCAGGGGTGGCGATACCTCGCAGCACAGATGCCGTGCTGCGAGGCGAAAGCCTTTTCAACGACGCGGCCGCCCTCCTCATCTTCGGGGCCGCGCTCGCGGTACATTCAACGGGGAATCTTGGTGTCACCGTCGGCCTACATTTCGCCCTTGCGGCTCCCGGCGGCATACTTCTCGGTATTTTGGCGGCTTTCGTCGGCAAGCATCTTTCCGGTTTCGTGTCCGGCACCTTGGGCGGAAACCTGCTTCAGTTCGTCCAGACGTACCTGCTTTGGATTCTTGCCGAACATCTGGGGCTGTCGGCGGTGCTTGCGGTCGTGGCCATGGCCATGGCTATGGCAAGCAGCGTCGCGACATCTGCGCGCATGCGGGTCCAGTCCTATGCGGTCTGGAGTGCCGTCGTCTTCGTCCTCAATATCATGGCATTCCTATTAATGGGCATGCAGATCAGGGGCATCATCGCAGGCATGCCGGAGGGTCAGCTCGGCCAGGCCTGCACATTCGCTGCGTTTGTCGTCGCGATCGTCGTTCTCGTCCGGTTTGCGGTCTGCATCGGCTATAACCGTATCCTGGCTCGCCTTGCACGCCGCCGCGGACGAAAGGAGCCAGCGACGATCAAGCAGGCGGTTCTCGCCGGCTGGTGCGGAATGCGAGGACTGGTCACCCTTGCGACAGCATTCGCGCTGCCGAGCGATTTTCCTCAGCGCGACACAGTCGTGCTGACTGCTTTCGCGGTGGTTCTTGCAACACTCGTCATCCAAGGACTGACGCTTTCACCCTTGATCCGATGGCTGGGTCTCGACGGGCGCGCAGCGGCAGCCGAGGAGCTGCGGGGCCGTCGCGCGCAGATCACAAAGGCCGGCATCTGCGTACTGGAGGATCAGTCCGGCCCGGAGGCGGAGCTTTTGAGAAGCAAGTTTCTGATCGAGCAGAAAGCACTTTTCAATGTTGAAGGACCCTCCTCGCTTGAAACCTACCGCAAACTGGCGTTGGGCTCGATTGCCGCCCAACGCATGGAGCTTGAGCGACTTCGTTCCCAGAATGAACTCAACGTCGATGAGTACAATCTGCTGCTTGAGGAGATCGACTGGCGAGAGCTTTCTGTTTTGCCTCTCGAAGATCGGAAGATTGAGGAGATCTGAAATCACGCGCTGCATTCCTCGTGTCCCCGCGAGAATGCCTGGTCCCTGTCGCGTGCTGAAATTCTTGCCCGGGCCCTTCAGGCGATGGTCTTCATAAGCTCCTGCGCCGCCATCACTCCCGTATCATATGCGCCGTGTGCAGTCGAATAGCGTCCAGTCGAACAGGCTTCACCTGCAAAGAAGATGCGATTGCCATGCGGAGCGGCAAGCGTTCTGCGAAGATCAGACGCTCCTGGGCTGGCGTATGAATAGGAGCCGCCGATGTGCGGATCGGAGCCCCAAGCCGAAAAGGAGATCAATGAGAGCTGCCGTCCGATGTCGGATCCCAAAGCGCGCTTCAGCTCCGCAAGTCCGAACTGGAACGCCTCCTTCGGCCCCCCACGTTCTAAGTCATGTGCCAAATCCCCTGCATAATATCCCTCCACAACGGGATTTCCGAGGGGCCTGATCTGGTAGGCACCTGTCCGGCGTTCGCGATAGGAGCCTAGAAGATGACTGTCCAGCGGTAGGGCGTCTGGCCTTTCCACCTTCATGAACAGTTTGTTCGCAAGGCCGAGGGGCAGGCGGGAGGCTGCATCGATTTTTTTGGGAAGCGGCGGGAGAAACGCGATGCGCTCACTCGCAAGCACATTCGTAGAGACAGTGACGATTACCGCCTTGACACGGAGGTCGCCTTTCGATGTCGAAATAGCGACGTGATCCGCGGCGCGGTGGTCGATGCGTTCCACGGGGGTCTGCAGCTCGATCGCAAGGGGTCCGGCATAGGCGGAGACAACCGTTCCATAGCCTTCACGTACTCGCCAGTCGGGACCGGGACCGGGCTCATACCGCTGGAGGTCGACAACCGACGATCTTTCAAGTCCGGCTCCGGTGATGAACGCACCGACCGCATGGACGTACTCGTTCCACCTGCCGCCAGCCGGGAGCATGCTCGAAAGCGCCGCATCCTCGCCCTCATGGGAATTGATCCTCTCAAAGAATGCTTCGAGGGCGCGGATTGCGGGCCTGGCGTCAGCGTTTGTTTCGAGCTGGCGACCTCCCTCGTCCCATGGGGCGCGGGCGTCATCGATCGTAAGCCCCAGTTTCCGGGCGATCGCCGTCCAGGCATTCGTTCTTGCCCCATGCAGCCATCCGCATCCGACGTCAAGGGCGCCGAGTCCCGCACCGAAATGCTCCGTCCGCGCTCGCCCTCCTATACGTGCGGACGCCTCCAGAACGACGAGCGAAAGGTCCGGTCGCGCCGCCATAAGGTGCCGGCCCGCCGCTATACCGGCTGCGCCAGCGCCGATGATCGCCACATCTACTTCGTTCTCAGTCACAATGGTGCCTCCCGATTGAGCTCAGAACGGCCATGGTGATCCATATGCACCAGCGTCAGCATAGCTTCGGACAGAGCCGGAGAACAGCTGCAGACACTGACCGCTCCCATCAGCCAGTTTCAAAGGAGATGCCGCCCAAAATCAGGTGATCTTCGCTGAAAGCCGCCTCCTGAATACTTCGGAGTCGTCAAGATGCGCGCCGCGGACTTTGCGCCGCTGTCGTTTCATGGCTTCTGATCAAGGTATCTCAATAGTTCCTGGCCGCAGTCTTTGAGAGCAGAACTGCTCTGGCTTGCCTTCGCGATCCCCATTGCCCCCCAGTATGAAGCAATTATGAAGATTGCTGCGGCCTCGGCATCAAGGTGCGCGTAGCGTCCGGCGAGTTGATCCGCGCGGATCTTTTGCGCAAGTTGACTTCTCCATTGCGCGAGGATTGCGATGGCGGCCTCCCGCATGGCGCCATCTTGTCCGACCGGTTCGCTCACCATGTTGCCGAGCGGACATCCAGACACAAAGCCCTGTTGATCCAGTTCTCGGATGATCTCGGTGAATATGGCTTCTATGCCGTCGGATGCCGTCTTAGCCTGTGATATCGGCTTGATCCAAGTTTGCTCGACTGCGTCGGCGACATTGCCGTTCAAAACTGCAAGACCCAGCTCCTTCTTGGTCGGGAAGTGATGTGAGAACGCTCCACCTGTTACACGCGCCGCCGCCTTGAGGTCCTGAACGGTAGTAACGCCGTAGCCGCGGGTGGTGAAGGCGTTGAAAGCGGTTTCGACAATTCGCCTTCTTACGCCTTCCGGATCGTTCGATCTTCGCTTCTGCAGACGTTTCGCCATTGAAGGGTTCTGTAACATAACTTGACAAACAGGACAATCGACCTGTAATTAAAAACAGGACAGCTATCCTGTTTTTTGAGGGATCAATGCGTAAACCCACGTCAGCCGATTCAGTCTTCGAACTCCGCCAGTACCGTCTCCATCCGGGCGCGCGCGAAACGCTGATCGACGTTTTCGATCGAGAATTCCTGGAGACACAGGAGGAGGCTGGCATACGCGTCGTCGCTCAGTTTCGCGATCTCGATGATACCGACAGCTTCGTCTGGCTGCGCGGCTTTGCGAATATGGAGTCGCGAAGAGAGGCCCTCGGCCGCTTTTACGGAGGCTCGGTCTGGGCGCGCCATCGTGATGTCGCCAACGGCACAATGGTCAATTCCGACAATGTTCTGCTGCTGCGCCCCGCCAACCTCGACCCGAGTTCTCAGCCGTGCGCCGCAGAGCGGCCGCGCTCCGGCAGCACTTTGGAGTCGTCCGCGCTGTTTCTCTGCGCGATCCATTACACTGCGCCGGGTAAAGAGGAGGCTTTTTCTGCCTTCTTCGAAAATGAGCTCCGCTTACCGCTTCTCGAAAGTGGCGCGACTGTCCCTGCAACCTTCATGAGCGAACACAGCGCCAACACGTTCCCAAGGCTCCCGATCCGAGAAGGAGAATCGGTTTTTGTCGCTCTTTACCGTTTCCCGACGCCGCAAGCTTACGCCACTCATCTCGGCGCACTTGCAGCGTCGCGGAAGTGGACCGAGGAAATCGAACCGCAAATCATGCGACGCACGTGGCGGGCGAGCGAGGTGCTGAGGCTTTCACCGACGTCACGATCGTTGATGCGCTAGTTTTGTCGGAAACCTCCATCGATTTTCAGGCCCGCGATGAATTCCTTTTCAACTGCCTAAGGCCTCGCCGATGGCGGCAAGCAGCACTCGGCCATCGAAGGGCTTACGAAAAAAACCGCTGATGCCCTGGGCGCGGCCCTGATCCGCGATCTCATGGCGGCCTGTGATCAGGAACACCGGCAATTCCGGATGCGCCTTCTTCACCAAGTCACGAAGTTCAAAGCCATCCGTGCCTGGTATTCCTATGTCGGTGATGAGGACATCCACGCCTGACAGCCCGCTCGTAAGCAGCGATTCTGCGGAAGAGAAGCTGCGTGCCACGTAGCCCCCGGACTCCAGGAGTTCTTCCAGCGACTCAAGTACCCTTGGGTCGTCATCAACAACCGCCACGACAGGTCTTTTTTTGCTCATGCTCTGCTCCCTCTCGCTTGACGCGAGTGAGTTATTGACATTTCCAACTCCGCTATCCTCCGCATAACGTTCCTTGTGTGGATTTGCTGCATGACCCCGCTGATCCGCAGTTCTGCAGTGACCTATCTGTTAAAGACACCGCTCCCGTAAGCGGCAGCCCTTCCTCGGCGCATCAAGTTCAGGACGCTCCGGTCTTCTCCCGATCCTGGCCGATTGCCGCCTGGCTGAACGCCGTTCGGATGCGCGCATCGTCATTCACGCTCCATACGAATGGATCATTTGTTGTCATGGAGCTGTGTTCATTTCGGCCGGCAATGTGAAGATGAATTTCGCTCCGTGTGGTTCGTTTTTCTCGGCCCATAGCTGTCCACCATGCGCCTCGACAATCGAACGGCAGATCGCAAGCCCCATGCCCATCCCGTTCTCTTTCGTCGTAAAGAACGGCTCGAATATCTTGTCAGGAAACTGAACGCCACGGCCACGATCACTGATCTCGGTCTGAACCATGTCGCCCATCCGATGTACCCGTATCCGAAGAACCCTGTCATTTTGAACTGACGCCATCGCGTCCATGCCGTTGCGAATGAGATTGATCATAACCTGCTGAACCTGGACGCGATCGAACGCGACAAGCCGAAGATCGTCCTCGACCTCGATGCTCATGCGGACGCGGCGCCGTGACGCCTCCTCGGCCACGAGATCGCGCACCTCGGTGATGACGCCGCCGAGGGTCGTACAATCTCGCGTGTCTGAGGACTGCCTGAACAAGGCGCGAATGCGGCTGACGACGTCGGCGGCGGAATTTGCGCTGTGAATGATACGTTCCACCGTTTTTTGAGCTCGCTCGATATTTGGTGGATCGGCTGTGAGCCAACGCTGGCAGGCGCTTGAATAGTTCATCACAGCCGCCAGAGGTTGATTGACCTCATGTGCGATGGAGGCCGAAAGTTCGGCAAGGCTGGCCGCCTGGCTAGCGCGGGCGAGGCTCTCTTGCGTTAGAAGCAACTTTTCCTGAGCTCGAACCTCACCGTCGATATCCAGGCAGATGACGTTCCACTGCACAATGGCGCCGTCGGCGTTGCGCATCGGCGCTGCGCGCGTTTCGACCCAGCGATACTCACCATCGAAGCGCCGCAGACGATGTCTCCGCGCATAGGGCTCACCGGTGGACAGAGAATGGGCGTACTGCCCCTTAACGCCTGCGACGTCGTCTGGATGAACGCCGGCGTCCAGTGTGCCGGCCAGCCGGGACTTTCCTGCGCCGTCCAGTTCTTCAAGCTCGTATCCGAGGAATTCGCGGAGCTGCTGGCTGCGATAGACCGGCTCACCATCCGGCGCCGCGCAATCGATCAAGGCCGGCAGCGTTTCAACCAGCTGCCAGAGAAAACGCTCTCTCTCGCGCAGCGCCTCCTCGGCATGCATTTGATCTTCGATGTCGTGACAGAGGCCGTACCACTGCAGGATGCGCCCGCCCTCATCGCGCAGCGGCTCGGCGCGGGCCGACATCCAGCGATAGACCCCATCCGCACGACGCAGGCGATAGTTCAGGGAAAAGGCCTCGCCGGTGGCGAAGGAGTGATTGAGCGCCTCCGCCAGCCGGGTTGTATCATCGGGATGGACGAGCGCGGCTATGGCGGCAGCCAGCCCGCTCGATTCCGGCCTATCGTAATCCCCTACGTCCAAACCGAAGAACTCGATCATGCGCTTGCTGAAGAAAACCGGCTCGCCCTCTGGACTTAGCCGCCAGAGCAGGCTTGGAACCATGTCGACGAGCTGCGAGAACTCCCGTTCCCGGTTGAGCAGAGCCTTTTCAGCCTTCTTGCGTTCTGTGATATCGATAAAGCCGACCAGACTCTTGTCGGCGACGGCGCCGGGACGGGCGGTTGTGAAGAGAACGTCGATGACGCTGCCGTCCATTCGCGCCACCTGGGTCTCCTCCTGGAAGACCTCCTCGCCGCGATAACGCGCCTCAATGGAGCGACGTATGGTGGAAATGCTCGGCTGCCAGTAGCGGGTAATTGGCCCGTGCATCTCCTCGGCATTTTTTGCACCGAACATCTCGATGAGATGTTGGTTGACCTCCTCAACCTCCAGAGCTTCCACGGCGCGCGGCAGGAATTCGGGGTGCTCGTCGATGTAGGTCTGGAGTTCCGTCACGCCCTGCGCCCGCAACTCCTCGAACAAGGGAATAAGTTTGCTGGCACCCACCTGCGTGAGCCCGATCGGCATATAGTGGAACAGGTCGCGGTAGCGACGCTCGCTTTGCTGCAAAGCCTCCTGCGCCGTCACCAGGTCATCGATATCGAGACAGACGCCATACCATTGCACGATCCGGCCGTCGGGGTCGCGCAGCGGCTCCGCACGCCCCTCGGTCCAGCGATAGGTTCCATCTGCCCGATGCTGACGATACTTCATCGCGAAGGAGGTACCAGTCTCGAACGAGCGCGCGAGCGCCTGCTCCACCGCCTGCCTTTCTTCCGGGTGGACATCGGCCAAGGACCGCGAGGCGTCCGGCGCGGTCAAGTCTTCGAGCGTGACGCCGACCATGTCCATGAGCCGCTTGTTGATGTAGGACGGGGTCCCTTCAGGCGTCGTGCTCCAGATCAGAGCGGGCACGGCGTCGATGAGCTGCCGGAGCTGCCGCTCACTTTCGCGCAATGCTTCCTGCGCGCGCACCTCATCATCGATGTCGATGGAAATGGCCAGCCATTGCACAATCACGCCGCCTTCATCCCGCAACGGTTCCCCGCGGCCATCAACCCAGCGATACGCGCCGTCCGCGCGACGCATACGATATTTCATGGAGTATGGCTCACCGGTGGCTAGGGAGTGTCGGACCGTCTCTAGCAGACGGGCTGCATCTTCGGGATGGACCAGAGACTCTATGGCTGCCGCCATCCGGCTCATGTCCGGCCTATCCAGTTCGGCCACGTCGTTCAAGCCGAAGAAGTCAAGCAAGCGCTTGTTGAAGAATGTCGGCTTGCCTTCGGGCGTCAAACGTCTGATCTGGACGGGAACCATGTCCACGAGCTGCGAGAGCTCCCGCTCCCGGTCGCGCAATGCCACCACGCTTTGGCGCAACGTGAGTAGCGCCAGCTGATGCTGCCGGGATATAGCGGCAACGATGAGCGCAGAAAATGCCGAGATGGCCAGAAAAAGCTGCAGCATTATCTGCTTGTGCTTCAAGGACTCGGCATCGCCGGCAAATTGGCTGGCGCCGGATATTGTAAATACCGCCGTGATGAGAGCAAGGAGGGTCAAGGCGACGGCGGCGCCTCTGAACTCAAAGCGCGCCGCAGCCCAAAGAAGGGGCGGCATGATGATGTAGGCGAAGGGTAGATAACCGCTCAAGGAAAGGGCGGCGACACCAAGAAAGATCAGCCCAAGGACGCAAGCTTCCATCCATCGCGCGGACGAGAGCTCGATCCTACCGCGCCAGTTCTGGAACACGACCAGCGCCAGTGGCGCTACGATCAGGATCCCGGTGGCGTCTCCGACCCACCATAGTGGCCAAGCCGCCACGAAGGTCTGCGATTGTATGCCAAACCACGCAAGTGTCGCACTTCCCACCGTCGCGCCTACGACTGGCGCAATTCCGGCGGCCAGTACCACGAATGCGAGTACTTCCTGCAAGGTTTCCAGCCGAACCGGCCGCCTGCAGGTCCGATTCACAAGCCAAGCGCCAACCGCCGCTTCAAGCGCGTTGCCGATATAGATCAGGAAGGCTGCAGGCAGCGGACTATGGAACCACAAGAAATTGCTGAACAGTTCAGCCAGGCACCCCGCCAGCACCCACCACGGCCAGCTGTACCTGGAGGCGACGACAAGCGTGGCAATGAAAAGTCCGCTCGCAGGCCAAATGGAGATACCTGTTCCAGGTACGATTGCGAGCGACTGAGCGAATGCGCAACCCAACACATAAGCTGCAAAAAAAAGCCCCAGGTGCAAGAATTGGGGACGATGCGACCAGACGCACCTCATCGGCAGCTCCTGTCGGACAAAGGAAGTCTGGGCACTGTCAGCGCTTCGTCCGGCACCTTTACCCAATATCCGGGCTGATTTAATCATACCCCAACTTAATCCCAGCATGCCCCATGACTATAGTGGACCCTCCTCACGAAAGCCGGAATAGGTCCTGCGCTTCTGCGCTTAGGATACGTGGAAGCAAGCGACAAAAACACCTATTCCGAAGAATAGGGTCCGGCAGCTTGTCGGTGAAGCCCTTCTTGGAGGTCGCCAGGCAGTCCAGGAAGCACCGAGGCCTGGAGCTTTTTTGTCCCGGCATCAAAATACCCGAGAGGTTGACCCAAACCCTCATCCTTGCAAACTAGGGGCAGGAAAAATCGGCTTCAATGCGCCCCTTCGCATTTTTCATGCCTCAGATCCGCAATGGTTTCGACAGCATAAACCCAGGTCAGCTGGCGAAGATCGCTCGGCTGGGAGAGATCCCGCCTTGGACAAGGACGGCGGTCATGGCAGTAAAGAAGGCAATTTGTACGACCAGCCGGAGGTTCGCGCGCCGAGCCGAAAGCAGATGCCATACGACTATTCCAGCCAATCCGAGAAAGATCATCCAAGCCAGGGGAGCGCTCGCGATTTCACTCAGATAATCCTGCAGCATGATGGTCATCTCTTGGCGTAAATGGCAGATCGGTTTGCAATGATTGCAGACCAGCATCTTCGAACCGCGACTGGTTATTGGTAGCCGATACCCGCGATGTAGTTCGCGAGCATGTGTTCTTGCAGCTGCTCTTGCTCGAAGAGGACTTTCATCACGTCGCGAATATCAAGCACGCCGAGAGGCTTCGAACCCGCACCAAGCACCGGCATGTTCTGAAGCCGACGCGCCACCATGATCTCCCAGGCTGCATGGAGCTCCTCATTGGGATCGCACGAAATGATATTCCGGCTCATGAGCGTCTCGACTGAAACCTCCGCAGGTTCTCGGTACGTGAGATGGCGAACGAGGTCGGATTTGCTCAGCACGCCCGTCGCCTTTCCATTTTCCCCGCTCACGACGGCCAAGCCAATCCCGGGGCTGGAAAGCGAGAGTGCCGCAGCTTGCAAAGTGGCGTTGACATCGATGACCTTCAAACGAGCCACTGTCATAGGATATAATCGTTCGATGCGCATTGCGCCCTCCTGAGAGCTTCCGCGGGCCATGGCCTGCTACGCCAGGTGTTTCATTCGAGACCGGACATGGCGCCGCTGCGGCATAATCGGCAAATGTCAGCTGAGCGCTGCCTTCTCCAATCCGAACTTCGCATCGTCATCTTTGTCTCCGTATAATCGTCACTTCACCGACCCAATGGATCGGCGAACCGCGAGGGTTCTTGTCTGGGACTATCTTTGCTGCGTGGAATGGCGGAGCCAGTCTTCGAACCGGATTGCCCCGAGGCGTGCGCCATCGCCGGGAACGAGCGTCCGGTCGTCGATCTCCACCTCGAAGTAGCGGGCGTGCGGATCGACCACGATGTCGCGCGCGTCTTTGGTCGCTTTCAGAAAGCGCGTGACGAAGTCGCTGAGAGGCGCTCGCTCCGGACCGGCGATTTCGATCATGCCGTTCTGGGGCTCTGCCAGGGCCGCATCAGCCATGGCATCGGCGACATTGTCAGCTGCGATCGGCTGCAAGGCGCCTGGTGACAGTCGAACAGTCGACCCCGTGGTGCCGGATTGGGCGATGGCGCCAATGAATTCGAAGAACTGGGTGGCGTGAACGATCGTATAGGGAATTCCCGAACTCCTGATCAGGTTTTCCTGAAGCATCTTGCCGCTGAAGTAGCCCATTGCCTGAAGGCGGTCGGTGCCAACGACCGATAACGCGACGTAATGGCGAACGCCGGCAGGCTTTTCGGCTGCAAGGAGGTTTCGCCCGGATGTCTCGAAAAACTCAATAGCGGCCTTTTCTTCGAACGATGGCGCGTTCGCCAGGTCGACCACCACCTGCGCACCAGCCAGAGCATCGGTCAGGCCCTCCCCGGTTATGGTGTTGACCCCCGAATTCGGGGATGCTGCCAGGACTTCGTGTCCCTTCTTGCGCAATCTTTCCACAGTCTTTGAACCGATCAGTCCGGTTCCACCGACAACGACGATTTTCATGCCCATTCTCCTCGTTTGCATTATTGAAATTGCGTCGCTGGATCGAAAGAAGTCCTTGTGCCGCCAGGCACTTACTCAGCCGCTGCGGCCTCTTCGATGAGCGAGGCGACCTCGGTGGGATGTGAAACCATGACAGCGTGGGAAGCCCCCTCGATGACCACAGTCTTCACCGCGTGCGCGCGCGCCGCCATAAAGTTCATGACAGCAGGCGGGATGTTGCGGTCCTGCGAGCCGTAGACCATGTAGGAAGGAAGTTTCTTCCATGAGGCGGCACCCGAGGGTTCGGCCAGGGCGGCCTGTCTAATGGGCCGCTGGGTTGCGGCCAGCAGCTTTGCCTGATCTTCGGACACGTCAGCGGCGAACTGAGCACGGAACTTGTCCTGTTGGATGTAAAGATCCTGGCCTTCATCCGGCAGGGCGATCGCCGAAATCGCGCTCGCCAACGTGCTGCCCGGAAACTTTCCCGAGAGTGTAAGACTGGATTCGCCAGTATCTGGTGCAAAAGCGGCTACATAGACCAAGGCCTTCACATTGGCGTTGCCGTTGGCAGCCTCCGTGATGATCGGCCCACCATAGGAATGGCCCACCATCACGATTGGGCCTGAGATCGAGCGGATGAGGGACGAAACGGCCGCTGCATCTCCGGTGACGCTGCGAAGCGGATTGGCCGCGGCGATGGCCGTATAGCCATCCTTCTCAATTCGCCAATGACGTCGCTCCAGCTCGAAGATTCAGCGAAAGCGCCATGCACGAGCACGATGGTCGGCTTGTCCTGCGGACGTGTGGGCTGTCCCAGCGCGCTTCCCGACACGGTCGCCGCTGTGGCAAGCGCCAGAACTCTGATGATGTCTCGCACCTGTTTTTTCCTCCTGCGGTCGTCGTGACCAGTCTGAGGAGAATGCGCCAGCCGGGCGGGCCAGCCTATCGAACGCAAGCATCGGCCATATGATGCCAGAGTGTAGGTCGCATATATCGGGTGATTGGAAATCCCGGTCGAAACGAACCTGAGCCGGCCATCCTTGGAATTGGCCGGATTTGCTCCAGGTCGACCGTCGACCGCCTTGGGTATCAGTAAATGTGGTGGACGACAGCGCGTGCAAATCTCCATCGCCGACGCGTCGGTTTCGAGCGGCTTTTACGGGGTTCGTCAAAGGTCCGTAGATCATGGAGAAGAAGTGCGCAGTACTGGAACCAGGTCTCTGCCGCCTTGAAGGGCTGGCGACCTACCTCCGACCCTCTGATCGTCGATAGCACAACACTATCCGGCATGATGAAGGCAAAGCCTATGAAGTTGTCGCAGACGAGCATTCGCGTCATTTCGCCGACGCACGATTGCGCCATCGACGACGTCACGGGTCTCAACATAATCGCGTAGACGCCTGCCACCGATCGAAAGTAGGCCATGGCAGGCCAAGAACCTGGAGTAGCTCGGGAAGGACCTCACGCATGGGCGCGACGTCCTTCAACCACCGCAACGACAGGCGGCTCGAACAAAGGGACAGCCTTGCAACTGGGCTTCTCAGAGCGCCTTCTAAAAGTGCCGCTTAATCCCTCCACATACCCATGACTAGGGTTGGCACTTTTCGCGAAGGTCGGCGGGCAGCGTATCCCAGGCGCGGATAAGCTCACCGACAGAAATGGTCCGCATCTTACGCATCACGTTGCTGCGATGGAGCTTCACGGTGATCTCGCTGATTCCGAGTTCGAAGGCGATCTGCTTATTGAGGCGGCCGTGGGCGACTTCGCGCAGGACCTGCCGCTCGCGGGGCGTCAAGGTCGCAAACCGCCCGGCATGCTGCTTGATCGTCTGCGCTTGTGCCCGCTGCGCGACATCGCGTTCGATCCCGGCTATCACCGCGTCGAGCAGGGTCTGGTCTCGAACCGGCTTTGTCAGGAAATCGACGGCTCCGGCCTTCATCGCCTGCACCGTCATCGGAATGTCGCCATGGCCGGTCAGGAAGATGATTGGCTTTGGACTGCCCCTTGCAGCGAGTTGATACTGAAGGTCCAGGCCGCTCGATCCTGGCATGCGAACGTCAAGCACCAGGCAGCCAGGCCGCTCGGGGAGCTCCGCTTCCAGCAGTTCGCCCGACGAGGCGAAACAACTGACTTCGAGACCGACGGACAACATGAGCTCCTGAAGCGAGCTCCGCACCTCCTCGTCGTCGTCAACGACGAGGACCAACGGGCAATCGGTATCTGCGGCGAGCGTTGTCATGGGGCTACCTCCGGACTCGGCAAGCTCTGAAAACGAAAGGCCTTGCCGTCGGCGCACCAATGTTCCGGCTGTGATTGCGTCCAATCCTGGCCTGCAAACCGGGAAATCCCAGGCGGGCGATTAAAGTCTCGCTTCATTGCCACATCTCCTTCTGCTCGCCGGACGTCACGCATTTCAGCCATCGCCTGAGGGTGGACCAGATTTGGTCTCCCGAGCTCCGTCGGCACTTGGGTAGCCCTCAGGAAGACAGATCACGCGCCGCGGGCTTGCGGCTACGAGACTTAGTCCGTTCGTCAAGCCAATCACGAACCTCATTCGAAAAATCACGCGGCGCCTTACGGCCCACGACGCGTCCCACATCCGCCAGCGACTGACTGGCCAGAGAATCCCTCATTGCCTTCTCCGCACCGAGCATCACCGCATGGATCGCGCAGACCCCTGCCGTCGCCCACTTCGGCGGCTGATTACCGAATACAGCGCAGCGTCCGCGAATCTCCTGGCAATCGAAGAGTGGTTTTTGCCCCTCGATCGCATCCACGACATCCAAAATGCTGATACTCTCGGGCGCTTTGGCAAGTAGATATCCGCCCCGCACCCCTTCCGAGGCCCGCACGATTCCGGCTTTCTCGAGCTTCGGGAATATCTTGGCCACGAAGCTTGGAGAAATCCCCTGGAAGTCAGCCAGGTCACGGCTGCTCACCGGCGCCTCGGGCGAACCAACGAGCCAGAGCAGGCAGTGCAATCCATATTCCACGCTCACCGTCAAATGCGCCATTACACGGACTGTATCAGTCCGAGTTATAGCAAGCAAGGCATACCTCGGGTTCATCCGCGTTATGGAAGCCCTATACATCGCGCAGCGCACTGCCGTGATGACAGCACATTGCTCATCATGATACCGTCCTGAAATCTGGCAAATGCAATATCGGTAGGGTAGCGGGGCCGACCGGGCAGCACAATGCTCGTTTCAGGCAGCAGGCTGTTGCATCGGGGGGAACACTTGTGACCGACCTGGATGACCTTAGAAGCTTCATCGAAGTGGTCGAAAGCGGCGGCTTCAACCGCGCCGCCAGGCGGCTCGGGGTGTCGAAGTCGATCGTGAGCCGGCGCATCGCACGTATGGAAGCTGACCTCGGCACCCGCCTCATCACCCGCACCACGCGTGGCATCTGCGCGACAGAGGCCGGCCTCGAATTCAAGCAGCGCAGCGAGCGGATCATATCGGAATTCGATGAGGCGCGCGAAGCAGTTGCAATGCACGCCGGTGAGGTGGTTGGCCGGCTGCGGCTCTCGGCGCCGCTGAATTTCGGACAGCGCTACCTCGTCCCCGTATTGACCGAGCTCGCCGGTCGCCATCCGCGGCTCGAACTCGAGGTCTCCTTCAGCGATCGTGGCGTCGACCTTATCGGCGAGCGCTATGATGTCGCAATCCGTCTCTTCGAGTTGCGCGACTCCAGCCTGATCGCGCGCCGCATCGCCTCTGTCAGGCCCTTCATTGTCGCCAGTCCCGATTATCTTGCGCGCTACGGCCGTCCCGAAAAGCCCGAGGATCTGCACGCTCACGAGTGCCTCATTTACTCGGGCCGTTCGGCGCTTGACTGGAAATTCCGCGCAGGCAAACGCATGATTTCAGTTCGTCCGAAAGGGCGTCTTTTCACCGACAATGGCGAAGCGATATTGAACTGGACGATCGCTGGTCTCGGTATCGCCGAGCTCCCCTCTTTCATGGTCTCTGACGCAGTCAAGAGCGGAGCGCTCGTCCCGTTGCTGCTCGACTACCCGATGGATGCCGGCGCTATCTACGTGGTACGCCCACCAGGACCATACGTGCCGGCCAAGGTGCGCGTGCTGATCGACATCATGGTCGAGCGCTTCCGTGGCGAGCCCGTGTGGGATCGCAGCCTGATGAAGGAGCGCGGACGAGAGGTCGCAGCCTGATGATCGCAGTGCCGCGATCGGCGTTTTCAGATGGCGAAACACAGATAACCGTCGTCTGTGCCAGGCGCTTCGATGGCTTCGCACTCGCAAGACGCGGTCGCGTGCGTGGCCATACCGGGGTCAAAGCAGTGTCATACCACCGTCGACCCTCAGGTTGACGCCTGTGACAAAGCTGCTCGCGTCCGTTGCCAGGAAGAGCGCAGCTTTCGCAAGTTCCTCCGGCAACCCCATACGCCCCAGAGGTATCGCTTCCGCCATGGCTTTCTCGAAGGTCTCCCGTTGCTCGGCCGGAATGCCCAGCTTGGCCAGGATTTCGGTGTCGACAGGCCCTGGGCTGAGCACATTGACCCTGATGCCGCGCGACTTCAGTTCGATCGACCAGGACCGAGCGAAGGCACCGAGCGCTGCCTTCGAACCCGCGTATACGGCATGTCCGTCGAGCACCTTCTCGCTGGCAATCGAACCAGTGAGAATGATCGCGCCGCCATCCCGCATAATCGGTGCTAGTTTCTGTACGCCAAAAAAGACGCCTCGCGTGTTGACGGCGAATTGCGCGTCATATTCCGCTTCACTAACCTCGGCCGAGTGTGTGATCGTGTTGATCCCCGCGTTCGCCATGTAGATGTCGAGCGCCCCGAACTTATTTGCGATTTCTTTCGCAATGCGGTCGTGGTGGGCAAGATCTGCAACGTCGCCTTGTATCCCCAGCGCTCCCGCACCAATCTGCTCAATCGCATCGTCGACCGCCTGCTGGCGCCGGCCCGTAATGACGACCTGCGCGCCTTCAGCAGCGAAGGTCTTCGCCGCCGACAGTCCGATCCCGCTGTTTCCGCCCGTGATGACGGCGACTTTGCCTGCAAGCATACCCATGTAATCGCTGCTCCTGCTTTTGAAAAAGTGCCGGTGTGAGTACTATTCGCCCGCCGGCTTTGATGGTGTTGATCGATGTTCAGCCTTTGACCATGGAACCGGCAAACGCGGCACAACGACCGTGCCGACGCCTGGTTCGCTTTGATGCCGATGTTTCCTCCCGCCTCCTAGACAAAGCGTTTGACTGTGGGCAGGCCAAGGCCGCCCAATCCGGTCGTTCTCGTCGTGAAAAATGGTCTGACCGATCGACACATGAACCCACGCCGTCAACATAAAGGAACCTATGAGGAGAGCGCGGTTGTGATCGATCAGATCAAGGACGAGAGCAGATAATACCGAGGGACAGGTCGCCTGATCGCACCGGTTGCTAATCGAGAGATCAATCTGCCCTCGCAAACCAAGCCGTCTACGAGGGGTACGCTAAAGCGTTAATCACCCTGCCGGGGCAGGCTATGCACCTGCGCCGATGGCTCACGTGAGGATTGATGCACACATACGTCGGCTTGGCGCTCCTGATCGATTGTGTGGCTGGTCGAGGCGGGCGTTCTCGTGGCAGCTTGATGCCGTGAGCCGCGTTAACCGGACATGACAGAGATGACGAATGCGGGGGTCTTTCCGGTTTCGCCCTGCAGCCAACGAAGCGGCAGCCGAGCGTCCAACCTGTCCGGCTCCGCCCACTTTCGTGATGTCACCTGTCGTGTGGCACCGGGCTTCATATGGCGGCTGAGTTGCTTGCTACAATGGAACAGAAAGCCATGATCGGCATCGAAACTATCGTATTGCAACCAGTTCGTGATCTTGGAGATGGCTCTAAGGCACAGCGTGCCTTGCCGTCTCAACATCGATACTTGGTCGGTCCTTTCGTCGTTTTCGAGCAAATCGGCGCTGCTGAGTTTAGAGCCGGTCATGGCTTCGACGTACCGCTGCATCCCCACATAGGCCTTGCGACCGTGACTTACCTAATCGATGGAGAGATTCTCCACCGAGACCGTCTGGGTGAGGTGCAGACCATCCACCCTGGCGAGATTAACTGGATGACCGCCGGATCGGGCATCGTGCATTCCGAGCGGACGCCTCCAGACATCCGGGCCATCGGAAGCGACCTCCTCGGCATTCAAGCCTGGATCGCTCTTCCCTCCCGAGACGAAGAGCCTGCCCCGAGCTTTGTACACTACGACGCGTCGGAAGTGACCAGAACCTATGCCGACGGGGTCGAAATGACTTTGATTGCCGGAGAGTCTGACGGTTTTTCATCAGCAACAGCGGACAAGCCAGGGTGCTTTGGACTGGTTGCGGGCTCACTCCAAAGCCCTCGCGCGTGGCGGGAGGCCGTTAGCCGCCCGACGCTGTCCGTCTTTGAATTCCATCAAGAAAAATCGCCACGATCGAACCGGCGACTTCCTCTATCGCCTCAGGACCCAAGGGCGGGCGCAAGCCGAGCACGACTTGCAGGTGTGTATTATCGCGCAACATACCAGCAAAATGATCTGCAACCAATTTGCAGTCCTCGACCTCGATTTCGCCCCGTTTGCTCGCCTCTTCCAGAACTTCGGCGAGACGAAATGAGGCGCGACCGGGTCCTCGATCATAGAAGGCCCTGGCAAGATCAGGGAAGCGAAAAGCCTCCGCCATGATTGCGCGGTATACGCCGATCATCATGGGCGACATGTAGACTTCAACAAGTTTGCGAGCGAATTGCGTCAACGTTTCACGGAGATTGCGACCGACGATTTCTTCAACTGCCAACGTGCTGAGCGCATTATCGGCTCCCTCGGACACCAAGGCAGTGAACAGCCCTTCCTTGCTTCCAAATTCACTGTAGATGGTCCGTTTCGACCCGCCGACCCGATCAATGATCGCATCCACGCTGGTAGCGGCATAGCCTTGCTCGAAAAACACGGTGGCAGCGGCCTGCAGAATCGCAGATCGCCGATCATCTGAAGACGATCTTTTTGCTGTCCTGGTAGCCATCCTGTCCATCCTGTTGTTACCAACTTGACGGATACGGTACGTTACCGTACTTGTCAATGGTAACGATCAGTACCAGTTAGGATCCACAGATGCGACACATGATCAAAATCGGAACTCTGGGAGCTCTGGCTGCCCTTATCGCGGGGCTTGTTTGGTCCTGGGGATGGCAATGGGTGACAACGGGCCGTTTTGAGGAGGCAACCGACAATGCCTATGTCCGGGCCGACATCACGTCTCTGGCGCCGAAGGTCGCAGGCTATGTCCTTGCGGTGGGCGTTACCGACAATGCCATGGTCCAGGCAGGCGATATTCTCTTTCGTATCGACGATAGGGACTACAGGGCTCGGCTGGCTCAGGCAGATGCCAATGTTGCTTCCGCCCGGGCTGCTCTCGTGAATCTGGAAGCCGAGACACGCTTCCAAAAAGCCGTAATCGCTCAAAGTGAAGCCCAACTCAAATCCGCACTCGCCGCTCAGACACTGGCGATGCAGAGTTTCGACCGCTATCGCTCGCTAATACGCGCCAGCACTGTCAGCCAGGCAAAGTTCGAAGAAAGCGAAGCGGGCATCGCCCAAGCTGACGCTTCTGTCAGCGCCGCACAAGCTGGAATTGAGGCCCAGCGTAGAAAGCTGGACGTTCTGGCCGCCCAAAGAGATGCTGCCCAAGCAGCGCTTTCTCAAGCTGAGGCTGCTCGTACATTGTCTCAGATCGATCTCGACAACACGACGGTGCGCGCCCCGGTGAACGGCGTCGTCGGCAATCGTCAGGTGCGTGTTGGCCGATTTGTCACCACTGGAACGCCGATGCTCGACATCGTCCCTATCCATGACGTTTGGATCGTCGCCAATTTCAAGGAGACTGAACTTGAGCATATTCGTGTGGGCCAGCCGGTGCGTATCTCCGTTGACGGCTACCCCCACGCAGAGGTTCGGGGCGCTGTCGACAGCCTCGCGCCCGGGAGCGGCGCTGCCTTCAGTCTGATCCCGGCGGACAACGCGACAGGCAATTTCGTTCGTGTCGTTCAGCGCGTGCCAGTCAAGATCAGGCTAACGAGTATCCCATCGCAGGTGCGCCTCGTGCCTGGTCTTTCTGCCCGTGTATCGATCCGCACCGTAGAAGAGGGGGAGACGTCATGAAGCTTGTGGTCATCGATCCGGACCAAGTCGCACCGGTCAACACCAGAGCCTCCCACGGAACCATGCCGACATTGCTTGTTGTTGCCGGCATTGTCTTCGCCGCGCTCACTGAGGCGGTGGCCGGCACGGCCTTGTCCACGGCCCGGCTCGACATGATCGGCGATACCCACGCAACCCTCGACCAGTTCGCGCTGCTGGAAGTTGGATATACGGCCGCCAAGCTGACCGCCTTTATGCTGACCCCCTGGCTCATGGGCAGGCTTTCATCACAGACGTGCCTTCGCGCCGCGACAGGGATCATGACGCTCGTTTGTGGAGCGGCCGCATTGACTTATAATTTCGATACCCTCGTCGTTCTGCGACTTCTTCAAGGGCTGGCCGGAGGAGCGCTCCTGGTGAGCGGACAGACATTGCTGTTCCAGACTTTCTCCCGTTCGCTTCAGCCTGTCGTTCAATGCTTTTTTGCCTTCGGAGCGGTGGTCGCCCCTGCAACGCTCACGCCCTACATGCAGGGGTGGCTGCTCGACAGCCTGTCGTGGACATGGATATTCCTGAGCATCGTGCCAATCGGCCTGTCGGCGCTGGCACTTCTTGCGTCGACGGATCTTGGCGCTGATGCGCAGACACGAGCAGTTAGACTAGACCGGCTGGGCGCAGTGCTCTTTACCATCGCCGCATTTTGTCTGACCTTTGTCCTCAATCAAGGCAGCCGTTGGGATTGGTTGGAAGAGCCGATGATCGTGCACTTGTTGCTCGTGGGCGTCGTATCCTTGCTCTTGTTCATAGCCTTTCAGCTTTGCGCGACGGGCTCCGATACCATTCTTGATCTTGCGATTTTCCGGAACAGCGGATTTGCGTTTGGCTTCATCGCAAGCTTTGCAGCCGGTTTCGCGCTGTTCGGCAGCGCCTATCTCATACCGTCCTTCGCCATTTCCGTCCTTGGCATGACTCCGACTGAAGCGGGCATGCTGCTGCTTCCCAGCACACTGATGTTCATCAGCGCACTCCTCCTAACCACCTTCCTGGTCAGGCGGGGCAAGCTCCCACCGATCATCACGGTACCTTTCGGTATCCTCGGCTTTATCGTAGCCATGTGGATGCTATCCGGTTCCAACGGCGAAAGCGGCTTTTCGGACTTGATGCCGGCCATCCTCCTGCGTGGTCTTGCGCTAGGTTTCCTCTTTCTGTCGATCACGCTGATCACGTTGCTCGATCTTGAGGGGCCGCAAATCGCGTACGGGGTTGGGCTCTTCAATGTCGGCCGCCAGACCGGGGGGCTTTTCGGCGTGGCAGTCATGCAGACGCTTCTCGATCACCAAACGGCTTTGAATAAGGGCGTCATCGCCACATACATCGTCCCGGGCCGCATGGCTGTAACCGAACGACTTGCCCTGCTGACCAATAGCCTCACCTCGCATGGGATGGAGTTGAGCGTCGCTGCTAAAGCTGCTGTGCAGATCCTCACAAGAGAAGTGACTGCACAGGCGAGCATCATCGCCTTCGACACCGCATTTCTTACTCTTTCCCTTTTCTTCATTGCCGCGGCGCCGGTCCTGATCACCTTGAAAATTATAATCGGCAGGGCTCTCGGTTCCGGCAGCGAGACGCCTAACCATGCCGGCAGAGGAATTGGAATCGGCGCTCAAGCCTATGCAGACGACCAGCTAGGAGATGTTGATGTGAGCCAAATCGTCATACGACCTACTGCAAGTCCTCATTGAGTGCCGCCAATGCCGAGAGCCGAACTTCTCGGGAAAGGTCACTCCGACGACCCTCGCTGAAATGAGTGCAATTCGTTGGCAAATGCGCCAACGCTTCGGCGTCCGGATCCACTACTCCAGATTGTGCGAGTGGAGTTCGGGCGCATGGCGCCGGTCATCGAGGAACTGAGGTCACTACGAAGCCTGGTCTTCTCCCTCGGCGGTCGCCACATCCGTGCCCGCTAAAAGGAGCAGGGGCGGGTTGCTCGCGCGATCAATCCGCTCGCCGCAGACCTTAGGCGCAATTTCTCGAACTGACAGGCCCCCTCACCTCTAAACCTCATATAAATTCGCTCCTATGCGAGGCATTCGCAGGCCTATGTGCTAATCTGGATCGACGGGAACTGGAGCTATGAGTGAGACGCGAAAACTTGCGGCGATCCTAGTTGCGGATGTAGTCGGCTACAGCCGTCTTGCTGGTGCGGACGAGGATCGCATCCTAGCGCGGCTGCGGACGCTGCGCAGCGATCTGATCGACCCGACTATCGACGTCAATCATGGCCGCGTGGTCAAGCGCACCGGGGACGGAATTCTTATCGAGTTCCGTAGCGTCGTGGACGCCGTGCGCTGCGCGATCGAGGTGCAGACGGCCATGATCGATCGCAATACCGGCGTGTCGCATGAGCAGCGCATCGAGTTCCGGGTCGGGATCCACGTGGGCGATGTGGTCGAGGAAAGCGACGGCGATTTAATGGGCGACGGCGTCAACATCGCTGCGCGCTTAGAAGGAATTGCCAAGCCCGGCACGATCTATCTCTCCGAAGATGCTTACCGCCAGGTGAAAGCGCGGCTTGATTTTGCGGTGACTGATCTCGGCCAGCTCCATCTGAAAAATATTTCAGAGCCGATGCGGGTCTATTCCCTCCAGATCGGAACGGTCCCCCCAGCGGCGGTACAAACGCCGCCGCCCGCAACAGAAATACCTTTGACTGCGGCCAATCTCGATAAAATCTCCATTGCCGTATTGGCGTTCAACAACATGAGCGGCGATGCCGAACAGGAATATTTCTCCGACGGCATCAGCGAGGACATCATTACCGACCTCTCGAAGCTGTCGGAGTTGCACGTGATCGCCCGCAACTCGTCTTTCGTATACAAAAATGCAGCAGCCTCTGTGCCACAGATGGCCAGGGAGCTTGGCGTCCGCTACGTGCTCGAGGGCAGCGTGCGCAAGGCCGGCAACCGGGTTCGTGTCACAGCGCAATTGATCGATGCAAGCAGCGGCGGACATGTCTGGGCCAGCCGGTATGATCGTGACCTGACCGACATTTTTGCGGTTCAGGACGAACTCACACAGGAGATCGTGGCCGCGCTCAAACTGAACCTCACGCGTGGCGTTCGGGATCGGCTAACTCGGGCGCGCGCAGTCAATGTCCAGGCATATGAGTTTTTTTTGCGTGGGCGGGAGCAGGCGTCCGCACATACACGAACCGGAAATGTCGCAGCACGCAGCTTGGCGTCCGACGCCATCGCTATCGATCCAGGATATGTTGCTGCCCAGGCACTCATTTCTTTCACCCATGTGCTCGACTACGTCAACGCCTGGAGCACCGATCCGGAGGACTCACTGCGCTTCGGACTGGAACTCGCGCAGCAGGCAGTGGAGACCGCCGAAGAACAGCCCGACGGCCACTTCGCACTGGGGATGGCTTGCATGTGGAATCGGGAACTGGAGAGGGCGCTGACAGAAGCGCAACGAGGCCTCGCGCTTTCGCCCAACTCCGCCGAACTCCTCATGTTGATGGCCCATATCCAGATATTCTCCGGCGATCCCGCAGATGCCCTCGAGACACTTGATGCTTCCATGCGCTTGGACCCGCACTATCCGGAAGTTCTTCTCCAGTTTCTCGCCGATGCGCGCTTTTCTCTCGGCGAGTATGAGCGAGCGATTTTTGCGATCAAGCAGCGCCTCGCACGAAACTCCCAATCTGAGACCGCCTATGCGCTGCTTGCGTCATGTTACGGCCACCTAGGCCGGCTGGAGGAAAGTCGACAGGCTTGGGAGATGGCGCTGCAGATAAACCCTGACTTCTCTATCGAGCGCCGCCGTCGCGTCCTTCCATTCAGAAACCCCCAGGACTTTAACCATCGCGTTGAAGGTCTCCTGAGGGCAGGACTGGTCTGATGCGCTCTGATCCATTCCCATCTCCCAATGCTGCCGGCAAATAGATCTGCTTTTCATAGCCGCCGACCATGATCGTGATCTTGTCAGCAGCATTGGCCGAATTCGCGGTTGGCATAGCGGCGCCAGCAAGGAAGACGGAAACGGCAGCGGTGTGAAAAAGCGCGCGTGTACAACGCATAGACTATATCCTCCTGATGGTTTTCAGCATCGCCAATAACACACGGGCTCGTGTCTCTCCTCCACGATGCGACGACAACACTAGCAGCCCAAGCCTTCAGTCAGCTTTCAGCCATGTGGCTTAATCTCCAAATCACGAGCGCCGGCCCGCAACGTTGCGAGCAGTCTTGAATCGACGAAGGTGAACAACTTTCCGACCAAGTTGGGATTATTTCGGGTACCGGTCGCCTCTTGCCGGGTATTCCGATCGGCGGCTGGAATAGATCTCAAGTGGAAGTCTGTGTCGCGTACCAAGCGTCAGAGTTTCACCGCTAGCCATAATCGCGCTTTGGCTAATTCGTATTCCGTCGCGAACTTCCACGATAGCTTGCGGTTGCTGCGGAGACAATTCGCCGTTTCGAGCTTGTCAGAGATCTCACACCAGTCGAGGAAGCAATCAGGAGTCGACGTCGCCAATGGGCGATATACCCTAAGCAAAAGCATGCGCGTTCTTCAGGATAGAGCGAGTTTAAGCGCCAGTCGCGCAGCGATCGCCGGCAGAATACCTCCCCATCTTCAACGACTGCAAATGAGGAGGCTGGCGGTAGTGTTGACTCTGGAGTTCAACCAGCCGAAAACAGGCGATCGAATAGAGAGGAAGTAATGATGGCCAACGAGAACACCACAGGACCGGTTGCTGCAGTTGAGGCGACGGATGCAGAGGCAAAAGCACCCGCTGCCAAGAAGCAGAAGCCACCACAGCGTCAGAAGACGACCGTCGAACCGGCGCGAGCCGCGGCAAAGGCAAGTGCCGCAAAGTCGCAGGTCGCCAAGCCCAGGACGTATAGCGAACAGGAAAAAACCGGCAAGCTCAAGCTGATCGAAAAGGCAATCACCGAGGGCAAAAGCACCCTCAAGGATGCGATCAAGAGTGCCGGCATATCGGAGCAAACCTACTATAACTGGAAACGGACCGCGACGCCCGTTGTTCAAAGGAACGCAAAGCCTGTTCCGGCCGGCGATGAGCTGGCAGATCTTGTCCAGCTCGAAAAAGAGAACCAGAAGCTTCGCAAGCTTCTGGCGGAAAAATTGCGCTCGGAAAATACGGAGCTGCGCAAGAGGCTCGGGCTGGATTGATCTGAGAACGACGCAGGCGGTCATCTTCTCGATTGGCCGCCTGATCTTTTTTAACTCCAGAGGCTTGGTCGCCTCCAGTCTCTCCGTTGAGGAGAGCGATCGCGGGAGCAAATGTCTCCTGTTCAAATGACCGTTTGCGACGGGATTTTGGCGCTAAGTATCGTCATTCTCTCGGACACTGGCCAGTTGAAGCGCGCGGCAAGGCGATATATGGGTTCGCCAGCAGGAACGCAGTCGCGCTGATCGGCGCCTGCTATTTAGCGATTTGCTCAAGGTTGAAACCATATGAAAACGCCACAACGGAAATTCGTTGTTGAATTCAAGTCGGGTCGACGACAGACGAAGGCGCGGACGAACTCAATTTGGGGTGACACCGATCTCAAGGCTTTGGTTCGTGAAGCGGAAGACAAGGCGCCGCATCTGTTCAATTCAAATGCGGCACCTGGTAGGCCTGACGAGGGCGGAGAAGACATAGCGTCTGATACGATGAACTCGGGCTCTGCTGGCGGACACGCAGGCGAGGCCAGCGTTGCGGGAGCATCGACATCATTAGGTGACGGCGCAAAGGTCGACGTGCCAAAGCAAAGTGAGACGACTGTTGCGACTGCCGAAGTTGTTGAACCGGTGCAGGAGAGCCCGCCGGTGTTTCAGCCCAAGCGAACATCAAGCGACACTCCTCGAAAGCGTGTTAAGCGCGGTCCCCTCCGCGCGACCGCGCATGTTGCGATGAGGAGGAACAAGCCCCGAAGCGTGGAAGCCGTAACGGCTGGGGATGCGGTTTCCCTCGAGGAGGTAACTACACTTGATGCAGAAAACAAGCGGCTCAAGAGGCTACTGGCAGAACGGCTTCATGCACAGAACCTGCAGCTCAAGAAGATGCTCGAGCGCTTTGATGTCACGTAAGAGGCCAAGGGTCGCGCGCGCGACCCCCTGCCGCGAGGTATGAAGACAACAACTACTGGTTCTTCACGGTGTCTTCCAGGAAGAACCGGCCAAGCGGGTTCTGGTAAAAATTCTCAACGTTCTTGCGCGCGACGTTGATGTAGGGGCTGTAATATAGGTCGATCCAGTTCACGTCTTCCTTGGCCATCTTCTGCAGATCGAAATACATCTGCGCGCGCTTGGCCGGATCCAGTTCCTGACGCGCCTTGGCGACGAGGTCCTTCACCGCATCACTCTTGTAGTTGGTCATGTAGTTGTTATTGGAGTCGTGGCCGAGAACGAAGGTCGTCTTTTGGTCCGGGTCGAGAATGTCGTTGGTCCAGTAGTTGACCGAAATATCGTAGTCGCCGTTGACAGTCATATCCCATTCCTGGCTGGGATCGACCTTCTGAAGATTGGCGGTAATGCCGGCCTTGGCGAGCTGCTGCTGGATCAACACGGCCGTCTGCTCATCCACTTCATCGCCGGCACGCAGCAGATAAGTGAGCGTCAGGTTGGAGACGCCGGCATCCGCCAGCATTTGCTTGGCCTTTTCCGGGTCGTAGGGCCGCTGCAGGTTGTCGGCATAGTGATAGAGCGCGCCCTTCGGAATGTAGGAATTAGCGATCGTACCCTGTCCGAACGTGATGGCATCAACGATCGCCTTCTTGTCGATCGCCATGTCGAGCGCCTGGCGCACTTCCCTCTTGCCGAGATCGCCATGGGCGTGGTTGATCAGCAGATGGTCCTCGCGGGTCGAGGGATCGGTGAGCACGTTGAGGTTCGGATCCTTCTTCAGTTCCTCGACGCGCGAGAAAGGCACGAAAATCGCCGCATCCAGTTCCCCCGCCTCAACGTTTAACATGCGGGTATTGTCGTCAGGTACCGAGATCCACTCGACTCCGTCGAGCTTCACCCGATCCGCCTGCCAGAAACTCGGGTTTTTCTTGAGGATGATGCGGTCACCGCGTCGCCATTCCTCCACGGTGAAAGCGCCGGAAGCGATCGGCTTTTCGGCATAAGCGTCAGCGCCCAGGGATTCCATGCCCGCCTTGGAGATGACCGAGGCGTTCGGAAGCGCGAGCGTTGAAAGGAATGGCGCGGAGGGGTTCTTCAGCTTGATGGTCAGCGTGCGCGGATCGGTCGCGACCGTAGTGTCGATCACCTTGTAGGAATCGCTCCAGAGCGAGCCTTCGTCGTCGCGAATGCGCAGGAGGCTGAAGACGGCATCTTCGGCCGTCAGCGGCGTTCCGTCCGAGAATTTTGCATCGCGGATCTTGAATGTATAGGTCAGGCCGTCATCCGAGGTGGTCCAGCTTTCGGCAAGGCCAGGCTCCAGCTTGGTGCCGGTCTTGTCGACCCGCACCAGCACGTCATAGACGTTCGAGAAGACCCAGTTGTCGATGTTCTGCGCCGTCTTGATCGGGTCGAATGTCGTCGAATCCTCGCGGCGGCCGATCGTCAGAACGCCGGCCGCTTGCGCATAGCTGGCGCTGAGGGTGAGGGCAGCGGCGAAGGCGGCAAGCCCGATAGATTTCCACCTGATTGTCATGATGTCGTTCCCTTCGTTGTTATGGCATGCATTTGATGGATTGGATCGGTTCGCCCGGCGTCGGCTCGACACCTTTGAACCGAGGCTTATCCGGATCGATATCTGGGATCGCCGCGATCAGCGCGGCGGTATAGGCATGCTTCGGCCGCGAAAAAACCTCTTCGGACGGGCCCCTCCTCGACCACCTCGCCGCGGTACATGACGACGGTGCGTGTGCAGAGATGGCGCACAATCGCCAGGTCATGGGCAATGAAGATCAACGTCAGGTCCATCTTGGCCGCCAGATCCCGGAACAGGCCGATGATCTGCGCCTGGATGGTCACGTCTAGCGCCGCCACGCATTCATCGGCGACGATCATCTTGGGATTTACAGCCAGTGCCCGCGCAATGCCGGCCCGTTGGCATTGGCCGCCGCTCATGCTGCGCGGCTTTCGGTGTGCGAATTCGCGGTCGAGCCCGACGAGGTCGAGCAATTCGCCGATGCGTGCTGGAATGTCGAGTTTGGCGACCGTGGCCTGCACCGTCAGCACCTCAGCCAGCGTCTGGCCGATCGTCAACCGCGGGTTCAGCGCGTTGAACGGGTCCTGGAAGACCATCGCCGTCTCCCGCCGCAGCTTAGCCAGTCCCGCCCTCCTCTGCTGGGTAAGGTCGATGCCGTCGAAACTGACATGGCCGGAAGAGATCGGCGTCAGGCCGAGGACGGCGCGGGCAAGCGTGCTCTTGCCGCTACCGGATTCGCCGACGATGCCGACCGTCTCGCCCGGCATGATCTGCAGGCTGACGCCGGAAACCGCGTTGACGGTCTTGGCGGCAGCTCCTTTCAAGAGCCTGCCGCCGGAAGGAAAGCGCACGTGCAAGTCGTCGATCTCAAGAAGCGGCTTCAACGCTCCTGCCGAGCGCGCGGTCTCGCTCCCGACGGAGACGCCAATCTCTGGCATGGACGGATGGCTTTGGATCAGATTGATCGTGTAGGAGTCTTTCGGTCGGGAGAGGATCGCCCGCTTCGGGCCTTCCTCCAGCAGCCTGCCACCACGCATAACGGCGATACGGTCGCACGTCTGTGCCACGATGCCGAGATCGTGGGTGATGAGGATGATGGACAGCCCGCGCTTGTCCCGCAGATCCATCAGAAGGTTGAGAATTTGTGCCTGGATGGTCACGTCTAGCGCCGTCGTCGGCTCGTCGGCGATCAGGATTTTCGGATTGCAGGAAAGCGCCACGCCGATCATCGCGCGCTGGCGCATGCCGCCCGAAAATTCGTGCGGATAGCTGTCAAAGTGCCGAACGGGATTCGGAAAGCCGACCTGCGCCAGGATCTCGACGGCGGCCGCGCGCGCATCGCGCCCATTGAGGTCCTGATGATAGCGGATGCCTTCTGCGATCTGGTCGCCTATGCGCATGACTGGGTCGAGATGGCTGGTGGGGTTCTGGAAGATCATGCCGATTTCGCTGCCGCGCACGCTCAGCATCTCAGCATCGCTGACGGCGATGAGATCACGGCCCTCCAGAAGCACGATGCCTCTCTCGATCGTTAGTCGCGAGGAGGGCAGGAGGCGGACGAGCGAGCGGCAGAACAGGCTCTTGCCGGAGCCGCTTTCGCCGACGAGACCCAGAATTTCGCCTTTTGCGAGATCAAGCGACACGGCATCGAGCAGAATGCGGACCCCGCTGTCGAGATGCGCTTTGACGGTCAGGTCGCGGACGGAAAGAACGGACGCGCTCATTCGTGCACTCCGAGCCGTTCGCCGAACGCATCGCCGAGCATGCTGAAGCCGAAAGCGAGGCAGACGATGGAAAGCCCAGGAAACAGGGTGATCCACCAGGCCGTGGTGACAAAACTCTGGCCCTCCGCCACCATAACACCCCATTCGGCGACCGGCGGCTGCACACCGAGGCCGAGATAGCTGACGGCCGCGCCGCTGAGCAGCACCAACACCGCATCCGACATCGCAAAGACGATCGAGCCGGCAACCGCATTCGGGAGCAGGTGTCGGAACATGATGCGCATCCGCGAAAAGCCGAGGCTGACGGCGGCCATCGCATAGTCGCTGTTCTTGAGCACCAGCATCTGCGCCCGGATCAGCCTGGCATAGGAAACCCAGCCGACCAGTGCCATGGCGAGGTAAAAGCTGCCGAGCCCCGGTCCGAGGATGGCGATGATCGATAGCATCAACACCAGGAAGGGAAAGGCGAGGATGATATCCACGAGCCGCATGAACAGCGCATCAACGATGCCACCGAAAAAGCCGGCGATGGTGCCAACAGCGGTGCCGATGAGAAAGGGGAAAGCGACGCCGATCAGCGCGATCTGCAGGTCGATCCGCGTGCCCCAGATGACGCGGGAAAGCACGTCGCGGCCGAAATTATCCGTACCGAACGGATGAAGCAGCGAAGGCGCCTGCAGGCGGGCGTCGCCGTTGTGAAGGATTGGGTCATAGGGTGCCAGAACCGGCGCGCCTGTCGCCAGCAGGACGAAGAACAGCAAGATGCCGGCGCCGGTCACAAGCATCAAGTGCTTGCTGAAGATCGTCCGCCAGCCGACGGAGCCTGAAGACAGGGTATCGACGCTCATAGCTTCACCCTCGGATCGATCGCAACGGTGACGATATCGGCGACGAAATTGACGAGCACGGTGGCGCAGGCGAAAACCATGGCAACGCCCTGGACCACCATATAGTCGCGCGAGAAGATGGCGCGGACGAGAAGCTGTCCCATGCCGGGAAGCGCAAAGACGCTCTCGACGACGACGGTGCCACCGATGAGCCAGCCAATATTGACCGCGAGAAGATTGACGGTCGGCACCAGCGAATTCGGTACGACATGGCGCCAGAAGACGATGCGTTCGGGCATGCCACGGGCGCGCGCTGCCGTCGCCACGTCGGATTTAAGAGATTCGATCATCGCCGCCCTGAGGCTGCGCGTCAAAACGGTCGAGAGCGACAGGGCCACGGTCAAGCTCGGTAGGATCAGATGCGCGAGCTTGTCGCCAATTGTTGCGCCATAGCCCGAGACCGGCAGCAGGCCGAGCTCGACGCTGAAGAGGATGATGAGCATCAGCCCGAGCCAAAAGGGCGGGAAGCCGATGCCGAAGGTAGAGACGATACGCACCGCATGATCGGGCGCCTTGCCGGCATTGCGCGCGGCAATCGCTGCCATCGGCACGGCGATCAGGATCGACAGAACGACGCTAGTGGTAACGAGCGCAACAGTCGGCTCGATGCGGGTGACGATCAGTCTCAGCACGTCGATCTTGTAGAGGATCGATTTGCCCATCTCGCCATTGGCGAGGTTTTTAAGAAAATACAGATATTGTAGCCACATAGGCTGATCGAGGCCATACTGGGCACGGATATTGGCGATCGCCGTCGGCGTGGCGCGCGAGCCGAGCAGGTTGCGTGCCGGATCGCCAGGGATCAGCCGCACCAGAATGAAGGTGATGACGCTGATGCCGAAAATGACGGGCAAAAATTGCAAGGATCGGGTGAGGACGAACCTATAGCGATGCATGGTGATGTCAGCGCCTCCGTATTGTTCGGATGTCGGTCGCCATTCTTTGCATCAGTTCCGCCTGTGCCGCGACAAGAAATCGATCAGCGCTGGATAGTAGTCTCCGGGATTTTCGTAAAAGGGCATGTGGCTGGCATTGGCAAAGACCTTGAGTTCGGCATTCGAAATGGCGAGCTTCATCTTCAGTGCGCAGGCCGGCGTCAGTTCGTCGTGCTCGCCCGTGGTGATCAGTGTCGGCACGGTGATGCGCGGCAGGTCGGGAATACGGCTCCAATCCTTGAGGTTGCCGATATAGAGGAATTCGTTTGGTCCCTGCATCGTGCCATATGGCCCCAAGTTCCAGTCGTTGAGCGACCGGCGCACCGGCGCCGGCCATTCCGGCAACCGGCAGACGTGGCGGTAGTTCAATATAGTGATGGCTGCGAGATATTCCGGATGGTCGTAGGTGCCCTGGGCCTCGTGCTTCTGCATCATGGCAACCGTCTCGGGGCCGAGCGCCGCGCGCAACCGCTCCAGCTCGGTAATGAGATGGGGCATGTCCGCGACCGTATCTTCGAGGATCAGCGTCTGCAGGTTTTGAGGGTAAGTGAGCGCATAGTCGATTGCCAGCCAACCGCCCCAGGAATGGCCGAGCATGTGCACCTTGCCGCGCCCCAGCGCCTTGCGCACCGTCTCCGTCTCCTCGACATAGCGCCCGATCGTCCACAGCGCCGGACTGGTCGGGCGGTCTGAAGCGCCCGTGCCGAGCTGGTCGAAGGCCACCACGCGATAGCCTCTGTCGATAAGACAGGAATGCGCATCGCGCAGATAGTCACAGGGCAGTCCCGGCCCGCCGTTCAGGCAAAAGATCGTCTCGGGGCCGGAGCCGAAGCTATAGGCGACGACCTTATAGCCATCGACTCCGATTTGGTGTCGCGCCTCGGGTTCGATTTCACGCCACATTGACCACTCCGGCGAAGATTCTCCTTGCTCAATATTTGAGCATGTCTAAATTTTTATCTCAAACGACGGTCCGCGCCAGCTATAAGAAGTGATAGGGTCGCCAGGGAATACGAGCCGGAGTCAGCCGATGCTTGACGAAATCGAAACCATCAGACGCCAGTTTACGGCTCATCAGACACTGGATGGCCGCATCGATCAGATCTTCGAGGCCATGAAGACAATCGGCTTCGAAGCGCTGATATATGACTATACCCCGGTGGCTTACGATCTCGACGGCGCGATCATGATTCCGTCGCTGCTGAAGCTTCGCAACATTTGCGGCGACATGCATGACTACTGGTTCAACCGCGGCTACTTCCGCATCGACCCGGTGCAGCAGGTCGCGCTTCGCACCTCGACACCCTTCTTCTGGAGCTATGATGCCGACGCCGACACGCTGATCCGCCGCTTCATGACCGAGGACACCGCGCCCGTCGCCCGCTATCTGAGCGAAAGGGATATGTCGACCGGTGTGACGGTGCCCATTCATATGCCGCGCGGTGACTATGCCACAGTCACCGGCATCCGCTTCGGGGGCAACAAGGAATTCGAGCGGCACGCCCTGCGCTATATCGCCGATTTCAATCTGCTCGCCCATGTCTTCCATGAAGCGGCTTACAACCTCTTCGATGCCGACGTCTTCCATGTCGGCAAGGCCAGGCTGACGGAACGGGAGCGCGAATGCCTGCGCTATTCGGCCGAAGGATACTCGGCCAAGGAAATCTCGCGCATCATCGATCGCTCCGTGCCAACGGTGGTCATGCATCTGACCGCCGCCGCCAAGAAGCTCGGCGCCAAGAACCGCACGCAGGCCGTGGTTCGCGCCACCCATTATCGCCTTCTGGAAGAGCGCTCATCCTATAACTTGTGATAGCTGCCGCGCTCTAAAGCACCACGCTATGCTTTCTCAATTGCTCGCCGCAGCGTCGCGTGTCACTCGTGGCGCGCAAAGGCGGCTGTGACACTTCGAATCTGAATGGAGATCCATGTGGCCGCAATTGCGTCGAAGGAAGCCTTTCTGCCCTTTCGCGAGTACCAGACCTGGTATCGCATCACCGGCTCGCTCGACAGCGGCAAGCTGCCACTCGTTGTCGCCCATGGCGGTCCTGGCTGCACCCATGACTATGTGGATTCCTTCACCGGGATTACCGAGATCGACGGCCGCCCGGTCATTCACTACGATCAGCTCGGTAACGGCAATTCCACCCGCCTGCGGGAAAAAGGACCGGATTTCTGGACGCCGGCGCTCTTTCTGGAAGAGCTGGATGCGCTCCTGAAGCAGGTCGGCATTCACGACCGCTATGCCTTCCTCGGCCAGTCTTGGGGCGGCATGCTCGGCGCGGAACATGCCGTGCGCCGGCCAAGGGGCCTGAAGGCGCTCGTCATCGCCAATTCCCCAGCCAACATGCATACCTGGGTTTCGGAAGCCAACCGGCTGCGCGAGGAACTGCCGCAGGAGGTGCAGGATACGCTCTTAAAGCACGAGCAGGCCGGAACGATTACCGACCCCGAATATATCGCCGCCTCGCGCGTCTTCTATGATCGCCATGTCTGCCGCATCGTACCCTGGCCGCCGGAAGTCGCCCGCACCTTCGCCATCATGGACGAAGACAACACCGTCTACCGCAACATGAACGGCCCAACGGAGTTCCATGTCATTGGCACGATGAAGGATTGGACGATCGAAGATAGGCTGCCGCTCATCGAGGCCCCGACGCTGCTGATTTCGGGCAAGTTCGATGAGGCGACCCCGCTGGTCGTCAAGCCCTATGTCGACCGCATTGAGAGATGCGAATGGGTGCTCTTCGAGCAGTCGAGCCACATGCCGCATGTGGAAGAGAAGGCACTCTGCCTGGAGACGGTTTCGACTTTCTTGCGACGACACGATTGATTGACGGGAAGCAGGTTGCCGCAGACCCAGCGCCGGTGTGCTGGCAAGCCCCGGGCTCGCAGCACTTTTGGACAGCCTTGATCGCTTCGCAGGAGCGATTGCGGGCAGAAGCTGCGGCCCAGGACCGCGGTTTCTCTCGTCGGTTAGCCAGATGCTCCGGCGCAAACCCAGTCGCGGATCGGTCGTCCAGCCATGCGCGATGCGCACCGAGCGGTTGTTAGGCCGCCCTGAAGCGGTCAAAGGCGGTGAGACGCTTGATCGGTGGATCTGCGTCATCCCAGCGATAGACTTGCGTACGCAGATAGCGGAGTTCGTCATCGAGTGCGTCTTCCGCAACCTCGATCCACCAGGACTTCGGACGGCCGTCACTGCCATCCGACCAGCGATAGCCGCGTGCTTTCAATTGATCCTTCATGTCGAAGGGGCTGTTTTCCGCAAAGATGCGGGCGCGTGATCGCTGGCTTGCTTCGTAGAGCTCGGCAAAAGGTGTTCGTCCCGATTCTCCTCCACCCTCCGCGAGAACCTCAAGGAGAGCAAAGCAGTCATCAACCGCTCGGTGGCCCTCGTGAAAATAACCGGCCTGCCCAATCAGATAACCGAGCTTTGTTCCTTCAAAGCCGCGCGACGCCCAGTCGATTTCAGAGACTGAACAAGCCCAGGCTTTTCCGGCAAAGATTGGTGAAAACGTCTCGCAGAACGGCCGGTCGAAGCCGGCATTGTGGGCAATTACGAGATCAGCAGGCTCGATGACGGCACGAACCTGATAAAGATCAATCATCTGGTCAGCCACCATGTCGTCGGAGATACCGGTGAGACGTGTGATCTCCTCCGGGATTGGAATGCTGGGCTGCTGAAGAGCGCTATAGACGCCGATGACATCGCCGATATTTCCCGTCTCATCGAATGTGAACGCAACCGCGCCAATCTCAATAATCTCGTCCTTGCGATGATTAAGGCCGGTTGTTTCAGTGTCGATGATCACGCCTTTCAGCGGAAATCCGGGTCGCGCAACCGTGATCACCAAACGCGGCTCGAGTTTTCTCAGGATACGGTAGCGGCCAGTCTCGTGGAGTTGCCGCACCATATCATCTTCGCTCAACGCAGCCGGAGAATGGCGCTTCGTCGATGAGCCTGCGCCCTTTGCAGGTGCTGCCCCGTTAGCATCAAACAGATCGAACTGCTGCGTCATTCGCTATCTCGGCTTAATTCTCAAATGGTTCTCCGGACTGCATCATCCGCCAAAGTCGCTATAAGACATCCGCTCGAACAAATCAGGAAGAAAGTTGAGGCCTGAAAAGATCAGTGGCCGCTCCCGGCGCCCCTGTTGTCGTCGCGACCGAACAGCAGCGCCGACAGTACGCGTCGGAAGACAGCGGCGGGCCTGCGGCGGAGTTCATCTTCAACGGATCGCCGGGGCCGCAGGATAGAACCAAACAATCCCTGCGCCTGCTCAAGGAAGGGCGCTGCCCCGTTGCGCAGGAGGAAGACCACCTCGAGACGCAGCTCCGAAGCACCATCGAGCTCGGCTTAGGGAAGCTGGTCGAGCCGGCAGGCGGCGTCCCTCTGCGCGAGCGATGCGATTCGCCAATGCGTGTTGTTGCGGTAGCTCGGCGCGCGCCAGTCGGCATCCCTCGCGTCTCGGCCGAAGTTGATGAAGCAGGCATTGCCATAGCGGCTCTTCTGGATCTCGACAAACGTCGTCGCGAACCAGCCGGTGCGATGCCAGCGGACCCCTTTCCGGACAAAGCCGAGCGGCAGAAAGATATCATCCACCTCCTTCGTCAGAAGCTTCAGCGCCCGTTTGCGCGTCGTCGGATCGAGCGCAGCCTTCCATGCATTAATGGCATTTCTGTCGGCGTCCTCCATCGTTTTGTCGGTCTTTTCCACCTCTTGGCGTCCCCTCACTCGGGTCGAATGGCAGGGTCAGCAGACAGGAGGCGGGCGCGACGGTCAAGAGTTCGCTGCTCGTGCGTGGTCGACGGCGGCTGATTTGGATCCTCTGCCGGGCGAGGCGCAATCGCGGCTCGCGAGGCGTCTTGATCGTGCTAGGATCAGGCCTTTCTACTAAAGGTATTCTTGCGTTGTTGATGATGATGATGATGAACGGCAAATGTGTCGGCGGCGCGTACCCAACGATCCCGAGGTTATGTGGGGGCATTTTTCTGCTCGTTGCAAACGCGGCATTCGCCGAAACCTTCGTAGACACGAATGTCGTGTCTGTCGTTGAAGGCGGACACTGGCAAGAAGACGGCGTCGGCGAAGGAAGTTACCGCATCATCGTTGTGAACCAGGGCTTTGAGCACGTATCGTCGCGCGTCGTGGTGGAATGGAAATCAGTGCCGACTGAAACAGATGACGCCCAAATCGTCCATTCCCTGGAATTGGTTAAAGGTGGCTTCTACAGCATAGGCACGCCAGAAATGACTTTTTCCAAGGACGGGGCACGCGTCGAGTTGAGGGGCACCGCTACCTACACGCCCGCCATGCCGGTCGTTTGTCGTTTCGGTCTATCTCCTGGCGGCAAAGTCGCCCGGATCAAAGGGTGTGAGGATTAATGATCGGTCCTGCTTAAGCGGCGGAAACTACGTGAATGGCGGCCAGGCCACGTCAATTGCCCGGCTGTCGCCTCGCCTCCGGCCCAACCACCGCATCTTGCTGTTGTCGGTTTTCACAACTGAAGTGAACAGCAAGCCTACAACCGCCATGGGCCGGAAGCATCCTATTCTTGGAATCCGTGAGTATCAGTCGTCGCCTTCCAGCGACGCAAGCGACTTTACCAAACCCACGATCTTTTGCCGTATTCGGGCGTCTTTTACAGCAAGGAATGCGCGGTTTAGCGCGAGCCCCTCGGCGGTGGAAATAAAGCCCGTCAGATCGTCCATGCCCTTCACTAAACCTGATTCACTTTCATCCGCTCCGGCCATTCCTTCGAAAAAGAATGAAACAGGCACGTTCAGACAGTCGGCAATGCCCTGAAGCCGGCTCGCCCCCACCCGGTTGCTTCCCTTCTCGTATTTCTGCACCTGCTGAAATGTGACACTGACCCGTTCAGCAAGCGCTGACTGGCTCATGCCAAGCACCCGTCGTTGCATACGGATTCGCCTTCCGACTTCTATGTCGACTGCACTTGGCTCCTTCGCATTAACGGCTTTATTCATGATCTTTCCTTTGCGCCTCAGGGAATTAAAATTGTGCCAGTGTGGAAACGTTGTCGATTGATCCAATCTAGCTAGTTCTTGAAGAGGTGTCCCTCCCAATCGCCCGATCCGTTCTCTTCAATGACAGGCGTGCCTTTCAATCCCGGCCTAATGTTCCGCCCTGTTCTGCGCCCAGGATAGCTGCGACCGGCGCGTGTGCGGTCAGAGCACACTGTCGGGCACCGATGAGGACATTCCCGAGCCCATCTCCGATGGGCCCTCCCTCGGCCAGTGGGGTGGTGACCGGTACGTCCGCCAAATGTACTACCCTTGGGTAATAGCGCTTCTCGTCGAAGACGCTATCATGGATTCATCAAATTCGTACTGACGGCTGACCACGGATGTACTGGCAGCCGTCGTCGATTGATCGGGAAGGGCCGGTGCGCGTGTCGCCCGGCCCTTTCCTTTAGGATTGCGGCTGCCAGATTTGCCACGGTCCTTCATGGAGATGGGCTCAAATGCCGCGCCGAAACACCGTCAGGCCCGGTCGGGCAGGTGTAAAGAGCGAATATCAGACCAAAGTCCGACCGTTTCTCAGACTTCGTGCCGATACCACCTCTCGGCAGCTACAATATGTTTGTACGCAAAAGGGTTGTGAGTTTTCGCTATGGCTAAGATCTTCGTTGTTGCGATGTCACTCGTGATGGTTGTTTTCTGGGGTTCCGTCGGCGTTCTGATGTACTCCCTGCTTACGTGAAGGCGTTCTGCGAAACTCGTCCCTCCCGGCCGGGTCTTGATTCGATTGCTCGAGGAATAGTTGACACCCGTTGGGTAGCCGAACCTCCAGCTGTGCCCTATAGTTTCCTTTCAGCAATGGAGGTTGCCTAAGGAGGGTTTAGATTATGAGCGATACCGCTGTTGGTTTCATGGTGGCAGCTGAACTGTCGGCCCTGTTCTGGGCCGCAGCGCTCATGGTGGCGTTATCGATCTCTTGACGACGCACGGCCTCTTCATCTTTACCTTGGCTGTCGCGACTTCGATGAGAAGCATTTGCTATAGGTTTCGACCTTCTGGCTGGTCGGCACATACTCCCGCTTGTTGTACTCTTCTCTCAGTCGCGAACTCCAGGCGGGCTGGCAAGGATCTGCAGACGAACTCGAGCCGCCCAGGCACACCGATATATAACCGGTTCTTCCGAAGCGGCTGGCGACGCCCAGACCATGAGAGGCAAAGAGCGCCCCACGAACCCCGATACAGACACTGCAGAGTTCTGAACCATCGGTCTCTTTCGCGATGGTCCGACGCGCTCGAGACGCTCAGGCATCCGACATTTCTTCGTCGCCGACAAGTCTTCCCAAGTCCTAGGGATTGCAAATCCGCACGCTCCATCAGGAGGATCTTTGCCAGCGCACCGGTCACTTCCCATCGCAGGAATATGAGAATGCGGCAGGTGGATCCGGCGTCACGCTACCACAGATGTTTAAGGCCGTCGCCGATCTCGTCTCTCCCGCAGAGCGCCTGGGGGCTGCTGGACGCAGTGATCTTTCGTGTTGATCTGCAATTCCGACTCCCAGGCGAAGAACTGCTCAGTCCTGATCGGTGCGGGCGGAACTGCAAAGCTTGCGCCCTACGATCTGATCTGCGCGGCAATCTACGACCGGGTAGATCAACACCTGCCGCAAAATATTGGCGGCAGCTTTCTCGCGGCGGATTTACATGGGAAGCAGTGGAAAGCGTTCGCCGAAGAGACTGGGCTGAGCCCGGCATCGACCGTAAAGCGCGTTGGCCAACTTGCCGCCAAGGTCGATCAGGTCTGCGGAGATGTTCCCCAGCAGATCGTCACAGGAGCCGGTGATCCAGCCCGAGTACTGGAGCGGATCGTGCACGAGGGCCGCAAGAGATGCCGACGGATTTTGACGCAGCTTTAAGAGAGGCGGCGGAATTTCGATCGACTTGCACTTCGCCCGGCAATCGCGCTAAGCCTGTGTGATGGACGACAATGTCATCAAGTTTCGCAAGCCCAGGCCGCCCCGTCAGCGAGATCCCCGTCTTCGCAAGATTCTCATTGTACTCGGCGTGCTTGTTTTGTTTGCGGTCGCCTGGCTCTATTTCGCATTCGTGGGTGCCCCGGTGGCTTCTTGAGGCTGCCGCAAGCTTCGAAGGGGCAGCACTGGCTGCGGTGATCTTCAGGGGGCAGGTTTGTCGACATGAGGCGATGAGCGGTCGGTTGCACCACCGGACTGCTTTAGCAACCTCCAAAGTCGTTCGGGGCGTAACAGGCAGCTTCAACGGCGGTGTGCGAGACAAATGCACCAGCAAAATCGCCTTGAAAAGGTTCGACCTGAAAACCGTCGTGTTCGATTTCAGATTTGATCGCGCGATCGGGTGAACTCACGGATTTTGAGCGCCTCTTCGATTGAGGACGATTCCATAAATGCTCGTTGTCGCAGCGATGAAGAGCTGATGTTTTGCACGACCCCCGAAGCAAAGGTTCGACACAAGCTCCGGGACGAGGATCTTGCCCATCAGATGACCGTCTGGAGCGATGCAGTGCACCCCATCGGCTGCCGAAGACCACAGGTTACCTTCACCATCGATCCGAAAACCATCCGCGCATCCGGGATTGATGGCGCAAAACACCTCTCCGCCGGCAAGCCTGCCGTTGGACGCAACATCGAAGACCCGGATATGTCGCGGATCTGAGCTGAACATCCGCCCGGTATCGGCAACATAAAGGCGAGATTCGTCTGGACTAAAGGCCAGGCCGTTCGGGCAGGCAAAATCCGTCAGAACGGCTTCGATTTTTCCGGAGGGCTCCACCCGGTAGACGTGGCATGGCAGTTCTTGCTCGGCACGATAGCCCTCGTAGTCGGTCATGATCCCGTAGTGCGGATCGGAAAACCAGATCGAATTGTCCGATTTTACCACCACATCGTTAGGGGAGTTTAGCCGCCTGCCCTGGTAGCTGTCTGCAATTACAGTGACGGAACCGTCGAGTTCCGTCCGTGTCACCCGCCGCGTTCCATGCTCGCATGTCACCAGTCTGCCCTGCTTGTCGCGCGTATTGCCATTGGCAAAGTTTGACGGCTCTCGGAATACCGATACCCCAGCGCCCGCGGACCAGCGAAGGATGCGATTATTCGGAATGTCCGAGAACAGTAGGAATCCCGCGTCACCGAACCAGACCGGGCCCTCGACCCAGTCAAAGCCGGTGGCGATCTGCTTGACCGGCGCATTGCCGAGCACATAGGTGCTAAACAGCGGATCAAGCACTTCGAAACATGGCATTGCGTTCTTCTCCCAGATTTACCGGGCCATTCTTATTCGGACAGCCGGACGCGAGTTGGGACTGGTGTCAATTGAAGGCAATCTGCGCCTTCATCGCCTGGCTCCTATCAGTTGCCAGTTCGAAGGCCGTCACAGCGTCTGATAGGGGAAGTGTGTGGGTAATCAGCGGCTTCACGTCGATCAGCCCCTTTTGCATCAGTCCGACACCGGTCGCAAACTCCTCGTGAAAGCGGAAGGAACCACGCAGGTCCAGCTCCTTGGCTGTAATCGCCATCATCGGGAGGTTCATGTCTCCACCAAGGCCAAGCTGAATAATGACGGCGCGCGGGCGAAGAGCAGCGATGCCGGCAACCAAGGCAGGCGCGGCACCGGAGCACTCGTACAGGACGTCGAATGAGCCCTTTTGGGCTGCGTAAGGGGTCAGCGCATCCGGCTCGCCTCCCATTTTGATGGTCCTGTCCGCGCCGACCTTGCGTGCCAGCGAGAGGGTGAAATCCGAGAGATCCGTTGCGACGATTTCGGCAGCGCCAGCACGGCGGGCTGCGAGGATCGACAGAAGGCCGATCGGCCCGCAGCCGGTCACCAGAACCCGTTTGCCCAATATTTCTCCCGCCCGGCGAGTGGCGTGAAGAGTAACGGCCAGGGGTTCTGCGATCGCCGCTTCGCCTGGGGTAAGACCGTCCGCCGACACGCATTGAACGGCATCGGCGACGAGAACCTCTCGAAATGCTCCCTGGACATGCGGGAAAGGCATGGCACTGCCATAAAACCGCATATTGAGGCACTGATTGTGAAGCCCTTCCTGGCAATATAGGCAGGATCGGCACGGCCGGGACGGAGAAACAGCGACGAGCTGGCCCGATTTCAATCCCTCAACGCCCGAGCCGAGTGCTTCCACATACGCGGACACCTCGTGACCAAGGATCATCGGCTCCCGCAGCCTGACTGCGCCGAAGCCGCCGTGATTGTAATAGTGCAGATCGCTGCCGCAGATGCCACCGGTCGCAAGGCGCAGGCGCACTTCTCCGGGACCTGGCGCTTCGATCGGGCGCTCCTCGATACGCAGGTCTTTCGGACCGTGAATGACAATGGCTTTCATCGGCGCGCTCCTTAAAGAACCGGGGTCAGCAGGGGCTGACCGGAAAAATGCGCCATGAGATTGTCACGAACAAGCTGTCCCATGGCCTTGCGTGTTTCGATGGTTCCAGATGCGTGGTGTGGCTGCAAGAGCACATTGTCGAGGGCGAGAAACCGTGGATTGAGCTTCGGCTCACCTTCGAACACGTCAAGGGCGGCGGAGCCCAGCGCACCGCATTCGAGTGCATCAAGCAGGGCTTCTTCATCGATATTGGAAGCGCGGGAGATATTGACCAGCATCCCCTCCCCGCCGAGAGCCGCAATCACCTCGCGGCCGACGATGTGGCGGGTGGCGGCGGAAGCGGCCAAAGTGACGAACAGGAAATCCGAACGCGCCGCGAGCGCTACCGGATCGGCGACAAATTCCCAATTGGCGGCAAAATCTTTTGGCGCCACATCGGAATAAGCGATTTGCATATCGAAGCCCTGAAGGCGTTTGGCCACTTCATAGCCGATCCGGCCAAGGCCGAGTACGCCGGCGCGGCGGCCCCACACGCGACGCTTCAGCGGATAGAGCCCCTTTGCCGCCCAGCTTCCGTCCTTTACCCAGCTTTCCGCGCCAATCATGCCGCGCGACAGGCACAACATCATCGCCACGCCAAGATCCGCTACGTCGCTCGTCAGCACGTCCGGTGTGTTGGTGACGCGGATGCCACGTTCCCGGCAAGCAGCCAGATCGACGGCATCAAAACCAACCCCATAGACAGAGATCAGCTCAAGTGAGGGGCAAGCCCCGATCATGGCCCGGCTGGCCCCGAGTTCGCCTCGCGTAGCGATCGCCCGGACATTGGGACCGACAGCAGCAAGAAAGTCCGACTTGTCGGAGGCCTCGAAGTAGCGATGAACCGAAAATGCAGCATTCAGAGGCGCTTCGTCCCATTCCGGATAGGGCCCGACTTGAAGGATCTGGGGTTTGCTCATTTCGGTGTCTCCGTCCCTTGACAATTAATGTTATCGATAACATAAAGGTGAGCATTGCGAATGTCGAGACAAAAAATGAGGGAAGCCAATGGGGCAGGACTTGTTTGATTTGACGGGCCGCCGAGCCCTCGTCACGGGATCGTCGCAGGGGATCGGCCTTGCCCTTGCGCGCGGTCTTGCCAATGCCGGTGCCGAAATCGTGCTCAATGGCCGCGACGCCGCAAAACTTGCGGAAGCCGCGAGAGGTTTCGGCGGCAGCACGCATCAATTGGCATTCGACGCGACCGATCATGAGGCCGTTCGCGCAGCAGTGGATGGCTTCGAAGCAACCATCGGTGCGATCGACATCCTCGTAAACAATGCGGGAATGCAGCATCGCACGCCTCTCGAGGACTTTCCGGCGGACGCGTTCGAGCAGCTTATGCGGACCAATATCTCCACTGTTTTCAACGTTGGCCAAGCGGTCGCACGGCACATGATCAAACGCGGAGCGGGCAAGATCATCAATATCGCCAGCGTACAGACTGCATTGGCACGTCCCGGCATTGCACCCTACACGGCGACGAAGGGCGCCGTCGGCAATCTGACCAAGGGAATGGCAACCGACTGGGCCAAATACGGGCTGCAATGCAATGCCATTGCGCCCGGCTATTTCGATACGCCATTGAACGCCGCATTGGTTGCCGATTCCGCCTTTTCCGCCTGGCTGGAAAAGCGCACGCCGGCCGGCCGCTGGGGCAAGGTGGACGAACTGGTCGGCGCCTGCGTGTTCCTCGCCTCCAACGCATCCTCATTTGTGAACGGACATGTGCTTTATGTTGACGGTGGCATTACGGCCTCTCTTTGAGGTTCCGCAGCGAATGGTGCTGATGGGGGTTGCAGGGTGCGGCAAGTCCTCGGTCGGGGCCGCGCTCGCCGCACGATTGGGGGCGGCATATCTCGATGGCGACGACCTTCACCCGTCGGCGAACATCGACAAGATGAGCCGCGGCATGGCCTTGGACGATGAGGATCGCTGGCCATGGTTGACCCTCGTGGGCCAGACTCTGGCCAAGTCCGAAGGGCCGCAGATCGTCGGCTGTTCGGCGCTCAAGCGAGCCTACCGCGCTCACATCACGCAAACTTCCGGAGAGACGATCACCTTCGTTCATCTTGCCGGTACGCCCGAGGTCATCAAGGCGCGAATGAATGCAAGAAAAGGTCATTTTATGCCGGCCGGCCTGCTGACGAGCCAGTTCGCAGCGCTCGAACCACCGGACGCGGACGAAAACGCGTTCAGCGTAGATATCGACCGGCCGCTCGGCGCGATCGTCGAAGCAATCGTCACGCAATTGGAAGGAATGAAAACATGACGAACAAGATTGCATTGATCGGCGCCGGCGCGATGGGCAGCGCCATCGGAACGCGGCTCGTCGAAACCGGGAATCATTTGACGGTCTTTGATCTCGACACGACCAAGATGCGCGACCTGGTCGACAAAGGCGCTCTACCGGCGGCAAGCGCGGCGGAAGCAGCCGCCGGCTCGGACTATGTCATCCTCAGCCTCAACTCGGCGAAAATCGTCCGGCTCGCCGTCTTCGGCGAAGGCGGCGTTGCAGGCGGCGCCAGGCCCGGAACTGTCATCATAGACATGTCCTCGATCGACCCGGAGGCGACGAAAGCCCTGGCGTCCGACGCGGCGGAAAAGGGCCTGCGCTGGGTCGACAGTCCCCTGTCGGGCGGCGCGCCCAAGGCATTGGTCGGACAGCTTACGCTTATGGCCGGCGGCAAGGAACAAGATGTCGCTGATGCACATGAGGTGCTGCGGCACGTTGCCTCGAATTACACGCATATGGGGCCTTCCGGCGCCGGCCAGACCACGAAGCTGATCAACCAGGTTCTCTGCGGGCTCAATTTTCTGGCCGTGGCGGAAGCGACGCAATTGGCTCTCGACGCCGGCGTGGATGCGGCAAAGATCCCGCAGGCATTGAAAGGCGGCCGGGCCGACAGCGCAATCCTGCAAGAATACATGCCGCGCTTTGTCGTCAAAGATTACCGTCGCACCGGCCGGATTGACAACATGGTCAAGGATTTGAGCGGGGCGCAGGATCTCGCCCGCCGCACCAACACCGCCATGCCGCTGACGGCGCTGTGCGCCGAAATTCACCGCATGCTGACTGCCGCCGGTCTCGGCGGTGAGGACCAGGCCGCCCTTATGGAATTTTTCAAGGGACCCAACAAGGACATCGTACAATGATAACACGCTATGCCCTCTTCGAAGGAAAAGTGAAGGACGGTCAAACGGAGGCGTTTCGGGCCGCAGTGCTCAACGACATCCTGCCGAAATGGAAGGCCTTTCCCGGCGCCCTCGATGTCCGGGTAACCTTCGCCGATGCCCGCGATGAAGGAGCGCCGGAAATTCCCATGATCCTTGCGATCAACTATCCCGATCTCGCAACCGTCGAGGCCGCGCTTGCAAGTCCAGCCCGCACTGCGGCCAAGGCAGCGACGGAGGAGGTATTGGCGCGCTTTTTTGACGGGCGAATCCATCATCATGTGACCCAGGCGAACGAATTCCCGCTCTAAGCTCGACGCCGTGGCGGCTAGCTGCCCTCTTGGCTGTTCGACTACCGGCAAGGGGCAGACCCAAAGACCGAACCGTCGAGGCCCAAAGCATCGGCCTTTGGCTTCGCGTTGAACGAGGCGAAATCACAACCTGCTTGCAAATTAAGCGTAAAGGCGGTTGTATCAATCTGGTAACGATAACATGGATGCAAATGCCCAATATTCGTAAACCACCAACCATGGCGGATGTCGCCCGCATGGCAGGCGTGTCGCCGATGACGGTGTCGCGCGCTTTCAAGCGCGACACCTCCGTCAGCCAAGAGACACGCGAGGCTGTCAGACGCGCAACCGAGGAACTTGGTTACGTCTTCGACAGCACGGCTTCCAATCTGCGATCACAGCGCACCGACTTCGTGGCCGTTACGATCCCCTCGATCAACAATGCCAATTTCGCCGATACGGTGCGGGCGCTGTCGGACGGCTTGTCGGATAAGGGCTTGCAGGTCCTGCTCGGCTACACGAACTACGACGTTCGTGAAGAAGAGCGGCTGATCGAGCAGCTCTTGCGGCGCAAGCCCGAAGCAATCGTGGTAACGGGCGGCAAGCATACATCGCGAGCCCGCAAACTCCTGTCGAATGCCGGCATCCCCGTCATTGAAACCTGGGATCTTCCGGAAGACCCGATTGGACACGTGGTCGGGTTTTCCAACGCATTGGCGGTGCGCGAGATGATCGATCACTTTGTCACCGTCGGCTATAGAAAGGTCGCCTTCATTGGTGGTGATGCTGATCGAGACACACGCGGCAGCGATCGGCGAGCCGGCTTCATAACCGCGATGGAGGATCACGGGTTGGACGCGACGCGCCTGATTGCCGCCGGGCCGCCGCCGATTTCAATGCGCGAGGGCGCGAACGCGATGGGCCGGTTGCTGGAGCATTTCCCAGATACCGAAGCGGTCATCTGCGTTTCTGATCTTTCGGCCTTCGGCGCCCTTACCGAATGTCAACGGCGCGGCATTGCGGTGCCGGACCAGATTGCCATCGGCGGCTTCGGCGACTACGAGATCGGCGCAATTTGCGTTCCCAGTCTGACAACGATCAATGCCTTTGCAGCCGAGATCGGAGCAAAAACGGCGCGGCTCATTCTCGACGTCCTGGACGGGTCGCTTTCGGACAGCGCGGGCGTGATAACGATCCGACCGGATTTGATTCTGCGTCAAACAAGCCGCTGAGGAAATAGCGGGCCGGAAGAAGATTGCTTGCCCACCCGCTGTCACGATTACTTAACGTCCGATTTCACAAACTGCCGCAACTCGGGCGTCTGTGGATTAACAAACAGCTCCTTGGATGCCCCCTGCTCCCAGATCGTGCCCTTGTGCATGAAGATCGTCTGCGTAGCCACCCGTCGCGCAAAACCCATCTCATGCGTGACGAGTATCATGGTCATTCCATCGCGGGCCAATTTCTCCATGACCGTCAGCACTTCCTCGGTCAGTTCCGGATCGAGCGCAGAGGTGACTTCGTCGAAGAGCATCACCTTCGGGCGCATTGCAAGGGAACGGGCAATCGCCACACGCTGCTGCTGGCCGCCAGAAAGCTGGTCCGGATAGGCATCGAATTTTTCCGACAGGCCCACGAGCTGGAGAACCTCGCGGGCGATCTCCCGTGTCTCCGCCTTCGCAACGTCTTTGACAATGCGGGGCGCCAGCATGATGTTCTCGCCCACGGTCAAATGTGGAAAGAGGTTGTAGCTTTGGAAGACGATGCCGACATCGGTGCGCAGGCTTCGCAGCGCCTTTGCATCTCCTCCAAGCGCATGGCCGGCGATCTCGATGCGACCGGAGTTGATCTTTTCCAAACCGTTCATGCAGCGTAGCAGCGTGCTCTTTCCAGAACCGGACCGGCCGATCAGTGCAAAGACCTCTCCGCGCCCGACGCTGAGCGATACGCCCTTGAGAACCTCGAGCGCACCGAAGCTCTTGTGAACATTTTCAACGATTACTTCCGGCATGAAGCCTCCTTTCCAGCCAACGCGACAGCTGGGACAATGGGTAGCAGACGACGAAATAAAGAGCGGCCACCGCGATGAAGACGCGGAATGGCTGGAAAGTCGTGTTATTGACAAGCTGCCCTGCGCGGGCGAGTTCGACGAAGCCGATGATCGATGTGATCGACGTATTCTTGACCACCTGCACCGCAAAGCCGACGGTTGGCGGCAGCGAAACACGGATTGCCTGCGGCAGGATGATGTAGCGGTATTGTTGAAGGCGGGTCATGGCAAGCGATTCCGACGCTTCCCATTGCTGCTTCGGCACCGCCTGGATGCAGCCGCGCCAGATTTCCGCGAGATAACCTGATGCGTAGATCGTCATCGATGCGCCGGCGGCAAAGAGCGGCGGCAGCTCAAGCCCGGCAAGGCTGAGGCCGTAATAGGACAAAAACAGGATCATCAGCACCGGAATGCCCTGGATAACCTGAATATAGGAACCTGCGGCAAAGCGCACGGCCTTGACGGGTGAGGTTCGGGCAAGCGCCACGGCAAAGCCGAGCAGACCTCCACCGACAAGGGCGATGACCGTCAGGAGAATGGTCCACTGCAGTGCTTGCAGCAGGAAACCGAATTCATCGAAACCGAATGTTCTCAGCGTCATGCCGGCACCTCCGGCAGGGCCGTCATCGTGCGGCGGGCAACCCGCCTGCCAAAAAGCCACATGCCCATGAATGCCAGGGCTGCGCGCAGCGCCAGCGCCAGCGCGAGATAGATCAGCGTGACGACAATATAGACTTCGAAAGACCGGTAGGTCTGCGATTCGACGAAAGCGGCCGAGGCGGCAAGCTCATGGGTCGAAATTGCCGAGCAGATGCTGGAGGCCAGCATCATCAACACGAACTGGCTGCACAGCGCCGGATAAACCTTGGCGACCGCCGGCACCAGAATGACGTGGCGATAGATCTGGAAACGCGAGAAGCCAAGCGCCTCGCCCGCTTCGATCTGAGATTTGTGCACGGCCTCGATGCCGGCACGGATGATTTCCGTTGAATAGGCGGCAAGATTGATGGTCATGCCGATCAGCGCCGCCGTATCGGCGCCCACGCGAATACCAAGCCCAGGCAGGCCGAAATAGACGATGAAGAGCTGGACCAGAAAGGGCGTGTTGCGGATCACCTCGACGTAGGCATCGACAAGATACCGCACGGCACCGCCCTTTATGGAGCGCAAGGATGCAAGCATGACACCTGCTGCCGAACCGAGAACGATCGAAAGGATCGACAGCTTGATCGTCAGCCAGATACCGCTCAGGATTTCGCCCTGATACTGGGCCAGCACGCCGAATTGAAATGTGTAGGACATAAGCGAGCTCCGTCGAAGTTTCGCGGCCTGCCGGTGCCTCACCGGCAGGCTCTCACGCAAGCTCAATCAGAAGGACGGAAGGGTCGGCATCAGACGGCCTGTCCATTTCGTCGCGATCTTGTCGAGATCGCCGGAGATCTTCATCAGATAGATCGACGTATTCAGCCATTGACGCAGTTCGAAATCGTCGAGCTTCGTCGCCATCGAGTTGCCTTGCTGGAAGAAGGTGAAGCCGACCTGGAGGCCAGCGTCAGGACGCTGCTTGATGATCGCTTCTCCCACAGTCGACGGCAGTGCGACCGCGTCCGCCTGACCGGCAATCAGCGCCTGCGCACTGGTGGAGTCGTCTTCGAAAACCACGATCTCCATGCCGGGGACCGCCGCCTTGCGAAGAGCGGTTTCCTGTGACGAACCCCGATTGACCGCGACGCGCTTGCCCTGAAGATCGGCAAGGCTCGCAAACTTCTGGTCGGGACCGGATATGATATCCATGTTAAAGGCGCTGTAGGGCTGCGTAAACATGACGGTCTTGGCCCGCTCACCTGTCGGGGCCAGCGTCGCAACGAGGAAATCGACCTTGCCGGTCTGGAGCGCCGGAATGCGGGCCGGCGGCGTCAGTGGGACGAGTTCGACAGGCAGCGAGAGATATCCGGCAATCAAGTTGGCGACGTCAACGTCGTAGCCGGTCGGATTACCTTTTTCATCCACCATCCCCATCGGCGGCGCACCGGTCAGAACGCCGATCCGGACGGTGCCGCGTGATATGATGTCATTGAGCGTGACCGCCCCGGCTTCGGCGGTCATCGCCAAGGACGTGATGGCGAGTGCGGCTGCCATTACAACCGCGCGCATAGAGTTAAGAACATTCATGACATTCCTCCACCTTATTTGACTGAGCTCTTGCTCGTGCATGCGATCTCTGGAGCGACAGAAACCGCTCCATTGCTCGCCTCCTCTGGACTCCCTTGCACCGGGCATTGCATCTAAATCATGCAAGGGTTATCGTTAACCTCATTTTATGGTATCGATAACAATCGGACTGTCAAGCCAGTTTTTACTTTTCAAGGCGTGGGGACGAGGCAAGTGGCAAAGGATAAGACACGGATCGTCACGCTGCTTGATGTGGCGGCAAAGGCAGGCGTAAGCAGCATGACAGTCTCAAAGGTGATGCGAGGCGTCGGCAACATTTCCGAGGCGACGCAACAAAGGGTGAGATGTGCCGCAGACGAGCTTGGCTATCTGCCGAACAACCTTGCCGGATCATTGAGTTCGCGCAAGAGCCGGATGGTAGCAGTGATTATCCCCTCGATGAGCGACATCGTCTTTTCCGAAGTGCTGAGTGGGGTAAACGCCATCCTGCGCCCCAATGGACTTCATACCTTCATCGGAGAATCGCATTTCGATCCCGGCATCGAAGCAGACCTCGTGCGCGAGATGCTGTCCTTCCGCCCGGCAGGGCTTTTGCTAAATGGCGGCATGGCACGAAGCGCCGCTTGCGACAAATTGCTAGAAAGACGTACCTGCCCGGCCATTCAATTGTGGGATTGCGACAATGAAGATCTCGATTTCAGCGCAGGCCCTTCGCACATGGAGGCAGGGCAACTCGTTGCTGCGCATTTCCTGGAGCGCCGCCTGAGGCGCGTTGCCTATGTCGGCGCCGAATTGGAGAAGGATCTCTGCGCCCGCTGGCGCTACCTTGCCTTGCGGTCTACGCTTGCGAGCGCCAACATCGACGTGATCAGCATGGTTTGCGAAAATCGGCCGAGACAGGCCGAAACAGGACGCGCCCTTACGCAGGAATTGATCCGCGATCATCCCGAGATCCAGGCTATTCACTTTTTGAACGACGCGATGGCGCTTGGTGGCCTCTCCTATCTGCACGAAGCGGGAATTCCAGTTCCAGAGCAGGTGTCCGTGGTGGGATTTAACGGCACGTCCCTCCCCAACACGGTCCGAACCAGACTTACGACCGTTGATGTACCTCGCGCCGAGATCGGAAAGACGGCGGCTCAGGCGCTCTTGAATATACTTGCACACGTGCACGTGAACAGATCGTGGCGGGCTGAGATCCAGCTCATCCAGGGCAACACGACGACGAAACGATAATCGATCGCCCGTTCATCCTTCCGTCAATATCGCTTGCGACGCAACGTGCAAAAAAATGGCACCATTCGCGGTGCCCAGTTTCCGGGAGGGAGGCTGCTACATCTTGCCCCAGAGCTTTTTATACTCGTCGCGGTAACCGTTTTCTGGATCGAACGAGTTCTTGGTGCCGCCATCGAATTCGACATTGTCGGCGGTGACGACATGGAGCGGGGAGAGATAGCCAGACCAGTGTTGGCCGGCAAAGGCGCGGTTCAACTCGTCGACAAGCTGCCAGCCCTGCAGGTTGAGGGGCTCGGCGACCGTAACTTTCTGGAACTGGCCGGCGCGGATGCGCTGGTAGGCCGATTCCGAGCCGTCACCGGCAGCGACATTGATTGGCTCGTCTGTACCACCCTTGCCGGCGGCTGCCAGCGACGGGCCCATGAAGTCGAAATAAAGATCGTTGATGGCGAGCGAATGAGTCCACTGGTCGCCGTATTTTTGCAGCAACGATGTCGTCAGTTGCGGCATGCGCTGGGAGGTTTCGGCAATGGGCGTATCGACATATTCAAGAACCTTGCCGCCGAGTTTTTCGATCTCCTCTTTCATCTTGTCGGCCTTGGCGATGGCGATCGCATAGGTCGAGTCGGTGAAGATCACGACGCCTGGCTTGCCCTTCGCATCTGCATAGGCCCAGTCCGCGGCCGACTTGGAAACTTCCATCGCGTCGGTGCTGACGTTGGCGAAAAGGCCGGTTTTTTCGTCAGGGCCGATGACCGGGCCTGCGTGCCAGGCGACGAGCGGAATTCCCGCAGCCTTTGCCTGCTCAAGAGCCGGCGCCTGCTCGACGGCATCGAAGCCGTTGATGATGATCCCGGCGGGCTTCAGCGCCATGGCCTGGCCGAACGCTGCCGTGCGGCCGCCGATCGAGCCCGCACCGTCGAGAACCTTGACCTGCCAACCGATGGCGGCTGCAGCCTCCTCGACGCCGGTGGTAACGCCCAAGATGCCGCCGTTCTTCAGGTCGCCGGCGAGCACGACGATCGTCTTTCCCTACTGCGCCTTGGGTCCTGTCTTCGGTCCGTCCCAGGTGGTGACGCGGGTCGCATATTTTTCGACCACCGCCTTGGCGTCGGACATGGCATCTGCCAGTGCCGGTCCCGCGAGCATCAAGGCCAGTGCGGCGACGGAACTCTGGATAAGCGTTCTGCGTTTCATGGTTCTTCCTCCCTTTGAAGTTTGTGTGCCGACGGCGATCAGTTTTTCGGTGGGTTTGCAGATGCCGGATTGGTGGCTGCCGTTTTTCCAACTGCACCCCGTTTCCTCTGCGCATAACCGGCGATGCCGATGGCCACGAGCAGGGTGATGCCGTTGAAGAGTGGTTCGACGAAGAACGAGCCACCGAATTGCTGGATGCCGGAAATGCCGACGGCAAGAATGATGACACCGGTCATCGTGCCCCAGACATTGACGCGTCCAGGCTTGATGGTGGTTGAGCCGAGAAAGGCACCGACGAGCGCCGTCAGCAGGTACTCGAGGCCAACACTGGCCTGGCCGATGCGCAGCTTAGAGGCGAGCAGGACGCCTGCAAGCGCAGCAAGGGTGCCCGAGGAGACAAAAGCGGCGATGACAAAGCGGCGGACCGGAATGCCGTTCAGCGCTGCCGCTTTCGGATTGGCGCCGATCGCATAGATATAGCGGCCAATCGGCAGATATTCGAGAATGAGCCAGAGCGCAACGGCAAGCAGCAGCACATAAAAGCCGGTGATCGGCAGGCCGAATACCATGGTGCCGTTCAACGAGTAAAAAGCCTCCGGCAAGACGCCAACGACCTGGCGCCCGCCGGTGTGCCAGAGTGCCAGCGCGTAGAGGACCGTGCCGGTGCCGAGCGTCGCAATGAACGAGTCGATGCGTGCGACCTCCACCAGAAGACCGTTGAGGAAGCCGGTGATAGCACCGAGCGCAAGCACGATGACGACTGCGACCGGCCAAGGCACGCCGAACACGGTTTGCAGGCTGATCGCAAGAATGTGCCAGAGCACGATGCCGTAGCCGACCGTAAGATCGATGCGGCCGGCAGCCATCGGGATCATGGCCGCCAGCGACAGGAGAGCGATGATCGCCTTGTCGGAGACGATCGAGCGAAGATTGAGAACCGTCGGAAAGGTCTGCGGCAGGAGAAGCGAAAACAGCACGATAAGCAGCAAAGTAAGGATGACCAGGCCGTAAACCGGCAGGAACCGCAGGAGCTTCTGCGTATAGCTGAGGCCCGCCAGTTCGGCTCGGGTCGGCTCAAGGGCGGTGGATTCGATCGACTGCATTATCTTCTCCCGGAACTCAAGCGGCCTCTGAAGCCGACGCGGCAGCGATCACCGCCGATGTGGTTAAATCCGCACCTTGCAATTCACGTACAATCCGTCCGCGTGAAAACACCAAGGCACGATGGCAGATATGTGCGATTTCCTCGAAATCCGTCGACACGACGACGACAGCCAGACCCGCCTCAAGTGCACGGGCGATCAGCCGATAGATGTCGGCCTTGGCGCCGACATCGACGCCTGCGGTCGGATCCTCGGCGATCAGGAGCTTGCGACCAGTTGCAAGCCAGCGGCCGACAACCACCTTCTGCTGGTTGCCCCCCGATAGCGCCTCGATCGGCATGCTCTGGTCGTTCGGCCTCAATCCGACACTCTCGCCGATCGTGCGCGCCAGGGACGCTTCTTTAAACGGCGTCAGGAAAGAAAGGAGCCTGCGTCCGGACGCTGCCGGATTGAGGAAGGTGTTTTCCCGAAGCGACAGCGACATGGCAACGGATTCTTCGGTGCGGTCGCGCGCAATCAGGCCTATGCCGGACCTCATTGCAGCGACCGGGCTCGACAGGTCCGGTACCGCCCCACCGACATTTACTGCGCCGGAAAAAGCTTCGCAGCCAAAAAGGGCCCGACCGATCAGTTCCTGACCGGCGCCGCGCAAGCCAACCAACCCAAGCAGCTCTCCTTTCCGGATATCAAAGGAGACAGGTCCGGCGCTGCGGCAGGCAAGATCCCGAATGCTGACGATCGTCTCGCCCGGATTGCTTGTCGCTTTGGCGAAGAGTTGGTCCGTCTTGCGGCCGACGATCATTTCAATCAATTCGTCCGGCGTCGTCTGTGCCACCGGCTTCTGGCCAACCAGGCGTCCGTCGCGCAAGACCGCGACCCGGTCGGCGATGCGGAAAATCTCATCGAGCCGATGCGAAACGTAGATCATCGCCACCCCTCGCGCTTTCAGCGGACGGATTGCATGGAAGAGACGCTCCACCTCATCAGCCGGAAGGCTGGCGGTCGGCTCGTCGAGAACAAGCACGTCCGCTTCGACGGCGAGCGCGCGGGCAATCGCCACAAGCGACTTTTCGGTACGGGTGAGATCCTGGACACGCGTCGACGGATCAAAGTCGCAGCCGACGAGATTCAGCGCCTCCCTGGCCCGCTCCTCCGTTCGCTTCCAGTCGATCAGGCGCGAACGCATGGAGAAACCCTGCGCCAATCCGACATTTTCGCCGACCGTCATCCATTCGATCAGGCCAAGGTCCTGGTGGATAAAGGCGAGAGGCTGACGTTCGTTAGGCTTTGGCGGCCGATGGACATAGGGTTCACCACGGAACTGAATATCGCCGCCGTCCGGCCTGTAGATGCCGGCCAAGGTCTTGATGAGTGTCGATTTGCCCGCGCCGTTTTCTCCAAGAAGCGCCAGGATCTCCCCCGGATGCAAATCCAGCGATACCTGCGACAAGGCCCGAGTGCCGCCGAACTCCTTGGTGATGGAGCGAAACTCCAGCAGTTTTTCGCTCGACATCGGCGCTCCTCCCAAAGCTCTGTGAACTTGCAAGACATGGTATGTTATCGATAACAATGCTGGCAACAGGGAATTGCGCGTAGGCTGGTCGCGCACAAGGCATTGCGATGGCTGCTTTCTTTCGGGATTGACACATGCTTCCGCGGCAGCCGTTCGTGATCGTCGACGGCCAAGGTGGTAGGCCACTCGTCTAGAAGAGCGCGCCGCCGCGCAGCCCTTTGACATATCGGGATGTCGCTCGGATCCCCAGCTGACTTCCCTCATAGGACCATTTCCACAAGCAAATTGTAGTTCTTGCAGCGTTCGGGATTACTGCTCGGGCTGACAGATGAAAGCACGATGCACGACTGGGCTTGCTCGCAATGCCCAGACGGAATGACCCATTCAATTCCTCCAAAGTGGTGGAACGTCGGCTCGCAGTGATACCCCTCACAAAAAAGGCCCTGCGGGCTGGGGGCAGACGGGGCAGGGCCAGATGCCAGAATAGGACTGGCGGAACGCACGTCCCGTGGGCGTCGATGGTCTGCGAGAGCGCGCGAGATCGAAGAATAACATATTTCTCGCGCATCGAAGCCTGTCCCAAAGGCTTAAGCGAAGGAGTAGTAAGACAGCCACGTCTCAGAGCGAGCAACGCGGTCGCGCCCGGCCCGGTCGAAACGGATATGTTCATGACCGGCAAATCGGATGAACTGGTCCAGTCCATCGTCAGAACGATACCGCTGAGCCGGCTTTGCCAACCGGAGGATGTCGCTTCGGTCGTTGCCTTCCTGGCCAGCTCCGAAGGTGCCTGGGTGAACGGCCAGGTACTTCGCGTCAATGGCGGCATGATCTGAAGCAAGCCCGAACCGAGGATAAAACCATGCCATTCGTGAACATCAAGACGCCGGAAGGCGCGCTGAACCGCGCCCAGAAGCAGGAGATCGTGCACCGCACGACGAACATGCTCGTCGAGTATTTTTCAGAGGCCGCAAGGCCGCACACCATGGTACTAATCGAGGAGGTGAAGGACGGCGGTTACGGCCGCGCCGATGAGATCTTTATCCTGCCGGACGTCTATCGCAGCAAAGAAAACAGTTACGTGGCCCATTCCCGGCGGACATGCCGTCCGCCGGCAAGGTGACATTCGTACCGCGTCCTGCCCATGTCGAGCACGGTTCCGCAAGCGTTACCGGTGATGTTGACTATTGCGGCAGAGTAAGCCTACCGCCAGCTCTCCATCAAGATTGCAACGCTCTTTGGAATACCCGTGTCAGTCTCTCGGCAAAGGCACGGGGATCGACGGGTCTGTCGCCATCAAGGATCCGTGCTTGGTCAAGCAGGAGCAATGCTGCATCCTCCCTTAGCGAAGAGCCGTCGTCTTTGGCAGCAATTCCCTTCACCAGCGGATGCTCGAGATTGATCTCCAGGATGGGCTTTGCAGCCGACTGGAGCCGCCCTGCGCCCTGCAGTATCTTTTCCATCTGGCGGTCGTAGCCTTGCTCAGATGCGACAAGGCAAACCGCACTTTCCGTCAGTCGATCGGAGGCACGAACATCCGACACCTGGTCTGCGAGCGTCTCGCGGGCAAAGGCGATGAAGCTCTCGAGATCCGCCGACGTTTCGCTCTTCGTGGCTGCTTCGTCATTGGACGTGGCGAACTGCGCCAGGTCAGCTGCCCCTTGCGTGATCGATTTGAAGGTCCTTCCTTCGAATTCGGGTGCATTCATCACCCAGAAGCTGTCGATGGAGTCGGTCAACAGCAGGACCTCGATGCCGCGAGCGCGAAATCCTTCTAGCTGCGGCGATGCCTTCAGCTGATCCAGATTGCTGCCGGTCAAATAATAAATTGCGCTCTGATCCTGTTTGGCATCCTTCACATAATTTGCCAGAGAGCGATACCCGTCACTCGAGGCCGTGGTTCTAAAGCGCGATAGGGCAATCAGCTGCGAGCGGCGTTCGAAATCCTCGTAAATGCCTTCCTTAACGACTGAACCGAAATTCTCCCAAAACTTGATGAAGGCGTCCGCATCGGTCTCGGCGAGTTTTTCGATTGCTGCTACGACCCTGCTGGTGACGCCCTTCCTGATCGCCGCCAGAATGGGGCTCGCCTGGATCATCTCGCGCGAAACGTTGAGGGGAAGGTCTGCGGTATCGATCAGGCCTCTCACAAAGCGAAGATAACGCGGCATGAGTTCGGTGTCATCGGTGATGAAGACACGCTTTACATAAAGCTTCATCCGGCCCTTGCGGTCAGGATCAAACATGTCGAACGGCTGCGATCCCGGAACAAAGGCTAGTGCAGTATACTCATGCCGTCCTTCGGCCCGGAAATGAACAGTCACGGCAGGCTCGTCGTACTGTCCGGAAATTCCGCGGTAGAAATCCGTATACTCTTCGGTCGAAATGTCACTTTTCGAACGAGTCCAAAGAGCCGTACCGTCGGTGAGCTGGATCGGTTCGGCGCCCGGCTTTTCAATGATCGTGATCGGCACGGGAACGTGGCCGGATTGCTCCTTGACGATCCGCTCGACCGACCAACGGGATGTGTAGGTCTTGGCGTCCTCCATCAAATGCAAAGTGATACGCGTGCCACGCGGCGGAGCATCCACCACGTCCACGGGGCTGACGCTATAGCTGCCCCGACCATCAGACGACCACAACCAAGCCTCATCGGCGCCCGCACGCCGGGAAACCACGTCGACGCGTTCGGCAACCATGAAGCAGGAATAGAAGCCGACACCGAACTGTCCGATCAGTTGTGCGCTCTCGCCGGTCTTGTTGGCCTCAATGCGCTCCATGAAGGCACGGGTTCCCGAGCGGGCAATGGTGCCGAGCGCCTCGATCAATTCGTCACGGCTCATACCAATTCCGTTGTCCTCGACGACCAACTGGCGCTTTTCCTCGTCGAGCGATAGCGTGATCCGGCTGTCCGGATCGTTTGCAAGCATTGTGGGTGTGGCAATCGCCTCGAACCGCAGCTTCTCGGACGCATCGGCGGCGTTCGAGATCAGTTCACGCAGAAAGACATCCTTATCCGAATAGACCGAATGCACCATCATATGCAGAAGGCGCGCCACATCGGCTTCGAAGATGTGGTTTTCGGCAGTGTCGTGCGTGGCGGTCGTCGTCATACGTCATGATCTCCCATGATGAAAAAAACGATCGATCAGGTGGCAAAGACTTCGATTGAATTCAAGATGTTTCTTTAACGCCGAATGAAGCGCAATACTCAGTTCGCTTGCGCCGCCGGCTTTCGGAATTCGCAGTGTCGATTGTCGGTGACACGTCCGCTGACGATCTCGGTGTGCTTGGCGAAGCCGCCTCTTCCCGGACCGAGCAGCAGCGCCCGCAGGACGCGCCTCTTCCAGCGTAGGGAGATCAGCGCTCAGTCCTTTTGTGCTCGAAACATCGCGTTGGGTAAGCGCGGGGGCCGTTGTACCAAGATCCTGGGCGCGTGAAGCTCTGGATCAGTCAAGCTGGCCCTGCGGCTGGCTTTCAACGCTGCTGACCAACAGCCGGTCCGGCAGCGCCGTGGCTGGCTTGATGGATCCGGTATGTCCGAAAACGCACAATGCCTTTTAGCCGTTCGTGCTTTCTGCCATAGTTTTTCCTGGCCCCGACGAGGTTGTATTCGGACGACTGTTTTGCTTCATGGGAGGGCGTCATGGTTCTCTTTGAACTCCTCTCCTTCACGGACGAAGAGGTCGATCTCATCACCTCCGCCCTGCGCCGGTGGTCGCAAAAACATCGCGTTGAAATCCACAGCGAGCGCGGCCAGGACGCGGTCAAGCGCGCCATTGAGCTTGTTAGCTGTGGCATCAAGTCGTCGGATACATTGGTCGAGAGGCTCAACCATGATTGCGCGCCACCGCCCGGTGGCCATCCTTCGTCTCTCGCGGGCGACGAAAAAAGAACCGGCTGACTACTATTTCCAGTTCGAAACCTTCGGCCACGCGTGGCGTGATGTGCCAGGCCGCAAGTGGCTTTCGCTAGATCGTGCTGCTTCTGTGAGGGCTATTGCTTGCGGCGCCTGGTTGTGAACTCAGCGCTTCACGTCCTCCCATAACGTCGTGTAAGGCCGCTATCCATTGGGGATCGCACGAGGCGAACGACACGAAGGCAAAAAAGCCATACCTAGTCTCGGAGGGGAGCGTCGTCTTTGCGCGGGGGGCCGACTCGCCAGTGATGTCCTCATCCTCTGTCCATTTCCTCTGTTTCGGTCTTCATTCGCATGTAGTGTCGCCAGCCGCCGAGTTCGGTAATCTCGTGCGCACCATCGACAGCATAGGCTTCGCAGATAAATCCTGAGACGCTGGAGCCATCATCGAGAACAAGCTTGCCGATGCCGAGCGGTCCGGGGATATTCTGCACGAAGCGACCAAAGGCTTCCGGAGGCAGCGCCCAGACTTCGACTTCGAGGCCTTTTCCCTGATACCCAGGTTGGCGCACCAGGCCGGGTTTTGGCGGGGCTGTATTCGGAAGGACAAATAGCCGGTAGTCACCTGCAGTCCGGCAAGTTTTGACAAGGCGCCCACCTCCTCCCGTGAGCTCGGAATTGAGCGGCATGCCAGTCAGATGTGCCCCGACGACAGCGATCGGCACCGAGCGATCATCGGCCTGCGGCACGTGGCTTACCTCGGGGATGACGGCCGCGCGGTCCTTACCCATCCCCATGTTCAAGGTCCGGTGCATGGCGTCGGCTAAAGGGGCGAGAGCGTCGTCGGTAAAGGCCGGGCCGATCAGCGTCACACCGGCCGGCAGGTGGCCGTCCGCATCAAATCCGGCTGGGACGGCGATCGCCGCGCAATCGAGCAGGTTGACGAAGTTGGTGTACCGGCCGAAATGACCGTTTTTGACAATCGGATCCGCCATCATCTGCTCGACCGTATAAGTAGTCGGCGAGGTCGGCAGCATCAAAATATCCGCCTTTTGCCATTCCTGCCTGGTCTTCTGCCGGAGCGCTTCAAGCTTGTATCTGCCCTCGAAGGCGGCAACGGCATCATAGGCTTTCGCACCCTGGATGATAGTGCGCACCGTCGGATCAAAATCACCGGCATTCGTCGCGAGAAAATCCTTCACCGCGGCCAGCCGTTCGGCGACCCAGGGGCCGTTATACAGCAATTCGGCCGCCTGCCGGAACGGGGCATAATCGAAAGGAACGATGGTGGCACCGAGAGCACGCGCCCTTTCGATGGCCGCATCATAGAGGCCTTCGACATCCTTGTTGCTGAAGAATTCCCGTTCGGCTCCGTCGAGCACGCCGATTCTCAGGCCGGAGGCGGGCAGGCTGGCGGGAACTGCCTTGCGTGAGAAGGGGTCGGCGGCGTCATAACCCTCCATCACTTTGCGGATCGCAACGCCGTCGCCGACCGTCGCGGCAAAGACGGTGACGACATCGACGCTGCGGCAGGCGGGAACCACGCCGACATTCGGCACGAGCCCCGGCGTCGGCTTGATGCCGACCAGGTTGTTGAAGGCTGCCGGCACGCGGCCGGAACCGGCCGTATCGGTGCCGAGCGCGAAGCTCGCCAGGCCCGAAGCAACGGCTACGGCCGACCCGGAACTCGAGCCGCCCGACACATAGTTTCTGTCGAAGACCGAGCGCGGCGCGCCGTGGGGAGACCGCGTGCCGTTGAGGCCGGTGGCGAACTGGTCGAGATTGGTCTTGCCGATCACCAACGCGCCGGCGGTTGTCAGCCGCGCCACCACCGTCGCGTCCTGCTCGGGGCGATAAGCAAAGGCCGGGCAGGCCGCCGTCGTCGGCAAGCCGGCAACATCGATATTGTCCTTGACCGCGAAGGGGATGCCCCAGAGCGGGAGACTGTTTGGCTCGGGAGCGCGGGCCATCAGATCCCTGGCGGCGGCGCGTAAATCATCGTCGGGGGTCTGTGTGATGAAGATCGCCGGATCATCGGCAGCTCTGCTTCGGGCGATCACCTGCTCGACGAGATCAAGGGGCGAAAGTCCGGCTGCATAGGCGGATTGGAGCGAAGCGAGATCGAGAATGGTAGGGAGCATCAGATTTCCTCCAGCACGACGAGGACATCGCCGGCTTTCACGTTGCGGCCGGGGCCTGCGCGCAGATCGCGGACGCGACCTGGGGCATGGGCGGTCACATTAATTTCCATCTTCATGGATTCGATAATGGCGAGCGTCTGACCGGCGGCGATCGGCTGGCCTTCCTCGACGAGGATCTTCCAGACGTTTCCGGGTACGGCGCTTTCGACGCCAAAGCAGCCATCGGGTATTTCGCCCCCAAGCCCACTGCCGCTGCCCTCGTCGACGACGAAGCTGTCAAGGCCAAGATCCTTCCAGCGCTTGCGTTCGGCCTCGAACGCCGATTGCTGATTGGCCTTAAAGGCGCCAATCGCCTGAGCATTGGCAGAAAGCTCCGCTTCATAGGCCGCATAGCTGAATTCGGTTTCCTCGATGCGGACTGGATAACCGCCATAAGGGAAGGCGGCGCGCGCCTCGGTCAGTTCCTCGTGGCTCACGGGGAAGAAGCGGATCTGGTCAAAAAAATCGAGCAGCCAGGGCTTGTCCTTGGAAAAGAACGGCGTCTGGCGCCAAGTGTTCCAGACCTGGATCGTCCGGCCGAACAACTGATAGCCGCCGGGACCTTCCATGCCGTAGATGCACATATAGGCGCCCCCGATGCCGACGGCGTTTTCCGGCGTCCAGGTTCTGGCGGGATTGTATTTTGTCGTCACCAGCCGATGCCGGGGATCCACCGGTGTGGCAACCGGAGCGCCGAGATAGACGTCGCCGAGCCCGAGTACGAGATAACTGGCGTCGAAGACGACCTTGCGCACCGCCTGTTCGTCGGCCAGGCCGTTGATGCGTCGGATGAACTCGATATTCGACGGGCACCAGGGCGCATTCGGCCGGACGAGTTCCTGATACTTGCGCATCGCAAGTTCGGCATCTGAATCGTTCCAGGAGAGCGGCAGATGCACGATCCGGCTTGGCACCTTCACCGCCTGCGCCGGCGGCAGGGAAGCTTCGATCTCGGCGAGCAGGCCAAGAAGGCGTGTACGGGTGAGGCCGCTTCCGCCATAGTGGATCTGCAGCGATCGTATGCCGGGGGTAAGATCGATAAGCCCGGTGAGCTTCGCCTCCTTGATCGCCTGCATCAAAAGATGGACACGCAAGCGGAGCGCAATGTCGAGCTGCATTGGCCCATATTCGACCAGCAGGTTGTCGTCTCCCTGCCGGCGATAGATCACGGGGACCGGCCCCGTCTCGTTCCGTCCGACGATCGGGCAGCCGGCGGCATCGCCGATGCGCTTGACCATCGGCCCGGCGATCGGGTCTCCGGTGCGTTTCACCGCGTGGAAGCGGATCTTGTCGCCCGGTTTGAATTGGCCCATCTTCCATTGTTCGTCGCGCGCAATCACCGCCGGGCAAACGAAACCGCCGAGACTTGGGCCGTCGGGGCCGAGGATGATCGGCATGTCGCCGGTGAAGTCGATTGCGCCGACGGCATAGGCATTGTCGTGCAGGTTCGACGGGTGGAGCCCCGCCTCGCCACCATCGGCGCGGGCCCACGTCGGCGCCGGACCGATCAGCCGCACGCCGGTGCGGGCACTGTTGAAATGGACTTCGTATTCCGTCGAAAACAGCGTTTCGATGTCTTCCTTCAAAAAGAAATCGGGAGCGCCATGCGGGCCGTAGAGGACGCCGACCTCCCAGGCGCGCGTGAGCTCGGCTGGGTCGTTGGCCGGCTTCGATGTCGGCTGCGGCGTGCGGGCAAGCCGCAGCACATGTCCGGCGCGAAGCGTGCCGGTCGCATGGCCGCCGAACTGTCCCAGGCCGAAGGTTGCTCGTGAACCGAGCACTACTGGTGCTGCAAATCCGCCGGCGACGGCGAGATACGAACGCTGGCCGGCGCCAGCAATCGTCCCGATCGCAAGCGTCTGGCCCGCCTTGACGAGGATCGCCGCTCCCTGCGGAATCGACGTACCGTCGAGGGTCATCGGCATGTGCGCGCCGGCAAGTGCGATCCTGACATCCGCGAGGAATTTGAGCACTGGGCCGGATACGGTGAGTTCGAGAGCTACCGCCTCGTCTGCATTTCCGACCAGCCGGTTGGCATGGCGGAAGGATCGCTCGTCCATCGGCCCGCATGGCGGTACCCCGACGTGCCAGAGACCCAGCCGCCCGGGCAATTCCTGTAAGCTCGACTGGGCGCCTGGCGCGATCACCTCGACGACTTCGGGCACGAAGGCGAAATCATTGAGCGCCGTCGTCGCCACATCACCACTTAACAGGAGCTGCGAAGCCGCAATCGCCCTCAGATAATCGAGATTGGTCTCGATTCCGGAAATCGCGCTTTCCTTAAGAGCCTTGCCGAGTGCCGCGATTGCGGCGGGACGATCTTCGGCCTTCACGATCACCTTGGCAAGCATGGGATCGTAATAGGGGCTGACCTCGGTGCCGGTCTCGATCCATCCATCGACACGCACGTTTTTCGGAAAGACGACCTCGGTCAGCAGTCCAGCGCTTGGCCTGAACTCCGCATGCGGCATTTCGGCATAGATGCGCGCTTCGATGGCCGCGCCGCTGGGTATAAGGGCCGCGTTACCGGCCAGCATATCCTCCCCAGCCGCCTGGCGGATCATCCATTCGACGAGATCGATGCCGAAGACGGCCTCGGTCACCGGATGTTCGACCTGCAGGCGGGTATTGACCTCGAGGAAGTAGAATTCCTCACGCGCAGGATCGTAGATGAATTCGACCGTTCCCGCCGAGCGGTAGCCGGCGGAGGCGCCGAGCGCGACGGCCGCGGCATGCAGCCGCGTGCGAACCACATCCGGCAATCCCGGCGCCGGTGTCTCCTCGATCACCTTCTGGTTCCTGCGCTGTAACGAGCAGTCGCGATCGCCAAGCGCGATCACTCGGCCATTGCCATCGCCGAAGATCTGCACTTCAACATGGCGGGCCTTGGCGACAAAACGCTCGAGATAGACGCGCGCATCACCGAAGCTTGCGCGCGCAGTGCGCTGCACGCTCTCGAAGGCCGCCGTCAGGTGTTCGGGGTCATCGCAGAGTCGCATGCCGATGCCGCCCCCGCCGGCGGTCGATTTCAGCATCAGCGGATATCCGATGTCGGCTGCGGCCGTGAGCGCGGCTTCGCTCGTCTCCAGGAGGCCGCTGCCGGGAAGTAGCGGCACCCCGCAGGCTTGCGCCAGTTCGCGGGCGGTGTGCTTGAGCCCGAAAGCCGCGATATTGCCGGGCGTCGGGCCAATGAACGCGATGCCTACCTTTGCCAGCCGCTCGGCGAAGTCGATATTCTCCGAAAGGAAGCCGTAGCCGGGATGGACGGCCTCGGCACCTGTTGCCATGCAGGCCGCGATGACGGCCTCGACGTCGAGGTAGCTTTCGGCCGCCGGCGCCGGGCCGAGCCTTACCGCCTGGTCTGCCATCAACACCGCCTTGGAAAAGCGGTCGACATCCGAGAAGACAGCGACCGATGCAATACCCATGCGCTGCAACGTCTTGATGATCCGGACAGCGATCTCGCCCCGGTTTGCGATCAGAACCTTCTTGAACATGTTAGATCTCGCTGTCCCAGACCAGCACCCGGATCGGGGTAGGATCGAAACCGTTGCAGGGATTGTTGATCTGCGGGCAATTGGAAATGACGAGCAAAACATCCATCTCCGCTTTCAGTTCCACATAGTCACCCGGCGCGGAGATCCCGTCGACGATCGTCATCTCGCCGCTTGGCTCGATCGGGACGTTCATGAAGAAATTGATGTTGGGGACGACATCGCGCTTGCTCATGCCGTGCTTGGAGACTTCAAGAACGAAATTGTCCCGGCAGGCATGGAGATATTTGGTGCCGTGGCCGAAGCGTACCGTATTGCTCTCGCAGGAGCAGGCACCAGCGGACGTATCGTGGCGCCCGCAACTGTCGGCGGTCATTGTCAGCATCACCCGGCCCTCATTGGAGATGATCCTCGTGCCGGTCGAAATATAGGCCGCACCCTGTTCGCGCATCGTATCCTGGTTGGAGTAGCGCTCGGAAAAGTCCTCGGCATTGTAGAACAGCGTGTCGATCGCCTGTTGGCCGTATGTGTCCTCGATACGGATGGTCTGGCCCTTCCGGACCACCGCCGAAAATGGTGCCTCAGCCGGGATGTAATGGTCCTGTGCGGCGTTTTCGAGCGTACGGCCCGGCGCTGTCTGAATGAAATCGGTCATGGTCATGTTTCCCTCACACGGCTGCCCGCGCGTTGTTTTCAAAGCCGCGAACAGCCTCGGCGGTCGCAGTCCGGCAAAGGTCGCCGCTCGGGGGCTCGGTCGCCGCGATACGCGTGACGGTCACCGGGTTGGGTCGATAGACCGTGTCCGGATTGAGCGTATGGGGGCAGTTGGAAAAGCCGACGATCATATCCATCTCGGCGCGCAACTCGACATAATCGCCTTCGTGCAGAAGTTCCGGCTTCCACAAAAATGCCCCGTTCCGGTCGACGCGGACCGGAGCAAAGAGTGCAAGGGCCGGCGGAATGTCGCGTTTATCGAGCCCGGCTTTGGTTGCAAGGAGGATCAGGTTGTCACGGGTGTTGCGTGTCCCCTCTCCGTATTTTGCCGCGTTCGACGTGAATGTGGAACCGCCCATCAGCCCGTCGTGGGCGCCGGACGAGTCTTCCGTCACCGAAAACATCACCCGCCCCATGTCAGAGAAAATCACACGGCCTTTCCCCAGAGCAGTTGTCCACTGCACCTTCACTGTATCGGGCAGGTTCAACCGCTCGCTGGTGTCGGCGGTACTCCAGGCGATGAGGGAAATGGTCGAGAATCCGCTATCGAGGCTGACACGGAATGCCTCGTGCTTCTTGATATGGGTCGACCAATACCAGCCACCGGGGATTACCTCGCGGTGGATGATCTTGTCGGGCGCGATCCCGGGCGCCGGCAATGGGCTTGCACCGGGCAGTGCCTTGGGTGCAAATTCGAGCCCCTTCTTCTGATGCTCCTCGTAACGCGCGCGGTTGGCAGCGATTTCTTCCGGCGAACGTCTGACGCGTGTCATGGCTGGGTTTCTCCTGACGAAGCCAGGTCGTCCCGGCAATGCCCCTGGTAAGCGACCAGGCCGTCCCGGTCGGGGCTGAAGATCGAAGGCGCTCCGGCTTGGCGTGGCGGCCAGATTGAGATGTCCTTAGTGATGGTCGCGCCGTAGTGCAGCTTCTCCTCGGGTCGATCGCGGCGCCGCTCGAAGGCGACCACGCGGCTTGCAAGCGTGAAAGCCTCGCGCATGTCATGGGTAACCATGACGACGGTCATCTGCGTTTCGTGCCAGAGCCGTTTCATCAGTATGTGGATCTCGGCGCGGATACCCGGGTCGAGCGCGCCGAATGGCTCGTCAAGCAACATTACCTTGGGCTTCATGATTAGCGCCTGGGCAAGGGCCAGCCGTTGCTGCATGCCCCCGGAAAGCTGTGCCGGATATTTGTCCTCCGCCCCGGCCAGGCCGACTTCGCCGATCAATTGCTGCGCCTCGGCAATCGCATTGCGCCGCGCCGCTCCGAAGAGCTTCGCCATGTAGCGCGCGCCGGAAAGTTCCTTGCCGAGCAACACATTGCCGAGCACGGTTAGATGCGGAAAGACAGAATAGCGCTGGAAGACGACACCACGATCGGGGCCGGGCTGCGCCGGAAGAAGCTCGCCATCGAGCAAAATCCGGCCCCTGGTCGGCTGTTCCTGACCGAGCAACATACGCAGGAACGTCGACTTGCCGCAGCCGGAAGGCCCGACAAGTGCGACGAAGGCGCGCGAGGGGACGCTCAGCGACACGTTCTCGAGCACGATCTGGTCGCCATATTCCTTCCAGAGATTTTCGATCCTGAGTTCGCTCATCCCTGCTTCTCCAGTTCGGACCAGGGGAAGACGGCGACGCGGATGCGATCAAGGACGTAGTTCGTCAAGACGGCGAGGAGCGTGATCCAGACGACATAGGGAAAGATCACGTCCATCGCCAGATAGCGGCGGACGAGGAAGATGCGGTAGCCGAGGCCGGATTCCGAGGAAATTGCTTCGGCCGCGATCAGGAAGAGCCAGGCAGGCCCCAACTGCAGCTTGAGGCAGATGATCAGCCGCGGCAGGATCTGCGGCAGAACCACGCGCAAGGCGATCTGCCACGAGGAGCCGCCAAGCGTCTCGGCCTTGACGACCTGCTCGCGCGGCAAGTCCAGCGCCTTCAGCGCCAGGTCGCGGATCATCGTCGGCGCGACGCCGATCACGATAAGAGCGATCTTGGATATCTCGCCGAGACCCATCACGATAAAGAGGATCGGAAGCAGCGCCAGCGGCGGCACCATAGAGACGGCAGCGATGAAGGGAGCGAGGAGCGCCCGCAGATACGGAAGCATGCCGATCAGCATTCCGATCAGCAGCGCTGTCGCTGTGGAGATGCCGAGGCCTGCGAAAAGCCGGATCAGGCTCGCCCAGGTATCCGACCAGAACAGGTATTCGCCGGTACGCTGATCCGCGATGAAGGCCATGCGTTCGATCGCCTGGGCGAAGCCGGAGAGAGTGGGCAGCAGCTTGTCGTTGGCATTCTCGGACAGGCGCGCCGCCGAGCCGAAGGCATAGGCTACGATCAGCAGCACGAAGGGTATCAGCATCAGGGCAAATTGCGCGCCCCGACTTGGCTTGATATTGATCCAGCGCATGAGGAAAGCTCCGCTGATGAAGGAATGACACGGCGCAGTTTTCCCGCGCCGCCGGTCGAACTTCAGAGCGTCCCGTCAGCGGCCGCCTTCATGTAGGTCTCGGTGAAGCGCAGCTTGACGTTGCCGCTGTCTCCGAGGATTTTGCCGTCCGGCATTTCGATCCCGATGACATCCGCCGACGGCGCACCGTTGCCGAGCAGGCCCTTCTCGAAGAGGAAGTTGCGCACCAGATCCATCGTCTTGGGAAGACTCTGGGACACGGTGAAGGCGACGGCGTCAGCGGGCTTGGCGAAGAGCTTGGTCGCAGCGATCTGCGCCTCAAAACCTTTAAGGTCGGTGCCGGAGGCCGACCCCATCGTCTCGCGGGCCGCCTTGCCGTCCGGCGTATCCGCCTCCATCAGCGCCGCGGTCTCATACCAGATGCCTGCCAGCGCCTTGCCGAAGTTCGGATTGTCCTTGAGCACATCAGTATTGGCGACCATCAGGTCGATGATTTCGCCAGGAACCTGCGAACTGTCGAATACCTTCTTGGCCGAAGGATCCTCAAGGATGCTGGAGACCAGCGGATTCCAGGTGACGACGGAGGTGACGTCGGGCGTCTTATAGGCGGCGACCATGTCGGCGTCGGACGTATTGACGACCTTCACGTCGCGCTCTGTCAGCTTGATGCTTTCGAGCGCGCGAGCAAGCAGGTAATGCGAGACGGAATACTCGACCAGATTGACATTCTGGCCCTTGATATCGGCAAGGCTCGTCTTGTCCTTGAGAATTACGGCGTCATTGCCATTCGAGAAGTCGCCGACGATCACGGCGGTCGTATCGACGCCGCCGGCGGCCGGAATGGAAAGGCCATCCATGTTGGTGAGCGTCACGGCGTCGAAGGCACCGGCCGTATACTGGTTCATCGACTCGACGTAGTCGTTGAACTGGGTCACGTCGATCTTGATGCCGTATTTATCGGCCCATTTCTTGACGATGCCGTGATCGGCAGCATAGCCCCAGGGCATCCAGCCCACATAGATCGACCATGCAACCTTGAACTCGGTCTTTTGGGCAGCCTCGACGGTGGGGCCGAGGCCCAGGATGAAGTAGGCGGTCAAGGCGGTGATGGAAAGAAGCTTCGAAAAAGTCTGCATTGAAATTCCCCTTTTGCTTTTTTCAAAAAGGGATTGGCAAAGACCATCGCGCCGCCAATCCCTTGGCTTACGAGGTCTCCCGGGCTTTTGTCCCGCCGTGCATCCGGCGGGATTTCTCTCCCACCGACGGCAGCTCTCGGACCAGCACGCTTGTCAAGCGCCGGAACCCTAGCCACCAACTCAGTATTGTCAAAGCAAGACGCGTGCCAGTTTCTGCTAAATTGATTCTATAAAGGTTTTTCTATTGTCTCGGCTTTCTCACAGCGGCACCGAGCGGCAACTGCTCATTATTTAGGCGCAGCTGTCACAATGTGGAAGACGGCATTTCAAGAACGGCGGCGACGCTTTTTTAGCACTCTCGGGCCTGGAGTGCCAATTTTTGTCTGAACGCTCTTGAACCTGAAAACTCCGCAACCAAATCAGTTCCGTCAGCCGCCCGTACGGGGCTGATGTTGGAGACGCGAGTTTCCATGCGTCTCCATTCCATGTTGCTTTACGGAGGATATGGCTATGAGAAACGAATTCGACTTCGCCCCGCTTTACCGGTCCAGCATCGGCTTTGACCGCGTCTTCAATCTCCTCAACAATGCGCAGCGATTTCAAGCTGTCGATACCTGGCCGCCTTACGATATCGTCAAGGCAGGCGAGGACGAGTACCGCATAATCATGGCAGTTGCAGGTTTCGCCGAGGAAGATCTGTCGGTCACACATGAGCGAAACGTGCTCGTTATTGCCGGTGCGAAGCCCGACAAGGAGGATATGCAATATCTGCATCACGGCATCGCCGGCCGATCATTCGAACGACGCTTCGAGCTTGCCGACCACGTCAAGGTGCTTGGTGCCAGCCTGAAGAACGGCCTTCTGTCGGTCGAGCTGAAACGCGAGATCCCCGAAGAGATGAAGCCGCGGCGCATTGCTATCGGAACGAATGAGGCCAAGCAGGCCAAAGAGGAGACTGGGCCGCTACAGATCGAAGGCGAAAAGCAGGTGGCTTGATCGAACATGACGACGACCCGCGCCGGGCTTTTACCCGGCGCGGCATTGCCGCGGTTGGATGCGATGCGTGTCCTATTGGCTGCCAGCAGCGACACAGTGTGCTGGCACAGCCGCAGTCATGAAGTGCCGAACGTGAGGGAGGTGATTGAAATGACCCTATCGTCAGGAGAAGTAAGGGCCATCATCGGCCCGGTTGACGAGGTCTTGCTTGCAGACATTTTGGCGACAGGAGCTTCGGCAAAGGAACTGGCAGAAGCCTGGGCCTGGGTGAATGCTGAAGAAGCTCTGGCCGATGAAGGCCGTCCGTTGCCGACGGGAAGAATTGCGCGGCTTGTTGATCTGCTGGATCCCGGCCAGGAGAACGAACTATAAAGCGCTGCTTGCCTTTTCTTTGCGTGACTGATCGGCGGCAAAGGGCAGTGCCTACCGATAGAGGCGCGCAGCCTTGTGTGACACGAGCCGCAGAACGCGACAGCCAGCGCGGCTGAGGCGCGCTTTGATGACCACCCTTTCATAAGTCCACCTGGGCGCTATGCTCTATGCCAAGATACCAAGCTTAGGGCCTTTCATGACGGACCAACATCAAAGCGACTTTCGGGAGCGAATGACGATCCTCGGCGAACTTGACGCCGCCTCCTTCCTTCCTTGGATCCGACGCCATGCCGCTAAGCTCGGGCTTGCGCAGGCGATCGCCCATACCAGTTCCGATCGGGTCGAGCTCGACATCACCGGGCCCGTGGAGCTGATCGACATGATGGAGATCGGATGTTTGCTCGGGCCCATCGATGTCTGGGTCGAGACGATACACCGCACACCAATCGACAGGGGAGCCGGCTGACGTCGCGATCGATCCTTTTTTGGCTGCATGCGCATTGTATGCCTTATATTTAATCAATATTGCCAATGCGAAAAAATTATGCAAACGTGACCACACTGATTGGCGGACCGCCGACGCTTAGCCGCGGCTTCACCAACCAGGCCATTGATTTTATATAGAAAGCCGAGTGATGCTGTCTGACACGACGGGCTCTTGGACGCCAGTCGCCCTGTCCGCGGATTTGCCAGCGGGAACCGTTATTCCGGCACGGACGCCAGCCGGGCCGATTGCTCTTTGGCGAAGTCGGTCGGGGCACGTGACAGCATCGGCAGACCGGTGTCCGCATCGCGGCATGCGCTTGTCTCACGGCTTCGTGCGTGGCGAGGCACTTTCGTGCATCTATCACGGCTGGAGCTACACCCGGACCGGAACCTGCCTGCGCATCCCGGCCCATCCAGGCCTCACGCCGCCCGAAACGATCCGCTTGGAGACGCAACAGGTCGAAGAGTCTGACGGCGTCATCTGGGTTGCCGCAGAGCAACTTATGGCTGGGCCCCCGCGGCTTGAAGGCCTTGTTCCATTGCGCTCCCTGGTGGCAGATGCCGGTACTGAGGCGGTCGAGGCTGCTGCGAACGGAAAGGCAGGCCCGGAAGGCCTTGTCTGGCATGCGCAGAATAGCCAGACGATCCGGCTGTTGCTCGTCCCGCAAGACAACGGCCAGACATTGATTCATATCCTGCTGGACAATGATAGCTGCCTGGCCGCGCGCATTGCCGCGTCACGGGCATCCGAAACTTTGCGGCGGATGGCCGAGGAGCTTCAGACGAAAGGGAAAGCGTCATGAGGCAAAACGCGATGATCGACGAGTGGTATCCCGTCGGTCTCTTCAGCCAGCTCGACATCGATGGGCGCAAGACCGCCCTGATGGGAGAGCCTATCGAAGTGGCGCTTGACGCCCACGGAAACATCAACGTGAAATCCGGCGACGGGCGCTTTCTCCCCGTTTGCCTCCGCTACGGCCACATCTGGTCCTCTCTCGGCAAACCTCGAACGGATCTTTTTCCGATCCCCGAGGCCGATCAGCCCGGCCGCCGGTTTGTCGATGTGGGTGTCGCTCGCGTGCGCTGCTCGCCGCTGCGCGCAGTGGAGAACTTTCTCGACATAGCGCACTTTCCCTTTGTGCACACCGACATCTTAGGCGCGGAGCCACACACCGAGGTTCAGGACTACAAGGTCGAAATCCGCGATGAAGTAGATGAGGTCTGGGCCACGCAGGTCAAATTCTACCAACCGCAGGCTGCCAAGTCGGCAAGCGGCGGCATCACGACCGAATACATGTACCGCGTGCCGGCGCCGACCTGCTCCGTCCTTTACAAGACCTGTCCGCCCCGCCCTGGTGAATGGGATGTTATCGCCCTCTTCGTCCAACCCCTCGCCGAAGACCTGTGCGACGTCTGGCCGTGGATGGCGCTCTTCGACGATGTCACGCCGATGACCGACCTCATTCACTTTCAGCAGACGATCTTCCTGCAGGACCGGTCCATTCTCGAAAACCAGATCCCCAGGCTCCTGCCCCTCGATCCCGGAATGGAAATCCCCACCAGAGCCGACCTGACTTCGATCGCTTACAGACGCTGGCTGAAACGCCACCACTACACCTATGGGGCACAATTGGTGGCGCAATGAAGCTCTATGATTACGTTCTCTCACCCAGTTGCTACAAAGTTCGGCTGATGGCGGCACTGGCCGGCGTGAAGCTGGAAATCCGGCCAGTAGATTTTCATCCCGGCGCCGAGCATCGCAGCCTCGAGCTCATGGCGCTTAATCCGGCGGGCTCGATCCCGATCTTGGAAGATGGGGATCTGATCCTGACCGAATCCGCCGCCATGCTTACCTACCTCGCCGCCAAGACGGCGCCAAAGTGGCTGGGCCGCGGCACGCCGGAAGAAACAGCGCGCGTCCAGCAATGGCTTTCGTTCTCACACCGGCTGACCGCCAACCTCGGAGGCGCGCGCCTTCATGAAATGCTTCTGGGGCCGGGGGACATCGCCTCGCTTCAAGCACAAGGGATTGCTGCGCTTCGCGAACTGGAAGCGAACCTGGTCGAACAGGGCTTGCGGGGATTTCAGTTCCTCGCGTCGAACCGCCCGACAATTGCTGATATCGCTTGCTTTCCCTACGTGGCGCTCGCGCCGGATGGCGGCATCCCGCTCGACCCCTATCCCGCCATCAGGCTCTGGTCGCGTGCAATCCGCAGCCTCGATAATTTTGTCGAGATGCCTGGCATCCATAGGCTGCACGAGTTAACGCCCGAACCCTACGCAGAACCGGGCGAGGTGTGACGTGGCCGGTTATCTCCTAACGAACTGTGCTGCCGTCATCGCCAACGATGGCGAGGGGCTGCGTGTCTGCCGGAACGTGGACCTGCTGACAAACGGTCCTTCGATCGAAGCGATCGGCGAAAACCTCTACAAGGGAGAGCTGCCGGCCGGGACCATCACCCAAGACGCGACCGGCTGGTTCGTTTATCCGGGGCTCGTCAATACCCACCACCACTTCTTCCAGTGCTTCGTGCGCAACCGGGCGGATCTCGATTGGACGAAGCTGACGGTCATTGAATGGCTTGATCGCATCTATCCAATCTTCTCGCGCCTGACCGAGGACTGCTTTTACCATGCCTCTGTCACCGCCATGGCGGAGATGATCAAGCACGGCTGCACGACGGCCTTCGACCACCAGTACTGCTTCCCGCGCCGCGCTGGCAAGCAACTGATAGACCGTCAGTTCGAGGCAGCCGACCTGCTGGGCATGCGCTTTCATGCGGGCCGCGGCGGCAACACGCTGCCGAAGTCCGAAGGCTCGACCATCCCGGACGCCATGCTGGAGACGACGGACGAATTCATCGCCGATTGTACGCGCCTGATCGACACTTACCACGATACAAGCCCCTTCAGCATGCGGCAGGTCGTGGTCGCGCCCTGTCAGCCGGTCAACTGCTATAGAGAGACCTTCGTCGAGGCGGCAGCGCTGGCGCGCGACCGCAGCGTGCAACTCCATACCCATGTCGGCGAAGGCGAAAGCCCCGTCATCGAGGCTCGGCACGGCATGAGGACGGTGGATTACTGCGCAGAAATTGGATTTGCCGGTCCCGATACCTTTTATGCCCATTGCTGGGAACTCACCCATGACGAACTGCGCATGATGGCGGCAAGCGGCACCGGTGTCTCCCATTGCCCCGAGCCGGTCTATCTGGTCGGCGCCGAGGTCACCGATATTCCGGCCATGTCGGCCTTCGGTCTCCGCGTCGGTCTCGGCTGCGATGGAGCCGCCTCGAACGACAATTCAAACCTGATGCACTGCTTGCACTCCGCCTACATGCTGCAGTGCCTGACAGCCTCGACACGCGCCCATCCCGTCCCGCCTCCGGTCGATTTTCTCGGCTATGCGACGACCGGCGGGGCGGCCCTCCTCGGCCGCCGGGATGTCGGCCGGCTTGCTGCCGGGATGGCCGCCGACCTCTTTGCAATCGACACCCGGCGCATGGACTACATCGGCACGCGGCATGACCCGCTGAGCCTGATTGCCAAAGTAGGCATCGGAATGCCTACCGACATGACCATGATCAATGGACGCATCGTCTGGGCCAAGGGCGAGTTCATCGGGCTCGACGAAATGCGGCTGTTCGCCGAAGCCGAGGCCGCTCTCGCGACAATGGAATTCTAAAAACGAAACAGGGGAACTGACATGCTGAAAAACCTCACCCGCAGAACATTGATAAAGGCTGTTGCCGCCTCCGGCCTCGCAAGCGTACTTGGCGGCCGGTCCTCCATGGCAGCCGACGAGCCGCTCGGTATTTCTCTCGTGATCCCCTCGCCGGTCGGTGACGTTGGCTGGGGACACGCCCTTGCCGCCGGCCTCGAACCCGTCAAGGCTGCGTACGGCGACAAGGTAAAGGTCACGGTCATCGAGAACATTCCGGAAGGTCCGGATGCCGACCGCATCATGAACAAGACGGTCGCCGACGGAAACAAATTCCTGATCGCCGGCTCCTTCGGCTATCAGAACGGCGCCCTGCAGATCGCCCGCCGGAATCCGGCGGTCACCGTGCTGCATGCCTCCGGCTTCCAGGTAGCACCGAATTTCTCGCCCTTCGCAGCCAAGTATTTTCAGGGAACCTACCTGCTCGGCATGGCTGCCGCTGCGCTCTCCAAGACCGGTAAGTTAGGCTCAGTATCCGCCTTTGCCATCCCGGAACTGATCACGTCCATCAATGCCTTCACGCTCGGTGCCCAGTCGGTGAAACCGGATATCGAGGTGTCGGTCGTGTGGGTGAACTCGTGGTTCGATCCGGCCAAGGAGCAGGAAGCTGCGAAGGCGCTGATGGCGCAGAAGTGCGATGTGATCTTTTCCAATGCGCAGGACACGCCGTCGGTCATCTCTGCCTGCGAGGAAGCCGGCGTTTACGCGTTCAACCTCAACTCGTCGATGAAGAAGTACGCGCCTAAGACCTATCTCGGCTGTGTCGCAACCGACTGGTCGCCGTTCTTCAAGGCCTCGGTGGACGCTCATATCGCCGGCACGTTCAAGGGCGGCAATGCCTTCCTCGGCGTCGCTGAAAAGGTCGTCGAGGTTGTCGACTGGAATCCGGATATCCCGGCCGACGCCATGGCCAAGATCAAGGAGATCGAGGCGAAGATCGCCAGCGGCAGCTTCACTCCCTTCACAGGGCCGATCACCAAGGCCGATGGCAGCGAAGCGGCGCCCTCCGGTGCAACGCTCACCGATGGCGAGGTCGTCGCCATGAATTGGCACGTCAAGGGCGTCGCTACGCCTCTGCCGAAGTGAGCCATGACCGTTCCGCTCCTGTCGCTGCGCGGCATTTCCAAGAGCTACGGCCAGAACCGGGCCAATCAAGCCATCGACCTGGACGTGGCCCCGCAGTCGATCCATGCAATCCTCGGAGAAAACGGGGCGGGTAAATCGACGCTGATGAAGCTGATCTATGGCGTCGAGCAACCGGACAGCGGAACCGTCATCTGGGAAGGAGAACCTTTGAGCCTCGCATCCCCTGCAGAGGCGAGGCGCAAGGGTATCGGCATGGTCTTTCAGCACTTCTCGCTGTTCGAGACCCTGACGGTGGTGGAGAACACGCAACTGGTCGTTCCGGGCCGGAAAGCCGATCTCGCTGAGCGCATCCGGAAGATCGGGCGCGACTTCGGGCTCGAAGTCGATCCCCTCGCCCATGTGCACACGCTTTCCGTCGGCGAGCGGCAGCGGGTGGAGATCATCCGCTGTCTGCTGACAAACCCGAAGCTGCTGATCCTCGACGAGCCGACCTCCGTCCTGCCGCCGCAATCGGTGGAGAGACTCTTCGAGACATTGCGTCGCCTGCGCGACGGTGGCGTCTCCATTCTCTTCATCTCGCATAAACTGGAGGAAATCCGCGCGATCTGCGACAGGGCGACCATTCTGCGCGGCGGGCGCGTTACCGGGCATGTCGATCCGCGAAAACACGATGCTCATGACCTGGCCCGCATGATGATCGGCCGCGACATGCCGGAGCCAATGCCGGCGTTGCCCATTTCTGGCGGGGAAAAGCGGCTTGAAATCATAGGCCTCGACTATCGGCCGGATGACCCCTTTGCCGTGCCGCTCTCCACTTTGAGCCTCACGGTTCGTTCGGGCGAAATCCTCGGCATAGCCGGAATTTCCGGCAACGGGCAAAGCGAGCTTGCCTCGCTCATTTCCGGCGAAGTGGTCCTGCCAGGAGAACAGCGCGAGCGGATCTACATGATGGGAAAGGACGTGGGCACGCTCGATGCGGCTGCACGCCGGCAGCTTGGATTTGCCTTCGTTCCCGAAGACCGGCTTGGGCGTGGCGCCGTACCCGAAATGTCCCTCACCCAAAACAGCCTGCTGACTGCTCATCCGCTCAACCTTCTCAGATACGGTCTCGTTGACGAAGCGAAGGCGATGGCATTCACCGATGAGTGCATCCGCCAGTACGATGTCCGCACGCCCGGCCCAGAGGTGGAAGCCGGCTCGCTCTCTGGCGGCAATCTGCAGAAGTTCATCGTCGGCCGAGAGATCATGCTGTCTCCGAAACTACTGTTCATCGCACAGCCGACATGGGGCGTCGACATCGGCGCTGCATCGGCCATCCGCAGGCGGCTTGTCGGGCTGCGTAACGAAGGCATGGCGATCCTCATCATTTCAGAGGAGCTCGAAGAGCTTTTCGAACTCTGCGATATCATTCACGTGTTGCACCACGGCACGCTGAGCCCGGCTCTCGTCACACGGGACACGCGGCCGGAGGACATCGGCCGATATATGATCGGTGCACATTCTTCGCAGGAGAAGGCTCTGGCATGAGGGCTTTATTGGCAGCTATCCTTCCCACCCTTGTCCGTCGGGAGCGCGCCTCGCTGACCGCCACCTTGCTTGCACCTCCCGTTGCTCTGGGGGTGGCTACCATTCTCAATCTTGGACTTTACGTGTTGATGGGCCGCGATCCGGTCGCTGTCTTCTACGCGATGCTTCTCGAACCCTTCCTCTCTTGGGCGTCGTTCTCCGAAGTCATGCTAAAGACAGGCCCCCTTCTCCTCATCGCGCAGGGCCTGGCGATCGGCTTTCGCGCCAAGGTCTTTAACATCGGTGCCGAGGGCCAGTTCATTCTGGGTGCGATCGTCGCCTCGGCCATCCCCGTATGGTTCCCGCAGGCGACGGGTCAATGGATCTGGCCACTGATGCTGTTCCTTGGCGCACTCGGTGGTGCTTCATGGGCATCGCTTACCGCCTTCTGGCGCGTCAGGCTCAACGCGAACGAGATCCTCGTTTCCCTGATGCTGAGCCTCGTTGCTGCGCAGTTGCTCAACTACCTGCTGCTTGGTCCCTGGAAGGATCCCAACGGGTTTAACTTTCCTCAATCTGTGATGTTCCAGTATGACGCGATGGTGCCGATCTTGATCTCCGGCACCCGCATCAACGTTTCCCTGCTCCTGACGATCGTCTTGTCGATGGTGGCATGGATCTTCATGCAGAAGAGCTTCACCGGCTATAAGCTCCAGGTCGGCGGCCTCGCGCCGCGTGCCGCCGGCTACGCCGGTTTTAACGAAGGGTGGGCGATCTGGCTTTCCCTTCTCATCGGCGGATGCGCCGCAGGGCTTGCTGGCGCAGCCGAGGTTGCCGGTCCCCTCGGCCAGTTGCAGCGCTCGATTTCGACGGGTTATGGCTATGCGGCTATTATCGTCGCCTATCTCGGCGGTCTGCATCCAATCGGGATCGTGGTCTCTGCGCTGTTCATGGCGGCGCTCTACATCGGGGGGGACAATGCCATGGTGTCGGCAAACTTGCCGATTGCCGCGGTCCGCGTATTTCAAGGTAGTCTCCTCGTCGCCTATCTCATCGCCGTCGCCTTCGTGCGGTACCGTCTCGAATGGCGCCTTTCCGCCTATCGGAGCCAGCCATGAACGCCATCGAGTTCATTCTTGCCGGGATGCTCGCGGCTGCGACACCGTTCCTCCTTGCAGCTCTCGGCGAGCTGGTGGTCGAGCGAGCCGGGGTTCTCAACCTCGGCGCCGAGGGTTTGATGGCGTTCGGTGCGGTGCTCGCCTTCATCATCGTCTATCATGGTGGGGGCCATCTCTTGGGTTTCGTCGCCGCCGGTCTCGGCAGCGCCGCGCTTTCAATCGTATTTGCCGTCATCGCGGTCGGACTTCGGGCAAACCAAGTAGCGACAGGTCTAGCGATCGGCATTCTCGGTCAAGGCCTCTCGGCGCTCTTCGGCAAGACCTATGAAAGCCTCACGGTCAAGGGGCTTCCAAAGTTTGCCTTTCCATGGCTTTCCGATATCCCAGTCATTGGCAACCTTTTCGTCCAAGACGCCGTCGTCTGGCTTTCCCTTGCCGCAACATTCGCCATCTGGGCGATGTTTGCCTATACGAAGGCCGGTCTTGTCGTCCGGGCGATCGGCGAGAACCCCAAAGCCGCCCATGCTGTCGGGTATTCAGTCATCGCCGTCCGCTTCGCCGCCATCGCATTCGGCGGAACGATGGCAGGGTTTGCCGGCGCCTACGCGTCGGTCGTCTACACACCGCTTTGGGCCGATGGGATGATCGCCGGTCGTGGCTGGATCGCAATCGCGCTCGTCGTCTTCGGGACGTGGCTCACCGGTCGGATCTTTTTGGGGGCGTGCCTCTTCGGAGCCGTGTCACTGACGGGTCTCGCAGCCCAGGCGGCCGGACTGGACGTCCCATCACAACTGCTTGCGAGCCTGCCCTATCTCGTCACGATTATCGTGCTGGGCATCATTTCGGCAGACCGCCGCCTGCTTAAGCTGAATGGCGTCGCCTCGCTCGGCGAGCCTTTCGAACGCTAGCATAACGCCAAGCGGCTTTTGAAAATTCAGGTGTGAGGAGAGTTCGACCATGAACCTGCGTTGCAGCGCAACCGCCCATTGGCCGAACGCGCGCGTTTCGAACCGCATTTTCTCTTCGGATTGTGGTCGAGCACCTGCGTCCGAAAAATTATTCCGAGCGCCACCTGGGCAAGCCTTAGACTGTACTCTCGGCACCTCTCGCAAAAAGGCATCGGCATTGGCGCAAATTGATGCTTTTCGCATGCACGCAGGTTCCCTACTCAATAGTGGAAGGCCAAGGAAGGGACGCGGCAATGGCGATGCCATTTTACTGGAACGAGCTCAATACCTCTGACTTCGCGGCGCTTTCTTGCGACACGACCATAGCCATCCTGCCGATCGCGTCGACAGAACAGCATGGGCCGCATCTGCCAATCGCCACCGATGTCGCAATCGCACACGGAATGCTTGCGGAGTTGCGCAAGGAGCGGCCCGAAGACCTTGACATACTGGTCCTGCCGACGCAGGAGATCGGCAAGGCGAACGAACATATCTATGGCCCGGGCACGCTCTCGCTTGGAGCCGAACTTTTGATCCCGGTCTGGACTGCGATTGGCGCAAAGGTCGCGGAAGCTGGTATCCGCAAAATGGTAATCGTCAACTCGCATGGCGGCAATGTCGACATCATGAGCATCGTTGCGCGCGAATTGCGCGTCCGTCACCAGATGGCCGTGCTGTCGACGCAGTGGGGCCGGTTCGGACATCCGGAAGGCATGATCAGCGAACACGAAGCAAAATACGGTATTCACGGCGGCGAGGTGGAGACCTCCCTGATGCTGCGTTTCCGGCCGGACCTGGTGCGCATGGACAAGGCGCAGAATTTTGCCTCGAAAGCCGAATGGATGCGGGAACGGTCGAACTATATTCAGCCTTTACCCCCGCATTCGTTGGCGTGGATTGCGCATGATCTCAATCCCAACGGCGTCGTCGGCGACGCCTCGCGCGGCACGGCGGAAAAGGGCGCAGCCATCTGCCGCCATCAAGTGAAGGGCTTCATCGAGATGCTCTATGATTTGAAGCTCTATCCTCTTTCAAATCTCTACACGAAGTAAGGTCAACTGGCAGCCGGCTTGTCGGGCGCGATGTGCCCCTTGACCTGAAGTTCCTGTACAAGGCCGGCAAGCTCTGCCAGCAGGTATTCCACGAACAGGCTCGTTGCGGCGTCCAGCGGCGCACGCACACGGGCAAACAACTTCATCGGCTGCTGGCGCGCATGTGGCTCGGCGACCGGACGGAAAACCAGTTCGCCCTTTCGGCACTCGGTGATCACGTCGAGCGGATTGAGCATCGATAACCCTGCTCCGCATTTCACCAGCTTCTTCAGCATCTCCGAAGCATTGGTCTCGAGCACCGGCTCGACATGAACATCGAGCCGCGCAAGTGCAAGATTGATCACTTCGCGCAGGCTGGTGCCCTGTTGGGCCAGCACCAGTCGCTCCTGCACCACGTCCGTCAGGTTGATCGGGCCTTGACCGATAAGCCGATGGCCGGGTGGCAGGACGACGCCGATCGGAATGTCGAAAGTTCCGAGAGTGCGTATTCCAGGTGTCGCCGGAATATTGAAGCCGAGGCCGATATCCACCTCACCCGACAGCACGGGATTGACCGTCATCGTGCCGGCATCATTTCTGATCTGAAAGAAAACACGCGGATGTTCCAACTGAAAGCGGCTGATGATTTCCGCCAGCGGCCCAGCGGCAAGCCCGACCGTCGTTACCAGACGCACCTTGCCCGCCTGCTGCATCCTGAGACTGCGGATGCGGCCCTCCAAACGATCGTAATTCTTCAGAACCTCGCGAATGTGTTCTATGCACAGTTCGCCGGCCGCAGTCAGCCTGAGGCCGCGCGGCAGGCGCTCGAAGAGCGGAGCGCCCATTTCCGCTTCCAGCGCCAGGATCTGCCTGTTGATGGCAGAGGAAGCAACGTTCAACCGTGCCGCTGCCTTGCGAATAGAGCCCGACCGCGCAATTTCGTTGATGTAGAGAAGCTTCCTGGAATGCAGCATCGCGCGCCCTCGGTGCATCAAATTTAAGCACGCAGCCCAAATAAGGAACGCGCACCGTTTGAGATGCCAAAAAGGCATCGTTGCGGACGAATTTTGATGCTTTTCAAAGAGCAACGCAATCGCTCAAATGAAGAAAATGGGGTGCCGGTAGGGGCAATCCCTGGCACCATAGGGGAACGCCGAACATGTCCAATGCACTGAAAAACATTGCACTCACCGCATTCCTTGGTATCGGGGGCGCGATCGCCGCGGCCGTGCCGGGCCACGCGCTCGACAAGGTAAGCTATGGCACCAACTGGCTGGCGCAGGCCGAGCATGGTGGCTTCTATCAGGCGGTCGCCGACGGCACCTACGAGAAGTACGGTCTCGACGTCAGCATCGTTCAGGGCGGCCCGAATGCAGCAAACAGCGCGCTGCTGATATCCGGCAAGATTGACTTCTACATGGGCGGCACACAGGGCGAAATCACCGCCGTCGAGCAAGGCATTCCTTTGGTGGATGTCGCAGCCATCTTCCAGAAAGACCCGCAGGTGCTGATTGCGCATCCTAATGCCGGCATTGAGACGTTCGAGGATCTGGCCAAGCTGAAGACGCTCTTCCTCGGCAAGGACGGTTACCTGACCTACTTCGAGTGGATGAAATCCAATTACAACGGCTTCAAGGACGAACAGTACAAACCCTACAACTTCAATCCTGGACCGTTCATCGCCGACAAGGAGTCTGCCCAGCAAGGCTACCTGACGTCCGAACCCTACGAAATCCAGAAGCAGACGGGCTGGGAGCCGAAGGTGTTCCTGCTCGCCGACAACGGCTATACCCCATACTCCACGATGATCACAACGACCCAGATGATGATCGACACGAAGCCGGACATCGTCCAGCGCTTCGTCGATGCCTCGATCGAAGGCTGGTACAATTACCTTTACAGTGACAACAGCAAGGCGAATGAACTGATCAAGAATGACAATCCGGAAATGACGGATGGTCAGATCGCCTATTCCATTGCCAAGATGAAGGAATTCGGCATCGTTGAATCCGGCGACGCCATGGACAAGGGCATCGGCTGCATCACCGACGCGCACTACAAGAAGTTCTTCGACGAAATGGTGGCGATCAAGATCTTCAAGGCAGACACGGACTATACCAAGGCCTTTACGACCAAGTTCGTCTGCAAGGGCACCGGCATGTCGCTCAAGAAGTAAGCCACAGGGCTGTGTGAAGAGCTTGCCGCGCCAAGCGTCAAGCTGCATCCTCTTCAAACAAAGAGACCCGCAATGCCCCTAGCCGAAGTCCAGACGGCGCCGCTGACTGAAAAACGCAAACGGCCGCTGGTCGCCATGCAATCCGTTTCGAAGGTTTTCTCCAGCGGAACGGTCGCGCTTTCTGGCATGTCGCTCACGGTCGAGACTGGCGAGTTCATCAGCCTGCTCGGCCCGTCGGGTTGCGGCAAGTCGACTGCGCTTCGCATCATCGCCGGCCTTGGTGATATCACGTCCGGCGGCATCGACTGGCCAAGTTCGCGCATCAACGCAAAGGGACTTCCCGAAGGCGATATCGGTTTCGTCTTCCAGGAGCCGACGCTGATGCCGTGGAAGAATGTCTTCGGTAATGTCCATCTGCCACTAAAGCTGCGCGGGGTTTCAAGGGCCGCGGCACGCGATCAGATCATGAGTGCGCTCGCGACCGTCGGCTTGCATGATTTCGCCGGCGCCTATCCGCGCGAGCTCTCCGGCGGCATGAAGATGCGCGTCTCGATCGCCCGTGCGCTCGTAACCAAGCCGAAACTTCTTTTGATGGACGAGCCCTTCGCGGCACTCGACGAAATCACGCGTCAGAAGCTGAACGACGATGTACTGCGGCTCTGGAAGGAGACGGGCATCACCGTGATCTTCGTCACCCATTCCGTCTTCGAATCCGCCTATCTGTCTAGCCGCATCGTTGTCATGAAGGCGCGCCCCGGCCGGGTTCATGCAGATCTTTCGCTTGTGACGAGCCGGGAGCGCGACGCGCATTATCGCACCTCGGAAGAATACCGGCGCGCCTGCGAAACGGTCTCCCATTCGCTGATCGGGGCAATTAACGCCGCAAAGGAAGATCGTTGAAGATGGACACAGCCGAAGCCTTCGCGCCGTCGATCCCCAATCGGCCCAACCCCAAGCGGCGTGATCTGGCGCTTCGCATTGCCGTACCCTTCGCCGTCATAGCCGTCGTTGTCTTGATTTGGGGGCTCTATGTCAAGCTCTCCGGTGTTCCGCCCTATATCCTCCCCGGACCGATCGCTGTGGCCAATGCCTTTGCCACCGATTGGGGCACGCTCGCCCCCGCCCTTTGGGTCACAACCAAGATCACCTTCATGTCGCTGATGCTGGCACTGGTCGGCGGCGTCGGTTTTGCGATCTTCCTCGTTCAATCCCGGTGGATCGAGATCGCCTTCTACCCGCTTGCAGTGATCCTGCAGGTAACACCGATTGTGGCTATATCGCCTCTCATCCTCATTTATGCACCATCGACGCAGGTGGCGCTCCTCATCTGCGCTTTCCTCGTCGCCTTCTTTCCGATCCTTTCCAACATGGTCCAGGGCCTGAAAAGCGTCGATCACAATCTGATCAATCTCTTCGAGCTTTACGGTGCCTCGCGTTGGCAGACGCTGCTCTATCTCAAGCTGCCTGCAGCCCAGCCCTATTTCATGACAGGGCTCAGGATCGGTGGCGGGCTTGCGCTGATTGCCGCTGTTGTGGCGGAATTCGCCGCCGGCTCAGCCGGCGCCGGTTCCGGCCTCGCCTTTCGCCTGCTCGAGGCCCAGTATCGGCTGAACATACCCCGACTCTTCGCGGCCTTGCTGATGCTGTCGCTGCTCGGCGTCGCAATCTTTGCCGTCACGTCCTTCATCTCGTGGCTCAGCCTGCATCGCTGGCATGAAAGCAGCCTGAGACGGGAAAACTGATGACCTATTCCTTCATCTCACCTCCCAATGCCGGCCGATTCGTGCTGAGCAATGCGACGCTTCCGGCGGCAGCTGTCAGCGGGTACGCCGCACCGGCCGAAGAGGGTCTCGTCAGGGCTGATATCGTCGTCGCAGACGGTCTGGTTTCCGCCGTTCTGCCGCCAGGCGAAGCACCCGCGGACTATGCAAGGTCCGATCTTAAGGGCGGCATGGCCTGGCCATGCTTCGTGGACGCTCATACGCATCTCGACAAGGGACATATATGGTCCCGCAACGCCAACCTCGACGGCACCTTCATGGGAGCGTTGGAGGCGGTGCGCGTCGATCGGGAGGCGCATTGGTCCGCCACAGACGTCAGAATGCGGATGGAATTCTCGCTACGCTCCGCCTACGCCCACGGCACCAGCCTCATCCGCACGCATCTCGATTCTATCGCTCCGCAGCACAGGATTTCCTTCGATGTCTTCGACGACGTGCGGGATGCCTGGAAGGATAGGATTACACTGCAAGCGGTCGCGCTCTTTCCCATGGAGCTCATGACCGATGCGGCCTATTTCGCCGATCTCGTGACGGTCGTTCGCAATAAATGCGGCCTGCTTGGCGGGGTCACGAAGGTGGGACCAGACCTCGTCTGGCAGTTGGATACGCTTTTTCGTGCGGCCGCAGACAGTGGGCTCGACGTCGACCTCCATGTAGACGAGACGGACGATCCGGGCGCCGAAACGCTAAAAGCAATCGCCGACTCGGTGATCCGCAACGGCTTTCAGGGCAAGGTCACGGCAGGCCACTGCTGCTCGCTCGCCCGACAGGACGACGGTCTTGCTCAGAGAACTGTCGAATTGGTCGCCAGGGCCGGCCTGTCGATCATCTCGCTTCCGATGTGCAACATGTATCTCCAGGATCGCTATCCGGACCGCACGCCGCGATGGCGTGGGGTAACGCTCTTCAAGGAGCTTGCCAAAGCCGGAGTCAAGACCGCCGTCGCCTCCGACAATACCCGCGACCCGTTCTATGCCTATGGCGATCTTGATCCGGTCGAGGTTTTCCGCGAGGCGGTACGCATCCTGCATCTCGATCATCCTCTGGATACGGCTGCTCGCATCATCACCACGTCGCCAGCGTCGATCGTCGGCCGCCCGGATATCGGCCGGATCGCCCCCGGAAGCCCGGCCGATCTCGTCCTCTTCAGCGCCCGGCGCTGGAGCGAATTTCTCTCCCGTCCGCAGTCTGACCGCGTCGTGCTTCGGCGCGGCAAGGTGATCGACCGCAGCCTGCCGGATTACCGTGAACTCGATAGTGTCGTTGGAGCCTGACATGCCGGATTACGAAAAGATCAAAAAGGAACTTGCAGGCATAGCCATCGAGGACAATCCAGCGCTCGTGCGTCAAAAGAGCCGCGATTTCTATTGGTACTCGCCGATCCTGAAGGCCCAGCTCGACAACGTGACCGCTGATCTCGTCGTCACGCCGAAAAATGAAGCCGAGGTGATCCAGGCGCTGAAGGTCGCCTTCGCACACGGCGTACCCGTGACGCCGCGCGGCGCCGGCACCGGCAATTACGGCCAGGCCATGCCGCTTTCCGGCGGTATCGTGCTCAATCTTGCGGCCATGGACAAGATCAAGGAAATCCATCCAGGGCGCGTCATCTGCGAGCCGGGCATCGTCATGGCGCAACTGGACAAAGAGGCGAGGGCCCATTCCGGCCAGGAACTGCGCTTCCACCCGTCGACGGCCCAGACCGCAACGATCGGTGGCTTCATTGCTGGCGGCTCCGGCGGCGTCGGCTCGATCACCTGGGGTGGACTGCGCGACCTCGGCAATATCCTGCGGCTGCGCGTCGTTACCATGGAAGCAGAACCGCGGGTGCTCGACCTGACGGGCTGGGACCTGCAGAAGGTGAGCCACGCCTACGGCACGAACGGCATCATCACCGAGATCGAAATGCCGCTCGCGCCGGCCTACGATTGGGTGGACGTGCTGGTCGGCTACGACGATTTCATGACGGCCGTCCGCTTCTCCGATAAGCTCGCGCGGTGCAACGGCATCCTCGTCAAGGAAATCGCGCCGATTGCCGCCCCGATCCCGCATGACTACTTCACCCGCCACAGGCCCTACATCCGCAAGGATCAGTCAGTCGTCGTCTTGATGATTGCGCCGCATTCCATGGATGCGTTCCTTGCCTTTGCGGCATCGCAGAACGGCGAGATCATTTTCCGTTCCGACAAGGTGGAGAGCATGCGGGGTATTCCGCATGCCTACGAGCTTGCCTGGAACCACACGACGCTCCGTGCGCTGAAGATCGATCCGAAATTCACCTATCTTCAGGTCCAGTATCCGGGACCGGACCATGTCGAGAAGGTTCAGAAGATGGTCGAAATCTTCGGCGATGAAGTGCCTGGGCATCTCGAATTCATCAGGTTCGACGGTCAGATCCAGTGCTCCGGCCTGCCGCTGGTGCGCTACACGACGGAAGAGCGGCTCGAAAAAATCATTCAGATCCATCAGGACCATGGCTGCCCGATCTTCAATCCGCACCGCTATACGCTGGAGGAGGGCGGCATGAAGCGGACCGACAAGGTTCAGCTTGCTTTCAAGCATGAAACGGACCCAAAGGGCTTACTCAATCCCGGCAAGATGATTGCCTGGGAGAACCCGAATTTCGACTTCTCGGCAGGCAAGAACTATCTGTTCCCGGGTCTTGCCAGCATCATGGAGCCCTCATGAGGGTTCTCGTCCTTCATTCCCATCCGGTGGAAGCAAGTTACGGTGCAGCCCTTTACCGACAGACGCTCGAAAGTCTCGCCACGGCCGGACACACGGTCGATGGCTGCGATCTTTATGCGGAAAGCTTCGATCCGGTGCTCTCCCGTGACGATCGCCTCGTCTATCACGAATATCCGGGGAATATCGCGCTGGTGAAACCCTATGTCGATCGCCTCAAGCAGGCGGAAGGGCTCGTCATCGTCACACCCGTGTGGAATTTCGGTTTCCCGGCGATCCTCAAAGGATATTTCGACCGCGTCTGGCTACCGGGTGTATCTTTCGAGCTGGTTGACGGACAGGTGCAATCGCGGCTCCGGCACATCCAAAAACTAGCAGCCGTCCTGACTTACGGCGCCACGCCTTTTCGCGCCTTCGTCGCCGGCAATCCGCCGAAGAAGATCGTCAAGCGGGTGCTGCGCGCCCAGATAAACCCACTGAGGCCGGTCACTTTCCTCGCCCATTACGACATGAACAACTGCACGGCGGAAACGCGCGCTGCATTCCTTGGTAAGGTGAAGACGGCAATGGAGCGTTTCTAGAAAACCTTAGCAGCGGTCACTTCGACCTCGACCAGAAATTCCGGCCGGGTAAAGCCACTGACGATGATCAGCGTCGACGTGGGCTTCAGGTCCGCGGTAAAGCGGTCGCGCACGGCCATATAGGCCGGAAAATCCTCGCGCCGCGTCAGGAAGCCTGAAATGCGGATGACATCGGCAAAGCTCATATCCGCCTCTTCGAGTATAGCCCTGATCGCCTCGAAGCACAGCGCGGCCTGCGCCGTCACGTCCCCGGGCACCGTGTCGTCGAGGCTGATCCCGAGTTGGCCGGATGTCACCAGCAACGAAGCTCCGGGCGGCACCAGCATGCCGTGATTATAGTTTCCGAAGGGTCGGCGAACCGACGGCGGATTGAAAACCTTCGTCATGGAAGAGCCTCGTTGGAACCCTATCAGTTATAGCCAAAACCGTCGTGGTTCCAAGGCCGTGGTCTCATCTCCCGGAGGGAATCCCAAAAGCCACCGTCCAGATCACGTATCCAGTTAGACCTCAACAGAGTGGATTAGCTTACTCGGCATCCGAAAACCGGCCGCAGTCATGTCGATTGCCGTCTTTTTCCTTAGCCCGTGAGCCAGATCTCGACGCGCTGCGGTTTCAACTCTTTGGAAGAGCAAGGCTCTCTCGTAAGTCCGCGTAAAAACTATGGAACTTGATCCGCACCCTCTGAATATCGGCGGTCGGTAACGACCAGAAAGCGCAAGTTCGCGGTCTTGGCGGCAGCAAAAAGAGACATTCATCAACCGCTGGAGTATGATCGGATCGGCCTGGAAATATGGCACCCCGAGCGTGGCAGTACACGGAGACGAGATGGTCACATGGACGATCCGACGGTGCACAGACGTTTGACGGCAATCCTCGCCGCAGACGTTGTAACTTATAGCCGACTCATGGGCCGGGACGAGGAAGGCACTCACGCGGCTTGGAAAGCGCATCGCAAGGAACTGATCGACGCCAAGATCGCCGAATGTGAGGGTCGCATCGTGAAGCTCACCGGCGACGGATTTCTGGCGGAATTTCCGAGCGTCGTGAATGCGGTCACCTGCGCGGCCACAGTCCAGCGGGGCATGCTAGAGCGTAATGCGGGTGTGCCGCAGCGCAGCCGAATAAAGCTTCGCATGGGCATCAACCTTGGGGACGTGATCGTTGAGGGCGACGACATCTTCGGGGACGGCGTCAACGTGGCGGTGAGGCTCGAAAGCATAGCGGCGCCGGGCGGAATCGCGGTCTCTGCAGCCGTCCGAGATAATGTCGGCAACCGGCTCGATCTTCGGTTCGAGGACATGGGCGAGCAGACGCTCAAGAACATCGACAGGCCCGTGCGCGCTTATGGTATCTCCCTGGACTTTCCTCCGGCTCCGAGCGGCTCGGATGCAAGCCAAGATGAGCCTTGGGAGATCGAAAAGCCGTCCATCGCGGTCCTGCCATTCAACAACATCAGCGGCGACCCCGAGCAAGAATATTTTAGTGATGGGATCACTGAGGACATAATTACTGACCTGTCGAAAATCTCCGGTCTGTTCGTCGTCGCGCGCAATACGGTGTATACCTACAAGGGCAAGCCGGCGAAGGTACAGCAGGTGAGCCAGGATCTCAGGGTGAACTATATTCTGGAAGGAAGCGTCCGCAAGGCCGGCTCGCGTGTGCGCGTCACCGCGCAGCTCGTCGAGGGAAAGGGCGGAGGTCATCTCTGGGCCGATCGCTACGACCGTGATCTCACCGACATCTTCGCCCTTCAAGACGAGATCACCCATACCATCGTGGACCACTTGAAGGTCAAGCTGTTGCCCGAGGAGAAGAAGGTCATCGGTCAGGCCCCGACCGGGAGTTTCGAGGCTTATGCGTACTACCTTAGAGGACGGCATTTCCTGCACTGGCACTCCAAATCTCATTACGTCCTGGCGAAGCGCATGTTCGCCATGGCCGTCGAACTCGACCCACTCTATGCCCGGGCCTACGCCGGAATTGCGGACTGCGATTCCTTTCTCTTCCTTCACTATAACGCTGATGTCTCAATCGACGGCATTCTGGCGGCCAGCGCCAAGGCGCTGGATCTTGAGAGCGGTCTCGCAGAAGCGCATGCTTCACGCGGCCTCGCTCTTTCGCTTCGCGAGCGACATCCGGAAGCGATGGCAGAGTTCGATCAGGCAATTGCCCTCGATCCCAATCTGTTTGAAGCCTATTACTTCTATGCCCGCGCCTGCTTCACCCAGGGAAAACTGGACGAAGCGGCCAGGCTTTTCCAGCGCGCCGCAGAGATCAAGCCTGACGATTACCAGGCCTTGCTTGTGCTCATTAACGTTCTCCGATCGCTCGGGCGCGAGCAGGAAATGAAGATAGCGGCGCGTGAAGGTGTTGCACGCGCCGAGCGCGAGCTCGTTTTGCGTCCGGAAAACGCGAGGGCCGCCTACCTGGGGGCTTTGGGTCTCGCGGCCCTTGGTGAGCTTGATCGTGCTAAGGAATGGGCAGGACGCGCTTTGACCATCGATCCCGACGACCGCCTGGCGAAATACAACGTGGCTTGCTTTTACTCGCTCGAGGGTGAACATGAACGAGCCATCGGCCTGCTAGTGGAGCTTCTCCCGCGCGCCACCCACGAAACAAAAAGGTGGGTGAAATACGACTCGGATCTCGACCCGATCCGTCGTCATCCGCACTTCCTGAAGGTGCTTGAACTCCTCGACTAAGAGACACTGATCTGGAAACAGATTTTCAGGTTGCCTCGTCCTTCGCCCGCCAGTCATCGCTCGAAGCCAACTCGGAGAGGGCGGCAAATGGTGTCAGAATGCCGCTTCGGCGCGACGACGGCCTGTGCTTGCCAATTTCAAGGGATGCGTCCCCCATCTGCACGCATCAAATTAGCTTTCGGACTTCCGGCATTCCACGAGGACAAATCAATGACTCAGGCGGTCAGGCACCCGTCTGAAAACGAAAAGGCGCTCGATAGGTGTGATGGCGACGCGGGCATTTCAAGTAACGAGACATCGTTTGCACACATCTTCGGCGGGTAGGAGCGGTTCACATGACCGGCGAAAAGGTGATATGCCTTTAACAGATCAGACGGTTACGGCTGCTGTCAGAATAGAAAGATTCGCTCATGGCAAACCCGCCTCGTAGACCCCTCAATCCAATGGACGCGGCCGAAGCGCTGTTCAAACCAGCGAGAAAGGCCGCAGCACCTGCGATCGACCGGCCAGCGCTCCCAAAAACTAAAGAGCTTGTCTCGCTCAAGATTGACAGCGATGTGCTCGCCTATTTCCAGGAAGACGGCCCCGGCTGGCAGGATCGGATCAACGAGACATTGCGGGCCGTAATGACAGACAAGACCTGAGCGGCTCGATCGGAGCGCAGCCAACTATCCGTTGGCGGGGTCAGTCGCCGCTCGATGGCGCCACTGCAAAATGATGCAGTATCTCGCGCTCGGACTACCGGATCACCAATCCGAGCTCGATTTGCCTCTGGCCGACGACATCAAGTTCGGCGATACGGGGCTGGTCACGAAATATCGTAAGGCGGAGCATCGGTTCACCTTTGTCGGCGCACCGTTCATGGCTATCGGCAGCCTTTGGCGGGAGGGCGAAAGCAGCCACCCCGCGTCGTGCACGACAGATCGTCGTCCTGAAGCCGCACGCTGGTGGCACCGGCTGGAGCTCACAAACCCGAAGCAGGACTTCTGCGGCCGCTACCGAAGGCAGCCTCCAAGAGCCCAGTTCTCAATTTTTGGAGGGAACCCTTTGTTGACTGTCCCCAAGTAGCGTAAAATCGACCTCTCGGCCAACGAGGATGGTCAATGAGGGGACGATTTTCCAGAAAATCCAAAGCTTGCTGCCTTGCGGCAGCAATCTCGTTTTGGTCTTATGCTCCAGTTTCAGCAGACTGCCGATCAGCCCTCGACAACCCAGAGTGGCCAAGGATCGCCAAGTCAATTGCTTCCTTGCAGTTGTGCGAACAGATTCCCGTCGGCCCAAATCAAACCGCCCGGCTTCAGGTGGAGTCGGTCGATTTCTGCTCCGTTTCGAGCAGTGTCTCCTCAGTCACAGCAAGGGCATTGCTGACGTGCGAGGCTGATTCAGAGGCGCTTTTTCAGACGCCGCCACTCGACAGTCAGGTTGTGGCCACGATAACGCTTGATACGGTTGAATGCCGGATAAGAGATACGAACCTTGAAATCAGCGGCGAAATTGGCGCGCTCTTGTCCGGACTGACAGAAACCCAACAGATGGCCCGCGATTGGGCCCAATCGCAGCTCTCACTCCTATGCGCCATGTACCGATGAGGGTACGTCGACTGCCAGTCCGAACTTAGCTGGTCAAGTTAAGTGGTTTCGCGAGCAAGATGAAACAGTCGATACATGTTGGCACAGATTTGCCGATAGCGATTGGCACGTTCTGCCCGTGCAATCGCTGCTACGCACGACAATCCGGCGTTAGGTCTTTTCCTCCAGACAGGACAAGAACGCTCGCTCGGCAGTGGTTCAGGTCAACCGTCTGCCATATACGGGCGTACCGTCCCTAGTGGCTCGGACCCTTCTCGCCACACCCAGCAGCGCCAACCACCAGAGGGCCAACACGTCACTCCTCCTTGGAAATTCGATATGTGAACCGATTCCTGATATGGGCGTTGAAGAACCGTCCCTTCGAGAAGGCCCGCCGGAACGCCGCATATGTTTCGGGAGGAACATCCTCGTAGTCGTAGCGGTTCTCGCTGGTGACCAGCCAGACCGAGAGTGTGCGGCTCGCCGCATCATAATTGGTGTCGCGGATCAAATGCGAAGGCATTGCCCACTCCATCCCTCAGGCATCTCGTCTCGCTCAATCGCTTGCTGACCCAAGCTGCTACCTCCAGGGCTGCCCGCCCATAGGGTCGCAGGAGTCCCGCTTCTGACCGGATGAGATCGAACCACGTGCCCCAGGGCTCGGGGGCAACGACCGGACGGTTATGGAAAGGCTCGATGTGGGGCCCAGGCGCGATCGCCAGTCGTCTGGTTGCCGCTTCCCGAAAAAAGTGTCCCGCCTAACGCAAGTCGCACGACATCATAAGCAGAGTCCAAAGAGATTCGTGCTCTCAATCCTGCGCTTTCCTTAGGGTGCGGTACGGCGGTAGCGGTTCCGTTCCTGTTCGATCTGCTCGGGGCTATAGGGATCGAGGCTGTCGTCGAACCGTGTCCAGCCCTCCTCCATATAGGCACGGCGGCGTTCGCTCGGATCCACCCAGTTGGAACGCCGGAGGATGGCTTCGGCTTCAGCGACCCGACCCTCGTCCACCCTTGCGCTCACAAGCGTCCCGCCCCGACGCACGCCCTCTGCATAGAGGTGAGCATCTTCTTCCGAGACTCCCGAACTGGTGAGCGCTCCGATCAGACCGCCCGCAGCTCCGCCAGCTAACGCGCCAGCAGCGGCGCCAGCCGCGGTCGCGACCAACCAACCGGCTGCAACGACAGGCCCGACACCTGGAATGGCCAAAAGGCCCAACCCGGCAAGTAGTCCACCGGTGCCACCCACCGCCGCGCCGATACCGGCGCCAGTCGCCGCACCTTCTGCTGCGCCAGAGGCGTTATCCTGATCGCGCCCCTTGTTCGAGACGATGCTGATATCATCGGAGGGAACTCCGGCCGACTCCAATTCATTCACGGCCGAGCGCGCGTCGGAATAGTCGTCGAATAGTCCGTTTACAGTTCTCATTGTTCTTCTCCTTGATGGTGCTGGTTACTTGGCGACTACATTTCCTTGGTAGTCGAGTGCGACCGATAACGATTTGCCGTCTTTGGTGGCGGACGCCATCCAGATCCCCTTGTCATCGAGCTTCAGGCCTTTGACATCGGTGTAACCTGCGTTCTCGATGCGCTCCTTGGCCTGGGCTTCGGTAAAGCTGTTGGCACCTTCGACAGGCGCCGCCGGGTTCTTCGTGTCCGGGGTCGCTACCGCAGGGGTATTTCCGTTCGACGAGGGAGCGGGGGTTGTCTGGGCAAATGCCGAGAGCGCGGATGCCCCGAGGGCCGCCACGAGAATGATGTTTTTCATCGGTGTTTCCTTTTTTGCGGACCTCATGTCCGATCCATGACCGGAGAACACCATGGTGCGCTTTAAGTTCCAGCCGGCGCAGGTATGAGCTGGTTGCCGGCCGGAATTCCATTCTTCCGATTGATTGCATCCAGAGGCGAGCTCGAAAAATGCGCCTATCGTTGCTGAGCGGAACATCCCGCGACGCCCTACGCGGCGGGTTGGCGACTTACCCCATATAGGAGAGCAGAATGGCTGCAAAGACGCTAAACCGACCTGTTCGACGACACCCTGAAGGACATTTACTTCGCCGAGAAGCAAATCCTCAAAGCCTTGCCGAGGATGGCGCGCGCGGCGCAATCGGAGGAAGGCAAAGTGGGTTTCCTGAAGGGCATCATCGCCGAAAGCGAAGAGATCATCGAAGAGTTCAAGGGCTCTGCCGCACTCGACGCAGGATTGATCTCTGCGGCCCAGGCCGTCGAACACTACGAAATCGACCGCTACGGCACGCTGATCGCCTGGGCCAAGCAGCTGGGTCTGAAGGACGCGATCCCTCTCCTTCAGGCAAGCCTCGCTGAAGAGGAAGGTTTAATATGACGGGTGTCGAGGAACTACCTCTAGGCGCGCCGCGCTTATTCTCGCCGCGACGGAACACACGCCCTCCCCGGCAGTTCTCCTCTCATGGAAGGAGATCATCATGATCAGCGGAACAAAAGGTGCCCGATGGGAGGGTGTCAATGAAAACGGAGGACGGCCTTTATGCCTGCGCGCCGGACAGAAGGAACGCCGGCAAGAGGGCAAAAGCGTTGAGCACTGGGGCCAGGCTTTACCGAAGATCGGTCAAGGCGCAGCCGGCGCCAACGCAGACGACCTTTCGAGGATGGACGCGCTTCGCGAAGCTGCGCGCAGGCACACCGACATGTTTCTCTCCGAGAGTACCAAGGATGTCGACCAACAGAAGGCGTCGCGAATTCGCAAACGGCCTTAAACTCCAAGGATCTATGCAATGTTACTGACGACAAAAATCGCCGCCGCCTGCTGCGTTCTTCTCGCCCTTTCCTCTTGCGGGAACACTATCCGCGGCGTGGGGCGTGATGCTGCCAATACCGTGGATGCCACCCAAAGTGCCGGAAATCGGGTAGGCAGAGCAGCGGCGAATTGAGCGGCAAGCACAGTAAGCGCCCCGTTCTCGGCCATCCCTGGGCCAAATTCGCGGGCGGACTTTCCGCCGGTTGGCCAACGCTTGCGTCTCTAGGATCGGAAGCGCAAGGCCAGAAGCGGGACGGCTGACGAAGACCGCATCGGAGCTCACTCGAAGACCGTGAGCGCCGACGAGTGGCTTGTGCAACTCGTTGAAAGCCGAGGCTTCCCCTCGTTTTCAAGGATGTGTTTCGACATAGCGTTCGGCCCCACCGCGCGCTTTAAACATTGACGCCGGCGGCACTAACCTCTGCAATCGAACGAATGAGATATCCTGCCTCCGCCAGGGTCCATGTGCTCCTCCGAAAAGGGGTTATTCTTCCGTACCTACTCACTAAAGCGGCTCCTCTTCCGAACCGTGGAGCGGGACGGCAGCTATGCCTCGAAACGTCATGAGTTTGAGCGTTGGTTAGGGAGGCAGGCTATTTCGGACTTCAGCTCCTGACTTGTTGATCGTACCGCTTCCAGGAAGTTTCGCAGTGCTTTTCGCGCACCTCGTGGCTGCCATCCCATGGCCAGTTCCCAGGCCAGCTCTACAGGTGCGTCAATCAGTGGGATGAATGCTACACCAGCGATCTTCATCGTCGTCGCGCCCACGGGCACCAACGATACGCCGAGCCCAGCGGCGACCAAGCTCAAAATCGTATGCATGTGCCTTGCTTCCTGGACGATATTCGGTACGAAACCCGCCGTCCTGCAGGCGTTTGTAATCCTCCCATGAAGCGTCGTGCCTTGTGGAAATCGTGTCCAGCCAGATCAGCAAGCCGGCAAAGGTTCGAAACAGCGAGCGGGTGATGTGATGGCGCTGCGACAACCAGCTTGTCCCTCGACGACGTTCGGTGTTGTGCCTACATTCGCAGAAGTCGAACGCAAGGATTTCCGGGTAAATGCTGCACCTGATGTCGACGGCGGCTCAAGACCTCGTGCACGGCGGTTCCGTGTTGCCTGCGCTAAGCGGTGTCTGGAAGGCCGCCGATCAGTTTGTCAATTGTGATCGGATAGTGCCGGACCCTGACGCCGGTCGCGTTGTAGATGGCGTTGGCGATTGCGGCGGAGACACCGCACAGGCCGAGCTCACCGACCCCTTTCGCCTTCATCGGTGACGACATCGGATCCGTCTCGTCCATGAAAATAACGTCCTGATGAGGGATGTCGGCATGCACTGGTACCTCATAGCCGGCAAGATCGTGATTGACGAAGAAGCCGCGGCGCGCGTCCACCGCGAGCTCCTCCGAAAGAGCCCCGCCCGCCCCCATGGTCATCGCGCCGATCACTTGGCTGCGCGCGGTAATCGGATTGAGAATGCGTCCCGCCGCGCACACCGCCAGCATCCGTCTGATGCGCGTTTCTCCCGTGGCGACGTCCACGCCGACCTCGACGAAGTGCGCGCCGAAGGTCGATTGTTGGTGCGTTTCGGAAAGCTTGCCCCATTGGATCGTATCTTCACCAACCAGTCCCTCGGCGCCCGCTGCCTCTGCGAGTGACACCGACCGGTTGCCGGAGCGGACCTCGCCGTTTTCGAAGACGACATCCTCGGAATTGAAACCAAGTTTCTGCGCAATGGCTTCCCTCAGCTTCACGCAGGCTGCGTAAACACCCGCCGTCGAGCAGTTGCCCCCGAACTGCCCGCCGGAACCGGCGGACACCGGAAAGCGGGAGTCGCCAAGCCGGACCGCGACCTTGTCGACGGTGACGCCCATCATCTCGGCCGCAGTCTGCGCGATGATGGTGTAACTGCCCGTTCCGATATCGGTCATGTCGGTTTCGACGGTAACGCCCCCTTCCCGGTCGAGGCGGACGCGTGCTCCGGAAGGAAGCAGCAGGTTGTTGCGGAAGGCGGCTGCGACGCCAATGCCGATCAGCCAGTTGCCCTCACGCTTCGACCCCGGTCTTCCTCGCGCGCTCCACCCGAACCGCTCGGAGCCGAGCTTCAGACATCCGACGAGATCGCGGTGCGAGAACGGCCGCTCGGGCTTCTCGGGATCGACCTGGGTGTCATTGATAATCCTAAATTGCACGGGATCGAGACCGAGCTTCTCGGCCATCTCGTCGATGGCGATCTCCAGCGCCATCAAGCCAGGCGCTTCGCCTGGAGCACGCATCGCGTTGCCCTCGGGAAGGTCGAGCGTCGCCAGCCGCATCGCCGTCATGCGGTTCGCGCCGGCGTAGAGCAACCTGGTCTGATTGACGGCCGTCTCGAGCTGTCCGCCTTTCAGATCGCCTGACCAGCTTTCATGGGCGATCGCGGTGATCTTGCCGTCGCGTTCCGCTCCGATGCGGATGCGCTGGATGGTCGCCGGGCGGTGGGTCGTGTTGTTCATCATGAACGGACGCGGCAGCGCCACTTTGACAGGTCGCTTCGCAGCCTTTGCTCCAAACGCGGCAAGGACGGCGTCGGCACGAAGAAATAACTTGCCTCCAAACCCGCCGCCGATGAATGGCGACATCAGATGAATTTTCTCCTTTTCCACGTCGAGGGTGGTCGCCAGGTCTGACCGCCACCAGTCTATCATCTGGCTCGAGGTCCAGACTGTTAGCTCGTCGCCATCCCAGGCTGCGATGGAGGCATGCGGCTCCATCATCGCGTGGGACTGGTCCGGCGTCGTGTAGGTTTCGTCGAAAGTGATCGGAGCCGTCCTGAAACCCGCATCGAAGTCGCCGGCAGCTGAGTCCGGCTGCTGGGACTCGTCCGGCTTCACCGCCGATTCCTTCGCCTCTCTGAGGTCGAAGGCGCCCTTCTCTTCGGCATAGTCGACTTTTACCAGTGCTGCGGCTGCGCGGGCTTGTTCGAAGGTTTCGGCCACGACGACGGCGATCGCCTGGTGGTAATGCTGGATTTCGTCACCGCCGAAGAGCTTGGCGGTGTTAAACTTGCCCTTCTTCCGTTCGCCGACTTCAGGCGCGGTCACAACGGCGATGACGCCTGGCGCCTTTTTTGCGGCAGAGACGTCCATGGATTTGATGCGGCCCTTGGCGACAGCCGCGCCCACGGGATAGCCGTAGGCGTACGGCACCTTGGCATCGTGCCATTCGTAGGCGTACATCGCCCGGCCTGTCGTCTTGAGCTGGCCGTCGATGCGGTGGATCGGCTGGCCGACGACCTTGAGCTGGTCGATCGGGTTCGTAGTTGCTGGCGTATTGAACTGCATGGCTACCCCCTGGCTTGCGAGATGACCGCTGCGAGCGTGCGCTCGACCAGGTCGACCTTGAAACGGTTCTGTTCGGTAGGACGGGCGTCCGCGAGAAGGACACCAGCGGCGGCGCGGGCCCCTTTTGGCAGCTCGGCTTCGGCCGCCTCGACGCGCCAAGGCTTATGGGCAACGCCACCGACGGCGACGCGACCGGTCCCATCAGGTTGGATAACCGCGCCCACGGAAACGAGTGCGAAGGCGTAGGAGGCGCGATCGCGGACCTTCCTGTAGATGTGACGCCCCCCGATCGGCGGTGGGAGAATGACCCCTGTGATGAACTCGCCGCGTTCGAGAACCGTCTCGATATGCGGGGTGTTGCCCGGCAGGCGGTGGAAGTCGGCGATGGGGATGGAACGCTGGCTGCCGTCTGCCTTTACCGTTTCGACCACGGCATCCAGCGCTCGCATGGCGATCGCCATGTCGCTCGGATGGGTGGCGATGCAGGCGTCGCTCGTGCCGACGACGGCGTGCTGGCGGGTGAAGCCGCCGATGGCCGAACAGCCGCTGCCTGGCTGACGCTTGTTGCACGGCTGGTTCGGGTCGTAGAAGTACGGACAGCGCGTGCGCTGCAAGAGGTTCCCCGCCGTCGTCGCCTTGTTGCGGAGTTGACCGGAAGCGCCCGCGACGAGCGCTCGGGACAGGAGCTCGTAATCTCGACGAACGGTTTCGTGTGCCGCAAGGTCCGTGTTGCGAACCAGGGCTCCGATACGCAGTCCGCCCTCCGAAGTGGGTTCAATCTTGTCCAATCCGAGGCCGTTCACGTCGATCAGATGCGTCGGCGTCTCGATCTCGAGCTTCATGAGGTCGAGAAGGTTAGTGCCCCCGGCGATAAACTTCGCTTCCGGATTGGAGGCGGCCGCTTGGGCCGCGGCCTCGACGGACGAGGCCCGTTCGTAGGTGAAGGCTCTCATGCTTTTGTCCCCGCGACCTCGACGATGGCGTCGACAATGTTGGAATAGGCGCCGCAACGACAGATATTGCCGCTCATGCGCTCGCGGATCTCGGCCGGGGTGACAGCCACCTTGGCGGTTAGGTCGCCAGTGACGTGACTCGGGATGTTCGCCTTGATCTCCTCTAGCACCGCCAGGGAGGAACAGATCTGCCCAGGCGTGCAATAGCCGCACTGAAATCCGTCGTGCTTGACGAAGGCCGCCTGCATCGGGTGGAGATCGCCTGGCTTTCCGAGACCTTCGATCGTCGTAATCTGGTCGCCTTCATGCATGACGGCAAGCGTCAAACACGAGATGACGCGACGGCCGTCGACCATGACTGTGCACGCGCCGCACTGACCGTGGTCGCATCCCTTCTTCGTACCCGTCAGATGGAGGTGTTCGCGCAGCGCGTCGAGGAGCGTTGTTCTATTGTCAACGTCGAGATCACGCCTCTCGCCGTTGACGGTGAAGGACATCTTCGTTGTGTAGTGCATTGCGGTTTCCGCAGATTGTGCCGCCGCTCCCCCGGCTGCAACGCCGGTGACCGCGACGGTCGCGGCAGACGAGATAAGTAAATCCCGACGGGAGATTTCGAGTTGAATGGGGTTATGCATGTGCAGCTCCACTTCACGCTCATTGCATGGGGGCGCGTCCAGTCGATCCGGTAAAGGCGCCAGCAGGCTAGGTAGAGCAGAAACGAGCGATGATTAGGCCTTCCTGCTGCATACTCTTATCGATCTGATTCATGAATGGCATTCCGACAGGCTAGTGCAAGGTTATGCCGGCCATGCATCCTTTGTCACACAGCGCTTCACGCGCAATTGCCTGTCACTTTGAAGTGGGCGCGGCCGAAAGGGCAGCGGAACTGCTCGAAAGTGAATCCGGAGCCTCGCGGGATCGAGGTGAAGTTTGGGATCCAGACGACTTTCCGCCCGAAGTCCAGTTTCAGTTTACAAATTGTGCACGTAAAGAGTTTAGGTGCGCACCAACCGATGAGGCGCAGCGCCGCATTCGACCTTCACCAATCGACAGAGCGCTTTTATCATTGCGTCTTGCCGACCCATCTGCAAAGTGCGCCTCGGCGCCTGAAGCCAAATCTCCGCTTTGGTGTTTTGCGGTCCTCAGGTCGGCCAGACGAACACCTGAGGCGACCCTCCTTTTGCGTTCTTCGGTCTCGCCAGGGGGCCAAGAGATACGGATAGCGAACGATACTCTTCGTCTGGATCCAATCGTAGCTCGTGGACGCACCGTCTCGTTTCCCGTCCCATAGGCTTCAACGCTCCCAGAGCTCAACGAGCAGGATGTTAGGCATTCACGCACACGCTGCAATTCAGCCTCTCGTTTCATGACCGCCGAAGGGAAGTACGCATCAAATCAGTGGATTGACGCCGTTGAACCCGATCCCTCTCTACCCTTTTGCGAAGCTGATGTGTCAAGGTGGATAGGAAACATTCAAAAGGAACCATCTTACATGACGACGACAAACGAAATCGCAGACAAGATTGCCGGTGAACATGGCCTTACCAAAGCCCAGAGCAAAGCCGTCGTAGAGGCGGTCTTCGCCTCCATCACGTCGGCCGCCACATCTGGCGCCGAGACCTCGATCCCGGGCTTCGGCAAGTTCAAGGTAAAGGAGACGCCGGAGCGCGAAGGCCGCAATCCCTCAACCGGGGCCACCGTCAAGATCGCTGCCGCAAAGAAGCTCGCCTTCACGCCGGCCAAGGCAGTGAAGGATGCTCTGAACAAGTGATCGTTCGGATCAAGGAGGCCCGCCTTTGAACTGACCCCATTAAGTTGGACAGTTTAGAAGGCCGGCTGATTTAAGGGCTGAGTTCTGTACTGTGCAGGGCTCAGAGCCTACGGCCGCACAATCTGCAGGGCAGCATCCCCCGGCGCGGCGCGTTGGCCAGGATGCGGGCATCCGTTCCGTTCGCAGTAGCGGACGTCAAGTCATTCAATCCTGCGGTGGCAGATTGGCCGGATTCCACACCACTTCCCAAAGGTGGCCGTCCGGATCAGTAAAGTATCCAGCGTATCCACCGTAAAACGTTTCCTCAGCGGGCTTTACGATGTCTGCTCCCGCAAGCCGGGCCTGTTCCATGACCTCGTCAACCTCACGTCGATGCGAGACGTTGTGGCCGATCGAGAACGAGGTGCTGCTCGCGGGCGCTTTCGTCAGACCGCTGTCGTGGGCTAGATCATCCTGAGCCCAAATCGCAAGTTTAACCCCGCTGGAAAGGTCAAAGAACGCGACGGCGCCATGCGCGAACTCACGGCCGACGATCCCTTGAGTGGGCAGTTTCAGGCCGTCACGGTAAAAGGCAAGCGAGCGCTCAAGATGGGCAACACCCAGCGTCAAGACAGAAATTCGCGGTTTCATGGACATTCCTCCGTCTCAATCAGCTCCGCCAAATCCCAAATCGACGGGGCTTCGATTTGTAAACAGTGCTGCCGAAGGAGCACTGCCCGAGAGCTGGTGTAACACTCAGAGTTGTTTTTTCTTTGGCTCTAGGCCGAGCGATATCTCAAAGCGTCGACCAGAAGCGCGAACGCGGGCGAAGCCAGGCGGCGGCTCGGGTAGTAGAGGTGATAGCCAGGGAATAGAGGGCACCAGTCCTCCAGCACCGAAACCAATTTACCCTCCTTCACCAGCGGACCGAGATGATCGTCGGGGAGACACGTCAACCCGATACCGCTCAAAGCGGCGTCGATTATCATCGGCACATCATTGCAGATGAATTGGCCGTCGACGCGGACGTTCAGCGGACGTGTATCTTTCTCGAATTCCCATGCGTAGAGCCCGCCGAGCGTAGGAAGGCGCAGATTGATGCAGGAGTGCTGCGTCAGGTCGTGGGGTGTCCGAGGCTTCGTATGACGCTCGAAGTACTGCGGCGATCCGGCAACCACCATGCGAAGCTCCGGTCCGATCCTCACAGCGATCATGTCCTTCTCAACGCCCTCTCCAAGCCGTATGCCAGCATCGAAGCGCTCAGCGGCCAGATCAACGAACCTTTGCTCGATCGATATTTCCACGTTGATCTCAGAAAATTCGGCCATCAGACGTTTCACGGCAGGCATGAGTATGGTCTCGGCCGCGTGTCGACTGGACGTGACGCGTATCGTTCCGGCGGGCCGCTGACGCAACGCGCTCAGGGCATCGATCCTGCTCCGGATGTCATTGAAGGCTGGGCGCAGAGTTTCGGCCAGTTGCTCGCCTGCATCAGTGGGAGAGACATTACGCGTCGTTCGTGTGAGCAACCGCACGCCCATGCGCTCTTCCAGACGGCGCACGGTGTGGCTCAGCGAAGACTGAGAAGTTCCGAGCTGTGCAGCCGCGCGGGTAAAGCTACGCTCCTCCGCGACAGCGAGGAAGGCGACAAGATCCCCGAGTTCGTCCCGCTTCATTCATGAATCCACAGCATAGGTTCATGCCGAACCTAGCACCTAACAGCTCGTCCCTACCAGCGCTAAATTTTAGGTCACGCGTTTTATCATCATCGGAGATTGCGCCATGGCAGGTGTAGCCCCGACCCCACCACGCAAAAATGGAGAAAGCAAATGCAGAAACGTGTCCTTGGAAAGAGTGGCCTGGAGGTATCGGCTCTCGGCTTCGGGTGCATGGGGCTGAACTTCAGTTACAGTCACTCCCTGAGCAGGCAGGACAGCGTCGCGCTCATCCGCGCCGCGGTCGAACGCGGCGTGACCTTCTTCGACACGGCTGAGGTATACGGCCCATTTACGAACGAGCAGATCGTAGGTGAAGCTCTCGCGCCGGTCCGCGACCGCGCGGTCATCGCAACCAAGTTCGGCTTCAACATCAAAGACGGGAAGATGGCGGGACTGAACAGCCATCCGGAACACATACGCGAGGTTTGCGACGCATCGCTGAAGCGGCTCGGTGTCGAGGTCATCGACCTCTTTTACCAGCACCGCGTGGATCCGAACGTGCCGATTGAGGATGTCGCCGGCGCGGTGAAAGAACTGATCGCAGAGGGCAAGGTCAGGCACTTCGGACTGTCCGAACCTGGCGCGCAGACGGTCCGCCGCGCCCACGCCGTCCAGCCCGTTGCAGTACTACAGAACGAGTATTCGCTTTGGACCCGCGGGCCGGAAACCAACGGAATCCTGGCCGCGTGCGAGGAACTCGGTATCGGTCTTGTTCCCTACAGTCCCCTCGGCAAGGGTTTCCTCGCCGGTGCGATCAGCAAGGACACGGAGATCGGAGACAATGACTTCCGTAAAATTCTGCCGCGCTTCACTCCTGAAGCGCTTGAAAAGAACCAGGCCCTCGTCGATCTGTTGAAACGCATCGCAGGAGAGAAAAGCGCGACGCCCGCTCAGATCGCTCTGGCCTGGTTGCTTGCCCAAAAGCCGTGGATCGTGCCGATTCCGGGCACCACGAAGCTGCATCGCCTAGAAGAGAATCTGGGAGCAGTCGACGTCGCCCTGACGGCCGCGGACCTTGCCGAGATCGAGGATGCCGCCGCGACGATCGAAATCGAGGGGGAACGCTATCCGGAACAATTGATGGCTACTACCGGGCGCTGACGCTTGGGCGGGTTGACGCACAACTGTGCCCGCCCGGATGGCAAGATCGGCTTCGTCGGGGTCCCGCACGGCGTGCAGCTTGACCGACAGGGCCTGTTCTTCGCGCAGAAGAGCCTGCTCGGCGGTCCGGCCCCAGTCCGCCGTTTCCTGCCCTAGCTGATGGACCTGGTGCTCGACCGCACCATCGGCCCAGGCAGGGTTTTCGACCTCGAACTGCCGCTTGCCGATGTCGCCGAAGGCTATAGCGCGATGGACGAACGCCGCGCAATAAAGACGCTGCTCAGGGTCTAATTGCAACGTCGGCGTCCCGCAACTGCGGCGGGACGGGTACACAGTCCCGTGGGAAATATGGACCTAACTGAATGCAGCCATCTAATCGAATGGGTCGCGTCGCCCATCTCACACCTTACAAAGGGCGCGCTCCTAGAGAGCTTAGCGCGTCACAGGGATAAGACCATGGAAGAGGAAAGCCAGATGAAGAACATTGCCGCAGGCATCGCCATTTCCGCTCTCGCCGCGGCAGGAGTCGAGGCTCAGGAACGTCGCCGGGTCGCTCCACCCGCCGTCTACGACGTCGCGCCCGGCCTTGCTCACTTCACCGACGATGTGCTCTTCGGCGAGGTTTGGGAACGAGCAGAACTTGCATCTCGCGATCGCAGCCTCGTCACCGTCTCGGCGATCATCTCGACTGGCAAGACGGCGCAGATCGGCGGTCATGTCCGGCGCGCCCTCGACAACGGCGTCAAAGCCGAAGAGATTGGCGAACTGATCACCCAGCTCGCCTTTTATTCCGGTTGGCCGAACGCCATCTCCGCCGTAGCAGAGACTAAAACGGTATTTGACGAGCGCAACATCGCTCCGGTCAAGAACAGTGTGACGGCCCGGATCGAGCTCGAGGCTGCCGCCGAGGCGGCTCGCGCAGCGACGGTCAATGCCTCCGTCGCTCCGACCGCCGCGGGTCTTGCCGATCTCACAAACCGCGTGCTTTTCGGGGACCTCTGGCAGCGGCCAGATCTTTCGGCCCGCGACCGCAGCCTGGTAACGATGTCGGCGCTGATTGCCATTGGACAACCGGAGCAGCTTCCTTTCCATGCGAACCGGGCGATGGACAACGGCTTGACCCGCGCGGAAGCATCCGAGGTCGTAACCCAGGTTGCCTTCTACGCGGGTTGGCCACGAGCCATGTCCGCAGTTCAGGTGCTCCAGCGGGCGTTCGATAGTCGGGAGGCCGCCTCTAAAGCATCTGCGGCCTCTGCCGATCTTAAGATAACCCGCGTCAATCAGGGCCGGGCCAGGGCTCCCGAACAATATTTCACGGGCGAGGTTGAGACCTCTGGCTTCTATCGGGGCGATACGCCCGCCAGCATAGGAGGAGCGACAGTATCCTTCCCGGCTGGAGCCCGCACGGCATGGCATACCCACCCGCTTGGTCAAACGCTCTTCATCATCTCCGGCCGCGGCTGGATTCAGACAGAAGGAAAGCCTATCGAGGAGGTCGGACCGGGCGACGTGGTCTGGATACCGCCGCTGGTCAAGCACTGGCACGGCGCCTCGGCAGGCGAGCCGATGACACATTTTGCAGTGGCCGAAGCCCTAAACGGCAGTTCGGTCACCTGGATGGAGAAGGTTTCCGACGAAGACTACGGCAAGGGTCGCGAAATCGATTGAGTGGCCGGAGGAGCCTGACGGAGAAATCGATGCGGAAGAGGATCTAAAAACGAACTCTTCCAAAGGCTCTGTCTCTGAGCAGCCGGCTTCATGCGAGCGGGGCTCGCGTTCTTGCGCGGTTGGGCCATAAGGTGGGCCTGGGCACCGCGCAATCCATAGAGCTCCACGAGCTGGGTGGCATTTCTGCGGCAAATCATCCTCGCAATTACGGAAGCAAAATCCACAAATGCGACGTGATCGCACCCGGTTGGAGCGTTCTCTAGCTCCCGCCATCATGGCGGGTTCATTACAGGCTGCCGGTTCAGTGAGACGGGCTTTAGACGGGAGGGCAACGGAAGAATTGCCCTCCCGCGAACAATCAGGCGGCTTCTGCAGAGAAACGTGCAAATAGCGGCTTAAGGCGAGGATGACGCGCCGCCTGAGGCGGATGAATCTCTACGGTTCGGCCGGATTTCGTCTCGCGCCTGAGCCATTCGCTGATGGTCTCTGCACTAGTGTGATCCATGTAGAGCAGGTGTTTGCCGATAATACTGACTTTACGGCCTTCGGGCAGCCCTTCGAGCGTGCTAAGCAGCACCGGCACGTCCTTGCAGGTGACCGCTCCGCCCAGTCGGACATGAATTTCATCGTCGACCTCGGAATGCCTGATTGCGAGCTTTCGGCGCAGATAAGGAAGAATCTCGAGGATCGACAGCGCAAGGCCGAGCGCCACCCCGACCAGCAGGTCCTGCAGGACGACCATGGCCACCGTGACGGCCCAGATTCCAACCGGCATGAGACCATGGTGTTCGAACAGGTGGCGCACATGGTGAAGGCTGATCAGCCGCCAGCCGGTGACGAGCAGCACGGCGGCGAGCGCCGTCAAGGGTACCATTTCCAGCAATCCCGGCAAAAGCGCAACAAGGCCGAGGATCCATACGCCATGCAATACTGCCGAGGTCCGCGTGCGAGCCCCAGCCTGGACGTTGGACGATGAACGGACGATGACACCGGTGATAGGCAATGCCCCAAGCAATCCGCAAAGCCCGTTACCGACGCCTTGGGCGAAAAGCTCCCTGTTGAAGCGCGTGCGTCCCCCGTCATGCATGCGGTCGACAGCGGCCGCCGAAAGAAGCGTTTCGGCGCTCGCAATGACGGCAATCATCAGGATCGTCAAGATAATGCCGGGCTGCGCTAGCTGGCCAAAATTCTCGGCCGTCGGTATCGATATGCTCTCTGCCAGTGAGGCAGGCACTTCCACACGGGCAATCGGGAGTTCAAGAGTGGTCGTCAGGACCGTCGCGGCAGCAACCCCGACAAGCGCCCCCGGAACCAGCGCCAGCCATTTGGGCCGGAATTGTTCCCAGCAGACCATGGCGAGGAGGGCGATTAGACCGACCAGTAGCGCGACGGCCTCGTTGGTCACGCTGGCGCCCCACAATCTACCGACACTCTCGTTTATCGCGGTGACATTCTCGATGCCGCCGGCGGCAGGTTTGGCATCCATGAGCACATGGACCTGTCCGAGGATGATCAAAATGCCGATGCCGGCCAGCATGCCATGAACGACGGCCGGCGAAATTGCTCTGAACCAGGAGCCGATCCTGAGGAAACCCGCCAAGATCTGCAGGAGGCCGACGATGAGCAGCACGGGACCGAGCATGGCAACGCCGTACTGTTCGACGAAGCCGAAGACGATGACGGCAAGACCGGCGGCAGGCCCGGAGACCTGAAGAGGCGAGCCTGCCAGCAGGCCGACAACGAGGCCTCCTATGATACCGGAGATAAGCCCCATGGCCGCTGGTACCCCGGAGGCGATCGCAATTCCCAGGCAGAGCGGAATGGCGACAAGAAAAACCACCAGAGACGAAGCGAGGTCGCGCGAGAATGCAGAGCCGTTGTTTATCATGGCACTACTCCCCGCCAAGCGTTGCGGCAACCCGCGGCATGACATGCGGGTGGTCTCGTCCTGTGATGGCGACCGGCAGCGGCTCGCCCTCCTGCACCTCGGTAAACGTCGCCAAAACCCCGTCATAGACTTGGACCTCGCCCGTCCCGATGTCGAAGAACCAGCCGTGCAGCGTGATCTCGTTGGTCGCAAGCTTCGCAGCCACCGACGGATGGGTCTTTAAATGGTCGAGCTGCACGACGACGTTTTCCATTGCTACCGCACGCACGCGGTCAGTTTCGGAGAGATCGTCGGGATAGGCTTGGCAAACAATCGAATAGGCGGCGTGGCTGTGCCGCAGCCAGGCTGCGACATTCGGCATTGGTTCCAGCATTTGCGGGTGGCACAGCCCTTTCATCGCCCCGCAATCGGAGTGACCGCAAACGACAATGTCGCTGACGCCGAGCGCCAGGATGGCATATTCGATTGCGGAAGAGACCCCACCATTGAGGGTCGAGAAGGGGGGAACGATATTGCCGGCATTGCGGCAGACGAAGAGATCGCCTGGACCGGACTGTGTTATCGTTTCCGGCATCACTCGGCTGTCGGCACAAGATATCATCAGGGCATGTGGCTGCTGGCCTTCGCGCGCCAGCTTGCGGTAAAGGGCCGAATGATTCGGAAACACGGCGCCACGAAAACTGGAGATACCTTTCAGGAAGTCACCCATATATCGGATCCTCTTTCTGGCCGGACGTCGGACTGGGAGGATGTCTCTCATCCGGCGGGTTGCAGAAGCGATCTGTTCGCAGATGCACAATAAAGGGCAGAACGAGAGCAAAAAAAGAGTCTCGCAGCATATTGCGTCGCAACATTTTTTGAACAAGACGTGATCTGGCTGATTGCCGCTCACGTCGCGAATTCCAAGATCGAACTGGTGCGATCCACGCCTTCGCGCGGGGTCCCGCCGCCGAACTCGCCGGTGATTCGCAGATGCCCTTATTCCGACGGACAGAACGGCATCATGATCCAGCACGATGCTTGAAAGAAGGTCCCACGAACTGGCCTGGCGGCTCCCATAGAACTGAAACTTTACCCGCAGTGGTGGTGGTGCTGTCCCGCTTGAGCGACAAGACAAGCGTCATCGGCTGCTCAACAAATACGGTGAAGCCGTAGCGCGGAACGGCGATTTTTCGGCAGGATCTGCCTCAAGCCCCCATCGCCAAGACGGGCCGACGCTCCTGCTCTGCCTTCTCCGCCATGCGGATTTCGTATGCCTTACCCCAGTGTGCCATCACGGTCACGGCATGGTTGAGGCTGCGGCCGAACTCGGTCGCAGAATATTCCACCCGCTGCACCTTCCCCGGAAATACCGCGGCTGATGAGATCGTCCGCCTCCATCTCGCGGAGCTGCTGGGCGAGGACTTTCTCGCTGATCCCTGACAGGATGCGCCTCAACTCGCCGAAGCGGCGGGGCGAGAGATTGATCTCCCAGAGGATGTCAGTCTTCCACTTTCCACCGACCACGTTGAGTGCACTTGCAAAGCCGCAATCGTCGTCCGGCAGGCGTTTCATTTCCGTTCTCCCCTTACTGCAGAGTAACCGCTTACCTGAAGGAACGCAATTTACCTCACCGACTTGCAGCCGTATCAAATGACGTCTCAAATATTGGAGTTCAATTCGATGACTACAATAGGGTTCTTCGGCGCGGGCCGGATGGGAGCTTCACTTGTTCGGACGCTCGCAAAAAGCGGCCATGAGGTGCATGTCTGGAACAGAACGGCGGCGAAGGCGGAAGCGCTGGCGCCGTTCGGTGTGCAGCCGAAACTAACGCCGGAAGCGGCGGCGGCTGAGGCCGAGATCGTCTTCGTCAACCTGCTAGACTATGCTGCCTCCGACGCACAGCTGAGAAAGCCGGAGGTCACACAGACGCTGAAGGGCAAGCTCCTGGTGCAGCTCACCTCGGGCTCCCCAAAAGCGGCGCGCGACACCGGCGCCTGGGCGACCGGCCACGGGATCGCCTATCTCGACGGAGCCATTATGGCGACACCAAATGTCATCGGAGAACCCGAAACGCTGATCCTCTTCGCCGGGTCGAAGTCGCTTTACCAAAAGCACGAAAGGGTATTTGTGGCGCTCGGCGGCAAATCCGCCTTCCTCAGCGAGGATTTCGGGGCTGCATCGGCCCTCGACAGCGCCCTTCTTGGGCAGATGTGGGGCACGTTGTTCGGCACGCTTCAAGCGCTCGCCATTAACAGGGCAGAAAACATTAATGCCGACACCTACGCGAGGTACCTCAAGCTCGTCCAGCCGGTCATCGACGGGGCCGAGCGGGACCTCATGCAACGGGTCCGCGACGGCCGCGACCGCGGTGACGATGAAACATTTGCAACAATCGCTGCTCACAATGTCGCTCTCCAGCATCTGCGGCATATCAACGCCGAGCGCGGCCTGAATCCGGTCCTTGCCGATGCCTTCGACAGCCTCTTCAGAACCGCCATCCAAAATGGTCACGTCGGCGACGATTTCGCGATACTGGCTCGTTTCATGAGGGCGCCATGACCGGTGCGGAAAAGCCCGTCGTCCGCACGGCACGCTGTTCCTGCGGCAGCCTGAAGCTGAGCCTCCGCGGCGCGCCGGAACGGGTCTATGCCTGCGCATGTCTGGACTGCCAGAAAGCGACTGGTTCGGCATTTTCCTACCGGGCGCGTTATCGCAAACGGGCCATCATCGCCGACGACGGCGAGCGACGGCGCTTCCGGCGCCTCACCGACAAGGGCCGCTGGATGGATCAGATCTTCTGCCCGAATTGCGGCACGCTGATCTACATGGAGGCTGAGGTGCTGGACGAGCAGATCGTCGTCTCGATTGGCTGTTTCGCCGAGCCAGATTTCGCGCCGCCAGCTGCGATCTTCTGGTCACGGCGCCGCCATGGCTGGTACGAGCCGAAACCGGAGATCCAGCTTGTCGAGTAGCCTCAATCCACTGCGACCGCGCTCAAATATTGTAAGCTTTTCACCGGCCCGAACCCATCCGCGGTGCTGCCATTCAGCGATCCCTTAGTGGCAAAATGGGGTCAAGAGGGGTGCCGTTGTACGGCGCATAATGTCTCCGTTTTTGCATTAAGCCGATGGCCTCCCCAACGCGTCATTGGAACCTTCATTCAGGAGAGACCGAGCTGGAAAGACTATATTACCCGCCTCTCGCGGCTTAGGCTTGAGCATTCTCTTCCGCGGTTTCCTCTCGCGGCCGCCTCAATCTGGATACCGATCGAATATTGGAAGCGCATGAATGTGCGCGGACCAAGGCAAGCGCTCGGCGACCTGAACCTGAATGTCAGGGGCAACCATCGTTGGGTCGTCGAGGGTGGCAATTTGCACGTCAACGATCCCGGGAATGAGGGCTTCGTTCAGATAGATAAGGCCTGTTCCACATGTCGCGCAGAAATGGCGGTGCGCTTGGCCGTTGGATGACCAGATGCGAGGTTCGCCTTTGGTAATTCGGAAGCTGCCGGCCTCTACCCCCATCCAACCGACCATCGGCGCACCGGACGAACGACGACAGTCCTCGCAGTGGCAGATCGCGGCGTGAACAGGTCGATCCGACTCATATCGAACGGCGCCGCAACGGCAACCGCCAGTTAGACGGCTATTGGAGCCGGCTTCAACCATTCCAGGTCCTCCCAATGCTTTGCATCATCTCACCGATTCAGCCCTATAGCACGAATCGCCACTCCTGCCTTGACCGCTGGCGAATTTCTCATGGGAATCTTCGCGAGTAACCTCATCAAGACTGGAGACAAGTCACAATGCAAGTGGCCGCATAGCACCGACCAATCCGGACGATCGGGGAACCGATCGAAGCACTTCAATGACATCCCCCCGTTTCGCCGCGCAGACGCTTAAAGCTCTTACCCGCCGTTGATGCCAGTTCAACGGCGAAACCTGGTCAGTGCTTAACCTTCCAATCGCCCCGGTCGCCCTCACCAGATTTTGCTTTGGTTTTGCCGTCCGGCGGCGATCGGCAGAAAGAGAGCCGCCGAGGTCGTCGCTCTCCTTGAGCTGTCCCTTTTCATTGCGGCGGACATAGCGTTCGTCGCTGCCTGTATCGATCAGTTCGGGCTTGGTCATCATCCATCCGTCAGTTGCGACTAACGAAGAACGCACGCCGGGGCAAAAAGATGTATCGAATCAAGGCTATGATGATGACTCGGAAAACGAGCCGCGACGCAAGGCTAAGTCATTGAAATTAGATTCGTTTCGAATCGGAACAATCGATCAGTGATTCGGTTGATTCGCGATTAGTTGGAGTCAGGAGTCCGCATAAATGGTTACCCCGCGAGCGAATTGGAAGGGCTACATCAAGTTCGGTGAAGTTGCGTTTCCGGTCGCGCTTTACACGGCCGCCTCGTCCTCCGAGCGGATCGCCTTCAATACCTTGAATCGCAAGACCGGCAATCGCGTCCGCCGCGAATTCGTCGATAGCGAAACCGGCGATCCGGTGGAGCGCGGTGCACAGGTGAAGGGCTTCGAGATCGAGGACGGGCGCTATGTTGTCCTCGAACCCGAAGAAGTCGCAGCTGCGATTCCAAATAGCGACAAGACACTGAAGGTCGAGGCATTCATTCCTTGCGACGAGGTCGACGACGTCTATTTCGACAAACCGTATTATCTTGCGCCCGACAAGATGGGCAGCGATGCGTACAAGCTCCTGCGCGACGGCATGAAAAAAGCCAAGGTCGCCGCAATCGCTCGCACGGTCCTGTTCCGGCGCCTGCGCACCCTACTTATCCGACCGCACGGCAAGGGCCTGATTGGATCGACGTTGAATTACGACTACGAGGTGCGTTCATCCGAAAAGGCGTTCGAGGAGATGCCGGACCTGAAGATTGAAGGCGAGATGCTGGAGCTGGCAAAGCACATTATCAACACCAAGAAGGGTGAGTTCGACCCGAAACAGTTCGACGACCGCTACGAGGAGGCGGTGGCCGAGCTCGTGAAAGCAAAGATGGAAGGCCGCACGCTGCCGAAGAAAGAGGCACCCCCAGCATCCAAACCGGGCGATCTTCTGCAGGCCCTGCGTGAAAGTGCCGGAATGTCCACGCCTGCCAAGAGCAAACGCACTGCGGCAAACGCCACCGCCGGCAAAGGCCGGCAAAAAGCCAATCGGGCCGCCGCATCCACGGCCCGCAGCACTGGTGGCGCCCACCAGCGTCGTGCTGGCTGATCGAAGAGGACACCATGGCTCTCCGCCCTTACTGGAAAGGCTATCTGAAGCTTTCGCTGGTTACCTGCCCGGTACAGATGATGCCGGCCACGTCGGAAAACGAAAAGGTGCGCTTCCACACGCTGAACCGGCAAACCCAGCATCGCGTCGTGAGCCACTATGTCGATTCCGTCACCGGCAAGGAGGTGAAGGACGAAGACGAAGTCAAAGGTTACCAAAAAGGCGAGAACGACTATGTCATTCTCGAAGACGAGGAACTCGAAAATGTTGCACTCGAGAGCACCAAAACCATAGACATCGAGGTGTTCGCGCCGCGCGATAGCGTTGGATGGATCTGGCTCGACACGCCTTACTACCTGTCGCCGGACGATCCTGTCGGCCAGGAAGCCTTCTCGGTCATTCGCGACGCCATGGCGGCCGAGAATATGGTCGGTATTTCCAGACTTGTCATCTCGCGGCGGGAACGCGCCGTCATGCTTGAGCCGCGCGGTAAGGGCATCGTGCTCTGGACGCTGCGTTACGGGGATGAGGTCCGCGACGCCGAGACCTACTTCGAGAAGATCGATGACGAGATGACCGACAATGAGTTGATGCCCCTGGTCCAGCAACTCATCAAAAAGCAGACACAACCCTGGAACCCGATGATGGCCTCCGACCCTGTCCAGGATAAGCTCCTCGACATCATCGAGGCGAAGAAGAAGCTGATGAAGAAACCCGCCAGGGCAAAGCCGAAAGGCAAGGACAAGGAAGAGCCGGCGCCAACCAACGTCATCAACATCATGGATGCATTGCGCAAATCGGTCGAAGCTGAAAACCGCTCGGAGAGGCAGTAGCCTCATGACGCGCCCGCGCCGACCCTCTTTGCCATTGCTCGACGTGTCTCATTCGGCGCTGCAGTCTCGTCCAATCCGCAAGCGCGATCCTGAGCAGCCGAACCTGCCTTTCGATCCGATGCCGCAGCGCGTGGAACCCTGCCTCGCGCTGCTGAAGAGCGTGGCTCCGCTGGGACCGGATTGGCTTTACGAGGTGAAGTGGGACGGTTATCGGCTCGCGATCCATATCGAACCAAAGGGTGTGAGCATCATTACCCGCGGCGGCCATGACTGGACGCACCGCTTTCCCTCGATCGCCGCGGCGGCAAAAGACCTCGGGGTGACGACCGCCATTCTCGACGGCGAGGCCGTTGTTCTCGACGATCAGGGCCGGTCGGACTTTGGCGCCTTGCAGCGTTCGCTCGGAGGTCGGGGCGGCAAACGGATCTCGACCGAGTCCATCCTCTACGCCTTCGATCTTCTCTATCTCGACGGATACGATCTCACTCGCACCGAGCTTGCCGTGCGCCGGCGCCTTCTTGAAGATCTGATACCAGAAGGCGGCAATGGGACGATCCGCCTTTCCGAAGCGATAGAACTGCCAGCCGAAGATCTCCTTGAGCACGCATGCCAGGTCGGCCTGGAAGGGATCATAGCCAAGCATCGGGATCAGCCTTACCGCAGCGGTCGGACTGGCGACTGGCTGAAGATCAAGTGCATCCAGAGTGAAAGCTTCATGGTCGTCGGCTATGAACAATCGGCATCAGCGCGCGGCGGCATCGGCAGTCTGCTATTGGCCGGCAAGAAGGGCTTCGACTGGGTTTATGTCGGGTCGGTCGGCACCGGTTTCACCAGGAGCGATGCCGAGTATTTGAAAAAGACGCTCGATCAGCTGAGAACGAACATGCCGGTGGTTCCGCTTAAGGGCAAGCGCTTCGTCTTCGCGCAGCCGACACTGATCGTCGAGATCGAATTTCGCGGCTGGACGCATGACCGCAATCTACGACACGCTTCCTACAAGGGGCTTCGGGAGGTCCAAGACAACGCGGCCGTCTTCGATGTGACGGATTGGTGATGGTAATAGATCACACCGTCGGCGCAGGAACAGGCGAGCCGCGCTTCGCGGAACCTGTTTAAAGGCGTCGAGATGATATAGGCGGCGATTGCTTCCCTGGAGGAGAGCGGCTTCGGCTCGTCAATGATGAGGTGAAGCCACTTCTCAAGCGCGAGCTGGATGCCAGCATGAAATCATCGGCTATGGCGATAAGCCAGCCGTCGTGCGCTTTGGCATGACGGCAACTCAGGCCATCAAGGCAATACGATGCGCAGCAGAGTGATTGCAGATGCCGCTCATGCGGCGGCTCTTGTCTTGCCCAGACGCTTAATCGCCTGCTCCAGCGGCCGCTGGGCATCACAATAGCCCTGCCAAGCCGATGTCTTTGCGAGCAGAACCGGCACAGTCCTGACCGTGAATCGCTTCGGATCGAGGTCGGATTTGACCTGCGTCCATGTCAGCGGCATCGAGACGGTGGCGCCCGCTCGGGCCCGTGGTGACAATGGTGCAACCGCCGTCGCCATGCGGTCATTGCGCAGATAGTCGAGGAAGATCCGGCCGTTCCTCAAGCTCTTGGTCATCTTGATCAGATAGAGCTCGGGATGGTCGCGCGCCATCTGCTGGCAGACGGCATGCGCAAACCCTTTCGCCTCCGACCAGGAGAGTGGCTTGCGTTTGTTGATGGCAAGCGGTGTGACCACATGAAGGCCCTTGCCGCCAGTTGTCTTACAGAAACTGATCAGGCCGAGTTCCTCAAGCCTGTCACGCATATCGCGGGCTGCTGAAACGACTGTGGAAAAGGGTACGTCCGGACCAGGATCGAGGTCGAAGACGAGCCGTCCCGGCACTTCCGGCTGCTGCGGCTCGCAATTCCAAGGATGCAGTTCGACAGCACCGATCTGAGCGACGGCAGCCAAACCCTCGATCCGGTCGATCTGCAGATAAGGCTTCTTGTCACCGAAGACCTTTACCAGTTCGAGAAGGCTCGAGGTGCCAGGCATGGCATGTCGCTGGAAAAACTGCTCGCCACCGATCCCGTCGGGCGCGCGGATAATGGAGCAGGGCCGCCCCTTGATGTGCTCGATCATCCAGGAGCCGACGGCTTCGTAATAACGGGCCAGCTCTTCCTTGGTGACGGGTCCCTTGTCATTGGCATCCGGCCACAGCGGCTTGTCCGGGTTGGAGATCAGCACGCCCATCACGTCCGCCTTAACACCCTTCCGCCGCGTTGACCTGGCCGCCGGAACTAGCAGAGCCGGCCCGGGCACGTCGGTTTTCGAAGGCTTCGCCGGCCGTTCGGCCTCGACTTCCTTGGCCGGCTTGTCATCGCGCAGTCCCTTAAAAGCAGCTTGGCGGACAAGACCGTCGGCGGTCCAGCCTGCGAATTCGATTTCCGCCACGAGTTCGGGCTTCAGCCAAGTGACCTCCGCCCCCTTCTTCGGCGCGCCGATGCCAGTAAAGGGCGATTTCGTCGTCTCGAGCGCCTTCAACTTCGCAAGGAGCGTTTCCACTTTCTTCGCGCCGTATCCGGTACCGACGCGGCCGACATAGACGAAGTTGTCGCCGTGGTAGACGCCGACCAACAAGGATCTGAACTTGCCATTCGTCTTGGCATAAGCCCCGAGCACGACCTCGTGGCCGGCCCGACATTTGGATTTGGCCCAGGTTTCGGTTCGGCCGGATTGATACGGCGCGTCCACCTGCTTTGAGATGATGCCTTCCAGCGACAGTTTGCAGGCAGATCTGAGGACCGCGTCGCCGCCAGTCTCGAAATGCTCGACAAACCGGATGCGGGGATTATTGCCTGCCTCGGCCAGCAGGCTCTGCAACCGCGCCTTCCGATCTACAACTGACAGAGATCGCAAATCCTCACCACCGTCGTAAAGAAGATCGAATGCGAAGTAGACGAGATCGCCGGCTTTGCCTTCCGAAAGCGCCGCTTGCAGGGCTGCGAAATCGGGCGCACCATTCTCGTCGAGGGCGCAGATCTCACCATCGATAATCGAATCGGGCAGTGCAGATGCCGCCTCGCCTATTTCGCGATATTTGGCTGTCCAGTCGAGGCCCTTGCGGGTCTTCAGTGTCGCCTCACCGTCCAGCACGCGCATCTGGATCCGGTAACCGTCGAACTTGATCTCGTGGATCCAGCCCTTGCCCACGGGAGGGCGCTCCAGGGTCTGACAGAGCTGTGGCGCGACGAAGTCAGGCAGGTCGACAGGCGAAACCGACGCCTTGCCGGCTCGCACATCCGATTTTCGCTCGTCAGCGGCCAGCCCTTGATGGCTGTCCCAGACCGCATCAGCCTGAACGTCGCCTCCTGCGACGATGAATGGTTTGGGCTTGCGCCCTTTGCCAGCGGCGATCATCTCCATTGTTCGGCCGGAGGCGACCGATGTGTCATTGTCCTCCAGGATCGCCGCGCCATTCTCCTCGACCGAGAACGCGTCATGGTGCTTGATCAGCAGCCAGTTGGTTCGCTTACCACGTTCGCGATCGTTGCCCATGCGCACCAGCACGAAGCCGCCATGCAGGCGTTTGCCTTCGAGGGTGAATTTGAAGTCGCCCCTTTCCAGAGCTTGCTTCGGGCTCTTCTTTCCTTCCGGCTTCCAATAGCCGCGGTCCCATAGCATCACAGTACCGCCGCCATACTGGCCTTTCGGGATCGTCCCTTCGAAATCGCCATAATCGAGTGGGTGGTCCTCCACCTCGACCGCTAACCGCTTGTCGTGCGGGTCGAGAGACGGGCCTTTCGTGACGGCCCAGGACTTGAAGACCCCATCGAACTCGAGCCTCAGATCGTAGTGAAGGCGGGTCGCGTCGTGTTTCTGGATGACGAAACGAGGGCGATTGCTGCGCGCAATGCGCCCTTCACCGCTCGGCTCAGCAGTCCTTTGAAAATCGCGCTTCGATCGATAGGTCGATAGTTTGTCACTGGCCATGATTGTTCCCGCAAACAGCGTCCGACAGCGAAATGCTGGTTGGCAGCTGGAAGTTCCATGATGGCGTTCCTCCAGCCGATCATTGGAAAACAGGAAGCTTGTACCAGGCCTCGTCTCTTCGGAGACGAGACCATCGCTGATGCTCTAGATAATGGCTACACGTGCTGGCCGGGCCGCGTGGATGGCCGGCCTTCTCTTCCACGGGGCCATGACGGCAGGCATGCCGGCTTCGAGACAAGCCGCCAGGAATGCCTCGCGCGCGATCACAGCGGGAATGGTTCCGTTGAGGGCACCCCGGCACGTCTTCACCGCGCGTTCATGGCGCTCTCCGTGGCGCAGTGGCCATTCGTTTTCGAGAAAATCCAACGCGTCGTAAGCGCCTGTGAAGGTCCGCTCCAAACCGCATTGCAGCCGAATCCTTACCGGCCGGGTCCATGGAACATCGTTGAGCGGCATCTTTTCCTCCTTTCATGCCACCAATGATCCTGACGAAATGATATTGGGAGTTGTCTCCGACTGTTCAAGACCGTGAGGCCAACCAGATCATCGCGCCGTTGTTCAGGGAATCTGCACGGTTCCGTCAACCGATCTCCCGGAAGGTAATGGAATAGCGAAGCTGCCCGACAGGCGGGATGGAGTGCTCCCATTCGCTCCGGGCGGGACCCGACAGCAGGTAGACGGAGCCCGGCTCGGCAATCACCGAGACACGCTCCCAGTTCGGGCCGGCGGGGCGCCTCAACCTGAAAGTACATGGCGATAGCAATGAGACACCGACGACCCTGCCGAACACTTTTTTGTCCTTATGCCAGCCGATCGGCGCGCCCGGCGCATATTCGGTGATCAGCGCCTGTTGCAATCCATCGGGTTCGATACCGGCGAAATCTGCCGCAAGGGTGCGCACGGGCAAAAGGAACGGCGGAACGTCGTCAATGCGCCTCACCCGCTCCCTATCGAAGTCATACTTCCAGCCATAGGAGATGACCTTTCGTTTGCCCTCAAAGCCATGAAAGTCGAAGGGTTTCAGCGGCAATTGTCTTATCTCTCGAAGCAGATCCGACTGGACCGCCTCGGGAACGACGGCGGGTTGATAGCGGAAGCCCTCGGGCAATCGCGTCTCCGCTTCAGCAAACAAGTCTCCTTGCGGCGAAATGCTCATGGTCAGTTCCTCGCCGGCGTGTCAGTGGACACGCGGCGTTTTGACGACTGCGGCGAAATCTTCTGCCACCAGTTCGCTGATCGCAATCAGGACTTCCTCGGCCGAGAAGCCAGAAGCGATCGTAGTGCGGATCAGATCCTGCAGATCAGGCTCGACGACATCGCGGCAATCTTCGAGCCGCTCGTCCGAGATTGTTATGCTGTGCAATTCTTCCATCGTTCGACCTTTCAAGGTTTCGGCTGCCGGCTCAATGTGCCGGCGGGCCAAAATCATTTACGGGCAGACGCTCGGCGCATGGCGATAGGCAGAAGGCCCTCGCGCTGCATCTTCTTGCGGACTGCCTTTTGCCATTTGGCAATCACCTGGGCTCGTTCGCGAACCCGACGTTCCGACGGTTTCTCGTAAGCGCGGCGTTCCTTCATCTCGAGGAACAGGCCTTCGCGCTGTATATCTTTTTCACCGCGCGGCTGGCCTGTTCGACATCTCTCTGACGATGACCTGCATCTGCTTCTTCCCTTATCATTGTGGTTTATGTTCAGCCGAGTTGCTTGGCAATGATCGCCTCCAGTTCCCTGCGCGTTAGAAGGCAGGGGTACGGCTTCCAGTTGTTGTCCGGCCGAGCGACGACGTCACCGCGCTCGCGCGGCTTCATGACCGCAGGCGCGGTAGCAATGCTTGTCTTGTTCAATCGAGTACCTTAGCAGTACAGGCGGCCACACCTCGGCCGCCCTTTTGACACGCGGATTGTCGACCTCATCAGGAGCAAGCCGCGCGGTATGGGATATGTGGGTGATTGCCAAAAGATAAGAGGTGCCCGTCTGCATTACAAGGCGGTGCACAGCCGCGGACATAGATGGGTGAATGGAGGCGCTCAACCCTGCGCGTCGTTGACCACGATAGCTCGCAATGGCAGAGAAGCGGTTTCAACGGCAGCCACGCTCCGAGGAAGAAGCGTTTCGCTGGGGGACGAATATCTCGGTGCGATCGCAGCCGGGCAGATCAAATATCGCGCCTGGGAAGCGGGTGACATCGCGGTCCGCCTCTACAGCTTCGCGGCGGTGATACGCTACCGCGCACGCCTCGAAGTCGTATTCAACGGGCATCCCGTTCCGCCCGGAGACTACTGGCACACGGACGCTTACGAGCATCGCGACGGCGTCTGGACGGTCGTCTGGTCGCAGGCAACAGCCATCAGCCGCCAAATCTAACCACACAGGAGCGCCTTTGACATGAGTGGAGGTCATGCCGTGCGCCGTCGTGCGCTTGAAAGAGACGCATCAATCGGATCCATTCCCGTCGAACCGCAGATGTGATGACGCTCAATGGCGAGCGCCCTTTCTGGGAAAAAGGTCCCCATTCTTTATGCGATGACGAAGACGACAGAGAGGGGTCGGTTGCCGGAGAACCCGCGAGGCTGGATCAAGTCTCGGTCTTAAGCTCATGGGTGGACTCGTCAAGTGATGGTCCATGGCGGCTGATCTGCCGCACAATCACCAGCACAACACAGAAACTGGCTCGCCTCTCGTAGAATCGCTCTGCACAGATTAGGCGCCTTAAACGGATCAGAACTGGAGCCTCGCTCACTGCGATTGAACGCGAACGTCAGCGCTGGCACATTTTCAATTAATGCTCACAACCGCTTCAGAATGATTCCCGAAGCCTTCTCCGCGATCATAATCACCGGTGAGTTCGTGTTGCCGGAGACAATCGTCGGCATGATAGAGGCGTCGACGATACGCAATCTATCGATCCCGTGCACGTTCAGCGTCGGATCCACCACCGCCAAAGTGTCATTCCCCATCTTGCATGTGCCGACTGGGTGAAAAATGGTCGTCGCGATGTCGCCCGCCCTGCGGATCAAATCCTCGTCGCTGTCGTGCTCCCGACCGGGAAGGATTTCCTGCGGCCGGAAGCGCGCGAGCACCTTCGTTTTCATAAGGCTGCGGGCGTGGCGGATGGACCGTGCCGCCAAAATCCGGTCGCCGGCGGTGGAGAGATAATTCGGGCGGATTTCTGGCGGCAGCGCCGCGTCGCGCGTCGTCACATGCACCGTCCCGCGGCTTTCGGGCCGGAGATTGCAGACGGACACCGTTACAGCCGGATAGCGATGGAGCGGTTCGCCAAGCCGATCGGTGCTGAGCGGTTGGACATGGTACTCGAGATCGGCCGTCGCGACGGCCGGATCACTCTTGGCAAAGATACCGAGCTGGCTCGGCGCCATGGAGAGCGGGCCGGACCGGCTGATGGCATATTGCAAACCCATGCCGACGCGGCTGAAGAGACTGTGATAGAGCTGGTTCAGTGTGCGCGCGCCTTCAATCTTGAAAACCGTGCGGATCTGAAGGTGGTCCTGAAGGTTTTCTCCGACACCCGGAAGGTCGTGGTGGACGGGAATGCCGTTGGCCGAGAGCACCTCCGGCCGGCCGACGCCGGACAACTCCAGGATCTTCGGAGAGTTGATCGCGCCAGCCGACAGCACGACTTCTCGGGATGCGCGAGCGAAACAGAGGCGGCCGCGATGCTGGAAGCGCACGCCGGTGACCGTCTTTCCGTTGAATTCAAGTCGTTCAGTTTCGGCGCCTGTGAGCAGGCGCAGATTCGTGCGTTTCATCGCCGGCCGCAGGAAGGCTTTTGTTGTGTTCCAGCGCACCCCGCCGCGCTGGTTGACCTCGAAATAACCCGAACCCTCGTTGTCACCGTCGTTGAAGTCGCCGGTTTTCGGAATGCCGAGTTCTTCCGCCGCGTCGCGAAAGGCGTCGAGGATCGGCCAGGAGAGGCGCTGGCGCTCGACGCGCCATTCGCCGCCGGCGCCGTGCGCGGCGGACTTGCCACGATAGTTATCTTCTGACTTCAAGAAGTAGGGCAGTACGTCGTCCCAGCCCCAGCCCACATTGCCGGCCTGCCGCCAGCCGTCGTAGTCGGCGGCTTGCCCGCGCATATAGATCATGCCGTTGATCGACGAGCAGCCCCCAAGCAGCTTGCCGCGCGGATAGTTCAGCGCGCGGCCGTTGAGGCCGGCTTCCGCGGCCGTCTTCATCATCCAGTCGGTGCGCGGGTTGCCCATGCAATAGAGATAGCCAATCGGCACATGGACCCAATGGTAGCGATCCGAGCCGCCGGCTTCGAGCAGCAGGACCCGGTTCTTCGGATCGGCGGACAGCCGGTTTGCCAGGACGCATCCGGCCGAGCCGGCACCCACGACGATGAAATCGTAGCTGCCTTCGTCCACCGGCATTTCAGTGCTATGCATGGTCATGCCGCAGCTCCCGCCACCTGGCCTTTGGTTGCCGAAAGCCGCCGCCAGAGGGGGGTCATCGCTTCTGCAATATCCTTGTAGAGCGCATAGCGCCTGTTGTAGCGCGCCGTCAGCGCATCGTTCGGCTTGTAGTGCCGTTCGACCCGCACCATGGCATTCGCCCCTTCCGTGAAATCTGCAAAGAGGCCGACGCCCGTTCCCGCCGCAATCGCCGCGCCCAACGCGCCCGTTTCCCGCGAGACAGCGACGGAAACCGGCATACCCAGCACGTCGGCGAATATCTGCGGCCAGAGGCGGCTGCGCGATCCGCCGCCCGACAGCACGGCCTCGTCGAAGATGGCGCCCGCCTTGCGGATCGTCTCGATGTGCTGACGATGCCCGAAGGCCACGCCTTCCAGAAGCGCGCGAACCAGGTGCCCCTTGCCATGCCAGCCCGCAACTCCATAAAAGCCCGCCCGCGCATGGCCGTCCTGCTGGGCACCGTAGAGATAGGGGTGGTAGAGTGGATCGTCGGACGCAGGCTCGATCGCAGCCGCCAAAGCGCAGCAGGCGTCGAAGGGCGATACGCCATCCTGATGTTCCCCCTCGAAGAATTCCCGCACCAGCCATTCGAGATTGGCGGCCGAGGTCGCGCTGTTTTCCATCGCCATGTAACGGCTGCGGTCGAAGGTCGCGGACATGAAGACCGGCCCGTCGAGGGCGGGGCGATCGATGATCACCTGGTTGATGCTCCAGGTGCCTGCGATGATCGAGGCGCTGCCGGTGCGCGAGACGCCCGAGCCGAGTGCTGAAGCGACGACGTCGAACAACCCGCCGATGACTGGCGTGCCGGCTGCAAGCCCGGTTTGCGCTGCGACCTCTTCAGTCACGGTGCCAGCGATGTCGGCGCTTTCGATGAGCGGCGGCAGCAGGTCCATGCAGTCAGCCAGCCCATAGGCAGCCATCAGCGTCCGGTCGTACCGGCGGGCGGCGAGATCGATAAGGCCGGCGCCGGACATGTCCGAGACCTCGCTGACGCGACGGCCGGTCAGACGGTTGACGACGAAATCCTTGCAGAAGAACACCGTGCCGATGTGCTCGAAGAGCTCCGGCCTGTGACGCTTCAGCCAAGCAAGAAGCGTTGGCGTCTGCGACGGCCAGGGGCGCTGGCGGCCGATCGGATAGGTCCGGTCGCCCACGCCTTCCGCCGCCCATTCTTCGACGAGACCTATCGCCCGCGTGTCGAGCGACTGGATGGCGAGGAACGGTTCGCCGTTCCGGTCGAGCGCATAAAGCCCGTTGCCATGGCCGGCACAGCCGATTGCGGCGATATCGGTCGCCGCGATGCCCGCCTTGTCCAGACAGGTGCGGATGACGCGCTTGGCATGGGCCCAGAGCTCGCCGAGATCGCGCTCGACATGGCCGGGGTATGGCATGCGGCTGTGGCCCTCCTCCCCCGCATGCGCCAGTTCCTGGCCCGTCCGGTCGAAGATCACCGCCTTGATGACGGTGTTGCCGGCGTCGATCCCTAAAAGATAGTCTCCCATTCGCAACCCCTCCCAGGTTCGGTTGGTTACGCCTTCACCCCTGCTGATAGAGCGCGAAGGCGTCCTCGCTGCTCGCATCCTCGTGCACGATCGCCATGAGCCCGCGCACGACGGCGCTCGGATTGGCATGTTGGTAGATGTTGCGCCCATAGACCATGCCCACTGCGCCTTGCCGCATCAAGGCCGCGGACTTGGCGAACACGGCGCGCAGGTCTTCCTTGCCGCCGCCGCGCACCAGAACCGGGCAGCGCGCAGCCTCGACCACGCGGTGAAAATCTTCCGTATTCGTCGTCGGGTCCGCCTTGACTATGTCCGCGCCCATCTCGCGGGCAAGCCGCGTCAGCGTGACGATCTTGTCGGCATCGCCATCGACCATGTAGCCGCCGCGTTCGGTGACCGGCTGCATGACGAGCGGCTCGATCATCAGCGGCACGCCGTACTTTTCGCAGTCTGCCCGTACGCGAGAAATGTTCTGCACGCACTGGCGGAAGAGATCCGGCTCGTCCGGCAGCATGAAGAGGTTGACCACCACGCAGGCGGCATCCATCTGCAACGGGCCGATCAGCGGCTCCGCCTCGTTCTGCAACACCGCCCACATGTCGCGATGGCGGATCCGGTTATAGGGGTTGCCCATGTCGATGCGCATGACGAGCGCCGGCTTCTCCTTGCCGGCAATGTCCTGCAGCAGGTCGGCTTGGCCGTAGTTCATCTGGATCGCATCCGGCTTCGCATCGACCAGCGCGTTGACGATGGCCGGCATGTTCTCGAGTCCATCGAGGAAGGACGGTTCGTTGCACACGCCGTGATCGATCGCCACGTCCAGGCAACGGCCGTTGCCGAACAGCCGGTTCATCCGGATCTTGCGGTTGTCTCGCATGGTTCACTCCTTTGTTTGTTCCTTGCGGAAAGGGTTGCCTCCGCGACGCCGTGGCGCTCGCGCATGAGGGTGAGAAAACGGGTGCGCTCTTCGTCCTTGCGCTGTACTGGCCAGCCTTTCTCGTCGGCGAGGAGGTCGAGCGCGATTTCGGCCATGTCGAGGGAAAGCTCACCGGTGATGGCAAGTGTCGTGCGCCGGAGGAGCAGGTCGTCCAGATGCTCGACCGCCTCCGTGCGGATGAGATGCAGGAGCTCCCGGGCGCTGTAGCCGGCATGAGGCAAGAGGTTGTCCGGCCCCGCGGCGGTGAAGCGGGCGACGACCTTCGCATCTGTGCCATAGCGCTCGAAAAGCGTTGCGGCGCGATCGAGGGAAAGGCCTGTCGATTCCGACAGGTCCCGAATCCAGCCGCTACGGTCTACCGGAAATGCCCGTCCGCCGCCGAAAGTGCGGTCGGCCGTGTCGAGGCGGCGGTTCCGGTCAAGCCGTTCCAACGCCATATCCGCGGCGAGTTCGCCGAAGGAGCGGAAGGTCGTCCACTTGCCGCCGATCATGCAGAGCACTGGCGGCCCGCCGTCGCGGCCTTCGAGAACGGTGCAGTAATGGTCACGCGGGATGCGGCCGGTGAAGCTGTCATTGCTTGCCGGCAGCGGGCGCACGCCTGCGAACTGGAAGACGATCTCTTCCGGGCGGATGCGGACACCCGGCAACACGAAGGCGAGCGATTGCAGGATATAGTCCCGCTCGTCGGCCTCGCAGCGCACCGTTCCGGGGTCGTCCACGCGGATATCCGTTGAGCCGACGAGCACCTTGCCGAGATAAGGAAAGAGGATGCAGATGCGCCCGTCCTCGTTCTCGTAATAGATCATGTGGCCATCGAGCATGTCGCGAAGCCCCGCATGGTCGATGATGAGGTGCGAGCCCTTCGTGCCGCCGATCAGCGGCGCGGGACGAGCTGCCTCAGGAAAGAGCGCGCCATTGGCGATGTCAATCCAGCCGCCGGTCGCGTTGACGACCAGTGACGGCTTGATTGCCAAGGTTTCGCCCGAAATCCCGTCGTGCAGCAGAAACGCCCCGGCCGGTGCATGCTCGATCGTCGCATAGTTCAAGGCGCCGGCGCTCGGGCCGGCCAAGAGCCCATCAAGCAGGAGCTCAATGCCGATGCGCTCCGGGTGACTCACCCAGGCATCATAATAGGTGGCGGAGTTGCGGATCGCCGGATTGAGCGCCGGCCATTTCGAAAGCGTGCTCCTGCGACCGCGAAACTGATGGCGCGGCATCAGGGCGCGCTTGCGCGTCAGGAAGTCGTAGATGCTCAGTCCAGCCTTGATGGCGACGCTGCCGCGGCGGCTCGGCCGACGGGTGAGCCCCAGAAAGCGCACGATGCCGTTTGCCAGCCCGGAAAAGATATCGAAGATCGGCACCATGGTCGGCAGCGGGGCGACATAGTGAGGGGCATTGCGCAGCAACCGGTCGCGCTCGACGAGCGATTCCTGCACGAGGTTGAACTCACCGTTTTCCAGGTAGCGCAGACCGCCATGCACCATGCGCGAGAGCCCGGCGCTGGCCCCGGAGCAATAGTCGCCCTTTTCCACGATGAGCACGTTGACGCCCTGCAGCGCCAGCTCGCGGAACACGCTGAGACCGTTGATGCCGCCGCCAAGGACGCACACGTCCACCTTCGGGCTTCGGCGAAGCCCGTCCAATGTCTGTTCGCGGTTCATCATGACAATCCGTTATCCGTCCATGTTGGCCAGCTTCGCCGATAGGGCGGCGTCGATGGCCGCGAGATCTTCCGGAGACAGCCGAAGCGTGCCGGCCCGGGCATTGTCGAGTGACTGTGCCGGGTTGCGCGCGCCGCAAAGGGCAAAAGTCACACCTGGCTGCGCCAGTGTCCAGGCGATCACCGTCTGGGCGATGCTCGCATCGTGACGCTCCGCGACGGGCCGGATCGCGTCGGAGAAATCGCGGGCCTTCTGCCGGTTGGCGACGGAAAAGCGCGGATTGTCCTTGCGCTGATCGTCGCCGGAGAAGATCCGGTCCGGCCCGATGCTGCCCGAAAGTAGCCCGAGCGCCAACGAGGAATAGCTGAGCGTCGATACGCCGTTTGCAACGCTGAGCGGCAAAAGGTCCGCCTCGATCTCTCGATCGATCATGCTGTACCGCTCCTGGATCGCGTCAAGCGAGCCAGTGGCTATGTACTGCTCAAGCGCGGACCGTTTGACATTGCTGGCGCCGATGGCGCGGATCTTGCCGGCCCGCTGCAGTTCCTCCAGCGCCGCGACGGTCTCCTCGACCGGCGTCGTCACGTCCTGCCAATGGGTGATGTAGAGGTCGATATAATCCGTGCCGAGCCGGCGCAGGCTGTCCTCCACTTCATGGACGATCGAATCCCCGCCGAGATAGCGGTGAACCGGCTTACCGTCCTGGTCGAAGAAGTGATTGCCCTTATGCGTGTGCCAGACGAGGCCACATTTCGTGGCGATCACTGCCTTGTCACGCCGGCCGGCAAGCGCCTTGCCGACAATTTCCTCTGAGCGGCCGAGCCCGTAGGCGGGCGCCGTATCGATCAGGGTTACGCCGGCTTCGAGCGAGGCCTGAATGGCGGCGATGGATTGCGCCTCGTCGGTTCCTCCCCACATCCAACCGCCGATCGCCCAGGTGCCGAGCCCAACGGCCGACGCCTTGACGCCGGAGCGCCCGATCTCGCGGATCAGTTGTTCGCCGCTCATGCCGAAACCCCTTCCTTGGATGCAATTTCAAGAATGCGTGCCCCGGTCGCCTCGTCGGTGACAAGCGTGTCGAGATGGTTGCCGCGCAGGACGCTGAGGATCGGGCCCGCCTTGTTCGGGCCGCTGGCGACGCCGATCTTCATCGGGATCGAGGCGAATTCCGCCAGGGTAAGCGACACCAGCGAACGATTGAGGCTGTAGTCGCAGACCCGGCCCTGGTCATCGAGCAGATGGGCAAGCAATTCGCAGCTTGCGCCCGAGCGCTCGATCGCCACCCGATCAGTACTCGAGGAGGGATGCAGGTCGTAATAGCTGGAGTCGTCCGTTAGGATCGAGCCGATGCCGACCACCGCCACCTTCGCCTCGCGCGCACGTTTGAAGACGTCGGCGACAGAGCGCATGTTGATCAGCATCGCCCGCTGCTCGGCATCGTCGGCGAAGAGGGGCGCGTGGATCTGGTAGGAATGACCCCCGAGCCGGTCGGCCATCAGGGTCGAAACATGGTTGACGTCGGTATAGTGCTTGCCCTGGACGCATCCCGTTGCCGGAATGACCTCGACATCAAAACGGCGCGGCGGCTGCAGACCGGCGACGACGGCGCTCACCCCTTTGCCGCCAGTGATGCAGATTGTGTCGCCGTCGCCGAGCTCCTCCATCAGTAGGCGCGCCGCCGCCTCCCCGACTGCCTGGAGCGCGGTCTGCGGATTGTCGGAGACGGTCGGGACCACGATCGCGCGGCTGATGCCGCCGAGTGCCAGAAGCCGCTCCTCCATGTCGACCAGCGGCTCGACCGGGGACTTGATCTTGATCTCGACGAGGCCGAGCTGACGGCCGCGTTTGATGAGGCGGTTGACGGTGGCTTGCGAGATGCCGAGCTGGCCGGCGATCTGTGCCTGCGTCAGGCCCTCCATAAAGTGAAGGACGAGCGCCTGGTGCATCTGGCGGGCGATGACAATCTCCTCGCGCGGTACTGTCGTCTTGGGTTTCAATTTCGCAATTGGCATGTCAGGCAGCTTTCTGCTTGTGCAGGAAATGGTCGATCGAAACGGCAGCGAGCAGAATGCACCCCTTGATCATGTCCTGCCAATAGACTGAAACATCGAGCAGGATCAGAGAGCTGGTGACGACAGATAGAAGCGCGATGCCGAGGATGGCGCCGAGTATCGTGCCGGAGCCGCCGTTGAGCGAGGCGCCGCCGATCACCGCCGCAGCGATGATGTTGAGTTCCATGCCAACGCCGAAGGTGGGGGTCGCCGCGCCGAAGCGGGACATGTAGATGACGCCTGCGACACCGGCGAGCGTGGAACAGAGCACCGTCACCCAGAATTTCACCTGATTGGTCTTGATGCCGGAGTAGAGCGCGGCCTTCTCGTTGCTGCCCGTATAGAAGACTTTGCGGAAGGCCGTGGCCCGGCGCAGCAGGAAATCGAACAGGATGACGACGGCGACGAAGATCAAGATGACGTAGGGTACGCCGTAAAACGTGCCCTGCCCCACCGCCTTGAAGCCCGCCGGCAGCGTGAAGAGCGAGAGCGGCGTGCCCTTTGTGATAATGAGGCAAAGGCCTCGCACGATCACCATTGCCGCAAGCGAGGTGATGAAGTGGTTGAGACCCACGACCGTCACAAAGAAGCCCATTATGCCACCGATCGTGCTGCTCGCGAGGATGCCGATGAGCGAGGCCGTCCACGGGTCGAGCCCGGCGAGGAAGAGCGAGCCCGAGAGCACCATCGCGAAGCAGACCACGGAGCCGACCGCGAGGTCGATGCCGCCGACGATGAGCAGGATCGTCATGCCCACGACAACGATGCCTTCAACGGAAAAGCTCATCAGCATGGCGCGGAAATTGCCAAGCGTCAGGAAGTGCGGCGAGGCAAAGCTCATGATCACGCAGAGCGCGAGGATGATCGCGATCAGCCCCGCCTCGCGCATTGTGCCGATGCGTTTGAAGGACGCTGTCTTCGGTGCGCCTGTCGCCAACGTGTCGATTGCCATTCCCGTCTCTCCCACTTTGTCCTCACGCGGCATGGCTCGCCGCCTTTGCCGTGCCCACCCCCGAAGCGAGGCGAATCACGGCCTCCTCCGTCATCTCGTCGACGCCGAGCTCGCCGGCGATGCGCCCCTCGCGGACGACAAGCACGCGGTCACATAGCCCGAGGAGCTCCGGCATTTCCGAAGAGATAACGATGATGCCGATGCCCGACCGCGCAAGCTCGCGTAGTAGGCGGTGAATTTCGGTTTTCGCGCCGACATCGATGCCGCGCGTCGGTTCGTCCATCAGGATGACCTTTGGCTTCACCGCAAGCTGCTTGGCGAGCGCAACCTTCTGCTGGTTGCCGCCGGAGAGCGATTTGACCGGCGCCTCAATGCCGCCCATGCGCACCCCAAGCCGGCGCGCGAAATTCTCTGCCAGTGCGGCTTCCGCGCGACGGTTGAGCAGACCGATCGGATTGGTCAGCGACTTAAGGTCCGGTACGGAGATGTTCTGTGCGATGGACATCTCTAAAAACACGCCCGACCCCTTGCGGTCCTCGGAGAGATAGACGATGCCGGCCTTCACGGCATCGGAATAGGCGCGGATCGACTGCGCCTTGCCATGCAGGCGCACCGTGCCCGCCGAGCGCGATTTGAGCCCGCAGATGCCTTCGGCGATTTCCGTGCGGCCGGAGCCGATGAGGCCGCCGATCCCGAGGATCTCGCCCTTGCGCAGGTCGAAGCTCACATCATGGAACCGCTCGCCGTCACCGATATTGTCGGCCTCGAGGATCGCCTCCCCGGACGCGTCGTCCGCACGGAGCTTGTCCGGATAGAGCTGCGTGATCTCGCGCCCCACCATGCGGCGCACCACGTCGTCTGGCGTGATGTGGGCGATGTGGTCGGTACACACGTAGCGGCCGTCGCGGAACACGGTAACCCGGTCGCACAGGCTGAAAATCTCCGCCATGCGATGGCTGATATAGATGATCGAAATGCCGTTCGCCTTGAGGTCGCGGATGATTGCAAAAAGCTGCCGCGTCTCGGTTTCGGTCAGCGCCGCGGTAGGCTCGTCCAGGATCAGTACGCGGCAGTCGAGCGTCAGAGCCTTGGCGATCTCGACCAGTTGCTGGCTGGAAATCGGCAGGTCCGCGACCTTGCGGCGGACGTCGATCGCGGCGAGACGATCCATGACGGCCTGTGCATCGCGCTCCAGCGCGCGATAGTTCATGAAGGGAGCACGGCGGCAGTTGGTCGCCGCCATGAACATGTTTTCGGCCACGGTCGCATCCGGGCAGAGGGCGATTTCCTGATGCACGAGCCCGATGCCGAGCGATTGGGCGGCGGCAGGGGAGGATATGCGCACGACCTTACCATCTACGCGAATTTCGCCTTCGCTCGGCTGCAGCACGCCGGCGATAATGTTCATCAGCGTCGATTTGCCGGCGCCGTTCTCGCCGCAGAGCGCATGGACTTCGCCGCGCTCCAGCGTGAAATCGACGTCGGTCAACGCCTTCACCGCCCCGAAATGCTTGGTCACGCCATGAATGCTGAGCACCGGCTCTGCCATCGTCTTCCTCCCTCTCCATCACGACCATCCGCACTCAAGGGTGCGGATGGCGATCTTCAGAAGCTTATTCCTCGATACCCTTCGTGCCGCGACGCTTCAGGTATTTGTCCCAGTAGAAGTCGTCGGCGTTTTTCGCCGTCACAATAGACAGGCCGTTATCGACGACCGGGATGCTCATTGGGTTGAATCCGGAGCGCTTGGCGTCGTTCATCGGGTCGATCAGTTCCGGATGCTCGGCGAACCACAGCAGCATGAAGCCCATATAGCCCTGCATGCCCTGGTTCGGATTGATCGAGCCGAAGACTTCACCGGCCTTGATCATGTCGAGGATGTTGGCGTTGACATCTGCGCACATGACGAGGACCTTGCCGCCGCTTTCCTTGTTTGCCTGTGCGGCGCCGATCGCCGAGTTCGCTTCGGGCATGAAGACCGCGCCGAGGTTCGGATTGGCTTGGATAAGGCTCGAAAGCCCCTGATAAGCCTTGGTCGGGTCCTGGTTGGAAGCAGCGCGGCCGACGAGCTTCATGTCCGGCCACTTCTCTTCCATACGGGCTATGAAGGCGGCGATACGCTTGTCGTGGTTGTCCTGGCCCGGATTTTCAAGAACCGCATATTCACCCTTGCCGCCCATCTTCTCGGCGATCGCGTCGGCGGCATAGGTGCCCTCGCGGGTGTTGTCCGAGGTGATGAAGGAGACGCGCTTGGAAAGCGGCGAGTCGGCCGCAAACGTGACGACCGCCGTACCTTGGTCGATCGCGCGGTTGATTGGCTCGATAAAGGGATCGGAATTCATCGGATGAACGAGAATGCCGGCCGGGTTCTGTGCCAACGCCTGGTCGAAGGTGGCGATCTGCTTGTTGACGTCATATTCCGGCGTGCCGGTATATTCCGTCTCACAGCCGAGCTGCTGGCCGGCCTGCTTGAACATTTCATAGACGGGGAACCAGTATTCCACGCCCGACACCATGACGTTCATGACGTATTTTTCGCCCGGCTTGCAGCGGAACGGGTTTTCCGTTTCGGCGGCCGCGGAACCGGCAAAGAGTGTCGACGCAAGGACCGCCATCGCGGTCGTGCTGAAAAAAGTGCGCAAGTGTCCTCCTCGGGGCCAAAGCCCCTCCCAAAAAAGCCCGAAGGGCGCCAGACCGGCGCCGGTGATCGCAGTGATGACCGGATTTCCTCCTCGAAGTCCGGTAGGGGTAGCTAAACGCAATGCGCCGCGCCTGTCAATATAATTCATCTCGTGAATTATAATTCACATACGCTACCATCGCTACGTGGTGCTCAAGCAGAGCCCAGAAACGAAAAAGCCTGCCGCGGGAGGAGGTGCGGCAGGCTTTCTCAAAAAAACCGAACAGCGACTGGGAGGAGGAGTGCCGCCGTTCCTACAGACGTCCCTTGGGAGGAGGAGTGGGCCGCCTGAAACACGAAGCTCTGCGGGAGGAGATGCAATTGCTTCGTTGAGAGAGATCATACGCGATCGCTCGGCGGTTGATAGGCTTTATGTTGCACTGCAGCTATGCAAGAAACACAAGCCACCAGGCTCGCGACCGGCAAAAGCCCTAGAGAATATGGTAACATGAAAATTGACGCGAAAACGCCCGCATGAGCGGGCGTCGGCAGTGTCGGCGAGCTTGGAGCAGCGCTATTAGCGAGCGATCGATGCCCGGGCGATGCTACGAATATCGGCGCGGTCGATGCCGAGATCCTGCAATTCACGGCTGGACATCCGGCCAAGTTCGGAAACGGTCTGGCGGAACTTGCGCCAGTTGTTGAAAGAGCGTGCCACGTTCATGATAAATCCCCTTTCCCGAGGGCTGTCTGACGTCAGCAACCGTGCTTGGGCTCTGGCGTCGTTTCGATGATTGGAATATAGGTGTTTCAATCGTTTTAAAACAGAAACAATCCGTCACCGCAGCTATGCGTCTGCCGCATATGGTCCGGAGTTCTTGCGACGATCGCCATTGGCTCGCTCTTTAAGCAGACGCCTGAATGGCATCTAACCGCCGATCTTAAAAGCCGCATCCTGCAAACGCCTCATTGGACGCGATCAGGAACTTTGTCCGGACCACCTCGGGAGTATCCGCATCGGCCGGTAAAATACTGAGGAACCGACACCCCTCCCCGCCAGTTCTCCTTTTATGAAAGGAAAACTCAATGGCAAATGAACTCGAAGCCGGCTTCACCGGATCGCCAGTTGAAAAACCTGAGGGCATCCGGAAAGTCGCATCTGACACGGCCTCCGCAATCAAGCGGGAGGCCAACGCTGTCGCAGTCGGCGTGACAGACCATCCGCAGGCCGCAAGCTCACTCATCCTCGGTATTGGAGCGGCAGCCTTCGGCATTGGCTACCTGCTGGGCAGGTCGTCCGTCTCCACCAGAAATCGGTATTGGAGGTAATGACATGGCAGGAGAGCAAAATGACGCTCGATCGCAGAGTATTGATGAATATGGAGGACGGCATGGCTCCATCCACGAAGACGAAGTGCGGAGACGAGCTCATGCCATTTGGGAGCGAGAAGGACGACCTGAGGGTCGTCAGGAAGATCACTGGATCCAGGCGAAGGGGGAGATCGAACGGGAGGCCGGGGAAATCGAAGGCGACGACCTTCCAAGCTTGGACGCCCTGAGAGAAGCCGCACGCGAACATACCGACGCGTTCCTGGTTGCAACCGACCTTGAAGATGCCGATCAGCGCGAGGCCGCGCCCGGCACCCGTGAGCAACCCTGATCATGGCAAAAGGAAAGAGAAGATGACGAAGACCGTGACAACAATTGCGGCCGCCTGCGGCATCCTGCTTTCACTCTCCGCCTGCGGTAACACGATCCGCGGCATGGGTTCGTGACACCGCCAATACGTCAACGCCACACAGAACGCCGGAAATCGCGTGGGCAACGCGGCCGCCAACTCGATCCGCCGGGAAGAACAGTTGCCGGCCATTCGGGTCGACGTCGTACCTGCCACAGCAAGCACGCTACTTCAAACAATGAGCATACAAAGCGCAAGCGCCCATGCGCAGAGCCAGTTCGAGCTCAGTGTGGGCCGGTAAGGGCAGCCGCAGGGGTTTAGCGAGCGCCACGTGGAAAGGCGGAAACCGGGATCGACTGCGTCCGGCAAGCTGTTCGGCTGGAGGCACTGAGATGCCCCCTCACATCACCATCTGTACCAACGACCGTGCAATATCGACGAATGTCCTCGCACGAGTCATCGGATCTTACTTGTTCCGGGCAACACCCAATCCGATCCTTAGAACCGATGCTCCTGACCGTCTTCAGCTCGAAGGACCGGTTCGGCAGCCCTCGGTCCATTCCGGCGCAAAGCCGATGCCAAGATCAGCGACACCAGCGGACAGGACGCCGTCAGCACGCCGGTTAGACGGTGTTGGTCGTGCCGGCCACTGCCGGCGGCAGCCTTGAGCTCGTCTCCGGTGATTTCCAAAGCAGCAAGTATGTCTCTTTGCCTCGCCGCGATGCGGCGAGGCAGCAGTGTCAAGAGCCCCTACTGCATAACCGCGGCGAACTGCATCCACTTGGCGATCGAGTCGATCGGTGCGTTGTCCGGCATCTTGAGAGGGCTCTGATCGGGCGTGAACCCGCGCGAAAGGGCCGAGTCGGGATCGGCAAGCAGCACGCCCACGAATGTCAATGCCACGAGACAGCTCCCAACTTCGCCCAATCGGTTTCCACCTGCAGCCTCGGCTTCGGTAAGAATGTAGAACCACAGGGGTGTGCGTTCGTGGAAGCGCGACGCGGTGCTGGCGAGGAAGTTCTGCAAATCGGGCTTCGTGGCAAACAGGGCTGAGACATCTTGGATCGGCGAGGACTCCACTGCGCCGATTTGTTTGAGATGCTTGTGTAGCGCCTGGCCCGTCGGAAGCCTGAGATTGTAGCCTCGACGAAGGTTCCTCCTTGCCAGGTTCTTGAACAACGCCTTGAGCTGTTGATCGCCCTGGTCTTCGCCTTCCTTGAACATCGTATGCAATGGCGGAGCGAGTTCCGTGTCGATCTTTCTGGCAAGACGGGCCGGCTCGCCGTCGCTCCCGTCGTGGGGATCGACCCCTGTAAAGCGCGCCCAGTCGATTATCCAGTTCTTGGGCAGCTTCTTCTCGTCATCCAGCCTGCCGCCGCCGCCGGTGAATTCGAAAAACAACCGCAAGGTGGCGCGCGGTAGAAAACCAGTGCCCGGTCGCCCAAAGTTCTTGTTGTAGTCATAGAAGGCTCTGACCATGGAATGACCGAACCGATAAGCCGCCGCGGAGAATTCTAACGGCAAGGCATTTCCAAGTCGGGTATTCTGCCTTCGGGCATCGAATTCGGCTCTAAACTTGAAGAAATGAGATGCCCGATCGTTGACGACGCGGTCCACCACAACCGGGTCGCACACGCCCTTGAGATATCCATCAACGATCAGCCACTGATAATGGAGTCTGGTTAGAGCCTGCGCTGAGCTGAAATCGGCGATCCAGCCCGTGTCGTGCGACGCAAGGTAGTCGATGACCTTGTTGTGGAACCGAAGAAAGCTCAGATGGAACTGCGCAACGACGAGATTTTCGTCGTTGCGATTATCCCCGATTATCGCGCGCTGGGGCAACGTATCGGAGAATTTCTGAAACGCCTCAGGGTTCATCGCCGCCTGAGCCAGACGTAAAGCCGCTTCCCGGACAGACGACTGGACCTGGCCATACCGAGGCAGGTCTCGATGTTGGTCGAGCATGTCGGGCAAAGGCCCCGGTTCGATCGCTGTTCCGACACGCATTTTGTCTTTCAGCGTGGGGTGGCGAAGACCAGAAATCACTTTGACAACGTCTGCATCTATTCCGTCACCGACGGCAGATCCGCCGTAGACACTATCAAGATCGAAGCGGGGCGAGCGGGCGTTCCTGAACTGGCTCTCCACTGTCGACGAGGCGACAGGCGGGTGTGCGTTGACCATGCTCGAAATCGCCCCTTCGCGATCGGTTCGGGCTGTCAGCTCGTGATCCAGGAATTGCCCCCAATATGTGAAAACCGGCGGGAGCGTAGAATCTTCAGTCGGGTCCTCACTCGTCGGCGTAGCGACAACGTCGATCAACATTGCGCCCAGTTCATCGAGTTCCCCCACCGTCTCCGCCGTGCTGGGCAAGTAATTCTCGGGCGCATCCAGTGGCGGTACGAAATAGCCGAAGTCCGCCTCTTCGTCGACCGCGACGTCACCTGTCGCTGGCGGCCCGGCGCGAAGGCTTGAGATAGAAACGGTGCGCTTTTGCTCTGTACCCCCGTGTGATTGAAAAACGATTGCCATTGGCAACACCCTCCGTTTTCCAGCCCGCGGGATAATTCGTACAGCTAGAAGGCGAAGTCAATTAATCATATAGGGCTATTATTCGCCTTAAAGTTGGTAAACACAGTGTAAACTGGCGCCCGCGGTGTTTGGATTCCGAGCACTTGTCAACGCGGCCATAATTGTCGTGAGCGCTAGCCCCTTAGGACACTCGGTCAACGCCAGCGCCGCAGTTCGTATACCTTGCACGTCGATCGCCAGAAACAACCCCGCCCACTTTCGAGGCGGCGCTCAGGCATCGCTTGCCGTGAGCCAAGCACTCGTCAAAAGCGGAAAGACCGGCCAAAATCCGCGACCGAGCAAGGGTGGCGCTCATTACCGCCAGTCGCACGGTTTTTTCGACCGACCGAAATGCCATACGCTTCACTTAGGAGCGGCCGGACCTTGATTGACGAATTCCACCACGACTCCTGGCTTGACCATTCCGGCCAGCTCTTCGGCGTCCCAGTTCGTCAGACGCACGCAACCGTGCGATCCAACCTTGTCGATGAGTTTTGGTTCAGGCGTCCCATGTATTCCATAAGTCGGCTCGGTCAGGTCGATCCAGACGCTGCCGACCGGACCGTTCGGCCCCTTTGGTATCGTCAAAACCTTGTTATTCTTCCCCTGCCTGAAGTTGAGCCTTGGGTCGTACCTGTACGATGGCATCCTCGCGACGCCTTTCACCTTGTGCTTGCCCGACGGGGCCGGATTGTCTTCGCTTCCGATCGTCGCAGGATAGACTGCAAGCAGCGATCCGTTTTCGGCATAGGCCAAGATCTGCCCTGTCTTCTTGTTGGCCTCGATCCTCTCGACCTTTCCTTCTTTCGGAGGGCCGGGCGTCACGACCCAAACCGTGTCACCAGGAGCGAACCGCGAAGAGGGATTAAGCGCTTGCATAAGGCCGACGTCCATGTGAAACCGCTCGGAAAGCTTCTCGGCAACGCTGGTGTATCCAAGGCTCTGCATCTTCGCCTTCTCGTCGTAATCTTCAGGGATCTTGTCGACGAGGCCCGTGGCATCCTCTGCCGAGACGACGTAGCTCTCAACGATGGGCGAATTGCCTTCCAAGCGGGCGACCACCTCCGGATCCGGCTTACCATCGACGACAAGGCTGTTCATCATCTCGAACCCGGCCACGGCTTTGCGGACATTCTCGCCGTAGAAGCCGTCGATCACACCTGGAGACGAGCCCGCGCGGTCGAGCAGGACCTGAAGACGGACGACCGCTGGATCTGGATCGGCGGGCGCCTTAGTCGGCCCTTCTGCAACGATGGAAGCAATCGAAGCGGCATCGATGGCTTCGCGCCGAAGTTCCTGCGCGCCGCCACCACCAACGGTGAAGACCAGAGCGAGCAGCGACATCGGCAGGGCTGTTTTCATGGACAACAAATGGCCGGTACCGGCAACTTGTTCCACAACGCCGCAGGGCCCGGCGCCTTTATAATGCCACGAAAGCAAAACTGCCGAGCGGCATTGACTAATCGATGGCTGTCTAGCTGCATGCAGGTTGTGAGGCCTGGAAAAGCGAGCGCCGGCAGTTCTCGCATTTCGAAACCCAAGGTCGGCTGGTAGCTACTATGAACGAAGCTCAGCCGCGGCGGTGTGCCGCTCGACATCGATACTTCCTTCCTCCGCTTTATGAAAAGACGGGGAGCAGACGAGCCAGCCCCTCAGCGGTCTGAGAGGAGGACGCATGCGAGAAGGGAATTGGTAACGTGACAACACATGCAGCCAAAGGGGCGGATCCCAAGCTGGAACCAGAGGGCAAAGCTAGTGCCGGGACCGCTACGAGAATCATGGAGGAATAAGCTGGTCCATCCGCCGGGTCGGGGAAGGAATAGTCGACCCCACACATCGCAGGGGGAGCAAGCTTTTAGCTCCCGAACAGGTGGCCTTGCTGGCATCTGGGGCATCTTCCCTTGAAGCCAGTCAATATAGATTGGACGTCGGCTGATGGTCACCATCATGTTTCATCGCGTCTCAACTCTGCATGAGCGCAGATGTTCCGCTATCGCCACTGCACATGCATGCGGTCCGCCACCGGCAGATCGACCGTGCTATTCGCATCTTGCGTCTCGATGGAACCGACGCCGCGCCTATCCCCGCAGCAGGTTTTCCACGATCAGGAAGCCGGTTTTACAAACAAACCCGCAGGCAGGATGGGTCGTTTGCGGCACGGGCGAAGTCGCCAAAACTTGAGCGAGTTGGTTGCTGGTCAATCTAATATGGGAGGTTTTGACGGAAGCGCAGGTTCTGTCTTGTGAGCTGATCGACGGACGTGCATCCCATAAGCGCCATATCGCGCGCGATTTCGCTACGCATCAAATCCAGCGCGCGTTCGACGCCCGCTTGCCCCGCGGCGGCGAGCGGAAATAGGTAGTATCGACCTAGGCCGACAGCTTTCGCGCCCAATGACAATGCTTTGAGCACATGGGTGCCACGCTGAACGCCGCCATCCATCATCACGTCGATCTTGTGGCCGACCGCGTCGACGATTTCGGCGAGTTGGTCGAACGCGCTACGCGAGCCGTCCAGCTGGCGGCCGCCATGGTTGGAGATCACGATGCCGGTACATCCTATCTCGGCTGCTCGCTGAGCATCCTGAACCGACATGATGCCTTTCAAGCAGAACTGTCCATCCCAATGCTGTACCATTTCGGCGACATCGGCCCATGAGATCGCAGGATCCAGCATTTCCGTGAAATAGCGGCTGATCGACATGGCGCCGCCGCTCATGTCGACGTGGCTGTCGAGTTGCGGCAGACGAAAACGTTCATGCATGAGATAGTTGATGGCCCAAGCCGGCCTGACCGCGAACTGGGTGAGGCCGGCGAGGTTCAGTTTGAACGGAATCGAAAAGCCCGTGCGCTTGTCGCGTTCGCGATTGCCGCCGGTGATGCTGTCGACGGTCAGCATCATCACGTTTACGCCGGCCTGCTTGGAGCGTGCCATCATTTCCCGGTTCAGGCCACGGTCCTTGTGGAAATAGAACTGATAGACTTGCGGCCCGTCGCTGATCTGACGTGCTTCTTCTAAACTGATAGTTCCCAGTGACGACACCCCGAACATAGTGCCGTATTTGGCTGCTGCTGCAGCCACCGCCCTCTCGCCTTGATGATGAAACAGCCGCTGCAGCGCCGTCGGCGAGCAATAGACTGGCATTGCTAGCCTTTGGCCCATGATCGTCACCGACATGTCTACATCGCTCACGCCGCGCAATACGTTAGGCACCAGGTCGCAGTCACCGAAGGATGTCGTATTGCGACGATAGGTGACTTCGTCGTCAGCCGCACCGTCGATATAATTGAAGATCGGCCCGGGGAGGCGCCGCTTGGCCAATTGGCGGAAATCATGGAAATTGTGGCAGTTCTTCACATTCATATTCTAGCTCTGATATCTTGAATTACACTGACGACCGAGCTCTGATTTTCGCCCATTCAATCGTCGTCGGGATGTCTCGGTTCCATCCTCCACTAAGCCCAGGACGTTTCCATTGCCCTAGAGTTCGCCCTTGCGTCCCGATGCAGGGGTAGAGGGTGCCGCGTTCGATGGCAAGTTCCTGCAAAGATCGGAAACGGGATATGTCGCGTTGTGACATGGCGGCCTGGACAAGTCGTCCCTGTGCTTTGGATACCTACGGGGGAAAGATAAGTCACCTATATTTGCGTCCGACGTTGTAGGTTGTAGACCGACAATCGTAGGTTCTCCGCTGACTACACCTCCGGTGCTGCCTACCAACTCATCTTCCGCAAGCCTTTTTGTCAGTTCTTGCGTGCAGGCAGAGATGTGCGATTAAAGCACTTTCACTGAAGAGTGCGCTTTACGTGATCGCGCGGGGCTGTCTGCCCGAAATTCCCGGGAGTTGAAGCACCGTTTGGATAGAAGGAAGACGGTAGCAGACTTATCAGTATCCGCAAATGTCCGCGCAAGCCGCGCTCCCGTAGTAGTCACGGTAATGCTCAGAGAACGACGCCTCTGGTGGTGCCGGAGGATCACGGGGGGCTTCGGCAATTACTTGATCCAGCGACTGCACGACAAGGTAATGCAACATATCGGGTTCTGGCTCACCCGCCAGCTTTGCAGCGATCTTGCCGGAAGAGAAAGGGCGCTCCACGACTTCATGTCGGAGCGCCCGTAGCATGCGGTCGACGACGTTTGCGGCGGAGGTCGACAGCAGGCACCGACAAGATGAAGAGATTCGGAACGGATAGGCAACATGGGATCGGATTTGGGGACCATATCATGCGCTGACTGATTGCGTTATCCACCGATTATCCACAGCTTGTCCACAGCAATGGCGACAACGACCGCAGCAACTTCAATGACATTTGCGTGACGGTAATCACAACACACAATTGCTATGTGACTGTTGGATGACACTATGCATTTGTTTGTCGGCTTCGATACAAACCGAGGCCCCGCTGAGATAGACTCAGCCTCTCTCTTGAGCGCGTGGCGGCGAACGCTCGGAGGCGGAGGGCGGTGGGCAAACATGAGGGCCTACCGCCTTCTTTTTGACGACGGCCCCTCGCCTGGATTCGCCCAGCTCACGTGGCGAGCCTGACAATTCCATATGGATTGAACTTGAACTCGTCCACGTCGTAAGTTGAAGCAAAGGAAAGGGTTGCATGGCGTATCTTAAGTGTCGGCTCGAGCCCCCGCTTTGCGATCTCGTCAGCGACCGCATCCATCGTGGCGACAGCCTGCCTTTCAGAGCCAACCGGTTCCGGCACATACACTTCCGGAAGCCCCACGAGATGAAAACCGACACTCTCAAAATATCCCCGAGCTGATAGCGTGCGTTTCGCGAAAGCCAGGCGTCCGACCCGCTGTTGAGCCAAAAGGTCGCCGGCCTTGAGCGCTTCGGCTCCTTGGCGTATCAGTTCTCTCCATCGATCAAGCCCATGGGCGACGCCAGCGCTTTCTCCCTTTACGGCAACCGCTCCCGCGTCGATCAACCGTCCGACAAGGCGCGCGGCTGCCATCGAAACCTTCACCGTCTCCACCTGGGTCATGCTCGGCCCAAGGACATAGAGCACGGATTGGTGATTGGCGACGCCTTCCTCGTCTGCCGCGTTCCACGCTCTAGGTTCGACCCGATCCCAGCACACGGCGAATGACTGCTCCACACGATCATCCGGCTCGGCCTGAGAATAGTCCTCGTCGACGCTGAATCCCGTGGCGAAGTCGCGGATGGCCTGCGATGCCGCACCGGACAAAGGCGTCAGGTTGCGCTCGTTGCCGAGAAAACAGAGAACATGCCGGGGCGTTACTGACGATCCTTTCGCCTCGGTTTGCGTCGTTGTTTCCCCGTCAGACGAATCTCGACCGAATTCCTGCGCCAACGAAGGTTTCCAGCCGATCATGGTCCACATCGATCCCAAAAGCACGCGACGCATAAGATTCAAGGTATATGCCTCCTGATCGGTCGTACACTCATCACAGCCTCGGCTGTGTAAACTTAGGAAACCTGCGACACAAACGCGGCTTTGCAGCATTCGCTCATACAGATTCACCCGCCAGGGTCTGCTTAAGGCGATGGATATGCCTGGCACCAATGCCGCAACAGCCGCCGATTATTGTTGCACCGGCCTCCGCCCAAGAGCAGGCAAAGCGCGAATAGCCATCATCGTTCAGATCGTTGCGGGTAGTATGGAGGCCTTCATTCGCGCCGGAATCATTTTGCTCCCCTTCGAAGGCATTGGCATAGACACCGATCTCTACCGTGGAGCCCCTAGTCTTAAATGCACGAGATGCTGTTTCAACCGCCGCCCGCATGACTTCTGGCTTGCTGCAGTTGAACAAGAGCGCCTGCGCGCCAGACGAGGCTGCCCAATTCGCCGCATCGTCGACCCGCTCGCCGGAACGCAGCTTCGGTTCACCTCCTTTTACTTGTACCTCGTCATCGGCCAGCGTGAACGAGATCCAGAACGGCTTCCCGTTTGCGGCGACTGCAGTGCGCACAGCCTCGCCCTCGGCGATCAGGCTGAGGGTTTCCCCGAGCCACAGGTCCACAAAGGGGCTGAGCTGTTCAACTAGCACCTTGAGATAGTCCTGGACCCGCAAAGGATCAAAGTTCTGGGGTTCGTAGGACCCGAAGATTGGCGGCAGCGAACCAGCAACCAGGACTTTCCGATCCTTGACGGCATCGGCGGCTTTGCGTGCCAATTGGCCTGAGAGCGCGATGAGCGCCGCCCCTTCCTTCTGAAACCGCTCCTCGCCGATGTGGAAAGGCACCAGCGCATAGCTGTTGGTGGTGACGACGTCCGAGCCGGCGGCGATGAATTCCTCGTGGACCTTTCGGACAATGTCTGGCGAATTGACTAGCGCCAGTGCCGACCATTCCGGCTGCTTCAGTTCGGCACCGAGGCGCAGGAGTTCGCGGCTCATGCCGCCGTCGAGAATGCACAGTCTGCTCATGGATAAGTCTCCGTAGGGGAATTGAACCAAAGCCGGCCGCAAAGCCTGGCCGCGAGTGGGCGATGATGTCGTCCGCAGTTTCGAGCCGATCGACAACCGGAAGCGTCTCTGGCGGACGGCCTTCCAGCACTCATTTCTGCCAGCACGGCGAAACAAGTCCGGAAGGTGTGGAGTCATGACCGTTCATTTCCGCGTTGGCGTTAGCGTCGCGATGGCACCTGCGCCTCGAGGAGGCGGAAGGCGCGAGCGATGATTGCCGTGAGAATGAGATAGAAGACAGTAACGACGATCAGCGGCTCATAAACGAGCAGCGTGTCCTGGCGCACCTTGCTCGCCACCGCGTAGAGATCCATCACTGTGACGGTAAATGCGAGTGGTGTCGCTTTGAGCTGCATGACGATTTCGCCGCCGATTGTCGGCAATGCGATGCGAATGGCCCGGGGCAGCCATATGCGCCGGATCAGAGTGAAGGGCCGCATGCCGAAGGCTCGGCCCGCTTCCAACTCGCCCTTGGGCACTGCGAGCAGCGCGCCGCGCAGCACTTCCGCCTCGTAGGCGGCATAGTTTAGCGTAAAGCTCACGGCCGCGAAGAAGAAGCCCTCACGCAGGATGGGCCAGAACAGGCTCTGGCGCAGGCCTGGGATCATTGGCAGCAGCGAACCGACGCCGTAATAGAAAAGCCAGAGCTGGATGAGCAGCGGCGTGCCGCGGAAGAAGGTGCAGTAGCCGCGAGCGAGATATTGCGTCAGCGGGCCGCCGCTCACCTGCGCGAAGGCGAGGCCGATCGCCAGGACGAATCCGAAGACGACCGAGATCACCAGCAGCAGCACCGTCTGCGCGGCGCCCGCCAATAGAAGCGACCAATAGGAGGCTATCCACGAGAAGGTCATGCCGTGTGCTCCTTAGGCAGGCTTCGGCTGTCCGCGCCGCACATGGCGCTCGATCAGGTTGAAGACGATATTGGAGACGAGCGTGAGAGCGAGATAGAGAAGGGCAGATGCGAGGAAGAAGATGAAATAATGCTTGGTGCTCGCGCCAGCCAGGCGAGTGGCGAGCGCCAGTTCCTGATAGCCGACGACGGCAACCAGCGCGCTGTCCTTGGTGACCGACATCCACAGATTGGCAAGGCCCGGCAGGGCATTTGGCAATAATGCCGGCAGGATGACTCGGCGGAAACGCAGCATCGGCCCCATGCCGAAGGCTTTCGCCGCGTCGATCTGACCAACGGGGATGGCGAGGATCGCGCCGCGCAGCACTTCCGTCATATAGGCACCCTGCACGAAGCCGAGCACGGCGACGGCGACGGCGAAGCCGTTCACTTCGATCGCAGGCAGATTGAGCCCGGCCAAAAGCCGGTTGAGGCCGTCCATTCCCGCATAATAGAGCCCGACGATCAAAATCAGTTCCGGAATGGCGCGGATAGCTGTCGTATAGACATTGAGCAGCAAGCCGAGCGGCCTGTTGCCGGAAAGCTTGCCAAGCGCGCCTCCCGTCCCGAGCAGAATGCCGATCAGGAAAGCGCCGGCGGAGATGGCAATCGTGGAGACGGCACCGACAAGCAGGGTTCCACCCCATCCGGGCGGATAGGGGGAAAGCAGGTCTAATATGCCTCGTGGTTCGGTTGCCATCGTCCGGCCGGATCCGGGATCGAGGTCAGTTCGTACCGTAGATGTCGAAGGCGAAATATTTCTTGGTGATTTCACCGTACTTGCCGCTGGCGCGCACGGCGGCGATCGCAGCATTCAGCTTTGCCTTGAGCTCGGAATCTTCCTTTCGCAGGCCGCCGGAAACGCCGGCTCCGAGAATCGCCCCGTCGTCGGCGACGTCACCCATCTTGACGCAGCAATCCTTGCCGGCGTCGCTTTTCAGGAATGCATCAAGGGCAAGGGAATCCCCGAACACATAGTCGATGCGGCCGGCGGCAAGATCCTGGAATGCCTCGTCCAGGGTCTGATAGGTCTTCTCGTCAGCGACATCGGCGAAATACTTCTTGTAGTATTCCGATTGGATGGTTGAGACCTGAATGCCGAGAGTCTTGTCCTTCACGTCGTCGGCCGTCGCGCCCGGCTTCTGGTCTTTTGGGCCGATCAAGGTGCTCGGCGTGTTGTAATACTTGTCGGTGAAGTCGATGACCTTCGAGCGCTCTGCAGTGTTTGACATCGACGACCAGATGACATCGAACTTCTTGCTCTGCAGCGCCGGAATGAGCCCATCCCAGGATACCTCGACAACTGAGCATTTCTCCTTCATCTGCTCGCACACGGCGTTCATCAGGTCGATTTCCCAGCCCTGCCACTCACCGGAGGCATCCTTGGCGAAAAAGGGAGGATACGATTCGTTCATGACGCCAAAACGGACTTCAGCCTGAGCCGTGATGGCAGAAATGGCAAGCGTGGCGCCGGCGAGCAGCAGGGGGAGCAGTTTCATTCGTGGATTTCTCCTGTTTGGGGGTATCTGTGACCAAGCGGCGGATCAATGATGGGCGAGCATGCCGGTAAATTCCCGGCAGCGGGCACTGAGTGGGGCGTCGAAGATCTGCCGAGGCGATCCCTCCTCCTCGATCAGGCCCTGATGCAGGAAGAGAACGTGGCTTGAGACGTCGCGGGCAAAGCGCATCTCATGGGTGACAATCAGCATTGTGCGGCCCTCCTCGGCGAGCTCGCGGATCACCTTGAGCACCTCTCCGACCCGCTCGGGATCGAGCGCCGAGGTCGGCTCGTCGAACAGCATGACGGCCGGATCGACACAAAGCGCCCGGGCGATGGCCGCCCGTTGCTGCTGGCCGCCGGAAAGAAAGGCGGGGTACGCGTCGCGCTTTTCGTAGAGCCCAACCTTATTGAGGAGAGCGTCCGCCTTCTCGATGGCCTCGCGGCGAGCATATCCCATGACCTGGACCGGTGCTTCGATGACGTTCTCAAGAACCGTTCGATGTGCCCAGAGATTGAAGTTCTGGAAAACCATGCCGAGGCCGGTGCGCAGCCGCTCGATCTGCCGCCAGTTCACCGGCTGCATCTGCCCGCTGCGGCTGTGTTTCAAAGCGATTTCCTCGCCGTTCACGACAATGCGGCCCCGATCCGGTATCTCCAGCAAATTGATGCAGCGCAGGAATGTACTCTTCCCGGAGCCCGACGAACCGATGATCGAAATCACGTCGCCTTTACGGGCTGTTGTCGAAATGCCCTTGAGGACTTCATGTGGGCCGTAGCTCTTGTGAAGATCATCCACACGAAGTGCCTGGATAGACGGTTTTGTCATGCGCGGTACCGGTTCAAATAATGTTTGGAGAATATCGCGGATAGCTGCGGTTTTTGCGCGCAAATTCTGATTGTTTTGCATTTATTATGCAGAAATCTGTTTCAAATGCGTTTAATATGACAGAACACCGGTGTCGCCGGGTAATTTCGCCGTCGGAAAGCGGAGGGAGCAGCATGGAAAGATTGGATGGCTTTGATCGCGATATTCTCGACATCATTCAGCGCAATTGTCAGCTGACGGCGGAAACCATCGCCGAAAAGGTCGGGCTTTCGACCTCGGCGGTGCAGAGGCGGCTGAAACGCCTGCGCGAGGACGGCATCATCAAGGCAGAAGTAGCCGTCGTCGATCGCAAGGCGACGGGCACACCGATGGTGTTCATCGCCGGATTGGAGATCGAGCGTGACAACTACGATGCCCTAGCGAAGTTCCGCCTTTGGGCGGAAAAGCAGGATCACATCCAGCAAGTTTACTACGTTACCGGAGCGGTGGACTTGATCACCATTATCACGGCCCGCGACGTCGAACATTATGACGACATCGCGGCGCTGATCATGAAAGAAAACCCGCAGATCCGGCGCATGCACACGAATGTAGTGCTGAGGGACGTCAAGTTAGGCCTATTGGTTCCGCTGAGCGCTGCCGATGATCCCAGCAGATGAGTGCGGACAATACTCTTTTCGTCCGCTATTACGCAGCAGAGATTCCTTACTGCATTGCCGCGTCGAGTTTCTCTTTCCACCCACCGCTTTCCAGTTGCTTGCGCATGAAAGCGTCCACCGCCGCCTTTAAGGCGGGGTCTTCGCGCAACAGATAGGCATTCTGGAAATGCGTGAACGGCTCTTTGACGGCGACCGGGCACAAGACGCTGGCATGCAGCTTGGACTGCAGGTCCACCTCCACGCCGTCCGTGACCATCACATCGGCCCTGCCCGACGCAATCTGGTCAAAAATTGTCTTGTTGTCGGGAAACACCTCGATCGACGCCTCGTCGAAATGCTCGTGGGCGAACTTGTCGTTGGTCCCGCCCGGATTGACGATCACCCGCACGGAGGGCCGGTCGATCGCATCAAGCGTGGTGTATTTTTCCTTGTCCTCGCAGCGGGCAATCGGTCGCTTTCCGTCGGTCACATTGGGCACCGAGAAGTCGCCCACTTCGTCACGAGCGGCGTTTACGGTAATGCCGCCGAGTGCGATGTCGAACTTGCCGGCCTTGAAATCGTCCAACATTGTTTTCCAGGTCGTGGTAACGAAGTCCGCCTTGACCCCGAGATCGGCGGCAAGATCCTTGGCCATGGCGATGTCCGCGCCCGTGAGGGTGCCATCAGCAGCTTTGTAGCTGAAGGGCTTGTAGTCGCCCGTCGTGCCGATCTTGATCACGCCAGCCTTCTTGATTTCCGATAGAGCGTCGTCCGCCGCGAAGGTCAGTGCCGATGTCAGGCTCCACGCCACCACCAACGTGGCCGCAAAACAGGTTCGCTTCATGGTTCCTCTCTATAGGCGTTGTTTCGGTTGTCGCAACGGGATTGCCGGCTAGTCGCGCGAGATTACTGACGCAGCCAGGGTTTGTCACTCCCTGCGCCCACGCTGCTCCGATCGGTTGAGCGCATGCGAAGATGGTTCCCCGCAAATATCATACTGCTTGTGATATTGTTATTCCTGCTTGTTACATTCCTCCTCCTATGCCATTCTGCCCTTTACAAATTGGGCGCGCGAACAGCCAGCGCGCCGGGGGCTCTACTTTCGACAGGATGGCGGCGTTCCGTTCGACCATCGATATGGGGAAATCTTGAATGGCACGCATCACGCTGAGGCAGCTGCTCGATCACGCTGCGGAGGAAGGCTACGGCGTTCCCGCTTTCAATATCAACAACATGGAGCAGGCACTCGCCATCATGGAGGCCGCGGACGCGTCTCGTGCACCGGTTATCATGCAGGCGTCGCGCGGAGCGCGCGCCTACGCCAACGACATCATGCTGAAGCACATGATGGATGCCGTCGTCGAGATCTATCCACATATTCCGGTCTGCGTTCATCTCGACCACGGCAACGATCCGTCGAGCTGCATGACGGCGATCCAGGCAGGCTTCACCTCGGTGATGATGGACGGTTCGCTGAAGGCGGATGCCAAGACACCGGCTGACTGGGCCTACAATGTCGGCGTCACCAAGATGGTGACGGACATGGCGCATTTCGGCGGCATCTCAGTCGAGGGCGAACTCGGCGTTCTCGGCTCGCTGGAAACCGGCATGGGCGAGGCCGAGGACGGCCACGGCGCCGAAGGCAAGCTGTCGCATGACCAGCTGCTGACAAACCCCGACGAGGCCGTAAAATTCGTGCGCGAAACCAAGGTCGATGCGCTGGCGATCGCCATGGGCACGTCCCATGGTGCCTACAAATTCACCCGCCAGCCGGACGGATCCGTGCTGGCGATGAGCGTCATCGAAGAGATCCACCGCAAACTGCCGAATACGCACCTCGTCATGCACGGCTCGTCGTCAGTCCCGATCGAACTGCAGGAGATCATCAACAAGTACGGCGGCCAGATGAAGCCGACATGGGGCGTGCCGGTCGAAGAAATCCAGCGCGGCATCAAGAACGGCGTGCGCAAAGTGAACATCGATACCGATGGCAGGATGGCGATGACCGGCCAGATCCGCCGAGTGCTGCAGGAAGATCCGAGCGAATTCGACCCGCGCAAATATTTTAAGCCGGCGATGGCTGCGCTCAGCAAGCTCTGCAAGGAGCGCTTCGAACAGTTCGGCACGGCCGGAATGGCAAGCCGGATTGCGCCGCTTCCTGTGTCGGAAATGGCCAAGCGCTACAAATCCGGTTCGCTCGATCCGGTCTTCTCTTGAGCTGCAGCCTATGCTGACGCGGGGTGCTGTGTCTGCTTAGGCCCGGCGGCAGGCATCCTGCTTGCGAGCGTCTGGCCATGGAAATTTTCAAGCTGGTTGACGACGTCCTCGATCTCGCCTGCAATGCGTTCGGCGTTCCAGCCGAGCGCAGCCCCGGCGACACCGGCGATTTCCCGCAAGCCTTCGAGCTTCAAGCGGCCTTCGATAGCAAGCGTCGTGCGCCGAAGGACGATATCTGAGAGGTGTACGACGAGTTCGTTTCGAGCAATCCAGTCGACTTCCTTGAAACTGTAGTGCCCCGCGCCCGTCAGCCGCTGTTCATCGGAATATGCCGACGAGAAAGAGAGCACGGCCGCAGCCGTCGTTCCGTAGCGGCCAAGCAGTTCGTCCACGCGCTCGACCGGCGCGTCGGTCCGCGCCGCGATTTCCTTGATCCAGACGCTTCGTTGCTGCACATCCATTGGGAAGGCCTTTCCGCCACCGATCGGCAGGTAGCGGGTCGACTGCTTGCGAACATGCTGCAGGCGCGCGAGAACGGAATCGGCAACTTCCTCGGCAAAACCGCGGAAAGTAGTCCACTTTCCGCCGACCAGCGAGATGATCGGAAACGGCCTGCCTTCTTCCGGCTCCTTCACCGGTGCGGAATGATTGCGACTGATCAGCCCCGGGGCGGTCGCGTCGGAGGCCGGCAGCGGACGGATGCCGCTATAACTGTAGACAATCTGATCACGATCGAAGCGAAGCGTCGGTAGCAGCGAGCGGACGCTATCGAGAAAATATTCGGTTTCCGGTTCCTCGCAGCGGACATTATCCGGGTCGTCGGCAGGGATATCAGTGGAACCGATGAGCGCCATCCCGAGATAGCTGTAGACGAGGCAGATGCGCCCATCATCGGCCTCGAAATAGATCATGTGGCCGTTCAGGCCGCGAACCAGCTCAGGATGATCCAGCAGAATGTGGGAACCCTTGGTACCGCCGATCATCCGAGAGGGAGCGCCGAGCGCCCCATTGACATGATCGATCCAGGGACCGGCGGCGTTCACCACCAGTTTGGGAGACACAGCAAATTCGCCGCCGTCCGGTTGCCTGAATGTCAGCCGCCCGCCGGAGACTGCCGCAAGCGTCGCGAAATTGGCGGCAAGGCTCTTCGTATTTGCCTCGAGCCCGTCCATGACGAGTTCGTAGACGAGCCGCTCAGGCCTGCTGATCTTGGCGTCGTAATAAATTCCGCCGGCGACGATTGCCGGGGTGAGGTCCGGCATTTCCTTGCGCGCCTTCTTTTTCAGGATCAGCCGATGGCGCGGCATGACCTGGTCGCGTGATCCAAAGAAATCGTAGAGCCTAAGCCCGATCTTGATGAGAACGGCCCCCCGGCTGCGTGGCGCAGTCTTGGAGCCAAGCAGCGTGCGCAGCGCTGCCCAAATACCCCGTGTCCAGGAGAATACCGGTATGAAAGTAGGCAATGGCTCGACGCAATGCGGAGCGTTCTTCAGCAGCAAATTGCGCTCCAACGTCGACTGGGCGACCAAGCCGAACTCGCCCGTCTCGAGATATTTCAGGCCGCCGTGAATAAGGCGCGATGGCGCAGCACTCGTCCCGGAGCCGAAATCGGCCTTGTCGACGATCACGCAATTGACGCCTTGCGTCGAAAGGTCGCGAAACAGTCCGGCACCATTGATGCCCGCTCCGATGATCAGGACGTCGATGTCGCCCTCTCCAAGGTTCGAGAAGCGTTGCTGCATGTCGGGAGTCATGATCTTGTCGTCCTAAATCGCCCACGCATCAGTGCCGGGGTTCTGCCTCGTCGGTTACCGATTGCTCCGGCGCAAGGCCGGCAATTTTCGGCCAAAGGGGCGTCATAGCGTCGGCGATCTGGCGGAAGACCCGGTAGCGTTTGTCGTAGTCCGCGCTGCGTGCCGCATCCGGCTGGCACGTCTTCGCGATGCGGGAGATGTCGCGCGGATCGCTCTGCGGATCAGCATAAACGCCAGCGCCCGATCCGGCGCAAAGAGCAGCACCCCAGGCGGCGGCCTCATCCGTTTCGGTCACGGTCACCGGTATGCCGAGCACATCGGCGAACATTTGAACGACCAGCGGATTGCGCGAGACACCCCCGGCAAGCCTTGCCTCTTCAAATTCAAAGCCGTCGCCAAGTGCATCGACATGGATGCGATGATTGAAAGCGATACCCTCAAGCACGGCCCGCAGCATGTCGCCGCGATCGTGCCAGCCGCCGAGGCCGAAGAAGCCGGCACTTGCCGAAGCACCATAGGGCGAGCCGAACAGGTAGGGATGGAAGAGCGCCGTCGATGGCCGATCGAAAGCCGCATCGATTTCCGGCGCGAGCAACGCGTGAATGGAGCTGCCTTGCGCCTCGCCCTTCGTCCGCTCGCCGGCGCACAGCTTGTCGAGAAACCAGTCGTAATTCGCGGTCGATGCCGGCGAGATCGACATGTTATTCCAGATGCCGGGCGCGATGCCGTTGCGGCAGAACCAACGCCGGTCGACCCGCGGTTCCGACGATAGCGTCTCATTGATCGAATAGGTACCGGCAATGACGGCGACGACGCCCTTGGCATAGCCGCCTGCCCCGAGCGCGGAGGCCGTGACGTCATGCAGCCCGGCAACGACCGGCGTTCCCTTGGCAAGGCCGGTCAGATGCGCCGCCTCACGTGTCACCCGCCCGATGATCTGATCGGAACGCGCGGCCGGCGGCAGAGCATGGACAAGTTTCTGCAGCCCAAAGAGCCTCAGGGCCTCCTGGCTGTATTCCTGTGTCTTCACATCGGTAAAGGAGGTACTTGCCTCCGTGCGATCCGTACCGACGATGCCTGTCAGGCAAAACCGCAGCCAGTCCTTGCAGCTCAGGAAATGACCAATGCGTTTGAACCGCTCGGGTTCCATGTCGCGGATCCAGGCAAGCAGTGTCGATGGTGCGGAGACATGCGGGATCTGACCCGTGAGCTCGATGGCTTGGTCGGCGACATCGCTTTCCATCCACCGATCGATGACGGCACCGGCCCGGCTGTCCAGGGACAGGATGGCCCGGCCCAAAGGTGTCCGTTCGTGGTCGAGCAGATAGATGCCATCCCCGTGGGCCGTTGCCGCGATGCCCTGGATGTCGCTTGCCGGCCGATTGCTGAGGGTGATCGCCTCCCGAATCGCGTCAACCGTCGCGCTCCACAATTCGTCCATGTCCCGTTCGATATGGCGGGCATTTGGGATAAACTGCGTGACGCGGCGCCGGGCGACTGCGAGCGGCGTGCCGTCAATATCGAAGATGACGGCCTTGGTGACCGTCAGGCCACTATCGATCCCGAGCAGACTCGGCATTCGCTTTTACCTCGCTATCAGCAACGGGCTTGTCCGGTCACGAGCGCCCTCCGGCGCCCTTGGCGATGACAACGTTGATATCTCTGGACCGCATGCGGTCGATGTGCACCGGCTGCGTCTTGTCGTCGACGATGACGACGTCGAACTCGTCCAGTGCCGCGAAACTGTGAAGCGCCCGCTGCTCGAACTTCGTGTGATCAGCAAGCAGGATGCGCTTGACGGAACAGTCGAACATGGCACGCTTGGTATCGACCGTCTCCGGGGATTGGTGCAGAACCGTGCCGTCGCTGATCGCCGACATGGAGATGAACGCGACATCGGCCCTGAGACCTCTGATCTCGTTTATGGTCATGCGACCCATGAAGGCGTTACACCAGTTGTAATACTGTCCACCGAGTGCGAGCAGCGTCACGTCGTGCATGCCCTTCAGCGCGTTCATGAGCGTCAGCGAATTGGTGATGGCCGTGACCGGTACCTTCGACGGCAGATGCGCCGCCATCTGTAATACCGTGGTCGAATCATCGAAAAAAATGGCCTGCCCCGGCTCAACGAACTGCATCGCCGCTTCGGCGATCAGCTTCTTCTCCGCCGACTGGCGGTTCGAGCGATAGACCTCGCTTGATTCTATGAGATTGGTGGCAGCCGCAGTGACGATGCCGCGCGTCTTCCTGAAGAGACCGCGGCTGACAAGTTCGTCCACGTCGCGATGAGCAGTCATCAGGCTGATCCCGAAACGGTCGGTGAGGTCTTCTATCCGCATCGAGCCTTCATTCATGACGGCCTCGGCAATCATGCGCCGGCGAGCGATCTGGCGCGTCTGGCGGCTGTCGCTCGTAAGCTGGTCCAACAGATCGTCGCCCTGGCTCGTCTTCTGTGTCACGGGTCACCCTTGTCGCTGAACTCTGGATCCCAGCTTCGTACAGTGATTGCCGCCCCAAGGCAAAAAGGCGACATGGAACGGGCGGTTGCGGCCCACAAGTTAGCGTTTCCGGCATCCGAAGAGCCGAGCAGCCTGTGCCGCCGTCGCTGAAAGGGGCGCCTTTTCGAGCGCCCCTTCGATGATTACTGCGACAAGACGAACGGACCCGTGTACTTATCCACATTGTCCTTGGTGATCAGCAGGCAATCGAAGAGCTGTTTCTCGCTCTTTGCACCGGTGTTGCCAGTCTTGATGATGCTGTCTGCCTGCTTCACCGCTTCTTCGGAGAACACGGCAACCGGCTGCAGGACGGTGTACTGGAGTTCACCTGCCTTGATGGCCGCAACAGCATCCGGAGAACCGTCAAAACCGCCGACCTTGATGTTGGCGAGCTTGCCGGCTTCCTTGAGAGCGGCGATGGCGCCCAGCGCCATTTCGTCGTTGCCAGAGATGACGCCGACGATGTCCGGGTTTGCCTGCAGCATGGACTGCATCTTGTTATGGCCCTGAGTACGGTCCCAGTTGGCGACTTCCTTGGCAGCCTTCTTCAGGTCCGGATACTGCGAAAGCACGGTCTCATAGCCGTTGGAGCGCGTCGCGGCATTGTTGTCCGACGGTGCGCCGAAGAGTTCGGCATAGTTGCCCTTGTCGCCGATAGCTTCGACCCACTGCTGGGCACCGAGTGCTGCACCCTGGGCGTTGTTGGAAACGAGCTGCGCCTTCGCCAGGCCTTCCTGGTTGATTTCCGCGTTGACGAGGATAACCGGAATGCCTGCGGCAACGGCCTTCTTCACCGCACCGACGGAACCGTCAGCATTCGCCGGATCAAGGATAATCGCAACCGACTTGTTGGTGATGGCTGTATCGATCAGGTTGCTTTCGGTGTTGGTGTCACCCTTGTGCGCGCTGACCGAGGCGGTATAGCCAAGCTTTTCGGCGGCGGCTTTGGCAACGTTGCCTTCTGTCAGCCAGTACGGGTTCGACGGGTCGTTGACGATGATCGTCATCATCCCGGCCGCCCAGGCCGAGCTTGCAAGAAGCGGCGCCACAGTCGCGGCGGCAAAAAGAATGCGCATGCCTTTTTTAAACATAGTCTCTCTCCCATTAGTGAGCTCAGTTATTGCCGGAGACCCGGCGGTGCTTTCCCCAATCGGCCTTCATGGAATCCAGCCTGCCGTCGCGGATAAGTTCAGTTGAAGCCGTCAGGACGATTTGACCCGGCGGCCGTATTGGATGCTGTTCATGAGGACGGCGAGAACGATCACCGCGCCGGTGAAGACGGTCTGCCAGTAGGCTGAGACGCCGATGATTACGAGGCCGTCAGAGAGGAAGCCGATGACGAAGGCCCCGAGCATGGTGCCGCGAACCGTACCGCGGCCGCCGGTCAGCGCTGCACCACCGATGACGACGGCTGCGATGGCCGTCAGTTCGTACGTGGTGCCGGCAGTCGGACCGGCGGAGGTCAGCTGCGACGACAGCACCAGGCCGGCGATCGCGGCACAGGCACCCGACAGCACATAGACGACGATCTTGACGCGCTTGACGGGAACGCCCGAAAGGTCGGCCGCACGTTCGTTACCACCCGAGGCATAGAGCCAACGGCCGAAGGCCGTGCGGCTCAGCACGATGCCGCAGACGATTGCCAGAACCGCAAGCACGATCACGCCGATCGGGATGCCTCCGAGCCGGTTGAAGCCGAGCCAATCGAACCCGGTATTGCCGAGCTCCGGGCGGCCGCCGAGATTGTTGTAGGTCAGGCCATTGGTCATCAATAGCGCAATTCCGCGGGCTACATAAAGCACACCCAGTGAAGCGACGAAGGCCGGCACCTTGAGGTAAGCGATCAGCACGCCGTTGACGGCACCCACCAAAGCACCAAGCGCACATGTGATGATGACGACGGCCCAGACCGGCGGATAGAGGATGACGCCGAAATAGTTGAGCGTGACGCCTTGCATCATGAAGCCGGCGATGCAGCCTGCGAGCCCCAGCGTCGAGCCCACCGACAGGTCGATGCCGCCGTTCAGGATCACCAGCAGCATGCCGATTGCCAAAATGCCAAAGATCGCGACGTGCGACGCCATGATCAGGAAGTTGTTCAGCGTAAAATAGTAGGGTGACAGGAACGAGAAGACTGCGATGATGACGATCAGCGCAAAGAATGCCCGGCCTTCCAGGATGAGACGCACGACGTTGGTATTGCGCTTCTGCCTGGTGGAAACTGACTTCTTCTCGACGATGTTTGTGACTGACATACTCAGCGCTCCATAGTTCCAGGCTAGTGCGCGACCACGGCTTCGCCGGAGGCTGCCATGATCTTTTCCTTGGTGACGTCCGAGCCAAACTCGGCCGATATCCTGCCGCGGTGCATAACGACGATGCGGTGCGCGATGCTCAGGCATTCATTGACTTCGGATGTCGAATAGATGACCGCCAGTCCCTGCTTGGCGCGCTCCGCGAGCAGCTTGAACACTTCGGCCTTGGCGCCGATATCGATCCCGCGGCTCGGCTCGTCGAGCAGGATCACCTTCGGCTGGGTTGCCAGCATCTTGCCGATGACGACCTTCTGCTGGTTGCCGCCGGACAGCGAACCGATCGCTGCCGCGCCGCCATCGGTCTTCACATGCACCCGGCGGATCGCATCGTTGACGAGATCGCGCTCCCGGTGGCCGGAGGTGAACAGCCCCTTCGTAAAGGCGCCGATGCTCGCAAGCGACAGATTGGATCCGACCGTCATCGTCTGGACCAGGCCATCGCGCTGGCGATCTTCGGGTACAAGGACGAGACCGCCGGCGATGCGTCCGGCGATGCTGAGCCCGCCGACGTCCTGTCCTTCGAGCAGAACCTTGCCGCCGTTCGAACGCAGGCGACCGGCAATGCATTCAAGGAGTTCGGTCCGCCCGGCCCCCATCAGCCCGTATATGCAGACGACCTCGCCGGTGCGCACCTGCAGCGATAGGCGGTCGACCGCATTATAGGCAGCGCCGAAAGGACCGGGAACACTCAGGTTTTCGATGGAAAGCGCCACTGCGCCGAACTGATGGCCTTGCGGTGGATTGCCAAGGTCAAAGTTATCGCCGACCATGTTGCGGACGATCCATTCGAGGTCGATATCCTTGCGCTCCGCATAGGCCGTCATGTTCCCGTCGCGCAGGACAACGGCGTGGTGGGTGATCTGCAGGGCCTCTTCCAGATGATGCGAGATGTAGACGATCGAGACGCCGCGGCTGGTTAGGTCGTGGATGACCTTGAAGAGCACTTCCACTTCGGTGGCGCTCAAAGCCGAAGTCGGTTCGTCCATGATGAGGATACGCGAATTGATAGAAAGGGCGCGCGCGATCTCGACGATCTGCTGCTGGCCGAGGCGGAGATCCTCGACACGCGTCAGCGGATCGATGTCTTCCTCGAGCTCTTCCATGAGCGCACGTGTCTGGCGCTCTTCCTCGGCGAAGTCGACAACCCCACCCTTGATGATCTCTCGACCCATGAAGATGTTGTCACGGACGCTGAGATTGGGTGCCAGGCTGAGCTCCTGGTGAATGATAGAAATCCCGCACCCGCGCGCATGGGTCGACGATGCAAAGCTGACAGGCGAGCCGTCGAGGATGATCTCGCCAGAACTCGGCTGCACGACCCCCGAAAGGATTTTCATCAAAGTCGACTTGCCCGCGCCGTTCTCTCCGAACAGAGTCGTGACCTGGCCGCGGTGGATGTCAAAGTTCACTCCTTTCAGGGCGTGAACATTGCCATAGGACTTGGCGATGTTGCGAGCGGCAAGAACGACCTCGCCCCGGCTTCCGGAGTTGCATAGCGGCTGGCTCATTTGACCTCGACCTTCACCGGCGTGACGAGCCAGTTCTTCGGGTTGATGAGCTTGAAGACACCCACCACGGTCGCCGTCTTTCCATCCAGCGTGTCAGGATCGAGGCCTGCAAAGACCGTCTTCTTCATCTCGTTGTTGATGGCCGAACCGGCATCCTGATACTGGATCTGGTTGGTAAACTGCCCGAATTCGATGGTTCCGGTCGCGTCACGGAGGTCCGTGCCATTGACCGCAGGACCGGTCTGGACACGGACCACCGTCTCGGGAGGCAACCCATCGACTTTTATCTCGCTAATGTTCGCCTTGCGGGCGCCGAAGACACCCGTCAGCGTAACCGGAATCACCGGTCCGGTGCTCGTCGCAGTGCCGTATTTTTCGGCGGCTGCCTTCTTGTCGGCAGCGATTGCGGCCGCAAGCTCGGCGACCGCAACGGCCCGATCCTCGACATTCGCCTTAATCTTCGGGAACTGGTCTGCGCCGAAAGTCTCCGCGGAAAATGCCTGTTGGCGGACATCGTCGGCGGAGCCGATCTTGACGACCGTGGTATCGAGCGCAATCGCTCCAACGACGATGACGGCAAGCGCTGCGCTTGCGATGAGTTTGAAATTGCCGCTGCTCGGCTTTGATGCTGCATAATCAGGCGGTGTACTCATGTCCGGACGGCCTTTGACTTGAATGGCGAGGAAAGAAGGGCGAGCGCGGCAGCAATCGCAGACCGGCGGACCCGTTGTGCCGCACCAGAGCAAAAAATCGGCGAATCACCGGCAGGACCGCAACCGTGGACAAAAATCCTCATTTGGAAGCCTCCTCAGCAAGACCGGCGACTGACTCCTCCAACCACCTGGACCTGCAGCTCTCGATCCGGAAGCGCACCTCCGTGATAGAACTATGTTATTTACGTCGCAAACGATGTTATAATTTTCGACACGTGTCAACGGCTACTTGGTGAGAACCTGAGCAAAAACGCGTGACTTCGCGTTCAGTTTTTCCCGCTGCAGCGCGGAATAATTGGAAGCAAACGCACAAACTTTCCTCTACGCTTCGTACCCGGCAGAGGCATATAACTCGCTGTACAGATTGCGTATTATTCAGATCCGGCGCAGCGGAGACTGGCGATGATGACGTTGCGGCCCATCACTTCGCAAGCGGCTTTCTACACTCTTATGCGATTTATTCTAGCTGAAAAAAATTTCAATGCCAGCAAAATCTTACTAGCCTTATGGTATCTTTATGTTATGTTCCGCAACGACCTGTCGGAGGTTCGGCCACATATTCCATCCAGGATTTTCAAAAGGCAGAGCAGCTTGCCGCAGGCCAGAAGGACCGAAGTAGTTGGCAGCCGGATGCCGAATCCCCAACGAATCTTGCCGATCGGGAGGACTTCAGATGAATTGGACGCGCGTAACAGCCGCCGAGGCGCTCGCAACAGAGGCGGGATGGTCCTGCGATGACATCGACTGAGAAGATCATCATCGGGATAGATGCCGGTACCTCCGTCATCAAGGCGGTGGCCTTTAATCTGTCCGGACGCCAGATCGCCACGGCCTCCGTACGCAACAGATACACGACGGGAGACGACGGCTCCGCAACGCAGTCGCTGGGTCAGACTTGGCTTGATTGCGCCAGCGCGTTACGTGGCCTCGGAGAAAAAGTACCCAATCTCGCATCACGCACCGCAGCCGTCGCGGTCACCGGCCAAGGCGACGGCACCTGGCTCGTCGGCCGCGGCAATACGCCGGTCGCTGATGCCTGGCTATGGCTCGATGCGCGCGCCGCACCGACCGTCACGTCGCTTGCCGGCGGAAATGAGAACCGTGCCCGCTTCGAGGCAACGGGCACCGGCCTCAACACTTGCCAGCAGGGTGCGCAACTCGCCCATATGGATCGCTTCACACCGGACCTTCTCGACCGAGCGGAGACGGCATTGCACTGCAAGGACTGGCTTTATCTCAACCTGACAACCGTGCGGGCGACCGATCCGTCCGAAGCGAGCTTTACCTTCGGCAACTTCCGGACCCGGCAATATGATGCGGTGGTGATCGATGCGCTCGGCCTGAGCCATAGACGGGCGCTTCTGCCTGAAATCATCGACGGCACCGAGATCAGTCACCCGCTGACGTCCGAGGCGGCGAGGGCCTGCGGACTTCTTGCCGGTACGCCGGTCTGCCTTGGTTATGTGGACATGGCGATGACGGCGCTCGGTGCAGGCGTGCGCAGCGGCGCTCGCAATGCCGCCTGCTCGACGATCGGCTCGACGGGCGTGCACATGCGTGCCAAGCCCGTTGCTGACGTTCAGCTCAATCATGAGGGAACGGGCTATGTGATCGCCCTGCCCATCCCCGGCATCGTCACCCAGGTCCAGACCAACATGGGCGCTACGATCAACATCGACTGGATCCTGGACGTCGCCGCCTACTTGATGGCCGAGGCGGGCAAGCCTGCTTCGCATGCAGACCTGATTGCGCGCATCGACGGCTGGTTTGCGGAAAGCCGGCCGGGTTCGGTGCTTTACCATCCCTACATCTCCGAAGCTGGGGAACGTGGGCCATTCGTCAACGCCAATGCGCGCGCGGGCTTCACGGGGCTTTCTACGCGCCACGGCTTCCCCGACCTGCTGCGCAGTGTGGTCGAAGGGTTGGGGCTTGCCACCCGCGATTGCTACGCGGCAATGGGCGCGATGCCCGAAGAGTTGCGGGTCACGGGCGGCGCAACACGCTCGCTCGCCCTTCGCCGTTCACTCTCGGCCGCCGTTAACGCACCGATCCGCCAGTCGCGCCGCGATGAGACGGGGGCCGCCGGCGTGGCGATGATGGCCGCAGTGGCCGTCGGCGTCTATTCCAGCATGGACGAATGCATTGCCGACTGGGTGACGCCGCTGCTCGGCGACGCGGAGATTCCGGATGTAAACGAGGCTGCCCGGTTCGACCGGCTATTTTCCGCCTACACCGATGTGCGCCAGGCAATGGCGCCTGCCTGGGGCAAGCTCGCCCGAGCCGCAACGACATCGCCGGTAGGCGAGTAAATCAAGTTTTGATGCAGCAGGCATCGAAGGAGCATGACATGACTGAACCCGACCTCCTGGATCTCTTCGTCATCGGCGGAGGCATCAATGGCGCGGGAATCGCACGCGATGCTGCGGGCCGCGGGCTGAAAGTCGCGCTGTGCGATAAGGACGATTTGGCACAGGGAACCTCGTCTCGTTCGGGCAAACTGGTGCATGGCGGTCTGCGTTATCTCGAATACTACGAATTCCGCCTGGTGCGCGAGGCGCTGATCGAGCGTGAAGTGTTGCTCAATGCCGCGCCGCATATCATCTGGCCGATGCGCTTCGTCCTGCCACACAGCCCGCAGGATCGTCCGGCGTGGCTCGTGCGGCTCGGCCTGTTCCTTTACGATCACCTTGGCGGCCGCAAAAAGTTGCCGGGGACACGCACGCTCAATCTGCTGCGCGATCCGGAGGGAACCCCGATCCTCGATCAATACACGCGCGGCTTCGAGTATTCCGATTGCTGGGTCGATGACGCCCGCCTCGTGATCCTGAATGCGGTCAGCGCGGCGGAAAAGGGCGCTACTATTCTCACTCGATCGGCAGCAATCTCGGCGCGTCGTGAGAGCGGCAGCTGGATCGTTACCACAAAAAACAGCCTCACCGGAGAGACGCGAACCTTCCGCGCAAAATGTCTCGTCAACTGCGCCGGCCCCTGGGTGATGGACATCATCAATCGTGTCACCGGCTCGAACTCCGGCCGCAACGTCCGTCTCGTGAAGGGTAGCCATATCATCGTGCCGAAGTTCTGGGCCGGCTCCAATGCCTATCTGGTCCAGAACCACGACAAGCGCGTCATTTTCATCAACCCCTATGAGGGCGACAAGGCGCTGATCGGGACGACCGATATCGCCTATGAAGGCCGCGCCGAGGATGTGTCCGCCGACGATGCGGAAATCGATTATCTGCTGAAGGCGGTCAATCGCTACTTCAAGGAGAAGCTACGCCGGGAGGATGTGCTGCATAGCTTCTCCGGCGTTCGTCCACTTTTCGACGACGGCAAGGGCAATCCGTCCGCCGTTACCCGCGACTATGTCTTCGATCTCGACGAGACGGGCGGCGCTCCTCTGCTCAACGTCTTCGGTGGTAAGATCACCACATTCCGAGAACTTGCCGAACGGGGCATGCAACGTCTCAGGCATATTTTTCCGAACATGGGCGGAGACTGGACGGAGAAGGCGCCGTTGCCCGGCGGCGAAATTCCGAATGCCGACTACGAGACCTTCGCCAATAGCCTGCGCGATGCCTATCCATGGATGCCGCGCAAGCTCGTGCATCACTACGGCCGTCTCTATGGCGCCCGCACGAAGAATGTGATTGCGGGTGCGACTGGCATCCAAGGGCTCGGGCGGCATTTCGGCGGGCAGCTTTATGAGGCCGAGGCCCGCTATCTCGTTGCGACGGAATGGGCCGCGACGGCCGAAGACATCCTCTACCGCCGCACCAAGCATTACCTGCATCTGAGCGAAGCGGAACGTGCAGCCTTTGACGAGTGGTTTGCTTCAATCCGCCTTGCCGCAGCTTGAAGGATATTGCCATGCCGCTGACCCTTTCGCTCAATACCAATCCACTTGTGAACCGCTTCGCAGACCCCGACGACCTCATCGAGACGGTCGCGCGAGACTTGAGGATCCGCGACCTCCAGCTGACCCACGAATTCATCAATCCGAGCTGGCAGGCGCCCGTGATCCGCCGTCTGGCGCGCACGATGAACGCCGCGCTGAAGCGCACGGGTGTGCGGATCACATCAGGCATGACGGGGCCCTATGGTCGCCTCAACCACTTCGGACATCCAGATGCCGATGTGCGCCGCTATTACATCGAATGGTTCAAGACTTTTGCCGACATCACCGCCGATCTCGGCGGCCACTCCGTCGGAACGCAGTTTGCAATCTTCACCTACAAGGACTTCGACGATCCGGTCAGACGCGAGGAACTGGTCAAGATCGCGATCGACTGCTGGGCCGAGATAGCCGACCACGCACGCGCCGCAGGCCTTTCCTGCATCTTCTGGGAACCGATGAGCATCGGTCGCGAGTTCGGAGAGACGATTGCCGCATGCCTGTCGCTGCAAAAGCGGCTGGCAGCCGCCGGATTGGCCATCCCGATGTGGATGATGGCGGATATCGATCATGGCGACATCACCTCCCCCAACCCCGACGACTACAACCCCTATGCCTGGGCACGGGCCGTCCCGCCGGTATCGCCGATCATCCACATCAAGCAGAGCCTGATGGACAAGGGCGGACACCGGCCCTTTACTGCAGAATTCAATGCTAAGGGCCGCATTCAGCCCGCGCCTCTGCTCCAGGCACTTGCCGAAGGTGGGGCGAAGGACAATGAAATTTGCCTGGAACTCTCCTTCAAGGAACGCGAGCCGAACGATCGTCAGGTCATCCCGCAGATCGCCGAAAGCGTCGCCTTCTGGGCGCCGCATATCGACACTGGCGTCGCCGACTTGAACATCTAAGGCGGGCATCTTTAAAAGGCAGCACTGCGATGCGGCGGAATCGCCGCCTGTGACATTCGAAAGGGAACCGTGATGACGGACGCCGATGATACGCTGGCCGTGCGTGCTGCCTGGCTTCACTATGCGGGCGGGCTAACGCAGTCCGACGTCGCCCGGCGCCTCGGCGTGCCATCGGTAAAGGCGCATCGCCTGATCGCGAGAGCGGTTGCCGATGGCGTCGTCAAAGTCACCATCGACGGGGATATCGTCGAATGCGTCGAGCTGGAGATGCGGCTTTCCGAACGGTTCGGGCTCCAATATTGCGAGGTCGCACCCGATCTCGGCGAGGAAGGCTTACCGCTTCGCGCTCTCGGCCATGCAGGCGCCGGCTATCTCAAGCGCGAGATCGAGCGCGGCGACAATACGGTCATCGGCCTTGGTCACGGCCGCACGCTTTCCGCCGCCGTCCAGTATATGCCGAGGGTGAACGCGAAGGGCCTGCGCTTCGTCTCGTTGCTTGGCGGCCTGACACGAAACTACGGCGCCAATCCCTATGACGTGATGCACCGTATCGCCGAAAAGACCGGTACCCATGCCTATGTCATGCCGGTTCCCTTCTTCGCCAATACCGGCGAGGACCGCGAAGTGTTGAAGGCGCAGCGTGCCGTCAAAGAAGTCTTCGATCTGGCCAACAACGCCGATCTGAAGCTCGTTGGCCTGGGGACTGTCGATGCAGAGGCGCAGCTTGTTTTGTCCGGTGTGGTTGAGCCCCGTGAAATGGAGGACATTGCCGCCGCAGGCGGTGTCGGCGAAATCCTCGGGCACTTTTTCGACGCCGACGGCCACATCCTTGAGACGACGCTAACAGCGCGCACGCTCTCCGCGTCATTCCCCAAAACCACGAGCGAGCGGCTTGTGGCGCTGGCGGGTGGACAGGCGAAGGTGCCGGCCATCCGGGCAATTCTCAACAGCCGCCGCCTTTTCGGGCTTATAACAGACGAGCGAACCGCGCAGGCACTGTTGGATTAGCATATCAAGACAACAAGTTTTCATCGCAAAATAACACAATTAGTGTTGATTATCACGAGATAATCGTTATTTTGTTATCAAACAAGGCGGAGACCGAGATGAGGAGGGAAGAGCGGCAGCAGTTGATCGTCAACCTGCTCGTCGAAAACAAGACCGTCGATCTCGACGATCTTGCCGATCGCTTCGCCGTGTCGAAGATGACGATCCATCGCGATCTCGACGATCTCGAGCAGGAAGGTGTCCTGCGCAAGGTTCGGGGGGGCGCGACCATCGATGCCGGAATGCAGTTCGAAAGCGACTTTCGCATTCGCGAGCGCCAGGGCACTGAGGCCAAGCTCGCAATGGCACAGACCGCGCTGGAACTGGTCGAGCCGGGAATGACCGTAATGGTAAACGATGGCTCAATGGCGGCCGTGCTCGGGGAAATGTTGCTGCAGAAGCGTCCGCTGACGTTGATCACCAACAACGCGGCGATCATGGAGCGACTGAAAGGCGAAAACGGCATCACGCTGATCGCGCTCGGGGGCATCTATTCGGCGAAGTTCAACGCCTATCTCGGCGTCGTCACCGAAGAGGCACTGTCGCGACTAAGGGCCGACATCGGCTTCATTTCCACGCCAGCCGTCAGCGGCAGGCTTGCCTACCACATGGACGACAACGTCGTGCGCGCCAAGCGGGCGATGATCGCGTCGTCGGCCAGGACCTGCCTCCTGGTCAACCACCAGCGCATTGGCCACACCGCACTGCATGTCATGGCGGATCTCGCCGACTTCGACGCCGTTATAACCGACATCGCACCGGATGCTGCTTTCCTGGCGGAATTCGAGCAGGCGGGCATTACGCTCACCATCGCATCAACGCAGGATCCGACATGACCGAAAAACCACGCTTCTGGATTGGCACCAGCTGGAAGATGAACAAGACGCTTGCGCAAGCTCAACATTTCGCGCGCGGCCTCGAAGCCGCGGATGCCGCGCGCGACCCGCGCATCCAGCGCTTCGTGATTCCGCCCTTCACGGCGGTACGCGAGGTCAAGGCAATGCTTGCCAAAACGTCCGTGAAGGTCGGCGCGCAGAACATGCACTGGGCCGACCAGGGAGCCTGGACGGGCGAAGTCTCGCCGGTGATGCTGAAGGACTGCGATCTCGATCTCGTCGAGCTCGGCCATTCAGAGCGGCGCGAACATTTTGGAGAGACCGACGAGACAGTTGGCCTGAAGACCGAAGCGGCCGTTCGCCACGGTCTCATTCCGTTGATCTGTATTGGCGAGACGCTCTCCGACCGTGAAAGCGGGAAGGCTGCCGAAATCCTAGCGGCCCAGGTGCGTGGTGCACTTTCGAAACTTTCGAGCGGCCAGAAGAGCGCCGAGATCCTGCTGGCATACGAGCCCGTCTGGGCGATCGGCGAAAACGGCATTCCGGCGACTGCGGATTACGCAGATGCCCGCCAGTCTGAAATAATCGCCGTTGCCGAAGCTGTGCTCGGCCGGAAGATCCCCTGCCTTTATGGCGGGTCAGTCAACCCACAGAACTGCGAAGAACTGATCGTGAGCCCGCATATCGACGGGCTCTTCATCGGCCGTTCGGCCTGGAATGTCGAAGGCTACCTCGACATCCTGACAAAATGCGCCGCCAAACTCTGAGGAGAAAGAACCATGAAGCTTGCCATTGCAGGAGACAGCGCCGGCGAAGGCCTCGCCAAAGTTCTGGCCGACCATCTAAAAGACCGCTTCGAAGTGCACGAAGTCTCGCACACCAGCGCCGGTGCCGATCCTTTCTACGCCAACCTCTCGGATCGCGTCGCCTCAGGCGTCATCGACGGCACCTACCACAAAGCGATCCTCGTTTGCGGCACCGGCATCGGTGTCTGCATCTCGGCCAACAAAGTTCCGGGCATCCGCGCCGCCCTGACGCACGACACCTATTCTGCCGAGCGCGCCGCGCTTTCCAATAATGCGCAGATTATCACGATGGGAGCCCGCGTCATCGGAACGGAGCTTGCAAAGTCGATCGCTGATGCGTTTCTTGCCCATACCTTCGACGAGAACGGTCGGTCTGCCGGTAATGTCAAAGCCATGGATGATCTCGACGCGAAGTACAAGGCCCGTTAATCCATGCAGACGATGGAGCCGGATCCGGAGATTGCCCAATGCCACGATCGTCAGAGCGGCACGGGTGCGCCATGGGCATGCTACGACGATCGGGAAGCCCCGCTTTCCACTTCCACATCCGCCTGACCGACGATCGTTGCAGACAATTTCAGAAGCAGCTCACAGGCCGCGTGGCCGGCGCGGCCGAAGAGGATGACATCAGCTCGTTTGCTCCCGGACTGCTCACGGCAGAGCCGGCTGGAGATTGCCAGCAGCTGTTGTCATGTCCGATCATATGTAAACGAGGTCAGCAGGGTCGTAACGAAATTACTCGCCCTTTCCTTAACCAGGACTTCCGTCCATTCATCTGTCCCCCGCAGCCTCAGGTCCGTGTAAATGCTGTCCACGGCTGCCTCTTCGATACGCTTGATATGCGTCTTGAATGAAGCCTCGCCGCCGCCGTGATACATGTCTCTGATAACCATGCGCAGAATTTCCTGGATAGCGATCTGCCAGGCCGTATTGATCGACTGAAGTTCCTTCGTATCCTGTGCCATTGAGGCTTCCTTTGGTGTGAGTGAACTGTCAGCATGCCTCTGGCCAATGCTGTTGGTGCCCCTTCAACCGCACAGGTGCATCTCCAGGGTGCTTCACGTTCAAGACAGGGCGATGCGGGGAAGTCTCAGCGAGGGCGATCTCCGAGCGCCGCCGATCAATTACGCTTGTTTTGCCTTGCGGTTGGCATACCTGCGATGCGAACCTTTTCGGCTCTCCCGGGTATGATTTTCGGCTAGCCCAGCAGCCAGTTGCTTCCATCTCAAGGCGGCTCCGCTCATCGAGCTTCAGTCGCGTGCGCTCGAGGCGTCGAGCATCCCGCGCCGCAGCAATCGTCGTGCGCTCGGCCTTGCCTTGCCACCCGATCGGGCTCGGCCACAGTCTTTGCGACACGATATGCGTCAAGCTGAGCTGACTTGGCCCCCGCAGCTTCGGCGCGCCGGTCTGAAAGCTCGTTATTTTTCATCCAAATGGGGGTGTGATAGCGGTCATCTGGCCTTGGCGCGTTTTGCAAGCAGGGCGGAGGTTGCCAACACGGGGTCATTGAGTTCCCTTGCAAGGCGCGCCTCACGAAGCCGTAAGGTCTTCGCCTCTCGGGACTTGGCAACGGAGTCGAGCTCTTCGACCGCCTTGTTCTTTGCGAAGAACTGCGTCTGGATACTGCCGAAGGCAATCTCCGCCTGTTGGCGAGATTTGCTGTAGGTCTCTGTCATCTTGGCTCCGATAGGGCAGGCTCGACGCGCGAGCGAAAGCAAAAAGGCCAGGCAAATCGCCTGGCCCCGAATTGATAACCTGCTTCCGGCAGTGCCAGTACATCCGTGGTCAAAGGAAAGCAGATATCGATTTAAGCGTTCTGAAGATTGCAGGCCGACATCTTGCCCGACTTGTTGTCGCGCTCGAGATCGAAACCAATCTTCTGGCCCTCGACGAGTTCGCGCATTCCGGCACGCTCGACGGCAGAGATGTGAACGAAGGCGTCAGCGCCGCCGTTGTCCGGCTGAATGAAGCCGAAGCCCTTGGTGGAATTGAACCATTTAACTGTGCCAGTGGTCATGATGAACCCTTTCATAGCAATATTGAAGAACCGCAGCGCCAAAGCGATGCGGACGGGATAGCGATTTTTGAAAGGAAGTTCGTTCAGGCCGCGGTGCCAATCGCGCGATAACCAAGCTAGCAAGCAAAATTCGACAATCAGACATATAACTGACCTAAGCCGCGCCGTCAACTATTAGTTTGTCGTTGATGTACGCGTCATCTTTTAGTTGTTCTCGCCACCCCTACACGTGATAGGGCGAGCTTCTCGGAGAACATCGTGCTGTGAACTGCCGAAGGACGTTCAGGAAGCAGGCCAGGGCTCAGGCAATCGTCGCAGATTCCGCAGCCGTCCGGGTCCATAAGCTGGCTTCGGCGGCAACACAGACAGATAAAGGAGCTCTGCGACGTCCCGCATCGTTGCGGCGGCAATATCTCGATTTCGTAACAGGAAGGTTCAACTGATGACGGGGCCATTTTTTTCACTCCTCTTACGCTCCCGCAATTGAGATAGGAACGGCAGTCCGCTCCTGCAAGCACCCAATGGAGCCGCACGAGCGGATGCCGGGCGGCGTAGTTCCTGCTAGTCTCGCGGTCAGGTCATGTGCCGGCGGGTGATGCCGGGATCGAGGCCGTCGCAGACGAGGGTGACGACGATCCGCGATCCGTCTGGACTATGCGGAGAGCGGCGGCATCGGTTCCCCGGGCGTGATCCCGCGGCGGTCACGAAGCGGCTGCCATAGTGCCGCGCCACCTCGATTTCGGTAAGACGTGAGCTGCCGACGCACCAGATGGCGCCCGATAAACTGAAGATCAATGTCGATCAGCGTCAATTGCTGGTCGATACGAGCAACCGCGACGGTCTCGTCAAGGCCGGCGATACCGTCGAACCATTCGAACTGATTAAGGTCGGCCGAGATTGGCGAGCGCCACAAGTTCGATTTTCCGAACGCCAGCGACACGGACAATAGGCTTGGTCACCGCTTCGGTATCATCTACACTCTCGACGAACCAGCGAAGCGGTCTTCGATCGCCAGTGGTTCTCCGATCGGCGAGGTGAACGGTGTACCGGCACTGGGAACTGCCGATGCAGGCGACCATTGTTGTCGATCAGATGTCAGACCCGGCCGGCTGGTCCGCACCGAGCCTGCCGATGTCATCGACGCTGTTCGCAAACTCAACCTACGGGAGGCCGCCTGACCGAGCAAACCAGATCCCAAAACAGACGAGAATCGAGAATAGAGTGACTCACGACCACAATCACGACGACGACCAGCACCATCATGCGCAAGACCATTGGCGCGAGAATGGTGTCAAAGTCATTCCCGGCAATTCGCTCGATCCGAATACGGCGCAGACACCTGGCATGAACCGCGCCACCGCCGTCAGCAAGGCGCGCGCCGGAGCGGAGAAGATCTGGGCCGGCACCGTGACGATCCATGCCAATGCCAAGACCGGCGCTCACCATCATGGCGATCTCGAAAGCATCATCTACGTGGTCAAGGGCAAAGCCCGGATGCGGTGGGGAGAGGAGCTTCAGTATACGGCTGAAGCTGGTCCTGGCGATTTCATCTACGTGCCGCCATTCGTTCCCCATCAAGAAATCAACGCCAGTCGGGACGAGACCCTGGAATGCGTCCTCGTCCGCTCGGGCCAGGAACCGGTGGTCGTCAACCTTGATATCGAACCGGTCGAAAAGCCGGAAGAGGTCCGCTGGATTGATCCAATCCACCGCGAGTGATTGATCGGTAACGCGCATGGACGGAATAATGTCAAGGAGTTTCGCTTTGTTCGGTCATCCGCGCGCTTAAGACGCATCTCCAAGCTGACGTCAGTCTGCTCAGTCGAATCCGGCGATTCACTTGCGATCCATGGTGCTTTCGTACCTGATTTTGGTCAGCAACTCTCTGATTCCATCGCAATTTAAGTCCAACACGTCTCTGCTTGCCTGCGAACAAGACCTGATGATCGGCAGGAATAGATATTGCTGGGTAGCCTGGGTCGGTAGCGCTCAAATCGTTGCTTGACGCGAGGGACCTGAGGAGTAGTTAGGTCCTCATGCAATAGCCCGTCATCGCTGCCAAGCCCCTCACGGCCCCCCTTTTTTTCTGAAGAGCCATCTATGTCTGAAAAAACTTCCCATCGCGGGCTCGTTGTGGTCGCGATCATGGCAAGCATGGCGATGATTGCCATCGAAGCAACGATCGTTTCGACGGCGATGCCGCAAATCGCCGCCCAGCTGGGGCAGATCAACCTCTATTCCTGGGTTTTCTCGTCATTCCTGCTGACGCAGACGGCGACAACCGTTGTATTCGGCAAGCTCGCGGATATTTATGGCCGCAAACCGATGATCCTCCTGGGTATCGGATTGTTCCTGTTCGCATCCGTGCTTGCCGGCTTCGCATGGTCGATGCCGTCGATGATTGCTTTTCGGCTGCTCCAGGGTATTGGTGCAGGATCGATTCAGCCCGTCGCCATGACGGTAGTTGCCGATCTTTTTCCCGGAAACCAGCGCGGCAAGGTCCAAGGCTACCTCGCAAGCGTGTGGGCGCTGTCTGCCGTCGTCGGCCCGCTCCTCGGCAGCCTGATCATTCACAATCTCCCATGGGCCTGGGTATTCTGGATCAACGTGCCGGTCGGACTTCTCGCCGCATTGGGGTTCATCCTGTTTTTGCACGAGGAGAAGCAGACCCGAGTGGTCTCTGTCGATGTGCTCGGCGCCGCACTTTTCGCCATTTCGATTTCCTCCCTGATGATTGCTTTGACGGAAATGGAAAGTGCCGTTTCCGGCCAAGCCATCGCTGCCCTCGTCGTCTTTTTCGTCACTCTGGCGGCTTTCATCTGGCAGGAGCGTCGTGCCGAGGCGCCCATGGTCGCTCCGGACCTGTGGCTGAAACGGCCGATAGCGTTCGCAAATCTGGCGGTCTTTTTCGCAAGTATGTCGATCATGGGTCTGACGACCTTCCTTCCGATGTACGTGCAGACGGTTCTCAACCGCTCGCCTCTCGTGGCAGGTTTCGCGTTGACCATGTTGCTGCTGGGTTGGCCCTGCGGTGCAACGATCGCATCCCGTCAGTTTGCCCGCTTCGGTTTGCGACCCATCATGATCGCCGGCAGCGTCTGCATTCCGGCGGGCACGTGCCTGCTGGTTCTGCTGACGCCCTCGAGTTCGGCTGTCCTGGCTGGCGCTGGTTCATTGGTGATGGGTTTCGGCATGGGATTGCTCAACATCTGTGCCTTGATCCTCACTCAGGAAAGCGTGAACTGGTCTGAGCGCGGCAGTGCTACCGCCTCGAACGTCTTCTCGCGCAACCTCGGTAGCACGCTCGGCGCAGCCGTGCTCGGTGCAGTACTGACATATGGCCTGGCGCACACCGCCAGCGGCCAGGCGATAACGCCGGAGCAACTGCGGGCGCTCTTGAATGGCACGGGTGCCGTCGTCGCTAGTGCAGAAGAGCTCCGGCTCGTCCTTCAGCATGCACTACATTCTACCTTCTTGGTCATGCTGATGACTGCCTTATTGATCGTTCCAGCCTGCCTGTTTGTTCCGCGACCCTTGGAACGTCGGGAAATGCAGCAAGAGACCTGAGGCAGCGATCTCCGGTCGATCACGATCCGAAAAGACGCCACCTGTGGCGAAGTTTCCGCCATCGCAGGAACGCCCGAATGACGATTGACGACGGGATCTTCTTATGGTCGCCAACAGTCCCGCGCTTCGTGACCGGTGCGTTCGAATCCAGAAGAAAGGCGACCAACTTGCTTGAAGCCTTCGCCTCTAATTCGGGGTTATCATCAGATGAAAGAAGCCCCTGCTCTCCTCCGGCAAAGGTCTGCGTATCGACGACCACGGAACCGCTGAAGACGTAAAAATAGAGGTCCCGGCCTTGCTTTTGCGGGAACTTCACCCGTGCGCCCGAATCCAGCCGCACGTCGAAGAAGTCGATCGCGTTACGGACATAAAATGGCGCCTCCTCCCCTTCCGGACCGACCAGGTGCCGCCAGGAGTTTGCCGCCGTCACCGGGATCGGTCCGTGCTGGATCTTCGGCTCGAGATCGGCCGCCCGAGGGCGAACAAATATCTGCAGCATCCGCAGAGGTGGATCGGATGCCATCGTCTCTTCGGAATGCCAAAAGCTTACTCCGGCATTCATCACCATGAGATGATCGCGATCGATCACCAGTCGGCCACCGGCCTTGTCGTTGTGACGCATGACGCCTTCGGGCACCCAGGAAATGATTTCGTCGTTCTTATGCTCGTGCATCTCGATCAGGCGACCAGGATCGAGGATGGATTCAACGACCATGGCGAGAGGGCCTTGGCCATGATCGGTCGGCTTCGGATTCAGCCACCCCGGCATGTTGAGGTGCGCGACGAAACCTCCCGTTTCCCGTACCACGAACGTCCGTTCGCCCTTGCGCAGCATCGCATCCTCCATGCCTGTAAGGCAGTGACGGCACAGGTCCACTAGCTATCCACCAAAGGAGGTCGATGTCTACGATCCATGGGGACCTCTGCGAGTCCTTCAGCAAACTTTCGGAGGGTTGGCGCGTTAACATCGCGCATTGCGACGGACAGGGAACGCCGATGACCAAAGAATTTCGATTTGATGTACTTGCCAAAGGCGGCTATGCGGCGCGCGGCGTGGTCTTTCTCCTTGTGGCAGGGCTCGCCCTCTTCTCCGGCGTGGAGGGGGGCCGACCAGAAACGAAGTCCGCGCTTTCAACGCTCCTTGGCCAGCCGCTCGGCCGCGTCTGGGTCGGATTGATTGGCCTCGGTCTGCTAGGATTTGTTGCCTGGAGGTTGGCCCAGTCCCTAGCGGATAGCGACGGCCACGGGAGGGACGGAACGGCTTTGGCGATCCGGGCCGCGCTCCTCGGCAGCGCCATCACCTATCTCGGGCTAGCCGGATACGCACTTGGGAATGCCTTGTTCCTGGGAGGAGGTAGCGAGGGTTCCGGTGAGAAGGGTCTGGCAGGATGGATTATGTCGCAGCCGTTCGGTTCCTACTTTGCGATCGCCGTTGGGGCTGGCTTGGTCATCGGCGGGATCGTGACGGCTGTGAAGGGCATCACCAGGAAGTTCGAGCGCTACGTTCAGATACCTGATAGCAAGCGTATCGTGACATTGGTATGCATCTACGGTCTCGTCGCTCGCGGCGTAGTGTTTGTGGTTACCGGCGTACTTTTCGCATATGCAGGTTTCCGAGTGGATCCGGGACAAGCCGGAAGCATGGGTGATGCCCTGGAATGGCTCCTCCAGCTTCCGTTAGGATCCTTCCTCTACATCGCCGTCGCCTTTGGGTTGGCAGCTTTCGGAATATACAATCTTGTGGAGGCACGGTACCGCGTCATTTCTGGTCTATCGTTAGCGGACGCTAAGCGTTCGATCTCGATTGCGGGCTCCTGATAGTACTTTCCCGGAGGTCGGCTCCCATAGCTTTGTCCATAGTTATTCTTCCTTGCCGCAGTCGGAGTGTGTTTCGGCATAGCGTTTGACCCCACCGTATGAATTGGACATTGACCCCGACAGCCCGCTTAAATCTGCAATCGAACAAATGAGATATCCTACCTCCGCCAGGGTCAATGTTCTGGGCCGAAAGGGGTCAAACTTCTGGGAAAGTTCACAAGCAAGCATGTGACGAAGAGGAGCATACGGCTGCAGGAATCTAGGAAGATTTCATCGAGATGGAGAGTGGCGGTCGACCCGGCGCGGGCGAGAGAACGTTTTAAGGAGGCCTGTACGGGCGCACCTATGTCGGATGCAAGTGCGCCAAGCTTCACAGCGCTATACCGTTCCGGCGCCCTGCTTATAACTGAGACCTCTTGCCGCGATATGTCTTTGGTGGCGGCAGAGCTTCGTGTGCTTGCGCCAGCGTCTCCAACCAAGCTGCCAGACCCTCTGGAATTTCCTCGTTTCCCGCTTCAAGCGCCTCGATCCATGACAACTCGCATTGAAGCGCGGACGCAATGTTGATCGGCGTCCAACGGATGTGCAGAAGGCATTCGGAAAATCGTTCGGGTGTCATGGTTGCGGACATTTTCTGGCAAGTGATTCCGGTTTGCGCACAGTCGCACAAAGGTTGTCGGAGTCAATCGCGCATCATCTAAGAGCGAAGTTACCTCACGCGACGCAGATTGCCCTTGTTTCACGCAACCCCTAATCCAAACCGGAACTCAATGCCCCTCACCGGCTTCAGCTCGAAGGCCCGGTTCGGCGGACCTTCGGTCCATTCGGCGCCGCGGAACGGGAACTCGTGGCTGCCAGCCTTGGCCAACTCTCGAGACGGCACTTTCTGAAGACAAGCTCCTGGGCGGTGGGCATAGGCGAGATTGTGGCAACGTGTCCGGCGGCTCGGCTTCGCGTCCTAGCGAGGGCGCATGCGTCCGCGTCCGAGATGATACGACGTGCGCCTCGCGACATTCCATTCCGCCATAGAGTCGCTGAAAGCCGTTGCTCGGCGAAGTCCACAACGACTGCCGGCGGGTATCATTATATTATCGGCTGCGGCCGACGCTTTGCAGACCCTCGGCAACGTTCTAAAATCCCGGTAAAAGCCCGAGACGATCGAGATCGGCCATCGCCTCATGGGGTTCGCCAGTTGCCGCCGATATCACGGAGACCGGATGCTGACGACACGTCGAATGCTGGTGCAGGCCTCCCTAGCTGTGATGGCCGCAATAAATTTCCCGCCGCTCTTGGCACATTCCCAGGATCAGCGGCCTGTCGCGCGCCGCATCCCTTCGACGGGCGAGGCGATTCCGGCCGTCGGACTTGGGACTTGGATCACCTTCAATGTCGGCGACGATCCGACGCTTAGGGACGAATGCGCGGACGTCATCGCAGCCTTCTTCGAGGCTGGCGGACGCATGATCGACTCTTCGCCCATGTACGGATCATCGCAGCCAGTCATCGGCCATGGCCTGCAAAAGCTCGGGCAACCAGCGGCGCTTTTTTCCGCGGAGAAGGTCTGGACGTCCGCGGGCGCTGACGGTCCAAGCCAGATCGAGCAATCCCGCCGTCTCTGGGATGTGCCGCGCTTCGACCTCATTCAGGTCCACAACCTCCTTGCCTGGGAGGCGCATCTGCAAACCCTGTTCGCAATGAAGGCGGCTGGCTCCGTGCGCTATGTCGGGATTACGACCTCCGAAGGGCGCCGTCATGATCTTCTTGAACAGATCATGCGGCACGAAGCCATCGATTTTGTGCAACTCTCCTATAATATCATCGATCGCGAGGCGGAAGAGCGGATCCTGCCGCTGGCGGCGGAACGTGGAATTGCCGTGATCATCAACCGGCCCTTCCGGCAAGGCGCGCTGACTAGCCGGCTCGACGGCGAACCTATGCCCGAATGGGCAGCCGAACTAGGTGTATCGAGTTGGGCTCAGTTTCTCCTGAAATTCATTCTCTCCCACCCGGCCGTCACCGTCGCGATCCCAGCAACGACCCGTGCCGACCATGTGCGTGAGAACGTCGCGGCGGCGACAGGCCCCTTGCCAGACGCCGCCACTCGCGAGCGCATGGCAGCCCATGTGCAGGATCTTTGATGTCGGAATGGTGGACCTACAGCCTTGAGGATTTTCTGCTCTTTTCGCCACGCGTCTACTGGCGGATGTTCGAGTTGCACAATGCGATCCTATGGCCGCTACAGGCGCTCACACTGGCTTCCGGCTTTGCAATGGTTACCCTTATCGTGCGACAGTCTTCTGCCTCCGGGCGCTTCGTCGCGCTCGTTCTCGCGATCCTTTGGGCCCTCGTCGGATGGTCTTTTCTATGGAACCGTTACGCGACCATAAACTGGACCGCCGCCTACGTCGCACCCGCATTTGCCGTTGAGGCCCTGCTTCTCCTCGTCATCGGCACGCTGCTTAACGGTCTTGTCTTTTGCCGGCGCGGACCCGCCGCCTGGACGGGATATGCGCTTCTCGCCTTCGCGCTCGCCGGGCAGCCGCTGCTTGCGCCGCTGCAGGGACGGGTCTGGACCTCGTCCGAGATCTTTGGCGTCGCGCCCGATCCGACAGCGATCGGAACGTTGGGCTTTCTGCTTCTCGCCCGCAGCAAGTTCTTACCTCTGCTCCTTCCGATCCCCCTCCTCTGGTGCTTCTTGAGCGGCCTAACCCTCTGGAGCATGGGAGCGCCGGAGGCATGGGCATCTTTTGCGGCCGTAGCGCTCACGCTTGCAGCCTGCATCGGAGCGATCATCGACCAGCGACAACCGACCGCGTGATTATTGCGATGCCGCTGCGTGAAGGAAGGCGCTCTCCGGCACCGCCCGCCAGTGGAGAGCGCCTTCTGCAAGCCACTGCCGCGACAGCTATGCGGAGATGTTGGCGTGATCCTCTCGGAGCGCGGATCGTCGATAGTGATATCTCTGCCATCCAGGCCACCCGGTTTGTCCGGGCAACCGCCAGGAGATATGTAGGCTCACGATCCGTCGAATCGCTCAAGCATCCTTACAAGTTGAACATTCTGCAAATGCAGCTTTTGCGCTAATTGGATTCTCAGTTGCGTGATCTCCTCGTCCAGGCTTGCCACCTCATCGAAGAAAGCCTCTCGAGGGGACGAGGATTGCGCGCTTTGATCACTGTTTGCGATGGTAGCGCTCCCCGAAACCATGTCGGCGCGGGTTCTCTTCGGGCGGCGTTCTGGCCGCTTTGTCCGCGGTGTTCGTGGAGATTTTTTACTTGGCTTGCTTTCCGGCACCAACGCATGCGCATCGGCACCGGGTCGGCTAATCTCATGACGAGTGGGCCTCTGGACCTCTTTCCCATCTTTTGGCGGCGAGATTGCCTGGGGAACATCGAGATCGCTGTCGGGTTCATCTGAAGTCGTCGTTGCCACTAGATCAACAGCAGGATTCTCATCGTGGTCAGGACGACCGGATACTTCCGTTGAGTCTGACGAAAGCGCCGAGGCGTGTCGTACGCCGCTTTCGCTCGCCTCGGTATCGGCATCATCCCCAACCGAACTCTCTCGTGTTTCTGTCGGCCGTCTTCGCGACGCTAACTGAGCAAGGAATTTCCATGGTGTTTTCATAGTGCTTCAACCTCGAGCAATCCGCAGCAGGGCGTTGCCGCAGCTTTAGATCCGGGCTCGCGACTGGGGCCGGCGAGTTTTTCTACCGTCGATCGCCCAATCGCTCCCACCCTAGTCGATCAGACGAGCCCGAGCCGCTTGCGCAGGTCGGTATTTTCCGCGCGAAGCTTATCTGCCAGGGTTTTGCGAAGCCTTTTATTCTCTTCTTCAAGCTGAGCAAGATCTGCCATCTCATCGAGAGCTGGTAGCGGCGTCTTGGCTGTTTGCGCGATTTGCTTTGGCGTCGGCTTTCTACCGGTGTCCTTGATGGCGTCCTTGCTCGTGCTCTTGCCAGTGATTTGCATTTCTTGGGGCGTCAGCTTTGCCTGCCCGGCTCCTTGACCACGCTTCCTGCGACCACTCGGCAGCTGCGCAGTCTTCCCAAGTGATGCAGCTACCGTTGCTCCGGCAGGGGCCTTCTGGCCCCGTGGTGCGCGCGGCTTTTTAGGCGCCGGCACTTTTGCCGTTGCATCCTTCTCTGCGACTTCGGTAATGGAGCCCGTATTGTTCTCGTCAGCCATCAGTTATCTCCCTCTGTAGGCAAGAGTTCTTTTGAGCTGAGTGAAAGACGGAGTCAACATGAGCGCGCCATGGATAGCTCACGCTGAGACGCGGCGCCAACGCTCGTATAAGAAGATTGGCGAAGCAGCTAACGCTCCCGCGCTCGCCTTGAGCGTATTCGAACCACGCGCAGCGATCTGAATTGAGCTTGAGTAACGCCGCCGATTTATGCGCGTTGCTCTCAAGTAGCTTGATCGAGGTTTCGAATTCAGTGTGCCCGGCTGCCAATAGCATGAGCCAGCTTTGCGTATGCGGCGGGAACGGGGCTTAAACCTCTTTCGACGCAGGAGAGGTGCGGGCTAGCTTGCCCTCTTCCGCCTTGTAGAAATATTGGCTGGCGACCAACCATCCCTTCAGCGGCCGCAAGGGCGGGATACAAGTAGCCAGCATAAAGGGACCGGTGACCAGCAGATGGACCCACAAGGGCGCGCTGTACTGGATCTCGAGCCACACGCCGAGCAGGACACTTGGCACGCAAGCGAAGCAGATGACGAAAAATGCGGGACCATCCGCCGGATCGGCGAAACCGTAGTCGAGGCCGCAGACTTCGCATTCGGGCCTAATTTTCAGAAAGCCGTTGAAAATGTGCCCCTGGCCACAGCGCGGGCATCGTCCTTTGAGCCCGGTTGTCGTCGGCGGAATTGGTGGCCACTCCGTTTGCATGACGAACGATCCTTATACAGTGCATGCACGTATGCATGTATTGACTGAATTCATTGACTGCATTCAAAATAAGTACATTTCTCCAATTGGTGCGATATGGCATATTGCCGCGGTGCTCTCACTTCGGATCAATTGACATGCGGAACAACCTAGAAGAAGGACGCCGCGAGTTCAGGCGAGCCTTCGAGTGCGTGCCCCATGAATTCAAGAGCACCCTGGAGCTTCTCGCGGTCGATAGGGCCTCCAAGGCAGACGCGCACCGCTTCCAGCGCCTGACCTTCGACCGTAAATGCATCGCTGGCAACGACGCCAATGCCCGAGGCGCGCATGTGGCTACCGAAGGTCGACCGCGTCCAGCCGTTCGTCAGCGGCAGCCAGATGTTGAAGCTGATGGGATCGCCACGATAGCTACCGGGCGGAAGGATGGCTGCGACCAGTTCCTGGCGTGCCGCTGCCTCCTTGCGGATGAATCGAAGGATGGCATCGGCGGTGCCATCCTCGATCCACCGCGTGGCAAGCGCCATGTTGAGCGGCGACGCCATGACATTGTTGGCACGCATGGCACTGACGAAGGGCCAGATCGCCTTGGTATCCGGTGCAACGACATAGGCCAGCCGGAGCCCGGCGCCAATGCATTTCGCCAAGCCGCCGATATGCCAGGTGAGGTCCGGAGCCATTGCTGCAAACGGCGGCGGCGCATGCAGCGGAATGAAGCCATAGGCGTCATCCTCGATGATCGGGATGTGATATTTGCGCGCCACCGCGCAAATCTCTTCGCGCCGCCGCTCCGGGATAGTCAGGGTAAGCGGGTTCTGCAGGGTCGGGTTGAGATAAATTCCCTTAGGTTTCAATCTCTCGCAGGCTTCGGCAAAGGTCTCCGGCAAAATGCCGTCAGCGTCCATCGGCAAACCCGAAAGATTGAGACGCAGCTGCGCCGCAATCGAGCGGATGCCGGGATAGGTGATGCATTCCGACAGGATGGTTTCAGAGGGCTTTGCCAGCAGGCCGCAAATCGCCAGCAGCGCCGGGTGAGCGCCGGGCGTCACGAAAATACGCTCCTGCGAAGGGACAAGGCCGCGACGGCTGAGCCAGGCGGCTGCGGCCTCCTTGTCCATGCCCGAGCCGCCAAATCCCTGATAGCGCAGAAGCGGGATAAGGCTGGAAGCCACCGCCGAGATGCCCTCGCGCATCCGCGTAATCAATTCCGGATCGGTTGGCTCCGGCGGCATGTTCATCGAAAGGTCGATCGCAGACGTACGGCGCGGATCGGGGACGGTGTCGGACCCAAAGCTCCGGCGCTTGTCGGCCCCGCCGGTGACGAACGTGCCGCGGCCGACGTGCGAATCCACCAGTCCGCGCTTCTGCGCCTCGGCATAACCACGCGCTACGGTGGTGAAATCGATATCCAGATGTTTCGCCAACTCGCGCTGCGGCGGCAGACGATCACCGATGGCCAGATGACCGCTGCGCAAATCCATCTCGATAAGGTCGGCGATGGCCATGTAGCGGGGGCTGTTGCTGCGGCTGAGGTCGGGTCGCCAGTCTTTCATCGGAATATCGCCATGTCCTTCTTCATCGACATTGACTGTATATTGTTGCAACTTCCCTCTGTCACGAAGAATGACTCAAACTCCGATGCGAATGTCGGCCAGTTCAGCCCACTCAAGCGATTGGCAGCCGAGACGCAGAGCCACCCGCCGCCACGGCTTACAAAAATTGGCCGCTTGCTGAGCGCGGCCCACGATCGGCGCCGGCCACTCTGACCTTGCCAGTTCAAAACACTTATAAGGAAGAGAAAAGCCGCCCAGAGGAGCGGCTTTCAGGTGCGCGATGATAGCGGTCAGGCGTGGCGGGCCTCGCGTGAAATCGCTCCATCGAGATTGGCGATCTGATGCTCTATCACGTGATAATGAAACGGGGATATCATGCCGTCGCTCAGAGCCATCTGGATGGCTTGCCTGTGGATCGCGGCTTCTTCCGAACGGAGATCACGAACTTCAGCGGCGCTGAGCAGCCTTCGGCCCCTGTCAGCCGCGATACGGCCGTCGGCGGCACGGATCTCAGCAAGTATGGTGTGCAATCGGCTGTCGGGGATGAACATCGGCATTGGATCCACCAGCGGGTCATCGTCGCCGGGCTCGGTCCGAACCCAATGATCGCGACGATCATGCTCGCCGGCGCGCACACCGTGCGAATTACGGGAAGCATGGGACGCAGCGAAGGCGGTTGCTAGTGGGACAGATATAAGGATGGCGGTGAGCGCCGTCTTAACGATCAAAGAGCGCATTTTGCATCTCCCGAATTTGGAGGACGATTGTCTTTTCATCCTCCCGTCTGCAGTGTCGTCCAGTTCCGTCGTGTCGCGGTGGTCACTCATCGCCGGCGGTTCTCGACCTGCAGCGAGACAGGATAGAACCTTGTCAGCGAGACCTGTAATTAACAAAAGATAATTTTTTCCGCTTCTGGACGTTCCGCAATCCAGCCTACCTTTGCGTCATGGCGGTGGAACAGTGCCCGACCTCGACCGGCACTCGCGCCAGTATTTCGATGTCCATCAGATCTGGACTCATGCCGACTATGGTGTCGCAACGGCTTCAAAGCGCGAGCTCGCCGAGGCGAGCCGACAGCACAAGGAGCTAATGTTTCGGGCGCCCGATCATCGATACGACCGGCCATACCTGCAACCTATCGTCTGGTGCCGAGCGCCGACGTGCACAAGCGGCTGGAGGCGGACTACGAGCGCATGTCGGCCATGATTTTGAAACTCCGCCCACGTCCGACGAGGTGTTTTCGAGCATTCAAGAGCTGGAGAAACGCCTGAATGACGGCTCCGCCGCGAAGGCATAGTTGACGAGTGTATTTCGGCATAGACGTTCGCCGTCTGCATTGAACATTCAACAGCCCACTAAATTCAGCAATCGAAGAAATGAGATACCCTGCCTCCGCAAGGGTCAATGTTCTGCGCCGAAAGGGGTCAAACTTCCGTGCATTTTTCTCATGCGAGGCAGACAATTGGGGAAAAGTATCGAGTGCAGTGGCGGTGGATCCTTTTGGTCAGCCATGTTCTCTCGGCCATTTCCGCAGGGATCACGAATCTGGGGAACTCGTAGAGCAACGGACTCATGGTTAAGTGCATCGCCTCATTTCCTCGCCGATCCATGATCGGAAATGCTTCACCTGGATCTTAGTGGCACTAGAGGAGGCCGTCAGCACCCTGTAGCAGTAGGACGACGGAACGAACAGATCGGCAGCCATAACAAGTCTGCCCGCCAAAATGTCGTCAGACGCGATCGCTGCAGATACCAGTGCCACCCCGTCACCCGAAACCGCCGCCTGGACGAGCAACCCAGCATGGCTAAAGGCTCGGGTGAAAGACAATGTCTTCCCAAGCATGCCCCGCGCTTCCAGCAATAGCATCCAAGGGTGCGTTGAACCTTCATAGATTATTGGAAGGCCATCTATGTCATCGATCAAGAGGTCCGGGCGCCCTGTCCTTTCAAGAAGGCTTGGGCTCGCGACCATCACGAAGCGATCCGGGAACGTCAGGTCGTCTGCCGCGTGCGGTTCATACCTGGCATGTCGTACCACGACGTCACATTTGCCCGAGTTCAACGGTACCGGTTCATCTGTCGCCTCCAGCCTAAAGTCGACCTCTGGATAGGCGAGGTTGAAGCGCGGAAGTCTTGGGATGAGCCATTTCATTGCGAATGAATGAGTCGTCGAAACCCGTAGCACCCGGTCACCGCCGCCATCAGCAAGGTCGTTTATTTTCTGGTCGAGTAGCAGAACTGCCTTGGCAACAGTCTCGGCAAGTTCTTTGCCCTTATCGGTAATCGTCACGCCGCGCGGGTGCCGCTCGAACAGGGGGAAGCCCAGCGTTTGTTCAAGAGTCTTGATCTGCTGGCTCACGGCAGCCGGCGTCTTATGAAGTTCAAGCGACGCAAGCTTGAAGCTCTGCCAGCGCGCGGCGCATTCGAAGTCAAGAAGTCCCGCCAGGCTGCGCATTTGTCAGTCCATAAAGACATAGAAATTCTTATTCATTGGCTTAGTATTTGTCGGTTGCGCGGTCAATAGATGCATGGGAATCAAGGATTAATTCAGGAGCTACAACCACCATGCAAAAAAATGCCTTAGTCATTGGCGGAACCCGTTTTTTCGGCCGGCTGTTGGTAAGGCGGCTTCTCGAAGCTGGCCTCAATGTAACCGTGGCGACCCGGGGGATCACCTCGGACGACTTCGGGTCTACCGTTAGCCGCGTCACGGTGGACCGGCGCGACGAAGATGCCATGGACCGTGCTTTCGCTGGAAGAGGAGACTATGACGTCATCTTCGACCAGATGTGCTACAGTCCGCTCGACGCTCGGATATCGGAATCTGTCTTCGCCGGGAGAGTGGGCCGTTACATCATGGCGTCGACCATCGAGGTCTATGCGCAATTGCTCTGGGCCAAAAAAGCGCCGTTCGACGAAGATCTCATCGATCTAAGCAACGAGCGCACAAATCCCGATTTTCCCTGGCGCGACGAGACATACTCCGAAGGCCTCTACGGGGAGGCCAAACGCGCTGCTGAGGTTTGGTTTCATCAGTCTGGCATATTGCCGGTGGTCAGCGTTCGGATCGGGCATATTCTGTCTGGGCCGGACGATTTCACCGGCCGGCTTCGAAGCTATGTTGATCGGGTATCCAGCGGCCGGCCGCTCTTCTATTCGATCAACAAGGGCACGAGTTCGTTTTTCAATCCCGCCGGAATTGCCGACTTTCTTTACTGGGCTGGGCAGCAGACCTTTACTGGTGCGATCAATGCATGCGCGAACGGCACGTTGACGGCTCTGGAGATACATCAAGCCGTCGCATCAGTCATGGGAAGAGAGGCTCAATCGGAGTCCATGACCGGGATTAGCCGCGCCGCAGTACTCAGTCCATATGACTTCCCGGCCGATTACGCGATGTCGAGCGCGAGGGCTATTTCTCTCGGCTACAAAGCGCCAGATGTTTCCCAGTGGTTGCCCGGTGTTATTGCCGCACACCTCGAGCACGGACGGTAGGCCCAGCATGTTCGCAATGGAAACGATCGCTTCGTTCGTGCTTGCCTCTAGCCTCGTAATCCTCGTGCCAGGCCCAGCAACCTTCTTTGTGATGGGACAGGCCGGACGGGGCATTGCCGCCGCCGCCGGAGGCATTGCGGGAATTGTCGTTGGCGACATAGTCCTTATTACATGTGCAGGCCTAGGTTTTGCGGCCCTCGTCGCCCAATGGCCTTTTCTAATTGATGCAATCAAGGTCCTTGGATCAGCTTATGTAGCCTACATCGGAATAGGGCTGATCAGGCAGTCGTTGAGTTCCCAGGGCAGCATGGACAAACGCGGTCAAGTTGTTCCGCCTCGGCACCAATTTGCCAAGGGAATTGCGCTGACGCTTTCCAATCCCAAACCGATTATATTTTTCGCAGGCTTCTTTCCCGCATTTCTACCGCTCGGCCACCAGCCAACCTTACTGGGATTCTATGCGTTGGGCGCGATTTTTCAGATAGTTAATGTATGCTACTTTGCTGCGTTGGCGCTGTTGGTCCGGCTCTTCAGCCGGAGCCTCTCAAGGGCCGTTTTCCAGGGAGCGACCCTCAATCTGCTGAGCGGCATCGCCTTGCTAATTTGCAGTGGCATCCTCCTCGCTGCCCTTCTGTGAGCTGAAGCAAGTTGGACGAAGTGAGAGATCCGATGCGCCGAATGCGATCACAGCCTAGTGGAACACCGCGAGACTTGCGTAATTGCATTTCAGCGAGGCTGTATGTGCAGATGAACGCTTCGAACCTGTCGCCTGGGAGGGTGGGGCTCTTCGACGCTATCTCGACGTCTCCGGCCCGAGGCGCGACATAAAGTTCGGCCGCGCATATCGCGGCCGATCATCGTTAGTATCCCGTCATTTCCAAATAGCCATGCCCCCCAGCACTTCCGTTGAATGAAATTGGACCTTCCCAATAGGGCGTGGTAGTCGCCATCCATGCATGGTCGTTCAAAGGGCTAGTCGTGACGTCGAAGCCGCGCTCGGGGATCCGGACGCGCCATGCAACCGGGACATCCCGGTCGCCGACGCGTGCTGTTCGCAAAGGGGTTATCTGCAGAGATCCAGGCGGCAGAGGGGTAGGCTTGCCATCCGACGAAATCCAGTTCGCCGACGTGTAGCCGCCGCGGCCGTCGCGGAGCCGAAACGCCATGACCTTTTCGCCGGAATCCAGGTGGAGCGAAAACCACTCCCATCCGGTCTGATCCTTAGCGAGGGGCTGCGAAGACCATTCCCGATCAAGCCATGCCTTGCCGCTGACCCGGACGGTCTTGCCGGCAATGTCGAGAGAACCCGACACCTCATAGAATGGCTGCGAGTAATAGTAGCTCGCCTGCCTTTCGGCCGACTTCACCGAATAGCCTTGGTCTCCCTGCAGCACGAGAGGACCGCTGGCCCAGAGTTCGAGCGTGTAGGCGAAATCTTTTCCGGTTGCGTGCAGGCTAACCTTGTCTAGCTGGTCGGCGCCCGGTTTGGGCAGGCCTTTCATTTCCCAATCATCGATCCAGGCAGAAAAGGGGACGGCCACGACACCTGCTTGGCCGACCCCTCCGCGGGCGAGTTTTTCAGCCAAGAGATGCCGATCTTTCGCGGTGATCGCGGCATGGCCCATCCAGACTTGAGGATCGGACCAGCCGCCCTCGGTCTTCGGCGCCAGGGCGGCGCGGAAAAGCGTCCATTGTACGCCGTACTGCGTCCCGTCCTCACTCTCAAGGTTTGCAGTAATGTACCACCATTCGATGCGGAATTCAGGATGGGGGCCGTGATCTGCCGGAAAGCGGAGTTGTATGCCGGGGCGTGGAACAGCGAAGCCCTCGGCGGTCGAGCCCAGTCCGGCAAACCCTTGCGAAATAGCGGCGGCAGGAACGGAGATTGCCGTGGCTACGAAAACAAAGGCGGCCAGAAGACCTCTAGCGTTCATTGGCAAACACCCTCAGCAAATCCGATGGCGCGACCGTCGCCAGCCGTCGGAGTGGAATAAAGACAGACAGGATCGCCGCAGCCAGCGCCACCAACCCTAGGACGAGCCAGTCCATCGGAAAAATCCGCAACGGCAGCCGCCAGCCGAAAGCCTCGACATTGACAATCGACAGCAGCACCCAGGCAAGCGCAAGGCCGACGGGGACCGCGGCAACGAAGGTCGCGAGCCACAACGCCAGAGTGCGCAGCACTTCGAGCAAGGCAAGATCGCGCCGCCTGATCCCCATCGCCCAGACAGGTGCAAGCTGCGGCAGCCGAATGCCCGACAAGGTCAGCAGGCTGGAGAACATCGCAAAACCTGCAACGCCGAGGGTGAAGAGATTGAGCATTCCAGTCACGGCAAACGTCTGGTCGAAGACCGCCTGAGATTGCCGCTTCAGGGAAGCCTGGTCGATGATGTTTTCAGAAGGCAGACCGAATTCGGTCGTCAGGCGTTCCTTCAGCGCCGGGGCGTCGACCGGCGGAACACGCACGCCATACCTCAGCTTTGGAACGTCAGTGTAATGTGCCGCAAGGGCTTCGACGCCGACGATGACCTGTCCTTTTGGATTGCCGTAGTCGGAATAGACCCCGACGACCGGGAGTTTCCATTCGCCGGGTAAGACCAGACTATCGCCAATTGCGAGCCGCTTGCGACGCCAGAGCTGCTCGTTGATGAGCGCCCCTTGCCCTGCGGCGACCTGGTCCCAGACATTGATCGTGCCCGACAGGAGCGGCCAGTTGTTGCGATAGGTCGGATCGCCTGCTGCCGCGCCGAAGATCTGCAGCCTGTCTCCAAGCACCTCACCCTCGACGCTCCAGATGGGAAGAACCGACGTCGAATGGTCCAGCAGCCATGTTCGCAAGCGCATCGCTTCGTTCTCCTCTCGCGCCGTGACGTAAAGCTCGGCCGCCAGCCGTTGGTCGAGCCAGCCGATGAAAGTCAGGCGGAAGCTGGAGACCATCGTGCCGACACCGACATTGGCGGCGAGCGCCAAAAGCAGCGCCATCAGGGCCAGGCTAAGCCCAGGCAGCTGTTGCCGCGTATCGGCCCAGAACCACGTGACGAGCACGCGTGACGAGTTTCTCTGCATGATGGCAAGAAACGCCGACAGCATGCCCGGCAGCATCAGGGACGCTCCGAGCAAGAGACAAGCCAGGACCGCGAAGCCCGCGATCAGCCCGTGTCCGACACTCGCCAAAGTGGCCGATGTGATCAGCAGAGCCAACCCGCCCAAAAGCTGCAGTCGGATACCGATTGCCGTCGCACGGGCCCAGGCACGAGGCTGCGCTGCAGCCAGCAACGGCATGCGCCGGACCCGCCAGAGGCTTTGGGCCGACGACACGATCGTTCCGCCGATCGCTATTCCCAGCCCTGTTGCCCACCATTCCGGCCGGATGGTCAGCGCACCCGGGACGCTCGCCCCATACAGCCCCTTAAGGGTTGCCGCTACACCGGGGAGCAACAGGGAGGCCACGAAATATCCGATCACGACGCCGATAAGCCCGGAAAGGAAGGCCAGCGTCAGAAGCTCCGTCATCAGCAGGAGGTTCAGCGACGACATGGAAAGCCCGAGAGAGCGCAAGGTCCGAAAGGTCGCTCTGCGCTGCTCGAACGCCAGGCCGATCGTCGCGTAGACGATGAACAGACCGACGGCAAACGCGAGGAAACCGAATGCCGTGAGGTTGAGGTGGAAGCTGTCGGTGAGCTGGGCGACATCCGGCCGGTCGCCCGGTGGCTTGACTGCGACCTCGGGTGCGAGAGTGTCAAGCGAAGGCAGATTCGGTCGCTGTTCCGGCGCAACGACGAGACGACTCAACTCACCGTGTCTCTCGAGAACCTGCTCGGCGACGGCGATATCGGTGAACGCGGCTCCGTCCGGCAGGTCCGGCGACACCTCGACCTGCATCTGCGTTTGCCCCTCGAGCTTCAGGGCGGTCGCCTTGGAAACCACGAGGGTACCCGGATCCACCATGGAGGCAGCCAGGTCATTCCATTCCCCGGTTTTAAAGCCCCGCGCCTGCGCTGGCATCGTCAACGGATCACTGCCGATAAGCCGCACACGGACATTTCCGAAGCGATGGTCGCCTTCGATAATGGGCGAGACATTCCAGCCTGCCCTTCTCAATTTGGAATACGTGCTTAGGGGAACGGAATGGCCGTTACTCGGTACGAGTTGCGTCAGTTCGTTCTGGTCGAGCACGGAGGCTGCCCGGGCATAACTCGCCCGTGCCTCTGCGTTGATCGCCTGGACACCCGACCAAAGCGCGGTTGCCAATGAAAGACCGAGGATAAGCGTAACAAGCTGAAGAGGCCGACGCCGCCAATGCGAAACGAGAGCCGTTGCGGCGGTCCAGAGCATCAGGCGATCCTTCCGCCACTGAGATGAACGCTGCGGTCGAGCATCTGTGCCAGCCTCGAAGAATGCGTCACCATCAACAGCGCAGCACCTGCACTCTTCGTCAGCGACAGCATGATGCCGAGCACCGCGTCCCCGGTCGCTTCGTCGAGATTGCCGGTCGGTTCGTCGGCGAGAACCAGGGGCGGCCGCGCGGCAAGCGTTCTGCCGATCGCCACCCTCTGCTGCTGGCCGCTGGAAAGCTGCTCGGGGTATCGGGCGAGAAGTGCCTCGATGCCAAGATTTTCCACGAGCTGCCGCTCCCAGGAAGGATTGTGCCGGCCAGCAAGCTTTGCATGAAAGGAAATGTTGGCCGCGACATCGAGCGACGGAATCAGGTTGAACTGCTGAAACACCAACCCGACCGCCGAACGTCGATACTGGGCCCTTTCCCGATCATCCAGAGCGGCAATATCTCGGCCCGCTGAAAGGATCTGTCCGACATCGGGATAGTCAAGCCCGCCGACAAGGTGAAGCAGGGTGCTCTTTCCGCTTCCGGACTCCCCGGTCAACGCGACGCTTTCGCCAGCATTGAGATCGAAATCGATGCCTTTCAGGATCTCAAGAGGTCCTTCTGCGGTCACATAGGATTTTCTGACATTGCGGAGTGAGAGCAGCATCTGAGTTCGGGATCGATGAAGATGTCAGAGTATTTAGGCATAACCGTCGGCTTTGTAACCGTTCTTGCATGGCGATTTTGGGAAGGCAGCATCAATACTCGGCGCCGGCGCATACATCCCCATTTCCGCACACCGCGAAAGAGGTTGACGATCGACATGCGAAGTGAAGTGTCTACCATTAAGACCGGCCCATCGGCGACGATCAGCTTCGGTTCGGAATGAGGGCTCGCGCGACGGAGACAGCGTCGTAGCGGCCGACAGCGAGCGCGGAAGCGCTCGCAAGATCGCGAGCTTATGCTACCACGGGGATAGTCCCATCGCGAGCGGCACGCGCCAGCCGCTTCAGGTCGTCCGGGTTCACCGATCACCTCTTCGGCATCAGCGCCATGCTCGGATCGGCTGTGCTGCGCATCCGCGATCTGCCCTCGAAGCGGCTTTGCGTGTTTAATCCCGCCGGACGCCCAAGGAACTGCGCGGCGAACCGGCCCGATTCGTTCCGCTGCGCCGCCACGATGGCTGCCGGCAAGATCAGGGCAAGCCAGTTGCTTCCGTACACTCGCATCCTATCCGCGCCAGGACGATCCGGCGGCCGTGCTTCGGGCGCCGCCGCCGGTGGAGTAGATAGGAACGGGCTGACTGCAGGCGACCACGGCTCTTGAGGACGTTAAGGTCGACACTCGCCAGGTGGCGCCTTTACGCCGCAAAGACCATTGACGCCATCAAGTTGAGCAGAACCGCGGTTGTGACGATCGTCGCCGATGCGAGCAGCAGCCCAATCAGAGTGACGAGGCCGTCGCCCTCCATCATGGCAACTGCCAGGATCACCAGCGACAACACGGCGGCACGTTGCCAAGGGGATCGGCAGGGCAATCACCAGGGCGAGCAGGAAGATGGGCAAGCCGAGCAAGGCCTGCGCCGTCGGCCCGGTGAGGACTTCTATCCGATCGGCGCGCACGACTTTCTCAACCCTTGCGATCATCGGAACCGAGTGACGGACTATAAGATCAAGCGTCGCGAACGAAACCTGACGGTTTCTGACGATGGCAGGCAACCACACCGTCCGACGGCCCGCGCTAATCTGGAGCGAGACCAGAGCAAGCGTCGTGCCGAACACCATGCCGAACGGGCCAGGTATCGGCGTCAGGGCCGGGATTGCCAGAAACAGGACCGTGAAAGCGATGCCGGCCGGCCCCATGGATTCCAAAGCCTCGCCGATTGAGAGGCCGCCTTTCGCCCTGGCGAGTTCCAGCATCTTCCTCAGTTGCGCGGAGGCCACTCCGCGCGACTGTTTGTGCCCGTCTTGTTCGAACATCTTACTCAAGCCATTTCAATCGTATTACGCACCCTCGCCGGCACCCCCCAAAACGCGAAGGAGGGCTGCGCATTGCGGGTCTTGGTTATCGAGAAGCTCCGCCGGCGATGTACGGCCGATCGCAATGTTGACGACAGTAGCCGCCGCCCAGCCGTAGTCGCCGGCGGCACGATCGATCAGCTGCGGGCCTTGGGACGTGAGGCAGGACTGGGACTGGCGAACGATCTCCACGGGAAGCTTCGCGCGCTCGGCTTGTTCCACTATCTGAGCCTGCAGCGGATCGACCACGAGAACGGCAAAAATCCAGCCGATGAAATCCGAGAACATATCTATTTCCTTCTTGTTCGGTAGCTAACGGTGTTCCTATGAGCAGCGCCGATCATGCAAGCTGCTGCTGATCCCGCGTCTTGAGGAGGCTCCAGACCACCCCGGCGACGATGATGGCGAAGGTGATGCCGAGCGACACCGCGGCCGGGAACTTTTCAAGACCGAGAAGATCGGCGACGAAGATCTTCGAGCCGATGAAGATGAGGACGACGGCAAGCGCAGGCTTCAGATAACGGAAGCGATGGATCATCGCCGCGAGGGCAAAATAGAGGGTTCGGAGACCGAGGATCGCGAATATATTCGCGGCGTTCCCAGCCACTCGACAAGCAAAAACGAGAGATCCAAAGATAACCCCCAATCGGCACTGGTTGTCGGAAAACGGTCCGACATCGCAAGAGTGCCGAGGCTCTCGCCAGAGGGGCCCGGACCAACGGGTTAGCCCGCAGATGGGGATTCACTTTTCTGCCGTCAAGGGCAGCCTGAACTCGCCTCCTCCATCGGAATGCGACGGCGAGCCGATCCGAAAATCTGTGAGCGCCGAGGATACCGTCGTCCAGGATATTGACGAGTTCGACGTTGCAACGGCGGAGCTGAAGCCGCTTACCGAAGGTCTGAGGCACCTGCGAGGCGCAGAGATCAGCGGCAAGACGGTGACCGTGAAAATCAAGTATTCGGATTTTAGCGCGCGACACGCAGTCGAACAGGCGCGGGTGGCCTTCGCAAACATGACAGATATTTTTGACGCAGCGTCACGACCGCTGACAACTTCGTCTATCCGTTCAAGTGATCCTTGCGTTTGTTGGTTGCAACCTCCTAAGTAACGATCAAACGAAACAGATACAGAACAGCCGCAACTCGACCACGGTCTTTTAGCAGGAACGGAGTTTTCTGTTGTGGCCAATTCAAAATCTGATTTACTGACACTTCGCTGTTTGGCTTTGAGGGGGATATTGCCGATGGTGTGGACCCGCAGGGATGTGTTACTTGGTGGTTTGGCTTTACTTGGCACCGGCGCGGTGCAAAAACCGGCATTCGCCCAGGCGTCTTCCTATTTTGCCGGAACCGCCGTCGACAATGGCGTGACGTTCCGAAAGACCAACTTCGCCAAGATCGATAAGCGGTGGCACCGCCAGGTTGTCAAATATTTCAGCAGCGAGCCTATCGGCACCGTTGTTGTCGATACAAGGCACCATTTTCTCTACGTGATCATGGAGAACAAGACAGCCATCCGCTACGGCGTCGGCGTCGGCCGCGAGGGCTTCAAATGGTTTGGCCGCGCCACGATTGATCGTAAATCGCTTTGGCCGCGCTGGACGCCGCCACCGGAAATGCGCAAGCGTCATCCCGAACTGCCCGAATTTGTCGCGGGAGGCTCACCGAAGAATCCACTCGGCCCCCGCGCCATGTACCTGCTTCGCGACGGCGTCGACACCGGTTATCGCTTTCACGGCACGCTGGAGCCGGGGAGCATCGGCAAGGACGCCTCCAGCGGCTGTATCCGCATGTTCAACGAAGACGCCATCGATCTTTACCAGCGTTGCCCGATCGGCACCGCTGTGCAGGTTCTGCCGCATATTGCCGACCAGGCTGAAAATGCCGCTCAGGTTGGCGAAATAGCCCCGGTCCAATAAGGAATATCATCCAGATGTCTGCTACCATCGGATACACGAGGAGCGTTGTTGCCGCGGCCATGCTCTTGGTGCTCGCCGCCTGCACCACCACCCATATCGCCTCCATGGAAGAACCTGCCGCGGCGCCGATGACCGGTCAGACCAACGATCCCGCGCCAGGTTTCGAGAACATCACGGCTGGCAGCGAAGAGGATTTTATCCTCAATGCCGGTCGACGGATCTACTTCACGCAGGACTCCGCCGCGCTCGATTCCGTCGCCATGGCGACGTTGGATAACCAAGCCACTTGGCTCAACAAGAACCCGAATTGGCTGGTCAAATTGCAGGGATTTGCCGACGATTCCGGTTCCGCCTCCAAAATGGTGGCGCTGTCGCAGAAGCGCGCCGATGCGGCAATGGCCTATCTCGCCTCGAAGGGCGTGGACGCCAGGCGCATGTGGGCCAAGGGTTACGGCAAGGACCGCGAAGTCCGCGAGTGCGCGGAGCGCTCGTGCAAGGTGCAGAACCGGCGCGTTGTCTCCAATCTGCGCACCCAGCGCGATGATGAAGGAGCTTGACAACGGACCGGGCCTTTTGGCTTCTCACCTGCTCCGTGGCGTGATCGCAAAAGAACGACCGGCCGTGGCCAGCAAGTCGAAATACCGTTCTGGATGGGCGGGTCGTCCCGGCGGACCGGATATCCTTTGAAACGAAGCCAATCCGAGGTCGTTTTCAAACCAACAGCGCGAATATGCTGCGAGACCTCTCGCCTGTGGTCGTCATGCATTCCAAAGTGTGTTCGCGCCTGCGGCGCCGAACAATTCAAAAGGCTGACTGTTTTAAGATTGCCGCCAGAACACGATTTGAGACGGTCAATTATCCACCGCCCGCGGGTCCTGGCGGAGCGACCACGCCGTAAACTGCAGACATCGGCAGCTTTAGCCCGCCGGGGTAGTATTTGGATCGACAGTTCAATCAGGCGAGAGCGGCAACCGGGTCGCCGGGAATTCTTCTCGAAAATCGTGCGAACCATCAGCGATCGCCGATAATGGGAAGAACACATCGATAGCTGCGGCGAGTTCAGGTTCGAGCCCGCCTGCGATGCCTGTCGCGCGGGCTGTCATGCAATCCATCAAGCCACTCCTGCACCTCTGCCTCAGCCCGCTCCAGAGCGCTGTAGTTCAGGAGTTTGCGCAGGAAAGCGACCGCAACGGCGCGGGCGCGGAGATTGAAGCGGCCGTCCTCGTGGTCGTCGCCCGCGGTCTGGTAGACGTCCAGCTTGTCGTAGAGCTGCTGCAAGCGGTTCTGCACGCTGCGCAACGAGAGGCCCCGACGCTTGGCGATGGCCCGGTCCGTGAGGCCCAGCGCGATATCGACGAGGATCTCGTATTCGGAATCGGTGAAGCCGTTCGTCTGGCCGAGGCTCTTCTGCTGCAGGCCCCGCACCTCGCGGTCGATGACGCACTGGCTCTCGATGAAGATCGAGCGTAGCGCAAGCTTCAGCCGCTCGTCGGAGGCGGATTTGAGCACATAGCCATAGGCGGCGCCGTCCGGCACGATGCGGGAGACGCCGCGCACATAGGCCTCGTCCGAGTAATTCGACCAGAACAGGATGCGGGTTTCCGGCCGCTCCTTCCAGATCGTGCGCGCCGCCTCGATGCCGTTGCGGCTCGCCATCTGCAAGTCCATGACGATATGCGCCGACTTGTGGTCGCGGGCGAGCTTCTCGCCGACGGTTCCGTTTTCCGCCTCGATCACCGTGTCGCATTCCGGCAGGGCAGCGTTGACCGCCTCGTGCAGATAGGACCGGTGCAGCGGGTCGTCCTCGACGATCAGAACCTTCATCGTGCGCTTCTCCTCAGTTTGACCCGCTCGCCGGGTCGTGCGGCACCAGCGGCAGCACGACGCGCACCACAGTCCCGCGATTGTTGTGGCCGGGCCCGGTCGTGAAGCGCGCCGAGATGAGCCGCGCACGGGTCTTCATGTTGTCGATGCCTCCGCCGATCCGTCCCCGCGTCTTGGCGAGCCCGGTCCCGTCGTCGGAGATTTCGATCGACAGCCGGTCATCGTCGGCCTCGAGCCGAACCATGACGGCCAGCGGGGCGGCATGGCGCACCGCATTGTTGATCGCCTCCTGCGCGATACGGAACAGCGCGACGCTGACAGTCGGTTCCAGTCGCTCCAGTGCGCCGTGCGTCTCGTCGACGAGGCCCCATTCGATGCCCGATCCCGTGTCGCGGGTCGATCGATCCAGATGATGCTCGATCGCTTGGGCGAGGCCGAAGAGCTGGAGCACGGAGGGTTTTGCCTGCTCGATGATTTGCCGCAGATCCTGCATGCAATGCTGGAGGGAACGGGAGATGGGCTCCAGCGCCTCGGGCGCCACCTCGGCGTTGCGCGACAGCCGATCGATCCGGCGGGCGAGCCGCGTCAGGTCGGCGAGCGTCTGGTCGTGCAGGTCCATGCCGATCCGCTGGCGTTCCTGCTCCAGTGCTTCGGTCAGCTTCAGCGCGCCTTGTCGCAAGCCCTCCTCGCGGGCGCGGGCCTCCGCCTCCACGATGGCCGAGCGCTGCGCCTGCTCGGCCGCCTGCAGCGCGAAGAAATAGGGCGTCAGCAGGTCGGCGATGATGCGGGCGCGTTCGATATCCTCCATCGTATAGACATCTGCCCTTTGCGACGAACAGGAGAGCGCCGCGATGATCGTGCCCTGCACCTTCATCGGTACATGCAAGCGGCTCCTCAGCGACTGTTCGACGATCGGCCGCTTGAACGCGCCCTCGAAATGGAAACGCGGGTCCGTCATGGCGTCGTCCGCCAGGAGAAAGTCCACCTCGCCCCAGAGCAGCGAGCGGATGGGGCTGTTGACCACCGGCGCGCCGGCAAGGTCGCCCCAGGCAGTCTCGATGCCCGTCTCGTAGGCCGTGTGGTAGTTACCGCCCTCAAGGAGCACACAGACATCGAGATGATCGTGCGGGATGATATGGGCGACCTCGGCCGCGACTGAACGGATGGCCGAGCGGAAGTCGAGCTGGCCCGCGAGCAGCCGGGAAATGCCGAGATAGTGGTCGAACATGGCTGCGGGTGCGAGATGCAGCATTGTCATTTCCTCCCCGAGACGGCAGCAGGCTCCTCAACCCGCCGCGATCGCTTCGCAGTAAGCGCCCGCGGAAGCGCCGCCGTCTTGCGGAAACCCGCAGCTTGTTGCGCAAAACCCGCAAACGACTTGCCGCCTTGCCCCTATACAGGCCGGTCGATCTCCCGCATCCTGCCCTTACTGAGAGGAGGATGCTCAGTGCAAGAACAATTTTCACTCGAACCCATTTTGGGCAGGCAGGAGTGAAGCGATCCGCTGATCGGCGCGATCATGAGGGAGAGAGACATGACAATCCGTAAGATGCTTCTGGCATCGGCCGCTATAGCTTGCGCCGCGATGCCCGTTTCCGCCTTTGCCGAGACGTCGGCAAAGAAGATCGCCCTGTCCAACAACTATGCCGGCAACTCGTGGCGCCAAGCCATGCTGACGAGTTGGGGAAAGGTGACGGGCGAGGCCGTGAAGACTGGCGTCGTTGCCGCAGCCGACGCTTTCACCACCGCCGAGAACCAGGCGACGGAACAGGCCGCGCAGATCCAGAACATGATCCTGCAGGGCTATGACGCGATCGTGCTGAACGCCGCCTCGCCGACGGCGCTAAACGGCGCGGTCAAGGAAGCCTGCGACGCCGGCATCACCGTCGTTTCCTTCGACGGCATCGTCACCGAACCCTGTGCCTGGCGCATCGCCGTCGACTTCAAGGAAATGGGCCGCAGCCAGGTGGAGTACTTGTCGAAGAAGCTCCCAGACGGCGGAAACTTGCTCGAGATCCGCGGCCTTGCCGGTGTCTTCGTCGACGACGAGATCTCGGCGGGCATCCACGAGGGCGCCAAGCAGTTTCCGCAGTTCAAGGTAGTCGGCTCCGTTCACGGAGACTGGGCGCAGGACGTGGCGCAGAAGGCTGTTGCCGGCATCCTGCCAAGCCTGCCCGACATCGTCGGCGTGGTGACCCAGGGCGGCGACGGTTATGGCGCGGCCCAGGCGATTGCCGCGACCGACCGGAAGATGCCGATCATTGTCATGGGCAACCGCGAAGACGAACTGAAGTGGTGGAAAGAGCAGAAGGACGCGAAGGGCTACGAGACCATGTCCGTATCCATTGCGCCGGGCGTCTCCACGCTCGCCTTCTGGGTCGCCCAGCAGATCCTCGACGGCAAGGAGGTCAAGAAGGACCTCGTCGTGCCCTTCCTGCGCATCGACCAGGACAATCTCGAAACGAACCTCGCCAATACCCAGGCCGGCGGCGTTGCCAACGTCGAATACACGCAGGAAGATGCAGTCAAGGTCATCGAGTCGGCAAAGTAAATCTCCCGGCGACTGCCGCGCGGCCGCAAATGGCCGCGTGGCATTCTTTGCGAGCAGGCGGGCAGCATGAATGACGTATTGAAGGCCGTGATCGCGGTCGATGGCGCCAAGGTGAGCTTCGGCGCGGTCAGGGCACTCGACGGCGTGACGCTCCATGTCATGCCGGGCGAATGCGTCGGGCTCGTCGGACATAATGGAGCTGGCAAGTCCACGATCGTCAGCGTGATCAACGGCGGCCTCACACCGCACGAAGGAAGCGTCACGAGCGACGGCGAGCGGCTGGAGCGCTATGGCATCAACGTCGCACGTGCCCGCGGCGTGCGCTGCGTCTTCCAGGAACTTTCGCTGTGCCCCAACCTCTCCATCGTCGAGAACGCGCGCATCATGCATCGCGATCTCGGTGGCTTTGGCTGGCGGAGGCGCGCCGCAAAAATCATTGAGAAGAGCCTCGACACCGTCTTTCCCGGCCATGGCATCGATAGCACTCGGACCGTGGGAGATCTCTCGATCGCCGAGCGGCAGATGGTCGAGATCGCCATGGCGTTTTCCGACGCCGGCATTCCGCCGCGGCTAGTGATCCTCGACGAACCGACCTCGTCGCTCGATGCAAGCCTTGCTCGCCAGATGCTCGACCATGTCCGCCGCTTCGTTGTCGCGGGCGGGTCCGTCATCTTCATCTCGCATATCCTGCACGAGATCCTCGAAACCTCCGATCGCATCGTCGTCATGAAGGACGGCCGCGTTGTCGCCGAACGTCCGGCGCACGGCTTCGACCATCATGGCGTCGTGGAAGCCATGGGCACCGTTGCGAAAGAGGAGACCGGGCAGCGCTCGGCGCGCGAACAGTCCACCGCTCCGCTCATTCTGTCTCATCAGGCAGCGGGTCTTTCCTTCATGGCGCGCAAGGGCGAGATCATTGGACTGGCGGGTCTGGCGGGCCACGGGCAGACCGAGCTCCTGCTCGCCCTGCATGCCTCCCAGTCCGGCAACTGGCTGCCTGAGCGTGATCCGCTCGTCACCTTCGTCGCCGGCGACCGCCGCCTCAACGGCGTCTTCGAGCTGTGGAGCATCCTGCGCAACTTCTCCATCGCATCGCTCGGCGACCTGTCCCGGCGCGGCCTCATCCTCACAAGCGAAGAGGGGACGAAAGGCGCCGACTGGAAGCGGCGGATCGAGATCCGCACGCCCGATATGGACAACCGCATCCTGTCGCTTTCCGGCGGCAACCAGCAGAAGGTACTCTTCGCGCGCGCGCTTGCGACGCGCGCTCCGATTGTCCTGATGGACGATCCGATGCGCGGCGTCGACATCGGGACCAAGCAGGAGGTCTACGCGATCATCCGCGAGGAAGCGGCGCACGGCCGCACCTTCATCTGGTACTCGACGGAGATGGACGAGGTCCGCCTCTGCGACCGCGTCTACGTCTTCCGCGAGGGCCGCATCGCGGCCGAACTCGCCGGCGACGCCGTCAACGAGACGAACATTATCGCCGCCTCCTTCGAGGGGGTCGCCGCATGACGTTCCGGCTCTCGTCCGACGCCATGCGTCTTGCCATTCCCGCCCTGTCGCTGACGATGCTGCTCGCCGCCGTCTTCTGGCTGCAGCCCCGCGCCATGAGCTATGTCGGGCTCAACCTGCTGTTCAACCTGGCTGTGCCCATCGCGCTCGCGACGATCGCCCAGATGCTCGTGATGGCCGTGAACGATCTCGATCTATCGATGGGCACCTTCGTCAGCTTCATCGCCTGCGTAACCGCGACCTTTCTGCGGGATGCCCCCGTGACCGGCGTTCTGATCCTTGCCGGCGCGATCGCAACCTATGCGGCGCTCGGCGTCGTCATCCATCTGCGCAACCTGCCGTCCATTGTAGTGACCCTTGGCATGAGCTTCGTCTGGGGCGGCCTTGCCGTACTGCTGCTGCCATCACCGGGTGGGCAGGCGCCGGACTGGGTGCGCTGGCTGATGACCGTCAAGCCCCCGTTGGCGCCGATGGCTATCGTCGCCAGCATTGTCGTCGCCGCCCTCGCCCATCTCGTCGTCATGCGGTCCTCGCTCGGCGTGCTTATCCGCGGCATCGGCGGCAACCAGCGCTCTGTCGAGCGCGCCGGCTGGTCGATTGTCGGGGCGCGCGCCGCCGCCTATGGCCTTGCCGGCTTTTTCGCGGTTCTTGCTGGCATTGCCCTCGTCGGCCTGACCACCTCAGCCGATGCTAATATCGCGCTGCGCTACACGCTGCTGTCGATCGCCGGCGTGATCCTCGGTGGCGGCGAGTTCATCGGCGGCCGCGTCTCCCCTATCGGAGCCGTAATCGGCGCGCTGACCCTGACGCTCGCCGGCTCGTTCCTGTCCTTCCTACGCCTCTCGCCGGACTGGCAGATCGGGGCTCAGGGCGCGATCCTGATCATTGTGCTCGCGCTCCGCCTGATGCTGAACCGCCTCGAGAAGCGGGAGAAACGCCGATGACCCCCCTCCTGCGCCTTTTCGGCAAACCCTGGATCTGGTCGTGGTTTGCCGCCTTTATCGTGTGGTTCCTGACGATCATGGTGACGCTCGGCGCCAGCACGCTCGGCCTATCGCAGGCCGCGCTCACCTTCGCGGCCTTCTCGGTCATCGTCGGGATCGGCCAGATGTTCGTCATCACGCTCGGTCCCGGCAACATCGATCTCTCGGTTCCCGCCACCATGACGCTTGCCGGCACGGTGGCGCTGAAGCTTATGAATGTCGAAAACGGCATGATCCTGCCCGGCCTTCTTGTTGTCATCGTCATCGGCCTCGTCGTCGGCCTCTGCAATTACGCGCTCATCAAGGCGCTGCGCATTCCGCCGATCATCGCGACGCTTTCCATGAGCTTCATCGTGCAGTCCGCCGCGATCTGGACGAATCGGGGATTGCGCATCAAGCCTCCGAGCGTGCTTGCGGAGTTCACCACGTCGAACACGCTCGGCGCGCCGAACGTGGCGATCGTCGCGCTCCTCATCTCGATCCTCGCCTGGTTCCTGCTCGAGAAGACGATCTACGGGCGCTGGATCTCAGCAATCGGCCAGAGCATGCCGGCCGCGCGCATGGCGGGCATACCGGTCGACGGCACGCGCTTCGTAACCTACCTTTTCTGCGCCGTGCTCGCATCGGTCGCAGGTTATCTGCTCGCCTGCTTCTCCGGCGGCGCAGCGCTCAACATGGGCTCGGAATATCTCCTGATGTCGATCGCCGTCGTCGTCATCGGCGGCACGGCGGTCGCCGGCGGCGATTCCAACGTGCCGGGCATCTGGGGCGCATCGCTTTTCATGTTCCTAGTCGTTTCCATGCTCAACACCTACGGGCTCGGCGCGGGCATCCGCCTCATCATGACCGGCCTCATCATCATCAGCGTCATCATGCTCGCCGGCGGTCGCCGGCCTGGCATGCGATAAACGGAAAGACCGCCATGGCCGAGGCCGACATCTACGAAATCCACGACCCGCGCTTCCGGCAGATGATCGTGATGAGCGCCGGTCTCGACGAACTCTATTCCGGCTGCCGCTGGGCGGAGGGTCCCGTCTGGTTCAACGACGCGAACCAACTCCTGTGGAGCGACATTCCCAACCAGCGCATGATGCGATGGACACCCGAGAGCGGCGTCTCCGTCTATCGGCAACCGTCCAACTTCACCAACGGCCATACGCGCGACAGGCAGGGACGGCTCATCTCCTGTGAGCATGGTACGCGCCGCGTCACACGCACCGAGGTCGACGGCTCGATCACCGTGCTCGCCGACCGTTTCGAGGGCGCACGGCTCAATTCGCCGAACGACGTGGTGGTGAAGTTCGACGGCACGATCTGGTTCACCGATCCCACCTACGGCATCATGTCGGACTACGAAGGCTATCGCGCGGAGCCGGAGCAACCGACCCGCAACGTCTACCGGCTCGATCCGACGACCGGCGAGCTTGCGGCGGTCGTCACGGATTTCATCCAGCCGAACGGCCTTGCCTTCTCGCCCAACGAGACAATCCTCTACGTGGCGGATTCGGCAGCAAGCCATGACGAAAGCCTACCGCGTCACATCCGCGCTTTCGACGTGGTCGATGGCAGTCGGCTCGCGAACGGCCGTGTCTTCTGCCTCATCGACAACGGCATTCCAGACGGCATCCGCACAGACGTGAACGGAAACCTCTGGTCGAGCGCCGGTGATGGCGTGCATTGCTTCGACCCGACGGGCAAACTGATCGGCAAGATCCGCGTACCGCAAACCGTCGCGAACCTCACCTTCGGCGGGCCCAAACGCAACCGGCTGTTCATCGCGGCCACCCGCTCGCTCTATGCACTTTACGTCGCTGTGACCGGCTCTCAGCTGCCATAGGATCATGATATTGCCTTGACAGGATTTGAACTAAAGACCCGTCATTCCGATGACGACGGCCGACCGGATCGTTGTAATGCGAGATGGTTACGTCGAACAGATTGGATCGCCGCTCGAGCTCTATGACCGACCAGCCAACCTGTTCGTTGCCGGTTTCGTCGGTTCGCCTGGTATGAACTTCATCAAGGAACGATCAGCGCTTCGGGACCACTCGAATTCGTTGCCGATGGAGGCGCAGGCTGCCGGTTCTGGGAATGTGTCGATGGCGAGAGGAAAAGAAGTCATCTATGGCATCCGTCCAGACCGCCTGGCCAATCAGGGAGAAACAAGCGCCAAGGTTCGGTGATCGAACCTCCAGGCGCCGAGACTCAATGGGCACGTTCGAGAGCGGCTTGACCTGCGAGCAGGCGATGTCATCGCCGTAAAACCGATCTCACGAAAGTGCATCTTTTCGATGCGAAGACAACGAAGCGGCTATCAGCGAGCTAAAGACGGCACGGGCTTAAGGCCGGCGGGTAGCACACGTCAAATGAGATACAGTCATCGACTGGCGTAAACTTCGGCGGCAACTGCTACCTTACCCATCGACTTCAACCAGACATCACATTGGGCAGAGAGACAGACGCCCGCAACCCCGGCCACTTCTGCGCCGGCCGATTCTGGGAAAGTACGATATCTCCACCGTGGTGGCGGACGATGGCTCGGGCGATCGAAAGCCCCAGCCCGACGCCGCCAGTCTCGCGGCTGCGCGACTGCTCGAGGCGGAAGAAGGGCGCGAACACCTGTTCGGTTGCGTTTTCGGGAATGCCGGGGCCGTCGTCCTCGACGACGATGTCGATCGTCGTAGGCGTATGAAAGAGATGGACCCTGGCCTCGCCGCCGTAGCGGACCGCGTTTTCGACCAAGTTGCGGATGGCCCGGCGCAGGCCTTCGGGGCGGCAGCGATAGTTGATCTTCGCGCCTTCGGAAAATTCCACGTTCTGCCCTAGTTCCGCAAGGTCGTCACAAAGGCTTCCAACAAGCGCGTTGAGCTCGATCGTCCTGGTTTCCTCGACGGTCGCCTCCCCTCGTGCAAAGGCAAGCGTCGCCTCCGTCATCGTCTGGATTTCGTCAATCGTCGCCAGCATGCGTTGCTGTACGTCGGGATCCGAAACGAATTCGGCGCGCAGACGCAAGGATGTCAGCGGCGTGCGCAGGTCATGGCTGATCGCCGCAAGCATGCGCATCCGATCCTCAACGAAACGATGCAGCCGCGACTGCATCCGATTGAACGCCTCCGCTGTCTGGCGGATGTCGTCGGGCCCGGATTCGGGCAGCTTCTCCACGGTCTCGCCCCGCCCAAGAGCCTCGGCGGCCGAGGCAAGCCCTCGCAGCGGCCGGGTAATGCGATTGGCAGTGAAGACACCGATGATCGAAAGAACAATCGCCGTTATCCCGAGCGAGAACAGCGATTGCGTGTTCCAGAGCGTGCTCGGCATCACCTTGTGATAGGCGGAATTCAACTCAATCCTGCGGCATAAACAACGGCACTCTAGTCGTGCCTCGTTAGCGCTGGAAACGATTTGCCGCGAGGATAAAGCTGGCGAAGTCCAAAGTTGGGAGGACTGGACGCTCTAGCGCACTGAACATCGATGAGATGACGCCGAAAGCGCTATTGCGGATCATTTCAGCAGTATCTGCCGAGGTTCCTCTCATCCACATAATTAAGTCCGAACGGGACCGTGAAAGTGTTTGATGGTCCGATAGAGCACGAACGCGGGCCTGCAGTGCTCTAAAGCGGATGCAGTTACGCGACCATATCAAGAGCCGCGACATCATTTCTCAGCGGTCGGGAAAGTTGAAACTTCTCATGCAGCGCCAGCACCTGATTGCGATAGGCGCGAGCGAGCGAGGACAATGCCGCCAAAATCGCCTCGTCTAGGCATGGGCAATAGGACATCGCGAGACTGCTAAGTACCTCCCCACTCGCTCGATTGTCGAACTTCGCCATCACTGTCGTCTCAGGAGTTCGATCATGCAGCCAATCGTCGGCCTGCATCACGTGGTGACGCAGTTCGTCCAAGAGCGTCTGCGCGTAAAACAGCTCGCCACGCTTCGCCCGCCGATATGTCTCATGAGCCGCCGCCAAGCCCTTGCTAATTGAAAGGTCCACGTCGCTCTCTCCGACCAAGAACGGCAGCTCTTCCGATCGCTTCACGAGATCGGTAACGATGCCTCTGGGGTCGTGCAAAATCCTGATCGGCAGCCGATACCAGGGCGAAGGTGTCAGCTTGGCGGCATCATAATAAAAGATGTCGATCTTCCCGAATGGCTGAAAATGCGACACGCAATGCTGCGTGTTGGGAAGCCATTCGTTGAAGAGAAAACCCGGCCACTGCGTTGGAATTTCCCTGCGCCTCTCCACATAGTGCAAATGGTGCTCGGGTTGCACGACTATGCGCAAGTCGATATCGGAATAGGCGTCGGCGCTTCCAGCAGCGACCGACCCTCCCAGGAAAATACCCACGACGTCCTGCTCTCTCTTGAACCAGCCAACCGCCGTTGCAAGAAGGTCGCTTCTCGCGCTTTCGAGATCGTCTCGTTTGATCGGTGTCCTCATGTAGAGAGACTAACTGACTTCGAAACAACCGCAAAGGATCGAGCGCCATCGTGCCGCTTCTCTGCGGCGAATGGGGCTGAATCTAGTGGCGCCGGCGCAATCGGGTGTCCGTGGCGACAAGAAGCCCCGCGACTCTTGCCAATTTATCGGCGCTTGCCGAACAATCGAGTCTGTCCATCTAAGTTCACGGCTCGAATCGAACAAGAACAATGGAAGAGGTATGGAAAATGCGGATAGAACACGCTTTCCTTTTCGATCTCGACGGCACTCTAGTCGACAGCGTTTACCAACACGTCCTGGCCTGGAAAGAAGCACTCGAGGCCGAGAGCATCGAACTATCCATCTGGCGGATCCATAGAAAGATCGGGATGAGCGGGGGACTATTCACCAATCAGTTGCTTCGAGAAACCGGGATCGAGATTACTGACGAGAAGAACGAACGGTTGCGTCAGCTTCATGCGGCCGCGTATCGCCGACTGGGAGCGCAAATAAAACCGCTGCCTGGGGCGAGCGAACTGCTTCAATGGCTTTCGAGTGAGAATATCCCCTACGCGATTGCAACAAGCGGCCGTATGGAGACGGCCGCAGTCAATCTAGCGGCACTTGGCGTCGATCCGGGATCGTTTCCCGTGATCACACGCGATCAGGTGAAATATGCCAAGCCGGATCCGGATCTATTTGTCGCTGCGGCCGAGGCCTTAGGGGTTGCGATCGAAAAATCCATTGTTGTCGGGGACAGTATCTGGGACATGCTGGCGGCTACCCGTTGCAGGGCGCTCGGCGTCGGGTTGTTGAGTGGAGGCTACGGTCGCGAGGAACTCCGGGATGCTGGAGCGATCCGGGTATACGAGGATCCTGCCGATCTGCTCTATCATGTCGACGAAGTGGGAGGGCGGCGATAGGTAGATCTTCCGCCGCCGCGGTGTAATAGGCGCTAAAGCCGATCAGCAGGCAGAGTGGCTCGAAGACAGGACGGCGAGCGTGATGAGGGCGAGACCGCCGACGCAGAGCCCGCCCACGATGGCTGAAACCATCCGGGAATACGGCTTGCGGATCAATACCTGGCTGAAGCACGCGACGATTACCCATGGCCGTCTCTTCGCCGCGCCACGAGAGGCAAGGGGGACGCCGCCTAATCAAGTGCGTTGCCATCGAAGCAGGTGTTCGTGGTGATTTTGCCGAGGTCGAACGTGCTCTCAAATTCTCGGCCACGCGCTACGCGCCGGCCCGCGCCGCCTATCGCATCGACTGCTGCCCGCTCCATCTCGATCGTTCCATGGCGAAGCACAGAAGTTAAACAGCATGTCAGCGCCGCCTATCGCACTCCATTGGTATGGCGCCAGCCATATCCGCAGATCCTGACTTTCTTCACGGTTGAGAAAATTTCACTACGGCGATAGGATTTCCGGGGAGAGGAAAACGCGAAAGGACGGTGCATGAAGGCCAAGCCCGATGACAAATTGAGCCAAGCGGAGCAGCCGCACGGGAACCGGATCGCTCTTTCCCAGGATCCGCATGCTGTCCGCGAACCGAAGGAAAACAACCTCGAAATGGCGATCGGCCACGAGGTTCGCGCCTATCGCAAGAGGCTCGGCATCACGGTCACCGATCTTGCCGCCGCAACCGGTATTTCGCTCGGCATGCTCTCGAAGATCGAAAACGGCAATATTTCGGCATCGCTCACGACGCTGCAATCGCTTTCCCGCGCCCTCGGCGTGCCCCTCACCGCCTTCTTCCGGCGTTACGAGGAGCCGCATAATGCCGTCTTCGTCAAAGCCGGCCAAGGCATCGAGCTCGAGCGGCGCGGCACGCGGGCGGGACATCAATATAATCTGCTCGGACATATCGACAACAATTCCAGCGGCGTCATCGTCGAACCCTATCTCATCACGCTGACGGCCGATTCCGACGTCTTCCCGACCTTTCAGCATGAGGGCATGGAATTTCTCTACATGCTGGAAGGCGAAGTCGTCTATCGCCACGGCGACCAGCTTTTTCCGATGCAGCCGGGCGACAGCCTGTTCTTTGACGCCGATGCGCCGCACGGGCCGGAAGTGCTGGTCAAACTGCCGAGCCGCTACCTCTCAATCATCTGTTATCCCCAGCGGGGCAAGACGGGATAGATTGCTCCAAAAGAACAAACTATTCTTGCAAGTTGACCACAAAGACCCGCTGGTCCTTTTCCGAACGCGAACGAAATCCGGTCTTCCGGGCAAGCCCTAGCAGCTACGAGTCAAGCCGGTCGCCGCGGTTGTCGACGCCAGCATCAACTCTATTGGCGCACCGGACAAGGGCGAGGCCCGGGCTCGGCGGTGAGCTCACCGTCGAGGAATTCCCTCAACCGTCGCAAGCACCATCATCCCGGTTCCTGGCGGCGTCGGATTGCCAACATCGTCATCGCCGCCCAACGCGCCGGGGGCAGACGCCGCTGAAGATTTGAAGGAATCCGTGCTCAGGCAGGCTTGCCACGACGCAAAAGACGAATATAGTCAGGAAACAAATATTCCGTAGAAGAAATAAGAGGGAACGAGAATGGCTTTATCTTGGCGTTTCTCCGCCTTGGCGGATCGGCATCGCGCTCTCGGATCGAAGCTTGAGGACTGGAGCGGAATGGGAACCGCCTGGACTTATGAGAAGGACATTTCGGAAGAGCACGTCGCCGTCCGCACCAAGGCGGGCATCATGGATGTCTCCGGCTTGAAGAAGGCGCATCTGGTCGGCCCCCATGCCATCGCTGTGCTTGACTACGTCACCACCCGCGACATGACGAAGATCTATCCTGGTCGCTCGGTCTATGCCACGATGCTAAATGATCGCGGCCATTTCACCGACGATTGCATCGTCTACCGCACAGGCCCGAATTCCTGGATGCTGGTGCATGGGTCCGGGTCCGGTCACGAGGAGGTCGTCAAGCAGGCGGCTGGCCGCAATTGTGCGGTGCTCTTCGACGACGATCTACATGATCTCTCGCTCCAGGGACCTTTGGCGGTCGACTACCTCGCCAAATATGTGCCCGGCATCCGCGACCTCAAATATTTCCATCACCTGCAAGCGACGCTCTTCGGCGCTCCGGTAATGATCTCGCGCACCGGCTATACCGGTGAGCGCGGCTACGAGATCTTCGTGCGCGGCCAGGATGCTGTCATGGTCTGGGACCGGGTCGTCGAAGAGGGCAAGGATATGGGCATTATTCCCTGCTGCTTCAGCGTGCTCGACATGCTTCGGGTCGAAAGCTATCTGCTCTTCTATCCCTATGACAATTCGCAGATGTATCCCTTTGCCGATCAGCCCCCCGGCGACAGCCTCTGGGAACTTGGCCTCGATTTCACCGTCAGTCCCGGCAAGACCGGCTTCCGCGGTGCCGAGGAGCACGCGCGCCTCAAAGGCAAGGAACGTTTCAAGATCTTCGGCATGCTGATCGATGCCGATCGCCCGGCCGATCTCGGCGATGAGGTCTGGGCCGACGGCAAAAAGGTCGGCGTCATCACCTGCCCGAGCTATTCGTCGCTGACGAAGAAATCTATGGCGATCGCTCGCCTCGATGTCGACAAGGCTGTTCATGACACGAAGCTCGAAGTGCGCGGCAAGAGCGTGAAGGCCATGGCCAGCGCGCATACGCTTCCCTTTGACGATCCGGAAAAGAAGAAGCGGACCGCCTTAGGTTAGGGAGCGCGCCATGCTCGTTGCAGGCATCAAGAGCCGTCCGGTCTACAAAGGTCTGACCATCGAGCCGCATGCCAAGCGGCATATCTTCGCGCTCGAAGGTGAGGGTGCGACCGCGCTCATCGACCAGAAACGGGCCTTCGACGAAACGATCCTGTCACGGAGCGAAATCCTCTATGTCGCGTGCGGGTCGAAGGGCAAAGGCCATGACACGACGCTACTCGGCCTTGGCACAGATGTCTTCTGGACGGCGCCGACGATTGCGACGCTCCTCTTCCGGCTGAAGGGATTGCTGGCAACCGCCCACATGGGCATTCGCCTCTATATCGCTGGAACGGAAGGTTTCATCGGGCAGGCAATGACGGTGGGGCTCGAACATGGCATGGATTACGCCTCGATCATCACCGAACATCGCGGCTCGCTGGCGCGGCGTGTCCAGTGCGTGCATTGCAAAGGGATCACTGACGACGTGACTGCGAGCCCCTTCACCTGCAGCCATTGCGGACTGACGCTTCTCGTGCGTGATCATTATTCGCGACGGCTCGGTGCCTTTCAGGGCGTCAACATCGATGCGGAAGAGCCGGGCAGCGCGCCAGATCCAGAGGAGTTGTTCCTTTGAGTGGTGGTACTGAAGTTCCCGTCCGCGTGACGAAGGTGACGCCGGTTGCCGAGCGCATCAAGCGCTTCCGCTTCGAGCGGCTGGACGGTAAGCCGATGCCATATTTCTCAGGCGGTGCGCATATCATTGTCGCGATGAATGATGACGGCCATGTGCGTCGCAACGCCTATTCGCTGATGTCGCCGCCGCATGATTGCGCGGCCTATGAGATCAGTGTGCTGCATGTCGAGGATTCGCGCGGCGGCTCCACCTTCATGCATGAGAGGGTCAAGGAAGGCGACGAGCTGAACGTCAGCTATCCGGTCAACCTTTTCCAGCCGGATTGGCGGGCCCGCAAGCATCTGCTGATCGCCGGCGGTATCGGCATCACCCCCTTCATCGCCATGATGGAGCAGTTCACCCGCGAAGGCGCCAATTTCGAGCTGCATTATGCCGTGCGCACGCGCGATCGCGGTGCCTATTGGAAGGAACTGGCAGAGCGCTACGGCTCGCAACGGATCAAGATCTATTGCGACGCCGAAGGCATAACGATACCGCTCGGCCGTCTGCTCGACAGCCAGCCGCTCGGCACGCATCTTTACGTCTGCGGCCCATCGGGGATGATCGACGGCGTTTTAAGGGCCGGGATCGAGGCCGGCTGGCCGGAGCAGAACCTGCATTCGGAGCGCTTCCTTTCCTCGTTGCCGGGCAAGCCCTTCACCGTCGAGCTCGTGCGCTCCGGCAAGACCGTGAGGGTTGGCCATCACGAAAGCATGTTGGAGGCCATCGAAGCGGCGGGCGTCGATGCGTCTTTCCTCTGTCGAGGTGGTGCCTGTGGTCAGTGCGAGACGGGGGTCGTCACCTGCGATGGCAAGCTGCTGCATCACGACGTCTATCTGAACGATGAGGAAAAAGCGGCCGGCCGCAAGGTGATGATCTGCGTCTCCCGCTTCGAGGGGAAAACGCTGCATCTCGACCTCTAGCGGCCCTGAAAGCGGAACAAGGAGAACGGACATGGCAATCGCCTTCAAGCAGGAAAGTTTCCGCGACGATTTCAGCTACCGGAACAGCCCGGAGAACATCAGCCGTTTCCCGTTCCCCTTCGATCGCGACGAGTACATGTATTCCGTCAACATGGAGCCGCACGTGCGCGGCAGACCGGGGACCGTCTTCGAAAACCTGATCGACGTCGATGAGCACTATGTCGCCGAGATGCATGACCGGACGCTGGTGCTGAAGGAGGATCCGCTCCGCTATCAGGCCCTCCCCCATATGATGAGTGCGCAGTGGGATACGCTCGAGCTTCTGATGGAAGAGCAGGCAGCTGGCTATCCCGAGCACTTCTCCCTCACGAGGAATGGCGACGAGTGGCGCTGGATCAACCGGCCGCTCGGCATCGACGACACTTTCACCTTCGGCGATGCCTCGACGCTGCCATACGAGCCCTTCGAATATATCACGCGGCAGGCGCAGGGTGATTTCTGCATCGTAGACCAGCGCGACGGCAATCTTTGGATGGACGCAGGGATGGTGACGACCCAGGCCGACTGGTCGCTCGATTTCGACATCGGCATGAATTTCATGGAGTGGCACGGACCCGTGCCACTCGCCCACCAGATCGGCGTCTTCGACCGCGCATTAAAATTCCTCCTGAATCTGCAGCAGGGCAAACCGACGCGCCGCTTCAACTGGACGATGACGATCAATCCACGGCTTGATACCAGCCCAGAAAACTACCACAAATGGGGGCCGGATCGCACGACCGTAACACCAGAGAATGTTGGCGAGAAGGTACATCTGCGCGTCGAGCTGCAGAGCCTGTGGCGCCTGCCGCGTTCGAACGCCATCCTCTTTGTCATCCGCTGCTACCTCATGAGCATGGGCGAGCTGGTCACCGTGCCGAAATGGGCGCGACGCATGCCACGCGTGCTGAGAACCCTGCCACCGGAACTCATCGATTACAAGGGGCTCACCCGCTACCGCGAGGACACGATCAACTGGCTTGCGAAATATGATGACGGGGCGCCCACCAGCCCCGGCATCTTCCCGGATTAACGCGCAACGATGCGCCGAAGCAATGCAATATACCAAGAGGGGAATGCTTCATGACAAAAGTTGCCGTTATCGGCGCCGGTCCCTCCGGACTGGCACAGTTGCGCGCCTTCCAATCGGCTGCCCAGAACGGGGCTGAAATCCCGGAGATCGTCTGCTATGAAAAGCAGGCAGATTGGGGCGGGCTTTGGAATTACACCTGGCGCACGGGGCTTGACGAATATGGCGAGCCGGTCCACGGAAGCATGTATCGTTACCTCTGGTCGAACGGACCGAAGGAGTGCCTGGAATTCGCCGATTATTCCTTTGAGGAGCATTTCGGCAAACCAATCGCCTCCTATCCTCCACGCGCGGTGCTTTGGGATTACATCAAGGGCCGTGTCGAAAAGGCGAATGTCCGCCATTGGGTGCGCTTCAGCACGCCCGTGCGCATGGTGCGCTTCGACGAGGAGACGAAGAAATTCACGGTGACGGCCCACAACCGCATCGAGGACCGCATGTATGACGAGGAATTCGATTATGTCGTGGTTGCGACCGGTCATTTCTCGACGCCGAACGTTCCCTATTTTGAGGGTGTCAGGACCTTTAACGGCCGTGTTTTACATGCGCACGACTTTCGTGACGCGCTGGAATTCAAGGGCAAGGACATCCTTATCGTCGGCCGTAGCTATTCGGCCGAGGATATTGGTTCGCAATGCTGGAAATACGGCGCCAGGTCGGTAACGACGAGCTACCGGTCGAAGCCTATGGGCTTCAATTGGCCGGAGAATTTCGAGGAGCGGCCGCTCTTGACCCGGCTCGAAAACAAGACTGCGCATTTTCTCGACGGCTCCATGAAGGAAGTCGATGCGCTGATCCTCTGCACCGGCTACCAGCACCACTTTCCCTTTCTGCCGGACGAATTACGACTGAAGACTGCTAACCGGCTCTGGGCAGACGGCCTCTACAAGGGCGTTGTTTTCGACAAGAACCCACAGCTCTTCTACATCGGCATGCAGGACCAATTTTACACCTTCAACATGTTCGACGTACAAGCCTGGTGGGCGCGCGACGTCATGATGGGCCGCATCAAGCTGCCGCCGGAAGCAGAACTGAAGGCGAATTTCGACATGTGGCGTGCCCGCGAGGAGATGCTCGAAGATGCCGAGCAGATGATCTGGTATCAGGGAGACTACGTGAAGGAGTTGCTCGCCGAGACCGACTACCCGAGCTTCGACATCGAAGGCACGAATAGAACCTTCATGGAATGGGAACACCATAAGGCGGAAAGTATCATGGGCTTTCGTGATCACGCCTATCGATCACTGATGACCGGAAATATGTCGCCGAGGCACCATACGCCCTGGGTTGAAGCTCTCGACGATTCGATGGAAGAGTATCTGCGCAACTGACGCATTCCAAGTCCTCCCTTAACCGCGAAAAGGTCGTTCATCACGACCCCTTTCGTGGGTTTTTGAAATGAGACGAAGCAATTTCACCTGCACTCACTTCGAACCGGGCCATGATGGATTTTCAAACGAGCATTCTTAGCCGCATGAGCGGATTTCTCTACCGCTGCCGTGCCGACGAAAACTACACTATGCTGGAGATGACGAACGGCATCGAGCGCATCTTCGGCCATCCCGCTGACGAGATCATCGGCAACCGGACGCGGACCTTCACCTCCATCATGTGTGAGGAGGATGTGCCGATCATGGACCAGGTCGTCGGCCTGGCGCTCGAACGGCGTACCGACTGGACGATGGAGTACCGGATCCGCCATCGGGACGGGAATTTCATCTGGGTGACGGAAACCGGCGGCGGTGTTTGGGACGAAAAAGGCGAATTGCTCTACCTCGAAGGCAGCATCATAAACATTGAGTCCCTTTACCAGCGGATCGACGAGCAAACGGCAGATATGCGCGTCACGGCGTCGAAAACCAATGAGATCCTGCAATCACTGCGCTACTTGAAACTGCTTGCCGTCAATGCCGGCATCGAGGCGGCACGTGCCGGTATGGCAGGGTCGGGCTTTGCCGTGCTTGCAGCCGAAATGCGCGCGCTTGCCAACGCCTCTGAGGAGGCCGCCCGCGCTATCTCGAACGCCCAGCTCAAGTCGAGCTGAAGCTTAAGAGCGCGGCCGCGTCTTCTGAGGATCATAATGCGAGAGCGGTACTATGACCGCCGGCAAGCGTTTCTGGTGGCCGTCCAGCTTGCCGAGTTCCACCGCCGTTCCAACAGACGCATGCGTGACGTCGATACGGGCGAGAGCGATGGTCTTGCCGAGGATTGGTGAGCGGGTAGCGCTGGTGATCACACCCACCTGAGCGCGGCCGATGTGAACGCAATCTCCATGGCCAACCGCCTCATTGGCCTGCACGTCGAGCCCAACCAGCAGATGACGCGGATGCTCCTTGCGCCGAATCAGCGCTTCGCGGCCGATGAAATCATCCGCCTTGGATTTCAGCGGCACGGTGAAACTAATGCCGGCCTCGAATGGATCGGTTTGGTCGGTGAACTCATGATGGGCGAATATCAGCCCCGCCTCGATGCGCACCATGTCCAACGCTTCGAGACCCATAGGCTTCAAGCCATGCGGCTCACCTGCCTTCCAAACCGCGTCAAACACTTTAAGCGCGTCCTTCGGATGACAGAAGATCTCGTAACCGAGCTCGCCCGTATAGCCGGTGCGCGAGACGACGACAGGCGCGCCTTCGAAGTCCCCGATGCGCCCAACCGTGAACCGGAACCACTCGAGTTCGCCGATCGCCGGCTGGCGCGGCGCCGTCCAGAGGATTTCCTTCAGGATGTTGCGGCTCTTCGGTCCCTGCACAGCGATATTGTGCATCTGGTCGGTTGAGGAGCGGACCCAGGCCTTAAAGCCTTTCTTTTCCGCTTGCTCGCGCAGCCAGATGCCGCTTGCATCATCACCACCGATCCAGCGGAAGTTTTTGTCGCCAAGACGGAAAAGCGTACCGTCATCGATCATGCCACCGTTTTCGTAGCACATGGCCGAATAGACGACCTGTCCGGTCGACAGCTTACGCACGTCGCGCGTCAGGCAATATTGCAGCAGTTCCTCGGCATCGGGACCGGTCACTTCGAATTTTCGCAGCGGCGAGAGGTCGATGACGACTGCCCTCTCCCGGCAGGCCCAATATTCTTCGACGGGGCCTTCGGAGGAAAAGCGGTTCGGCAGCCAGTAGCCGCGATATTCCGCGTAATCCCTCGTGAGTGCAGAAAGGCGTGGGTGGAAGGCCGTTTCGCGCGTCAGTTCAGCGTCGGAGTCAGGTGTCATGCGATAGGCTACCGCTCGTGAGAATTTCTCTTTTCCGGAAAAGGTTCGGACATGGATGTCCGTCGGATCCCAGCCGTTCGCGGCATCGATATCGTCTGGACATGAGGAGGAGACGCAGACGAGATCGGTCAGCGCCCGCATCATCACATAATCGCCCGGGCGCGACCAAGGCTCGTCGAGGTACAGCTGGTTATTGTGATCGATGTTTGTATTGTAGAAATAGTTGAGCGCTTCCCAGCCCTTGCGAGGCGCAATCCCGTAAGGCGCCAACGCGGCGTTGAAGTTGTCTGTGCAATTGACGTGGCCGGGATAGCCCATATCGTCATAATAGCGAGAGTTGCAGGCGGTTGCGAAGGCGTCGTGACGACCGACCGTGTCCTGGACGATCTCCACGAGAGGTTCGAAATCGCGATCGAACGCCTTTGACGGCAGGCCGGGCATCGGGTAGCTGCGGCCGAGCAGGGTGCGGGTGACCGTCGAATCCAGGGCCAGATCGAGGCCTTTATCCACCTTGCGGGCGGCGAAAGCCTGAAAATCCGTGCATTGCCGCCCATAGACGTCGATGATCTGAATGAATTCGCCAGCGCGGACGAAATAGGCTGAGGCTGTTGCCGCCTTGACGCGGATATCCTCGATCGGATCGGCCATCGGCTCGGGCAAGGCCGAGGAATAATCGTGAATGAGCTGGCTCCGCCTGATCCTAATCTCGATCGGCGTCGCCGTATCCTGCGCCTCCGGTAACATCACGCCTGCGGGAGCAGCGATAATCAAGAGACCTTTCAGGGCGATGGTGAATTCCGCGGAGCTTCCCGGCGTCGCTGCCGCTCCGAAGAGATGTAGCGCGCCGGCCGCCGCAAGATCAGCGCCGCGACGGGCAAGCGCAGCGCGGGTACGGATAGCGCTGTCTTCCCCCGTCGAAAGGATGGCCTTCAGTCCCTCGGCGGCATTGGTGAACGTCGCTCCGAGACCTACCGACAAGAAGCGCCCAGCCTCATCGACGAAGGAAAGCTCACAAGGCTGACCGCCTTCCATGTCGGTGACGGTCACGTTGTCACCGACCTCGACGCGCACGACCAACGAGCCGCCGCCCTTGACGCGGTAGCGCTCCGTGCCCTGCGGCAGCGCTTGAATGCCCGGATAGCGGACGATGCTCGGGGACGCCGGCCGCACCCCGGTCATCGCCGGATGGAGATCTCGCATTTGACCCTCATGGGGTTGGAAGCACGCTTTCGCCCGCCAAACAACGTTACAAAATGCCGTCGGAAAGTAAACCCATATTGACTAAAAAGAAAATATCTTCACTATGCATCAAGGGTCAAAGCTCAGAATCCGTGCGGGAACGCGGATCGCCAAAAACCAGGCTGGCCCCGGAAATACCGGGAGAGGCACGTTCAGGGAGACGCACGAAGAGACGTCCGGAACAATCGAATGGGGAACTTCAGCAATGACAGACGTAGTGGACGCCGGGATTTCGGCCGGCACCGAAGGTAAGCTTATACGTGCCCTCGACTGGAAGGGTGCATTCTGGGTGGCTGCGGGAGTGCCGCCGCTCGTCCTTTTCTCCATCGGCGGCATTGCAGGCACGACAGGCAAGCTCGCCTTTGTCGTATGGATCATTTCCATGATCATGGGCTTCCTGCAATCCTTCACCTATGCAGAGATTGCCGGCATGTTCGGCAATAAATCCGGCGGCGCCTCCGTTTATGGCGCGACCGCCTGGCTGCGATATTCGAAGTTCATTGCGCCGCTTTCGGTCTGGTGCAACTGGTTTGCCTGGTCGCCGGTGCTTTCGCTCGGTTGCGCCATCGCCGCCGGTTATATTCTCAATGCATTTTTTCCGATTCCGGCAGCTGACTCGCAAGCAGCCCTCGACTGGATTGCCGCGCATGCCGCTTCAATCACGGCCGATAGCCCGCGCGTCGCAGAATACATAACAGCCCATGCCGGCACGGCGCCGGACGATGCCATCAAAGCCTTGCTGAGCACGGATGCGGTAGCGGCGCTGACGCCGGCGGTCCGCAATTGGTCACTCGCAAGCTTCGGCATTCCGTTCCTCGCTACCGCCAACATCAACGCCACTTTCTTCATCGGCGGCATCCTGATGCTGATCATCTTCGCCATCCAGCATCGCGGCATCTCGGAAACCGCAAGCGTGCAGAAGTGGCTGGCGATCATTGTGCTCGTGCCGCTGCTTTTGATCGGCATCTACCCTATCCTCAGCGGTCAGATCGTTGCTGCGAACGTCACAGGCCTCCTTCCACCGACGGCAGCATATTCAGACGCGGACGGTACATGGAGCAACGGCGGCTGGACACTCTTCCTTGGCGGCCTCTATATCGCCGCTTGGTCTACTTACGGCTTCGAAACGGCCGTCTGCTATACCCGGGAACTGAAGAACCCGAAGACCGATACTTTCAAGGCGATCTTCTATTCCGGACTGGCATGCTGCTTGTTCTTCTTCCTCGTGCCCTTCGCCTTCCAGGGTGTGCTCGGCCATGCCGGCATGCTGGCACCTGGAATCATCGACGGTACCGGTGTAGCGGAAGCCCTCGGTGGGTTGATCGGCGCGGGCCGCATTATCACCCAGCTTCTCGTCGTCCTGATGATCATGGCACTCTTCCTGGCGATCATGACGGCGATGGCGGGATCCTCACGCACGCTCTATCAGGGCGCCAAAGACGGCTGGCTGCCGAAATACCTCGACCATGTGAATGAGAACGGCGCGCCGACCCGTGCCATGTGGACGGACTTCGCCTTCAACCTCTTCCTTCTGGCGATCGCATCGGATGTCGGCGGCTACTTCTTCGTGCTCGCCGTCTCGAATGTCGGCTACATTATCTTCAACTTCCTCAACCTTAACTCCGGTTGGATCCATCGCATGGATTCCGGCCACATCGAACGTCCCTGGAAGGCGCCGAGCTGGCTGATCGGCCTTAACACGGTTCTCGCCTTCGTCAATGCCCTCTTCCTAGGCGCCGGCGCAAAGGTCTGGGGTTATGCCAACGCACTTTGGGTCGGCTTCGCCTTCGCCGCCGTCATCCTCCCGGTCTTTGCCTATCGCCATTATGTGCGGGACGGCGGCAAATTCCCTGCAGGAGCGATGGACGATCTGGGCCTGACGGGTCAGGACCTTGGCACGAAAAAGGCGGGCATCCTTCCCTATGTCGCACTTGCCGGCGGTCTGGCGATAGTCCTGATCGCGAACTGGATCTTCCAACTGCCGGCCTGACGCCCAAGACGATTCATTTATCGCCGCTCTCCGTGAGGGCGGCGATCCTTGAGGAAGGGTGCGAGCGCTAACTGTGACATAGATCGGCGCGATCAATTTGACGTCGTGCCCAAGCTTTGCGAAATCGCGACCCCATTGATGGCTGCCGGCGCAAGCCTCCATCGCGACCGTGCAGGGTTCGATGGATGGCAAGAATTGCAGCAGCTTGCCACTCGAGACCTTCCGGTGAAAAATCGCCGCGCCATCTGCCTCGCCTGCATGGACCTGGATGGTTCTCTTCGCCAGATCCCCGCCGATTATGCAAATCTCTTCCATGGACGCTTCCCTCTTTCACGGCTCCAACGCAACCATTCTGGCACGTCGGATGCCGTCGACTTGGGGGCGTCCACCCCATCGCTTACGCAAATAGGACCATCAGCGGAAAAATCCGCTTTGCATAGCGCCCACCCCTACAATTCCTTGCATGCTGAAGCAGCAATTTTTACACGCCTTGTGTGAGGCTTCACGCGGCGTGCTGCGATGGCTCCAAATTTTGGACAATCTTGCTCGCTGCGACAAAATCCACCTTTCCCGAACCCAGCACTGGCACTTTGCCGATTTTGATTTCCGCCGGAACCATCATATCCATCGCTCCCCTGGATTTGGCAAAGGCCGCGAATTCAGCGCGAGTAGCGTTTGGCGCATCTGTCAGCAGCACCAGTCGCTCACCCTTCTTTGCATCCGGAATAGATGAAACGACCGAAAGGGCCCCGGCCCACAACTGGCCGGCAAGCGCCTCGACGGCAGCGAGCGAAATCATCTCGCCGCCGATCTTGGCGAAGCGCTTGGCACGGCCACGGATCCTGACGAAGCCATCATCGTCGATTGTGACAATGTCGCCCGTGTCATGCCAGCCATCAGGGAGCGACTCGATCACGCCAGGGTTCTCAGCGCGGAGATAGCCGGCCATGACATTGGCGCCGCGGATGAAAAGGCGACCACCCTCATCGATACCCGGAACCGGCTCGAGCTTCCACTGCATGCCGGGCATGATCTTGCCGACGGTGCCTGAGCGGTTGAACATTGGCGTATTGAGGGAGATCACGGGTGCCGTCTCAGTAACACCGTAGCCTTCAAGGATACGCAGGCCGAACTTCTCCATATAGGTCTCGCGGGTCGATGGTTTGACGGGCTCGGCACCCGAAAAGATGTATCGGATCGATCGGAAGTCATAAGGGTGCGCAGTTCGGGCATAGCCGTTCAGGAAAGTATCGGTCCCGAAAATGATGGTCGCGTTGGAAGTGTAGATCAGTTCCGGCACGATGCGGTAGTGAAGTGGCGACGGATAGAAATATACCGGAACGCCCGAGACCAATGGCAGAACGGTCCCCGCCGTCAGGCCAAATGAATGAAACACCGGCAAGATATTGAAGACTTTATCCCCGGAATGGAAGTCGATGCGCGAGGCCGCCTGGGCGGCGTTTGACAGAATATTGCGATGGGTGAGAACAACACCCTTCGGCGTTCCCTCCGAACCAGATGTGAACAGGATCACGGCGGCATCATCGGCCTTGCGCTTGACCAGCGGCGTGTACCTGTTGAGGAAGCCCCGAACTTTGTCTACGATGGTAACTGTCGTGCGCAGTTCGTCGAGCCAGACGATCTTCATCTCTTTTTCGAGCTCGGTAAACACGGGACGAAGCTTGCCCTGCTCGACGAAGGCACGTGAGGAAAGTACCTGCTTTACCTCTGCCGCCCTGCACGCTGACAAGATATTGGCGGCGCCGGCGGTGAAATTCAGCATCGCCGGAACCTTGCCCGCTGACATCACAGCGAGAACAGTCGCAGCAGTGCCATTGGCGTTTGGAAGCAGGACGCCAAGCGTCTGTTCATCGGGGAACAACGCCTTGAACTTGGCACCCAGAACCGCCGCGCCGGTGAGAAGCTTGGCATAGGAGAGCTGGCCGCTAATCGGATCCTCGACTGCAAGTTTTCCCCCACCTCCTTCCAAAGCCGTCTCGATGATACGGTCCAGGATCGTCAGATTGGTGTTCGTCGTACGGAACATCAACATCGACATGACCTGGTACAGGGCCGCGCCTGCGGCGATCCGGCGCTTGCGGCCCTTAATGTCTGCGGGAACGTCGAGCTTCACCGGCTCGAGGATCGTCACTTTGACCTTAGGAAAGAGGCGACGGCGAACTTGGCCAGCCGAAAGGCGCGAGAAGTAGCTCTTCTCAAGCCCGTCGATACGGACGGGCACGATCATCGATCCTGTCTTGTCGGCAACCATAGCCGCGCCGTCGTAGACCTTCATCAGCGTCCCGGTCACCGTCAGGCGGCCCTCGGGAAAGATGCCGATCGCATTGCCCTCGTTGACAATCTTGATGAGCGAACGTGTCGCCATCGGCTTCGTCGGATCGAGCGGAAGGAATTTGCACATCTTCAGGAAAGGACGAACCCACCAAGCCTGAGCTATCTTGTAATCGACGGCGAAAACAGGCTCTTCCTCAGTTATTGCAAGCGCCAGAGCTCCATCAAGAAAGCTCACATGATTGAGCGCGATGATCGGTGCCCGACCAGCCTTCTTGATGTTCTCCAAACCTTCCACCTCAAGGCGCAGGAAGGCACGGAACAATATGGAAATGAAATCACGGAACGGATTGGTGGGCAGCGTCTTCAACATCATCCAGGCAACGCCGACATTGATGAGCGAAAGACCTAGAATGATCATCGGAACGGAGACACCGACGGCTTGCAAGATCGCGACCAGCGCAAGCCCGGTTGTGATAAATAACGCGGACAAAACGTTCGCAGCTCCGATCACACGGGCACGGCGGGCTTCGTTTGCCCAGGCCTGCATCGCCGCGAACGTCGGCACGGCCATGAATGCGCCCCCAATGGCCATACCGGCGAGATCGATCGCCACACGCATGGTCTTTGCGCCGGCAAAGAAGGCGGTGATGGTTTCAGCATGAGAGGCGGACTGCAGCCCCCACAGATTCCAAGCGAGATCTATTCCGAAGAGGGCAACTATGACGGTGCCGACTGGCGCCGGCAGCAAGACGACGCGGCCTGCCGACATCCAGCCGGCGATCGCTGAACCGACCGCAATGGAGATCGCGAAAACGGCAAGATAGGCGGGGACGACGATCTCCGAACCACCAAGGATTTCCGTAACCATGAAGGGCAGCATCGACATGACGAATGCGCCCACGAACCAGAACCAGCAATTCATGAGCGCCGAGCGCCAGACTCGCTTGTCTTCGCGCAGTTCATTGACGAGTGTGACGCTTGAGCGGAAGACATTCCTGTCGATAACGAGATCGGGCGCTTTTGAACCGGTCGCAGGGATCATGCGAGCGGCGAACCAGCAAAGCACCGAAAGCCCCATCATCATCGGTCCGAACACCCAGACATTCTCGCCATTCGTGAAGGCAAGCGCTGCAACGATCGTGCCCGTCAAGATGGCGATGAAGGTGCCGCCCTCGATCCAGGCGTTGGCCTTTGGCAAGTCCTTGCGTTCGAGATGATCGGGAAGAATGCCGTACTTTATCGGGCCGAAGAGCGACGAGATGACCCCGAATCCGAAAAGAGCCAGCATAAGGACCCAGATCGACGACAGCGCGATACCAATGACGGAGATCGCCGCGACTGCGATCTCGCAACGCTTGAGGATTTCGGCCATCTGCGCCTTGTCATATTTGTCGGCAAGCTCGCCGCCCAGCGCCGAAAGCAGCAGGAACGGAATGATAAAAATTCCGCCAGCGAGCGTCACGAGCCAAGCCCCCTCGGCAGCCATCTGCGCAAGGATCAGGAAGATCAGCGTCTGCTTCAGGAAATTATCGTTGAAGGCCGAGAGAAACTGCGTCCAGAATAACGGAGCGAACTTCCTCGATGTCATAAGATTGCCGTGCATGGCTCTTTCCCTGTTAGATCGCAAGAGAAAGCCACAGAGCTGTTACGCAAAAGTTGCAGGCAGAAACAACTCTGTGGTGTGGTTAAGAAGTCTTAGCTTTCGTTGCCACGATTGAAGTTGACGAGGAGCTTTTCAGTCTTGGCGTCCTCGATCTTGCGGATCAACTTCTCCGACTCAGCGTTATCGCGCAGCGTCTTGGTGATGTTAACCGTCGTTTGCACCAGCATCAGTATGCCCATGGCGAGATAGCCTTTGCCCCAGAGGTCGAGCGGCATCATGTAAAGGCCGGCTGCAAGCATGAAAGCTGCCGTGCCGAAGGAGATGTATGAAAAGCTGACCCAGCTGGAGGAATGCTTCTGAAAACTGTCGTTCATCGTCGCGGTCCTTCTGTTAAGTGAAGTGCGTTTCAGGCAGCGTTGTTGATACGAGTGCGGAGCCTCGCCAACACATCGTCAGAGGATGACCGCAACGGCGCACCGCAGCCGGCATTGGCAAGCTTCTCGATCATCCCGGCAGAGCGAGGCGCGCTGTCCATCTCCTTAAGCACGGAGGCAATCGTATCGTTCTGGCTTTGGCGAGCGCGAAGGCGCGCAAGGGTCTCCTCAGCCTCGTCGAGTGTAGCAAGACCAGATCCGGTAGCCGCGAGATCAAGTTTCTGGGCTTGTTCCGTTGCACGGGCCAGCCGCTCGCCGCGCTGCAGATCCTGCAATCGCGCTTCTGCGGCACGCACGATCCCCTTCAGCTTGGCAATCGTCGTTGTGAACTGGGCTTGGGCTTTTTCCGACGCATCCCGCTCGGCTTCGAGATAGGCGATCGCGTCGGCCGCTTCGCGGGCAAGACCCTCGCTGCCTTTTTCCAATGCGACAAGAGTGCGTGTTTCGAGATCAGCGATCCGGGACAGGATCATGGTGTGTTGGCTCCTTTCCTGCTCATTTTGTGCAATTGCCACCGCCACTGCGCGGCGGGCAGACTGGATGGCGCGGGCCGCATCGCGAGTTTGCTGACTGAGCAGAGGCATGGCGTTACGGTCGGCAAAAGCACGTTCGGCCTCATGCGCCCTGCCCCGCAGCAGTGTGACAATTAAGTTGAACATTTCGAATCTCCCATTTATGAACGTTGTTCACGAAGTTGTTTTGTCACAACCGTGAACGTTGTTCAAGCTTTTTTTGAACAACGTTCACGAATCAAATTGGGGTGGTTAATGGCCAGTCGAAGAGAAGAAAAACGCGAGGACCTGAGGGCCCGGTTAATCGACGCCGCACGCAACAGGATAGCCAACGAAGGGCTAGCAAACTTGCGTGCACGCGACGTCACGCAGGATGCCGGTTGTGCGTTGGGAGGTCTTTATACGGTCTTTGCTGACCTCAATGAGCTCATTATCCAGGTCAACTCCTCAACGCTTAAAGCTCTGGAGGAATCGCTGGCTCTCACCGAAGTCAAGAACCGCACCCCGGCCGATCGACTGCGCAATTTGGCACAGGGATATCTTAGGTTTGCGCTTGCCCATCGCAATCTGTGGAAAGCCCTGTTCGATCACTATCCGCCCGAAGGCAGTCCGACGCCCCAGTGGCATCTCGATGAACATCTGTTCCTGATGGACGTGATCGCTGAGCCCCTCGCGGAACTGCAGCCGGACATGCCTGCAGAGGATAGAGCGATTCGTGCTCGCACGTTGTTCGGGGCGGTGCATGGGGTGATCAGCATCAGCCTGGAAGCGCGCTTCGTCGGCTTGCCGTCTGATCGGCTAGGACGCGAACTCGACGAATTCGTCCTGACCATTGCGGCTGGGGCGGTCGCAGGACGGGCGCCGCGGGCCTGACGGGAATGTTGGTTTTGAAACCGCTGCGTAATTGTTCCAACTAGGTCAGATGTCTCGCTCGGTGAAGCGCAATCATGTGGAACTCCATTCGAAATTCACCCCGTCTGCCATTTGGCGGTACCCCATGATTCGTCCGGAACGGAAAAGCGTTTCAGATCACAACGGAACTCAACACGCTGACATGCGCGAGCGTCCGGTCGGAGATTAAAACAACACGTGGGGCAGCGCGGCTGCCCACTCGGTTTGATTGACGATGTTTAAGACGGCGAGGTTTTTTCGGGCAGCGCTATCACCGGCCGTCGATACCGCACTCAAACCGAACCGTCATCCTTCCGCCTGAGAATCACGCCATCAAGCGGTCGTTGTGAATAGGCGTCGTGCGATGACCCCCGTCAGCTCAGCAAAACCAATTGTTTCATCTTCGACCGGCACCGGGACCCCATGCCGATTCACATAACAGTGAAACATCGCTCCCGCCCGGCTGCACGCCTGCTAGCTCTTTACCGACCCAGCTGCCATGCCCGCAAGGAAGTAGCGCTGGGCGATCAGATACAGGAGCAAAAGCGGGAGCGATCCTAGCACGCTCATCGCCATCATCTCGTTCCATTCGAAGGCATGCTGGCCCATAAGCAACTCGATCCCAATGGGAACAGTCCGCATATCCATCGACTTCGTCAAAGTCAGAGCAAAGAGGAATTCGTTCCATGCCAACAGAAACGTATAGACCGCGGTCGCGACGATGCCAGGCACTGACAGTGGGATGATCACACGCCACAGCGCCGTCCAACTTGACCCGCCATCGACAAGCACCGCCTCATCAAGCTCCCTTGGCAGGGTATTGAGATAGCCGGTCATCAGAAGGATCGCATAAGGCAGGGTGAAGACCATGTACGTCAAAATCAGCGCAAAATAGGTGTTGAAAATGCCGAAGGCGACCACCATCCCGAAATACGGGATCAAAAGCGTGATCGGCGGGACGGTCTGCGTACTGATGATGAACACGTTCAGCGTATTCTTGAACCGAAATGAATACCGGCTGAAGCCATAGGCCGTCAGAATGGCGATCAGCAACGTCAGAAGTGTTACCACTCCCGCGACGAGATAGCTGTTGAGGAAGAAACGAATCTTCGCTGGGTCGTTGAAGATCGACAGGTAGGCGACGTTCGTGAAATGGTCGGGCAGGAGCCGCGGCGGCAGGGCAAAGATCTCGGTGTTTGACTTCAAAGAAGTGAAAAACATCCACAGTATCGGAAAGCCCGCGAAGACCAGACCAACCGCGAGCCCGAGATATGTCAGCAGGGTCGGTAATATGGTGCGACTGAGAGAACGCTTTGCCATTGCCGGTCACCTGGCCTTCTGATGTTTGATGTAGAAGTATGTGGCGCCCATCGAGATGATCAGAATGAAGATTGCGCTCGCCGACGCGCGGGAGAATTCGTAACTCGAAAACGCAAGTTTGTAGGTGTAGGTGCTAAGCACCTCGGTCGCGTAGATCGGACCGCCTCCCGTCGTCATCCATACGAGGGGAAAGACCTGCATTGTCCAGATGAAATCCAGCAAGGCAATGCTGATGATAATCGGCATCAGTTGCGGGATCGTGATGTAGCGGAATTTCTGGAATTCGTTAGCACCATCAATGCCGGCGGCCTCGTAGAGATCCTTGGGGATGCCCTGAAGACCAGCGAGAAGGCTCACCATATAGAGCGGATATCCCGCCCAGATATTCGCAAAGGTCAAGGCGTGCAGCGCGGTTTTCGTCGAAGAGAACCACTCGACCTTGAAGTTAATGATATGCAGCGTCATCAGGATGCTGTTGATGACCCCATTGGGATCCAGGAGCAGTCGCCAGATGATGGCGATGATCACGGCTGTGAAGAGCCACGGCATAATGTAGAGAACCCGCAGGATGCTTCTGATCAACGGATCGACACGTTGGCTGTTTAGCAAAAGGGCGAAGGCCAGACCGATCAGAAGATGGAAGATGACGCTCATCACCGTGAAGTAGAGTGTCTGCCCGACCGACTGCCAGAAAACCGGATCTTTGAAGATCGTCACATAGTTCTGCAATCCGACGAAAGCCGCGTCCTTTTTCGTGATCGCGCCGTCCATCAGCGAATAGCGCAGGACGGTGATCATGGGAAACAGCATCAGAAGGCAGAACAGAAACGTCGCCGGGGCAACATAGAAGAAGGGAACAAGCCTCTTTCTCGTTTTGTAAGACAGCATGCTACGCTTGCGCGTTTTTGCTTGCGTCCGGATCATAGTTTCTGTGGCGAGGCTCATGAGATGTGATTTCCGCCTATCGTGAAACGCATCAATTCGTCCTGATGCAGCTGCAGCGCGATAATCTCTATCACGCTGCAGATGATTGTCGGTGGCGTCCTTACTTGTCGAACTCGACCAACCACTGCTTTTGTGTGTTGGCGGCCGCCTCCTTCGCGGTTTGCTGACCGTCGAACATTTTTTGAACTTCAACGTTCATCTGCCGCATGAGATCTTCGGCCACCGGCAGGCCGACGAATTCGTTGGCCAGCTTCCCACTTTGAAATATCTTGAAGGCTTCTTCAAACAGCGGGTCCGATTTCGAGAAATCGGGTTTGGCGTGGATATTTCCCGGGAAGGCATTGGCGACCGACACGAGACGGCTGTTCACTTCGGGGCTCATCAAATATTCAACGAGCTTCCAGGCTTCTGCCTTGTGTTCGCTTTTGTCGCTGATGCCGATACCCCAGGAAGCATACGGCAGTCCGCGTTTGCCGGTATAACCGTCGACAGCTGGAAGGGCGGAGATGCCGAACTTGAGATTGGGGTTTCGCTGGCGGATGAGATTGATGTGAGCGAGTGAATCGATCATCATACCCACGCGGCCATTGACGAATTCTTCGACCTTGTCCTGTTCCTTCTTGGCAAAAATACCAGGCGCGATGACGCCGGCGTCCTGCAGCGACTTGATATATTCAAGTGTCCCGACCACGGAGGCGTTTTCCAGATCGGGCTTGCCATCCTTCAGCATGGATGCTCCGGATGCCCAGACCCAGGACATCACGTCATTCTGGATGCCGCCGGGATTTTGCAACGAAAGCGGTAGCACCCAACCGTATTGGTTCTTGTCCGCATTGGTCATCTTCTTCGCCGCATCGGCGAATTCTGTCCGGTTCGTCGGCGCCTTGTCGATGCCGGCGGCCTTTGCCATATCGAGATTGACGAAGACCGGGTAGACGAACGAGGCAAGCGGGAACATGACGCTTTGCCCGTTGACCTTGACAATGTCGGCGATCTGGCTCTGATCATATTTGGCGTCAGCCATCAGGCTGTCCATCGAAGCGATTGCGCCCTGCTTTGCCAAGCCGTTGACCCATGCTCCGTCGAGGCCAACGACATCGCTGAGTGTCCCCGACGCGGCACCAACGACGATCTGATCATGGGTGGCGGAATAGGGGCCGCTGACGAGCGTCACTTTGATGCCGGGGTTTGCGGCCTCGAAATCGTCCATGATGCTGCGCAGAGCACCGGCGGGCATTTCGGGCTCCCACCATTGAATGAACTCTAGATTGGTCTGAGCAAAGGCGCAGGTGGCGCATAGTGCCCAGACCGCCACAGCGGACTGAGCCGCCATGATATATCTTCTGACGTTCATGTTTCCCTCCCATAGAAACGATATTTTGCTCGATCCTCCCGATCGAGACCAAAGTAGGTTCCTTTCGGGGTCTAGCTGTCAATGAAGAACTGTCATCGGAAAAAGCTGGCGGGCCCCAGGGAGGAACAAAAAGCCAGCAAGGCATTGAATACTCTAGGCTTTGTCCATGGAACCCGAGACGCTTTTTTTCTAACCTACACCTTCCTCGTGTCGCATTATTTCTTTACTTTCGTAAACAAATGAAAGCCACCCCGCCCAAAGGAAAACAAATGAAAGGCTCGTTGATCGAAGAAAAGCGGGGTTCAGCGGGACCGTGCGCGCCATAGACCTCGCAAAAATGCCTTCGACCAGCTGATTGCGATCAGATGCGCTCGGGTTACCATCGAGCAGCACAGAAGGACCCGACCTCCGGCTGCAAAGTCACAGGGTTTCAAGACGGCGTGAAATCTAGGGCTCTCTATACGGGACACGCCAAGCCGCTGAGCGAAGAGCGAAGAGCGAAGAGCGAAGAGCTTGGCGGCAACAGTTGTGAGCATCAAAGCAAGCATGCGGTCTTGGGGCTGCCCACCAATCAGGTCCGCTATCGCGGATCATGCTAGATTGCCAAATGCGTTTGTGGGTCGAAGAAGTGTAACTTGGCCGCATCGATCGCCAGATCAATCATTGCGCCCGGCTGGACCGAGCTGACGGCTTCGAATTTCGCTACGGCGTTTGCTGCACCGCTTAAGTCCTCGACGGCATCGGGGTCGCCGGAGTCGATACGCACCGCTTCGATATTCAAATGAACGATCAGTTCGGAGCCCAATTCCTCGATCGATCTTACAGCTGCCGGAATCGTCGCGTAGCGTGATCCGGATTCCAGGCTGCTGTCGTAAAGGTCTTCTGGGCGGATGCCGAAGATGATCGTCTTGCCCTCGCACGTCGTCAAACCGGGAGAGCGCTCGAATGCGGTCGTCGGCACCGGTATCGAAAAGGTGGGAAGATTGATCCTGCCGTTCTGCAAACGGCCTTCGAACAGGTTCATGGACGGTGAGCCGATGAAACCCGCGACGAAGGCATTGACTGGCCGACTATACAATGTCTTTGGCGTGTCGACCTGCTGAAGGACGCCGCCCTTCAAGACCGCAACCCGGTCGCCCATGGTCAAGGCTTCGGTCTGATCGTGCGTCACATAGATTGTCGTCACGCCCAGCTGTCTTTGCAGGCTGACGATTTCGGCCCGCATTTGCACGCGCAGCTTGGCGTCGAGATTTGACAGGGGCTCGTCCATGAGAAAGGCCGCCGGTTCCCGCACCATTGCGCGTCCCATGGCGACCCGCTGGCGTTGGCCGCCGGACAGCGCCGCCGGTTTGCTCTCGAGCAGCGTATGCAACTGAAGCGTCTTTGCTATTTCATGGACCCGCTTCGTGCGCTCCTCCTTGCTTTTCCCCGCAAGCTTCATCGAGAAGGCAATGTTGTCGAACACTGTCATATGCGGATACAGGGCATAGTTCTGGAAGACCATCGCTATATCCCGATCCTTCGGCGCGAGATCCTCGACATTCTCCCCACCGATGCTCAGGGTTCCGCTGCTAATCTCCTCCAGCCCCGCGATCATGCGCAACGCCGTCGATTTTCCGCATCCCGAAGGGCCTACGAGGATAAGGAACTCGCCATCATTTATCGTCAGGCTAAGATCCTTGATTGCGTGGAATTTCGTTCCGAAGGTCTTGCAAATCTTGTCCAGTACAACAACAGCCACGGCACTTCCTCCCTACTATCACCGCCATCCAATCCTCCGGACAGCCCTCCCGGCGCGACCGCAGATCGAACCGAACCGTCTCTGCGCAGCGCTGTTCCGATATCCAGGGCACCAGTCTAGTGAACTCTCAGTCTGGCGGCGCAATCGGTCTGGGCACGGGCGCATTATCCTTCGCCATCCACGCGAGACAGGCGCTTTGATCTGGCAGAGCCATACGGCCACCCGGGCCGGTCACGGAAATCGCCGCTGCGGCAGTTGCGTAAACGGCGCAGGCGACAGGCTGCTTTCCCTGTGCAAGGGCAAAGGCATAGGCGCCGTGAAAGCAATCTCCGGCGCCGGTCGTGTCGACCGCTTTGACCTTATAGGCCGGGACATGCCACAAAACGTCATCTCCCGTCTGCTTGATATAAGATCCTCGTTCGCCGTCGGTCAGGACGACTGCAGTACGGTCATCAGACCACAGCTTGCGCAGGATCAACGTCGGGTCGGTTTCGCAAGAATAAGTCTGCGCGAATTTCAGCGGCAATACCAGGTGATTGGATAAGCTCATTAATCGTTCGGTTGCAGGCCCGATCGCCCATTCAATGTCTGCCACCACCGCCAAGCCCAGCTTACGGGCGCGCGCAACAACCATATCGGCGTTGACGGCATAGCCGTCGATCAACAGCACCTGGGCTTGCGCAAGGGTGCTATCGGTCAGCGCCTCGGAGGTTCCGTGCGGCACATCATCGTCATAGGCGATAAACCTGTCGCCTTCAGGTCCGACCGTGATCACCGAACGTATGGGCCTGGCATCTGGGCGACGCGGCGCAAAGGATATATCGACTCCGTGCCGCTCAAGCTCGCGGGCGCTGACATCGGCGAGGGGTTGATCATTCAACCAGCCGATGAAACCGGCCCGCCCTCCGAGCTTTGCGACCGCAACAAGGGCCGTCGCTACATTGCCGCCGTGGTCCTGAGTGCGATTTATCACCTTCCCTTTGCCGGCACTCAGCGGTCGGTCGACATAGATGATATCGTCGATCGCCACGGCCCCAAAGCCCAGAACCTGAAGGTTGCGTGTCACCTGTCAACCGCCCGCGGCCGCGAGCGCCTCTTGCGGCGCCATACCACCGTGAATGACCAGCTTGAAGGCGCGCGCCGCCATCGTCGTGTCGCCGTGCCCCCAAAGGTTTCGCCCCACCACTGCACCCTTTGCCCCCGCGCGCAAGGCATCGGAGGTCTGTGTCAGGGCTCCGAGCAGATTATCCGCCTTCGGACCGCCCGCGATAACGATGGGAACCGGGCAAGTGGCGACAGTCTCTTGGAATGAAGCGAAGTCTCCGGTGTATCCGACCTTGATCACGTCGACGCCGGTTTCAAACCCGATCCGCACGGCATAGGCGATTTCGTCGGGGGTGAATACGATCTTGCCGCCGTCTGAATAGTCGCGGGGATAGACATGCGCAACGACCGGCATTTCAAAGCGAGCAGCGGCGTTGACCGTATCGGTAAGCCAGCGAATGTATTCGCCTTCGGTATTGCCGCGCACCGGAATGGCAACGGCCAAAGCATCGGCACCGTAGCGCACCGCATCCTCAGGGGTCGCGATCAACTGACGGATTCGATCGTCCGGCGTAAAGCAGCCGGCTTGAATTACCAGCGCCGCCTTGCCGGCATAGGCCGGCCACAAGTGACGCGCCGCCCCCGGCTGAATGCTGATATAGTCCGGCTCTCCGGCCATCACCCGCTTCAGGGCGCCCGGCAGATCCGCAAGACCGCCCTCGCGGACGTTGCCATAGCCAACGAAGTGGTCGACGGCGCCACCGAATAAATGCCCCGACGGATGAGAAAACAGCCGTGACAGGCGAATTTTGGTTCCAAGGCCCATATCAATGCTGTCCTTTATAAGGTTCGATTTCGCGGGAGACCCTAACTCGAAAGTAAACGAATATTCAATATTTCGATTTCTTTCGTTTTAATTTAAGTTTACGATTTCGCGCGCTAACGTATGCCAACTTCGGCCTTTCGCTCGTCCTTTGAACAGTACGGTCGGCCACGTATTTTCGATTTTCGAAAGATCGGCACCGCAACCTGTTCGGAAGCCAATTCGGGATCAAACATGCTTGCAGAACAACGGCGACATCAGATTATGCTGGAACTTCAGCGGACCGGCCAAGCGCGCACCAGCCAGCTGGCGGAAAATTTCGGCGTGTCCGAAGTGACCATCCGATCCGACCTGGAAATTCTGGATGCCAAGAAGCTGCTCATTAAGACACATGGCGGTGCGATAGCTTTGCCGGCCAGTTCGCCCGCGGCAGCCTTCGAAGAACGTATGAACCGCAATTTCGATGCCAAACGACGCATCGCTCAGATGGCGGCACGCCAGATCATCGACAACCAGTCCGTGGTGTTTGACAGCGGCTCGACGCTGCTGCAGGTGGCCATGCAAATGCCGCCGGTCAACAATGTCGTGGTGGCCACAACCGCCATGAATATTGCGCAGCATCTGATGTATCGGCCAGGCTTGGACGTGCACATGATAGGCGGTCGAGTCTTTCCCAGCACTGTCAGCACGATTGTCTCGGATTCAGACAAGGCCGTGGGCGGTCTCGTTGCCCACCAGGCGTTTCTCAGCGCTCATGCAATCGATCACTCATTCGATGTCGTCGATGTCTCGGAAGACATTGCACGGACCAAACGAAATCTGGTGCGCATGGCGAGGCGCGTGATCCTTGTGGCGGATTCCAGCAAGTGGGATATTGGCGCCTCATCCAAGGCATTTTCGCTTTCACGGGTCGATTTGATTATTACCGATACGGGCATGCCGCATGGGATTCGCAGTCGATTGGACAAGCTGGGAGTCGAAGTGCGCTATGTATAGAGGGCGGCGACTACGCTGCCGATTGTGCTTTGTGTAACAAAAAATTTTGCGCATGCGATATTGTCAGGCTACAAACGCAGTTTGAAAGCCCTCACACTGACTGCCTTTGCGACATCAGCTGACGCAGACGTTGCTTGGCGCAGTGCAACCAGAATTGCCAATGGATAAGATGACGATCAAAACCATGGACGATTTCGCACGGTCCTGCGGCGTTTCTCGTCCAACGCTTTCGAGGTATTTCGATAGCCCGAGCAGCGTAAAGCCGATGACGCGCAAACGCATCGAGGACGCGCTGTCGGCATCCGACTACCGTCCCAATCTCTATGCCCGCAACCTCAATCGCAAGAGGACGCGGAACATTGGCATTCTCGTGCCTGTCATAACGGATCCATTCTATGCCGAAATGGTCAACCGTCTAGAATTACTCGTTCGCGGCGAAGGTTACTGGCCAATCGTAATCTCGTCCCACGGCTTGCCAGATCTTGAAGCCGAGGCTGTGAACACGCTGTTGTCATTGAAGGCTGCTGGCGCGATCATCGCACCTCTAGGCCTCGCTTCCGAGCCTGGCATCTTCGAAAAACTTCGGGAGAGCATTCCCATTGTCTACTTCGATACGTTCATCGAAGGCAACACGCCGTTCATTGGCAACAACAACGCCCAAAGCGTTGCGACAATTGTCGACTATCTTTGTCGATCGGGCGAGCCGCCTACATATTTCGACATTCCGCATGTCAATCACAATTCCGGGGAGCGGCTGGCAAGCTATATCGCCACGATGGAGTCGCTCGGATTTGAACCGGTCGTGTTTGGCGACACTGAGAGTTACAGCTGGAATTTCGAACAGATGGGGTATGAGCAGACCGATGCACTGATCACGGCTGGTACGCTCCCGGGCACGACAATTCTTTGCGCGAACGATCGCCTCGCCTTCGGCGCGATGGCAGCCGCCCATGCGCGCGGCCTACGCGTCGGCCGCAGGAGCGATAGTGATCTTCGCATCGCCGCCCATGACGACCACCCCCTCAGCCGCTATACTTGCCCGCCATTGACGACAATGGCACAGGACTTCACGGCCATGGCGCGCAGCAGCGTCGACACGCTGCTTTCCATGCTGGACGATTCCGATGATTCCGCACAGGTCATTGCCCGAAAAATCATATTCGACGGTACATTGGTGATGCGTCAGTCGGCGTGATCGACAAGGCTGCGCCATCCGGCAACTGCCTCTTCCACCGCCCGCCGCGCCGCCGGAATGTGCCGCCCCATGGAAACGAAGCCATGAATCTGATCCTGCCAACGCCGCAGAATTACGGGGATACCCGCCTCGGCAAGCCGGCGGGCATAGGCCTCCCCTTCGTCTGCGAGGATATCATGGCCCGCAATCGCGATGAAGGCCGGCGGCACACCCGCGACATTGTCGACGATCAGGGGAGAGACGCGCCAATCAACGATATCAGCCGCATCGCGGACGTAATGATCCCGGAACCAACGCATCGTCGAGGTGGTCAAACCGTATCCTTCCGAAAACCTGACATAGCTGTCGGCTGTCTGTCGGGCATCGGTGTTCGGATAGAGCAGAAGTTGCGCCGAGATTTTCCGCGCAGCGCCATCTCGCGACAGAAGTGATAAGACTGCGGCCAGGTTGCCGCCGGCGCTATCGCCCGCGACCGCGATCCGGTCAGGGTCGATACCAAGCCAACTTGCCTGCTCCACCACATGGGCAAGAGCCGATACGCAGTCCTCCAAGCCCGCCGGGAACTTGTGCTCCGGCGCCAGCCGATAGTCGGGGCAAAATACAATACAGGCACCGATATTTGCAAACCACCGGCAAATCTCGTCATGCGATTCAAGCGTGCCGACAACCCAGCCGCCGCCATGAAGGTAGAGAAGCGCCGGCGCATCCGCGATCGGAGCACCCACGCCGCGATAGATCCGGAGCGGGATCGGGCCACCCGTCCCAACGATTGTCCTGTCCTCGATGGCGGCAACCAGTTCGCGATCGCCTTGCAATGTCGGGCAACCGGCGTCATAGGCAGCGCGCGCCTCGTTCGCTGTCCCAAGTTCAAAGGGTGACTGGTTGGCGGCGCGACCGAGTGCCAGGACATGCGCGGCGCCGGGATCCACTCGATGTTTCATCGCTTCACCTCAAGCAAGCAGGCTGCGGGCCTCATCTTCGTCGAGCAACGGTGGTCGCGCAACTGTGCCCGCAACCGCAACCGCGCTCCGGCTCTCGCTGGATGCCAGGGTCGCTTCCATGATCTCGAGAACATGAAGCGCTAAATCGCCGGAGGCGCGCGGCGCCCTGCCCTCGCCAAGCGCGCGGACGAGATCGGCAACGCCCAGCATGCGATAATTGGCGCGGTCGGGAGCGTTATACGGCCAGTTCGGCGCGCCATACAGCTCCCCCTCGCTTTTGAAATTCTTCCATTCGGCACCGCGCTCGGAAAGCGAAACTGTTCCGCCGAAGGTATCAGGATCGGGCAAGCGCAACGAACCTTCCGTGCCGTGCAATTCGATCGGATGATTGGAGTGTCGAAAGACATCCCACGACGCACCGAAATTCACCGTCGCACCCGACTGAAACTCGAGAAGCGAGAGCACGCTGGTCGGCGTCCCGACCTTGAACGTGGTGTTCTTGAAGGGGCCGTCAGCGGTAATCAACCGCTCTTCTTGGCCTTTCGTCGCCATCGCCATGACGCTTTTCACCGGGCCGAGCAGATTGACGAGCATCGTCAGATAATAGGGGCCCATGTCAAAGAGCGGGCCGCCGCCGGGCTGATAGTAGAATTGCGGATTGGGGTGCCAATGCTCCATTCCGCGGCCAAACATGAAGGCGGTGCCGCTGACCGGGCGGCCAATCGCACCTGCATCCATCAGGCTTCGCGCACGGCGGCCGGCAGCGCCGAGGAATGTATCGGGAGCGGAACCCAACAAACGACCGCGACTTCTGGCTTCGGCCACAAGCTTGCGGCCCTCGGCAGCCGACGTGGCGAGCGGCTTTTCGGTGAAGACGTGCTTGCCCGCAGAAAGCGCCGACATCGTCACGTCGAAATGGACGGCCGGGATCGTGAGGTTCACGACAAGGTCGACTTCGGGGTCGGCCAACAGCGCATCGACCTCCATTGCCCGGATGCCGTATTCCTTCGCCCTCAGCGCCGACATGTCGGATGAGATGTCGGCACATGCCCTCAATTCTACTCCGGCAAACAGGGCAGCGTTGCGCAGATAGGTCATCGAGATATTGCCGCAGCCGATAACGCCGATGCCCAGCCTGGTTCCGGAATATGCTTTCATTAATTGGCCTCCCGCCAATTCCGATAATTTCGACTATCGATGGGCATCGCTGCCACGAACAGTCGCCATAGAAACATTTTATTTCTTGACGCGCGATAATTTTTTATAAAACATGCGGAAATAGAGACCCGGCAGCAGTGCGTGGCTCGCCAGGGAGGTAGACGTTACTAAATTGAGACGGGCAACGAACGTCGCTTAGCGAGCGCGGGGAGGAGAATCGCGGGGCAGTGCTTTTTCAGTGAACATCTTGCTCTTTGTGGTTTTGGGTTTCAACAGCGGCGCCAGGCGATCTCTGCTGGCATGGTGGACACATCAGATCTCACTTTCAGAGCGTGGGGTTTCGCCCCCCGTCTCACCCATCATGCCAACGGCGCCGATCATCCCGGTTCAGCGGCATATGATCGAAAGCCTGACGCCGGACGATATCAAGGAATTGGCATGAGTAGCAAAGACCTGAAAGTTGGCTGCCAGACATTCACGTGGGAAATGCTCGGGAAAAACTGGAATGGCGGTCCGGACGAACTGCTGGAAGCCATTGCCGAGGGCGGCTATGCGGGCATCGAGATTACCGACACGATGATCGGCCACTACGCAGATAGTCCCAATGATTTCGCCGCGAGCCTTCAGAAACATGGCCTGACGCTGGTGGCTTTCGCGATGGGCTCGAAAAGCGGCTTCACCGTCAAGGAAGAGATCGAGAACGACCTCAGGACCACACAGCGCTGGATCGATTTCGCGGCCGTCTTTTCCAGCGCCCTCGTTTCGATCGGCTCGGCGACAGTGGTCTCCGAAGGACCACGGAAGGCGAAATTCGAGATCGCCGCGGAGTTCTACAATCGGGCTGGCGAACTGGGCAAAGCTTCGGGCGTGGATATCGCCCTGCATCCCAGTTCGCACCACAACACGCTTCTGTTCGACCGTGCCGATTATGACCGGATCTTCTCGCTTATCGACAAGAACCTGGTCGGCTGGGTGCCGGATACCGGCCATATCCTGCGCGGCCATGGGGATGTGATCGATACGCTGCGGACCTATCAGGACCGCATCCGCTATCTGCATCTGAAGGATGTCGATGCGAACGGCAAATGGGCCATGCTTGGCAAGGGGGTCTGCGATACGCCCGCCGTGATCGACATCGTCGCTGCGGGGCCGCGCTTCAATGGCTGGCTGGTACTGGAAGAGGAATCGGACACAGCCGCCGCTGACCCTGCGACTGCCGTCAGGACGAACCGTGAAACGATGCGCCGCTACGGCGCCTGAGGAAGAAGTCATGATCCGCAAGGAAGACCGTCGGCTGCGTGTGGGCGTGCTCGGCTGCGGCCCGATCGCACAGTTCGCCCATCTCGAATCCTGCGCGAAGGCCAGGAATGCCGACCTTTATGCAATTTGTGACGCAGCGCCCGACCTGCTTGCGCGCATGGGCGCGACATATGAGCCTCAGAAGATGTATGCCGATTATGACGCAATGCTTGCCGATCCAGAGCTTGAAGCCGTCATCATCGCCACATCAGACGCCTATCACGTGCCGATGTCGATCAAGGCGCTCGATGCTGGGAAACATGTGCTCTGCGAGAAGCCCACGGGTGTGACGATCGAGGAAGGCCAGGCGCTCGCCGACGCCGTCAAGCGATCCGGCAAGGTGCTGCAGGTCGGTCACATGAAGCGTTTCGACCCAGCGCTGGAGGCTGCGCGGGATTTTGTCCGTGACGATATCGGCGAGATTTTCGCGCTGAAAGCCTGGTACTGCGACTCCACCCACCGCTACACAAATACCGACGCGGTCCAGCCACTGCCGATCACCAGCAAGTTCGCCAGAAAACCGGCCGGAAATCCCAAGGCTGACCTGCGCCAGTATTTCATGCTGGCGCATGGCTCGCATCTCGTCGATACCGCCCGTTTCCTGTGTGGCGGGATCGTCGCGCTCCGAGCCCGCCTTCTCGAGCGCGCCAACGCCTATTGCTGGTTCGTGGAAACCGAGTTCGCCAACGGCGCGCTCGGTCATCTCGATCTGACGGTCGCGGTCCGCATGGACTGGCATGAGGGCTTCCACCTCTATGGCGAAAATGGTTCAGTGATCGCCAAGACCTTCAATCCCTGGTACCTCAGGGCGAGTGAGGTCGAGATCTTCCACGAGAAGGACGCCACGACCCGCAAGCCGCTGGGAGCCGATGGGCACTTCTTCCGCAGGCAGCTGGAAGGGCTTGCCGATACCGTGCTGAACGGCGCACCGATGCGCGGTGCCGATATCGAGGACGGCATCGCCTCCATCCGCGCCATGGTCGCCATCGCCCGCTCGGTAGAAACGGGCGAACGTGTGGAACTCGCAACCGTCACGGGATCGGTCTGATGCAGCTCGGCATCTTTGCAAAGACCTTCCCCGGCACCGATCCCCAGCGAGTGCTGTCGGCCGTGCGTGAAAGCGGCTTTGCGACGACGCAGTTCAATCTCGCCTGTGTCGGCCTGCCGTCGATGCCGGATGCAGTGGCACCGGAAACGATCGCCGCGATCCGGGCGGCATCCAGAGAAACCGGTGTTTCGATCGCTGCCCTTTCAGGCACCTATAACATGGCCCACCCGGACAAATCCGTACGCGATATGGGGTCTAAACAACTCAAGATAGTGATCGAAACAGCAGCGGCCTTGCAGATCCCGCTGGTGACGCTTTGCACCGGCAGCCGCAATGCCCAGGATCAATGGATGTATCATCCGGACAATGCGCTTCCATCTGCCTGGGCCGATATGGCGTCCGAAATGGAAAAGGCGCTGGGGTTCGCCGAGCGGCACGATATCGCTCTTGGCATCGAGCCGGAACAAGCAAACATCGTCACGTCTGCCGCTGATGCAATGCGGCTGATCGGAGAGATGGGTTCGAAGCGCCTGCGCATCGTGCTCGATCCGGCAAATCTCTTCGAGCGGGCGACGCCAGCCGAAGTGTCCGACATCGTCGAAAGGGCGATCGATATCTCGGCTGGTCATGTGACGATGGCCCATGCGAAGGACCGCCATGCCGATGGCCGCTTCGCGACAGCGGGTCAGGGCATCGTAGATTTCCCTGCCTTTATCGACGGTCTGCGCGTGACCGGTTTCGACGGTCCGCTCGTCACGCACGGCCTCGCGGCAGTGGAAGCACCCGCCGTCGCCAGATTCCTTTCGGATCTGATCCGATGAAGACGCACATCACCTTCAGACGAGACGATACCGACCTTTCAGTGCACGACTGCGGGACAGGCAACGCCTTGGTCTTTCAACACGGGCTCGGAGGCAGCGAGGCGCAGGTCGCACAGGCTCTCCCTCAGGGGCTCGACTGGCGGCGGATCACCACTGAGTGCCGCGGGCATGGCAGCTCGACGCTTGGCACGCGACGCCCCTTCTCGATTGCGATGTTTGCAGCCGACGTCGTCGCCGCTGCAGACGAAAAGGGGATAGGGCGGTTCATCGCCGGCGGCATCTCCATGGGCGCAGCCATCGCGCTGCATCTGGCAAAAACACATCCCGAACGCGTCAAGGGCCTCATCCTGGTACGCCCGGCCTGGTCGTTTGCCCGCGCCCCCGACAACCTCGCACCGATCCGCGAGATCGCGGCGTTGCTTCGATCCCGTTCGCTTGCCGATGGGCAGGCGCTTTTTGCAAAGTCGGCGACGGCGCAACGTCTGCGTGTGGAAGCGCCGGACAATCTTGCTTCCCTGCTCGGCTATTTCGAACGCCCGGATGCCTCAGCCTTCGCCGAAGTGCTGGGCGACATCGCTTCGGATGGAACCGGTGTTTCGCAAGAGGACGCGGCAAACCTCGCTATTCCCGCCCTCGTCCTCGGCAACCGGCAGGATGCCATTCACCCTCTAGCCGTTGCACAATTGATGGCTGACACGCTCCCAAATGCGCGTTTCCTCGAAGTGCCTGCGAAGGCGGCGGCGACCGAAGCTCATTTCGCCGCAGTCCGAACAGTCATTCTGCAATTCCTCAACACAGAATTCAAACATTGGAGCGTTGCTCACCTATGACGTCGAAATCTCTCTCGGGCGGCGCCATCGCCGCATTGCCCCGGCACAGACTGCTCGGCGAGTTTTCGCTCTGGTCCGCAGATCTTGCCAACATGGAGCGCGACCTTCACCGCATCGAGCCTTATGTCGACCTTCACCATATCGACGTTGCCGACGCGCGCTTCACGCCTGGCTTCCTGTTCTTTCCCGATTTCGTCGCCCGCATTGCCAAGCTGACGGCAAAACCTATTCATGTGCATCTGATGGTCGAGGCCGAGATTGTCGAGGAGCAAACACGCCAGTTCATCGAGGCAGGTGCCGATCTCGTTAGTGTTCATGCCGAGACCGGCGAAGCCGGTTTGCGCGCGGTCGAACTCGCAAAACAGCTTGGGGCCGAAGCCGGCGTCGTACTGCGGCTGGAAACTTCGGTCGCCGAGGCAGAACCGTTCCTCGCTGAGGTCGCCTTCTTCACGCTGCTCGGGACCTCGATCGGCGTCAAGGGACAAAGCCTTTCGGACAAAGCCTGCGACCGACTGCGCGAAGCGCGGTCGTTGATCAAGCGTGTGGGACGCGAAAAGGCGATTGTTCTTGCGGCAGACGGCGGCATTCGTGAACGGACCGTTCCACTGTTGCGAGCAGCTGGGGCGGAGACGGTCGTGCTCGGATCGCTGGCGTTCGGCGACAAGGATCTGCCGGGCCGTATCGCTTGGCTGCATGCTTTGGAGACCCAGCCCTGATGAGCAGGATTGCACTTGCATTCGATCTGGGTGGAACGGAGCTGCGCGCCGCGCTGGTTGGCGACGGCGGCAATTTGCTGGCGTTCGCGTCCATGCCAACGCTTGCGAAGGATGGACCGGATGCGGTCATCGAGCAGATCGCGATGCTCGCGGAGAAAACCTGCTCGGAAGTTCCCGACGCCCAGCCGCTTGGTATCGGCATCGGAGCGCCCGGCCCGCTCGATCCAGTCGCGGGCATCCTTACCGCACCACCGACCCTCTCGGGCTGGCGTGAAGTACCCCTCGCGAGCCGTCTTCAGGACCGCTTAAACCTGCCTGTGCGGCTGGAGAACGATGCGAACGCCGCCGCTCTCGGCGAATGGCGTTTCGGGGCCGGCCGCGGCGCGGCCTCGCTGGTTTTCGTCACCGTGTCTACCGGCATCGGCGGCGGGGTGATCTCCGATGGCCGGATCGTGCATGGGCGCCGTGGGCTCGCAGGCGAAATCGGCCATATGACCATCACGAGCGAGAGCGAACGATGCCTTTGCGGGGCGGTGGGCTGCTTCGAGGCGGTAGCGTCGGGTACTGCGCTCGGCCGGCGTGCTACTGCTTTAACAAAGCCAGGCGACGGCTCGGCGCTGCGAACGCTGTCCCACGACGGCGATGTGACGGGCCGACATGTCGTCGAGGCGGCGCGCAGCGGTGACGAAACAGCACTTGGGCTGATTGACAGGGAAGCCCGCTGGTTGGGCATCGGCTTTACCAATCTGCTCCATCTCTACTCGCCCGACATGATCGTCATGGGCGGTGGAATTTCCTATGGCTATGATCTCCTTCGAAAACCCATCGAGGCCACCATTCAGGAGCGAGCGATGCCCGCTTATCGCGACGTGCCGGTTGTGCCGGCGCAGCTCGGCAGGCATGCCGGCTTGGTGGGCGCCGCTAGCTTGATCTTTCTCAATTGAAAGATATTCGCAAATGGTCTTATTCGACGTGGAGAGTTTCCAGTGCCTGGAGTGCGACTTCGCAGATTGTCGCGCACAACAGCGAAATAGATGGATGCGTCATCTTCAGTCCCCATCGGTTTGCTCGAAGATGAGCCAGGCGGTGCCCTTTTCTGCGATTCGTGTCCTGCGAGCGTCTTGAACCCGCTCTGCCTGCCGTTTGGTGTAAGGCCCCATTGGCTGAGTCCTTTGTTTGCCGCAGCGGATCTGGCAGTACCACTTATTGTCGTTCGAGAAGATATCGACCGAGGTAGATGTCTCGTGAGGCTCATGCTTGGCGATCTCGTCCGATAAACTTAATTAGCCTCGAGTAGTGCTTGGCGGGTGCAACTTGCACGCCAGAACCGAGATTGTGAAGTAAGCTCGACATAGTTCCGCTCCATTTCCATCACTGCGGCGGTGCGAACCGTTTGCGCCTGTGCATCGTCAGCGGGCCGCCATTTCACGCTCCATCGCCACCTCGATCATCAGATTGTCGATGTCACGGGAAATCGAAGCGGCAGCCAATAATTGTCCGTCACGCTTGAAGCGCAGCAGACAGTCCCTGCCAGCGATGTCCCCTTCGACCGTGATCTTATCCCATCGTTCGGCGTGGCCGACATAATTGATCCTGACGTCGTAGTGCTGGCTCCAGAAGAACGGCACGGCTGCGAACTTTTCATTCTGACCGAGCATATTAAGCGCCGCGGTTTGCCCCTGCCTCTCGGCGACCACCCAATGTTCGACGCAAATGTCCTCTCCGCTATGGGGATCGGGCCATCGCGCAATGTCACCGGCCGCGAAAATTCCAGGGGCGCTGGTTTGCAAAAAGCTATTCACGACGACACCGCGATCAACAGTCAGCCCTGCCATTTCCGCGAGGCTGGTCCGCGGTCGTACGCCGATGCCGGCGACAATGAGATCAGTGGTTAGCGTTTTGCCGCTGCGAAGTACCACCTCGTTGCCATTGATATTGCTCGCGATGTCCTCCATGTGAAAAACGACGCCGTTCTTCTCGTGAAGGGCCCGGATAAAATCGCCCATCTGTGGACCCATAACCCGCCCCAGTGGCTGCTTGTGGGGTGCAACGACTTGGACGTCCATTCCGCGAGAGCGCAGGGCGGCGGCGACCTCGAGGCCGATAAAACTGGCGCCAAGCACGACGACGCGCTTGGCAGTCTTGGCCTGCTCAATTATGGCCCGACAATCGGCAAGCGAGCGTAGCGTATGAACATGGGGCTGGTCGGCGCCTGGAATGGTCAGGTGAACGGGTTCTGCACCGGTCGCAAGTAGCAATCTGTCATAGGGAATCGAGCCTCCGCCAGCGAGGATGACCTCACGGGTGTGCGGATCGATGCGAACCGCTTGCGTACCGAGACGGAGGTCAATCTGGTTTTTCGAATAGTAGCCCTCTCCCCGCAGTGGGACCCAGTCCTCCGGCGCCTTACCGGACAGGTAGTCCTTTGAAAGGTTCGGTCGGTCGACAGGTGGCGCTTCGTCGTCGCTGAGCATGACAATGCTCCCAGGATACTGCTCGCGCCGCAGCCTCTCGGCCGCGGCAAAGCCGGCCGCACCGCCGCCGACGATGACGATCTTCCCCGGCATTGCTTCCGCAGACGGCTCGCGTGTTGTTGGTTCTGCACGCTTGCGCTTTCCGACTACGAAGATCTTGCCGTCGCGTTGCTCCACCGACCAGCATGCCAGCGGCCTGAAAGCCGGTGCGCGCAGAGCCTCGCCAGTCCTCAAGTCGAAACATGCGTGATGCCAAGGGCAGCGAACGGTGTCGCCGGAGACCAGACCGTCGACGAGGGGACCGTTGTAGTGCGTACAATGTGCGTCCACGGCGAATATCTGCGGCCCGCGACGCATGAGCAGCACCTGCGCATCGCCGCAATGGCCGACAAGCTTACTGCCGTCGGGAAGATCGGCAAGTCCGATACCTCGCACCAAATCCGGCCCAGTTGTGTTTGTCTGCTTAGGAGTCATTCGTCTTCTCCTTGGCTTTAGAGGTCTCCTCGGCGGCGCGAAGGGCGAACTCTGTTTCGCGGTGCCTTTGATCTCAATGTTGCGGCTGCCGGTCGCCATCTCTGCCCGGCAGCTTGTTGTCATTGGACGCGTTAAGCAAACGAATTTAATAGCTTGTTGCGTGCAATTTTGTTGCTGGATGTTTCGTTCAAGCACCGATCAGCAAGTTTACAGAATCGCCTTGTGGCCCCGCGGTGAAGAAGACCGATGCGGCAATTGACTATTGGGCCAAGGAACTGGCGCCAAGCACTCACTTGCGGAAATGGTTCGGACACGACCGAGCCGGTTGGGAGGAATTTCGCAGCCGATATTCCACGGAGATCCGGGAGCATCGCGAGGAATTCGATCGATTGCGCGACCTGGCGCTGAAAGGTCCCGTCACGCTTGCTTACGGAGCGAACGACGCGATCCACAACGATGCCGTCGTACTCGGGGAGATCTTGCTGGCGCATCGATAAAAACCGCCTGTCGATAGCGCGATTGTTTCCGACGACTGGCGTGGATGTCGGTGGCGGCCACGCGATATGGGTTGTGCCGGTCGCGCAACTGGCTCGTCCGAAACTACCGCCGCGGCGATAGACGAAGTATCTGCTGCCAACCGCGCCAAGCGTCGTGAGGAGGTCGCCCTCGCTCTCTTCTCTGATCGACATGGTTTGTCCTGTCGTGCTGCGTGTCAATGCTGCGCGGGCTTGAAGACGAGTTCAGGCCAAGACAACTGACGCTGTGCAGCACGGAGCGCTTGGAATTACTAAAGCTTACCGGGCGACCAGTATTTAGCAAACGAATTTGATTGACATTTGAGCGCAACGTTTATGCTATTCTTCAATGGACATTGAACTCGCCCGTACGTTCTTGGAAATAGTTTCAACGGGAAGTTTTATTCGCGCGGCTGAACGCTTGAATGTTGCCCAGACCACCGTCAGCGCGCGTATTCGCAACCTCGAGCAACTGCTTGGCCGACCGCTCTTCGTTCGGAATAAAGGCGGAGCGTCTCTCACGCCGGCTGGCGAGCAGTTCCTGCGCCACGCACCGGCGTTCGTCCAGTTATGGCAGCGCACTCGTCAACAGGTCGCCGTGCAAAAGCCTGGCACATCGGCCCACGACACAGCCTGGCTGAGGTCCCGGTGGGTCAGAAGGAAACCGTAGACGTCGTCTCTCCTCCCGGAACAAGCGGTCAACCATCTGCCACGGCCATGTTTCAATTCATTCCTCGTGCCTCGACGAAACTTCCCCGCGGTTCTTTTCGCACATAGAATCCGTTCGGAATTGTCTCCTGCACCAATGGCACGTGAGAAATCAGCCCCACCACGCGCCTCTGACCTACGAGATTGGTAAGTACCTGCAGGACCTGATCGAGCGAGCCGGACTCATTTTGGGTATCGAGGCTGCCGAAGCCCTCGTCGATGAAAATGGTGTCGAGCCGCACCTGCCCGCTCACGCTCTCGACGATATCAGAAAGACCAAGCGCCAAGGCCAAGGCGGCCATGAACGTCTCTCCACCTGACAGTGTCGACGTGGGACGTGCCTTACCGGTGTGTACATCAAACACCCGGATACCAAGGCCGCGGCGCGAGCGGCCTGCTCCACCTTCGATTTCACGTTCGAGGCTGAAGCGACCGCCGCTCATAGGACCAAGCCGTCGGTTTGCTGCGACCAGCACCTGGTCGAACATCGCACCGATCGCATAGGTCTCAAGGTCCAACCGCAACGGATTTTCAGCGTTGAACAGGGCCGCAAGCGTTCGGAGCGAGGCCGTCTCTGTTTCGATCTCGTCGAGCCGCTTCAGTTGACCGGCGATATCGAGCTGAAGCTTCTCGAGTTGCCGTAGCCGCGCCTGCGCCTGGGCACGCGCCGTCTTAGCAAGATCGAGCATCTCGTCTGCCGTGTCATAAGCCTCTTGCAAAGTACGGGTATCTGGCCGTTCGCGGCCCTCCACCGCGCGTCTCGAAGTCTCTTCGTTGCTATGCGCTATCGCCAATGCATTGCGGTAATCTGCGATCTCCTGAGCATCAGCCTCGATCGCGCCGACCAGTTGCTTGAAGCCGTTGAATTGAGGTTCAGTCAAGCCGCTCTTCGCGAGACGGGCCTGGAACTCCGCTTGCGCCTTATCTCGGCGAACAATTGCATTCTCATACGCCTGCCTGGCCGCGTCTGCTGCTGTATTGGCAATGATCGCGGCTTCACGGGATCGGCGTGCAGCATCCTCCGCAACTCTTGCCGCATCCATTCGAACTGCGAGCTGGCGTTCATGTTCGGAAACCACAGCAGTCAGAGCGTCCGGCGTCCGCAGTTCCTGGGGAACCGTCGCGATCGCCTGCTCGAACCTATCACGCGCGAGCGCTTCATTGGTTTTCGATCTCTCGAACTCCGTGCGGAGGCCGTCGCGCTCCTGTTCCGTTGAGCCAATCTCGGTCGCTAATGTGGTCAGTGCGGCCTCAGCCTCAACGAGATCGATCGCCGGACCGAGCTCTTCGATCTTCCGGCCCAAGCCGGCAATCGCGGTGCGGAGATCGGCGGCCGGCTGTTCAGGCTTAGGGAGTGCGCCCAGTCTTTCCTGGCGTTCCTGCCATTTCGCTTGCGCGGAAGCGAAAAGGCGAGAAGCGTCCTGCTCGGACCTTTGCGCTTCCTCCCATTGGGCCTTCGCATCTCTAAACGACTGATCGAGACCGGCGTGCTCGGCCCTGCCGACAGCGGGCAGAGGGTGCTCGGTCGACCCGCAGACAGGGCAGGCCCCGCCCGCTGCAAGCTTGGCAGCCAAATGAATAGCTTGGGCCTCAGCAAGGGCGGCCTCTGCAGCGTCAAAGCGCGACCGCGCGGCCTGTGTCCACTGGACCGCCTCTTCGTTCTCCGCTTTCAACGCCTGCATTTCGACGCGCGCCCTGTCGGCGACGTCGAGAGCAGCCTGATGGAGCTCGGCTGTTTTAAGCTCATGTTCAACGAGCAATCGCTGATGGACTAGCCGCTGGCGCGCGGCATCATTCTCCCGAGTGGATCCGAGTGCCCGCTCCTTTTCGAGTTTCCGGCCACGCATTTCCTCGATACGCGCCTCGACGCGATCGAAAGCCTTCTTCGCCTGCTGAACGGCCTTTAAGGCTGCATCCGCCTTTTGGGCATAAAGGCTTGCATCGGAAAGGGTCAGTTGATGGCGTCCAAGCGTACCGACCGCTTGCCGCAGGGCCTCAACTTCTCCCGATCTTTCCCGTTCCTCTTCGTGCATTCTGGCGGCGGCTCCAGCTTTTTCCGCCGCTGCGTTGTTTGCCTCCGCGGCCGCCCTCATTGTTTCCTCAGCTTCGAGACTTTCCGTCTCGGCACCTTTCGCATGGCGTTCGACGTCCAGGAGCGCTTGGGCACGCTTGGCATTGTCGATGCGCTCCTGCAGTTCACGGATATGCTCAACCTTCCCTATGAGGGCTTCGACATCCGACCTGGCTTTCTCGGCGGCTCGAAACTGGTCCTCGAGCTGACGGGCGGCAGCAAGTGCCGTCCGTGAAGCATCGAACGTCTGTGCGGCCGCCATCTCCTTCAGGGTTTCCTCGTCATGGACGACTTGCGCCTCGTCAATACCGGCCGCAAGTGCGTCGGGACTCTCAAAACCCTCGGCCGAAAGTCGCCCTGCGCACACTTCACGTTCTTGCCGAACCCGCCGCTCAGCTGCCGCCGCATCCTCCTTGAACTTTGCCGCCATGCGCCGATACATGGAAACATCAAAGAGTTCCCGCAGGATCTCGAGCCGCTTATCGGTCTTTGCCGCCATGAACGTCTCGAACTTACCCTGTGGCAACAGCACGATCTGCCGGAATTGTTCAGCACCGTAGCCGAGGAGCTGGACTACAGCCTCTTTGACTGGACCGGTCTTCTTTTCCGCAATGACCTGGCCGGGGTTCGCGTCGGTTATGTCCTCGAGTGAAAGTCCGGTCGCGTCAAAAAGCCAGGCTTCATGGATATCCCTGGTCTCACCGTCACCACGCTGTTTGGGCCGGGTCTGCTCCGGCCGTCGGCGCAGAACATAGCGCTTGTCAGCGATATCGAATACGAACTCGACTTCGGTCGGAACGCCGGGATCAGCATGATCGGAGCGAAGCGACGCCGTCTCTTGTTCAGCTTTAGCCGCCTCCCCGAACAGCGCGAAGGTCATGGCACTGAAGATCGATGACTTGCCGGACCCTGTCGGCCCGTAGATGCCGAAAAGGCCCGAGGCAATTGCGTCACGGAAGTCCACCACGACCCTGCCGGCATAAGGACCGAATGCCTGCATCGTCAGTCTGACCGGCCTCATACCTCCGCCTCCACGCTTCGAAGATCAGACAGGGCAGACCCGATCAACGCCAGCTCCGCGTCGACCGGGTCTTCGCTGCGAACCTGCATCAGGAACTCCCGAATGACCTTTGCCGGATCATGCAGAGGGGCTTGCACCTTGATTTCGGACATGATGTCGAGCGCACGCTCATCTCGTGCATAAGTCAGCTGACAAGCATTCGGGTATAGCTCGCGAAGACGCTTCATCGGATCGATCAGCGGCGCATCATCCGTCAGCACTGCCTTGATGAAATCGGTCGATGGTTCCCCGTGCAGCAGGTCAGCGAACTTGCCGCGCAAGACCCTAACGCCCCGCGTAGGCGCGAATGGGAGTGCCGTGATCGCTACCCTGCCCTGTTCATCGAGATCGACGAGGCTCATCGACTTTACGCTTCCAGCCTCGTCAAAACCGAAAGCCAGCGGAGCACCGGCATAGCGGATGTGCGGCATCCCAACCGAATGCGGCAGATGCAGGTGACCAAGCGCCACGTAGTGGGCGCCATCGAACATGTCGTGGCGAACCGTCTCAATGCCACCGACCCGTGCCAGAGGCCGCTCTCCTTCACTGGAACTGCCGCCCTCTACAAAGGCGTGGGCAACCACGACCCAGCGCGCTCCTTCCGGAACATGCCGCCGCGCCGCAGTGACCTGAGCCCGAATGACATGTTCGGGCATTGCGATCGTCTCATCGCCGAAGCAGTCACGTGCGGCGAATTCGTAGCCGTATGGCAGGGCGGAAATGGCAACCGGACCAGCTGCGTCATGCAGGATCAGAGGTGTTTCGTCCGCCAAGAGCGGTCCGCGGATCAATGCTCGCCGTACGTCCGTCAGGACTGACATGGCGCCGATCCTGTCACCAGAATCATGATTGCCGGCAATCATGACCACGGCCGCTTCCGTCTCTCGCGCCACTCGGCCGAGAAAGGCATTGAATTGCCGCACCGAGGTTGCGGGAGGAGATGCGCGATCGAAAATGTCGCCGGCGATTATGAAGACATCGGGTCGGTGCGTGTTTATCGCTTGCAGGATCTGGTCGAGGATCGCCGCATGGTCATCCTCAAGCGACATGCCATGGAACTGACGCCCGAGATGCAAGTCCGCAGTGTGAAGCAGTCGCATGAGTAGACCCGTCTATTTTTTACATGTATAATTTTTAGATGGACAGTCGCTCGCGAGTCAAGCTACTTTTCCCGTTATGGAATTCGACGACCTCAAACATGCTCAGCGCGAGCGACTGATCTTTCTCGATCAGTGTCTTACGTGGCGCGGCATGGCCAACCGGCGCGATCTGATCGACCGCTTTGACATCTCTACCGCTCAGGCAGCTCTCGACTTCCGCCTTTATCTTGAGCGTGCCAGGCATACGCCTCCCACCTACGATCCTGTGCGGAAGTCATATCTGGCAGCCCTCGACCATAAGCCTCTTGTCCCTTCCACGTTGAACGAGGCTTTTGCGGCCGTGCTGGCTGAAAGCAACCTGCCCCTCTCTGTAGCCCTACCCCAGCCGGAACGTCGCGCTGATGCTTCTGTGGTGTCGCGTCTTTATCAAGCGATGAGGAACAGGTGGGCGATTCACATCCAGTATACGTCGATGACGTCTGGTGCCGATGCCGGACAATGGATTGTCCCCACACATTTCGTGTCAGATGGCGAAAAGGTTCACGTGAGAGCCTTCAGCTTCAAGCATGAGGCGTATCGAACCTATCTGCCCATTCGCGTCAGCACCGGAAGTAGTTTTGAGACGCGTGCGCTGTCAGAGCAGTTACCCGACGACAAGGATTGGAACATGCGCGCAAGGATATGGCTCGGGCCAAAAACTGGCCTCACACCGGAGCAGGCGGCCGTCGTGCGGACTGAATACGGCTTCGAAGGTGAATTGCTCTGCGTCGAGACACGAAAAGCTCTCGAATTCTTTCTCGACCGTCGATGGGGTCTGGACCAGGAAGACGCCCGACTCGAGCGGGTGAGGACGGAGTACGATGACGACCTGGAGAAGACGACCGGGCGCCGGTCAGTCACAATCGGCTGACCGACTGGATGCGACCGAACGACCGCATAGGTCGTCGCGCTCAAGCGCTGTGTTCATTTATTTAGCACGTTGCGGCCTTTCGAGCAGGCGCCTCGATCGGCACTTATGCATTCTCGAGCATTTGAGGCAGCGCAGGCCGACCGGTCCGCGGTATTCGCGGGAGCGACAAGTTGATCTCGGTTACATCCTCGGCGGCCAGGAAGCTAGGATCATGTCAGCCTCTGTCGGGATCGATCATGTCCAGGAGGCGGGAAACTGCATCCTCGCCTGCCACTGGCTCGCTGCCGGCCATCACCGCGACGGAAAAGCCGATGAGCGAGGAAACGGGGTTATGGGTCGTGGCGCCGGCCCGCAGGTTCATCACCAACGTCGGGCAGAGGAAAAGGCCCAGCCGGATGACCCGGCGCCAGTCGGCCGGAAGCATGCCCCGCGCCTTCAGTTCGCCAAGCAGGGGACGCCAAAGAGCTTCGGCCTTTACGTCCAGAAGGGAGCGTCGGACCGGGCTCGGCTCGAAATCGGTCGTGACCCGCAGCAGATCGCCGTCAAGCACCACGCTGGCCTTGTGGTGCTCGGCCGCCATGGCAGGATCATAGAGCCACAGCGGATGGGCGAGGATGTTGTGGAAGGTCGTCTTCACCTCGGCGAGCAGCGTTGGAATGTTCTCGCCGGCGAATGCGGGGTCGAAGAAGGACAAGCGCGCCTCGCCGTCGCGCTCCTCGTACCAGACATTCGCGTTATGGGCGTCGCCATGTGCAGTCACCCCGCCCGCATCAGCCAGCCGCGACGGGTCGAGCCGCTCGTGCGCTGCATGGAAGAGCGCACCGATGCTGTCCCGATATTCGATGCCGTTGACCGAAATGCGGCAGCGTGAAAACGTCTCCCAGTCGAGCGTCAAGTCGGGAAAGACGAAGTCCTTGCCGACATAGAAGCTCGCCATGCGCCCGCCCGGATAGGTGCCGGCGGGCGGATCAATCAGCCGCTCGGAGAACAGCCGGTGGATCGGCTCGGCCGCAACCTCATCGGCGCTCACCGGATGTAGCGTGTCGAGATAGACCTTCAAGACGGCTTCGTTCAGCCTGCGTTCGGCGTCCACAGCCCTTTTCCGCGCCGCGGCATCATCCTTCAGGTCCAGCGTCCGCAGCACATCGGAGAAGCGCGGATCGGTCCGCCGGCGATAGACGAGGATCTGTTCACCCGGAAGCGCCGACATCAGCAGAGGCTGGTCCACCGGCAAGCCAGCCCGAGCCAGGATGTCGGCGCGGTAATATTCGCCGCTCATGGCCTCCTCGCCCTCTTCCTGGTGGAACTTGAAGAAGAATGCACCATCGGCGGTCTCGAAGAAGCCGTTGAGCGAATTGAGGCTGTACTGATCGTTATTGATCACGACATTCTTCGGCTCGATCTCGAAAAGGTCGCGCAGCAGTTCGGCCAGCAATCGTTCCGCCTTGTCGTCCCCGGCTTTGGCTATCTTCCTGATTTCCGCGGTGCGGCTCATGGTCTGGCTCATGACATTCTTTCCGGATGGATCGGCGGTCACTTGCCGCCGTGCAGATAGCGGCTGCCGAGCGAATAGCGGCTGCCTACATAGGTGAACGTGTTGACGGTAGCGACGACCGGCCCGGTCCAGGTCTTGCGATGCAGAACCAGGCAGCAGTCGGCGGGACGAATGTGCAGCAGGCGCCCCTGATTCTCGCCGGCCGGCAGGGCACTGATGAGGTGCTCCACCTCGGTCAGCGGGGTGGCGTTCTGCAGGTAGTCATAGGTGGCGAGGGTGCTGAAATCCTGGTCGATATAGCCGGAAACGAGGTCGGGATTGACATAGCGTTCCTCGAGTTGGACCGGTAGATCGTTCTCGAAATGGATCACGACCGAATGGTCGACGGGTTTCACGGTTTCGAACTCGAAGGCGAGCAGAAGCTCGGCTTCCGGTCGTTCGATACGCTCGAGCACGACCACCTCGGCCCGGTGCCGGCTGCCGCGCGCCTTGATCTCGGTGATGATGTTGCTGATCTCGATCAGCGTCGATTGCGGCCTGGGCGGAGCGATGAAGGTGCCGACGCCCTGGATGCGGCGCAGATGCCCCTCGGAGGTGAGTTCGCGCAGCGCCCGGTGGACGGTCATGCGGGAGACGCCCAGCGTCGAGACGAGTTCGTTCTCCGACGGAAGGCGGCTGTTGCGGGCCCATTTGCCGCTGCCAATATTGCCGAGGACAAATGCCTTCACCTTCTCGTAAAGCGGCGATGCGGAATCTGAAAGTGCATTCATGGTTCACTGCCTCCACCGCCGCCTTGACAGGCTGGCATCCGGAATCATGTGACGGACCGGACTAGCCCGCCACCTCGATGATCGTCTTCAAGGCCTTGCTCTCGCCCCGCAACAGCTGTTCGTAAGCCTCGGGCACGTCGTCGAGCGCCGGCAGCACCTCGATGAAGCGTTGAAGCGCGGGCGCGAGCTCGACGAGCAGCCCGACGGCCTCGGGCAGCTCGCCGGCGAAGGCATGGCTGCCGATGAGCGATATCTCCCGCTCGACTAGGATGTTCGGGTCGAAGTCGAGCTTGCCGTGGCCGATGCCGACGAGCGCAAGCGCTCCACCGCTCGACATGATGTCAAGCGCCAGTTCAATCGCCTGGATACTGCCGGTGGCATCGAGGGCATGACGCAGCCGTCCGCCGGAAAGTGCTGCTTCGATCTCCGCCTTGTCAAGAGAAACGACCGTGCCGCCGGTCACCTCGGCAACGAGAGCCGACCTTTCAGCATTGAGATCGGCCAGCAGCAGCGGGCCGTCATGCAGCCGGCAGAGAAGAAGGGCGCTCAACCCGCCGATCGTGCCGCAACCGATCACGAGAACCGGTTCCCCGGCCGGGACGGCGAGACGACGCACGGCGTGCAGCGCTACTGCCAGCGGCTCGGCCATGGCGGCGATATGCGGCGAAAGCTGCGGATCGTGACGGACGACCAGCCGGGCTGGTAGTTGCACCGCCTCGGCAAAGCCGCCGTCGCAGACCTCGCCCACGAAGCCCAGCGTCTCGCAGACGTTGCTGCGCCCGCTCATACAGGCTGGGCAGGTGCCGCACCACATGCGCGAATCCGCGGAGACGACATCCCCAACCGCAACATGGTTGACGCCTTCTCCGACAGCCGTCACGCGGCCGCAGAATTCATGCCCCGCCGTGGAGGGACGACGCGAGATCCACTGACCGGTGCGGTAGTTGTGAAGGTCGGAGCCGCAAATACCGGCGGCCCTGATCCGGAGATTGACGAAGCCCGGTGGCGGGGCCGATGGCTCGGCCACTTCCTCCACCCGCAGGACTTTGGCATCGTAAAGCCGCACGGCCTTCATGTTCAGGCGCCCTTCTTCAGGTAAGCATCGCGCACCGGCGAGACGGCCAGAGCGTGCGAAGAGAAGCCCTCGTAGATTGCCAGATTGTGCGAGTGCCGGGCAAATTCCGGATAGGCGGATGCCGTTACAAAGCCGACGGAGCTACGCTTGACGAAATCCGCAACCGACAGCGGGCCGAAGGTGCGCGCCCAGCGGCTGGTTGGCAGCACGGCATTTGGGCCGAGGGAGAAATTGGCGATGCTGACCGGCGTATGGGTGCCCATCAGGATTTCGGAAGCCTCGGTGATATGGCCGAGATGGATAAATGGCTCTTCCGACAGAAGCTCCAGATGCTCCGGTGCATAGGCGTTGACGAACTCGTAGCTCTCCTCGATCGAGGAGGTGAGCACCACGCCGCCCGTCTTGCCGGTGAGCACGGCCTTGGAGAAAGCGACGCGCTGCTCGGTCATCTTCGTCCAGTGCTCGGGAAGCGCTGCGAGCGCCTCGTCGGCGACGCGGCGGCTGTGGGTGACGAGATAGGCCGACGAATCCGCGCCGTGTTCCGCCTCAATCAAAAGGTCGAGTGCGGCAAGTCCACCATGGACCGTATCGTCGGCAAGGATCATCACCTCGGACGGGCCGGCCGGAAGGCCGGTATCGATGACGCCGGAGAGCGAGCGCTTGGCAGCGACAACCCAAGGGCTGCCGGGGCCGACGATCTTCAGCGCCGGCTTGACGGTTTCGGTTCCGTAGGCAACCGCCGCTACGGCCTGGGCACCGCCGACCTTGTAGACTGTCTCGACGCCGGCAAGTCGTGCTGCAACGAGGGTTGCGCCATCGACGGAGCCGTCCGGCGCCGGTGGTGTGACGATGGCGAGGTTCGGGACGCCTGCAACCGCGGCCGGAACCGAAGTCATCATCGTCACCGACGGGAACGAACCCTTGCCACGCGGCACGTAGAGCGCGACCGACTGGATGGGCGTAAAGCGGTCGCCGGCAAAGGCTCCGGGACGGATTTCCTTCAGCCACATGGCTTCCGGCTTCTGCTCCTCATGGAACTTGCGGATATTGTCGATGCCGAACTTTATGGACTCGATGACGCTCGCATCGACCAGCTTGAAGGCCGCATCGAACTCCGCCTCGGTGACTTTGAGATTGGCCTCGGTGATATCTGCCTTGTCGAATTCGCGGCCGAACCGGGCAAGCGCCTTGTCACCCTCTGTGCGCACGGCTTCGAGGATCGGCGCGACCCTTTCGACGAAGCTCGAGATGTCGGTTTCCGAGCGGCGCAGCAGCGCCGCCTTTTCCTCGGCGTTTAGCTTGGAATAATCGTAGAAAGACACGTTGGTCATCGTCTTGTCCTTGATGTCTGGCCCGCCGCGGGGCCGAAGAGGTCATTTCGATTTGAGGAAGATGTCGAGACCGACCAAGCGGTCGAGCAACGCGATCGCAAGTCCGGCGCAGGCGATGAACACCACCGAGATGGCAGCCAAATCGGGCGTGATGATCGAGCGGATGGAATTGTAGATCTGCACCGGCAGCGTCACACTTCGGGCATCGACGAGCAGCAGGCTGACCAAGAACTCGTTGAGCGCGAGGATGAACATCAGCAGCGACCCGGTGATCACGCCCGGCAGCACTGCTGGAAGGGTAATGTAAAGGAAGCGCTGCAGCGGCGGGGCCCCGCAATTGGCCGCTGCCAGCTCGAGATCCGGCGACAGGTTGCTGGCACTCGCCGTTACGGCCCAGATCATGAAGGGCAGGTTGATGACGCAGCACGCGATACCCACCGGCCACAGCCTGCCTAGTGCGTTCATCTGACCGAAGACGAGCATCATGCCGATGCCGGAGCCGATCAGCGGAATGGTGAAGGGCAGCAGTAGGTAGATCTGGATGGAGCGAGCAAACTGTACCTTGTACTTGGCGAGTGCGATGCCGGCGAGCGTGCCGACGGGGATGGCGGTCACCGTGCAGATCGCGGCGACGATCAGGGAACGCAGGAAGGCCTGCCGGAGATCGCTCGCTTGCGCGATTGCGCCATACCATTTCAGCGACAATCCGTCCGGTGGGAAGGTGATGATGTTTCCGGCCGTGAAGGAGGCCCCGAGCACCACAATAGTGGGCGCTGAAAGCATGACGAGCGCAGTTGCGACGAATGCCCAGATGACGATGAACTTGCTTCGGCTGCCGGTCATTTGCGGTCTCCCCCGATGGCGAGCGTGCCCGCGCCGAAGAGCATGAACACGACGCCGACGAGGATGGAGCCCACCGCGACAAGCATAAGCGACAGCGTCGCCCCTAGACCCTGGTCGGAGGTGCGGAAGAACTGGTCGTAGATCGCGTTGGCGATGAAGTCCTGCGTGCCGCCGCCGAGGATGGCGGGAATGGCAAAATCGGTGAGCGAGAGCGTGACGACCACGAGCCCCGCGCCGACGAGCCCTGGCCGGGAGAGCGGCAGGACGATATGGCGGAAGGTGCGAACCCAGTCGGCGCCGAGGGAGGCCGCCGCCGCCTCGAGCTCACTCGGGATCGCGGTCAGAGCAGGCGCCAGCATCAGGACGGCGAAGGGCAGCATGTATTGCACAAGGCCGAACAGAACTGCAGGGTAGTTGTAGAGCAGTCGCATAGGCGGCACACCGACGAGACCGAGCGCCTCGTTGACCATTCCCTGGTTGCCGAGAATGATGAGCCAGCCATAGGCGCGCACCACCTGGCCGATGAAGAAGGGCAAGAAGAGCGCCACGAGTAGGAACCTGCGAAGCGCCGACGACGGCGTGCGCACCATCAGGTAGGCGTATGGGAAGGCGAACAGCAGCGTGATTGCCGTGACAATCACCGCGCCCATGAGGCTGCGACCGGCCACCGTCGCGAAGAATTTCTCCGTCAGAACGCGCTGGTAGTTGGCGAGCGTGTAGTTCTCCGACATTAGGAAGGTATTGGTATCGAGTGTTCTCAGGCTCGTGTCGCCGATCTGGACGAGACCGAGCACGAGCAGCCCCACGAGCACAACCGCCGGCATCAACAAGAGATAAGGCAGGCCTCGCCGGAAACTCGATGGCCAGACGATGGCCGCAAGGCGTTCAAGCACATCCATGACGCGCCATGTCAGGGGATATGCGGCACGGGGAGCTCGCATGATACCGATCCTGTTTCACGAAAGAAGGAGTGCCCGCCGCCAGAGGGGACGCGGCGGGCAGACAAGGCTTCAGCCCTGCATGATTTCCTTGAATTTGGCGAACCACTGGCTCTCGTTCTCGACCTGCACCTTGGACGAGATGCGGATCAGGTGCTTGAAGTCCTCTTCCTTGGTCGGATAGGACGGATCGCCAACGAGATCGGCCGGCGGATTGACGCCGGGGACGACGCCTGGCAGACCGAGACCGTCGAGCCAGATCTGCTGGGCTTCCTTGGTCAGGGCGTGGTTGATGTACTGCTTGGCCCAGTAAAGCTCGTTCTCCGGCAGGCCTTTTGGGATCCACAGGCCGTCAGTATCGAACTTGGCGCCTTCCTCCGGCACGACCCACGCGATCTCGATGCCGTTTTTCTTGGCTTCGCGAGCGTTGGTCGAGATGGTGCAGGCGGCGTCGATCTCGCCCTTCTGGAACCAGGTGGTGAAATCGGGGTCCTCGCCGAGCAGCGGCTGCTGTTCCTTGATCTTGGAAATGAAGTCCCAGGCCGGCTGCATGTTGCCCGGAATGTCCTCGAGCTTGCCGCCGCCGGCAACCTGGGCCGGGAAGTGGAAGCCGATGCCGTCATTGTAGAGCGCGATGCGACCCTTGAGTTTGGGATCAAGCAGGTCCTTCCAGGACTTCGGCGCACCGTTCGGGAAGGCAGACGGGCGATAGGCGAGCACGTAGACATAGCCGTATGTGTTGACGATCGGATAGCCCTCGAGACCGACCGGCTTGGCAAGATCGGTAGCGTTCTTGAGGTTCGGCAAGTCCGACAGGTCCTCGGTCACTCCGCGCAGCGCCGACTTGGTCGCGTTCGTCGTCGTGTCCCAGTTGATGTGGATCGGCGGGACACGCTTCTGGGCAACAGCGGCCCAGACCTTTGGCTGGATCTCGTTGTCCTCGGTCAGGTCGTGGCGAACGGCGATGCCGGTCATCTTGGTGAAGCTGTCGGACACGCCGGCCTTGAGCGCATCGACCCAGCTGCCACCCCAGGCGCGAACGATGATTTCGGCCGGCTTTTCCGGCTCCTGGGCAAAGGCTCGGCTGACGCCGAGCGTCGAGAGGCCGGCCGAGGCGCCGGCTGCGGCCATGGACGCAAGCAGCGTCCGGCGGCGGATCTGCGCGGACAGGAACTTTTCATGCGACATTACACATTCTCCTCTGGCTAGACCTTCTCGGGGTCATTTTTGAAAGACATGCATATCTCTGGCATTCCAGCCGAGACGAACCTCTTCGCCAGGACCGAATTGCAAGTGGGATTCGCGATCGTGGTCGAAGACGCGCATCAGCACGCCGGCCAGCCCCGGAACCCGAATTTCGTAGACGACGCGCTCGCCTTCAAAGATGCAGTCGACCACTTGGCCGTCCACCACCGTTTCGAGACCGTCGAGGCTCCCGCTCTTTTGTGCGATGCGGATCTGCTCGGCACGAATGGCAGCGGCACAGGGCAAACCTGCCGCAAGCGCGGCATCGGCAACCACGCCGGCAAGACGCAGGCCGTTCGCCTCGAACACGACGCGTGAAGAAGTCAGATCGACGACCTTGCCGTCGACGAAATTGGTGACACCGATGAAGTTGGCGACGAAGGCATTGCATGGCGCGCGATAAGCGTCGACTGGACGGGCCTTCTGCTGGATCTCGCCGCCGCTCATGACGATGACCTCGTCGGACACCACCAGGGCCTCGCGCTGGTCATGGGTGACATTGATCGTCGTCACCCCGAGTTCCTTCTGGATGCGGCGGAACTCGAGCTGCATCTCCTCGCGCAGCTTGCGGTCGAGCGCGGCAAGCGGTTCATCAAGCAGGAGCAGGTCCGGCTCGAACACCAGGGCGCGGGCGATGGCGACACGCTGCTGCTGGCCGCCGGACAACTCATTGATGCGCCTGCTGCCATAGCCGCCCAGTCGGACGAGATCGAGATAGCGCTCCACCTTTTCCGGGATCGTGCGCGCATCATGGCGGCGCATCTTGAGCGGAAAGGCGACGTTTTCGGCCGCCGTCATGTGCGGGAAGAGTGCGAGCTTTTGGAACACCATGCCGATCGCGCGCCTGTGTGGCGGCACGGCACTGACCGGCTGGCCGTTGATGAAGATCTCGCCGCTGGTTGGCCGGTCGAAACCGGCGATCATGCGCAGAAGAGTCGTCTTGCCGGAACCGGACGGACCGAGAATGGTCAAGAACCGTCCCTTTGGCAGGTCGAAGACGGCATTTCTGACGGCATGGACATCACCGAAGACCATGCCGACATCCTTGACGGAAACAGCGATCTGACCGGTTGATTCAGCCGGACGGAGTTCGGCAGCAACAACGCCCATGACATTCCCCTGTCTTGCTCCGTTCGACGAACGGGGCCGACGCGAAGCTTCATTCTACCGTCCCGGTCGACAGGCAACCGACCGAGTTTTGCGTTAAGTTGTCTATACATATTTGTACAAGTACCGTCAATCAAGTTTGCGTATTTTTGCGCCATAATGTCGCCTGACCAATATTTGTGCAGCTGCGAAAAAGCACGCTCAACTCCACCGACAGTCTTGTCGTCCGCAAACAGAAAGGCAAGCACGCCCGACGAGTGTCCGGGAGGGATTGCACCATCGGACGAACCATCGTGCGACGCTTGGCGCCCCATCTCAGATCGAGGCGAGATAGCCGCCGTCGACTGGAATGCAGTGGCCGGTGACGTAAGCCGCAGCATCACTGCAAAGGAAGACCGCGACGCCGCCGATGTCGCTCTCCTTGCCAAAACGGCGCTGCGGGATCTTGGCCAGCATGCGCGACTGCCAGTCCTCGTTCTCGTAGAAGACCTCGGTCATGGCCGTGCGAAAATAGCCGGGCGCAATGGCGTTGACACGGATGTTGTGCGCTGCCCATTCGGTGGCCAGCGCCCGCGTCACGCCGAGAAGGCCGGACTTCGAGGCGCCATAGGGTGCTGCCGTCGGAATTCCGACATAGGAGGTCAACGAGCAGAGATTGACGATAGCTCCACCGCCGGCCTCCGCCATGATCCGGCCGGCCGCCTGGGCGCAGAAGAAGGCCCCCTTCAAATTGGTCGACAGGATCGATTCCCAAAGCGCCTCGTCCACCTCGAAGGACTGCCGAACATTCTCGAACCCGGCATTGTTGACGAGAATGTCGAGGCCGCCCAGCGCCTCAGCCGCCGCTCTCGTGACGCTTCTGCACGCCTCGACGTCGCGCACGTCCTGGGCAAGCGCCACCGAGCGCCTGCCGGACTTCTCGATCAGCTCCCGGGTTTCGGCGAGCCCCTCGACCGCCCGCGCTGTGATCGCCACATCCGCACCGGCCTCAGCCAATGCAATCGCGATTGCCTGACCTATGCCGCGGCTTGCTCCGGTGACGAGGGCGCGGCGGCCAGAAAGATCAAAATTCGGGTGGGTCATGATGGCTCCTTGTTCTCGTTCCCGACGACATGTCCATACATTATGCAGATCATGAATCCCGACTTATGGATGTCGCGTAGCAAACGCACCCATGGAGACTGTAAATGGCGAACCCTTCAAGCCCTATCCTTGAGGAAATTCGCTCGATCTCTCCTTACAATGCCGGACTGACGTGCGGGCGAAATACCACGTCGGCGACATTGCAAAGCTTGGCTCTAACGAGAACCTCACCGGCCTCGTCAGCGAATATCGACGATGTCATCGCGCGCGTCATATGGCAAACCCGCATGAGTCACTTCAGCCGTCGCGCCGAGGATTGCAAGTCCAGGACCGGTCATCCTGATCAGCCTCAGGGCCTTCTCCAAACGGATGCGGACATAGGCCTTGCGATGCAGGAAGGCAGGATCGATCAAAGAGTGTCCTGGCGAGCGGAGGAATGTCTCTGCGAAGGCTCCGTGGATTTCCTGCGCCACGTAGAGCACACCGTATGATCCGTCTGGCGCATTGAAGCGGCCAAGGACGGACCGATCGAAATAGATAGGATCATATGCGGTTGTGTAGAACCGATGGAGATCGGTTCCGTCCGGAAGCGTTATCAGCTCAGGGTGGCGCGAATGCAGATCGCTCGGCGGAAGCGGTGGCGTCACGCACCTTGCTCGCCATATCGGCGCGCCGCTTCCACAACGAGGGGAATATCGCCGATCTTCAAGACGTCGATCGGCTTGCGGCCGCCGAGCCGCGCGTCAGGCCGCGCGAGGAAATTCAGGATCACCCAAGCGTTCTTAGTGGGTAATGCCCGGCGAACCTCCTTCAGGCCTGAGACAATCGAGCCATCGCGGTTGAACTGCAGCGTCGGATAGGCGCGCCGATTGCTCGGCCCGGGGACCGCCAGCAGGCTGCCGTCATTGACCCGCTTGTCGACCGCCTGACGAGAGACGCCTTGCATCAAGGTCCGGACCTGATCGAGGTCATAGGCGCCGCCGGCCTCCTCCAGGTCCTTCAGGGCGATCCTCACGCCCTCGACCAATGCAAGACTGCGCGCATCGGGCTCGAACGCGGCTTGATTGATCACCGCCTTCTTTCCCGCGGGGCTTCCTGAGGTCACGACTTGGGTAGCGTTCTTGACGCGTTTGCCGAGTGTTTCGCTGATCTTTTGCGTCGTCTCTGGCCTCGACGAAACGACGGCGACCTCAGCGCCTTCTGGCAATTTGAATCCGGCGAGCGCCTTCATCGGATCGCCCTTGACGACAAACACGGCCATGCTGACCGGCCCGTTTGCCGGCCGGCTGAAAGGAACCGGTTTGAGTGCTTGATTGAAGCTTCTGTGCCATTGGGTTGATCTCCTGAACAAGGGAAAGGCTCTTGAGGCAACTCTGTCAACTTTGACAACTTCAGCAAGCAAGGTGCAGTCCCATGCGAACGCTGTCTCGCCCGACCCTGCAAGATGCTGCAGATGCCGGGCAGTTCCTGGCGATCACCTGCTAGTACTGCAAAAAAACGTCGCACTTCTTGGCGTTTTGACGCCACAAGAGACAGCAAATATGTTGCCTCAACAATTCTCGATCATGTGAATATGGATTGACGTGGTAAGGCAAGCAGGTGGGTCGTCCTTGCGACCGAAATGGGCAGCCAGTGCTTCAACTGCCGCTCGCACTTCAAGCGCCGGATCCTGATCGATGATGGCATCAATCAGGCCCTCGCGCATCAATTGGCGGCGTTCGTCAGTCAATTCATGCGTGATGAAGACGATTTCATTCCTTCTCCCGAGAGCATTCATCGCGCTGACCACCGAGCGCGCTCCCGCGGAAGCGTTGTAAATGCCTCGAATGCGAGGGTTGCCTTTCAAGGCATTAAAGACGAGGTCACCTGCCTTTTCCCCACGCTCCATACTCTCGAGGACCTCTGCTACCTTGCACTGGGGATAGCGCTCGCGCAAAACCGCGCGAAAACCCATCTCGCGCTCCTCGTGGCCAATCATGCTGAGCATGCCGGAGATGACGACGATCTCACCCCCTTGCTCGCCAAGCAGGCGCCCCATCAAATCGCCTGCGACACGGCCTGCCTTCCTGTTGTCTGGTCCAACATAAGCGTATCTTTCGGCATCACGAATATCGGTCGCCAGAGTGATGACAGGCTTTCCGTTCCGACCGTATGCCCTTAGGGCGGCTGCGATGTCCTCGTTCTGAGGGCTGACGATGACCAGTGCATCACAGCGCGAGGAGAGTGCATTTACGAGGGTCACCGTCGCCGCCGGCCGCGTTGGATCGATGTGGTGGACTTGAAACTGAAGATTATACTGGAGGAAATCCCTATTTGCGGCTTCAAAACTGTCCTGCACCGCAGCGTGAAACGGATTGGCGCGTGACTGAAGCAACACGGCGATGCGAAGGGTGCGTGCGGCTCGCTGATTTAGCGCCCGGTCGATCTTAAGCTTGCGCGCATATTCGAGCACGCGACGTTCCTTGTCCTCGCTTACTCCGCCGCGGTTGTTGAGAACTCGATCGACCGTGGAAAGCGATACCCCTGCCGCAGCAGCCAGATCCCGCGCCGTCGGTTTTGCCATCGCCCGATCCCTGTTTGAAGAAATCTCTTCAAAATTGACGTTCTCCTTCAGTAGCACTCGGCTAATCTGCAGGCAACGGGATGGAGGCGGAAACGGCGCCCGGGCAAGAATGGGAGGCAATCAATGACAAATCTCGCTGTCTTCGGCGCGGGTCGTATCGGGCATGTGCATGCGTTGAATGCCGCCAGCTTGCCTTCGGTGCGAGTAAAGTACCTCGTCGACCCGGTCGCAAGCGAGCAGCGGGCCGGCCTTGCGGCAAGGATCGGGGCGAACATCGTCTCGGCCGATACCGTGTTTTCCGACGCGTCGGTCGACGGGATCGTCATTGCCAGCTCGACCGATACGCATGCCGGGCTGCTCCTTCAGGCGGCCCGCGCCGGCAAAGCGATCTTCTGCGAGAAGCCGGTCAGCCTCGATTTCGTAACGGTGGAGGCCGTCACCAGCGCTGTCGAGACCTCCGGCGTTGTCTGCCTTCTGGCATTCCAGCGCCGCTATGATCCCGATTTCCGCTTCGTGCGCGAGCGGATCGTCAGCGGCGAGGCGGGTGCCCTTGAGCACATCGTCATGCACACCCGCGATCCCGCGCCGCCGTCGCGCGCTTATGTCGAGCGCTCCGGCGGCATGTTCCGCGACCAGGCCATCCATGATTTCGACATGGCTCGCTATCTGCTCGGCGAGGACATTGCCACCGTCTACGCCGTCGGCAACTGTCTCATCGATGCGGAGATCGGCGCAGCCGGCGACATCGATACGGCGATGGTGACGCTGACCTCCGTCTCCGGCCGGTTCGCGCAGATGGTCAACTGCCGCCGCGCGCCGTTCGGCTATGATCAACGGCTGGAAGTGCTGTGCTCGAAGGAGGTGCTCTATGTGGAAAACCGGCCGCAGCGTGGAGTGACCATCGCCGATGTCGACGGCTTTCGCGCCTCCGCCCCGACGAACTACTTCATCGAGCGCTTCGCCGATGCCTATCGCAATGAGATGGCGGCCTTTGTCTCCCTGATCGAAACAGGAGGCCGGCCGCTTGCCGGCATCCGGGACGGACTGGAGGCGCAGCGTATCGCCGAGGCGGCACTTGTCTCCATGCAGAGTGGCATGCCCGTCCGCATCGGGCCGGACTGGCGACCTTAGCGCCTTCACTTTCATCCAGGAGGACATCATGACGAAAGAGAAATTGGCGGCGCTGCCGGACGGGGTACGCCTTGCTGTAAGCCCGCTTTCCTGGGCCAATGACGTGCTCGAGGATCTCGGCGCTGATATAGCGGTCGAGACCTGCCTGGACGATGCCGCCCGTGCCGGCTACCAAGGCGTCGAGCTCGGGCGTAAGCTGCCGCGCAGCCGCGAGGCGCTGGCGCCGCTCCTGGAAAGCCGTGGCCTTGCGCTCGCCTCAGGCTGGCATTCCGGAGAGCTTGCCGAGCGCGGTGTCGAGGCGGAGATGGCCGCGGTTGCCACCCACGCCGAACTCCTGCGCGCCATGGGGTCAACGGTGCTGGTCTATGGCGAGGTGGCGATGATGGCGCCCGGTGCGCCGCTTGATGCGCCGATGTCGGCACGGTGCGTGATGCCGAAGGAGGACATCGCCGCCTATGCGGCCCGGCTCACCGACTTCAGCGCAAGGCTGGCCGGAGAATACGGGCTGACGCTGGCCTATCACCATCACCTCATGATGGTGGCGGAAACATTTGACGAGGTCTCTGCCCTGTTCGACAAGGCGGGATCGGCCGCCGGACTGCTGCTCGACACCGGCCATGCCGCCGCAGGCGGCTTCGACTACACCCGGCTGATCGAGCGCTTCGGCGACCGCATCGTCCATATTCACCTGAAGGACGTGCGCGGGCCGGTCATCGCCGAGGTCCGTGCCGGCGACCTCAGCTTCAATGCCGGCGTGCGCAGGGGTATGTTCACTGTGCCCGGCGGCGGAATCGTCGACTTCGCCCCGCTTGCAGCCTTTGTTCGGCAAAGCGGCTATCAGGGCTGGCTGGTGGTCGAGGCGGAGCAGGACCCGGCGCTTGCACCGCCGCTGCCGGCCGTCACCGCGGCCTTCCGCCACATCCTCGACACTTTTGCTGCCTGAGCAGCTTCATCGGGAGAAAATTTATGGGCAAGACAATCCTTAACATCGGCCTGATCGGCTCCGGATTCATGGGTCAGGCCCATGCCGATGCCTATCGCCGCGCGGGCGTGCTCTACCGCGACCTGCCCGCCATTCCGCGCCTCTTTCTGCTGGCTGATGCCACCGAGGAGCTGGCGGCCGGGGCCGCTGCCCGCTACGGCTTCGAGAGGAGCACGGGCGACTGGCGCAAGCTGGTCGAGGACCCCGAGGTGGACGTCGTCGACATTACCTCGCCCAACGCCCTGCATCATGAGATGGCACTCGCCGCAATTGCGGCCGGCAAGCATGTCTATTGCGAAAAGCCCCTCTCCGTTACGCTGGCCCAAGCCGAGGAGATGGCCGCCGCCGCAAGGCGCAAGGGCGTCAAGACCATGGTCGCCTTCAACAATATCAAGACGCCCGCCGCCATGCTCGCCAAGCACTTGATCGACAGGGGCGACATCGGAGTGCCGATGCGGTTTCGGGGCTGGTTCGACCAGGGCTTCTTCAACGATCCGGACCTGCCGTTTTCCTGGCGCTGCACGCGCAAGGACGCCGGCTCCGGCGCGCTCGGCGACCTCGGCAGCCATGTGATCTCCGTCGCGCAGTATCTGATGGGCGACGTCGACAGTGTCATCGCGCAGACGCAGACCTTCTTTCCGACGCGGCCGGTTGCGCAAGGCGGCTCCGGCTACGGTGCAAAGGCCGGCAGCGACGCACCGCGCGCGGTGGTGGAAAACGAGGATCAGATCCAGACGCTCGTTCGCTTCAAAAGCGGCGCTGGCGGCACGATCGAAGCGTCGCGCGTGGCAGCGGGAAAGGTCTTCGGCATCTATTGGGAAGTGTCGGGCACGGAAGGCACGATCATCATGGACGGCGAGCGGTTCAACGAGCTGAAGATCGCGCGCTTCAACGATCCGAAGCCTGACCGCGGCTTCAAGACGATCTATGCCGGCAGTCAGGTTCCGCAGTTTTCCGCCTTTTTTGGCTTCGACTTCGCCGGCGGCGGCCTCGGCTACTTCGACGTCAAGGTCATCGAGGTGCGCGACCTGATCGAGGGCATCGTCGACGCGCCGGACTGCTTTCCGAACTTCGAGTTCGGCCTTGCCAACGAGCGCATCATCGACGCGATGGAACGGTCACTGGAGAAGAAGACCTGGCAGCGGATCGCCGGGTGAGCGACGGGCGCTCGCCGATCATGGGAGGATAAAAAGACATGTCGTTTCCGCAAACCCTGCCCGCCGCGCGGACCCTGTCCGCCATGGAAGCCCCGCCGCTTCGCTGGGGCATTCTCGGCTCCGGCTGGATCGCCACCAAGTTCACGGAATCGGTCAAGGCTCATACGCGGCAGGATATTGCCGCCGTCGGCTCGCGATCGCGGGCCGCGGCGGATGCATTTGCCGCGCAGTGGGGGATCGCACGGGCCTATGACAGCTACGAGGCGCTCGTCACCGCCGACGATCTTGATGTCATCTATGTAGCGACGCCGCACAATCTGCATCACGCACATGTGCTGCTGGCGATCGAGGCGGGGAACCATGTGCTCGTCGAGAAGCCTATGGCACTCAACTGCGCACAGGCCGAAGGCATGGTCGCAGCCGCCCGCCGCAAGGGGGTGTTCTTCGCGGAAGCACTGTGGACCTATTTCCTGCCGAAATTCGATGTGCTCCAACAGGTGCTGGATGCTGGAGCAATCGGAGACATCCTGTCTGTTTACACCGAGTACGGCGAATATCTGCCGCGCAATCACCGTATTTTCGACGCGCGCCTTGCCGGCGGACCGCTTCTCGACCTCGGCACCTATCCGGTCTCGCTGCTGGCAAAACTCCTTGGCGTGCCAAAGAAGGTCGTTGGCATCGGACAGGCCGATTCCGCCGGCGTCAACGGGCAGCTGTCGGTCGTTCTCGCCAACGCCAGTGGGGCGCTCGGCACGATGTCGACCACGCTCTACGGCTTCACCCCGACGAACGCTGCCATCGTCGGTACCAGTGGGTCGATCCGGTTCAACACGGAATTCCACCTGCCTGGCTCCTTCGAAGTCTGGTCATTGGATGGATCCGCCCGGCTCCAATATGACGAGCCCAGGGGCGCGCATTTCGAGGGCCTCTACCATGAAGCTGCGGCCGTCGCATGGGCGATTTCGGAAGGACAACTGGAAAGCGTCTGCCGGCCGCTGGAGGCATCGCTTGCCACGATGGCAACACTCGACGCGATCCGGAATGCTATCGGTATAAGCTTCACCGAAGCGGGGCTGACCGAATAAACCTCGAAGAAGCGGGGGTTATATAGTGTTCGCTGCGTTCTGTCGGGTCTGTCGCGTGCAGATTGCCAAGGCTTCGCTGAGCGCGATCCCAGCCGTGGCGAGCAAAAGCCCATCATGGCCCGACTCGATCACCCTGAACCTGATCGAAGCCAGTTCCGACAATGGCGAAAAGTTGGAGTCCGTCAGAGCAATCACGGGAACTCTTCGATCCGATAGGTTTGAAGCATGTACCGTCGTTTCCTCAGCATAGGGCGCGCAACTGATGATGACTGCCGCATCGTCCGGCGTTGCAAACGCGAGCACATCGTCGCCGCCGACAATGTCCGTTAGCAAGGTCGAACGAATTCTCAATCGGGTCAGGCAATGTTGAAGCAAGGCAGCCATCGGAAAAGTGCCGTTCCCCGCAAGGATGAACACGCAGTTGGCTGAGGAAAGAATTTCCACGGAATGATCTCGAGCAGGAATTCCAGCCGGTTGCGACGGGCCGCCGCGAACAGCCGCTTGATCGTCTGTTCCTGCGAAGCTCGCACTTCCGCATCGTCGTCGGGATGGCAGAAGCACAAGACCTTGACGACGTTTTCAAGCGCCCACTCGTCAAGTCCGCCGAAGTCGGGGCCAAGTTAGGGTTCCAGCGTCAGCGGACGCGAGCCCGGCCATTCGACCGGTCGGCCGACCCAAAGGCCAGTGCCTGACGCGGCGTGAAGCGCACGGCGGCCGAGGCGGTTGTCGCAGAGGATGCCATAGCCCGGTCGGCCGCCCTGAACCTTAAGGGCCGCCTTCAGGCAGAGTTCTTTGAAACGGCCAATCTTTTCGGGCGTGGCACCTGCCATGGCCTCCAGCTGCATGCGGTGGTCGAAGGCGAAGACGCGCATGGTCGACCAGTCATTGTGGCGGTTGGTCGCCCAGTGGATCTGCTCGAGTTCCGCATCCTTGCGCAGCGCCTTGTCCTTGATACCGCGCTTCAGGAAGAAGTCGAGCTCCTCCAACGACGGATAGGCCGGCGTGCAGCCATGGCGGCTGACGGCGAAGGCGCCGCAGGCATTGGCATACTGAAGCGCGCGTGGCCAGGGCGCATCCTCCAGCCAGCCCTTGATGAGGCCCGACATGAAGCCATCGCCTGCGCCGAGAACGTTGAAAACCTCGATCGGATAGCCGGGGCCGCTTTCTCCCTCGTCGAGCGTATTCGGTATCGCACCGGTAAGGGCGACGGCGCCGGCCGCGCCGCGCTTGCAGACGAGCGTGGCGGTGGAGACGGCACGCACGGCACGCAGAGCCTCGATCGTGTTCGTCGAGCCGCCTGCGATATGGAATTCCTCCTCCGTGCCGACGATCAGGTCGAAGAGACGCAGCGTCGATTGCAGCTTGGCGGTCACCTTGCCCGATTCGACGAAGCGGCTCTCGCCGTCGCCATGGCCGGCCACGCCCCAGAGGTTCGGACGGTAATCTATGTCGAGCGCGGTCCGCGCGCCATGCTTGCGCGCGAGCTCCAGCGCCTTGAGCACGGCCTTTTCCGTGCGCGGATGGCTGAGATGGGTACCGGTCGCGACGACCGAGCGGGAACGGGCGATCAGCGCCTCGTCGATATCGTCTTCGCAGAGCGCCATGTCGGCGCAGTTCTCGCGGTAGAAGATCAGCGGAAAGCGGTCCTCGTCCCGGATGCCGAGGAGCACGAGTGCCGTTAGCCGCTCGGGATCGGTCTTGACCCCGGTGACGTCGACGCCTTCGCGTGCAAGCTCCTCGCGAATGAAGCGGCCCATGTGCTCGTCGCCGACGCGGGTGATCAGCGCCGAGCGCAGGCCGAGGCGGGCGGTGCCGGCAGCCATATTGGTCGGCGAGCCGCCGATATATTTGTGGAACGACCCCATGTCTTCCAGACGGCCGCCGATCTGTACCCCGTAAAGATCCACGGACGAGCGTCCGATCGTGATGACATCCAATGACTTGTTCATTTCTTCCTCCGGCACCGGCTGCAATTGCCTAACGTGCATGCTGCCCGCGCCGCTCGAGGCGCAGGCAGCGGGTTGTCGGCTCAGAGCTTGCCCGAGACGTAGCTGATGCTCTCGCGCACGGCGGTTTCCGGATCTGCCAGTGCATGCACTTCCTCGGCAAAAGGCTCGAAGCTGTAGGGGCCTTCGAAGCCTGCGGCGATGAGCGCCTTGATCTGCGGAATGTTCTCCAGCCGATCTTTGGCATCGACGAGCACGCGGTGGGCGTCGAGCATCTCGTCCACGGCGACATTCGGATCGACGACGCCCGAGATGTGGACCAGACCCGTCCTTTCCGGGAAGAAGTCTGTCTCGCCGGCCAGGTGGTGATGGAAGGTATCGTGCACGAGTTTGTAGATGCCGCCTCCTTCAGCCGCGTCGATGGCGCGAAGCGCTTCCTTCTTGGTCCGCAGCGAGGAGATCGGGAAGCCGAGAGGTTCGACCAGGCCTGTCAGTCCGCGCTCCTCAAGGATGGGCTTCATGGCCTTCAGCGCCGCGACGAGATCATCGAACGACACTTTCGTGCCGTCGTTTAGCGGGCACATGACAAGCGCCTTGGCGCCGGAAGCGGCCGCATAGTCGGCGAGCGCCACAGCCTTCTTCGGTAATTCACCCGACCAGACGTTGAACGGATAGAGCGCGTTGATCGAGATGATCGTGACGCCGGCGCTCGCTGCGGCCTTTTTGACGACTTCAGGCTTCACCGTCCCGACGATGTCGGGAAGATCGTTGCGGATCTCGACCTCCGTCAGACCCAGGTCGCGGGCCGCCGTAAAGAAGTTTTCAAGCGACAGCTTGGGCGCGGTGATGTGGTTGATGGCAAAACGCATGGAGGACCTCAGTTGTAAAGCGCAGGGCGAGTGGGAAGATTAATCGCGACTGCAGCACCCTCTGCCTCCTGCGCGGCTACGCAGGCATCGGATGTGATTGCCGCCACATAACCGTCCCAGGAGTTCGGGCCAGCCGCCGTGCCTTTGGTAGCGGCGTTGATGAAGTCCTGCAGCTCAACGTCGTAGCTGGCGATGAAGCGATCCTTCCAATCGGTGAGGATATCGTTTTGAAGCTTGGCGCCGAGACGCGTCTGGATTGCCATCGGCTCAGGCAGAGTGGCAACACCGTCTTCGCCAACGACCTCGCACTGAATGTCGTAGCCGTAGTGGCAGTTGACGAAGATTTCGACATCGATGATCGTGCCCTTGGCAGTCTCCAGAATGACAATCTGGGGATCCCTAAGCTTGGCATGACTGCGCGCTGCCGAACGGGGAAACAGCACACGAGCGGAAACGTAGTCGTCATTCAACAGCCAGCGCAGCACGTCGATTTCGTGAATCATCGTGTCGTGGATGGCCATCGGCGTAACATACTGCTCGGGGACGGCTGGGTTGCGATGGGCGGCATGAACCATGCTCGGCGCACCGATCTTGGTATCCACGAACTGCTTCAGGGCGACATAACCCGCATCATATCTGCGCATGAAACCGACCTGTACAAGTCGTTTGCCGTGCGCAACTTCGGCATCGACGATGCGCTTGGCGCCATCGGCGGTTGTCGCCAGGGGCTTTTCGCAGAAGCATGGCTTACCGGCAGCGATCGCCGCCAGTACATATTGTTCGTGAGTGGCACCCCAAGAGGTGACAAGCACTGCGTCCACATCGGGTGAGGAAATCAGTTCCTCGCCGGTGCTGAAAATTGCAGCATCAGGCGCAATGTCGCTTTTCACCGCTTCGGCCGAGGCGCGGTTGACGTCACTCAACGCGACGACTGTCGCCCCGCCAAGAACCTGATTGATGCGGCGTGCATGGTCTCGGCCGATTGCACCGGTGCCGATGACACCTATTCTAACAGTCATTTGGAAAGCCTCACTTTCGGTACTTTTTGATGTAATTGTTCATTTCGCTACACATGAACCGTCCGGACTCGTCCGCCTTGTCCTCCCAGGCGAAGACGCAGGAGGTCATAATACCGTCGAAGCCGATATCGGCGAGCGTGCCGAAGAAGTCGTCCCAGGGAACCTCGCCTTGGCCGATATTGAGATGTTGGTGAACACGCGCTTGGGTACCCGGTGGGTTGAGAATATAGCGCAGACCCGAAGACGCTTTGTGATTGAAGGTATCGCCCACATGAACGTGCGCGAGAACGTCCTTGGCCTCGCGCAGCATCGCCTTGGTATCGTCGCCGAAGTAGAAGGTGTGCGGGGCGCAATAGAGGAACTTGACGTTCTTCGAATTCACCGTGCGGATGATGTCGAGCGCGGGCTGCAAGGTTTCGCACCAGTCTTCGGGATGCGGCTCGACGTGTAAATTGATGTTCTCACGTTCGAAGATCGGTACAAGTTCCTCCATCGAGCGCCACCATGCGTCTTCACAGGCCTCGATCATCGACCCGGTGTGGCAGCAGTAGCACGAGCCCTTGTCGGGGTGCGGACCACGCCCGAATTCCGAGTTCATCGTATCGACTTCCATCTCCACCGCGATTTCGATGGCGCGCTTCCAGTGACGCACAGCGGCCTGACGCTCGGTCTCGTCATTCGAGGCCCAGCGATACATCGGCAACAGTGAGGCGATCTTCACACCCTCGGCGGCGAGCGCTTTCTTGAAGGTTTTGATACGCTCAGGGAAAACGCGGGGTGCCTTGAACCACTCCAGAAAATCGGCGCGGGGGCTCAGTTCAATCCATTCATAGCCGAGCTCACGGACCTTCCGCGGCAGCTGCTCGAGGCTGAGATGACGATGCATAAACGGGTCAACGGCAATACGCATATGTTGCTTCCTTCGTGTTTTAGCGACACGCCTTAGAAGGCGTCGATTGGTGGGGCCGCGGGATCCGGGAGGAGATCGACCGCGGCCCCGGCCGTCATTTTTGGTAGGCGGCCATGTTGTCGGGGGTGACGAGTTCGAACGGTACCCAAAGGGTGCGCTCGCTGGCCTGCTTTCCTGCCAACTTGACAGCCGTCTGGACTGCGGCTTCGCCTTGCTTTGTTGCGTTCTGGAAAACTGTCGCGTCGATGTCTCCGGCCTTCATGGCGGCCAGTCCATCTGGCGTGGCATCGATACCGGTGATGACAACGTCGTTCATCGCAACGCCGGCCGCCTTCAAAGCCTGAGCAGCGCCAATGGCCATCTCGTCATTATTGGCAACCACCGCATCGAACTTCAGCCCAGCCGTCAGCCAGGAAGACACGAGATCCTGCGCCTGGGTCCTGTTCCAGTTCGCTGTCTGCTTTTCGACGATATCGATCCGGCAATCGGGTTGAGAAAAGACGGCCTCGACATCCTTTGTGCGCACAAGGGCTGCATGGTTTTCCAGCGGCCCCATTAGAATTACGGCGCGACCTTTGCCGCCCAGAAGCTTGCAGGCGGCTTTCGCTTCCATCGTACCGGAATCGAGTTCGTTGGAACCGACAAAGGCTGTGCCTTCCGGCAATCCCGAAGCGAGTTCGGCCGGCGGATGATTGACGTAGACGAGCGGGATCTTCGCATCAGCTGCCGCCCGCGTGATCGCGGCCGTCGAGTCGCCGTCAACGGCATTCACGATGATTGCATCAACACCGTTGGCAATGAAGTTTTGGATTTGGTTGAGCTGTTTGGCAGGATCGAGTTGAGCGTCCTCTGTGAGGAGTTCGACATTTTTTACCCGTTTTGCTTCATCGCGGATTCCGTTCAGCAGAATCGTCAGAAATGGGTTATCGAACGACGTCATTGTCACCGCCACGCGCGTGCCAGCAAAGGCCGGCGCGGCTAGAAGGCAAAGCGCGGTCGTTATGAGCAGCTTCTTCATTTCGGGTCGTCCCATCTTCGCCTATCGAAGACAGAGGGCGGCAGGGGCCGCCCATCCGTCAGCTCTTCTTGATACGCTTGCGTTGGCGATAGACGTCGGCGACGACAGCCGCCACAATGATCGCGCCCTTCAGCATTTCCTGGTAATAGGCGTCCAGCCGCAGGAAGGTGAAACCTGAGATAATCACGCCGAAAATGACCATTCCGATCATCGTGCCAATGACTGATCCGCGGCCGCCAGAGAGCGAAACGCCGCCGATGACAGCCATTGCAATCGCATCAAGCTCGTACATAGAGCCCATGCCGGCCTGCGCGGTCAGACCTCGGGCAGCGACGACAATACCAGCAAGGCCAGACAACAAGCCGGCTACGGCATAAATCTTGACGGTGTGACGCTCGACGTTGATACCCGACACCCGCGCCGCCTGGGGATTGGCGCCGACGGCATAGGTGAACTTGCCGTAGCGCGTATAGCGCAGAACGATGTGCAGGATTGCTGCGACCGCAAGGAAGATAAAGATGGGGGCCAAACCTTTTCCGAGTGCAGCGAAACTGTCGGTCGGAAAGCTGATCGGCTGCCCCTTCGTATACCACTTGGCAAAACCGCGAGCCGTGACCATCATACCAAGGGTGGCGATGAAGGGGGGAATTTTCGTGTACGCTATCAAAAGGCCGTTGATCATGCCACAGAGCAAACCGACGACCAAGCCCACCGCAACCGGCAGTATTACCGGCAGATCAGTCAAGTGGGGGTAGACTGCTCGATCATACGTGCCGACTTGCGCCAGGCTCATGGATATCATGGCAGTCGCACCGACGATCGAACCGGAACTCAGGTCGATCCCGCCAGAGATAATGACCTGGGTCACGCCGATGGCGATGATGCCCACGACCGATACCTGGAGGATCATAATCGAGAGGCGTTGAGTGTTGGCAAGGAAGCTCTGGCCTTGCAGGATCCAGCCCAGAATCTCAAATGTCAGCGAGATGCCGACAAGAATCAGCAGGATGCTCAGTTCCGCCGGCACGCGTCGCCGGGGTCGGGTGGCCGGCAATGCCGATTGTGATGTCGCATTCGTCATAAGATCTTTCCTCCCGTAATGAACACTAGCGTGCTGCGAGGTTCATTATCTTCACTTGAGTTGCCTCGGCGCGATCAAGAAAGCCCGAAACGTGCCCTTCATGCATGACCATGATCCGGTCGCTCATCCCGAGGACCTCCGGCAATTCAGATGAGATCATCAGGACCGCCACACCTTCGGCGGCAAGGGCCGTTATCAGGCGATGAATCTCCGCTTTAGCGCCGACATCGATGCCGCGAGTTGGCTCGTCGAGGATCAAAATCCGCGGTTTGGTCAGAAGCCAGCGTGCGATCAAGAGCTTCTGCTGGTTCCCGCCCGAGAGATTCTCGACGGTCTCCTGGAGGTTCGGCGTCTTGACGCGAAGCTTGGCGGCCATTTCCTCCGAGAGTCTTGTCACTGTTGCTTGATCGACGAAGCCCGCTTTGACGTGCGACCGCGTGATCAGCGCGGATTGAATGTTTTCAAGGCAATTCAGTATCAGGAAGCAGCCCGTTTCCTTTCGATCCTCGGTCAGAAAGGCCATGCCATGGGCCATGGCCGCGCTCGGACTGTCGATCTTTACCGGCGTGCCATCGATCACGATCTCGCCTGACGCTGCCGGTTGAACACCAAACAGCGCTTCGGCGACGTTGGAGCGCTTTGAGCCCACGAGACCCGCAAGGCCGAGGATCTCTCCTCGCCGGACCGAAAACGAGATGTCATGGAAGACGCCGGGAATCGACAAATTCCGAACCTCAAGAGCGACATCGCCGATCGGGCAGTCGATCTTGGGAAACATGTTGGTGATCTCACGTCCAACCATCATGCGGATGATGTCGTCGCGGGTTACATCCTTTGAAGAATGTGTCCCGACATATTTCCCATCGCGAAACACCGTGAACTCGTCGGCGATCTCAAAGAGTTCGTTCATTTTATGGGTAATGTAGACGATACCTATGCCGCGCGAGCGGAGGTCACGTATGATCGTAAAAAGATGCTCAACTTCGCGATCTGTCAGCGCCGATGTTGGCTCATCCATGATGAGGACGGAGGATTCGTAGCTGACTGCGCGCGCGATCTCGACCATCTGTTTTTGAGCTACTGTCAATTCGGACACTTGAGCTCGTGGATCGAGTACGATGTTCAGGCGAGCAAAGAGCTCCTCCGTCATCGTCACCATCTTGGAATGGTCGATGAGTCCAAGGCGGTTCTTGGGCTCGCGTCTGATCCAGATGTTCTCCGCCACTGTCATCCAGTTCATTAACTGGAGCTCCTGGTGGATCATCGCGATCCCTTGCTCCAGCGCGTCAAGCGGTGACTTCAGCACTGTCGGGACACCGCGAAGACGTATTTCACCAGCGTCTGGCTGGTATATCCCGGCGATGATTTTCATGAGCGTCGACTTGCCAGCCCCGTTTTCGCCCATCAATGCGTGGACAGTTCCGGGTCTGACGCGAAGCTGCACGTTGTCGAGCGCCAAAACACCCGGGAACTCTTTGCGAATACCCTCGATTGCAAGCAGGCCGTCGGCTTCCGTGGCCTCGAGTACGCGCTTGATAGCTGCCGCTGTGGTGGGACTTACCATGGCTTATCCTCCATCGCTCAGAAATCGAAAGAGGCGGCATATCCGCCTCCTTCGACGCTACGATCTGTTTTAGTTCTTGGCCTGGTAGTCTTTGAGATTTGCCGGCGTAACGAGTTCGAACGGCACATAGCCTTTCTTCTCGACGGTCTCGCCGCGCGCAATCTTCAGAGCCGCATCTACAGCGCCCTTTCCCTGCCCCGCAGCGTTCTGGAAGACGGAGACATCGAGGTCGCCAGCGGCCATGGCAGCAAGCGCGTCCTGAGTGGCGTCCACGCCGGAGACAATCACGTCTTTCATGTCTTTTCCGGCAGCTTTCAGCGACTGGATCGCGCCAATTGCCATCTCATCGTTGTTGGCAATGACAGCGTCAAACTCCACGCCGGCAGATAGCCAGTTGGTCATCAGGTCGGCGCCCTGTGTGCGCGACCAGTTGGCGGTCTGCTCCTCAACGATCTTGATGAAACTGCACTCGGGTGTCGCAATCACGTCCTTGATGTCCTGCGTGCGCATGCGGGCGGCCTGGTTGGAGAGCTCGCCCATCATGACGACGGCTTTCGCCTCTGTCTTCCCAGCCTCCTTCAGAAGGCGGCAAACTTCCTTGGTTTCGAGCGTTCCGGACTCTTTCTCGTCGGAAGCCACAAAGGCCTGCTTTTCGGGAAGCTGGTCCACGTTTACTGGCTGACGGTTGACATAAATCAACGGAATACCTGCCGCATCGGCGGCCTGCGAGAGCGCAACGGTCGCATCCGTATCAACTGGATTGACGATAATGGCGTCGACGCCAGAGGCGACAAAGTTTTGGACCTGGCTGAGCTGCTTACCAACGTCGTTTTGCGCATCCTCGATCTGAAGTGTAACGCCGTCCTGGGTCTTGGCGTAGTCGGTCATGCCGTTTCGAAGAACCGTGAGAAAATTATCGTCGAAGAGCGCCATCGAGACGCCGATCGTCTCGGCCGACGCGGTCGTCGCCAACATGCTGGCGAAAGCTGCAATAATCAGGTGCTTTTTCATTTCATTCTCCTCCAGAGGTTATCGCGGGGCCAAAAGCCCCAGTCAGTCATTTGGCAACAAGAATTCGCTGACGAAGATCAATGATCTCCATCATCGGTTGGTCAGGATTTTAGTTATCCCGGTGGGGCAGCCTCCTGTCTCCACCACCCGGCAGGACAATTTCCTAGTGGAGGGCCGTGGTCAACGTCTCTTGACGGTTACCGGCTATCAGCGCTGATAGAAACAATGCAGCTGGGCATGATAGAATCCATCAAACCATCACAGACTCTCAGGCACCCAAAGCTGTGCAGGGAGGAAGCGTTGTCCCGGCGTTTCTGCCATGCCTTGTTCGATCGTATGAACCATGGTGGCAATGAGGTCAGCGCATAATTCACGCAGTGGCGTCTGAAATACGCCGGTGATGCGCCGTTCAAGTAGCGCCTGTCGTGATTCCGGCGTCAGTTCATTGACGAGGCAGCCGATCTTTTCGCCTTTGTTCGTTTCCTGCAAAGCTTCGATCGCGCCTTCCATCCCGCCCCCGATGCAGTAAACACCCACCAGGTCATGATGGCGAGAAACGGCGTCCATCAGCAATTCATACGTCAAGCGCCGGGTTTCAAGGTTGATTAGCGCATCCAGCACCTCGAACTCCGGAGCGTATTCCCGCATATAACTGCGAAATCCAGTCTCGCGTAGCGAATGCCCGTGAAATCGGTGACCACCTAGAAGCAGGAGCAGTTTGCCAGGTGAGTGCGACAGCTTGGACAGGAGCCATGCGGCGGTCCGCCCCACTTTCATGTTGTTCGTGCCGAGATATGCCTCCCGCACGCCTTGGGCAAAGTCGGAAAGCAGCGAGAAGGTAGGAATACCCTTGGATTTGAGAGCGCTCACCGCCGATGTGACGTCATGATGGTCTGGTCCGATAGCACCAACTGCCTGTACCTTTCCCTTCATGCCGAGCAGCAGCTCCGAAATCTCACCGGGCTCACCGGACTTTGCAAACTGCACATGCACTTGAAGACGCCGGTCCTTGACCGCACGTGCGGCGGCCTGCAGTTCTTCGGCAAATGCTTGATAGAACGCGTGGCGTTCTTTGCGCAAAACCACGCCCAGATTGTAGGAAGGCAAATCTGCCAGCATTCGCTGCCGAATTATATTTGTGCCGTGGAATCCGACCCGCTCGGCAGCAGAGAACACCCGTTTTGATGTTTCTTCGCGCACGGGGAGTCGGGCATTTAACACGCGATCGACTGTTGCAACGCTAACGCCAGCCGCTTCTGCGACGTCCGCAATCGTGGGACGCTTCATCGAAATCACCTCAGGGAAAGATAGGGTTTCTTCACAATGTGACATAGATTGTCATGCGGATTGAGAGAAACCAATCAGCAATGCAAAAAATATCTGTCCTTGTTCTAGCTGCAGCCCCTTCGCTCACGATGTAAGTGGAGTTTGATGCGTCACGCCGCCTCGCCGCGGGCGTCAAGTCTAGAATCGTGAGGTCACTGCAAGGTCATCGTTTGGACCGACGATCCGCCGAGAGACGCTGCATGTCTGGCAAAATGCCGCGATGGTTGACCGGTTGGATGATGATCCGTTGTCCGCACGCATTTAATCGTCTTGTACTTCAGAGCGTAGCCACTCCTGAAACTCATCGGCGATGGGAAGGCTCTGTTTTTCCTCAGGGCGGACGACGTAATACGCGTTTTCGGTTCTCATCGTGCTGGACGTCAGGGGTAGGAGCATGCCGGTCTCTAGCTCCTCCTCTATCAGATAAGTTGGCAGAAGCGCCGCACCGAGCCCGGCTATCGCTGCTGCCACCATCATCGAAAACTGGTCAAATCGGAGCCCGACATATGCATTTTCTACGATCGAACCTTGTATTCGAAACCAGTCCGACCATAGCTTTGGCCGCGTGGTGAGGTGTAGCAATGGAATGGTAGAGAGATCGCCTGCTGCCTCTTGCCTCGCCCGTTCGGCGAGTGCTGAACTTGCTATCGGCATCACGGTCTCATGGCAGAGGAACGTTGGGGTGCCACCTGCCCATATAGGTTGTCCGTAGTGGATAGCGAGATCGAAACTATCCTCCATGAAGCTGAACGGCTTCGAACGAGATTCAATCGTTAGCGCAACATCTTGATGCGTCGCGAGGAAACGCCCAAGGCGGGGGACGAGCCATTTCGCGCCGAAGGTTGGAAGTGTCGCTATCTTTAGCGATGCGCGCGTCCGACCTGCTGCCGCGGCATCGATCATAAGCCGTTCCGATCGTGCAAGAAGATCCTTGACCTCCGGCAGTAGCCTTTGTCCGGCCTCAGAAAGGATGACACGTTGACGAATGCGCTCGAAAAGCTTGAGGCCAGTCTGTCGCTCCAGATCTGCAATCTGGCGGCTAATCGCGCTCTGGGTCAGGTTTAGCTCTTCTGCTGCGCGAGAAAAATTCGCGTGGCGGGCCGCACATTCAAACGCTTGAAGGGTCACAATGTCTGGCACTAGGCTTCGGCGCATACCTATTCCATTTTCGCATAAAGTTAGCCGCACAAGTCACAACACGTGGCTGCCACAGAAGAGTATATTGCATTTCCAGCATCAAGTCACAAACTCTTCAAAGGTCTAAAACAATGACGAAGCATGTCACGTCGAGCGACATCCGCGCGGCGTTTTCTGGAGCGATGTCGGCCATGTATCGCACCGAGGTCCCTGCTTACGGAACTCTGATGGATCTTGTGGCCCGGGTTAACAAGGAAGCACTTGCCGCCAAGCCCGAACTTAGGGCTCGCCTTGAAGCGACAGACAATCTTGATCGGATATCTGAGGAGCGTCACGGCGCAATCCGCTTGGGCACGGCGGACGAGCTTGCGATGATGCGGCGCGTCTTTGCGGTCATGGGTATGTATCCGGTTGGCTACTACGATCTATCCACGGCAGGAGTGCCCGTCCATTCGACTGCGTTTCGACCGGTCGGCGAGGAAGCCCTTAAGCGCAACCCTTTTCGCGTCTTTACGTCTTTGCTTCGCCTCGACATTATCGCGGACGAGACCTTGCGCAAAGAAGCGGCCGACATTCTCGCCAAGCGGCAGATTTTCACCAGCGGCGCAGTCGAGCTGACCAAAAAGGCGGAAGTCGAAGGTGGGCTGTGCAAAGAGGATGCGGATCGTTTCGTTGCGGAAGTGTTGGAGACATTCCGCTGGCATGACAAAGCTATAGTCGATGCCGATTTGTATCATCGTCTGCACGATGCCCATCGCCTGATCGCCGATGTCGTTTCCTTCAAGGGACCACACATCAACCACCTCACCCCTCGCACGCTTGATATCGACAAGGTGCAAGCGCTGATGCCCGAATACGGGATTTCCCCGAAAGCGGTCGTTGAAGGACCGCCGACGCGCGACTGCCCGGTCCTGCTGCGCCAGACCTCTTTTAAGGCGCTTGAAGAAAAGGTGTCATTTGAGGACGGTCGGGGAGGCTGGAAAGCCGGCTCCCATACGGCGCGCTTCGGCGAGATCGAACAGCGGGGCATTGCCCTTACCCCAAAAGGCAGGGGTCTTTACGACAAGCTTCTCGACGAATCCCGCAAGGTTGTGCGTCCGGCTGCGGATGGCTCGAACGCCAAGGCCTACGAAGCGGCGCTTGCGCAAATTTTTCATGCGTTCCCCGACAACTGGGCGGCCATCCGCGCTGATGGGCTAGGGTATTTCAGTTACTCGCTTACGGAGAAAGGGAAGAAGGGCTCTGTGCTGCCGGGTGCAAGCATAGAATCCCTCATTGCAGACGGCCTGATCCAGTTTGATCCCATCGTTTACGAGGATTTCCTTCCCGTCAGCGCAGCCGGCATTTTCCAGTCGAATCTTGGCGACGGCGCTCAGCAGGAATTCGTGGCGAGTCCAAATCAAAAGCGCTTCGAAGCAGACCTCGGTGCGCAAGTGCTGAACGAATTTGATCATTATGCGCAAATTGAGAAAGCTTCACTGGATGCCTGCATCTCGCAACTGAAAAATCGTCCCGCCGCCGAGTGAACCGTCACAGAAATCGCGCAAGCAGAAGCCGACCTGGAGTCCCAAAATGAACGTTTCCGTAAAGACTGTTTCCGTTACTGAAGAAGCCGCCGCGATACTCGGCCGCCTCGGCGTGGCAAAATCACGTTACACCGAAGGCGACATCGTTGCCTTCTCTCCGATTACCGGCGAACAAACGGGCAAGCTGAAAGCGATGAGTTCGGCAGAGGCGACCAAGGTGATCGAACAGGCTCACGAAGCCTTCCAGACGTGGCGCCTCGTGCCCGCTCCGAAGCGTGGCGAACTTGTCCGTCTCCTCGGCGAGGAACTACGTGCCGCCAAAACGGATTTGGGCCGGCTCGTTTCGATCGAAGCAGGCAAAATTCCTTCCGAGGGATTGGGCGAAGTGCAGGAAATGATCGACATCTGCGATTTCGCTGTCGGCCTTTCCCGCCAGCTTTACGGTCTCACAATTGCTACCGAGCGCCCGGGCCACCGTATGATGGAAACCTGGCATCCCCTCGGTGTCATCGGCATCATTTCCGCTTTCAATTTCCCGGTCGCCGTTTGGGCCTGGAACGCAGCATTGGCTTTGGTCTGCGGCAACAGCATCGTGTGGAAACCATCGGAGAAGTCGCTGCTTACAGCATTGGCGTCGCAGGCGATTCTCGAACGCGCCCTCAAGCGTTATGGCGAGGCTCCGGAAGGCCTCTCCCAGGTTCTGATCGGCAATCGAGCGATCGGTGAAGTGCTCGTTGATCATCCAAAGGTTCCGCTCGTGTCAGCGACGGGTTCCACTCGCATGGGCCGCGACGTCGGCCCGCGGCTGGCCAAGCGTTTCGCTCGCGCCATCTTGGAACTTGGCGGCAACAACGGCGGCATCGTATGCCCGTCAGCTGATCTCGACATGGCGCTTCGAGCCATCGCCTTTGGCGCGATGGGCACGGCTGGCCAGCGGTGCACGACGTTGCGTCGCCTGTTCGTCCATGAAAGCATCTATGATCAGCTCGTACCGCGCCTGAAAAAGGCCTATGAGAGCGTCTCTGTTGGGGATCCGCTGCAGTCGACAGCGTTGGTCGGACCGCTGATCGACAAAATCGCTTTTGAAAACATGCAGAAGGCACTTGTTGAAGCCAAGGCGCACGGAGGCACCGTTTTGGGTGGGCAACGTGTGGATGTCGGTCACGATCTGGCATTCTACGTCAAGCCGGCGCTTGTCGAAATGCCCAAGCATGAAGGCCCGGTTCTGGAAGAAACCTTCGCACCTATTCTGTACGTCATGAGATATAGCGATTTCGATGCGGTCATCGCCGATCACAATGCGGTGGGTGCGGGCTTGTCTTCCTCGATCTTCACCCTCGACATGAGGGAAGCCGAGCGATTCGTAGCTGCCGATGGCTCCGATTGTGGTATCGCCAACGTGAACATCGGCACGTCGGGTGCAGAGATCGGCGGTGCGTTCGGAGGCGAAAAGGAAACGGGAGGCGGCCGTGAATCCGGCTCCGACGCCTGGAGAGCCTACATGCGCCGTACGACGAACACGATCAACTATTCGAAGTCGCTGCCCCTGGCACAGGGCGTTTCTTTTGACATCGAATAGGAATGGCGCGTTTCATGACGATCTCAACAAAAATCGAAGAAGCGGGCTTCAAACCGGCTTCACGGATCGCCTCGGTTGGCGTTTCGAAGATTCTCCAGATCGGCGCACGCGCCGCTGCAATGAAGCGCGATGGTCTGCCGGTCATCGTGCTGGGAGCCGGCGAGCCCGATTTCGATACGCCGGAGAACGTCAAGGAGGCTGCTAAGGCCGCCATCGACGCTGGCGAAACGAAATACACCGCTCTGGACGGCACGCCGGCCCTGAAGAAGGCGATCGTCGAAAAGTTCAGACGGGAAAACGGCATCGACTACGATATCAACGAGGTTACGGTTGCGACAGGCGCCAAGCAGATCCTCTTCAACGCCTTTATGGCGACGCTCGATCCCGGCGACGAAGTGATCATCCCGACGCCTTACTGGACTTCCTATTCCGACATCGTCGAGATTTGCGGTGGTGTGTCAGTCCTTATCCCGTGCGACGCCAAGGCCAACTTCCGTCTCCAGGCCGAACAGCTGGAAAAGGCAATCACATCAAAAACCCGTTGGATTCTTCTTAACTCGCCGTCCAATCCATCGGGCGCTGCCTACACCGCCGAGGATTACCGCCCCCTCCTGGATGTTTTGATCCGTCATCCGCATGTCTGGTTGATGGTCGACGACATGTACGAGCACATCGTCTACGAGGATTTCGCATTTGCGACACCTGTCGCGATCGAGCCTCGACTGAAGAATCGCACGTTGACGATCAACGGTGTATCGAAAGCCTACGCGATGACGGGCTGGCGCATCGGTTATGCGGGTGGCCCGAAGGCTTTGATCAAAGCGATGGCGGTGATCCAGAGCCAGGCGACGTCCTGCCCCTGTTCGGTCAGCCAGGCTGCCTCGGTCGAGGCTCTGAACGGACCCCAGGCGTTTCTGAAAGAGAGACAGGAGAGCTTCCGTCGTCGCCGCGATCTTGTTGTCGAGCGCCTGAACGAAATCGACGGGTTGGATTGCCGTACTCCTGAGGGTGCTTTCTATACTTTTTCCAGTTGCGCCGACGTTTTGGGCAAACTGACACCGAAAGGTAAGAAGATTGAAGCCGACCATGACTTCACCGACTATCTTCTAGAAGAGGCCCACGTCGCGGTCGTCCCTGGCTCGGCCTTTGGCCTATCTCCCTATTTTCGGATTTCGTACGCGACTTCGGAAGCCGAATTGATGGAAGCACTCAATCGTATCAAGCATGCTTGCTCTGCATTGCAGAATTGATGTCATTGCCTGGTTCGGGGTGCGTATAAACTGATGATACCGCGCCTCCATTCCGGTTTTGGAAAACAGCAGTTGCCGCCCGGCTTCATCGAGAGGCTCGTCGAAGTCGGGTTCAATGGCGACGTGGAACAGCGCGCAACGTCGCGCTCTGTCTTCGCGACTGACAATTCTATCTACCAGGTAAACCCGGCAGCAATTCTGTTTCCGCGAGATGCCGACGACCTGAAGAAGATTGCAAAAGCGCTTTCCGATCCTCGTTTCGCGGATCTCACCATCGCCCCGCGTGGGGGCGGCACGGGGACGAACGGACAGTCGCTCACCTCCGGTATCGCGGTGGACTGCTCGCGGTACATGAACCGGATCCTGGAAATTGATCCGGCGAGAAAGGTCGCCCGAGTTCAGGCAGGTATTGTCAAGGACCAGTTGAACCGAGCCTTGAAGCCACACGGATTGTTCTTCGCGCCGGAGCTTTCAACCTCGAACCGGGCCACAATCGGTGGCATGGTTTCGACCGACGCCTGCGGCCAAGGGTCGTGCCTTTACGGCAAGACCTCGAATCACGTGCTTGGGCTTCGTATCGTGCTCATGGACGGCTCTGACTGGTGGTCGCGTCCGATGGATGAAGAAGCGCTTGCCAAGACCCTGGCGAGGGGTGACCGAATCGGCGACGTTCACAGGACGGTTGAGCGCATCGCACGAGAAAAGCGCGATCGCATAGAGGAGGTTTTTCCCAACCTCAATCGCTACATGACAGGCTACGATCTAGCTCATATCCGTCGCGCCGACGGCCGCTTCGATTTGAACGCCGTTCTGTGCGGCTCGGAAGGCACCCTTGCCATGATCGCCGAGGCAGAACTCAATCTTATGCCGATCCCGGCGCAGGCCGCCCTCGTCAACATCCGCTACAGCGACTTCAACGCCGCGCTGGAAGACGCTCGCACCCTAAGCGCCCTCAATGTTGCCTCTGTCGAGACGATCGACGAGAAGGTGCTGGGGCTTGCAAAGAACGATATCGTCTGGACCGACATAGCCCGGTTCTTCCCTGAGAGCCACACAGGCGTGGCAAACGGCATCAATCTCGTCGAGGTGCTGGCCGACGATGAGGCCGAACTCCAACGAAAGCTTGAAGCGGTCACGGCGGTGCTCGATGAGGGACTGGATATCAACCGCCTCAGCTATACTGTGGTCCGCGGGCATGCCGACGTCGAGGCGGTATGGAATATGCGCAAGCGCGCTGTCGGCTTGCTCGGCAATGTGGACGGCCCCGTCCGTCCGGTCGCCTTCGTCGAGGATACAGCTGTCCCGCCCGAGAACTTGGCTGCCTATATCCGTGAATTTCGCGCGCTACTTGACAGGGCGGGCCTCTCCTACGGGATGTTCGGTCATGTCGACGCAGGGGTGCTGCACGTACGGCCGGCACTCGACTTGACCCGTGACGATCACGTACCTTTGCTGCGCCAGATCAGCGACGCCGTAGTGGCGCTCACTCGCAAACACGGCGGCGTTCTGTGGGGCGAGCACGGTAAGGGCGTGCGCTCGGAATATGTGCCGGAATTCTTCGGCGACCTTTACCCTTGCCTCCAAGACATCAAACGGGCTTTCGATCCGAACAACCGCCTCAACCCGGGCAAGATCGCCGCGCCGTCCACCGCGTCACTGCTCAAGATCGACGAAGTACCTTTAAGGGGCGCTTTCGATCGCATAATCGGTAACGAAATACGCGCCGCCTTCGACAATGCCGCCTATTGCAACGGCAATGGCGCTTGTTTCGACTTCGACGAGACGAGCCCCATGTGTCCCTCCTACAAGGCGACCCGCGATCGGCGATACTCGCCAAAAGGACGCGCCATGCTTGTGCGGGAATGGCTGCGACTGCTTGGCGAGAAGGGCATTGATCCACGCAGAGAGTCCGTACGTCTGCGCCGGCGACACCCACTCTTGAGCCTGACGGCACGTGTTATAAACAGCCTTAACCCGAGAAACCGTAACGACTTTTCCCACGAGGTGCGAGAAGCAATGGACACCTGCCTTGCGTGCAAGGCTTGTGCCGGGCAGTGTCCCGTGAAGGTCAGTGTGCCGGCGTTCCGTTCTAAGTTTCTGGAGCTGTATTATGGCCGTTACTTGCGTCCACTAAAGGACTCGGTGGTTTCCGGTATCGAAACCACCCTCCCTTTGATGGCGCGGATCCGTCCGCTCTACAATCTCGTCGCCGGCACATCGCCTGGCAAGCGGCTGATGCGAGCGATTGGGTTGACGGCGCTTCCACTTCTACCGCGGCGCTCATTTTCCCAGGAAGTCCGCCGTTTGGGTGTCGAGATCGCTCACGCGAGAGAGATCGAGAAGCTATCGCCAGATGAAAAGGATCGGGTTGTCGTATTTGTTTTCGACAGCTTCACATCCCATTTCGAACCAAACGTGCCGATTGCAGCCATTCGCGTTGCTCGTAAGCTGGACTTGATCCCGTATCTCGCCGCATGCCATCAGAATGGTAAAGCATTACACGTTCATGGGTACCTCGGTCGTTTCGAGAAAGCTGCCGCAAAGACGGAACGTTACCTCCGAGCCCTAGCAGACGCCGGCGTTGCTCTCGTTGGGTTGGATCCCTCAATGACGCTTGTTTACCGCAGCGAGTATCACGGATTACGGACGAGTGGTCGCAAGGCGACCGTTCTTCTTCCGCAAGAATGGCTTGCAGAGAATTTGAGCAGGCAATCGATTAAACCTATTCCATCGCCGTCACGCGAATACAGCCTCCTTCCTCATTGTACCGAGCGTAGCAACCTTCCGTCCGCCTCAAACCAGTGGAAGTCGGTTTTTCAGGCTCTTGGCGCAAGTGTGCATGTAGAAAATGTAGGATGTTGCGGAATGGCCGGGACCTTTGGTCACGAGGTCCGCAACCGCGGTATCTCGGAGCAGCTTTACGCTATGAGTTGGGCGCCATCTGTAGCTGAAGCATCAGAAAACAAGGTCGTCATGGCCACAGGGTATTCGTGCCGATGCCAGGCAAAGTTGATCGATGGTAGGTCTCTACCTCACCCGCTAGAGGTGATCTACACTATGCTCGATTGAAGTGTCGTTCTGAATCAGCCAGAGGCTGAGTTGCTGTTGTGAGGTTCGATAGCAGCGGTCCATAACGAGTTGCCATGACGGGAAACGGAAACCCCGTTTGGCCCCGTGGAGACCGAGAACCTGTCCATTGTGACGATTTGTAGTGAGCAGATCCGCGAACGCTTCCGCGCTCAGCATGTCGTCCTCGGCGAGGATTTCCGCCACGCGACGTCGGCCGCGTTCCCGTGCGGGGGCCAACGCGGCCTGCAGCGCATCAGCCGGCTCGGCCACTTCCTCTACCGGAAATATATCCTCGCGAGCCAGCGGCTCTTGATGGGAATCCAACTGTTGACCCTGCAATCTTGGAGCATCGGCCGAGTGTGCCTTACGCAGATTTGCTAGAAGACCGGAAATCTGCGCGCTGCTCAGCTATTGCTGCCGCGAGGCTCGAAAGCACCGTCTCGTAGCCGGCCAGAAGTTGACGACGCACTTGGGATCACTGAGCAGATCGAACCCTGAAATTGGACCTTCGGGCTAACCAACTCAGCGGCATCAACCTGCCGCACAAGAAGTCAGGTAGTGTCTGCATTTTGCAACGCAGCACACAATTCCTACACCGAAAAAGGATTCATACTTTACAAAGATATCATAATCTGTGAAGTAGTGTATAACTTCACAGATTGGACCGATGCCTTGAACCCGACACGCTTTGCCACCCGCCTCAATTCATTTGCTTCCGCCGCTCATCGGGAATGGCCGGGCCAGTCTACAAAGCCGTCGGTCGTGCAGATGGCCAACCGCGCCGCCCGGGTGAAAGGCCTGACCGACCTCGACCTGAACTATCCCGACCACGTGAGTGAGAATCCCAAGGAACTTGCGCAAAAGCTCAGCAATCTCGGGCTTTCGATCAATGGCTTCGCTATGCGCTACTATACAAATCCTGCCTTTAAGCTCGGCGCTTTCACACATCCGGATGAAGCCGTCCGGCGCGAGGCGATCGATCTGACGAAGAAAGGGATCGATGCCGCCCGTGAAGCCGGATCGAGCTTGATGACGATATGGCTTGGCCAAGACGGCTTCGATTATGCATTCCAGGCCGATTATGAGAAGATTTGGCAACACGAAATAGATGGAATCCGTGAAGTTTGTGAGCACGATCCCGATTGCCTGATCTCGATCGAGTATAAGCCGAACGAGCCCCGCTCCTATAGCCTGATGCCCGATGCGGCCACGACGTTGCTCGCCATCAAGGAAGTCGGTGCGAAGAACCTGGGCGTCACGCTGGACTTCGCGCATGTGCTCTACGCCGATGAGCAGCCTGCATTCGCTGCCGCCTTGATCGCCCGCCACAGCCGCGTGCTTGGTGTCCATCTCAATGACGGCTACGCAAAGCGTGACGACGGCCTAATGGTCGGCGCGGTCCACACGCTTCAGACCATCGAGTTACTCCGCCAGATCAGGCGCGACGGCTATGACGGCGCGATTTATTTCGACACGTTCCCCGATATGACCGGGCTCGATCCGGTCCACGAATGCGAGGTCAACATCAAGACCGTCCAGCGGATGTTGAAGGTCGTCGACCGCCTCGAGCAGGACAATCGCCTCGCAAGTGCGATTGACCGACAGGACGCCGTTTCTACGCAGGCCATCGTACAGGAGCTGATGTTCGGCGCGGAGCACTGAACCACCAAACCCTCCGGGAGGAAAACATGAAGAGAATTTTCGCTGTGGCTCTCGCCGCAACCCTTTGTGCTGGCATCGCGACAGCACAGGAACTCAAGCCGCTCAATTCGGATTCTGAACCAGACCGCATGGACTGGTCCAAACTGGAAACGACACTCGGTGCGCTACCGAAGCTGCCCGAGGGCTTCAAGGTCGGTGGCGTCTCCAAGACCCTGACCAATGAATACTGGCGTTCGCTCGGCGAAGGCTATCAGAAGTTCGCGGACAAAGTCGGCGCGACGGTGGCTTATCAGGCCGCCCAGAGCGAGGGTGACCAGCTCGGCCAGCTGACGATCGCCGAGGGCATGGTCACCCAGGGCTACAACGTGCTGCTGGTGTCGCCGCAAACCGACGCCAACCTCCAGCCCGTCATTGAACAGGCGAAGGCCGCCAACGTGCCTGTCGTTAACGTCAACGATGCTGTAATCCCGCAGGCGGAGCATTACGTCGGCAATGTCCAGCGAGACAACGGCGTCCGAGTCGCAAAATGGTTCATCGAGAACCGTCCGAATGGCGGCAAAGTCGCAATAGTCGAGGGTCAGGCGGGTGTTTATGCAGCCGTCCAGCGCACTGACGGCTTCAAGAGCACGATCGAAGAAGGCGGCAAATTCACTGTCGTCGCGAGCGTGCCCGGCAATTGGGATCGCCAGATGTCCTATGATGCGGCAACCAATATCCTCCAGCAGCATCCCGACCTCGTCGGCTTCTACTGCAACAACGATGGCATGGCGCTTGGCGTTGTCGAGGCCGTGAAAGCCGTGGGCCTGGAGGACAAGGTCGTCGTCTTCGGCACGGACGGCATCTCTGATGCCTACAAGTCGATCGCGGCGGGCGAACTGACGGGTACAGTCGACAGCTTCCCAGTGTTGACGGGTGAAGTGGCGATGGAAGTGGCGCTCCGCCTCGTCGCGGGCCAGAAGCTGCCGCGGGTTGTCGCAACGCCACAGGCTCTCATCACCAAGGACAACATCAACGACTTCCAAGGCGAAAGTGTCGATGTGCGCTCGGTGCTGATGAAAGCGGCCGGAAAGTAAAACGCCTCCCAAGCGGGACGGTCGGCATGGCCGGCCGTCCAAACTCTCAAAGGTTGGATTTCCATGGCTGCTCCCAGATTGGCGTTCGAGAATATCTCCAAAGTCTTTCCCGGCGTCAAAGCGCTCTCCGACGTCTCCTTTGACGTCGCGCCCGGTGAGATCCATGCGCTGCTCGGTGAGAACGGCGCGGGAAAGTCGACATTGCTTCGAATCCTGTCCGGTGTCTTTCGTGCGACGGAAGGGGAAGTCAGGGTCGACGGCGCCGCCCATCACTTCAAGCGTCCCGAAAGTGCTCGCCAGGCCGGGATCGCCATGATCCACCAGGAGCTTCAACAGGTGCCGCATCTCACTGTGGCGCAGAACATGTTCCTCGGTCACTCGCTGACCCGTTTCGGCGGCATCGTGGTCAATCGCCGGGAGCAGGAACGGCGCGCAGCCGAGGCGCTCGCGATGATCGATCCCTCCATCAATCCGGCCGCTCCCATTTCCACGCTGAAGGTTGCGCAGCGGCAGGTCGTCGAGATCGCCCGCGCGCTGTTGGACAAGGCGAAGATCATCGCCATGGACGAACCCACGTCGAGCCTGACACCGAGCGAATTCGAACGATTGGCCGATATCATCGAGCGGCTGGCTGCGAGCGGCGTCTCAATCATCTACGTGTCCCACAAGATGGACGAGGTGTTCTGCGTCTGCCAGCGCGCCACGGTCATGCGCGACGGTAAGGTCGTCGGGATAGTCGATCTGAGGAAAACCGCAACGGCCGAGGTCATCGCGATGATGGTTGGCCGCGAGCTCCTGGCCGAGGAGCACCACTCGCACGCAACGACGACGGCGAGTGTCGAGGTGCGGAACCTCAACACGGCTCGCGTCCGCGACATATCCTTTGACCTTCACAAAGGCGAGGTCCTGGGCGTGGCGGGTCTCGTTGGTTCGGGCAGGACTGAACTCTTGCGCGCGCTCTCAGGTGCCGACAAGGTGACGTCGGGCACCGTCAAGGTCGACGGGAAGCTGCTCACTCTCTCCAATCCACGCGCGGCCATTGCCGCAGGCATCGGCCTCCTTCCCGAAGAGCGCAAGCGCGAAGGCATCATTCCCGGCCGGTCCGTCACCATCAACATGGCGCTGCCATCGATGAACCGTTTCTCGAAAGGCGGGTTCATCAACCACCGGAAACTCAAGCGGACTGCAGAAGACCTGCTCAAACGCGTCAACCTCAGACCATTCCAGCTCGATCGGCAGATCAGGTTGTTTAGTGGCGGCAACCAGCAGAAGGCGATCATCGCACGGTGGCTGGCGGCGGACTCGCGCATCCTGTTGTTCGACGAACCGACGCGAGGCATCGACGTTGGCGCGAAATCCGAAATCTACCACCTGATCGAGGCCCTCGCTGCAGAAGGTCATTCGGTGATCGTCGTCTCCTCAGAGCTTCCCGAAGTGATGCGGGTCTCCGACCGCGTCCTCGTCATGCGTGACGGCATTATCGTCGCAGAACTCGGTCGCGACGAGCTTTCCGAAGAAACCATCGTCTCCCATGCCGTCGGGAAGGCCGACAGTCGCCCTGGCGCGGCATGACCAACAGGAACAATTCCATGTCTGACACGACCCAGAATGCCGCAGTGCCCTCGTCCAAACTGTTCGGATCTTTCTCGGTACGAGATGCCGGCACGTTGATCGGCCTGATTACCATCGTGGTGCTCTTCGGCTTGCTTGCCCCTGACTTTCTATCCCAGCGAAATCTGCTCAACATCCTGCAGCAATCGAGCATCAATGCCTGCCTGGCCCTCGGGATGACGCTGGTGATCATCTCTGGCGGCATTGATCTTTCGGTCGGCCCTACCGCGGCGATCGCCGCCGTGATCACAGCGACGCTGCTTGTTGCGGGCATACCCGTTCCTCTCGCCATCCTGGCCGGCCTCGGCATCGGTGTCATTTGCGGTCTCGTCAACGGTGTTCTCGTCGCCTACGCCGGACTGCAGCCCTTCATCGTCACCCTTGGTACGCTGAGCACTTATCGCGCCATTGCGCTGATCTATACGGGCGGCAATCCGGTGCTTGGCGTTCCCCAGGGCTTCCGAGCACTGTTCAACGGTTCGCTGATGGGCATCCCCAATCCCGTTATCATGGTCGCTGTCGTAGCCCTTCTCGCTTGGATCCTGCTCAAGAAGACTCCACTTGGCGAATACCTTCTAGCCGTCGGTGGCAACGAGGAAGCGGCCTATGTCGCGGGCGTGCCGATCGCCGTCACCAAAATCACCGCCTATGTGATTTCGGGCGTCCTCGCCGCCCTGGCCTCCATGATCCTGATCGGTCGCCTTGGCGCAGCGGAGCCCATCCTTGGCAATCTCTGGGAACTCGACGCGATCGCAGCGGCCGCGATCGGCGGGGCATCCCTCATGGGCGGCAAGGGAAGCGTCATGGGCACTATTTTCGGTGCGATCATCCTCGGCGCGATGCGCAACGGACTGACGCTGATGAACGTTCAGGCCTTCTATCAACTTCTGGCCACTGGTCTTATTATCCTGGTCGCGATGATGATCGATCGCGTCACAAGGGGTAGAGGATGAATTCTGCAAATGATCTCAAGGCGGTGGGCCCACGTATCCGGATGATGATGCCTCGGCTCACCCCTTTGGAAGCACGGGTCGTGGAAACTGTGTTCGGATTGCGCGATTTCTCGGAGGACACCGCGCTCAAGGACATCGCCACCGAAGCCGGGGTATCCGAGGCCATGGTGGTGAAGATCACTAAAAAGCTCGGTTTCAACGGCTACCGGGATTTCCGCTCGGCGGTGTCGAACTACAACAAGCTTCCGACGGCCGAGATGCATCAGGAGCTTTCCGTTGAAGATAGCTCGCGGGAGATCATCCAGAAGGTATTCAGGACCTCGATCCATGCGCTCGAGGAAACGCTGGCGATCCTGGACGTCGATGCTTTCGACAGAGCGGCGGACCTCCTTGCGAAGGCTGAGCAGAGGGATTTCTATGGCGTCGGCGGGTCTGCCCAGATCGCGAGAGATGTTGCCCATAAGTTCCTGCGGATCGGGGTAAGAGCGAACGTGCAGGACGATTCTCACATGATGCTGATGTCGGCTTCGTTGCTGGGAGCGGATGATGTGGCGCTCGCCTTCTCTCATTCCGGCAACACCACGGCAGTAATCGATGCAGTGCAGCTGGCCAGAAGGAGTGGCGCACGAACGATCGCGATCACCAATTACGGGGGCTCGCCCTTGGCGCAGATCGCCGACATCGTTCTCTGCTCGACGGCCCAGGGCTCCCCTCTGATGGGCGAAAACGCTGCTGCCCGGATCGCCCAGCTCAACATTCTCGACGCGCTCTTTGTCGCGGTCGCTCAACGCAACTACGACGCCGCGGAAAAGAACCTCGAAAAAACGATGTCGGCGGTGGCATCAAAACGCAAGGACAAGATCGTATGACGATCGCCTCCCCCTCCGTTATTGTCTTCGGAAGTCTGCACTATGACATCATGGTGCATGGCCCGGCGCGACCGCGAAAAGGCGAAACAGTGGCGGGAGAGAGCTGGCACCCGAAGTGCGGTGGCAAGGGCGGCAACCAGGCGGTCTCGGCGGCGAAGACCGGCATCCGGACCGCAATGATTGGCGCGGTCGCCGATGATGCCTTCGGCCGCGCGCTCGTAGAAAATCTCGGTCGTCAAGGCGTCGACCACCGCTTCGTCAAGGTAGCGGATGACGTTGGCAGCGGCATGAGCGTAGCGATCTTCGACAGCGAGGGCGACTATGGAGCGGTGATCGTGTCCGGAAGCAATCTCTTCCTCGGACAATCGGATGTGGATCGAGCAGCGGAGCTGTTCAGCGAGCAAGGCGTACTTGTTCTGCAAAACGAGGTGCCCGACCTGGCCAATGTCGCCGCCGCCAAGGCAATGAAAGCAGCTGGCGGGCGCGTCATCCTCAACGCGGCCCCGGCTCGCGATCTGTCTCGCTCACTCTGCGAACTGGTCGACGTCATCGTCGTCAATGCCATCGAAGCCGAGCAACTGACCGATGTCGCCGTATTCGACTCCCTCGCGGGCGCTCTCGACGCCGCGCGTCTGCTTGCCCAAACTTATCCAGCCGCAGTCGTCACAGCGGGGGGCGAGGGCCTTGCCTGCGCGACGAAGTCGGGCAAGGAATTTCTGATCGAGGCTATCAAGGTAAGGCTCGTCAGCACCCATGGCGCCGGTGACGAATTCACCGGCGTGCTGGCCGCTGAAATCGCAAGAGGGACCGGCATGGAGGACGCGCTCCGCGCCGCCAATCATGCAGCCGCCGTGCTTGTCAGTACGCCGCGCGACACCGTTCAGTAGTTGATATTCGGCTGTTCACCGAAACGGGACGCCTATGCTCATCACCATTGTTGCGGGCACCTCCCCGCGAAGCGTGCATAAATCACTGAGTTGCGTCCGCATTTGGAGTTTGCCGACGGTTAAGGCAGGCCTCATCGTCCATCCATCACGACGGAATAATTATTTTAGCGTGAGATGACGATCGGCGGCTTTGCCAACGATTATTGGAGGAGCTCGCGCTGAGATCGCATGGGTGCACTGACGCGCCCTCGCACAAGAGGTGTTTTCGGCAATTGCCCTTAAGGACGCGTGAGCTGCGCCTGTCACGGCAGAGCTGCTATAGTTCGGCGCGCCCTATCAGGATGATGCCTACCGTATGATTTTGAATAATTCTTGTTAGGGCCCCCGCGGTCGAGTGTAGCCTACGAATATCTTTTGCGACAGGGCCGAACGGTTGAGCCATCCTCACCGCGGTTTCTCGCAGGCATCATTGGCAATTAAGGCGTGCAATGCCGCCGCTATAGGTGTGCCAACGACGGCGAGATCGCGAACCGTACTCATGTGATCCCCGTCAGCAACGCGCGATGCTCGCACCTTAAGCCCTTGGGCGGCAAGAAGGTCTTTGAAGGCATTTGCCTGGGTTTTGAAGGGGTTAGTCTCCAGTTCGCCGGTCACGATAGCTACGCGCGTTGCAGTGTCGTGCTTGCGATGCATCGGCGTAAACCGTCGCACCTCCTCGTCGCTCAAGGCGATCTCGTCACGCAGGAAAGACGTCTGCAAGGGTTCGAGATCGTATAGCCCGCCAAGCAGGAAAGCAGCAATTACACCCGAGGGCTCTACCGAGCGATTGAAGAGAAAGGTCGCAAGATGTGCACCAGCGGAGTGGCCGCTGACGGAAAATCTCCCGGGCGTGGCGCCAAAGCGATCGGCGTGCGCCAGCAGGAAAGCCTTGGCTTTCAGGACCTGACCGATCAGGACCTCCATCCTCGCGATGGGCATCAACGAATAATCGACAATAGCGGCGACCGCGCCTGCGCGGGTGATGGTCTCAGCGACGCAGGAATAGTCTTCCTTGGAGAACATACGCCAATAGCCGCCATGGATGAACATGTGGATCGGCATGCCCGAACCGGCACTATTTGGCAGGAAGATATCGAGCGTCTCGCCCGACTCGCGACCGTAGGCCACGTTGGCCTCCATGGCGACGGTGCGGCGAGTGGCGCTGCTGCGGGTACGGATATCGTCGACAATATCGTCGAAATTTGCGACATGGTCACGAATGCGGAACGGATCGGCGGCCACAGGTTCCTCCTTCAGAAACTTGTCGCAATGTACTTGGCTTCCATGAACTCCGCGATCCCGTGATGCTGCCCTCCTTCACGTCCGAGGCCGCTCTGCTTGACACCCCCAAAGGGGGCGGCGGGATCGGAGACCAGTCCGCGATTGAGGGCGATCATGCCTGCCTCCACCTTCGAGGAGATGCGCATGCCACGGCCGATGTCGCGGGTATAGATGTAAGCGCAGAGGCCATGTTCCGTATCGTTGGCGGCGGCGACGACCTCTGCCTCGCTCTCGAAACGGTAGAGCGGCGCCACGGGACCGAAAATCTCCTCGTGGTTCATATCGGAGGCCGGGGAAACATCCGCAAGCACGGTCGGCGGATAGAAAAAGCCACGTCCTGCCGGTGCCCGTCCGCCGCAGAGCGCGCGCGCCCCCCGCGAAATGGCGTCCGCAACGAGCCGGTCGATCTTCTCCACCGCCTTGCGCGTGATCATCGGACCGCATTCCGTATCCGAATCCACACCTGGGCCGACCCTGAGAGCGGCCATGCGTTGGGTAAATTTTTCCGCGAAGGCGTCGTGGATACCGGACTGGACATAAATGCGGTTTGCGGCCGTGCATGCCTCGCCCGCATTGCGCATTTTCGCTACCATCAGGCCCTCGATCGCCGCGTCGAGGTCCGCATCGTCGAAAACGATGAACGGCGCGTTGCCGCCGAGTTCCATGGAACAGGAGATGACATTCTTCGCCGCTTCCGCCAGAAGCGTGCGGCCGACGCCCGTCGAGCCTGTGAAGGAGAGTTTTCGCACGCGCGGGTCGGCCAGCATGGCGGCGGTGACGGGGCCTGGCGTCGACGTTGTCAACACGTTGACGACGCCCGGCGGCACGCCAGCCTCCTCGTAGAGGGCCGCAAGCGCATAGGCCGTCAGCGGCGTCTCGCTCGCGGGCTTCAGGATGACGGTGCAGCCTGCGGCAAGGGCTGGCGCGATCTTGCGGGTCGCCATTGCGGCCGGGAAGTTCCACGGCGTGATGAGAACGCAGATGCCGATAGGCTGGTAATCGACGACGATTCGGTTCGCACCGGACGGGGCAATGCCGAACTCGCCGGAGATGCGCACCGCCTCCTCCGCGTTCCACCGGAAAAATTCCGCCGCATAGGCCACCTCGCCGCGCGCGTCGCGCAAGGCCTTCCCGTTCTCGAGCGAAATGAGTGTGGCAAGCGTTTCGGAGCGTTCCACCATAAGTTCGAAGCAGCGGCGCAGGATCTCGGAACGCTTTCGCGGCGGCGTCTCACGCCAGCCTTCTGTCGCGCTTGCAGCAGCCTCCACGGCCGCCGCCGCATCCGCGACAGTCGCATCGGGCACCGCGACAATGACGGCCTCAGTCGAGGGATCGATCACCTGAATCCGACCCTCGCCCGCGGCCGGCCGCCAGGCGCCGCCAATATAGAGGCCGTGGGAGAACGAGCGGAACCCGAAGCGATCGTGATCGGGATGCGAAGGATGCTGGTTGGCGTTCATGATGTTTTCTCAAGGTCAGAGGGCGGAAGCGGCCAGGTCGCCGTCATAGGCGGCGCGAACCAGGCCGCGCATGGCGGCCGAATCGAAGGATCGCGGATTGTTCTTGATCAGCCGGCCGATGCCGAGCGCCTGCTCAGCGGTCCAGTCAAGCCGGTCTTCCGGCAGGCCGAGCGTGGCGAGCGTCGGCGAGATGCCGATCGCGGCGAAGAGGCGCCTTACCTCGCCGATCGCCGCATCGGCAAGCGTCTCCTCGTCCTCCACGCCGTCTGGGTCGAGGCCGAGCGCCCTGCCGACAACAGCGATTTCCCCGGCGGCGACGCGGCGATTATAGGTCATCACATAGGGCAGCATGGTGGCGACCCCGAGGCCGTGCGCCGTATGGGTCACGGCACCGACCGGATATTGCACCGCATGGGCCGCAGCGGTGCCCGCCGTGCCGAAGGCGCAGCCGGCCGAAAGCGCGCCCATCATCACATCGGCGCGCGCATCGATGTCCGAGCCGTCGACGAAGGCCCTTTCCAGGCTCCGGCTGAGGAGCCGGATGGCATGAAGCGCGAACTGATCGGAGAGATCGCTCTTGCCGACGAAGACATGCTGCTGCGCGAGTTCCGCATCGCCGGGGCGGCGCATGGCCGTGAAGGCTTCGATCGCATGCGTCAGCGCATCCGCACCTGCAATCGCCGTGAGGCCCGGCGGGCAGGAGAGCGTGAGTTCCGGGTCGCAGATCGCCGCTGCTGCGATGAGATAGGGGCTCGAAATGCCGACCTTCAGCGTGCGGTCTGGATCGGAGACGACCGCGACGGGCGTGACCTCGGAGCCGGTGCCCGCAGTCGTCGGCACGGCGATCACCGGCAGGACGGGTCCAGGCACCTTGAACTCACCATAGTAATCGCCGAGCCCGCCGCCATGGGCGAGCAGCAGCGAGGCGCATTTCGCCATGTCGAGGCAACTGCCACCGCCGATGCCGATCACCATATCGGGCGCAAAGCCGCCCGTGGCCTCCACGCAACCCGCGACGGTATCGCGCGGCACGTCCGGCAGCGTCTGGTCATACACCACGACCGCGATGCCGGCAGCTTCGAGCGCGGCGATCATTTCGGCGAAGACGGGTGTCGCGGCAAAACGCGCATCCGTGCAGACGAGTGCGCGCTGGCCGGTCCTACCGGCGACACTCGCGAGCGCATGGCGCTGGCCGATGCCAAACAGGATTTCGCGCGGCAGCCTCAGGACGGCAAACAGGCTCATGATCTTTATCCTTCGAAGGCCAGTCTGCGGGAGCGGGAAAGCGCGTTGAGGTCTTCCCAAAGGCGCGGGTCGATATCGAAACCGTCGCGGCTCGCCGCCGCCCGTCGCCGGCGGGCACGATCGCCCGGCACGCGGACCGGCTCGCTGGCCTCGGCCGGCGGTGAGGCGCGCACGGCATCGAGATAGGCCGACAGCCGCGCAGGCAGTCCCGGCGCCAGACTGGGCTCGATCAATATGAAGACGTCGCCCTTGTTGCATGGCGACTGGCTGTCCAGTGTGCCGCGCACATCAGGCGCGAGCGCCGAGCCCGCAAGGGCTGCCACCAGCAGTTCCATCGCAATGCCGAGGCCGTAGCCCTTTGCGTCGCCGAAGGGCGCGATCGCGCCGGCCTTGGCACGAACCGGATCGGTCGTCGGGTAGCCCTCCGCATCGCGCGCCCATCCTTCGGGAAGGGGCCCGCCGGTCGCCGCGTGGTGATGGATCCTGCCCATCGACACGAGGCTGGTGGCGAGATCGAGCACGAGCGGCTCCTCGGCGGTCGGCACGGCGATCGCGACGGGGTTGGTGCCGAGCATGGCCCGCGTACCGCCGAAGGGATGAACCAGCGACTCGCTCGACGAGAGCGCTATGCCGACGAAACCCATCGCGGCGATGGCCTCCACATAATGCGCGAGCATGCCGAGGTGGTTCGCATTGCGCACGGCGACAAGGCCGATGCCCAGGTCGGGAATGTGGGGTGCAAGCCGCTCGATCGCCGCCATGGCGACGACAGGGCCGAAGCCTGAAGAACCCTCCACCTCCATCACCGCATCGGCCCGCCAGCGCTGCGTGCCCTTCATTTCAGGGTCAATGACACCGCGCTCGATCCGTTCGACCAGTCGCGGAAGGCGGTGCAGGCCATGCGAAGGGTGCCCCTTCATCTCGGCCGTCACCAGGACACGCGCCTGCAAGACCGCATGGTCACGCGGTGCGCCGTGCTCTTCCAGCAGGCGGGTGGCGAGCGCAAGGGCTGCCGCTTCGGAAATCCGCATATTTCCCCCTATATTAAATCGTATAGGATATAGGATTGTATTGGCCGCAGCATCGTGCTAGCGATTGAACCTGTCAAGAGGCAAGACAGCAGATGATTTTGACGAGACCCAACGAACCTTCAGCGGGCGCGACCCAGATACAGCGCGCCAACAGCCTGGCCGGCGACGTCTACGAAGCGATCTTCAACCAGCTCATGTCGTTGAAGATCGCGCCGGGTGCGCGCATCACGGTCGACAACCTGGTCAAGGCGTTCAACGTCTCCCACACCCCGATCCGCGAAGCACTCGGCCGGCTTGAAGGCGAGGGTCTCGTCGTCAAGCAGCATCTCGTTGGCTATCGTGCCGCACCCCAGATCACGCGCCACCGTTTCGACGAACTCTATGAACTCCGCTTGCTGCTTGAGCCCGCCGGCGCTGCGAAGGCGGCCCAAGCGATGAACGACGAAAGGCTCGCTATCCTGACGGAGGCCGCAGGCGTGATGACGCGTAGTGACAACAGGGACGAGCGGACGAACTATTCGACCTTCGCCCGCCAGGACGCTATCTTCCACGACCGCATCATGGAATTTGCCGGCAACGAACTGATCCGCGAGATGCTGACATTCCAGCACACGCATTTCCACATCTTCCGCCTGATGTTCCATCGTCGCGTGACCGAGGAGGCGCTCGGCGAGCATCAGACGCTGCTCGATGCTTTCGCGGCTCACGACCCCGACGCCGCGGCGAACGCAATGCGCATCCATATCGAACACTCGCGCGACCGGCTGCTGCCGGCATTCGACGAAATCTGAGCAACCCGGCAGGCAAGGACGTGCCTGTCCGACCTGACAACGAGGAGGAGAACCCATGCCAGGCAAAAAAATCCTGATGCTCACCGGCGATTTCACCGAGGAGTACGAAATCTTCGTCTACCAGCAGGCCATGGAGGCCGTCGGCCATACGGTGCACGTCGTCTGCCCCGACAAGAAAGCGGGCGACATTCTGAAGACGTCGCTGCACGACTTCGAGGGCGACCAGACCTATACGGAAAAGCTCGGACACAACGTCGTCATCAACAAGACCTTCTCGGAGGCGGAGGCGCAACTCGACGGATACCACGCCGTCTACTGCGCGGGCGGTCGCGGGCCTGAATACATTCGTACCGACAAGCGCGTTCAGACGATCGTCCGCCACTTCCATGAAACGCAGAAGCCGATCTTCACTATCTGCCACGGCGTCCAGATCCTGATCGCCGTCGATGGCGTCGTGCGCGGCAAGAAGGTGGGCGCGCTCGGCGCTTGTGAACCGGAAGTGACGCTGGCCGGCGGCACCTATGTCGATCTGTCGCCGACGGAAGCTTATGTCGATGGCACGATGGTCTCGGCCAAGGGCTGGACGGCGCTCGCCGCCTTCATCCGCGAATGCCTAAAGGTTCTCGGCACGGAAATCCATCACGCCTGAGACGACGGGACAAAAAGAAAGGCCCGGCAGGTGACATCTGCCGGACTTTTTTTGCGGTGAGGCCTGCAATCAGCCGCCGCCGCGGTTCCAGCCCCGGCCCGTGCTGCCGAACATCTCGTAGCCCGTCTCGGTGACGGCGAGCGTATCCTCGAGCTTGATGAAGCCGCGCTTCGGATGCAGCATCGTCGTCTCCACCGACAGCACCATGTTGGCCTCCAGCGGCCGGTCCGCGTCGATCCCCTCATAGGCGACCGGGTGATTGGTCATCAGGAACGGCGCCTCGTGGCTGATCAGGCCCATACCGTGACAGAAGAAATCGGTGAAGACCGCAGAAGGCGACGCCTTCAGTTCCGCCTCGGCCGCCTCGATCATCTCGCGGCCGAAAGCGCCAGCTTGAACCCTGGCAAAAGCCTTATGCTGGATCGCGTCGACCTCGGCGAGCAAATCCTCGAGTTCGTCGTCCGGCTCGCCCAGCACGCCCATGCGGCAGAGGTCGCCAATATAACCGTGATAGTTCCCGCCGGAATCGATCGACAGGACCTCGCCCTTCCCCCAGGCCTGCGGCGAGGCCGCGCGGTTGTGGCTGGAGCCGAGCGTCAGCAGGCAATATTCGAAATGGAGCCCGCGGTTCGTCTCCTCGCGCCGGAGCTGCTCGATGATCTCTGTTTTCGTCGAACCCTCCCGGGCGCCGGCGATCGTCGCGTTCATCGCTTCCGTGATGAGTTCGGAAGCGGTCCGCAGCTTGGCAAGCTCGTCCGGCGTCTTGATCGCGCGCAGGCGTTCGAGCGTATGCGTCGCATCGACGAAACGCGCGCCCTCGAGCCCTGCGACAAGCGCATCGCGGGCATCCGACGGCAGGAATGCCGGCTCGATGCCGATGCGCGTACCCGCCTTGCCGATCTTCTTCAGATGTTCGACGACAAGTGCTGCGGCATCGATCGTGCCCCAGGTCGCCGTGTGCACGGTCGGTGTCCAGAATGGATTGTTCTGGTGCTCGCCGCCTTCCATTCGGTTGCCGAGATAGGCCGCGTGGTCAGGTGCGCCCCTGTCGTAGACGACGACGGGCAGGTACCGGCTATGGCCGATGGCATCCATGGCCACAAAGAAGATGAACTTGTAGCCGCCCATCAGATACTGCGTGTTGTGCTTGGAGGTGGCGACGATGACGTCGATACCTGCCTCCTCCATGAGCCGGTCGAGCTTGGCCGTATCGAACGGCGCCACGGCGGGCCTTGTTTCCCTTGCATCGATGTTCACCGTTTTTCCTCCCAGAAATGTATGCCCGGCTTCACGAGCCCGGCGGCAGCAGGCGGAAGTCCGGCAGCTCGCGAAGCGCAAGCTCCGGCCCCGCCGGCGAATAGACGACGAAGAGCTGCATGGACTCCGCGCCGGTATTTTTCGTCGAATGGAAGCGGCTTTCCGGAACATAGACCGTGCAGCCGGGCCCGACCTTCGTCGTGATCGGATTGCCGTTCTCGTCCTCAACCATCTGCTCGCCCTCGCCGGAGATGACGAAGATGATCTCCTCTGCCCCCGGATGATTGTGGCGGGCATGGCCCTCGCCACTCGGCAGGTCGACGACACCACCGGAAAAACGGCTGGCGCCGTTGACCTCCGGCGCCACCGTCAGCGACAGCTTGCCCCAGTCGAAACCGAAGGCGCTCACATCCTTTGGATAGATGAAATACGCGTCCTTTGCCATGAAACGGCCTCCTCCGTGTCCGTCCTCAGACGACCGCGCCGATGGCGAGCGCCTTGAATTCTTCCGTCTGCTTGCGGATCGCCGCCTCTGCCGGCAGGCGCTCCATCGAGCTTGCGCCGTAAAAGCCATGGCAGCCAGGGCAACGCTCCAGGATGTAGCGCGCATCCTCAGGCATGGAAATCGGGCCGCCGTGGCAGAGCACGATGACGTCGTCGCGCACGGAGCGCGCGGCCTTGGCAATCGCCGTGATCTCATCGACGCAGTCATCGAGCGACTTGCCGGAGGTGGCGCCGATCGTGCCGCCGGTCGTCACCCCCATATGCGCCACGACGATGTCGGCGCCGGCAACCGTCATGTCGATCGCCTCGCTCTCATTGAAGACATAGGGCGTCGTCAGCAGGTCGAGCCCGTGGGCGGTGGCGATCATCTCGACCTCCAGACCGTAGCCCATGCCCGTCTCCTCGAAACTCTGTCGCATCCGGCCGTCGAAGAGGCCAATTGTGGGGAAGTTCTGCACGCCGGAAAAGCCCATTGCCTTCAGGTCGGCGAGGAAGCGCGGCATCAGCACGAAGGGGTCCGTGCCGTTGACGCCGGCAAGCACCGGCGTCGTTTTCACGACGGGAAGCACCTCGAGCGCCATGTCCTTCACGATCTCGTTGGCATTGCCATAGGCGAGCAGGCCGGCCGCCGAGCCGCGGCCCGCCATGCGGTAGCGCCCCGAATTGTAGATGATGATGAGGTCGATGCCGCCCGCCTCCTCGGCCTTGGCGGAGATGCCCGTGCCGGCGCCTCCGCCGACGATCGGCATGCCGGCTGAGATCATGCCGTGGAATTTTTCGAGGATGGTCTTGCGAGGTATGGCTGGCATTGATCTTGTCTCTCAGGGGTTGGCGATGTCACGATAGGCCGCGACGGCGGCCTCGGCGAATTGCGGGTCGTTGATATGGAGCGGCAGGCGGACGATGCGTCGCGCCGCCGTCGGTTTCACGGTCGCCTCAAGCGCGGCAAAGAGCGCGGCGTCGGCTTGCGGGTCGAAGAATGCACCGCCTTCGATGTCGAGGGCCGAGACACCCTTCTCGGGAATGAGGAAGCGTACGGGGCCGTGGCAGAGATTGAGCTTCTCGCCGATCCAGCGTCCGGTCTGCGCACATTCGGCGGGCGTCGTGCGCATCAGCGTGACGTTCGGGTTATGGCGGTAGAAGAGCCGGTCGGCATAGTGCCCCGGCACCGTCTCCGGCGCCCAGAAATTTACCATGTCCAGCGCGCCGACGGAGCCGACATAGGGCAAGCCTGTGCGAGCGATCGCGCCGAAACGGTCCGCGGTGGCAGGCAGGACGCCGCCGAGAAGCAGGTCGCAGACCTCGGTGGTCGTGATGTCGAGCACACCGGAGACGAGCCCGCTGTCGGCAAGCTTCTCCATCGTGCGTCCGCCCGTACCGGTGGCGTGGAAGACCAGGCAATCGTAGTCCGCCCTGAGGCGCTCGACCATGGCGGTTACTGCAGGTGTCGTTACCCCGAACATGGTAAGCCCGAGGGCCGGTTTCGATGCCGTCACCTCAGCGGGCCGGCTGGCCATGGCCGTGATCGCCTGGGCCGCATTGTGCAGGATGACCCTGCTCAGCCGGTTCAGGCCCGCCATGTCGGTGACCGAGGGCATCATCACGATGTCGGAAACATCGACATAGGGAGCGACATCGCCGGACGCGAGCGTCGAGACCATGATCTTTGGCAGGCCGAGCCGCAATTGGCGCATGCCTGCGGTGACGATCGAGGTGCCACCGCCTCCGCCGATACCGATGACGCCGGCAATGTCCTGGCGCTCGGCGAGGAAGCGCGAGAAGGCAATGCCCATCGCCTCGACCGCCCTGCCGCGGTCGTCGCAGGCAAGGACGGCTCCAACGCCTTCCGGATGGAAGGCCGCAACCGTCTCGGCATTTATATCGACGGCGGTCGCAGGCTGGCGCGTGCCGACATCGACGCGCACGACACCGCCGCCCGCCGTCTCGACGCAAGCGGCCAGATAGGCAAGCTCCTCGCCCTTCGTGTCGGCCGTTCCGACCACGTAGATGTGCTTCATTTCTCCTCCCCGACCAGGTGGTTTCCCACCCCGCCATATCCCACTCTTACAGCCACTCGATCGGCTCTTGCAAATTTGTGAGACTCGCGTATCATAAAGACATGCATGTCTCACGTCAACAGAACGAAACCGCCAGAACCGTCGAGCGAGGCCCGCGTGCCCGCACGCGGAAACTGATGCTCGAAACGGCAACGCGGCTCATGCAATCCGGCATCACTCCGTCGGTAAGCGAAGTCGCCGAGGCTGCCGAAGTGTCGCGCGCAACGGCCTACCGCTACTTTCCAAGCCAGGCTGCGCTCGTGCATGCGGTGGTGGACGAGGCTCTGGGGCCTATACTCGACTGGTCGTCCGACAGTCCCGATGCGCGCACCCGCGTTGCCGACCTGCTGGCGACCGCGATGCCGCGCATCGACGAGTTCGAGGCAACCTTCAAAGCGGCGCTGAAGCTTTCGCTGGACCAGTGGGCGCAGCGCCAGGCCGGCACGCTCGGCAACGAGCCGTTGTTCACGCGCGGCCACCGCGTCGATCTCCTGAAGAGCGTGACCAGGCCCCTGCAGGGCACCGTGCCGCCTGAGGCCCGGGAACGCCTTGCACAGGCACTCTCCCTTGTCTTCGGCGTCGAGGTGCTGATCGTGTTGAAGGATATCTGGGGACTTACTTCCGAAAGCGCACAGTCTGTTGCCGCATGGGCGGCCAAGGCGCTCGTTGAAGCTGCGGTACGGGAGGCGGGGAGCGAGGCATGACATTGACAACCCTCCGACCTAGAATGAAAACTGGTTCGACCAGTTTGATGAATATCTTTTTGTGTTGTTATCCGGATCGGCCACCATCAATCAGACTGCCCGACAAGACGACATCCAGAAATGCGAGATTATCGGTGCGATCTAGAGACTTTGAAGGCGAGTCACGGGCGGAAGCTCCGCCGAAAGTTGCTCTTGACGATAATTATATTTGGTACTACCAGATGAAGGAACCAGCATTCAGGCTAGCGATCTGAAACGGGGGCAAGGGTCGGGGAGGCCCCACCAGAGCGAACAACCACCCATGAGGATCGGAAAGTCGGATCGGAAGGCCTGCAACGAAGCGGGAAGCGTGCATAAATGGGAGGAAACGTTATGCGCAAAACTATGACCGGTCTCTTGGCCGGTGTCGGCTTGATGTGGGCCTGCGGAACGTCCGCACAAGCCCAGGAACTGACGATCTTCTGGGCCGAGTGGGACCCGGCAAACTACCTTCAGGAGCTCGTGAACGAATACGAGGCTGAAACCGGCGTGAAGGTCACTGTCGAGACCACGCCGTGGGCCGATTTCCAGACCAAGGCCTTCACCGAGTTCAACGCCAAGGGCTCGGCCTACGACATGGTCGTCGGCGACAGCCAGTGGATCGGTGCTGCGTCCGAAGCCGGGCACTATGTCGATCTCACCGACTTCTTCAACAAGCACAAGCTCAACGAAGTCATGGCGCCGGCAACGGTGAAATACTACGCCGAATATCCCTCGAACTCCGGAAAGTACTGGTCGATCCCGGCTGAAGGCGATGCCGTCGGCTGGTCCTACCGCAAGGACTGGTTCGAGGACCCCAAGGAGAAGGAGGCCTTCAAGGCCAAATACGGCTACGACCTCGCCCCGCCCAAGACATGGGCCGAGATGCGTGACATCGCCGAATTCTTCCACCGTCCGAACGAAAAGCGCTACGGCATCGCGATCTACACCGACAACTCCTATGACGGCCTCGTGATGGGCGTCGAGAACGCGATCTTCTCCTATGGCGGCGAGCTCGGCGATTATCAGAACTACAAGGTCGACGGCATCATCAATTCGGAGAAGAACGTCAAGGCGCTCGAAATGTATCGCGAGCTCTACGGCTTCACGCCTCCCGGCTGGGCCAAGACCTTTTTCGTCGAGAACAACCAGGCGATCACCGAGAATCTGACGGCGATGAGCATGAACTACTTCGCCTTCTTCCCGGCGCTGGTCAACGAGGCGTCCAACCCGAACGCCAAGGTCACCGGCTTCTTCGCCAACCCGGCAGGTCCGGGCGGCGAACAGTTCGCAGCGCTCGGCGGCCAGGGTATCTCGGTCGTTTCATACTCGGACAACCAGGAAGAGGCGATGAAATTCCTGGAATGGTTCATCAAGGACGAGACCCAGAAGCGCTGGGCCGAACTGGGCGGCTACACGGCAAGCGCCAAAGTGCTTGAATCGCCGGAATTCCAGAATGCGACACCCTATAACAAGGCCTTCTACGAGACCATGTTCAAGGTGAAGGACTTCTGGGCGACGCCTGAATATGCCGAACTGCTGATCCAGATGAACCAGCGCATCTATCCCTTCGTCACCGCCGGCGAGGGCACGGCGAAGGAAACGCTCGACGCGCTTGCCAAGGACTGGAACACAACCTTCAAGAAGTATGGCCGTCACTAGGCCTTGATACAGCACGGGAGGGTGCGTAGCTCCCTCCCGTTTTTCTGCACCCGAGAACCAAACGACGCATGGCACTTGTCATGCTCAGGTAATGCGCAACCGGATGCCATCACTGCGTCCAGCGCTGGGCTCTTTGAGGAGGAGCACATTGGCAACCGTCGTCATGACATCCCTGGACGCGAAATCGCGTGCCGCCTCGCGCGGCATGAGCGATATTAGTATCCGCAACCTGTTCATCATCCCGACGATCCTCTTTCTGATCGTCTTCAACATCTTTCCGCTGATCTATTCGCTCGGCTATTCCTTTACCGACTTCCGCGCCTCGTCAAACGCGCGGGCCAATTTCGTCGGCCTGCAGAACTACCGCGAGCTGCTCAACGATACCTTCATCTGGTCGAATTTCGCCATCACCGCAAAGTATGTGATCGTCTCTGTGACAGGGCAGGTGATCGTCGGCTTCGGCACCGCAATGCTGCTCAACCGCGACATTCCGCTGAAGGGTCTGCTCACCACGCTGCTCCTGCTGCCGATGATGCTGTCGATGGCGGTGGTGGGCCTCTTCTGGAAGCTGCTCTACGATCCGTCCTTCGGCATCATCAACTACGCGCTCGGACTCGGCTCCTTTGAATGGCTGTCGAACCCCGACATGGCGCTCTACGCCGTGGCGATCACCGACATCTGGATGTGGTCGCCCTTCGTGATGCTGCTTTCGCTCGCCGGCCTTTCTGCCGTGCCGAAGCATCTTTACGAGGCGGCGGCTATCGACCGGGCGGGGCCGTTCTACACCTTCTTCCGCATCACGCTGCCGCTGGTGGCGCCGATCCTGATGATCGCGATCATCTTCCGTACCATGGAAGCCTTCAAGACCTTCGACCTCGCCTACATCCTGACGAGCCAACCGACGACCGAGGTGATCTCGATCCGGCTCTACAAGATGGCCTTTCAGGAATGGCAGACAGGGCGCTCCTGCGCGCTCGCCTACATCGTGCTCATCATGGTGCTCGCCATCACCAACATCTACGTCAAGTATCTCAACAAGGTGAAGGAGCGCTGAGATGGCTGCCGTCCAAACCCGCTCCGAACGCGCGCTGAACCGGGTGGCGATCGCCGCCGTGCTGGTCATCACGCTGATCTTCCTGGCGCCGATCTACTGGATCACCTCGACGGCCTTCAAGCCGCGCAACCTCGCCACCACCATTCCGCCGACCGTGCTCTTCGAGCCGGAAATCTCGCCCTTCGTGAAGCTCTTCACCAAGCGCTCGCAACTGCGCGGAGCGCCGACTCCTGAAGAATATGCCGCCGCCCCCTGGTGGGAGCGCATGGTGTTCGACGGGGGCGAGAAGATCGTCCGCTCCGGGCGCGGCGAAATCCAGCCGTCCGGCTATCCGAACCGCTTCATGAACTCGCTGATCGTCGCCATCACGTCCACGGTGCTGGCCGTCGGCATGGGGACCTTCACGGCCTACGGCTTCTCGCGCTTCAAGGTGAAGGGAGAAGCGGACCTTCTCTTCTTTATCCTGTCGACCCGCATGCTGCCGCCCGTCGTCGTCGCCATCCCGATGTTCCTCATGTACCGCGTCGTCGGCCTCAACGACACGCACTGGGGCCTCATCATACTCTACACGGCCTTCAACCTCTCCTTCTCCGTCTGGCTCATGAAGGGCTTCATCGACGAGATCCCGAAGGAATATGAGGAGGCGGCACTCGTCGACGGCTACACCCGCATGCAGGCCTTCTTCAAGATCGTGATCCCGGAAGCCGCGACAGGCATCGCCGCCACCGCCGTCTTCTGCTTCATCACGGCCTGGAACGAATATGCATTCGCGCTGATCATGACGAACCGGCGCGCGCAGACCGCACCGCCCTTCATCCCGAGCCAGGTCGGCTCGGGCCTGCCGGACTGGACGGTGATTGCGGCCGGCACATTCCTGTTCCTGCTGCCGGTCGCCATCTTCACCTTCCTGCTCAGGAACCATCTCCTGCGCGGCATGAGCTTCGGAGCGATCCGCAAATGACCTTCCGCACCCTGAGCCAGAAATATCTCGAGCCCGGTTCGCAGTACCTGATGATCTTCGGCATCATCGCGCTTTGCCAGCCCTGGTACCTGTTTCTCCACCGTTACGGCTTGACGATGACACTCGTCGGGCTGATCGCCTTCATGGTGACGACCAAAATCCCGCGGGACGAGCAACGAGACGAAGGCAGCCATTCATGACGCAGATCGAACTTCGCGGCATCCAGAAATATTTTGGTGCCGTCCAGGTCATCAAGAACCTCAATCTCGCCATCGCCGACAACGAATTCATCGTGCTGCTCGGACAATCCGGCTGCGGCAAGACGACAACGTTGCGCGCCGTCGCGGGCCTGGAGACCATCGACGAAGGCGACATCCTGATCAACGGCCAGCCGGTGCAGCACATGAAGGCGTCGGACCGGGACATCGCCATGGTATTCCAGTCCTTCTCACTCTATCCGCACATGACGGTCTACGAAAACATCGCCTTTCCGCTGCGCGCGACGCGCATGAGCAAGGGCGACATTGAGACGGCGGTGCGCGAGATCGCGCGCGTGCTGCGCATTACCGAGTTTCTCGGCCGCAAGCCCTCGGCGCTTTCGGGCGGCGACATGCAACGCGTGGCGATCGGCCGGGCACTCGTGCGCCGCCCAAAGGCCATGCTGATGGACGAGCCGATCGGCGCGCTTGACGCAAAACTGCGCGAGGAGATGCGCGCCGAAATCAAGCGCCTGCATATCAAGCAGGGCTCGACCACCATCTACGTGACCCACGATCAGGTCGAGGCCATGTCGCTCGCCGACCGCATCGTCATCATGCACGAGGGCATTCTCCAGCAGGTCGGAAGCCCGTCCGAGGTCTATGCCTATCCGGCGAACATGTTCGTCGCGCAATTCGTCGGCAGCCCCGTCATGAACATGGCGCAGGCGACCGTCAGCGAAACGGGCGGCCATGCCAGCGTGCAGGTCAGCGGTGGGGCAAAGGGCTTCGAGTTCCCCGCCGTCCTTGCCAACCGCCTCTCTGACGCGAAGGCCGAGAACGGCAAGCTGACGCTCGGCGTCCGGCCAGAGGGGGTACTCATCTCGCGCGAGGCCCGCGAGGGCTTCATGCAAGTCGAGGCGCATATCATCGAACCGCTCGGCTCGCACGACATCGTCGACCTGAAGGTCGGCGACCAGATGATCAGGGCCCGCACCAAGAGCGGATTCGTCCCCGGTCCGGGCGAAGCCGTCTGGGCACGCATCGACCCCGACCAGGCGCATTTCTTCAACACGGCGACCGGCTCGTCGCTCGGGATCAGACTCTGATGGCCCATATCGAACTCAAGGGTATCACCAAAACCTTCGGCAACCACGCGGCGCTGAAAAACCTGAACATCGAAATCGCTGACGGCGAGTTCTTCGTGCTGCTCGGCCAGACCGGTGCCGGCAAGACGACGACGCTGCGCCTGATCGCCGCTCTGGAAAAGCCGACGGCAGGGCAGATCCTCATCGACGGGCAGGACGTCGCCGACTGGGGTGCCGCCGAGCGCGACGTGGCCCTGGTGCTCCAGCAATATTCGCTCTATCCGCGCTATACGGTGCGGGAGAACCTGGAATTTCCACTGAAATCTCCCATCCGCCGCGTCGAACCTGCAGAGATCAAGGAACGCGTCGACCGGGTCGCCAAAACCCTGCGCATCGAGCACCTGCTCGACCGCAAGACGGACCGGCTGTCGGGCGGCGAGATGCAGCGCGTCTCGATCGGCCGAGCCATCGTACGCAAGCCGCGCGTCTTCCTGATGGACGAACCGCTTTCGGCGCTCGACGCCAAACTGCGCGAGGCGCTGCGCACCGAGCTGAAAAACCTGCAGATGAACCTAGGCGCGACCTTCCTGTTCGTCACACACGACCAGATCGAGGCCATGTCGATGGGCGACAAGATCGGCGTGCTGAACAACGGCCATCTCGTGCAGACGGGCACACCGCATGAAATCTACAACAACCCGGTCAACACCTTCGTCGCCCGCGCGGTCGGCTCGCCGCCGATGAACCTGATCGGCGGCACGCTTGAAGGCGGCGAGGCCGTGGCCACCGAGGGCTACCGGCTGCCGCTCGGCAACGGGCACGGGATTGCGACGGACGGTCGCCCGCTCACCTTCGGCATCCGCCCCGAGGACCTCTTCCTCGACAGCGGTGCGCCGGGGCAAGCACGGGTGCACGACGTGGAGAACCATGGCGTCGAAAAGATCGTGACGCTGCGAACCGGCAACGGGGAGCTGTTGCAGGCAACCGTGCCGGCCCGCACCGAGCTGGAGATCGACGAGTCCGTGCGCTTCTCTTGGAATCCTGAAAAGGTCGTGCTTTTCGACGGCAACAGCGGTATGAGCCTGCGGTACGCGAGCTGACCTGATAGATCCGAAAGATGCCAACGGCCCGCGTGACACCGCGGGGGTCGCTAGCGTTTCGGATTGTCGCGAAGGGGCTCAGAGCTATGCCGGAAAGCGCCGGCGATAGTGTTCGACCACCTCGGGATTGCGCAGATTGACTGGCAGTTCGCCCTTCATGATGCGCATGGCTTCGCTGGCCGCGCCCATTCCCATACGCATCATGCTCTCTTCCGTTAGACCGGCGAGATGCGGAGTGACGATGACATTGTCGAAGCCGAAATAGGGATGGTCGAGCGGGAGTGGCTGCGTTGCGAAGACGTCGAGCGCGGCTCCGCCGATGCGGCCATCGTGCAGCGCCTGGATCAGCGCCGCGTCATCGATCACCGGGCCGCGCGAGACGTTGACCAGAATAGAATCGGGCTTCATGCGGCCGATGCGCTCGGCATTGAGCAGGCCGGTCGTCTCCGGAGTCAGGGGGCAGCAGAGCACGACGACGTCGGCCGTCGCGACGAGGTCGTCGACCGGCAGGTAGCGCGCACCATGTGGCACGCTTTCAGGCGACCGGCTCGTGGCGACCACCTCCACGCCGAAACCGAACTTCGCGATCCGGAAGATCGCCTTGCCGACATTGCCCATGCCGACAATGCCTATGGTGCGGCCGCCGAGGTCCACAGCCCCGTCCGACTGGCTGCGCCCCGCCGCCCAGCCCTTCCGCCGCAGTTCACGGTCCATCAGGCGGAAGCGCCGGAGCAGGGCCATCGTCACGAGGAAGACGTGCTCGGCGACCGTCGGCGCATTGACGGCCGGCACGTTGGCGACGAGCACGCCCGCACGGGTCGCCGCATCCATCGGCACCATATCGAGCCCGGCGCCGTGGCGGATCGCAGCGCGAAGCGCCGGCGCATCCCGAAAGAAGGCCGGCGGGATCGGCGCGCGCACGACGATGATCCCCGCGCCCTGCCCTTCTCGAAGCAACGTTTCGGGATCGGCGGCGGACGCGACGCGCAGATCGCCCGCAGCCTTGAGCATGGCCTCGGCCGCTGGATGCAGGGGATGCGTGGAAAAGATGAAGCTCATCGGCCCTCCCAGCCGGTTACGGCTATCCGGCGGCCGTCGCTGGCCCGCCGATGAGACCCTTCCAGTAGCTTTCCGCGCCCTGGAGATGCGCGCTCATCAGCGCTTGGGCGAGATTGCCGTCGCGAGCAATAAGCGCCTCGTAGATGCGGATATGTTCCTCATGCGAGCGCCGGCTGCGGGCGATGTCGCCGAAATAGATCGGCAGGCGCTGCTCGCCCATCACGTAGTAGACACTGCACACGCGATAGAAGACGCTATTCTTGGTCGCGCGGACGATCTCCAGATGGAAATCCCGGTCCTCGCGCGCCAGCCCCTCGCCAGCGGCAAGCTTCGCCTCGGACGCGGCGAGGATATCGCGCAGGCGCTGATAATTCTCTTCCGTCGCCCGCAGGCAGGCAAGTTCCGCGGCCTTGATCTCATGGATCTTGCGAAGCTCCACGGTCTCGTAGATCAGGATCGGATCGAGCGGCACGCCGGCGCGGGCAAAGAGTGCCATGGCCTCGACGCTCGCCTCCGTGGTCGTCAGGTAGATACCGGACTTGGCGCGGCGCTCGACGATGCGCATAGCCTCCAGGATCGCCAGCGCCTCGCGAATCTGGCCGCGGCTGACGCCGAAATGCTCCGCAAGCTCCCGCTCTGAAGGCGTGCGGCCGTTGTCGCTCGAATTCGCGAAAAGATATCCTGCGAGATCGGAGAGTAGGGAGTTTTCTTTCATCGTCACTATCTTTGCGCGTGAGCCTCCAGGACCCGCTGATTGATCGTGAAGCCCAGGCCGGGTTTATCAGGAATCTCTATCATGCCGTCCTTCACCGACACAGTGTCCTCGACGAGATCATGGATCATCGGATTCGCGCCGAGCGAATACTCGATGACGAAGCTTGCCGGGGAAGCCGCGCACAGGTGCAGGCCCGAGAAAAAACAGGGCGCACCGGCCCACAGATGCGGTGCGAAACGGAGGTTGAAGGCGCTGGCGAGCGAACTGATGCGCATCGCCTCCGTGATGCCGCCGCAGAAGGCCGGATCGGGCTGAAATATATCGGCGGCCCGCAGCACCGCAAGATCGCGGAAGGCAAAACGGGTCGCCTCGCTCTCGCCCGCGGCGATCGGCACATTGCCCGCCGCGCGTACCTCCGCCATGCCCGGCTTGTCGTCGGCTATCACCGGTTCCTCGAACCAGGCGAGGTCGCAATCCGCCACCATCTGGATGAAGCGCTTCGCCTCGGCGACCGTATAGGTGCCGTGCGCATCGACCATCAGGTCGATGTCGGGGCCGATCGCCTTGCGAGCCGCCCGCACCCGCGACGCCGAGACATGCGGCGCTCGGTCCATAGCGCCGACGCGCATTTTGACCGACTTGAAGCCGCCGGCCGCGATATAGGACTGGAGCTGCTCGCCGATCCGGTCTGCGCTCTCCCAACCACCCGAAGCATAGGCAGGCAACCTGTCCGCCTTGCGGCCACCCAGCAGCTTCCAGACGGGGACGCCGAGTGACTTGCCGAGAATGTCCCACAGCGCCAAGTCGACCGCGCTGATCGCCGCGACGGATAGACCGCGCCGCGCGATCTCCGGCATGGCGTGACCCGAAATCGCCGCCATCTCGTGGCGTACGCCGTTGTAGAGCATCTCCCATATGGCGGAGATGTCGGCAGGGTCACGGCCGATGAGCGTCGGCCCCACCTCGTGGTTCAGCATATGCACCAGCGTGCCATAGGTGCCTGCGCTGCCGGCGGCATTCTTGCCCTCTCCCCAGCCGACGATGCCGTCATTCGTCTCTATACGCACGATCGCGGCGTCGAAGGACGTCAGTCGGCCGAAGTCGCTACGGTGTTGGCGGCTCGCCGCGATGGGAATCTTCACCCACCAGGCCTCTACGGATTTGATACGCATGTGTCGGATCCCCCGCCCTCACGACCTCGCAGGCCGCGAGAACATATGCCTTTCCGTTCGTCACTTGATCAGCGGCAGGATCGTCTCGGCCGTGATCCGCATCTGATCGTCGTAGAACTTCTCGGTGAGAAGGCTCGAGCCGTGGTCCTGGATGAACTTCAATTGCTCCGGCGGGATATCGACGGGGCTGCGCTCCACCATGTCCGGGTACTTGGCGGCCGGCGTGCGATCGACGGGGGCGACGAACTCGTTCGTCACCGCGCCCTCATAACCGATCTCCTTCAGCGTGCCGATGATCTTCGGCCAGTCGAGCTGGCCGAGGCCGGCGGCGAAGCGATTGTTGTCGGCGACGTGGAAATCGAAGAGGCGCTTCCCGGCCAGCCGGATCGCGTCGTACATGTCCGCCTCCTCGATATTGAGATGGAAGGCATCGAGGCAGACGCCACATTCCGGGCTCACCGCATCGGCCAGCGCCAGCGCCTGAGCGGCGCGGTTGAAGAGATAGGTCTCGAAGCGGTTGAGCGGCTCGATCGCCAGCCGCACCCCCTTCTTCTGCGCGTGGGTGAAGCACTCGCGGGTGGCGTCGACCACCCACTTCCACTCCTCCTCTTCGGTCGCATCCGGCACTACCTTGCCGACGGTCGCCGGCACAAGCGTGACGATCTCGCCCTCGAGTTCGCTGACCATGGTGATGACGCTCTTGACGTAATCCACCGACTTGGCGCGCTGGCCCTCGTCCTTGGCGGCAAGGTTGCGCTCGCCTAGCGTCAGCGTGACGGCGCCCCAGCAGCGGATGCCGTGTTCCTTGAGCAGCGCGCGCGTTTCCTTCACATCGTACTGTGTCGGCTCGCCCGATATCTCGATGCTCTCGTAGCCGTATTTCTTGATGCGCTTCAGCGTGACGGCGAGCGGTTCCGCCCGCATCCAGTTGTGTGTTGAAAGATGCATGAGGTCCTCCCAGGCTGTTGCGGCTCGCTTAACCGCCGGGCGTCGGCCAGTCCCGCCATTTTCGGTAATCTGGTTCGGCCAATTGTCGCTGATTGAAAGATCTAACGCAATTTCTCACCCTCTGCAAGACGCAACGAGGAACGAGGATATATCTTATTATACCGATGTTTAATGTTGAAGTCTGGATTTTTTCGCTAATCCTGCGGACGAGCGATGCCGAGAATTGGCTTGACCGGATATCCAGTTTTGGTATGACCAGATTGCGCTGATAACACGCAGGGCCGAACGGCCCAGAGGGAGGAGACATGAAGATCGGCATGTGCATGTTCCTGTGGACGACGAGTGTCGGCCGCAAGCACGAGGGACTGTTACGCGACATCAAGGACACCGGGTTTGATGGCGTCGAAATTCCGATCTTCTCGGGGACGCCCGACGACTACCGTCGGCTGGGGGCCCTGCTCGACCGGATCGGCCTGGAACGGACCGCCGTTTCCGCCATGGGCGACCCCTCGATGAACCTGATCGCCCCCGACGCCACGACCCGCAGACGCGGCATCGACTATATGAAATGGGCAATCGACTGCAGCGATGCGCTCGGCGCCAAGATGCTGAGCGGGCCGCTGCATTCGACGCTCGGCCAATTTTCCGGAAGCGGGCCGAGCGCGGCGGAACTCAAGCGCTCGGTCTCCTCGCAACGCGCGATCGGCGATCATGCAGCAAAGCGCGGCGTCACGATCGGGCTCGAGGCGCTGAACCGTTTTGAATGTTACCTATTCAACACGATGGACGCCCTTGCGGCCCATGTCGACGCCGTCGGGCATCCAAATATCCGCGCTATGTACGACACGTTCCACAGCAATATCGAGGAGGCCGATCCCATCGGCGCCTTCACGCGAAACAGGGACCGCATCGTCCATGTCCACATTTCGGAAAACGACCGCGGCGTACCGGGGCGCGGCCACATTCCCTGGGCGGAGACGTTCAGGGCGCTACGCGCGAGTGGCTACGACGGCTGGCTGACAATCGAAGCCTTCGGCCGGGCGCTCAAGGACCTTGCCGCCGCGACAAAGGTCTGGCGCGACTTTTCCGAGACACCGGAAGCGGTCTATCGCGAAGGCTACCGCCATATCCGCGAAGGATGGCACGCGGCAGCATGAACGCGGTGCCGCCAATCGATCAGTCCGAATTTCGATCCGGGCGCGACCGCACGACCGTGTCATTCCACTCTCTCGGGTCGACGTTCGGAAGCGAAGGACGGTACATTCTATTTTCAAGTGCAACATGCCCTAGATCCAAAGGCTTCTTTTTCCCTAGCCTGCCGCGAAATTCTTGAGCACCTCCCCAGACAAACGATAACGGATCCACTCGTTCATGGGTTCAGCGCCGATTGCTTCATAGACGCGGATCGCTGGCTCGTTCCAGTCGAGTACGCTCCATTCAAACCGACCACAGCCAGCCTCGAGAGCGATTTCAGCCAGTCGTTTGAGCAGAGCCTTGCCCGCGCCCAATCCGCGCGCCGCTGGCGTCACATACAGGTCTTCGAGATAGAGCCCGTTTTTTGCCTGCCAGGTCGAGTAATTGAAGAACCAGATAGCCATGCCAACCGGCCCGCTATCCTGTTCGCAGATCAATGCGCGAGTGACAGAGTTCGTGCCGAAAATCGACTCTTCGATCTTCTGAATGGTAGCGGCGACTTCGTGCTCAGCTTTTTCATAGATCGCGAGCTCGCGAATGAAACCCAAAAGCGTCGCCGCATCTTCACGGACAGCCTCACGTATGGTCAACACGACAGAAAATCCCTCAAATTAACTGGCGGAAGCTATGAGTTTAGACGGGCGCTGGTGTCAAGTCGGCGGCATTCATTCCTTTTCGGCTCCGGCGAAACCGCGGCCAGAACACGGCTCCGGGTCACTACGTCTCTAGTTACCGCCAATTCGTGAAAGATCGATCCGCCTCCCGGCCTTGCCCAAATCCGTTTCCTCATGAACCGCGCCACCGCCGTCAGCAAGGCGCGCGCCGGAGCGGAGAAGATCTGGGCCGGCACCGTGACGATCCATGCCAATGCCAAGACCGGCGCTCACCATCATGGCGATCTCGAAAGCATCATCTACGTGGTCAAGGGCAAAGCCCGGATGCGGTGGGGAGAGGAGCTTCAGTATAGGCTGAAGCTGGTCCTGGCGATTTCATCTACGTACCGCCATTCGTTCCCCATCAAGAAATCAACGCCAGTCGGGACGAGACCCTGGAATGCGTCCTCGTCCGCTCGGGCCAGGAACCGGTGGTCGTCAACCTTGATATCGAACCGGTCGAAAAGCCGGAAGAGGTCCGCTGGATTGATCCAATCCACCGCTGACTAGAGCGCCGTGAACGTGGATGGTTAGCTGGTTGAAAGACGCCTAATCATCCACTGAAACCGTGATCGCTGGGTTTTGGCCAAGCGCTGACACTATCGAACGGCACTTTATCCGAGACAACTGCGGAGATAACTGTAGCAAACCGATGACATGGCAGGAGATCGAAATGAGGCTTGGGAGATAGCCTTTCATACGACCGCGACCGACCCTTATGTGGGTGGAGTCATGCTCTCACGCTGAATAAGTCGGCTGCGGATGACATTTCGTATCTTTGGCTGTTGCTCGGACCGATCAATGGCCGCCAGCAGGAGGGCGACTGCCGTCTGCCCCATCTCCTCTACCGGCTGCTCGATTGTTGAAAGCGGCGGCGAGCAGAATGCGCAAACGGGCGAACCATCGAAGGAGACGATCGAGAGGTCGTCGGGCACCTTTAGGCCCGTACGTTGTATCCGGCTCATGAAGGAAATTGCCATGTCGTCGCTGGTCGCGATTACCGCGGTAGGTTTATTCGCGAGAGCAGCAAAGTCATCAGCCGCTTGCAAGCCGATGTCAAAACCGCGCTGATAATCCAGATTGCCGCCCGAGCGGACCACGGCAGATTCTCGCAGTCCCGCTTCCTGCAACGCCTCAATGACGCCACCATACCGCTCGACATCGTGATAGTTGTCCTCTGGGCCGGCAAGGTAGAGAAAACGGCGATGACCAAGACGGATAAGATCCGCGGTCACGTCCCGCACTGCCTCGCGGTCGTTGGTCACCACGCTCGGCAGACCTGCATCACTCATGTCCAGCAGCATGGAGACGATCGGCAGGCCGGCATTGGCGAGAGATCGTCCGTCCACCTCCGGCAGTTTCGAGGACAGGATGATGGCGCCGCGAACCGTACCGCCAAAGGCCAGATCGAGAATGTGCATTTCCGATTCTTCGTCACGGTCCAGATTGGCGATCATCAGATTGTAGCCGTTCAGGATCAGGGCTTTGTTGATGCTTTGCAGAATCTGCGGAATGATCTGGGAAACCCCATAATAGAGCGATCCCGGCAGGATGATCATGATGATGTTGGACTTGCCGACCCTGAGGCTGCGGGCCATCGCATTTGGCGTGTAGCCCAGCTGCTTGGCGGCGGCATCGATCTTGATGCGTGTCTTCTCGTTCACACGGCCAGGATTTGCGAGCGCGCGGCTGACCGTCGAGATGGCCACTCCAGCCAGTCGAGCGACATCCGCCATCAGCGGTCCCGACTGCTCCCCCACGGCCATAGCTTTGTTATTTTTCACTTTTTCTCTCTCTTCTCGATGGCTGTCGTGTGCCGGATGCTACGGCACTCGCAATCATTTCGCAAACGATTGCCAAAAATCACTTGCATAAAAAAACGACTTGTCTAATCTCTAGGCACGGCAAACGATTGCCATTTGCAGTGCATTGAAATTATTGTGCTTATTTGTTGCGGGGGTCTCGACCCTGCAATCGATCCTCTACGCCCGGAGAACGGATAGCGTCATGACTTCAACCGAACGGCTTCGCTTTGGCGTCGATCTCGTCACTTTTTTCCACACCGATTTCTGGGGCGTGAAGGATTATGACGGCATCGTCGCTTTGGCCCGCAACGAGCCGCGCGCCTTCTGGGATAAGATTCTCGACGCCGTGCAAGCCTCCGGCGTCACCGGCGTGGAACTGACCTTCTCACCTTTCAACTGGCAGGATGCGACGAAGACTTATGGTTCAGTCGAAGCTTTCGCCGCTGAGCTTTCCAGGCGTGGGCTGACGCTGGCGAGCGGTTTTTTCGCGGAACTCGAAGCGGCCGGTGATTTCACGGAGGCCAGCGGCCAGGCCGCCATCATCGAGAAGGCCGAAAAATACGCCGAATTCCTCAAAGCCTGCGGCAGTGACATCATGGTTATCGGCGCGCCGTTGCGCCAAACGCTCGGCGCGCGGCCGGTGCGGTTTTATGATATCGAACAGGCGCGCAAGATCGCCGATTTCCTCAATCGCCTCGGCGCCACTCTCTACGCAAAGGGCGTTCGGCTGGCGCTCCATACCGAGGCCCATTCGATCTTTGCCGCCGCGCGCGATGTCGACCTGCTGATGCTGCTGACGGACCCGGCCTATGTGCACATGTGCCCGGACACGGCGCACATCATCGTCGCCGGCTCCGATCCTCTGCAGGTCGTCGAGCGTCATCATGAGCGCGTTATTATCGCCCATTGGAAGGATGCCCTCGGTCCCATGCCGGCCGACACGCCGATCGACGAGCATATTCATGATCGGCACCGTCCCTATTTCTGCGGCTTCGGACTCGGTCGCGTCGACTGGCCAGGCTGGATCAGGCTCCTGCGTGATCGCGGCTACGAAGGCTGGGCTATTCTTGAACTCGACGCCGCCGCCAATCCGGTCGGCGATATCGCAAATGGGCTCAAGCTCGTCCGGCAGGCACTTTTGCCGATCTATCGCTAATTTCCCATGACCCGAAACCAATGGCCCCGCCAAGAGGGCTTTCTTGAAGAGGTGGAACGATGAAAAACACAATGAAGCTGTTACTGGTGGGAGCCGCGCTCTCAGCAGCCGTCTCCTCGGCCCATGCCGAAGACAAACCGAACGCCGAAGTGATGACCTCCTGGACATCCGGTGGCGAAGCGGCGGCCCTGAACATCATCAAACAGGAATTCGAAAAGCGCGGCGGGGTCTGGAAGGACTCTTCCATCGCCGGCTTCGGCGCTGCCGATGCCGCCTTCCAGAACCGCCTGGTCGCCGGCGATCCGCCGACCGCCAAACAGGCGGTGATCGGCCTCGCCAATGCCGATTTCGTCAATCAAGGTCTCCTGAGCCCGATCGACGATGTGGCAACGGCCGGCAAATGGACGGACGCTCTGCCAAAATCGATCGCCGATCTCGTCTCCTACAACGGCCAGGTCTATCTCGCACCCACCGGCGCCCACGGCGAAAGCTGGGTGTTCTATTCCAAGGAGGCCTTCGCCAAGGCGGGCGTGAGCGAGGAGCCCAAGAGCTGGGACGAATTCTTCGCGGCCCTCGACAAGCTCAAGGCTGCCGGCGTTCAGCCGGTCGCCTGGGGCGGCCAATCCTGGCAGGAGACCAAAGTCTTCAATATGATCCTGCTCACCCAGGTGGGCATTGACGGCTTCCTCAAGATCTATGTCGACAAGGACAAGGGCGAGGCCTCCACCGAAGGCGTGAAGAAGACACTCGATATTCTCGGCAAGCTGCGTGCCTATGTCGATCAGGGCGCACCGGGGCGCAACTGGAACGACGCAACCGCCATGGTCATCACCGGCAAGGCCGGCGTACAGTTCATGGGCGACTGGGCCAAGGGCGAGTTCATCGCCGCCGGCAAGGAGCTTGGTAAAGACTACGGCTGCATGCTCGCGCCGCAGTCGCCGGGCATGGTCTATGTCGCCGACGCCTTCTCCTTCCCGAAGATTGCCGACGCGGCATCCCAGAAGGGCCAGACCTTGCTTGCCAAGGTGGCCATGGACCCCGCCGTGCAGGTTGAGTTCTCGCTCAAGAAAGGGTCTGTGCCAATGCGCACCGACGTCGACCAGTCCAAGCTCGACATCTGCGCGAAGAAGGGACTGGAGCTGATGAGCGCCGGCAAGATCGTGCCGGACCAGGCGCTGATCCTCAGCCCGCAGCAGGCCGGCGCGCTCAACGACTTCGTCGATGAGTTCTGGACCAATCCTTCCGAGGATAGCACCTCTGGCGCCGAGAAGTTCTTCGCGATCTTCGAATAGGGCCGTGTAGCAGGCCGATTGGAAAGAAGAAAGCCGGTCGGCCCTGCACATTCCGTTTGAGAAAGTTTGCTCATGCAAGCCAAGCGCAGACGTTCCCCTGCTGCGACTATCGCGCTCCTGCCGACATGGATCGCAGCGATCTTCATCTATATCGGCACCATGGTCTGGTCCGTGAGGCTGTCGTTCACGGATTCGACCATATTTCCTTCGTCCAATTATGTGGGCTTTGCTCAATATGCCAAGCTGTTCCGGACGTCGAGATGGCTCGCATCCCTGGAAAATGTCCTGATATTCGGCGTGCTCTATGTTGCTGGCTGTCTCGCCCTCGGCTTCGTTCTGGCGGCCTCGCTTGACCGCAAGGTGCGCTTCGAAGCCGTGTTCCGCACCATTTTCCTTTACCCCTATGCCATGTCCTTCGTGGTCACCGGCCTCATCTGGCAATGGATACTGAACCCAACCCTCGGCATTCAGGCAAGCGTGCGGGCGCTGGGCTGGCAGAGTTTCGCATTCGACTGGATCGTCAGTCGCGACATGGCGATCTATACCGTCGTCTTCGCTGGCGTCTGGCAGGGGGCAGGCCTCGTCATGGTGATCGCGCTTTCCGGCATGCGCGGCATCGGCGATGAACAATGGAAGGCCGCACAGATCGACGGCATCCCGATCTGGCGCATCTATCTGTCGATCATCCTGCCGCAGCTCGGACAAGCACTTGCGGCATCGGGAATGCTGCTCTCCATGGGCGTGATCAAGACCTATGACCTCGTCGTGGCGCTGACCGGCGGCGGACCGGGCACCGCGACCGAGGTGCCGGCTAAATTCATCATGGACAATCTGTTCGAACGCCAGAATCTCGGCCTGGCGAGCGCGGGCGCCACGGTGCTGGTGCTTTCCGTCGTCATGGCCGTCGTCCCGTTTCGTTATGCGCTTTCCATGCGCGCCAGAAGAAGGTGAGCGCACTGATGGCCACTCTTCACGCCCGCGGCCCGAAACCCTCGCGGCTCACCATCGGCCGCATCGGACTCTATGCCTTCCTGATCCTTGCGGGTCTGTTTTTCCTCTTGCCGCTCTACACGATGCTCGTCACCTCCTTGAAGACGATGGAGGAAATCCGTCAGGGTCGTATCTTCGCACTGCCTGATACCGTCGATTTCGACGCCTGGAAAACCGCGTGGTCAGGGGCCTGCATGGGCACGCAATGCCTGGGCGTGCGCGTCGGTTTCTGGAACTCGGTAAAAATCACCGTGCCGGCGGTCGTCATTTCCGTCTTCATCGGCGCGATCAACGGCTATGCTCTTTCCTTCTGGCGGCCGAAAGGCTCGGGCCTGCTGTTCGGGCTTCTGATGGCCGGCGGCCTGATCCCCTATCAGATATTCCTCTATCCGCTGGTGCGGCTCCTTGCCAATCTGAGCCTTTACAACTCCGTGGCGGGCGTCGTCCTGGTCCACGTCATTTTCGGCCTGCCCTTGGTCACGCTGCTCTTCCGCAACTATTTCGTGGCGATCCCCGAAGAGCTCTGCAAGGCCGCGCGCGTCGACGGCGCCGGCTTCTGGCGCATCTTCCTCGAGATCATGCTGCCGATGTCGGCTCCGATGGTCGTCGTCGCCTCCATCTTCCAGTTCACCGGCATCTGGAACGACTTCCTGATCGGGCTGGTCTTTGCCGGGCGGGACAATCTGCCGATGACGGTTCAGCTCAATAATATCGTCAACACGACCATGGGCGAGCGCGCCTACAATGTGAACATGGCCGCCACCATCCTGACCGCCATCGTCCCGCTCGCCATCTATTTTTTCTCCGGCCGCTGGTTCGTGCGCGGCGTCGCCGCCGGTGCAGTCAAGGGATAATGCCATGCAGCCTGCCGTCTCCGTAAAGGACCTCAAGATCGCCTATGGCGATCACACGGTCATCGAAAAATTATCCATCGACATCGCGCCACGCGAATTCCTCGTGCTGCTTGGGCCGTCCGGCTGTGGAAAATCGACGCTGCTGAACGCCATCGCGGGTCTGCAGGACATTACCGACGGCGAGATGTGGATTTCCGGCAAGAACGTCACCTGGGACGAGCCGAAGGATCGCGGCATCGGCATGGTCTTCCAGTCCTATGCACTCTATCCCCGCATGACGGTCCGCAAAAACCTGTCCTTCGGCCTGCGTGTCGCGGGCTTGCCCAAAGCCGAAATCGAAGCGCGCATCGCCCGCACCGCATCGCTTCTGCATCTCGACAAGCTGCTCGACCGCCGTCCATCGGAACTATCCGGCGGCCAGCGCCAGCGCGTCGCGATCGGCCGCGCTTTGGTGCGGGAAGTGGATGTCTTCCTGTTTGACGAGCCGCTCTCCAACCTCGACGCCAAGCTGCGCAACGAATTGCGCGTGGAGATCAAGAAGCTGCATCAGAGCCTCGGCAACACGATGATCTACGTGACGCACGACCAGGTCGAGGCGCTCACCCTCGCTGATCGCATCGCGATCATGAAGGACGGCGTGATCCAGCAGCTCGCCACTCCGTCCGAGATCTACCATCGCCCGGCCGATCTCTTCGTCGCGGGCTTCATCGGCGCGCCGGCGATGAATTTCATCGAGGGCAGGATCGCCGTCGAGACCGGCACGCCCGTCTTCGAAAGCAACGGACTGAAGATCGATCTTTCCGGCTATCCTTTTCTGACCTCCATCAAGGCCGGCCCGGCCACGCTCGGCATCCGGCCGGAACATCTCGCGCCCGACGGCGCGGCAAGGGGTTGGCCCACCATTCCGGGCACCGTCTCCGTTGTCGAGCCAATGGGTGCGGACACCGTGATCTGGTTCGATTGGGCCCGCGACAGCCTCTCCTGCCGGACTATGGGCGATGCAGCTTTTGCACCGGGCTCACGGATTGCGGCTGGGCTCGATATCGCCAAGGTCTCCCTTTTCGACGCCCATGGCGCCCGCCTCTAACACTGCTTTCAGTTCATACGGAAATTGTTCATGTCTCAGACTGTCTACGATGCGTTGGTGATCGGTTCCGGCGCGGCAGGCTCCTTCGCCGCCAAGGAATTGACAGCACAAGGCCTGTCAGTGCTGCTGCTCGAGGCAGGCCGTGCCGTGACGCAAGATGACTTCGATCCAGCCCGCAAGAAGGCGCCGGCCAGCAGCATCAATATCTGGGAGCGGGCGCGCGCGACCATCAAGGGGCAACCCATCCAGGCGCGCGCGGCCTTCTTTACCGAACGCTTCAGCCATTTCTTCGTCAACGACCGGAAGAACCCCTATACGACGCCGAAGGATGCGCCATTCCTGTGGATTCGCGGCCGTCAGGCCGGCGGACGTCTACACAGCTTCGGCCGTGTCTTGCTGCGCTGGACCGACGATGATTTCAAGATCAAGTCGCGAACCGGCAAGGGCGTCGACTGGCCCATCTCCTACGACGAGCTTGAACCCTATTATAGCGAGGTCGAATCCTGCCTCGGGCTCTATGGCAACGAGGACGGCGTGGAGACCTTGCCGGACGGTGTCTATGCGAATCCGGCCGAGCTGACGCCTGCCGAAGTGAGCTTCAAGAGAGAGGTGGAAGGCCGCTGGCCAGAGCGGAAAGTTGTATCCTGGCGCTACGTCGCCCCGGACCCAGAGCGCACGCCAAAGCCCTTGCGCGAGGCGCTTGCGACCGGCCGCCTCACCATCCGCCATGACGCCATCGTTCGCCGGATCACGACGGATGACAGGAACGGTCGGGCGACCGGCGCGGAATTCATCGATCGTGTAACGGGCAAGGTCGAGACTATCCGTGCTGCACTGGTGGTGCTTTCAGCCTCTCCGATCGAAAGCGTCCGGCTGCTTCTCAATTCGGCATCGTCGAGACATCCCGGAGGGCTGGGAAACAGCTCGGGGGCGCTCGGGCGCTATTTCATGGATCAGCTTCCCTGTCTTGCCTTCGGCTCCTTTTCGAAGGCCAAGGGCTGGGCCCACGATGCTTCTGTCCCGACCGATCCGTTCTACAACCCCTCGGGCGGTATTTTCATTCCGCGTTTCGGCAAGAATGACGCCAGCCGCGGCGATTTCGATTTCCAAGGGAGCGTGGGCAGGGCACCGACGCCGGACGATCAGCCGTCCCGGCTTGCTTTCTTCGGCTTCGGCCGCATGCTGCCCTATGCCGACAATCGCATCACGCTTGATGTCCGGCGCAAGGACGCCTGGAATATTCCCGTCCCGCATATACGCTGCGCCATGCATGACGAGGAACATGCCCTGCTGGCGCAACAGGAAAAGACCATGATCGACCTGGTGGACACAGTCGGCGGCGAGCTCGAATTCATCGGCTCGCCCACGGGGCTCAGGGAAATGGGACGCGGCGCTTTTCCGGATGCCGATCCCTTCAGCCGCTTCATGTTCCGCAAGTGGTTCCGCAAGACCATGTGCATGGGCGCCGCAATCCATGAAACCGGCGGCGCGCGAATGGGGGATGACCCTAGAAATTCGGTGCTCAATCCCTACAACCAGCTCTGGGATGCCCCCAACGTCCTCGTTACCGACGCCAGCGCCTTTCCCGGCAGCGGCATCGCCGGCACGACACTCACCGTCATGGCGTTGACGATCCGCGCTTGCCGGACACTTGTCGGCCAGCACCGAACAGGTCGCATGTAGAAAACACGGCCAAAGTGCACATCTACGCCTTGAAAGATTTGAACCGGCGACCCGCAAATGCCGCCCTTCCCTTCATCGGAAATCCAGCGTCTTCACCCCGATCGCGTCTAGATATAGACGGGATCGACGATGTCGCGGCCCCACAAAAATCACAACCCAGAGGGATTATGCGCGCGAGTTCTTCATTTTGAAAATGAAAGGCGGACTATTTTTGGAGTTTGCAACGACTATGAACAGGAAAAGCATTGAGCCCAGCTAGGCGGATCGCGCAGCAGTGCAAACGATCATGGCACGTCACAGGAGGGCTGCGGCACGGGTAAGCCATGAGCTCGGTCGAATGCGGGTCGAATATCACGATTGACAGCCGCATCTCCGCGATTCTCGTCTTTGCCAGTTTCGGCACCTCACCTAGACGGTTCAGCTACTACAACTGGGGCCCGCCCTTTGGAGCGGACAAAATCGGAATGATCGCCTTGAGCGGAATCGAACCCCAGTTTCCACCCATTCCGCACGAGCGTTGTCAACGCCGTTTGACAATCGATCAGGGGACGGTTGATAGCTAGTCGGATCAAGCATGGGTTCCGTTCATCGGCACCCGGCGTTTGATGAAGGAGCGGTCGCCCGGATCACGGAAAAAAGTTCACACCCCGCGCTGCAATTGCGACGTGAAGGTCGCGCGCGTAACCGACACGCTCGTGCCGGAGCGACTGCTGACCATGTCCACTCGCGCGTCGAGCTGTTTCGCAAGAGCCTGGACAATCGCCGTCCCCAGGCCGCCGCTTGTTTCGGCTGCACCATCGGCTTGCTTTCCTACGCCATTGTCGGAAACGATAAGCTTCCAATCCGCCCCCCTGATCTCATAGGTAACGAGGATCACGGCGTCCGCCCTGGCGACAGGGAAAGCGTATTTTACAGCATTGATCACGAGCTCGGTGACGATCAAACCCAGGCCGACAGCCTTGTCGGACCCGATCCTTCCTTCGTCCGCTATCACATTGATCGCAATGGGCTGGCTTTCGCCGATCATCGAAGATGCCAGGCTGCCGCAAAGCTTCGCCAGGTAGGACCCGACCTCGATCTGGTCAATGCCGGATACGTGGAGGTGCCTTTGCACCTCGGCGACCGACATTACGCGCTGGTGGGCATCCCGCAAGTCGCGCCGTGTTTCCTCGGACGTGACCGCCCGCGCTTTCAACAGCAAAATGCTGGCGATGATCTGGAGACTATTGGCAACGCGGTGCTGCATTTCCTGCAGCAGGATTTCCTTCTGATGTAGCAACTGCTCTGTCTGCTTAAGGAGCTCTTCCTTTTCGCACTCGATCTTGCGGCGCTGCGTGACATCGGTGAATGCCAGGAGGATCGTCGAGCGGGAGCTATCCCCGTAGGTGACCTGTCGGGCGTTGAGCAGCATGATCCGGCGGCCGAGATCTGGAAAATCATGCGTAACCTCAAAGCCCTCCATCGAGGCCTGTTCGGGAATGATCGTCTCCAGGAAAACGCGCAGGGCGGGAATGTCCCATTGGCCGTCGCCGAGCGCGTAAAGCAGACGCCCTCTTGTATCTTCGGGATCGGACTTGAACGTCTCATGAAAAGAACGGCTGGCAGCCAGCACACAAAACCGGTCGTCGAGCACAATAAAGGGCTCTGGAATGGTATTCACAATCGCTTGCGCCAGTGTCTGCGCGTCTTCAATGTTCTGAAAGTCGATCATGGCTTAAGAAAATCCAAACCTGGCCGCGGATCACTTGTTCGCAATGAAGGTTCTATTTTCAACGTATAGTATACTCCTCCTCGCCAAATGTCGCCGCCTCGCTAAGCAGCTAGACTAGATGCGTTTTTGGGCCGGCGCTTCCGAGATTGTAGCCAGAATTGTGGCTGCGAATTTATCCTATCGAGTCGCAACACCCCGACATTTTGTTGAAGGACATTCGATCAGGTTAGGCGCGATGGATGCCGTCCGTGTGTAATCCCTGCGCCCCAATCAAATACAGTCGATTTCAGTTGGTCCGTTGCCGGACAAAGTGATCAATTTTGAATTGACGGCATGTTCTAAACGGACCTAGCATTCTACTATCACCAAGGAGGTCGCCATGACACAGGTTGTTTCGACTTCTATCTCTGTGGCTGTTTTGGCAGGGACAGATAACGCTCAGGCCAACCAAACCACGCCTGAGAAAAGTCTGTACGAGCGGCTGGGCGGCATCTTCGCCATCGCGGCCGTGGTGGATCACTTCAGTGACGCCGTCGTGAAGAACTCCGTCGTCGGCCAGGAGTCCAAGAACCCGCCCCTGCGGGAATGGCACACGAAAAACCTGGGAAGGCTGCCCGGCCTCAAGTTCATGCGGACGCTGTGGGTCTGCGACATTTCAGGTGGGCCCTTCCAGTTCACGGCCACCAAGCCCGGCACGACGCCGCTCGGCCTCGAGGAGGCCCACCGGGACCTGCGGATCTCCCCTGTAGAATTTGATGAGGTCGCAGCGGAACTCGCACGGACCTTGGATTTCTTCAAGGTTCCGGAACGCGAGAAGTCCGAGGTCCTGGCAGCCTTCGCCGCCCACAAAGATGAGGTCACCGCCGGCTAGTTTGCGGCCGCAAAGCGCGGCCGCAGCATCCTCTCTTTCCGAGTCTAGACGATCCCGCCCAGCTTTGGATGGACGGGATCAAAAGCTGCGCCGCATGAGGCCGCTGGCTGCACATCGCGTCGTTCCCTGATAACCTAGCCGGAAGCAACAGGAAGGTTGGGCATGATACCTCTCGGCAAGCCAATCGAACAAATTCTGGCGGTCGGCGCCCTTCTTCTCCTTGCGTTCGGTTGCGCTCTCGTGCTTCAGCCCTTCCTCTCAGCCATTCTGTGGGCGGCGGTAATCTGTTTCTCGACATGGCCGGTCTACAGGAGGTGCGAGCGGGCATTTGGTGGCAATAAAAGCCTGGCCGCCGCCATGATGACCTTGCTGGTCGCCCTCGTTCTGGTCGCACCGTTCGCCGTCATGGTGCCGACATTGACGGACAACGTAGGCAACCTGCTCACGGCTATGAACCAGATTCTCGAGCAAGGCCCTCCGACGCCGCCGCGTTGGATCGCAGGACTCCCGGTAATCGGCGAGAACCTCGCTGCCTATTGGGAGAGCTTGGCCCATAATGCGCCCGCGTTCACCATTGAACTCAAGAAGTTGATCGGTCCCGCCACAAACTTAGCAGTAGCCAGCGGGGCGGTGCTCGGCGTTGGGCTCTTAGAACTCGGACTGAGCGTATTCATTGCCTTTTTCTTTTTCCTTCACGGCCGGCGGATGGCAGCTTACGTGCGCGCAGTCGGCGAAAGATTCGCCGGGCCCCGGGCCAGAGAGCTGCTTGTTGTCGTGGGCGCGACCGTCAAGGGCGTCATTTACGGCTTGATCGGCACAGCACTCGCCCAGGCCCTCTTAGCCGGCATTGGTTTCTGGATCGCCGGTGTACCTCAGGCGCTGCTGCTTGGTTTCCTTACGTTCGTCCTGTCGTTTGTGCCGGTGGGCCCCCCGCTTGTATGGGGCTTGGTGGCGCTATGGTTTCTTGTCCAGGGAGCCGTTTGGTGGAGTATCTTCGTCGCAGCGTGGGGGTTGCTCCTCGTCAGCAGCATCGACAATATCATCAGACCCTACGTCCTCGGCAAGACCAACAACCTGCCCGTGTTGCTCGGCCTCTTCGGGCTCCTTGGCGGCGTCATCGCCTTTGGCTTCATTGGAATATTTCTTGGGCCAACGCTGCTGGCGGTCGCCCACAGCCTCTTCCGTGAGTGGACCATGGCCGAAGTCGAGGAACGTAGTCACCCCACTCCGCCTTCCGACTCCCGACTGAGGGAATTTCAATGAGAGTTTAGCCGACACCTCCCTCTATCTCGGGTCCAAAAAAGCGCCAGGATAACAGGCGGTGGCTCAGGGCGGCCGTTGGGTGTTGTTTTGCACGGGGGCGCGGATGTGGCCATTGCCCATGGCCACATCTTGCCAGTAACTTTATATCTCGCGGGGTTTCTGCGTGCACCCGTCTCCGGGGTATCGCTTAATACCAGCGTCCTCGGCCGTACCAGCCGCCGCCTAGCAGAACAACGATCAGAACTATGATGAGAAGCGTGGTGATATCCATTTACGTCCTAGGAGTGCCTAGCACGGTGCATTTTCTCGTGATTGTACTCCGACTTAGTCCACCGTTTAGCGCTGGGTTATGTTCCATTTGAAGGACGCGATGATAGCTGTGACGGGAGTTCGTTCTCCTCGACACAACTAAACTCACGAACGCAGCCCCGTGGTGATCGCTCGACGACTTGGCCCGCTGACGAGCCCTTTGTCGCACGCTGGCAATGATCCGTTCAGTGGCTCGCTTTACACCCAAAGGCTTCCCACGTATCTGGAGCGTATCGATGTGGTGATTGAGCCGGATGAGCTCCCCGAGCACGCCGGCAAAGGTGTCGAGAAGACCGGGCCAACCGCCTTCACTTCCCCGTCAGACGCCATGCTGCGATGTCAATTTTTTTCGCCACGCCTTTCTCGATGGTGACCACGCTGTCGAAGAAATCGACGCCGCTCGCTGATTGTATAGGCGAAACGTCATGCATGACGGCGATAACTGTCGCCTCTCGGCAATGATCCTTAATCGCGTGGAGGAACGCATGCACCGCCTGGGTATCGAGTGCGCTCGTTGCCTCGTCAAGGAACAGGAGTCCCGGCCGCAGCAGAAGGACTCTGGCAAGGACGAGCTTCTGCTTCTGGCCCCCCGACAGAAGCTGATCCCAGCTCTGGCCGTCGCGGCCATCTCTTGAGAGTTCTTCGATGAACTCGCCGAGCCCCGCCTTGTGCAACGCCGCCGCGACACTCGTGTCCAGGTGCTCGTCGACCGAGTCCGGAAGGCAGACAAGATCTTTCAAGGACACCGCCTGGAGCCTGACGTCCTGAGCGGCATAGAGGCTTCTCACATGCCTTGGCGTCATGATTGCGCCACGGCCGTGCGCCCAAAGGCCGTTTATCGCCTTGAGAAGCGAGGTCTTGCCGCTACCTGAATCGCCAACAACCAAGGTCCACTCGCCTGGCAGGAAGCGTAGCTCGTCGGCGGCCAGGAAAGGAAGATCGACGCCCGCATGCAGGAGTTCGATCTGCCGAACAGTGAGGCCGAGCGCAGTGTCCTGCTTGGCGTATAGGAATTCGTAGGGTCCGGTGCGCGCGTAAAACTCCTGAGGCCGTTGAACGGTTTCGATCGCTTCTGCGAGATCGGTTATTCGGCGAGCATTCGCCCTGAGCGTCGCAATGTCGGGCATGACGTGAATGAACCACGAGCACTCGTTGATCAATGCGTTCGCGAGTTCGGCACCAGTGACATAGTGCTGCAGGCTGATCTTGTTGTCCACGTAGGGGAGCAGGCCGGGTGCGTAAGCGACAATCCTCGAACCGATGAAATTGTGGACCAGCTCGAATCCCATGTAGCCGGCAGTAACGCGGTTCTGGCTGGCCCAGGTTTGGTCAATGTCGATGTACCGGCGCTTGTTGACGGCTTTCTGGGCTCTTTCGCCATGGAGAACAGCAACATGGAAACTACGGTGCAGGAGTGTGTTCAATTCGGTGCGGTAGCTGCCTTCCGCCCATTGCATACGCACGGACAGACGCTGGAGAATCCCGCCCAGCTTCGCTGCGATGAAGGTATTTAGCGGCACATAAATCGCGATCGCCGCGAAAGCTAGACACGCGCTGCCATAACGGCCCAGGAACTCGAGCCCTCTGACTTCGCTCGATGTCTCAATGAGCTTGCTACCCACGAAGCCAAGGGACAGCACGACGCCTGCGATGCCCATCGCGAGTCCGATAGCACCCCCGGTCATGCCTTTGATCGATTCCTGGATGCGTTGGTCGACATTGTCCGGAGCGAAAATAGCGGATCCGTTCGCGTCGGATCCGATTTGCTGTAGATGGAAATGCGTATGGTTGGAATCGAGCAGTGCTTCGTTGAAGCATCGGTCGAGCCACTCACGCCACTTGCGGTGGAGGGTGGTCGAAAAGAAATGGCGGACTGCTGTGAAACCTGCGTCCCTCATGATCGCGATCGCGGCTAGCGTCGCCGCAGTGGTCAGCAGCGCTGTGGGCGTGGTAGGCGTTGTTGGATGGTGGAAGTAGGCTATCCGGTTGACCAGTTCGCCCGAGGTGACGGCGAACCAGACGCTGGCCTTGGCGGACAATGCCGTGAGGACCAGAATAGCAAGTGTCAGTCCCCAAGCCTCGCGCCAGCTTTGCGAAAGCCAATAGGCGCTCATTAGGCCCCAGAAGCTGCGCATCGAGGAAACAGGGCTTGCGTGGTGCGGCGTTTCACGGCCGAGCTTCCATTTGATCAATTCACCTTTTCGGTGAGCATCACTCCGCATCGCACTTCAACTCTCTAACCCCATGCAAGCAGAATTGGGGGCAAGTATCGGGGTTGTCAAATTGGGATAGCCTGAGGCGAGTGCTGGGCTTTGAGGTGGAGCACGAGAGGAGACTGTTGACCAACGGGGTCGAGGTGGCCGTCGATCCGCTGTAAACTATCATTGACAACCGAACGCCAACGATATCGATTGTGGTCGGTGACCCTCGTCAAACTCTCGCCAGCTTGCGAACTTGCCACCGGCATTGGCATCAAAGGATCAAATCCGTTACACGCCCCCACATCAGCGCTGGCGATTGCATTCACAACGGGTTCCAGAACCACCGAAAGCTGCGATGGGACGGATGGTGGCTCGCCGATGATTTCGACGTCGAGAACCCGGATGCCGGCGCCAAGACCTACCAATACACGCTGCGGAGCAACGCGATCGGCGGCACGACGTACATTCCGGTGCGCCAGACGCTCGTGACCGACGAGGAAGGCGACCAGCAGCTGACCCGCTCCTATGACGTGATGGGCCGGCTGCTCGGGGTGCGCGATCCGCAAGGAGCGGTGTGGACCTACACCTAGGACCTTAACGGCAACCGGCTTTCGGCTGCCGATCCGGATCGGCAACTGGTCTTATGCCTATGACCGCGCCAACTGGCTGATCCGCCAGACCGATGCCCGCGGCGCGGTGACGACGTGATCTGCGCTGGCGCATCGGCGGCTCTATTTCCCTTGCGATGTACGTTGGCGGCCGGAGCCGTCAAAATGACGGTTCTCGCCGCGCGACGCCGGCGTATTGCCGGTCCCCTGCGCAACAGCCTACTTCTATCTTGCCCAGCACCACATGGGCGATAGGAGAAGCAAATGTGCGGCGCGGATATTCTGGTCGAAATGCTAATCGGATACGGAGTCGACACGATTTTCGGTGTGCCCGGGGATACAAACGTTCCCTTCTACGAGGCGCTTCAACATCGCGAGGACAGGATCCGCCATGTAATGGCCCGTGACGAGCGCTCCGCTGGCTTCATGGCAGATGCTTATGGCAGGTTCACCAACAAGCCGGGGGTGTTCGAGTGCCCCTCGGGCGCCGGCGCGATGTACTCGCTGCCGCCGGTGGCGGAATCGAACGGTTCGTCAGTGCCGGTGATCCTGCTCACGATCGACATCCCCCTGCCTGGCGAAGGACGCGGCGTCCTCACGGAATTGGACTGCGCCAAGCTGTTTGAGCCCGTAACGAAACTATCTGTGCAGGTGAAATCACCCGAAAAGCTGCCAGAGATCATTCGTCGGGCCTTCCGCGTCGCCTGCTCCGGCAAGCCCGGCGCGGTTCATCTCCAAATTCCCGAGGACATGCTGCTGGCAGAGACGAACTGAGTGAAGGGATAAGTTTGCGATGCGGGATACCCCGGTAATCATCGGCTCACCCGCGCCAAAAACAGCATCTATGACAGCGTCTCCTCGTTTATTGCGGCGAATAGGGCCGCAAGCTCGGCTTCCGGAATGCTTTCGCCGATCGACCAGCTGAGCGTGTCGTAGAAGCCGAGAAAGGACTGCCGCATACCATCGACAAGCTTCTGGGCTTCATCTGCGCCCATCTTAAGCCGCTCAATGATTAAGCCTTTCAGCGCCGCCTCGGCCTTCGGATGGCTAAACACGACAGCGGGTGACGAGGTGGTCGCGATCTGCGGAATGGGCATTGGCTCCGGCACGCAGGATAAAATTTGCGACAGGCGGATATCGCGCGATGAGGCGGCGACTTCGATGGCGAAGGCCCTCGCCCGCAACATCCATCGGCCGGCCGCGGCATCGTAGTACTGGAAGTCTCGCGGCAGAAGCTCGATATCGACAGGCATCGTCTCGCCCGGCGCCAGACCATGCTTGGTGAAGGCCTTAAGCTCACGGATGGGCCGCTTCAGTCCGGGTTCGATCGGGCGCACGTAGACCTGCACGACCTCCTGCCCGAAAACCGCCCCGATGTTGCAAAGATTGAATCGGAGCTTGACGGGAGCTCCGGGCGCGACTGTGTCCGTGTCCACCGAAAGATCGCTGTAGGCAAAGTGCGTGTAGCTCAAGCCATGGCCGAACGGGAAGAGCGGCGCCACGGCCCGCAGGTCATAATAGCGGTACCCTGCGAAAATGCCTTCACTGTAGTGATGATGGCCGTTTTCGCCCGGATATGTATGGAAACCCGGAATATCCTCCATCCGTACCGGCAACGTCGTGGACAGCTTTCCACTGGGGTTTGACAGGCCGAAAAGCACCTGCGCCAGCGCTGCTCCGCCTCCCTGGCCCGGATAGAAACAGGCAAGAACGGCATCGACCTTGCCGATCCACGGCATGGCGACGGCATCGGGCATGGTGAGCGCGACAATGGTCCGGCAACCCGTGTCGACCACCGCCTCGATTAGCGCATCTTGCCCGTAGGCAAGACGGATGTCGGATCGGTCGGTACCCTCGCCTTCGTCGGCGGTGCGATGATTGGCGAAGATAACGACCGCGTCAGTCTCGCGCGCTTTGGCAAGCACGCCTGCGATCTGCGTTTCGAGGTCATCGCCGCCACCCGTGGCGAAAGGCACGAAATCGATCGTCGCCTCTGCGGCATGGGCGCGGATTTCATCCAGGGGAACGTCGACACGATACGGATTCGTGGTGGCCGAGCCCGAGCCCTGGATGGTTGGGCGGATCGCTCCGTCGCCGACAACAAGAATGCGCTTGCCCGCCATGTCCTTGAGCGGCAGCGCGGCGGCATCGTTTTTCAGGAGGACGATCGATTCGGCAGCCATGCGGCGGGCGAGGTCGTGATGGTGATCGAGATCGACGGGCTCGATCGGATTGCGCTTTTCCGACACGCGGCGGACGAGGGAAAGAACGCGCCGGCAAGACCGGTCCAGCACCTCGCGGTCCAACTGCCCGGCCTCAAGGGCTGCGCGCAGGCGCGCCTTGCGCGGGCCGCTTTCCGGCATGTCGAGATCCGTTCCGGCGTGGATCGCCGCCGGCCGGTCCTTGATCGCATGCCAATCCGAGATCACCAAGCCGTCATAGCCCCACTCCGTGCGCAGGACCTCTGTCAGCAAGCAGTGGTTTTCCGCCGATTGCACGCCGTTCAGTGGATTGTACGCGCTCATCACCGTCCAGGGATCGCTATTTGCGATCGCCCGCTCGAACCCCGCAAGGTAGATTTCACGAAGCGCGCGTTCATCGACGTCGGAACTCATGTTGGTCCGGTCGATTTCCGAGTTGTTGCAGGCGAAGTGCTTGAGCGAGGCCCCGACGCCAGCCCCTTGCAGGCCACGAATGAGCCCGGCGGCCAGATCGCCGCTGACAACAGGATCTTCGGAATAATATTCATAGGCGCGCCCGGCGAGCGGGGTGCGGCGAATGTTGATGCCAGGGCCGAGAAGCAAATCGACACCAAGCGAGCGGCACTCGGCCGCCAGCGCCCGCCCGAGGTCCTCGGCAAGGGAAATATCCCACGAGCAGCCAAGAAGATTGCCGTTCGGAAAGCATGTCGCGGGATGGGTGTCGCCAAACATCCCTTCGCCGCCATCTTCGGCGCGCCGGTTCACCACGGCAAGGAAGGCTGCAAGCGCCGCATTCGGCTCGGAGCCGGAATCGATCTGCGTCGTCGAATACCGCACGCCGTAGGTTCCGTCGGTCATGACGATCGCCGGAATGCCCAACCTTTCGATGGCCCTGGTCCTCCAGAGCCCGTGGCCGCTGACGAAATCGATCTTTTCCTGATCGCTCATCGAAGCAACGATGGCCTGCAACTCGTCATCATCGTCTTCGGTCAATGGTCGCCTCGATGCTCATGAATGGGATGGCATTACCCGGCCAAGGCCGGCGCTCAACAGATTTTCTGGAGAAGCTCGATCAGCATCATGCGCTCCGCGGGAGAGAGAGGGCCGAGCGTCCTGTGCGAAACGTCCAGCGCCTGCGAGAGATTGCGCGCGATCGTGTCTTCGCCTTCCCGGGTCAAAGTCAGGACCAATCGTCGCGCGTCGGCGGCATCGGACGCCGTGTTAACGAGGCCGCGCTTGACGAGGCGGTCGACGACACCTTTGATGGTCGCCATATCCATCGCCGTCTCGCGACCAAGATTGCCCTGCGAACAGGGCTGCAGATCCTTGAGCTTGACCAACGCTGCCCATTGCGTCGTCGTCAGCTTCTCGGCGATGAGATCGGCGAAGATTGCCACATGGCGCTGGTTTGCCTGCCGCAAAAAGAAGCCAATCTGCTCCCCGAGCACATAGGCGCTGTTGCCGCTCCCACCCGCAATCGTCTCTTCGCCGGGATGATCGACGCGGCGGGCCGGCTGTTCTTCTGGGGGGCCGTTCATGATCTCTTTCGTTTCCCGGTATGGCTTTTGCCGTCTGCGTTTGAGTGGTGTGTCGATCAGGGCGTCCGTCACGACGCCCACGCATCCAGAATGGCCTGAGTGGTGGCAATTTCCAACTGTTCCGCGAAGCGCGGCAGAAGATGGTTGAGAACGAAGGCATGCGCCGTTTCGTCGCCGCTCGCCACCGCGTCGGCCGCAACGATGACACGAAACCCGAGATCGATCGCATCGAGCACGCTGGCATGCACGCAGACATCGGTTTCAACTCCGCTGAACACCAGCGTGTCTATGCCCGACGCATCGAGCCTTTCGGCAAAACCTGGAGCACCAAAAACGGAAAACGCCTCCTTTTCCACCTGCGCTTCCGGACCCGAAAGCCCGGCCAGCGGCTCGACGAGGTCGAGCATTCCGGGAGCAAGAGCCTCGCCCGTGACCGTCGACCAGCGGCGATAGTAATTCTTCCAGCGGCCTTTTGCGTCTTCCGCCCGTTGCGGCACGACGAATTTGACGAAGAGCGTCTCCGCCAGCCGCTCGCGGCTCAGCCGGACGACGTTCGGAAGGATCGTCCGGATCGCCGGCGTGTGCCAGGCGGTCTCCTCGGCAAACAGGCGCTGCATGTCGATGACGAGATGCAGCGTGCTTTTGGGGATCGGCTCGAGCGGCATCGGTTCAGTCCGCAACCGCAACGGTGTGGTTGGCAGACCAACTAAGCACCACCGTCTCGCCCTCTCTGAGCACATTGCCATCACGGTTCTGGGCAAAGAGCTTTACCTGCATGCCATCGGCCGTTTCGAGAATGTAGGACAGCGCTTGCCCCGCATAGATCACCGTCGTGATGCGCGCCGTCAGACGGTTGCCGGGTGTCGCGTCCTTGACGACGAACATCTTTTCCGGGCGCACGGCCAGCGTCGCCTGCGCACCATCCGCCGGCAGGGCGCCTGTTGCGTGAACGAGTGTGCCATCGGCGAGACGAACAGCACCGCTCTCGACACGTCCCCTGAGGAAGTTTGAATCGCCGAGAAACTCGGCAGCGAACCGCGTCAGGGGCTTTTCATAGACCGTCTCCGGATCGCCGATCTGAACGATGCGGCCCTTATCGAGGATCGCCACTTTGTCGGAAAGGGTCAGGGCCTCTTCCTGGTCATGCGTGACGAAGATCGTTGTCAGGCCGGTTTCGCGCTGGATGCGAAGGAGCTCTACCTGCATTTCCTGGCGAAGACGGCGGTCGAGCGCCGACAGGGGCTCGTCAAGAAGCAGGACGCTCGGCTTGATGACCATGGCGCGCGCCAGCGCAACACGCTGTTGCTGGCCGCCCGAAAGCTGCTTCGGCATGCGATCGGCGAAACCCGGGAGACGAACCATTTCCAGGGCCGCATCGACCTGCTTGCGCGCTTCCGCGCCGTGAATGCCGCGACGGCCAAGGCCGAAGGCCACGTTTTGTGCGATCGTCATGTGCGGGAACAGGGCGTAGGACTGGAACATCATGCCGATGTTGCGGCCCCAAACCGGAACATGCGTGACATCCTTGCCGCCGATGCTGACGACACCTTCGTCCGGCCGGATGAAGCCGGCAATGATGCGCAGCAGCGTCGTCTTGCCCGAGCCGGATGGTCCGAGAAGACTGGTGAAGGAACCTTCCGGAAAGTCCGTGGTGATATCGGTCAGAACCGGCGTCGTGCCATAGGTCTTGGCGACCGCGTGTACGTTAACGTTTGTCACTTACATCTCCGGGTTTGGCGAAACGCGCAAAGATCAGGATCGCAGCCATCGAGCCGAGAAGGAGCAGCGTCGAAATTGCGTTGATTTCGGGCGTGAAGCCCTTGCGGATCGCGGAGTAGATCTGCACCGGCAGCGTCGAGTAGCCGGGCGTGGCAAGAAAATACGAAATCACGAACTGGTCGAGGGAAACGGCGAAGGCAAAGAGCGCCGCGCCCAGAATGCTCGGAAACAGAAGCGGCAGCGTCACAGCGAAGAAGGCATGGATCGGCGTCGAACCGAGGCTCATCGCCGCCTCTTCCAGATCGGCCCGGATCGTATTGAAGCCGGTGCCCACCACCAGCACGACATAGGGGATCGCCAGCGCGACGTGGCCGATGAGCAGCGCGTGCATGCCGCGTCCGATGCCGGACCAGTAGAAGAAGACAAGCATGGCCGTGCCGGTGATCAGCCATGGGATGGCGATCGGCGGCAGGAGAAGCAGTTGCAGCAGGCTTTTGCCGCGGAACGTGCGCCGCGACAGCGCGATGGAGGCCATCGTGCCGAGACAGGTTGCGATCGCCGCCGTGATGAGCGCGATGATGATGCTGTTCATTCCGGCCTTCAGGAGCTGCTGGTTGTCCATCAGGGCGACATACCAGCGGGTGGAGAAGCTGAAGGGCAGTTCGTAGAGCTGGGATTCGTTGAAGCCCATTGCCATCATCACCAGGATCGGCGTGTAGAGGAAGAACAGGATCACCAGAAGGTAGATGCGGCCAATCTGTGTCATCGTTGCGCTCCCTTAAGCCGTCGTGCCGCGGCGCAGGACGCCGGAGAAGGTTGCAAAGATCGCGAGAACCACGGCGAGCAGCGTGAACGAAAGGGCCGCCCCGAGCGGCCAGTTGAAGGCCTGGGTGAACTGGTCCTCGATCACCGTTCCCATGGTGACGCCCACCTTGCCGCCGAGGATGCGTGGCTCCATGAAGGACCCGATGACGGGCACGAAGGTGAGCACCGCGCCGGAAATCAGACCAGGCGCTGCAAGTGGGAGGAGAATGCGCAGAAGGATCGTCCACCAGCGCGCCCCGAGGCTTGCCGCCGCCTCGATGATCGCGTCATCGATTGTCGACAGGGCGATATAGCAGGTGAGGATCATGTAGGGCAGGTACCCATGGACGAGGCCGAGAACGATGGCATAGCGGGAATAAAGGAAGGAAACCGAGCCGATATCCGGCAAGAGCATATGCACCACGCTGTCGAGAAAGCCGTTTTCCCGCAGGACCATCGTCCAGGAGAAGACGCGAACCAGGCCGTTTGTCCAGAATGGCAGGAGGAGCAGGATCAGCAATGTCTCGCGCATGCGCCCGACTGTCGCCCTTGCCAGCGCGACAGCGGCGAGAAAGCCGAAAATGGCGCAGAGCAGCGTCGTCCAGAAACCGATGACCAGCGAGGTCCAGGCAATGTTGATCAGATAGGGTTGATCGATGAAGGCGCGGTAGTGCTTCAGCGTGAAGACGATGGGCGTCTTACCCATCGGCGTCGCCCACATGAAGCTGAAAACGAACATCGTCAGGAGCGGCAACAGAACCGCCAGCGTCAACCAGCCATAGGTCGGCAGCAAAAGGGCTGTCGTGGCCACCCAGGCCGGGATCGGGCGGCGCTGGCGCGGATCCGAAGATCCGCGCGCCGCATCGTTGAGGATGGTGTCACTCCGCATAAAAGGCTTTCACTTCCTGCCAGAGGTTGTTGAAAGCCTCGCGGCGATCGTCCGGCAGCGCCGACATGATGCTCATGGTGGCAATGTATTCCGGCTTGTGGATCTGGCGGCTAAGGTCGTCCGCCGGCAGGCTTTCCATGGCAGCGGTGTTGGCCGATGCCGGCGCGCCGGCCTTGGTTGCCCATTCGACGTAGAACTTCGGATCGATCATCCAGTTTGCGAAGGCATGCGCGCCCTCGGCATTCGGGGCGTCGACCGGAATGCCGAGACCGTCGACCCAGCCGATGCCGCCTTCCTTCGGAACGACGAAATCGACCGGCAGCTTGCTGACGCGCCGCGAACGGACGGCGCCGCCCGACCAGTACATCGCCACATCGAATTCCTTGGCTGCGAAAGACTTGTTCCACTGGTCTTCGGTCGACCAGAGCAACTTGACGTTCGGCTTGAAGCCCTTGAGGGTTTCCTTGACGAGATCGAGATCCTTCGGATTGTTCATGTCCTGGCCGGTGAGCAGGGCCGCTGCCGCAATGACGCCAACGGCATCGTCCTGGAGACCGACACGCCCTTTGTAGGCCGCATCGCCGAGCACGGCATAGCTGTCTGCCTTCGGCAGGCCTTCACGCATGGCAACGGCGGTGAGACCCCAGACCCACGGCACCGCATAACCGACGCCATCCTTGTTGAAGTTCTCGTTGGAGCGCAGGTTTGCCGCGACCGAGGCGATATTCGGCACCTTAGCAAAGTCGATCGGCGAGATCAGATCTTCCGCCATCGCCTGGGCGCAGCGCGCCGCATTCAGGACGACGAGGTCATAGGTCCCCGGATTGGTGCGCAGCTTTGTCAGCATTTCGGCTTCCGAGCTGTAGTAGTCGTGCACGACCTCGACGCCGGTCGCTTCCTGGAAAGCCTTGATCGACCAGGCTTCGTCCGTGCCGTAGCCCTGCCAGTTGAGGACCGTGATCGTGCCGGCCGAAAAGGCCATCTTCGGCAGCATGGAAACGCTGGCGCCGGCGATAAACGTCGCGGACATCAGCTTGAGTGCATTGCGTCTTGTGATTCCAGTCATGATGTTACCCTCTTTGAACTGGTTGATCGGCGACAAATCCGCAGCGCAGCGACTGTTTCTACACTCCGCGCGGAGCATTCAAAGGCGTCGGACATTCACATACAAAGAAAGGAAATTAATTTGTATGCAAATTAACAACCGCGGAAGTCATTCCCTGAAACAACGATAACGCGATGATACCTCAAGCCAGCCGAAAGCGCGCTGCCGGAAGCTCAACTCCGTGACAGACGAAGCGAAAACTACATCGCCTCAAGCTAATCGTGACTTTAAAGCGGAATCAATCCGCAACCCGAACGATCGCAGTGACCCGATTTATATCATCAGTGTGATGTCATTCCTTTGTTCTGACCCTCTGGCTTCAGTTTTCTTTTTGTTATTTTTATTTGTATACAAATTAATAAGTCAAGGCTTGATTTATGTCAAGCAACTCCCGGCCAAACCATGCCTGCAACCGCACGAAAATAGACGTCGAGCCGCCGGCTGGCCTTTGACCCCGAAAGCTCGATCCGCAGGCCATCGCTACCGCTCCAGCCGTGATCCCGACCATCGACCTGCACCGCCACGATCGTCTCAACCGGAAGATCGGGGAAGGTCAGCGATCCGGCCTCGTCGAGCGGCCCTACTACGCAGGAAAAATGCGTATCCGTAACGGTGATACCGGAGAGCGTCGTCCGCAGGCTTGAGACAAGGAACGACCGGCCGTGCCGCTGAACGGTCAGGAGCCCATCGGAAACGGACATCGCGATTTTCCCCACCGGCGACAGCATTGGACCGACCGCGACGTACTTGCCGCAATTCGACAGGCTCCATCCGCGCCAAGGACTGAAATCGACGATCTCGCCGACGGCCATCAGTGGCAGCAGTGCTGCCCAGATGTAGAAGGGATCGGTGTCGCCCTGGTCCATGGCCTCGCCGGTGGTTGCGTTGTAGTTTTCCGCGGCGATCCGCTGACTGCGCCAGGACTGCATGAAAAGCGCATGGCTCTGCTCTGCCAGGTTCTTCGCCTCGGCAAAAAACCCGTAGCGCCGCAGCCCGAGCCAGACCATGTAGTTGACGTTCGGCCAAATGCGGCCACGCCAGTAGACATTATCTGCAAAGGCCGGATCGTCGCGTGTCGCATTGGGCAGCGGATAGGGACCGGCAAAGGTCTTCTCGTCCTTCAGATGTTCGAGCAAATGGCGCGCCTGCTCTTCCGTCGCCGCACCGCACAGCAGCGGATAGAAACTCGTCGGCGAAAGCGAACGCACGAAACCGCCCTTGCGCTGGCGATTGGCGAAGATCTTGCGCTCTTCGTCCCACAACCCTTCGGAAATCAGCTGCCGGCTGCGGGCAGCCGCCTCAGTGAACTCGCGCGCATCGTCGTGATGCCCGAGCACGCTCGCCATGTTCGACAGCATTTCGGCATCGAGCGCCAGCGCGCAATTGATGCCGAGGTCGAAGGTCGAAAGGGTTCGCGTTTCCGGCTGGTAGACCGCTTCATCATGCGTCGCAGAATTGTCCATACCGGTCTCGTTGCGAGCGCCGAAGGCCGTGCCCTTGTATAGGCCTTCGCCGACATCGGAGGTGCCGCAGGAAACGAGGCCAGTCGCTTCGGGATCGCGATGGGCTCGCCACCAGCGCTGGTTTCGCGCAAGCGCCGAATAGCTTGCCTCCAAAATGGATCGCTCGCCGGTGCGCTGGTAGAGCAACCACGCAACCAGCGCACCATGTGGCGCCTGCGTCCGGTCGACCCAGGCATCGTTCGAGGTGACGATGCAGGCAATATTGCCCTGCGGTGTCGCCCCGGCCAGCGCCACGGCCATGTTTTCCCGGGCGAGGTCGGCGTCGACCACGCCTGCAAGAAGGGCAGCAAAGGTCTGGTCGTTGTACCAGACGGCAAATTTTCCCAGATTCCAGATACGGGTGACGGCCGTGTATGGGCGCGCATTCGTCTCGTCCCAGACCGTGTTCCAGGCGACGACATCGCGGATGGCATCGAGCGCGCCCGCATAATCGCCCTCATGCGCAGCCGGCAAGAACGGCTGCTCATCCGCTGCAAGGCAAGCCCGCGCATTCATGATCGCAAGTTCCGCGCTGTCGGCAACGGCGGCGGCATAGGCGCCCCGTCGCATCATTTCGAGGTTGAAGCGGAGCGCCAGAACGGGTGCCTCGCTGCTGCGGCTTGCGAGATGGAAATAGCCGTTCGTTTCGAAATCTGCCCGCAGAGCATCGATCGTCGCATGGCCCGTCACCTGCACCGGCGCATCGCCCGTCGCCACCGCAACGAAGCGCGTACCGACCTTGACGACGGCGACGCCTTGCTCTTCGTCGAAGCGCACCGCTTCGCCGCCCTCGGCGGAAATTGCGATCGTCACCCAGAAGCGCAGACCCCATTCGCCGGACTTCACGCCATTCCAGCTGCCACGAAAGGCAAAGGGAGACGTCTTGGTCGCAGACAAGGCGATCGTTGTGCCGCTGTGCTCCATCTCGAGTTCGATCACCGAGCCGTCGATCCCGTGACGGCCGAGCCGGACGCTATCCGTGCGCGGTTCGATCAGCGAGACGGTGCGGCTGCGGGTGGAATAGAGCACTGGCGTGATGCGGACGCCAAGCGGCAGAAAGACCATCTCGGCCGGTCGGGTGGACCAACTGTTCCAGGCGCGATCAAGGGGGATGGTCGTGTGTTTCAGCATGATGATGTCGTTCCGGTCAGGTCTTCTTCAAGGGCAATCAGGCGCGGGGCGGCAAGCAGGCCGCTCGCGTCGAGGGTCTCGCCCTGGTAGGGCGTTCCCGAATAATAGCGGTTTGCAGCCGTATTGGAGACGGCGATTTCAAGATCGTAGCTTCCAGCCTCGAGATGGCCCAGTTCGAACCGGTACGGACTCCAGCCGCGGCAACCGATCTCGATGCCGTCAAGAGAGACGGCGGCGGCGGTTTCCACCTGCGGGAGTTCCAGCAGCCAGCGACCAGCAGTCTTGATGCTGATCCTGTTGCGGTAGGCGCCGGTGCCGGAGAAATTGGAAAAGCCTTGGCGTTCCCAGCCGCTTGCAACGGAAATCGCTGCCGTCGGGACGCCAGCTCCAGCCTGAAAAGTCCATCCCTCTACAAGCACCGCGACCGGGCCGCGCGGCGATGCAAGTTCCGAAATCATCAGATCACGCCAGCCTGCACCATCAATCAGCAGCAGCCGCATGCACCATACCACCTGCGGCTCCAGCAACAGACAGAGGGAAGCAAGCCCACGCTCAACCGTGATTTCACCCGTCGCCGGCACCCAGAATTCGCAATTGAAACCTGTCGCCAAGCGCAGGTCGCATGTCGCAGGTTCGGAGCTATCATTGAAGACCACCCCGCGCCAGCTTCCGTCTGGCTCGTGGCCAATCCATTGCCACGGCTTTTTGCCCGACGGGGTCGAAAGATTGGGGCCGCATTTCGGCAGGGTTTCGAGCAATGTTGCGATTGCAGCAGCATCCGGACGACCGACAAGGTGAGCACTCGTCCAGTCGCCGACAAGAGGCATTGACCCATCGCAAAGCAGGGTCGGCAGCGCTCCTGAGCACCACACGGCGCCGCCGGCAGCCTGCAGGCAGGCGAGTTTGTCCAGCGCGCGCCGTGATTTCATCACTGTGACCGACGGCAGGACGACAGCATCGAAAGTGAGGCCAGAACGGGTCGACAGGCGACCGTCGTCGATGTCCGCAAGCGCAATGTCATCCTCGCTGACCAGCATGTAATCGCAGCCGAGCGCCAGCAGATGCTCGCACCAAGTTCCGACATGGGCCGCATGCGCATGGCGCGGGCCTTCCGCCCAGGCGGTGTGCAGCGGATAGATTATGGCCACCGGCGTGTGCGGCGTGGCCGGCTCAATGAAGGCGGAAATCCGCGCCGTCTCCTCGGCAAAGAGATGATGATAGGGCCACCACGGCTCAAAATTGATCCCCGGCCCGAAGTCGAACCGCGGATTGACGAAGGGCGTCATGTCGGTATCGCTGCCATCGGTTTGGTAGAGACCGTGCCAGAGAAACTGCCGTGTACCGAGACAATACAGCCTTATCGCCTGCGCCCGCATCGTCTGAAGCGTCAGTTCCCACTGACCGGCGGCGCGAACCGGCGTGCGCAGTGCGCTGGCATAGGTTTCGACGACACAGCGGCTGCGGCCATTGGAGCGGGCGACGGAATCGCCCATTTTCGGCGCCAGCTGCGCAATGAAATTGTTGGCATCAACCGCCGTCTCATGACGAAACGCATCAATGCCGAAGAAGTCCGTGGCCGGTGCAACACGCGGGTCGATGGAGGTAAAGCCGCCGTTCAGCGACCAGGAGCTGACATGCGGCAGGATTTCGTGGCCGGTGAGCACGAGGCCCTTTTCATCCGCCCATGCCCGCAGCGTCCCGAAGAATGCATCGTTCATCAGGCCCGAATAGGTCTCATAAAACATCGCCCGAAGGCGCAGCGCTGGTTCGCTGTCCCCGTAAAGCAGGGATATCAGGGCAAGCGGAAACGGCACTCCCGTCGCGTCCTCGACACGACTGCCAAGCGCATCGGAGAAAAGAAGGCTGTTGCCGAGATTGCCGCCGATCTGGTCCCAGCGATAGAAGCCGGCGGCCGGCTGGTCATAAAAGGCAAACCCGAGAGGATCGGGAACCAGATCACCCAAAGCCGCGACGATGGGATCGATCCCGACCTCGATAAACCGCTGCGCCGCGGCGGGCATCAGGTAATTGATCAGTCGCGAACTCACCGACCGGGCATTGACGAAGACTGTCAGTCTTTGTCCTTCCGGCACGTGTCCATCGAATACGAAGGCGCAGGAAACCGCATCAAAACGAGTCAGCACGAGGTGCCGCGTGACATCGATAACAGTTGCCGGATCAGCAGCACCGTCCGCAGGATGAAGAAGGGCCGCCTCGATTGCCCATTCGCCCCAGAGAACCTCGCCATTTTCATATTGCCAGGCCATGATGTCCGGCCCCATCGACTGAACGAAAGGCGGGCGGATGCCGCTGATCGCGCCTCGATTTTCCTGCACTGTTGCCCAGAACAGGTGCCGTTCGCGCAGGTCGTCCCGCCCCTCGACTGTTCGACCACCCGCGTGGCCGCTGATCCAGTTGAAGTCGTCGTAAAAGCCGGCCTTGAGTCCCAGTTCGCCGGCAATACCGATGGCCGTGCGATAGGCGGCGATAAACGCCGCCGACAGATAAAGGTCGCGTGGGAAAGCAATGCGTGCCTGGATCAGGATCGTGCCAAAACCTTGCGCTTTGAAATCCGCAAGCTGCCGCCTGCAGGTTTCCGCGTCCGGTATCGAGTGCCAGAACCAATAGGCGGAAGGACGGAAGGCATGGGTTGGATTGCGGAAGAGCGCCAGGCTTTCCTCGTGCGTCATTGCAGAGCTCTGCGCCAGGCGGCTTTCCATCTCAGTGCACCACCGAAGTGACGCGCCGCATGGCATCGTTAAGCTTGTCCCAAGGCGCCTTATCCGGAGCGAACCGCGCCCGCAGATAGGCGGCAAGATCTTGGATCTGCCGTTCGTCCAGCGTCTCGCGGAAGCTCGGCATAGACATGATCTCCGGCGTCTCGCGTCCCGTGGTCTGCGCCAGAATTGCCGGTGCCTCGACGCCGTTGAGGATGGCCTGAAGCAGGTTGTCCGGGCTATCGCTGTGCAGGTTGCTGTTGAGGGCAAGCGACGAAAGAGCATTTGTGCCCGCATGGCAGGAGGCGCAGGCGCCCTCGAATATCCGCGCACCCTTCGGCGCAAGACGGGCAGCCTCGGCTTCGGCCGAAACACTTGCTGCGATAACCGTCTCCACTGTGGCCACCTCATCCGCGACCGTGGCCCGTGCGCTCCCCTTGGCCAGATAGGCCGCCATGGCGCGGATGTCTGCATCCGGCAAGGGCGACAGCGCCGAAACGACATCGGCCATCGGGCCTGCCGCACTGCCGTGATCGCGCGCATGGCCGGTGCGCAGATAATCGTAGAAGGCCTCCTTCGTCCATGAAACGGGGCTTTTCGCATGGCTGTTGAGGGAAGGCGCCTCCCAGCCATCGGCAAAGCCGCCCGATAGAAACGCTTTGCCGCTCTTTTCCGCCCCCAGCACGTTGCGTTCCGTATGGCACGCCGAACAGTGACCGAGCGTTTCCACCAGATAGGCGCCCCGGTTCCACTCGGTATCCTCAGCCTGATTGTACTGGAAAGGGGCAGCCTTCAGAAACATCGCGTTCCAGCCGGCCATCAGTGCGCGCATGCCAAAGGGAAATTTCAGCTTCGTTTCGGTCGCCTTTTCGGCAACCGGTGCCTGCGTCATCATATAGGCGTAGAGCGCCTGCAGGTCGGCATCCTCGGCACCGGCAAAGGACGTGTAAGGATGCGCGGGATAGAGATGATGACCATCACGGCTCACCCCTTGCCGCATGGCACGCTCGAAAGCCGGATAGGACCAGCCGCCAATGCCGTTTTCCATGTCTGGCGTGATGTTGGTCGCGTAGACGGCGCCGAACGGCGTATCGAAACGGCGCCCACCGGCAAAGGCAAGACCATCCGTGCCGACATGGCAGACATTGCAGGCGCCGGCCGCCGCGACGAGCCGGCCCCGTTCGATGGTCACGCCGCTATAGACGTTGGCATCGGGCCGCGCGATCGGGCTGATCGCCGGCCGCCAGGGAGATCCCATCGTGAGCAGACCGGTGACGGCCGCAAGACCGCCAGCCAGCGGCAGACCGAATTTCCACCAGGCGGAGCGTTTCCGCGGCGCGGGCGTTTCCACCTGCCCGTCGCCGTTCAGCCCCGCCAGCACGCGCTCCGGCGTCAGCGGCAGTTCACGAAAGCGAATGCCGGTCGCGTCGAAAACGGCATTGGCGATCGCCGCAGCGCTCGGCACCGAGGCGGATTCGCCGGCACCCAGCGGCGGCTCGTCCGGGCGAGGGATCATCAAGACATCGATGTCGGGCACTTCCGGGAAAGTGATCAGTGAATAGCCGCCCCATTCCTTCGAAGTCACGGCTGTGGATGAGAAATCCACCTTTTCCTTCAGGACGCGGCTGGTGGACTGGATGATATTGCCGTGGATCTGGTGGCGCACCCCGTCCGGGTTGATCATCAGGCCGGAATCCTGCGCGCAGGTCACCTTGGTGACCGCGATCTCGCCGGTTTTCCGGTTGACCGCGACGTCGGTGACCCAGGCGGCCCAGGCCGCCGCGGTGCCGGGAAATTTGCCGTGGACATAGACGGCATAGGCAAATCCGCGGCCGTAGAGCAGGTCGCCCTCCCCACCGAGCGTGCCGGGCTTGGTGTGTGGCACCCAGTTTGCGCGCTCAGCAACCGCATGCACGAGATCGATTGCGCGCGGGTCCTGCAGGTAGCGCAGCCGGTATTCGATCGGATCGACACCGGCTGCCGTCGCGAGTTCATCGACATAGGATTCATGCGCAAACGTGTTCGGCATGGCCGAGACACCGCGAAACCAGGACGCCCTGGCGATCGGCGGCATGTCGTGCACGGTGACGCGCAGATTACCATAGGCATAGGGCGGGATCGCCGTGCGGTCACCCATCTGCAGCGTATCGGGCGAGGCCGGTATCTTGCCGGTCAGAATGAGGGGAAGCGTCGGTGCGAGATTGGACGGATACCGCGTTTCGAAATCATAGGCCGATGGCCCGCCTTCGATATCGAGGCCGCCACGCACATCCATCACCTGGGCGGCACCCTTCGGCTCCCAAGCATGCTCCTGCTCGCGGGTAAGCTGCACCCGGACGGGCGCATTGACCGCCCGCGACAGGAGCGCCGCATCCGCGGTCACGTCGTCGGCGCAGTTGCGCCCGTAGCAGCCGGCCGCCTCAAGCCGTTCGACGGTGATACGCTCTTCAGGCATGTCGAGCAGGATCGACAGGTCCCGGCGCATCGGGAAAGGGTTTTGCGTGCCCGACCAGACGGTCAGCCCGTCCTCACGGAAATCCGCGACGGCGCAGGATGGGCCGATCGAGGCATGCATCTGATACGGCCAGACATAGGTCCGGTCCATTGCCATCGTAGCGCCGGCAAGCGCCAGATCGACATTGCCGCGGTCCGCCAGCTTGCGCGGTGTCGCCGGGTTGGCACGAAGTGCCTCTTCCGACGCATTCAGATCGGGCCGCTCCGGCGCGGCACGCCACAACACCTTCAGCTGCTTTGCAGCCAAAGCGGCATTTTCCTCCCGCGTCGCGACGACACCGACGAAGTCGCCGATCGCGACGACCGCGACCAGGCCGGCAATCTCGGCAACGGAACTTTCATCGATCGAGATCAGGCTTGCGCCGACATGCTCGCCGTGATCGAAGCCGGCATAGGGTGGGCGCACGACGCGGCCATGCAGCATGCCCGGTACGCGCACGTCGTGCACGTAGGTCCAGCGACCGGTCGCCTTCTGCGGTATGTCAACGCGCGGGCGCGAGGCGCCGACGATGCGGTAGTCGGAAACCGGCTTCAGTGGAGCTTCGGGATCGATGGTCAGACGGACATGATCGCCGGAGACAAGATCGGCGAAAGTCATGCTCCAGTTTTCGAGTGTCGTCGTCCGGATGATCCCGTCTTCCGCAACAAGGCTTTCGACCGGCAGGTCATGCAGCCTTGCAGCTTTCTCCAGCAGGAAGCGCCGCGCCGTTGCCGCGGCCGAGCGCAGGGGTGCGGCTGTGACCTGGATCGTCTCGCTGGCAATCGTTGCACCCTGGTTCGGAGCGACGGAGGTGGCTCCAAGCACCATCTGCACCTGCTCGAAAGGCACGCACAATTCCTCGGCAACGATCTGGGCCAGCGACGTCCGAATGCCGGTGCCGAGATCGACATGACCGTTGAAGGCGGTGACGGACCCGTCCGGACCGATCGACAGATAGAGCTCGTCATCGCCGTTCGGCGCGGGCGACAGGACGGCGAGCAACTCTTCCCTGGAAAGATGGGCCTCCTTCGACGTTTCACGCTCCACCGTCATTGCTGCTGCTCCGATGTCTCGACCGCTCCGCCGGCCATGCCTGCTGCCTTCAGCGCCGCCTCGTGTCGCAAGGCTGCCTGCGACAACCCGACTGCGCGTCGGACGGCGGCGAGAATTTCGATATGGGTACCGCAACGACACAGATTGTGGCGCAGTGCCTCGCGGATCTCCGCTTCATCCGGCGCTGGATTGCGCTTGAGCAAAGCGACGGTCGCGATGATCATGCCGTTCAGGCAATAGCCGCATTGCGCCGCTGCGGCGTCGATAAAGGCTTGCTGGACCGGGTGGAGATCGGCCTCGTTGCCGAGCCCTTCCAGAGTAGTAACGCATCGGGACCCGACCGCCGAAAGCGGAATGGTGCAGGAGCGCACCGCCCGCCCATCGATCAGGACGGAACAGGCACCGCACTCGCCAAGACCGCACCCGAACTTCGGGCCGTTCAGCGCCAGATCGTTTCTGAGAATATAAAGAAGCGGCGCCTGCGGATCGGCCTCGACGGCGCATTGGGACCCATTGACATCGAGCTGAAAGGCCTTGCTCATGCGGCGCATCCCAGGCGACGAAACAGCGGCAAAGGCAGCGCTGCGGAAACAATTTCCGCAGCCATCCTTACCCTGCCCGCCCCGTCAAAGCCCATATCGGTTCCCGCTTCTTTGCGCTCTCGATAAAAAGTGTATACGCTTTAAAGCAAGATCGTTCAAGCAAAAATACGCCGAGCCAGACTAGGCCAGATGCCGTATTAAGCAGCGTAATGGCTAGTTATTTGGCAGAAATTCGGCTGAGTGCCGGAATTTTTAGCTTGCTTTTTATAGCGTATACACTTATTAATCAGCCATCAAGTTCATTTGCCGCGAAGGACAGCCCATGGCTCAGGAGAAGCAGACGATCGCAATCATCGGCGCGGGGCTCGGCGGGGCAGCGGCGGGTGCGCTTCTCCAGTCCGCGGGCTTCGACGTGAAGATCTTCGAGCAGGCGCCGAGCTTCACCCGTCTTGGCGCCGGCATCCACATGGGCCCGAACGTTCTCAAGATCTTCCAGCGCATCGGCATGGACCGAAAGCTGATCGACATCAGCAGCACGCCGAGCCATTGGTTCAGCCGCGACGGCATGACCGGCGAATATCTGTCCCGCATTCCGCTCAAAGGCTACGGCGCGACCTATTGCACGGTGCACCGCGGAGACCTGTCCGCCCTGCAGATGGAGACGATGGCGCCTGGCACGGTCGAATTCAACAAGCGGCTGACGCGGCTTGATGACAATGGCTCCGATGTCTACCTCGAATTCCAGGACGGCACCTCCGCACGTGCGGCAATCGTCATCGGCGCCGACGGCATCAACTCCCGTGTCCGCGAAACCCTGCTCGGCGCGGAGCGTCCGAACTACAGCGGTTGGGTCGGTCATCGCGCGATGATCTCCGCCGAAAAGCTGAAGAAGTTCGACCTCACATTCGAGGACTGCGTCAAGTGGTGGGGACCGGACAGGCATATGATGGTCTACTACACGACAAGCCGCCGTGACGAATATTATTACGTCACCGGCGTGCCGCATGCCGCCTGGGAATTCGACGGCGCCTTCGTCCAGAGCAGCCGCGAAGAAATGTTCGAGGCCTTCGCCGGCTATCATCCGGTCATCCAGGCCCTGATCGAGGCGACCGACGACGTGACCAAGTGGCCGCTGTTCAACCGCAACCCGCTGCCGCTTTGGAGCCAGGGCCGCATGGTCCTGCTCGGCGATGCCTGCCATCCGATGAAACCGCACATGGCGCAAGGTGCGGCCATGGCAATCGAGGACGCGGCGATGCTGACGCGCTGCCTTCAGGAAACCGGCCCCAATGCCTATGCTACAGCCTTCGCGCTCTACGAGGCGAACCGTCGTGAGCGCGCCACCCGCGTGCAGACCGTGTCGAATGCCAATACGTTCCTGCTCACGCAGGAAGATCCATCCTGGGTCTATGGCTACGATGTCTATGCCCAGCCGCTCCAGGACAAGAGCGTCGCATGAGCGCGGCCCTCCTCTACGGCGCCAATGTTTTCGCCAACGGCATCCGCCAGCACTACCTGCGTTACGGCGGCAAGGGGCCTGCCGTCATTCTCATTCCAGGTATCACCAGCCCGGCAATCACCTGGGGCTTCGTCGCCGAACGGCTGGCGGAACGCCATGATGTCTACGTGCTCGACGTCCGCGGCCGCGGCCTGTCCTCCACAGGCCCTGACCTTGACTATGGCCTTGATGCCATGGCGGCCGACGTCGTCGGCTTTGCCGATGCACTCAGTCTTTCCGCCCCTGCCCTCCTCGGTCATTCCATGGGCGCGCGGATCGCGATGCGGGCGGCGATATCTGGGCTGACCGGATTTTCCCGTCTCGCCCTGATCGACCCGCCGGTGTCCGGCCCCGGTCGCCGACCCTATCCGAGCAAGCTGCCCTGGTATGTCGATTCCATCCGTCTTGCCCTGAAGGGCATGGATGCGGAAGGCATGAGGGCATTCTGCCCGACCTGGAACGAGGACCAGCTGCGGCTTCGCGCCGAATGGCTGCACACCTGCTATGAGCCGGCCATCGTCAGAGCCTTCGAGGATTTCCACAAGGACGACATCTTTCCGGATTTCACAAGGATCGGGGAGCCGGCGATGCTGATGGTCGCTGGACGCGGCGGCGTGATCGCACCGGAGGACGAGGCCGAAATACGCGAGCTCAATCCGGCGATCAAAATCACCCGCGTCACCAATGCCGGCCACATGATTCCCTGGGACGATTTCGATGGATTCTTCGAAGCCCTTGGTGATTTCCTGTCCGAATAAGCGCTGATGGCGGGCTCTGGCCCGCCATTTTTATTGCCTTCGCGATGCCGCCCAGGATCGCTTTCATTCTTCCAAGGAGTGTGTGTCGTGCAGAAACCCTATCGTATCGGCCAGATCGTGCCGAGCTCCAACACGACGATGGAAACGGAAATTCCGGCGATGCTGACTGCCCGCCAGTCGATCCGTCCGGAACGCTTCACCTTCCACTCCAGCCGTATGCGGATGAAGAAAGTCGTCAAGGAAGAGCTGGCCACCATGGACGCGGAGTCCGACCGCTGCGCGATCGAACTGTCGGATGCCCGCGTCGATGTTCTGGGCTATGCCTGCCTGGTTGCGATCATGGCGATGGGGCTCGGCTATCACCGCCAGTCCGAGGCCCGCCTCACCGGGCGCACCCGCGAAAACGAGACGAACATCCCGGTCGTCACCAGCGCCGGCGCGCTGATCGAGGGACTGAAGGTGATGAAGGCGAAGAAGATCGCTGTCGTCGCGCCTTACATGAAGCCGCTGACCGAACTCGTCGTGAACTACATCCGCGAGGAGGGTTTTGAGGTGATGGACTGGCGGGCGCTGGAAATTCCCGACAATCTCGACGTTGCCCGCCACGATCCAGAAAACCTGCCTGCCATCGTCCAGACGCTAGATCTTTCCGATGTCGACGTCATCGTGCTGTCTGCCTGCGTGCAGATGCCGTCGCTTCCGGTGATCGCCAAGGTCGAGGCCCTGACGGGCAAGCCGGTGATCACGGCTGCCGCCGCAACCACCTATTGCATGCTGAAGTCGCTTGGGCTGGAAGCCGTCTCGCCGGGAGCTGGCGCGCTTCTGTCGGGCGCTTATTAAGGAAATCGCCATGCAGAGCGCCGAAGCCAATTATCAGGGTGTCTGGGGCAACCGTATCGGCTTCGGCCAGAAGCCGGCCCTTCTCGTCATCGATTTCCTCAAGGCTTACACGATCGAAGGCGCGCCGCTCTATGCGCCGGGCGTGGTCGAGGCTGTCGCCCGCACGCCGGACTTGATCGCCGCCGCCCGGACCGCCGGCGTGCCCGTCATCCATACGCGCATTCTCTATCTCGCCGAAAATTGCGCCGATGGCGGCATGTGGGTGAAGAAGTCGCCCGTCATGAAGGCCATGGTCGAGGGCAATGTATTGGCGGAGTTCTGCGACGAGGTTTATCCGGCGGCCGGTGAACTCGTCATCATCAAGCAATATGCCAGCGCCTTCTTCGGCACCAGCCTGGCCTCGCATCTTCACGCGCAGGGCATCGACACGGTCGTGCTTGCCGGATGCTCGACGAGCGGCTGCATCCGCGCGAGTGCGGTGGATGCCGTCCAGTACGGGTTCCGGACGATCGTCGTGCGCGACTGTGTCGGCGACCGCCATCCAGACCCGCACAACGCTAATCTCTTCGATATCGACAGCAAATACGGCGACGTCGTCTCGCGCGAGGAGGCCATCGCCGCCTTCGCACCGGAGAAGGCCTATCCGTAGCCTTTTGAAGCAGCCTTACGAACCATAACAAGACAGCCAACCAGAGGACCGATAAAATGGACAGAAATGTATTTACGGAACTGTGCCTGGAACAACTGAAGCAGAGCGGCGTCCATGACGGCGAAAAGGTCGTCGTTCTCTCGCAGGGCGACGAACGCCTCGACTATGCCGACGCCTTCCTGGCCGCCGGCCAGAGGCTGGGCGCGCGCATGTACCACCTTCGCCTGCCCGCCCCGCTTCCGGGCGACGGCAGCTGGGCTGTCGGCCAGACAGGGCTTGCCGGAAATCCGGAAGCCGTCGAGGCCCTGAAGAAGGCCGATATGGTTGTCGATCTGATCTTTCTGTTGTTCAGCCCGGAGCAGATGGCGATCCAGGCCGCTGGCGCACGCGTACTGACCGCGGTTGAACCGGCGCCGCTGCTTGCCCGCCTGATGCCGACGAAGCAGCTGCGCGAGCGCGTCGAAGTCGGCGTGGACTACATGAAAAAGGCGAAGTCGCTCCGCATCACCAGCAAGGCCGGAACCGACGTCGTCTACAAGATGGGCGTCTATCCGACGGTCGGCGAATATGGCAGCACGGACGAAGCGGGCCGCTGGGATCACTGGCCGGCCGCCTTCGTCTTCTCCGGTGCCGCCGACGACGGCGTCGACGGACAGATTGTTCTTGCGCCGGGCGACGTTCTCCTGCCGCTCAACATCTATGTCCGCGAGCCGGTGATCTACACGATCGAAAAGGGCTTCATCCAGGATATCCGCGGGGGCCTGGAGGCCGATCTGATCAAGTCCTACATGAAGACCTTCAACGATCCGCGCGGCATGGGCATGAGCCATGTCGGCTGGGGTCTCGACCATCGCGCAAACTGGCACGGCCTGTGCGACTTCGGCGGCGGTATGGGCATGGAGCTGCGCTCGTTCTACGGCAACGTGATGTTCTCCACCGGCCCGAACAATGAGCTTGGCGGACCGAACGACACCGCCTGCCATCTCGATATCCCGATGCGCAATTGCTCGCTCTTCCTCGACGACGAGCCGATGGTTCTCGACGGCGACATCGCCGTCAAGGAAATGCAGCACAACTGGAAATAACGGCTCGGCAGCCCGTCAGGCAACGGACCGAGATTGCTCTTCCGGAAGAGGCGATTTAATCAACAGGACGGGAAGTTTCGCCACGAATGGCGCGATACTTCCCGTCGAGCCGGAACCGTTTTGGAAAGAGGTGGCCAAATGGCGGACGAGCAGGAAAAGCTGGATCGGCAAGGCAGCCGCTATAGATTCACCGATCAGGTGGGTCACCTCATGCGCAAGGCCTATCAGAAACACCTGGCCATCTTCCAGGAAAACGCCAGCGACCCGCATCTGACCTCCGTGCAGTTCGTGACGCTCTGCGCCCTACGTGACAACGGCCCGAGTTCACAGGCCGAGCTGGTCAAGGCCACGGCTGTCGACCAGGCGACGATCCGCGGCATCATCGATCGGTTGAAGGCGCGTGGTCTGATCGAGGTCTCGAAGGACGCACAGGACGGACGCAAGGTTATCATGTCGCTCCTGCCGGACGGCAAGGATGTTCTCGACGCCATGTATCCACAAGCCAGCCTGATCACCGATCTCACCATGGAAAAGCTAAATCCTGCGGAACGCGTGGCGCTGCTCTACCTGCTGCGCAAAATCTCAGACGACGACGAAATCTAAACTACGTGCATCACTCCGACTTCGAGCAACGACATTGGACGAGATCCTTTCTATCTCGGTGTCCTGGGCAGCCGACGAACCCACGAAACGCGCTGTCAGGTTCTGCTCGCGCTTGGGTACAGCGAAACGCAGATCGAGCATCAAGGCGCCGATCGGGATGTTCGGTCCTGTACGCGATGCGAGTACACTTGCACTATCCGTGCTGGCGGATGCCAATTTACATTGGACGACATTGCGTTCAAAACGGGCGGACCCGCCCGCTACGTTACGGTGCGGGAAACTGGCGGACGCCTCGGCTTCATTACGCCAATGACCCATCATTTTTTGCGAAAGCTGCAACCGCGTCAGACTGACCTGCACCGGAATACTCTATATGTGCCTTGGCCAGAATGACGCGGCTGATCATCGGCTTGATTGAAGCGTTTGATGTCCTTCATGACGGTGAAGCCGAGCCGGACCAAATCCGCCGCTACCTTGTCCTCGAAGATGAAGCCCGCATGAATCTGGAAACGTCGGCGGCTGCCAAGGTGCAGGTTTTCGAAACCGTCGAGAAAGCGGAGGAGGTTAACGTTGCTCTGCGCCCTGACGTTAGTCAGGACGGAAAAATCGGCTTCCGCGAACTTATGAAGCTCCCCACCTTCGCCGCACCGCAGCTTCTGATCGTGGATCGCGGCCGAATCCCTCGCTGCACGCCTTCACACCGCTTGAACCAAAGCGTCAATCCAAGAAACTACTTCGGAGCATTAAGTTTGCAGTGTCGGCATTCTGATGAAAATGAGCTAGGCTGCGATGGTAGCCTCGGCTCATTTTTGTGATCAGAGCGATTTCAACACATCGCCCAACGCATCCACCAGCATGTCGGCATTTTCGCGGGAGAAGACCAGCGGTGGCCGGATTTTCAGGATGTTGGCGTGGGGCCCGGAGGCGCTGATAAGGATGCGGCGTTCGCGCAGGCCGTTGACGATGCGCGTCGTCAGCGCCGCGTCGGGGCGCTTGGCGACCGAGTCGGCGACGATCTCGACGCCGATGAATAGGCCGGACCCGCGCACATCGCCGAAGGCCGGATGGCTGGTGGCCAGGCTCCTGAGGCCGTCCATCAGGTAGCGTCCGACTTCCAGCGCGTTCTGTTGCAAACCTTCTATGCGGATCGTGTCGAGCACGGCCTTGCCGGCGGCGGCGGCGACCGGATTTCCGCCGAACGTGTTGAAGTAGCGCGCCCGCGGACCAAATTCGGCAATCACCTCTGGGCGCAGCACGATGCCCGCCATCGGATAACCGTTACCCATCGGCTTGCCGATCGTCACTATATCGGGCGCAATGCCGTGGCGCTCGAAGCCCCACATGGCCTCGCCGGTACGGCCGAAGCCCGGCTGCACCTCATCGGCGACGAATAGGCCGCCTGCTTCGTGAATCGCATCCACTGCCGGCTTCAAGAAGCCCTTCGGTCCGGCAAAGATGCCGTCGCTCGAAAAGATCGTGTCGGTGATCAGCATGGCCGGCTTGATGCCGTGGCGCTTCAGGTCGGCGATGGCCGCGCGCACGTTGAGGTCGAACTTTTCCATCACCTCTTCCGGCGAATGACGGTAGCTGTCCGGCGCTGGCACGGTGCGCACATGCGGACCCAGCGTCACGGATTCGCCAAGGGAGGGCGAGAACTCAGCAACCGCGCTGGTAAGGCCGTGATAGGCGAGATCCGTTGCAATGATGCCAGTGCCGCCCGTCACGTATCGGGCGATGCGCACGGCGAGGTCGTTCGCCTCGCTGCCGGTGCAGGTGAACATCGCCTGGCTGAGGGCTTCCGGGAAGGTTGCCGTCAGCGTCTCGGCATAGTCGACGATGCCTTCGTGCAGGTAGCGCGTGTGGGTGTTGAGAACGGCGGTCTGCTTCGTTATCGCCTCCACCACGCGCGGGTGGCAATGGCCAAGCGAGGCGACATTGTTGTAGGCGTCGAGATAGCGTTCGCCGGCCGTATCATAGAGGAAGACACCTTCGCCGCGCACGAGATGCAGCGGCTTTTCGTAGAAGAGGCGGTAGGCGGGGCCGAGCACCTTTTCACGCCTGGCAATCAGCGCCCGTTCGGCGTCGTCCAGCCGTTCGATATCTTCGCGCGAAAAAGCATTCACCATCGACATGATTCAGGCCTCGGAAAGGTTGGGCACGAGCGTCTTCAGCCCTGCTGGTGTGAGATCGGAGATGTTTTGCAGCCCCCGCCAAGCGGTGACGTAGTTGCGCATGATATAATCGCGGTTTTCCGGAAAACGCGCGGACCGCCACTCGGCGATGATGATCGACATCGCCAGCCGTGAGCGCGCAAGGAGCGGCAGAAGTTCGATTTCGCCAGGCTCCAGCGTGCGCGCGGACAGAAAACCCTCCAAGAACGCGCGGGTGCGTGCTGCCCAGTTGTCCGTTGCCAGATGGTACGAGACGGCGACGGCGAGATCATTGATCAGCGGCGCATGCACCATGTCGCCGAAGTCGATGATGCCGACGACATCGGTCGGCGCCGCCGGATCGAGCAGGATGTTGTGCGGGTTGAAATCGTTGTGGATGATCTGCCATCGCCGGAGCGCGCGAGTAGCGGGCAGCGAGCGCTCGAACTCGCTGAGAACAGCTTCGACCTGCGACCGGCGCTCGGGTGCGACATGGTCGATGACGGCGGCGAGGTCGAGGGTATGGGAGATATCCCACATCAGCTTTCCGCCCGGCGGGCGCCCATTATAGTTCTCCAGGCCAAGACCAAGCTCCGCGAGCGCGCGGCCGACGTTGCGGCTCTGCGCTTCGGAAGCGGGCGTGCGGTATTGCAGTTCGCCGCGCAGGAAGGTGAGGAGGCGCATGATGCGCGGGCCGTCGGCGGTGGAAAGTGCATGACTCGGATCGCCACCTTTCGTCGGCACGAGCCGCGGCACGGCCACGGCCGGCGCGGCCGCTGCTAGATGCAACAGTGCGCCGTCCTGGAACTCCAATGCTGTCGGATCCTCCGCGGGGTTTGCGATCTTGAGGACGAAATCCGTGCCGTCTGCGCGGGTGAAGAGGAAGGTCTCGTCCCGTTCGCTCGAAAGCCGCTTCACGGCGCCATCGAGGCCATAGACGCGCGCGACCGCGGCCTGCGCATCGGAAATCGACGTGGCGCTCCATGTCGCCGACATGGAGTCGGTCTTCTTGGTGGCAGGCGATGGCCCCGTCATGCTTGCTCCGTTGCGCGCGGTTTCCCGCATTTCCCTCGATCGCCGCCGTGTTTCGCTGGGTTCTGTCGCCCATTGAAAGAAGGTTTGGCAGCTTTGCACCGATGCCGTGGCTGGCGGAAGATGCTCGCGACGGCAGAGCGTACTTGAAACATGTCAAAAAAGATGCATCAAGTATCTTATTAATCGATTTTCTGGATCAGTTCCATGCCTGAATTCACGACACTGGAATATGAGAACCTAAACAGCGCCGTCTACGGCGCGCTGTGCGATGCTCTGATCCAGGGCCGTTTCCAACCCGGCGACCGGTTGAAAATCCGCGATCTCGCCGAGCAGTTCGGCACCAGCGTCACGCCGATCCGCGATGCCATCCTGCGGCTTACAAATGACGAGGCGATCATCTTCCGTTCGCCGCGCGATATCCGCATTCCCGGTCTCAGCGAAAGCCGCTACCGGGAGATCCGGTCGATCCGCGTTCGCCTGGAGGGACTGGCCGCGGAAACGGCCGCTCAGGTGGCGACGAGTGCGGATATCAAGGCTTTGGAGCGCATTTTGCGCGAAAACGAGCAGGCAATCGAGGCAGGCGACCGTCTGAAAGGCACGCAGCTCAATCAGGCTTTCCACTTCATGCTGCCGCAGATCGCCGGGCTTCCGGTGCTGAACGGCATCCTGCGACGACTCTGGCTGCAGATGGGGCCGCACATTTCCGACGCCTATATCCAGGGTGGGCGAGCGATGATAGACCATCATTATCCGGTGGTGGAGGCGTTGAAACGGCATGATTCCGCGGCCGCCTCCATGGCGATCGTTGATGACATCCTGCTGGGCGGCAAGCCTATTCTGGAACGCATTGAGCGAGGCGAAGAGCCGCAGGTGCGGCGGGCCTAGGCCCTTCCACGGGAGGAGGCTTGCATTTCCCGCGCCGCCGATTACGATGTATCAAGCATCAACGGAGAATGCTCGCATGACCGAGGAACGCCGCTACATGTTGCTGACCGGCGCGAGCCGCGGCATCGGCCATGCGACGGTCAAGCTGTTCCAGTCGAAAGGCTGGCGCATCCTCACCGTTTCGCGCCAGGCATTTTCCGAGGAATGCGCCTGGCCGTCGGCCCGTGAGAGCCATATCCAGGCCGACCTCGCGGATCTGACGCAGATCGATCGCCTCGCCGCAACCGTGCGCGAGCGCCTGCCGAACGGCCGGCTGCATGCGCTGGTCAACAATGCCGGCATTTCGCCGAAGGGGCTGGACAAGAGCCGCCTCGGTGTGATGGGCACGGACGCGGATGTCTGGACGCAGGTGCTTAATGTCAATGTCGTCGCGACGGCGCTGATCGCCCGCGCGCTCATGCCGGAGCTCGAAGCGGCGAAGGGCTCGATCGTCAACGTCACCTCGATTGCCGGAACGCGTGTCCACCCCTTTGCCGGCGTCGCCTATGCGGCATCCAAGGCGGCCCTCGGCTCGCTGACACGGGAAATGGCGCATGAATTTGGCCGCCGCGGGGTAAGGGCGAATGCCATCGCGCCGGGCGAGATCGAAACGTCAATCTTGTCGCCCGGAACGGATGAGTTGGTGGCCGCGGAAGTGCCGATGGGAAGACTGGGAGAACCGCGCGAAGTTGCGGAAACCATCTACTTCCTGTGCACCGAGCAGTCTTCCTACATCAACGGTGCCGAAATCCATATCAACGGAGGGCAGCACGTCTGACAACGGTCAAAAGGGGAAAAATCCCGTTGACCGGCAATGACTGGAATGCATCAATCGGCCGACCCGCCCCGGGGAAAGGGCATGACGGCCGGAGAGGCTGCAACCGATGCCGACCGCTGAATGGCGGGGCTGAGGCCCACAGTCCGCATGAGATCGTCATCGGAGCCGGCACCAAACCGGTTCCTTCACAAACGAAAAAAAGGGGAGTGCAATGAAGACAATCATGAAATCCGGAATCCTGGCGGCTGCCGCCGTCGTGCTATCCGCAAGCCTTGTCGCGCCGGTTTTCGCGCGGGACCTGACCGTCGTCTCCTGGGGCGGCAACTATCAGGACGCGCAGCGCAACATTTACTTTAAGCCGTTCGCCGAAAAGACCGGCAAGCCGGTGCTGGACGAAGCCTGGGACGGCGGCATCGGCGTCATCCAGTCGAAGGTCAAGGCCGGCGCGCCGAACTGGGATGCGGTGCAGGTCGAAGCCGAAGAACTGGCACTCGGCTGTGCCGACGGGCTCTATGAAAAGATCGACTGGGACAAAATGGGTGGCAAGGACAAGTTCCTCGATTCCGCCGTCAATGACTGCGGCGTCGGCGCCATCGTCTGGTCCACTGCGATCGCCTATGACGGCGATAAGCTGAAGGAAGGCCCGACCTCTTGGGCGGACTTTTGGAACGTCGAAAAATTCCCGGGCAAGCGCTCGCTGCGCAAGGGCCCGAAATACACGCTCGAATTCGCCCTCCTCGCCGATGGCGTTTCGAAAGATGAGCTCTATGACGTGCTGGCGACCGAAGAGGGCGTCGCGCGCGCCTTCAAGAAGCTCGACGAGCTGAAGCCGAACATTGTATGGTGGGAGTCGGGCGCACAGCCGCTGCAGTTTCTTGCCTCCGGCGAAGTCGCGATGACGTCCGCCTACAACGGCCGCATCACCGGCATCAACCGGTCGGAAGGCAAGAACTTCAAGGTCGTCTTCCCCGGCAGCATCTACGCCGTCGATAGCTGGGTCGTGCTGAAGGACGCCGAGAACAAAGATGCCGCGCAGGACTTCATCGCCTTCGCAAGCATGCCCGAGCACCAGGCGAAGCTGCCGGAATTCGTGGCCTATGGTCTCCCGAACAAGGAAGCCGCCGCACAGGTTCCGGCGGAGTTCGCAAAGGACTTGCCGACCGATGCGGCGAACATGACGGACTCGATTTCGCTCAACGTCGATTTCTGGATCGACAACGCGGAAACGCTGACACAGCGCTTCAACGCCTGGCTGGCCCAGTAAGAACGCCCTCGGTGAAGGGCGCCCCTAAAAGGCGCCCTTCTTGTCTGGCCGGGTGCGTTCTCGCGGGTTTTCCGGACAGCGCGTCATCCGCCTCTCACGATGGAGTCTTCGGTGGCCGAATTCATTCGATTTGACCGTATCACCAAATTCTACGGCCCGCTTTGCGTGGTCGAAAACCTTAACCTCGACATCGCGAAGGGCGAGTTCGTCAGCCTGCTCGGCCCCTCCGGCTCCGGTAAGACGACACTTCTAATGATGCTCGCCGGCTTTGAGCAGCCGACCTCCGGCAACATCCTGCTCGACCGAACCGCGATCAACGCCGTGCCGACCCACAAGCGGGATATGGGCGTCGTCTTCCAGAGTTATGCCCTCTTCCCGCATATGTCGGTCGGCGAGAACGTCGCCTTTCCGCTTCAGATGCGTGGGCTGGGCAAGGCGGAGATAGCCGAGCGCGTGGCGCGGGCGCTCGACATGGTGCAGCTGTCGGCACTCGCAGAGCGTCGGCCGTCGCAGCTTTCCGGTGGCCAGCAGCAGCGCGTGGCGCTGTCTCGCGCCCTGGTCTTCGAGCCGCGCGTCGTGCTGATGGACGAGCCGCTCGGCGCCCTCGACAAGCAGTTGCGCGAGCAGATGCAGCTCGACATCCGCGATCTGCACCGGCGGCTCGGCCTGACCATCGTCTTCGTCACGCACGATCAGTCGGAGGCGCTCACAATGTCGGACCGCGTCGCCGTTTTCAACAAGGGCAAGGTCGAGCAGATTGGCACGCCGCGGCAGGTCTATGACGAGCCGGCGACGCGGTTTGTTGCGGAGTTCATCGGGGAGACCAATCTGGTGGAGGGCGTTGTTGAGGCAGTGCAGGGCGAGGAAGCCAATGTACGCCTGACCTCCGGCGCCCGTATCGTTTCGGCCGTTTCCGGCGCGGTGGCGCCGGGCCAGACCGTCTATCTTTCCATCCGCCCCGAGCGGGTCGATCTCACCGAGATCCGCGGCGATGCCCGCAATTGTCTGGAAACGGAGGTGACCGACTCCGTCTACCAGGGGGATCACTTACGTGTGCAGCTGCAGAACGCCGCCCATCCGCTGATCGCAAAGCTTGGCCGCCGGTCGCGCGAGTTTCCGCCCGGTACCAAGGTCTACGCTGCCTTTTCGGCGGGCGATTGCCGGGTCATCGCGCCATGACTGCAGGTCCCTCCCGAACCCGCCGGTCGCTGGTTCTGCTGGCGCCGCTGCTCATTTTCCTCATCGGCTTCTTCGTCTGGCCGCTGTTCAGCATGATGTCGCAGTCGGTATCGGACACCGCCGTGCTGCGCCTGCTGCCGCGCAGCGCCGAGGTGCTGTCGGGATGGGACCGCAAATCGCCGCCGACCATGCCCATGCAGGCGGCGCTGATAGAGGACCTGCAGGCCGTCGATGACGATCAGGCGCTCGGCGACATGGTGCGCCGTCTCAACAGCGCCCGTTCCGGTTTCCGCACGCTGATGTCGAAGACGACGAGCGCGCTCGGCGACCCAGACAACCCGCCCCCCGATCTCGTTTCCATCGACAAGCGCTGGGAGAAGCCGGAATTCTGGCTGGCGATCGCCGATGCGCTCTCGCCGCTGACCGATCGCAACCTGCTCGCTGCTGTCGATCTCGGCCGCAATGCCTCGGGCGATATCGAGCATCTATCGGCCGACCAATCCGTCAACCGTGTCATCCTTGTTCGCACCTTCTGGATCGCCGGGCTGGTCACCTTCGCCTGCGCATGCATTGGCTTCCCCTATGCAATGATCGCCGCTTCGCTTGAGGGCTGGAGGCGCGACTTGATGCTAGCAGCCGTGCTGCTGCCGCTCTGGACCTCGCTTTTGGTGCGAACGGCCGCCTGGTTCATCCTGTTGCAAGAAAAGGGGCTGATCAACGATCTCCTGCAAACGCTCGGCCTGATCGACGGGCCCTTGCCCCTGATCTTTAACCGCACGGGCGTCATCATCGCCATGACCCATGTGCTGCTACCCTTCATGGTGCTGCCGATCTATTCGGTGCTGATCACCATCCCGAAAAACCTGATGCCGGCGGCGGCATCCTTAGGCGCGCATCCGCTGCGCGCCTTCCTGCGCGTGCTCTTACCGCTCAGTCTGCGCGGCGTCGCCTCCGGTAGCCTGCTCGTCTTCATCTCGGCGATCGGCTACTACATCACGCCGGCGCTGATAGGCGGACCGGGCGACCAGATGATCTCCTCGATCATCGCCTTCTACGCCACGGGTTCGGCGAACTGGGGCATGGCCGGTGCGCTCGGCGTCGTTCTGCTCGTCGCGACATTGATTCTCTACAGCGTTTATGCGCGACTCTCTGCCGAAGAACCGGGGAGGCGGTAAGCAATGCCGATGAACCTCACCAAGTTCGCTTTCGCGTCGCTTACGATCCTCTTTCTCGTCGCGCCCCTCATCGCCATCCTGCCGCTCGCCTTCACCTCGAGCGTCATCCTCACCTATCCGATCCCCTCCTGGTCGCTGCGCTGGTTCGAGGAACTGTTCTTCGCGGATGCCTGGCGGCGGGCGATCGTTAACAGCCTGATCATCGGTACGGGCACGACACTGCTTGCGACCGGGCTCGGCACCGCCGCGTCGCTCGGCTTGCGCAACCGCCTCATCTTCTTCCGCGGCACGATACGTACGCTCTTCCTGCTGCCGATGGTGGTTCCGGCTGTCGTGCTCGGCGTCGGCATGCAAGTGCTGCTGGCAGGCTTCGGCCTCACCAACAGCTATGCCGGCGTGATCATCGCCCACACGGTCGTCGCGGTGCCGTTCGTCGTCGTCAGCGTCACCGGCGCGCTTGCCGGCATCGACGAACGCGTGGAACTCGCAGCCCAGAGCCTCGGCGCCACGCCGACGACCGTCTTCCGGCGCGTGACCCTGCCTCTCGCCATGCCCGGCGTGGCGTCCGGTGCGGTCCTGGCCTTCGCCACCTCGCTCGACGAGGTCGTGCTGACGCTCTTCGTCGCCGGACCCAATCAGCGCACGCTCGCGCGGCAGATGTTTTCCAGCATCCGCGAGAATATCAGCCCGGCGATCGCCGCCGCCGCCTTCCTCTTCATCGCCGCAACGATCATCATCGGCCTCGTTGTCGTGTTGTCCCGGTCCATGCTGGCGAAACGGCGCTAGGACGCGCTTCAGGCGTCCGCAAGCACCTGATGGACCTCGCAGCAGCGGAAACGATGATCAGGTCATCCGCCTCGCCGCCATGTTGTCCACCGAACCGGCCACCGTGCGCGGCATGACCTTTTCGAATAGCGCGCAATCGTCGCGACGCCTGATTGCAGCGGGCGGCTGCTGTCTTGCTCAGCCTGTCACAGTCGCCGGCTGATGTGGTCAGCGCAAGAACGACAACAAAGCTCTTGCCAACTCCTTCGGAGCCTCTTCCGCGACATGATGACCGCTATCAATGCTGTGTCCTTTGAAATCCGATAGCCAAGGCCGCCAGACGTCGAGCGGATCGCTGTAGAGTTCCTCCATATCATCCTTGGACGACCATAGGCATAAAGTCGGACAGTGGATTCGCCTGCCAGCTCTCCGATCGTCAAGATCATGCTCACGATCCACCGTATGGCCTGCGCGGTAGTCTTCAATCATCCCGTGGACGACGTGTGGATCATGGATCACATCCAACAGATCGTTGTACGCCTCCTCGCCCATCTGCTCTGGGCCGAGTTTGTTGTACCAGGCCAACGGTTCGGCCAGAATAGCCCGCTCGGGCTTTTCGGGGACTGAAAAGAAAAACCAGTGCCACCACAGTCTGGCGAACTTCTCGTCTGCGCGTTCGAGCGCTTCCAGAATCGGCACGCTGTCGATAACGACCATTTTTGACACGATGTCCGGATGGTCCAACGCCATTCGGAAAGCGACGTAACTGCCGCGGTCGTGGCCCGCGACTGCAAACGTCCCATATCCCAGATGTGCCATCAGTTCGACGCAAGCATTTGCCTTCTCGCGCTTGGAGGAGAACCGATGGTCCGGCGCATCGACGGGCTGATAAGACCGCCCGAAACCTGGGAGATCGGGGCAGACAACGGTGAAATGCGGCGACAGCAGATCAGCGACCCGTCCCCATGTCATGTGAGTTCTGGGATGGCCATGAAGGAGCAGCACGGGTGGACCCGACCCACCGTGACGCACGCGCATCTCGCCGGACGCCACATGGACAATCTTGAGCTCGAAGCCTTCGAACATCATACTACCTTTCCCAGCGGATCTGGAAGTGTTCAGGCGCCGGTCTCGGAATGCGAGGCAGCGACAGGCTTTGATTCCGGCGATCCTTTAAAGCGCAGGAAGATCGACAGGATGACAACGACCGCGGTTGACAGGAATTCAGACTGCCAGTTCTGCAAGGATTCGAACCAGAACTGCGCACTCGCAAGATGGTCGGCCATGGTGCCTGGTGGCTGACCATGCATCAGCGCCTGGGCGCTCTCGGCCTCGGCGCTGTAGCGAAGGTGCAGCAAAAAGGTCACAAGAAACAGTATGCCAAGTGCGATTCCTAACGAGTAGGAATAGAGAACTCTCGTGAAGCCGCCAACGCGGACCGGCCACGGCACATCTGGGTCATTCTGCCTTAAGGCGGGATCCTCATCTTGCTCGACAGGCTCGTCCGGATCCTTGGATTCAGCCGATCCGCGCTGGAAGAGAAAAGCCGTCAGCATTACGTAGGCCGACATCTGCAGAAATTCGCTTTCCCAGTTCTCGAAAAGCGATGAAAGAAAATGCCCGGACGCAGCGTAGGCGGCCAGTTCGATCTGCGCAGTACCATGCTCGGCGAGTTCGTGATCGAAGACAAAATAGCCCGTTACCAGCATGCCGCCGATCGTCAATAGCGATGCCGTTACGAGAACGATCGACAGTCCGTTGTCGCGCAAAATGCGGATCATGTTTCCCTCCAACGAGATACTGCTTCGCAGTAACCCCTGATCGGGAGTTCCGTTCCCACTCAAACGGATTGCATCGCTGGCCTTTGTAGGTGGTTTCGTCCCGTTCCGATGATCGTCCAGACCAGGACATCTGTGTGACCGTCATCGAATGCGTACGTTTCCCGGAGTGCAAGCGTATGCGCAGTCGCATCGTAGATGCCCCGGCGACAATCCGGAACCTGTTCGAGTCCATGTTGAGATTCAACGCGAGTTTATGGCTGCGGCGCAAGCGTAGATTATTGACTGACAAATTTTGGTCCGTTTTTCTTTTTCTCGACAGAGACCTTCGAATGGTTCGTGCCTGGATGGTCGCCTTGCTGGGATACGAACCAGAGGCTCTTTTGTGGCGCGATTTTATTCGCGTAGCTTGTGCCAAAAGCAGGCCGTGCACAGCATTTCCGGTGCCTAACTGCTACGATCTACTCTTCTTGAAATCCCGCCGTTACGGTGATATTCGCCTCTCGGGTCCGCAGTTCACCCAGGCATCGCCGTTCTTTAGAACACGCTAAATCTGCTCATGTCAAAGATATGGACACCATCCCGTGCCATGTCGGAAGGGCGATCACCGATGATCCGTTAGGAACGGCACGACTGAGGGATAAGTCATGTCTAGAACACTCATACCGCTCGTAGTGAGCGATACGTCTGCGTTCGCAAAGTCCCTAAGGACCGAGCTTGCCGACCACGAGGGATTGCCCTCCCACCTACAACTTTTGAACATGCTTGCCCGCGCGGCAGGATTCGGTAATTTTCAAACCCTGCGGGCGAACGTCGAAGGCAGTAAGCTTGAAGAAGTAAGTCCTCCGTCTGTCGTGATCCAATCTGCCGACGGCCCAGTCGATTTGAAGCTGGTGACCCGGGTTCAGCGTTGTTTTGACAGCGAGCGTCGTCTCCTGCGCTGGCCATCGCGGCGTACGGATCAAGTTGCGTCCCTCTGGATTCTCTGGTCACAGTTGCCCTCGGCGCAAGAGATGTCAGAACGGGATGTCAACGCCCTTATCAAGGATCGACATCTATTCGGAGACCACGCTTTGCTTCGGCGCGAACTCTGTGACCTCGGCCTGATGACCAGAACGCCGGATGGTAGCGTCTATGGGCGGGTTGAACGTCCGATCTCCGACGATGCCTTGGCGGTCATGCGCCAGCTTTCCTCGAAGTGATAATCTAAACACCTTTTTGATGGAGGGCCGGACATCACTTCTGGCTATGACATGCGTTCAATTGAGACAGGCACATATTTCGGTCGGCTACCCTATGCAAAGGTCGGCAACGGAGAGAATCCGATACTAGTCATCAACGGTGGCCAGAGCTTTATGATGAAAGCCGGGACTTCCCGTGTGGCAAAAGACACGCGGCGGGTAGCCCGCATCCTGCCCGACAATCGCAGCTTTGTTCTCCTCGGCTACGATCCAGACAGCGTGAACGTAACGCTGGAGCGGCTCGCCGCAGATGTCGCAATGGTTATCGAAGAGCACTTCACCGGCCGTGTCGATATTGTCGGTATATCTTACGGAGGCGTGGTGGCTTCGCATTTGGCAGTTAGCTATCCCCAGAGGATTGCCAAGCTCGTCCTCGTAGCAAGCGCTCATCGCTTTTCCGGCGAAGGCAGGAAACGCTTGGAACGACAGATCGAACTCGCGAATGCCGCGAGATTCAATGACCTCCTGAGTGAGTTCACCTCCATGTTCCGAAGTCGTTGGCTCAACATGCTCGTGAATTGCCAAGTTCGCCTTGCGGGAGGGCGGCTGGTGCGAAGACTGGCGAAACCCGGGGTTATTGTCCGGCATCTTGAAGCGATGCTCTCAAGTCCTCTGGCCGTTTCCGAACTACGGTCGATATCGACAGAAATTCTGATTGTCGTTGGGAACCGCGATCAATTCTTTGGCGAGGCCACAGAAGAAGCCGCAACCGGGATTCCGACCGCACGGCTTTCAATGTTCGAAGGGGAAACTCACATGCTCCCCATCGAGCGCGCGAGAGACGTCAAACGATGCGTCAGCGATTTCATGGCGCGGGGGTAATCTAGGGGGTCACAGATACTTGGACCAGTTCTCGGGCCGACAGCTGTCATAACGCTTTGAAAGGATCCGAACCGACGACCCAGTTTTTACGAAAACCGTTTCATCTCAAAGGCGCGAGCAGCGGTCATTGCACACACCGACCGCTCAGCGCCTTCGCAGTCATTGACTCGCCGGCGCATTGATATCCGCTGCTCTGCCCTATGTCGCCTTTGCACAACGGGGACGCGATCCGGACAGTCAGGAGTCGACGGACGTTCGCATCAGGATGAGCTTTGGCGACTACATCATGACGGCGACGCTCTATGACAATCCGTCGGCACGAGACTTCGCGTCGATGCTGCCCCTGAGCCTCAAGATCGAGGACTACGGCCGAAACGAGACGATCGTCTACCTTCCCCGCAAGCTCACCGAGGACGGTAGCGGGCCGTTCGGCAACGAACAGCCCGGCGATCTTTGCTACTTCAAGCCCTGGGGGAACCTCGCGCTCTTCTACGCCGACTACAAGTGGGCGGCCTGATCAGGCTCGGGCGCTTCGATGACGGCTTCAATCCTCTGATTGTTCGCGGCGAATTCCCGGTGCGCATAGAGCGGATTTGACACCACGCCTTCACGGCTTACACGGCAAACGGCTATGAGGCCTATTATGGCCCGGTCGAAATCGACGAAGCGAAAAAGACGTTTGCCATCACGGTGGGTTCATCGCTCGTTCGCAACCTTGTCGGACAACGGCTCGAGCGGAATTTTGATGGTGACGGAAGACCAGTTGGTGATCACGCCGACAAATGCTACCGAAGGCTAGCGCGTGACGTACGAGCGGCTGTAAGAGGAGCAAGACCCTCAGCGGCCTTCAACACACCTCAGGCAGCCTGACGTTAACCGTCTGGCTGCCTGAGAAAAGTTTGCGTTTCTATTTTGACGTAGTCTGTCTTCCTCGGGTCGTAGTCCGCACCGGAACCGTCTTGCCGTACTCGTTCCACCACGTGGTCAAGGCTTCCATGGTCGGCCCAAGTCCCCTTGCCTTGGCGGTGATCTCGTAGTCCACCCGTGGCGGCACCTCGGCGAACACTGTTCGCGAAACGAGTCCATCCGCTTCCAGTCCCGCGCGCGAAGGGCTTCAGTCGCTGATCGAAAAAGTCTGGGGGTACTGCGAGACTAATGAAATTGGCGCGAAGACAGTGACGCTCAAAGTCAAATATGCCGACTTCAACCAGATCACTCGCAGCAAGACCGTTCCGGCAGCTCTGCCGGAGATTGGCGATCTCGAGGACGTGGTCAGCCTGCTTCTCGCGCCAATCTTCCCGCCGCGAAAGGGGATCCGTCTGCTCGGCGTGTCGCTATCCTCACTGGAACGGCGAACACTTGTCGTGGAACCGCAGCTGCGGCTGGCGCTTTAGACGGCCAGCATTGTCTGAACTGGCGAGGCTGAATGGCGGCTGACCCGAAATGTCCCTGCCGGCAGCGGGTGCAGGATTTTGTCCTCGGGCACAAGTCCGTCGAGCCAGGCTATGCGTTGATCGCGGGTGAGAACAGCCATCTGGCGGTTATGAAACGGCGCGATATCGGCATTCGCCTCGATGGTCAGGATGGCATAGGCCTCCGGCCAATCCGTGGTCGCGGGGCGCCAGATCCCCGCGAAATAGAACCAGTCACCGCTGGCGAGCGAGAAGCTGAAGCTCCTGTGGCGAACCTCCGACGCCGGCACCAGGCATCGATGGGTCGGAAACGTCCTTCCTTCCGATCGAACGACGTTCACGGCACGCGGACCGCGTTCGCGAGGACGCAGCCCCCATGGCAGTTCCACCATCTCCACATCGCCGTCATGGCGCCTTATGATGACGCGGCGCTCTTCGAGCGGGGCGTCGGATTGGAAAACCTTCGCGCTCATAGCATATAGAACATAGCAGGAACATCACTTCGAGACAACCAGAACCGAGACGGAGGATGCATGTGCAATGATTATCGACTGATGGTGGATGTCGCCTCGATCGTTGAGGACTTCGCCGATCTGGCTCGATCCGACAATCTCTGCGAAGTCGCTGTTCAAACCCCTCCCGGCTGGGACGCTGGCAGTGGAGCAAGTAGGCTGAGCGATCCTCCTCTTTTAGAGAGGAGACAACCTAGATCAAACCGTGAGCCTTATAGCTCTGGCCTGTCGCAGCACGCCATTATGCGCCGGTCTCGCTGACTGGCGATCCCTGTATCCCAGCGGTCGATCGCATTGGACCGAGGTGGAATTACAACGGCTGCATCGGCGCTGTGCCGGCTGACGGCGTCGTAGGTCGGGTCACCGTCATAGGCGCCATCGGCCGTGAAATGGCCAATCAGTCCGTCGATCTGATCGAGCAGTGGTTCGACCTGTGAAGCGTCGCCGGCATTCTGATCGGTCATGACATGAGCGATGATCTCGCCGCTGTCGGCGTCTAGCGCCAGGTGCTATTTGCGCCAGCCCCGACGGGATTTGGCGCCGTGCTTCTCTTCCGACCACTGGCCCGCGCCGTAGACTTCGAGCCCGGTGCTGTCGATGAGGACATGAACGGCCTCTTTCGTCGGAATTTTGCGGCCTTTGCAGCTGTCATCCGATCGCCATGTCCGTGCGCGGCGGCTCAATGTCGTCAGATCGGGCACGGCGAGATCCAATCCCATCAGTTTCAGCACCGAAGCCAGCAAGCCCTCCGTCTGGCGCAGACGCAGGCCGAACACCAGGCCCAGTGTCAGAGCAGTCTGGATCGCCAGATTGGAATAGCGTGGCTGGCCACCCTGCGTCATCCGCTTCGTCGCCTGCCAAAACGACTGCGCTTCAGTCGTCACCCAAAGTGTTTGGCTGCCACGCCGGCGAAGGCCTGCCTCGTATTCCAACCAGTCCGTCACCTTGTACTTCATCTTGCCGATACGATGGCGGCGGGCGGCATTGTGTTTAAAAGGCATGGTGGTGGCGCTGGGCTGTTTCGATCACACCCTGTTATTCCATCACCGCTAAATGATCCGTGCACCAACGCATAGACGCCGGCGATACCCCAGAAGGTTCGCCGCCCGCCTCGGGTAATCGATAGGCTAACTTCGGTTCTCCAAGCGGTTTGTTTTGCGCCACTCTTCGTACTCTCCGCGGGCATCGTCATGCAGCGGATAATAGCGCTGCAACGACCCGCCCTCCATAAGCTTCACCCGCGAGAACTCCTCCCAATCGTGATGCTTTTGCGACTCTTCGATTACCTTCGAGGCCATTGCGACTGGAAGCACCACCACCCCGTCGTCGTCGGCGACGATGATGTCGCCGGGGATTACCGTGACACCGCCGCAGGCAATCGGAACGTTGACGGCATTGGGATAGATGCTGGTCTGCACATGGTAGTTGGGAGTCCAGCCACGCAGCCATAGGGGGAGATCTAGCTTCTCGACATTGGGCCGATCGCGCATGCACCCGTCGATTACGATGCCAGCGCCGCCTCTGCCTTTGAAATACGTCGACATCATATCGCCAAAGACGCCCGAGCTCATGTCGCCGCGCGCGTCGACCACGACCACATCGCCCTCCTGCGCGTGATAGAGCACGTGCCGGTGCAACTGCGTCTCCGGATCGGCATATTCTCCCTCGGTGAAGAGGTCCGGCCGCTGCGGCATGAACTGGAGCGTCAGCGCCGGCCCGACGATCGACTTCCCGCGGTTCTGCGGCACGGGACCGACTATGTGCGGATTGCGGAAGCCCATGTGGCCAAGCGTGCCGGCAACCGTCGCGGCGCCGATTTCCTTCAGTGCGTCGATCAGGTCTTTGGGCGGTCGCGTAATGTCGGGAGTATGCGTCATTTTAGACTCCGGTGGATGAAACTACCAGTTCGTAACAGAACCGTCGCGGCGCTTCAGGTGAGGCGCTTCCCAGAAACGAAAGCTCTCCGCCTTGACCGCCTCTTCGTTGACCTCGACGCCGAGCCCCGGCAGATCGCGGACCGGATAGTCGGGGCCGTCGAGCCGTGGTTGCACGGGGAAGAAGTCGGAATTGTCGAAGCCCAGCTTTGTTTCGGGCACCCTGGTCTCGAGCCATGCGAAATTCGGCACCGCGGCGGCGAGATGGATGGTCGCGGCCGTGCAGACTGGGCCAAGGGGATTGTGCGGCATCAGGTCCACATAGTGCGCCTCGCTCCAGCCAGCCACCTTCATCGCTTCAGTGAGCCCGCCAACATTGCAAACATCGAGCCGGTTGAACTGATGGATGCCGCGCTCGATGTAGGGCAGGAACTGCCACTTGCTGGCAAATTCCTCGCCGATGGCGAACGGGATGTCGGTCATCGTGCGCAGGGATTCGTAGGCCTCCGGTGTCTCGTCTCGTATCGGCTCCTCGAGGAAATCAAGCACGCCACGGCCGAGCTTGTTGCAGAAGCTCGCCGCCTGTGCCACCGACAACCGATGGTGATAGTCGATGCCGAGGACGACGTCGTCGCCCAGCGCCTCGCGCGCCTTGTTTAGCATGCTTGCGGTAGCGCCGATCGATTCGCGCGGCTCAAAGATGTCCTTGCTGTTTTGCCCGATGGGAAAGAAGCGGATCGCCTGCCACCCCTGTGCGCGTAGTTCGCGGGCTCGTTCGATGGCAACATCGCCCTCGGCCTCGTCACCGGTCGAGGCGAAGGTAGGAATGCGGTCGCGCTGCTTGCCGCCCAACAGTTCGTAGGCCGGCACCCCCAGCGCCTTGCCCTTGATGTCATGAAGGGCAATGTCGATGGCGGAAATCGCCGCCTGCAGAACGCGCCCGCCTTCGAAGTATTGGCTGCGATAAACTTCTTGCCAGATCCGACCAATCTGCATCGGGTCGCGGCCGATGAGAAACTCGCGATAGTGCTCGATCGCGCCGACCACGGCCTTCTCGCGACCGCTCAAGCCGCTCTCGCCCCATCCGAAGATGCCGTCGTCGGTCTCGACCTTGACGAGCATCTGGTTGCGTGTTCCTACCCATACTGGATAGGGCTTGATAGCGGTGATTTTAAGCTTCGTAGTCATCCACACCCTCGTTCCAGACGCATCGGCTCTGTCTCAGTTGGCCTTGAGGGCCATTTCTGTTTCGCCGTCGAACAGATGCATCCGCTCCTGGTCGAACTCGAGCCAAATCGGCTCGTCGGGCGCGACGGCAATGGTCGGCGGCACGCTGACGTTGACGATGGCGCCAGACAGGAACGCCTGTACGAAGGTGACGTCTCCGGTCGGCTCCACCGTATAGGCCTTGGCAGGAATGCTTCCTGGCACCGCACTCTTGTGCAGCTTGATCGTCGAGTGACGTGCACCGAGCACGACTTTCTTGGTGGTTGCCCTCGCGACCTTCTGGGCGTTGTGTGGCGAGAGCTCGAGGCGCCAGCCCTCCGCGCTGGTCAACACAGTATTGCCGCTTGCCGTTGATGCCTCCAGCGGAACAAGGCTCATCGCCGGGCTGCCGACGAAGCTGGCGACGAACATGTTCACCGGATGGGCAAAGACCTGCGCCGGTGAATCGTATTGCTGCAGGTAGCCGCCGTTCATCACCGCCATCCTGTCGGCCATGGTCACGGCTTCGAGTTGGTCGTGCGTCACATAGATGATCGTTGCCTTGAGGTCCTGGTGGAAGCGCTTGATCTCCGACCGCATCTGCACGCGCAGCTTCGCGTCGAGGTTGGAGAGTGGTTCATCCATCAGGAATACCGCCGGATCTCGAACGAGGGCGCGGCCCAGGGCCACACGCTGCTGTTGCCCGCCCGAAAGTTCGCGCGGCTTGCGCTCGAGCAGCTGCGTCATGTCGAGCACTCGCGCTGCTTCCTTGACCTTCCTGTCGATCTCGTCCCTTGGCAGTTTGCGCATCTGCAGCGGGAACGCCAGATTTTTATAGACCGATTTTTGCGGATAGAGCGCGTAGTTCTGGAACACCATTGCGATGTCCCGGTCCTTGGGGTCGAGGTCGTTGACCACCCGGTCCCCGATGACGATGTCGCCCGATGTGATGGGGATCAGCCCCGCTACAAGATTGAGCGTGGTTGTTTTGCCGCAGCCTGAAGGGCCGACGAGCGCAACGAATTCGCCGTCATTGACCGTCAGCGAAACATCGTTGACAGCTTTGAAGCTGCCATAGGTCTTGACAAGATCTTTGAGGACCACGTGGGCCACCGGCAACTCCCTAGTGCTTAACTGCGCCTTCTGTAAGGGCGCGTACGAAGTATCGTTGCAGGACGAGGAACAGGACCACGACGGGCACGCTCATCATAAAGCTGGCCGCCATCAGGCCCGGAAAGTCCGTCGTATTTTCCGAGAAGAAGCGCTGGATGCCGACCGGCAGTGTCAACTGGTCGTTCTTGGAGAGGAACGTGTAGGCGTAGATGTACTCGTTCCACGCGCCGATGAAGGAATAGATCGCCGTGGCGATGATTCCTGGCGCCGAGAGCGGCATCACGATCAGGACAAAGGCCTGGAACCGCGTCGCTCCGTCGATGCGCGCCGCCTGCTCGAGCTGCACCGGGATGTTGTCGTAGAAGCCCTTGAGGAGCCAGATTGCCAGCGGAAGGCCGAATGTGAGGTAGGTGAGAATGAGCGACCCATGCGTGTTCACCAGCCCGATCGCGCGCATCAGGATGAAGAGCGGCACGAGAAAGATCACCGCCGGGAACATATTGCGAAGCAAGACGGCGAAGAACAGAAAGTTCCGGCCCGGGAAGGTGAAGCGCGAAAACGCGTAGGCCGCAGGAACCGCCACGATCACCGAAAGGATGGTCGTGGCAGTGGAGACGAAAAGGCTGTTCCAGAAGAAACGAAGGAAGTCCTGGCCGACGCTGTTTTGCGGATCGAGCAGCTTCTGGTAGCTGTCAAGGGTGGGTTGGTCAGGCCACCATTGCGGCGGGAATTGCATGGCCGCGAAGCCGGACTTGATCGAGGTGATCAGCATCCAGATCATCGGCAACGCGGTGTAAAGCAGCATGAACGCGAGGAAGATGCGTCCGCCCCACCGCCATCCGTCGATGCGCATACGGCGACGGGCCTGGCCTCGAGGAGCGGTCTCGGCAATCGTGCTCATGCGGTCCCATCCTTCCGCTCGTTGCCGCTTAGCGCACGGACGTAGAAGTAGCCGAGCAACATCAGGATCAGGAACAGCAGCACCGAATAGGCCGATGCCACACCCCAGCGCTGGCGGCCGAAGGCGAGCTCATAAATGTGGGTGATCCAGATATGCGATGCGTTCGACGGCCCGCCGCCGGTCATGATCCAGGGGATGATGAAAGAATTGAAGTTGGCCACTGCCAGCAGAAGGATCGTCACCGTCGAGACGTTTCTCAAGTGCGGGAAGGTGACGTGCCAGAACCGCTGCCATGCATTGGCTCCGTCGACTCTTGCGGCGCGCAGCAACTGGTCGGGGACTGTCTGCAGGCCAGCCATCATCATGATCATGGCAAACGGAAACTCCCGCCAGATATTGACGACGATCAGGGACGGCAGCACTGTGCTGACGCTGTCGATGAAATTCGGCGGCCGGTCGGCCAATCCGAGGCCGACCAGCACCGCGCCGATGATCCCAAAGTCCGAATGGTAGATCCACTTCCAGATATAGGACGCGGCGACCGCGCTGATGACCCAGGGAATGATCAGGACGGCGCGCAGGAGGCCGCGGCCGACAAAGTCACGATGGAGCGCCAGCGCGCTGGCAAACCCCAGGACAAATGAGATGAAAGTGGATCCCAGTGTCCAGATAAGAGTGTTCGAGGTGACCTTCCAGAACACCGGACTTGTGAGGATGGCGGCGTAGTTGTCGAGGCCGATGAAAATCTTGTCCCGGAGCTGCAGGCCAGGCGGCGTATTAAAGAACGACAGCTCGATCGTGTAGTAGATCGGATAGGCTATGACGATGAGCATCACTGCGATCGCAGGGAGTACGTACGCGTAGTCAGCGCGATGCTCCCAAATCTTTCGCAGCACGCCGGACCTATCGGGTTGCAGTCTTCGGCGAGCCTCTGCCTTGCCGATCAAGATCGTCACCGTGGCGTGCCCTTTTTCTTCGGAACAACCGGCTGCACTCTCGACGCAGCCGGTCAGATCGTGGTCAGGCAGGACTAGAGTCCGCCGTCCATCAGGTCTTTTACCTTCTTGGCCGCGTCGTCCGCTGCTTGGTCGACGGTCATGGCTCCGGTCAGGGCATTCTGCAGCATGTCCGGGACGATGATATTCATGATCTCGGGGGACTGCGGCAGCGCCGGGAACGGAATGCCGTATGGCAGCATCGAGGTCGTGACATCAAGGAACTTGATGCTGTCCAGACGCTCCTTCATCCATTTGGTCTTGAAGCCGTTTAGGTTTCCCGGGTTCGAGCCGGCGTAGGCCATCTTCAGCGACCATTCGGGGCTAGTCCACATGCAGATGATAGCCTTTGCAGCCGGCTCGTCTACCTTGCCGCCCTCGACATACTCGGGCTTCAGGATGTGAATGTTCGAGCCGCCAAACACGACGGCACGCTTGCCATCGGGGCCAGTCGGAATCAGACCGTAGCGCATGTTGTCGATGACGGTCTGCGCCTTGTCCTTGTCGGTGCCCGTCGCCTTCTTCTGCAGGTCGAGCATGACGTTGTAGTCGGACGGGTGCGAGACCATCATGCCGAGCTGGCCAGCGAGGAAGAGGGGCTGGTTATCGGCCTGCTGGTTGGTGAGTGCCGAAACCGGAACCGACTTGTCGCGAACATACATATCGTACGAGGCTTGCAGCGCCGCCTTGCTCTGCGGACTATTGAGCTCGACCTGCTTATAGGTCGGGCTCGCGGTGGCTTCGTCGAAGACGCCGCCGCCATAGGCCCACAGCTGCGGCATGAAGCGATACGGCGTATTGCCGGCATTCTTGCGAGCCACGAGGCCGTAACCGGCAATGCCGAGCTTGTCGTGGATCTGCTTGGAATACTTGACGACGTCGTCCCAGGTTGCCGGAGCCTTGTCCGGATCGAGACCTGCACGCTTGAAGATGTCGGCGTTCCAGATGAACGCCATCGTCTCGTTGTTGGTTGGAATGCCGTAGGTCACCTCCTCCCAGGTCACGGCCTTCATTGCGCCGGGCCAGAAGTCCTCGGTCGAATACCCTACATCCTCGGGTTTGAGCGGCTGCAGATAGCCCTTTGAGGCGAACTCGGTGCCACCCAGGATTTGCAGGCGGACCGCCATGGGCGCTGCATTGCCCAAGAGCGCGGTCCGGAACTTGTCCAGAAGATCGTTATAGGTGAGGGCTTGTTCCTCAAGCTGGATGTTTGGATAGGTTTTGCGGAAGGTCTCGAAGAACTCCTTGTAATACTGACGCAGGAGGTCGGGGTCGCCCTCGAACACGCCCTGATACCAGAAAGTCAGTCGCCCCTTGTAGTCGAGCGGGGTGACCTTGGCGCAATCGCCCGCCGTGTCAAAATCCTGTGTGCCGGCAATGGAGCGCACATATTCCGGCGACCACTTGTTCAAGTCGACCGGCGGCGCACCCAGCGCCGACGCGGACATCATCGATACCATCAAAGCAGTGGAGACAGTGCCGCGCAGGATGGCACCGCCGAGTGAAATCCTCGTCATAGGGTATCCTCCAGGTTCTCTCCCATGCCGCTCTGCATCGAAGGCGAGCGGTCTTTGCTCATCGGCCGCGGGACGCTTTCAACCAATGTATCCCTTCGAGATTTTTATACGTTTTCAGATCGCGAATTGCCTGTCAACTAGATAAATCGTACATTGTTTATAGCAATCTTGCGTGATAACGAAAACAATGTGTGTATTGATTGGGGACAGTCTTGGCCGAAGCAAGCGATTTTAAAGCAAAGCCACCCGAAGGGATCGACGCTATCGGGGCCTCCAGCGAGGGCGCCTCGCTTTATCAACTGATCAGGGAAGACATCATCGAAGGGCGGCTCGCTGCCAACGAGCGGCTTGTGGTCACCGATCTCGCCCGGCGCCACGGCACCTCAACCAACCCGGTGCGCGAGGCTCTGCAACTGTTGCGCGGGGAGGGCTTTGTCACCCTCGTTCCCAACCGCGGTGCACGCGTCCGGCCCATAGATCAGGATTTTGTTCGGGACATCTACGAGATCGGAGTCTTGATCGAGCCGGCACTGACGCGATGGTTCGTGAATATGGCCACCGTCGAGGACATTGCTGAACTCGAACGCATCCAAGGCCTGATTGAAGAAAACAACTTCGCCGACACGTTGAGGCACAGCGAGCTGGACACCGCCTTTCACACCGTAATGTACCAAAAGCACTACAACCGCCATGCCGCCGAGCTTTGGTGGAAGCATCGCGAAGTGCTTCGAGCCGTGAGCCGGCGTTTCAACTTCACGCTCGCCCGGCGTGCCGCGATCCTTAGCGAGCATCGCGAGCTCATCGCGCATGTAAAAGCGGGAAATGCGAACGAGGCAGCCGAACTCATTGCACGCCATGTCGAGGGCTCCGGCCGGCACATCCTCGAACACATGCGCGCGCGTAACGCCGCTCGGGCAGGATAGAATACATAGTCTGGAATATCGTTATCCCGACCACTTCAGTAAAGGCAGTTGAGATGAAAATCACCAGCGTTCGGCCGTGGCTAATCAGATCCGATGCTTCTTATTGGGGAGAGTTTCTGTTCGTCGAAGTAACGACCAACGAGGGGGTGAGCGGCTGGGGAGAGATCACCACCACGACAAGGCTCGCCAATCGCGCCCTCTGCACGATCCTGCGGCAGATCGGTGCCGCTGTAACAGGCGAGGACCCGGCGCGTATCGAGTATCTGTGGCACAGGATATTCCGCAGCTTCACCTATATGGGCAGTCGCGGCGCCGCAGTCGAATGCGTAAGCGCCATTGACATAGCCCTTTGGGACATCCAAGGCAAAGTTCTTGGTAAGCCGATTTACGAGCTGTTGGGCGGACCGGTACGCGATGAAATCGCGCTCTACACCCATCCCAACCAGGCCAAGTTTACCAGCAAAGAGGCTGTGGTCCGTGAAATTCGAGACATTGTCGAGTCCGGCCACACTGCGCTCAAGTTCGATCCTTTCCCCCACCAGGGCCGCACCGCCGATGGACAGCCTCGCGAACAGCGGGACGGCTACCTCGATGGCAGCATGACCCGCAAGGATGAGCGCGAAGCCGCCGAACTCACGGCTCTGATCCGCGAAACGGCGGGCTCTGATGTCGACATCCTCATCGATGCGCATGGCCGGTTCGACGTTCCCACCGCCATTCGCCTTTGTCGGAGCCTCGAGGAAGCTGGTCAGATCGACTGGTTCGAGGAGCCTTGTCCACCGGAGAGCCTCAACGCTCTCAGACAGGTCCGTGAGAAGGTCAGCGCCGCTATCTCGTGGGGCGAGCGCGGCCACACGAAGTGGGATTTCGTGCCGGTGCTCGAAAACAAGCTCGCTGACTACATCATGCCGGACGTCACCTGGACCGGCGGCATTACCGAACTCAAGAAGATTTCTGCCCTATGCGAAGCCTACTACATCCCGGTCTCGCCGCATGACGCCGCAGGGCCGATCAACGTGATTGCGGGAGCGCAGGTGATGATGACCGTTCCTAATTTCTACAAACTTGAAACGTCAGAGTGGAACCTGGGAAAGTATGATCACCTCATCGACAGACCACTCGATGTTTCGAACGGCAGCCTCAAGCTTACGCCCAAGCCTGGTCTCGGCGTTGAAATGAACCGCGACTACCTTCAAAACCACGAGATAGAGCTGGACTAGCTAGCAACGCTCTGCGCCGCCTCAGCATGCGCGACGACGAGCCCCGCCGACCAGAACGAGGATAAATCATGCCAGAGGCAGATGGAGCCGACGAGGCGCTCAATCGGGTGAACACGCATTCCAAGCCATCCGACCTTCGCATCACCGACATGCGGGTAGCCGAAATTGTCGGCGCGCCCTTCACCTCAGCGCTACTCAAGATTTACACCAACCAGGGCATCGTCGGGCTTGGCGAGGTGCGCGACGGCGCCAGCGCCACCTACGCGCTGATGCTGAAGAGCCGGTTGCTTGGCGAGAACCCTTGCAACATCGACCGCCTGTTTCGCCGGATCAAGCAGTTCGGCGGGCACGGCCGGCAAGGCGGCGGCGTATCGGCGGTCGAAATCGCGTTGTGGGATCTTGCCGGCAAGGCCTATGGCGTCCCCATCTACCAGATGCTCGGCGGCCGGTTTCGGGAGAAAGTGCGCGTCTACTGCGACACCGACGCCACCGTGCCGAGCGGCACCGAGACCGGCAGGCGCCTCAAGCAACGCATGGAGCTCGGGTTCACCTTCCTCAAGATGGATCTGGGATTAATGCAGATCGCGGAGGTGCCCGGTGCGGTCGTGTCTCCTGCCGGCTCACTTGAAGGGTACCGCGACCACCCCGGCCGCGGCCCGCTGAAGACCATTGAAGAGCGGCGCGTCCGCAACGCTGCGTACGATTTGCATAACGTCCCGCACCCGTTTACCGGCCTCCACTTTTCCGACAAGGGCCTCGACTTCCTTGAGCAATATATTGCCGAGGTTCGTGAGGTCATCGGCATGGATATTCCGCTCGCCATCGACCACATCGGCCATATCTCCATGCAGAACGGCATTCGCCTTGCCAGGCGAATTGAAAAATACGTGCCAGCCTGGCTCGAGGATGTGATCCCATGGCAGTACACTGAGCAGTACCGACAACTGCAGGACGCCACTACGGTGCCGATCTGCACCGGCGAGGACATATACCTCAAGGAGGGCTTCGAGCCTCTGCTCAAGAGCGGCGGCCTCTCCGTTATCCACCCAGACCTGCTCACCAGCGGGGGCATCCTCGAGACCAAAAAGATCGGAGATATGGCGCAGGACCATGGTGTCGCCATGGCCATCCACATGGCAGAAAGTCCAATCGCCGCGATGGCCGCGGCACATGTCGCGACCGCGACTGAAAACTTCATGGCGCTCGAATACCACTCTGTCGATGTCGACTGGTGGGACGATATCGTCACCGGCCTTCCCAAGCCACTCGTGAAGGACGGCTTTATCACTGTTCCGGACAAGCCGGGCCTGGGGATTGACGACGTCGTCGACGAGGTGATCTCGCAGCATCTGCAGCCGAGTGTCACCGGCATCTGGCAGCCCACGGATCACTGGGACGATGAGTATTCCTGGGATCGTACCTGGAGCTGAGGCGAAAAGAACCGAAGATGAAGATCACCGACCTCCGCTGTGCCGTTATCGGCAAACACCCGATCGTCCGCATCGTTACGGACGAGGGCCTGCATGGCTTGGGCGAAGTCGAGTTCACCAAGTCCTACCTCAAGCCCTGGGTGCTGCATTTCCGTGAGGCGCTGGTCGGCGAGGACCCGACCGACGTCGAGAGAGTGATGCTGAAGATCCGCCAACGCGGCTCTTTCAAGCCGTACGGCGCGGCGGTGAGTGCTATCGAGCATGCGCTGTGGGATATTGCCGGCAAGGCCGCGGGCGTGCCCGCCTATAAACTGCTCGGCGGCAAGGTGCGGGACAAGGTGCGCGTCTACAACGGCTCGATTCGCCAGAAACGCACGGGCGACCGGCCGGAGGATTACGCCGCTGACGTCAAATGGATGATGGAGCAGCCGCAGAACTTCTTCATGGTCAAGCAAGGAATCTCGTTCCACTCCAACATGAAGGACACCGTCGAGGACTTCCACTATGGTGTGATGCAGAAGAAGGCCGGCTATCACGGTGCCATGGATCAGGGCGTGATCAGCGAGCGCGGTTTCAATCACATGCTCGACTGCGTGATCGCGATGAAGGAAGTGCTGGGCGACAAAGTCAGCCTGGCGCTCGACTGCGGCCCGGGCTGGATGCTGCCCGATGCGATCAAGTTCGCTCGCGCGGTCGAGAAGTACAATTTGATGTGGCTCGAAGACATGCTGACCGGCGACTATGTGCCGTGGGTCAATCCGCAGGCCTATCGGGAACTGACCATTTCCACCTCGACGCCAATCCACACTGGCGAGCAGATCTACCTGCGGCACAATTTCAAGGAACTGATCGAGACGCAGGCGGTGCGCGTCATCGGCCCCGATCCAGCCGATGTTGGCGGTATTGCCGAACTCAAATGGGTCGCCGAGCACGCCTACATGCACTCGATCCTGATGGCACCGCACGGGACCGCCAACGGCCTGCTAGGCCTCGGCGCGTTGATCAATGTCTGCGCCACCTTGCCTGCAAATTACATCGCGTTCGAATATCCGAGCGCCACCGACCCCTGGTGGGAGGATCTGGTAGTCGGCTTGCCACCGCAGATCGTGAAGGACAGTATGGTGGACCTACTGGAAGCGCCGGGGCTGGGCCTCGATATCGACGCCGAAGCGGCCAGGAGATATCTCAGGGAAGAGGATGCGGGCTTCTTCGACTGAACCCATTAAGGGGCTATTGCCCCACGGGCGCATAATGTCCGCGATGTCCTTGCCACCCACATTCTGAAGCAGACCGGTTCGTATGAACAGGCGAGCTACGCGATCCAAGATACACCGGACATGATCCAGCAGCATTACGGCCGGTTTTTGCCGGAGGACAAGGCGGCACTTGCAGCCCGTATTCTGAATCAAGTGTGGGAGGCCGCTGCTTAGCATCAGTATGAGCGCTTTTGGCTGGCGGAATGTGTGCTGCCAGCCTACTCCTGATATAAGCGGTTCTTCGTTTCGATCCTTATCTCTTTGTTTTCATTCATACGAGATCCAGCAAAGGTCGTGATTTTGACAAGCATGATAAAAAACGAAAGTGGCCAAGGCTCCTAATCGTTTAATTTTCCCGGTGGAAGAGGCGGCCAAGCCTATGCGCATGCCGACCACTCCGCCATCTAATGTAGCAGCGTTATCATTAAAATTTACAGATAAAACTGTACGCTAATGAGGAATTTCCTGATCTCGATTGCATGAAATTTGGAAAACTGCATCCAGCAACATATTTGGGTATAGTGATTGCAGGAGTTGTCCCATGACGAGGTTACAGGAACAGAAAAAGCATCTGCGATCCGGCAAGGTCTACCGTCGGGAGGACCTCGCCCAATGGTCGTCATCGGTGGATCGGCACCTGCAGCAGCTGCTTGCGGAAGGATATCTGATCAAATTGTCGACCGGTGTTTATCACCGGCCGAAGCAGACGGCGTTTGGAAAGGCCCCCGCCGAAGATAATGCCCTCGTTGAGGCGTTCCTGAAGGACGACCGTTATCTGGTCACCTCGCCCAATGCTTACAACAGCCTGGGTGTCGGAGCGACACAGCTCTATAACAAAACCGTCGTATACAACCACAAGCGCCACGGCAACTTCACGCTTGGTGGGCGGGAATTCGAGTTCCGCAAGAAACCGGCCTTCCCCAAAACCCTCACCAAAGAGTTTTTGCTGGTCGACCTGGTCAACAATCTCGACCATCTGGCCGAGGACCGCGAACAGGTACTGGCCCGCGTGAAGGAACAAGCCCTACAAGGTAACCGCAGCGCCCTCACACGTGCCGCTAAAGAATACGGCATGGTGCGTACGCGGAGATTCTTCAACGGACTGACAGCGGATAGGCATGCCGGCTGATTTCCTGCATAACCACAAGGATTTCGCATCCCTGCTGCGTATCGTCGCCGAGGAGATGAAGGTGCAGCCCATGTTGGTCGAGAAAGACTACTGGATCATGCACTGCCTTTATGGCCTGCAACAATTGGGAATGAAGTTCGAGCTGAAAGGGGCACATCGCTCTCGAAGGGATACCGGATCATCAATCGCTTCTCAGAAGATATCAACATCCGTATCGAGCCTCCTGCCGAGATGAATGTCAAAGCCGGCCCCAATTACGATAAGCCAGCCCACCGGGAAAGCCGCAGGGCATTCTATGACTGGCTGGCGGCGAGAACTCGGCTGACCGGCAAGATTGATCTCGACCTAAAGTGTCTTTCATCGCTTCGCCTTGACCGGAATCGAACCGGAGCCCCTTAAGCAGGCACTCAATCCGGCTTGCTATATTATGACGTGAAATCCGCGGCTTGTGGTTCGCTGAAGGGCTTGTCGGAGACTTTGTTGACGAGCGGTTTCTTCCGGCCGCGGATGCCCTTCAGGTTCTCGATTTCGGAATTGACTTTTATGCGATTCAAAGCTTCTCGACCGGCCGCAGGCAAATCGCTTTTGCTGGCTTTTCAACTGGGAATATCGCAAGCCTGCCGGTTCGCCGTACTCAGGCGAATTGTCTCTACCGCGACAGCTTTCGCTAGATGAATACAATAGGATTTGCATGAAGCCGGCCGAAGAGATCGAAGCTGCCTTTTGCAACACGCTTGTTCACGACGCAGAAGCTGTTCTCTCCCGGCGGAGCCGGTGCATATCCGGCTGCAAGGTGATCTCAACGAAACGACGATCGTAGCAGCGCAGAAAGGTCAATTGTCGTTCGCCATTTCTGTCGAGGGGTCAGCTATTTCGGTGCGCCTGCCGCAAGACGATGGTTCGATCCAGGATATAGGCGTTCTGCCCGACGCAGATATACGCGTTATCCACGACAGACGTGTTATCGAGATTTTCGTGGATGGTGGGAGCGGTTTTGCGGCACACGGCGCAGCTATCTTAATACCGTCCCCCATAGCATCTCGATCAAATCAAAATCATCAAGTCTCATACACGCGTTTTCGGGTCTCGCTCCGACTGTCGATAAAGATACGAAGGAAGGAATAGCAATGGCCGGACAACTATGGTCACTGATCGAGATGAACGATAGTTGGTCCAGAAGGAGCTCCCCAACATATCCTAACCAGAGGCAGTTCATCTATCGCCAACTTTCGGCATTTTCAACACATTGCCACGCCCCGACAGAGCGATTCACTATCAGAAAAGTACCGTCGGCGAGGCGTTCCATTCGTGGAAGGCCTTTTGCGATTGCGCAAACGGGGCTGCGGTACCTGTCCTCCCCCCAACACACAGGAGGATAGCCCGCCCGCAGTCACGTAACGCGATGGGCTGCGCTTCTGCTAGCTTACAATCTGTTCGGTGACAGCTTCTTCGAGGCCAGCTGCACCTTGGGCGCCAAGACCGCCGGCCGCTGCTTGTGAATCGTAAAATTCCTCAAGTGCATAGACTCTACCCCACCGGAGGATGAACACGTGGAGACCACGGTTGACGTACGACGCATCGCCGTTGAGCAGCGTTGCGGTGCCGTCCCACTGGGCAAACACGGTGGTATGCCACGGCCAGCCCTTCACCCAAATGTGGTTGACCGTGAGATGGAGAGTGGGCAGGACACGGCCGAGGCGCTCAAACCAGCGGCGCACGGCTTCTTTATCGTGGCGCTCACCACCAAGCGCGTGGGCGCCGGAAACGCGGTGATGGACATGCGGCGCGAGTGCTTTCACCGCCGCATCCCAGCGATGGTTGTTGACGTGGTCGAAGCTCTGTCGGATCGATTTCTCGACAAAATAACTGTATAGCATTTGACCTCTCCTTCCAGACGATGGCGTGATCGAGGCGAGCCGCGCGGACGCAAGAACCCGCGGCCGGCAGCAAGCAGGCTGCGGTCTGCACGTCGAGTCAACGCATTATCGCGTCGGCCCGCAGATGCGTGTCAGTCTCGGTCGAGACCGTCACCTCCTTGCCGGACCTTGAGAACGCGTAAAGCGAGTCCCGATGCCCTGGCATGGAAAATGCCACGGAGTCGCCGTCGGCGAGGCCCATGACGACCCGCAGCGGATCGCCCCCGGTCTTCGGCGCGAAGGTGGCGGTGACCTGCAGCAGGTCGCCGTCGACCGGGACGTAGTAGACCACCATGTCGAGATGTCCCTCGTGCAGGCTGCCGCCTTGGATCGGGCGTCCGAAGGTTGCTTCCTCGGCAAAAGCCGGGGTCGCAAGAAACAGCGCGGCCAGGAGCGATGCGCTCAGGGTTTTGCGGATCATCTTATATCTCCTTTTTTAGATTTCGTTCACCCTCTATACAGAACATAGATTACTAACGCAATCTAAAAAAGGAGATGACGATGCGCTTAAGTCGCAGTCAGGCTGCGGAAAGCCGCGAAACCGTGATTAATGTACCGCGCTCTCTTTCCAGCGTCTTTAACGACACGTCGGCCGAGGCCTTACGACATGGCGCGGGATGGCTTCATGGGGAAGGAGCCGGCATCCTAGTCATCAAGGAATTGAGCCAAGCGCTTGCGCCCGGAGCAACCGCTCGCCGAGCTCGTCCGCTAGGGCACGACGGCGGATGCTCATCACGTCGCCTCCAGTCGCACGGACGGCGAAAGGGGCGCGCCGTGCCATGGGAGATCGCGATTGCCCAAGTTCGGGCGCGATTTCGCAAGAGCTGTCAGCGCAACAAAGTCGGCGACCGGACACCTGCTCGGCGCCGTCGGCGGGCTTGGTGGCATCTTCGCAGTCCGGGCGCTCAGGGACCAGGTGACGCCGCCGACACTCGATCTGAGCGGCTGCGGACCCAGCCGCCGACGGGATCGACTTCGTCGCAAGCCAAGCCCGGCCAATGGGGATGTATTACGGGATCTCCAATGGCTCGGTGGAGTCACCGCAAGTGCGCTGTTCCGACGCTGGACGAACGAACTGACCGGCCGAGCACCGCAAGGGCCGGTAATTGAAACACTGCCTCCACCATTCCTATTTTTCCCAACATCAGACCTACAGCCGAGGCCCTGCAGAACGCGGGCTTTCGCGTGTTTGGAACCAGCCGTCATGCCGCCCAGAGGAGCGGTGGCGTTACCATGCTGAGTTCGACATCGATTCCGCTCGATGAGGCCGGCGGGCATCGTAACCGTAAGCGGGCATTGGTGAAAATGTGGCGGCGAGCGATCAGCTAGCCGGCTCGGTGACAAATGGCACCTCGACGAGGTGGTGATCACGATCGCCGGCAAGAAACATTGGCTCTGGCGCGCCGTCGATCAGGATGGTTTCGACCTTGACGTCCTGGTTCAGAGCCGCCGCAATGCCAAGGCTGCCAAGCGTTTGATGCGAAAGCTCCCGAAAGGACAAGGCCGTTCGCCTCGCGTGATGATCACCGGCAAGCTCCAGTTCCTACGGTGCGGCGAAGCGGGAGATCATGCCCGGCGTTGAGCATCGTTCCCATAAGGGCCTGAACAATCGGACAGAAAATCTCATCGCCCGATCCGACGGGAAAGGATCATTAAGCGCTTCAAGTCAGCGCGACAGCTTCAGCGTTTCGTTTCCATCCACGGCCCGATCGCCAACCTCTTCCAAATTCCCCGCCATCAGCGGCACGCGCATCCGCTTTGGATGCCACTCTTTCAGCGAAATGGCCCCAAGATCTGGCTTCACAATCTAGGCACTGGATGAGCCACCAAACATCGACCTGCAAAAACCTTACCGTTCAATAACATGCGCATGATACCCAGTGCGCGTCGGTTTCCTGTGCCGACTATCCATCAGTTCAAGCGCATCCCTTTGGATGAGAAAAGATGCGTCTTGGAAAGTGAGGAACGACTTTTATCGCCTCACCCGGAAAAGGCGATCCGATAATGCAGCACCATCGCTGCGGTCTGTGATCCGATCAGCATGACGACATGCGTCTCGGCTCCCGTCGGCTCCACAACCAGCACCGTCGCCGGAATGCCGGCCTCCGAAATCGTCACACGGGCGGCCTCGAAGGAGTTCGGCGAGCGCGGCATCTCCGTGACCGCTATCGGGCCGGGTCCGATGGACACGCCGTTCTTCTGTCCGGCCGAGGGGAAGATGCGGTCGCCTATCACAAGACGGCGGCGCGCTGTCGAAGTTCTCCAAGACCGGCCTGACCGACATCGAGGACATCGTCCCCTTCATCCGCGTCCCGGCCGGACCATCCTCGTCAAGGGCGGCTATACCACGAAGTAATCGGCAAAGGCGGCCGGGCGGCCCGGTCGCCTTTGCTTCACGTCCGTCGTTTCGACGGGGCCAATCTCGCGCCGCCCCGGGAGCTTGCCATGACCAATCTATTCCAGAGCCTTTTCGACGCTGATGCAGTTCGTAAGGAAAGCATCCGTTTTCAGCCAAGGTCTCGGCGACTTTTCCTGGGCGGCGGCGAGGGCCGACGTCACTCGGATCTGTCTAGACCTCGCCTGTGCGCGGCCCGGTCGATGCGACCGGACAGGCGACGACGCTCGTCATTCCCGCCGAGAGCTTTCAGGATAAAGCAGATCTGCTCACTAAGGTCCCCTTTAGCATCTTCTGCGTTTCGAACCCGCTCCTCGACGAGGATTGGGTGGTAGAAAGGCACGAACGCGTTCATCGCGCTTCGGGCAGATCTCGCTGCATCCTCGACACTAAACTTGCCCGCTTCGGTCCCTTCTTCGATGATTTCTTCGATGATCGCCACCAGGTGGTCGCTATGGGCGCTAATGATTGGCCAGTTCTCCGTCGTTGCAGCGACGATCAGATCATGGACCGGCTTCTCTTGAATGAGGTTCTTTCTTCTCTCCTCATGGAGCAGGTTAAAGAGACTTTCGAGCTTCTCGTGAGCCGGCGCCTCTTGCCGAGCGACTGCGTCCGCCAACTGGGTAGTTTGCTCGATGAAGCGGCCGCAGATCGACCTGTTGATCGCTGCCCTTGATGGAAAGAAGCGGTAGATAGTGGCGCTGCTCATTCCCAGGCAAGATGCAATGTCGGCCACCGATGTCTTTTGGTGACCGATGCGGCGAAAGTATTCTTCCGCCACATCGAGGATGCGCTCCCGCCACAGGTCGACGTCGCTCTCTTTACGGCTACGGGGCCTCATAGCGTCTCCAGCAGGTTCAAAACAACGGGCATCTCTTGACGGTCTGGGGCTGCACCTGCAATCTCCAATCGCCTGACGCGTCCGGGCCGAACGGTCACCGGAAAACGGAGAGTCGTCTTGCACACGAGATGCCCTACTCTGCGGCCAGTGCTGTCGGCGGATCCAGACGTTCAGTCGTCTCCCCGTGGCTCTCTTCTTTCGTCGGCTTGATCCGGAACCACACCGCGTAGAGGGCTGGGAGGAAGAGAAGTATCATCACGGTGCCTGCAGCCGTTCCGCCAATCAATGTATAGGCCATCGATCCCCAGAACACCGAATGGGTCAAAGGTATGAAGGCCAGGATCGCTGCAAGCGCGGTCAGGATAACAGGACGTGTCCGCTGCACGGTCGCTTCAATGACAGCGTGATAGTCGTCGAGACCGGCCGCCTGGTTCTCCTTGATCTGCTCCGTCAGGATCAGCGTGTTGCGCATGAGGATACCCGCCAGTCCTATCAACCCGAGAATCGCATTGAAGCCAAAGGGCTGATTAAACAGAAGCAGCGTCGGGACCACCCCAGCAAGTCCGAGGGGTGCGGTCAACATGACCATCGTCATCGTTGACAGGCTGCGCACCTGGAGGATGATGACGATCAACATGGCCGCGATCATGAGCGGGAAGACTTGAACCAGTGCGACATTGGCCTTGAGCGATTCTTCGATGTTGCCGCCCATCTCAATGCGATATCCAACCGGAAGCGATGCGATCAGCGGTTGAAGTGCCTTCATGACCTGCTGGGAGACTTCCGGGGGTTGCGTCGCCTCGTTGATGTCGGATCGTATCGTGATCACCGGCGTGCGGTCACGACGTTTCAGGATCGGCTCCTCGAACCGGATCTCCGAATGCCCGATCTGATCGAGTGGGACCTGGCGGCCATCCCTGCTCATCAGCGAGAAGTCGCCGAGCCTTGACGGATCAAGCCGGTTGGCACCTGCGCTGCGTGCGACGACGGGGACGTTGCGAATGTTGTCGCGCACCTCGGTCACAGGGATGCCGCTGAGCAGTAACTGCATCTGCTGGGCTGCCTCAGAGGGTGAAAGACCGATCAGATTGAGCCGATCCTGATCGGGGACAAACCGCAGCACCGGGGTTCGGTTGCCCCAATCCCGGTTAGCCTGTCGGACATCAGGCACAGCTTTCATAATTGCCAGGGCCTGTTCAGAAATCTTGTAGAGTTCATCCGGATCCGGTCCCATGATCCGAAATTCGACCGGAAATGGCGTATAAGGCCCGAATACAAGCTGCGTTACGCGCACGGATGCCTCAGGAACGAGCCCCTCAGAAATGGCGGCGCGAAGGCGGTGCTTCAAAGCCTCGCGCGCATGGGCATCCGGAGTGAGCACGACCACCTTGGCGAAGGCAGGGTCAGGCAATTCGGGCGCCATGGCGAAGAAGAAGCGAGGCGCCCCCTGCCCCACATAGCTGGTGACGATTTTTACTTCCGGCTGCGTTTGCAGCCAGCCTTCGACTTTCTCCACCGCGGCTGTCGTGGTTTCGATGCTCGTACCCTCGGGCATGCGAACTTCGACCAGCACCTCGGGCCGATCCGATGTCGGGAAGAACTGCTGTTTGACGCCCCCCATCCCGACGACCGAGACAGCCATCGTGATACCGACCACGGCGCACACCATGAATTTATGGCGAACAGCGAACTCGATGAGGGAGCGCAGGCGACGGTAGTTCGGTGTGTCATAGATGGCGTGATGACCGCCCTCGACCGGCTTGATGTTGGGCAGCATCTTCACCCCGAGGTATGGCGTAAAGGTCACCGCGACGATCCAGGAGACGATCAGGGCGAATCCCACGACCCAGAAGATGTTGCCGGCATATTCACCGGCGGTCGATCTGGCGAAGCCCACGGGCATCAGCCCGATGATTGTGACCAGGGTGCCGGACAGCATCGGCGCCGCCGTATGGCTCCAGGCATAAGCGGCCGCCTTGACGCGGTCCATGCCCTCCTCCATCTTCACCACCATCACCTCGATCGCGATGATGGCATCATCAACGAGAAGGCCCAGCGCAAGGATCAACGCGCCGAGCGTGATACGATCGAAGAACCGGCCGGTTTGCAGCATGATGAGGAAGACGACGGCGAGCGTCAGCGGCACAGCAAGCGCCACAACAATGCCAACGCGCCAGCCCAGAGCGATTAGGCTTACGAACAGCACGACGCCAAGCGCCATTGCGAACTTGAGCATGAATTCGCCGACCGCCTCGTCGATGTTGACGGCCTGATCGCTGACTTTGGTGAGCGTCATGCCCAGCGGCAGTGTCTGCGCGATCGTGGCGGACCGCGCTTCAAGTGCCTTGCCGAGATCAAGACCGTTCCAGCCTTGTTGCATCACGGCACCCAGCATGATTGTCGGCTCGCCCTCATGGCGGATGATGTAAGTCGCCGGATCTTCATACCCGCGCCGCACATCCGCTAAATCGGAGAGCTTCAGCGTCCGTCCAGCCGCCACGATCGGCGTATCGGCAATCGCCTGCACGCTGTTATAGGCTCCGTCGAAACGGATGAAGACCTGTGGCCCACGCGTGTCGATCGAGCCGGCTGGCGTGACTGTGTTCTGTCTTTGCAAAGCTGCGGCGATATCCTGGGCCGATATCCCAAGTGTCGCGAGCTTGGCATAGGAAAGTTCGACGAAGATCTGTTCGGGGCGCTCCCCGAGGATGTTGATTTTCTTGACGCCCGGAACATGCAGGAGATCCTGACGGATGACCTCCGCCTGCCGCACGAGGTCTCGCATCGGCATCCCCTTCGCCTTCAGCGCATAAAGGCCGAAGCTCACATCAGAATATTCATCATTAACAAAGGGACCAATGACGCCTGGAGGGAGATTTCGAGCCTCATCGCCAAGCTTTTTGCGAGCCTGATAGAACTCTTCCTCGACCGCACCGGGTGGCGTACTATCCTTTAACGTAACGGTCAGAAAGGCGTAGCCTGGTCGTGTCGTTGTCTCGACACGGTCATAATAAGTCAGTTCCTGGATGCGCTTTTCGAGAGGTTCGGCGACAAGGTCCTGCATTTCACGCGCAGTGGCGCCCGGCCAAACTGAAGTGACCGTCAGGGTCTTGATGGTGAAGGAGGGATCCTCGGCGCGTCCTAGCTTGACGAATGCATAAGCTCCCGCGGCAGCCAACAGAACGATAAAGAAGAAGGTAATGGCGCGTTCGCGAACGGCGATGGCGGAGAGATTGAAGCTCATCACTTTGCCACCTCTTGCTGCGAGGCAATCCTGACAGCCGCGCCATTTTCCAGAAGATGCGCGCCCAGAGCGACAACCTGCTCACCGATTCCAATGCCGGTGACAAATGCCGTCTCCTCGCCGATCCGTTTGATTTCGACCGGAGTGAACTTCACAGTGGAAGTGGCGTTGTTGACAACCCACAGACCTGTCCGGCTACCATCGTCCAGGATGGCACCTACCGGAACAGCGACCTCCGACTGCCTGTCCGCGTCCGGGATTTTAATCGTCACCGTCGAGCCGAGTGGGGCTGAGGCGGCAGCGCCATCGAGAACGTAGCGCGCCTCGTAAGTCCGTGTTTGCGGATCGGCGGCGTCGGAAATCTGTCGTAGGCGGGCTTTTCCGCTGAGCCCGTTGCCTCCATAGACACTGGTCTCCGCTTCGGATCCTATATCGGGCCGAAAAGTCTCAGGTAGCCAGACGACAGCTTCACGCGGCCCAGCCTGCGCGAGTTGAACCACCGTTTGGCCCGCGGCCACGACCTGTCCGGGATCTCCAAGCGTATTGACGACTGTTCCATCCGAATCTGCAAGAAGGACCGTGTAGGCGGCTTCGTTTTCTGCAACCTTGGCGTCCGCTTCAGCCGCGGCAAGCTGGGCCGACGCCGTATCGAGGGCCGCTTTCGCCTGTTCATAGCGCTGCGGGGTTGCGGCCAATCCATTTTTCACGAGCGCGGCATAGCGTTTCTCGTCGGCTTGTGCCTGGATCAAGACAGCTCGCGCTGCGATAACCGTATTGCGCTTCGCCGTAAGGGCGAGTTGAAGATCCGTTTCATCGATACGCATCAGGGGCTGGCCTCGTTTCACCTGCTGACCCGCATCGACCAGCCGCTGGACGATCTTGCCCGGAACCCGGAACCCGAGGTTGCTCTGTACTCGCGAAGCGACATTTCCGGTAAACGACCGTTCCGCCGTACCAGTCTTTTTCGCCTCGGCCACCCTTACCAGCGGTGCAACCGTCCTCGGATCTGCAGCTTCGGCTTTCCGTTCGGTCGTTTCAGAAACGAGGAAAAAGCCGGCGGCAGCGGCCACTGCCACGAGGCTCACAAAGGTCAGGGCGTGCTTGCGTTTCATCTTAGGGTCTCTTCTTGACGAATAATCTGCATGAATTAGATTGCGATCTAACTCTATTTAAGATATAGATGTCAAATGAAATCTAACTGGAGGTCGACATGAGAGTGAGCCGCGTACAGGCTGAGGAAAATCGCGAAACGGTGATCAACGTCGCAAGCCGTCTGTTTCGCGAGCATGGTTTCGACGGGATTGGCCTGAAGGATCTGATGAAAGGTGCCGGCCTGACGCAAGGCGCGTTCTACAAGCAGTTCTCATCGAAGGACGATCTTGCAGCGCAGGCCTCCAGGCGTGCGATGGAAAGCGCCACACGCAGATGGTCAGCAGCGGCTGCAGACAATTCCAATCCCCTTGAAGCGGTCATGGCGTTTTACCTATCCCCCGACCATCGTGGCGAAAAGGCTGACGGTTGTCCTTTGGTGGCGTTGGGAGCGGACGCGGCGCGGCAAAGTGAAGAGGTTCGGCGGCCATTCGAGGATGGGATCCGAGCTCACTTTGAGGTCCTGGATGAGCTGATGCACGAAGCCAAGGGCTCCGGCCCCAGCGGTAAGGCAATGACGATACTGTCTCTTATGGTGGGTGCTGTCACGCTGTCCCGCCTCATCGAGGAAGAGAATTTGTCGCGCGACATCCTCGACGCAGCCGCTGGCGAGGTCAGGCGCATTGCAGGCGGTGAAGGTGATGCTTGAAGAGCTGTCGGTCGCCCTGAGGCTTGATCGCGGATTCGATTATCCGGCCAGGTTACGGCTCCGAGCTCTTCTATAGACCGAATGCAGGGCGAATAAAGCTCTCGGGAGTCTAAACAAACTGCATGTTTTGAGAACTGGTACTGGCCGCTTCGCCGGCCAGCAGTCTGGAAGCATACCTAATTTCAGAGAAAACACAGGCGGAAAACCTATGCGTCGTATCGTTGTTACAGGAATGGGAGCTGTAAGCCCCCTTGGAGCGAATGTCGGTATTTCCTGGTCGCGCCTCCTCGCGGGTCAGAGCGGTATTCGGCGACTGGGGGACGATGTCGTCGGAGACCTCCCGTCGAAAATTGGGGGAGTGGTCCCCTCGTTCGCTGAGGATCCTGAAGGCGGCTTCGATCCCGACACGGTCCTGGCTCCGAAGGACCAACGCAAGGTCGACCGGTTCATCCTTTTCGCACTGGCAGCCGCTGAAGAGGCGCTCGTTCAGGCAAACTGGAAGCCGGCCTCGAACGAAGACCGATTGCGAACCGCGACGATCATCGCGTCAGGCATTGGCGGCTTTCCTGCAATCACCGAAGCGGTTCGCACGGTCGATCAACGCGGTGTCCGTCGTCTTTCGCCGTTCACCATACCGTCGTTTCTCGTCAACCTCGCAGCGGGACAAGTCTCGATCCGCCATGGCTTCAAAGGCCCCCTCGGCGCGCCGGTAACCGCGTGCGCTGCCGGTGTTCAGGCGATCGGCGATGCCGCCAGGCTTATCCGATCCAATGAAGCCGACATCGCTATATGCGGCGGAACGGAAGCCTGTATGAATATCGTCAGTCTCGGCGGCTTTGCCGCTGCGAGATCGTTGTCAACTGGCTTCAACGAGGCGCCCGTTCGCGCATCTCGTCCTTTTGATAGGTCACGCGACGGTTTTGTCATGGGCGAAGGAGCCGGCGTACTTGTCATCGAGGCTCTAAGCCATGCCCTTGCTCGTGGCGCCACCCCGAGTGCCGAACTCGTCGGGTACGGCACAACAGCCGACGCACATCATATCACCTCGGGTCCCGAGGACGGCAATGGTGCGCGCAGGGCCATGGAGATCGCCATTGCGCAGGCTGAAATAAAGCCGGGCGAAATCGGCCATCTGAACGCGCACGCTACCTCGACACCGGTCGGCGATCTCGGCGAAATCAGAGCCATCAAGAGCGTGTTCGGTTCCAATAATGCCATTGCTGTCAGCGGGACGAAATCAGCGACAGGACATCTGCTTGGTGCGGCCGGTGGGCTGGAAGCAATCTTCACGATCATGGCACTCAGGAACCAGATCGCACCGCCGACCCTCAACCTGAATGCGCCAGATCCGGAAGCCGACGGTATCGATTTCGTGGCGCACGAAGCGCGGCGGGTGGAAATGAAATACGCGATCTCAAATGGTTTCGGCTTTGGCGGGGTCAATGCGAGCGCCGTATTCCGACGCTGGCCGGAAGGGAGCGTCAGCCGCTCTACCTCCATTGACTGAAAAAAGCCTCACCGCGAGCAGCAGATCTCTCCCGTCGCTCGGCATCGAGGCTTCGACGATTGCGGCGAACCTCAAGCTTCTGACGACTATTTAATGTGACGGACTGATGCGTATTACAGAAGCCGCTTAACCACATTGACAAGCGTCTTGTCGACGCTCCGTGCGCCGAAAAAGGAGAGCGAAACGTTCCCCGCGCAATTGGCAATTGGAAACGCCAGTTGCGGGCAGCCGCTAAGGCCTGAGAGACAGAGAACGTAGAGCGGCGAATGCCCTTACATGTCTTTCTGCGACATGGTGATCAAACAGGACATGACGACTCCGACCGCTCATGGTCTCGACCAGACTGGAGGTCGTCATCCTTGCTCCCAACGTTGGCATTGACCAGAACGTCGAGAGGCGAGACTGTCGCATCTCTAACTGGCCCAACTGTCGCATTACTAAATAGCCCCTACAGCTTTATGGGGCATAACGCTTTTTGTGGAACTTGGCTCGCCAAGCAGCGTAGTGGTCGCTTTTTATCAGCCTGAAGACGTACCAAGTGCCACCAAATCCCGATAACCACCGCTTTATCCTTGCCGCTTACGCGCTGAGAAATCAGGCCGAATTGCTCGCTCGACCAGACGTTCTCGGTTCTGGAAATCAGATTATAAGGAGCACACTGATGTTCGCTCGACCAGTTTACAGGGCATAACGCGACTGCTCGGACGAGCCTTGCTTCCCGCCACCACGCTATTCAACAATTCCGCCCCTTCCAGACCTAAATCGTAATAAGGCAAGGCCGCAGTGGTCAGTTCCGGCTTCAGCGCCAGGGAAACCGTCCGGAAATCGTCAAAGCCGACAATACTGACATCCTCGGGGATGCGGAGACCCAATGCCATTGCCGCAATGTAGATTTGGATCGTCATTTCGTCATTGCCGCTCATGATTGCAGTCGGTCGATCCTTTTGTTGTAGCATCTCTGTCGCAGCGGCAAAAACGTAGTTCTTCTCCGCTCCAACCGGTCCTTCCATGCCTAGACGGATACTTAGGTCGCTCTCCGCAAGGCCAAAGTCTCCGGTGGTTTTGCGGAAAGCATCGAGGCGCAGTTCCGCCCCCAACAAAATGGGATTGAGCCGGATATAGCCGATCTTTCGATGACCCCGCTCAAGCAGATAGCGGGTAAGATCTCGCGCACCCTGAAAGTCATCGGGCTCGATCGACGGCAACAATTCGCTCGTTTGGGGTCGACAGTTGATCATCACTGTTGGGATACTGACATCGCCGGTTTCGGGATCCACGATGCGATGGTACATCGTGACGTAGAGAACGCCGTCAATCCGATGGGATTGGAACATTTTCCAAATTTCAACTTCTCGTTCCGAGGAGCCTCCGGTATTTGCCATCAGGATGGTTTTCCCGTTTGCGTTCGCCCAGTCCTGAATTCCGCGCACGATGTCGACGGAATACGGAGTGGTTGAGACATAGTCGGTCATGATGCCAAATGTGTTGGAGCGACTTGAGCGGATGAGGCGCGCGGCCATGTTCGGCACGTATCCGAGGTCTCGAATGGCCTTTTCTACCCTCTCTCTTGTTTCCCCGGTCACATAGGGTTCGCCGTTTATGACCCGAGAGACAGTTTTATTCGAAACCCCCGCCACTTTCGCGACGCTGACGATGCTGACCATGCCCGCTTCTCTCCTTGTTGGGTTCCTTTTAAAGCAAGCGCATGACAACGTCGACATATTTTTCTGACAACGTCGACATTCTACGTTGACAACGTCGTCATGCGGAGATTATCTTCCCCTCAATTCGGAGGGCTTATTGCAAATGCAGCGAGCCAAAAGGGAGGAAGCGATGAAGAAACTGCTTGGTACCAGCGCACTTGCGCTTGTTTTCATGGCGGCCTGCGCCAATGCCGAAACCATCAACATTCTGGTGGAAGGCGGCGGCGAAATGTTGCAGAAGGCAGTCGCCGAGAAGTTTACCGCCGAAACAGGCATCAAGGTGAACTTCACCGTCGTTCCCTATCAGGGTGTGTTTGACAAGTTCTCAGCCGAAATCGCCTCAGGCTCTTCCGCGTTCGATGTCGTGACGATCGACGTCGTTTGGAATGCGAAGTTCGCAAGCCACGTCGAGGATCTCTCGGCGCTTTTCACCGATGCGGTTCGCTCGGATCTACCGCCTGTCTTGCTTGCCGACGCGAAGGTCGGTGACAAACTGATCGGTATGCCTGCCTGGGCCAATGCCGAGATCGTGTTCTATCGTAAGGATCTGTTTGATAAGGCGGAGGAAAAGGAGGCTTTTCAGGCAAAATATGGCTATCCTCTCGCGCCGCCAAAAACTTGGCAGCAGTGGCGCGACATTGCGAAATTCTTCACGCGTGACACTGACGGCGACGGAAAGACTGACTTCTGGGGCACCGACACCATCGGCACGTTTTCAGAGGAATGGATGGCGCATGTGCTGCAGACCGGTTCGCCAGGGGTGATCCTCGACAAGGACGGCCAAGTCATCATCGACAATGAGGCGCACAAAAAGGCACTTGAATTCTACATCGCGCCGCACTGCATTGATCATTCCGTTCCTGAAAATGTGAACGAAATCGGCTGGGGTGAGGCGCAGAACCTGTTCTATCAGGGCAAAACAGCCATGATGAAGTTCTGGGCGCATGCCTACAAGATGACGCCTCCGGATTCAAAGGTCAGCGGCAAGGTCGGCGTGGTGCCGATGCTGGCCGGCGACGCCGGGATCGCAGCTGTTCCCGGCCCTTGGTACAACGTCGTTCCCTCGACCTCCCATCACAAGGACGCGGCGAAAAAATTCATCTCGTTTGCCATCGCCAATAATGCCCTGGGCATCGAAGCTCCCCTCGGCCTTGCTGCTGCGAATTCCGCCTATCGGAGCTATTCAGGCAAGCTCGGTTATGAGCACTTCCCTCCGCTTCTTGAGACGCTGAGCGCGCCTGCGACCCAGGGCCGGCCGATCAATGAAAAATATCAGGAAATCGTCGATGAAGCTGTGCTGCCCGCCATGCAGCAGGCGCTGACCTGTAAGGGGGATGTCGGCGAGGTCCTGACGGAAGCCAAGGAAACGATCGAGGACATCCTCAACTAGTCCTGACCGTCTTCCACATCGCGGGAGGAACAAGATGCCACTCGCATCATCAGTTTCGGAGACGGACATGTCGGGTGAAGACCGATTTGTGCTCTGCATGCTTGCGCCCGCGGTCGCCATTCTCGGTGTGCTGGTCGCTTACCCAGTCGGGCTCCTGGTATTCGATTCCTTTTTCAAGGTCGATACGATCACACCCCATATACGCGAATGGGTCGGGCTGCAGAACTATGTCGACGCATTGACGTCGAAACGTGTCGCGCAGAGCGCTCTGCGGACCCTTCAGTATTCGGTCTTCGCGCTGTTCTTCGAATTCACGTTCGGTTTTGGTGCCGCGCTGCTGTTTTCGGCCATGGCTGGGGATTCACGGTGGCACCGCACAATCTTCGCTCTGCCGTTGATGGTCCCGCCTATCGTCGCGGGCCTGCTGTGGCGGTTTCTTCTGGTCGGCAATATCGGCATTCTGAACTATGGGCTGGCTGCATTAGGGCTCATTGGCGACCCCAATGAGATCGCCTGGCTGTCCAGTGAGGATATCGTTATCTACTCGGTCTCGTTTGCCGACATCTGGTTGACGACCTCCTTTGTGGCGCTCGTCTCTTATGCCGGCTTAACGAACATTCCAAAGGATCTGCTGGAGGCGGCAAGGATCGACGGAGCGAATGCGCTCAAGCGGTTCTGGCATGTAACCCTGCCGCTGATGCGGCCGGTGATCGCGGTCGTCGTGATCGTGCGCGGCGTGGATGCGGCGAAGACGTTCGACCTGATCTGGATACAGACGCAGGGTGGTCCCCGCCACGCCTCCGAAGTTTTCTCAATGAATATCTACCAACGCATGGTTCGTTTTGGTGACCTCGGCGAGGCATCCGCATCAGGCGCGTTGTTCCTTATCGTCATGATGTTTCTGGCCGCAATTGCCTATTGGAAGATATGGAGGCCAGTCCATGCATAGAACTCCCCGCCTCAATATCGGTGGAGTCGTGATCAACGCCGCAGCTCTCGTGCTCGTGCTGTCCTACGCGCTACCCTACATCTATTTGCTCATGACTTCGATCAAGCCGGCGGCCGATGTCCAGCAGATCCCGCCTAGCTTCTTTCCCGCCGTCGTATCGTTCGAGAACTTTCGAGAGGTCCTGCGGTCCTCCACCTTGCCGAGAGCCTTCGTCAACTCCCTCACCGTGGCGGTGCTCACGACCGCACTCTCGCTACTTGTGGCCGTTCCCGCTGCTTACGTCGCCACCCAGTACCAGCGCCGGATCACGACACTTTTCCTCCTCTTCGCACTGGTCACGCGCATGGTGCCGTCGGTGTCGCTGGGTGTGCCGCTGTTCCAGCTTCTAAAGTCCATGGGCTTGCTCGACACGATTCCTGGCCTGGTCCTTGCTCACACATCGGCTGCTGTGCCGCTCGCGCTGCTGCTTATGTCCGCCTTCTTCGAAGGTGTGCCGAAAGAGCTTGAAGAAGCTGCGCGCATGGATGGCTGCACGCGATTCCAGGCCTTTCGAAGGATCATTCTTCCGGTCATGACGGGTGGGATAGCCGTAACCGCGCTCTTCACCTTCATCACGAGCTGGAACGAGTTTCTCTACGCACTTCTGTTGACGTCAGAGGCGACCAAGACGGCGCCGATCGTCATCGCCGAATACAATTCAGTCTACGGCCTTGCCTGGGGCGCGATGACCGCGGCGGCCGTGCTCTATTCGCTGCCCGTCATCATCGTAACGCTCGCACTGCAAAAACAGATCGTCGGCGGCCTGACTTTCGGCGCTGTAAAGGGATGAGGGAGGCAGAAGCATGGCCGGCATAGAGCTGCGCAATATCAATAAGATTTACGGAAACAGCTTTCACGCGCTCCAGGATCTGAATTTCGATATCCGCGACGGTGAGTTCATGGTGTTCGTCGGCCCGTCCGGATGTGGGAAATCGACAGCACTTCGGATGATCGCTGGCCTGGAGAGCATTACTAGCGGTGAACTCAGGATCGGCGACAGGTTGGTCAACGATGTCGATCCTAAAGATCGCGACATTGCCATGGTCTTCCAGTCCTATGCGCTCTACCCGCACAAGACAGTGCGGGAAAACATTGCCTTTCCCTTGCTGATGGCAGGCCTGCCGAAGACCGAGATTGCCAGTCGCGTAGACGAAACCGCACGCATCCTCGAACTGACGACTTTGCTCGACCGCAAGCCGGCGCTGCTTTCCGGAGGCCAGCGCCAGCGTGTCGCCATGGGACGAGCGATCGTTCGCCAGCCAGCGGCCTTCCTGATGGATGAGCCGTTGTCGAACCTCGACGCCAAGCTGCGCGTGCAGATGCGCGCCGAGATCGCCAGCCTGCAAAGAAAACTGAATGTGACCACGATCTACGTGACGCACGACCAGGTCGAGGCGATGACAATGGGTGACCGCGTAGCCGTCATGAAAGGCGGCGTGCTGCAGCAAGTCGACACACCGCAAAACCTGTACAATCGCCCTGACAATGTCTTTGTCGCCGCCTTTATCGGATCGCCCTCGATGAACTTGCACGAGGCCGTTCTGAATGGAAGGACGCTGACCCTGGGCAGCAACAGTTTCGAAATCCCTGACGGGTTTTCGAATACCGCCCCTCGCTCAACGGTGCGTCTAACCGTCAGGTCATTGTCGGTATCCGGCCCGAGCACATGAACGACGCCGCAATCCGGCCTTCTTCGGCCGAGATCTCGGCCCCGATCACTCTTGTTGAGGCGCTAGGTTCTGAATCCATGGTGCATCTGAATATCGACGCACCCTGGGTGGATGCTGGCGACCCGGACGCCGTCGCCGACATCGGCGACGAAAAAGCTGCTGTAGCCCGTTTTTCTCCGAAGAGCACAGTACGCGCAGGTGACATCGCGCGCATCGCTGTCGATGCCGAAGAACTTCACTTCTTTGAACCGGACACCCGCACCAGCATCTGGTGATTGTATAGCCAGGAGAAAAACAAGAATGACTAGCCCATCTATCGCCACCAGTCGCCCGCAACCCTTTCGGATCTCCAGCTAGTCTTGCTCCAAACTCAAACAGAGAGCTGGTTGAACGCATTTCCCCAGGCGGCTTGCGAGCAACAAGCCAATCAAGAACATCAGTTTACTCTCGCTGTGGAGTAAGAATGTCCGAGGAGACATTAACAATGGTTAGCGGAAACTGTTACGACGTAACAAAGTATCCCGGAGGGAACCCCTATGAGGATATTGGAGCGGTCATCAACAGCATGATTGCGGATATTAAAAGCAGGCAACCGGGTTCCGATCTAAATGATGGCGGAAAACCTGGAGCAGTTATCTATATACCGCCAGGCGATTATCGCCTTATCACTCAAGTCGTTATAGACGTGAGCTATCTGAAAATTGTGGGCTCTGGACATGGTTTTACGTCTTCGAGCATCCGTTTCAACACACCCGCAACCGAGCTGGCACACTGGCACGAAGTGTGGCCGGGCGGAAGTCGCATACTTGTGGACATTTCTCCAGGGGCCGCCGACGGTGAGGCTGCTGGAGCCGCGTTTTATGTTAAGCGCACCGGAAATCCTCGGTTAAGCTCTGTGGAGTTTGCTGACTTTTGCATCGACGGCCTGCACTTCATTGACGATGGGTCGGGGCAAAATGATGCAGAAAATACATACAAGAATGGCAAAACGGGAATCTATGTAGGCAGCGCCAATGACTCATTCCGAATAACGGGGATGGGTCTTATCTATCTGGAGCATGGAGTTACTGTTCATGATGCAGATGCGCTGGCGATAGATAACAATTTCATTGCAGAGTGCGGCAACTGTATCGAATTGAAAGGTATGGGGCAGGCCTCAAGAATAGCAAATAATTTTGTCGGAGCCGGATATAGGGGACACTCCATTTACGCTGAAAATTGTGGGGGCATTTTAGTATCCTCAAACAACGTATTCCCTCGAGGCGCTAGCAGTGTGTATTTTTCCGGCGTGGTGCGTTCCTCGATCACAGGAAATAGATTCCATTCCTTTTATCCCGGAATGTTGGTTTTTGCTGCTAGCTGTTGCGAGAACTTGGTCTCCTCAAATCACTTTTTGCGAGATCGCGAGCCATGGGCGCCCATGCAGAAGTACGATAACGGCTTGGATGATCTGTTCGGACTTTTGCAAATTGATGGCAGCAACAATTCGGTAATCGCGAACCACATTTCGGAAACAATAGACACTCAATATATCAAGCCTCTCGCCGCAAAGCCTGTGATAATTAATGTGGTTTCCGGTAGCGGCAATTACATAGCCAATAATCACATTGTGGCCACAACCGAAATATCTCAAATCAATGATGCACCAAACAGTGCCTGTTTTTCAACACAAGTGGGCGCATTGCTTTCAACTAACAATTTGAAGGCGCTCGAAGTAACGGCAGTACTGGTGCAAAAGGGGTCTGTACGGAATACAGTCCTAGATTCAGGCAATGACGAACAGGTTGAGATGGACAGAACAATGAATGCATTTAGGGGCACTCCAGTTCCTGGGCAATAGTCGGCAGGGTTTCAATGTAGACCGAGCGTAGCTAGACCGTCTGTCGAAAATTCAGTGACTATTCGGAGTTGTATTCATGGCGAACCAAATGGAAAACGGGAAGATGGCCCGTTGATGAAGCAAAACCTATTCCTACCCTCGGGGTACCGCTTGGAATTTTGGGCCGCGGGCAACGGCTTTTTTCGTATCAACATTGATGGGAAAACGGTTTGGCAGGTTCCGTCATTTGCCATCCATCCGGAGTTTTTCAAGTATCACCACAGGGAAGCTTGCGAGGTCACCATTGTCACCAATGCGCCGGGCGCTGTTCTTTGGGCCTATGGGTATCAGCCTCAAACCGTGAACGAGACCGGTATAACAGTGTTTGAATTTTCGGAAAAAGGGATCCTTCAACGCACCGGTGCGGAAATTGAAGATTGGCTTCGGTCCGATCCGGATCGTCCTGCGCTTCATTTCTCGCCAATTCGACATTGGATGAACGACCCCGTAGGTCTCTGCAAGATCGGCGAGCTATGGCACCTTTTTTATCAATTCCATCCCCGCGGCAGTGATTGGGGACCGATGCACTGGGGACATGCGACCAGCCGCGATCTGGTCAACTGGCTTCACATGCCGGTATTTTTGCATCCAGAACAGAACCTGTGGCGTCTCGGCGCCACAGGAGGCGCATTCTCCGGCAACGCCTTTCGGGATCGAGATGGAAGCTTGATGTTCTTTTACACCGAGCGCCTGCCCGCCTATGACCTTTTCAAGGGTTATCGGGAAATTCAGAAAATAGCGCGCCCAGATCGGCGGATGATCAAGGCGGAAGGCATTGTGACGGTGTTGGAGCAGCGTCCCGACGGTGTCGAGCACGACTTCCGCGATCCAAAGGTATGGTGGGACGACGCAGCCAACGCCTACCGTATGGTGCTCGGCGCCTCCATTCATGGCGACCCGGCGGTTTTACTCTATGGTTCAGACGATCTGTTCGACTGGACCTACTTGGGTCCCCTCTATCGTGCGCCCGGCCATTTTCGGGACCAAGGCGCCAGGGCGGTCGAATGCCCGGACTTCTTCCCGATCGATGGTAAATGGGTACTGATCATGGGTTTTGTCGGGCACCTCGACCCTGAAAGCGGCCGGCATAATCTGCTTTACGGGCTCGTCGGGGACTTCGTTGACGATCGTTTCATTCCTGACTCTGACGCCTTGCAACTCCTTGATTTCGGGACTGACTTCTATGCCATGCAAAGTCTATCGACGGCTGGCAGGCAGATTGCCTTCGCATGGCTCTTCAATTGGGAATTCCGAAAACCTGTTGCCTCGCCGTATTCGGGTGAACTGTCTCTACCGAGAGAGCTCTTCCTGGATGACCGCAAAAGGATCTGCATGAAGCCAGTGAAAGAGGCCGAAGCTGCCTTCCACGACGTCGTGATAGATGCTCGTCAGGCTGGTAACTATGCGCTGCCGGCGTCGCCGGTCGACATCCGGGTAAGCGGTAATCTGACCGATATTAAGATTGTAGCCACTCAATCGGGTGAATTGTCATTTGCCGTTTTTATCGCAGACAAACAGATATCGGTGCACCTGCCGCAAGATGATGGTTCGATCCGATATGGGGTCGCGACAACAGATCTGATTGACCTGCGCATCATCCATGATCGGGGCGTTGTCGAGATTTTTGCCAATGGGGGAACTGTGGCGGGCACCCGGCGCAGCTATATGAATATTACGCCGGACGCTATTTCCGTCGAAATGGCGGCTGCGGCTCATATCTTGGTGCTGGCGGCAGCATTGAACTGAAGCGAAACCGACTTTCCTCTTTTTCGCCCTTCGCATCGGATGAGCCCAGATCGTTCAACCGTTTCTCCTCAAACTTCATTCCTCACCGGTCCGAACCAGAACGGTCCCTTAGTATCGGTTAACACGACCATTCGCACGTCAGTCACCCCTAAGACGGCATCTTAGTGCCATTTTGATTGCCAGGCATTCAACAACGGAATGCTGTTCACTCAACATCCCACCACCGATTCCTTGTAGAGAATACTCATCAAGCCGCTGTTCTCTCGACCATGGAGATTCGAGAGGTTTGCGCAAGATCTGCGAGCTGCGCGGCTGGCAAAAGGCCTGTCCCAGGAAGAGCTTGCGCACCGCGCAGATATTGATCGCACCTATATCAGCTCTCTGGAGCGCAGCGTCTACAACGCCAGCATCGACGTCGTGGATCGCTTATCGACAGTCCTGGGTGTCGAAGCGTCGGAATTGCTGAAGCGATCGCCGCCGGAGCCAAACATGTCAGCTGTTGAGACTGACGAGCAGAGCAGCGGAGTCGCGACCTTCACCAGAATAATTCTATTTTCCGAGCCGTCGCAAATAGAGTTTCAGAGCTCGACCTTTACGCCAAGCGTCACTTGCTATATATATTCTGCACAAGGAGAATGATTATGGCCAGCGCCGTTCGTGAATACACACCCGCCGAGGCGGCAGCCGTGAGTGAGATCGGCATCAAATCGGTCCATAACGCCATCGACAAGCGCATCCTCTCGACGCGACTGTCACACAGCTCCGTCCGAGCGCTCACAGATGATGATCTGCTTCGTTTGAAGCTCTGGTATGGCGTCGGATCGATCCTGTCAGCGGAGCGTCGCAAGCGTCTATTCGATACGATCGACGAGAATCCCAATGCAGCCACTGTCAGAGCGGACGACTATCTGATCGTTGATGTTGCCAGAGCAAGGGAGCAACTGGCAGCACGTAGCGAGGCGCTCCGGGAAGCGGACAAGATTATCCATAGCGTCAAAGGTGTGGTTGGCGGCGAGCCGGTCTTCAAAGGCACCCGCGTTCCAGTCAGGACAATCGCTGCGATGAAACAGCAAGGTGCCAGCACCGACGAGATCGTTGAGGGCTATCCGGCTCTGACAGCGCGCATGGTGGATCTCGCCGAAATCTGGGTCGCTGCCCACCCTGCCAGGGGGCGGCCTCGCAAGCTGTCAGAACAGGGCCTGAAAGTGAAGTCGGTGAACCGTTTGCCTCTCGGCGTCGCCAGTACACGAAAACCCTCAGGCACGGCTTCGTGAAATTCCTCATCGATGAATGCCTGCACACGTCGCTCGTGGCCGTGGCTCAAGATCACGGCCACGATTGCTTTCACGTGAATTGGCTGGGTTTAAGCGGCGAGGCCGATTGGGATCTGATGCCTCGGATCGTTGCGGGAGATTTCACCTTCGTGACGAACAATGCTCGCGACTTCAGAAAACTCTATAGCAAAGAGGATCTGCATGCCGGCCTGTTGATCATCGTTCCGCAAGTCCTGCCGGTGCAACAACGGGAATTGTTCGCGCTCATTCTGCAGGAACTCGCAGAAACACAGGATCTCGTAAACGAAGTGGTCGAGGTCACCATTGAAGGGGATGAGGCCATTCTGACGCGATATGCATTGCCAGAGTGAAGGTTCATTTTCCGCCAATCCTTGAAAGATCGATCCGCATCTCTGCCGATCCAACACCTTGGCCTTGCTCAGAGCTTTGGGCGCTCCGGACTGGCATCGCCATTAACAGGATCATCGGAAGGCGGCGTCGCATTCTCCAATGTCACGCTGTTTCCGGATCCTCCGCCCGAAACACGCCGACACCGTCGAACTCGCCAGTCTTCCATGCATACACCGCATCCTCGAAGATCTGAGGAAAGACATCTTTGTTCGTGGGGTTGCCAGAACATTTCGCAACGATCCTCAGAACCTTGGCGAACATCGCCGTGCCTTTGCGGAGGTTTTGGCAGGCATCGACGAGGTCCGGCTTCAGATCCGCCGGTTCCTTTGACTCCCACGCCAGCGGGAAACTGGGTCAGCCCAACACGAACGACCGCCTGACCAGCATATTGCCGCACGATCGCCATCGCCTTCACCACAAGCCTTTCGACAAGGGCGACATCGAGGGCGTAGCCGCTGTCTTGTTCATCGAAGAAGTCGCGTTTGACCGCTCCCCCTGCGATTTCGTAATGTCGATCCCGCCGATTAACCTGATGCGCTTGTCGTTGGCTTTCATGGCCTCCGACTGCAACGGACTTGATCGACCGGCCATCACGGTTCCGCGGCGGCAGGCTGTTCCAAACCTCCATTTGTATTGCATGATCGTCGGACACGGTGAAGGCGGAAAGCTGCTGGAAGCTCATTTCCTCCTTGCGGCAGAGGTTCAGCAAGACAGGCGAGACGCGAGCGAGCGCCAGACGCTTGCGCGCCGTGGTTTCGGTCGTGCCAAAGCGGCGGCAATGTCCTCGACCGGCTTTCCGCCGTCGGCCAGGACGCGGAACGCCTCGTATTCTTCAACCGGGTGCATGGCCTCACTGCTGGTGTTTTCGGTCGCATCGACTCCGCTGCGTTCCTTGCATTCGATAGGGTAGTCGTTGGCGATTTGACCGGCCTCGGCCAAGAGGTTGAGAGCGGCGAGCCGGCGATCGCTTGCGGTCACGAAGAAGCGGCCTCGCTTGTCGCCCTTACGAACGACGATGTTCTGCAAAATCCGGGAATTCGATGCCATCATGGCCGGAATCGTCCGAGCGACGCCGAGCAACTGCAGGTCGACCGCGTGATCAGCGGCAAAAGTGTCGGCGCCAAGCTTTTCCGATCAATCGGAAAAGATTCAATTTCTGAAGTGCCTCCGCGATCGATTTGCGTCGAGCGCCAGCAGCACGCTTTGCAGGCAGTTCTCGATCTCAGCGACGCTCTTGCCCTCAAGCGAGGCGATTTCGCCGATGGTCTTGCCTCGATAAACCCACCGAAGGCAGGTTTTTTGAAGTGGCGAAAGCACCCATTCCTTCATGACACAAATCGCGGTGGGTTGCGCCGAAGTCGGCGGCAGTGTGGTGCCGAACGCCAGCGTTGAGGTCTCGGTTCACAGACGGCGGTGCCCCAGGAAAAAGTGGCCGCCGCCGGGACCTATGCGAAGGCAGCCAAGATGCCCCGGGAGGAGGCCGGGAATTCGAAAATCCCTTGTTCGGCATTATGTTATAACAGATCGCATATCGTAGTTTATGGACTCAGCCCCAAGCCCAATTTCCTGCGTCTGCAATCCCGAAATTGGTTAGGATCTCATGCGCGATACAAATCATTTTTGTGTGACATTATCCGCAGCCAGTCCCTGGCAATCGGTACACCAGAGCGGCTCACTTGCCGAGCAAGTGCCTACGTTGGGTTCTTAGGTGAATTCGGTATGAACTGGAGACCCGAAGCCAGGTGCCTGTTCATGTGATAGAGGAAGTCAATCTTCTCGCCTGACCGAAGCGCCTCGAGAATACAATTATGTTCAGCCGCCGCCTCATTTAGCGCAGCTCTTTGCGATTTCCCGGATTCCATTAGCTTCCGAATAACGGGCTTGAGCATACCGTAAATCTCAGCAAGCGTCTGATTTCCAGCCGCTTCGACCATGATCTGGTGAAATTGAAAGTCGACGGCGCCGGCTTCTGGCGCATCTTCCTCGAGATCATGCTGCCGATGTCGGCTCCGATGGTCGTCGTCGCCTCCATCTTCCAGTTCACCGGCATCTGGAACGACTTCCTGATCGGGCTGGTCTTTGCCGGGCGGGACAATCTGCCGATGACGGTTCAGCTCAATAATATTGTCAACACGACCATGGGCGAGCGCGCCTACAATGTGAACATGGCCGCCACCATCCTGACCGCCATCGTCCCGCTCGCCATCTATTTTTTCTCCGGCCGCTGGTTCGTGCGCGGCGTCGCCGCCGGTGCAGTCAAGGGATAATGCCATGCAGCCTGCCGTCTCCGTAAAGGACCTCAAGATCGCCTATGGCGATCACACGGTCATCGAAAAATTATCCATCGACATCGCGCCACGCGAATTCCTCGTGCTGCTTGGGCCGTCCGGCTGTGGAAAATCGACGCTGCTGAACGCCATCGCGGGTCTGCAGGACATTACCGACGGTGAGATGTGGATTTCCGGCAAGAACGTCACCTGGGACGAGCCGAAGGATCGCGGCATCGGCATGGTCTTCCAGTCCTATGCACTTTATCCCCGCATGACGGTCCGCAAGAACCTGTCCTTCGGCCTGCGTGTCGCGGGCTTGCCCAAAGCCGAAATCGAAGCGCGCATCGCCCGCACCGCATCGCTTCTGCATCTCGACAAGCTGCTCGACCGCCGTCCATCGGAACTATCCGGCGGCCAGCGCCAGCGCGTCGCGATCGGCCGCGCTTTGGTGCGGGAAGTGGATGTCTTCCTGTTTGACGAGCCGCTCTCCAACCTCGACGCCAAGCTGCGCAACGAATTGCGCGTGGAGATCAAGAAGCTGCATCAGAGCCTCGGCAACACGATGATCTACGTGACGCACGACCAGGTCGAGGCGCTCACCCTCGCTGATCGCATCGCGATCATGAAGGACGGCGTGATCCAGCAGCTCGCCACTCCGTCCGAGATCTACCATCGCCCGGCCAACCTCTTCGTCGCGGGCTTCATCGGCGCGCCGGCGATGAATTTCATCGAGGGCAGGATCGCCGTCGAGACCAGCACACCGATGGGACGCGGCGCCTTTCCGGATGCCGATCCCTTCAGCCGCTTCATGTTCCGGAAGTGGTTCCGCACATGTGCATGGGCGCAGCCATCCACGAAACCGGAGGCGCGAGAATGGGCAGCGACCCCGAAAGTTCGGTGCTCAATCCCTACAACCAGCTCTGGACGCCCCCAACGTCCTCGTTACCGACGCCAGCGCCTTTCCCGGTAGCGGCATCGCCGGCACGACACTCACCGTCATGGCGTTGACGATCCGCGCTTGCCGGACACTTGTCGGCCCGCACCGAACAGGTCGCATGTAGAAAACACGGCCAAAGTGCACTTCTACGCCTTGAACGGATACGAACCGGCGACACACCCATTGGCTCATACAAGAAGCTGAGCAGCGGATAAATTGTAGGTTTGTGGCAGCCAAGTTGAACTGTCCGCTTTAGCGCAAAGTAAAAATGTCAATTTGAGCTGCCCTAAGGCACGCCGACCAGCCCCGATCTAACCGGCTGGTCCGGGTTGCAAGGGAAGATCGGGGCGGGTGAGGGCCATCCCTTCGGCTTTAGCTTTCTCAGTAGCAATTGTTCTGTCGCCGGTTGATACTTGTCGGTACCTGCATGGTGCAGGGTTGAAGTCAGGACCGCGCATGCTTCCAGAAATCAGGCTGCTGGGTGACGTCGATGTCGCCGCTCTCTCGCCGCTGATGCGCGGCATGATCCTGGCTCTGTCCTATGCCGACACGCAAGCGGGTATCGGCTTGACAGCAACAGGGGCCATGAACCGGAAATTCGTTCATTGGGCCGCCGTTCACTTCAAGTGGCCCGGCTTCACCGTCGATGATCTATATAGCATCAACAAAGTTCTCAACGAATCCGACATGCCACCGCTTTGGGTGGTGCGCGACATGGCTTACCACCTCAAACTTCTTCGTCGAAGGAAAGACCTACTACTGCCGACCAAACGTGGCTGGGACTTCCTCGCAAGGCCGAGAGCCTACTTTGATCTGGTCGCGACGGATTATCTTTATGCTTATATCCATCATGGGCAGACGCAGGAGGCCGTCCGCAATCGGATGCGTTGGTGGCACGTCTTTCTCAATCTTATCAATATGAAAGCAGGAACGCATTGTTCTCTCGACGACCTGGCGAACGAGCTATACCCGAGCGAAACGTACCCAGCGCCGGCAGAGATGACGGTCGAAACCTGGACGGAACGGTCGTCGCTCCGCTACGACATCATCCAGCCGCTGTGCTGGCTGGGATTGCTACACGAAGAGCGCGAGGGACTGACCATTTGGCAGGACGGAACCTATCGCAAGACACCGTTGTGGGACGCCTGCTTAAAGCTGGAAGCCGATAAGCAAGCCCCGATCAGCGTCCATTGACCTTATCTCGAAAGTTCACTCGGCCAATGCCTGCCGTGCTAACGCCTTCTCCCGCCGCACAATCACCACCGGATCGCCCATGAAATCCTTCCGCCGTCCCGGGCCGCGAGCACGTTTGACGTAGCCGTTTTTGTCACTGTTGGTCTTCACAACTGGCTTCGTCTGCTGATCCTGTCGCTCCTTGATATAGGCCAGCACATCACCGAGCCGCTTGTTCTCGGTGATCGCCGCATGCGTCACCCGCTGGTCCTTGTCGAACACCCGGTAGGGCAGGGAATGCCCCTTCCAGCGCACATCCAGCCGGCCATCGGCATAGGCATAGGTCTCGACATAGCGACCGACCAGTCCGCGCGTCACCTCCGTCTCTTCCAGCATGATCCGCTTGCGCTCGAACGAAAACGTCAGCTGCGCCCCGACGTAACGCTGCTCACGCTTGCACAGAATGTCCCTGAGCCGGTCCAACGCGAGATTCACCGGCCGATGCAGATTGTCGGAACGGGTAGGGGCGATGGCAAACCGCTGGTTATACCGCGCCATGAACTGCGGCAGGAAAGCGTTGCCGTCGTCCATGCCGCAGATGCCCTCCAGGCGCAGATCCTTGATCAAACGATCCTGTAGCGTCCGATTCATCCGCTCGACCCGACCCTTGGCCTGGCTCGAGTTTGCACAAAGAATCTCGATGTTTAGCTCGCAAAGCGCACGCCCGAACTGGGTCATGCCCTGGCCGCCCTTGGCGTCTTTTTTGGGAACCCGGAACACCGTATGCTTGTCGGAATAAAAGGCAATCGGCGCACCATGCTCCTTCAGATAGAGCTCAAGCGCCTCGAAATAGCTGAAGGTGCTCTCCGATCGTACGAACCGCAACTGCATCAACTTGCCGGTCGCATCGTCGATGAACACCAGCAGCGAACAGGCCGGTCCGCGATCCTCGAACCAACGATGCTCGCTGCCATCGATCTGCACCAGCTCGCCATAGGCTTCGCGACGCAGCCGCGGCTGATGAAACGTCCGCCGCTGCTTGCGCGACAGCCACAGACCGGCCGCCGACATCCATTGGCGCAAGGTCTCGCGCGACACACGCAATCCATCGCGTTCGGCAAGCTTCTCGGCCGCCAATGTCGGACCGAAGTCGGCATAACGTTCGCGAACCAGCGCCAGCGCATAATCGCGAATGCCGTCGCTGATCCGGTTGTTCGAGGCTCGGCCGATCGCCTTGTGCCGGATCGATGCCGCGCCGCTCGTGCTGATCCGCTCCAGCAGACGACGCACCTGGCGCGTGCTCAGATCAAGCACATGCGCCGCCGACACCAGCGTCATGCGGCCGGCGATCACCTTCGACAAAATCTCGATCCGCTGCAGATCACGCTCGCTCATCGCAATCAGTCCCATCCGCAATCTCCGCCGTCATCAAAACCGGGGAGAATGTGACATTCCAACTTTGCAGAATCAGGACACTTTAACTTTGCGGCTACATAGGTTTTGAGGCGTAAGCGTTATTATGGAACTCCTGGAGGGCAGTTGGTTTCCCGCGGAAAACATATCGCGGTTGGGTGCAATCCGTGAAAAATTGTCCGAGACGGCCTGGCGACACTTAGCCTCCGCCACAGAACGGCGCCGAGCGAATTCGATCTTGCAGCGTCGCTGTTGCGGGGTGCTCAGATGCGAGCTTAGACCGATCATATGCATGGTATTAGGCTTGAAGGAGCCCTGCGGCAACCGTGCAGGACACGATAGCGAGCCAGATGGACGCCGCCCACTGAAGTATCATTAGGCGCCTCTGGGTTCGCGCACCGACCTGCGTCAAGCTGCCGATCAAACCCCAAATCACGGCAACGATGCTTGCCAGCGCGACAAAAATCCCTAGCTTTGGCAGGAAGTCCGGCGCGGTCGGCGAAGGTAGAAGAACAAGTCCGAAGACGAGGGCCTTGGGGTTAAGCGTCGTCGTCACATATATGCGTCCCGCGGTCACGCTGCGGTCCGTGATATCTTTGTTTTCCGCCACCCAAAGCTTTGTTGCGAGATACATAACCCAAATCGCCGCTGCGGCCTTCAACATCAGGGCGGTTTCCGGCCAACGGCTGATCAGCGCTCCCCCAAGCCACGTTAGGGGCACGATCATAGTGAGGTAACCGAGCAGTTCGGCAGGGAGTAGTTTCGGAACGAGCCAAAAACTGTTGCGTGCCGATGCCAACCCCATCAGCGTATTGGTCGGCCCGGGGCTCAAGAGGAGAATGAACACCGCCGAGATAAATGCTGGATAGCTCATTGCAGGTCGTCTGTAGTGGTAGGGTCTTCAGTCAATTTCGATGGGGGTACAGGCAGGTGCTTGCCCTTGGCTTTTCTCAGGTCCAACTATCTGTCTCGTCGTTGTGAGGAATGCTCGACTGGCTTCCCGGACGCGAGCAGGCAATCGCAGCCGCCTTTGCGGCTCGTCGCATTGCCGCGTCGAGCGAGAGGCCTCGATCCAGAGCTGACGCGAGGACGCCTACAAAACAGTCGCCAGCTGCAGTCGTATCCACGACATCAACGCGCAGCGCCGGAACCCTTACGTTCTCGCCGTTGATAAACGCTTCGGCTCCCTCTCCTCCCATTGTGCGTAGGACACCGGTGTTGAGAACATCAGACAAGGATCTCGCGCTCGGCTCGCAACCAAGCCAACCGGCAAGGGCTTCGGCCTCGTCTTCGTTGACGATTACGATATCGACGAGAGAGAGAAGGTCGCGATCCAGCCGGTAGGCCGGCGCGAGGTTGAGAATCGATTTTGCGGGATGGTTGGAAACCCGTCTGACTAGATTTTCGATCTGGGTAGCGTCGTTTTCCATCTGCATCAGGACGTAACCTGCATTTCCAAGCAGCTCATCTTCAACACCATCAGACTGCGCGACGAGGTTGGCGCCGGCTGCAACCGCAATCATGTTGCGGCCATTGGCATCGATCATTATCGCGGCGGAGCCAGTGGGTTCGCTCGATCGAACCACACGGCTGATATCGACCTCGCCCTCCAAATTCTGAAGGGCGATGGGGGCCATGGCGTCGTCACCCACCGCCCCCGTCATGATGACTTTTGCGCCATCCCGCGCAGCCGCCAACGCTTGGTTGGCTCCCTTCCCTCCGGCCTCGGTTCGCGATCCGCGGGCTAAGACGGTCTGACCCGCCTGAGGTATTTCGTCGACCAGGTAGATGAGGTCAACATTGATTGATCCAAACGTGACGATCATAGGGTACCAATCCTCAGCTTACTTTTGGACGGCTGCGCGAAAACGTTCGGTTTCCCTCATGACCCGCCCTGTCAATGTGATCGTCGTCGGTCATCTGGATATCATCACCAATCAACACTCTCCTGAAATTGTTTTTTACTTTAGAATCGATTTCTATTTTCAGCAAGCGTGATGAGGATGGGAGCCCTGTACCGAATACCTCATGTCTGCCGAAGACCCGATCTAGAATTTGTGGAAGCCTATTCCAAAATGGAAACAAACCTTATAGGCTGCATAAAAAAGGAGATCTCAAGTTTGACTGTCGCAGCCGTATCACGGTGCTTGACCCTTTTGGAGGTGCTGGCTGGAGAAGCAGGATCCGTCGAGTTATCCGACCTAGCTGGACGTCTTGATATGCCAGCGAGTGCAGTCCATCGCCTTTTGACTACGCTGATTAGCCACGGTTGGGTCACCCAAGATGCTGCGAGCCAAAACTATGCCCTTTCTCTTCGATTGAGCGCCTTGGCGTTTCGGAACCTTGATGCTCGGAATGTCCCCGACGTGGTCCAATCTGTTCTGAATCGGTTGGCCGCGGAAACGAAAGAATATTGCCGTCTCGCAATCCTGGAAAATGAGGATCTGGTATGGGTGGCACGGGCACAAGGTGCGACAGCCGGCCTCCGATATGATCCGGACATGGGACAAGAAATTGTTCTTCACGCAACGGCGAATGGAAAGGCGTGGCTTTCCACTCTGCCCGAAGAACGCGCGTTGGAGATCGTCTATTCTCGCGGTTTCACGGCCAAACGAACGCTTGGTCCCAATTCTGCTCGATCAATCGATGAACTCAGAGTCCGACTGAATGAAACCCGGGAGCGGGGCTTTGCAACCTCTGTCGAAGAGGGTGAGGCTGGCACCGCAGCGGTTGCGGTTCCCTTTCGAACGAGTTCTGACGCTGAAGCACCGGTCGCTGGAACGATCTCCGTTGCGGGACCTCTTATGCGCATAACCGAAGATCGTTGGCCCGACCTCGTCCGTTCTCTCAATAAGGCAGCGGCAGAACTGAGCGATATCTGGCCTCTGCGAGTTCGTCAGCGAACCCTGACGCCACTGATCGTCGCCACCGGCGCAGTCCGGTAGCCGGCGTCTACAGTTTTACTTTGAAGTACAATCACGGCTGGCGTGAATCGCTGCAAAGGATCGGATCGCCGAGCTCTGGCATTGCAGACATCATCATATGCCATCACGCAGGAGGCTCTGCGCCCTCCCGCGCCCTCGCTAGGGCCGTTTTGTCCACCGGGGGTCGGCTGCGAGGCAAGCTGTTTGGGAGTACACTCCCGTTTAACCTCTGGCCTCCGCCGGATATCACTCTCCGCCTCCAATTATATCGCGGTCCCCGATGTTCCGCACCCGAAGACGCACTCAATCCAATTTTTTACTGGATTTGAAAGGCTGTTTCGTTTTAGAAATCATTTCCAATTAAGTCTGCAAGTAGAGAGGATTTGCGATGAGCGTAACGCGATGGGAGGACGACGCAACTCTTTGGCACGGTCCGGATTATGGCTCGGAGGCTTTGAAATACCACCCAGACGTCAAATCCGCCGCAGTCGCAGGCCGGATCATCACCTGTGTCGAGATCGTCGATTGGAGCGGTACAGGTACGAAGGATATGCTGATTTCTGCATGGGACGCATGCTATGACGGTCGCGTCTTCCTGCGTCGCCAGATTGGCACCAATCCTGACGGCACACCCATTCTGGGTGAAGAAGAGCTTGTCGAAGGCGTCCGCGGCTACGTGACGGCCGTCAAGGATGGGGAAATCTTCCATCTTGTCTCCGCGTCGCGGCTGCGCAAGCAGATTTATGTGTTTCCCAACGTTGGTAAAAAAGGCGCGCCTGAATTTGGCGATCCCGTCCGTCTCGACCTCGATGCCGACTGGGTCAAGGGCAACGAATATTTCCATATGGCCCGGTTCCACGACATCGACGGCGACGGGGTCCCGGAACTGATCGTCGGTAGCGACTACTGGAACGACTATTGGCCGAACGGTCTGGAATGGAACGACGAAGGTTATCGCGGTTATGACGACGCGGGCCGTTGGCTCGGCGGTCCGCTGCGTGGCTTCCTTTATGCATTCAAGAACAAAGGTTCACTCGCAGCTCCCGTGCTGGAAAAGGGTCATGCCCTCATTGCCGGAGAAACGCCACTTGAGGTCTATGGGCAGCTGGCGCCTGCATTCGGCAAGTTCGGGACTAAGCAGCAACACGTCATCGCAGGGGAGTTCTGGAATATCCTGCATATTGCCCGACAGCGCGAAGACGGAACCTTCGAGCCGACCAGTCTTATCCGCGATGTCGACGACAAGGTTCTGGAACTTCAACAGTGCATCCACCTCCCCTGCGTCGTCGATTGGGATGGCGACGGTCGCGAAGATATCGTTTACGGCGCCGAGGATGGCTACATCAGCTTCCTCAAGAACGTCGGAGATGGCGAAGACGGACTTCCACGTTTCGAGCAGCGCGGCCGCATCGAGACCACGAAGCCATTGATTCACGCGGGTATCCTGCCAAGCCCCGCAGCCTATGACTTCAGCGGTGACGGCCACTACGATCTTGTCGTCGGAAACAGCACAGGCGAACTTCTCTTCTACCAGAGCCGGGAAAAAGACGGGATCATTTATCTCGACAAGGAAGTCATGCTGAAGGGCGGCGACACTCCGATCCGGCTTGCAGCCGGATTGACGGGCTCTATCCAGGGACCGTCGGAAAAGATGTTCGGCTATTCCTGCCCGACCCTTGCCGATTGGACCGGCAATGGCAGCATGGACATATTGGTCAGCGACGTCACGGGCCGTCACCGGCTATTCCGCAACACCGGGGAAAAGGTCCTGCCGCCACGCTTCGGTGAGGAGGAGTTCCTAACCTTCAAGGGCAAGCCGTTAAAGACAGTCTGGCGGGTTCGGCCGGCAGTCGTCGACTGGCTCAAGGACAACTACCTCCATTATGTTGCACTGGATGAGGACGGAGTCCTCAGCGACTGGAGGAAGGCGTCCGACACAGAACTCGTCGACAAACGTTTCCTGCGTTGGGAAGACGGCGAAGCTATTCGCTTTACGGTCGATGTCGGCGGCGGGCGCGGGCGCATAAAGCTGTGCTTCTGCGATTGGGAAGGCACAGGTCGCACGGACCTTATTTTTGGTACCCATGCCCGCGCCTGCGTACCACCGGATCCAAAGACCGGCGCGCCACGCAATACAACGAAGCAGGCGGGCCTCTTCTACTCCCGCAATGTGGGAACACCAGAAGAGCCGCGGTTTGCCTTGCCAATCCCAATCAAGCACCGCGACGAGACTATTCAGATGGCGATGCATGTCGCCTCCCCGGAAGTCGTCGATTGGGCCGGCCGTGGGAATCTTGATATCATTGTCGGGATCGAGGACGGCAGCATCGTCTGGCTCAAACGCAAGGAACTGTCGTGGTGAGTAGTGTCAACATTCGAGGCACAACCAGGCTGATCGGCATCATCGGCGACCCGATCGCCCAAGCCAAGTCGCCGGCGGCGGTCAATCCGCTCTTTGCGGCGCGCGGAGCAGATATCGTATCTGTCCCGCTCCATGTACCCGCAAAGAACCTGACTACCATCTGGGCCGGTCTGAAGGCGATGCCGAACCTCGTGGGGTTCGGCATCACCCTACCTCACAAACAGACGGCGATCGATCTTTGCGACAGTCTCGACCCGGTGGCTACCCGGGTCGGCGCCGTCAATTTCGTCCGGCGTGAACGCGACGGCAGCTTTCGAGGCTACCAGTTCGATGGCAAAGGCTTTGTGCGTGGCCTCCAATCCAAGGGGATCGCGATTGAGGGTCGCGACGCGCTCATCGTCGGAGCCGGTGGTGCTTCGGTCGCTATAGCGTTTGCACTCGTCGAGGCAGGTGCCAACAGCATCACGGTGTCGAATCGTACCTTTGACAAAGCTGAAGCGCTGGCGGAGACAGTGAATGCTGACTTTGGAAGAACGGTTGCCAAGGCAGGCAAACCCGAGCCGGCAGCAGGCCAGCTCGTCGTCAACGCCACATCGCTCGGTCTTCAGGATACAGACGCGCTCCCGCTTAATCCGGATCTCCTGCAGACCGGGATGACTTTCGCCGAAGTCATTGCCCAGCCCGAGACCACCAGACTTCTCGCACTGGCTGCAGCAAAGGGTGTCGAAACCCATTCCGGCATGCACATGATCACCGGACAAGCCGACCTCACCGTCGACCATATCTGTGAGCTCTGGGCCTAGCTGCCGGCATACCCGACCCGGCAGCATGCCGTTCTCGCGGGCCATCCGGCGCCGCAGGAAATCTCGTATTATCTCACCCGCCGTCCCTCAAACTCAACGACTGGGACGTCGGGGCCAAGGCTGCGACTCTGGCACACGGTCCTCAAAGCCAGCGTTTCGACGAAAGCACCTGGGCTTCGAACAACGTCTCCAACTATGCGGCCAGTTTGCCTCTCTGCCGCCAGATCGTTTCTAATCCATTGCAGTGGTGACGGGCATTCCGGTTTCTGCGGATTCGTGGATTGCTAGAGTTGCAGTGAGCGTGCGCAGACCATCTTCACCATCGATCAGTGGCGCTTCTTCACGTCGGATAACGCGGCAGAAATGCTCTAGTTGAGCGATGTAAGCCTCGTTCTGTTGAATAACGCGCGATTCACGGGAGATCGGCGATAGCCAGCCTGGTTTTTCCTGGTCGACGTATCGCCAGATAAAAAGGTCCGGAAATTCGAGCGAGCCCTTCGATCCTAGAAAACGAAAAGCATTTTCTCGGCCCTGGTAAATCGCCGGGTTTTCCCCTGTCGCTGAATCCCACGACCAAGGCGCAGGAGTAGCATCGGAGGCAGTAATCGTTCCAACTGCGCCGCTATTGAACTTAAACATGGCGACCACAGTGTCCTCGACCGCATTTCCCCGCCCCTCGCTGGTGACGATCGCAGAGACTGTTTCAATCTCCCCGCAGAGATGTCGAAGTAGGTCGATTTCATGGATCAGATTAATCAGGACGGGGCCTGCGCCTTTTTCCTTCCGCCAGGACACGTCGAAGTAATCGTCTGGCTTTTTGACAGCCCAGAGCACGCTGACCGCGAGCAGTCGGCCGATACCACCTTCGATCAGAAGCCTTCGTGCCTCCTTAACCGCTGAGTTGTGACGCCGATGATGCCCGACCAGGATTGGGGTATTCCTGCGCTTGGCAATGTCAACCAACATCCGAGCTTTAGCAACCGTGTCGGCTATAGGCTTTTCAATCAGAACCGCAACGCCCCGCTCGAGCGCTCTCCCGGCTGTCTCAAGATGGAGTTGCGTTGGGGTTGCAATGATCACACCGTCGGGCTTGACGCGATCAAGCAGATCGTCAACTGACGCAAAGCAGGGGACACCAAGTTCAGCCCCGGCTTTCGAAGCAACTGGTCCAGGATCGCTTATGCCGACCAGTTCGCAGTTGGCGTGTGAGCCGCAATATTTCGCATGACGATACCCGATCCAACCCACCCCGATCACGCCGATCCGCGGCTTGTCTACACGCTTGTTCATTTCCAGGAAGCCTTCCACCGTTGAATGAAGAAGTTTGCGGGCAGCTTGAAGCGCCGCGGCTGACTATCCAGCACGAGACGAGAGTCATCGCGCCGCCGGACAACTGTTAAGCGCCGAACTAGGTATTAGGATCGACCTGTTCCGGGGCTCCCCCGTTTGCCGCCGAACGGTACCCCGCTTCGATGACGGCCAGTGCGCGTTCCGCTTCGAGCAGGCCTGTAACGGGAGGGCGACCATTTGCGAGATCCGCCCAGCTGCGGCGAAGGAAAACCGGGTAATACTCGTCCGTATTGTATTCGATTGTCGTTGAGCTAGCCTTCTCGGTTTCACGCGACTTCGCATAGAACTGGTCAGCGTAACCGCGAATGTAAGATTGACGATGCGAGATCGAGAACGCAAAATCTCGCTGATCCTCGGCTGTGGAGGGATACAAATAGCCAGTCTCGATTACTCCGATCTGTCCTGAACCATTGCGGCAGGTGAACACAGCCTGTTCGTCGACAGTTACATCAGGTCGGTAAATCTGGACCTCGCCTGAGACATGAGTGATCGGGGACTGCGTCAGGTTTGCAATCATGTCGATGAAGTGAATGCCAACGTTCAGCATCGACCCACCTCCCGCGAGCGCCTTGTCAAGCATCCAACCGCATCCGTTTCGCTCATAACGAGCCACCGACCCTACGATAAACCTGAAGGAGAGATGCTGGAATCCTTCCGGCGTGAATCCTGCAGCCGGCGAGAGGCGATCGCCCAGGTCGCTCACGCGCATAATGAGAGGCACGCTTACAAAGACGCCATGTTTCTCAGAAAGTTTGCGGATATGACGAACTTCCTCGAGATTTGCCCCGCATGGCTTCTCTATAAGGAAGGGCTTGCCTTTGGCGATCAGCCGCTCAGCGAGTTCAGCCATGTCGGAATGACGGCTAAATACGAGCGCGAAGTCGAAGTCCTGACTGATGAGCTCATCATTGGAACCATAGAGCTTGCAGTTGAGCAGATCGGAAAAACGAGCCCCAGCAAATGAAGCGCTGTCCGATATGCCGATTACCTCGATACCCGGATCCTTCAGCGCAGGAATGTACAGCGGAAAATGCCAGTGGCTGACGTCGAATACTGCGATCTTCATCTCGACTCCGTTTATTGCGGGTTTATCAAGGTGAGGAGCCATGATTAAACAGATCAAGTGCGGTCGCCGGATGAAATCCGACGGTGCGCGGATTGATGTTCTAACCGCCGTTGAAGCGGCTCCTTGTGAAACGCCTCTCGCAATGCTATTGGAATAGCGTTCCGATAAATCGAATATCGTGGTACCATGCGACTTGTCAAATCCCTTCTAGACCGTTGTTTCGACGTCATCACGCTGTTGAGTGAGAACGCCACTGGACTGTCGTTAGGCGAAATCAGCCGCCGGCTGGACGTGCCAAAGAGCGCAGCTCATCGCCTGCTCAACAGTCTGTGTGACTTAGGTTGGGCCGAACAGGATCCTGAGAACGGTTTCTACCGGCTTTCGTTGCGTCTCGCTGTGATGGGCCAGCGCCTGCTGGCCGGGACAAGAATCCCCGATATCTGTCAACCGATTCTGGACCGGTTGGCCAGCAATACCAAGGGACTTGGCAGGATTGCGATCCTGGATCCAGATGGTTTGACGTGGATCTCTCATTCGCAAGGAATGCGGTCCGGCCTGATTTACCAGCCGGAACTCGTTGCAAAGGTCCCGTTGCACACGACCGCCAACGGAAAAGCCTGGCTAGCGACGCTGGATCGGGAGGAGGCGTTGGCCAGGGCCGTTGCCAGTGGGTTGGGACGGACAGACCTGGGCGGTCCGCGGGTTATCACGTCTAAGCAGACATTTTCTGCAGCTTTGGATGAGACTGAAGAACGGGGATGGGCCACAGCGATCGAGGAAGCCGAACCCGGCGTCGCCGCTGTTGCTGCTGTCATTCGCGTTGGAGGCCAGGTTGTTGGAACGGTGAGCATTGCGGGACCCATCCACCACTTTTCCCCGCCCGTACTCCCGCAGTTAGCGGAACAGGTGAAGGCCACGGCCGAGGAACTTTCGCAACTTTGGCCGTATCGGATCGCCTCCCCTAGCCCCCAAACCAACGCTTCGAGAAGTTCGCAAGTGGTTGGAAACATTATCTAAAAATCCTAATTAGTTATCAGGGCATGTCCATTCGCCCCTGAGGTCTGTTGACACCCGCCTTTCTTAATGGAATAACGTTCCGATAGCGATCGAGGAGATCGCGTCAGGATTAGGTGGCCGCTTCGGTGGCCGGTAGGAGGAAACAGTTGGCTAGTGTCGAGCTCAAGTCCGTTCGCAAAGCTTACGGCGCCGTACCCGTGCTTCATGGCGTGTCAGTCGACATCAATGAAGGGGAATTTGTAACCCTCGTCGGACCCTCGGGCTGCGGAAAGTCAACTCTGTTGAGGATGATTGCAGGCCTGGAAAACATCTCAGGCGGCGAGATCCAGATTGGCGGACGCACGGTCAACGATGTTCCTCCCAAGGCCAGAGATATCGCGATGGTCTTCCAGAACTATGCCCTTTATCCGCATATGACCGTTGCGGAAAACATGGGCTTCTCTTTGAAGCTGAAAAAGGCGCCCCGCGAGGAGCGGGCAACGCGCGTTCAACGAGCAGCTGAAATCCTCAGCCTCACGAAACTCCTTGATCGTTACCCTCGCGAACTCTCGGGCGGGCAACGGCAGCGTGTCGCGATGGGCAGAGCGATTGTTCGTAATCCGCAGGTGTTCCTGTTCGACGAGCCGCTTTCGAACCTCGATGCAAAGTTGCGCGTGCAAATGCGCGCTGAGATCAAGGAACTGCATCAGCGGCTCAAAACAACGACTGTCTACGTGACCCATGACCAGGTCGAGGCAATGACTATGGCCGACAAGATCGTTGTCATGCACGACGGTCATGTTGAGCAAGTCGGTGCGCCGCTTGAGCTTTATGATTACCCCGCCAATATATTCGTCGCCGGTTTCATCGGATCGCCGTCGATGAACTTCCTTAAAGGCAAAGTCGAGCAGGGTCGGTTCGTTCTTGAGGACGGCCACACTCTTCCCCTGCCTGTAAGCATAGCCGATACATCGGACAAGGTAATTTACGGCGTTCGTCCTGAGCATCTGACTCTTAGTGACGAAGGAATGCCCCTCGCCGTTACGGTCGTCGAACCAACAGGGTCGGAAACGCAGATCATTGCTCGGCATGGCTCCCAGACCATTGTCTGCATCTTCCGAGATCGAGTTCTGCCGAAAGTCGGCGAGACCATCACCGTAGCCCCCGATCTTTCACGCGTTCATCTCTTCAGCGAGAGCACTGGCCGCCGCCTGTCCTGAGCACGCGACGACCCCACTCTGCCTGAGACGCCACACGGGATTAGTAATCGAATGTCGATACCTCCGCTACAAGTCAGCGCTAACCAAGGCGGGACGACCCTTGCAAGCGACGTCGTAGACGCCAGCGACGGCGCACACCGCTTTAGTTGGGCACCCTTTCTTTGGTTTACCCCTGCTGTTCTGATCCTGTTTCTTGTGACGCTCTATCCTACAATCTTCGTGGTCTGGTTGAGCTTCCAGAAAACGAAATATTACGATCTTGTAGGCTTTGCGGGTTTCGCCAATTACGTCGAAGTTCTGAGCTCATCCGAGTTCTGGGACACGACTTTCATATCCTTAGCCTACGTCGTCGGATCTCTAGCGGGCGCCATCATCCTTGGAATGGCCTCAGCGCTGGTTTTGAACCGTGCGGGGGTTACGGGTTCTGCGCTGCGCGTTTTCATCCTTTTTCCCTGGACGCTGTCCATGTCGGTCGTGGGCAGCATCTGGCTCTGGCTCCTCAACCCCTCGTTCGGGCCGATACCTTATGTGATCCAGAAGCTGGGTATTGATCCCGGACTGATGTTGGGGGACCCAGGAATGGCCTTGCCCCTTATCATTATCGTTACAGCCTGGTGGTCGTTCCCATATGTGATGGTGATGGCGACAGCAGCCATGCAGTCCATCCCGAAAGAACTTTACGAAGCCGTAGAGATCGATGGAGGGGGGGCATTCGTGAAGTTTCGTTACGTCACGCTCACTGAAATTCTCCCGACCCTGGGCAGTACCGCGCTGACGCTTTCCATCATGTACCTGACCTTGATGACATTGATCATTGTCATGACTGGCGGCGGACCACTGGGGTCGACGACCACGCTGAGTTTCGAAGCCTTCCGCGGGACAGTTCAGGCCGTCAACATCGGACCGACCGCAGTCGTCTCGATCGTCGTGCTTCTCATCAATGTCGCGCTTGGTGCTCTCTACAGCCGGCTTACCGGCCGCGTTACGGGATAGGATTGCAATATGAGTAACGCTCTTTCGAACCGCTCAAGCGGCCAGATTCCAGCGATCTTGGGATCGCTCGTGATCGCAATCATCGTTCTCGGGCCAGTGCTTTGGGCTTTCGCGACCTCCTTCAAGACGGAAGTGGAAGCGGTTGCTGTTCCCCCGACAATCTTGCCAAGTTCGGCTACTCTGGAGAACTACATTAAGGTCTTCCAGGACGCGGCGTTCTTGAACGATCTTTGGAACTCGGTTGCTTACTCCGTCGGCGCCGTGATCATCGCTCTCCTCGTCGGCATTCCAGCGGGCTACGCTGCTGCACGCTTTTCTTTCAAAGGTAAGCGCACCTTGATGCTGGTAGTTCTTGCGACCTCGATGGTGCCAGGTGTCGCTTTGCTGGTTCCGACCTATTACCTGCTGGAAGCGGTCGGTTTGCTCAATAGTGGTATCGTGGTGACGATCATCCTTTCCGCGAGGATCATCCCGCAGACCGTCTGGTTCATCGCAAATTTCGTCGAAGCCGTTCCGGTAGAGATCGAGGACTCGGCAATGATCGATGGCGCGTCCCGGTTCCAAATTATCTGGAGCCTGATTTTGCCGCTGATACGTCCAGGTATAGCGGCAGTCGCGACGATCGGCATTGTGACCACCTGGAACGACTATATTACCGTCGCAGTTTTTGCGCCCGAGGTAGCAAAGCGGACCCTGCAGGTCGCTCTCGTCAATCAGGTTTTCGACGCCATCGGCATCTCTTGGTCCTACATGATGGCCTTCGTCATGATCGCCTCGATGCCGGTCATCCTCATGTTCGGCTTCGTTCAAAAGTGGTTCATCTCCGGGCTGACGGCAGGCGCCGTCAAAGGCTGATGGCCTACTAAAAGCATCCACACAGCACCTTGTTTCAACTGGGAGGAAGACGCATGCAAGCCACATCAAAACGCCAACTCATCAATGCGATCGCGGCGCTCGGAATCAGTACCGCCACCTTTGCTTTCCTTGCTCCGCAAGCCTTTGCTCAGAGCAAGGAAATCATTTACCAGACGTTCCTAGATCCAAACAATTCGAAGGACCCACGGTCGGCGGCCCAGACCAAGATGGTCGACGCTTTTCAGGCGAAATACCCTGACATCAAGGTCAAGTTCCTAGTCGATCCGACCGGGCAAACAGCATCGCGTGCCATCAAGTCCGGCAGCCAGACACCGGACGTGATCCGCGTCGTCGGCTTTGCTGTATCGGAATTCGCCGCCACTGGAAATCTTCTCGAACTCGATGATTTGGTGAAGAAGGACGGCATTCCGGATGAGGATTGGCTCCTGCCGCTGTCGGGTACGAAGGTCGCCGGAAAACTTTATGCCCTTCCCCAGGATTTCCGCATTCCGATCCTCTTCTATCGCAAGAGCTTGTTGGAGAAGGCCGGGGTCAAGCCGCCTACGACTTGGGATGAAGTGTGCGCGACGGGCGCCAAATTCGGCGAGGCCGATACGATCCCATTCGCAGTTCCGCTCGGCGCGACAGGCGGCCTCGGTGGTGCTCAGAGCCTCGGAGAATTCTTCTTGAGCACAATGCTGCCTGGGAATGGCGGCGAATACTTCACCACTGATGGCAAGATCGCCTTTTCAAAGGAATCGTTTATCAAGGCGGCGCAGACCATCAAAGACTTCTACACGAAGTGCAAGGTAACTCCGCTGCGCAGCGCGCAGATGGGGTTCAATGAAGTTCACGACGCAATCCGGTCTGGCAGCGCAGCAATGGCGGTATTTGGCCTTTATCGCTACAAGACCGTGAAGCAGCAAGGTGGCGGTGATGACCTAGCCTGGGCGCCGGCGCCTGGGTATACGGCAAACGACAAACAAACGGTCTACAGCTACAATATCGCGATCAACAAGAAGACAGCCAATCAGGATGCCGCTTGGACATTCGTGAAGTTCATGGTGTCTCCGGAAGCGCAAGCCTTCGCAGCTGAGGGCGGTGAAGTGGTGTCGCGCAAGTCGGCATACACTGCTCCATACTTCCAGAGCGATGCCGGTAAGGATCAGAAGCAGTGGGCTGACCTGGTGGCCCAGCGTGGCCAAACCGTTGCTTATACCCCGATCCTCTCCACGTATCACACCATCCTGGGCGAAGCTTTCCAGAGAATGATTCTGAAAGACGGTTCGCCGGCAGATGCCTACGATGAGCTGATCGAGCGGTATGGCGCGGCACTCGCGAAGGCGCAGTAAGTCGACCTAACTGCAGATGAAAATGCTGGATGGTGGGTGAATAATCCGTCCATCCGGCCTCTGCCAAGACATTACCATCCACGCGCCGATCGTCGACGCGAAGATTGGTTTCGACGGCCCGTGTTCAGGCTTTTCGCCGGCTGAAATAAGCCGACGGCATCGGTGTGCCCGGCGATCGCAGATCGTGCGTGAACACCATCCGAACGGAGCCGCTTTCAAACTCGCAGAGAGGCGTCGGTTATGAGGTATCGTTACCTTGGGAGGACCGGAGTTCAGGTCAGCGAATACATGCTGGGAACCATGAGCTACGGATCAGATGGGAATACTGACGAAAAAGAGTGCATAGACATCGTCCACCATGCCGTGGACCGCGGCATCAACTTCATCGACACTGCGGACACGTATTCCCATGGAGAGGCCGAAGAGATCGTCGGCAAAGCGATTGCAGGCCGTCGCGACAAGGTGGTTCTCGCAACCAAGTTTCGTCTGGCGGCCGGTGAAGGACGCAACGAACAGGGCGGCTCACGCTACTGGATTATGAAGCAGGTCGAAAACAGCCTGCGCCGGCTGAATACCGACCATATTGATCTTTACCAAATGCATCGGCCCGACCTCCAAACGGATCTCGATGAGACACTGGGCGCTCTTAGCGACCTCGTGACCCAGGGCAAGGTTCGGTACATCGGCTCCTCGACACTGCCCAGCTGGTACCTTGCAGAAACTCAATCGGTTAGCCGCTTGAATAAGACGGCACGGTTCATCAACGAGAGCTCCCCCTACTCGATCTTTCAACGCGCCGTGGAGAGAGAAACCCTTCCCGCAGTTCAACACTATCGTATGGGATTTACCGCCTGGAGCCCCCTGAACGGTGGCTGGTTGACCGGCAAATACAAAGCCGATGGCTCAGCGCCGTCTGGTTCCCGGGCCGAGCGCGTCAAAGGGCAATGGGGACAGCATTATCCCATCCTACAGTCTCGCTTCGACATGCAGCGCGAGGGCAACAGGCGCAAGCTGGACCTGCTCCCCGAACTTGAGCGTGTCGCAACTGAGACTGGCTTGTCGCTGATGCATATGGCTCAGGCGTTCCCCCTCGCACACGCCGCAGTGACATCCGTGATCCTGGGGCCTCGCACGCTCGAGCAGTTCAAGGGCATGGAAGCCGGGTTCGAGGTCGTTCTTCAGGCAGCGACGCTTGACCAGATTGACGAACTTGTGCCGCCGGGATCGCTCATCGAAGAGGCTGACCGCGGCTATGTTTCTCCATGGCTCGCGCCAGAGGTTCGCCGACACCTGGGTAAGGTCGCCTAGCAAAAGACGACGGCGACGGGGCTTCGGTGTCAGGTAAAATTTCGTCCCGAGAGACATTGATACTTTAACTTTAAGGGGAGCCGATGACAGACATTGTCTTCAACCACGCCACGGTGCGCGAGAGAGCAGATATGTTCACCTTTCTTCGACTCTGCTCGGAGCGAGGACTTCAGACCGTTTCCATTTGGGGAGACGAGATTGCCAAGGTCGGCGAGACAGACGCTCTCTCTGTTTTGCAAGATTTCGGGATGACGGTTTCGGGCTATAATCGCGTTGGACCGTTGGCAGCCGATTGCCTTGACCGGGCTGAGGCGGAGCTCGAGCGGGCAGCGAGATTTGAGGCTGATCATGTCTTCCTGTTTACGGGAGGCTTGCGAGACAATGAAAAGGATTTGGGTTCAGCAAGACGACGGATCGAGGATCTAGTTGGCAAAGTCCTCGAGCGCGCACGCAAGATTGGAGTGAAGCTTGCCATTGAGCCACTTCATCCTATGCTTACGGGCGATCGCACCGTCATCTCCAGCCTCTCCCATGCAAATTCCTTGTGCGAAGCACTAGGACCAGGCATCGGAGTGGTCGTCGATGTCTATCATTGTTGGTGGGACGAGCGACTGGGAGCCGAAATCGAGCGTGCGGGCGAGGCCGGCCGGCTCTTTGGATTTCATGTCAACGACTGGCTGATCCCTACGCGGCATCTCCTGACCGATCGAGGCATGATGGGAGATGGGATCATAGACCTGGGCGGCATCCACTCGATGATGCGACGTGCTGGGTTCGAGGGAGCAGTCGAGGTAGAGATCTTCTCCACCGACTGGTGGTCTCGCGACCCAGCGGAGGTGATGGACATTGCGATCGATCGCTGCCGTAACCTGTTCAGCAAGGAATGAAATTATGCGAGTGAATATACCCAACCTCGACGGCAACTCGCGTATTTACGCCGTGTTTGGCGATCCAATCCACCAGGTACAAACGCCGCGCCTGATTAACCCGATCTTTGCGGCTGCCGAAGTTAACATCTATGCAGTGCCATTCCTGATAACCACCGAACATTTCGCGGCGGCGTGGGATATCTTCTCTGCCATTCCCAACCTCTGCGGTATCAGCACCACGATTCCTCACAAAGTCGCGGCCGCAAAGAGGTGTTCAACCCTCACACCGACAGCGAAGGCAGTCGGTGCCGTCAACTGCGTCCAGCGCGGAGAGGACGGCCAGATGAACGGCGCGCTTTTTGATGGGGTGGGCTTCGTTGAAGGACTTGGAGAGGCGAAATCGCGACTGCGCGGCGCCCGTGTGCTGATTGTCGGAGCAGGCGGAGCAGGCCGCGCGATCGCCTTTGCGCTAGCTGAAGAAGGCGTAGGGAAGATCGATCTTATGGACCTTTCGGCCGAATCCGTCGCTTTCACCGCGAATATGGTCAACACCTTTCGTGGTGAAGAATGCGCAGTCTCGGTCGATGGATCGACAGGGTGGGACTACGATATCGTCATCAATGCGTCTCCGATCGGCGTCAAGGGGGACAGCGTCTTTCCTATGCCAGCTGCCGCGATACGGCCTGAAATGCTCATCGCTGATATCGCCAGCTTAAGCGGCGAGACGGCACTACTGCGCGCCGCTAAGGCAGCCGGCGCAACCGTGTCTGATGGAAATGACATGCTGCTCGCGCAGATCCGCCTGATGGCAGGTTTTGCCGCAGGCTTGCCGGCAGGAACTGCACTTTAACGATCAAAAAAAGCGAAAGATTACATCATGAAGATCAAAGCCCAGGGGATCGTCCCCGTTATGCTGACCCCTTTCACCCCGGATAATCGGATCGATTGGGAGGGTCTTGAGCGACTTGTGGATTGGTATATCGCCAATGGTGCAGATACGCTCTTCGCCGTCTGCCAGTCGAGCGAGATGCAGAAGTTGTCCCTGAAAGAGCGAGTTGAGCTTTCCAAAAGGGTGGTCTCGCTGGCTGGCGGGCGTGTGCCGGTGATCTCTTCAGGCCACATCAGCGAGAGCCGCGATGACCAGCGCACCGAACTGGTGGCGATGGCCGAAACAGGCATCGAAGCACTTGTCCTGGTCAGCAACAGGCTCGACACGGGGAATGCCGGAACCGAAGCATTTCGTTCCGGCCTCGATGCCATCTTGAGTTGGCTCCCGAGCGACCTGGCTCTCGGTCTGTACGAATGCCCGGCTCCCTATCGCCGTCTCTTGAGCGATGACGAGTTCAAGCTGTGCCGCGACACCGGCCGCTTCGTAACGTTGAAGGATGTCTCCTGCGACCTAGAGACGGTCAAGCGACGCGTTGCGCTCTCCGGCGATTCTGGCTTGGCGATCGTCAACGCCAATGCGGCCATCGCCGCAGCCGCAATGCGGGCAGGTTCGAAGGGCTTCTCCGGCGTCTTTACCAATATCCACCCAGACCTGTACGCCTGGCTTTACAAGCATGCTTCCGACGACAGTGATCTTCGCCGCGAACTTGAAATTTTCCTGGCGCTTGCGGCGATGGCTGAGCCGCTGGGCTATCCCGGGCTCGCCAAGGTCTGGCATAAGCGCCTGGGCACCTTTGAGAGCGTGTATTCTCGAGTCACCGATTATGACATTGCCGAGCGTCACTGGGCAGTCATGGATCTCCTGGACCATATTCAACAGGGAAGCGAAAGGTTTCGCGAGCGCATCAGCCAAGCGTCATAGCGAATACAGTCACAATCAATGTTGTTGCGTTTAAGGGCGTGGAAATAGGGGGCCGCGCCCTCAAGAATGGTGACCATTCGCCAAGCAACCTCCCCTTTAAGCGCGGCAAGGTCGGGCGATTCTAAAACCATCATCGTTCGAGCACCGCCGTCCGACTGACCCTCCAGAGAAAAACCCATATGCTCGCTCCAGATATCATTGCTTTGGCTCATCAATTCCGTAGTCTTCGTCTTGAAGATCGTCAGGTTTTGACAAATCACTTGACTTCACTGCCTTCAACGATTGAGGAAGCAGTAGAGGTTCAGAGACAGTTGTCGAAACTGGAAGGGGCGGACGTCCCCGCCTGGAAGGTCGCCAAATCGCCCGACGGTCGTCCGGTCGTCGCTCCGCTGTATCCTTACCTAGATGAACCGTCCGATGCGCCAGTCGCTTGGCGAAAAGGTATGAAAATCGAGGTCGAAATTGCGGTCAGCCTCGACAAGGATCTACCTGTTCAAACGGATAGAGCCTACGAGCGGAGCGATATCGAGGCCGCAGTTTCAGAAGTGTATCTTGGCGCAGAACTGGTTTGGAGCGGCATTGCCGAAGGCGGCAGCGTTTCCTTCCTGGCCTTTCTGGCAGACCGCCTTGGAAACGCTGGTTATGTTAGGGGGCCGGCCCTACCCTTAGCAATCCTCCAGCCCGGGTCGAATATTCCCCTCAAGCTTTGGCTCAACAAGCAGGTCGCTTTCGACAATGCCGCTCAGCATCCGACGAAAGACGTTCTGACCTGGCTCTGCGAGTACGCGAATGACCGATCCAGGCCCGCCTCGTCGCTGAAAGCAGGCGCAGTCATCACGACGGGAAGCCTTTGTGGAGCAGTAGACGTTCACGATCCAAGCCAGGTTTCCATTCAACTGGGCGAGTATGCTGCGCTGAAATTTCTGCTATCTTAGGTCCCATTCAAAACACTAAACGACCGGACTGACCATCGCGATCTGGAAGCCTTGATCGTTTGCCTGGTATTTCTGCCGAATGACCGGTGGATGTTTGATCGCAGCGGAATGGTAAGAGACGTTTGTGAGCCGACGGCTCTCGCCAGCGGCTCGTCTTGATGTTGGACCCCTGATGGATCAGGGCCTCAACCCATATTGGGATCACATGGCACTGCGAGCGAGCGGCGTAGTTTGACCCGAGCAAGATGAAGCATTCGATTTTTCGCGGCTATCGAGAACGGGAATTCGCTCGCGCGAAGATCGGTTGGACGACATCCTGCCTCAAACTGGCTGCTGTCATGTTAAGAACTGCGACCTGCTGACCGAGTTGAAAATTTGAAAGAAGGGTGCGCAGGTTGACACACTCGTTCGCAAGCCCTGCCCCAGCGGCACTCATCTCTTCGACCATTGCAGCGTTTCTCTGCGTGGCTTGATCCATGTGATTGATGGCTGTGTTTATTTCCGAAAGACCGGTTCCTGAGCCGCCGTTGCAATTGCTTCCATGTCCTCATTCACGGATATCACGAGCTCTGCGATTTCTCCGAGTCCAACGCCCGTATGTCCTACGAGCTCGACGCCCTCTTCAACTGCGTGTGCAGAAGTGTTGATCAATTCCTTGATCTCCTTTGCCGCTTTAGCAGAAGGCTGCGCCAATTCGCGTACTTCCTGCGCGACGACAGCAAAGCCCTTGCCTGCGTCGCCTGCTCGCGCGGCTTCCACGCCCGCGTGAGCCAGGAGGTTTGTCTGAAAAGCGATTTCGTCGATAACGCCAATGATTTGGCCGATCTGCTGAGAGGATCGCTCAATCCGCTCCATAGCTGATATGGCGTTTTGCACGACAGCGCTTGAACTATCGGCTTTTGAACGAGCATTCTTGACAGTATTGCGCGCATCTCCGACGCGCAAAGATGTCGCTGTCACGTTGGCCGTAATCTCCTCAAGTGCGGCGGCGGTCTCCTCAAGTGAAGCGGCTTGTTGCTCCGTCCGACGAGCAAGGTCATCAGAAGCCGACGAGATCTCATGGGCTCCGTCGTTGACGCTATGAACGGATGTGCCGACACTCGATAGAGTTTCGCGAAGCTGGCTTACAGAGCTGTTAAAGTCGTGTCGCAAAGCTTCGAATTGCGCTGCGAATGGTGTAGATATCTCGCAAACCATATCGCCAGAGGCCAGCCGGTGCAGGCACCTGCGAGAGCACCGGTTGCCTGATTGAGACGCATCTCGGCTTCGGCTTCAGCCATCTGCTGTATTTCGATGCGATCTCTCTGGGCCTGCTCGCGATTGGCTGTCGCTTCCGCTTCCAACAGACTGTTACGAATGGCCGCCTCTCGAAAGATTTCCACTGCGCGCGCCATTTCGCCAATTTCATCCCGTCGCACGCGTCCTGCAACGTTGATATTCGTATCGCCCTGAGACAAAGCAATCATCGAACGCGTCAGGCGACCGATCGGTTTGGTCACGCGACCGACGATGATGGTCATCGAGGCCACACTAGCAGTGATTACGATAATGAAGCCAGCGAGATAGACCGCTGCCTTGGCGAATGACGCCCGCCTTGCCTCTTCGGCGTTGGCGTCGATTTCGTTCATCGTTGACGACGCAAGCTTGCCAAGAGCTGGCGTAACTGTCGTGCGCCAGCTATCGAGGTTGAACGCTGGTGGACGTCCGTTCTTGAGATCATCGATAAGCTTGTAGCGTTGGGCCGCAAATTCCCCTTCGAAATAGGCGTTATCCGGAGCGGAATAGATTTCTTTGAGCGTGGTCGAGGTAGAAGCATGCGCGACGAGGTCTCCTGTCGCCTTCCACGCAAAAGCAGCGCTTGCATCCAGTCCCGCAAGTTTCTCGGCATCTTGCGTGGTTAGAGGACGAGGCTGCGTTACGATGGCGTTGAGAAGGATGGTCGAGCCGCCGCCTCCAAGCGTGCGGGTTGCCCAAGCATACGCGCGGATCTGCAGCAGCCCCGTGAGGCCTTGGTCCAGCGAACGTATTTGGCCTTCCAAGTCCGTAGAACCAGTCTCCAGTGCCGCCAGGAAATCCGCTCCGAGAGACATCACGGCCTTGTCGGTTCCGTTCTCGCGGTTCTCAAGAGCCAAGCCCAGATTACGATCGACTTCTTTACGCAAGTCCACGAACTGCGCGTAGATGCCCCTGACCTGATCGAACGATTTTGGCAGTTGAGCGCCGTCCAACGCGGCCGATTTCTCCATGAAGGCCGTCATCGCTGCCTCGACCTTTGAGCGGGCTGCTAGCATGCTGGCGGCGCTACCCGCGCCCTTAGCGGTATCAACGGCAAGTGCCGCCGCGCCATCACCGCGCTCGGTGCGAAAGTTCAACAATGTGTCAAACAGAAGCTTGTCGAGTGAAACCAGCTCGACACCTGTCGGCAGCCCTGATAGTCCCCTAATGCGGTTGAACAGGCTGTCAAACAGAAGCTATCAGCAAATCCTTGGCGTTAATGTCGCCGCCAGCCTTGAAGAGAGTTTCGGCGATCGTGCCATCCTTCTTCGCGTGGATTGCCATTTCCATCTTCTTGCCGGTGCTTATAACCTCACCGGCGAAGACGAAGGCGCGCGGGGAGCACATCCGACATCGGTGCGCCGATATGATTTGCCTTACCGTTCAGGCCACGGCTTGCGCGCCAATTATCTCTACGAGCGACCCGCACATGAACGCAGCCTCATCCAAAGCTAGGAACGCGACCAGCGCAGCGACCTCGTCGGGCGTTCCGATACGGCCGAACGGAACCAACTTATCGAGATCGGCAATTGTGCGGCCCGATCGTTTGACGCCAGCTTCGAGCATCGGGGCATGGATTTCGCCGGGGCACACGACGTTGACGCGGATCTTGTCCGGCGCGTAGTCGCGCGCGAGGTTTTGCGTGAAGGCGGCGACGGCGGCTTTAGTCCTGTTGTAGCCGATATGGTTGGGTGCGGGATAGAGACCCCACGCGTAACCCCAGTCCTCAACATGGCCTAGATGTTCGCGGCCGTATAAATTTCAAAAGGCAACACGTGCTGAGAGAGATGCGAGGAGCGATCTGCCCCCGCGGCCTTTGCCATTGCGCTCACCAGCGTTTCCGCGAGCAACTTGGGTGGATGGGAGAGAACGGCCTTTATCAGTCCTTCCGCCAGTCCAGTCCGGGTTTCGTTTGTCAACTCGTGGGCAACGACCACCAGACGTCGGGCGGCAGGACCGCCATCTTCGCGCAACGCCCTCATCACCCCGGTGATGCCACCTCCAGCCACGTAGAGACCGACCCAGTTGTCCTCGCTCGTCAGAATCTTTCTGGTCAGATCATGAGCAATGTCGGGTTCCTCGAGCGTGCCCAAGGTCTCCATCATCTGGAACTCCCTTGCGCTTTCCCGAAAGTGTGATCGAAAACCCATTTCGCAGAGCTCTTGGGCCAGATACCGGTGGCTTCCAACAAAGACGCCGACCTTTCCGGGCTGTGGATTGACGTTGTCGATGAACCAGGCCGCGGTCCTCCCCTTTTTGACACAGTCGTTTCCGACATAGCCCGCCCGGCCCGCCCCGGTGAGATCGGAAATCATCGTGAATACGGGGATTCCTTCCGCCGCAAGGCCATCAATCGCATGGTTTACCTGAGGATGATCCGAAGTGATCGTTCCGATCACATCGACCTCGCGACTTAAAGCGAATATTGCCTCGGCCGCCTTCGCCGGTTCGAGATCGTCCATGAATCGGACTACAGCCCTACCATGGGCGTCAGGAAAATTCTCCACGGCCTTGCTGAGCACCTCCCCCCACATCTGATAAAGCTTCCGGTGCGACTGCTTGAGGAGAAATCCAAACTTAATAATCGGCTTGTCGTTTTCGATGCGACGCCGAATGGCTGTGACGCCATGAAAGCCGATCTCCTGAGCCGCCTGCAATACGCGCTCTGCGGTTTGGTGCCGGACTGGGTCGCGGCCGTTCAAGACGCGATCAACGGTGGAAATTCCGACGTTCGCGGCTTTCGCCAGATCTGCAATCGTTGGTCTACTCATATCAATCTCCCAAACATTGAAAGTATTTCTGAGAGAATTTGGGACAATCGTCCAGCGTTAAATTGACAGACTGCACTCCGCTGTGATGTTTTCTGCCCCACGGAGGAGCGCCTGGAGCGCGACGAAAAAACAATTCCGGGAGGAAGCATCAATGCCAACGGCGATCAATTCGGCGAAGGATGACGCGCGCCCTGACACCAGCGCGTCCGGCCGGTTCGTGCTGGAGATGAGCGACATCACCAAGTCGTTTCCAGGCGTCCTTGCGCTCGACGGTATGAATCTGAAAGTGCGTCCGGGCACCGTGCATGTCCTGGTCGGCGAAAACGGCGCTGGCAAGTCGACGCTTATGAAAATCCTCAGCGGCGTCTACACCATTGACGGCGGTGAGATCGTCTTCAACGGCGAAACCCTGTCAGTGCAGAATACTGGTGCTGCGCTGGCGCGTGGCATTTCGATGATCCACCAGGAACTCAGCCCAGTCCTGGATATGACGATCGCCGAGAACATATTTCTCGGCCGCGAGCCGACTATGGCGGCGACCGGGGTGTTGTCGAAGTTCGTGAACTTCCAGAAAATGAACGCCGACACCAGATCGCTTCTTGATCGTCTCGGGCTCAGCTTCGATCCAGAAATGCGGATGCGTGATCTGTCGATCGCTGCCATGCAGTTGATCGAGATCGTGAAGGCGATATCGCGCCAGGCGTCATTGGTTATCATGGACGAACCGACCTCCGCCATCAGCGACACCGAGGTCGCGATGCTGTTTCGCCAGATCGCCGACCTCAAGGCAAACGGCGTTGCGATAATCTACATCACCCACAAGATGGACGAGATCTTCCACATCGCCGACGACATCACAGTAATGCGTGACGGACAATTCGTGGCCGCCGGCCCGGCCAGCGAATACGATGCCGGCAAGGTCATCTCGCAGATGGTCGGCCGGACGATTTCCAGCATATTTCCAAAGGAGGTCGTCCCGATCGGTGATGTCGTCCTGTCGGTTGAGGGCATCGGACGAGACGGCGTGTTCCATGATGTCAGCTTCGACGTCCGTGCGGGTGAAATAGTCGGATTGGCCGGACTTATCGGTGCCGGGCGTACCGAGGTCGCCAGGGTCATATTCGGGCTCGACAGGTTGGACGAAGGCAGCATTTGGCTGAATGGCGTCCAGCTCCAGGTGTCGTCGCCTTCCGACGCGATCAAGCAGGGCATTGCGATGGTATCCGAGGACCGTAAGGCCGAAGGTTTGGTGCTATGCCGCTCGGTCGGAGAAAACATCTCGCTCGCGAATCTCAGGAAATTTGCATCTGGCCTCTTCATCAGCGAGCGGCAGGAGGAAAGTGCCGCCCAGCGAATGATCAAGATGCTCAAGATCAAGACGCCTGACAGCGCGATGATCGCCGAAAACCTCAGCGGTGGAAACCAGCAGAAAATCGTCTTGGCGAAATGGCTGCTTGGCGACCTGAAACTCCTGATCCTCGACGAGCCGACGCGCGGCATCGACGTCGGATCGAAATCGGAGATCCACCGGCTCATGACTGACTTCGCGCGCCAAGGGCTGGCAATCCTGATGATCTCCTCGGAATTGCCTGAGGTCCTCGGCATGAGCGATCGGGTGGTCGTGATGAGCCAGGGCCGGGTGACAGGAGAATTAACGAGAAACGAGGCCAGTCAGGAAAGCATCATGCGCCTCGCGACGGGAGGTCACGCATGAACACGGAACCGATGGCTGCCGTTTCCAAGGTTGCGGCACCAAAATCATCGTCAAAGCGAACGGGGCTGAACTTTGCCGGTATCTACCGGAAATACGGAACGGTCCTGATCTTTGTGGGAATCTGCATTCTCGCTTCGCTGCTCAGCCCGACGTTTCTCACCGAAGCCAATCTCACGAACGTCCTTCGGCAGGTGGTCGTTGTCAGTCTTTTGGCCTGCGGCGTCACCTTCATCATCATTCTCGGGCACATCGACGTGTCGCTGGGTTCTGTGCTGGCGCTCAGCGGGGTGATTGCTGCGAGCGTCATGGCAATGACGGGAAGCGTTGCTCTCGCCGTCATCGCAGGCGTTCTTGTCGGCATTCTGACAGGCATCATCAACGGCTTCGTGATCACATTCTTCCGCATTCCGTCGTTCATCATGACACTTGCGATGACAACCGTCGCACGCGGAACGGTGCTTCTTTACACGGGCGGAGCTCCGGTCTCCGGACTGGGAGATTTTAAGGTCATCGGCCAGGGGTCGCTCGGCCCCGTTCCGATCTCCGTGCTTATCCTCGCGCTGTTCATCGTCGTGTCCTGGATCCTGCTGAACAAGACCAAGTTCGGGCGTTATGTCTATGCCGTTGGTGGCAACGAGCGTGCGGCGCGGGCTTCGGGGATCAATCCGGACAGTATCGTCGTAAAAGCGTTCATCTTCAACGGCATCCTCTGCGCGGTTGCCGGTATCGTTCTGATGTCGCGCATCAACTCGGGGCAGCCTGCCGGCGGCGTCGGATATGAATTCGATGCGATCACCGCGGTCGTGGTTGGCGGCACCAGCCTCATGGGCGGAACGGGAACGATCACCGGGACGGTCATCGGGGCGATGATCATCGGCGTCATCAACAACATCCTCAATCTCATGAACGTCAGCTCATACTGGCAGCAGATCATCAAGGGACTGATCATCGCGATCGCCGTGATCCTTGATGTTTGGACGAAATCAGCCCGCAGCAAGAAGAAGGCCTGATCGAGAAGTCGCGCGGGCGGGAGCCGGCTGCGCGGAAGACCAACTGTGTGTCGGCGCGAATGCGCCGGAACTAGACGACCCTTGAACCACCAAACGGGAGGAGACCCGAATGAAAATGATCATCAAACTTGCCCTCGCTTGCGCCGTCTCGACAGCAGCACTCGCTACCTCCGCTGCCTTTGCCGCCGACAAGTTCGTCGTCGGCTACGCCAATATGGCGGACACCGATGTCTTCGTGATGGCGCGAAAGACCGCATTCATCGACGCCGCCAAGAAGGACGCAACCGTCGAGGTGAACTTCGCAGACGCCAACAACGATGCCAGCAAGCAGCTCGACCAGATCGACAACTTCATCGCCCAGAAGGTGAACGCCATCATCGTCGTACCCGTCGACTTTCAAGGGATCGTTCCCGGCGTCGAAAAGGCCAACGAGGCAGGCATTCCAGTCATCGCCCTCGGCATCGCTTCTGCAGGCGGAAAATACACCTTCGTCGGCTCGAAAAACATCGACGCCGGCCGGCTGCAGGGCGAGTACATGAAAGCCAACCTGCCGAAGGACGCGAAGATCCTCTATCTCCAGGGAACGCCGGGTCTCTCCCATACCCAGGAGCGCCTGAAAGGATTCGAGGATGCTCTCGGGCGCCCGGACGTGACGGCACTCGCGAACCTCTCCGCCAACTACGACCGTGCCGAGGGGATGAAGGTTACTGAAGACTGGATCCAGAGCTTCCCGCAGTTCGATGCCATCGTTGCCGCGAATGATCAGATGGCTTTGGGTGCGCTGCAGGCCCTCAAGGGGGCGGACCGGCTGAAGGGCGTCATGATCTCAGGAGTCGACGGTACGGCCGACGCTCTGAACGCGATTACCGCTGGCGAGATGTCACAGACCATCTTCCAGGATGCTGCCGGCCAGGCGAAGGCTGCCTTCGACGTCGTCGAAGGTCTCAAAAAGGGCGAGCCGGCACCGGCCGAAAAGCTGGTTCCGTTCGCCTCGATCACGAAGGACAACGTCCAGCAATACGCTAAGAAGTAACCCTCCCAGGTGGCATGCCGGGACATCCTCGTCGTCCCGGCATGCAATCCTTTCGACACGCAGCCAAACGGCTCCTGTTGGTGTGACGACACGATGACCACTCTCCCACGAACCAGATTCTGCACGATCGCGGAAATCGCTGAGAAGACCCATTTCGGCACGACCACAATCCACCGTGCGTTGCACCGCGAAAGTGCGGTGAGTGAACAGGCGCGGCGCCTGATCCGCAGCGCGATCCTGGAACTCAACGAGGATGCGATACGACGGTATTACGACGAACTCGGGCTTCATCAATCCCAACCTCGACACGATGCAGGCAATCGCGCCGACAACCCGAAGATACCAACGACCAGCACCAGACAGGAATATCGATGACTATAAAGATTGCAGTCATAGGCGCAGGCATCATGGGAGCCGACCACGCCAAGATCGTGGCGGGCGACCTGCCCGGTGCCGTCTTGCATGTCGTTTGCGACGCTAGCAGCGATCGCGCGCGTAAGATCGCCGACGAGTTCGGGGCGACGGATGTTGCGAGCGATCCGTTTGCAACCATCGCCCGGTCAGACGTCGACGCCGTGCTTGTCGCTAGCCCAGACGAGACACATGCCCCCCTGTCTTTGGCGGCGATCAAGGCAGGTAAACCCATCCTATGTGAGAAGCCTCTCTCGCAGAGCTCGAAGGAATGCCTCGAGGTTATTGATGCGGAGATCAAGAGCGGCAGGCAGTTTGTCCAGCTTGGTTTCATGCGCCGCTTCGATCCGTCCTACAGAGAAATGAAAGCTGCGCTAATGGACGGCTCACTTGGACATGCATTGATGATGCACAACTTCCACCGCAACGTCGAAGCGCCAGCCAACTTCTCCGGACAGATGGCAATTACCAACTCCGCGCCGCATGAATTCGACGTGGCCCGGTTCATCCTGGATGCTGAGTATCGATTCGTCACAGCCTTTCAGCCTAACGGTCCCAACGGCCCGAAGGCCGGCGCCCCGGTCTTCATGGTGTTGGAGACTGACAAGGGGCAGCTCGTCAATATCGAGATCAACAACAATGCCGCATACGGCTACGACGTGCGGGGCGAATTGGTCGGCGAGCGCGGTTCGGTTTCCCTTGCCGCGACATCGCACCTGCGACGAGATTCCTCGATGATGGCTTTCGAACCCTATGCACCCGATTGGCGGCCTCGCTTCGCCGAGGCATACCGCCTCCAAAACAAGGCCTTCGTAGATTTCGTCCGCACTGGAAAAATTCCCCCCGTGGCTGCCGACGCATGGAGCGGATATGCGGCAGCTCTTGTCGCCGAAGCTGGCGTGGAAGCACTCGTGACTGGTCGCCGAATTGGAATCGAACGGGCAGACAGGCCCGTCCTCTACAATAGATAGGAGCTTCAGATGAAACTCGGATTCGTTTCCGACAGCCTCGGCGGCTTGCCGTTCGAGACGATGCTGGATCACGCGGCACGCCTTGGAGTATCGGGTGTCGAAATCAATACCGGCGGATGGTCCACGGCGCCTCACTTCGATCTTCAGAACCTGAAATCAAGCGCAAGCGCTCGGAGCGCCTTCGTCAACGCGTTCGAAAGCCGTGGTCTGGAAATCATTGCTCTCAACGCCAATGGCAACCCCCTCCATCCGACGCAGCCAGAACAGCAGGAATGCCTGATCGACACCATCCGCATCGCTGGCGATCTCGGCATCAAGACAGTGTGCACGATGTCCGGACTCCCGGCGGGCCGCAATGGAGACCTGATGCCCAACTGGGTCGTCTCGTCCTGGCCGCCGGAAACTCAGGAAATCCTCCACTATCAGTGGAGCGAAAAGCTGCTGCCTTTCTGGACGGACCTTGTTTCCCTTGCCAAAGACTCGGGTGTCGAACGTATAGCCCTCGAGCTTCATGGAAACCAGTGCGTCTACAACGTTCCGTCGCTGCTGAAACTCCGGGATATGGTGGGGTCAATCATCGGCGCAAATCTCGACCCGTCCCATCTCTTCTGGATGGGCGCCGATCCGCTTGTGGCAGCCGAGGCGCTCGGAGACGCCATCTATCATGTCCACGCCAAGGACACGATGTTGAATCTTCCCGTGCAGGCGAGGACCTCCTTGCTCGAGAACGGCTCCCTCATGAACATTCAGGCGAGATCTTGGTCTTATATAACGCTCGGTTTCGGTCACGGCGAAGAGTGGTGGAGGCAGTTCTGCTATCGCTTGAAGATGGCCGGTTACGACAGGTGGCTTTCGGTGGAGCATGAAGACGTTCTCCTTAACAGCCTCGAGGGCCTCGAGAAATCGATCGCGTTGCTCCAGGGCGTCATGCCTGTGGCTGAGAGCGATTTCAAACCGCAGGCGATCTGAAAAGCGGGCGGGACCAGACCATGAGCATTTGACGCGAGAAGAAGAAATCGAAACGGCGGCTCGAAGTCATTTTTTGGCAAGAACCGTGAGCAGCCGACGGCTCTGCCGCGAAACATTTGGCGCCCGGGGTAAGGAGGAGCCGGGCATGTCGTTTTGCATTTAATCGCAAGATTCCGCATGCAATGCGGGATACACTTCATATGCTGCCGACATCGGCACAATGTGCGAATCATTATGGACGCCGCCTGAAAGTCAGGTAGACGATCGGACTACAAGCTTGCCCGGCAGAGTCACCGTCTCTGGCTCAAGTTCACCCGAAATCATGCGGATAATCACTTCCACCATTTCCTGGCGTGGCTGCTCGTAGGTCGTCAGCCCATAGGCTGAGGATCCTCCCAGCTCGTAATTATCGAAGCCGACGACGGCCATATCCTTGGGCACGTTGAGGCCAAATTTTCCTCTCATCTCATCCATGGCTCCGAGCGCGAGAATGTCGTTCTCGCACATCAGGACATCGATCCTGTCTTCGGCTGTCGTGCCAGCAAGGTAGTCGCGAACACCGCGTGCCCCCGCCTCGGCGCTATACTTTTCCGCGGATAAAAGCTCGATCCGGTGCACCCCCTTCTGCTCCCAGAACTCTGTAAAATGCTGGCGGCGTCTCAGGGCAGTGGAGAGAGCCGGTGCACCGGTCATGAAACCGGGGCGACGATAGCCCCGGGCATGAAGATGGTCGACGATCTCACGCAGCGCGAGCTCGGCATCGCACACGACGGCTGGAACGCCGTCGATCTGGCTGTCCCGTGCGAGCACGAACATCGGAGGGGTTCCATGACCTAGTTGCGGATCCGATAAGGTCTCATCCCGAAACGCAGTACCGAAAAGGATGACTGCATCCACCTGGCGCTGGTCTGCATGCAGAAGCGCATGTACGTGGTTGAAGTGATTGTTGATGTTGATCAGCACTGCGACCAAACCAGCAGCTTGGAGCTGCTCCGTCAGCGTCTCGAGAAAGGGCAGCTTCTGCGGATTGGCGAAATCGTCGACGAACACCGCGACTTGACGTGTCGAATTGGTCGCAAGGCTGCGGGCAAGGAGATTCGGCGTGTAGTTCAAGGCGGCCGCTGATTCCAGCACACGGCGCTTGCTTTCCTCGGTGATCGAGGCACCCGGTGTGAAGGCCCTAATGACGGTCCACTTCGATACTCCGGCCGCCTCCGCCACCTGCTTCGCCGTTGCTCTTTTGCGCATGCTGCCTCCCGAAAATGGAACATACATTCCATTTTTCGATTTCGATGAAATGAATGCTTGCTTTTAACTCATTCTTACATAATATGCACCTGCTTGCACCCGGTAGCAAGAATGTTTGCACCCGGTGGCGATAGGTTTGCACCGGTAGCGCATTTCACCGCCTTGGAGTGGCGGGTATCGGAGGAGAGAACAATGAAAGCATTTATCAAGACGCTTGCATCGTGCGCGGTTGCCGTCGGCATCGCCGCAACGTGGTCGGTGGGCGTGAAAGCTCAGGAACAGCCGAGCATCATCGCTGTGACGCACGGCCAAGCTTCCGACCCGTTCTGGTCGATCGTCAAGAATGGCATGATGCAGGCTGCAAAGGACAGCAACGTCAAGGTCGACTACCGCGCCCCGGAGACCTTCGACATGGTTGCGATGGCTCAGTTGATCGAAGCTGCTGTAAACCAGAATCCTGCTGGCATCGTGATCTCGAATCCTGATCCCGACGCGCTTGGGCCTGCGATTCAGAAGGCAGTCGCGGCTGGCATCCCGGTCATTTCCATGAATTCCGGCATTGCCGCCGCTGAGAAGCTCGGCATCAAGCTTCACGTTGGCCAGGATGAGCTTCCGGCAGGGGTGAAGGTTGGTGCAAAGCTTAAGTCGCTCGGTCTGAAGCATGTTCTTTGCGTCAACCAGGAGGTCGGCAACGCCGCGCTCGACCAGCGTTGCGCCGGCACCGAAAAGGGCTTCGAAGGCGGTAAGGTCACGATTCTGCCGACATCCGCCGATCCGGCAGAAATCGAGTCCAAGATCCAGGCAGCATTGACTTCGGATCCGTCGATCGACGTCGTCCTTGGTCTGTCCGCACCGCTCGTCGGTGAACGCGCGGTTGCCGTCGTCGAGAAGATGGGCAATGGCGACAAGGTGAAGGTTGCTTCGTACGACCTTTCGGCTGGTTTCCTGAAGGCCGTCGCTGACGGCAAGGCACTCTTCGCGGTCGATCAGCAGCCCTACCTGCAGGGCTACCTGCCCGTAACGTTCCTGGCGCTGAATGCCCGTTATGGCACGATCCCGGCTGGCAACGTCGCTTCCGGCCCGAGCTTCGTCGAGAAGGACGCTGCAGCCTCGGTTATCGAGAAATCCTCCCAGGGTATCCGCTAAGCGGAACCCCAGCAGCTCCCGCCCCTCCTGCGGGAGCTGCACTCATCGCCCGACGTCCGATCCGCGTGACGCGTGAGCGGAGACCGATGGCGCACGGACAACAACTTACATCTGAGGTACGACCATGACGCTGGCCAACGAACAGAACGAGTCCTCGACTCGATCGGACGAGCGCCTGAAGAAGGTGTCGACCATGACCGCACTCGCTCGGCGCCCTGAACTCGGTGCCGTCGCAGGACTGGTCCTCGTGACGATATTCTTCTTTTTCACTGCCAACCCCGCCATGTTCACGCTTGCAGGCGTGGTCAATTTCATGGCACCCGCTGCTCAGCTTGGAATCCTTGCGATTGGTGCTGCGCTTCTGATGATTGGCGGCGAGTTTGATCTATCCATCGGGTCCATGGTCGCCTTCGCGGGCCTCGTATTTGGCACGGCGCTCGTTGTACTCCATCTCCCTTTGAGTGTGGCTATCCTGATCGCGCTTGCATTCGCCGCAGTCATCGGCGTCGTCAACGCTCAGCTCACGATGCGCACTGGACTGCCGTCCTTCATTGTCACGCTCGCATTTCTTTTCATCTTGCGCGGTCTCACACTCGTTGGACTCAAGTGGGCGAGTGGCGGTGCCACCCAGCTCCGCGGCATGAAGGAAGCCGCCGCCGACAGCCCGCTCGCTCCGCTCTTTTCGGGGGACGCCTTCACGGGTCTGTTCTCGTGGCTCGGCAGCAACGGCATCATTGAGACATTCCCGAATGGAACACCAAAGGTGCCGGGCATTCCCGTCGAAATCCTGTGGTTTGTGTTCATTGCGCTCCTGGCGACTTGGGTTCTGCTGCGGACACGCTTTGGCAATTGGATCTTTGCGTCTGGTGGTGACCCTCGTGCCGCCCGCAAGTCCGGTGTTCCGGTTGCCCGGGTGAAAACGACCCTGTTCATCGTGACCGCAATGTGCGCCACCCTCGTTGCTATTCTTACAGTCTTGGACGCTGGTTCGACCGACGCCCGTCGTGGCTTCCAGAAAGAATTCGAGGCAATCATCGCAGCCGTTATCGGCGGATGTCTGCTGACCGGTGGCTACGGCTCGGCAATCGGCGCCTTCTTTGGATCGATCGTCTTCGGCATGGTGCTGATCGGACTGACCTACACTTCCATCGACCAGGATTGGTACCTTGTGTTCCTTGGCGGCATGCTGCTGACCGCAGTTATCTTCAACAACATCATTCGCAAGCGCGTGACGGGAGAACGCTGATGAGCAACACTCAGACGCCACTCGTCGAGGTCAAGAACCTCGTAAAGCACTTCGGCTCCATCATTGCACTCAACGGCGTTTCGCTGAGCGTGCACGCAGGGGAAGTCCTGTGCCTTCTCGGCGACAACGGTGCGGGCAAGTCAACGCTGATCAACACCCTCTCTGGCGTGTTCAAGCCGACGTCGGGCGACTTTCTTGTCGAAGGCAAGTCGCATTCCTTTAACGGGCCACGCGGAGCGCTCGATGCCGGGATCGCCACAGTCTACCAGGATTTGGCGATGATTCCCCTAATGTCGGTAACGCGGAACTTCTTCATGGGGCGCGAACCGCTCAAGGGTTTCGGTCCGTTCAAGTACATGGACATGGAATTCGCGGATCGCATCACCAGCCAGGAGATGAAGAAGATCGGCATTGATGTCCGCGAGCCCGGCCAGGCCGTCGGTACGCTATCCGGCGGGGAACGCCAGTGCGTGGCAATTGCCCGCGCTGTCTACTTCGGGGCGAAGGTTCTCATTCTTGACGAGCCGACTTCCGCCCTCGGCGTAGCGCAGACCTCGATGGTCCTTAAGTACATCGATCAGGTGCGCAACAATGGGCTGGGTGTGATCTTCATCACCCATAACGTCCGTCACGCCTACGCCGTGGGCAACCGCTTCACGGCGTTGAACCGTGGCAAGACGCTCGGCACCTTCGCCAAGGACGAAATCAACCTTGATGGCCTCCAGAACCTGATGGCTGGCGGCAAGGAACTTCAGTCCCTGTCCGCGGAGCTCGGCGGGACGATCTGATCAGTCTACGAAAAGGCAAACTCGGTTCGGCGCGAAGGCGCCGGGCCATGGACATCCATACCCAGAAAATCAGGGACAACCCCAATGAGCAATTCCATTTCTTCTCCGTTTCCCCTGGCGGCGTGCGCCGAGATGCTGTGGCGTGACCGCCCGATCGAATGGCGTGCATCGCGCCTCAAGGACTTGGGCTTCGGCGTTGGCCTGTGGAACTGGCCGGAGCATGACCTTTCCAAGCTTGAAGCAACTGGCGCGACCTTTACCATCATGAACGGTTACCTAACGGGCCGTCTGACCGACGACGAGGGTGCGGATGAGCTTCTGAAGACTGCACGCGAGACTGCGCAGGTCGGCAAGCGTCTCGGCGTTCAGCGCCTCAATCTTCATGGGACCGGCCTCGGTGACCGCGGCCTGCCTGTTCAGCCGATTGAAGTCGTAACAGGTGCCATGTGGCTGAAGGCGCAGGATACGCTGCGTCGCATCGTTGACATGGCTGAGGAAGAGAACGTCGTCTTCACGCTCGAGAACCTCAACCTGCCCGTTGACCATCCGGGTGTTCCATTCGGACGCGCGGAAGACACGCTCGCTCTGGTCTCCAGCATCAACCATCCGCGTCTCCGTCTTAACCTCGATCTCTACCACGCACAGATTGGCGAGGGGAACCTGATCGAGCTGTGCCGCAAATCGCTTCCGTGGATCGGCGAGATCCAGGTTGCCGACGTGCCTGGCCGCTGCGAGCCGGGTACTGGCGAAGTCAATTGGAAGGGCATCGCGAAAGCCCTGAAGAACATGGATTACTCCGGCCCGATCGGAATGGAAGCCTGGGCAGCCGGAGATTCCGATGCCGCGCTGATCTCCTTCCGTGAAGCATTCACTCTCTAATTTCCCACACAGGATACAAGTCATGGCCAAGGTCAAAACTGTAAACATCGGTCTCATCGGCGCTGGACGCATCGGCTCCTTCCACGGCGAGAGCGTCGCCAAGAGGCTCGTGGACGCTGAACTCGTAGCAATCGCGGACCCCGCGCCGGGCGCTGCCGCGAAGCTTGCTGACAAGCTGGGCGTCGATGCTTCCTATACTGATGTCGTTGAAATGCTGGCGCAGCCGGGTCTCGATGCCGTCATCATCGCAACGCCGGCTCGTTTCCATACCAACGTCCTCGTACAGGCGGCAGAAGCCGGAAAGGCTGTCTTCTGCGAAAAGCCGATGGCACTGACGCTTGAAGATGCCGATCGTGGCATTGCTGCCGCCAAAGCCGCTGGCGTTCCTTTGCAGGTCGGATTCAACCGCCGTTGGGACCAGGCGTTCGCCGAGGGCCGTGCGGCCATCGACGCAGGCAAGGTCGGCGCTCCGCAGCTCATCCGTTCGCTGACGCGCGATCCGGGTCCGTTCGGCGCCGATCCCGACAAGATCCCCCTTTGGACGATCTTCTACGAAACGCTGATCCACGACTTCGATACCCTTCTGTGGCTGAACCCCGGCGCGAATCCCGTGGAAGTCTTCGCCATGGCTGACGCCCTCGTTCGTCCGGATGCGCGCGACAAGGGCTTCCTCGACACTGCAGTCGTTAACATTCGCTTCGACAATGGTTCCATTGCCGTTGCGGAGGCGAACTTCTGCGCAATGTACGGCTACGACATCCGTGGCGAAGTGTTCGGCTCCGGCGGCATGGTCACGATGGGCGATGTCCGTCGTTCCAGCATGACGCTCTTCGACAAGGACGGCGTGTCGAACGACACGTGGCGTCGTGACACCGACCACTTCGTGCAGGGTTACACCGCCCAGCTTGCCTCCTTCGTCAACGCTGTACGAGAAGGCAAGATTGGAGACGCACCGACTGGCATCGACGCCCGCAATGCTCTGGCAATCGCGCTTGGTGCAATCGAGTCCGTCTCGAAGAAACAACCTGTCCGCATCGGCTGATGTTGACGACGGCGGGAGCACATACCCCTCCCGCCGTCAGATCGAATTCGCGGTCGCGATTTGGTGACCGCAACCGGATGAGGGAGGAGGCGGAATAATGGTCTTGCGCATTGGGGTCATTGGAACGGGCGCGATTGGACGCGACCACGTTCGCCGTATCAATCAGGTTCTTGCTGGCGCAAGAATTGTCGCATTGAGCGATGTCCACAGACCTTCCTCCGAGGGGGTCAAATCGTCAATCGCACCGGATGCAATTGTCTTAGATACAGGCGAGGAACTGCTCGATTCCCCGGACGTGGATGCCGTCCTTATCACCTCCCTTGGGGCAACCCACGAGCACTACGCGCTTCGGGTGATAGCTGCGGGGAAGCCCTGCTTTTGCGAGAAGCCGCTTGCTCATACCGCGGAAGGTGCACGGCGGGTTGTCGATGCCGAGGTCGCCCGCGGGCGACGGCTGCTGCAGATCGGCTTCATGCGGCGCTACGACGAAGGCTACGTTGCTTTGAAGAGCGCCGTTCGACAGATCGGCGCACCGATCATGGTCCATGCGGCACATCGGAACAAGTCAGTACCCGAGCAGTATGTGACCCCAATGGCTATCCACGAGACGATGATCCACGAGATCGACGTGCTCCGGTGGCTGCTGGATGATGACTATGTTTCCGCGCGCGTCCTCTTTCCGCGGGCTGCGGCCCGAAGCCATTCGAACCTGCGCGATCCTCAGATCGTTCTGCTGGAAACCGCCAAGGGCGCCGTTATCGACGTCGAGATCTTCGTCAACTGCCACTACGGCTATGATATCCAGTGCGAAGTCGTGGGTGAGGATGGGACAGCCCGGCTTCCCGAACCCATGGCCATCCAGATGCGGCTGGACGCCAAGCTGCAGAATACGATCCTGACCGACTGGAAGGACCGCTTCGTCTCCAGCTACGACGTCGAACTCCAAGCCTTCATCAATGCCGCGTCATCCGGTTCGGCAACCGGGCCAAGCTCATGGGATGGGTATGTCGCCGCCATTACGGCTGACGCCTGCGTTCGCGCCCAGGAGACGGATGGACAGGCTGTGCGCATCGAACTCCCTCCACGACCGGATCTCTACAGATAACGGTCCGTCAACCTTGCAGAAATTGGAAACGCTCATGAACAAGAACCTGGATGTGATCACGATCGGACGCAGCTCCGTCGATCTCTATGGCGCTCAGGTCGGGGGCCGCCTCGAAGACATGGGGTCGTTCCGAAAATACATCGGTGGCAGTCCGACGAACATCGCCTGCGGTGCCGCCCGTCTCGGGCTGAAGAGCGCCGTCATTACCCGCGTCGGGAACGAACACATGGGGCGGTTCATCCGCGAGCAGCTTGCTCGAGAAGGCGTGGACACTCGCGGCGTGGCAACGGATCCGGAACGACTGACCGCACTTGTGCTTCTCGGCATCAGAGACGAGTCGCAGTTCCCCCTGCTCTTCTATCGCGAGAATTGTGCCGACATGGCCCTGTCGGTCGATGATATCGACGAGGGCTTCATCGCCGATGCTCGTTCCGTGGTGGCAACGGGCACCCATCTTTCGCATCCTCGAACCGAGGCCGCTGTCCTCAAGGCACTCGAACTTGCGCGCAAGACTGGCGCGCAGACTGCGCTCGACATCGACTATCGGCCGAACCTTTGGGGCGTTGCGGGCCACGACGACGGCGAGAGCCGCTTCGTCGAGAGTGCCATGGTGACCGCGAAACTACAGTCGACACTGCATCTCTTCGATCTCATCGTCGGCACGGAAGAGGAATTCCATATCGCTGGCGGGTCGACGAACACGATCGAAGCCCTCAGGGCCGTTCGAAAGGTGTCGAATGCCACGCTCGTCTGCAAGAGAGGCGCGAAGGGCGCGGTCGCGATCGAAGCCGATGTTCCCGATAGTCTCGATGACGCGCAGTCCGGACCCGGCTTTCCGATCGAAGTGTTCAACGTACTCGGCGCCGGGGACGGGTTCTTCTCCGGCCTGCTGAAGGGATGGCTGGACGGCGAAACCTGGCCGAAGACGCTCGAGTACGCAAATGCCTGCGGCGCGTTCGCCGTCAGTCGGCATGGTTGCACTCCTGCATACCCGAGCCTGAAGGAACTGCAGTTCTTCCTGAAACGCGGCGTGAAGCGGCCGGACCTCCGCAACGATCAGGAGCTGGAACAGATTCACTGGTCGACGAACCGCAGCGGTAACTGGCCGAGCATGCATGTGTTCGCCTTCGATCATCGCATGCAGCTCGAAGAGATGCCGGGCTACACGCAGGAGCGCGGCGGTGATTTCAAGCTTCTCTGCCTGCAGGCCGCAGAGCGTGTCCAGAACGGCAGAGCCGGATACGGCATCCTGTGCGACAATCGGATCGGTCGGCGCGCACTTCATGCGGCCGCTGGCACAGGGCTGTGGGTCGGCCGACCCTGCGAATGGCCGGGATCGCGTCCGCTGACACTTGAACCAGAACTGGGCCCGGACTGCGGTGGCCTGGAGGAATGGGCTCGCGACAATGTCGTCAAGGTTCTTTGCTTCTGCCATCCCTCCGACAGCGCAGAGCAGCGCGCCAATCAGGAGGAGACGGTCAAGAGGCTCTGCGAGGCCTCCCGTCGCAACAGGCTGGAATTTCTATTGGAGATCATCCCGTCGAAGGTTTCCGCCGTCGACGAGGACACCACCGCCACACTTATCCAGCAGTTCTACGACATCGGCGTCTATCCCGACTGGTGGAAACTCGAGCCGATGAAGACGAGAGCGGGCTGGGAAAACACAATCCGGGCGATCGAGCGCAATGACGACAACACGCGCGGGATCGTCGTTCTAGGTCTCGATGCCCCCGAAGCAGAACTCGCCGCGTCGTTCCAGGTTGCCGCGTCTTTCGAGCTCGTGAAGGGCTTCGCCGTTGGCCGGACGATCTTCGGTGACGTGGCACGCGCCTGGATGAAGGGCGATCTGGCCGACGAAGCCGCGGTCGCCGACATGGCGTCTCGTTTCGAACGCCTCTGCGGCATCTGGGACAAGGCGCGCAGCGCCGCGAAAGGAAACTGACATGACGACCATACGATTGACCGCGGCACAGGCCATGGTTCGCTTTCTCTCCGTCCAGATGACCGAGGAGGGTGACCGCTTCATCGAGGGGGTATGGGCGATTTTCGGACACGGCAACGTGGCGGGACTTGGCGAGGCTCTCGAAGGCATCGGCGATGCCCTTCCCACGTGGCGAGGCCAGAACGAGCAGACCATGGCCCATACCGCGATAGCCTACGCGAAGGCGAGCAAGCGCCGACGCGCCCATGCTGTTACATCGTCGATCGGTCCCGGCGCGACGAACCTGGTCACGGCAGCCGCACTGGCTCACGTCAATAGGCTTCCAGTTTTGTTCATCCCGGGCGATGTCTTCGCAAACCGTCGTCCCGACCCGGTCCTCCAGCAGGTCGAGGACTTCGAGGATGGCAGCCTGTCAGCGAACGACTGCCTGCGACCCGTCAGCAAGTATTTCGACAGGATCCATCGCCCGGAGCAATTGTTGACGGCATTGCCGCGCGCGCTCCGCGTAATGACCGATCCGGCAAACTGCGGTCCCGTAACGCTCGCTTTCTGCCAGGATGTGCAGGCCGAGGCCCACGACTTTCCCGTCGACTTCTTTGAGCCAAAGGTATGGCGGATCCGTCGCCCCGAGCCGGATCGGCGTGACCTCGAGGACGTGGTGCAGCTCATCCGCGGTGCTGCCAGCCCGGTCATCGTCTGTGGCGGCGGGGTGATATATTCCGAGGCCGAGAATACGCTTGCCGATTTCGCGACACGCCACGGCATCCCGGTCGTCGAGACGCAGGCTGGTAAATCCGCTCTCGCTCGGTCACATCCGATGAACTTCGGCGCGGCGGGCGTGGATGGGTCCGCAGCGGCGAACGAACTCTGCGCCAATGCAGATCTGGTCATCGGTGTGGGCACCCGGTTCCAGGACTTCACCACAGGCTCCTGGGCACTGTTCGGCAAACCCGGGCGGAGACTTGTGTCGATCAACACCCAGCCATACGACGCCGAGAAGCACGGTGCTGTCGGTCTGATCGCCGATGCCCGGGTGGCGTTGGAGGAGCTGTCTAGTCGCCTCGGATCCCACAAGGCTTCTTCCTTCGATCCGCAATCGAGAACCTCCTGGCTGTCGAAGGTGGATGCGCACTGCGCCGCGCCGGAGAACAAGCCCGACGGTTATCTGCCGACCGATGCCCAGGTGATTGGAGCGGTGCAACGGATCTCCACCGATCAGACGATTGCCATGTGCGCCGCGGGAACGATGCCCGGCGCCCTGAAGCTCCTCTGGCAACCAGCGCAGGGCGGCTATCACATGGAGTACGGCTATTCCTGCATGGGGTACGAGCTTGCAGGTGCACTCGGAATCAAGCTGGCGATGCCGGAGCGAGAGATCGTCTGCTTCGTAGGCGACGGCAGCTACATGATGGCGAATTCCGAACTGGCGACGGCGGTCATGCGCCGGATCCCGTTCACCGTCGTCCTGACCGACAACAGGGGCTACGGCTGCATCAATCGACTGCAGATCCATTGCGGCGGCGAGGAATTCAACAATCTCTATAAGGACTGCAACATCGAGGCGCAGCCGGAGATCGACTTCGTAGCGCATGCCGCCTCCATGGGCGCCCATGCGGTCAAGGCGAAGAACATCGCAGATCTCGAAGTGCAGATCGCGAAAGCACGAGGCAGGGACCGTCCGACGGTAATAGTCATCGATACGGATCCGAAGCCCGGCCCCGGTGAAGCCGGCGGCGGCTTCTGGTGGGACGTGGCTGTGCCGGAAGTCGGCCGCACTGAGAAATCAGAAGCGGCTCGCTCACAGTATCTGCGGAGTATCAGCCTGCAGAGCCTAGTGAATTGAGGAGCCCCCAATGAGCGATCTTCTACGCAAGCCTTTCGGCCGTCATGGCAAGGTACACGAAATCACTCCGCAGTCTGCGGGCTGGAGGTATGTCGGCTTCTCACTCTACAGGCTGCGTGCAGGCGAGCACGCCTCCGCGCAGACGGGAGCCAACGAAGTCATCCTCGTCATGGTGGAAGGCAAGGCTTCGATTACCGCCGCCGGGCAGGAATGGGGCGTTCTGGGCGAGCGGATGAACGTGTTCGAGAAGACGCCGCCGCATTGCCTCTACGTTCCGAATGATCGCGAATGGAGCGCCAGGGCAGAGACGGACTGCACGATTGCCGTATGCTCCGCGCCGGGTAAGGGCGGCCACGAAGCGCGGCGTATTGGGCCCGATGGCATCTCGCTCACAGAACGGGGCAAAGGGACGAACACCCGGTACATCAACAACATCGCGATGGAGACCGAGGACTATTGCGACAGCCTTCTCGTAACGGAGGTGTTCACTCCGCCGGGACGCTGGTCGAGCTATCCATCTCATCGGCATGACGAGGATGACTTCCCGCGGATCACGTACCTCGAGGAGACCTATTATCATCGAATCAATCCAGGCGAAGGATTTGGGATCCAGCGCGTTTACACCGACGACGGAAGGCTGGACGAAACGATGGCAGTTTCCGACGGGGACGTCGTTCTGGTTCCAAGGGGACACCATCCTTGCGGAGCACCTTATGGTTTCGAAATGTACTACCTCAACGTGATGGCTGGGCCGCTTCGGAAGTGGCGCTTCATTCCGGCTCCTGAAGTCGAATGGATCATGAAACGCGACGCCTGACAGCTCGCCGAGGCCAACGACAATCAGGTTCGAGGATACCCCAATGCCACTCATGAAGTTCCACATCTATCGCGGTCGCAGCGCGGAGCAGATCGATACGCTGCTCGATGCCGCGCACGATGCCATGGTCAGGTCTTTCAACGTTCCGGAGCGGGATCGATACCAGATCCTCAACGAACACGAGGCGAGCCATCTCCGTGCTCTCGACACAGGACTCGATATCCCGCGGACGGACCGTTTTGTGATGGTCGAAGTCGTCTCGCGTCCACGTTCGACCGAAGAGAAGACGACCTTCTACGAGGCTCTCTGTTCGGCTCTCCAGGAGAGATGCGGAACAGCCTCCACCGACGTGATGGTGTCCTTCACGCAGAACACCGACGAGGACTGGTCTTTTGGCCGAGGCCGGGCGCAGTTCCTGACCGGAGAGCTTTAGGCCGAGTCGTCTGTCGCTGTGGCTTGTCGGCGCGGCGACCAACCAAACCGAATTGCAGATCAACAGTCAGCACAACGAAAGAGAATTCAATGAGCCAGCAATCAACCCTGCCTTCGTCGAAGGCGCGACTAGCCGTGAGCCCGCTGTCGTGGGCGAATGATGTCCTCGAAGATCTCGGTGCGGATATCTCCCTTGATACATGCTTGAGCGATGCCGCGGCCAACGGTTATGCCGGCGTCGAGCTGGGAAGGAAGTTTCCGCGCGAAGCATCGGTTCTGAAGCCGCTGCTTGACAGTAACGCCCTTGCCCTCGCATCGGGATGGCACTCCGGTCAACTGGCAGAGAAGTCGGTCGATGAGGAGATGGTTTCCGTAGCTGCGCACGCAGAACTTCTGAAGGCCATGGGATGCAGTGTCCTCGTGTATGGCGAGGTCGCGATGATGACGCCCGGCTCGCCGCTCGACGAGCCGATGTCCCGCCGCCTTCTCATGCCGTCTACGCAGAGGACCGGATATTCCTCCCGCCTGACTGAGTTCGGAAAGCGGCTCTTCGACACATACGGCCTTAGGCTTGCCTATCACCACCACCTCATGATGGTCGCGGAGACCTTCGAAGAGATCTCCGACATTATTGGAGCGGCTGGGCCGGAAACTGGGCTTCTTATTGACACCGGACACGCCGCAGCAGCCGGATTCGACTATGCGAGACTGATCGAGCGGTTCGGCGACCGTATCGTTCACATCCATCTGAAGGACGTTCGCAAGGCAATCCGCGCCGAGGTCCAGTCAAAGGATCTGAGTTTCAATGACGGCGTGCGAAACGGCATGTTCACGGTTCCCGGCGACGGCGTTGTAGATTTCGGCCCGATTGTCCGGTTCGTGAAGAATAGTGGCTACGCCGGTTGGCTGGTTGTCGAGGCGGAACAGGATCCTGCCGTTGCGGCGCCAAAGGAATACACGGCGAGAGCGTTCGAGTTCATCCAGGCTAAATTCCTCGCCTAGTTTGAAAATGGCCAAAGTCGGTGCGATGACGATGAGGAGCGCATCATCATGGCGGAGACTGCTGCGGAGCCCCCGGTATCAGTGAGTTGAAGCAGGTCACGCGACCGCGGTCACGCCATCGGGCCCGAAGCTTCTAGCGATCGACTTCGTCAGATTGACGAGGGCAGCTTTCGTGGATCCGTACGGCATGGCGTCTGCCGTGTAGCCGCGCTGGCCTGCACGGCTTGCCATGTTGATAATCCGGCCACTGCCATTCGCCTTGAAATGCCGGATGGCTTCCTTGGAGAGATCGGCGGCGGCGAAGAAGTTGATCTGGAACTCGCGCTGCCAAGCGGCTTTCCAGTCCGAAGGGGATGCCTCGATGGAAATCTCCGTTCGGATCCCAGCATTGTTCACAAGCGCATGGATCCGTCCGGACACTGCCAGGGATTTCCCCCACAGTTCGAACGGGCCTTCGTCCGATGAAAGATCGCCCTGCACGATCCAACCCTCTCCGCCAATTTCGGAGAGCAGCCCCTCGGCGCTTGCTCTGTCTCGGCGATAGTGGATGATCGGCCGGGCGCCGTCAGTGGCGAGCTGCTTGACGATGGCTGCGCCAATGCCGCCCGAGGCACCGGTCACCAGTATGTTCTGCCGTTCGAGTGCCGTGGTCATTCCTTACCTCATTTCAGAAGACCGACCTGCGGCCCCCAGGTATCCGACAGCGCGAAACCCGTCATAAACGGGTCGTCTTCCTCGACCCGAAGTTCGGTGCGACCATAGACGTAGCCTCGCCCGGTGACACGCGGGAGTACGGCCTTTCGCCCGCCAATCTCGGTCTCTCCGATCGCTTCGGCGATGAACTCGCCGCCGATGATCGATCTGGACGTGCGCGCGTCGCTCACGGTTGATGCGGCCTTCCTGCTCGGCTACCATGACCTCGCGTTCGGCGAGCGCCACTTCAAGTTCGGCGTGGATCTGGCGGCCTTCGGCTGCATCGGCGTTCCGCAGTTCGGCCTTGAGTTCTTCGATGGTGCGGTCGAGTTCGTTCGTCATTGTCGTCTCCTTGACGTTTGTGAAAGACGACGGCCCCGGTCATCGCGGGATGGAGGGGTCAAGGAGCGCGGAACGCGACCGGCGGAGCCGGCGAGTGGGGGAGCCGAATTTCTGGTTCGGCCGCAGGACCGGGCCTGAAATTTGGGGGAACCGCTCGTCCTTGAGGCCTTCATTCCGTCATGGCACGCTTGGACGGACTGATCAGACATTTCAGTTCCCCTGTGGCACCCGAAAAGCCGGAAGCGGGCTCGATGCCTGCTTTCGGCTTCACCATGCGGGGAAGGCCCGCCTTTCGGCAGGGCCTTCGGTGCTGGTTCAGACTGATTCACGGTTCAGGCGAGACCAGACGAGGACATAGTCGCCGTCGGCTTCTGCCGGCCACAGTGCCGCGCTGATCGGAGCGTTGAAGCTCGGGTCGTCGAGCTTGAGCGAGATATAGGGCTCGCCGCTGCCCGAGACCGCCTTCCAGCCGGCTCCGACTTCGGCGCCGTTGGATACGGCTCGGAAGTCCGGGGCGTCGCGCGAGACGCGCTCGATTGAGTGCAGGCGGACCTTCATGTTAACCGTCAGAGTGCGGACGTTGCCCTGGATGACGTTGCCGTTGGTGGTGAATTCGCCGATGACTGCCATGATCTCGTTCCTTTCGGTTGCTCGAGCCGCGCCCATCGCGGCCTCGATGGCGGTGGAAGGACCGGGGGCGATCGCCAACGCACCCTGCGGGGCCCCGTTGCGCCTGCGCATCGGGGTGGCAAGGGCTGGAACGTAGTGGAAGGCGGGCGGGGCCGGCTTTTTTGTTTCGCGATGCAAAGCCGAAGGCGGCGGAAAAAAGCCGGAGACGCCCGTTGCGGTCGGCTGATCGAGACTTTAGTCGTCCGTCGGTCACACCGGCCTCATCGAGGTCTGCGTCGGTGCGCGCATGTACAAAGAGGAGGCGACCGGGCGAGGCGCATCGTCGTTCACACGCCTGCGCAGGCAACGTCATCCAGGGCAGCGTTTTCGGCACACCAAGGAGCGTGTCCGTCTTTTCGGTCGGGGCCTTTGCCGATGCTGCCGCTTGTTGTGGTCCTCCAGCGGCCAAGTCGTGGCCGGTATAAAAGAATCTCGCGGCGGACGTTCGAGATCGTTTCGTCACGTTCGGCAATCTCGACCTCCTGCGATCCTGCCTTGAGGGCCCGGCCGCAATCTGCGGAAACCAGCTCATCTGATCATGGCGACGGGCAAAGCCGATACGGCTCCGGCCCTGCCGCAAGGCGAGGATATCCCCGCGTCATCATCGGGTGCGGTCGCGATGGGCGGCCAGGGCTGGGCGTAGCGCCTGGCGGATGTCCATGCCATAGGTTGCATGCCATTGCGTTTTGCCGAACTTGGGTTGCTGCCGGTCTTCGGCATCGAGTCGGAGCGCCGCCGCGCATATTGCGCGCGGCAAGCATCGGTGGTCGGACGGAGTGGGAAAGGCGGCTTACACCGCCTCCCCTCCGTCTATCTGACCTGGTTGCAAGTGGTGCAGGTAGCTGACAGCGCGCTGCGCATGACCGGCCGCGACAAAAATTGCACGCTTGTCGCTGGCGAGAACCTTGAGCCAGGAGTCAAGATAGCTCGCATGATCGGGCCGCGGCTCGAGTTCGGGAACGATGCCGAGATCAGCGCAAAGGAAGCAACTGCCGAGCTCGGCGATCAGTTCCTCGCGGCTGCGTTCGCTTTGATCCCCGGCATAGCGGCTGAGATCGCGATCGAGTCGATGCGGTGCCGCCGTCCAGTGGGTCAGTTCGTGACTGAGGATCGCAACATAGGACGCAGCGTCGCGGAAGGCTTCCAAGGCTGGCATCTGGATGTAATCACGGGCTGGGGCATAGTATGCCGCCGATCCGCCGTGCCGGATCAGTGCGCCGGTGTTTGCAAAGAAGCGATCGGCATGTCCGATACGGACAATTGGATCCTGAACCGATGTGACCTGATGGAAGCGAGCATCCAGTCCGGCAATCTGATCGACATTGAAGACCGTGTACGGCTTGAGAAACGGGATATTGCGCTCAACGTCTTCGCCCATGTCGTTGGTTTCGGTAAGGATGAAAGAACTGGCGAAGACGATCAACGTGCCGGTCTCGCCCTTGCGGACTGCAGCCCCCAGTTCGCGGGCCTGGCGAAACGTCATCCAGGTCGGCGAGGTGAAGCCGCGGGCGATCGCCTCTGACCACAGAAGCAGGACGTTGATGCCCGAATAGGGTTGGCCGTTGTGGCGCAAAGGCCGGGTGATCCGGTCGTTCGCATGTGCTGAGCTCCAGGGCTTAATCCAGGGCCGCACGCCTTGTTCGAGCTCGGCGATGATCTTGTCGGTGATGCGGCTGTAGATGTCGGATCGTTGGTGAGTTTGTTGCCTGCACATGTCGAAACCTCCGTTTTGAGGCCGCGACCATCGCGACCTGCTACGGCGGTCCGAATGCCGGGCCTCAAGCGCGGGCCAGCACCCGATAGGGCCGGAACGGACGTGAAGGACGGCAAAGCCGTTGCGGGGCGGCGCGGGCCCGGCAGGACCTAAAGCCGGGGCAGGACGCGATGGTCGCAGCACCGCAGGGATTGTTCGACGGCGGGGGCGGGGGCAACACGCTGCCAAATCCGATGGCTCGAAGAATGACCTCGCAAGATCGTGCTGGTGAGAACGCCGCGGTGATCTCGTCAGCGCCCCGGTCGTGCCCATGAGCGTGCGGATGTCGATGATGTCGTCGTGCGATGCGGTGGATCTTTCCAGGCAACCCATGCCCGATCTTGAAGTCGATTCCCCGCACCACCTTCAGCTCAAAGGCGCGGTTGGGCAGATCAAGCTGTCCATTTTGGTGCAGAACCGTCGCAAAGCTGCCGCGCCGGCCGTAGGATAAATGGAGATTTTCATCGCACGACAGCCCAGCAATCGGGTTCAGTACGCAGGGCGATTTGTCTTAGGAAGGCCGCAGACGTTTGACATGCAGTTGTCCTTCGGTGATGCGAGGACGCCGATGATAGGACGCTGGGGAATTGTCCAGGCTAGCAATCCTGTATGCCTTGGCGATCGGTGCGGTGACGTGCCCCCGTTAAATCAGGCGATGTGGAACTGGAATTTTTCACCGACTGCGCCCGGCAAGCTGTCCGCGGGAGGCACCGAGGGTGCCTCCTCACCTTTTAGGCGGAAGTCGACGTGTCATGCGGGGCCGGACCGCGCTTGTGAGGGCCTGCCTCTCCCCCGCCCGGAAGGCCGAACCGAGCTTGCGGCGGCACGCCGGACCGTCGGCACAATCACGCGAACCGGGTCAGACTTCTCGCGCGCGCTTTTGCGGCTTCTTCCTCGCGGTTGAGTGGGTGTTGCGAAGTTTCGAGCGAATCGAGCAGTTCGCGGGCACATGCCGCGATCGAACCGACCGCGCGGTCGAACGCCGCCTCATTGCGTTTCGACGGTTTGGTGGTTCCGCTCAGCTTTCGCACGAACTGCAGCGCAGCGTCATGGATTTCCTCGTCCGTCGCCGGCGGATCGAAATTGAACAGCGTTCTTATGTTTCGGCACATGAGTTGCTCCCCGTCTCCTTCATCTTCATCTTCATCTTCATCTTCATCTCCTTCGTACTTCAAGGGCGGGGTGGCCGCTTAAGGGGCGCCAGGGCTATTGCGAAGGGCTCGTGTACGTTTAGATAAAGCGCCGCCAGCGGAAATCTAGAAATAGACCTGCTGTCAACCTCTCTTCACAATCGATCCGTAGTGAAAGGAAGCGCAAGGTAGGAGCTCATGGACAAACCCTGGACCGTCAGCCACGGACCGATCATAGCAACACAGTTCGATGTTCAGAAGGCAGAGGCGATCAGCGTACTGCTGATGCGTCCGATCGGCATTCTCCCCAATAAGCCAGGCGATCCGATCCGTCCCTTCGCGCTCGGCCTCTTCAACGATATCCGCGCGCTGGCAAAGCCTGATGTCAAAGCGACGGCATTGCGCCGAGCCGTTGGCTCCTTTGTCCACTCAAAACGGTACTATTTCGCGAGCGCCCAACCTGGCTCGATGCGCCATGACATCGATGGCAAGCCCGTGGAATCACTTTCAATCGAAGACCGACTTGTTGCGCAGCGACGCTTTCTCAGCCTGAAACGAAGCAATGACGAGAATAGCGCCCCTAGTATCGAGCCGGCCGCTTCCCCAGCTCCCCCAAGTAAGACTGAGCAGATCCGCGCCGCCCTTCTCAGACGGGATCGGCAGACCTGACGAGCGCCATCTATCTCGGCTTGGTAGGCAGATCTCCCACGATCTGTGCGTGAAGAATCGTTCGATGAAGAGCTAGTGCGCACAGAGCGAGCCGACAAGAACTCCCTCCCCGGCCCCCGCGTCAGGCGTTCAACAAGGCCGAAAATCGCGCCTGCGTTTGAGGTTGCCGCCCAAAAGCGCGGTGACAGAGCTGTTTCGATATCCGAAACTTCTGCAAGCGAAAAGGCCGGGCGAACCCGGCCTTCGTACTCTCGGATCAATCGGCGTCAGGCCTGCAGGTTGTCCGCCGACATCTTGCCGGACTTGCGATCCTTGACCAGCTCATAGGTAATCTTCTGGCCGTCGTTGAGGCCACGCAGGCCGGCCCGCTCGACCGCGGAAATGTGAACGAAGACATCGCCGCTGCCGTCATCGGGCTGGATGAAGCCAAACCCTTTTGTTGCATTGAACCACTTCACGGTACCCGTCGCCATAGCGTCTTCCTTTGATCATTTAATCCTGCCGCACCCTGGTGCGGCAATCGCAACTTGCGGCGACATAAATAGACGCTTCTGGATGCAAGGCAAAGGCAAAAATCCGGTTTGCGGCATTACACTGCCCATTCAGAGCGTTAAAGTCTAATGGGCTGTCTGCCGCCGCGCTGCCTTCCTCGACGACAATGCTCAGGCAATTCCCGACTGCGATCCGCGCGGCGCTGCTTTGCAATGTTTTCGCCATACCAATCGAGCGAGCCCAGAAGCATCATGATGTCCTCGACGCAAATCGAATGCGCAATCCCAATGCCGCCCGCCAAGCAATGGAAGATTTAGTTGGCGTCTCGCGAGGGCGGAAATTCCCGACGCGCTAAAACATATCCGCAGCAATCCCCCAGCACCTCCGCCGACCATGCGTCTGTGATATCGAAGATCCAACTGTCCGCCTCGATAAGAAACGAACCGTCGATCCCTCAGAATGGACTATTTTGAGAAAACCGCGATCTGAGCGGCGACAATAATGAGGAAGGTGACCGCCTGAAGTTGATTGCCCTTCGTTCCCGAAACCGATCGCGCTGCTCGCAGGATCGATCATGGATGGGTATCGCGAACGGACTTCGGATTTTCAGAGGGACGAATGTCGTGAAGTGGGCAAACTGTCCAAAATTTCGATGTAAACATTGGTCATTAAGGCGGCGCGAAATCGCTGAGGGATGACAGATCGTCCCTCCGCCGCATTGTTGTCGATTTCGATGATCCATCGTCGTTGTACTTGCGCAGGCTTGCGCCAACGCAATGAACAAGATGTGTAACCCGTTTGCGACGATCCGCGAAACAAGTCTCCCGGGTGCTTTTCACCGCGGCATCGCTCCATTATGACAGATTTGTGACAGTTAAATGGGATGTCGATGATCAGCTGGTTTCGTAGACTCATGCCGCGTGAAGATCGCTTCTTCGATCTCTTCGCTCAACATTCGCGCACCGTTGTCGGAGCTGCCGAAGCCTTGAATCAGTTGTTAGCTGGCAGCGAGATCGAGCGCCATTGCGAGACGATCGTTCGTCTTGAGAATGAAGCTGACGAAATAACGCGCGAGGTGATGCTTGCCATCAGGAGAAGCTTCATCACCCCCTTCGATCGCGGCGACATCAAGGATCTCATCCAATCGATGGATGACGCGATCGACATGATGCAAAAGACGGTCAAGACCATCCGTCTGTTTCAGCAGACTTCGTTCGATCCGGGCATGCAGGAGATGGGTGCGGCAATCGTCCAGGCGGCGCATCTGATAGCCGAAGCTATCCCCCTACTGGACCGGATAGGATCCAATGCGCCTCGGCTTACCGCCATCGCCGAAGAGGTTACTCGGGTCGAAGGTCATTCGGACGATCTGCATGACCAGGGTCTCAAGGATCTCTTCAGCCGCTACGGCACCTCGAATCCAATGGCCTATATTATTGGCAGCGAGATTTATGGTGAGCTGGAGAAGGTCGTCGATCGCTTCGAGGACGTCGCCAACGAGATCAGCGGTATCGTGATCGAGAACGTCTGATGGAGGTTACACTTGCCTTCCCCCTGCTTGTGGGCCTCATCGGGATTGCGCTGTTCTTTGATTTTCTGAACGGCCTGCACGACGCCGCCAACTCGATCGCAACCATCGTTTCGACCCGCGTGCTGCGACCGCACTATGCTGTCTTTTGGGCAGCTTTCTTCAATTTCATAGCATTCCTATTTTTCGGGCTGCATGTCGCAGAGACCCTTGGAACCGGCATCATCAATCCGGGCATTGTCACGCCGCAGGTGATATTTGCGGCGCTGATGGGCGCGATCATCTGGAACATTGTCACATGGATGTTCGGCATTCCCTCCAGCTCTTCTCACGCCCTGGTCGGCGGGCTGGTTGGCGCCGGACTTGCCAAGACCGGCTTGAGCTCGATCGTCTGGAGCGGTCTGCTCAAGACTGCGGGCGCCATCGTCATGTCGCCTATGATTGGCTTTTTCCTCGCGCTTGTTCTGGTCCTGGTCGTCTCGTGGATTTTTGTACGTCAGACGCCCTTTGCCGTCGATCGCACGTTTCGCGTCATGCAATTTGTCTCGGCCTCGCTCTACTCGCTTGGCCACGGAGGCAATGATGCGCAGAAGACGATGGGCATTATTGCAGTCCTGCTTTATTCGCAGGGTTATCTCGGCCAAAGTTTTCATGTGCCGTTTTGGGTGGTGCTCTCCTGCCAGGCGGCAATGGCGCTCGGAACGCTTTTCGGCGGCTGGCGCATCGTCCATACGATGGGCTCCAAGATTACTCGCCTCAATCCGATGCAGGGATTTTGCGCCGAAACCGGCGGCGCGCTGACGCTTTTCGGCGCCACATGGCTCGGTATTCCCGTCTCGACCACGCATACGATCACCGGCGCGATCATCGGTGTCGGTGCGGCAAGACGGGTTTCGGCGGTGCGCTGGGGGCTGGCCGGAAACATCGTCATTGCCTGGGTTGTCACGCTTCCGGCCGCGGCCCTCATCTCGGCTCTCTTCTACTGGAGTTCCGGTTTGTTTGAATAGCGACGGCTTTAGGCAACGCCGAAGGACGCCAAGCTTTCATGCTCACAATGGGGCTGCAATTCGATCGAGCCGAAAATGCAGCGACACCAGCGATCGGGTGTCGCCGCAGCCGCGGTTCGTTTGCCTGCATTACACAATGCTACGACGCGCTTCCGACCAGGGAGCAGCCTACCCCTCGCGCCGTTCGGATAGCCAACTTGAACGCGCGGCGGGCGAGAAACGGCATCAGAACCGGGTCTTAACGGGATGCGACGGTGGTTCATGGCAACTACGCGGTCTCGCGGAACGGATAGGCTTGTTGTCGCGTTGCACTCCCAACGTTGAACTGACCAATCAATTCGCGTAGCGTGGCGCTCTCGTTGGCCAGGGATGCGGAAGCGGCACTCGCTTCCTCGACCATAGCGGCATTCTGCTGGGTCGTTTGATCGAGGCTGTTAACTGCCGTGTTTATCTCCGCGAGACCCACTGACTGCTCGCGCGACGATACAGCAATCGCGTCGACGTGTCGGTTGATCACCACCACGAGTTCCCCAATCTGCTTCAGGGCACCGCCGGTTTTCGAGACGAGTTCCACACCTGTCGCCACTTCACAGCTCGACGTTTGAATAAGCGCCTTGATTTCTTTCGCCGCCTTGGCGGAACGCTGCGCCAGTTCGCGTACCTCCTGGGCCACGACCGCGAAACCCTTGCCAGCTTCGCCCGCGCGTGCAGCCTCAACACCTGCGTTCAACGCGAGCAGATTGGTCTGAAAGGCGATTTCGTCAATGACACCGATAATGTTCGATATCTCGTTGGAAGATTGCTCGATCCGGCTCATCGCGTCGACTGCCTGGGTGACAATCTGGCCCGACGTCGCTGCGCTGGCGTTGGCCTCGGCTGCAACCTTCCGAGCTTCCTCGGCGCGTTTCGAAGATGAGGCGACGTTTGCCGTGATTTCGTCCAGCGCGGCGGCCGTTTGCTCCAGGGCAGCCGCCTGCTGTTCGGTGCGTCTTGCGAGGTCATGCGCACTGTTGGCGATCTCGTTCGATCCGCTGTCGATGCCTCCTGTCGACCCGGCCACTTTGCTCAGAGTGCGACAGAGTTGGGCAACGGCGCTGTTGAAGTCGCTTCTTAGCGCCTCGAAATCAGGATCGAACATCTCGCTGATCCGGATTGTGAGATCGCCGTCGGCCAGCATCTTCAAATTTGCGGCCAATCCATTCGTCGCCTTGGCCATCGCTGCCGCGCGCGCCCGGTCGATTTCCTCCCGCCGCTGGCGCTCACCTTCTGAAAGGGCTCGGTTTGCCTCGATTTCCTGGTCAGCTTTGATCTTATCGAGTGCCGTCTGCCTGAAAACTTCGACTGCTCCGGCCATCGAGCCGATTTCGTCCGTTCGGCTCGCATAAGGAATGGCCGAGGCCGTATCGCCTGCTGCAAGCCCCGTCATCGAACTGGTAATCGCCCTGATCGGGCGGGAGATTTGCACAGCAACATAAGCAATGGCTCCGACGACGATTGCCAGGACCAAGGCGATAAGCGCCCATGTGCTCCAAAGGATCGCGGCATAGGTCAGCTCGCTGCTGTCATAGGAAGCATCCGAACCCTTCACGTTGATGTCGAGTAACTCGCTCGCACGGTTTTGGGCTTCCTGGACAATGGGCTCCATATCCTTGTAGAAAATGCTCTTGGCTGCGTCGTTGTCGTTCTTTCGGGATTTCTCGAGCATCGGCGCGGCCGCACTGGCATAGTCAGCGGCGCGTTTTCCGATCTGCTCCAGCAATTCCTTCTCGCGAGGCGACGATATCAGTGCACTATAGGCTTCGATCGCTTTTGCCAGTTCCTCCCTCTGCTCGGTAACGTGCTTTTCCGCGGCTGCGATCGCCTCATCGCTGATTGACATAATATGATTGGCATACGCAAACTTCATTTCCTGGAGTTTGAGTTGCATATTCCGGACTACGGAAACGCTCGGCAGCCAGTTCTTGGCGATGGCAGTGGTGTCTTCATTTACCGCTCGCACGCTACTCAGCGAGAATAAGGCGAAGGCGAGAAAAATGGACGCAAACGTCAGATTGATGACGCTCAGGGAAGTTCGGACGGTAGGCCTGCGCATTTATTCTCACTCCTTTAGAACGATGACAGGCCAGGTCACCAGACTTGGCTTTTGGTAAGCATTTTATGAATTTTAGTCTTGTCTGTTTAACTAAACGTCAAACTCGCATTTGGTGTGCTAGCCCTTTGGCGCTCGCCAAATAGCAGTTTCAATGCGCGCGTCGGCCCAGCAACCGAAGGCAAACTCGACCGGCGAAAAATTGGACGGATTATGCCAGCTCGAGCTGGGCAACGGCCCCGCCGAGCACTTGCAGCGAAAACATCCCAGGGACCGAGAATGCGCACCCTTTTCCGTAAGTTGCTCATCGCGTCGAGCAGATGGCTGACCGAGCGCGCCAAACGGTCGAGCCGGACCACGACGAGGGCTTCGCGACCGGCGATTTCGTTCAGGAGTTTCGTGAGGGCAGGGCGGGCGCGGGAGGCGCCAGAGCCATGCTCTTCGACGATCAGAGGCAGCCCGCTGCTCGCAGTTCCGTCTCCTGCGCTCGCGTGGCTTGGTCATCGGTCGAAGCGCGGGCGCGTCCAATCATCTGTTCGCGGGGAGGAGATGTCATTGCGGGCGGGGGTTCAGCAGAGCACGTTGATGCCGAGTAAGGCTCGCCGTTATGGTCGCAAGAGCCGCAATACACTCAGATGCGTCGTACTCCATGGCTGTACCGAGGGCCGCACACCATCGTCGAGCGCGGCTACGATTTTGTCGGTAACGACTGCGTATGTCCACGCGCTGCCCGGTGTTCTTTACTGCCTTCTCCATCCTCTTGACCATTCCTGCGAACCGCGCCCGTCGCGGTTCGTCATGGCGGTCGAGGAAGCGGAGGTCGGATGCGGCGCACCTGCTGGCATGCTGGTTGATAATTCGACCGTAGCGGGCAAGCCGAAACGGTAGTGCAGGACGACGTTCCACTGCGCGTCCATCTCCGGGCGAAGCTAGACCACAAACCGGGACGAACCGTGATGGGCATGGCCCCACCAATGACACGAAAGACGGCCGGTGCGCTGCGTCACCAGCCTTATTTCCAAGAAGAAGGGGCTTTTGTCCCTTCCGGTCAGAGGCGGACATCTGTAGCGAAGCCGCCTTCTGATCGATCGACCGAGCGGAAGGTGCCTGGCCCGCGCGCTCATATGGCTTCCAGGTCTCGCCGGTGATCTCTTCATAGGCGCTGAGAGCGCCTTCAGCGGCCATGCGCAGAACGTGTGCCTGCAGGGGCGCGCCCAAACAAGCGGCAAGGTGTCGCGACAAGCAGTATGCTGGGATCGTCGCCATCATTCCGTTACGACCGCAATGCGCTCCTTGCGTTCTACGAGCCGCCAATCCGCACGTTCGTCCGGGAAATTCATGATTTCGAGAAGCAGCGACGTGTCGATTGGGTTCAGCCAAATCTTGTAGATCGTCGTTGGGATCTTGATTTTCATTCGATCCCTCACCCGCAGTTCGCGGAGATGCGCCAGGGCAGCTTTGCGTGCATCCTCTTCGGTCGCTTCGTATCCGAGGAGTTCGTCGCTTCCGGCAACCAGCTCGAACGCATAAACTGGATCGATTTTCATAATGTGCTCGCCTCCCGTGACGATTTGAGTGATGAAGATGGCAGGACCACAAAAGTTGGCAGACTAAAAAAGATGCAGTTTCGTTAGGTCAATATCGGCAGGAAGCACGGTGATTGCAGTGTCGTCGTCTTTGTAGACTTCGAGTTCATGCAGCTTGCCTTCGACAACGTGAATAAGCAGATGGACAGCTGGTCCGCTGTCTCTGTTGGGTCCATCAAAATAATATGCTTCGGTTGGAACGCGGGTCTTGACCAGTGCAGCGGGACCAACGATGCGAAATTGCAAACTGCCCTGGCGGTCAATCGGACTGACACGGGCCGAAAGCAATTGCATCCGCAGCTCATGGCATCCGGGAAAATCCTGGGACAGAAGCTTTTCGGTGATCAATACTTCTCTTTTGAAGAGTGCACGCCAGCTTTCGGTACTGGTCGACATGCCACTGGTTCCTATTCTTCGACGACCGCTCCAAACACCAACCTTGCCATAAAGAAGTCCGAGGCATATCCCTAAATTCTCGGGGAAAGTGGCACAAAGTTGCACACGGCGGTGAGAGACTAGAACGACCGAACTCCGGCGTCGACGGCGACTACATCTGTGATTTTGCAGGGGAGCCTCGAGCAACGTAAGCCATTGATTGCCTAGGTCTTTTTAAGGTTGATAACGACATTATCGCCTCGCCGCGACGCGTAACTCCTCACCCTTTCTCGTTGAAACAAGCGCATATCCTTCGCCATAGACTGTCTTGATCCGGACGTCATGACAGGCGGACAGAGCCTTTCGAAGGCGAGCGATATGGACATCCACGGTGCGGGCGCCAACGTCGTGCGGCTCTCGCCAGACGGCAGTCAGCAAATCGTCCCGGGAGCAGGTCCTGTTGCGGTGGCGAACGAGTGTTTCAAGGATTCGACTTTCGATGGAGGTTAATGCCAGATGCCTTCCACTGATGGTGACGTGCTGTGAATCGGACGAAACCGATATATGGGTGGGCAAAGCTGACGGCGGGACTACACCAAAAGCAGACGGATTACCGGCCGCACGACGTGCGTGCCGGAGAAAGGCAAGCAGGCGTTCGGGGTCAAGCGGTCGCATGATGCCGTCATCAAGCCCGGCCTTGATCATCTGCAGATGCATGGTTCGCATGTCGCCGGCGATCAACGCGCCGACGGCAAGTCCGGCCTGTTTTGACAGGCTGCAAAGGCCGACGATATCGCCGTGCCACGCGACACCATCGAAGATGACGGCAAGCAGCCCGCCTTTCTGCAGACAAGATTCGACATCGGCGTCACCGTCGGCGAGCTGGCTCGGAAAACCTTCTACGGACAGGATGTGGTTTAGGAGAAGATAGAGCTCCGGATCCTCTGTGCAGATCAGCACCCGATTTTCCATCGCAGCCCTCCTCTCAGCTTGGCGTAAACTCGCCGCCATTGACGTCGAGTATCGCGCCATTGACGAAGCCTGCGTCGTCGGATGCGAGAAACACGATGGCGGCCGAGACCTCGTCGGCTGTCCCCAAGCGGCCGGCCGGAATTCGCGTAATTGCCTCACGATTGACATCGCTTGAAACCGGACCCGTCATTCCGGTCAGAATTCGGCCGGGCGCAACAACATTGGCGGTGATACCGAAGCGTCCGTATTGGGTTACAAGCGAACGTGACAATCCGGCAAGGGCTGCCTTCGAGACCGCATAGGCCGGCCCGGCAATCAATGGTCGCGTCCGGCCAGCGAGCGATCCTACGAAGATGATGCGCCCGAACCGGTTGTTTTGCATATCGGGCAAAGCGTACTGGCAGCACAGCATGGCACCTGTCAGATTGATGGAAAGCACGTCATCCCATTCCCCGCGCCGAATGGTACCGACCAGTGACGGGCCATTGTAGCCTTTCGGTGAGACCCCGGCGCAGCAGACCAGGACCGACGGCGCACCAAAGCGAGCACGGATGTCATTGAAGAAGCTCTGAATGGCTTCGGGCTTGCGAAGGTCGACCTGCGAGGCGACCGCGCGACCCGCTTTGACGCTCTCGGCAAGACTGGCGCCGGCCTGCTCGACGCTCTCGGCGCTGTGGCCGAAAACGCCGACGCGATAGCCATCCCTCAGGAACCGACGGGCAGTTGCAAGGCCGATGCCAGTGGTCCCGCCGCTGATGACGGCAACCCGCCCCGTCCCGCCGGTGCTCATGCCGCCTCGTCCATTGCGGCAAAAAGTGACAGCGGCGGATGGGCCTCGGGATCGGTCAAGACCTCGATCATCAAGGGTTTATTGCCGGTTAGCCCCGTGCGGATATGTTCGGCAAGCCCGTCGGCGACGCTGACACGGACGGCCGGGCATCCGCACGCTGCAGCGATTTGGCTGTGATCGACATCGACAAAATGGCAGGCGCTGGTGAAGCGTCCGAACTTTACGGTCTCTGCATCGCGCTGAAACCCTAAGATACCGTTGTTGAGAACGATGATCAGCACGGGGATGTTGCTTCGGACCATGGTCTCGAGCTCGGCCCAGCTGTGGGCAAAACCGCCGTCGCCGACGAGGACGACAACAGGCTTGTCCGGATCGGCAAGCTTTGCGCCCAGCGCAAGCGGCAATCCCCAACCGAGGCCCGCAAGACCGCGCGGCGTCAAAAACCGCATCCCGGCTGAAAGCGACCGGAGCTGTCCTGCAACCCACATTGAGGAGTAGCTCGCGTCTGCGACGACCGTCGTATCTGCTGTCAATTGCGATTGCAGCTCGCGCATGATCCGTTCCGGCCGGATCGGAGTTGCACCTGAATGACTGACGCCTTGCCGTTCGGCGTCAAACATGGCCCAGCAGTTGGCGATGCGTTCGACCAGTTCCGCGCGCGCGGCGTGACGTTTCGACAGATCGCGCGTCGCGAGGGCTGCCCGTAACGCGTCAATGGTCTCGGCCGCATCACCTGCTAGCCTGACGGCTTCGTAGGTGCGTCCGATTTCCGAAGGGTCGACGTCGATATGGATGACGGCCGAGGCTGGGTTAATCTGACGCCAACTGTCGGTGCCGTTCTGATTGGTTCTCGTTCCGATGAGGAGAACGATGTCCGCCTCCTGGACAAGGGCAAGCGTATGGCGGCCGAGCGACTTCGGACCGACCAACGCGCCCAGGACACCAGCCGATAATGGATGATGTTCGTCGACGGCACCCTTGCCCATATTGGTCGTCAGAACGGGAAGGCATGCTTCCTCCTGGAGCTTTGCGAGCGACTGAGCGGCGCCGCTCGCATGCACGCCGCCGCCGGCGATGACGACGGGCGCCCGTGCCGCGGCGATCATTGCCGCAGCCCGCGCGATATCTGTGTCCGCCGGACGGTTGCGGTCAAGTGGCCATCGTCCCAAGCTCACCGACCGGCGCAGCACCGGCGCCTCGATCTTTGCGCGCAGGAGGTCGGCGGGAAGCAGCAGGGCGACAGGCCCTGGCCGCCCCGATACCGCGGCGGTGAACGCGGCGTCGACATAGTCGTCGATGCGTTCGGGAACGATCACCTTTCTCACCCACTTTGTGCAGGACTGGAAGAGCGCCAGATGGTCGAGTTCCTGGAAGGCGTTTCGATCGGCCTGATCCCGTTCGACGTCCTGAACGAGGGCGACGATCGGCACGGAGGCCTTCACGGCTTCGGCGAGCGGCGGAACGAGAAGTGTTGCCGCCGGACCGTTCTGGGCGGCGACCACCCCGACCTTTCCCGACCGCCGCGCATAGCCATCGGCCATCGTGCCGCCCATGTTTTCCTGCCGGTAGGCAACCTGCCGGATGCCGATTGCCTCGGCTGCGAGAATGACGGCGGACGGAAGGCTTTGGGCAAAGATCATTGAAACGTCGTGCCGCTTCAAGCTGAGCGCAATACGCTCTGCGACTGTCAACATGTCAGGGGAATGTGTCATCGGGAGGCCTCGAATTCTTGAGCGGCAGGGGCCGAGAGGAAGTCGGAGAAGGTCGTGACGACCGCATCGGCGTCGTAGGCCGTCATTGCGGTCGACAGGCAGGCGGCGGCGCCGTTCGGCAGCAGGATGCCGCGGTGAAGGAAATAATCGGAAAGTGCGGTGTTGATGTCGTTTTCGGCCTGTGTCGGATAGCCGCTTCGATAGTCGCTGGGCGGCTGCTTCTTCGGATGGATGCGAAACAAGGAGGCGGCACCGCTGACACTGAAGGGCGCGCCGGTGCGATCGATTGCGTCCTGCAATCCGGACCGGACGTGATCTCCAAGGCGCTCCAGGCCATGGAAGGCCTCCTCGGTCATCGCCTCCATCGCAACACGGCCGGCCACCATCGACACGGGGTTTGCCGAAAATGTTCCGCCCTGCGGCAGGAGCGGCTTTCCCTTGTCGTTGGCGAAAACGCTCATGACGTTTGCCCGTCCACCGACAGCGCCTACTGGAAAGCCGCCCCCGATGATCTTGCCGCAGGCAATCAGATCCGGTTCAAGGTCATAGCGGGCCGAGGCGCCGCGATAGGACTGCCGCAGATTGAGCACTTCATCGGCGACGAGGAGAACGCCATGCTTGCGCGCGGCGGCCTGCAACGCCTCCAGGAAATCCGCCTTCGGCTCGATCAGCCCCGCGCGGCTTGGCATGGGATCGATCAGGACGCAGGCCGTTCTTGCGCCAACGTCCGCCATTCTGCGTTCGACGCCCTCGACATCATTGAAGCGAATGACGGCAACATCGTCGGCGACCGACGGCGGCGTCCCGCGATAGGCGGGAATCGCATCGGGTCTCGAGCCGTCCCCCCACCGTGTCGGTGAACTCGACTGACCGGCCTCGGCCCAGTCATAGGCGCCATGATAGGCGCCCTCGACGCGGATGATGCCGGTCCGGCCCGTAAAGGCACGCGCCGCCTTGATCGCAAACATCACGGCTTCCGTCCCGCTGTTGACGAAGCGAACGTGTTCGATCGCCGGAATGCGCTCGGCGAGGAGTTCGGCAAGGGCGATTTCGTGTTCCGTCGGATTGGAAAAGCAGGTTCCGCGGTGAAGGAGGTCGGCAACGGCGTCGGCGACCGGCAGGAAACCGTGGCCGTGGATCAACGTCGTAAAATTGTTGTTGAGATCCAAGAACCGGTTGCCGTCGACGTCGAGCACATAAGCCCCTTGGCCGCGGGCAATGTAGAGCGGCACCGGTTGACGCTCGACGGTCACCCGCGTCACGCCCGAGGGAAAGATTTTCCGCCCTCTGTTGAAAAAATGATGGGACCGGGCGCGCGACAGCGGCCGGTCCCCGGAAATGTCACGTGTATGAAGCATCTTCTTCCTCCGGGACGCACCACGCGTCCGAACATTGCAATTATGTTACAACAAAAATCACAATGGCGAAGAAGTTGCAACAAAAAAGATCAACCAGACGGCGCAGCGCGATGTCCGGCGCGCGACATGGCCGCCTTCTTGAGGCGCCTGTAGCCGTCGCGAATGTCATTTTCCATGGCCGCTCGCACGAAAGACGCCTCACCCTCGGCCAGCGCCTCGATGGCGACCATGTGGTTGTGGACGCCGTAGCGCTGCTCGGCGAATTCCGGATAGAGGTCGTGGAAGGATGATCCGACACGCAGCCATAAAGCTTCGATCGTCGAAAGAAGATGCGGCATGCCACAAAGACGATAGATGGTAAAATGGAACTCTTTATTGACGTGAAGCGCATCCCTGTAGCGCTTCTCGTCGAGGGAAAGGCTAATTTTCTCCTGTAATTTCAAAAGAGTTTCGACGGTTTCGCCGGTTGCGTTGGCGGCACCTTTTTCGGCCGCAAGCCCCTCTAGGGCAAGCCGCATCTGTGTCACCTCATAAAGCCCCGCAAGATCGAGATAGGGAACGATGACGGTCTTCGGACCCGACATCACCAAGGCGCCTTCGAAGACCAGTCGATTGATCGCTTCGCGCGCCGGAGTAGACCCGACGCCCAATGTCTCGGCGACAGTGCGGATCGGCAGCTTCTTGCCGGGGCTGTAAGCGCCGCGGGTGAGCTGATCCTTGAGCGATTCATAGACATAATCGCTGAGCCGCCCGTGGTGGCCTTCCGCACCAGAAGGACTCGCAGTTGTACTTTCGTCCATTTTTTCTCCCCCCAGCATTGACATGCCGCGTTTTTGTTGCAACAAAACACATATTACAGGAATATTACGGTTTAATGTAACAGCATAACGAGATTGTGAACATTCGCAACGCTAGGGCGGAGACTGCGGCGCGGGTGCTTTGGAAAGACCCGCCGCCGGAGCGGCAAAGCCATGTCTTCAGACCGTACGGACGGCTCAAATTCTGTAGGAGGAGAAACTTGATCGGTGCCCCCATACTCATCGACGGCGCATGCAAGCAGTATGGCGCCCATACCGCGGTCCGAAGCGTGACGCTTGAGGTCGAAGCTGGCGAATTCGTTTCGATCCTCGGGCCATCGGGCTCGGGAAAGACGACGCTTCTGACCATGATTGCCGGCTTTGAGACGCCAAGCGCCGGGCGCATCGTCATCGGCGGGCGGGACGTCACGCAGCTCGCCCCGAACAGGCGCGACATCGGCATGGTGTTCCAGCGCTATGCGCTCTTTCCGCACATGACGGTTGCCGAAAACATCGCCTTTCCCCTGAAAATGCGCCGCCTGCCGCGAAACGAACGGGAACACAAGGTGGTCGAGACGCTCGAACTCGTGCAGCTCTGTGACCTCGCGCGCCGCTATCCCAATCAACTGTCAGGCGGCCAGCAGCAACGCGTCGCGGTTGCCCGTGCCATCGTCTTCGAGCCACCGGTCCTCCTCATGGATGAGCCGCTCGGCGCGCTCGATAAGAAGCTCCGAGAGGCCATGCAGTTGGAGATCAAGCAGCTTCAGCAACGCCTTGGCGCGACGGTGATCTATGTCACGCACGATCAGGAGGAGGCGCTCACCATGTCGGATCGGGTCGCCGTCATGGCGGCCGGCGAGATCGTCCAAGTGGGTAGCCCTGCATCGCTTTACCGGCAACCGCAAACCGCATTCGTTGCCGATTTCATCGGGCGAATGAGCTTTGCGGAGGGAATCTATCTTGGGCTTCATGAGGGTTTTCATGCGGTGAGGCTTGGCGAGACCGTCGTGCTGCAGGCAAGCGGCGTCAACGGCACGATCCGTCCAGGCGCGCGGCTGAAGCTTGCCATGCGCCCGGAAAAGCTATGCCTGACGGCACGCGGCAAGGGCGGAAGGAACGTCATTCCCGGAACGCTTGAAGCGAGTGTGTTTACCGGAGCCTGCGACCTGCATCTGGTGCGCGCCGAGACCGATGGCCGTCCGCTTATCCAGATCCAGACGTCCGTCGATACCAAACCGGCCGGTCTCAATGCCGGCGCGCAGGTCGACATCGTGGCAGACCAAGACAGTCTGCATCTGTTCGAAAGGCAAGGGTCGTGAGCATGGACATGTCGGCCGCACCAACACCTGGACGCCTCATCAGACCGGCGCTGCGCCTTCGAGAAGCGATACCGGCTGGGCGCTACGGACCAATATTGACACTCGTTCTCCTGATGCCGTTGATGGTCCTGTTTTCGATCGGCTTCCTCTATCCGATCGCGCGACTCGTGATCATGAGCTTCGGCGACGCCGCAGCGGATCTCGAGCAATACCGGCGCATCTTTGCGACACCGCTTTATCTCGGCGTCTTGTCGCGCACGATCTCGACTGCCGCTATCGTCACGCTGCTCAGCCTGATGTTCGGCTATCCAGTCGCTCTGGCGATGTCCAAAGCGCGGGGCCGCCTGGCGCTCGTCATTGCCGCGGCTGTTCTCGTTCCATTGTGGACCTCGGTGCTCGTGCGCTCCTATGCCTGGATCGTACTCTTGCAGCGCAGCGGCCTCGTCAACGCCTTTCTGGTCGAGAGCGGTTTCATCGCCGCGCCGCTGAAATTGCTTTATACCGACGGCGCGGTCATCCTGGCCATGACGCATGTGCTGATGCCGTTCATGATCCTGCCCATCGCCAATGCGTTGCGCTCGATCTCCCCTGACTATGCGCTCGCGGCCCGCAGCCTTGGCGCCGGTTCGCTTGCGACCTTCCTGCGCGTTGTCCTGCCGCTCTCGCTGCCGGGCGTGTTTGCCGGTTGCGTCATGTGTTTCATCCTGGCGATCGGCTTTTACATCACTCCAGCACTCGTCGGCGGACCGGAAGCCATGTCCATGGCGACCCTTATCGCCCAGCAGACCACGGTCGTTCTCGACTGGCCGTTTGCAGCAGCTCTTTCGAGCGTCCTGCTCCTGGTAACGCTGCTCGTCGTCCTCGCCTTCCGCCGCGCACTTTCGATCAGCAAAGGAATAAACAGTGTCGCCTGATCAATCCGTTGCAGCAAAAACCATTGGCCATCCGCTCCGCACGACAATCGTTCGGTTCGCGGGCGGTGTCGGGATCGGCGCCGTGCTGTTCTTCCTGCTGATGCCCACGCTTCTCATCGTTCCAATGTCGCTCAACGGAACGGCCTATATCGAGTTGCCGCCGCGTGGGCTGACGCTGCAATGGTACCTCGATTATCTGGCCGATCCGGACTGGCGGGCAGCAACCGTCTTCAGTCTGAAAATTGCGCTTTCGACCGCTGTCGCAGCGACTGCGACAGGCACGCTGGCGTCGCTTGCGATCGTGCGCGGGAGCCTGCCCGGCCGGAACGCTTTGAAGGCGTTGGCGATGGCCCCGATGATCGTTCCCCATGTCGTCTTCGGCGTCGCGCTTTATCTCGGCCGCCGGGAGGAGTAGGCGGTCGAAATTTTATCACGTGAGGAAAGACATGAAGAGGTCAATGACATTTATCGCAGCCTGCATGGCTGCCCTGCAGTTCGCTGTGGTTTCGCCGGCGGTTGCTGAGGAGCGCGTTGTCGTGGCGACGACGGGTGGCTCTTATGACGCTGCCCTGAGGAAGTTTTGGTTCGATCCATTCACCGCGAGCACCGGGATCAAGGTCGTTTCGGTGGCTGCGACCAATGCCGAGATGCGCGCCAAGGCAACGGCCATGGTCAAAACCGGCAATGTGACCTGGGATCTTTATCCCGACGGAGAAATCCAGGCGGATTCCGACAATCACAAGGCGACATCGGAAGACCTCGCTGTATTCTGCGAGGCGTTCAAGGACCGGCCGGACCTCGTTGAGGACGCCTGCATCGGTGCCGGCGCCAGGCTTTTTTCGACGGCAACGTTGATGGCCTATAAATACGACGTGTTCCCCGATGGAGCGCCGACGACATGGGCGGACATGTGGGACACAAAGCGCTTTCCAGGCGGGCGGGCTTTTCCGAATTTCGACGATCCCTGGCGCGTTATGGCGGCTGCCCTGCTTGCCGACGGTGTAGCGCGGGAGAGGCTCTTCCCGCTCGATATCGATCGGGCGCTCGCCAAGCTTGAGACCATTCGCGGCGACATCTCCGTCTGGTGGAAGACGGGCGACCAGAGTGTGCAGGGCTTCCGCAACGGCGACTACAGCATCGGCCAGATCTGGCTGACGCGAGCCAATGCGTTGAAGGCCGAGGGTCGCGCCATCGGCTGGTCCAATCAAGCGTCCTTCCTGGTCGGCGATCGTCTGACCGTCATCAAGGGAGCGCCGAATAAGGAAAATGCCCTGAAGCTGATCGCCTTCTGGCTGAACAGTCCGGACGCGCAGGCGCGCGTCTGCGAGGAGCTACTATGCACGCCGCCAAGCAGCAAGGCGATCACGGCGATGTCGCCGGCGGCCCGTGCAGCGCTTCCGAGCGAGGAAGACATCCGGGATCATATCGTCATCCCGGATGCCACGTGGATCAACACCAATGCCGCTTTGCTGCTGGAGCGCTGGAACGCCTGGATACGCTGAAGATGTGTCGGGTCGAAAGACCCGGCTCCCCTCCCTACACCTCCATTGCCTTGTCGATTGCCACGGCAAGAGCCTTGATCTCGTCGACGGTATGATCGGCGGTCGGGCAGACGCGCAGGCCGGCCCGCCCGGAAGCAACTGTCGGAAAGAAGATGGCCGACACATAGCTGCCCGCGACCAGAACACGTCTTGCGGCGTTGATCGCTGCCAATTCATCGCCGATGAGAACGGTGCGGATCGGGAGCGTCGATCCGGATTGGGCGGTCGGCACCAGTTCGTCGAAAAGTGCGATGTTTGCCGCAAGCCTCTGCTGCCGTTGCCTGAGCTCATCCGTGCGATGGAGCCTCTGAGACGCCATGGCAGCGCCGATTGCGGCAACGTTGATCGAAGCGGAAAAGGCATGGGCGATGGCGAAACGCCGAAAGATCTCCTCCTGTGGCGCCGTGCCGAGCATCAGGATGCCGCCGGAAGCACCGAAGCCCTTGCCGAGAGAGGCTGCAATGATTGTCCGGTCGCCAAGGCCACCTGGCATCTGCGAACGGGCAAAACCCGCGCCCCTGTCGCCGAAGATCGAAACGCCATGGGCGTCGTCGATATAAAGGAATAATCCATAGCGCCGCTGAAATTCCAGAAGCTCGGCGATGGGCGCATTACCGCCCATCGAATAGACGCCGTCGCAGATATAGGCGACGCATGGGTGTGTCTCGCAGAGCTCTTCGAGCGCAGCAAGATCGTTATGAGCGATCGTGCGGACATCGGTCTCTTCGGCGACAACCGGTTTGTTAATGGCGAGCGTTGCATGGGCCAAACGATCGAAAACCATGGCGGGCTTCACACCCTCTGTCAGCGCGCCCGAGGCGATTAGCGGCAATGCACTCATGTTGGCGGCAAGCACCGTCGTGTATGTAATGACACGCGCACCGAAGAGATCCGATAGGGCTTCCTCGAGGGTACCGAGAGCGGCAAAATTCAGGCGCGTTCGCGCGCAGGACCAGTGAAGGGTCCCGTAGTCCAGGACTGCTGCCATCGCACCGGCCGCGATCACTGGATGGTTGTCGAGTCCGAGATAGGAACACCGCACGAAATCGGTGACGATTCTCTTCTGGCCTTTTGCCGATCGTATCTCGACCTTTCGCCCTGCAAGCGGCCTTGCATAGAGCGCCATAAGGCCCTTCGAATGTGCCGCGGCAAAATGCGGCGCCGAGGTATGGATGAGAGCCGCGGTGTTGCGATGCCGCATTGGCATCGGCGCATTGCGCTGTTGTTCGTTCTGCATGGAACCCTCCCCGCCCGCTTCTGATCCATTAAGCGTAAGGAGGAGCCCCACCTTCATACAACGAAGCCAGCCCGAATTTTTCCTTAAGATTCTGTGACGGTCCGAAAGGCTTGCGTGACGTTCATTCCTTCATATCGACAGCATATCCCTCGCCGCGAACGGTCCGGATGACCTCGCGCCCGAGAGCATCGTGCAAGGAGCGGCGCAATCGCGCCACATGCACGTCGACGGTTCGCGGGTCTACGAAATTCGCCTTTGGCCAGACTGCCTCGATCAATTCGGGCCGGCCAAACACCCGCCCGGGTGTGCTCATCAAAGTGCTGAGTATCCGGAATTCGATCGGGCTGAGGCCTACTGGCTTGTCGTTTGCGAGCGCCCGCCTTGCGCCGGCATCGAGCCGAAGATCGTTTGGACCGGAAGTGGCGGAGCGACCGGCAGCGTCATTGGTGCCTCCTTTAAGACGGCCATGAAGGTAAGACAGCAGCCATTCGGGCTTCATCGGGCGGATGAAACTCTCATCGACCTCAGCCTTGAGAATGTCGATATAGGGAACTCCTTCGGCAACGAGCGCGACAACCAGCACGTCTATTGAATGGCCTGATGCCTTCAGCCGGTCGGAAAGGTCTGAAAGGATGGAGGACGCCGGCTGGCAGTCGATCAGCAGCACTTCGATCTTTTTCTCGGCGATCAATGCCAGTGCTGCCTCGGATCCATCGGCCAGAACTGTCGAATAGCCTGCGGCCAAGAGAACGTGGGACAGCATCAGGTAGTAGTCCGCATCCATTGATAGGATTGCGATACGGGGTGTCATTTGGTACCTCGCGGACGTCCTGCGATGAAAAGCCATTTTTGATGTTACATCATACAAGGCAGATAGCGGCAAAACCACCTCCAATAGGCGTATATACGAGAACTTCGTCTATTAAACACGTTTTACGTGATTCATGAAGGCTTGACCTTCTATTTTTGTTACAACATAATGTGAGCTGCGTTACTTGAACGCTAGCACTCGTGGCTGATTGCCAAGGACGGCACGTGATCGTGGCCCGCGCAGGGATTGACGTCCGGCAATCGTCTTTCGATCAACCCGCGCCGGACGGTGACGGGACGAGTGGATGCGTGACAAAGGTCTGAAGCAACAACATTGTTTTGAAGCGGCGCTTGGCGCTGGCACTACAATCGAAGCGGCGGCGGCCGCCGCCTCCTCACTCTACGGCGCCTACGCGAAAACGGCTGTCGCCTGGTGCGCCATTCACGCGCGCAGTGATGGGCGGAGAGGCGACTTCGCCTTTTGGGTCCGGGTGTTTCGCCATCTTGGCGACGACGGCTAAGGCCAAGTTGTGCTGGAGGACCTTAGAGAGTTCTGCTCGATGGGCAAAGTGATCGAAACCTTCGGTGACAAAACGCGCGCTCCAAAAGCTATTCGACCGACTTTCTCGGGCGAGGTGAGCGCCGACCTGTTCGGGCCAAAAACCGTGGCGTGAGCCGACGCCCCTCTTCCCGGCTAAGACTTTCCGTGTCGCACTCGCCGGCCACAGTTGCCTAACGAGCGGCACGTTGCAGTTCCCACGTCACGCCGATGACAAACCGACCACTCTCTCGCTCCGCGCATCCAACAGCCGGGTGATCTAGATTTCCCTTGCGTTGTTCAATCATGATGAGCGCAGCAAGGCATTGATCTCGGCGCGCGAAGGCATGGCGGGGGCCGTGCCCGGCCGCGTCACGGCGATTGCCGCGGTCGCGCAACCGAATCGGACAGCCTCGACCGGCGCACATCCTTCGGAAATCGCCGTCGCGAAGGCGCCAAGGAAGGCATCCCCGGCTCCGGTTGTGTCGATGACATTGCCCGCCGAGAACGCGGGTACGAATTCGCTCTGCCCGGTGCTGTGATAGAAGGCGCCGCGTGCGCCGAGCGTGATGATCACCGCTCGCGCCCCTCGATCAAGCAAGCTGCAGGCCGCCGCACGTGCCTGTTCATCGGTTTCGATCGGGTGGCCCACCATTTCCGCTGCTTCGACTTCATTCGGGACGATGAAATCGCACAAGCCGTAGATGCTGTCCGGGATGGCGCGGGCAGGCGCGGGGTTGAAGATCGTCGTCGCTCCTGCCCTTTTCGCCATCGACAGGCCATGTATGGCCGCTTCGAGCGGCTGTTCGAGTTGGGTCATGAAAATGGCAGCGTTTTCGATCTCCGTCCGGTTCGCGTCGACATCGTCGATGCCGATAAGGCCTGCGGCACCCGGTGCGACGATGATGGCATTGTCGCCGCTTACTTCGTCGACGAAGATGAAGGCCGCGCCTGTGGATACGCCTTCCATCTTCATTACATTGGCTTTGACGCCCGCCGCCGCATAGGCCGCAAGCGCCATCTCCCCGAACGGGTCGTTGCCGACCCGGGAGATAAAGGTCACCTTACCGCCGGCTTTTGCCGCGGCAATTGCCTGGTTGGAGCCCTTGCCTCCCGGCCCAAGCGTAAAGCCCGACCCCATCAACGTCTCGGCAAGATGGGGCAGGCGCTTGGCCTTGTAGGCGGTGTCGGCGGCAAAAATGCCCAGAATGACGATCCCACTTTTTTCGCTCATCTGACGGCCTCCGCCGCCGGAATGACACCCTTGGTTAGAAGGAAACATCCGTAGAACCGCAGTTCCCCGGTTGCGATCACACAATAGGCCTTGCTGGCGATGTCATAGAACGCCATCCGTTCGACGGGATACATCGGCGATGGCTTGCCTTCGGCGCGGTCGACAATGGCCTGGACTTCCTGTTGAATCGGCGGAATTTCATCGGGCTTGCCGATCACTTCCATGCGGCCCACCGAAGGCTGGATTGGTGTGTCCAGCGGGAAGACGGAAAGGACCGCGTCTATCGCCTGCGGCGCGGGGATGTTTTCCATAGTCAAAAGCGTACCCAGACGCGTCTGGCGGGCTATCGAGTCCGACGGAAAGTTCATGTCGGAAATGACGAGATAGTCGCCGTGTCCCATGTTGCAAAGTGCTTGAAGAATGTCGCCGTTGAGTTCGGCCCTGATTCCCTTGAGCATTGATCTTTCCATCCCTTTCTAATGGCCGCAGTGCCGGCCTTGCTTCAATTTTTATGCCCAGCGATATCCGCCTTAGGTTGCGCGGGCGGGCCGCTCGAACCACGCACGATCAGCGACCCGTCAACCATCTCGTCTCCCCTGCCCGGTTGCTCCTCAAGGAGAAGGCCGACCGCGCGCCGTGCCAGCGTGTCGGCCGGCTGGCGTATGGTTGTCAGCCGCGGCACGACGAGATTGGCGAGCGAAATGTCGTCGAAACCCGTCACTGACAGCTTGCGCGGCACGTCGATCTTGAGGTCGCGGGCAGCGCGCAGCGCGCCGATGGCCTGCTGGTCGCTGGCAGCTGCAACCGCCGTGGGCCGGTCCTGCGGCGGACGCGAAAGCAGCTCGCGGGCAATTCTTTCACCGGACTCGTAGTCGAATCTACCGTAGGCAATTTCGAGTTCAACAGGTTCGCCGGTCTTGCCGAACCGGTCGATTTGGCTGACGAAGCCCTCCTCGCGCATGCGCCCGGCCTCCGTGTCGGGCGGCCCGGCGATATAGGCGATGTGGCGGTGCCCCAGCCCGTAGAGATGGTCCGCAATCAGCGCGGCCGCTTGGGCATGGTTGGTCGACACCAGGGGAAAGGTGCCGAAGCGCCGGTCCAGCGATATGATCGGAACCGCTGCCTCGAGGTGGAGCCCCGAACCGTCGCTCGAAGCCACCACGATGATGCCGCGCACCGACCGGTCAAGAAACGCAGAAACGTGGCTCTGCTCCGCCGCGCGATCGTTATGCGAGCTCGCCAGCATGAGGCTATGCCCGCATTCGAGCGCCGCACGCTCGACGCTTGCGGCAAGCTGCGCGAAGAAAGGATTGGTGATGTCGGGAACGACGAGGCCGATGACATCGGTCCTGCTGGTGCGCAGCGCTCTCGCGGTCACGTTCGGACGGTAACCGAGCGCAGAAATCGCGCCGTTGACCTTTTCGCGCAGCATAGGCTTGACCGCGGTTTCGCCCGACAGCACGCGCGAAACGGTGCCCACGGATACGCCTGCATATTCGGCGACATCCTTGACTGTGGGCATCTTTGACATTTTCGAACGTCCCGCAGCTACTTTACTGCTCCTGCGGTCATCCCGGCGATGATGTGCTTTTCCAGCACGACGCCAACGATGACCAGCGGAAGGATACCGGCGGTGGAAAGGGCGGCCATCGACCACCAGTTGATGCCCTGGCTGCCCGTCTGGCTGGCAATCATTACCGGCAGGGTGTTGGTATTGGTGGAGGTCAGCAGTGCGGCGAAGAAATATTCGTTCCAGCACAGGATCAGCGCCAGGAGGAAGGCGGCAACCATGCCCGGCAGAACGAGCGGCACGACGATGCGGGCAAACGCGCCCCAGATCGACAGCCCATCGACGAGCGCGGCCTCCTCGAGCTCTACTGGCACCGTAGCGAACTGGTCGCGCATGATCCAGACGACAATCGGCAGGACCATCAGCGTGTAGACGGCGATCATGCCCACATAAGTGTCCAGCAGCGCCAGCTCCTTGTAGAGAACCAGGAACGGCAGGGCGAGGACGACGGGCGGCATAATGAGCTGCGACAAGAAGAAGAAGGAAATGTCTGAGTTGCGCATATGACCGAACTTATAGGAAAAGCGGCTGAGGCCATAGGCCGCGAGCGATCCGAGCACGACCGCAAGGGCAGACGCCGTGACCGAGATGATGACGCTGTTCCAGAGCCTGCGCATGAACTCGTCACGCACCGTCGATATCTGGAAAATCGTATCCGGGGAAAGCCCGAGCGAGCGCCAGCCCAGCCAGCTGGGCGAAAAGTTGAACCAGGGGATCAGATTGCCCCGCATGACATCGGCGGCAGTCTTGAACGAGGTCGAGACCGTCCAGAACAGCGGGAAGACACATACAAATGCCCATATGACGAGCAGGCCGTAGACGGCCAAACGCATGGCCCACCAGCGAATGCGCTGGCCACGCGCGTATTTTTCGAAATCGATCCGAACCATCAGAGCCTTCCTGTCATACGCTTCACAATGCGGTCGGAAAACTTCATCAGCACCGTCATACCGAAGACGATGATCACCAGATAGACGAGTGCGAGAAGGGTGCCGTATCCGACATTCGAACGGTCGCGGTATTCGCGATAAATGAAACTGGTGACGGAATCGGTCGCCCCGCCGGGACCTCCTGATGTCACCGTGATGATGATGTCGGCGAGCTTGAGCTTGAAGATGATGCGGATCATCACCGCCGTTACCGAAACCGGCAGCATGAGCGGGAAAATGACCTTCCAAAAGCGTTGCCACTTGGTGGCACCATCGACTTCGGCCGCCTCCAGCACCTCCCGCGACAAGGCCTGCAATCCGGCGAGCAGCATGATCATCATGAAGGGAATGAAGGTCCAGGCGTCCATGATCATGATCCAAAGCCGCGCTGTCACCGGGTCGCCGAAGAAGGATGGATTTTCCCAGCCGAGCCAGCGGGCAACCCGCGCGACCGGGCCGAAACGGGTCTCCAGCATCGACTTGCCGACCATCCAACTCACCGCGACCGGCGACAGCATCAAGGGCACCAGGAAGGTTACGCGCCAGAACTTGCGTGCGATGATTTCCTGGTTGAGGAGCAAGGCCAGGCCGAACGCGATTGCATATTCGACCGCAATCGCCAGGCAATAAAGGATCATATTGAGCAAGGCGTTGGTATAGAACGGATCCGCGATCATCCGGCGCACATTGTCGAGCCCGTTGAAGCGGCGCCCGGTTGAAGAGGCGAGGTTCCAATCAGAAAAGCCGATCCAGAGCGCAAAGATCAGCGGGAATACCACCATCGACACAACGAAAAGCGCTGCCGGCAGAACAAAAAGCGCCTTCTTGCCTGCCTCGCCGTAAATGACGACGCGAGTGACGCAGAGAACGGCGGCCCAGAGAAAATAGGCGTAGAGAACCGGGCGCCAGTTCGCGAATCCCCAATCGGTCCAGCCCAGCTCATGGGCACCCTGTAATACAAACGATGCTACGAACCATATAGCGCTCAGCCACAGAACCGTGCGGCCCCAGAAACGACGGCTCGCGGAAATGGAGCCGGCTTCGACCGTGTGGAGCAGGTCGCCTTCGACTGTCGACATGATATTCCTCGCCCGGACAGAATGGGCGCTGGCGAAATCGCTTCCGATGCGCCAGCGCGTTTAGTCAACCGGTCAGAGCCCGAGGCTCGCCCGATAGAGTTTCAGCTGGCTATCGCGGCCGATCTGGTCGGTGATCTTCTCCCAGGCGCCTGCAATCGCATCCGCGGTTTCCTGTGCCGACTTGTACTGTCCGGCAAAACCCTTCGCCAGTTCGTCCTCGGCGACAGAGTAATATTGGAAGATGCCGGGGATGCGCGGTTCGATGGCCGCGTTCGGGTGGTTGTAGCTGTCGGCGTTCGAACCCAGATAGTCCTCGATATAGGCGCGGTCGTAACCTGCCTTTTCCCATTCGTCATAGTTGAAGTTGGACTGACGGTAGGGCTGGAAGCCGGAGGGATAGGCCGACGTCCACAGGGACAGATCCTTGCCGCCGAGATGGGCAGCAGCAGACCAAGCCGCCTTGCGCTTCTTCTCGTCGCTGGAGACTTGTTTGGTAACGTAGATGCCCCAGCCGATATAGGCCATGTTCGGCGCTTCGTTATACTTGTCTTCCCATTGCCCGGTCTTGCGGTTGAAGACGCGGTTGGAGCCGCGGTTGATGCCGAAGCCGACCACGTCGCCCACAACTGAGGTGTCCGAGGTGCGCGCGCCGGAGCCGACATCGCCCCACCACATCAGCATTGCGCCGGTGCCTGCCAGGAACTGCGAGAAGGCTGTGGTGCCAGGATCAGCATTGATCTGGTCGGCCGGATAGGCCTTAGCCGCGATCAGATCCAAAACGTCCTGGATCGCCTGAACCCACGCGGGGTTATTGACCAGCGGCTTCATGTTTTCAGGATCGAACAGCCAAGCCGGATCGCCCGGATATTTGGCATAGGCCGTCGCGCGGTTCTCGATGAAATAGAAGCCGAAACCGCCCCAGCCCTTGAGCGGGTCGAGATAACCGTAGGCTGGCTGGCCGGTCAGCGGATCGGTCTTGCCGATCAGCGCCTTGGAAGCTTCGTTAACTTCCTGCCAGGTCTTCGGCGGCTCGGCCATGCCGCTGATCGAGCCTTCGCCGAAGTAATCCTTGCGATAGGCGAAGGTGTGGCAGTCGCCGTCAATCGTCACGCGATAGGTCTTGCCGTCCCAGGTGCCGACCGGCGGCTTCAGGTAGGTCACCATGTCGTCGGCCTCGATCTGCTTTCCAACCCAGTCGGGCATCTCGTCTAGAAGCCCGCGCCCGGCGGTGTCGCCTTCGAAGGGTGCGCCCATTTCAAGGATGTCGAAGTCGACCGTGCCCGTTGCGATCGACTGTTGAAGGCGGGCGTTGTAGTCGGCTTGGGCAAGGTCGATCCAGTTGATCTTGGCTCCCGTATAAGCTTCCCACGGCTTCAGGAAACCGCGGAACAGGAAGTTGTGGAGATTCTGATTGTTGAGCCCCATGAAGGTCAGCTCGACACCGGCGAACTCGCCCTCCTTGACATTCGCCTTGGTCGGGCCGAGGCAGAGCTCGCCCACCTTCTGCCAGTCTGCGTCCGTTGGCGAGCCCTTGCCGACACCCGGAATTTGCAGGATTTGAGCGCGCAAATCATCGGCGGCAAACGCGGTGCCAGCAATCCCGCCCATCGCGCCCGACAAGCCGAGCAGAGCCGCGGCACTTGCCGTTCCGCGCAAAACGTCGCGGCGACTTGCCTGACGGCGCATTAATGCATCGTATATTTCGACTTTCATGTCTTCCTCCTCCACGTTTCGTTGTGCTGCCGCCAGCCGGTGTTGCCAGGCTGGCTCCGGGCCCATTTAAGGCTGGCCTCGTGCAGAACTATCTGGTAAACAAGAATATGAAACGTTTCATATCTTGCTTGAAACCGCTCCTCCCGGTCTCGCCATCGAGCATTAGACGGCAGGCGGAAAAAGTCAATGAAAAATGAAACGTTTCATGAAGGAGGTCTGGCGGGTACTTTTGGGTGGGGGCAGAGGGCGGTTTCGCGCGCCCGGATGCCTGGAGTAGCTGTCAAGAGATGCATAACCCTTGGGGCTGCCCGGGGGGTCGCCGGAAAGCGAGTGGGAGGCACATGGCTGAGGTCAATATTTCGGGGGCGCAGAAGGCCTACGGCGCCTTAAATGTCCTGCATGGTGTAGATATAGAAATTCGCGACGGCGAGTTTGTGGTGCTCGTCGGCCCGTCCGGTTGCGGGAAGTCGACTCTGTTGCGGATGGTCGCAGGGCTCGAAAGCATCACGGGCGGCACCATCTCAATCGGCGGAAAGGTCGTCAACAATCTGCCGCCCAAGGACCGCGATATTGCGATGGTCTTCCAGAGCTATGCGCTCTATCCGCACAAAACCGTTGCCGAAAACATGGTCTTTGCGCTGCGCCTACAGAAGCAGCCAGCGGACGTCATCAAACAGCGCCTGCAGGCGGCGGCCGAAACGCTCGATCTCGTGCCCTATCTGGACCGTTATCCGCGCCAGCTTTCGGGCGGCCAGCGGCAGCGTGTGGCGATGGGTCGAGCCATCGTCAGGTCGCCGCAAGTATTCCTGTTCGACGAACCTTTGTCGAACCTGGATGCCAAGCTGCGCGTGCAGATGCGCAAGGAGATCAAGGAACTGCACCAGCGGCTGAAAACCACGACCATCTATGTCACTCATGACCAGGTCGAAGCGATGACCATGGCCGACAAGATCGTGGTGATGCAGGGCGGCAAGGTCGAACAGATCGGCACGCCTCTGGAACTTTACGACCGTCCCAGCAACACGTTCGTGGCAACCTTCATCGGCTCGCCGTCGATGAATCTCCTCAAAGGCCGGTACAGGGCCGATGGTGCAATCTTCGTCACGGAGAACGGCGACGAGATCGCGCTTGGCTTCACCCCGGAAGCGTCCGACGGGCAGTCTGTCCTCCTAGGCGTGCGGCCTGAACATCTGTCGCTGGCCGAAAGCGGCCTCACGGCAACTGTTAACGTCACCGAACCCACCGGCCATGAAACGATGGTGTTTCTGCGTTACGGGCCGGGCGAGCTTGTCGCGGTGTTTTCGGAACGCCACGATTTTGAGCCGGGGCAGGTCGTGACGATAGCCCCTCGTACCGGAAAGCTCCATCTATTCGATGCGGGATCGGGCAAGACGTTGCGGCCGGATTGAGCCTCGGACTTTCCGCCAACCTAAGCTTCAGCGCCATCGTCCTGGCGGAAGGCGGGGTCAGCCAGGCCACCCGTTTCGACAGGACCGCCCTCCCCGGGGCTACATCGACGGCGACGACTACGTCGGCGGCTTCGAGTGGACCAACTCGAGGAACTGATGGACTTCCTCCCCTCCAACCGCCTCGGCTGGTGTGCCGCGATAGCCAGCAATCATGCGCAATCAGCACAGGCTGGGGCTCGCCGAGGAGCTGACCGAAAGCGTCTGCAAGACAGTCGCAAGATCGCGCGCCACTTCGCGCCTACACCCCTCCTGTCCGATTGCAGACGTCTTTTCAGAACTTCGACACCCCGACGCTGATCCTCGACCGCCTACGCGGACATTCGCGGCGCCGTTATCGGCTTCTTCCAAGGCGTCGCTTCCACTCCGATCGCGCGCGAGCATCTTCCGATCGCTACGCTCCAAGCCGCTCGATCCCGCACCAAAGTAACCCGTGGGCGTTGTGCCAAGCATCCGCCTGAACAGATGAACGCACCGACGCTCTCGTAACCGAAGTCGCCGGCAATGTCGTGACCAACTCGCCTTGAGCAAGCCATTGCAATGCTGGGCCGATATGCAGTTGCTGGCGAGCCGTCGCTGTGAGCCTTCGCCAGCATCGCCACCAGGGTGCGTGATTGTCGCCGCGCAACGAGGCGATAAAGTCTTCGAGGATCGTTGACGACAGCTGCCGCCATACGCAGCCAAGTCGTTTCAGTGTTTCGCGTGCGCAAGGCATAGAATTTCGCGATACGCGCACAGCTCATTAATCAGCGTCCTTTCGGTGGCGAGGATTTTAGCCTTCTCCGCCTCGCCTACGAGCTGGATGATGTAGCTCTGCTGATCATTGCCCTGTCTGTCGATGAACGGGTTCAAGAGGCTTTCGGGGTTCGCAAGGGCAGGCCGAGCACCGATATCTTCATTCGTGACATTGGGGGCATAGAACATGAAGTGCGGCATTGTCATGGTATGAACCTCCATGTCCGGCGGCCCAATCGTGCGCATGATCGGTGATACCATGTAAGAGAGGCCTGGTCTCTTGGGAACGCCGTAGGTCTTGTCCGCATATCGCTTTTCGATTTCGGATTTCAGGGCCATCGGGGACATTCCTTGAGCGCGGAGTTCGGCCACGTCCATGATGACCTTAAAGTGAGCATTTGTGCCGGCGGCATCGTAGCAGAGCGGAATGTAGATATCGTTTCGAAAGTCGGCGAGTTCCCACGCCGTCCTCTCGACCAGGCAGGCCAATCCGTTGCTTCCCGTTCTGGCCAGCGCGTATCCCTTGGCGGGATCGAGAATGTAGACTGCAGCCTTGCCCCGTAAAGCCGGGGGAAGCGCGCTGAGAGCGTACCGGATTTCGAGGTCGGATGCCATTTTGTCGAGGGCCGTGTCGTTTGCCTGACTCCTGCCCGGTAAAGCGATGCTGATGCCGAGCGCGATGGCAACGGCGAGCAGTCGTTCTGTGGCTCCCCTAAAGATGTCGCCTGCGCGTTCGAGGGCCACAACAATTGCTTTACCTATATTTCTACGTGTAACCTTGATTGAAGACATAACTCTCCTCCTGCCCGTTCGACGCTGCTCAAGCAGCGCCGCATCGGCTAAACAAAACTATAGTGAGATCATTGAGCGGACGGAGCCGCGAGCCCGCCGGCGCAACCGGGCGGGCATTGGCATTTCAGCGAAACGTCAAGCGATGGCTTCTTCGAGATTGTTCAGGATCGCGTTCCATCCGCCGATGTGACCGAGACGCGCCTCCTCGCTTCGGAACTTGACCTGCTTCAAGGTAATCTCGGTCGTGTTCGCGTCGATGGCGGCGAGATCAATCGTGACGACACTGTCGTCAAGGGAATAAGGAGATTCCCACGTAAAGGACAGGCGCGAATAGGGATCGATTTCTAGATAGGTGCCTGCATGTGGTATTTCGCGATCGTTTGCTAGCATGACAATCGAAAACCGACCGCCCTTGACGGCGTCCGCGCTGACCCTCGACGGGCCATTGCTGCCCGTCGGGGTATGCATGAATCTGGCAAGCATTTCCGCCGAAAGCCATGCGGCGAACACCTTCTCGCGAGGCGCGGCGATCTTGCGGTTGATAGTCACTTCAAGCTCACTCATTTCCTTCATCCTTTGCATTTAGCACGTCTTCGAGCGCCTGCAGGCGCAGTTCCCAGACGGACTTCAGTTCGGCGAACCAGGCCTCCGTCAGCCGCAGGGGTTCAAGTTCCGCGGCAATGAGATGCTCGCGGCCCAAAGTCCGGCGGATGACCAGCCCCGCCTCCTCCAGAACTTTGATGTGCTTGGAAACGGAGTTCAGGGACATGTCAAAATGAGCAGCAAGCGTCGTCACCCTCAACGCGCCCTCCTGAACGAGGAGCGTGAGAATCTTGCGCCGCGTGGTGTCGCCAGCGGCCTTGAGTATATGTGACAGAGCGTCTTCGTTCATTTATTCACCCGTATGGTTGAATATAATCATCGGCGAACATTAGTCAACCGTTTGGGTGAATATTTTTCCAGGTAGTTTCGGGACATACAGAGACTGTAAGGGTCAAACTTGCAGCAATGAAATCCGCAGGGCGGTCTTGAATAGCTCTCGGCTACGATTTGAGTGTCGATTTGCTACGAAACCGAACGATGAAACGCCTATCGTAGAGACCGGCTGCCGGGGGTGTTTGTCGATACGCGACCCGACCTCACGCAGTCTGGTTCATGGCGCCACTCTTCTCAGTAGGTATCTCGGCCGGTCCCGCAACGCTTCACTTTGTTAAGTTTTGTTGCGCAGCGCGCCAAGAGGTTGGGTGGAAAGGAGACGCTGTAGTGAGCTTCGCGTCAGATCAGGGCGATTATTCATAAATAATGCCGGACCTGTCGTCGTCCAGACTTGTCTGGAAGCTCTCGACCGCTTCCGGAAGAGTTATCCAATGATGTTTATCTCGCTCGAATATTGATAAGGTTGGGGCCGGAAAATTTGGATCGGCCAATGCATCAACTGCTACTCCAATCATTGTGGGTAGAGCATCAGGCTTCCAATAGACTGTCGAACCACAGGCCGGGCAAAAATACATGCGTACATTGCGGCCGCTGTCGGCAACGCGAATGAACTCCCTTGCGGCTCCCGAAACCTCGACGGTATCAGTTGTATAGAACGCGTTGACGCTGAATGATGTACCCGTTCGCCGCTGGCACGCTAAACAATGACACGCGGCAACCAATTTTGTTGGCTCTCGCATCTTAAGTCTGAGTGCGCCGCATACGCATTGGGCATCAGACATGGAAAATCCTCCGTCTTTCTCGGGGAAACAACTCTTTGGATGTAGGGATGAGGCGCAGGCCGAACCGCTGTCGGGCCTGGCAGGGCGCAAAACGTGGACCCTATTTAGGACCAGGGTGCACAATGCAAAGCTGGTACACCTTCGCGGCGGCCGCCACAAGTGAAAAGAAATGACTATCCGCGCTCACTTCGTCAGCGACCGCTTCGGGTCGAAAGCTCCGGTTCGAGATCGTGTCGCAATCGGGATGAGAAAGCTAAAGCCGGGGAAGATTGACTGGATCGCACCCGATCGGGCTGAGCAACCCTGACCACCTGACGCCCGATCGGGCGCTCACGTCGAAGCCTCAAGGCGCGGCCTCAACGTCCATGCGACATTTCCGGCTTCAACATCCCCACCTTCCCAATGTCACATGCCGCAAAGTTAAAGTACATATAGAGAAAGAGCTCCTGACGCGGGAGCAGCACCGTGATGCCGTCCAAGCGTCCGAGAGCTCGCTCCGCCAAGCTAAGGCGCTCCAGCAGTGAAAGCACGTCGATAGCAGGCAGGGGCGGCAATGGCGGCGGTATGAACGCCCGCACCGTTTCGCCGGCAGCGGATGTTTCTACAAAAGCGGCCGAGCCGCTGATTGGGTTCAAAATCAGACATGGCCGGAGTATTTTCGATCTCTATTTAAGCAAGAGGCATTTCAATAAGGAGAGGCTAAGATAAGCGCTCTTAAATAAGCGGGGCTCAGTAACCGCCTTGAAAGGATACGAGCTCGCGACACGCACATCCCAGTCACGCAGGATCCGCGCTAAGGTGCCGGCAAATTTCAGCTTTACGGGCGTGATGCGTTGAGAAACGCCTCAAAATACGAGGGTGACGTGGTCTCAACGCCGGCCTACGTCGGTCGGGTGGCGTCTCGAAAGCTAGCCATTTCGCGATGCTGCGCCGGCCGTACCCGGTGCGCCGCGCTATTTCCGAACAGGACAGACCTTCCTTGTTTAGGGCGTGCACCGTATCGAACACCGTCTGCCGTGATTGTCGGTGGGCAGCACGGGCACGGCGTCGATGCGTTGCGTCGTTGTGTGGATCATTGGGAATTAGATCGACTTGCGCGCGCCCTATACTCTCATCGAACAGCAATGCCCGTCCTGTGTGGCGGCCGGAAAGGCTCATCTGTTCCTCGATTGCGATCCGCAAGTTCTGCATGAGATGGAATCGATCGGCCACCTGACGCGCTTGCGGCGCACCCTCGCGAACAGCTTGCGCGTAAAGCCCGCATCGATCTCGGCTCACGATCTCGATAGAGGGTCCCGCTCCAGCCATTGCGCCGCACTCGCCACACTGCGGTCCTCAAGGATGTCGCCAACCGAGCGACGCTCCAGGTCGACGATCATCGTGCCGTAGCGCCAGGATCGCCGCCAGCTCCAGTCATCTATGCCAACCACACGGATCGAGGAGTCGCTGCGCGCAAGCACGGGGTCCCACTCCAATTGCCGAAGGATCGTGTCATCGCTGACCGGCATGCCGAGCCGACCGCGTGCCGAGAGCTCAACCAGAAACGCAGTTGCGAGTGGATCAGGAAAAGCAGCAATCAGTTCCAAGAGGCGTGCACGGCGTCGCGGTTGATCTTCAGCGAGCGTCATCTTCTTCAGCACGGTCAGAGCATCCCGGCCACAGCGGCAAACGGCGAGGCCAAAAGATACGCAGGAATATCACTACGGAGTAGTTTAGCTATGAGCGGGGCCCGCGCAGACGGAATGATCGTCGGGAGCACGGACCACAGCCAATGCATGTCGGCCTCCAAGACCGGATCCAATTTGTCAGCCACGAGTCTGGATCCCGGCAGGTGCCCGGAGCGCAGGGCTAGCCAAACCGCGTCGCCGACAGCGAGAATCTGCCGCTGACGTCAGGGTCATCGCTTAAGCACCCAAACCGTCTCGCCGTTCTGCGAAGCCTTAATGCCGCCTTTCGTCCGAGTCAGCTGAAGGCATTTTTCGGCATCACCAGGTTTGGGAGTTATGCAAATTCCATCGGGAACAGCTCTCCATGTCGGATGGATGCTTGCCAAGCTGTCGCTGATTGTTCCGCCGCCGTCCGGTCGAAACACGAGAATATTGGAAGCCCGCCGTTTTACAACGAACATTTCCCATGGCTTGCCGTCGGCGATGACGCTTGCCAGGGGCTCGTTGGCTCTGACGGGTTCCCTGGCCAGAACGGTAGCGATCAACAAAATAACCGATGCTGGAATAGAGCGGTCCCTGGGCAGGCACTCGGCAGACATGGGGATTTCCTTTCCCGTAGAAGTCTTTTCTACGATGGAATGCAAATGGCGTTGATTTTCTTGAGTGCTCCGTGGCGAGAACTGGCCCGGACAGCCCAGGGCCGATGTGAAAAGTCGCGAGGTTCATCAAGGGGTTCTATGACATCATCCGGATCATCTTCGACGCCCTCCCGAATGTCACCACGAGTTATATTTTGATTTGTTAAGACCGGCGGCAAGCGAACAGGAGTTCAAGCGGACTGCCCGTGGAGCAATTCCTCTGCGCCATTTGGGAACAGCAAGAGACGTCTCGCTCCTGCAACAATTGTTAATAAATCCGAAAGGATCTTAGCAAGTGCCGACGCTAGTCTATCTCCATAGTCCAGTTACGCCGGAAGGGATCTCAGCGTTGGAAAACAGGGGAAAGCCGACCGTTTCCAGACTGAATCGCGACTTTAAAGAAGCTCGCCAATTTCAGGCGCCTGAAAATCTGTCCGCTGCTGTCGCGGGACGAGTTTGATGTCAGCAGCCTTGCCACGAGGGTCGGACTACGCAGTCGGCTTTAAGCCGGCACTTGGCGCGCCCGCACCAATCCGGGCCGGTGTCCGTCAGAAAGAAGGCGCAGTACCGCTACTATAGCTGCAGCCATCCGAGCCTGCTCGCACTCTTGACAACACTTTCGGCGCTCCAACGATCCGGCCACCTCACCAGAGGCCCCTCAGCCCCCTCCCAGCCAGCACAGTAAGCAGCGACTGCATAGCAGGGGCAAACGCCGCAGACCTGTCGCAAGCCTGTCACCACGGCTGCCCGGCTTGGATGCGGCGGGTAAGCGGTGCTTGGGAGGAGGGAATAGCACCGCACACGCGCGCTCCGATCGGACAGGCGTTCTCATCGCGCCGCTTGGCAAATTCAGGGTTGCCCGCGGGCCCTGCAGCCATCGGCTTAATCTTACTTAACCAATCTTTGCCGATCTTTGACCGCATCGAGCGGTCGATCCGCTACACCCCATGCAGAAAAAGGCGGCTTTCAACCGTCGCCCGGCCGAGGCCCATCGCGGGCCAATGCGTCGCGAGGTCGCCTGCCATCGGGCATGCGAGCGCACTTTACGCACCGGCTGCAAGAAGATCACGAAAAGGAACTCTGCTTTGACGCAACGTCTCCCCTTAGTCCTTGGCCTTGTACTGGGCGCTTTGCCTGTCTCCCAGGGAGCAGCGTTCGCGCAACAGAGCAGTGCTGCGGCACTCACCGTTGCTGTCGAAAAGCCCGCGGAACGACAATGGCCCGAAACTGTCCCTGCCAGCGGCTGGCTGAAACCCTGGCATGAGGCGATTAGCGCTGCGGAGGTCGGCGGCCTGCGTATCACAGATGTTCTCGTCGATGTCGGGTCTGTGGTGACGAAGGGCCAGCCACTCGCGCGGCTCACCGACGACACCGTCCGCGCCGATCTGCGGAAGGAGGAAGCCTCTCTGGCAACGGCCAAAGCCGATCTCTCCAAGGCCGCGACAAATGCCGAGCGCGCGCGCAAGATGAAGGGAAGCGGCGTTCTGTCGGATGAGAAGATAATCGAATATCTAAGCACCGAGCAAACGGCGATCGCTGGCGTCGAATCCGCCGAGGCTTTGGTCGAGAGCCAAAGGATCAAGCTTTCCCAGACCACCATTGTGGCCGTCGACGATGGGCTTATTACCTCTCGCTCCGCCCAGCTCGGCGCTGTCGTCGCATCCGGCACGGAGCTGTTCCGCCTCGTGCGCCAACAGCGCATCGAGTGGCAGGCCGAGGTCTCGGCGCGATACCGCCCTCTCATCAAGGAAGGGTTAGCGGCGACGATTCATCGTCCGGGCGACCAGCAGATGGAGGGAATGGTTCGGCTTGTCGCCCCAACTGTCAGCGCCGATACTGGCAGGGCGCTGGTCTATATCTCCCTGCCAGCCGGGGCGCATCCGCCGATCGGCCTCTATGCGACCGGGCAGATCGAGCTCGGGGCCGAACCCGCCCTCACCGTGCCTGAGACCGCGCTTGTTGTGCGCGACGGTATCAGCTACGTGGTTGCCGTCGATGGAGACAAACGCGTTACACGCGTCCGCGTCGAAACCGGTCGCCGTAACGGCGGCGAAGTCGAAATCCTCTCCGGTCTCGATCACTCAGCAGAGGTCGTGTCAACTGGCGGCGCCTTCCTTTCGGACGGCGCGCTCGTGCGCGTGGAAGGAGAAGCACGATGAACTTCTCCGCTTGGTCCATCCGAAATCCGGTTCCCGCCGTCCTTCTGTTCATCCTGCTGACTGCCGGCGGTCTAATCGCCTTCGACCGGCTCTCGGTGCAGAATTTTCCCGACATAGATCTTCCGACGGTTCAGATCAACGCCACTCTCGAGGGCGCCGCACCGGCCCAACTTGAAACTGAAGTCGCTCGCAAGATCGAAGACAAACTCGCCTCGCTCAGCCTGCTCGACCACATAACGACGACGATCACGGAGGGGACGGTCCTGATCAGTGTGTCCTTTCAGATCGGCAAGGACGGCGAGGAAGCGCTGAACGAAGTGCGCAACGCCGTCGACAGCGCAAGTGGGAATCTACCCCCTGCCATGCAGGCCCCGAGCGTAACGAGGAACATGATTCAGGGGTCGACCCTGATCGCTTACGCCGTGCGGTCCACCCGGCTCGACCAGACCGAGCTTTCCTGGTTCGTCGACAACGACCTAACGAAAGCGCTGCTTGCCGTTCCAGGCGTCGGCAACGTCATCCGCGTCGGCGGCATCGACCGTGAAGTCCATATCGACCTCGACTCGCAGCTCATGAGCTCGCTCAACGTCAACGCGGCGACCATCTCCTTGGGACTGCGGTCCGTGCAGTCCGACACCTCGGGCGGACGAGGGGATGTCGGAGGCATCAAACAGGCGATCCGAACGCTCGGAGCGGTTTCCTCGGTCGAGGAACTGACGGCACTCGCAATCCCGCTTCCGAGTGGGGCGCTGGTGCGGCTCGACGAAATCGGCACGGTAACCGACAGCTTTGCCGACCGATCGTCGATCGCCTATCTCGACGGCAAACCGGTGATCGCCCTAGAGATCAAGCGCTCAAATGGCTTCTCCGACACGGCCGTCGCCACGGCCATCGAAACAGCTATGCAGGACTTCGCCAAGGCCAATCCCGATGTTGAAATCGTCGAGGCATACAGCACGGTCGGTCCGATCATCGAGAATTACGATGGTTCAATGCAGATGCTCTACGAAGGGGCTATCCTGGCTGTTGTCGTGGTTTGGCTCTTCCTGCGCGACTGGCGGGCGACGTTCCTGTCCGCGGTGGCGCTGCCGCTGTCCGTCATTCCGGCCTTCCTTGTCATGTATCTGGCCGATTTCAGTCTTAACACGGTGACACTGCTGGCGCTCTCGCTGGTGGTCGGCATCCTCGTGGACGACGCAATTGTCGAAATCGAGAACATTGCGCGCCACCTGAAGTCGGGCAAATCGGCGAAGAACGCAGCCCTCCAGGCGGCCGACGAGATCGGCCTTGCCGTCATCGCCACGACCTTGACACTCGTCGCTGTCTTCCTGCCGACAGCTTTCATGAGCGGCATTCCGGGACGGATCTTCCGGCAGTTCGGGGTGACGGCGTCGGTCGCGGTTCTTGCCTCGCTGCTGGTCGCACGGCTTTTGACGCCCATGATGGCCGCCTACATGATGAAAGCCCATCCTGTCGAAGCCAAGGACGGTCGGATCATGCGGGACTACATGGCCTTCGTCAAAACTTGCCTCCATCACCGCATGCTGACCATGATCTGCGTCTTCGTCTTCCTCGGTCTGTCGCTGGCGACGATCCCGCTGCTCAGCTCGGGCTTCCTGCCGGCTTCGGACGATGCGCAAACGCAGGTCACCATCACGTTGCAGCCTAGCACACCGATCGAACAGACCGACGCGACCACGCGGCGCGCGGCCAATATCATCTCCCATCTGCCGGACGTGACACATGTGTTTACCGCTGTCGGAACCGTTTCATCAAGCGATCTCCTGGATTCCGCTACAACGGTCGATACGGCGAGCGCATCCCTCGTGGTCAACATGAAGAAGATCAACGAACGGCAGCGGTCGCAGCTAGATATTGAAAACGATATCCGGCAGGCGCTCGGCGTTCTCCCCGGCGCGCGGATCCAGGTCGGCTCGGGGGGCAACGGCACCAGGCTGGACATTACGCTTGCCAGTGACGATGCCGGCGCACTCGGCAAGGCGGCTGGCGCGCTCGAGGAACAGCTTCGGACGCTGCGGGGCATTGGGGCGGTGACATCAAGCGCCTCGCTCCAAGCTCCGGAAATCCAGATCGTTCCGGATCTAGTCCGGGCTGCCGCCCTCGGGGTAACGGCGGATTCGATCTCCGAGGCGGTCCGCGTTGCAACCAGCGGCGACTATTCCTCCGCTCTTGCGAAGCTCAACCTGCCGCAACGCCAACTCGCCATTCGCGTGCGTTTCGATCCGAGCAACCGCAAGACGCTCGACGACATCGCCAATCTTCGCGTCGCCGGCAGCAGAGGCAGCGTCGACCTCGGCTCGGTCGCGAATATCCGTATCGGTGGCAGTCCGTCGGAGATCAGCCGCATCGACCGAACGCGCAAAGTCATGCTCTCGGTCGAACTCAACGGTCGCGTTCTCAGCGACGTTTACCGCGAGGCCCAGGCCCTGCCTGCGCTCCAGAACCTTCCTGAAGGCGTGAGGCTTGTCGAACAGGGCGAACTCGAGCGCAGGTCCGACCTCTTCGATAGCTTCGGCATTGCCATGGCAATTGGCGTATTCTGCATCTACGCTGTGTTGGTCCTGCTCTTCCATGACTTCCTCCAGCCGGCGACAATTCTAATGGCGCTTCCCTTGTCACTCGGCGGGGCCCTCCTGCCGCTCGTGCTGACGGGGACCAGTTTCTCCATGCCTGTTGTCATTGGTCTGCTGATGCTGATGGGCGTGGTGACGAAGAACTCGATCCTGCTGGTCGAATATGCGATCATGTCGCGACGCACAGGTGCCTCGCGCTTGGATGCTCTGGTGGATGCCTGCCACAAGCGCGCCCGTCCGATCGTCATGACGACGATGGCGATGGGTGGCGGCATGCTCCCGGTGGCTCTCAGCCTCAGCGGTGGCGATGCAAGCTTCCGGCAGCCAATGGCGATCGTCGTGATCGGCGGCCTGATTACCTCGACTGTCCTCAGCCTCTTGGTCATTCCCGTCATCTTCACCGTCGTCGACGACTTCCTCCAAATCCTCAGGAGAATTGTCGGCGCACGGCTGCAGGAGGCTTTGCCGGCAACTGAAAAACGGGAAGAAATTCCGAAGGATTCAAGGCGCCACGGCGGAAAAATCAGCCTGGCGAAATGATGCTCTTGCACGGGCAAGCGGTGCGTTCGGCACTAGCCCCGCAGGGCTCAGCGGGGGAGGTCGCCAATAAAGTGCAATCGAGCCGGTATCGACAGAGGAGAGACCGCCTCTCCCACTCCAACTCTCAGCCTATCGACGAATTCCCAGTACTGCCATGAAACGGGGTGCATCCCGCTCTCGCTATCGGCGACGGATCGAAAGGAGACATTCGTTCCGCCTTCGGGCAATCGGCAGACTAGACCTGCGGGGTAGCTCCGGAGGCCGGAAAGGCTCACTGAATCACGCCAGAGACGCTCTACGAAATGCAGTCTCGGCATGCAGCCAATCACCATCGAAGTCCTTGTTTCCACGCCAGGTCGCTCGGAGGAGACACTCGCGCGAATGGCGGACGGCGTCTCTCGAACCGCGTCAGCCGCGTGGCCACAAACAAATCCGCCGACATCCGGGATGTCGGCGAGGGATCACACGAGGTTCAAATTCCGCGCCGTTTTACATATCGAGCGGTGTAGACTTGATTGTCCGGTCCGACAGACCGGACGAAGCCGGCTCACCGGCTAAACTTCTATCGTCGTGCCTCATCATGGGGACCTTGGCCGACAACCGCAGGCCGCTTGTCCGTCCAGGATGGTGGCAGGCCAACTTGCGAGGCCGCGAAGTCCTTGACCCCAGGTGACCGGCCGAACCGCTCGCAGGCCGGATATTTCGGCCTTCCGCCGAGGTTTGACTTGATCTTCTGTGCCGATGGTAATTTGGGCAGCCCCTTATAGGGTGTCTTGCCGGTGACGAGCATCTTGGAGAAATCGCTGCCGAAGCTCGAGCCGAGCGAGTAGGCGTCGCCAACTTGCGAAACACGTGCGCTCGTGGTGATGGCGTTGGCGCCCTTCGCCCAGACCATGGCGCCCACCTGCTTGCCGTCTCTTGTCATCGCTTCAGCCTCGACCGCAAGTCCTCCGAGACCCATCGGCAGCCGAGGCACGGGAACCGGAACGACCAACGACGCTCCGAGCGACGTCGCGGTCGACACACCGGCCATCGCGGCATTTGTCGGTACGATGCGGGTAACGGTGGCGTGAACGACGACGTCTGCGTTCTCCCTCCGATCGACAACCTGGAAACGGTCGCTGACGCCAATGCAGAGGGCACGGCTGATGACATTGGCGACGAGGGCCTGATCGGAAGGCTTCTTGATCGACGGCGCCGCATTGGGCGAAACCATCGTCGGCTCGATGTAGATGGTCTTGGTTGCCGCGAGTTCGTTGGGATCGATCTTAAATTTCGCCTTGGTGATCCTGCCATTGTTCGACGTCAGACCGCCGTAGGATACCAGCGTGTGGGCCTCCTCCAGCGGCACTGCGGCGCAACCGGCGGCAGCCGAAACGATCAGGCAAGACAAGAGTGCTAAGGCTGCCGGACTACAATGGCGTCGATGGGTGGCCGTGCCGATATGGGAATGTGACATTTCGTTCTCCTATGGTTGGAAAGTTTGGGACAGTCGGCCGACTATTGCGAGGGTTGGGCGGGCTCTGCAGAGACAAGGTCCGTGAAGATCGGCTCATCTTTCCACAGGCTGCCGCTCGCCATCTTTGCGTATCCGAGGTGGTAGACGGCACGCATATAGTTGGTGTTGAAGGGGTCGGTCATCTTGTAGGGGATTTGCCTGTCGATGGAGGCGACACGGAAGCGAATGCCGTTCTTCTGGGCATAGACGTAGGTCGCTACAAGTGCGCTGCGTGTCTGTGACTTGATAAGGGCTGCGCTCGCCCTGGCCATGACAGCCAGCGTGTTGTTCGTCGTTGTCGAGAACTCCGGCATGAGGGCGTTGTTGACGATGACATACATGTTCAGCTTGAAGCCCTTCGGCCAAGCGGCCTGCTGCGGACTCGCCATCCAGCCCTCGGGGATCGTCAGGATCTGGGATGACGAGCCGCCGTCCGAGTGCATTTCCTCGAACTCCTGGCCGCTTGCCTTAACCTTGATGAGCACGGCCGGGAAAACCCCTGGGATGCTGGCCGAGGCAATGATGACATCCTGAAATAGCTTCAGCGCATCGGGCCGACCGCTATTGGCAATCGCGCCCATGTTCCAGATCACCGGTCTCTGTGAATCGAGATTGGAGGTAAGGACCAGAAGGCGCCTCCCCGCTCGGTGTTCGGTGGCGATTTTTCTCAGGATCTCCGGTGTCAGATGGCGCTCGACCATCCGGCGAAGCGGCTCCTGCTTCAGCAGGCTTGGGCCAAGCAGCCCCTTGGGCAGAAAATCCGCGTCCACCAGTTCTTTTGCGACCCCGCTCGTATAGAGATCAACGAGCGTGTCGTCATAGGCGGGACCGAGGAAAGCCATTGGCGCGATCAGCGCGCCGGTGCTGACCCCGCTGACGATATCGAACTCCGGCCGCTCTTTTCTGTCCGACCAGGCCTTCAGTGCTCCGACGCTGAAGGCTCCTCCGGCCCCGCCGCCAGACAAGATGAGATAATTGACGTCCTTGTGTCTCGGGACGGCGAGCCAGGCGCGCGCATCGGGCAGTTGCCGGCCGGTATCCGCATAGGTGCGGATATCGCCGAACCCTTCGATATTGGCGGTGGCCGCCGCCTTCGGGCTATAGGCAACCCGGTCCGGCGCCATGCAACCAGCAAGAAGGGCCAGCATCAGGATGACCATCAGTCGAATCAATTTTGTCGCCCTGTCTTCGACCACGGCGAGAGCGGCAAGATCGCCGCCGGCCGTGGAGCGTCGCCCCGCGAGCTTCCTTCCGGATCGCGTCTGATGGCATTAATCCGGATTCGCTTTGTGATGTTAAGAGTTGTTGCGGACCCCGCAGGCTTTCAGCGGAGAAGGGCGTATTGCCCGTCCCGTCTTAGCCGCGGCTCCACATCACGCTTTACCGTCAACATCGCTGCTGCGACCTAGGGCTTCGCATGCTGGGGCGAGAATCGACCGGAAACATATCTTCACCAACCGCCTTGATTTCGTCCGTTTTGACATCGCCAGGCTCCCTGCACCGACTATTCGTGTCGGCGACAAAGGAGATTACCATGCGCCATCATGAGATGACCGTCGCCGAGATCCTGAACGACCCACTGATCGGACAGATGATGCGGGCCGACTGCGTATCTGTGGAACAGCTGGAAAAGCGGCTTGGGGAAGCAGCCACGAGGCAGTCTGTGTCAGAGCATTTCCAGCATGTTCCGCAGGCGGCAGAAATCGATGCGGCTCGCGCAAGGCCGTGACGCTCATAGACGTAAAGGACACAGATCCATGTTCAACCGGATCATCGAGGCCGGCAACGCTGGTGAAATCGGGCTCGGCTTATACTAATCGCGCGTCACCGAAACCTCAGGCGTGAAGATATAACCGCCCAGCCGTACCGTCTTGATGAACGTCGGATCCTTATAGTCTGGCTCTATCTTTTGCCGAACGCGGCTGACATGCACATCGATACTGCGCTCGACCGGGCCGGCGGAACCGGCATGGGTGCGGGCAAGGATTTCCTGGCGATTCATGACCTGTCGCGGGTTCTGGCAGAACACCAGCAAGACATCGAATTCTGCTGTCGTCAGGGACACATGAACCCCATCACTGTCGATCAGTTCGCGCGTGACGGGGTCGATGCGCCAGCCGGCGAAGGTCATGGCCTCCTGAACCGGTTTGACTTGCATGGAATAGGAAGAGCGCCGCAAGAGCGCCCTGATCCTTGCCAGTAGTTCCCTCGAATTGAAGGGTTTCGTAACATAGTCGTCGGCGCCGAGTTCCAGACCGATCACCCGATCGACTTCCTTCGCCAGGGCCGTCAGCATGAGGATTGGAACAGTATTGGTAGACCTGATTCGCCGGCAAATGCTGAAGCCGTCCTCACCCGGCAGCATGCCGTCCAGGACGATGAGCTGAAATTCCTTCTTCTTCAGGACCCGGTCCATCTCCATCGCGGAGCCGACCGCTTCGGCAATGTAGCCCGCATCCTTCATCAGGTCGATCAACATGCTCGCGATATCTCGATCGTCCTCGACGATAAGAATTCGGACGGGAGCCTGCGAGGGCGCGTTGGGTGCGATGTTGTTCATACTTGGTGCCTGGACTTGGAAAAGCATCCGCTTCAGATCCTGTTTAACAGAAAAATAGAGTCGATCTCGTTTAGCTTCGCTAAAAAGGGTCGACCGCTGAGAATATCTCCGCCCATTACGTGGAAAGAGATGCGCGGTTGGACCAGCGCCGTCGAAAACAAATTATCGGCGTTTAGGGCGATCTCAATCACCGGCCCGATGCGGAGCTTTACGAATATGCCCGCGCCGAGCCGGCCGACACTCTGACATGGCAATCGACCATGTAGTCGTCGGCCCGCACCTCGGCTCGGACATGATCTCGGTTGAGGCGTTCCTTCTAGAATTTGTAGCCGACGAACATCATGACGGAAGGCTGGGTTTCCTTCTGAACCACCGGACTATTTCGTGCGTCGCCGGTCAGGATCCCGAGTTCCGCCTGGCCGCGGACGAACCAGTGCTCGGATGCCAGGTATGTGACGGACGCGGTGAGGTCGATGCGTTTGAAGCCCGCTCCAGGGTCATAAACCTCGAGGCCGGACCTTGCCGACTGCAGAGGAGTGACGCCGAAATAGGACTTCATGTAATCCTTGTCCGCCCAGGTCGCCGAAGCGCCCGCGGAGAAGATAAACCGACCTACCATATGGGAATATTCTGCGCCGAATGTGCCGGTGAGACCGTCGCTGCCACCGATGATTTTGTCAATCCCGGCGGTGAGCTCGATCGGTCCCAGCTCATAGGAAATGACACCTCCGATTTCCGCACCGGAATCGATATCGCCCAGTCCCTTCAGATGATCGCTCTCGTCTTCGTCACGGCCAAATTCCATACCGCCCTTAGCGCTGATCTTGAAATTTTCGACCTTGTAGATATCGACGAGCACGCCGGCCGGGCCGACGTGTACACAATCGTTGAAGAAGCTTGCAGAAACGAAAGGGGCCGGCATGACCTTGAAGTCCTTCGACCCCTCGAATTTCGGTCCGTATATGGCTCCAGCCCCAACAACGACGTTCCAGTCGCGAAGCTTGCCGCGAAAACCGCTGGGCCGTTCGCTGGATGCTTCAGGAGGTTCGCCGGCGCCAAATTCGCCCGGATCCGCGGCCCGTGCCGCAGTGCCCGCTGCAAGAGGCACGGCCAGCGCCGACAATAACATCAAACCAGCATTTTGCTTCATAGAAGACAACATCCGCTCCTGGGTGTTTTAAAGGGCTCGCCGCCCCCCGACCGGCTGCACCGTGCAGGCAAACCGTTTTGGGATGGATTTTGTCTTGTTAAGAAATGTTTCTAAGCGCCGTCGGCGGAAGCCGAGCCATGCTTCAGGACGGGCGAACGCTGAGACCTTCACCGCAGGCGCAAGCAGCTTCCTAGGACCGGAGACCGTGCTTCTGACGCTCCAGTTGAGGGGGACCACCGGCATCCGGGCTGCAGCGGGCAGGGAAACAAATCGGAGCACACATTAACATCACTTAAAACCACTTGGCGGCCAGAACCGCTACTTCCAGGCCCTAGCGTCTCCGGCCCGCCGGTTGCGCCCTCATCGAAATTGCCTGGAGAAATTCATGTTGTCGCATGTGAAGCCATTGCGGGGGACCGCGGCGTTCGAGGGAACGCAGCCCTCGGAATCAGAGAGAGGCGCGCCTTGCCCGTCCATCTCGATCGTCGTTCCCACGCTGAACGAGGCCGAAAACATCGACGAGACGATTGGCGAAATCATAGACAATGTCTACCGCCACTTTACCTTCGAAATCATCGTGACGGACGGCGGTTCAACGGATGGAACCTGCGAAAAAGTCCAGCAATGGCAGCCAGCCCACCCGGTCTCCCTCATCCAGAACGGCCGAGGCGGCAGTCTGGCCGAAGATGTCCTGTCGGCAGCCGCTACGTCGATGGCGGAGCGACGGTCGGCTGGCCCTTCTACCGCAACGCGCTTTCCCGTCTCGGCGCGGCGCTCGCGTCCCCGTTCACCGATGTCAAAGATCCGCTGTCGGGCTTTTTTGCCATACGCCGAGAGCAACTCCTGGATGCAGGCACTCGTGCCAAGGGATTCAAGATCGGATTGGAGACGCTATTTGCAGGCGGCGACTCGCTCAACGTGTGCGAAGTCCCGATTTCTTTCTTCGAGCGGCAAAAGGGAAAGTCAAAAATCGGAGGAAGCCAGTTCGCCGCCTATCTCAGCCAGTTGATAAGGTTCTGCAAAGGAACCTCTTCCTTTGAGACCCTCCAGCGCTTTTCACTGGTCGGTTTGGTGGGCTTCTTCCTCGACCTTCTGATCGTGGCTTCCGCACAGACGCTCGGCGCCGACATCATGGTCGCCCACATCTGGGGTTTTTGCGTCGCAACAGTCTGCAACTACGTTGCACATGCCCATTTTTCATTCCGCGATCGCCCGAAGGGCGGCATGCAGTTGCAGCGCTTTGTGCTCGTAGGGATCATGGCCCTGGCGATGCGCGGGGGCGCGATCGCCACGACATCAGCGCTTGGCCTGCCAATGATCGTCGTATTGGTCGCTGGCATCATCGGCGGAGGCATCGTCAGCTACATCGGAAATGATTTCTACGTCTTCCGAGGCGGTGGCCAGCACGCCGCCAAGACCCGATGGAGAATGGCCACTGTCGGACTCGTCTGCTACGTCGTCGCACTGCGGCTGCTTTACCAGGGCGCCATCGACCTCATGCCGCAGGAAGCCTATTACTGGAGATATGCGCAATATCCGGCTTGGGGATATTTTGATCACCCGCCAATGGTAGCCTGGCTGATATGGCTGGGAACGGCGGTCTTCGGCGACACCGAATTCGGCGTGCGGATCGGTGCCACCTTGTGCTGGCTGGTGACCGCATATTTCGCGTTCCGGTTCGCGGACGGTCTCTTCGGGCGCATGACCGCTTTCCTGACGCTTTTGCTGCTGTCAGTCCTTCCGTTCTTCTTCATGATCGGAACCGTGACGACGCCGGATGCTCCGCTGACCGCCGCATGGGCCGGCGCTTTGTATTTCTTGCAGCGGGCAATTCTTCAAAACCGTCCGCAAGCGTGGCTGCGCGCGGGCGTTTGCATCGGCCTCGGCATGCTTTCGAAATATACGATCGCCCTCCTTGGACCTGCTACGCTCGTCTTCCTGCTCCTCCATCCTATGCATCGGCGGGGGCTTCTTACGAAATGGCCCTACCTCGGGGCAGTTCTGGCATTTGTTTTGTTCTCGCCCGTCATTGCCTGGAATGCCCGCCACGATTGGGCATCGTTTCAGTTCCAGGGAAGTCGGCGGTGGGCATTCGAAGACCTGGTCTTTTCGACGCCGAGCCTTCTCCTCTTCATCGCTATATTGCTTGGGCCCGTTGGACTGCTTCTCGCCGGCGCTGGCGCCGGCAGGATCGCTTTGCTTTCCGACAGGTTTGACTTTCGTGGCAAGGAGGCGTTCCTCGCCGTCTTCACTTTGGTGCCGCTCTTCGTCTTCATCTTTTTCAGCCTGTTCCATAGCGTCAAGATGAACTGGACGGGTCCCGTCTGGCTTTCCTTGCTGCCGGTCATGGCGAATGTGGTCGAGACGGCGCTGTCTCGGGGCACAATGCCCCGTCTGCTGGCGGCAGTGAAAGCCGCCGCGGGGGGCAGTGTTTTGTTCTTCGCGATCCTCTTCCATTATCTAGCGCTCGGCCTGCCCCTGGTCGGCTATACCAACGGCCTGCGCGGGCTGCCCATCGCATGGGAAGAATTCGTCGATCGTGAAGAACTCGTTTTCAGGCAGGGAGATACCGCTTTGGTCGGCTCTGGAACGGGAAGAGTAGTGCGGCTAACAGACACAAAAGCTGCCTGAACCATCGCAGCAGGAGGGAGAAGTTGTATCCGGCGGCCGCCAGAACGGCATTGACGGCATCACCCTGTTCGCCAGCGAAATAATTCCGCTCCATTCTGTGTTCGCTCTTGAGGTGTCCGATGACGGGCTCGACCGCCGATCGTCGCCGCATCTGGCGTTTGATGGCGGGCGTGAGGCGGCGCTTCTGGCCGCTGGTGAAGACCCTCAGCTTGTGACTTTCGGGAGCATTATGGCCGCGGTATCCAGCATCGGCCAGAATGCGGGAGAGCTCGTTGCCGATCATCTTTTCCATATCCGGAATGACGGTCGCGAGCGTGTGGCCGTCGTAGGGATTGCCGGGCAGCGCCGTCGCGTGCAGCGCGAACTGCCCGCCCTTTGAACGGTTCAGTGTTGTGGCCACGGACACCTTCACCCCGAACTCATAGGGCTTGTGCGCCTTGCCTTTACCAATGCACTCGACCTCGTCGGCATGCAGGCTGTAGATCTTGCGGCCATGCTGACGTTGCCGCTGTTCCATGACCGTTTTTGCCTGATAGACCGGCCATTTGAAGATCGCGTCGAGTTGTTCGTCGCCCGCGATCTGACGCTCGATGTCGCGAACGGTCCGACCGAGATAGGTCTTCAACTTGCGCAGCGCCTTGCCAGCCCGTTTGAATTGCTTCGCATGAGCATAGCGCTGATGCTGGATCAGGGCGAATTTACCGAGCCGAACATAGGTCTGGCGCAGGTCGAGCCCCATTTTCTTCGCCAGCCGCACCAGCCGTTCGCGCGCCCGGTGAATAAGCTTGGCATCCGTCGGGAACATGACGTTCTTCGGTTGAACGGTCGTGTCCACGATCACTTGCCGCGTATCCTGTGGCTTCATCGCGCCTGTCTTGACTGCCACTGCCAGGCTCTCCTGCAAGAGCGCGGCGATCCGCTCCTCGCCCATGCGCTGCCGCCAGCGCGTCATCGAGGAGCGGTCGAACGATAGTTCGTGCCGGAAGAACTCCTCGCCGCACAGGTACTGAAAATAGGGGTTCTCCACCCAGCGCTCGCACAGGGCCTCGTCCGACAGGTTGAACGTGTGCTTGAGAATGGCCAGCCCCGCCATGAGCCGCGTCGGCAATGGCGGCATGCCCGCTCCGTCCGAATAGACATCACCAAAACGGGCTTCCAGCACTGACCAGTCAATGGCCTGCGCCAGACGCACCAGTTCGTGCTTCATGTTGATGATCTGGTCGAGCCGGGATCGGAATAGATCCTGTTCACCCGTTTCGCGCCGTTCACGTGGTTTGCCCATGCCTGGCTCTCCGATTCACCGCGATAACCCAGTGAATCACGCTTCGCCAGCCAGGGAAACCTCAAACTGATTTTGCAAGGAAACAGCCTGTTCGGCGGCTGTTTCCTGCAACTATAAGATCTGCAGATCATTCAATTCTTACGTCAAATCAGCGGCTTCCGAGTTCTTCACGGCCGACGAATTCGTCTCCGCCGCCGAAGACATTGAGACAAAGGTCGCGGCCGAGACCGGTTCGCCGCCGCTCCTTGTCGGGATGGACAAGTACAACGTCGCCAGCGAACTCGGCTTTTACAGCAGAGGTCGCACGGCGTTGAACGACATTACCAGTCGGAACCTCTTCGGAGAGAGTGGGCTGATGTTCGAGTTCTGGCAAGCCGATCGTTCATTCAAAGGCAGGTCGGTGATCATGTACGGTGTGAAGGAAGACAGCCTGTCCACCGACGGCCTACCGGAGTGGTTCGAAAGCATTGGCCCAGTTGAAAGGCGCACCGTGTATAAAGACAGGGCTGCCGCCGGTCAGTTCTTCTATAGGATCGGTTATGGTTTTCGCAAGCTGAGCGTTGTTCCGGGATGGTCTGAAGCGCGCGATCGCTGGCGCTGCTCGCGGGCAAGAAAATCCGAACAACATGCCTGAAGAGGCGATATCTTCTGCGGTGGCTGGGAAGAGAAGCGACTGTAAATGTGTCGGCTTACATGTGACGCTCGATGCCGGTGCTCGCATGATGTCTCGGCAGAGCACGCGATGATTGTCCGCGTGCGGTGAGATTCCCTAATTGATCATCGCTCGGGAACAGTCGCCGAAGAAAGCGGGTCGCCTTTGCTCTTTATGATCGCTCCGCTAGGTCGTCATCCGCCGATTTCAGCGCCTAGTTTTGGCAGTCCGATCGGGCACGTCGCCTCACTCAGGGCGTCCGCAAGGATGTCAATGAAGCTATGAGACGGTAGGCGCATAAGCAATAGCGACGTCATTCCTTTGGGTGTCGCCGTGAGAAAATCGCGCGGATGTGTTCATGGATCTTCAAACGGATTGATCCTTCGCCGACCTTCCTTCGTTCTTCGTTCTCGCACGCCAGTTGCTTCGTTCCTGGCGACGGATTGCCGAAGGAATTGCGGCAGTGCCCATCTCTCCGCTCGATGAACGGTATGTAATAACAAATAAAAACATCTTTCCGGCTGAAATAGATATCGTTGCGATCGATATTTGATTCCGGTTTGCGGTGTCTGCCGACAGGGGAACGAAATCTCGGTCAGCGGCGAGCCCTAGCGGCTGTTGCCGTACCCATGAGAAGGATTGATGATGCTGGTGCGATTTTTTGCGGGTTCCATCCACCGACAGATTGCTCTGCTTGCTGTCATGCCAGTGGCCCTGTTTGCAATCCTCGGCATCATTAGTGAACACCTGACGATCAAGGAGCCTGAGAGCGTTTCACAGGCGCGCTCCGTTGCCATGCGCATCGAGCTCGTCGTCGACATGATCCGATCTGCCGAGACAGCGGATCAAGAGGCGACCATCCTCGGCGCTGTGACAAGGACCGGGCTTCAGGTCGAAGAAGTATCCGCAACGGAACTCCAGCGCGCCGAACAGCCGACGGAAATGGGCGACTTTCGTTCCGAGATTAAAAACAACCTGTCGCGGCCAGATGTCAACGTCAAGCTTAGCGCTGGAACCGTGGCCGGTCACCTGCAGCAGGTGCTGGTCGTTGGCATCGATCAGGACCGCGCTTTGGCTTTTGCACCGCCGTCCGCCCTGCCTGACTCCCCTATTACAGATCGTGAAATCAGCGATTTCCTCGCGACCATGGCCATGTTCGTGCCAGTCATCCTGTTGTCCCTCTATGGAAGCCGCATGATCGCCTCGCCGCTTCAACGATTTTCCCAAGCAGCGCGGGATCTTGATCCGGACAAGGGGTCCGAGCGCCCCTTCGAGGAAACGGGTCCTCCAGAAATACGGACGCTTGCGAAGTCGCTAAACGATATGCGGAGCCGGGTCCGTGGGATGATCGAAGCACGCACGCGCATGTTGCGCGCTATCAGTCACGATCTGAGAACGCCTTTGACGCGTCTACGCCTCAGAGCCGAGCGCTCAAATGAGCCCTCGCTGCGCAACGCCTTGCTGGCAGACATTGACGCCCTGACGCTGATGGTCGAGGAGACATTGGTTTACCTGAGAAAAGACACATCGAAAGAAATCCATCTCAGGGTTGACCTGCCGAGCCTCATCAACACGGCTTGCAATGATTTTGCTGATATGGGCTACTCGGTGATCTACCGTGGACCTGATCGCTTCGCCTACCCCTGCAGACCCCATGCGCTCAAGCGCGCTATCGCCAATCTCATCGACAACGGCACCAAGTTTGCCCGGCACGTGAATGTCGAACTTCATGTCAAACCGGATGGGGCGATCAGCATCGGCGTCAGCGACGACGGACCCGGCATTCCCCCCGAGTTCCATACTGACGTCCTGGAACCGTTTTACAAGTTGGATTCTGCGCGCAACGACCGGGGCGGATTCGGTTTGGGTCTATCCATCGTAAACGACATCGTTGGAAGCCATTTTGGAACGCTTAGGCTCGAGAATGTCACGCCAACGGGTTTCATTGCCGAAATCAACTTGCCGTCAGCCGATTCCATCGAGACGATCCGACAAGCAGAAGCGGCTTCCGTGGCGCCATGACTATCGGAGCTGGCGTGCAAGTCATCCTGCGCCCCGTTAGGGCACGCCAATCCCTTGAAGACCAACGGCTGTGGCCAGCGCGGCCATGGGGGATGGTTCCGGCGAGAGCACGTCATAGACGCAAGGCGCTGCCAAAACCGCGAGCGCCAGCATGCCAACGATCAGGCGTTTCATCAAACACTCCTTGGATTTGCGAGACGCTCAGGCAAGCTCAACTCGACCGCGATATTCCCCCGTGTCGCCTTGGAATAGGGGCAGGTCTGGTGGGCCTCGTCGATCAGCGCGCTCGCAAGTTCCGGATTAAGCCCCGGAAGTCCGCGTGCGGGGCTACTTTTTCATAAAAAATGCACAACAAAACCGGGCATTCTTCAGGGCAGCGATATCTCTGCGGCGAGGCCTCCGCCGGGGCGGTTGTAGATCCTCACTGCGCCGCCAACCGAGACCGCAAGCTGCTGAGCGATGGCCAATCCAAGCCCTGTACCCCCGGTGGCGCGGTTGCGCGAAGTCTCAAGCCGGTAGAACGGTTGCATGGCGGCCTCCAGCTTGCCGTCCGGAATACCTGGCCCACGGTCGGTGACCGTAATGATGGTACTTCCATCGCCCTTCCGTTCGACGCTGATCTCGGCAGCACCCGCAAACTTGAGGGCGTTGTCGATGAAGTTGGTCAGGATACGCCGCAACGCGTGCGGTTTCGTCACGGCCGTGCCGTGAACGATGCCGGCAACGGTGACCGCCTTTCCAGTATCCTGGTAGTCGTAGGCGATGCTGTCGATAAAGGAAGACAGATCAATGCGAGATGTCGTTTCGCCGTTGCCGTGAGAACTGCGCGCATAGGCAATTCCGTCCTGAACCAACCGCTCGATCTCCCGCAGGTCGCTGACCAGCTTGTCCTTTTCGGGGGTATCGTCCGCCAAGTCGGCCCGCAGGCGCATGCGCGTGATCGGCGTCTGCAGGTCATGCGAGATCGCCGCGAGAATCTGCACGCGTTCTTCCAGGTAATGGGCGATACGGTCGCGCATGGCGTTGAAGGCGCGCGCCGCATTGGCGACTTCGCTCGGCCCGCTCTCGCTCAATGGGGACCCCTTCTTGTTGGGATCGAGTGCATCGGCGGCGGCCGCGAGATCGCCAAGCGGGCGAACTGCCTGGCGCACCGCAAACCAGGTGCAGAGGATCAGCAGCACCATCTGTGCGGCAAAGACATATGGCAGCCATTCGGCCAACGGCATGACGCCGCGCGGCGTCACGTCAATGGTGAGCGGTGCACCGTCTGAAAGCGTCAGATGTCCCTGCAGCCGCTTGCCGTCACCTGGAATGGCTTCGACGCGGAGCGGAAACCTGTTGCCTGCCGCCTCCTCTATCCGTTTTGCAATCTCCGCTCCGCGGCCCGACATGTCCGGCACACCGGGAAGACCCGGCCCAAGAACAAGGCGATAGTTGCCACGGCTCAGGCGGTCCAGCCATTCGGCCCGCTCGTTGGCGGGCAGTCGGTCGATCACGGCGATCGACGTCGCTAGATCGCTTTCCAGCGTACCAAGCATGACGGCCTTGGCCGACATGTAGCGCTCGGCAAAAAGGATGCTGAACGAGAGGCTATAGGCGATCGCCAGTCCGGCAAATAGGATCAGGAAGAGGCGCGAGCGTAGCGTGCTTGGCCACCAGCCGAAACGGGACTTGCCGCCCTCACTCATGTCCTGGGCACCGAAATCTCGACCGGTACGGAGAACACATAGCCTTCAGCCCGCACCGTCTTGATGTAAGTCGGCTCGCGTGCGTCGTCGCCGAGCCGCTGGCGCAGACGGCTGACCAGAAGGTCGATCGATCGGTCGAAGAGCTCGGCATCGCGGCCCTGCGTCAGGTTCAGGATCTGATCTCGGTTGAGCACGCGTTGGGGATGATCGATGAAGACCCGCAACAACCGATATTCGGCACCACTTAGCGCGATCTCCGTGCCGTCCCTGTCAAGAAGATGCCGGCCAACCGTGTCGAGCCGCCACTCGCCAAAAGCCAGCAGCTGTCCTGCCTCGCTGATCTGAAGGTTGGGCGGCAACATTCGCGTGCGCCGCAGCACCGCCTTGATGCGGGCAAGAAGCTCGCGCGCCGCGAAAGGCTTCGGAAGATAGTCGTCGGCCCCCATTTCAAGCCCGATGATCCGGTCCATCTCGTCGTCGCGCGCCGTCAACATGACGACCGGCGTCGCCTTGTGCTTGCCGGCGCGAAGTTCCCGGCAAAGGACCAGCCCGTCATCGCCCGGCATCATCACGTCGAGCACGATCAGGTCGACCGTGCTGGTCTCGAGGAACCTGCGCATCTGCCGGCCGTCGGCGGCAACCGTCGTCCGAAGACCGTTCTTCTTCAGATAGCTCGATACCAGTTCGCGAATTTCACGATCATCATCGACAATCAGGATGTGGTCGACATGCTCCATCTTTTGTCTTTCAAACAATATCGGTTGGCTGCTCTGCAGCCGTTATTTGTCCGTGTCGGCAGCCGCGAGTAAAGGAGTTTTTTCACGGCAGCCTGACCAGTCAGGGTTTCGCGACATCAAGGATGGCCTGGGCAAAAGCCTGCGGCGCTTCCTGCGGCAGATTATGCCCGATACCGCCCATTACATTTCGATGCTCGTATTTTCCGGAGAACCTCTTCGCATAGGAGGATGGTTCCGGATGCGGCGCGGCGTTGGCATCGCCTTCCATGGTAATCGTCGGGATCGTGATCATCGGCCCCATCGCCAGCTGCTTCTCGTAGGCATCGTATTTCGCCTCGCCTTCTATGAGACCGAGCCGCCAGCGATAGTTATGGACGGTAATTTCCACATGGTCTGGATTGTCGAACGCGCCTGCCGAACGGTTGAAGGTCTCGTCGTCGAAGGCCCAGGTGGGCGAGGCCGTCTGCCAGATAAGCCGTGCAAACTCATGCGTGTTGGCGGCGTAGCCAAGCCGGCCGCGCTCGGTGGCGAAGTAGAACTGGTACCACCAGGACAGCTCCGCCTTCGGCGGCAAAGGCTTCTTGTTGATTTCCTGGCTGCCGATGAGATAGCCACTGACGGAAACCATTGCCTCGCAGCGTTCCGGCCAGAGAGCCGCCATGATGTTGACGGTGCGCGCACCCCAGTCATATCCGCCGAGGATCGCCTTTTCGATGCCGAGTGCGTCCATCAAGGCGATCATGTCGGTCGCCAGTGCCGCCTGCTGGCCGTTTCGCGGTGTCTCCTGCGAAAGGAAGCGCGTCGTGCCATAACCGCGCAGATAGGGAATGATGACGCGGTAGCCTGCATCGGCCAGGATCGGTGCGACATCGACATAGCTGTAGATGTCGTAGGGCCAGCCGTGAACGAGCAGGACGACGGGACCATCTGCCGGACCGGCTTCTGCATATCCGACATCGAGCACACCTGCCTTGATCTGCTTCAGCGCTCCGAACGAAGTATGCCCTCCCGCCTTGACCGCTGCTAAGGATACCGCGGACGACTGAGCGTTTGCGATCGCGGTCATGCCGAATTCGGCGGCGGCCACGGCCATGGCGGCGACACCGAAGAAGCGGCGGCGCTGGTGGTTGAATTCAGGGGACATCGTTCTCTCCATCTCGATTGATCGTGACCTGAAGAGAGCCGGCCGCATGTATCCCCAATGTGTCCCGCCAAGCCCGCAATTGAATGCAGATGTAGCATCCGGCCGCCTTGATACGTTCTGATACAATCTGCCCTGCGTCTCGAACCCGGGCCGCCGACGATTTGTGTCACTCTGTAGTGCACCCGGCGGTTCCCTACACTGCGGTACATTTCTTATGGAAGCCGGACACATCCGGGATACGTCGCGCCGACCAGATTGGCCCCGTTGCTGGTCGTGCCCCATCGCCGTCCAGAACCCGACCAACCGGTTTCAAGGAAACGACGATGACACTTCTCATCATTGCCTATCTCGGAGGAGCGCTGACCATACTCAGCCCGTGCATCCTTCCCATTCTCCCCTTCGTCTTTGCCCGCGCGGGACAGCCCTTTATCCGAAGCACGCTGCCCATGCTGATCGGCATGAGTGGTACTTTCGCACTTGTCGCGACGCTTGCAGCGGTCGGCGGAAGTTGGGCGATCGATGCCAATGAATACGGGCGTTTCGCCGCAATTCTGTTACTTGCAGTCTTCGGGGTAAGCCTTCTTTCGCCACGCGTTGCAAGCGTCATCACCCAGCCGGTCGTCGACTTCGGCAACAGGCTGCTGAATGCGTCGGGCAAACCCGGCTCCGTACCGACTGCCGCAAGCTCCTTCATCCTCGGCATTGCGACCGGTCTGCTCTGGGCGCCCTGCGCCGGGCCGATCCTTGGCCTCCTGCTGACGGGTGCGGCATTGCAAGGCGCCAATCTCCAGACGACTTTCCTGCTCGTCGCCTATGCCGCTGGTGCCGCGACATCGCTTGCCATTGCCCTTCTTGTCGGAGGCAAGATCTTTGCCGGCATGAAGCGGTCGCTCGGCGTAAGCGAGCGTATTCGCCAGGTGCTGGGTGCCGCGGTTCTGGCCGGCGTTGCCGTCATTGCGCTCGGTCTCGATACCGGCCTCCTGGCACGGCTTTCCTATGCCAGCACAGCCGCCTTCGAACAGACCGTGCTTGACCAACTGCACGAGAGGCCTGTGGCGAACTCGTCCTCAGAAGCTGCCGATCGTGGCGCGACGGCTGCCCTCGCTGACAGGAATCAACCGTTTCGCAGCAGCCTGCCTATCGAAGGTGGTTCGCCGTCTTTAAATGGCGCCGTCGAGTGGCTGAACTCGCCGCCGCTGACGACTGAACAGCTGCGCGGCAAGGTCGTCCTCGTCGATTTCTGGACCTACTCGTGCATCAACTGCATTCGCACCGCGCCTTACGTCCGCGCCTGGGCCGAAAAATATAAGAATCAGGGCCTGGTCGTGATCGGCGTGCACGCCCCCGAATTCGCTTTCGAGAAAAAGATCGACAACGTCAAAAAGGCGGTCGAGGATTTTAAGATCGGCTATCCGGTTGCGATCGACAACGACTACAAGATCTGGCGCGCCTTCGAGAATAGCTACTGGCCGGCGCACTATCTGATCGATGCAAAGGGCAATATCCGCTACCACCACTTCGGCGAAGGCAACTACCGCCAGACCGAGCAGGCGATCCAGGACCTTCTGCGCGAAGCCGGCAGCGAGATGCCCTCGACTGCGTCAGTGACGCCGGACGCCAAAGGAGCCGAGGCCAGCCCGGACCTCAAGAACGTCCGTTCGGGCGAAACCTATCTCGGATACAAACGCGCCACCAGCTTCGCCTCTCCGGAAAACCTCCGTGCCGACGCCGCCAACGCGTATTCTATCGACGAACCGGGCCTGAATGAATGGGGCCTCTCCGGAACCTGGACGGTTGGCGCTGAGCAGGCCGTCCTGAACCGGCCGGATGGTAGCATCGTCTGCCGATTCAGCGCCCGCGACCTGCATCTGGTTCTCGGACCCGGTGCTGCCGGCAAGCCAGTCCGCTTCCAGGTGACGATCGACGGCAAGGCTCCCGGACCCAACCATGGCGCAGATACCGACGCCGACGGCCAGGGCACGGTGATGTCCACCAAGCTCTACCAACTCGTCCGCCAGTCCGGCGACGTGGAGGAACGGACGTTCGAAATCCGTTTCCTCGATCCAGGCGTCGAAGCCTACGCCTTCACCTTCGGCTGAAACTTCATCTCCCTTACCAAAACCACCCACAACAGACAGGAGTCAAACCCATGAACCGCCACTACATCTCGACCCTAGCACTCGCCTTCGCCGCGAGCGTGATTGCCTTCGCGGCACAGGCCGCCGACGTGAAAAACATCGTTATCGTCCATGGTGCGCTCGCCGATGGTTCGGGCTGGCGCAAGGCATCTGATATCCTCGTCGAGCGAGGCTTCAATGTCACGATTGTACAGGAGCCGATCACGTCGCTTTCCGAGGATATCGCCGCAACCAATCGGGTGCTCGACCTGCAGGACGGCCCAACGCTTCTCGTCGGTCACAGCTATGGCGGCATGGTGATCACCGAAGCTGGCCACAGTCCCATTGTCGCTGGTCTCGTGTATGTCGCAGCCTTTCAGCCGGACCGTGGAGAAAGCCTCCTCAGCCTCGCAAGCTCCAAGCCAGCCGGCGGCATGAATATTCGCGAAACGAAGGATGGCAAATATCTCTATCTCGACCCCGCCGCGTTCGCGAACGACTTCGCCGCGGACCTGCCGAAAGACGACGCAGCGTTTCTGGCGAGATCGCAGGTCTACGCCTCGAAGGAAGCTTTTTCCGCCAAGGTCGGGGATCCCGCTTGGAAGACAAAACAGAGCTGGTCAATTGTTGCTTCCGAAGACCGCTCAATCAATCCTGAACTGGAACGCGAAATGGCTAAGCGCGCGGGCAGCGTGGTGACCGAGATCAAGTCAAGCCACGCCGTGTTCGCGTCGCAAGCCGAGAAGGTTGCCGACGTCATCGAAACAGCGGCGCGGCAAGTTGGTGCAAAGAGCAAGTAGGCGCATCCCCTAGTGCCGCACCCACGATCTCCTCCACAAGTATCCTGAAAGGACACAGTCATGAAACCGATCAACGCATTTGTCGCAGCCCTCCTGTTTCTCAGCAGCGGAATGACGCCGTTGCAGGCGTTCGCCGATGAACCCCTGCTACGCACGGATCTCATCAAGAGCGATATCGACGTGCCCGCCCACCAAGTTGTGCAGGTCCGTGTCGATTTTCTCCCGGGTGTACTGGCCGCCAGGCATTCTCACCCCGGTGAAGAGATAGCCTATGTGATCGAAGGGGCGCTTGAGTATAAATTGGACGGACGCGAGCCGGTCACCCTTTCCGCAGGTCAATCACTCTTTATTCCGACCGGCGTTGCTCATTCGGCGCAAAATGTAGGCACTGTCAAAGCCTCGGAGCTTGCCACCTATATCGTCCAGAAAGGCCAGACCCTGGTCGTACCGTCAAAATAACGACTAATCCGGCAACATGCGCAGGGAGCGGTGGCGCTGCCTGCGCATGTCGGCACTGTCCAAGACACGACAGCTATCGCCGCTCGGCATTGCCAGAACACATTTCGCCAAAAATTACGTCTGGGTCGACAGGACAAGATTTGCCTCAGCGATGCCGTATCGCTCTTAACCCGCTTCGCGAGCACATTCGATCAAGCAAACAAGTCGATCCCTTGCCCTACAGATCCCCGGCAGAACCGCAGTGTTCACCGTACTGTCAAGAACCTGATACAAAAAGGCTTTTGCGACCGATGCGTGGAGCGGGCTCACGATCGCGATGCTACGCTCTGATACACTTCCGGCAATTTTCAAAACATGCTGGATAGGTCCGCCCTCTAGCCTGCTCTCCGTCACCAACAGGCAAAACAACGGAGAGTATCTTATGACTAGAACTGAAATCGCCTCTATTCGGGTGCATTTCGCTGGCCGCCTGATCGCAGTTGCGGTTGGCTCCCTCATGCTCGTTCCTGCGGGATACGTCCTGCCGGCGATCGCCGCCGATGCCATTTCGGCCACGTCAGCAAAAAGCGCCAGCTCGGATGAGAGTATCCGTCCGTTCCATATTAACGTCCCACAATCCCAACTCGATGATTTACGCAAGCGCATTTCCGAGACACGCTGGCCGGACAAGGAAACCGTCGATGATTCCTCGCAAGGTATTCGACTGGCGCAAGTTCAGGAACTGGTTCGCTATTGGGGCACTGATTACAACTGGCGTAAAGCCGAGGCGCAGCTTAATTCATTGCCGGAATTCATCACAACGATCGATGGGGTCGAGATCCAGTTCATCCATGTTCGCTCCCGTCACCCCACCGCCCTGCCCATGGTTCTCACTCACGGCTGGCCGGGTTCAACATTCGAGTTCATTAAGTCCATCGGCCCTCTTACCGATCCCACAGCTTATGGCGGCCGCGCCGAGGATGCATTTGATGTTGTCATCCCTTCCATCCCCGGCTACGGCTTTTCTGGGGAAGCCGACGGATTTGGGCTGGGGTCCTGATCGCACTGCACGGGCTTGGGACACCCTCATGAAAAGGCTCGGATATGAGCATTACGTTTCCCAGGGTGGGGATCATGGCTCGGTAGTATCCGATGCGCTGGCTCGCCAGGCACCAAAGGGTTTGCGTGCGGTACATCTCAATATGCCCGCGACGGTTCCAGGCGAACTGATTAGAGCGATCAATAGCGGCGACCCCGCTCCGTCTGACCTGAAGACACCAGAACGCGAAGCCTTCCAGTCGCTCAGCACATTTTTTGGACGCAATGCCGCGTACGGTGCGATGATGGTGACCCGCCCGCAGACCATTGGCTACTCGCTGTCAGACTCGCCCGCGGGTCTTGCCGCATGGATGTACGAAAAAATTGCCCAGTGGAGCGACAGTGATGGCGTCCCTGAGCGTGTCCTGTCCAAGGACGAGATGCTCGATGACATCACTTTGTACTGGCTGACGAACACCGGAGCGTCATCCTCTCGTTTCTATTGGGAAAACAACAACAACAACTTCAGCGCCGATGCGCAAAAGACCAAAGAAATCAAGATACCGGTCGCCATTTCTGTTTTTCCTAAGGAAATCTACAAAGCACCTGAGAGCTGGAGCAAGCAAGCGTATCCGACTTTGTACTACTATAATCAGGTAGCGAAAGGTGGACACTTCGCTGCGTGGGAGCAGCCCCGGCTCTTTGCGGAAGAGTTGCGTGCAGCGTTCAAGTCTGTCCGATAATATCAGCTAACACGTAGTAATCGCGGCCCCCTCATTTCGGGCCGCGAACATGTATACGGCTCATTCAGATTCTTGAGCTGCCGCGCCGCCTCAACCAATGCGCTGTTTATCGCATTCGCTGGGGTTGATGAATCTTCCGGTCTAGGAGCGGCAATCGAACTTCGACGGGAACAATCCTCGACGGCAGCAACATACCGGTGATCACGGACAGAAGTGGTCGTTTTGCCTGAGCCATTTGGCCTCGCGACAGCGATCCGGTCCGGGCCGGCAATTTTCATCACCTTGATCCGAATTCAACCGTCATCTCTCCCTTGTTCCAGCATGTTTTTCGCTATGCAGACCTATACTTGTAATACGACGCGCCCCAATGTCTTTCCTGCTTCAAGCGCGCGATGACCAAACTTGCCCGCCTCGAGCCACTTCGTCGCCAGGTTCATGCCTGACGCATCCCAGTAAATGCAGCGAAGTCGATCGAGACGCTTGGCGCGGAACACGAACACGTCGCCACAATACGGATCGGCCGCAAGCGCCGACGCCACAAGTGCCACCAGACCATTCATGCCGCGCCGAAGTCGGCAGGCTGCGTCGCCACCATGATCTTCACGCCATTCGGCGAAACTGCAATCACCGGCGTCCTCGCAACGCCGCCACCATCGCCTGCGCCAACTCGGGCGCCACCGAGCCGATCACGGTCATGCGCGCCCCGGCAATCTCGATCTCAATTCGACCAACTCCAAAGGGGGCGATATCCGACGAAGAGCCTGGCAAGCCGCTCGATCGCCAACCACCGTCACCGGCACGAACATCGCCTGCTGCGCGCAGGCTTTCGCCGATCGTCGAGAAGTCAGCCCGGCTTTGCGGCGCCAGACATTGAGCAAACCGCGGTTGACGCCCCAGCGTCGGGCGACGGCCGAGATGTTCACGTCGGGTTCTGCGCTCTCGGCAAGGATCCGCGCCTTCTCGTCAGTCCAATTCCGCCGCTGGTGCCGACCGGTGATCACCTCAATCCGACGATATTTTCCCTCATGCCTGGCTTCATGCATGCCTTCATCCATGACTTCAAGCATGGCATCAGCGCGATCTCCAACCATCCCGTTCCACTCCTGTCTATGAAGGAGCTTATCTCGCGGCCTCAATCACAAAAGGTAAGGTGGGGCGTTCGTCGCGCTCACGGTTGATCTCCATGTGAAAGTTCGTGGCGCGCGACAGCCCGCCTCTGAAATGGCTGGTTACCAACGCGCCGGATGTGAGTTTGCCAGCGAACGCGATCTGGTCGGCGACGTCGAAGGGAACTACCTCCCGGCTCTCCATCATCCTGATCGTGGGGCGGCAGCAAAATCGTGACCAGGTGCCGGTCTGTGTGTGCACGCCGGCGCGCAGATTTGCACGGAGGCAATTTGCTTCTGTTTAGCGCTCGGGCTACCGGTGATCTCAGGCCCACGTCTTGTTGGTGGTGCTACCTCATTCCGCAGCCCGTACACCAGAGTTTGCCATCATCCTATGGGCCTGCTCCCAGTTCACCATGTAATCACGGGTGAACGGGACGGCGTCTGCCCGCTTGGCAAGCTGAATCTGAAACACCATCATCGAGCGAAAGCGAAAGCCGATCTCGCACAGAACGAGATAGAATTCCCACATGCGACAGAACCGTTCATCATAGAGCGCCGCAATGCGCTGACGGTTAGTCATGAAGCGCTCACGCCAGTGGCGGAGGGTATCCGCATAGTGCAGGCGCAGGATTTCGACGTCAGTGACAACTAGGCCCGCACGCTCTACGGACGCGAAGACCTCGGAAAGCGACGGAATATCCGCTCCTGGGAAAATGTACTTGCGAATGAACGGATTGATCGGAGCAGGCGCATCGGAATATCCGATCGAATGCAGCAACGCGACGCCGTCGGGGGTCAGGAAATCGCCGAGCCTGGCAAAGAACTCGTCGTAATTCCTCTTGCCTACATGCTCGAACATGCCGACCGAAACCACCCGATCATATTGACCAAGTTCCTCACGATAATCACGGAGACAAAAACGTGCGCGATCAGCGAGGCCCGCAGCCGTAGCGCGCCCCTCCGATACCTTGTGCTGCTCGACGCTCAAGGTCAGGCCGGTGACGTCAGCTCCCGTCTCCTTGGCTAGGTACAAACCGAGGCCGCCCCAGCCGGAGCCGATATCGAGTATCTTAAGGTCCGGTTGGTCGATGAGCAGCTTTGAGGCGATGTGGCGTTTTTTATGCTCCTGCGCCGCCTCGAGATCATCGTCCGCGCTCGTGAAGTAGGCGCAGGAATACTGGCGGTCCTTATCGAGGAAGAGATCGTAGAGCTGGCCGGACAGGTCATAATGATGGGCGACGTTGCGCCGTGCGCGATCGATCGGATTGCATTGCTTCAGCCGACGCATGATGCGGGACAACAGCGAGAACCAAGCCATCTGCTCGAAGTTGCGGTAGTTTTTGGCAGCGATTTCGAGAAAGTCGAAAAGGGTTCCCTCCTCGATGGTCAGCAAGCCATCCATGTAGGCTTGCCCTATCGACAATTCGGGGTTCAGGGCCAACGTATAGTCAAGATGGCGAGCGCCAAGCCGGATCGTACAGTGAGGTGCGGTGCCGTCTCCATACTCGTGAACCTTGCCCGCCCCATCGATCAACCGAACACTGCCAGTCCGGACGATTGATTTTAGGATTGCAGGAAACAGCATGCGGCAAGTCCTCAGCTCTGATCGCCGATCGAATGCCTTTGGCGCACCTTCTCGCAATGATCGAACACCCTTGCGACGAGCGACAATGCGCCGAAAGATCCCGTTGACTTCGATAAAACGTTGCGGATCCTCTCGAAAGACTGCGATTTACAACTCTCGCCGGTCCTGTGGAACTATAACCACTGTAGCCATGGCTGTCGAGATTCCCGGAAAGGAAGTCATGGCCAGATCACTCCATTTCGACAATCAGGTCAGGAGACAAAGTAACCCGGACCTTATCTGGAGAGCCTGACCCGGATCGCTGACCGGGCGGTAACGGGTCATATCTAGCATGGGTTCCGTTCATCGGCACCCGGCGTTTGATGAAGGAGCGGTCGCCCGGATCACGGAAAAAAGTTCACACCCCGCGCTGCAATTGCGACGTGAAGGTCGCGCGCGTAACCGACACGCTCGTGCCGGAGCGACTGCTGACCATGTCCACTCGCGCGTCGAGCTGTTTCGCAAGAGCCTGGACAATCGCCGTCCCCAGGCCGCCGCTTGTTTCGGCTGCACCATCGGCTTGCTTTCCTACGCCATTGTCGGAAACGATAAGCTTCCAATCCGCCCCCCTGATCTCATAGGTAACGAGGATCACGGCGTCCGCCCTGGCGACAGGGAAAGCGTATTTTACAGCATTGATCACGAGCTCGGTGACGATCAAACCCAGGCCGACAGCCTTGTCGGACCCGATCCTTCCTTCGTCCGCTATCACATTGATCGCAATGGGCTGGCTTTCGCCGATCATCGAAGATGCCAGGCTGCCGCAAAGCTTCGCCAGGTAGGACCCGACCTCGATCTGGTCAATGCCGGATACGTGGAGGTGCCTTTGCACCTCGGCGACCGACATTACGCGCTGGTGGGCATCCCGCAAGTCGCGCCGTGTTTCCTCGGACGTGACCGCCCGCGCTTTCAACAGCAAAATGCTGGCGATGATCTGGAGACTATTGGCAACGCGGTGCTGCATTTCCTGCAGCAGGATTTCCTTCTGATGTAGCAACTGCTCTGTCTGCTTAAGGAGCTCTTCCTTTTCGCACTCGATCTTGCGGCGCTCCGTGACATCGGTGAATGCCAGGAGGATCGTCGAGCGGGCGCTATCCCCGTAGGTGACCTGTCGAGCGTTGAGCAGCATGATCCGGCGGCCGAGATCTGGAAAATCATGCGTAACCTCAAAGCCCTCCATCGAGGCATGTTCGGGAATGATCGTCTCCAGAACAACGTGCAGGGCGGGAATGTCCCATTGACCGTCACCGAGCGCGTAAAGCAGACGCCCTCTTGTATCTTCGGGATCGGACTTGAACATCTCATAAAAAGAACGGCTGGCAGCCAGCACACAAAACCGGTCGTCGAGCACAATAAAGGGCTCTGGAATGGTATTCACAATCGCTTGCGCCAGTGTCTGCGCGTCTTCAATGTTCTGAAAGTCGATCATGGCTTGTTCGCAATGAAGGTTCTAGTTTCAACGTATAGTATACTCCTGGGCTAGGAGCGATTTTGGGCCGGTGCTTCCGAGATTCCAGCAATTGTGGCTGCGAGTTTGTCCTATCGAGTCCACACCGACATTTTGTTGAAGAACATTCGATCAGGCTTGGCGCGATGGATGCCGTCCGTTTTAATCCCTGCGTCAAATCCAATTGATTTCAGTTGGTCCGTTGCCGGACAAAGTGATCAATTCTGAATTGATGGCATGGTCTAAAGTGGGCCAGGGGGCTCGGTGGCGCTATGGTTTTCTTATCCTGCGACCGTTTGGTGGAATATCTTCGTCGCAGCGTGGGGCATGCTCCTCGTCAGCAGCATTGACAATCTCATCAGACCTTACCGTCCTCGGCAAGACCACCACCTGCCCTCTTCGGGCTCCTTGGCGGCGTCATCGCCTTTGATTTCAATGGAACCTTTCTTGGGCCAATTCTGCGGTCGCCTACGGCCTCTTCCGTGAGTGGACCAGAGGACAGCACACTCCCGCCTCCGGCACTCGGGTCCAACAAAGCGCAGGATAAGCGCCATTACTGGCGGTGGCTCCGGAATAGGGAGGCCGTTGCGGCGTTTTTTCAGTTTGCCAGTAACTTTATATCTCGGGGAGTCCCTGCGTGGACAAGTCTCCGCGGCGTCGTTAATACCAGCGTCCTCGGCCGTACCAGCCGCCGCCAAGCAGAACAACGATCAGAACTATGATGAGAAGCGTGGTGATATCCATATACGTCTCCTAGGAGTGCCTAGCACGGTGCATTTACTCGTAACTACACTCCGACGTCATTCAACGTTTAGCGCTGGGTTATGTTCCATTTGACCGACGCGATTACCGCTGACGTGAGATCATTCTCCTGGACACAACAAAATTCACGAACGCAGCCCGTGGTGATCGCTCGATGACCCGCACAATGATGCGGAACGTAAGTCGGGGCAGCAAGATTGGTGATCTAGAGCGCATCCACTTTAATCGGGGTCATATCCGCAGCAGCGAAGTAATTCGCGCATTCCTGCGCCTCGAAGAGTTTGATGATGTCGCCGACAGTCTTCCAGAGAGCGTCGACGGATCGCTCAGCTTTGGCCCGAAGAAGCGCCTTGAGCTTAGAGAAGGCGTGTCGCGTGTCGAGGGAAATGCGAAGAAGCTGGTCGCAGTTAAGGGTAAGAGCGCAAAGATCAAACGCTAAGAATCTCTTCGGCAGGTTTGCCGCCGGCATGGCTCCGGAGACGGTGGACAGAAGCTATCGGCCGCGCAGTCCTTCGCCTTGAAAGGGATCGAACTGACGGCCCGTGATGGGATGCGGCAAAACCTCTATCCAAAACCTGGCGCCCAGGATGCTGTAATATTGTCTTAAAAGGCTTTTGTAATAGCAGCGGAGTCCACTTTATCACGGCGAAGGTCATTCCATCGCCGTCATAAACGCCGGTACTTGTTGTTCGAAGAATTTCGAAAACGAGGCAATGCGCGGTGGCAGCGCCTGGTATGGGGGGTAATATAGGGTCAGCCACAAGTCCGGCGGCGACCAGTTCCGCAGGACATGGACCAGCCTTCCGGTGCGCAGTTGCTCGGCTACGTGGAACTTCGGCAGCATGGCGACACCCGCCCCGTCGGCAGCCATACTTGCGAGGACTTCGCCGCTGTTGGCGCTAAACGCGCGCCCTGCTGAGATGTTGGTACTGCCACTGCCGTCCGACAACGTCCAGTTCTCCCGCTTGCTCTCGCCGCTGTATGCAAGGCAGTCGTCAGGGGTCAGCTCGCTGGGATGCTTCATGTTTGCGAATCGGCTCCCTGGAGCGGCGACGAGGATACGGCGCACGAAACTGATCTTCCGCCAGATTGTGAACTTGTCGGACGGTGCAGCCGAGATGCGGATAGCGAGGTCGTAGTCATCGTCGATGATGTTCACGAGACCGTCCGCGAGGGAGATTTCAAAGCTGATCTTGGGAAATCGCTCCTGGAAGCTTGAAAGGATGGGAGGAAGCACCTGCTGGCCGAACCAGGTCGGCGCGCTGATCCGCAGCCGACCGTGATCGGCCTTGTGCGTGTTCATCACGTCCTTGCGGGCATTCTCCAGCGCAGCCATCGCTGGCTGGATCTGCGCAGCGTAGATCGCCCCGTCGGTGGTCAGCGACACCTGACGCGTGGTCCGGACAAAGAGCTGCACCCCAAGGTCTTCCTCCAAGGCGGCGATCGCTCTGGTGACCGCTGCGGGCGTCATGTCCAGTTCGCGCGCGACTTGCGCAAAGTTTCGCTTCTCGGCAGCCAGAAGAAAGGTCCTCAGAGCCTTATAGTCGTTCATCTATTATTTCATCCCGGACAATTCACTCGCAAGTTTTATTGCAATTCCGACCGCTGATCAACTAGCGTAGATTTTTAATCACACCACACGAACAACGCAGCGACGGAAAGACAAGCATCATGATCAAAGATATCAAGGGACTGCATCACATCACGTCCATGGCATCGGAAGCCCGCCGGAACAACGCCTTCTTCACTGAGACCCTGGGCATGCGCCGGGTCAAGAAGACCGTGAACTTTGACGACCCGGCTGTCTATCACCTCTACTACGGCGATGAGAACGGCACTCCTGGCACGGTCGTGACCTACTTTCCATTCCCTGACGCGATGCGCGGCCGGGCCGGCGTTGGCGAAGTCAGCGAGACACAGTTCGCCGTCCCGGAAGGCTCGCTCTCCTTCTGGCAGGATCGCCTGACCGCGAAAGATACGAACCTCCTCGAAGCAGATAAAACCTTCGGCGCCAACCGCCTGCGCTTTATCGGTCCGGATGGTGAAGGTCTTGCCCTGATCGAAACGGCCGGCGACGTCCGTACAGCGTGGAATGGTGCCGGAATTGATGACAGCGTCGCCATCCGGGGCTTCTCCGGGGCACGGTTTCGTCTCCACGACACGGCTGCCACCGCCGAGCTGCTCGAGTTCATGGGCTACCAGCGCACTGAAACCGAAGGTGCCGTCACCCGGTTCGTTATCCCCGGTGGCAATGGTGCCGACACGATCGACCTTGAGGCCCTTCCACAGACGCCCTTCGCAAGGCAGGGCGCAGGTTCGGTTCACCACATCGCCTTCGCTGTCGAGAATCGCGCAAAACAGCTTGAAGTCCGCAAGGCGCTGATGGATACGGGTTACCAGGTCACCCCGGTCATCGACCGCGACTACTTCTGGGCGATCTACTTCCGCACCCCCGGCGGCGTGCTGTTCGAAATCGCCACCAACGAACCCGGTTTCAACCGCGACGAAGACACAGCGCACCTTGGCGAGGCCCTGAAGTTACCGGGCCGCTACGAGCCTTACCGTGCCCAAATCGAGGCCGAGCTTGCGCCACTTGCGGCCTAATGTTCCAGCCAGGTCGCTTTCCGACAATCCAGCGTCCCAACGTTCAAGACGCGCAGCGATCCCTGCCCCATTTGCTATCTTCAATCCAACTAGAAGGAAAACACGAGATGTCTAATAAGCTTCAGGTCCTGACCCCGCTAAACAGCCAGATCATCTTCATCGACCAGCAGCCCCAGATGGCCTTCGGCGTCCAGTCGATCGATCGCCAGACTTTGAAGAACAACGTCGTGGGCCTTGCCAAAGCAGCCAGGATCTTCAACATCCCGACCACGATCACCACCGTCGAGACCGACTCTTTCTCGGGCAACACCTTCCCCGAACTGCTCGCCGTCGTCCCCGACAACGACATTCTCGAGCGCACCTCGATGAACTCCTGGGACGATCAGAACGTCCGCGATGCACTTGCCAAGAACGCCGCCAACGGCCGCAAGAAGATCGTCGTCGCTGGTCTCTGGACCGAGGTCTGCAACACGACGTTCGCCCTCTCCTGCATGAACGATACCGACTATGAAATCTACATGGTCGCGGATGCCTCCGGCGGCACGTCTGTCGATGCGCACAAATACGCCATGGACCGCATGGTGCAGGCGGGTGTCGTTCCGGTCACCTGGCAGCAGGTCCTGCTGGAATGGCAGCGCGACTGGGCCCGCAAGGAAACCTACGAGGCGGTTACCTCTCTGGTGAAGGAGCATTCCGGTGCTTACGGCATGGGTATCGATTATGCCGTCACCCACGTTCACGGCGGCTCCGAGCGGGTCAGCCACGGCAGGCGCATCGGCCCCAATCCGGCCAAGTAAACCCGGCATCGCTCCGGCAGGACGCCACCTGCCGGAGCGATTGCTTCCTCCAAAGCGAAGGGTCTCCTCCATGAAAATCTATCTCCTGTCACTCGGTGCCGGCCTGCTGGTGGGCGTGATCTACAGCCTGCTCAATGTCCGTTCGCCCGCCCCGCCTGTCGTCGCTCTCATCGGTTTGCTTGGGATCCTCGTCGGCGAGCAGCTCGTGCCGCTGGCAAAAAGCATCTGGACTCGCGAGCCTGCTGCCCTTTCCTGGCTTCATCAGGTAAAGCCGCACATGTTCGGCCACCTCCCGCAAGGCGGTCCGAACGTGGTGGAGGTGACCTCCCCCCGCGAACATCCAACCTCGGGGAAAAGCTGATGACGACGCGCCGCACCTTCCTGGGCGCAGCTTCGAGCCTCGCCTTTTCAAATCTGTTTTCTACGGCCCATGCCGCCGATCCCGTCAAGACCGGAGTCGCTCCAATGTATGCAGATATCGTCCTTCATCATGGATTGATCACCACGCTCGACCGCACCAACCCGAATGCCACGGCGATCGCCATCAAGGATGGCTTGTTCATGGAAGTGGGCAGCGACAGCGAGATCATGGCGCTTGCCGGACCGAATACAAAGGTGATCGATCTAAAGGGCAAACGTGTGCTGCCCGGCCTGATCGACAACCACACCCACGTCGTGCGTGGCGGTCTCAACTACAATATGGAACTGCGTTGGGATGGCATCCGCAGCCTTGCCGACGCCATGGACATGCTGAAGCGGCAGGTGGCGATCACGCCAGCCCCGCAATGGGTGCGGGTCGTGGGCGGTTTCACTGAACATCAGTTTGTCGAAAAGCGCCTGCCGACGATCGAAGAGATCAACGCGATCGCGCCGGATACTCCGGTTTTCCTGCTCCATCTCTATGACCGGGCGCTCCTGAACGGCGCCGCACTTCGTGCCGTCGGTTACACCCGCGATACGCCGAATCCGCCGGGCGGGGAAATTACCCGCGATACCAATGGCAACCCGACTGGCATGCTGCTGGCAAAGCCGAATGCCGGCGTTCTTTATTCGACGCTCGCCAAGGGGCCGAAACTGCCGTTCGACTACCAGGTCAATTCCACCCGCCATTTCATGCGCGAGCTGAACCGGCTCGGCGTCACCGGCGTCATTGATGCCGGGGGCGGTTACCAGAACTACCCGGACGACTATGCGGTGATCCAGAAGCTGTCGGATGAAAATCAGCTGACTGTCCGGCTTGCCTACAATCTCTTCACGCAGAAGCCGAAGGAGGAGAAGCAGGACTTCCTCAACTGGACGCAGACGGTCAAATACAAGCAGGGCAACGATTATTTCCGTCACAACGGTGCCGGCGAAATGCTGGTCTTCTCCGCCGCCGATTTCGAGGATTTTCGCCAGCCGCGCCCGGACATGGCCCCGGAAATGGAAGAGGACCTTGAGGGTGTTGTGCGCATTCTCGCCGAGAACCGTTGGCCCTGGCGTCTTCACGCTACCTATGACGAAACGATCAGCCGCGCGCTCGACGTCTTCGAGAAGGTCAACAAGGACATCCCGCTCGAAGGCCTGAACTGGTTCTTCGATCATGCCGAGACCATTTCCGATCGCTCGATCGACCGCATCGCGGCCCTTGGCGGCGGCATCGCCACGCAGCATCGCATGGCCTATCAGGGCGAATATTTCGTCGAGCGATACGGCCACGGGGTCGCCGAGGCGACGCCGCCGATCAGGCGCATACTCGACAAGGGTGTCAACGTTTCGGCCGGAACGGACGCGACGCGCGTCGCTTCCTACAATCCTTGGGTCTCGCTTTCCTGGATGGTGACTGGCAAGACCATCGGCGGCATGCAGCTTTATCCGCGTTCCAATTGCCTCGACCGTGAAACGGCGCTGCGCATGTGGACTGAAAAGGTTACATGGTTCTCGAACGAGGAAGGCAAGAAGGGCCGCATCGAAAAGGGCCAGTTCGCTGACTTGATCGTGCCCGACAAGGACTTCCTCTCCTGCGCCGAGGACGAGATCTCCTTCCTCACCTCCGCCCTAACCATGGTCGGCGGCAAGATCGTCTACGGCGCCGGCGACTTCAAGACGCTGGACGAAAACGCCGTGCCACCCGCCATGCCGGACTGGTCGCCGGTGCGCAAGTTCGGCGGTTATGCCGGCTGGGGCGAACCGGAAGGGGCTGGTCGCCATTCCCTGCGTCGTACTGCCATCGCCTCCTGTGGCTGTGCCAGCGATTGCGGCGTACATGGTCACGACCATGCCAGCGCCTGGACATCGAAACTGCCGATAGCCGACCTCAAAGGCTTCTTCGGAGCTCTCGGTTGCTCGTGCTGGGCGGTGTGAAGCGACGCCCGCATCGTGCTCAGCGAATGGAATGGGTAGCGGATTGCGCTGCCCGTTCGACCTACGAGCGCAGATTTATTGCGATAATCGCAATTAATTCAAAACTGTTGATGCAATTGTTGGCGGCAATCTTTCCGGCCAATATCGCTCCACAAGCCGAAACAGTGCCGCTCGGTTCGACCGGCCAACACTACAGGAGCAGACATGATTGATCATTCTTCGTCCACGGGCCGCCTAAGCGCGCTTCTCGCGGGTGCCGTCGCGGCGCCGGCAACGCGGTCCCTAGCGCTTCTTGCTCTCTGCGCCGCCTACATCCAGGGTCCGCTAACCAAGATCTTCGACTTTAACGGCGCCATTGCCGAAATGGAGCATTTCGGGCTTCACCCGACATCGTTCTTCGCCGTTGCCGTCATTGTCTTCGAGCTTGCGGCCTCCGCCATGGTGGTTTCCGGCTTCGGGCGCTGGGCGGGTGCTCTGGCTCTCGCCGGTTTCACCTTTCTCGCGACCCTCGTTGCGCTTCGATTCTGGGAAATGCCTTCCGGGGTGGATCGCATGATGGCGACGAATGCCTTCTTCGAACATCTCGGTCTCGCTGGCGCGTTCGTGATCGTAGCAACAATCGATATCGCCAAGGGAACGAGCAAATGAGCGTCACAAAATCCTCCGGTAGCTTCGCACCGCTCCGTCAACCCGTCTTCGCGGTGCTATGGGCGGCTACGGTTCTGGGCAACACCGGCAGTTTCATGCGCGACGTCGCCAGCTCTTGGCTGATGACGGATCTTTCCGCTGCCCCTGCGGCCGTCGCCATGGTGCAGGCGGCCGGCACGCTGCCGATCTTCCTATTGGCAATCCCGGCAGGCGTTCTCTCGGACATCCTCGATCGTCGTAAGTTCCTGATTGCCGTGCAGATCCTGCTTGCCTCGGTCAGTCTCACGTTGATGGCTCTTGCCCATACAGGATTGCTTACGATCAGTTCACTGATCGGACTGACCTTCCTTGGCGGTATCGGTGCGGCGCTCATGGGACCGACATGGCAGGCGGTTGTGCCCGAACTCGTGCCTCGCGAAGATGTGAAGAGTGCCGTCGCTCTGAATTCGCTGGGCATCAATATTGCGCGCTCAATCGGTCCTGCGGCTGGTGGCTTGCTGCTTGCCGCTTTTGGTGCCGCCGTTACCTACGGCGTCGACGTTGCGACGTACGTCCTCGTCATCGCGGCGTTGATCTGGTGGCCGCGCGCCAAGGATGCCAACGACGCGTTGTCGGAAGGGTTTTTCGGCGCCTTCCGGGCAGGACTGCGTTACACCCGCGCCAGCCCGACGCTTCATGTCGTGCTGCTTCGAGCGACGATCTTCTTTGCGTTCGCCAGTGCTGTCTGGGCGCTGCTTCCGTTGGTCGCGCGCCAACTCCTGGGCGGTGACGCCAGCTTCTACGGCATCCTTCTCGGCGCTGTCGGTGCAGGTGCAATCGGCGGCGCGCTCGTCATGCCGCGGCTGCGGCAGCGTTTCGATGCCGACGGCCTGCAACTCGGATCTGCGCTCGTGACGGCGTTGGTCATGGCGGCACTGTCGCTGGCTCCACCGCAATGGCTGGCGGTCGTTATCCTTCTGTTCCTCGGTGCAGCATGGATCACCGCCCTCACCACTCTCAACGGCGCCGCGCAAGCGATCCTGCCGAACTGGGTGCGGGGGCGGGGCCTTGCCGTCTATCTGACTGTCTTCAACGGTGCGATGACGGCCGGCAGTCTCGGCTGGGGTGCTGTCGGCGAAGTTGCTGGCGTGTCGGGCACATTGGTGATCGGTGCGGGCGGACTGCTCGTGGCTGGACTGATCATGCACCGTATCAAGCTGCCGTCGGGCGATGCCGATCTGGTCCCGTCAAACCACTGGCCCGAACCACTCGTCGCAGAACCGGTTCCGCATGATCGAGGCCCGGTCCTGATCCTGATCGAATACAATGTCGAAAAACATCATCGCACCGCCTTCCTGCATGCGCTGGACAAAATGTCCCACGAGCGGCGGCGTGACGGTGCCTACGGATGGGGTGTGACGGAAGACTCTGCCGATCCGCAAAAGATCGTCGAATGGTTCATGGTGGAATCCTGGGCTGAACATCTCCGACAGCACAAGCGGGTATCGAACGCCGACGCCGATCTTCAAGGTCAGCTGCTTGCCTATCATTCAGGGACGGACAAGCCTGTCGTCCGGCATTTCCTGGCAATCAACCGGCCCGGTGCGGCTTAAGATGGCCAGTAGAGAGCGGCCGGGCCGCACCCTCCATTGGTGCGAAAATCGCAATTAAATCGAAACTATTGGTGCAATTGTCGGCATTGGCTCTCGACGGCAATATCTCGGCAACAGACGAACACAGCCTCAGGGCACAAGACAGGGATCGCAGGACGCGAAAATGACTGAGAACTACCCTTCCATCACGCGCCGCGGCGCATTGCTTTCCGGAGCTGCCGCCGCCGCGGCCATGGTGCTCCCCTCATCGTTCGGCTTTGCGGCCAACATTGCTTCTACCACAATCTCAATTAACGGAGACAACACAATGGGCTACATCACCACCAAGGACGGCGTCGAAATCTTCTATAAGGATTGGGGTCCGAAGGATGCCCAGCCGATCGTCTTCCACCATGGCTGGCCGCTCTCGTCGGACGATTGGGACGCACAGATGCTGTTCTTCCTATCCAAGGGCTATCGCGTCGTCGCCCATGACCGACGCGGTCACGGACGCTCCGCGCAGGTCGCAGACGGTCACGATATGGACCACTATGCCGCCGACGCCTTCGCTCTCGTTGAAGCCCTCGACCTGAAGAACGCCGTTCATATCGGGCACTCGACAGGTGGCGGCGAGGTCGCCCGTTATGTCGCAAAATACGGTCAGCCTTCCAGCCGCGTCGCCAAGGCTGTTCTGGTCTCCGCCGTACCGCCGCTGATGCTGAAGACCAAGACAAATCCGGGCGGCCTTCCGATGGAAGTCTTCGACGGCATTCGCAAGGGCGTTGCCGAAAACCGCGCGCAGCTCTTCGTCGACTTTCCCACCGGTCCATTCTACGGATTCAACCGTCCCGACGCTAAGGTTTATCCTGGCGTCATCCAGAATTGGTGGCGGCAGGGCATGATGGGCAGCGCCAAGGCCCATTACGATGGGATCAAGGCCTTCTCGGAGACCGACCAGACGGAAGACCTGAAGGCAATCACCGTTCCGACCCTCGTCATGCACGGCGACGACGACCAGGTCGTGCCGATCGACAACACCGGCAGGCTGTCCGTGAAGCTGGTGCAGAACGGTACTCTCAAAATCTACAAGGGTTATCCGCACGGCATGCTGACAACCCATGCCGATGTCCTGAACGCCGATCTCTTGAAGTTCGTCGAGGCCTGATTAGTAAGTCCGGGTGCGGCTGTTAGCGTCGCATCCGGATTCGCGGGAAACAATCCCATCCAAAATGGTCCTCGTCAGAACATTCCTAGGCTTCTTCCTCAAAGCCGAGATCGACGGGAATGGACGTGGGAAAGATCGTAGCGCAGCGCCGCTCGATCGTGAAATCTGTTAGTGCCGGTTGCGTGAACGCCACTCCCGCGGAGTGACTCCCACGGCCTTCGTGAAGGTCTCGACGAATGTGTTCTCATCCGCAAAACCGCACGTTTCAGCCACTTGGGCGATGGTCTCACCGGTCCGGCTCAGTTGTGATTGGGCCTTATTCATCCGACACGCCGAAATCCATTCGAGAACGGACTGCCCAGTCGTATTCAAGAAGCCGGAACGGAGCTCATCCGATGAAAAACCGGTCGCGTCGGCAATCTTATCGACCGGTATGTTGCCCGATAAGTTCGCAGCTATGTACGTCTTGATACGCTTTTCCTGCATAGGAGACAGCTGACCGCTGGCCAACAGGCGCTGGGCGGGCGATCGTCCGTAACGATGCGCGAGATGGGCGTTTAACGCCAACCCGATATGCGGAAGCAGCGTATCCCTCACCTCTTCCGGCATATCGAACATCGGCATCAGTGCTCCACCAATATTGCGGATCACCTGATCGTCAACCCCGCGACAGGTCGCAAGGTCATCGACGCGAGGTTCTCCTGCGTCCTTCGCCAGCTCGGCAAAATGCGAGCTCGGGATATGAAACGCAAGGACCTCAAAACGACCGCGAATGGAGATTGCGGCTCCATCCTTCAGGCCGATTAGACAAATCGAGCCCCTGGGATACCTCTTGAAAGGTGCCGGAGGTCGGTCTGGCCAGATGTCGCAATGGTCGACATCGACGAGATAAAGCATGACCAGGAAGGCGTCATCGGCCGGAAGGAAGACAGGATGCTCGCCGTCTTCATAGGAGTGGTCAAGATGAACGACAGAGAGCTTCGCCTCGCGAAGAGGCCTGATCGCCAGCGCCCTCGCTGCCTCGACACCAAAACATGCCGCAATTCTCTCACTGGCCGCCAACGTTTCACTCACATGTGTCTCGATCATCCGGGCTGGGGACTGTATAGCCGTCCGCTGAGATGCCACGCCTTGAAGGTTCCTATACACCTTTCAAACGTCTATCTTGAACAAAAGCATCCTCGTCGAAGAGATTCGGCGACCTACCAGAAGTCGGCGCGGAAGGCCTGAGCCACCAAAGTGGGTCAGAACCCAGCTCCAGCGTCTCAAAATGAAAGCTGTGCGTCTTGGTTCCTATTTCCGATCGTCACATCAAATCACCCGCTGGACCGGCGACGGATGGTTTTGGATGTCCTCTGAAGCAGTTGTCGATCAACCAGGCTCTGGCAGGATCGGATATCGCGGTCTTCCGCAAGGGAACGAGCGTCATGCAGCTCGATCAGGTCAAGACATCGGCAAGCGATCGAGGTTTCGTTGTCGGCGTATCTTCGCTCGGTGGCCATACGCGGCGCATCTATCATCAACATCATGCGACCAACCACGATTTTACGGAAAACTCGATCTATATCCGCGATCTCTCCGAAGGCTACAAGGCAGATCTTAGCGGTCCTTTCGATTTCCTTCTGCTTGAAATTTCGCCTGCGTCTCTCATCAGGATTGCCGAAGGCGCCGAACTTCCCGGTGTGACGTCGCTGGCAGCCGAAACCGCTTCAAAAGATATCGTGCTTGCCAATCTTGCTCGCGCGTTGATCCCGGCACTCGAAAAACCCGAGGAAGCAAGCGCGCTGTTCGTCGACCAAATGGCGACTGCCATCGGGACCTATCTGGTCCAACGCTATGGCGGTCGGCCCATCGCAGCCTCCAACAGATCACGAAGCCTGTCGCGTTCGCATGAGCATCTGGCGAAAAGTCTGCTTCTCGAAAACCTCGACGGCAACATCTCGATTTCGGAGGTCGCGAAGGTTTGCAACCTGTCTCGAGGCTATTTCATTCGCGCTTTTCGGGAAACGACCGGGATGACACCATATCAATGGCTTCTCAGCGAGCGGGTAAATCGCGCCCGGGAGTTGCTTCGGGCCTCGAACGCGCCGCTTGCAGAGGTGGCCATCGCCTGCGGCTTCGCGGATCAGAGCCATTTCACGCGGGTTTTTTCGAGTATCGCCGGCCTGACGCCTGGCAATTGGCGCCGAAACTCCTGAGTTAATATTTTGGGCTCTGTGGATGCGATGCAGTTGCAGCTGTCCTTTGAACCGGTCTCACATAATTTTGCCTATCCACATTCAAGGCAAATCGAGCAACTTTGAGAATCTACGCCAAGTGCATCATGCCGGATTGCGGGGTCGGCATCAGTCACCCGGATTTAGTCTTGCAAGGGCGCGCTCCCGCCGCGCAGTGACGGCGTTTCCACGCTATCGGGAGCTGCTACGCCAAATAGGTGAGTTTACACCCCGGCTCCGGAGCTTACGGTTCGCAGCGGGATTTGCCATTTATGCCCCCATGTTTTTCTTGATCGCAACGGTTGTCATAAAGCGTATAGGGAAGCCTGATACGCATTTCGTCCACAGCGTGATGGGGATGTGCGTCTCATCAGCACGCATTTCGGCGTCTACACGGCTTGAAACAGCAACCACGAACCGTTGTGCACCAGCCGTCGTTCTTTGCAACAGAGACGCATGGAGCACGGCGACAGGATGTGTTATTCCAAAAGGTAGGTTGTGCATCTCCCGATGCCGCGAATATTGATGATTTCCCGGCGGGCGGGCATCCGCCCTTCGCCAATTGCATCGAACGTCGCTTGCGATATCTGAATTTGACCTGGTGCGCCGCAAGACTCCATGCGACTTGCAACATTCACCGTATGTCCCCAGACATCATAGACAAAGCGTTTCCGACCGATTAGGCCAGCGATGACCGGCCCGCTATGAATGCCAATCCGCAAGGTGAGCGCTGATCCATCATCGACTCGTCCAGACATTTCGGCCAGCAGTGCCTTGGCGAATGCAACGCCGGCGACGGCGTGATCCACGCGAGGGTCCAGTAGTCCCGACGCGGCCATATAGGCATCACCGATCGTCTTGATCTTTTCGATGCCATATTGATCAGCAAGTTCGTCGAAACGACTAAACAGGTCTCCCAGTCTCCGGACTAGCGCTGCAGCCGGCGTTCGCGCTGCAAATTCCGTGAAGTTGACGATGTCGGCGAAAATAATAGTCACCATATCGATGCGATCGGCGATCACTTCCTCTCCGTCCGCAAGCCGCTTCACCACCTGCTTCGGAAGAATCGCATGAAGCAGGGCGTTTGCCCGCTCCTTCTCGAATTCTATCTGCGCCAGATATTGCTTTTCGCGCGTTCGCCAACGACGACGCTCGAGGCAGGCGGCAATGCGGGCTTTGAACAGGACGGGATTGATTGGTTTGCGGAGATAGTCCTCGGCCCCCGCCTCAATGCAACGGGCAACGGCGTCGTCATCCTTCAGGCCGGAAATCATCACGACCGGGATCTCGCGAAAGTGTCGGTCCGATTTAAGCTGGCCGAGAAGCTCTATACCGTTCATGTCCGGCATCAGGATATCGGCCAATACGAGGTCGAATTCCTGCTGATCGAAGATACGAATCGCCTCTTCGCCGGAGCTTGCCGCTACGACGGTGTGTCCATCGCGGCGGAGCCGTCTGGACAGGAGATCGCGATTTGACGCCGTGTCGTCGACGATGAGGATACGTCCTGCGCGTTCCGTGACGGCCGAAGAGCGGGTCGCCATTGTCCTAGCCAGATCGGCGGCAATCGTTCCATCGAATTTAGGCTGAAATTCCTGATCCGCATCAGGAGGCGACCCATCAAGTGTTTCGTCAATCTGCGCAAGCAAATTGCGGCTTTCACGAATGACCTTCGACACATCCTCCAGCAGACGCGCCGGCAAGGTATCGGCGAAGTCCTCGATCAACATCTCGGAATAGCCGAGGATGGCATTCAGGGGCGTTCTGAGATCATGCCGTAAAAGCCTATCGAGCGAGGGGGCATTCCCACTCTCCAGCGTTTCGATGTCGAGAAGCCGCTTGATCAATGTATTCAGCTCCCGGGCGGCGCTCAATATCCTTTCAAGGTCCGGCAAAGCATCACTGGGTCCCGCTTCACGCACCTCTTCCGTAATCAGTTCCTGATAGCCCAGAATGGCCTGGGCCGGATCGACGATGTTTTGGGCGATTCTGGCGATATACATCCGATGCCCGATGTCCCGAGATTGAGCCACGATCGTTACCCTCCGGTCAAACGGGCGATCTTGTCGAGCAGACCCGGTAGTTCGATCGGTTTGGTGTCGTAGTCGTCACAACCGGCCTCGATTGCCTTTTCACGATCGCCGGCCATGGCATGGGCGGTAAGTGCGATCACCGGTATGGCAGCAGTGTTGGGATTTCTTTTGATCCGCTTCGTTGCTTCCCAGCCGTCGATGACAGGAAGGCTCATATCCATCAGAACCAAGTCCGGCTTCGTGGTCACGGCCGCCTCGACGCCGGCGAGCCCGTCCGTTGCGCTGACAACTTCGTAACCACGTTTCTCCAAGCGGCGGGTGAGCATATCGCGGTTCATCTCATTGTCCTCGACAAGAAGAATCTTGACCATCCGAACATCTCTCCTCACGCCTCTTCCTTTTGCGGAAGATGCCGCTTTAAAGCTGCAATTAGATCGGTGCGACCTTTGGTTCCTTTTCTGACTACTTCATTCGCGCGAACGCCCAACCAATCCAGCTCTTCTCGCGTCAAATCTTTCGAAGTGACGATAACGACTGGGATATCTGCCAAGTCGCGCCTGTCTTTGATCGCCTGAAGTAGCGTGAAACCGTCCATGTTCGGCATCATCAGGTCGAGAACCATAATCGTCGGCCGTCCGGCCTCGAGTTGTTCAAGACCATGGCGACCGTCGGCCGCCTCCCGAACCCGCCAACCCTCGCGGACGAGCACCCTGCGGAAAAGATCGCGGGTTGCGGGGTCGTCATCAACGATAAGCACATCATGGCGTGCTTCGCCGGCGACTGCGTTTAGGGTATCGACGAGTTGCTGAGGGTCGATCGGCTTGATCAGATGGTCCACGGCACCGAAGGCCAGGCCCATCTCGCGATCGGCGACAACCGTCGCGAGGATGACGGGAATATCGCAGATCGCCTTGTCCGACTTGATTTCACGCAGAACGGACCAACCGTCTTGACCCGGCATGATCACGTCAAGGACGATTGCGTCCGGGTGCAATCTACGGATTTTTGCCAAGCCCTCCTCTCCACCCGTCGCCTCGATCACGGTAAAGCCTGCGCCGCGAACGGCGTCGGAGACGAAATTGCGAGCCCGCGCCTCATCATCAATCACGAGAACTGTTGGATGCGCGCTCGCACTGTCCAAGGTATCGATTTGCGGCGCATTTTCCTGGGCGATATCTGTTTTGGTGATCGCAGGGATTGTGAAGCGGAAGGTCGAGCCCTTTCCGAATTCGCTCTCGACGGAAATGGCACCACCCATCATCTTGACGAAATGCTGCGTGATGGTCAGACCGAGGCCGGTCCCGCCGTAATTGCGCGTCGTCGACGAATCCACCTGTACGAATGCATGGAACAGCTTTTGCTGCTGCTCCTTCGTCATGCCGATTCCACTATCACTGACGGCAAATTCGAGCCATTCACCAACTCCGTCCTCGTAACGCCGCACCGCAAGCTTAATCTCGCCGTTCTCCGTAAATTTGGCGGCATTTGAGAGAAGATTAAACAGATTTTGCCGCAACTTGGTCTTATCGGTCTCGATCTGATCCTGCTCGACGGAGGCACTCACCATCAGACGGTTGCCCTTCTTTGCGATCAACGGCGCTACGGTATTTTGAACGTCGGCAAGAAGCTGTCTTAGACTGAGGCGCTCGATGTAAAGCTCCATCTTGCCCGCCTCAATCTTGGAGAGATCGAGAACGTCGTTGATGAGCGCCAGGAGATGGCGTCCCGAGCCCTCGATCTTATTGAGATCCTCAATGAATCCGGTCTGTCCGAGATCGCTGGCATCCTCGATGAGCATTTCGCTATAACCGATTATCGCATTCAACGGAGTGCGCAGCTCGTGGCTCATGGAGGCGAGGAAACGGCTCTTTTCTTCGCTGGCGACCTCTGCGCCACGCCTTGCCTCCTCCAGCTCCGCCTGTCGGTTCTTCAAATCCGAAATATCCGTGTAGACCGCCACGGTGCCGCCCTCCGGCGTCTTTCGCTTGGCAATGCGCAGCCATGTTCCATTGGCGAATTGCCGCTCGATCATGCCCTGCGGCTGGCGGTGACGCTGCATGGCCTCAGCGACCCAACTCTCAATGCTGCCGCTTCCGATATCGGTCGTGCCGCGTTCTGCCTGCGCACGAACGATATCTTCAAAGGCCCTTCCAGGCGTCATCAGGTCCGCAGTCTCCGGAAACAGTTGAAGATAGCGTTGGTTGACCAAAACCAGCCGGTCGTCCGCGTCAAAAAACGCGAACCCATCGGGAATGGTCTCGATCGCTGTCATCACCGTATTGCGCTGGCGCTCGGCAACCGCTTCAAGCTCTCGACGCTCGGCCTGGCTGTCACGCAGCAATCGCAACGTCTTTGAAAGTTTTCCGAATTCATCGCTGCCTTCTGGCGGCAGTTCGACATCCTCCTGCCCCCTCGTCAACTGCGTCATCGCCCTGTCGATCCGGCCGAGCGGCACCAGGATGGAGCGCAGCACCAGCCAGGTCATCAGAATGCAGGCCAATGTCGTCACGCCGGCTGCGATCAGAGCTCGTATATAGGTGTTGCGCGCCGTCGCATCGGCAGCGTCGCGCGCCAGATCGGCTTCGTTCTCGAGACGCTGTTCGAGTGACATAAGCACGGAATCGATTTGATCGCTATAGCTTCTGGCGGCCGCCAGCCGGGAGTTGCCTATGACCCTGTTGTCATTGGTGTAGGCGTCAACGGCCTCCATCGCCTTTTCAAAGTAGGCGTTCGAACCTTGTAGGATCGTGTTCGCTTCATCGGGCGCGAAGACCTTGATGCGGGCCAGATCTTGTTCCAGCGCTTTGCGGGCTTCTTGCGCGCGCCGTTCCGAGAGGGTCAACAGGCTGACCGATAGATCCGTCAGCCAATAGCGGACCTCGCCAAAATGGCGATGCGCCTTGGCAGCATCGTCGAACATATGGAAGCGCGCATTCGCCTCCTCAACACGCCCCTGATTTTCACGCAAATCATGCGCCATGAAGGCGACGCTAAGGAGCAGCGCGCCCAAAAGCGCGGCCGAAAGGCAGATAAGGCGAAGCGGAATCTTTCGATCCATCAAGCGGCCGATCCGCATTGGAATGGTAACGGAGGCTCTCATTTGAACAGCGTGATGCTGATCGCACCGGCCAAATCGCCTTCAGCTTTACCCTCCTTCGGGTAGCCCGTTACATCGACCTCGCCTTTGGGTCCTCCGTGACACGTCAGGCAGGATGCCGAGTAATATTCAGGGATCAGCATGCGAAAAGACTGGCGGCTGTCCACCTCCACCTCCTCGGTAAACGATTTGCCTTTTGGCCAATCGGGAGACAGAAAATTGCTCTCTATGACGCGCTGCTCCCAATCATCCGGCCGCGCCTTGCGATTGCGGATCAGCTCTTCCGGCGCCGTCACCTTCATCTTCGCCTTGTCGCCGACCTTTTCCTCGAAACGTTCATTGACCAACCGGCCGAAGGTCGAGGGAATGAACCCCTTGAAGCCTACACCCTTCATATCGATCATGCTTTGATGTTCGTCGACAACTTCCTTTATCGCGGCGACCTGCGCATCGAACAATTGCTTATCGAGAGGGTTGAAATTCTGATCCGATACGGAATCGCCCTTGCGCTGGGCAAAGATCTGCAACGCTTCGTTGACGACACGCTGGCCCGTGAGATCCTTTTTTCCTAGGGATTCGTCGTTGATAAGCTTTTGATGACCCGAGATGACAGTCCGGCTGGCGCGCAATAATGTAGCGAGCCGTTCACCTGTAGTGATGTCATCTTCGTCGGCAACAACAAAGCCCGCCAAAACACAGATCGCGGCCCATGCCAAAAAGACACCATATATCAGGCCACGCCGCATGTTGAGCCTCGTCGTATAGTAGCCGCGCTGCGATAATATCAGTTTGTGCTAAAATTCAAAAGTCATTAGTAAAAGTCAGTGACGCCTAAGACCCCTTTCAGGTCGCGACGACGATGCATATTGCGCCAAGTCGTCAGCCTGCTTCCACGGAGAATATACGGCGCTATCGTTTGCCCTGCGACTCGCTCCGAGACGGGCCAAAATCGGGGGTGAAAACGAAGGCCCGGACCATTTCAACAGGCTATCCCGAAAAAACCTGTCGTTCCTTCTCCGAGACGAAAAGGGGCGGGTGGCGCCTGGGAGGTCGTGCAATTTTCAACGGTGTTCGGCGCCGGCCGCGACTATTGGACCGTCGCCAGAACCGGATCGGATGTCCACCACATGGTGGACGATTACGAATATCTGGTCCGGATTGCCTTGCCGAAGGCCGATATCATTTCTCTAGCGCAGGCCGCCGAGTAAGCATCAAGTGGCGGAAAGCACGACTGCTGCCGGTAATCGTTGCCAAACCTTCTCGTCTGGATTTCGTCTTGGTCTTCGCGCGAAACACCCGAAGAATGTGGTTGGCAGTGGGCTCACGGTTGCGTCGATGACCGGCACTTGCCACGAGCCCCTGCCCTTCCTGCGCGCCCTCACTCGCGCTCAAAAGATGACTACGTTCGCCCAGCAACAAGAAATGCCGGCTCGTTGGATGGGTGAACTCGGCCGAGAAAGTTGCGAAAGCGCGAGACCACCTCGTCTAGGTTGGTCTCCATCATCGACAACCCGCTCCGCATGAGGTTGTCGCTCATGTCTTAGGGCCAAACTGTTGCAGATGTCTCCGGGCCGGACACCCTTTAAGGGGAGTTCGAACCGAAGATCCGCCGCAAATGTTTTGAGCAGATCTGCTGTGCTCAGCGATCATCAGAGCGGGAGCTCAAGACGTTCAAGCTCGCGGACTTCCTGTGCGACGACGGCGAAACCTTTGCCCGCCACGCGGCGAAGACGTCCCTACTTTCGATATTTTCCGGGCGCTGGCGAATAAAGGCGACGCTCTGGCATTTTCATCGTGCGATGCGGGTCGAGAGAATAATGGAGGAGAGCGTTCGTTCAACGCCGTCAATTGTTCCGATCTGGTCGATCAACTGATCGAGTTCGGCGATCGATGGCGCTGTAATGATTGCGATCAGGTCAAACGAACCACTTACTGAATGAAGCGTCGTCACCTCCTGGATCTTGTCAAGGGACGAGGTGACCTGCGAAAGCGCTTTAGGAGCGATGGTAATCAGGACATGCGCCCGCACCAGACCGGCCGTGTAGCGCTCCGACAACCTCAATCCATAGCCCGCGATCACACCTTCCCGCTCCAATCGTTCAAGCCGTGCTTGGACCGTCGTCCGAGACAGCGATAGCCGCTTGGCAAGCGTCGCCACCGGCAGGCGGGCATTCTCCGCCAGCAAAGCCAGCAGGTCGCGATCCTTCTCTGTGATTTGCATCGTTCCCACCCTACATTTCGCTCAACTGAGTCGTCATTTCGCCTAGTATTATACAGCGAAATGCTCGTTTCATAGCTATGATTCGACCTTGCGTTGACATCATCTACGTTCATCGAAGGCAAACGACCAGGGGACGTCAATGAAGGAAATCGTGATCATCGGAGCAGGCAAGATAGGTGGCGCGGTCGCCGCAATGCTTGCAGCGACAGGCGATTATCGCGTTACGGTGGCCGACCGTAGCGAGACGCAGTTTTCAAAGATCGATCGTCACCTCGGGATTTGCACGGTCGTCCTCGACATTTCAGACCGCGAGAGTCTTGTCACTGTTCTTAAGGGAAAGTTCGCCGTGCTTTCCGCTGCACCCTTTGATCTTACGGGATTGGTGGCTGAGGCTGCCCTCGAAGCCGGCGTACATTATCTCGACCTGACGGAGGACGTGGCAACGACTAAAAAGGTGGAGGCGTTGGCCAAAGGCGCACGGACGGCTTTCATCCCACAATGCGGATTGGCGCCCGGTTTCATCTCCATCGTCGCCAACGATCTGGCAAAGCGCTTCGACAGTCTGGACAGTGTTCGCATGCGGGTTGGAGCGCTTCCGCAATATCCTTCCAACGCGCTGAACTACAATCTGACTTGGAGCACCGATGGGCTGATCAATGAATATATCGAGCCTTGCGAGGCAATCGTCGAAGGAAAGCTGGTGAGCGTGCCGGCGCTGGAGGAGCGGGAAGAGTTTTCGCTCGACGGTGTAACCTATGAAGCCTTCAACACCTCCGGAGGTTTGGGAACCCTCGCCAAGACGCTGGAAGGGAAGGTACGCACGATGAATTACCGCACGATTCGGTATCCCGGGCATCAGGCGATCATCAAGGCGTTGCTCAACGACCTCAATCTAAAGAACCGGCGTGACGTGTTGAAGGATCTGTTCGAGAACGCCCTGCCGGCTACCATGCAAGACGTCGTGGTTATTTTCGTCACTGTCTGCGGCTGGCGCGAGGGCCGCTACATGCAGGAGACTTATGCCAACAAGGTCTATGCTGGGACCGTTGGAGGGAAGAAGATGAGTGCCATCCAGATCACCACCGCAGCCGGCATTGCCACCGTTCTCGACCTTTTGTCGCATGGTAAGTTGCCCACCAAGGGCTTCGTCCGCCAAGAGGAAGTCGATCTTACAACTCTCCTGAACAACCGTTTCGGGCAGGTCTACAATCCGGACGCAATCAAGGTGAAAGAAGCTGTCTGAAATCCTGGAACATGAGGTCCCGGCTGCTCCAAAGGGCCGCGCTTTTGGTTTGCACCGGCGCAGTCTGTTTGAAGAGCCGTTGAACATTGATTGACCGGATTAAGCTCCTGTTTGCTGAAGATGCAGTGAAGAGCCATGCCAATTGAAGCATAGGGCCTTCAACGCCGCAGCGAAGACGAGAAAGAAATCGACGCCGTCCGTTCGCTCCGCGCCACGGACGGGACAAGGCGTGCGAAGTGCGAGCGAGGGGTGCGCTTCTGCCGTTCGCCAAATGGTCACGCACAATGCTCGCCTTGTCCCTGTTGGCTCGAGCCGGTGGAAAGCCGCCCAGCTAGGGTTGCCGGCGTGCTGCAAAAGCGAGAAGCACCTGTTGCTGACCTTTCAATATCTTGTGTTCGGCTTCGTCAAGACGGAACCATCCGGCTCGATCAACCTCTGGAAACGCCCTCATTTTCCCTGATCTCGGAGGCCATTCGATCTGAAATGTGTTGCTGACGATTGCGTCGGCGGCGATATCGGCCTCTATTGACCATACAAGCACGACTTTACCTCCGGGCTGCCGGTATTCGCCGAGCCAGTTGAAGTTGCCTTCGATTTTGGACCCCACCTCCTCGAACACCTCCCGTTTCGCAGCCTCCAGCGCATCCTCACCTTGGTCCATAAGGCCCTTCGGGATCGACCAGGCGCCTTCGTCCTTCTGCGCCCAGAACGGCCCACCCGGATGGACCAGAAACACTTCCAGATATCCGGCGGTCTGCCGGAATATCAAAAGGCCTGCGCTACGTTTCGGCATGACAAGAGCCTCCTTGGGAGGCAGGAACGAATAGCTCCTACTCTACAAGATCCGAGTATACGGCGTTTGAAACTCCGCCGTTGCAGTTTGACGAATATCATAGTTTCCCTCCGCCATCGTCCTAAGCTCCTGTCACCAGGCCACCATTTCAATCCAGCCGGAGAGGGCCAGGGACGATGCCTCGCGGGATGATGGGTCGAGACATGGTGCCGTTTGATGATGGGTGGAATAACGATGCGGCCAATGCGTGGTCATATGATGAAGATCATGTTCGCCATCGCTGACGCCGATGGAGATGGCGCACTTTCCTTCGAGGAGTTAACCGCGATCCACAAGCGGATCGTCGCCAAGGTCGATGCAAACAAGGACGGCAAGGTCATACCCGAGGAGATGCAGGCGTTCATGCGACAATAACGATCGACCGCGGCAGCAAAATCGTGACCAGGTCCCGGTCTGTGTCGGTGCACGCCGGCGCGCAGATTTGCACGGAGGCAATTTGCCCCTGTTTAGCGCTCGGGCGCGGGCTGGACTTCAGCCGCGCCCGAGCGCGTTTCATCTCAAGCGACGAGATCGAAGCGATCGGCGTTCATAACCTTCGTCCAGGCCGCCACGAAGTCGTGCACGAACTTCTCTTGCGTGTCGCTCTGACCGTAAACCTCGGCAAGCGCCCTAAGCTGAGAATTCGAGCCGAAGACGAGGTCGATACGGGTACCGGTCCACTTCAGCTCATCCGTATTGCGGTCGCGTCCCTCGAACACATACTTTGATCCTGGAGCCGCCTTCCAAACCGTGCCCATGTCGAGCAGGTTGATGAAGAAGTCGTTGGTGAGCGCTTCAGGGCGCGTGGTGAAGACGCCGTTCTGGGACTGTCCCGCATTGGCGTTCAACACACGCAGGCCGCCGACGAGAACCGTCATTTCCGGCGCGGTCAGCGTCAGCAATTGCGCCTTGTCGATCAGCAACTCCTCGGGCGAAATGGAATATTCGCCCTTCTGATAGTTGCGGAACCCATCGGCGATCGGTTCGAGAACGGCAAAGGAGGCCACATCGGTCTGCTCCTGCGTCGCGTCGGTGCGGCCGGGTGTAAACGGAACCTCGATGTGATGACCGCCGTTCGCCGCCGCCTTCTCGACGGCCGCTGCGCCACCGAGCACGATGAGATCTGCAAGCGACACCTTCTTGCCGCCAGGCTGGGCATCGTTGAACGCCTTCTGGATGCCTTCAAGTGTGTCGAGCACGGCTGCCAGCTGGGCCGGCTGATTGACCTCCCAGTCCTTTTGAGGCGCAAGACGGATGCGCGCGCCATTCGCGCCGCCGCGCTTGTCGGAGCCGCGGAAGGTCGACGCCGAAGCCCAGGCGGTTGAGACCAGCTGGGAGATGGGCAGTCCCGATGCGAGGATCTTGTCCTTGAGATCGGCGATATCCTGTGTATCGATCAGGACGTGATCAACGGCGGGAACAGGATCTTGCCAGATCAGTTCTTCTGCCGGAACCTCCGGGCCGAGATAGCGTGCCCGGGGGCCCATGTCGCGGTGGGTCAGCTTGAACCATGCACGGGCAAATGCATCGGCGAACTGATCCGGGTTTTCGAAGAAGCGCCTCGAAATCTTTTCGTAGGCAGGGTCGAAGCGCAAGGCAAGGTCCGTGGTCAGCATGGAGGGCGCATGACGCTTGGACTTGTCGTGCGCGTCCGGTACGGTAGCAGCACCGGCACCGTGCTTCGGTGTCCACTGATGCGCACCGGCCGGGCTCTTCGTCAGTTCCCATTCGTAACCGAACAGGTTCCAGAAGAAGTTGTTGCTCCACTTCGTCGGTGTCGTGGTCCAGATGACTTCCAGGCCGCTGCCGATGGTGTCACCGCCCTTGCCCGTTCCGAAGCTGCTTGTCCAGCCGAGGCCCTGCTCCTCGATGCCAGCCCCCTCGGGCTCTACACCGACATGTGAGGCGTCGCCTGCGCCATGTGTCTTGCCGAAGGTATGTCCGCCTGCGATGAGCGCAACGGTCTCCTCATCGTTCATGGCCATGCGCGCGAAGGTCTCACGAATGTCCCTGGCGGCGGCAAGCGGATCGGGATTGCCGTTCGGTCCTTCCGGATTGACGTAGATGAGGCCCATTTGCACGGCGGCGAGAGGGTTCTCGAGGTCTCGTTCGCCAGAATAGCGCTTGTCGGCAAGCCAAGTGTCCTCGGCGCCCCAATAGACGTCCTCCTCGGGCTCCCACACATCCGCGCGACCGCCGGCAAAGCCGAACGTTTTGAAGCCCATCGACTCCAGCGCAACGTTGCCAGTGAGGATCATGAGGTCGGCCCAGGAGATCTTGTTGCCGTATTTCTGCTTGATCGGCCATAGCAGCCGGCGCGCCTTGTCGAGGTTGACATTGTCCGGCCAGCTGTTGAGCGGTGCAAATCGCTGCTGACCGGCTCCCGCGCCGCCGCGCCCGTCACCGGTACGGTAGGTGCCCGCGCTGTGCCATGCCATGCGTATGAAAAGCGGGCCATAGTGACCGAAGTCCGCCGGCCACCAGTCCTGCGAATCAGTCATCAGCGCGAAGAGATCCTTTTTCAGGGCTTCCAGATCGAGCTTCTTGAACTCCTCGGCATAGTTGAACCCTTTGCCCATAGGGTCGGACAGCGAGGAACTCTGATGAAGAATTTTGAGATTCAACTGGTTCGGCCACCAGTCCCGGTTCGACCGACCGCCATGGGCCGTATGCGTATGGACAACCGGACACTTGCCCGCGGTCTCGACTTTTGAATCCATGTTTTTATCCCTTGCGATAACTTGTACTGGGTGACCCAGCGGAAGACGGTCCCTGCAGGAAAAGAGCTTACGGCGTTAGGCGTTGCGGATATTTGGACATCAACACGCTGCAGACCGCCGTCGGTCACAAACGGGTCAGACAGCGGCCGCATCTCCTCTCTGCTTTGGGCACTATATCCAAGCTGCTTCATTAATATAAGTTGGATTTTCTGATTGCAGCGATAAGGTGAAGTTATGACAAATTTGACGCTCAAGCAGCTTCGCTATTTTGAGGCGCTGGCCCGACAAGGCCATTTTGGACGCGCGGCAGATGTCTGTGCGATTTCCCAGCCCGCCTTGTCCATGCAGATCAAGGAACTCGAAGAAACGCTGGGGACAGAGCTCTTCGAAAGAGGCGCGCGTCAAGTCCGGCTGACCAGCTTCGGGGAAGCCTTTGCGCTTCGCGTGCGCGACATCCTGCGTTCTGTTGATGAACTGGCAGACCTAGCACGCGCTTCGCAGGACCGGCTGGTGGGGCGGTTGCGGATAGGCGTGATCCCGACGGTCGCGCCCTACCTGCTGCCTGCGATCATCGGCAATCTCACCCGCATTAATGACGGGCTTGAGATCCACGTACGCGAGACATTGACCTCCAAGCTGGTTCATGAACTGGCGGAAGGCAGGCTCGACACTGCAATTGTCGCGTTGCCGGTATCCGAACCTTCGTTGACCGAGGTTCCATTGTTTTCGGAGAATTTCGTGCTGGTCCGACCAAGCGAGGATGAAGGTAAGCCTGTACCCAACCGCGAGGCCCTGCGTGAAATGCGGCTGCTTCTACTGGAAGAGGGGCACTGTTTTCGCGATCAGGCTTTGTCATTCTGCAACATTCATTCGGCACTGCCGCGAGAACTGCTGGACGGCAGCTCTTTGTCGACGCTGGTCCAAATGGTCAGCGCCGGCATTGGCGTCACTTTGATCCCCGAAATGGCCGTTAGAGTAGAGACGCGCTCGGCGTCAGTCTCTGTCGCTCACTTTCAGAGCGTTCAACCCTCACGAACGATTGGCATGATCTGGCGCAAGACGAGCCCCTTAGCCCAACAGTTCTTGAAGGTTTCTGAAATCGTTCGTCAGTCAGCCGATGCGATGCGCAAGCAATGCAAATCCAGCATCGTGGACGTGGGTGCCGAGACCTAACTGGCTCCCGGCGCCATTATTTGGGTACGCCATGTGCCTGACCTTCATCCTTGACTTCCCGCGGCGTGGGCGTGGGAATAACGCCATGATCCGGGGCCCTCACATCCTGCCCCATCGAACCATCCGAACCTACTCGACGCTCACCTTCACGGCTGGCACGTCTGGTGTCTCGCAGGGTTGTTGCCTCGTCGATGAGGGAGGCCAGTTCCTCATCGGACAAGTCGGACAGGTCAAAGGTCTTGGTCATAATTCTCTCCTGGCGGGCTCTGTTTCTACGATGGTAAACGCACAACTTCGCGAAACGACCCAATGGCGGGAAGAAATTTGACCGCGCCAGAACGACCGACGAGCCGAAAAGGCCAAGTTTCCCCCTCCCTAAGCCCCACCGTTGAAGGAGGTGCGGCAGCATGGCAATGCATTATCCCGGAACTGATGCGCCATTCTCCGAAAGAACGACGAAACCCCCTGACGAGAAGCCGTGGCATCGACGTCAGCCTTTGCGTGTTCCTGTGCATGTACGGCCGGGGCGCGAGGAGCGTCGACTAGATGCACTGCAGAAATCGATCTGTTTCCGTCAGCTCAAGCTGCACTGAAAATCGCTCGCCCAGGAGTTCCAATGACGCCTCATGCGATTCATCTGCACCGCTACAGACAGCATCCGTCAATAGAATAACCCGGCAGCCGAGATCGATTGCGCCCAGGACCGCAGCCAATACGCAGACGTCCGTCTCGCCACCGCTGATAACAAGGGTCGACACGCCCTCTTCGGCAAGCGTCGCATGGAGCCGTCCACAGATCCAAGGTGAGTAAGTGGGCTTGTCGAACACCCGAGCAGGCGGCACAAGGCGGGCAAGCGAAGGGACAAGTTCTATCAGACCGGACGGCAGCTGCTTGCGCGTCATCATCCACCATTTCTCATAATAGTGTTGCCACGTGCCTGGCATGTCGGCTGCGTTTTCCGGTGGAATAAATCGCGTAAAGACCGTCCGCTCGGCATGATGGCCTGCGACCTCCTCAACCAGCGGCAAGACGCCCTTCATCCATTCGACGTGCCATGGCGTCGCCTCGAAGAACAGGCACTGCATGTCCACGCACAAGTGACGCCATTCGCCAAGACTGTGCATATGCTCGCTCAGCGGCGTCATTCCTTGCTAATTTCCTCTAGGATTAATCGCAGCTCAGTGATTGGCAGGCGGTTTTCGTCGAACAGTTCGACCGACAACATGTGGACGGGGGTTTCAGGCAATCCGCCGGCGGCAGTCTCGGTAAGAGCGTTGCGGGCTTCAGCCTTTGCAGCCTGCACCCCGTCAAACTCGCAGCTCGTCTCTGCCAATTCCCCTTTCGCGCCGACGACCCTGTAAAAGTATTTCATCTGAGCTCTCCATGGGTTGTCAGTGAAACACTTTGCGTGAGCGCTGGTTCCGCGTGGAAACGCGATGCCCTTGGACAATCATTCCGAGGACGACGGGCAGCCGGGTCATCTCGCAGAGGTTTTGCGTTTCGAATGTCGGTGCGCAATGGGCTTGTTGTCAGCTGATCGGAACATCACGCGCTGCGTCGCGTTCAGGTTGGTCACTTACCCCCTACCATAGGAGAGCAGAATGGCTGCAAAGACGCTAAACGACCTGTTCGTCGACACGCTGAAGGACATTTACTTCGCCGAGAAGCAAATCCTCAAAGCCTTGCCGAAGATGGCGCGCGCGGCGCAATCCGAGGAAGGCAAAGCGGGTTTCCTGAAACACCGTGACGAGACCGAAAGTCAGATCGAGCGGCTCGTGCAAGTGTTCGAGATCATCGGCAAGCCCGCTCGTGGCAAGACCTGCGAGGCGATCCAGGGCATCATCGCCGAAAGCGAAGAGATCATCGAAGAGTTCAAGGGCTCTGTTGCACTCGACGCAGGATTAATCTCTGCGGCCCAGGCTGTCGAACATTATGAAATCGCCCGCTACGGCACGCTGATCGCCTGGGCCAAGCAGCTGGGTCTGAAGGACGCGATCCCTCTCCTTCAGGCAAGCCTCGCGGAAGAGGAAGCCACCGACAAGAAGCTCACCCAGCTTGCGCAAACCTCGGCAAATGTGAAGGCAACGAAGGCTGCATGAGTCATTATTTCTGATTGCTTGGAGGGCCGCCATTCCCGCGGCCTTCCAGCATGCCCCCGCGTCGGGCTGGAGATTGCTCTTTCATTCGACCAGGCCCGGGCGGGACATTTATGCGCTACGACCATTTGCTCTGTCCAAACGCAATCCGTGTCACGCGGCCGCAACAGGGATGAGGGAACGCAGCGCCTTTCGGCATTGTCAGTCGCCATCGAATGATCGAGACCGCAAGTGTCACGGCAATGACAGCAGCTGCGCAAGTGTGACCGGTCGGAGAGCCCGCGCATCAACGCCGACATCATATTGCCGGGGCATCGGCTTCAGCCGGCCATGCGAATGCCCATGAAGGTTGATCGAGTTCTTGCCCATCTTATGCCAAGTCCGGAACGGAAAATGACATAGCACGAGAAGATGCTCGTCTGTAACGAGCTCGGCATAATGCTGAACGCTGGTCCAGTTCTCAGCCTTCGTTGTCGTCTCGGGATCACAGTTGCCAATAATCAAGTGCTTGCGGCCGTTCAGCATCGAAAGAAGCTGATCGCAGTCGCCCCCTTTCGCCGACATGAAGTCGCCGAGATGCCAGATGTCGTCGTCTTCTCCGACAATGGCATTCCAGTTCCTGATCAGCGCAACGTCGTGCTCTGCCATATCGGGGAACGGCCTGCGATCGATCCGCAGCACACGTGGGTCGGCGAAATGGGTGTCACTCGTAAAGTAGATCATGAATGGAACAATGGAGCGGCGGCGGCCAGAGTCAAAGTGCCCAGCAAAAAGCCGCGCAAACGCATGCCTTTCGGGCCCAACCATCGAGTGGGCCATGTTCGTCTTGATCCAAGTCGCGTCAATAAAGACCAGTCGTGCCGGATCGAGGCGTGTCTGCCATCCTTTCCAGCGACGGGCAATATCGGCACGCGCCTGCAAGGCAAGGGGCGTCAGTTTCCCGGACGAGAAAACAGCAAAATCCAGTCGTCGGACTTGGAGTTCTTGACCTTTCGGTGGGTTCATAAGAGACGTTTTCAAAACGATCAGTTATCCATATCTTCTGGATTTGCAAGGCACCTCACCCTAGTTAACCTTGCAATTGTGGATCATATATCCATAATTGCGAGCATGAGACCAAGACGGAAAACAGCAGAGCTCGTCGAGCTCCTCAAATCAGAACTTTAGCTACACCTCTCTGGTCTTCCAGCAGGAGGATGTTCTACAGGACAATTTGATCGAGCCGCGTGACTGGGGACCATCGCTCAAAGATGGTTTTGCCGCGCTTGCTGTTATTGACGCGATCGTGTCCATGGAAGTGGTGTAGCTCGCGGCTGATGGCCGTGCTTTCCGACATAGGGCCGGAGGGATATCAGCGTGCCACAGCGGGCAGACTGATTTGGGGATCATCGCTCATTTGCGCCATGGTCTCAAGTGTCAGGTATCTGGCGCGTTGGACGGCCCATTCATCATTCTGTTCGAGCAGCAGTGCGCCGACGAGACGGACGATGGCTTCGTCGTTCGGAAAGATGCCGACGACCTCGGTGCGTCGCTTGATCTCGCCATTGAGACGCTCGATTGGATTCGTCGAATGCAGCTTTGCCCGGTGCTCTTTCGGGAAGGTCATGTAGGCGAGCACGTCCTCTTCGGCATCGTCCATGATGGTGGCGAGCTTCGGCACTTTCGGCCTGATCTGATCGGCGACGCTGCGCCATTGAGCGCTTGCTGCCTCCGGGGTCTCCTGGGCAAAGGCCGTTGCGATGAAAGCGGATACGACCCGCCTGCCGCTCTTTCCGGCATGTGCCAGGACGTTTCTCATGAAGTGAACCCGGCACCTCTGCCAGGTGGCGCTGAGAACCTTGGTGACCGCGGCCTTGAGCCCTTCATGCGCATCGGAGACGACGAGCTTGACGCCACGCAGACCCCGGCGTGTCAGCCTGCGCAGGAATTCCGTCCAGATCGGCTCAGCTTCGGACGTGCCGACTTCCATACCCAGAACCTCACGCCGCCCGTCGCTGTTGACACCGACGGCGATGATGACGGCGACGGAGACGATGCGACCACCACGCCGGACTTTGAGGTAAGTCGCGTCGATCCACAGGTATGGCCAATCGCCTTCGATGGGACGATCGAGGAACGCCTTCACCTTGACGTCGATCTCTTCGCACAGGCGGCTCACCTGGCTCTTGGAGATGCCGCTCATACCCATCGCCTTGACCAGATCATCGACTGAGCGCGTCGAGATGCCTTGGATATAAGCCTCCTGGATAACAGCCGTCAGAGCCTTCTCCGCCATCCGACGTGGTTCGAGGAAGCTCGGAAAGTAGCTGCCCTTGCGCAGCTTGGGAATGCGAAGCTCGACCGTTCCGGCTCGCGTCTCCCAATCCCGATCACGGTAGCCATTGCGTTGAGCGAGCCGCATCGGGTTCTTCTCGCCGAAGTCAGCGCCGGTGGCTCCGCCAACCTCCAGCTCCATCAGCCGCTCGGCTGCAAAGCCAATCATCTCGCGCAATAAATCGGCATCGGCGCTCTTCTCAACAAGCGAGCGCACGTTCATCATGTCATTGGTCATCGGTGGTCTTTCCGTCAGGTTGGTCTTGAACAACCCGACCCTACCGGAAAACACTGATGGCCACCTTACTCCTCAAAACCTACACCACGTGCCGGGACACGATCTATTGACGCCTACAAATGTTGGATGAATGTCGACTTCGGCTTCCTTCGGCGTCGCCAAAGGTCTGAGTCTATGATGAGGAGCCGTCGGCTACCCCACGGGGCCACTTCCGCAAAGGCACCACTTCCGCCATACGCCGAAAAACGAGCAGGGCGAATTCAGGGACAACGGCGTGAGGACGAACGCGAATAACGGTGTTTTGAAAACAGCCGTCGGGTATTTCGCCCTGCCAGATTGCCGCGCGCCCTACCTGCTTGGGGCTGCCGGCCGCCTCTGCCAAGCAAGATGTCGCCGACTTGAAACTGAAATACCTGACGCTCCGCTGGCGAAAAATCCATTTCCAATACGTCGGTAACATCTATTCCGTTAGCCGTGATGTTGGCCGCACGAACGTACTTCGTGGCAAATTGTCCGGTGTGTTGGTCCGGCGAACGCTGTCGGCCCAGACGCACCGCCCAAATCTTGGCGACGGTAGTCATCACCCACCCTTCTGGCAATATCATCGCTTCTGTCACCATCGCCCCTCAGATAACTCTTTCAATATCGGTCTTCGTAAAATCATCGCCGACAAAGAGCAGGCGGCAAGCATGTTCCTTCGCCACTTCGTAGGCGAAACAGTCCCCGAAATTCAGCCCCGCTGGATGGACGCCCTTACCCCACATTTCATATGCATGGGCGACCCGCCTCGCAGAAGCGGGCGTAAGAGATACAATTTCGAAGCCCAGCCCGTCGATAAGGCGTGCCATCTCCTCCCCAACATTCCGCCGAGCAGACACGATGAGAGCTTCCGCGACTGTGCCCGCGGAGATTAGAAGGTCGGCTTCGGTTTCGAGCGCACCGATGCAGAAATTCGCTTCAGGTTCATCTAGCACGATCGCCATCAGCGCCGACGTATCTACGGCGATCATTCCGGAAGGCCATCAGCACCGTAGAGAAAATCCTGGCTACGCGCTGCGTTGGGTCCGGTCGTCGCCTTCATGGACGCGGCGGTACGAACCGCCTCGAGTAGCGCCCGACGAGATCTTCTGTCAGGCCCCGTCTTTACGGGAACAAGACGAACTGCCGCATGGCCATGCCGGGTCAAGATAACCTCATCTCCCGCTTCGGCACGCCGAACCAACTCTGTCAATTGACCTTTCGCTTCAGTAACGGACACCTGCATCGCCTGCTCCCTATTCCGGACCACTTAAAGGTCCAATAACGTAAGATATCTAGACCATATCTTGGTCCAGAATCAATGCCCTTTCTTTTTAGAAGTTTAGGGTGCGCTGGTACTGCTACGCATGTTCAGCCTGCAGCTCGATAACTCACTGTTCACGGTTGTCACAGCGTTGCCCACGCCCCTATGCCGACCACTCAGACCACTCCCCACGCCCGAAACTTCCCCCTCCCCGTCAATCTCTTCAAGCCCAGCTCGCCGACGATTCTGACCGCTGTTTGCGGCGTGACGTCGATCGCCTTTGCGACCATGCCGGTTGACAGGAGCGGCCTCGACATCACCAGCTCGATCAGCTGCGGCAGTTTTGACGACGTCCGCCGTCCGGTGAGCCTCCGCTCCATCGACTGCCGGGCAAGGGTCAGCCGATCGTGTTCATTGAGGTCAAGCTCGGCCGCGGCGATGATGCCGGCGAGCAGCGCCAGCAAACGGGTTTCGCGGTCGCGATGCCGGCGGCGATCGACCGGAATGGATTTCAGGCCGAGATTGATCGAGGCCAGATGCCCTCCAGTCGTCAGGCCGGCCTGACGTAGCAATGACGCTGCCCGCGGCCGCGAGCCAAGGCGCATGCTGCAGGACCTCCAAACCATTCCAGGCATCGAGGGCGACAATCGCCTGCAGCACGCGTGGAGAACTGTCGAGCTCGCGCAGGACGGCTCGCCATTCGCCGAGCCGTTCGTCCTCGTCCCAATCCAGATCATAAGCGAACAGATCCTTTTCGCGGCCGCCGGCGGCTGGGCGCACTAGCCTGTGTGAGCGCCGCCTCGGAGCGAGCGAGCACCGCGTCGATCGCCGCCAGCTCTGTGGCGAGCGGATCAGAAGCATCGCTCCGCTCCCCTCCTCCGTTCACTGCCTCATCAGAGGGTATCGGCTCGCCATCGGCCACGGCAGCACCTTCGACGGTAATTGTTCGCTGGCACCGCCGTCGGCGACGATGTGACCCTGGCCGCGCAGGTTTCGCAGTCCCTCGGGACTGAAGCGCCCAACCATGCGGCTGGGCCGCAATCCGCCGGCGGGTTTTCAGAACGTCGCGGGCGATGGTCAGTTCATGGGTCGGCGTGCGGATGTCATGACTGGCATCATGCAGCACCAGGTCTTCCAGATGAACCAGCTCGCCGTCGATCCAAAGCGAGGCGCAGGCGTCGGCGAAATGCGAGCGTTCGACAAAACCCTGCCCGACTGGCGAGCGGGCGATGCGCTCGTCGAGCCGAGCCAACGCGCGGCCGGCGTCGGACATAGGTCGCAGCAGGCTTGTGGGGGGCAGCTCGAGCGCTACATCGCCTTCGGCCCCGACGGCCTGGACATGTTTTTGGAACTCCGCTAGAGAATGTAATGTTATTACATATCAGAAAAGGGATTTCCGATGATACCCAGATTGACGATGGCCGCAGCGTTTGCAGCAAGCCTCTTGGTGAATCCGGCCTCCGCTGAAGAGGAAAAGCAGACATGGCGCCTGTTCATCGCCGACCACACGGCTCCCATGGTTCGTTCATTCGACGTCAAGACCGGTGAGCAGATCGGCGAGTTTGGGCTAAAGGGTTATGCGGCGCTGGCCGCCAGTCATTCCGGCCAGACTGTTTTTGCCGTTCAATCAGAAGCCAATACCGTCCAGGTGATCAAAACCGGTGTGACGCTTTCCGACCATGGCGAGCATCGCGATCTGGAAACATCCGCACCTTTGCTGCTGCAAGCCACACTCGACGGGAAACGGCCGGTCCACGCCGTCATGCATGGCGACGACGTGGTATTGTTTTACGATCGGGAAGGCAAAGCCAAGCTCGTTTCCGAAGAAGGTCTTCTGGAAGGCACAGCATCCGAAAAGCTCATAGACGCGACGGCACCTCACCATGGCGTCGCCGTGCCCATGGGGCGGAATATGCTGGTCTCGGTTCCCGATACCAAGGCGGAAACCAAACCGGATGAACTGCCGCCACGTCTGGGTTTACGGGTTCTAAGCGCAAACGGAAGACAGGTCGGCGACGTCACGCCCTGCACGGCGCTGCACGGAGAAGCCTTCTCGGCAAAGCTCGTTGCCTTCGGCTGCGAGGAAGGTGTCCTGATTGCCCGTCCTGGCAAGGAGCAGACCGTGCAACTTAAAATGCTGGAATACGGCGACAAGCTGCCGAAGGGAAAAGTGACGACCTTGCTCGGCAGTAAGGTGATGCAATTTTTCCTGGGCAACTACGGCGAGGACAAGATTGCCCTGATCGACCCAGACGGCACCGAACCGTATCGCTTGGTCGACCTGCCGACCCGCCGTATCGATTTCGCGCTCGATCCTACTCGGGTCAAGAATGCCTATGTACTGACCGAAGACGGGCAACTGCATCTTATCGACATTCTAAGCGGTCAGATCACGACGTCGGCAAGCGTCACCGAGCCTTACAGCAAGGATGGTCACTGGCGCGATCCGCGCCCCCGGCTCGCAGTTGCAGGCGATCAGATTGCCATCACCGATCCTCGCCATAGCGTTGTGCGGATGATCGATATTGAGACCATGAAAGAGGTTCGAACCCTTCCAGTTGAGGGACTGCCTTTCGGCATCGTCGCCGTCGGGGGATCAGGCGCCGTCCATTGATCGCTCTTGTCTCAACGGCTTGACGAGACGGCTGCGCTCGGCATAACTGAGCGCGACGGTTCCCCGAAGTAGACTCCGAGGGGATTAATAGGGAACACGGTGCGGACGACCCAAAAGGGACCAAGACCGTGGCTGCCCCCGCAACTGTAAGCGGATTGCCGATCATCCTCGTGGCGCCAAGCGCCATGCCACTGTGAGCTCGTTCTCACGGGAAGGCAGATGGTCCGGTGTATATCCGCGAGCCAGGAGACCTGCCGTCAAAGAGAGATCCAATTGAACGGGCGGGGTTGCCCGGAACAGGAGACGAGATGATTTCTTTTGCCGCCCCTAATCGGCGCAGACCCCTTCCGCGTGAGACGGAACGGATCGCTCTTTTCAATAAACCATAGTCGCTGCAGGTAAGCCCGTCGTGCCGGACGGCTCGCCCGCCCGTATGGCCGGCGACCACCTTACGCGTTTCCCATCAACATCGGAGCGATCAGGCCGCCGTGCCGACGCATCCTCAATTCCCTATGAGTGTTTCCATGTCATCCGATCCAAAACTTCGGCGGTTCATTCTGCGCCTTGCCTTCGCGGTATTGGCAACCTCAGCGATTTCTGCACCTGCTTTTGCCGCTTCGACCACCTACCCCCTGACAATTGCCAATTGCGGCCGATCCATCACCTTCAATAGGGTGCCGGACAAGGTGGTATCGATCGGCCAGGCGATGACCGAAATCCTACTGTCGCTCGGCCTTGCGGATCGCATCACAGGCACGGCTGTCTGGTTCAGCCCAGTGCTCAAACAATTCGATGCGGAAAACAGCAAAATCAAGCGGCTCGCCGACAATGATCCGAGCTTCGAGGCGGTGGTCGGAACCGGCCCCGACCTGGTTGCTGCCGAGTTCGAGTGGCATGTCGGCCCGAACGGCTCGGTTGGAACCTACGATCAGTTTTCGAAGCTTGGCATCAACACCTATGTCGCGCCGGCCGATTGCGCCGCCAAGGATAATGCGACGGGTGGTGATGGTGTCCGCAAGGAAATGCTGAAGACCGAGGTCATCTATCAGGAGATCACCGAACTTGCCGCGATCTTTGACGTTCAGGACCGCGGCGAGGCATTGGTCGCGAGGCTGAAGGAACGTGAGGATAAGGCGATTGCATCCGTTGCCGGGGCAAGGGTAAGGGATATCCCGGTCGTATTCTGGTTCTCCAGCAAGGAAGTCGACGGGGAAGCCTTCATGGCCGGCCGCAACGGCGCGCCCGCCTATATCATGCAGGCCCTTGGGGCAAAGAACGTGATTGCCACGAACGAGGAATGGCCGTTGGTCGGCTGGGAAACGGTCGCCGGCCTCAATCCCGCAATCATCGTCATCGCCGGGATGGATCGTCGCCGCTACGTTGCCGACGATCCGGCCATCAAGCTTACGTTTCTGAACACCGATCCTGTGGCAAGCAGGATCAGCGCTGTGGAAAAGAAGCAGGTGGTCGTCATGGACTCGCAGGCAATGAGCCCATCGATCCGCCTTGTCGACGGCATCGAGACGCTTGCAGTAGCCATACGGCAGTTTGGACTGGCGAAGTGAGCAAAGACGCCGGGCAACGTAACGGATGGGGCGGCTTTGCCGCCTTGTCCCTGCTTTCAATGGCTGCACTGACATTGGCGATAGGCCTCGCCGTGTCGATCGGCGAGATCGTCATACCGCTGCGGACGATTGCGCAAGCTATTGCAAATCGAATGTTCGGCACCTCCTTCGCAATCAAGCCGATCCATGAGGGTATCATCTGGGACTATCGGCTGAGCCGCGCCCTGGTCTCTGCAAGTTCCGGCGCGGCTCTTGCGATGACGGGCGCCATGCTGCAGGCCCTGCTTCGCAATCCGCTTGCCGAACCTTATGTGCTTGGCATTTCGGCGGGCGCCTCGACCGGCGCGGTCGCCATCATGATCCTCGGCATCGGGTCCGGCGTGCTGACGCTTTCCACCGGTGCTTTTTTCGGTGCGGTGGCAGCCTTCGGTCTCGTCTCCCTTTTGGCCGCAGGCGCAGGCGGCGGCGCCGATCGGATCATCCTGGCAGGCGTTGCTGGTTCGCAGCTCTTCAATGCGTTGACGTCCTACATCGTCACGACCTCGGCCAATGCCGAGCAGGCAAGGGGTATCATGTTTTGGTTGCTCGGGAGCCTCAGCGGCGTGCGCTGGACGGATGTTTTACTCGTTACCCCCATTGCCGGCGGCGGCTTTGTTATCTGCATGCTTCACGCACGTGTGCTGGATGCCTTTGCCTTCGGTACGGACTCTGCCGCGGCGCTCGGCGTACCGGTGCGGCGCGTGCGTCTTACCCTTCTTGGACTGACGGCGGTGATGACCGCTGCCGTCGTCAGCATCGTCGGTTCGATCGGCTTCGTTGGTCTTGTCATTCCGCACGCGGCGCGCTTTCTGGTCGGTCCGGCTCACGAGCGGTTACTGCCGGCAACAGCGTTGATCGGGGCGATCTTCATGGTACTTGCCGATATCGTCTCGCGCACGATCATCCCGCAGCAGGTGCTTCCAATTGGCGTGGTCACGGCACTTTTCGGCGCTCCTGTCTTCGCCCTCATTCTCTACAAGGCAAGGAGGCCGGTATGAGCATATCGATGCGCAACGTCGCCTGGTGCGCCGGCAGCACAGTGATCGTCGATGGCGTCAGCCTTGATGTTGCGCCGGGCAAGACGCTTGGTCTGCTCGGACCCAATGGCTCTGGCAAGTCGAGCCTGCTGCGTCTCATCTGCCGGCTGCGGCAGGTTGAGAGCGGCGTCATCAGACTGGGCGAGAGCGATATCAGCACAATGGCGCGTCGCGAGATTGCCCAGCGTATCGAACAGCAAGCGACAACCGATGCGGACCTTTCGGTAAAGGATGTTGTCCGCCTCGGGCGAACACCGCATCGAGGCGCGCTCTCCCCCTGGGATAGGACGGACGAAGACGCCGTCAATGCGGCACTGGAACAGGTCGGCATGACGGCCAAGGCTTTACAGCTGTGGCGCACACTGTCAGGTGGGGAGCGTCAACGCACGCACATCGCTCGCGCCCTTGCGCAGACGCCGACCGAACTGCTGCTTGATGAACCAACCAATCATCTCGACATCCAGCATCAGTTGGAACTGCTGGATCTCGTCACGACGCTTCCGGTCACCAGCGTCATCGCATTGCATGATCTCAATCTGGCGGCAATGTTCTGCGATAGCCTGGCCGTCCTGCATAGCGGCCGCGTGGTTGCTGCCGGGCCGCCCGAAGCGGTTCTGACCGAAGAGCTCGTTCGGGATGTATTCGGGGTTCGGGCTCATATCGAGAAGTCGGCGGTTCACGGCAGGCATTACATCCAATATCTCACCCGTTAAGGACGGCCCTCGTCTGGAGCGATGTCCGCTTCCAGGCTGGCGCCGACCTGTCCATCCCGCCGGTTTTGCCGCAAGGATGCTTCGATGTCGCATCTTGCCGATCTCCGGCGCTGGACGACATGCTTTCCTTGACCATAAGGCCCCGTTTAGGTACCATAGCAGCATGATTTCCGGGAGATCAGATTAAGTTTAGTCGATCTCTAACAGTTTGTTATCACAGACTATTCAACATCTAACGGAAACAATCACGACATTTCGTTCGGTCACTGCGGCCCCTGTTTCAGGCCTTGCGATGCCTTGATTTCTCGGGCTTGAACGAGTGACGCGCCTCCTGCGGCTTCTCCACCCCTGCAGGACTTCCGAATTTCGATCCTATCGCAACTCCATCAGTTGCCTCAGGCTGTTTAGGGTCGCACCGTCGGCTCCGTTGATCGCTCCTGCCGCATCAAGGAGGCGGGAACACTTTGCCTATTGCAGACCCGAGGAAGCAGCATGGTTGGATCTGAAGTATTGATTGCAGCGTCTGGACGATCAGCGCGTCGGCGGGCATTATGTCCTACGAGGCTTTGATCGTTCCGACCGGGCCGGAACTCGCAGCGTTGGGCGTGCCGGCAAACGAGGAAGAGCCGAAGTAACGTGGATGCGGCGTCGGCCGACAAAGGTTGCGGGGCTATCGTTTTGGGGCCGGTCAAGTGTGAGTTTACTGCAGTCAACTCAATGATGGGCGTCATGATGTTCCCGTGTCCTTGCAAGCGCCATCAACATCGATCCGATCGCAAACTCGCCGCGTTGGGCGCGCCGCGTGAGGTCGCGCAAATAACCGCCGGCTGAATTTATCGTCCCCGACCGTTCGAAAATGCAGGCCAGCACGGCTGAGGCAGCTTGCGGACCCATGACCCTGCAGGCGTCCCTGTATGCTGAGGGACTGATATGAAGCATTGAACTGACGATAGCTCCTGCGGCAATGAGGTCCTGCCAAGTTCTGACAGTTCCGGCAGGACCATAGCTACGCACTTCCGGGCATGCCTGCAGGACGAGGGAGAGCGGAAATATCGTCGATACGGTGTTGGTTCTTGCCTGTGGTTGAGGGAGCTCAGCGTCGCTGTCGTTTGCCGGATCGATCATTGGCGAGTTTACTGCAGTCAACTCAGGGGTTCCAGTTTCAACATCGGCTTCAGAATCAAGATTAGATTCGGATTCTGTTATCTGTATGTGCCGCTCATTTTGTGAGTCATTGGCGCTCAGATTGTCCGTTTTAATTTGTATTTCCAGTCGCTTGACGATTTCATCGCGCAATGCGTCGAGGAGATCCAAGGTGGATGCAACCGCATGGGCACCAGCTCCGCGCGGCAATTGGTTCAGGATATCGTGAAAGCGTGTGTTGACCGCTTGCCAGTCTCCGGGAAGCTCTTCACTGATCGCTGCGTGGACAAGCTTTGAGATGTCGCGGCGGGTGAGCGTGAGACGTTCCTTGAGCGTTTGGATGTAGAGGCGGTCGGCAGAGACTTTCGCGGCCAGGCGTTCGATTTCGCAGGCGCGCGCAAGCAAAGGGGCGAGTGAGAAGCCAAAAGCTTCGTGGATCCCGCCATTGCGGTTCTTGCGAGCGTAGCGCTTTCCGTTGGGGCTGTCCTTGCGGATCACGAGGCCGGCAGCGACGAGGACGGCCATATGCCGCCGGATCGTTTGCTCGGCCATGCCATGGCAGCGAAGCGAGAGCTGGGTGTTGGAGGGAAAGACGACAAGACTGTCATCTGCAGCAAGCTCACCTTTCGGGTAGAAGCTCAAAAGCGCGTTCAATACCGTGAGCGCTCTGTCGGATATATCGAGCAGAGGCTTGGCTTCACAAAGCGCACGATAGACTTTCCATTTATCGATTGAGGCGCCTGGCTCAATTTTTTGGCTGGTGACCTGACTTGCGAGCATGCCAAGTGTCATCGGCCGCCGCCCAAAAGGCGTCGTCACACTTCCGCTTTCCATTTTCTTCGCCTTCTTCAAGGCAAAAGATATCAGCTCACCGAAAATAGGTGCCGGAGACTCTTGACTATGTTGTGCGGAAATGTGATTCTCTGGGTGTCTAGATCAGAGAGGGCTTCCGCTACGGCAACGTTCGGGGGCCTTTTCTTTTGCTATTGATCTCCGTTCTTTCCTGTCGTCCCGCCATCCTCGAACGCCTCGTAGAGACGATCGAGATTATCCGCGATATAGGTGCCGAAGGCCGACGCCTTCCCTGCCCTCAGCGCGATGGTGAATTGCTTCCCGTCATCCTTGATCTTCGCCTTGACGGAGCCGTCCCTGCGCTGCCACTGGGTCACGGCCGAAGACGGCGTTGCGGTCTGGACGGCTGATGCCGGCTTCTTGCTGAGGAATGCGCCAAGCATGTCGAACCGGGCATCCGGCTCGGCAGCTTCGAAGGCTGGCGTTTCGATAAACAGCATCGCCCGCTCGGCAGCGTTGTCTTCTTCGAATTTCGCCGAAAGGTCATGCCAACGGTCGCGGCCGGTTGCGCGGGCTGCGCCAATTGCCGAAAGAATCTCGGCCGGAATGCGCCGGGTGACGGATAGCATCTTGGAGATGGTCGTCTTGTCAGCGTTGAGCGCTGCCATGATCGTCTCTCGATCGAAGCCGAGCTTGTCGAGTTTGTCGGCAAACATCGTCCGCTCGATGAAGGAGAGATCCGCGCGTGCGGAGTTTTCCTGTCCCTGGGCAATCACATGGTCGCGATCGGCAAGCTTCTTGACGACGGCGCGAACCGGCCGCCCAAGTTCCTTGGCAGCGCGTGCGCGGCGATGGCCGAAGGCAATCTGGTACTTTCCATCCTTTTCCGGATGCGGGCGGACAAGAATGGGCGAATCCTGCCCTCGCAGGCGGATGGCTTCCACCAATTCCAGAAACTGCTCATCATTGTGCCCGAGGCGATCGCTGACGAAGGAATCTTCAATGAGTGCCGTGTCGAGATCAATCACGGTTTCGCCATGGGCGAGCCTTTCTTCGATTTCGCGCGCAGCGTCAGCCCTTGCAGCAAGGGCATCGATACTGCGGGTAACGGCACCGAGCGCGCCAATTCCCTTGAAGTTCATCTGCTGCTTATCGGGGTCGTTTACGGGCTCGCTGTTTACGGCAGTAAACTTCTTGGAATCGTCCATCAGGCCCGAGAGGATATTCTTACGTGCCATTCTTTCTCCTCCTGGCGGTTGAACGGTTGGTTGCTGTCAATCGGTGCGCCGTCATCTGCGCCCCCATGCCTTATGGATGAGCTCGGCGATTTCGCCATTTACGGCGCTCATGGCCTCCATGGCGCGGTCATAGGTCGCGCGGGTAAACTGATTGCGCTCCACCTCGTAGAGGGTCTGGTTCGTCATGGCAGCATCCGAAATCGCCACGCTTCGCAGCATGGGATTTGTGAGCACGTGATTGCGGAACATCGAGCGCATGAAGGCGACCATCTGCGTCTGTGGCCCATCCTGCGGGTCGTAGCGCGTCACGAGATAGCGCAACCAGTCGAGATTCATGTTGCCGCCGGCGCCTTTCAGCGTGTTCAACACCTCGCCCAGCATCTGCAGGAACTGGCACATGGACATCACGTCGAGCATTTGCGGATGAACGGTGATGAGCACGGCGGTTGCGCTGCAGATGGCGCTCATCGTCAGGAAGCCGAGCTGGGGAGGGCAGTCGATGACGACGACATCATAGTCGTCGGCGACGGAAGACAGCGCCTCGTCAAGGCGGGCAAAGAAGATGCGGCCGTAGTCGCTCGCTTTGCCCTGGGCAAGCACGCGCGGCGTATCATGCTCGAATTCCATCAATTCGAGATTGCCTGGAACCAGGTCGAGATTGGGAAAATTGGTCTTGCGAATGATTTCCTTAAGCGGTCGCCGCTCGTCGTCGTAACGGATTGCCGCATAAAGCGTCTCGTTTTCGTCGACGTCGAATTCCGGCTGGAAGCCGTGGATCGCCGAAAGCGAGGCTTGCGGGTCGAGGTCGACGGCAAGAACGCGGTGGCCAGTCAGCGCCAGATGCTGGGCGAGATGGGCAGCACTCGTGGTTTTGCCGCTGCCGCCCTTGAAATTCACGACGGCGATGACCTGCAGGTGTTCATTGCCCGTGCGGTGCGGGACGTAACGCGTGCTGCCTCTGGCATTCTGATCCAGGAACAGCCGCATTTCATCCATCTGCCTGGCGGTATAGGATCTGCGCCCGGATGGCGTCACCTGCGGCAGGGGCCCCTTGCCCTCCAGCGAAAGATTGCGAAGATAGCCGCTCGTGACGCCAAGGAAACGCGCCACCTCGGCAAGCTGGAATTCGCGCAGGCTTTTCATCGCACGGGGCGGAAACATTTCCAGGCGATGCTGCTTCAATTTGTCGGACAGTTCCTGTGCCTGGCCGATGATCAGCTGATCGACATCAGAAATTGCTTTACCAATTGTGGGTGCCATATTCAT